>CAWHRG010000002.1:0-1044516 GCA_963831665.1 uncultured Acidobacteriaceae bacterium | reverse complement strand
CTTACCAAGTCCTATTCCAATGATGTATGTGACCACTCCTTCGAGAGCTCCAATCCAGGTCATCTCAAACCCACTGGCCCACCAAGAGCGAATGGTGATGAGAGACTTTGCCGCACCCACAGCGAAATGTGCAACCAGCGAGACGACTGCCGCGATGATCACAGCCGGAATGCCGGTCATAAAAAAGAATGGGAGGATCGGGATGAACGCGCCGACAGCCGTTGAAATTGCCCCGGACACGGCGGAGACCAATGGTTTGCTCAACCCTTCTTCCGTTGTGTTGAGTCGTTCTCTCGCAAGAGCTTTGATCAATTGGTTCTTGTCCGTCGCAAGGTGTTCGACGAACCTCTCAGCATCTTCTTCAGGAAGTCCGCGGATCGATAGCTAAGAGACAGGACCTCTCGTGCCTCTGCCTCGTTGTCTTCGACGGCTTCCCGCTCTCGGGCAAACTCCGCCTCGTAAATCTCTCGCTCGCTCTTCGCGGCTAGATATGCCCCAGAACCCATCGATAGTGCGCTCGCGACCATCCCGGCCATACCGGCGATCAGAACAAAATGACTGTTTCCCAAGGTCGCGCCAGACACACCGGATACGATACCGAAGATCGAACCGAGTCCATCGTTGATTCCGTAGATCGCGTCGCCTACCCATCCCGCAGCCTGCGAATGCCCTTTCTCGCGGGTGGAGACCAACTCGTCAAGAGCTGCCTGGACCTGGTCAGGCGGCAATGCGGGCAGAGCACCTCGCTCCCTTATCAAATTGCCGAGCGTGAGGTAATGTTCACGCTCGTCGGCGATCACCTCTTCGAGGATAGCAATGCTCGGGTCGTCACCAAGCTCTTTGATTTGCTTACCGTACTTTGCAATATCCCGCCCTTCATCGATTTCCAGCCGACGAAGCGCCAAGTCTGCTCCACCGACGCGGTTCGCCAGGGAATCCGCTTGCCCATTCGGATTCCCGCTGAACTGTGGCTCTGTCCCACCGAGTTCGTTGATGCGTTCTGCCCAAAGATCGGCGTGATGCTTCTCAGCCATCGCCAGACCTCGCAGCGCATTCCGACGGTGCGGGTCCGCTTCACTTTTAGAGAGAGCGGTATAGGTGTGGAAGCCCTCCATTTCCGCTTGCCAGTTCGCCTCCAAGGCAGCGAGGATATTTTTGTTGTCGGAAGCTGCCATGCTATTCTCCATGCCGGACGTAGGATTGTCGGAATCATCCTGTCTTTTCAAGACAAACTGCCCATGTCTTGGGGGCTTTCCCCTATTCAGGGTGCCATGGGTGGACATTGAGGTTGCGTGACAGCATCAATTTAAGCGTCCATTTGTCCGAAGCCGCAGTCAACCCGTACCCGACACCTGTCTCAATGTTCAAACCGAGAAACTTGCTGCCTGAGTAATTCGTAGTCGCCCAGACCTCGTGAAATTGCTTCGAAAGTGGCAAGAATCCGTGCAGCGGGCCGAAACCGTCATACTCTTCCGCGGCAACGGCCCACCTGTCGTTGAAGTTGTACGCCACTCTCCCCGAGGGATTGTACTGCAGGTTTCCAAGTCCCCCGGTATAGTCCGTGTCGACAATCGGGTTGTAGATGAAGTCCCATTGATGCAAGTGCAGACCCACGATCGGCCTGATCTCGGAGGTAATCGTCCTGGACTCCCAGTAGCTGCGATTGACGCTAAACTCAAAATTGGCCGCATAGAAAAACTTGTGGTCGTGAGCGTTGGGTCGCGCGAATAGTTCGCGAATCTTGAAGCCGTTGATCGTCGAGCCATAGTTCGAAGAATAGGGCGAGGTTACGGGCATATAAAGCCCTTGCTCGAACCACGGCGTAACGCCGTACGCCCATTCGGCTGTGACCTGATACGAATGATTGGCGATGATCGCCCCAGGGAAGTCGGGCACCGTCCGTCCCTTGGGCGTGAAGTTATTGTGGATCATCAGATTGAATATTCCCGGTGGCGCAATCTCTCCATCGTAGACCTGGATCTCGTCAGTTTGCGCAAAAGCAAGCACAGGCATTGAGATGAGACAAAGAGTGGCCAATCCAATCGCACGCATATTCATTTTTGGCGAGAATCTCCTTAGTTTGAGATCTGGCCGACGAGATTGAGATCAATCGCTACATCATTCTCTGCCTTCCAGATCAGGAAACTCGGGTTCTTGAGACCCCACTGCACATAGGGAACGACGAATTGCCCTTTCGCCGTTGCCTTCATTCCATCCACATGAATCTGCATCGGAATCGTTAGATCGTGAGCAGTGCCGAGCAGCGTGAACACTCCGCTCACCTGAATAGTCGAGTCGCCTGAAGCAGCAATCGTTCCGTTGTACGTTTTAGGAGCGAAAGAGACGGTGGCGAACTGGTCCACCTTGAGAATGTCTTTGTTCATCTTCTTATCGCGGCTATCGTTTCCCGTCTTGCCGCTGCCTGCTGCGACGATGACGATTCCCGATATATGGGAAGTGGTTCGGTCGAAATTGATTGATCCGGACTGTACGTGGAAAGTGCCGTTTACGACCTCGTGAGTCGTGTTGAGCTTCATCTTGACCTCGCTGGCATCGGGATTGACGGCGAAAGTCTGATGCTGGGCGAGTGCGGCTGGAGAGAGCGCGACTGCGAGAGCTAAAACTGCGAAGGTCTTCATTGCATCTCCCCTGGAAGGTCTTGACTACCGAGAGTTGATTCGGGTGAAGCTTGATTCAGTTTGCGAACGCCTGTGGAGCAATAGCGGCGGGCTGGGTGACGCGTGTCAGCCTAGCCGTCACGCGCATCGCTCCGGGCCACACTCTGAGACAGAACGGCAGTACAGCGCGCGCGAGTGAGTTGTTCAAGCCATTCGCTGCGAACTCGGCAAGGCGCATCTGGGGCAGCATTGCGGAGCGCAATTTTGTCTGAAAGACCGGTCGCCGGCTCCGCCGCAAGATAGGCGGCGGCGGCACGGCGGGCAGTGTGCAGGGCGATGGAAATACCATCGCCGGTGAACGAAGGGATTACGGCGGCCTGATCTCCGACGCAGTAAAGCCCATCCTCGGTTGTGCGGCGGATGTAACCATACGGGATATGAGTGATGGCGATCGGTTTGTCGAGCAGTGGCTCAGCACCGTCGAGCCGCATCGCGAGGTGAGGACAGTCCTGCTGCATCTTCGCAATGAGGCCCTCCCAGCGAAGACCCGCCCGTGCGAAATACCGCTGTTTCACCACACAGCAGAAATTCGTAATGCCGTCTTCCACCGGTTGGATACCCCCGTAGCCTCCGGAATAGAGCGTCAACTCGGAGGCATCCCCCAGGTCAGCGGTCTGCGCGGGAGACAGCCGGTAATACATCTTGAAGGCGACCCATTGGTGAGGGTCTTTCGGACGTCCGTGTCCGCGCAGATCGTGCTTTCCCGTAGCGAGAAAGGCCGTTGGAGCTTCATAACTGGTACCGTCGTCGAGCGTAGCCCGCCAGAGGTTGGTGGTCGTGCGACTGAGCGACTGCACACCGCGACCACGCTCGACGCTGACTCCCGCAGCGATGGCCTCGGCGATGAGCGCTGTATCCAGTGCCTTGCGCGTGAGTGAGGCAGCCTGAAAAGGTAACGGAGCCTCCGCGGCCCGCCTAGCCGCGGCGAGGCGAACGTAGTCGATAGGCACCGCACCAAGCGCGGCCACGTCGATGCCAAGTGCATGAAGGTCCTCAAGAGCCTCTCCGCTTAGAAACTCTCCGCAGACTTTATGGCGCGGTGTCGGCTCGCGTTCGATCAGGGTGACGCTTCGTCCCTTTCGAGCGAGCGCGATCGAAACCGCACAGCCTGCCACTCCACCACCGACGATCAGTACTTCGTCTTGCAAAGCATTCCCTCCGAACTCGATGCATATTCAATCAATTTGTTGAGGACTCCATAGTTCTAGTAGACGTCCAGAAAGCAGTTCGGCACGTCATTCTGTACAAATCGTCATTTTGGAGTTGGGAGCGCTGCCTGGATAGAGACGTCTAAGGTGTTAGAACGGGGTATTCGATTGAGGAGAAACGGTTTCCTAATGGCGGCTCTTTGCGCGATGACTTTGTGCATCGCAGCTGCGGCTGAACCGATTTCAGTGAGACATATTCAACGGCCAATGCACCGGTTTATGGTGGCCCGCTCCGAGGATGGAAAAACCATTGCCAGTGGTGAGTTTTCGCAGGTTGTGCAGGGCGATGAAGTAACGATGCGCCTGACCTATCACTTTGTCGATGGATCGATTGATGATGAGGCGACGACGTACACGCAGCAGGGTACGTTCCGGTTAGTGCGCAACCATCACATACAGAAAGGGCCGTTCTTTACAAAGCCCATCGACTTTACGGTAGAAGCCGCTACCGGCATAGTGACCAGCCGCACGATAGACAAGAATGCCAAGATACACGTCGAGAGCAAGCACATGGACCTGCCGAATGACCTGGCGAATGGCTTCGTTGGGACCTTGCTGCTGAACGTGCCGCACAATACGACGCCGTTTCGGGTGGGGATGCTGGCACCAGTCGGCGGCGGGCGGTTGATTCGGCTCCTGATCTCGCCGGAGGACGAGCAGACGGTTCACTTGGCAGGACAGACCCTCAAGGCGACAGTGTTTCGCATTCATCCGGAGCTGGGCGGCATCGTGGGGCTGATTGCGCGGCTGATCGGTCTTCAGCCGAAAGATGTGATGGTGTGGGTACTGGAGGGTGAAGAGCCTGCGGTAGCGGTAGTTGTTGGACAGTTCGGTGGTTACGGGCCTGTAGTCAGCTCGGACCTGGTGGGGACCAGCTTCGGGAAATAGGACATTTTGCAGACCCAAATCACAAAGACGAGATGTGGATCGCCTGCATTTATGACGATGCCCTAAAAGTCTCATGGCCTCCTAGCCGACGATCAGTCACGACGGGTGGTGAGTTCGCGCCAGTTAAGGCCAAGGTCCACGATCAGCAGGGAGGCGAGTGTGAACGCAATCACGCCGACAGCGGATAAGACGTCGCCCAGGTGGCTCCAGTAACGCGGCCAGAGGTTGAGCACGCGGCTGGAGACGAAGGTAAACGTGACGGCATAGGAGCGGGCCATCCATTGGCGGTGCTGTGTGATTTGGCGGTTGCGTGCAGTGATGAAGGCTGCGGTGGTACAGACCATCCAGGCGGCAGCCTGCATCGAGGTTCCGGGAAGACCCGGGCGGCCGGCTGCGAGAGCGATCCCCGTGAAGGAACCAACAAACACGGAGATGACGTAGATGCGACCGAGGATGCGATGGAGTTGAAGGTGACGTTGGCGGATCCGCGAGGAGAAATTGATGGGGCCGATCAAAAGAGCGAAGATTCCAGCGAGTGTATGCGGGATGAGGAGATGGCGGTCGGCAATGACCTGCAGACGGTAAGCGTGGTACATCGGATAGTCGGTGATGAGGAGCAGCTCTGAGGTAATGAAGACGAAGAGAACAGTGAGACCAAGCGAGACCCAGAGAACAGTCTTGAATCTGGTACCGGTGGAGCTGGGCGCTAGCAGAGTGGGAAGTGGCATTATTCGCTTCTCAGATGATTAGACGTGATAAGGTGCGCCAGGAGGGCGCCAGGGGCGAGAGGCTTCATATCTCTTAGTCTAACGAGACACTTCAGAATCGCCGACCTCATTTCCACCTCCCCACGCACAACCGTCCCGGCCGCCACTTCTCCACCGTACCCGCCTCTCGCGGAACCTCAGCCGCAGCCAGCAGGCTCACCCAATCCTCCTTCCGGAAGGCCCGCCGGAACGACACCGGCCCATCATGCCGCACAAGCCAGTGCCACCGCACCCACCCAAACATCCGACTACTCCACTTCGCCCGCTCCAAATCATTGATAAACCAACCTAGCTGCACGGTCGCTTCCATCCACCTCAGCAGCGCGACGATCTCCTCGTCTTCCAAATGATGTGCCAGCAGCGAACTAACGACGATATCGATCGGCTTCTTCGGCCGATACCTCATAGCGTCGTCGGTCACCCACGTGATTCCGAGCTCCTCTGGTGTGGACTCCGCTGCTGCACGTGCCGCATAAGGATTCAAGTCGATCCCCGTTAACTGCACAGCAATGCCCCGTCTCCGTGCCCAGCCTGCAATCTGCCGCAGTAGATCGCCGCCGCCACTCCCACATCGACGATGTGTATCGGATCACGCAATCCATGCGGCAACCGCTCCAGCCAAGCCAGCGTCGGCCGATAACCCAGCAGCCAGCGATTGACCGTTTCCAGACTGCGCAGACAGTCACGGAAATCCTCATAACTACAGTCACCATCCATCAGCTCCGGCAACTCACGTGGAGAGACCCGCCGACTGAAGTCGATCTGTGCACTAGACCCCATGGAAGCGCATCGTCTCCGCTGTTAACCCCGGCCCAAACGACATCGCACACCCATGCTGCCCCGGGCGCGCTTGCTGCATTATTCGCTGCAACACAAACATCACCGTCGCCGACGACATGTTGCCGAAGCACGATAGCACTTCACGCGACGCTGCCAGCGCATCCGTCGGCAGTTCCAGTCCCTTCTCCACCGCATCCAGAACCGACCGCCCGCCAGGATGCACCGCCCACAGGTCGATGCTGTCGCGCTCCGCCATTAGTTCGCCCTCGTGCAGCGCGCGACCCAGCTCTCCCGGCACCTGCCCGGAGAGCAGCATGTCGAATCCGAGATCGCGAATCTTCCAGGTAATCAGCCCACGTGTCTCCGGCACCATCACCGCCTTGAAGCTGTCCAGCGCGAAACCCTGCTCGCGCGCAGTAATCAGGCTCGCCGCCGCGCCATCGGCGAAGACCAGGAAGGAGAGTATCTGCTCCAACTCCTGCGTCTCCTGGAAGTGCAGCGTACACAACTCAAGGTTCAACATGAGCACACCTGCCTTCGGATCTGAGCGCACAATGTGCCGCGCCAGCTTCAGCGCATTGATCGCGGCATAGCATCCCATGAATCCAACCATCGTGCGCTCCACGTCCGCCGAAAGCCCAAGGTGGTCAACGATCTCAAAGTCCAGCCCAGGCGCATAGAGCCCCGTGCAGCAGGTCACCAGCACATGCGTAATACCAGAGCGTTCCTCCTCGCTCAGCGCAAGCCGGTCCACGGCCTTCCGCATCAGCACCGGAGCACTCTGCTCAAACAACTCCATACGCCGCGACGTGTCGGGAAAATTGCCTAGCCGATAAAACTCATTAGCGTCATGCGACGAAGAATTGGCCGGAACCTTTCTGCGGATCGAGGAACGAATAGCGATGCGCGATGTCAGCGCGGCTCACCATGCGGCGGAAGACCGTGCGTAAGCGCGGGTCGGCGAGCATCTTCTCGGCGAAGACGACGAAGGTGTCATGCACATCGTGCTCTGGTACGGCTGTGGCGATGCGGTTCAGGTAAGCCGTAGTCATGCACAATGGGTCCTCAGCCGGAATGGATTAGATGTCACGTGTGTTTTGAGGAAAGCTGGACCACGAAGAGACGACGATCCGGCGACAGTCGACTGCTTGAGAGAACAAACTCCGTATTCTCGGTACAACGGCTACTCGTTGAGACGAGACCTTTGTTCTTTTGATAGCACTTCGCAGGGAAGGAATAGGATGACGATTTGTTCATGGAGGGCGCAATCGGCGCAGATGTTGATTAACTGCAATAACCAACATGCTAAGTTACACATCAGTAAGCCACGTATGCGGTTTTGAAGAACGTGTGATCAGATCAATGCACTCAGGCTTAGCTCCTGATGTTCCATGAAATCGATAGCCAAAAATGACATCCGCGACTAGCCTCAAATTGATACGCCTAACACACCATTACATTGGAGTGTTCTTTGCGCCGACGATCCTCTTCTTCGCCATTACGGGAAGCCTTCAGATGTTCGGACTGCACGAGACGAGCCGTGGGAGTTCTTACGTTCCTCCCGCGATTCTCGTTCATCTTTCGCAGTTGCATAAGAAGGGAACCCTGTACCTTCCTCCCCGAAAGGCGGCCCCCTCCGCGCCCGTAAGGGCTGACGGGCCGAAGGCCGATGCTCCTAAACCCGATGCTTCGAAGTCTCCCGCGCCAACCCCGGCTTCGCCAGCTCCCAGTCCAGTTCCTATGAAGATATTCTTCACTGCGACTGCTCTGGCCCTCGTGATATCGACTTGCACAGGGTTCTTTATGTCGTGGAAGTATGCACGTCGCAAAGCCGTGGTTGTTGGCATGCTCCTGGCGGGAATCACCTGCCCACTGCTCTTACTGTTTCTATGATGGCAGGAAACAATTTGACGAGCCATTTGTCGCCGAAAACCTCATTTTTGAGGGAATCTACTCCGAGGATTGAAAATAAAGCCATCGGCGGTCAAGGCGCAATAGGATGGAATTATGCGACTCCTGTTGGTCGAGGATGAACTCGAGATTCAAAGCTTCGTCAAGCAATCGTTGATGGATGCGGGCTACGAAGTCCATGCGGCAGAAGACGGAAATACCGCTGCTCTTCTCGCGGCGAAGCATGTTTATCACGGCATGATCGTCGATCTTGGACTGCCCGACCGGGATGGTATTGACCTTATCCTCCAGTTGCGGAAGTCGGGTGTCACCAGTCCTGTACTCATTCTTTCGGCAAGGCGGTCAGTGGACGACCGCGTGAAGGGACTGGAATTGGGAGGGGACGATTACCTGACGAAGCCCTTCGCTATCGCCGAATTGCTCGCCAGAATGCGTAATCTCCTCCGACGCAACTCACCCCACACCGAAGACGCGAGCCGGCTGCGAGTTCGCGACCTGGAACTGGACATGCTCAAACGAAGAGCGACCCGAGGCGACGAAGTCCTTAACCTTAGTCCACAGGAGTTCGTCTTACTGGAGTACCTCTGCCGCCATGCTGGCAGAGTTGTAACCCGTTCCATGCTATTGACCGAGGTTTGGGGAATGCGGATTCAGCCCGACACGAATGTGGTTGATGTTCACATTTATCGTCTCCGCGGCAAGATTGACACCGAGGGGCGCGAGCCGCTGATCAAGACATTGCGAGGTATCGGATATGTCCTCAAAGGCAGTTAATCCAATCATGCGAAGCGCTGCGTGGCGTATCTCGCTCTGGGCAAGCCTTGGCGTTTGCCATCGGAACGATGCTTGTGTTCGCGATGCTTCACCGATTTGTTGCAGATGACATCCAGCGGCGAAGCGATGCGTGGCTATCGGGCGAGGTCGGAGTTCTGGGTGACGTGGCTGCACGAACTCCAAAAGACCGCCTCTATCGGCGAGTTGTGGGAGAGGTGGCAGAACTAGCCAGCCGTGAGGTTCCAAACCGTCAACGCTCCAGCGGTAACGAGAACGACGCTGTCTTCTTTCTTCAAGCAGGAGATAGCGGACCGGCTAAACTTTGGGTCGGCTCTGGAGATGGCGTCGCGAACCTCGCTGCCATCCGCTCTACTCGGGTACTGCCCGACGTTCCCTTCGATATACGGATCCAAGGTTCCAACATTCCATTCAGAGTTGCATCAGTGCGAATTGAGGATGGGAGCAGCATCTATCTCGGTTTATCTGAACGTGACGAACTTCATGTCTTGAGAAATCTTCGTGTACGTTTTCTCACTCTCTGGGTTGCTATTGTCCTGCTTGGTTTCGTGATCGTGTTTTACGCCACTCGGAAGATGTTAGGCCGCGTTAGCGAAATTACGGAAGCAGCGTCGCGAATTGGCCAATCCGATTTGAGTAGCCGGGTTCCCGACACGAAGGGCGACGATGAGATCGGCCATCTGGCTCGCACCCTGAATCACATGCTCGACAGGATCGAGAGCACAGTACATCAATTACACACCATTACAGACTCCCTCGCACACGACCTCAGAAGTCCCCTCACCGCAATCCGTGGCAAGTTGGAGACGGCTTTGGCCAGCGATGCCAGCGATCACGCCGAATCAATCGTTTCCGCGATCGACGAACTCGACCGTCTGACCGAATTTCTGAACACTTCCCTCGACGTGGCAGAGGCGAAAGCGGATGCCCTCCGGCTCTCGCGGACGGAGGTGGATCTCGACGCGCTTGTGAGAGGCATGATCGACCTCTACGAGCCTTCCATGAGTGACAAGGGGCTGGGTGTTCAAATTCGAAGCTCGGGCTCAGTCAAAGTGTTCGCCGACCCGGCTCTCCTTCACCGCGTCATCGCCAACTTACTCGATAACGAACTCAAACATCTACCCGCTTCGTGCTTGGTCTGTGTCTCGCTTCGAGCAGACGATCACATGGCCACGCTTACCGTGGAAGATAACGGTCCGGGTTTCGATGTGGAGATTGGTCGTCACCTCTTCGAGCGAAGAGTCAAAGGACGCGCATCCCGCGGCCATGGACTTGGACTTGCTTTCGTTGAAGCGGTTGTCCGTGTGCATGGAGGCAGCGTGACAGCGGTAAATCGTCATGAAGGCGGAGCGCAACTCACGGTCACGCTCCCCCTGTGCGAGGCTCAGAAACGAGAGGAGCCACACGCCTTCGCGTTGCTGAATGGTAGCACTGGAGGTCTGGCGTAACGTCAGCCTGGCCATGATCAAACTGGATTTGTAACTCTTTGAGCGACTGCTGTGAAGCAGCAGTCTTCCGGCCTGCAATGACTCGGGTGCGACGAACGCCCCACGCTCCGCCAAACCCCATCACCGATCATATTAGAGTTGAGCTCTGCTCGATGCGTTTAGAAGTGGGTAGCCGGATAGCTTCCGAGTGGTCGGCAAACGGGAAGTAATCACGGCGGTGAGGTCTATTTCCCGATTAACCGTCGCTCGAACGAGATCGCAAGACAACAGGGCGAATGTCGCTGCTTCGGTGCTAACGGCCTCTTGAACCATGAACGCGCTAACAAAGATCCCTGAATTTGGAAGTAGCAGTATTGTGGGATTGAGCCAGACCTATCTTTTGATTAAAGGTTGAAGCATTTGGTAGAGGCTGCAAGAAAAAAGGCCGAGAAAGATGCGCGCAGAGCTAGAACATACGCATCAATGCAAGAAGTGTGGATATGTCGTACGAGGAATCGACATCGACCTGAAGGCGATTTCGACTGGTATTATCACGTGTCCGCGATGCGGATCTTCAGGTCCGATCAATATTCAGATACTGAGTCGTCACGACATCCGAACGAATAACGAAATCACGCAGAAATCGGAAGATTGAGTTGGGGATCTCCATCAAGCGTCCGCATCTTCCGTCCAAACGCTCGCACAATCTCGCTGGTTAGCTTCGACTGATTGTCCACTCGCGAAGCCAAGAACGTTTTGAGTATCAGTCCTTGTTCTACAAGAGGACGAATCGTGACGCCATCACGCGCATTTTTGAGCGCGCCCGTCTTCGAGAGCAATGCTATCCCATTTTTTCTGCAATGAGTTGGTAGGCCTCTTCGGGAACCATGATGTGGTGCATGTCCCGAGGCCGGATGGCCTGATCGGAAGCAACCCGCAAGATACGGTCGTACAGAGGCGGATGGACAGAGCGGCCGAAGATTATCCAATTTTCATGGCTCAGATCGCCCATACTCAACTGTGGTAATTTCGCCAATTCGTTCTCCTCCGAAAGAGCAATGTAGAGAGGAGCTTCGTCGACTTTTGTCATCGAGAGCATCGAAGACTCTGGAGGCTCCGTCACGAGCGCGAGATCTACTCGTCCCGAAAGAACATCGTGAACTAAATCGCACGAGAATCCACTTGTAAGTTCGACCTTGAGTTGCGGAAAGAGCGGTAAGCGCACTGACAACAGAGTCGATGTAAGAAAAGGATCGCCATAGGGAGATTTTCCAACGCGCAATACGACTTCGGCATTATTGAGCGCGGCGCGGGCTGCTTGCACCGCCCTCTCGCTATGGAACACCGACATACGCGCTTCCTGAACATAAGCCCTACCCGCCTCGTTGACCGCGACCGATTGATGGTCGCGTTCGAAGAGTGAAAACCCGAGTCGGCTCTCGAGTTCTGCGATTTGTTTTGTGAGAGCGGGTTGGCTGATATGCAGACGATGTGCGGCGCGGGAAAAGTTTAACTCCTCTGCCAGGGCGATTGCTGCTTCCATGAGCCTTATTTCATTCCGCATCATAGCAATCCCTACCATCTCTACGTGGGATCAGAAGGTCATAAGAGCGAATTCGAGCACGATGAAATCGGCGAACCGTTGATTTCGTGGCTGAAGGTCACCTCGACAGCCTGTCACTGGTTGATTTTAGATGCGGCGACATCCTCAAATGTGGCTTGCATATCGAAGCAGCTTCGCACCGTTATTCCATTTCGGAATAACGGCAAAACTAAATGGGAATTGGACACATCGGGTAGGTAAGAGCAATCCTTATCGCCAACGCTTCACCATTGCGCCAACACCTTACGGAGACGATATGCCATTGATAGAGTCCCTTCCGGCGCTTCGTTTAGCAGAGGTTGCAACCGCGCCACCCGATACTTTGACCGTCCCGACGAGCTCGACTCGCAAGCCTCCGCAAGGGGCTTCCACCTACGGTCCGTTGGCGAGTGATCCATTGCTTACGGTTGATGATGTGGCCAGGCGGCTCAACGTTAGCAAGGACTGGGTATGGGATCACTCTTCGCGCAAGATGCCGCGGCTCCCTGTCATCCGTATGGGAGACGGTACGCTACGATACCGCGCGAGCGGGATTGAAGACTTTATCAGCGAGCGAGAACGAGTCTCGTCGCTACGCTCCGGACGCCGGTAAAATAATAGCGCCCACGGTTTTTCCCTCCACAGAAAACGAGTGATCTATGGGCAAGACGCACCAGGCGGGATGGGTCTCGCTGCGCGGAAAGATGTGGTACGGATACTTCCGCCGGCGAGTCCTCGATCCTAAAACCGAAGAGAACCGGGTTGATATCGTTTGCGTTCAGCTCGGTCCCAAAACGAGGCTTACGAAGTCCGGTGCGCGTGAAGCTCTCCGGATGGAGGTAGCCAAACAGACGGGCCAGAACCTTGGAGGGAGAGTCCGGAAGGACAGCTCCACAACGTTCGAGTGGTTCGTTCGCAACCGTTATTTCCCCCTTCGCCAAGGGGACTGGCGGCCGGAAACGGCGAAGGAAAAGATGTCACAGATTGAGTTGGACTTGATCGGCAAATTCGGAGAACTTCCGCTTGAATCAATCGACCGATTCATGTTGCAGACGCATGTCAATCAACTCGCTGATCGCTACTGTCAGGACCGGGTCAAACAAGCTCGCTCCTACCTGCGATCAATCTTCGACGAGGCCATCGAACAGGAGTTTCTACTCAAGGATCCGACCAGAAAGCTGAAGATTCCCAAGAATCTCCGGCCGAAGGACAAACAGATCCTGGAGTGGGAATAACTTTGGCTGATTCTGGCTCACGCCTCACGTCGGGATCGACTGTTGTTGATCCTGGACATGACGGAGGCGCTTCGCCCCAGCGAGTTGTTCGTCTTGCGCTGGCGTTCGTTCGACAACCGTAATACGTTGTCGCTGACCGAAACTGTCTACCGGAGACAGATCCGTCCCTTCGGAAAGACCAAAAAGAGCCTTGGCAAAGTACACCTTCCCGACGGACTCGCGCATGAGCTTCTGCTCTGGAAGAGCGAGTCTCCCGATCCTTCTCCCGATGCGTTCATGTTTCCGAATGCGACAGGAGGATTCCTCGACGTCGGGCAACTACCGCTATCGGGTTTTGAAACCCCTCGCGGACAAGCTGGGGATTCCGAAGCTGAACTTCCAGGTGCTACGCCGCACGATGGCTACACAGGCGCAGAACATGGGATCGGTAAAGGACATTCAGGCGCACCTCCGACATGCGAAGGCGGACACCACCGCCAACGAGTACATGCAGGCGCTCCCGGAGAGCGTTCAGGGGATGGTCGGCTCGATGTACCTAATGCTCGAAAAAGGAGGAGACGAAAAGAACGATTCTGACGATTTGCAACAAAATGCAACAAAGCCGCGAAGTGAAAAGCCCGCTAAGTTGTTGAAAGGATTGGTGGGCACAGCAGGATTCGAACCTACGACTTCCACCGTGTGAAGGTGGCACTCTACCGCTGAGTTATGCGCCCCGATGTCGCAGCAGAAGACCGAAGAAGTCATCCGGCGAACAGTTCTTTCAGAGAATACCATTTATGACCACTATGGGCTAATGAAGGAAAGCTGTTCGAATCCCGTAACTACTGAAGAATCTGCTTTTGCCTCATTCCCAGTATTACAATTCATTAGAATTAATGAATTACAGGATGTCCGCGCCTCCATCCAACTCCGGTCACAAATCCCCCAGGGCCCAGCTTCCTCTTGAGAACGGAGATGGCGATATGTCCGAATTTGACCCCAAAGCGCAACCCGAGGCTGAAAATGGGGTTATGGATGATATGGCTACGCTGGCGATCAATCCGAGACTTCTCGAACCGAGGCTTCTTGAAAACCTGCAGGCTGCTGAAAACCGCCAAATAACAGGCGAATTCGGCCAAATGGATGACGCCGCCATCATGTTGGAGTTGAAAGCCGGCAATATGGCAGGCTTTGACTTCCTCATCCAGAAATACCGCAAACCCATCGTTCATTTCATGTATCGTATGGTCCACAATCAGGCCATCGCTGAAGAACTCGCCCAGGAAGTCTTTCTCCGGGTCTATCGCTCTCGCGAGACTTATCGCGCTGAGGCACGCTTCAGCACCTGGCTCTATCGCATCGCAACAAATCTTGGTGTCAACCATGCGCGCGACACCAGGCATGAACGCACTGCTTCCACTATCTATCTCGATGAAATCGATTCGGAAACCGGAACCACTCCTGATGTAGCGGACTCTACACCAAGCGCAGAGTCTAACCTGCTTCGCAGGGAGCGCCTAAACGCTATCCGTCAGCATGTCCTTGCATTACCTGAGCGTCAACGCATGGCTGTCCTCATGCATAAATATGAGGGATTGGACTATAAACAGATCGGGGATGTTCTCAAATTGAGCGAATCTGCCACAAAATCTCTACTTTTCCGCGCTTATCAGACGCTACGCGATAAATTGAAGGATTTTATTTAGCCCCTTTGGGGTCGTACAAGGAAACGCGCAATGCCGTTATTCGACGCGTTCAAGTTGAAAAAATTGGAAAGGGTCATTATGAACTGCCGAGATTGCCAATCCGTTCTACCTGATCTGCTCCTCGATCCGAAGGCGCGGAACAACGACGCCGCGCGAGAGCATGTAAAGTCTTGTGCTGCCTGTCATGAGGAGTTCGCCTCTCTCCAAGCCACTTTTGCACTGTTGGACACATGGACTGCCCCGGAGCCTTCAGTCTATTTTGATCAGAAGTTGGCTGTCCGTCTCCGCGAAGAACAGGCGATGGCGCCAGCGGGCTGGCTGGAGCGCATGCGGAGCCGTCTACTCTTCAATACAGGCCGTCAATTCCGTCCGGCTCTTGCTGGGGCGCTTGCACTCGTTCTTCTTATTGGTGGAGGAACTGTCGCCAGTTTCACCAATTTCTCTCATTCCGACAAGCCTGAGGTCTCCGCCACGGTAGAGGATCTGCAGATACTCGATAAAAATGACCAAGCATTACAGACGATGGATCAACTTTTGCAGGAGGATAGCTCAACCGACGACGGATCCGCCCCGACAATCTGACCCTGTGATGCACAGAATATTTGTCGCGGCAAGGAGGTCAAACGCAGTAATCTCGTTGCGAGCACAGACATCAGAGCGTTGCATTATAGAAATGTCCGTTGCCTGAATATCATGCCATTGTTTGCCACATTTCGACTCCATCTTGGCCAAGCCATGGCTGCTTTGCTGTTGCTAGCTTCCGCATCTGCGATAAGTGCGCAACATGGTGGAGGTGGAACGAAGAGCAGTTTTGGTGGACACCCTCCTGCGGCCCAAGGGCAACATTCCGCCCCGAAGGCAATGCAACCGCAACAAAACAAGGAGCATTTGGCCGAGTGGATGGATCGCCACAGCAATATGCCACTCGAACAGCAACAACGTGCGCTGCAGAATGAACCAGGCTTTCACGATCTTCCCCCACAGACGCAACAGCGCATGCTGGATCGGTTATCGCGGCTTAATAATATGCCGCCAGACCAGCGTCGCCGGATACTTGAACGTAATGAGGTACTCGAACATCTGACGCCTAATCAGCGGCAGCAGGTTCGTGGTGCAATGCAGCAGTTGGGTGCTCTGCCAACGGATCGGCGGCGTGTTGTCGCTCGCGCCTTCCGAGATCTGCGCGATATGCCACCCGCTCAACGTCAGGCGACGCTGGATTCAGAGAGTTTTCGCAGCCAGTTCTCCGATAATGAGCGCGGTACGCTTTCCAATCTGTTGGCTGTGGAACCGTTGCTCCCTGTTGAGCATCCTCACGAATAATTTGGGTGTAACAAAGAGGATAGCCGCCCGAAGGCGGCTATTTTTTATTGCGGGGGGAGGGTGGGGCTATGGAGCAGAGGACACTGTTTGCCTCGTATGCTTCGTGACTCAGCTTCGGGGAAGCTTCTGGATCAAAACGATCAAGCCAAACAGGATGGAGGCAATTCGATCGCTAAATTAGAAAAACAGCAGTCCATGCATTCTCCGGAACAGTCTCCTGTACCCATAGTGTGTGTATTTTCAGTGGGATAGACGGATTAGCCAATACAACTTTTGGCGACGAGCCAAAAGTAGCGTAATAGAGGTTCTTGACCTCTATACTGAACAGCCCTAATCTTAGCTAATGCTTACACATTTCACCCTCTGTTGTTGTCGCCGCTCCCCGCTGGCGCACCCAGAGACGCGTTCCTCCCGCTAATTAGCGGATTTTCCGTCTTATCCCCTTATTTTTCTGCCACCTAAAAGAATCGAGCCCTTTATGAAGCTCCTTGCTGGAACTCTCCTGCTCGCTACATCCGCTTTCTCTCAAGCCCATGATAAATCAGCTATTTCCGGAACCTGGGAGGGCAGCGCCATCGTTCGCGGCCAGCAGGTTCCCGTACATCTTCAGATCAGCGGGCCAGCTTCCAATCTGAAGGCCTCTCTTATTAACGGGGCTGAAGAGGCACCGGCCTCGAGTGCAAGTTTCGCGGATGGTCACCTAGTGTTGAACTTCAATTACTATGCGCGATCGCTTGACGCCACGGTCGCAAATGGTGAATTGACAGGGACTTTTGGCTTAGTGGCGGCGCAGGTTGAGGGGAGCCATGCAGCTCCCCGGGTGCCTGTCACGCTCCATCCTGCGGCCGCCAAGACAGCAGCGGAGGCCGCTGGTCCGGATATCAAGGGCGACTGGGAGATTGCTGTAAAGAGCTCCAAAGGCGAGTCGGCGTGGCAGCTTCGGGTTGAACCAAGTGGCGCGAAAACGGCTGATATCAGGGCGGTTATTCAACGGATCGATGGGGATACCGGATCGCTTTATGGCTCCTGGAACGGGCATGAATATACGGTTTCGCACTTTACAGCGGCGGGGCCGGCGCTCTATTCCCTGACGCCACAAGCTGATGGGACTTTGGTGGTGAGCAACCTGCTGGCGGCGGAGGCGCAGAAGGCGCAGCAGCGTGATCTGGTAGCTCGTCGTCCGGCTGAGGCGCGTAAGGAAAACCTTACTGCACCTACGGAATCGACGGAACAGACTTCGGTGAAGGATCCCTCTAAGCGCTTTATTTTCAGCTTTCCAGACTTGAGTGGGAAGGTGGTTTCGAACACCGATCCGCAGTTTGATGGGAAGGTGGTTATCGTTGCGGTGGGTGGTTCGTGGTGCCCTAACTGCCATGATGAGGCTCCGTTTCTGGAGAGCCTCTATAAGCAGTTTCATGGGCGCGGTTTGGAGATCGTAAACCTCTCATTCGAGGAGGCTGATCAGCTGAAAGATCCTACTCGGCTGCGGGCTTTCATTGCCCGGTATGGGCTTACTTATACGGTGCTGGTGGCGGGGACTCCGGATGAACTGGCGGAGAAGATTCCACAGGGTGAGCATTTGAACTGCTGGCCTACGTCGTTCATTCTAGGGCGCGATGGGCGGGTACGGGAGGTTCACGCGGGGTTTGCCGGGCCGGCGAATAAACCTGCTCATGAGGCTCTCATGCAGGAGGTTACTGCGCTTGTGGAAGGATTACTGGCGGAGTCGGTTCCTACGCAGAATGCCTCTCGGTAGAGTGTATTTTTTGTAGAAAAATTCTGCCCTGGGGCGTTGGGTGGCGCTCCGCGGTTTTGTCGTTTTTGCTGGTGTTTTTTGAAGGGGTTTTGAGGAAAGTGGTATTTCGGGATGGATTTTTTGTGGACAGCGTGTGGTGAAATGCGTGGTGAAGATGGACGGTGAAACTCACTTTTTGGGTGAGCGGAATTTTTGCAGATTTCTCAATTTTATTTTTGCGGGTGGGAAGGTTCACGCGTGATTTCTGCGAGGAATATAGTGCGGGCTTATGGTGCGACTACTGCTACTCTCAGGATCGACGCGGTTCTTCTGCTTGACGACCCCCTTTCGGCGGACTCCTTTACTGGGCTGATCAATCAGGCACTATTCGCAGCGCTAATCTGAACGGTACGGACCAGAAAGTTGTTGTGTCCGGGCTATAGCCCGACAGTGCTGCCATCGATGGCAGCACGGGCAAAGTTTTACGGACTGATCAAGGCCTGCAGGATCGGAAGCGCAGAACTGAACGGGACCCAAAAGCAGACGCTGTTTCGACGAATTATCCCTATGGACTGGCTTTAGACATCCGCAACGGCAACATGTACGGACGAACCCGGTGGGGGGAAAACATTCGTCAAACTTGCACGGCAGTGATCCACAGACGTGCTGAGTGGTTTGAATGGCCCACGTCTATCTCGTTACGACCTCAGTAACAGGAAGAGTACTGGTCTAGCCGGTTGGCAGTACGATCTCGGATGCCAATCTCGACTGGCACAGACCAAAAGCTACTTGTGGCGAGCTCGACGAGCCACGGCGTCGGTAACGCGAGCGGAAAACTCTATTGGGCGAATTGGCACAGGCACGATCCAGGACATAAATCTGGATGGTTTCGATTGACACACCCTGTTGGCGGAGGGGCTGACGGCGAGGTCGGTTTGTTGTTGGCACCTCGGCAACGGAAAGATGTATTGGACGACGTTGTTCAGCGAAACAACGCCGTCCACTGGCGAAATATGGAGCGCAAATCCGGACGGCACCGATCCGGAAGCCTTAACTCTGGGCTTAGTGCGCCTGCGGGCATTGCCCTGGTTTCGGGCCCACCTCTCCTGCCACGACAGAACCGACTACGAGTACGCGGTTGCAATTGGGGCTCTCGGCATAATCGGCTACGCCTGCCGTCCGAAGGGCAGAATCAACGGTCCAAGCAATAACGGCCAGTATCCAGCTTAGAAAAAACAGCAAAGACAACGGCGTGAACGGGCGTTTCTCCGCTGCGTGAGGACGGGGAACCGTCCCTTAGTTCGGTCGGAAGACGTTTTTGGAGTGGTGGGAGAGAGGTGATTTGCGCGTAGCGCGAATACCCGCCCTTCGCAGTATGACTGCGAAGGGTGGTGGAGGCAACCCGTTCGTTGACGGGATGGGATGGGTTCTAGCTCTTGAGGAAGTTCTTGCATGAGGAAGAGGACGTTGGCGGGGCGCTCTGCCAGGCGGCGCATGAAGTAGGGATACCACTCGGGGCCGAAGGGAATGTAGACGCGGACGCCGAAGCCCTCGGCGGCTAGTTTTCGCTGCAGGTCGCGGCGGATGCCGTAGAGCATCTGGAACTCGAAGGCGCTTTTGGGGACGTTGTTCTTGAGGACGAAGTCGCGCATGGTGTCGACGATGGCTTCGTCGTGGGTGGCGAGGCCGCAGAAGACGCCTTTACCGCTGTTCGAGAAGGTGGCTACGCGCTTCATGAGCTTGATGTAGTTGGCGTCGACATCGGTCTTCATTGGGAAGGCGATCTCGGGGCCTTCCTTGTAGGCACCCTTGCAGAGTCGGATGCGAATTCCCTGCCCCAGGAGGCGCTCGACGTCGCCTTCGGTGCGGAAGAGGTAGGCCTGGAGAACGGTGCCGACGCGGCCTGGAAAACGTGCGGCGAGGCGCTCGGTGATGGCGATGGTGGCCTCGGTGTAGGGGGAGCCTTCCATGTCGATGCGGACGAAGGTGTCGGCCTGGTCGGCGTGGTGGACCATCTCGCCTACGATGCGCTCGGCGAGGACGGGATCGAAGTCCATACCCATCTGCGAGAGCTTTACGCTTACGTTGGCGTTGAGGTTGCGGATCTGGATGGCGTCGAGGAGCTGATGGTAGACGTCGGCGGAGGCCTGGGCTTCGGCTTCGGTCGTGACGCTTTCGCCGAGGGCGTCGAGGCTGACGGCGATGCCTTCACTGTTGACGCGCTTACAGGCAGCGAGTGCGTCTTCGACAGACATACCGGCTACGAAACGGCCTGAAAGTTTGCGGCCGATGGAGGAACGCTCGGAGAAGGAGCGGAGTTTTCTGTTTTGAGACAGTGCTATGAAAAGGGATCGCAACAACGGTTTGTTCCTCTGATTCGCTTTGATGGCGCAAGGAATATTGTTTCATGTGACGGAGTTTGGGGCGAGTTTGGGGAATAACAACGGCTCGGCGGGGGAAGAGTATTCATTCCCGCCGTTCGCATAATGCGCGAAGGATGGGGCACCCAGTTTTTTGTGGCGAGTAAAAGCCCAACGTCTCAGAAGCGATGCATGGGGCATCCAGAGTGATGGCTGAAGATGGTTGGTTAGGGTTTTTTGCCTAGAAGGTTGCTCTTGAGGGCTTGCTGGAGGGGGACGACGGTTGGGCCGGCTGCTCCGATGTATTCGAAGAGGCTGTATTGGCCAGCGCTGTTGGGCCAGGCGTCGGTGGTCCAGATGTTGCCGGAGGCGTCGATTGCGACTCCGACTTCGCCGGTAGCCGCTGCTGCGAGGTATCCGGTTGCGGGTGAGATGGCCGTGCCTGAGTTGGACAGATGGCTGACGGAACCGTCGGTGTTTGCGGTCCAGATGGTGTTGCTGCCGTCGATAGCGAGTCCACTGACCGGAGCTGGGGTGGGGTAGCCTGCTCCGGACAATGGCGTGCCCGCGCTGTTCAGCTTGGTGATGGAGTTACTGTTGAAGTTCCCTGCCCAGACGTTTCCGGTGGCATCGATCGCTATGCTAACGGGGCCGTTGAGGCCGCCGCCAGTGAATCCGCTGAGCGAGCCTGAGGTTCCGGTGTTGCTGAACTTCGAGATGCTGTCGCCCGGAGTGAGGAGTGGGCCAGCGTTTGCGACCCAGACGTTTTGCGCGCTGTCGATCGCGAGCGAATAGCCGACGTTAAGGCCGCCATTGATGAACTGACCGATGGAGGTTCCTGCTGGGTTCAGCTTGGTGACGGTGCTGTTGGAGTTTGCGGTAAAGACGTTTCCTGCGGCATCGAGTGCGATTGCGTACTGGGTGCTTAGGCCGGTGGCGGTGAATCCATTGCCAGAGAGTGGCGTGCCTCCGGCGGTGTGCTCGCTGACGCTGGAGATGCCTTCGTTGGCCGACCAGATGTTTCCGTTGAGGTCGACGGCCACGGCCTGGGGATAGCTGAGGCCGCCGCCGGTGAACCCGTTGGCTCCGGAGAGCGGCTCGCCCAATGGACTGAACTCGCTTAGCGTGCCGGGATCGACGGCGTTGGGAATCCAGATGTTGCCGGTTGCATCGACTGCGGGGAGGCCGGGAGCGAGGAGGCCGCCTCCGGTGTATTCGACGCTGAGAGTCCAGTCGTTTGGAGCAGCCGAGAGGCTGGGCTGGAAGAGGCCCTTGGAGGGTGCGATTTTGAAGAGTGCTGCGACGTTGTTTCCGGGGTTCTGTGCAATATCGAGCATCGCCGACAAGGTGTCGATGGGCTGGGTTCCGCCGGGGGGCGTGGCTGCGGCGAAGAGATTGGTACATGCCGAGGTGGCGCCTGTAGTGTCGACGCAAGCCTCCATGATGTTAGCCAGCGAATTGATGGTGCTTGCCGGGATGATGCCGTTGCCCGCGGGGGTGGTTGCGAGAGCAGCGCCCTTGGCGAGGTCTGCAATGTTGGCGACGGTGTGGAAGGCGTTGACGAGGCCGGTGACGTTGGTGCTGCTGGTGCCGACGGCAGTGCTGCCGGGGGTCATGAACTGAGCAAGCGCGTAGACGGCGGCGACGGAAGAGACCTCATTAATGCTGACGAAGGTGGAGGAGTCGAGGTCGCCACAGTTGCCGAGGGCCGCCATGAGGATGGCGTTGTTGTTGACGCCAGATGCCGACGTTGCCGCCAGTGGCGATGAGATAAACCTGCGAAGAGGATGACGGGCAGGTGTAGCCGCTTGAGATGTTGAAGGTGCCGTCGGAAGCTGTGGTGACGTTGCCGGAGCCATCGAGAATGGAGGTTGCGCCGGTGCCGTAGCCGGATGTTCCCGCAGCGTACATGGTGACGATGGCGCCGGCGATGGGCTGCTGGCCGCCATACAGCGATCCTGAGAAGCCTGTAGCCGTCGGCGTGGTGGGGGCCGGGTCAGTCGGGGTAGGGTCGGTTGGGGTGGGGCTTGTTGGAGTGGGGTCGGTTGGGGTGGGATCGGTCGGTGCCGGACTCGTTGGAGTGGGGTCGGTCGGCGTCGGACTGGTTGGTGTGGGGTCGGTTGGCGTGGGGTCTGGTCGGGGTGGGGTCGGTTGGGGCCGGGCTTGTCGGCGTGGGATCTGTTGGAGTGGGGTCGGTTGGCGTGGGGCTGGTGGGGGTGGGGTCGGTTGGCGTCGGGACGATTGGAGACGGGATGGTTGGCGTCGGACTGGTCGGGGCGGCGCTGCTGCCGACTAAGGCCACTATGCCTGAGCCGCAGCCAGAGATTGTGAGACATACGCCTAGTACGATGATGCCCCGAAGTGAACCGCGAAACCCCATAAAGCTCCCTTACTCAAGTGCTGCAATTGTTCAAGGCCCAAAAGAGCGAAACATGCCGGACAAATGAGTCAAAACCAAGGTAGCAATGAGATTCGATTAGGGGTGTCCCACATCAGAAGCGCGACGGTGCAACTTTCGGGTAGCTCCCTGTAGGACAAGGAGGTACGGCCCGTGACCCGTCGCAAGAGGATAGTGAGTTTTTAGGGGGTGGGAATAGCGGCGATCAGGTGGATAAAGGGTTTCGACCTGATGCCGCTGGAGTTTAGTGCCTTACTTCGACGTGGACTTCGGGGACAGCCTTGACCGGAGGGGTCACCATCGTGCTGGTGTCTTTCATGGCCGCGATGGCCTCGTCGTAGCGTCCGCGGATGGAGTTGGAACGGATGCGGGACATGTCCTCGAGCATCTTCATGCCGTCCCTGAGGTAGCTGATGCGGCTGCGCTCGTCGTGGCCCCAGGTGACCGGGACCTCCTGGATGGAGTAGCGGAGTTTTCGGGCGATGAAGAGAATCTCGGGATCGAAGCCCCAGCGCTCGATGGTCTGGAGGCGGAAGATAACCTGGGCTGCTGGCCGGGTGAAGGCCTTGAAGCCGCACTGGGTGTCCTTGAAGGGCAGACCCATTACGGTGCGGGTGATCCAATTGAAACAGCGGCCAAAGAACTGGCGGTAGAGCGGCTGGTGGATGGTCTGCCGGGTGCGGTCCATCCAGCGGGAACCGATAGCAACGTCGGCGCCGTCGTGGATGGCGGTGATGAGGCGCTCCGCCTCTTCCATGGGTGCTGAGAGGTCGGCGTCAGTGAACATGACGATGTCGCCGGCGGCCTGAAGGAGACCGTTGCGCACGGAGTAGCCTTTGCCGCGATTACCAGGGTTCTGAATGAGATGCAGACGGGGGTGGTGGGCCATCCATCGGTGGACGATGGCTGCCGTGTCATCTTTCGACCCGTCGTCTACGACGAGGATTTCGGCGTCCCAGCCTTGTTCGGCTACGCAGGCAGTGACCCGTTCCAGGGCGTCTTCAATACGCAAACTCTCGTTATAGGCCGGAATTACGATACTTAAATGCGGGTGTGGCATGCCAGTCGTCAAAACCTTCGGGAAACAGTTTCTTGTAACGTGAATCGGTAAAGGAGGGCGCGAATAGTCCGCCGTTCATAATACTGCAATGATTGGACGTTTGGGCAACCAATTTAGTCACAATATATTCAAAATGTTTTCAATTTTGGGCCAAGCGGCGCGGAGGCCTTTGGGAGGCTCAGCGCTGACGAATCTTCCCTGCTAAACTCCTGTTCATGCCAGAAGATTTCGAACCCCGGGTCCCCCCACCGCCGCCTCCCCCTCCGTCGCCCTATGCACGTGGCTACGGGGCTCCGCCTCAGCCGGGCATGGCGGGCTATCCTGGGGCGGGATATGGCTATGTTCCGCGGCGTCAGCGTTCTGCATGGTTCTACATCGGGGTGATCGGTGGATCGTTTGCAGCGATATTTCTGGTAGTGTCGCTGATGGTTTGGGCCACGATGCGGTCGTCGAGCGGGTTTGGGCTGAATCCTAATCAGATTGCGGTGATCGATGTCAGCGGTGTGATTTTGTCGGCTGACACTGTTAATGAGCAGCTGCGAAAGTTTGGCGATGACTCATCGGTGAAGGCGATTATTCTGCATATCAATTCGCCGGGGGGCGGGGCGGCGGCATCGCAGGAGATTTACAACGAGGTTCTGAGCGTACGGAAGGAAAAGAACAAGAAGATCGTTGCTTCGGTGGAGTCGGTGGGGGCGTCGGGGGCCTATTACATCGCGTCGGCGTGCGACAAAATCTACGCAAATAACGCGTCGGTAGTGGGATCGATCGGCGTGGTGATGGAATGGACCAACTATGGGGAACTTCTGCGGTGGGCCAAGCTGAAAAATGTGACGATCTCGAAGGGCGATTTGAAGACCGCCGGCGATCCGAGCCGGGATCTGACGCCTCAGGAACAGGCTTACTTCCAGACGCTGGTGGATAACATGTACGCACAGTTCATCCGCGATGTGGCTGCGGGGCGGCATAGCACGGAGGACAAGATCAAGCCACTGGCTACGGGACAGGTCTGGACTGGGGAGCAGTCGCTTCCGCTGGGGTTGATCGACAAGGTTGGCGGGTTTCGTACGGCGCTGATCGATACGGCGCGGGAGGTGGGCATCTCCGGCGAACCTTCGATTGTTCGACCCACCCGGAATAAACGCGGCCTGCTGGCTTTGCTGACGGATGATGGAGAAGACCTGTTCCCGAACCCGAGCCAGCTGCTGAATCATGCGCCGGGCTTCTATTTCATGTGGAAATAGTGTTCGACGGAAAGACTACTTCGGCAACGGAGTCTGTTTTCTTTTTCGAGTAAGGTACGATGCTTCCGCCTTTACAGCGTGAAGGGACGGACCTGTTTCGGACTCGAGAGCGATTATTTTTTGGCGATGTGAACGTGTGTGCGATTTTTTGCATCTGAATGCACTTATGTCCATCTTGATGCATATGAGTTTGATTACTCCGAAACACCTCCATCTCATTTATAATCAACGACAAGATGATCGACCGGGCCTTCGCCCTCCCCAAGCAGGAAAGGATCCCAATTATGACTAAAGCTGACCTTGTCGACAAAGTCACCGCCCTAGGCGACCTCACCCGCCGTGACGGCGAAGTCATCGTCGATACCTTGTTTGATTCCGTCATCGGGGCGCTGAAGTCCGGTGACAAGATTGAAATCCGCGGATTCGGGAGTTTTCGGACGCGGCAGCGCAACGCCAGGACCGGACGCAACCCGAAGACCGGAGCCAAGGTGGATGTGCCCGCCAAACGCGTCCCCTTCTTCAAGCCATCGAAGGAGCTTCGCGACTCCGTCAACAAGCCGTCCGCCGCGAGTAACGGCGATGTCGATCCGCACCACCCACCTGCGATGTAACTCCTCCCTACTGCCGGGTGAACTCTGCCCGGCATCTGTATTTCCATTTCCTTCTCAGCGCATTAACGCGTCTTGTATGCCGACGCACTATACTGGAGCGAAGTGGAACTGTTTCTCAATGTCGTGTGGCTCTCGGTGTCTATTCTTCTGGTCATCTTTTGCGTCCGCTCGATTCGGCATGGAGATACAAAGCTCTCGTGGAGTGCAGGAGTTGCACTGTGTCTCCTGCTTGTGCTTCTGTTCCCTGTGATCTCGATGACGGACGATCTGCAGGCTCTGACCGCGCCCGCAGAGGTCGAGCATATGATGCGTCGACAACATGATGCATCTTCGCTGCATATAAGCATGCTGGACGCGGTTGCTCTTCTCTCGCTCATCCTCATTGGTATTGCCCTGCCGACGATCTGTTCGATTCGCGTGGGGACCCGTGGATACGTGACCGCGCTTCTAGCGGGCTCTGTCCGGGCGTTCGGTGTACGGCCGCCGCCTGTCGCAGCTTTGCTCACTGCTTAGCGATTGCTCGAAAAAGACGATTGCATTAACTTCCCGGGATTATTTTCAAAAAACTCATTTAAAGGCAGGCATGACTCAGAAAGTTTTTCATGCACTCTGCGCGATTTTGTTAGCGGTTCCACCGACGCTGGCGGCGCAGACACCGACACCTCCTTCGCCCCTTAGCGTAACCGCTCCGCTGACACTGCAACAGGCTGTGGAGCGGGCACGCAATGGCAATCCTTCACTGATCTCGGCTCGTCAGCACGTTACTGCCGTGCAGGCGACGAAGATCACCGCCGGGCTGCGTCAGAATCCTACGTTCACAGCGTTGGGACAAGGGATTACTCTGCCGGAGGTCAACAACAACGGTGGTAACCCCTACTTCTACTCCGCAAGCGTGTCGCGACTCTTCGAGCGTGGACAGAAACGCCGTTGGCGTCTGGAGGGTGCGGAAGCGACAGCAGACGAGACAGAGAGCCAGTATCGGGACCAGGAGCGGCAGCTTGAGCTTGCCGTTCGTCAGGCCTTTACCAATATGCTGCTCGCCAAGGCCTCCCTTCGTGTGGCGCAGGAGAATCTAACCGACTATCAGAAGACGGTGGAACTGAGCAAAGCGCGGCTGGATGCGGGTGATATTACGCGGACGGACTTCGAACGAATTGACTTGCAGACAGCTCAGTTTGAATCGGATGAGGACACAGCTCGACTGAATTTGCAACAGGCGAGCGCACAATTACAACTGTTGTTCGGCGTCGATCGGCCCGACTCGGCGATGGATATCGTCGGAACGCTCGATCCTCCTGCGGTGCCGCTTACCATGGCTGATGCGGAGACACAGGCACTTGCCGCGCGACCCGACTACACAGCAGCGAGGCAAGAACTGCTGATCTCGCAGGCCAACGCCAAGTACGCCATCGCAAGCGGAACGACAGATCCGACGGTCGCCACCGAGTACGAACGCAGTGGCGCGGACAATACCTTCGGCGTCAATGTAACTATTCCCCTTCGCATCTTCGACCGGAACCAGGGAGAGAAAGAACGCACGCGCTATGAGGTGGAGTCGAGCCGCTTTGCCGTGACGGCTGCGCGAAACCAGGTGGTCTCCGATGTTGACCAGGCGTGGATGGCGCTGGATATAGCACAGCGCATGGCGCATCGATACAACAGCCATTATCTCGACGAGGCCGGACGCGTTCGGGACAACCTTCAGTTCAGCTACCGTAATGGCAATTCGACACTGCTGGATTATCTTGATGCCCTGCGCGACTACCGCTCGATTCACTTGAGCAGCCTCAACGCGAACGCACAGGTCTGGCTTGCCATCCATCAACTCAGCTTCGCCACCGCGACGGACATTCTCCCATGAAAGCACACATGACACGAACGGAATCGATTTTACTGCTCTCGCTATTCGTCGCGCCTTTGACGGCGTGCAAGTCCACACCGCCTCCCGCTGCGGGCAACCAGCCTACGAACGTCGGCATTGAAACAACTATCGCGCATGTGCAGCAGAGCACGGATTACCTTGAGGTTCCAGCTCGTATCTCAGCAGATCCATCGCGTGTGGTTCGCATCTTTCCTCCGCTGAGCGGACGCATTCTTGGCCTGCGCGTGCTGCCTGGTCAAGAGGTGAAGAAGGGCGACGTGATTGCGGAGCTCCAGAGCAGTGATATTGCCGCAGCCAGAGCGGACTTTGAGAAGGCGAAGATCGAGGTGCTTCGCGCTGATCGCGCACTGACCCGCGGCAAGCTGCTGTTGCAACATGACGTGCTCTCACAGGCCGACTACGAGGAACTCGAAGCCACCTCGCGGACAGCACACTCCGAGCTGGAGCGGGCGCGCCAGAGGATTCACGAACTGGGCTTCGCAGAAGACGGCACCTCTGATGACGTCGCACTGCGTGCGCCGATCTCGGGCGTGGTGCTTGATATCGGTACGGCGAGTGGCGAGATGCAACGTTCGCTCGATAATGCGACTACGATCGCAACCATCGCGAACATCGATAGCGTGTGGATCGTAGGCGATGTCTTTGAACGCGATCTTGCATCGCTCAAGCTCGGGCGCGAGGTCCAGATTCGCGTTCCTGCGTATCCCGATATGCAGTTGACCGGGCGTATCGCAAATGTGGGCGATGCATTGGACCCGACTACACACACGCTGAAGTTGCGCGTTGTGCTGCCGAATCCGAAGCACTTGTTGAAGGCCGATATGTTCGCAACGATCCGGGTTCCGGGCGCGTTGCGAAATGCTGTCATTCTGCCTGCGACCGCTGTGTTGCATGAGGGAGAGAATACCTATGTCTTCGTGCCGAATACATCGGGCACGTTTGATCAGCGCATCGTCACCACAGGACGCTCGTTCGACTCAGGCGGTGTGAAGAGCATCGAGGTGCTTACCGGACTGAAGGATGGCGACAAGGTCGTCACAACCGGAGGGGCGCTGCTGCGTCCCGCGAGCGGAGAATAAGCGTGCAACCATTCATCCGACTCTTCATCCGTTATCGCGCCATCGTCCTGATCATCTTCTGTGTAATGCTCGCCGCGGGAACCTTTGCGCTGACGCGGCTCGACATTGAAGCCTATCCCGATCCGTCGCCACCGCTGGTCGAGGTCATTACGCAAAATCCATCTTGGTCCGCCGAAGAGATGGAGCAGCAGGTTACGGTGCCGATTGAGACTACGCTTAACGGCACGCCACATCTCGAACAGGTGCGCTCCATCAGCATCTTTGGGCTCTCAGACGTAAAACTCTACTTCAGCTTCGACAGCGAATATTTTCGTGATCGCCAAGAGGTGCTGAACCGACTGCAGACGTTGTCGCTGCCGAATAATCTTCAGCCGCAACTCTCTCCTTGGTCGCCGATCGGTGAGATCTTTCGCTATCAGCTTGTGGGCCCTGGTTACACGCTCAACGAGATAAAAGCCACGCAGGACTGGCTGGTACGCCGCGAGTTGAAGCAGGTGCCAGGCATCATCGACATTACGACGTTTGGCGGAACGACGCGGCAGTATCAGATTGAGACTGATCCGAATAAGCTGCTAAGCTTCGGCGTTACTCTGCCGCAGGTGCTGAACGCGGTGCAGTCCTCGAATGCGAATGCGGGCGGCAATTATCTGCAACTCGGAAACCAGAACGTCAATATTCGTTCGGTTGGCCTGGTGCATACCGTCGAAGACATCGGCGCCATTGTTGTAGCGGCAAAGAACGGCGCGCCAATCACCGTGCGCGATATCGGTACCGTCACCGAGGGCTTCCAGCCTCGGCTGGGTCAGGTAGGGCGCGATAAGCAGAACGATATCGTACTTGGAATTGTTCTGCTTCAGAAGGATGAGAAGTCCATTCCTGCGCTTCAGGCACTGAAGGCAAAGATTGCGCAGCTTAATAGTGGAAGCCTGCTTCCCCCTGGCATGCACATCAGCACCGTCTATGACCGAACGGTGTTGATCAGTCGTACGACACATACCGTGCGTGAGGTCATCATTACCGGCCTTGTTCTGGTCACGCTGGTGCTGTTGTCAATGCTGGGCGACCTACGCATTACGTTCATCGCGGCTGTTACGATTCCGTTCGCTGTGTTGTTCGCCTTCGGCATGATGGTGCTGACCGGGCGTTCTGCGAATTTGATTTCGATTGGTGCCATCGACTTCGGCATTCTGGTCGATTCGTCGATCATTGTGCTCGAGAGCATCTATCGAAAGCTCACGCGACGGATACCGGGTGAAGAGACTGGGAATCTGATTGTTGAAGGCGTGGCCGATGCCGCTACTCCTGTTCTATTCTCGACTGCAATCATTCTGGTTGCGTTCATTCCGCTCTTCACGATGCAGGGAGTTGCGGGGCAGATTTTCTCGCCGATGTCGGTGACGTATGGATTTGCGCTTCTGGGCGCGCTGCTGTTTGCGCTGATATTTGCGCCGGTGCTGGGCTATATCACAGCGCCAACGGAGCAGAAGGTCGGTGATGGCTACACATGGCTCAGCCGCTTTCTACGCAAGCGATATGAGCACGCTCTGCACCGTGCGCTGGATCACACGGCGCTGGTTTGGATTGGCGCTGTAGCTATGCTTGGTATTGGCATCCTGTGCTTCATTCTTGTGGGTGGTGAGTTTATGCCACCGCTTGAAGAAGGCAATCTCTGGATTCGTGCCACGCTGCCGCAGGATGTTTCGTTCGATACATCCGTCAATATCGCCAACCAACTGCGCGCCGTGATTGCCGAGTCGCCTGAAGTTACGCAGACTGTCTCACAGATGGGCAGACCAGACGACGGCACCGACGTCAGCACCTTCAACAATATCGAGGTCTCGGTTCAACTGAAGCCGCAGGAAGATTGGCGGCGTGGGTTGACGAAACCCCAGTTGATCGATGAGATGAACCGGCGGCTTTCGCGCTTTCCCGGTATCGAGCTGAACTTTTCGCAAAACATTCAGGACAACGTGGAAGAGGCGATGTCCGGCGTGAAGGGCGAGAACTCTCTGAAGCTCTTCGGCGATGATTTCGATACCCTCACGAGCCTCGCGGAGAAGATTGAGAAGACGATGAAGTCTGTGCCTGGCGTGGCAGACGTGGGTGTCTTCAAAGTGGGTGGTCAGCCGTCGCTGATTATTCAGATCGATCGCGCGAAGGCTGCGCGCTTCGGTATTCTTGCAGGCGACATCAACGCTGCGGTGCAGGCAGCCATTGGTGGAGCGCCGGTGTCGCAGGTGATCCAAGGCGATCGTCGATTTGATCTGACGGTGCGCTATCCGGAGGCTAATCGCAGCAGTCCCGATGCTATCCGCGCCATCCTTGTACCGACTGCGGATGGCGGTCGCATACCACTCGGACAGGTTGCCAATGTGGCGATTCGAGAGGGAAGCTTTATGATCTATCGCGAGGCTGGGCGACGCTACATTCCCATTAAGTTCAGCGTTCGCGGGCGAGATCTTTCTACAACCATCACAGAGTTGCAGGCCAAGTTGAAGCAGGCTGTTCCAATGCCCACTGGCTACGACTACACATGGGCGGGCGAGTTCGACAGCCTTCGGAAAGAGCAGCGGCGTCTTGCAGTAATCATTCCAATATCTCTGGCGATCATCGTTATTCTGCTCTACATCCAGTTCAATACCTGGAAGGACGCGTTCATTATCATCGCGACGCTGCCGTTCGCGGCTGTGGGCGGTGCGGCGTCACTCTTCATTACACATACGCCGTTCAGCATCTCGGCTGCGGTCGGCTTTACTTCGCTGATCGGAGTGGCGACGCTGGGCGCTGTTGTCTTTATGTCTGGCGTGCGGCGAGCTCAGCGCGAGAGCATCAACGGCACGGGTCTTGAGCATGGATGCGTTGATGAGATGCGTCCTGTTGTGATGGCCTGCATGGCTGCGGGATTAGGCCTTCTACCAGCAGCGCTCTCCAACGGCATTGGAGCGCAGGCACAACAGCCTCTGGCTCGAGTCGTTGTGGGCGGCATGGTTACTACTGTCATTGCGATTCTCTTCGTGATGCCGCTGTTGCTGCGCCAGCCTGTGCATCCGCGGAGTTCAGAGGTGGAGATGGAGTAAGTTGTAATCGATGATTTATAGCCACGCCCGAGGGGAGCATTATCTACCTAAGTCTCCCACTTGGCGTGGCCCAAAACCGCTTGCGTCCATCAACAACTGGATGGCATGCCAGACTCCCGGCAGCCGCAATGTTGTTCCTGCCAAGGCCCAGCCTAAATGCAGATGCTCCATTGCCCTGCCGAGAGCGCGTATCCCTTCGACAGGGCGACTTCCATCACCGGGGTCGTAGCGTATTCGCTGGATCGATCTTGCCGGGAGGGTCTCAGCAGCCACCATCTCCAGGCCTAGTGGTTCGCGCGCTTCCAACCAATTTCGCAGTTCGCTGCAGGGCCCACAACTACCGGCGATGTAGAGACGCGCGACGGGCCCTCCATCGTACGGTCTCCATCGAGGAATCCAATTTCTTACGCGAGCGCGATAGTCTTTCCACTCCGCGCCAAACCTGCGTTCCATGTCCTGCCCTTCATCCCACTCGGCAATGCCAGCGCTGTAAATTGTTGACATGACCGCCGCGAGCACCAGCCAGCCATTGTCCAACATCATTGCCCATACGAGCATCACGATTCCGCAAGAGAGCTGCATCGGATTAGCTATGTAGCGATAGATTCCGCTTCTCACTAATCGCTTGGGAGGGTCGTACGGAATCGGTGTTCCTCCGCCGCGTTCGGCAAATTCCATCACGGCCGATATACCCGGCACAGCCAGCAACAGCACTGCTTGCAGGCCTAGCTGTCTGGACCAGCTCGGCATTTGTAGAAGAGGGCTCCATCCTCGTCCAGGGCGAAGCGCAAAGACGATCTCCGGCAGCAGAAACAGGAAGAGCATTCCCGCCATTGCCACATGCAGTGCTGCTCTTATTTGCAGGTGCGTATCTTCGAGTGTCCAACGCGAGATGCAGAGTGCAGGAACGAGCGCTATCATCACGGCGAGCGCTTCGCCCACCAGCCAATCCTGCCTCAGCGTTATCATCGCATTGCACATTGGCATCGCAACGATATCAACTGCGATCATGACAGCGGCGCACCATGGGATTGGCAGACGAGGGAAGGCCAACTGCGGCACCAGTCCCCACAGCACAGCCCATCCCAAATAGACTTCCAATGGCATTCCGAAAAATGCGCCGCCGCCAAAGAATAACCACCACCCCACCCGCTTATTGACGTATTGCAAGACCAAGAGCGAGGTCATCACGCACAGTACGCTTACGAGACAAGCAGCAAACTGTCTGGGGCGGCGTCTACGTTGAAGCCACAGGACCAGAGCGACAATCATCGGAATATAGAGAATTGCCACTCCCGTCAACGCGATGTCGTTCACTTATTTCTTCTCCGATGGTGTCGCATTGGCAGCGATCAGATAGCTCGCGACCTCATGCACTGCTGCTCTCTCCCACGGCGTAAAGTACCAGGCGGGGTCAAGCTGTCTTTGAAAATGAACGCGCCACACAACCTTCGTATGTGTTGCATCGATCTGCTTCCACATCACCTCTGAGCTGTTCCACCGCAGCCATTGCGTCAGTTTGCTGGCATCGCTTATCGTCTCGAAGCGGACGAATCCAGAGCGATGCTCTGCAATACGCATCACAAGATCTCCAGGAGGATCGCCCTCCGCGCCCGCAAAATGAATCGTTCTCGTAGCGCCTACCGTCAATCCGTCGCCATGAGCTTCCAGCGGTCTTGGAAATCCAATACGCAGATATTGCGGCAGTGGCGTGTCTACTCTCGGGCTTTGGGCGAGCGCTTCTTCAACTTCATCCGGCAAAGCCTCAATGGTTCTCGTTACCTCTACGGTTTGCGAACGATTCCATGTCAGTTGCGGCAAGACACCCTCCAGACACAGTGGCAGCAGCACAATCGCCACACAACTCAGAGTGCCGTTACGATGCTCTTTCCGCCAGTCCGCCGCCAGACCGATCAACACGCCAACAAAATAGAACAAAGGAGCAGCCATCAAAATGCATAAGTAGCCCTCGCCCAACAATGGCGCGATAATCAGCAGCGCCAGAGTAATTCCCTTTACGATGCCGCCCGTCACCGTCTCAGCCTTAGGGGTTAAGGCAAGCAGGATTGCGAGCACCGCCGGAATTCCCATGAACAACGCTGAGCTGTGCCCCAGATGTTGGTGCAGCAACAGCCGATAAAGTAGCGCTCCAACTGAAAACGCAATCGCCAGAGCAATCACCCACCACTGGCCCGGTTCAAGACCTCTTCGCTCTTCGTCAAGCTCGCTCATCGTCGTTCCCTTTCAGCGCTCCGGCAACAGATCAGCTTCGCGCAGCAAACCAAGAATCTTCGTCCGAATCGGGCGCAGGAGTGGAGTCTTTGCTATGGCAAGCAGATTGACTGTGAGGGCCAACGCTCCATTCGCCAGCGTGCGCGTACGTATCTGCTTTGGCGTCTCGTCGTACAGAAACAACACCAGCAACCCCATCTGCAGCGCCCAGAGTGCGAGTGGGAGCAGTTCCTCCAGATCTTTCGGCAGGCGCTCACCCTTGATCGCGAACTGAAACACCTCTATCGCCTGTCGTCGGATGTCTGCCGTAGCGGGCCCCAAGCAGCTCAGCGGATGTTGAGGCTCTCCCGCATACCGGAAGACCACTCCAAGCAAGCGACGATCCTTCTCCGCCAGGTCGAACTTGGAGTGCATCGCCACATGGAGCCTTTGCTTCAGGCTCATGTCGCCTTCGGCCACAGCCTCTTTCATCAGACGGTTCTGCTCCGTCTGGATCATCTCGTAGTACGCCTGGATAATCGCTTCCTTGCTGGGAAAGTAGTAATAGGCGGCGCTCTTGACGACCTTCGCACGCACCGCCACGTCCATCATCGTTGTGGCGTCGAACCCCTTCTCGCGGAACAGTTCCAACGCACACTCGAAGATGTGCCTTCGTGTTTGCTCGCCCTTGTCCGTTGCCAGCTCATTTTTGAACATGGTCAAATAATGTAACGAGCGGCCTCGATAGTCAAGAGATTTTTTGAACGCGTTCTATTTTTCTATTAGAACAGCCAGTAGCCACCACGGTCGAGCTATGTCGATGGTGTTATCCCCACCACGTTCAACATTCGCCCGGCGACTCCGTGCTCTGCGCGGTGGGAGAAGTAGCGACGTCTTCCCTGCTCGTCGCGCGTGCATGCTGTGCATTCGCCGATTATCGTGATCCTCGACGGCTCGATCCCGGCAGCGAGTAACTGGCGCTGGTTGGCTTTCCATAAGTCTACGTAGATCGGCGGATTGGGTTCGTCTTGGTGGGGTGCCTGGTCGGATAGGAACAGATCATCCGCGTAGCCGAACTGCGAGTCGAATGCAGTACGAACCTCTTCGCCGATAGCGTAGCAGCAGGCTCCAATGCTTGGCCCTATTGCGGCTATGAGATTCTCGGGATGTGAGCCGTACTCCTGCGCCATCTTCGCGATACCGTGCTCCACAATTCGCGCGACGGTTCCACGCCATCCCGCGTGGAAGGCGGCTACAGTGCGATTCTTCACATCCGCTACGAGCACAGGCACGCAGTCCGCGGTGCCGATACCGAGCATCAATCCGGGGAGGTTCGTCATCAGGCCATCACCCTCGAGGACGGCCTTGCCGTCAGCCGTTTGAAGGTTGCCGGCGAAAGGGCCGTCTTCCTGTCGGATCGACCGAGTTATGCCGGAATGAATCTGTCGTACATTTACCAGCATGAAACCAGCCTTGCCGGCCATTTCACCAGCTGCTGCCCGCAGAAAACGGTACCGGTTTTCCGCCACGGAAGCTGGATCGTCTTCTTTTGTCCAGCCAAGATTTAATGAATTTCCCCCATAAACCGCAGAAGCTCCGCCTGCACGAGTGCTAAATCCATGCCGCAGCCAATCGTACTGCTCCCATGCGGCGACCCGCACGACTTCGATACCTGCAACTTGTTTATCTACAATAGGTTTTCCCAATATGCTTCTCCGGCAGGCCAGCCGCATTCCAACGAGATCTGCTGGCCGACCTATTCATTTTAGAGATGAAAAAATCAAAACGTTTCCCATTCTGAGTGTGACTTTTACAGCTCTCCAGCGTCTACAATCAGGTGTTGTAGCTTTTGAGAGTAGCCGCCGGGCAACATTTGCGTGATGGCTAACGTCCTTTTGTTTCAACAAAAATTTGCATCCTATCACGCGGGTCTGTAAGATACCGCGATTGTAGACATGAGAGCGAATGTGCCTAACGTAGCCCCCCAGTTTCTCCGTTCCCGTATCGGCAAGGTCTGTGTTGCCATCATCGGCAGCACGGCTGCCGAGATGCTCGAAAAAGCGAGCGCCGCTGTAAAGGAAACTACCTTCCTCGAATTCAGACTCGACTATCTCGATAAGCCGCTCCTCGCATTGCCGAAGCTGAAGCACTTCTTCGCAGACAATACGGCTGCCACTGGTATTGCGACCTGTCGACGGCAGGCGAATGGCGGAAAGTTTTCCGGCACGGTTGCTGCCGAGGTAGAGATTCTTTCGAAGGCTGCGGCGGCGGGATTTCATCTTATCGATCTCGAACTGGAGTCCGTTGAATCGTTGAAGAAGGGTGAGCTGCAGAAGCTCCGCGATGCGGGCGCCGCGCTCATTATCAGCCATCACGATTTCTCCTCGACCAAAGATCTTGATGGTATATATGAGCGAATCGCTCCATTTCAGCCCGACTTTATCAAGATTGTTCCTACGGCAAAGACGCTTACTGATAATGTTACGTTGATCCGCTTTTTGGAGCGGATGACTGATAACTCCAACATCATCGGCATCTGCATGGGCGATGCGGGTATCATCTCGCGCGTGCTCGGTGTGCGCGCTGGCAGTGCGTTTACGTTTGCTGCGGCGACGCCGGGCGAGGAGACAGGGCCAGGTCAAATCGCCGCTCGTACGCTGATTGAGACGTATCGCATCGATCAGGTGGATGCTGCCACTAAGGTATATGGAGTGGCTGGAAATCCGATCAAGAGCTCGCTCTCGCCGGTGATGATGAATACGGCGTTTCGGCGTGAGACTGTGAATGCGGTTTATCTCGCATTGCAGGCGACGAAGATTGCGGATCTGTTGAAGCTGGTGCAGGAGATTCCTATTCAAGGGCTTAGCGTGACGATGCCGCTGAAGCAGGAGATTATGGCGCATCTGGAGAAGACCGATCCGCTTTCGGCCAAGATTGGCGCTTGCAATACGGTGCTGCGGGCTCAGGATGGCAAGCTGTACGGCTTCAATACGGACGTTGCAGGCATCATCGGGCCGCTGGAGAAGCGGATGTCGCTGCGTGGCGCGAGGGCGCTGGTGCTGGGGGCTGGCGGGGCTGCGCGGGCCGCTGTTTTTGGGCTGCGGGATAAGGGTGCCGAGGTGTTTATCCTCAATCGCACGGCGGAGACGGCGACGAAGCTGGCGAAGCAGGCGGGTGCGAAGTCGATCAAGAAGGAGGCGGTGGCGAAGACTGCTTTCGATGTGATCATCAATGCAACGCCGATTGGAATGGCTGGGCAGAAGGGCGCGCAACTGCTCGAGGCAAAGGACTTGAACACGAAGCTGGTGTTCGACCTGGTCTATAACCCGGTGGAGACGCCTTTGCTGCGTGCGGCTCGGCAGCAGAATATCCCTATCATTACTGGGGTTGAGATGTTTGTGCATCAGGGCGCGCGGCAGTTCGAGATCTGGACGGGTAAGCCTGCTCCGGAGGAGGAGATGCTGCGGGTTGTCATTCATGCGCTGCGGCAGGCTGCTGAGGCTGCGGCGGAGGCTCCTGCGCCGGCCCCTAAATCGAAGAAAGCTTCGTAATTTTTGGATTGATTTTTGTAGAAAAATTTGGCCCCGGATTCGTCCGGGGCTTTGTTGTTTTGTTGGGATTTTTGAGGGTGTTTTGGGAAAAGTGGTGTTTCGTGGTGGTGTATTTGTGGACAGAGTGTGGTGGATTGCGTGGCAATCGTGACATGGAAACTGCAGGTTGCGGAGGGGTGGGAATTTCGCAGTTTTTGAAAATATTTCTGTGGAAAAAATGCTCTGCATCTTTGCAGTAATGGCGGTACGGGCAAAATGCGGGGGTTCTTCGCTGCGCTCAGAATGACAATCAAAAAAGTGAAGCCGCCCGTACTGGGCGGATTCGGTAATGCTGATGGTGGAAGCTAGTGGCTCTTGCCTTCGGCTGAGGCGATCTTTTCTTCGGCCCGGCGGGTGATGGCGTTGGCTTCGTCATACTTCTCGCCGTCGTCGCCGGCTCCGTTCCAGAGCTTTTCGCCCTCGGCCAGTTCCTGACGGGCTTCGGCTACGTCGATCTCGTTGGGGTGCATTGCGGTTTCAGCAAGGATGGTGACGCGCTCGGGAAGGACTTCGGCGAAACCCCAGGCTACGAAGAACTTCTGGTCTCCAGAGGTGCCTCCGTGGAGGCGGACTTCGCCAGCGCCCAGCTCTGTGAGGAGAGGGGCGTGGCCGTAGAGGGCTTCGAGGTAGCCGGACATCGACGGCAGCTCGACTGCGTCGGCGGTGGCGTCGAGCAGGATGCGGTCCGGGGTTACGAGGCGGACTGCCAGTTGTCCGGATTGTGGTGTGTCTGCCATGTGAGACCTCAGGGGCTGAAGCCCCTTTCGTACTTGATTCTTTTCGGCACGGCTGAAGCCGTGCCCTTGCATTACCTCAGGGGCTAAAGCCCTGATTGTTGTAGCTCCTAGATGTCAGGGCTGAAGCCCTGACCTACCTAGAAGCAAAGCCATTCGTTGCTCTTTCAAGGTGCCGGGGCTAAAGCCCCGGCCTACCTCAAAAGCAAAAAACTACGCCGTTTGTTTCATCTTCTCTGCGGCGGCGATTACGTCTTCGATGCCGCCCTTGAGGTAGAAGGCCTGCTCGGGGATGTCATCGTGCTTGCCTTCGATGATCTCCTTGAAGGAGCGGATGGTGTCTTCGACCTTGACGTAGGCGCCGGGGATGCCGGTGAAGATTTCGGCTACGTGGAAGGGCTGCGAGAGGAAACGCTGCACCTTGCGGGCGCGGGCGACAGTGATCTTGTCCTCTTCGGAGAGTTCGTCGATACCAAGGATGGCGATGATGTCCTGAAGGTCCTTGTAACGCTGAAGGATCTTCTTGACGCCTTGTGCCACGTCATAGTGCTCCTGGCCGACGATGCGCGGAGAGAGAATGCGCGAGGTGGAGGCCAAGGGATCGACGGCGGGATAGATGCCGAGTTCCGACAGGGGACGGGAGAGCACGGTGGTTGCGTCCAAGTGGGCGAACGTCGTGGCCGGCGCGGGGTCGGTCAAGTCGTCGGCGGGCACGTAGACGGCCTGCACGGAGGTGATGGAGCCCTTCTTGGTAGAGGTGATGCGCTCCTGCAGCTCGCCCATCTCGGTGGCGAGGTTGGGCTGGTAGCCTACGGCGGAGGGCATACGACCGAGGAGGGTGGAGACCTCGGAACCGGCCTGGGTGAAGCGGAAGATGTTGTCGATGAAGAGCAGCGTGTCCGCACCTTCTTCGTCGCGGAAGTGCTCGGCGACGGTGAGACCGGTGAGGGCGACACGGAGACGGGCCCCCGGGGGCTCGGTCATCTGGCCGTAGATGAGCGCGGCCTTGGACTTGGAGAAGTCCTTGAGGTCGATAACGCCGGACTCCTGGAACTCGTGCCAGAGGTCGTTGCCTTCGCGGGTGCGCTCGCCGACGCCGGCGAAGACCGAGAAGCCGCCGTGCTGGCTGGCGACGTTGTTGATGAGCTCCTGAATGACGACGGTCTTGCCGACGCCGGCGCCGCCGAAGAGGCCGATCTTACCGCCCTTCAAGAAGGGCTGGATGAGGTCGATGACCTTGATGCCGGTCTCGAACATCTCTTCCTGTGTGGACTGCTCGTCAAACGCGGGAGCCTGCCGGTGGATGGGCATGTGGACCTTGGCGTTGACGGGGCCGAGCTCGTCGACGGGCTGGCCGAGGACGTTGAGCACGCGGCCGAGGGTCTCGCGGCCTACGGGAACCGTGATGCCCGCGCCGGTGTCGATCGCCTTCATGCCGCGAACCATACCTTCGGTGGCGACCATGGCGATGCAGCGCACGCGGCCTTCGCCAAGGTGCTGCTGGACCTCGACGACAACGTCGAGCGGGTGGGGGACGTCGAAGCCTTCGCTGACGATGCGGAGGGCCTGGAAGATGGGGGGCATCTTCGACTCTTCGAATTGAATGTCAACGGCAGGGCCGCTGATCGAAATTACTTTTCCAATATTCTCTGCCATAAATTCTTTCTCGCTTCGAGATACCAAAAACCTACGATTCGTTTGAAGCAAAACTCCGATTCGTCCGACAACCTAAAAACCTTGATTCCCACTCGACAGATGTTTCTAGTTCGAGGAAGGCATACCTCAGGGGCTAAAGCCCCGATTGCTATGTTTGCAAGATGTCAGGGCTAAAGCCCTGACCTACCTCAAAAGCAAAAACCTAAAAAACAGAAAGCAAAAGCCAAAGCAAAACCGTTGGACATCTTATGTTCGGTGTTACAGAGCGGCGGCGCCGCTTACAATTTCGATAATTTCCTTGGTGATCGCTGCCTGACGTACACGGTTCATGGTGAGCGAGAGGGCGTCGATCATGTCTCCGGCGTTGTTGGTTGCAGCATCCATTGCAGTCATGCGGGCTGCATGCTCGGCAGCGACCGACTCCAGTAATGCATGGAAGATCTGGGTCGACACGTAGCGCGGCATGAGGTGGCGGAATAGCCGATGGGGAGACTGATCGAAGATATAGTCCACGTCTGCCGTTCCAAACTTCTGTGCCTCTGCCTCGACGACCGTCTCCTCCAGCACGTTGGCGCTGACGCCGGATGAGACTGCCGCATGCGCCATCGCTTCCTTCTGTTCTTCGCTCATCTCCTCGGCCGAAGTGATCTCGTGCGAGCCGAGCTTACGGATGGGAAGGAGCTTTTCGACTACGACGCGCTGGGCGATGACCGATTTGAACTCGTTGTAGACCAGGTAGACCGAGTCGATCTCCTCGCGCGAGTAGCGATCAATAATGGAGTGGGTGATGTCGTTGACCTTATCAATATCGAAGGAATGAAGAAGGTCCGCGTAGGTTGCGGTGACTTCGATGGGCTGCGAACGGTGGCGCAGAGTCTCATAGTGCGTTGCCAGTTCGTTGTCATAGTGCTCCGTCTTCTTCTCATAGACGGCCTTGGGAAACCTCTTCCCTACGTGGGCGACGGCCTTGCGGCCGATCAGCTCCATGTCAACTGTCTTACCCTGCGCAATGCGCTCATTGATGAAGGTCTGGCCGGCCTTGATGATGTTCGAATTGAAGGCGCCTGCAAACCCTTTGTCGCCGGCGACGAAGATGACAAGGACGTTCTTCTCCTCGCGCTCCTTGAGCAGCGGGTGCATGATATCGCCCAACTGTGTGCTGTACATGTCGTCTGTGCGGCGGACGAGCGATTCAAGCACATTGGTGAGCATTCGCGCGTAGGGACGGGCCTGGAGGGCGCGCTCCTGTGCGCGACGCAGACGGGCCGCTGAGACCATCTTCATGGCCTTGGTGATCTGCCGCGTGTTCTTGACACTGCGGATGCGACGCCGAAGATCGAGTACGTTTGCCATGGTTACTTAGCCGCAGCCGTCTCTTTCTCCGCAGCCTCTTTCTTGGCTTTGCGGTCAGCGAGGAAGTTGCCCTTGTAGTCCTTGATGGACTGCGTGAGACGGCCCTTGATGTCGTCGTCGATGGCCTTCTTGGTGGCGATGTCGGCGAGGACAGTGCCTGAGGACTCGAGATAGGGGTAGAGGCCGTCCTCGAAGGCGCGGAGGTCGGCTACTTCGACGTCGTCGAGCAGACCGTTGGTTCCGGCGAAGATGATTGCGACCTGCTTTTCAGCGGGGAGCGGTTGGAACTGCGGCTGCTTGAGCAGCTCGGTGAGGCGCTGGCCACGGTTGAGCTGACGCTGGGTGACGGGGTCGAGATCGGAGCCGAACTGGGCGAAGGCGGCGAGCTCGCGGTACTGGGCGAGGTCGAGTTTTAGGGTCGCGCCGACCTGCTTGGTGGCCTTGATGGCTGCGGAGAAGCCTACGCGCGATACCGAAAGGCCGACGTTGACGGCGGGACGGACGCCCGAGTTGAAGAGGTCGGTTTCGAGGAAGATCTGACCGTCGGTGATGGAGATGACGTTGGTCGGAATGTAGGCCGAGACGTCGCCTGCCTGGGTTTCGATGATGGGCAGCGCGGTGAGGGAGCCGCCGCCGAGCTTGTCGGAGAGCTTGGAGGAGCGCTCGAGCAGGCGCGAGTGGAGATAGAAGACGTCGCCGGGGTAGGCTTCGCGTCCTGGCGGACGGCGGAGGAGCAGCGAGATCTCGCGGTAGCTGGCGGCGTGCTTGGAGAGGTCGTCGTAGATGACGAGGGCGTGCTTGCCGTTGTCGCGGAAGTACTCACCGAGAGCGGTAGCGGCGAAGGGCGCGAGGTACTGCATGGGCGCGGGCTCGGAGGCGGTGGCGGCGACGACGATGGTGTAGGCCATCGCTCCGTTCTCTTCGAGGGTCTGCACGACCTGCGCGACGGACGAGCGCTTCTGGCCGATGGCGCAGTAGATGCAGATGAGGTTGTTCTTCGCGGAGTTGATGATGGTGTCGAGCGCGATGGCGGTCTTGCCGGTCTGACGGTCGCCGATAAGGAGTTCGCGCTGGCCGCGGCCGATGGGAATCATGGTGTCGATGGCCTTGATGCCGGTGGCCATGGGCTCGCGGACGGACTGGCGATCGATGACGCCGGGAGCTAGACGCTCGACGGGGAGGAACTCGGTGGTGTCGATGGGGCCCTTGTCGTCGATGGGCTGACCGAGGGCGTTGACGACGCGGCCGATCATGGCATCGCCGACGGGAACCGACATGATGCGGCCGGTGCGCTTGACCTCGTCGCCTTCCTTGATCTCGGTGTAGTCGCCGAGGAGCACGGCGCCGACCTGATCTTCGTCGAGGTTCATGGCGAGTCCGGCAACGCCGTGGGGGAACTCGATGAGCTCGCCGGCCATGACCTTGTCGAGGCCGTGGACGCGGGCGATGCCGTCACCGAGCGAGATCACGGTGCCGACTTCGTCGACCTGGATCTTCTGCTCGTAGTTTTCAATCTGCTGGCGAAGCAGCTCTGTTATCTCACCTGCGTTGATCTTTGCCATGTCTTCCTTCTACTCGATTCGTATCAATCTTTGAAAAACGGTGCGGTCGCGAATAAAGCTACGCGTTTACGAGCTTCTGCTTGAGTTGCTGTAACTGAGCCCGGATGGAGCCGTCGTATACGGTGGAGCCGATACGGACCACAGCGCCACCCAATAGTGTCGCATCCTGACGGTAGGTTGCGCGAACGCGGCCACCAGCGAGTTTGGCTACCTGGGTTTCGAGGTCGGCGCGGTCTTCGGCGTTGAGCTCGTGGGCGCTGGTGATCTCAGCTTCGGCGAGGCCGGACTGCTCGTCGGCTACAGCGTGGTACTCGACGAGGATGTCATCGAGCTCATGGAGGCGCTGATTGTCGATGATGACTGCGATAAAGTTGCGGACCTGCGGGAACATGCCGATGCGGCCGGCGATGGCGTTGAGGAGCTTGTGCTTCTGCTCGACGGCAATCGATGGGTTCATCAGGACTTCGCGGAGTTCCTGGCTGTCGGCGAGGGTATCGCTGAAGTCGCGGAGCTGCTGCTGGGCGGCGTTGGTGTCGATGTGTGTCGACGCTGCGACGGAAGCGAAGGCGTGGGCGTAACGAAGGGCGACAACTGACATTAGTTTTGCCCCTCTTTCGGATCATCTCCGGCGAGGCGGCGAGCGAACTGCTGCACGAGGAGGCGGTCGGTTTCGGCGGAGACGACGAGCTTCTTGGCGGCCTGACCGATGGCCAACTCGGCGGCGTACTGCTGAATCTGGCGCTGCGCGTTGGCGGTGGCGGAGACGATCTCCTGCTCGGCGGCGGTGAGGATCTTCTGCTTCTCTTCCTCGACGGAGGCCTTGATGCGCTGCTCGTCGGCTGCGGCGTCCTTTTCGGCCTGGGCGCGCATGGCGGCGATCTGCTCGTCGAGCTTGCCGAGGCGGGCTTCGACGCTATTGAGGCGGACGCTGGCCTCTTCGGTCGCGGTGCGGGCGTCGACCAGATGCTTCTGGATGGCAGTGTTGCGGTTGCGGAAGGTCTTGGGGAGGGTCTTGATGAGGAACCAGCCGACCAATAATACTAGGACGACGAAATTCGCTACGGTGAAGACAGTCGCGGCCTGCTCGGGGTTCATGCCGAGCTTGGCGCCGAGAGCGCGGACAGCAGCCGAGTGCCGGTAGGCGTCGTTCTCGTCCTCTTCCTGCATGTTCTTCTCTGGCGACCGGGCTTCGGGGGTGCTGGAGGCTCCTGAGCTCTCAGCGACGGGAGTGGGCTCTTGTGCGTGAGCGATGCGATGAGCAGGAGCGATGAACAGGGCTGCCAGCATGAGGCCGGGCAGGAGCTTCTTGATAGAGGTCAGGCTCACTGAGCAACCTCCGTGGGTACAACGCCAGCCGGAAGGACTGCGTTGAGGATCTTCGCGGACAGCTCGCCGCTGAGCGAATCGATCTGGTTGCGGGCGTCGGTTGCGCTCTTCTCGATATCGAGCTTTGCGGTAAGGACGCGATGCTTCGTGGAGTTGCGAACCTCTTCGAGAGCGGCTTCGCGCTCGGCGTTCCACTGCTTCAGCTTCTGGTCGCGGGCGTGAAAGATTTCGGCCTTGGCGGCGCGGAGTTTGTCTTCGTAGGCCGTGGTGTTTGCTTCGGCAGCGGCGATGGCGCCGCGGGCCTGCTCGACGGCGCCTGAGGTGCGGGCGCGGCGCTCGGCGAGGATGCGGTCCAAGGGGCGGCGAACAAGGAAGCCGTACGCAATGACCAACAGAATGAAAAGGACCATCGTCGGCACAGCGCCGAGCACAAGTCCACCGAGTTGATTAAGTATCTGATCCATGAAAGGGGTCGGCCGTAGCCGCTCAGAAGTCCTATCGTAAGCTGCGGTACACAGCTATTTTATGCAACCGAAGCGTTGAGAGAATGGCCTTGTTGAAAGTTTGCGGTACACCTAGTTTTAGCAAAGCGTTTGCGAGAGTGTCAAACAAAGAAGATCCGGTAAACGCTTCTTGCGACCGATTATCGGACGAACCCGTACCACCGGGGGAAACATTGACTTCTTTCACCGGAGGACTAGACTATATACACCACCCGGACCCTATTATCTGGGTCACATAGGTCGCGTGAATGGGGACACCACCTCCGCTCCCCTTCAGGCGGCCTATGCTAGTTAAGGGCGTGCTCATGCTGGAGTTGCGATGCGTTCCTGGAACCTCCTGAATCGGTTTAAGAGTGATGCCGGGCCTCGCGCGGTAATGTAGGCCAGGTTACCTTCGAAATGCTTGGCTTCGACGATGGCGCCAGCGTCCAGTGCGGCGATCACTGCGCCCTCGGACTGGGGCAGACGGAAGCGCATCTCGATGAGCGGATCGGCCACGAGGGCGGCATCGATGGCGGCCAGAAGATGGTCGAGGCCCTGCTTTTTGAGGCCGGAGACGGCGATGCTTCCGGGTGCTCCCATGGGAACGCCGGTGGGTACGAGATCGATCTTGTTGAGAACCTCGATGACGGGCTTTTTGGTGACGTCCAGCTCGGCAAGGACGCGCTCGACCTGCACCTTTTGCTCGTCCATCATGGGGCTGGAGGCGTCGCGGACGTGGAGCAGGAGTTCGGCGCGTTCGACCTCTTCGAGGGTGGCTCGGAAGCTGGTGACGAGGGTGTGAGGCAGGTTGCGGATGAAGCCTACCGTATCAGAGAGAAGGACCTTGCGGCGCGAGGGGAGCTGGAGCTGGCGCAGCTTGGGATCGAGGGTGGCGAACATGCGGGAGGACTCGAGTACGCCGGCCTCGGTGAGGGCGTTGAAGAGGGTGCTCTTGCCCGCGTTGGTGTAGCCGACCAGCGCCACGACGGGGACAGGGACAGCCTCACGGCGCTGACGCTGCTGGCGGCGGATGCGGCGGACGGATTCGAGCTGGCCCTTGACGTGGTCGATGCGGAGATTGATCTTGCGACGATCGGTCTCGAGCTGGGTTTCGCCGGGACCTCGGGTACCGATGCCGCCTCCGAGCTGAGACATGGCCTTGCCTCGGCCAGCGAGACGGGGGAGCTGGTATTCGAGCTGGGCTAGCTCGACCTGGAGTTGGCCTTCGCGGGTTCGGGCGTGGCGGGCGAAGATGTCGAGGATGAGCTGCGTGCGGTCGATAACACGGCAGGGCAGTTTGGCTTCGAGGTTTCGGAGCTGCGATGGGGTGAGGTCGTGATCGAAGAGGACCAGATCGGCTCCGGTAGAGGCGATGACAGCTTCGATCTCTTCGAGTTTGCCCTGGCCGACGAGGGTCGCGGGATCGGGGCGGGGACGGTGCTGGATGAGGGTCGCTGAGACCTCGGCTCCGGCGCTGCGGGCCAGCTCCTGAAACTCGGCCAGTGAGGCTTCGAAGTCCAGATCGGCTGTTTGAGCGGGCTTCGTCAGAGACTGCTCTGCTTCGCTAGCGGTGGGTTCGAGAGAACCTGCCGAGAGAGCAGCGGCCTTCCGCGCCATTCGGGCCGCGGCGGTGAGCTTGCGACGTTCGCCTGTGAACTCGACGGCAACGAGCACTGCCCGTTCGAGAAAGGATCGACCGGGGTGCAGGCGTTCGTCTGCAGTAGCTATGGCAGCCTGCTGTGCCTCGACGAGGCTTCGCTTAACTGGTTTCAATGAGGAGACCTTCGTACCTTCGCTGGTTGGTTCAGAGAAGGGCTAGTGGCCCTGGGTCCCGGTAGCTTCCTGGGCCGGAGCACCAGCAGAGGCCGGAGGATGAGCGACCCGAGGGGCGTCCGTCCGAGGACTATCGGCTCGGGGTTCCAGATGCGCACCTGCCCGCCCACTGACAACGGTCGAGATAGCGTGCTTGAAGATCAACTGCTCCTGGCTGTTGTTCTCGAGCAATACGGAGTATTTATCGAAAGAGCGAATCTTCCCGGTCAGTTTAACGCCGCTGACGAGGTAGATGGTGATGGGGCTCTTATCCTTCCGCACCGTGTTAAGAAACGTATCCTGAATGTTCTGTGCCGGCTTTGATTCCATGGTGCCGATCTCCTTAAGTGAAAATCTGTCCGCTACTAGGTCCCGCCGTACTCCATCAACTTCAGTGGTGCGCCCAGTCGAATTGCTGAGTCTGAAGCCAAGACGTAAACAATACGAGTATCCACCACAATTTTCAACCAGCCGCACTCCTAAGGCAGATGCAGCCGTAAAAACTTAGACGAAGCCCAATCTGAAACAGCATCTCTGCCTGCGGGCCGACAGCGATATACCATGACAGATGTGACCAGTAACTCCCAACCTGTTCAGATGCTTGATTTCGCCCGGCAGTACGCTGGGATTCGACAAGAAATACTGGAAGCCATCGAAAAAGTCTGCGACTCGCAGAAATTTATCCTCGGACCGCAGGTTGCGAGCTTCGAGGAGGCGGCCGCGACTGCTTGCGGGGTGCCCCACGCGGTAGGCTGCGCGAGCGGTACGGATGCGATCTGGCTGGCGATGGCAGCGGCCAATATCGGGCCGGGCGATGCGGTTATCACTACTCCTTTCAGCTTCTTCGCCACCGTCAGCGCGATTCTGCGGTGTGGCGCTCAACCGCTGCTGGCGGATATTGATCCGACTACGTTCAACCTGTCTGCCGATTCCGTCGAGAAGGTGCTGCATGGTCATGCCGGAGCTACGATCAAGGCTATTTTGCCGGTTCATCTGTACGGCCAATGTGCTGACTGGGACGCCTTTGCCGCCTTGAAGCAGCAATACAACCTGCTGCTGATTGAAGACGCTGCGCAGGCGTTTGGGGCTACGTGGAACGGTACGCCTGCCGGTGCACTGGGCGATCTGGCGGCCTTCAGCTTTTATCCGACGAAAAATCTCAGTGCATTTGGGGATGCCGGGTTGATGACGACTGTCTCCGACGAATACAACGATCATGCACGGATTCTTCGCGCGCACGGAATGCGGCAGCGCTACTTCCACGAAGAGGTGGGGTGGAACTCCCGACTGGACAGCCTGCAGGCTGCGGTGCTGGAGGTGAAGCTGAAGCATCTGCCGCAGTGGAATCAGAAGCGGCGGGATCTGGCGGCGAATTACGACAGAGCTGTTTCTGGCAGCCGGAGTGGTTGGGGCTGATACGAGTGATGGCGTGGTGCTTCCCTTCACCGATCCTCGGGCCGGGCATGTGTTTCACCAGTACGTGATTCGGGCTCCGCGCCGCGATGCGCTGCGGCAGTATCTTACGGAACGGCAGATTGGCAGTGAGATCTACTACCCTCTGCCGTTGCATTTGCAGACGAGCCTGGCTGGGCTTGGGTATAAGCAGGGCGACTTCCCCGTGAGCGAGAAGGCTGCGGCTGAGGTGTTGGCGCTTCCGATGTATCCGGAGCTTCGCGAAGATGAGCAGGTTACGGTGGTGGATGCTATTGCGGCGTTTTATGCGTGAGTGGCGGGGAAAGACATACCTCAGGGGCTGAAGCCCCTTCTTTCCGCTTTTGAGTGCCTGGGCTAAAGCCCAGGCCTACCTCAGAGGCAAAGGCATGAGCGATTTTTGCATAGGTTAGAACTCTGCCTACCGAAGAACAAAGGCGGTAACGAGGCAAAATGATTAGTGCTTCTTGCCCTTGGCGGCTTTGGCGAGCTTCTTCTTCTCGGTGATTGGCTCGGGATGGGCTTCGCCTGGCGCTTGCGTTCCCGGCGCCAGGATTCGGCGGACGAGGTTTCCTTCGAGGCGATAGGTCTTGAGAACAGTTTTGCCTGGGACGATCGCTCCGGTTATTGGATCGGGAATGACCGGGCCTGCTTCGTCGGATAGAACCCGGTAGCTGAAGGTGGGAGCGGGCGTGGTCGCCGTCGGTGACTTGCCGTAGGGGTCCGCCGCCATCTTGACCTCGACTGGGAGGTAGCCCTCAATGTTTCTCTCCCTATGGCCAGTCTCGTAGCGGTGCTTCTTTACGTTCCAGGTAAAGACGCGTACCTGGTCGAAGTCATAGGGGAGGCCAGCTTTGTAGGGGCTGAGGACGGTCACGTACACGGGAATGTCCTTGTTGTCCTGCTCGGCGTCGGGGTCGTGCACGGTTGTGAGGATGTAGGCTCCGACCATGCGCTGACCTTCGGAGTAGCGCGTGAGTGAGTCAGGAGCGTCAACGTCCATCATGCGGCTGAGGAGCCAACCCGTGTCCCCCTTGGAGTCCTGTACGAGCCACCAGTCTTCCATCGGGGGCGGCTCGGGCGCGGACGGCGGAGTGGCGGCGTCAGCTTTGGCCGGGGTCACGGGTCTGGCGGGGCGCATTCCGGGAGGGAGGGGCTTGGGTAAGGTTGCGCGCGCCAGCAGCTTTAGTTTTTCGCCTTCGGAGAGGCGGTAGAAGCGGTCGGTTTCGCGGCCGGGTTTGGAGTGCATGTAGACCTCGTCGCGAACAACGGCCGAGGCTACGACGGGATCTTTGCTGTGTTGTTGCTTCAAGGCTTCGAACTGGTTGAAGATGTCCTGGGTGGCGACGGCCTTCTCGTCGATCCAGCCCTGTTCGCCCTTTGCGGTCTGGACTTTGAGGAAGCGGCGACCGTGCTCAAGGATTTGGAGTTTGTCGCCGTTTTCTACGGTGCCCGTGCGATTGGAGACTGCCGCTACGCGGTCGCGCAGGAAGGTCTGCTTCGCTGTGACGTAGACATATTGCGCGGGCGGCTTGGGACGCAGCCTCGAACAGCCGCTCAACGCTACTGCCAGCGAGATGCCAGCGATGCATGCCAGCCGCGAGAGCGTTTGCCGTGAACCGATTTGTCGAACCGAAGAAAAGATAACTGTAAAGCTCCGTCTAAAAAACCGCTAAAACCATAGTACTGGCGTTGCCGTTGTGAAGTTGGGTGTTGCGTTCGCTGGGGTGATCAGGTTGAGTCCATCTTCCATAGTTAGTGGGTGAGGGCGAGGGCCGCGGCGCCTGTCGTACCTGTTCCCGTTGCGGTGCTGGTCGCCAGATCGAGTTTGCCTGGGATGGCCGCGTCGAAGCTGTACATGGAGAGGTCGGGCGATCCGCCGAAGGCCGCCGCCAAGAGATACTTGCCGCTTTGGTCGATGCCTAGCGATGAGACCTGTTTTCCACTGGCGTAAGGCGAGCCGGTCAGAGTGGTTAGAGCCCCGCCTGTGCCGATCGTGAAACCGGAGATGGTTCCGTCGGTGCGATTCGCCACGTAGAGATATGTTCCTGTCGGGTCAAGCACGATGGAGAAAGGCTGGTTGCCCGCCGTGAAGGGCGAGCCGGTTACAGATGTCAGCGCGCCAGCCGCACCGATGCTAAAAGCAGCCACGCCGCCGCCGGTCCCACTGCGGGCGATGTAGAGATGGGTTGTGGTGCTGTCGATGGCCAGGCCGTTGTCGCTGGTTGTGACGGAGGCCGGCGCCAGCACCTGACTGCTGACAAGAGCTCCGGTGGTGGTGTTGAAGGTAAAGACAATGTCACCGCCGGTGCCCAGCGCGATGAAGACCAGAGCGCCGTTCGGCGCGACACGGATGGCCCTGGGGGCTATGACGGCGTTGGTTACCGAGTACGCGGTTGCCGCTACGGATGTAAGATTGCCGTTCGATTTGTTGATCTGGAACTGGTCGACAACCGTCGTCGTGCCGTCGAGGCCAAAGAGCCAGTTTCCGTCGGGGGAGATGTCGAGTGCGACAACATTCACGATGGCGACGGCCGCGCCTGCGCTGGAAGAGGAGAGGGAGCCGTCCTCGTTGATGGTGTAGAGATAGATGGCGCCCTGCCCCGCAACGTAGAGGAAGCTGTTGGTCGGCGTGGTAACGGCTGCTACTGGAGCGTAACCCAAGGCCACTGGCGAACTCGGTACTGCGGCCAAGGTACCCGTGCCTACCGTAAATCCGGCGAGTGTGTTGTTGGCGGAGTTCGCCACGTAAGCGCGGTTTCCGGTGGTCGAACCGCCAGTGCCGCTACCGCTGTTGTCGGGGGGGACGAAAAAATTGCCGCAACCCGTTAGAGCCGATACCGCTGCTACGACAATGATCCACATCCACAGCCGCATGACCCTGACCCGTTCTACCATTACTCCATCCTCTCATTTCAGCTTTACAGGAGCTAGAAATCTCGTGAAGACCGTAAACAACAGGGGGCTATAATCTGGCCATGCCTGAGTTCAAACCTTGTCACCTTTTGCGCAGTGCTGCGCTTTCCTGCCTGTTTGCCGCCAGTCTTATCTCGTATGGTCAACTGAGTCACTCGTTCGACGCTGCGCTGGCGAAAACAGCACCAGCGCCATCGAGCCTGGAACGCGAGGTTCGTGCCGATATGAACTTTCTGGCCGACGACGACCTCCACGGCCGGGGTTCGGCGACCCGCGACGAGCACATTGCTGCACTCTTCGCCGCCTCGCAGTTCCAGGCGCTGGGCCTCGAACCGGGCGGAGACAACGGCACGTTCGTGCAGAAAACAATGCTGCCAACACCGCTGCCCGAACGGTTACAGCAACGCCTTTCGAAGTTCCAGGAGGAGACACGGAAAGAGACATGGAACGCTATTGGGATTCTTCGAGGGACGAGCAATCCGGAACAGGTGATTTTGCTAACTGCCCATCTGGACCATCTCGGGATCGGACCTGCAGTGAATGGCGACAACAATTACAACGGCGCCGATGACGATGCCTCCGGGACGACTGCGGTTCTTACGCTCGCACACATTCTCGCCACTGGACCGCGGCCCAAGCGCACCATTGTCTTTGCGCTCTTTGGGTCGGAAGAGATCGGCGGCTATGGCAACCGAGCGTTCCTGCAGCATCCGCCGGTGCCGCTATCAAGCATTGTTGCGAATCTTGAGTTTGAGATGATCGGCAGGCCCGACTCTGCCGTACCTGCGGGAACTCTCTGGCTCACTGGCTTTGATCGGTCGAACCTTGGCCCCGAACTAGCCAAGCATGGGGCACATCTAGTCAACGATCCTCATCCAAAGGAGCAGTTTTTTCAACGCTCGGATAACTATGCTCTGGCGAAGCAAGGCATTATTGCGCATACGGTTTCGAGCTATGGACTACACAAGGACTACCACCAGCCATCGGACGAACTTCGCACCATCGACTTCAACCACATGACCAATGCAGTCGCTTCGATGGTCGGGCCGATCCGCTGGCTGGCCGACTCGAAGTGGAAGCCGGAGTGGAATCCTGGGCGCAAGCCCGAACAGGGGTCGCCGGTCGCTGTGCCGACGAATCAGGCCCATTCGAAATAAAAAAGCGCGGGGTTGATGCCAGCGCTTTTGCTTTCCGCTTTCCACTTGTGACTACGCTGCCGGGGTGGGGGCTGCCTTCTCGGCGTCGAGAACGACTCCGATTGCGTGAATCACTGAGGTTACGCGGATGGCTGCGTTGATCAATTCCTCGGTTGCACCTTTCTGCCGGAGGACCTGCTCGTGCGAGTCGACGCACTTGCCGCAGGCATTGATAGCGCTGACTGCGAGACACCACAACTCGAAATCCACATGCTCGACCGAGTGGCCGCGCAATGCGTTCATGCGAAGACGAGCGGGAAGAGTAGCGTACTTTTCATTGCTCGTGAGGTGATGAAAGCGGTAGTAGACATTGTTCATCCCCATGATGGCCGCGGCGGCTTTAGCTGCATCGAGTGCTCCTGGGTTGAGGCCGTTGGCTTCCGACTCTGCGATGACTGCTGCAGTGAGCTCTGCATTGCGCGTGGCAATTGCGGCGGCTACGACTGTGCCCCATAGTTGCTGAGAGGTCAGCTCCGTGTTCTGCTTTACGAGCGAGGAGTAGTTCAGCTTCAGATCCTTCGCGTAGGCGGGCAGGCCGCTTATCAACTCTTCCAATGCCATGTCAGTTCATCCTCTCGGGCTAAAGACTCGCTTAGAAAAAGGCGCGACTGGATAAGCAGTCGCGCCCTCTACGTTTTGAAAAAACTAGTTGAGTGTCGCTTCGCCCTTCTGCCAGTTGCAGGGGCAGAGCTCGTCGGTCTGCAGCGCATCGAGTACGCGGAGAACCTCCTGGGGATTGCGGCCAACCGAGAGATCGGTGACGTAGATGAAGCGAATGATGTTATCGGGGTCGACGAGGAACGTCGCGCGCTGAGCAACGCCAGCCTTCTCGTCGAGGATGCCGAGCTGTCCGCAGAGATCGTGCCTGATGTCGGAGAGCATGGGGAAGGGCAGGTCTTTGAGGTCGGCGTGATGCGTACGCCATGCAGCGTGGACGTACTCATTGTCAGTGCTACCGCCAAGAATCTGGCAGTCGCGGTCGGCGAACTCGCTGTTCAACTTACCGAAGGCAGCGATCTCGGTGGGGCAGACAAAGGTGAAATCCTTAGGCCAGAAGAAGTACAGCTTCCACTTACCGGGAAAGGATTCTTCGGTGATCGTGGTAAACGCCTTGGCTTCGTCCTTATCAGTGGAGATGGTAGCAGTAACACTGTAGTTAGGAAATTTTTCGCCGATTTGTAGCATGAGATGTAGCTCCTTTTTTTGAATAAACCAACGGCTTGTTGCCCACTTGAAAACGAATAAAAGCCTTTTAAGTTACATCTCCAATCCTATCAAACTAAAAGGTATTTTGGACAACAAAAAACGGCCCATTTTCAGGCCGTTTTCGCGTAGTTTGGATAAGCTGCAGCAGCTATGCAGTTACTAACTCTTCCTTCTTAACAAGCTCTTCAATATTACGCCCCGAGCTTTGGCTACACCTTCGCGTACTTAGTATCTAACTTACAGAAGAGACTAATTACTAATGTGACACTAAGCTGTCTGACACTTAGCACAGACACCAATGACATCAACTGCATACCGTTCGACGAGAAATCCTCCTGGCAGTTTGTTGCGCTTGGCAACCAGGCCGAGTTCTTCCTCGCCGATGTCGGTAATGGCTTTGCATTTGGAGCAAACCATGTGATGGTGCGCCTCACCGTTCATCTCCACGCGCACGGAGCCGTGATGCATGCTTACTTCGCGGAAGACGCCGCTTTCAACAAAGAGATGGATGTTTTTGTAAACAGTCGCCAGCGAGATGGCCGGAATCTTCTTCTTTACTTTTGCATAGACTTCTTCCGGGCTCGGATGGCCATGCATGCCCTTCATCACTTCGTACAGCACCTGACGCTGATGTGTCACAGCGATGCCGTTTTCCTGGCAAACATCGCGGAACGACTTCGACTCATCAACCGTCATAGCGGAAGTATAGTCCGACAAGTTTGATAATTATTATCAAACAATAAATTTATTTATCCACAGATTGTTATCGTTCGTTGGACAGTTTGCCCGGACTTAGTTGGGCCGGTCGCGCTCCGGCTTGCCAAACCTTGCATCCAAAGGCTTTCGGCCAGCGAACCCATCCTCGGGCGAGTGCCAATAGCCAATCTCCTTCTCGCCCAGCTTCCAGCAGAGCAGGACCGTTTTACCGTCGATAACACAGGGAAAGTCCAAAAGACCTTTGTCGAGATCCTTCGTTTGGACGCCGATTGCCTCGATCTCGGCCAGAGTGTCTTTCGTCTCCTGAACATTTTTGTCGAGTTCCGCACGACGGCGGGCGGCCGTAGTGACATCGACATGCATGCCACCCAGAAGGAAGATGCGCTGGCTGAGCGCCTGCATCTCCACTTCGATCTCTGCGGCCCGCACTCCGGCGGCCTGCGCCCTGCGCAACAGAGCTTCTACTACCGGCAACAAGGTCTGGGCCTCGCCCAGGGTAAAGGTCTTGCTCAAGCACGTATCTCCAGCATTCGATCGAGGGCCACCTTCGCCCACTGCTTCACATCATCGTCTACCTTGATGCGGTTCACAACTCTTCCCTCGACCAGATTTTCAAGAGCCCAGGCAAGGTGTTGAGGCGAGATACGATACATCGTGGTGCAGAGACAGCCTGCATCGTCGAGCGTGATGACCTTTTTGCCCAGCGGGGCGAACCGTTTCGCAAGGCGGTTCACGAGATGAATCTCCGTACCCACGGCGAAGCTTGAGCCTTCGGGAGCTTTTTCGATCACCTCAATGATGCGCTCCGTGGAGCCGATGGCGTCGGCCTTCTGGCAGACCTCCCAGCGGCACTCGGGATGCACGATTACCTGCATCTCCGGGTAGTTCGCGCGGACGCGGTCAACGTGCTCTGGAAGAAAGCGCTGGTGGACGGAACAGTGGCCCTTCCAGAGGATTACTTTTGCGGCTTTCAGACGATCGGGGCTGAGTCCTCCGTTGATCTGGTAGGGGTCCCAGACGACCATCTCGCTCATGGGAATGCCCATTGCGAAGGCGGTGTTGCGGCCGAGATGCTGGTCGGGGAGGAAGAGAATCTTTCCTGCGCGGGCGAAGGCCCACTCGAAGGCACCGCGGGCGTTCGACGAGGTGCAGACCAAGCCGCCACGCTCGCCGCAGAAGGCCTTGATGGCTGCGGCGGAGTTCATGTAGGTGAGTGGGATCATGTCGCCGGTAAGGCCTGCGCGCTCGAGTGAGTCCCAGCAGTCTTCGACCTGGCCGATCTCTGCCATGTCGGCCATGGAACAGCCGGCGTTCAGGTCGGGCAGGATCACCTGCTGCCAGGGCTGGCCCAGTACATCGGCGGTTTCGGCCATGAAGTGGACGCCGCAGAAGAGCATGTACTTCGCGCTGGTCTGGGAGGCGATTTTGGAGAGCTTGTAGCTGTCGCCGGTGTGGTCGGCGAAGCGGATGACCTCGTCGCGCTGGTAGTGGTGGCCGAGAAGGACGACATCGGTTCCCAGCTTGGCGCGCGCGGCAGAGATGCGGGCGTCCATGGTGTGGTCCGGTTGGGTCAAGTAGTTATCTAAGGAACACGTATCTGCAACAGACTCTATCGCAGCCGTTGCTGCGACCTCTTCCAATAAACCGTTCAAAGTACTCCGCCTTCAGTCTCATAAGGTCGTTTGGAATCGGCGATGCCGATGCCGTCGTTGCGCCTCTGAGACGGGGATGTTGAAAGCATGCACTGCTGAAGTTGCAGTGGATTCGCTGTACCGGCTCGCAAGAGCCATTACCCAACCCACGGGGATGTTGCAACTCACTACTTACTTCTACTTGCGGCATCTGCCGCTCGTATTCTCATTGGACGAGCGATCGAACCGAAAAGATACTTTTCTTCGTCTAAACCAATACTTCCATGCAACAGCATTACATCAGTAATTTTACAACAGCCCCAATCGAGAACATCTATTTGTTCCGACCCAACGTAAGCCGTATCATAGAAGTCACTTATGCCTAGCTTTCAGGACAGCGCCGTCATCTTCTTCATCGCCCTGCTACTCTTTGGGCCCAAGAAGCTGCCCGAACTCGCTCGGCAACTGGGTAAACTCATGGGAGAGTTCCGTCGCGCTTCCAACGAGTTCCGGATGCAGATGGAAGATGAGCTTCGCATGGCAGAACAGGCGGAGCAGCAGAAAAAGATTGCAGAGATGCAGGCGGCGGCTCCGGTCGCTCCCGCAATCGCCGATGTGACTGAAAATACGATTGCGCAGCCTTCTGAGACTATCGATAACTTTGCGGCAGACCAGAACCACGAGTTCAAGGCTGAGGCGGTAGATCCCGTTGAGCCACTTCCTATTGAGCCGCTTCCTATTGCTACCTCGGGCGAGCTGAATCTGATGCCGCCATCAACCGGCCTTCCAGTAGCCAGCTCTTCCGTGTCGCATGTATTCGATTCCCTTCCCCGCGTCTCCTCCAACTCAGATGTAGACCGCACCACGACCGAGGCCCCCGTGCATGGCTGATATTGTCGACAATGTAAAGGCAGCCATTTCAGATCGGGCAGAGCTTCCGGGCATGAGCCTGATGGAGCACCTCGGCGAACTGCGCAAACGCCTCATCCACGCCACTGTCTATCTGCTTATTGGGTTCGTCGTTGCGTATATCTTTCACGAGCGGTTGTACGGCTTCGTTCAGGCGCCGCTCGACAAGCTTGGCATTGCGCTGAACTTCACGCATCCGACCGATGGTCTCAATCTTTATCTGAAGACATCGCTTGTCGGCGGGGCCATTCTCGCTAGTCCCTTCATTCTGTATCAGATATGGCTCTTCATCTCGCCGGGTATGTATGCGAATGAGAAGCGCTATGTGGTTCCCTTCATGTTTGCCACCGTCAGCCTCTTCCTCGCTGGTGGCTGGTTCGGATACCACTATGTTCTTCCCGGCGCCATTAAAGTTCTTGTCCTGCAGTTTGGACACCGGTTCCATCCGATCCTGACGATCGAGGACTATACGGGCTTCTTCATGGCCGTCATTCTCGGTCTCGGCATTACGTTTGAGCTGCCGATTCTCATCTTCTTCCTTGCGCTGTTCGGAATCGTGGATGCGAAGTTTCTTCTCAAGCACATCCGTTACGCGATCCTCATTATCTTCGTGATAGCGGCGGTGATCTGCCCCACGCCCGATCCGATCGGCATGTGCCTGTTTGCCACCCCGATGCTCGTTCTTTATTTTGCGGGCGTGGCCGTTGCCTTCCTCGTTCACCCAGCTCGGCGCAAAGCCAAAGAGTTGAAGAAAGCCTCATGACCTTCTCACGAATGACTGATTCCTCAAGCACCACAAAAACATCTCGCGGCTTGCTTTCACTTGTACTGGCACTCACTGCCCTCGCATCAACATCGCTGGCCCAGAAGACCGCGACCCCGCACTTCAGCGGACAGACAGCCTATAACCTGACCCAGCAGTTCCTTGCCGCGGCTCCGCACCGTTGGATCGGCTCTCCCGATCACCTCAAGGCTGAGGAGTTCATCAAGTCCCATTTCGCGCCTGAGATTGCCAAGGGGAACTTCGAGACTGACAGCTTCTCTGCCAACACTCCCGTCGGCCGGCTCGATATGCGCAATTACATCGTGCGCTTTCCGGGTAAGAAGGACGGCGTCATCGTGCTGGCCAGCCATTACGAAACAAATTACTGGCTCAAGGACATCAACTTTGTAGGAGCCAACGACGGCGCGGCCACAAGTGCCCTGCTGATCGAGATCGGCAATTATTTACGCGCTCATCCACCTGAGGGCTATAGCGTCTGGCTGGTCTTCGACGACGGCGAAGAGGCCATCAAGTCCTGGTCGAACTCAGACTCTCTGTACGGAACCCGCCACCTTGCTGCCAAGTGGTCCAATAATGGAACGCTTGCGAAGATTAAAGCGTTTATGGTCGCCGACATGGTCGGCGATAAGGACCTGAACATCGACAAGGACTCCAACTCCACTCCGTGGCTGCTGGATCTGCTTGCTCAGGCAGCGAAGAATACCGGCCACTCCGCATACGTCTTCAAAAACCAGACCGCCGTTGAGGACGACCATCTTCCCTTCAAGCAGCGCGGCGTGCCAGTTCTGGACATCATCGATCTTGACTACGGGCCGCCCACAAACGAGCGGCCTGAAGGCGGCTATCACCACACCGAGCTTGACACGCTCGACAAGGTGAGCCCCCGGTCCCTTCAGATATCTGGGGACCTCTTCCTCGAGATGATTCGCCTAATCAACCAGCGACCGTAACGCACACTTCAGTTTTTACTTGCACGGCTTGTTGTGATCGGCGTGAGCACCCTTCGCTTTGGCGTCAGCCTCTGACATATAGGAGCCAGCCTTTGTCTTGCCGTAGTAACTGGAGCCCGGGCAGTGATAGACATTGGTGCTGGTGTTCAGCCAGACCATACCGGGACCTCCGCCAGGCGCCTGCGCCATCGAAGCCGTTGAGGCATGGGTCGCAGGCTTGGCAGCCGGGGCTGACGCCGCTGCGGGAGCTGGAGAGGCTGCCGGGGCTGGAGCTGCGGCTGGAGCAGCTGGCGCCGATTTAGCGGGAGCCGGAGCGGTCGACGCCGCGAACCATTCCTTGACGCCCTGGTGTCCACGGCAGGCGCCCTGCTTGCTGGAAGCGGTCGTGTAGGTTCCGTCTTTGCATTGTCCAGTAGATCCTGCAGGCGCCTGCGCTACGGCCACCTGGACTGCCAGAAGCGTGGCGGCGAGCGCCATACAACGAATCGCTATCTTCATACGCTCCTCCGAAATTCAGAAGTCAGAAGCAATTTCAGTACGGCGCCATACTACGCCTGACCGGTAAGGCTGTCACCAAACAGCCGCTAAGACGATGCCCTCTGATCTCCTCTGAGATCACCAGAACTAGCCATATTGTGTCCTGTTTGTGGGATACCAGCGAACAAATCCACGCTCTACCTTGCTGCCAGAGGTGCGCTATGAACCAATCTGCTTTTCCGTCGTCGCAGTACAGACAAAAGCGCTCAGTCCTGAATGCATTCTTCACAGCTCATCCAGTAGGAGACATCGTCCGTAACCTGCTTTTCTCGTCTGCTTGCTGGCTGCTCATCGTCTTTGCCGTATACACCGTTTATTCCATGGTCCTATCGAGAAACTAAAAGACAACGGCGACTCGATACCGACTAGCGGCCCTAACGTGTAGCATCCCAGTAGCTATGTATGGCATTGTTCCTCTCAGCCACTGGATCGGCTTTCATCTCTTTATCCTCTCGCTGCTCGTAGCCGAGTTCCTCTACGTTCGCCATCAGGGCCCTGCAAAGACGCACTCAAGCTCTATCGCTGCGACCATTCTCTGGGTCGGGGCCGCTCTTGCGTTTGCGCTCTTCATCTTCCACACGCTCGGGGGCGAGGCTGCTACACAATATCTCGCTGGCTACGCTATTGAAGAGGCGCTCTCGATCGATAACCTCTTCGTCTTTCTGCTGCTCTTCCGTCTATTCGACATAGCTCCTGAGAGGCAGCCCAAGGTGCTCTTTTGGGGGGTTGCAGGAGCTATCGTTATGCGCGGCGCCTTCATCGCTGTCGGTCTTGAATTGCTCGCCCGTTTCGAATGGATCAGCTACGTCTTCGCAGCGGTCCTGCTGATCGCCGCAATTCGTCTCGTTGTGCCGCACGATCCCGCAAAAAAAGACGAGACTCCCGGCTGGCTCAAATGGCTCTCACGGATACACCCGGTGAGCATGCGGCAGGACAGATTCTTTGTCATTGAAGAGGGCCGCCGCATGGCTACGGTTCTCTTCCTTACTTTGATTGCTATTGAGATCACAGACCTGGTCTTCGCGTTGGATTCCATTCCAGCTGTCCTCTCAATCACCCGCCATCCTTTCCTGGCGTATACATCCAACATCATGGCCGTCATGGGCCTTCGTTCGCTCTATTTCCTGCTGGCGCATCTGCTGACTACCCTTCGCTTCCTCCATTACGGATTGTCCGCGGTGCTAGCGTTTGCAGCCCTTAAGATGCTGACCGCTCACTTTTTCGAGATTGGGCCACTAATCTCACTCGCCATCATCGTCGTCATGCTCGGTATCACCATCGCGCTTTCACTACTTCTGCCCGGTAAGAAGAATGAACTTCCGGTCTGAGCGGTACCCGGCGAAAGGCCTGATTTCGCAGTAGCTTTGCGATATAGGACTAAACTTGTCGTAAATCGTTTCTTTGTGTACAAAAGAGAAACGATGTCTAAATCGCATACTTTCCTCAGATATACCCGCCTGACCCATCTGTACCTTGGTGTCTTCATTACTCCTGCCTTGATCTTCTTTGCTTTTACGGGCGCGATGCAGACCTTCAGCCTGCACGAGACTACCCGCGGCAGCTCTTACAAGCCACCTGCCTGGATCGCCACGCTTGCTCAGTTGCATAAGAAACAGACCACCGTAGTGCCGGTCAGAAAACTGCCACCACCGGAGAAGGCGGCCACTCCTGCAGATAAATCTCAACCCGGCCTTTCGGCTCCGACTCAGCTGGCACCGACAGTCCCGAAGCAGCGCACACTACCGCTGAAGATATTCTTCCTCATCGTGTCGATAGGCCTTTTCACATCCACAGTCACTGGGCTGTATATGTCTTACAAGTACCTTCGCAACCGGGTTCTGGTTACGGCGGTACTGATCGCGGGTATTGTCATTCCGATTATTCTTCCGTTTGTTTGATCACCGACTGAACCGATTGCGATTTGGAACGTAAGGGCATTCATGGCGAGTCGTCTTGTTCTGATGGTTTTGGTTCTCTGTTACTCTCCCTTGGTTGAGGCTACAACCTCGAAGGACGCCTCGATTCAGCGCCTGGACGGGAGCAGAATCACTATCACTGAGGCTGAGCGCTTCGCCCAGAAGATATTGGACGAAGCACACGTCACGGGAGCCCAGATCGCAGTGCTGCAACATGGCAAGCGAGTATGGGTACACAGCTTCGGTCTGCGCAACAAGGCCGAAAATCTGCCCATGAACAACGACACCACCACATGGGCAGCTTCCATCACCAAAAGCGTCTTCGCCAGCTTCGTCATGCAGATGGTCGAGGCTGGCGAGTTGAGCTTGGATGCCTCCATCGCCACCTACTTACCCAAGCCCCTGCCCGAGTACGACAGATACAAAGACCTCGCCGGAGATGAACGCTGGCGCAAAATTACGCCCCGCATGCTGCTTTCACATACGGCGGGCTTTGCCAACTTTGCCGCGCTGGAGCCTGACCAGAAACTACGTATTCATTGGGAGCCAGGGACGCGCTTCGCCTACTCTGGCGAAGGTATCAATCTCTTGCAGTTTGCCATCGAGCAGAAGACCGGCCGTTCGCTAACTGATTTGGAACAGGAACACATCTTCGGTCCGCTTGGAATGCATCAGACCAGCCTGGTATGGCAGCCACGCTTTACAGCAAACGTAGCGGGCGGCCACAACTCCGAGGGCAAGTACAGCGCCTTCGTCCAAAGAACGAGTCCTCGCGCTGCCGGCTCCATGATGACCAGCATCAACGACCTGACTACCTTTACTGAAGCCTTGCTCGCTAACAAGGTAATGAGTGCTGAAAGTCGCGCCAATATGCTCAAACCGGTTATCTCCATCCCGTACAAACATCAGTTCCCTACTCTCATTGAAGAGAAAGGAACCGAGGGTCCCGCCGTTGGGCTTGCATACGGCGCAGGTTGGGGTTTGCTAACGAAGACGAAGTATGGACCCGCTTTCTTCAAGGAAGGTCACGGAGACGGCGCCGAAAACTATCTCATCTGCTTCGAGCAAAGCGGAACATGCATGATTATCCTGACCAACAGCGACAACGGCGAACTGGCCTTTCGTCCACTGCTCGAAACCATCATCGGCGATACAGTTACACCGTGGGAGTGGGAAGGATATACACCTGAACGCATCCTGTACTCTCGCGAGCACAGGTAAGGCTCTAAGCGACGAAGGTAAGTCTTCCCTGTTCCATCACAGAATGTTTTGCCTCTGCGCCTCTCTGGGGAAAATCGTTTCGGTAGTGTGCTCCACGGCTCTCCTCGCGTCCTAAAGCTGAGGCGACGATCACACTAGCGACGGTATGCAGATTTCGCGCCTCTACCGCCCGCCGGGATAGTCCTCGAGGCATCGCTGCAGCCAAAGCATCCAACAGCCTTTGGGCTTCGCGGAGACCGTTAGCATCCCGCAGAAGGCCTGCATGCTTCCACATCAGATCGCGCAGCTCAGCAATCCATCGCTCGGTGTTCGCCTCGCTCGTTACGCCGCCTTCCGCCGCGTCAGGAACTACCGATGATCCATCATTGATAGCGGGAGCATCCGCGATCATTGCTTCGGCTGCGAGTGCTCCGAACACGAGCCCCTCCAACAGCGAATTGCTGGCGAGGCGGTTCGCACCGTGGACGCCGGTGCAGGCCACTTCACCTGCTGCATACAGCCCGGGCAGCGTGGTTCTTCCGTCGACATCCGTCTGGACGCCGCCCATCAGGTAATGTGCCGCAGGGCGAACGGGGATCAGATCTCTGCCCAGCTGCAGATGGTACTTCGCAAGAAACTTCGAGATACCTGGAAATCGCGTCTGCAGATCTTTCTTCACATGACGCATGTCCAGATAGACCGTGCCGTCCATTCCCTCACGTGTGATCGCCCGTGCCACGACATCGCGCGGGGCCAACTCAAGTAGTGGATGATATCGCTCCATAAACCGCTCACCGGCGACGTTGACGAGATAAGCGCCCTCGCCCCGCAGCGCCTCGCTCATCAGAAACCGGGGGGCACCTGGCTCACTGAATGCCGTTGGATGAAACTGATAAAACTCCATATCACTAACGGCAGCGCCTGCACGGTAGGCCATTGCTATGCCGTCGCCAGTCGCAACTGCAGGATTCGTAGTGTCGCTATAGACCTGCCCAGCGCCGCCGCTGGCCAGCAGCACGGCCCGCGCCCGCACCACAAGCAGTCCACCTTCTCCATCAAGCAGCGTTGCACCCGTGACACATCCATTTTCCAGAATCAGATCGACGCTGGTGACCCACTCCATCAATTCAATCGCTTTGATGGCGCGGGCGTGCCTCAGCAGCGATACGGCTATCTCCTTGCCGGTAGCGTCTCCATTGGCGTGAAGTATTCGCGAACGGCTATGCGCACCTTCGCGCGTCCGCATCAGCTCTCCTTCTTCGCGATCGAAGGCCGTACCCCACTGAAGCAGCTCTTCGACGCGAAGAGGTCCTTGCTCCACGAGGACGGCCGCAGCCTCCCGATTTACGAGTCCGTCACCCGCAGCTACCGTATCCTCCAGGTGCTCAGCGATGTCTCCGTCCCCCTCCATGGCGACGGCGATGCCCCCCTTGGGCGTAGGCGGTATTCGATTCCGCCAACTCCTCCTTCGTAACGACCAGCACGCTTCCCACGTTTGCCAGACGAATTGCCGCACTCAAACCAGCAATTCCTGCACCAATTACAAGAAAATCAACTCGTTCCGTCTGACTGCCCATTATTCGATGCTACTCCGAAGCCCCAATCATTTCATTGCGATACGATGGACATATCGTGCCTTCGATCGCTCTCAAGACGCCCTCCGCCACCTACGACATCACAATCGGCTCCGGCCTCCTGAAAACGCTCGCGCAGCGGCTAAAAAAGCTCAATCCAGACAAGCCCTTTCGGCCCTTCGTCGTAACGTCGCCCGAGATATGGGGCCTCTGGTCGAAACAGCTATCCGCTTCTTTCAAAGAACAGCCTACTGTGCTCTTTCTGCCCAGCGGTGAAGCGCACAAACGCCTCGCGGGCGTTGAATCCCTCGCACAGCAACTGGCCAGCGCAGGCGCAGACCGTGACAGCCTTCTTCTTGCTTTTGGCGGCGGAGTCATCGGAGATGTCACAGGATTTCTCGCAGCGATCTACATGCGAGGTATTCGGTATGTACAGATTCCGACAACGCTTCTCGCACAAGTCGATTCCTCTATCGGCGGCAAAACGGGCGTAAATCTGATCGCAGGTAAAAATCTGATCGGCAGCTTTCATCATCCTCAAGCCGTCTTCGCCGATACCGATCTGCTTGGCACGCTGCCCCCGGCTCAGCTTCGCGCGGGACTTCAGGAGTCGATCAAAGCGGGAGTCATCTATGATGCCCGTCTCTTCCGTTATCTCGAGCAGAACGTGGATGCAGTGCTCGCAGGAAATGTCTCTGTGCTGACTCGCGTGGTTGCGGCATCGGTTCGTGTCAAAGCCGATGTCGTCGGAAAGGACGAGCGCGAGTCTGGCCTGCGTATGATCCTCAACTTCGGTCATACCATTGGCCATGCGATTGAAGCGGCCACGAACTATAAGCAACTTCTGCATGGAGAAGCTGTGGGATGGGGCAGCATCGCCGCTCTGAATGTCGCGCGGGCACGCGATACGATCACCGAAAAACAGGCTGAACGCATCACGAGCCTCATCCTTCGCTATGGCCCTTTGCCGTCATTCAAGGCTTCGGCAGGAAAGCTGGTGGCCCTGACTTACAGCGACAAGAAAACACGCAGCGGTGTTCGCTCGTTCGTGCTGCCAACAAGCATAGGCACGACGGAGATCGTTCGCGATGTGACCGATGCAGAGCTACTTGCCGCAACCGAATCGATGCTGACGCTCATGCGGCAGTCGACATCCGCACCTGCAGCGAAAAAACGCAAGCAATGACTTCCATGACACATCAAAGCCAGCCCGAGCATCAGTCGTCGACCGGCGCTCGGCCCGTTGGCGTAACGGACGAGAGTGCTGCGGCGACTGCTGTCCAACAGATGTTCGATACGATCGCGCCGAGGTACGATCTCTTGAATCATCTGCTCTCGGTCGGACTTGATCGCTGGTGGTGGAGCCGTGCGGCGCGCGTCTTTCAACCTGTTCTGCAAAAATCTGAGGCTGTCGCGCTCGATCTATGCTGCGGCACCGGCGATATGACGCTCGCGTTGCTGAAGCATCGCCCCAAGACAGGCGAAAGTGCGCCGATTCTTGCATTGGATTTTTCGCATCAGATGCTCTCGCGTGGGGCGCAGAAGTTCGCCGCACACAACATCATTCCGATTGAAGGAGACGCTCTGCATCTTCCTCTTGCGGATAACTCTGTTGATCTTGTCACCTCTGCCTTTGGATTTCGCAATCTTGCCAATTATGAAGAGGGTCTGGCCGAGTTGCATCGCGTGTTGCGTCCAGGTGGGCAGATTGGCATCCTCGACTGCAATCAGCCAGACGGATTAGTTGGAGCGCTTTACAACCTCTATTTCAAGGCTATCCTGCCCAAATTAGGTGGCATTATTTCAGGTAACGCCCGTGCCTACAGCTATCTCCCAGCATCTGTCGAGCGGTTTCCACGTCCGCCAAGGATGCTTCAACTTATCGCAGAGGCAGGCTTCACCAACGGCACCTGGACAAGCTACACTTTCGGGACCGCTGGTCTCTACCGAGGCACCAAAGCTTAACGAATCATCTTCCTTCACATTTACGGCACGATAGAACATTCTTCATGACGCAGACCATTACTCCCGAAGACATCACACAAAAGCTCACGGCTAAACGATCGGCTGCGCTTTTTTCTGTCTTTGCTGCGCTTGTGATTACGGCACTCAAGATCCTGACCGGGGTTCTCACCGGCTCACTCGCTATGTTGTCTGAGGGCGCACACTCGAGCATTGACCTCGTTGCGGCAACTATCACTTTCTTCTCGGTGCGTGTTTCCGATCGCCCAGCGGACGACAGCCATAACTACGGCCACGGCAAGGTCGAGAGTCTCGCTGCCTTCTTCGAAACGGTTCTGATGGTCGCTTCCTGCGTGTGGATTCTCACCGAGGCGATTCGTCGTATTTTTTTTCACGAGAAGATATCTTTATCTATTTCGATCTGGCCCTTCCTCGTGATGGGGCTCTCAATTGCGGTTGATTATGGGCGCTCCCGTAATCTCCATCGCATTGCGCTCAAGTACAACAGCGAGGCTCTCGAGGCCGATGCAATTCATTTTTCTACCGACATATGGTCATCGTCTGCTGTTATTGCGGGCCTCAGTGCCGCCTTTATCGGTGAGCATTGGCAGATACCTGCTCTCACACTGGCTGATCCTATCGCTGCGATCATCGTTTCAGGCATCATCCTGCACGTTAGCTGGAAGCTTGCCCGCCGCACTGTCGACGCGTTGACCGATGCCTCGCCCGCCGAGGTACGGGCTCAAACCCGCGAATTGACGCGCGAGCTTTCTGCAATTGACGGCGTGCTTTCAGTAGAGCGGGTTCGCACACGTCGCTCTGGGCCTAGCTATTTTGCCGACGTCACCTTGGGGATGCCTCGCAACCTGACGTTTCAGCGCTCGGAACAGATCACTAAAGAAGCGACTGCCGCAGTTCAGCGGCATCTACCCGGTGCCGATGTCGTTGTTCACTCTGTTCCCACAGCGTCAGTGGCCGAGAGCGTTCACGATCGCATTCGGGCGGTTGCTGCGCGCTCCAATCTCACGATTCATGACGTCAGCGTGCAGGAATACGACGGCGCGCTGCATGTTGAGCAGCATCTTGAGGTGGATGAGACGATGCCACTGCGCGATGCACACTCGCTGGCTACGCAGCTTGAATCCGATATGCGGCGGGAGGTTCCAGCAATATCCACGATTCTCACGCATATCGAGAGTGAACCCGCGACGATTGAGCGGCCAGCCTCGCTGGAGCGAAACCGGCAGCTTGAAGTACGCCTTCGCCGCTGTGCGAGCGCTTTTCCTGAGATTCTTGATATTCATGAGGTCTTTGTCTCGAAGATCCATGAGCGTCTTCAGGTGAGCTGTCATTGCACGCTGCCGGATGATCTGCCTATGGCGGAGGTACATGCGGTTATAACGGCGCTGGAGAATGATTTCAAGGTGGATGCTCCTGAGGTCAGCCGGGTGTTGATACATCCTGAACCTGCCACCGACAATCGTCGTTGAGGGCTGTATCCTAGCGTGAGATGAAGCGATTCTTCAATGTTTTGCTGGGTGCGATGGCAATGGTGGCGGTGGCGCTGGTGTCTGCGTTTGTGACGATGCGTCTTGCTATTCATGGGCGCGAGGTGAAAGTGCCTAATTTGACAGGACTTACCTTGTCAGATGCCAGTAAAAAGGCCAATTCGATGGGTTTGCGGCTGAATCTGGAGAACCGGTTTTATTCGCCGGATGTTACTCCGGGGACCGTATTGGCACAGTCGCCTGCGGCGGGGTCTACGGTGCGGCGGGAGTGGGCTGTACGGGTGACGGAAAGCCTTGGGCCTCAACAGGTTGCGATCCCCGATGTGGTTGGACAGAGTGAGCGTGCGGCTTCAGTGAATGTGCGGCGGTTGTCGCTGGATCTTGGGACGGTGGCGCATCTGGCGGCGCCGGGTGAGGCGGGGATGGTGTTGGCGCAGACGCCCAATGCGAATGCGGTTGGAGTGGATCGGCCGAGGGTGAGTGTGCTGCTGAGCGCGGCGGAAGAGGAGCAGGGTGAGGGGTTTGTGATGCCTTCGCTGACGGGGCTTACGCTGGCTGGGGCGGCGGCGCGGGCGGCGGCAGTGGGGCTGCATGTTGTTAGTGCGGAAGAGGTTGCGGGAGCGGTGCCGGGTCCGATTACTCCTACTGTTCCTGAAGGTTCAGCTCCTTCAGCTCCAGGGGCGCCTGCTGCTGGGGTAGTGGTGGCGCAGACTCCTATCTCTGGGCATCGGGTTTTTAAGGGTGATCCGGTACGGATTTCTTTGGGCTATTAATCCAGTTTTTTGTTTGGGTGGTGGATGCTCGTTTTATAAGGGGTTTTTGCGATTTTTGGTGTTTCGGCGTGGTGTTTTTGTGGTCTGGTTGTGGTGGTTTGCGTGGCAAAGATGGTTCCCGGATGGACGTTTTTTGACGTTGGAAATTTTGCAGTTTTTTGGGATTTATTTTTCAACAGCACTCGGGTCGCTTCGCTCCCCCAAGAAAGACAAATACAGGGATTCTTCGCTGCGCTCAGAATGACGACGTAGGACAACGGCAACAGCAAGGACAACAGCAACAGCAAAGACAACAGCATCGGCAACAGCAACAGCAAGGACAACGACAACAGCAAAGACAACAGCAACGGCGACAGCAACAGCAAAGACAACAGCAAGGGCAACCGCAGATCCCTACGGGATGACAAACAAGAAAGGCAACAGCGGCGACAACGGCAAAGCAACAGCAACGGCGGATGACAAGCGATGGTGTTGTCTAGGGGCGTTCGAGGATTGTGGCGTAGAAGCCGTCGCAGGGGTGGACGCCGGGGAGGGTTCGGAGGGTGCCCTCGCGGAGGGTTGAGCTTAGGTCCAATGATGAATTCAGGAGCGACTTTGATAGGTGGGCCATCAGTGGGTCGATGGGGATGTGGCGGAGAGTGGTGTTGGTGGTGACTGCTTCGACTACGCGCTCGCACTCTTCGGGTTCGAGGGAGCAGGTGGAGTAGATGAGGCGGCCTCCGGGGGCGAGGTGCTTGAGAGCTCCGGTGAGGATGGCGCGCTGGCGTTCGGCCTGGCGGGTGAGTTCTTCGGGCTTGAGGCGGAGGCGGATCTCGGGGTTGCGGGCGAGGGTTCCGGTGCCGCTGCAGGGAACATCGCAGAGGATGAGATCGAAGAGTCCGTCATCGATGGTGTGAGCGTCGCTGGTGTAGGTGGAGGCGTCTGCGACGGCGCACTTAACGTGGCTGGTGTAGGTATACCGGCTTAGTCTCGCCTCGAGGCGAGCGAGGCGTTTTGTACTGACGTCTGTTGCAAGGATGTGGGCTTCGGGGAGGCGGAGCGCGAGTATGAGGGTCTTGCCTCCGGGGGCGGCGCAACAGTCCCAAACCTTCCGGGCGTCGGGTTTGGCGGCGGCGGTGAGTTCGGCTACGAGGCGGGAGCCGTCGTCCATGTTGGGAAGGTTTTGTGCGGGGTCGGTTGCGAGGAACATTGCGCCTTCGGCGGGTTCCTGCTGGTCGGCTTCGCAGATCTTGAGTGCGGCTTCGCGGCCGTAGGTGTTGGCCCAGCGCTCAACGAGCCAGCGGGGATGGGCGAGGCGCTCGGCGAAGGCTGCTACGGACTCGTGGATGCGTGTGCCGGGCTTCTGGCTCGCGGCGATTTTGCGCAGGATGGCGTTGACCATGCCGGTGGCGTGGGGTTCGCCTGCGGCTCGGCATAGCTCGACGCTCTCGCTGAGGGCGGCGTGGGCGGGGATGCGGTCGAGATACAGGAGTTGGAAGGCTCCGAGGCGGAGGGCGATGGCGACTGGATCGGCGAGGCGTTGGTCGGGGCGCTGGAGGAGGGTGCTGATGCGGGCGTCGAGCGCGATCTGCCAGCGGAGGACGCCCATGACGAGGGTGGTGGTGAGGTTGCGGTCTTCGGGGGAGAGTGCGTCGACGCGGTCGGAGTGTAGAAGTTCGTCGCTGTGCCCTTTGTTCTGACCGACGAGGGTGAGGATTTCGAAGGCGGCGAGGCGGGCGGGGGTGATTTTTTTGAGGGACGTTTCGATGGATGCAGTTGGGCCTGCAGAAGCGGGGCGCTTGCGCACGGACTTTGCGGCTGGATTGGACGGCGGTTTGGGCAAGACGGATTTCTTCTCCGAGCTAAGGATACTTTAGGATCACTCCCGCCCACATCGACTTCTCTGTTTTTGGATTGCCGACTGTGGAAAGAGAGCCCGGGGCTAAAGCCCCTTATATTTGTGGCCGTTTTTCGCAGGGCTGAAGCCCTGCGCTCCCACCGAAGGGACAAAGGCAGATTTTCAGCATCCGCTAAGGCCCGTATTTTCGTCGCAGGTCTGACGCGGTTGTTGAAAAAGCCCCAAGAGCAATAAACATGGACCTCAGCGGCTAAAGCCGCATTCCAAAACGAGTATTTACGGCACGGCTGAAGCCGTGCCCTTAAGCAAGACACCGTTTTTCAGCGACCTCTTTAGCCCTGCGCTTTCACCGAAGGACAAAGCATGCCTTTTTCCGGCACTCTCTTTCAGGCCGGTCCTTGATGTCTTTCAGCAGGTGATGTGGAGAGTCTGATCAATCGTGCAGGTCTGCCGGCCCGTCCTGCCCGGCTCGACCGGTGTGGACTGGGCGACGAAGCTTTCACGTGATGAGGAGAGGATGGAAAACTTGTGACCGTCAGCCTCGCCGCTCGCGATGTTGGCAGGGAGTGTCGTCAGAACGGTAAGCGAATCGCTGAAGGTGGCGGCGGTATTGTGGAAGGCGATTTGAGCTTTGCCAATCTGCATAAGGTCATTTCTAGCGGCGCTATCCTGCGCTGCCTCCCGCACCCGCTGTACCGCTGGAATCAAGAGACCGATCAGAATGGCGATGATGGCAATCACTACCAGCAATTCGATGAGGGTGAAACCAGAACCTGAAGGGGGCTTACTGGTCTTTGTAGTATGCATGTTGTCCTCCCTGAATCCACGATTTATCGCACATAAATGATGCGACGTGGCTGCTATAGCAGGCGGAAAAACGTGCGCCTAAGGTGATGGATTGAATAGGGCCTAGCCGCGCGAAAACTTTCAAACGCCCTGGTACACGAGTGCAACAAAGTCACTCGGGTTCTGGAAGAGCTTGCCCCATTCCGCGTCGTAGCGTGCGCCGGGCTTAGCTGCGACAACTTCAGGCAGGGGCTTGCCCTGTTTTTTGAGGGCGGCAACTTTGTCGCGGATCTCAACCAACACGTCTCGAAATAGAATCAGGTCGGCTTTGCCGCCCACTTCTCCGTGCCCGGGAATGACGATCGTCTTGTCGGTCACTTTTGCGATGTTCGCTTCTGCCGCGCGTATTTGGCCGTCGATGCTGCCTCCTGTCGCGTAGTCGATGAAGGGGTAATCGCGGTTCCAAAAAGTGTCGCCAGTGTGAAGAATGTCGGCCTCAGGAAAATACACGGAGATATCGGAGTCCGTGTGAGCAGGCGGGTAGTACTTGAGCATGAGAGTGGTGTTGTTGATGTGCAGGGTGTGTTCGTCTTTGAAGACGGTAGAAGGAATCGCACCCGCCGGCGCGGCTGGGAAGGTGTATTGCCAGTTGCCTTCGACGCGCGTGGCCGTGGAAAGATGTTTGCGTGTGTTCTCGTGAGCCAGGATGCTGGCTCCGGCTTCGTGGACCCACTCGTTGCCGCCGGTGTGGTCGAAGTGCCAGTGGGTGTTGATCAATTGCTTGATGGGGTCGGCGTTGATGCTGGCGAGTGCTGTAGAGACGTTCGGACGCGCCGTGATGATTTCTGAATCAACCAGCAGCTTTCCGTCGGGGCCAGTAAGAACGGCGATATTTCCACCAGCGCCGAGAAGGACACTGATATTGCGGCGAAGGTTTTGAACCGTGACCTTTGCTGTTGCGGCTTCCTTGAACGCACCACCAACGAGGCCGCCGGTCTGGGCGACCAGGCAACGTGGAACAAGACAGGCTGCGGCGACCGTCAGACCACCAGCAGTAAGAAACTGACGGCGCGAGATATCAAGTGACGCTTCGGAGGCCATATAAGATGCTCCTGTCGCTTTCGGTTGAGTGTAGTCGACATCTTCGGTCTTTGCGACTAAATCTGAACAGAATCATTGCGTGGTGGGATGGAAGGTTCTTTGCGATCCACCCGGCTTTTTGGTGACTACCCGGACTTTGACGGCGATAATGATTCCCGCATAAATTTCGGCTCTGGGTGGAGAGTTCAATGCTCTGGAGGCATAGATGGCGGCTATGGGTAAGACTGTCATTGTGTTAGGTGGTGGCGTTGGAGGTTTGAGCGCCACTCACGAATTGGTTGAGCGTGGGTTTCAGGTTCGAGTGTTTGAGCGTAAGACTCGTTTTGGCGGCAAGGCGAGAAGTCTGGATGTACCGAACAGTGCGGCGGGCGGGAGAATGGCGCTGCCGGGCGAGCATGGATACCGCTTTTTTCCTAACTTCTACAAGCATGTGACGGACACGATGAAACGCATTCCCTATGCGGGGAATGCGGCGGGAGTGTACGACAACATTGTGAGCGGGTCCCGGACGCAGATTGCGCGCAATGGGAAGATGTCGGTGTTCGAGGTCTCGCGCTATCCGGTGACGCTGGATGATTGGGTGGCTAAATTGCAAGCTATGGTGGGTGATGCGGATCTTGGGATACCGCAGGATGAGATTTTGTTTTACGTGGATCGGCTGCTGACGCTTCTGACGACCTGTGAGGAACGGAGGGTGGCGGAGTACGACAAGATTCCTTGGTGGGATTTTGTGGGGGCGGCGAATAAGTCGACGGCGTATCAGCAGTATCTGGTTCGTGGATCGACGCGGTCTCTGGTGGCGTTGAAGCCGGAGGAAGGCAGCACGAGAACGGTGGGCTATGTGGGATTGCAACTTGGGCTGGGCTTGCTGAAGGTTGGTGAGGCGATGGACCGGCTGCTGAACGGGCCTACCAACGAGGTGTGGATCGATCCGTGGACGAGCTATCTGCGGTCGAAGGGAGTGGAGCTTTCACGATAATGCGCTTGTTGTCGGGTTCAAGATGAATGGGCCGGAGATAGCTTCGGTGTCGATTGAGATGGATGGGACGGTGCAGGAGATCAGCGGCGATTACTACGTTTCGGCGATGCCGGTTGAGGCGATGACGCCGCTGTTGACGGACGAGATGAAGCGTGCTGCGCCTTCGATTGCGAATATCGACAAGCTGCGGACTTCGTGGATGAATGGGATTCAGTTTTACCTGGAGCACGATGTGCCGGTGGTAAACGGCCATACGATTTTTATTGATTCGCCGTGGGCGCTGACGTCGATCTCACAGCGGCAGTTCTGGGAGAGCGAGCGAATGCAGAAGTATGGTGATGGGCGGTTGGGTGGGATTTTGTCGGTGGACATATCGGACTGGAGTACGCCGGGAATGCTTTATGGGCGGACGGCGATGCAATGTACAGCCGAAGAAATAAAGAATGAAGTGTGGGCGCAGGTGAAGGAGCATTTGAACGTGGATGGTGCGCAGCAACTGGAAGATGCGAATTTGCTGACGTGGTTTCTTGATCCGGATATCGAATTTCCGAATCCAAGTCAGGCTACAAATCTGGAGCCGCTGCTGATTAATACTGCGGGGTCGCTGGCTTATCGGCCGGAGGCTTTTACGGAGATTCCAAACTTCTTTCTGGCGTCGGATTATGTGCGCACTTTCACCGATCTGGCGACGATGGAAGGAGCGAATGAAGCGGCGAGGCGCGCGACGAATGCGATTCTGGAACGGGAGGGGTCGACGGCGGCGAGAGCGATGGTTTGGCCTTTGGAGGAGCCGGAGTTTTTTGCGCCGATGCGGGAGTATGACCGGCTTCGCTTCCGGCTGGGGTTGCCTCATGCAGGGTTGATAGGGGTCTGAGGTGCTTTGAGTGGTTTTCCAGCGCTGAAGAGCGGCAACTGAACAACCGTTTTGCCGATTTGGACCACTAATTAGAGTATGAAAACTCTACGGGCTACAACACTTCTATCATCATTCGCTTTGGCGCTCTTCGTTTCGGTACCGGTGAATTTGTCGGCACAGACGGCTGGCCAGGATGTAAAAAATGCCGGAACCGATACTAAAGACGCCGCCAAAGATACGGGCCATGCCGTAACGAAGACAACCAAGAAGGCCGCTTCCGGTACAAAGAGCGGAACCACGAAGGCTTACGACAAGACCAAGGAAGGCACTACGGTCGCGGCGGACAAGACGAAGGAGACGTCTGTAAAGGCTTATGACCACAGCAAAGAGGGTGTCCAGAAGGTAGTCGATCCGAATGCGGAGACGAAGAGCAAGACGACAGACCGCACTCGTGAGTCGAAGATGACTGCCGAGGATAAGGCCAAGCAGGAGAAGCAGAAGGTCGAAGACACGAAGCCGCAGTAGCTAGAGGCTGAGGCGGCTGGTTGCAGCAACTTTCCCGTACCAGAGGCCTGAGTCTTTGATGGTGCGCTTCTGTGTGCGGAAGTCGACGGCCCATCGACTTACTGACCTAGCAGTTCACCGCTTTTGAGCTGGTAGCCGTGGAGGAAGTCGGCGGCGGTCATGCGGCGTTTGCCTTCGAGTTGGACTTCGTCGAAGGCGAGGATGCTGGAGTTGGCGCAGCGGACCAGCATGAGGTCTCCGCGGATGATGAGCTCGCCGGGTGCGCCATGGAAGGTCTCGTTGGCGACGTGGAGCTTATGGGCGATGAGTTTTTTGCCTCGGAAGGTGGTGTGGGCTCCGGGCCAGGGTTGGAAGCCGCGCCAGCGATCATTGAGTTGGGTGGCGGTGCGGGTGAAGTCCATGAGGCCGTCTTCGCGGGTGAGGATGGGGGCGAGGGTGGCCAAGGAATGATCTTGAGGTTGGGGGTAGAGGGTGCCTTCGGCTAGCTTGTGGAGGGTGCGGACCATGAGTTTGGCGCCTACATCGGCGAGGCATTCGTAAACGTCCACTGCGGTCTCTTCGAGGCCGATGGGGCATACCTGCGCGAGGAGCATGTCGCCGGTGTCGAGGCCGGCGTCGAGGCGCATGGTGGTGACGCCGGTGATGACTTCGCCGTTGGCTACGGCCCACTGGATGGGCGCGGCTCCGCGGTACTTGGGCAGGAGCGAGCCGTGGAGGTTGATGTTGCCGTAGGGCGGGAGATCGAGCATCCACTGGGGGATGATGCGGCCGTAGGCCACGACGATGATGGCTTCGGGGCGGATGTCTTCGAGCTGCTGGCGGAGTTCGATGTTGTGCTTGATCTTTTCGGGCTGCAGGATGGGGATGTTCTGTTCGAGGGCCGTCTTTTTGACCGGGGGGATTTGGATCTCCATGCCTCGGCCTGCGGCTCGGTCGGGTTGGGTGAGGACGAGGGCTACTTCGTGGCCGGCGGCCAAGACGGCTTCGAGGGTGGGGACGGCGAATTGTGGGGTTCCGCAGAAGACTAGTTTCATTGGTTGATGGCTCGCCGGTGGAGTGGAAAGAGTGCAAACCTCAGGGGCTAAAGCCCGATTGTTCGGGACCGTGGATGCCGGGGCTGAAGCCCCGGCCTATCTCAGGAGCAAGGGCAAGAACAACTGCAAAGACCCAGAAGCAAAGGCAAGAACAACTGCAAAGACAACTACAAAAGCTGGCTGAGTAAGTTTATACATTCCCACTGTCGCGGTGAGACTGCGACATGGATGGGGCACCCGTTCGTTTGTGACTGGTTTAGAAAAAGCAAGAACAGACAACAGCGAAATACAGGGGTTCTTCCCCTTCGGCTTCGCTCAGGGTCAGAATGACGACAAAATAAATGCAGAAGCAGATCCCCTTCGGGGATGACAAGCAAGAAAAGCAAGAACTATTGCCAAAAAATCTGGGGCGCTACCACTCGCCTTGCTTTTGGAGTTTTTTGATTTTGCGGATGACCAGGTCGCGCTTGAGGCGGCTTAGGCGGTCGATGAAGAGGATGCCGTCGAGGTGGTCGATCTCGTGTTGCATGGCGCGGGCGAGGAGCTCTTCGCCTTCGGCTTCGAACCACTTGCCGTTGACGTCCTGGGCGCGGACTTTGACCCATGCGGCGCGCTTCACCTTTTCGCGGATCTCGGGGAGGCTCAGGCAGCCCTCTTCTTCCAGCTGGCTGCCGCGGCGGTCGATGATCTCGGGGTTGATGAGGACCAGTTTTTCTTCAGGGTTCTTTTTGAAGCTGACGTCGATGACGGTGAGACGCTGCGAGATGCTGATCTGCGGGGCGGCGAGGCCGATGCCCTGCGCGGCGTACATGGACTCGAACATCTCTTCGACGAGTTTCTTGAGGTTTGCGTCGAAGACGGTGACAGGCGCGCCGGGCTTGGCGAGGACTGGGTCGGGCCACTTTACGACTTCGTGAATCTTGTTTGGTGTCTTTGCCACTTAGTACGCTCGAATCTGCTCGCAATAGCCGTTGAAGTTTCGCTGCATCTCACGCAGCGAGTCACCACCGAACTTTTCTACAACCAGCCGCGCCACTGCGAGCGCGACCATGGACTCTGCGGCTACACCGGCGGCGGGGACGACACAGACGTCGCTGCGCTCGTATGCTGCTTTGACGGGCTCGCGGGTCTCGAAGCTGACGCTGCCGAGGGGGCGCCGCAACGTGGAGATGGGTTTGAGGTAGCCGCGTATGACAACGTCTTCTCCATTTGAGATGCCGCCTTCGATGCCTCCGGCGTTGTTTTGTTCGCGGGAGAATTTGGTGAAGGCTTCGTCGGAGCCCTCGTAACCGATGGCGTCGTGGACGGCGGAGCCGAGGGATTCGGCGGCGGTGACTCCGCGACCGATCTCGACGGCTTTGACGGCCTGAAGGCTCATGACGGCTTGCGCGAGGAGGCCGTCGAGGCGCTCGTCCCAGTTGGCGTGGGTGCCGACGCCGGGGGGCAGGCCGTGGACGATGACTTCGAAGACGCCGCCGATGGTGTCGCCGGTGCGGAGGACGGCGTCGACTTCGGCCTTCATGGCAGCTTCGCTTTCGGGGTCGACGCAGTTGAGGAGGACCTCTTCTTTGAGAGCCATGGCGGCGATCTCGGGGAAGGTTGCGGGGCGTTTGAGTTCGGCCTTGCCTACGCGGATGACGTGGCTGGCGACCTCGATGCCGAGGGAGCGGAGGAGGAGTTTGGCGACGGCTCCGGAGGCTACGCGGGCGGCGCTCTCGCGGGCGCTGGCGCGCTCGAGGACGTAGCGGGCGTCGGGGAAGTCGTACTTTAGGGAGCCTGCTAGATCGGCGTGGCCGGGGCGCGGCGAGGCTACGGCCTTGTGCTTGGTCGGATCGCCCTCTTCGACGGGTAGGATCTCGGTCCAGTTCTTCCAATCGTTGTTGGCCAGCGACATGGCGATGGGCGAGCCGATGGTTTTGCCGTGGCGGACTCCGCTAAGGATGTGCGCGGTGTCCTTCTCGATGCGCATGCGGCCGCCACGGCCGTAGCCCTTCTGACGGCGCCACAGCTCGTGGTTGATGAACTCCTGATCGATCGGCACCCCGGCCGGCATTCCACTGACGAGGGCGATGAGACTTTCGCCGTGGCTCTCTCCTGCAGTCGAAAAACGTAACATGGTCAGGATTAATTCTAACGCCTGTGCGGCTTGAGTAGGGTGGAGGACTAGAGGTTAGCGAAAGGTCGAGGGTTGAGTTGAAGAAAGCCCGGGGCTAAAGCCCCTTGTGTTTTCGGAGTTTTCGCAGGGCTGAAGCCCTGCGCTCCCACCCGAAAGACAACAGCAACGACCTTTCAGAAGTTCTCACCTCTACTGTGTCATGGTCGCTATCTGGGTTGCGGTGTGCCGGGCACGTAGGGCTCTTTGGAATTGCCGGGACCGCCTACGAATTGCAGGGTTGGGATGCGCTCGCTCATCTCAGGGAGTGCGGGGAAGGGCGCGTGGGGTTCGGCCTGATACCAGTAGGCGACGGAGGAGTAGTTGTCGGAACGGGCATTGGCGTGGCCGTGTTCGATGCTGGCATGCATGGATTTTTTGAAGGGGATGGGAGAGTCGAGATGAAAGCGGTAGACGCTGGTGCGTGAACCGGCGACCTCGTGGCCGACGACCGGAGCGCCGTGCAATGGGAACTGAGAGGGTGTTCCGAAGCCCCATGCTCCAAGGAAGTAGTCTTCGGCGCCTGTGCCTACCAGCGAGGGTGTGGTTGCGTCGTCGATGAAGAACATGTCGTTGCCTTCGCCCCACCAGCCATCCTGGTTTTGCAGGATGGACATGGTGACGCCGACGAATTGGCCGTGGCCTTTGGCGTCGAACCACTCGTAGTTGTCTTTGCCGTCGAGATTGCGGCGGTAGTTTATTTGCGGATCGCCGTTGGTGTACCAGTCTTTTGCCCAGCCGTGAGTGGGATAAGCCTGACGATAGTTTGCATGGAAGTAGAGGGTGCCGGGCGGGAGAGGATGCGAGTCCTGGCGGTAGTCGATGTTCCAGTAGAGATTTTGCAGCGTCTGTTTGCCCTCGTTGGTGATGGTGACGCGCGCGTGTTTGGCGTAGGGCATGGGGAACCAGGAGTTCATGGAATGGTCGGTGCCTACGCTGAGGACCGGGGATTGCCATCCGTAGTAGAGGCCGTTGCCGAGGCCGAAGAAATCGCCGATGGGGGTTTCGACGCTGGGCGATTCCTCGCCGTCCCAGTAGATGCGGAGGACGATGCGCTTGAGAGAGTAGGGTTCGGAGTCGTTGAGGGTGAACCACATGTGGGAGATCATGCCGGGGCCGTCGGCTTCGAGGATGGTGAGGGTTTGGCCGGGGGTGACGGTGCGGAAGTCGGAGTTGGCGCCGGTGGCTTCACGGCTGGAGGAACGGTGCAGGGTGTAGGTCTGTTGCTGAGTTGGGTCGGGCATCCAGCTTGGGATTTGGGCGTGGCTGATGGATGCGGCAAGTAAGACAGGCAACAGAATACGAAAGATGAAACGCATTTTGAGTACGGTTCCTCCGAGTTGGCGGGGCTTGTGGAAGCCGCTTAAATTCGCAGGGAGGAGTATAGCAATCGCGGTTTCGAGCGCGGGTCGGATCGGGGAAGGATTTTAAGAACAGGCAAAGACAAGAGCAAAGATGAAATACAGGGATCCTTCCCCTTCGGCTTCGCTCAGGGTCAGGATGACGACGTGAGGGGGATGGCGTTCAGGGTAATGACTCAAAAAAATTAGCTGGCGACTTAGCTTTCGTCGTCTTTGAGGAAGGCTTTGGAGTCGAGGAGGGGGCGCTCCATACTGCGGACCCAGTCGGTCATCTCGTCGGGATCTTTGCCGGAGGCGGAGGCGGAGGCGAATTCGCTGCGGAGGGTTTGCATCTTGGCTTCCAGGTCGTCGAGCGCACTGAGCAGGATGGCTTCGGGCGTCATGGGGAGCTTGGGGGAGCCGAACTCGTATTTGCCGTGGTGGGAGAGGATCATGTGCTCGACCAGGACGCGGAGCTTGTCGGGGAATGGGGCGAGGGTCTGGACTTTTTCGCGGAGCATGCCCTGGGCGATGCTGATGTGGCCGATCATCTGGCCCTCGAGGGTGTAGTTGAAGCTGGACTTCCAGGAGAGCTCGCGGATTTTGCCGATGTCGTGGAGGATCGCTCCGGTGATGAGGAGGTCGGGGTCGACCTCAGGATAGAAAGGCACGTTGGCGCGGCAGACACGGACGAGAGTGAGGACGTGCTCGAGAAGGCCGCCGATCCAGGCGTGGTGGAGGCGCTTGGCTGCGGGGGCGCACTTGTAGGCGGGACCGATGTCGGGGTCGTCGAGGAAGGCGAAGACGAGGCGCTTGAGGTCTTCGTTGGCGAAGGACGAGACGTAGCTGCGGAGCTCGATCCACATCTCTTCGATGTCGAAGCGGGTGACGGCGAGGTAGTCGGTGGGATCGATCTCGGACTCGGCGGCGTGGCGGAGCTTCTGAAGAGTGATTTGGAACTTGCCCTGATATTTGGTGACCTGGCCCTGGACTTTGACATAGCAGCCTTCAGTGCAAGTGGCCATGGCGTCGACGATGTCGTCCCACATGCGGGCTTCGAAGGAGCCGGTCTTGTCGGTGAGGGTCATGGCGAGGAACTGGCCGCCCTGCTTCTTTTCGCGCACTTGAAAGGACGAGAGGACGAAGTATGAGGTGACGATGGCGTTTTCGAACTTCGCCGCGTCCAGGATAAAAAAGTCTTTCATTGCTTTCAGGATACCTTGCTCTCGTGGGCCACAGACGAGAACGCGAGAGCCTGAGCCCTCGCGCTGTCGTTATCTTTGACCGGATTTAGTTTTGGGGTGCTGGGGCTGTTGGAGCCGGCGCAGGTGCTGTTGGCGGTGGCGTCGGTGCGCCGGGGGCAGCTCCGAGCGCGGGATTTACGGTTGGCTCGGGAGCGGGCGCTTCGACAGGGGCTTGCTTTTCCTTGTCCTGCAGCCGCTCTTTGGGAGCGCCCTGCACCTTGGTCTTCTTTTTCTTCTTCGCGGTGTCGCCGTTGAGGCCCAGAGGTGCGGCCTGGGTATTTGCCGCAGCCTTCTCGTCGGAGGTCATCGGAGGAGGCGTGATGGCGGCCTTCTCCTTGGCCTTGGTGGCCTTGGCGGCTGCCTTGTCGGCTTTCTCGGTCTTTGCGCGGGCGCTGTAGCGGGTCTTCTCCGCCACGGGAGCCTTCGGCGTCAGAGGATTTTCGTCCGAGGCGTTGGCGATCTGCGTAGTGTTCTGCGGAGTCATGGCTGCGCCTGGAGCGGGTGCGGCACCTTCGCCGGTGTCTCCACCGACGCCGGCCTCCTGGGGACCTGCCGGAAGGGCGTTGCGAGGAGCCTGTCCGTAGCGGACCTTCTCGCGCTTGACCTTCTTCGGCTTGGCGGGAGAGACGGCCTTGGCCGTAGTTGCAGAGCTGGCGGTCGTAGTGGCTGCTCCCGAGGCGGTGGTGGTAGTAGAGACAGGAGTCACTGTGGGCGCAGGAGCAGCTTTCGTTGCCGAGAAGCGTCCACCACGGTCGAAGCGCTTCTTTTCCTTAGCCTCCTTCTTCTGTTTCTTCGAAACAGGCGCGGAGTAGGCCGTGAAGACAGGCTTGGTCTGTTTCGCGCTGGCGCCGGAGTCTACAAAACCCTGTGCGATATCGATGTAGGCATCTTCGCGCAGCTTTGTGAGATAGGCGCGGAGAGCGGGTTGCATCTGCTCCATGTACATCGCGTTCTGGATTTCATTCTCCACGTCCTTCATCGGAGGGACGCCGGCAGCCTGATGCTCGGTTACTTTGAGAATGACGAAGCCCTGACGGGTGCGGATGGGAGCTGTCGATTCGCCAGCCGTGAGATCAAAGGTCTGGTCTTCGAGGACCTTGGCGAGGGCGCCACGCTTGAAGAGGCCGAGATCTCCGCCCTGTGACGCGGTGGGGCCACCGGAGTAGGCCTCGGCGAGCTCGTTGAACTTCGCACCGCCTTTCAGCTTCGCGGCGATGTCGTTGGCCTTGGCCTGTGCCTGGGCGATGGCAGCATCGTTGGCTTCGGCTGGCAAGGGGACGAGAATTTCGCTGAGGCGAACCTGTTCGGGCTGGGCGAAGTCCTGCTTGTGGGCCTCGTAGTAGGCCTGTTCCTGGGCCTGGGTCATCTGCAGACGGCGACCGACTTCGTCGCGGACGACCTGCTGAGTGAGGATGCTATTGCGGATGTTGGCCTTGAAGTCTTCAAACGAGACGCCCTGCTGGCGGGCGGCCTTTTCGAGGTCTTCCATGGTGTCGAGATGGTTCTGCTTGCGGATCTCGTCGAGCCGGCGGATGACCTCGGCGTCGGCATTCATGCCGAGCTCTTTGGCGCGAGAGAGCAGGAGTTGCTGGTCGATCATGTCGCGCAGCAGGTTTTTCTGCCGTTCGGCAATCTCAGCAGGGCTGGCGTTGTTCTGCTGGTTCTCCACCGCCATCTGCTGTTCGCTGCGCTCGAGATCGCTGCGGTTGATGATCTGGTCGTTGACGCGAACGATCACGTCCTCGACGACGCTGCCGTTGGGCGTGATCGGCTGCGGCGAAGGCAGCGACAACTGCTGCTGCGGCGTGGAGGGCATGGTGATGGGGCTTTGGTACCGCGGCGCCTGTGCTTGCACCACACCGGGCAGTGCAAACAGGCTGAGCCCGCACACCGCCGCAAACTGCGAAATTCTTAGGGTCATCGTCACTCGTATTTTCGTCAACATCCGCAATTCAGGAACTTTATCGCCCGGCACGTCTGTACTGTTTTTGACTCATACAGTACGAAGACGATATCCGTAGATAATTCTAACCGCCCCGGACGCAGGAGGCTAATCTCTCGTCCGAGCGCGACCTTGCTCACCTAGCAGTGCTATACTCCGTCCAAAGTAGGACGCATCCTGAGGATGAACCGTCCCCGCGTCAATTCTGCGCGACGCTTTGCTTTTTCGAGGTTATCCAAGCCAATGGCCCCACGCACCCGCCGCGCCCTCTTCTCCGTCACCGTCTTCCTTGCAACCTGCGCTGTCGCTGGTTCTTTTATCAACCAGCGCGTGGCTGCACAGTCCGCAACGGACGAGTCCACGCTGCGCGACAGCCTGCACTCCTTTACGGGTGTCTACTCGCTGGTCGAGCAGAACTACGCCGAGAAGTTGACCAACGACAAGACCGATAAGGCCATCTATGACGGGGCCATCCCGGGCATGCTGCATGTGCTGGACCCCCACTCCAACTTCTACGATCCAAAGGCCTTCGCCCAGATGCGCGAGGACCAGCACGGTAAGTACTACGGCGTGGGCATGACGATCCAGCCGCAGCCCGACCCGACGGCCAAGGGTGGTTTGAAGATTGTCGTTGTGGCTCCTTTTGAGGGAACTCCGTCCTACAAGGCTGGTATTCGTCCCGGCGACGTCATTCTGTCGATCGATGGCAAGAGCACGGAAGGCATGGACTCAGCTGCTGTCGCTTCCCTGCTGAAAGGGCCTCGCAACACCCATGTCTCGGTCACGATGAGCCGCGAAGGCTCGGCCAAACCGCTGGTCTTCGACCTCGTCCGCGATGAGGTTTCACGGCCCTCGGTTGATCTTGCGTTCCTGATTCGTCCGGGCGTTGGCTACATCCACGTTACCAACTTCATGGAGACGACCAGCCGCGAAGTTGGCGATGCGCTGGATAAGTTTGGCGATCTCAATGGGTTGGTCATCGACCTTCGGGGAAATCCCGGTGGTCTGTTGAACGAAGCCGTCAATATGTCGGACAAGTTTCTGCAGAAGGGCCAGATTGTGGTTTCGCAGCGTGGACGCGCCTTCCCGGACCAGGTGTACCGTGCGGCCCATGGCTCCGACACGAAGTATCCGATCGTAGTGCTGGTGAACCGGAATACGGCCTCAGCTGCTGAGATCGTCTCTGGCGCGTTGCAGGATCATGATCGCGCTTTGATCGTCGGTGAGACCACCTTCGGTAAGGGTTTGGTGCAGACGGTGTTTCAGATTACGGAGAACACCGGGCTGGCTTTGACGACGTACCACTACTACACGCCGTCGGGCCGCCTGATTCAGCGCAACTACAACAAGGTTTCGCTGTATGACTACTACTATGTGCGTGACTCCGCGAACCAGCCGAAGGACAAGTCGAACCTTGAGGTGAAGCTGACTGACTCCGGCCGCACGGTTTACGGTGGCGGCGGCATTACACCGGATGAGAAGATCGACAACCTGAAGTCGAACCACTTCCAGGACACGCTGCTACAGCACTACGCGTTCTTCAACTTCAGCAAGCACTATCTCGCAACACATACGGTCTCCAAGGACTTTGTAGTTGATGATGCAGTGCTGCAACAGTTCAAGGACTTCCTGAAGACCAACCAGATTGAGTACACGGACGCAGACATCGCAGGTGTGAGCGACTGGCTGAAGACGAGCATCAAGAGCGAGCTGTTTACCTCACAGTTTGGGCAGTTGGAAGGCCTTGAAAGTACGCGCCGAGTGGGATCCACAGATCGCCAAGGCAGTCACCTTCCTGCCGGAGGCTCAGGCGCTCGAAGACCACCTGAAGCTGGCCCAGAAGACGACCACTACGGCCAGCCGATAAATCCACTAGAACAAAAACCGCCCACGCGCGTTTGCAACGCTCGGGCGGTTTTTTATTGGATTTTGTGGGAGAGCCGGTAGCAGAATTTTACTCAGCACCCACCCAATTATGACTGGGCAGAGGTTTCATGATCCGGGACGATGGGATCAGGATTGTCATAAATGCTCAACGGGAATTTTTCGCGATAGCGTTGAGCGGAAGCTTCGTCCCGACGCCTTATCTCGGATTGTCGAATCCCTACATTGCGCACAACAGCAATGAATTCATCGTCCGCATGTCGCAAGTCGACGTTATTGAGCACGGCGGCGATACCGGGTATGCTCAATCGCCGGGCCAGCGTCAACGAATTGCTCAGTTCCCTGCGAGTCGTCTTGCCCGACTCGGCAACGAGGACAGTGACATCAGCGAGACGTGCTGCAAACTCGGCCTCGGCTGAGGAGAGGAGAGGTAACGCCTCGATGAAGAGGAGATCGATGTTCTGCTTAAGTCTCTCCAAATTTTCCACGACGAAGCTCGCGCGCCTCAGTTCTGTCAGGCGAGTCTCGCTCAGCTTCGCCAGCCGCACGTCACTCCATGGCTTTGGCCCTTCTTCGTTGCCCAACGAAAGATTTTGAAGAGCAGTCGATGCTTTGAGAATCATGGTCCGATACCCTAAGCGATCCATCTTCAATGCCAGTGAAGCAACAAGATCGACGATGTTCGTGTCCGGAGATACCGCGGTGAAAACATAGGTTCTGGCCCCTCCCGCCGAATGCGCGTGGTCGATTCCCGCAACGAGCCGCAGCATAAATTCGTCAAACACGCCCGAATCGATCTCTTTGGTGTTGGGCAGTACCGCCATTGGCGGAAAGCTGAGCGCTGATGCAACCTCTTCGCCGATGTAAATCTTCGGGTCCAGCTTGTGCCTGAGAAAGGCCGCCGAAAGACCGAAGAGAATCCCGCAGGGTAAAGAGGCTGCGAGTATCAACCATTTCCGGCTTGTCACGGGCTTGAGTGGTTGTTCTGCAGGCAGTAAACGATGAACCAGGCCTGACGAACCATGCTCCAGTTCCAGAGCGCTAATGGCATTGTCGACATCGGTGAGACGGCTTTGGAGTCGCTTGACCTTCGCTGCGAGAAAGGCCGCACGCTGTAACTTTGGTGTGGCGCCGGAGGCAACCATCATCTGACGCTGCAGTTCGCTTGCGAGATGCGCCTCAATGTCTCCGGTACGGGCAGCCTGAAGTCGCAGATCGCTCAATACCTGTTGCGCTGCTTTCTTACGCAACTCGTTCGAGTTGGTCTCCAGCAATTTGTCCAGCAGCTTAAGCTCGTCTTGATCCTGCTTGTAGAGTGGATTCTTGGGGGTTAATCCAGCCATCTGAGTCGTCAGAACGCTACGCCGTTGACTGACAGTTGATTTCAACGCAGCTAGTCCTGGATCGGTTGCGTATGCCTCATCAGCAGCCGTGTTCAGGGAGCTAGAGGATTCTGTGGTCGAACCGCTAACTGATGCCAGCTTTGCATTGGCAATAGCATGTGCTGTACGTGCGTCAGCCAACTGAGATCGCAATTGGGATAATTCAGCGTCGAAGGGGTTACTCGCCTTAGCATTATCGACGGAAGGATCGGCAACTCCGAGGGTAGTACTGAGTTGCACCTGCTCCTGGCTGCTCTCATCCAGATCTTCGAGTACCGTCACCTGATCTTTCTTGAGGACCTCGAGCTGTTGATCACTTTGCGCCAGTTCATCCGATCGCTCTTTACTGATGTAGCTATCGACGATTGCGTTAACGAGATTGGTGATGATGGCCGGATCGCTTCCACCCAGACTGATTGATAACTGGTAACTACCCTCTTCGCGTTCGACCTTGAGTTCGCTCGCTAGTCTGGCGACCGCAGACTGCTCCGACTCGCCAGGTAAAATCCAAACACTGTGACCAGCCCGGCTAGCTGCCTCTTTCAACGCTGCGGTCAGGATGTCCGATCGACGGATGGTCTGCAACTGCTGCTGAATATAGCTGTCGTATCTGATTGGATCATACGATCCATCGAGCGAGTCCGTAATGGACTTCGTCTTCATCGGCTGAACATAAACGAGAGCCGCTGTTTTATAGTAGGGGCTTCGCCGAATGGCAAAAGCAGCAAGTCCCAAAATAACGGTAATGCCGACAGAAAGAGCCAGCGTCCGATGCATTCGAAAACTACGAATGAGTTCTCGCTTGAGGTCACTTAACGACGGCGAGGACGAGGCCGAGTTGAACGACGGCGGAGGTGAAGACTCCAACGACGGTTTGATGATGACCGAATTCATGAAACTCCTTGTACTCGCCTGCCAACGGTATCAAAAGGAATCACAATCATAATCGTCTCCTAACCTGTTCCTTACCCACTAAATGGGGATAAGCGTTCCAGGAGCCGCACATCGTCGCTTAGATCTGATTGTTGTTGATGATATCAAAATGCCTCAATAGGTCACTCTCTGAATTTGCTGTAGTTGCATGATGCCACATTAGCCACCTCGACCGGATAACCAAACTACCTCGAATCACTTTCCCAACATGCTGAATACAAACGGCTATGCGCCACCTCTACGAATGGTGTGTAGACAATTAAGCGCGTTTCAATTTCGTTCAGGTATACACGCGAATGAGAGCGGACTCCCCCGCCTGATGGTGAGACGTTACCCGCGGTTCCTCCAGGCTCTTCGGGTTGGAGAGACGGATTGCCTGGGACCAACCAACCAGCAGAAAAAACAGGACACGGGGTTGGGCATCTAAGTAAACGGTAGCGATCGTAAGCCCCTGGCCGAGGATGATGCCAAGGAGAGTAAAGATAAAGTAACGGTCCGGTATTGACTTCGCTTTTATTCCTAACCACATAAAGGAAATCATTGATTCGACTAAAAGCGCACAGAACGCGAATAGACCTATGTATCCCTGTATTATCCAGATGAACAAGTATTGGTTATCGATAGAAGTTTGACCTGAGATTATCGGGAATCCATATCCCCATCCCCAAGGGCCTCCCAATTTTGCAATTGGAATGTAATTATCGATAAGTTGAGCCCGATACTGAGCAGTCTCTCGTTCGCTGCCATAATCGGTTCGAGGGCCACTGACATAGTCTTTGCCAGCCTCGTAGGCTGGAATCCCGATCGCAAGGATTAGTCCAAACACAATAATCGCTCTGCGGAGCGGCTTCTTGGCTTTGCCAATGGATGCGACGCACAGGGCAACGGCCGCTCCAATCCACGGCCCCCTGGACAGAGTCATATACAGGGCTCCTACTAATGCCAGAAGAATGAGTTTCATCTTTAGCGGCGAAATCACTGGTATCGTTCTACCGCCCGGCATTTTATAGTTTTGATTTCGAAGCCACATTGCAAGGGCAACTCCCATAGCTAGCACCATGCCTGCGTGTTCGGCTCCGCCATACACAGCCCCGACTCGCCCAAATCCATTGCGAATCTGTATATGCAATACCCACCATTGATCTGGAAAGAACCTGCTCCAGAAGATTTTGAAGAGATTTGCCTTCTTCAAAAATTCGGCCACGGACAAGACAGATACGACCGCAAGCAGCGAAACAAATCGCTTAATCGCTTCTATCCGTACCCCTGGCTGCTCAATAAGTAACTTGCCCGCCATGTAAGGGACCATCGCCAACATTAGATTCGAGAAGAAGACATATGCAGAATCGATTGGGAGTGCCGTTACATAATCCCTATATGACGCACTGAAAATGAAGACCGCCATCCAAAGATCTGTTCGCGTTATCTTCCACCGAGAGACATCCGAAAAAAGCATTGCTATTCCTAACGGAAGGGTCACGACGGTCAAGAAATCAAGGGGAGGGATATGAGGTAATTTCAGCAGGTAGCCAAGGGGGAGCAGCGCGATAACAGGGATGAAGAAGTTCAAAAAGACTTTTTGTGTGTTCCCACGCAACAAGGCAAAGATGCATAGTATGCCCGGAATGAGGATGACGATGGACATCTATTTGTGCGAACAGTTTACTGGATATATGAGGCCGATCGTATCGCAAATCAATGTGGGATAGACGAATTGAGCGATGACGCTATTGCTACTTGCAAGTTGGCTTGTTGAAACTAACTGATTCGTTCTGGACTCGCGGAAAATATCCGAGCCTACGCCAGGTCACGTGAGCAACGTATCTGCCGGTGTTTCGAGGGCGGTCTCGATTGTGCGCTCTTCATACATAAGACCAGGCTTAGCGGTCATACGATCACGGGAGCTACGTCGCGGCGACCGCCCAATAACTTTCTTGAAGGCCTTGGTAAAAGCGCTTGGTGACTCATAGCCAAGCGACCGAGCGATTCCGGAGATGGAATCACCCGAGTTTGCCAGCTTCTCTTCAGCCAACAGCATTCGCCAGCGCGTGAGGTATTCCATGGGTGAGTCCCCGACGGTTTCTTTGAATCTGGCCGCAAAGCTCGATCGTGACATGCCGGCCCGTTGCGCCAGTTCCTCTACAGTCCAGCGGTGCGCCGGGTCATCATGCATCGAACTGATCACCGTACTCATCTGTGGATCGGCCAGTGCGAAGAGCCAGCCTGAGCCACCTCTCGATCCTTCGGACAGGTACAGCCGGAGGGCTTGCACCAACATCATGTGCGCGAGGTGTTCTGTCACTAGAAAGCTGCCGGGCTGAGGCTCCCGCAACTCCTGCATCATTCGCTCCAAAGACCAGCGCAGCGCGGCTTTGTCCGACTCTTTACGGAGATGCACAATGGGCGGCAGCGCGCTCAGCAGGAAGTCGGCATGATGGCCGGAAAAGGTGAAGTGGCCGCCGACAATCAAACAATCCCCGCCTCCGTTCAATTTGCCGATGCCGCCATTTTTCTTGTTGGCAAAGAGCGACATGGCATCGATAGGCGGCGCGGCGAGGTTGCTTGCAAGGCGGAAAGGCCGACCGCCTGGCAGCAGGAAGCAGTCCCCGCTCTCCAAGCTCACCGGATTCGGAACCTGCTCGACTGATAGCCAGACCTGGCCAGAAACTACCGCATAGCATTTGATGCCCTCGTGCCTTGGGAACTGAATCGATAGTTCGCCACCCACGTCAAGGCCCCCGCACTTATACCCGCGGGGTTTCAGCAGCGAAAGGACTTGTGAGAGTGGGTCCATGAATCTTCCCCGGACGATCGAGCCAAAATTACGGACTTCTAGCGTAGATCGTATCGTATGGATTGCCAATCTCATAACCAGGCCGCGAATTCAGCCTTGAGTTGGGGCCAAAGGAGGTTACAAAATGCGTGTTTTTCTAACTGGTGCTACCGGATTCATCGGTTCCGCCATCGTTCCGGAACTCATCAACGCAGGCCATCAGGTTCTCGGCCTCGCCCGCTCTGACGAGGGTGCAAAGTCACTCCTCGCCGCTGGCGCTCAGGTTCATCGGGGGAATCTCGAAGACCTGGAAAGCCTGCGCAGCGGAGCTGCAATGACGGACGCGGTGATACACACCGCCTTCAACCACGACTTTTCGAAGTACATGGCCAACTGTGAGGCCGACAGCCGCGTCATCGAGGCTCTGGGTTCGGTGCTGGCCGGTTCCGACCGACCATTGATCATCACCTCCGGCACAGGGATGGCGAACAATACACCCGGTCGGACTGCAATGGAAGAGGATGCAGCAGCTAGTTCTGCCGCGGTTCCGCGTGCGGCTTCGGAGGAAGCGGCTGATTCGGTGGCGGCGAGGGGTGTGCGAGTGTCAGTAGTGCGTCTTCCCCAGGTTCACAACACGAGAAAGCAAGGGCTCGTGACATATGCAATCGCGATGGCTCGCGAGAAGGGCGTGTCCGCGTATGTTGGCGATGGACTCAATCGTTGGCCAGCGGTGCATGTGCTCGACACTGCCCGTCTCTACAAGTTGGCGCTGGAGAAGGGGGAAGCAGGCGTGCGATATCATGCGGTGGCTGAAGAGGGAGTGCCTCTCAGGGACATTGCTGAAGTCATCGCTGAAGGCTTGAAGGTGCCGGTAGTCGCCATATCTCCAGAGGAGGCGGCAGTTCACTTTGGATGGCTTGGGATGTTTGCTGGTCGTGATGTTCCAGCTTCAAGCGCGCAGACCCAGGAACGGCTTGGATGGCACCCGACCGGGCCTGGACTAATAGCCGATCTCAAACAAATGCATTACTCCGAAGTCTGAACCTGATACACGTTAGTGGCGTCTCCGCGCCACTGTCCACGAATCAGTAACGACAGTTGGCTTGTAGTCAACAACCCACTCGTTCACAGCGATTGGTCATCGATAGCATCTTGACCGATCAGACGCATGAACTCGCAGCGAAATGGGCAGGGCGATTTCATATCGTGGAAGACTTTCGCACAGTAGATATGATGTTTTCCTTTGATTCGGACATAAACGAGAGCGGCTGTGAGCATGCCAAAACCAGGTCCAAGGAAGTAAATCCAGATCCCCTCCCAAACTGACGCAAAGAAAGCGGAAGAGAATGAGCGCGCCGGGTTTACGCTGAAGCCGGACAGTGATGAGCAGAAACCATAGTAGAAGACCGTTAGCAGGGCTACAAAGAACGGAGTCGCATTGATAAGACGCACTCGGTTTGTTGTGAACAATATGACTCCCATGAGTGCTCCGGACAGAAGAAATTCTGCAAGGAATGCAACAGCGTTTCCATAGCTGCCGGGGACGGTTATAACGTAACGGACTGGTGGTGCCGCTAAACGGCCCCCCAGAATTTCATGTGCGATGAATACCCCGGTTACGGCACCGATGAATTGGGACAGAATGTAAAAGATCGCGTCCCAAGGGTGAATGCGGTCGAGAAAGAAATAGGTGAGGGTAAGGGCAGGATTGAAGTGGGCGCCAGTCCGACGACCAAATGGAGAACGAATGATGAGGAACGTAACACCAGCTACAACGATCCCCATCAGGAAGGATTTACTGGAATACGGAAATGCCGACAGAGGAGATGCGTTGTTGTAAATAACTGTTCCCGAGAGGCAGATGGAGAACATGAGCACGCACAGTTCGGCGGCCTCCATCAGATACTCTCTCCAATGAATTGTTATGGCCTCAGCTGGGGTAGCAGAGGCGGGCAGAGTAGTGTTTGAGAAACGAGGCTGCATTTTGAATGGGCACGTGCGAGCAATGGAGTGCTGAACCCTCATGGCCTTCATAGGTACGATCGACTAAAGGTCTAACTCAACTCCTGAATCCGGCGTCGAACAACAGATAAGCGCATTGCCTCTGGCAGGCGACTCTAACGGCTCTGGTACGTAGCGAAGTTTGCCTTCCAAGAGGCCGCATTCGCACAGATGGCAAACTCCTGTGCGACAGGACCATTTCACAGGAACGTCGCATGCCTCAGCGAATTCCAGCAGGCTCTTGAACTTGTTGTCCCATGGCACAACCAAACCACTACGAGTGAACGACACAAATGGTCCATTTCCCAGGGAGCCAGCTGGAGGATGCGGGGGCTTGGACTCTGTATTCGTCTCCCCCGGCCCGAAAACTTCCTGATGCACCGCATCCCGCCGAATGCCCAGAGAAATCAAGCAACGAGTCATATCTTCGAGAAATCCCGTGGGGCCGCAGACGTAGAAGTCAGCATTCGCCGGAAGGCTAAGTCTTCGTATGCCTACCAGGTCCAGGTGTCCTTGGATGTCAAAGTCTGTGCCGAGCCGGTCCGTCGGATCTGGCCGGCTATAGGCTATTACCGAACGACTTCCGGGGATCTCGTCAAGGAGTTGCCGGGCTTCTTCGGCAAAGACATGCTGCTTGGCGCAGCGTGCAGCGTGAATCCACCAAACTTCTCGAGGAGATTCGACACTCGCAGAGGCAAGAGCGTGCAGCATCGAATGAACTGGCGTAACACCAATTCCAGCGCTCAACAAAACGACCGGCCCCGTGCCAGCTCGCAAGACGAAGTTGCCGCGTGGGGCGCTGCTCTCGAACACGTCGCCGATTTTCGAAGCATCCACAAGATACTGGCTACCCGGACCAGTCCCACGCTTCACACTGATGCGATAAGTGCCAGAACCAGCAGCACCTGAAATGGAATAGCTGCGCACGATGGGTCTAGAACTCTTATCCGGCAAAAGCCGCAGCACTATGTATTGGCCAGGAAGCGCAGGCGGAAGCGGAGACCTATCCACAGACTCCAACACGAGTGAAGTCACCTCGCTTGTTTCCCGATGTACTTCCTCGACTCTCAATGTCTGGAAACCGATCCATGCAGGTGGAGATGAAATAGACCCTGTGAGCCCTGCGTTTCCGTTGTGCTCTCCCCTTTCATCCGCCTTGAGCAACTCCTCCAGGGAGGCTTTCCATCCTGGACTCAGCGCAGGAATACGCGCTGCGATCGCGATCCGTTCAGGATTGTGGTTCGGCAGGTACAGCAAAGAATCTATTTCGGCGATCGTGATCCTTCCTGGCCCATCAGCGATCTTAAGAATTTCGTCGTCGACGCCAACTTCTCCCTCTTCGATCACGCGGCAATAGAACCCAGGCCTCCGATGCGATACGAGCAGCGCCGGCAACTCAGGATTATTCATTCGAATCCCGACCCGATAGCATGTGACACGAGGTTGTGTCACTTCAAAGACTGCGCCGCCGATTCTGTACCTATCGCCAATGCAGACTTCATCGTCCGAAAGACCGTCGACAGTAAAGTTCTCTCCAAACTGCCCGTACTCAAAGTCATTCCGGCCGAGCTGGCGCTCCCAATACCGATAGGCTTCGAGCTGATACACCATAACGGCACGTTGTTCGCCTCCATGGCCTTTGAGATCCGCTTGGCCATCGCCGTCGAGATTCAGTCGCCGAGCAACAACACGATGGGGGGCGGAGTGCTTCCAGATCGCGGTACGGACAAGCTTACCCTGCCATTCAATTTCGCGTGGAAGACCGACATTGACGGACAGGAGTTTCGACATAGGCTCCTCGGCTTGTCTATTCGAAAGAGATGTTCACTGTTGTCTGTTTAATGATCCTATTCGCGATGGGATGCATCCTTGTAAAGATGCACACATGCCATAATCTCACCTGCACCCACGCCAAACGCCGCGAACCCGAGTATGCGAATCGCCTCCATGCAGCTCCTCTTCAATCGCGCTTTATCACTGGAGCGTTTGACGCGCAGCGTCAAAAATTACCCCAGCCACGAGCTCTGGTGCCGTGAACATTGGAGAGTGGTCTACTTGATGGGACCGAACGTTCGCGCCCATACGATTGGCCATGAAACGCTGTGTCTCCGGACTAATCATGCGGTCCTCTTCCGCGAGGAGAAACCACGATGGTTTGGTTTTCCATGCTGGCTTGGGGACTTTCTCTTGAATGCATTTCAGGGCGATCGGCCGCTGCACCGCAGACATGATCGTTGTTTGATCTTGCGAAGCATTGTGAGCTACCGCGTGGCAGAAACCTTCTTCCGGCATCCAGATAAAACCGTGCTCATCGGGTGCGAGGCGCGGAGCATCCGGATGCGGATCAGCGCGATAAAACACATCCGCGACCGTTTCCTCCTCATCGGGCGCTAACGCCGCCACGTACACGAGCGACTTTACTCGATCGTCATCCGGTGCTGCGATCACCGCACCGCCATATGCGTGTCCGGCGAGTACTACAGGCCCAGTCGTTCTCTCGATCGCGCGTTGGAGAGCGGCGATGTCATCCGTGAGCGATGTAAGCGGAAGCGGGGCACACGTTACCTTAAACCCCTGTTGCCTCAGAGGCAGAACGATATTTTGCCAGCAGGATCCGTCAGCCCATGCTCCGTGAACCAAAACGACCGTCGCGTTTTGAAGATAGGAGCTCATCGTGATACGCCGCTACCTTCCCGTCTAGATATGCCGTTCGCCCCTAAGAATTCTTTGATCGCAGAGGCGATTTCCACCGAGTGCGTCTCGGTTGCAAAATGTCCCGTATCCAGGAACTGGACACGTGCGTTCGGCAGGTCGTTTCGATATGCCTCCGCTCCGGCGGGGATGAAGAATGGATCGTTCTTGCCCCAGATCGCCAGCAAAGGCGGTTTCGACATCCGAAAATACTCCTGAAACCTGGGATAAAGCTTCACGTTCGATGCGTAATCGAGGAACAGATCAAGCTGAATCTCTTTGTTTCCCGAACGTTCCAGCAATGCAGTATCCAACGTGTAAGACTCAGGGGCCACGCTATCAGGATTCGCAACACCGTGCGTGTACTGCCATTGAGTTCCTTCCGGAGTCAAGATGTTTCGCCGGATCACTTCCCTGTTCTCTGCTGTGGGCGCAGACCAATAAGTCCTGATCGGTCCCCACGCATCGCTGAGTCCCTCTTCGTAGGCATTGCCGTTCTGCGAAATGATCGCTGTAACTCGCTCCGGGTTGTTCATTGCCAGGCGGAAGCCCGTGGGGGCTCCATAGTCGAAGACGTAGATCGCGTAACGGTTGAGGCTGAGTGCGTCAGTAAAGGCCTGCAATGTGCTGGCCAGCGCGTCAAATGAATATCTGTAGTTTCGCTTTTCGGGTACTTCCGTAAATCCAAAACCAGGCAAGTCCGGCGCGATCACCCTGTAACAATCCGCAAGGCGGGGAATGAGGTCGCGGAACATGAAGGATGACGTTGGGAATCCATGGAGCAAGAGCAACACAGGGGCGGCTACGTCGCCGGCTGCACGGTAGAAGACTTTGACTCCATCTGCTTCTATCTTATGAACGGACGTCACTGGTACGGTGAACTGGGAAAGAACAGGGCTCATGACAACTCCTCCTCGTTCGTGCTGATCTGGTTACATGTTAGAAGATTTCGGTTCATGACAGTTCTCTCGCGCTAGTGGCACATCGCACATATCGTGGCGCCACAAATGCACTGTTAAGCAGTTGCAACCGAAATGCCAATCTCGATCCGGGTCGGCTTGAAAACTAAGCCATGTGGGCACAGTAAGATATCTTCGTGTGTGCGGCAAAAGATCATGCTCCTGCTGACGAATTCGTGACGGACAACCAACACTGACGGGATCCGGTCGTGACAAGGAAGTCAATGGGCAAATTGGCTTGTCGCGTTGTGCGTCTGAGTCAGCTGTGTTTCGGTGTAACCCTCACTGAGCCATTGATTCCCCTTCGCACTTGGTTGAATACCGGAACCTGCAATTCCTCAGCAGAGGCGAACACGGCTTTCAACAAAATCCAATCGGAGATGTTGAGATGACCGACGGCCACCCCATTGCTTTGCGCCTTTACCAACACACTTCGTAGCGGGTTCATTATTCCTCCACTGATCTATATCAACAGCTGCTAGGCCGGTCAGTACGAGCAGAATCAGTACGACTTACACTGTAACGACGATCTTTCCGATCTGCTGATTCTGCTCCATATAGCGTGAGCGTTGACAATTTCAGATAGTGTGAAAATTCTATCTATTCCTGGCGAAAATTTGCCCGATTCGATTCGCTCATTCCCTTATGCGAACGAAGACCTTTCAAATTGCCAAACGTATTCCAGTGAACTGCCAGCGCGTCGCCGGATGAAAGAAATTCCGATATGTCGCGCGCACGTGATCCGCAGGCGTGACGCACGACCCTCCCCGCAAGATCATCTGGCTTGACATAAATTTGCCGTTGTATTCGCCCAATGTACAGGGAAGAGGTTTGTATCCCGGATAACCTATGTAGGGGCTGGCAGTCCATTCCCAGCAGTCTCCAAACAATTGCTCAACACCAACGCCATTCACGGTCGCAGGATGCAGTCTTCCGGTATTAAGCAGATTCCCGTACCGGCGTGCCTTGCTCGCGACAGTTTCCCATTCCGCCTCTGTCGGAAGACGACAGCCGCGCCACCGTGCAAAGGCGTCTGCCTCGAAGAAACTAATGTGGCACACGGGTGTCTCAAGCAGTTCAGAGAGGCCGTGCCACCCCTTTAACGTAAAGACCCGCCAACCCGTCTTATCGCCAGGGTCCCGTTCCCAATAGAGCGGTGCTTCCCAACCTGTTTGCCTTACCGATTTCCATCCGTCAGAGAGCCAGAATTCGGGACGCGTATAAGCGTCATCAAACAAAAATTCCAAATACTCACGGCAGGTGACCTTGCGGCTGGCAATCTGGAACGACTCCAGATAAACCTTGTGGCGCGGGGTCTCGTTGTCAAAGCAGAAATCGAGAGGCTCTTGAGCGTTCAATGGATAACCGATCTCTGTGAGCCCACCCTCAAAGTTGAGCCATTTGAGTTGAGGAATTGGCTGGCGATACTCTTTCGGTAGAGTTGTATTTCCATATGACGGTTGTAGCGGGTTTAAGAAGAATGCATGCTTGATGTCAGTCAGTACCAGCTCCTGGTGTTGCTGTTCGTGGTTTAGGCCCAGCATGATGCGCCGTGACGCTTCGTCGTCGACGGAGCCTGCAAACAATCTCTCCATTTCCTGATCAACGTGCGCGCGGAAGGCCAGAATCTCATCGAGTGTTGGTCGTGAAAATGATGCACATAACTTCTTGTCGGGAATCTCTTCGCCGAGAGAGATGTAATAGCTGTTGAAAAGGCGATGAAACTCTTCACGAAAGGGCCTATAGTCGGCCAGATATGGTCTCAATACGAAAGTTTCAAAGAACCAGGTGGTATGTGCCTGATGCCATTTGACCGGACTGGCTTCTGAGCACGACTGGACCATCTGATCTTCGGCAGACAAAGTAGCGACGATGGAACGCGTCATCGACCGCACAGCTTTGTATTTCGACTCGAGCGTGGACATGGGTCAATTCATTGGCTGAGCCTCTGCCGCATCTGAGTTGGCAGACGTAGCGTTCGGTCGCAACACGACAGTACGCTCCGAAGTCAGCGTCACCGTGCTTGGCAAACGATGTGCCAAAAGCAGAGATTTTTCCAGATCAACGACGAGGCAGTCTAAGTAATTTATTTGCAACGAGCTATTGCCGCAGGTGTTAGACGCAAAGCTCGGCCGTCACTGACGGAATCGTGACTGATGACCGCCACTGACAGGCTCCCGTCGCAGGGCTGGCGCGGCATGCAGTCTAGGCGAAATCACTCAGACCGCAAACGACCTTCGACACCCTTTGAAAAGGACACGGGACGGCTGATCCCGAGCTTCTGCATTTTGTAAACCAGCGACGTCCGCTTCAGCCCCAAACGCTCTGCAGCACCGCTCTGGCCGCCGACGACCCAATTGCTCGCATCAAGCGCTCGGAGGATATGATCTCGTTCGACCTCCTCAAGACCAGTCAATGGCGCGTTCGATCCTTTAGGAGCGCTGAACGGCTCCAATTCCGCAATTGGGGCGCGTAACACTGTGTGCGGAGAAAGAATCACCGCCCGTTCGATAAAATTTTGCAACTCCCGAACGTTTCCAGGCCAGCGATACCGCACCAATGCGTCCATTGTCTCTGAAGGGATTTGATCGATCCGTCTGTCCATTCGCTTCGAGTAGAATTTCAGGAAATGACGAACCAGTTTCGGAATATCCTCCGTCCGCTGCCGTAAGGCTGGAACATGAATCGGGAATACTTTCAACCGATAATAGAGATCCTCGCGAAACGTAGTCTGCTTTACCATCGCAGTCAGATCACGATGTGTGGCTGCGATCACACGGAAATCGACCTTATGCGTGTAATTGCTGCCGAGTCGCTCGAACTCCTGCTCCTGCAGTACCCGTAACAGCTTAGCCTGAAGTTCCAGAGGAATGTCACCGACCTCGTCAAGAAAGAGTGTTCCCTTGTTCGCGAGCTCAAAACGCCCTGTTTTTTGGGCGACTGCTCCGGTGAACGCTCCTCTTTCGTGCCCAAACAATTCGCTTTCGAGAAGCCCAAGCGGGATCGCCGCACAGTTTAATTTGACAAAGGGCCGCTCCCGGCGGCTGCTCAGATTGTGGATTGCGCGTGCGATCAGTTCCTTGCCGGTTCCTGTCTCGCCCAGAATCAGTGTGCTCGAATCTGTAGGTGCCACTGTGGAAACCAGATCGAGCGCAGTCTTTAGCGCGGGACTATCACCGACGATGTCCCCAAACTCAGCGCGAATTTCCTCTTCGAGATAAATTCTTTGTTTCGTCTCTTTGTCACGATCTTTTGTCGCCTTTTCGTATTCCAACGTGTTCTCAACTGCAATCGCTATCTGACAGGCCACCTGCTCAAGCAAGATGACGTCGTCTTTCTCAAAAGCATTGTCCGAACGCCTAGAGAGCATCAGAACGCCAACCACGCGATCATGGCCTACGAGCGGAAGATAACACCCCACGCTGAGGCCTTCCTCGATCACGCGCTCATAAAGAACTTGGCCGTCAGGATTCCCATATATTTCAGGATCCTCCCGGACCTGTTCGAAACTATCGATCCGGACGGTCTTGCCCTTCCGCAATACCTGACCCGAGATCGAACTATTCATTGGCACCAACGATCCCTCGCGGAAGGGTCCTCTCGCGTCTGGATTGTGCAATATAGTGACGCGTAACTCGCCGCTCTCGGAGTCGGGTAGCAACAAGGCGGACACGTCACATTGCATTATCCTGAATAGCTTCGTCGAAAGCGTCTCAACCACTTGCCGGAGGTCCAACCTGGATGTCACGCTGCTTGTGATTTCCAGAAGCAATCGCAGCCGATCACGTTCACGGCGCAACGCTTCTTCATTCAGGTGGCGTTCAATCGCAATTCCGGCGATATGACTGGCGTTCTCGATCATTTGCAGATCGGCAGGGTCAGGGCTACGCACTTCACGATAATGAATGGCGAAAGTTCCGAGGACTTGACCGTCGCTCATAAACAAAGGCAATGACCACACTGCACGAATTCCAAAGGGCAGTAGCAGATGGCGGTAATCATCCCAGATTGGGTCATTGAGGATATCGGTCGCATATACAGGCTCCCGCCTATAAAGGGCTGTGCCGCAGGATCCGCCTTTGGGGCCAATAAGCATTGATCCCACCTGCTCGCCGAATCCGGGAATACCTGGCGCCGCAGCGCAATAAATCTGCTTTCCGTCATCCTCCGGAAGCCAGAACGTGCATAGTGTGCCGTCGCCGCGAGATTCGACCAATTGAGCAATGATCGCTAGCACCTCAGGCAATGGAGATCCGGCAAGAATCAACCTTAGAATGTTGACCACAGCTCCGCTGGAAAACAGACCCGAATCGTTCTGCGCTCCTTCACTGCTCGATATGTGATCTGCGAAAGATTGTGCTGTTTTCTCCATAGACTTTTCTTCCGTTGGCGCCACGTCGCAATAGAGCCCGCCCAATTGAAAATTACTTGTGGATTTATGAAAGGGAGTTTTTTGACCATCTAACTGGCTTCCGGCGAGTCACCTTCTCCCCGATTAGGCCCTTCCATTGTGGTAACGGGTCTTTGACTCGACGATTGCTGCAACGCCTCCTGCCTTCATACGCTACTGGGAAGCAGTCCCGTTCAGAGCTATCTGATTTTCATCACATGAGATGGCACTTGTCAATGGAGGTTTTACAGGTTACAGTTCACGGGAAGGTCATTTCAGAGCAAACACCTTGAGCCCGCAAGCGTTACAGAACTCTCGCGTACTGTTTTTAGCAGGCAATCCTGCCTTGGATTTCCTGAACACTCGCGTGCGAGTGAATCATAAACTCGTGGATTTTCTACAGAGTGACCGCGACGTGATTGCTTGGCTAAAACAAGCAGGATTTCCCGTCTCGGCCAACGACACCGAATTAGAGCGATTTTCTCTTTTACATTCCGCGCGAAAGCTGCGGGAGAATATTCGCTCTCTTGTTGAAAAGCGAAAGGCAGGGCGACGGGGGGATCCTTCGGTCCTCAACAGCTATCTAGAGGCGAGCCAGAGTTACTCCCAAGTTGTGTGGAGCAAATCTCAATCGTTGAGGATCAACATCGTGCGACGACAAAATACATCCGAATCGATTTTGGCTCCGGTCGCGGAAGCTGCCGCCGAGTTACTCGCAACTGCCAATTTCGAGCTCGTGAAACGCTGCGAAGATGAGTCCTGTGTTTTGTGGTTCTCCGACCAGACCAAATCGCACCATCGCAGATGGTGCAGCACGCAAATATGCGGAAATCGTCACAAAGTCGCCGCCTATAGAAGACGTCTCCGTCAGTAGAATACTTAGTGTCGCCCATTCGCCGTGGTCCATGGTTCTCTTTTTCGAGTCGCAGGTTGCTGCATATTGCGAGGGACTGGGCAGAATCGCAGTAGGCTACGTCACGTGATTCTTATTCATACGAAAGCGCCTGGATTACCTCTTCGCGTATGGCCTTAAATGCCGGAGCAAGCGTACCAAGCACCGCACCCGTAATGGCAATCGCACCCGCTACTGGCCACCAAGCGTAGACGGTCTCCTGCGTTAGACCGGAGTGCCCGATGTGCTCGATAGACCATTGAGCGAGATAAGTAAACACGATGCCTATCCCGGTGCCGACAAGAGCCAAGAGAAGTGTCTCTTTCAAAAGAACGCTAAAGATGAAAGATGAAGATGCGCCTAGTGACCTCAGAATACCGATCTCACGAGTGCGCTCAAGAACAGCGGTATACATTGCCATCGAGACGACGATAAATCCCACGATAACTGCGATTGCAATCACGACGCCGATAAAATTGCGCAGCAGACCGACGCTGCTGATAGTCAGCAGCGACGTAAATTCTTCCATCGTATAAACCGGATATCCAGGTAGCGTCTTGCGGAGTTGGTTGACTATATCCTTTACATGAGCAGGATTGTCAGCCTTGAGATAGATCTGGCTCAGATGGTTTGGATTTCCTGTTATCTGCTGCAGAACTGGTAGCCTGACGCAGATTCGGGCAAGCTTGCCTGACTCAAACACTCCCGCCACATGCCAATCGTGAGCGATCAGATTGAGCGTATCGCCCGCGTGCAGATTTTTTTCGCGTGCATAAAATTCATCGATAAGAATGTCGTCGTCCTTTTGAAAGGGACCGCCTTCCAAAAAGTGAAAACCTCCACTCATCTTCGAAAACTGAGCGAGGTCGAGACCGGTGACAGTGTCGAGACCTTGGAGAGGCTGGACGACTGTTCCTATAGCCATCGCAACGCCGGGCTGGCTACCGAGCAACGGAACCAGCTTGTCGCTCATTGGAGCAGTACTGAGCGATATTATGGATGATCCAGGTGGGCGAATCAGAATATCCGCTCCGACACCGCGAGCTCGACGAGCTGTCCCGTCGAGCGTGCCATAGCTGACGCCGACAAGGGTAAGGATCATCGTCACTTCAACCGCGATAGCCAGAACGCTTAGGATTGTGCGAATGGGCCGACGAGCAAGGTTGGAGAGGACGAACCGATTGATTGAACTCCACGATGCAACCATGAATTAGTTGAGACTCCGCAAACTGCGATGCACTTTTTGTCCTTGAGGCTACACGGAGAGCTATCTCCGTCTTAATCCCCTGCCATTGCCATCTCAGCTCGCGGTTGACTGCTGCGAAGCGATTGTTCGAGTGCTGCCAATTGCGATTCGATATCGCTCTCAATGCTCCGTCGTTTGACGATGTCCTCGCGATAACGGCGAAGGAAATAGTCGATTGTTTCGACACGAATACGGATTGAGCCAGAGGGTTTGTTTTCGTCAAGATCCTTGAACGAGAAATAAGGTGTGCCCGATTGCTCGATGATGCCTTCGATGACTCCGTAGATGGGAGCATCATGGCCGCACTTGAAGCTGGAGACCTCGAGAGCAACCAAATTGGGATGGCGCGCCGTAAACTTCGCAGCCCACACCTTATGGTTGGTGCTGGTGGAGTAACGATTCTTCCAGACATCGCTGATGTCCAGCGGATGGGTGATCAGTCCGGCGCGAACCTCTTCGCCAAAGAGGCGGTCGAGCAAGTCTTCGTCTAATGGCAAGGTGCTTTGTGAAAAGACTGGATACCCTAGCTTCTGAAACTCTTCCATGATCTCGTGGTTGAGACCTGGGTCGTGATGATAGACCCGACCCAGCATCACAATGCCGATGCGGTCTTCGCGCTCGAGTTGGTCGAGCGTCTCACGCGCCTGCCGGCGGATCTCGGCTTCACACTCGCTGCAAAGACTTAAACCCGACGGTGATAGCCCGTTCATTCTCTTCCCGGCTGAGACCTAATACGGGACTCCAGGCCTTGAACATCTGATCCGCGCATATCCTATCATCCTGGAGATTCAGGATCGGATCCATGTACAGGATGCCGTTTTCGGAGAAGATATCGCTCTCCTTGGTGAAGGCAGCTTTAACCGTTTCTGGGGTTGCCGTTACAGTGGGACATGCATTCGATCCAGTCAGGTTCACGAGATGAGTGTGCAATACGTCATACATCGGGAACCAAATCGCATGGAGCGGCTTCTTTGTGTGTTTGGTGGCGAGCAGATTGTAGACGTGCGCGATGCCAATCTTTGAGGGATAGCAAGGGTCGATCGCTCCGCGGCTTGCACCTGCGCGATAAAGTTCGGGCGTTGTGTAATCGGAGTAGACGATATTTTCAGACTTTAGCCCAAGACTGGCGAAATACGCGTTGAAGAACGGAGCGTAACTGTACGTGTTCAAAAGACGCGGAATTCCTACGCGAAATTCCGCACGCCGCGCCATGAGAAAAGCGCGTTCTTTAGTTGCTTTCGAAAGAAACAATCCTTTGGTAGATGGCATGGAGTCGATGACAATCTCTACTTCGCGGTGACGAAAGACATCGCGTGCGGCGATATCGACATAGTTCGGGTTGATGGCTTTGATTTTGTCGATATCGGCTTTGATGCCCTTCATCTCGTCGAGATCTTCCACAGCACCCTTTTCACAAGTGGCGATGATGAGCCGTTGTTCGCCTACTCGCAAGGGGACTTTGGTCTTCCGTGGCTGAAAGTCTGTTGGTTTCGGCAGCTCGACTACTTTGTTCGATCCGGGGGCCAATTGAATTTGGACTAGTGGCTCTACCTTCGCTTTGAATAAAGAGGGAGAACTGTGTCCTCCGCCACTACTACAAGAACCGTGCGATTCGACGGAAGGAAGGTTCGCCTGGATCTGTTCGAGGGAAGGCAGATTGGATACGACCTCGGCTACTTCTTCAACCGTAGCGGCACGGTCTTCCGCGACGGCAGGGGAGTGATTGTGTTCCGTAATCTTTCCGGTTACATCGACGTCGATGAAGGTACGCAGGCAATTGTTCTTGCAGAAATAGCAGCGTGTATCTTCACTGCGTGTCGTGCGATAACGAATATTCTCAACGGCTTCAAGGCCGATAAACGTTGTCTTCCGCCCATTACGCCAGAGTCGGAGGGCTTCTTGTGCAGCGCCGATTGCGCCAGACTCTCCGCAGTGCTCGTGGACGATAATCTCTGGCTCCCTTCCGTTTGCGCGGAAGCTGGATTTGATGAAGTCCACCTCTGCCTTGACTACGGCGAGATTGTTCTGGGTGCCACCCTGAAGCACAAAGCGTGTCCCAAGAGCAGCGAGATTCGGAATGCTCGCGACATACAGAAAGACATTCTTCGGGAGCACATCAGCGAGTCCTGCGAGGATTTCCTCCGATCGCCAACCCTGACGTTGGAAGTTGACGATGTCGGACTGCATGAACACGGCGCATCCATATCCGAAGGACGGCATCGATTTGGCGGCGAAGGCGATATCAGCAAACTCTTCGACCTTCATACCAAAGCCCTCAGCAGTCGATTGCAGGAAGTATCCATTGCCCGCAGAGCATTGCGTATTCAGCTTGAAATCCTTGACTCGACCGTCCTTCAAAACGATGAGCTTGATGTCCTGTCCGCCTACATCCACGATGACATGGGGGTCGTCGTAGAACTTCAACGCCGACTCCGTGTGCGCGACTGTCTCAACCAGTGCGACATCCGCGTTCAGAACATCCTTGAGAATGTCTTTGGCATAACCGGTAGTGGCGACACCGAGCACCTCGAGCATCGCACCTTTCGTCTCGATCTGCCCTCGAAGCTTCTCGAACACTTCGATCGTATCCTGAATCGGATTACCGTTCGAAAGCTGGTAGGTCTTGCACAGAATCGTCCCTTCCTTGTCGAGTACAACCGCCTTGGTCGAGGTCGATCCTGCATCAATTCCAATAAAACCAGAGACGGCTTGTCCTGGATAAAACTCTGCAGCGCTAAACTTCTTCTTCGCGTAGGCCGACTTGAATGCAACAAGTTCAGCGTCTTCCGCAACGAGACCTTTGCCACCAGAGGTCGCTTTCTCTTCCGCACGGCCGTAGTCGATGTAGTAGATAAGCTTTTCGGTGCCGAGGTAACGGCCTATTGCAGGCTCTTCCTCTTTGCCAAATTCAACTGAGCCCAGCGCCGCGAAGTATTGCGCATTCTCGGGCACCTTGATCAATTCCTCCGGAGTCGTGCCCTCCGGAATCTCAACCTTGCGCTCTTTCCACATGCGTGGAATATTGGTTTGCCAGGCCTCACGCATGCCACGGATAAATCCGTTCGGCCCCCCCAGAAGGAGGACATGGGGTCGGAGAGTGTGTCCACGGGTCAATACGCTGAGGTTCTGCAACACAATGGCTTCGAAGAGAGAGGCCATCAACTCATCAGACGGCGTGCCAGTCTTCTGCAGGCCATTGATGTCAGTCTCAGCAAAGACACCGCACTTGCCTGCGACCTTATGCAACTTGATGTTGTGATATCCCTGATTCGCCAGCTCTGCAGCGGGAATCTTGAGCTTGGCGTTAATTTTGTCGATGACAGCGCCAGTGCCACCAGCGCACTTGTCGTTCATCGAAGGGATTTTTTTCTTGCGCCCTGTCTCCTCATCGTCTTTGAAGACGATGATCTTCGCATCCTGTCCACCTAGTTCGATAACGGAGTACACCTCTGGATGAAGCTTCTCGACAGCAAGCGAGACGGCATGCACTTCCTGAACAAACTTCGCACCAATCATCTCCGCAATAGTTCCGCCGCCCGAACCGGTTACGAAAATTCGTGTGTTTCCTGGAGAAATTCCTGTGTCCTCTTCCATGCGGCGCAGGAACTCAAGAACCTTCTCTGGCTGACGCGTCTCATGACGCTGGTAGTCCTGCCAGATGGTCTTGTCCGTCGCTGCGTCAACCACAATCGCTTTGACGGTCGTGGAACCTACGTCCAGACCAACCAAGAATTGTTGCATTGACATCTCCTCAATGACGAAGCCTTGATGCAGGGAAAAATGTTGGACTCCTCACGCAACTCGCTGGAGCGGGATAGCTGTTTTAGTCCGGCGACGATACGCACTATCTTTCTCGATCAGATCGCTTACGTGCCAAGCGAATTGAGCGGCAGTTCCGGCGATGCCCTGTCGATGCGGAACCTTATAAAGCGCGTGTTTAGAGATGGGAATGCTCGTCTACATACTCTCGCAACTCCTCGAGAGATCTGCCAGTTTGTTGCAACACTCCATCGAATTCAGCACGCGCCTTCGCCTTGGCCTCTGCAAGCGCCATTTGTACTCGGCTATGCGCGTTCACTTCGCCCTCGCCGGAGGTCTCGATCGGCAGGAAGATCATGTCCTTGAACTTATTGACGACGCGCGACTGTACACCGTCCGATTGTGTCGACGGCATGCAACCGAACGGTTTCAATGCCAACACCATGTGACAGAGGTGATTCACGGTGTAATAAACATTCTTACCTACTTCCATGTAACCCTCTCCGCCGCGAGCGAGTTGATGGTAGAAGGGATGCGCCAGCCGCGAGAGTTCTTTCTGTGGGATCAGGTGATGCGCGGTATCGCCCATATGCTTGATGGTGCGGTGATAGAAATAGGTCCACATAACGCTACCGGCGCTCAGAGCCACCGGTCTTCTTGAGTATCTTTAGGTCATTGGCGAGGCGTTTCTTGATCTCATACCACTTGGGATCGCGATAAGGAGCTTCAGCATCCGCTCGAGCCTTGGCACCTTCCTTGGCAACGTACATCATGTAGGCGATCCACGTAGCGATCGGTTCGACCAGCACCTGCGCAGCCTTCCTTTTCGAGAAAGGCAAACATGTTGAAATTGCCGTCACCCTCAGTCGTCTGAGCCCAAAACTCGCCGGTGATTTTGATGACGGGCTTCACGCGTAAGCGATCGACCTCAATTGCATTGATGCTGTCGCGGCAGGCATGCAGCGCGTCGATATACTCTTTGCCATATAAGTTGTGTCCGATCTTTCCGAGCGTGCAGACCGATTCCTTCAAGCTTTTTGTGTTTCTCCAGGTACGGCTTTCGCCCAGGACGGCGCCACGTCCATGATGTGCCAGCGCTTTCTCGGTCGCGAAGCGTGTCGGTCAATGTCTTCACCGACTCCCGAATAACGCGATCCGTCTCACCTTTGTTCACTTCGAAGGGGCGCACCTGATAAACGAGTTCGTTGATGACATCTCCGAGATTGAGAGCGTTGAGCATACCCATGCCGAAGTCGACGGAAAACTTCAGGCCCGGCTCGCCGCTGGCTGCCTTGATGCCATCGGTCTGCTGGAATAACAGGACACGGAAGCCGTCGAATCCTGCATTTTGAAGCGCAAAGCGATACTCCGCTTCATACATGCCAAAGCGGCATGGTCCGCAGGAGCCGGCAGTGAAGAAGACGTAGTTGTCGATGATCTGCTGACGCGTCTGGCCCTGCTGCTCCAGCTTCTGGAGGTAGCGAACCAGATTGCCAACGGTGAAGTAGGTCGGATTGCACTGGCCGTTGTTGCCGAACTCCTTTCCGGCCTGAAAGTCGTCGACCACCGGAGTCGGAATGTTCTCGCAACGGTAGCCGCTGCCGTGGAAGACTGCCTTTGATCATCTCTTCGTGCTTCCATGTCAGTCCGCCAAAGAGAATCGTCACGTAGTCGCGCTCAGCGGCCGTGAACGTGCGCTCTACCGGTTTCTTGAACTCGCGCATGCGTGCCAGTCCAGCTTCAGCGCGAAGGCGCGCCCGCTCGGCGTCAATACGAGCCTGGATTTCTACTTCGAAGTCTGTCTGAACGATCTCCTCGGTTACCGGCATCTGCGTCTCCTTTGCTCGACTGTGTGAGGTTTCGCTTCGACCATTGGGGAATGAGCGCGCTACATCTGGCCCTTCATTCCCTGGAAGCCATGGGCGAGCTGTTTGAAGAAGAACTTGATAACGCGCTGGTCGTTGTAGCACCAGCCCAGAATGTGATTGAGCGTGGAGAAACAATGGGTCTGGCAGGTTTCTTTCTGCTTATCGAGTTGCTTGGTTTCGAACTTGTGATTGCCAACCACGCCCCAGTCGTAGCTCGCCGTATACATCGGGAAAGCAGGGCGCCAGGTTCCATCGACGCGAATAATCATCGAGTTTTGGCCGGCGCGGCAGTTCCAGGGAAAGTGATTGCCCTTCATGAAGCCGACCATCTGCCAGAGCCGGGTGTTTGAGTTCACCATCTTGTATCCAGAGTCCTGCTTCTCGGTCAGCCACTGGATCGTTTCCTCCACGGCTGGCCAGTCGTCCCTGGTGATGTAAGTGACGTTGTTGTCCGCATGTTTGAAGTGCTCGTCCTGCTCGAGCAATGGAGACTCATTGATGTGATAGTCGGTCGCGATGCCGTTGTCATGCGCTATCTCGGTAAGCTCCCGCACATCATCCAGATTATTGCGGCAGATATTGATGTTGAGAAAGACCGAATAGCCGTACCCGTACTGCTTGCGAATCAGGTAGTCGAACTGCTTGCGAATCGGCACCAGTGCCTTGGGCAGACCTGGCTTCAGATCGACTGCATCGACGGCAATGTTGAAAGTCGAGATCCCCGCATCCGCCAATTTGTCGATCACATCGGTGCGCAGTAGCCGCGCATTGGTCGGCAGGTAGATCCAGAAGTTCTTCTTTGCAGCGTAGTACGTAATTCTGTGAATAAAGTCGGGCCGCAGCAATGGCTCGCCGCCCATATAAGCGAGCACGCGGCACCCTGTGCCATGGAGCCAATCGACCGATCGCTTCGCCGTATCCTCGCTCATTCCCTTTACTTTGTTGTCAAAGGCCCAACAGTAGTGGCAGTCGAGATTGCACTTGAATTCCGTGAAGAGGTACGCAATGAGCGGATGGAAGTCGCCGGCTGTGACTCTGGAACGAATGTAAGGGAAGAGCCATCCCTGCATCGCGTGGTAGATCTGTCCTGGCGTCCACTTGCGTTTCTCAGGCGCGACCCATCCGTCATTCTCATCGATTGGCCCCAACAGCTCGGGATATTGGGGAAAAACGGGTTCGGGAAACGTCTGCGGCTTCCCGCTGGGCTGTAATCCCGGCGCAGCAGCTGTGGATTTCGTAAGTAGATCGTGCAACGGGACATCGAGCCGAAAACTCGGCGGTGGTTCGGTGTGTTGCTCCAGATGCATCCGGCCCCCCTTGGAACAGATTGAAATACATTGATTTCCGCGATTCTCAAAGGACGACTTGACGATCCTGGTAGTTCACCCCTCTTGCAACTTGCTGGCCACAGAGCGCAGTTTCACACAGGTGCTATAAATCACTGATATAAAAAGAAAAATTGGCAGGTTCGTCATAGAGGGACTGCTCAAAGCACACACCCGTCTGCCAGCCCATTGACTGCCTGCCAAACTTTTGGCAGCCTGACAGGTCACTTCAGCATCTATAAGTCATCCGTGGGAGACGGACGTTATTTAACTTAATATGAGGTCGCATTCCCAGCGCATTCCCTCGGCCGACATCGGCTTGCGGTCGGAACAGATCAAGGAACTTCTGCGCTTCGCACGGAGTTTGGACGCACATTCCGATCCTGAACAACTAATGCTCTCCTTGCCTCTAGAACTGTCCAGCCTTGTCGCGTTCAATACTACAGCCCTGATCCTTTCGAAGGAAAGCCACTTTCAGGATATGTAGTTGACGGTGAGGGGCTTCCGATTGACGGAGACCCCGAGGGAATCATGGCAAGATGAACTTTGTCAGATGCTCGTCTGAGGAACCGTGTCCATCGTCGTTTCATCGCTCGACCAAGAGACCAAGTTTCCTGAGGTCGTCGATTCTTCCGTCAACGCGGAAACAGGTCACTTTGTATGCTTCCACTCAATACCGCACTGCGCCCGCTCGGAGCTCTTTGTTTTGCGAGAGAATCCCAGGAAGCCTTCTCCAAGAGCGAAATCGACTTCCTGTCCCTGATCGCCGATTATGTTGCATTGGCAATCGATGACCGTCTGAACTTCGCCCATTCGGAGGCCGTGCGAGCTCAGCTGGAGAGCGAACGCGACAAGTTGCAGCTCATACTCGATCTGAACAACAGCGTCGTGTCCAACCTTGAGCTGCGAGAGGTTCTTCGATCTGTCTCTCCCGGTATTCGCAAGACCATGCGCTTGGACGGCGTGGCACTGATCTTGCCCGATGCCGCGAACAGACATCTACAACTCTATGCGATCGATTTTCCAAACGGTAAAGGAGTTCCGCATCAGGACATGTCGAAATCGCTCGACGGTTCACTCGCCGACCAGGTCTTTCGTTCTGGAAAACCTTGGGTCGGTGACATCGAAGAGCTGAATGGTTCTGATTCTGGCAGCTGGGCGATCTCCGGGGACGGCGTCGAGACGATCTGCATGCTCCCGCTGATTCGATGCAATAACAACCTCGGTGTACTTTGCTTGTGAGACTGGAGAAGAATGCTTTCACCAGTCAGATATCGAGTTCCTGTCACAAATAGCGGGACAGGTGGCGATCGCCATCGACAATGCATTTGCCTATCGTCGGATTACTGAGCTCTCCGATCAGCTCAAACAAGAGAACCTCTATCTTGAAGATGAGATCCGCAGCGAGCTTAACTTTGAGGAGATCATCGGTAACAGCGCGGTCGCTCCGCCAGGTCCTGCGCCAGGTGGAAGCGGTTGCGCCGACAAATTCAACTGTTCTCGTCCAGGGAGAGACCGGCAGCGGAAAGGAACTCATCGCTCGTGCTGTTCATAACCTCAGTCGTCGGCGTAAACTCCCTTCGTCAAATTGAACTGCGCCGCGATTCCTACCGGATTGCTGGAGAGCGAATTGTTTGGGCACGAGAAAGGGGCGTTTACCGGAGCTATCGCGCAACGAATCGGACGTTTCGAGTTGGCATCTCAAGGAACCATCTTTCTCGATGAAATCAGCGAGATTCCGGTTGACCTGCAGCCGAAGCTTCTGCGTGTTTTGCAGGAGCGAGAATTCGAACGGTTGGGCAGTTCGCGAACGCTTCACACAGATGCCCGACTCATCGCGGCCACGAACCGAGACTTGAGCACGATGGTGGAGGAACAGAAATTTCGCTCCGATCTGTTTTACCGGTTAAACGTTTTCCCCATTCTACGTTCCCCCGCTCAGAGATCGGAAAGAGGATATTCCGTTCCTCGTCAGACACTTCGCCCAGCACTTTGCTCGCAATATGACAAAGGAGATCGATACGATCTCCGCCGAAACCATGAGTGCTCTCGTCCATTACCCATGGCCCGGGAATATTCGTGAATTGCAAAATGTGATTGAGCGGGCGGTGATCCTCTCGAAAGGGCCCGTACTGAAAGTGTCATTGGCTGACCTGAGAGCGAAGACGTCTGACACCAATGGCCATACGAACGGAGCCGCGACTCTCGAAGAAATTGAAAGAAGACACATACTGTCGGTCCTTGAGCAGACCAACTGGGTCTTCGCCGGTCCGAACGGAGCAGCCGCGAAACTTGGAATTAAAGCGTCCAACACTCCAATTTCGGATGCAAAAACTTGGTATCACCCGCCCGCAGAGATCCTAACTGATCAGTGCCAACCGTTTGGCACGCTGCCAATCTATAAGCATCTCTCAATGTATTTCATCAAATTCTGCGATCTTTTTCCAAAGTTACCATTGAAAAAATGGCCGCAGGTTAGGCATGTCGATTGCAAGCACGCTAAATAATCAGGCTTGATCTCTGAGGTGGAAAGAAGAGAGGGAAATGTAGGTTCTGTCCCCAGAAGATACATCAACATATCGGATTGCAAGGAACAAGCGACATGTTACGAATCACGGTGACCGAGACCATATCCGAGCAACGTTGGGTTCTTCAGGGCCGACTGACAGAATCAACCATCGAAGAGTTGATCACAAATTGGAAAGCGAATCGACGCTGTCCTACACAGGCCTGCGTAGTCGATCTCAATGAGGTCACTTCTATCGATAAAGAGGGGAAACAGGCACTCCTGATGATGATCCGAGACGGAGCAAAATTTGTGGCGACTGGGCTATATACGAAACATCTTTTAGAATCGCTCTCGGCACAGCTTGCGGTCCGGCAAGATCCCCCTTAGTCCTCGCCTATACCCCAAACACCTTTTTTGTCGGCGATTGATCGCATCGCTGTGACCGCCTCCGTGAAAATGAATGGGCCGAAAAGTTGAAAACCAACTGCCACCAAACAACAACGGCCACTCGGAAATGAGTGGCCGCTTGTTCTATAAGTCTTCTAGAATCTTGGTGCCGGGAGGGGGGATCGAACCCCCACGAGTTGCCCTCGGCGGATTTTGAGTCCGCTGCGTCTGCCAGTTCCGCCATCCCGGCTTATTGATCTAAGTCTATGTTGAGCAATACCTTAGATCGTCCTTACTAGTTGTCGAACCTGCTAAACCCGCTGATAGGGCTAATAGCGTCATTTACGCTCGATCAAATCTAGTATCGCACAGCCGCCAATTGGATGGCGACCCTGAAAAATTTGCAAACCCAAGGCAGTGTCGTTCAGGGCCAAAGCCATGCCGCTCCACGAACGCCGCTTGAATCCCCATACTTTGCCTGCAGGACAGGCGTGTCCACCTCGCCGCCAAAGACGTACGCGGAGAGCCTTCCTGGGATGCTTTCGTAGAGATGTTTCGTCCTCGATAGGCCTCCGCCCAGCACCAACACATCGGGGTCGAGGATGTTAATTACATTTGCCAGTCCGCGCGCGAGGCGGTCTTCGAAGCGTTCTACAGCAGCAGCCGCTGGAGCATCCCCGGCTTCGAAGTCCGCTATGATTTCACGCGTCGTCTTTTGCTTGCCCGTCGATTGTTTGTAGTCCAGAGCCACACCGGTTCCTGAGACCCACATCTCCATGCAGCCACGCTTGCCGCAGTAACAGGCTGGCCCGGGATTTTCCTCTGGCCGCTGCCAGGGTAATGGATTGTGTCCCCACTCACCTGCTACTCCATTTGGGCCATTATGGACATGCCCGTTGACAGCAACTCCACCGCCGCAGCCTGTGCCCAGGATCACACCAAACACCACGCCCTTACCGGCCGCCGCGCCGTCCGTCGCCTCGGAAACCGCAAGGCAATTGGCATCGTTCGCTATTCTCACTTCGCGACCTAAAGCAGCTTCGAAATCCCGATTGAGCGGTCTTCCATTCAGCCACGTCGAATTGGCGTTTTTCACCAATCCCGTCTTGCTCGATATGCTTCCCGGAATCCCGGCGCCTACCGTACCGACGAGGCCGGTCTTCTGTTCGAGAAGATGCACCAATCCCACCATTGCGCCGATGGTCGCGTTGTAGTCGTCACGCGGCGTGTCGATGCGATGGCGGGCGAGTTCGACTCCATCTCTGTTGATCGCAAGAGCTTCGATCTTCGTCCCGCCAAGATCGATACCAATGCGCATTCTCGCAGTTGTATTTACGTCTGTTCCGAGCACTAAAAATCTCTCCCTGTGAAGTATATGTCGACGTTGCGCAACCACGATATAAACATCGCGAATAGAAGAGACTCGCCTCGTTTGCCGCACGAACACCCATTGTGTCACGCTAGACTTTGTCGATTAGGGCCTTTGAGGAGCGTTTTTATGACTCTTACCACGCGCGTCTGCTCGTTACTGCTTATCGCCAGCCTCGTATGTACCAGCCCGGCAAGAGGCCAGTTGCACGAACAGGATGCCGCCGCAGAGGCAAAGATCCGGGCATACATCGACAACAGCTGGGGCACGCTCTCTCGCTCCATGATCGATTGCAAATCGCTTATCGATCCCAAGTTGACGACGGCCCCCATACTGTATCTTCCGGCCGGAATGGCTAACCCGGCCGCGGTGAGCGCAATCGAGCAGCAATGCAATGTGACGGTGCGGCATCTGCCGAACAAAATCGAGCATATGGGCGATATCCGCGTCTCCGATATTCCGGTCGAGGGTCTCCTCTACCTTCCCGACCGCTACGTTGTTCCGGGCGGACGTTTCAACGAAATGTATGGATGGGACAGCTACTTCATCATCCTGGGTCTTGTTGCAGACAAGCAGATAGACCTTGCAAAGGGCATGATCGAAAACTTGTTCTTCGAGATCGAGAACTATGGCGCGATTCTCAACGCAAACCGCACCTACTACTTCACACGTTCCCAGCCGCCGTTTCTGAGTTCCATGATTCGTGAGGTCTTTGAGCATCCGGCGGACAAGCCTTTATCGAAGGCATGGCTCGCAAGAGCGTACGACTTTGCGAAGCGCGACCATGCTTTGTGGACCTCTCCCATACATCAGGCCGGTGATACAGGGCTGGCGCGATATCGCGATCTCGGCGAAGGACCAGTGCCCGAGATGGCGGATGACAGCACGTATTATCCCGATATCATTCGCTGGCTGCTCGCTCATCCCAACGTCCATACTGACTATCTAATCAATGCGCCGGACAATCCCACGCCAGAACAAGCCTCTGAACTCGCAAAGACAAGCTGCGACATCACTACATCCAAGGTCTGCGCGCAGGCCCACGTCGACGGCCATCGACTCACCGCTGCCTTCTATCATGGAGACCGCGCAATGCGTGAATCCGGTTTCGACACCAGCTTCCGCTTTGGGCCATTCAGCGGATCGACGGATGAATACGCACCGGTCTGCCTCAACAGCCTGCTTTATAAATACGAGCGCGACATGGAGCACTTTGCGACGCTGTTGGGTCGTCCCGCTGAGGCTGCGGAGTGGAAGCAACGAGCCAACGCACGACGGGACGCAATCAACAAATATCTCTGGAATCCCGATACAGGCATGTTCTACGACTACAACTTCGTGACGAAGCAGCGATCTACCTACAACTACGTCACCGCCTTCTACCCGTTGTGGGCCGGGTTGGCGACCCCGGAACAAGCTGCTTCGATGCGGCGTCATCTCCCTCTCTTCGAGCACGAAGGCGGGCTCGCCATGAGCGACGATGACTCCGGCACCCAGTGGGATCTTCCTTATGGATGGGCACCCACAAACTGGCTTGCAGTAAAAGGATTGGCGCAATACGGTTTCAACAAGGACGCTGAGCGGCTCGCGTCGAAGTTCAACGCAGTCGTTCTGCAAAATTTTCTGCACGATCACACGATTCGAGAGAAATACAACGTCGTAGAAGGCTCCGCCAACGTTGCCGTAGCGACAGGCTACAAGAGCAATGTAGTCGGGTTCGGCTGGACCAATGGCGTCTTTCTGAAGATGAACGATCTACTCACCCACCCACCGAAAGCAGCACCCCAACCCCAGGCAGCACACCAGTGACGTATTCGGGCTAATTACTGCACTTTGCCTTGCGGCCTCAGCTTGCGCAGTTCAGTTGCGCAGGCAATCGCATTAAGCGCGGCCAGCTTCAGATTGTCCGCAGCCAGCCAAAGCCAGAAGCGCCTTCCCTGCTCTCCGCCGCTGGCCTCTGCGGTCACACGGACCATAATGTCTTCCTGTCCGGCAGCGCTCAGATTACTTGGCGGCTCTGACTCTTCGCTCACCACGTCGATATGGTCGCCGGATAACGCCGCCTCCACCTGCGCGGCCGTCGTGGGCTGAGCGAACTCGACGAGTACCGATGTAACGTAGCCGTGAAAGACAGGTGCCTGTAGGATCTGCAACGCAGGCACAGGCAACAACCCCATCGAAATCTCAGTGTAGTGGCGGCGAATGCGCTGTTCAGTCGCCTTCAGGTTTATCTTGGCGGACTCGCCCAGCGCCGGAAGCAGATTGAACGATACCTGAGCGTCGTACTGCTCGCGCGGAAGGCTCTGGAAAGAGAGCAAGTTGACCGTCTGCTGATGGAGTTCATCCATCGCCGCGCGGCCATGTTCGGATGCTGGCTCCATCACCATCACCGCAACGCTCGTAAGTTGCAACGCAGACTGAAGACGCGCTGCCACCAAGCCAAGCAAGACAGCAACTGGATGCGCGGCGACTACGGCAGGTGTATTCAGATCGGGCTCTCGCCCGCCATTCGAAGCCTTCGCTGCAAGCGCCTCAGCCACCCACGGCGATCGCACCAGAACGTCCTTCTCGCGCTCGAGCGCATAGGTAAGGTCAACGATGCTTGCACCCGCACGTCGCGCATCCTGCCAGTGCTTCTTCGTTACCTCTGCGCCGCCCGCGAAGAAGACAAAGTCCATCTTGTCGAACGAAGCGTGTTCAATCGCCTGAATAAACGCAGGCTCATCTCCAGCCGACGTTACCTGTCCGGCAACATCCTCATCGTCGAGCAGAACGAAGTTTGAGGCCGCAAGCAACGACTCACCCAACTCATCACTCACCTCTTTGCCGGCGAGCGATGACGCCCCGACGATTCCGACCCGATACACTCTATTCGTCATAGCTCTCCTGCAACGCTTCTATCGCAGAGTATGTCCTTCCATTGGGTTTTAACCTAAGCCGTGTGGTGCCGTCGCTCCCTGCTCCATGAGTACGCCAACCGCGCTATAACGCCGGACACAAGATATCCCAGCGCAATACCGATCAGCATGTATTCGGAATAGAGCGCGACCAGCGCACCGATAACAGCCAGTACCGCAACAAGCTGAAACGGATGCCGGCTGCCAAGGCTAATCTCCTTGCCGCTCCAGAAACGCCAACTGCTAACCATCAGAAAGCCAGTGAAGAGGATCAGGCATAGCCACAGAAGGGCCATCCATGGGTTCGTAATGGGTGAGCCGTTTTCAAAATGGATGACCGATGCAAGGACACCTGCGCCCGCCGGAATCGGCATGCCGACAAAATATTTCCTGCCCGGACGCCCCGGGTTGCGAGGCTGCGGATTGACGCTGATGTTGAACCGCGCCAACCGGCTCGCTCCGCAGATAAGGAAGATGAAGCAGACGAAGACGCCGATATGGACAAGTTGCTCACGGAGATGCGGACGGGCGAGCACCGGCAGCATACGAAAGCCCCATATATAAGCCAACAGACTGGGCGCAACGCCAAACGTGATGACGTCCGCCAGTGAGTCCAGTTCCTTACCGAAGTCGCTTGTGGTATTAGTCATCCGCGCGATGCGACCGTCGAGTCCATCGAACAGTACCGCAAAGCCGATTGCCAGCGCAGCACGATCGAAAAATGCAGGCTCAGCGATTGACCCCTGCACGCTCTGCGTAATCGCATAGTAGCCCGCTGCTATATTTCCCGCCGTAAACAACGATGGCAGAACATACATCCCGCGGCTCGGATGCCGCTTCGGCTTATCATCGGCAATGGTGTGCGTCACCTCGGACGCCCCGGTTGCCATCAGGCCCTCACGGCCTTCGGAGCGGCTTCTGGCAGCACAGCCAGCACGGACGAGCCGCCACGCACCCGCGACCCCGTCTTCACCTTGAGATTCGCCTCAGCGGGCAACAGAACATCGACCCGTGAGCCGAACTTGATGAGGCCCACACGCTGGCCCCGCTCAACTCGGTCGCCAGCCTTCAGATTGCATACGATCCGGCGCGCCAGAAGCCCTGCTATCTGCTTGAAACTCACGTCATATCCGCCAGCATCAATCACAACCAGTGTCTGCTCATTATTCAGCGCGGACTCAGCCTTCATCGCATTGAGGAATTGGCCCTTGCGCAGCTCTGCCAGCTTCACGACTCCGCTAACCGGCGAACGGTTCACATGAACGTCGAAGACATTCAGAAAGATGCTGAGTCGCAACCGGCTGCCGCTTGTCGTCTCAATCCACTCGGCCTCAGTCACAACGCCGTCGGCGGGAGACACGATCTCTCCCGGTCCCTGCGGAATCGTCCTCGCTGGATCACGGAAAAACCACAGAAAAAATGCCGCCAAAACAATCGGCAACGCCACCAGGACAGAGGGCATCTTGAGATACCAAAGTATCGCTGCCACGGCCCCGAGCCCTAAGGCATAGAAGAATCCATCTCGAACCATAAGTGACTCGATTATAAGGCCACGCACACCTCCACCCGACGCTCAGCCTTCAGCGCCTTGGTATGCAGGCTATCTTTCAGCTTTGACCCATCGGTGCTCCAAGTCTCCGCAGACGCTCCATCTCGTCTTTCAGGCTCAGCTTCAACTTCTTCAGCCGCACTTCTTCCATCTTCTCCGGCTCGGTCAAAAAGAGCTTGGAGCGCAGTACATCCAGCCGTCTCTCGTAGAGGCTGTGTTCCTGCTTAAGTTGGTGAATTGAGGGAAGCGTGGTGGGCTGGGGAAGCTCAGTAAACTTGGCCGTCTCCATCAGAGAGTACCTCCAACACGAATTGCGACAAAACGCTACCACAGGCCCGCAAAGACTTGCAAAGCTATCTGTGCAGATCAGGCTAACTTCAACCGCATCAGCACAGCATCATCCGTCGGTTCCCGGTAGTATTCCGGCCGCCCCCCTTCGACGACAAATCCAAGCCCCAAATAGAGTGCAATCGCCCCCGCGCTCGCCGCCCGAACCTCAAGTTCAATCTCTGCGGCCCCCTGCGTTCGGCACCATTCAATCACCGCCGCACAGAGCGATCGTCCAACGCCAGTGCGCCGCGCATCTGAACTCACAGCAACGCTTTCCAACTCGGACGAACTCTCCAAGCCCATGCCTATAACCTTGCCAACAGCAAAGCCAACCAGCCCCCGCTCACTCTCTGCGACAAAAAGGCATCGCCGCACCGCGCCTGACGCCGGAGCAAGCATCATCGAGTACTCCGATTCAGCCCAATGAGGAGCCTCTGCGATAGTTCGCTCCAACTGAATCACAGCCCCAACATCCGTCGAGCCAGCAAGCCGAACAGTCATCAAACGGCACTCTTAGCTTTAGGCTTCGCGAAGATCTCGGCATCCGTCCGCCTCAGATAATTCGCATCGATCAATGACACATCGTCGAACTCGCTGGATGCAATCCGTTCCAGCGCCAGAGGCAGAGCATCACCCGCCGAAGGCTCATCCACAAATCGAGGCTGCATCGTCGACAGCATCTCCGCAACCTTCGCCTCACACACGACCACCAGTCCGCCGTCGGCGACCACAGCACTCACCTCTTCGTACGACAAGAGGGCCTCACGCACGCACCGATGTCCAACATATTCGCCGTAATAAAATTCACCGCGTCCTGCATCCAGCACGGCGTGAACCGTCGCATCGCCTTCACCAACAGACGCAGCCAGCAAAGCGAGCCGCGAGACAGCAATCAACGGAACCCCGCCCGCTTCACTGAGCCCCTTCGCCGCACTAAGCCCAACGCGAACCCCAGTAAACGATCCCGGCCCATGCACAACAACCACAGCCTTCAGATCGCGCAGACTCCAGTGCTGCAACTCCATCAGCCGCCGCACCGCAGGCACCAATCTCTCAGAAGACGACCTTCCCGGCAGCACCTCCACCGCAACAACCTCTCGTCCCTCTGCAAGCGCAACACTTCCCTCACTACCCGCCGTATGAATCAGCAGAAGCCGCATCAGGCATCACCTTCCGCAGCGTCTTCCACCAGCTCCACCAGAACCCCACCTGTACTTGCAGGATGCACAAAGAAGTAGCGATGCCCGCCAGCGCCCACGCGCACTTCGTCGCTTGCCAGCCGAATACCCTCCGCCTTCAACCTGCTAAACACCTCGTCGATGCCTTCTACCCGCAGCGCAATATGGTGAAGCCCTTCGCCGCGCTTGGCCAAAAATCGACCGACCACCGACGCCTCATCTGAAGGCTCCAGCAACTCAATGCGGGTCTCACCCAGAGGCAGCATCGCTGTCTTCACCTTCTCATGTTCCACGGTCTCTTCATGCGATACGCGCAGCCCAAGCATCTCGTAGAACCCTCGAGCTTTCGCGATGCTATGCACCGCAATCCCAAGATGGTCCAAGCGCATCCCATCCTCCACTTGCTGCCTCAGTCGCTTGCCAGCATGCAGCTTTTCAATGGCACAGATACGGACCGATTCCATCAACGCTTCCACGCCTTCGCCTGTCGTAGCCACCGTGCGAACTACGGGAGGCGTCCACACTCCCGGCTCCTCTTGAGCCAAACCCTGCATTGCATGAATCTCCGCCTCTACACGCTCCGCTCCGCCGGCGTCGCTTTTGTTGACGACAAAAATATCCGCCACCTCCATCAAGCCGGCCTTCATGCTTTGCACATCGTCGCCCATTCCCGGCACCAGCATGACCACGGTCACATTGGCCAGTTGAACAACCTCCACCTCATCCTGTCCCACTCCGACCGTCTCAATCAGAACCACCTGCCGCCCCGCCGCCGCCATCACAGCGCATATGGCATCCGCCGTTCGCGTAACACCGCCCGTCGCACCCCGCGAGGCTACGCTGCGAACATAAACACCATCATCACCCGCCAAATCCTGCATACGAATGCGGTCGCCCAGCAGCGCTCCTCCCGTATACGGACTCGTCGGATCGACCGCCAGCACCGCCACCGTCTTTCCTTGTTGCCGGAATCTGCGTGCCATCTGATCGACCAGCGTGCTCTTCCCCGCGCCCGGCGGTCCCGTAACGCCAATCCGTAGCGAATACCCAGAGGAAGCCCGACATGCCGCCAGCAGCTCATTCGCCCCCGGCAAACCCTCCTCAACAACAGAGATCGCGCGTGCCAAAGCTCGAACATCGCCCGCACGCAGTCGCGCCACCATTTGCTTTAAGGCAGTGTTTGCAAATCGATCCGATTCCAGTTCGGCAATCACTTTAGCGATGATACCGCGATCCCACACCCCACATCAGGCACGTTTCACAGCTTTCGTTCTGCATTTTTCATCTGCGGCAGGACATTTTCACATACAATTTCGGAGCCTTCATTTCACCTCAAGGACCTGCTTTGAAATCAGCCTGCCGCAGCATCGCCACTTCCCTCCTCATAGCCTTCGCCACTGGAACAATGAGCTACGCACAACTGGAAGGAAGCAAGCCCGACACCCAAGCCGTCAACCACCCTGTCCCCGCGATTCAGGACACCGAGACCCCAGCCCAGCGCGACGCTCGCATGGAGTGGTGGCGCGAAGCCCGCTTCGGCATGTTCATCCACTGGGGCCTCTACTCCATTCCCGCAGGCGAATGGAACGGCAAGCGCACCACCCATATCGGCGAGTGGATCATGAACGATCTCTCCATCCCCGTCGCCGACTACAAGGCTTTCGCCAAGGAATTCAACCCCACCGGCTTCAGCGCACACGACATCGTCGCCCTCGCCAAATCAGCCGGCATGAAGTACATCGTCATCACCTCCAAGCATCACGACGGCTTCGCCATGTTCGACTCCAAGGCCGATCCCTTCAACATCGTCGCCGCCACTCCCTTCAAACGCGACCCGCTCAAAGAACTAGCCGTGGAGTGCAAAAAACAAGGCATCAAACTCGGCTTCTACTACTCGCAGGCACAGGACTGGACTGCTCCTGGTGGAGCCGCCTTGAAAACGGGCAACCACCAGCCACCCACCTACCACTGGGACAAGGCGCAAGACGGCGACTTCGACACCTACCTCCACACCAAGGCCATTCCTCAGCTCAAAGAACTCCTCACTAACTACGGCGACTTCCCCGCCGTCATCTGGTTCGACACCCCAACTGCAAACATGACGCCCGCCCGCGCCGCTGAGATCGTTACGCTCCTCAATCAGCACCCCAATCTCATCTGGAACAACCGCCTCGGTGGAACCTACAAGGGCGACACCGAAACTCCCGAGCAGTTCATCCCACCCCAGGGTTACCCAGGCCGCGACTGGGAGTCCTGCATGACCATGAACGATACCTGGGGCTTCAAATCCTTCGACACCAACTTCAAATCCACCGAGACCCTCCTCCGCAACCTGATCGACATCTCCAGCAAAGGAGGTAACTACCTGCTGAACATCGGTCCCGACTCAAAGGGCATCGTCCCCGCACCCGAAGTCGAGCGTCTCCACCAGATGGGTCAGTGGCTCGCCGTCAACGGAGAAGCCATCTACAACACCAAACCCACGCTCTTCGGAGCCGAAGCCGGCAGCTTCAGCACCACAGAAAAGGACAAAAACGGCAAGCCCAAGTTCATCCCCGCCTGGAACTGGCGCTCTACCACTGGCCCCAACAAGGTCTACATCGAGATCTTCCACTGGCCCGACGGCACATTCCATCTCGACAAGATGCCACGCAAAGTCACCAGCGCCTACCTCTTAGCCGACAAAACCCACAAGCCTTTGAAAGTCACGCAAAACGGCGGCACCCTCGACATCCAGCTTCCCGCAAAGCCGCTCGACCCCATCGCAACAGTTCTAGTCCTCAACACAACTCGATAACAGCTTCACGAACGCATATTGGTCTGATCACTGGCGCGGCGCGATCTCATCGCTCCGCGCCATCTAATTTGTTCGTACTTGACACAAGTAGCCTCCGAGCGGCTATCCTCATCCACGAAAGATCAAGCGCCAGATCCCGCTTCATAGCGGTTAAACTCCATCAGTGGTCAGACCAGCACGTCTCCGGGAGCCTTTACCGAATGTCCATCAAAACCGCCAGCCTGACTGATTCGGGCTTTACCTCCTCAGCTCCGGAGAAATCGAACATTCGCTGGTTTGTCTGCGCGCTCCTCTTCGCCGCCACGACCATCAACTACATGGACAGGAACGTCTTCTCGCTTATCGAGCCTCGGCTCCGCGAGCTGCCGTTCATGGGCTGGAACCCAGCCGATCCCACCCATTCGGTCTTCAATAACCACTTCGGCAACGTCCTCATCTACTTCCAGGTCGCCTACGGCATCGGCCTCCTCACTGCAGGACGCCTGATCGACAAGCTCGGAACGAAGCTCGGTTACGCCATTGCAATCTTCATCTGGGCGTTCTCTTCGATGAGCCATGCCTTTGTCACCTCCGTCGCTGGCTTCTACATCGCACGCTTCATGCTCGGCTTGGGCGAAGCCGGCAACTTCCCCGCCGCCATCAAGGCCGTCACAGAGTGGTTCCCCACCGAAGAGCGCGCCCTTGCCACCGGCCTCTTCAACTCCGGCACCAACGTCGGCGCCATCATCATTCCCTGGCTGATTCCGATCATCCTCCAGAACCACAGCTGGGGGACGGCCTTTGTCACCACCGGGTCCATGGGACTCATCTGGCTCGCCGTCTGGCTGATCTTCCCCTACAACAAGCTCCGCCGCGCATCCACCCTCACCCAGCAGAACCTCGATCCCGTCGTGCCCGCAGATGCTCGAAAAGGCTTCTTCTCCCTCTTCGGCGAGCTCTCAAAAACCCGCGGCCTCTACGCCTTCTCTCTCGGCAAAGGACTCACCGATCCCATCTGGTGGTTCTATCTCTTCTGGCTGCCAAAGTACTTCAACGAAAACTACGGCCTCGACCTGAAGCATCTCGGGCCGCCCATCATCATCATTTACTTTGCCTCCAGCTTTGGCTCTATCGCCGGCGGCTGGCTCTCCGGCTTCCGCATGAAGCACGGCGCCAGCCTCAACACCGCCCGTAAGAGCACCATGTTCACCTGCGCCTGCTTCGCGTTGCCGGTCATGCTCGTCCCCATCACGCGAACCTGGTTCCCTGGAAACTACTGGCCAGCAGTCTTCCTGCTCTCACTCGCGGCAGCAGCACATCAGGGCTGGTCCGCCAACCTCTTTTCAACAGCAACCGATCTCTTCCCCTCCACCGCCGTCTCCACCGTCGTCGGAATCGGCGGCGCTGCGGGAGCCATCGGCGGAGCGCTCTTCACCGCCGTCGTCAAACATGTCTGGACCGGCCACGCCGGACTCATCTTCACTCTGGCTGGCTTTTCCTATGTCACCGCACTGCTCGTCTTTCACTTCCTCGTTCCCCGCCTGGGCCCGCCCAATCCGGCCTAAGTCGCGAAAACACTGAACGAGCCATTGCGATTCCACCTCCAACGGCTCGTTCAGCAATACGCTTCACCCGTGTTACTCTTCTCCAACCTCGGCAAGGAGTTTGTTCGGCGTGAAAAAAGAAGTCCAGGAAGACGTCACAGCCCACAGCCAGCTCACCATGCAGGTGGTCGAGCACGTTCGAGCCCTCATCGCCCGCGGCGATGTAAAACCCGGCGGCCGCCTCCCGCCCGAGCGCGAACTGGCCCGCGAACTCGGCATCAGCCGTTCCAGCCTGCGCGCCGGCATCGGCTTCCTCTCCGCCATGGGCGTCCTCAAAAGCCGTCACGGTGCAGGAACCTTCGTCTCCAGCGGCCCTCCGGCCCTCGACTCCAGTTCACTCACAGTCCTCGGCGCGCTTCACGGATTCCTTCCCTGGCAGATGTTTGAAGCCCGTATCGTCATCGAGTCCAACGTAGCCGCACTCGCCGCCGAGCGAGCCACCGACGAGCACATCGCCGAACTGGCCGAAGAGGTTGCCGAGATGTACGCCGCTCTCGAAGACCCGCAGGAGTACCTCATCCACGACGTACGCTTTCACCGCACCATCGCCCGAGCCTCTGGCAACCCCATCCTGGGCACCCTCATGGAGACCATCACCGCCAGTCTCTACGGCGACCGCCGCAAGACCGTCCAGAACTCCCAGGACCTCAAAGAGGCCGCCGAGATGCACCGCGAGATCTACCGCGCCATCCGCGCCCACAACCCAATCCACGCCCGCCTCACGATGGAGCAGCACCTCAAAATGGCCAGCAAAGCCCAGGCCGCCGAGGCCAACCTCCCAGCCACTCCCACCGCCGATGACCCCCACGACGAGAAAGCCCAAACCGTCACGAACTAGAGCATCTCAGCTTTGCCCTCCAGAGTGGCATCACTCATCGCGTTACCCCCTGTACATCGTCTCGCTCGTCTTTGCCTCCCTACTCCCTACTCCCTCTTCCTCTTCCTCATCCCCTCTTCCCTCTTCCCGCTTCCCTCTTCCCTCCCTGCTAGACTAAAAATTGGCCACTCCATGTCCGAAAACACAAAAAAGTTCTACCTCACCACCCCGATTTACTACGTCAACGCGCGCCCCCACATCGGCCACGCGTATACGACCATCGCGGCCGATGTCATCGCTCGCCGCCAACGCCTCCTCCTCGGCGAGGACAACGTCTGGTTCCTCACCGGCACCGACGAGCACGGTCAAAAAATCGAGCGCAGCGCCGCCGCCGCGGGCATCCCGCCGCAACAGTTCGCCGACCAGGTCTCCGCCCAGTTCGAATCGCTCTGGAAGCGCATGGGCATCACCAACGACCAGTACATCCGCACCACCGACCCCGACCACGTTCGCGGCGTCCAAAAACTCTTCAACCAGCTCTACGAGCGCGGCCACATCTACCTCGACTCATACACCGGCCAATACTCCGTCGGAGAGGAGATGTTCATCGACGGCCCTCCCGGCACCATCGGCCCCGACGGCAAGCCCACCGAAACCGTCACCGAAGAAAACTTCTACTTCCGTCTCAGCGCCTTCCAGCGTCCCCTCATCGACCTCATCGAATCCGGCGCCTTCTGCGTAGAACCCGAAGCCCGCCGCAACGAAGTCCTCTCCTTCCTCCGCGGCAATGTCCCTTCTGCTGTCATTCTGAGCGAAGCGAAGAACCCCCGCATTTCGCCAGACGAGCCGCAAACCTCCCCGGAGAGCACAATCGCTTACTCCGCCAAAGGCAACCCCTACGTCCCCGGAGCCCTGAAAGACCTCTCCATCTCCCGCAGCTCCTTCGACTGGGGCATCCCCGTCCCCGAGCCAGCCGCCTGCACCACCCAGAAAAAGCACGTCATCTACGTCTGGCTCGACGCCCTCGCCAACTACATGACCGCCGTAGGCTACGGCAGCGACAAGCCCGAAGACCATGCCAAACTAGCCAAATTCTGGCCCGCCGACCTCCACCTCGTAGGCAAAGAAATCATCCGCTTCCACTGCATCTACTGGCCCGCCTTCCTGCTCGGTCTCAATTCAAAATGGGTACCGGATGAAAACGGCGATCCGAAAAAGGACGGCAAACTAGTCATCGATTCAGACGCGACAAAGCTACTGCCAAAGAAAGTACAAGCCCACGGCTGGCTCCTCTTCGAAGAATCAAAGATGTCCAAGTCTCGCGGCAACATAGTCCGCACCGAAACCATCCTCGACGCCTTCGGCACCCTCTGCCAGCCTCCCCCAACCGCCCCCAACACCATCAATGCCACCAACACCACCCCCAATACCGTCATCCTGAGCGAAGCGCAAAGCGCGAAGTCGAAGGACCCCGAGGGTCTCCACCCCACCACAACCGCTCGAACCTTTCCGCCGCAAATCTCCGCAACCCCAACTACCCCAACCAAAGCCGAACAAGACCTCTTCGGCTCCGATGTCCTCCGCTACTTCCTCCTGCGCGAGATTCCCTTCGGCCAGGACGGCAGCTTCAGCTTCGACGCCTTGGTCCAGCGCTACAACAGCGACCTAGCCAACGGCTACGGCAACCTCGTCAGCCGTACGCTAGCCATGATTGACAAATACTTCCAAGGGAAAATCCCTACCGTTGACGAGAGCGAGTACCAGCTCTGTCACGTGCCAATTTGGTATCCGAAGCTGCAATATCGCAAAAGACCGACAACGCGTATACCAGTCCGCTCTAGTCAGTTCGTCATTCGACGAAGCGCTTACGGGCAACCGGTCTAATTATCAAATGTCGCGGATGGCTATCATAACATCAAACGCCCCGTGGAAGCTTCCCTACGACATGGATGAGACCCAATCTTTGGAGCACCGAGCTGGGATTCTTTATCCGGTCTCGAATGCCATCCGCATCATCACTGCTCTCCTCTATCCCATCCTCCCCTACTCCACCGCCAAAGTCTGGACCCAGCTAGGCCTCGGCGACATCGAACAAGCAGCCAAGAACGGCGAACTAAAAAACCTTGAATGGGGCGGACTAAAACCCGGCACAAGACTCGGCCCACTCTCCCCCATCTTCCCCCGAGCCCCCAAGGAGCTCATCCAGATCATGACCGACATGGAACAGAACGAAACCCCCAAACCAACGCCCTCCAAGCTAGTCGACGAGAAGACCACCCACACCTCGCCCGCGCCCGAGGATTCCACGCATCCCGGAGCCGCCCCGCGCACCTCCACCCTGACTAATCACAACCCCGGCACCCACGTCGGAGCATCCTCAGCCGCCACGCCCGAACTCGCCAAGCCCCCGGCTCCCCATTCAGAAGCCCCTGCCTCCGGCCCCTTCGCCGCATCCGCCGCTGCCTCCACCACACCCGACACCCCACAAATCGCCATCGACGACTTCGTCAAAATCGATCTCCGCGTAGCCAAAATCATCGTCGCCGAGCGCATCCCAAAAGCCGACAAGCTCCTCCGCCTCGAAGTCGACCTCGGCTACGAAAAGCGCCAGATCCTCTCCGGCATAGCCGAGTGGTACACCCCCGAAGAGCTCCTCGGAAAGAACATCGTCGTCATCGCCAACCTTGCCCCCCGCAAGATGCGCGGCCTCGAGTCCCACGGCATGCTCCTCGCAGCCTCCCACGGCGAAAACGGCAAACCCATCCTCGCCACCTTCGCCGAAGAAATCGAACTAGGTTCCCGCCTCAAATAGCCACCAGCGTCTTTAGCCGGATGTACCGCCCCAATCCTCCGGGGCGACATCCGCTATCGACTGCGAAAACTTCCAAACACGCCCGGCAAAATCCTCAACGCTATACTGTCGTTCCCCATATGGAAAGTCAGTGGGCGGCTCCACGATCCGCGCCCCACGCTGCTTGGCACGCTCGCAATGCTCATCAACATCCTCCACCCGCACCATCACCGAATCCCCAGATTCAGCAGCCCCTTCATCGGCCTGTCTCAGGACAATGGCTCCATCGCCAACATTCAGCTGGGCCCGATGATCCCCAATTCGCACACGCACCGTAAATCCAAAAACATCACAGAGCCAATCAATCGCCTCGCCCAGGTTCGCGTAGGCAATCACAGGAATAACAGTGCACTTCGGCATCGACCGATTCTTCAGCATCCCTCCTCCTTCTATCGTGATCTCCTGGGTGCCCCATTCATGCGGTCTCATCGCATGAGTGGGCATTCGCGCAAAGGCGCGAACCGCACTCCTATCCTCACCGACGCTCTCCTACTTCACCACCCCAACCGGCGTAACCCCAGACTCCCGCCCAATCGCAATCACAAAATAATTCGCCGGAGTCTCGCCAATATTCTTCAACCCATGCATCACATTCGAAGCCGCAAAGATCACCCCACCCGGCCCCACACGCTCTTTCACCCCATCATTATCGAACTCCAGCAATCCCTCACGAATCATCATGAACTCAGAGTGCCGGTGCTTATGCGCCGGATGCGGCATATGCCCCGGCAGCAGGGTAGTCTCATGCAGCTCCACGGACTCACCGGTCACCAGCACGCCCTGAATCACCGGTCGCGAAACCCCACTCTCCGACTTATGCGCAGGCAATTTATCGAAAGCAAACGCCTGAGACTTCGACAACGTATTCTCACCCGGTAGAGCCGGAGCCGGTACCGGAGCCTGCGTCTCAGCCAACGCACTCCCCATCGCTGCAAAAGCCGAAAGGGCAACACAAAGATCACGACGGTTCAGATTTTTCATGCCGCCATCCTAACCGAGCAACCCCCTCGATGGCACGAATCACTTTTTCATGTCCCCACCAATCGCAACGACAAAATACTTCGCAGGCACATTCCCAACATTCTTCAACGTGTGCATCGTCCCCAAAGCGACATAGATCACGCCACCCGCACCAACCCTCTCAGCCTTCTCCCCATGTTCAAACTCAACCATCCCCTCCTGCACCATAATCAACTCCGAGTGCTGAATCACATGCTGCGGATTCGGCACGCTCCCCACGGGCAACACCGACTCATGCACACCAACCGCCTCGCCAGTCACTAAAGTCCCGCGAAGCACATCTCGACTCTCCCCACCATTCGGCATCTTCCGCATCGTCATCCCATCAAGCGGAAACACCTGCGCCTGCGAAAGCACCTTCTCCCCACCGCCAGTGCTCTGCGCTCCAGCAGCAACGCCACCCAACAAAACACATAGCATCATCCGAGCAATATTTTTCATGCCGCCATCCTACCTTGTACCCTTGATACAGAACCTATGCACCTCATCGACTCCCACGCTCACCTCGACTTCTACACCGACGACCGCGACGAAGTCCTCCGCCGAGCCTACGCAGCCAACGTCAAAACCATCCTCGCCATCGGCATCGGCGAAGGCCCCGACATTCATGCATCATGCCCTCGACATCGCCAAAGCAGCCACCGGCCCCGGCCACCCCAGCGTCTACGCCAGCGCCGGCATCCACCCCGAGCAGGCCCACAACGCCACCGAAGACGCCCTCGCCAAAGTAGCCCGCCTCGCCGCCGACCCCAAATGCATCGCCATCGGCGAAATCGGCCTCGACTACTACCACCTCGAAAACCCCGACATCCCCACCCAGCAACTAGCCTTCACCGCCCAGATGTACATCGCCGCCGAGGCCCGCAAGCCCATCATCATCCACTGCCGCACCTCCGAACTAGCCACCCCGCAAGCCAAACAAAAATACGGCCCCGCCGACGCCTGGGAAGACCTCCTCACCCTCATAGCCGAGCACTGGACCCCCACCGGCCTCCCCGGCATCATGCACTGCTTCTCCGGCAATCTCGATCAAGCCCGCCGCTCCCTCGACGCCGGCTTCTACCTCTCCTTCGCCGGCAACCTCACCTACCCCAAAGCCGTCTCCATCCGCGAAGCCGCCGCCTTCGCCCCCGCCGACCGCATCCTCGTAGAAACCGACGCGCCCTTCCTCGCTCCCATCCCCCTCCGCGGCCAGCGTTGCGAACCCGCCTTCGTCGCCCACACCGCGGCAGCCCTCGCCGACCTCCGCGGCATCTCACCAGAAGAACTCGCGGCCATCACAACCGAAAACTTCCACCGCCTCTTTCACATCACAGCCTGACATAATAGGTAGCGACAGTTTGATAAGGAAAACATCATGGCATCCGATAACAGCTTCGACGTCGTCAGCAAAGTAGAACTTCAGGAAGTCAAAAACGCGATCGAACAGGCCTCCAAAGAGGTCCACGCCCGCTTCGACCTCAAGGACTCCAAGTCCAAGATCGAGCTCGAAGGCACAGACGCCATCCAGCTAGCCTCAGCCAGCGAGTACACCCTCAAGGCCGTCATCGAAATCCTCTCGCAGAAGCTAGTCAAGCGCGGCGTCTCCCTCAAAAATCTCGAGTACGAAAAGATCGAGCCCGCCGCAAACTCCAGCGTCCGCCAGAAGATCAAGCTCGTCCAGGGCATCCCCTCCGAGAAGGCAAAGATCATCGTAGCCGCCATCAAGGACTCGAAGAAGAAAGCCCAGGCCAGCATCCAGGGCGACACCGTCCGCGTCGTCAGCAAAGACCGCGACGTCCTCCAGGAAGTCATGGCCCTCCTGCGCGGCAAAGACATCGGCGTCGAGCTTCAGTTCACCAACTTCCGCAGCAACTAGACTCCCACCACCCGCAGACTGGGGAACGAAGTTCTATATAGTCTCTGATCCTGAGTCAGCAACGCATAACCATTACTCTCTGCATGCGCGCCGATCAGAAAATCCGTGAGAATACGGCGCGGAGTCTGGCCATGGCTCCGCTTCCGCCGTACAACATAAGCGTGAAACGCCTCTCCCGCTCTCTTCCAAATCCGCTCATTCATCTGCCACTCGATCGCGATGTTTGTGTCAGCAAAAAAGTCATCAAGGCCTGAAGCACTACGACCCTGACCAGCAAGTAATTCGGCATAAACGCAGCCGGTGACTACCAGATCGCCTGCTTTCTGGGCCCTGTCAAGGCTTTCCCGCGCTGGCCGATGGACTTCGCTTCGTACATCCCATAGAGAGATGAAGACATTGCTGTCAATCGAGCTCGTCATGTCCCCTCAACTCACGAACGTAGCGGATAATCGCATCCCTCCCGCTCCCGATTCCGGGATTGCCGATGCCCTCATATTTTGCGAAAGGACTTTCTTGTTCCTCTCGCACCACACGTAGCTCGTCATTCTTACCCACGAAAGTCAGTCGGTCTCCCGTCCTCATTCCGAATTGCTTGCGAATCTCGGCCGGAATCGTAATCTGTCCCTTGCTCGTCAATTTCGCTGTTGCTTTCATGAAAAAGACTCCTTACCTTTTTCAATTTTACTCCTTACCTTCCATCTTTGGTATTACATCCTGTTACTCTGAAAGACGAGTGAGCACTCTCTCCATCGCGACCGCCGCCGAAGTCTTCGATCTCCTCCGCGACGACCTCTCCGCCATCGAACAGGAGTTCTCCCGCCAATCAGCCTCCAAAGTCGAAGTCATCACCGACATCGCCCAATACCTCATCGCCGGCGGCGGCAAACGCATACGCCCCCTGCTCCTTCTGCTCTCAGCCAAATCACTCGGCTGCACCGGCCACTCCCGCATCCGCCTCGGCGCCGTAGTCGAGATGCTCCACACCGCCACCCTCGTCCACGACGACATCATCGACGAGGCCGACACCCGCCGCGGCCGCCCTTCCTCCAACACCACCTGGGGCAACTCCAAGTGCGTCCTCGCCGGCGACTGGCTCTACATGCAGTCCTTCTCCTCGGCCCTCGAAGAGCGCAACTTCCACGTCCTCGACCTCCTCATCTCGCTCACCCAGCAGATGGTCGAAGGCGAACTCCTCCAGATCGAAAAGCTCGGCCACCTCATCAACGAAGAAGAGTACTTCGATCTCATCTTCCGCAAGACCGCCTGCCTCTTCAAGGTCTCCATGCAGCTCGGCGCAGCCATCACGCCCCACAGCTTCGGCGACCCAACCGAGATCGAAACGCAGCTAGGCGAATACGGCCGCAACCTCGGCCTCGCCTTCCAGATCGTCGACGACATCCTCGACCTCACCGCCACCGAAGAAGTCCTCGGCAAGCCGGTAGCCAGCGATCTCCGCGAAGGCAAAGCCACCCTCGCCGTCATCCACGCCCTCGAGCGCGGCACCGGAGCCGACCGCGAGGCCATCCGCACCGTCCTCGCCGACCGCAGCTTCGACCGCGTCTCCCACCCCCAGATCCTCGAAATCCTCCAGCGCCACGGCTCCATCGACTACGCCATGGACACCGCCTGCGCCTACGCCGAAGCCGCCCGCCAAAGCATCGCCGACCTGCCCGACACCGAAGCCAAACGAGCCCTCCTATGGGTCCCCGGCTTCGTCACCACCCGCGACCGCTAGAGCCTACATCCAGGCAGTCAGGTATACCTTCGCAATAAGCCTCGAAATCGAGCCTAAATCAACCATTTCAGGTAAAGAAGAGGCTTGGGTAGCAATCTCGGCCTCACGGTTCAATCTATCCGCCTCTCCCAGAAATTTTTCCAGTGTCCACTCACCTGAACGAGCCGCAATTAAGTACTCGCGTTCAGGTCTGGGCAAGGTGATCGTTCCAAAACGCATTAACTCGATGCATTCGAGGTAGAGCCGTAAACAATGCATCGCCGCCTTCGTGTCATAACCAAAAGCGCCTTCATACTCCGGGCGTCGTCCTTTAGCACCACGCCCTTTCTCACCCGTAATTCGACGTAGCTGGTTTCCAGCAAATCCTAAAAACTGCTCTGCAGAACGCTTGCTAATAAAGAGTTCTCGTCGCATCTGGACCATCTGCCAAAGCGCGTCACTACTTGCAGTCGCATCAGCAAATAGGAAATGTAGAGCCGTCGCATTTCCTTTAGCAGCCAATTGAGCCCAACGTCGCAAAGAATAGAGCGTCAGATCAACGTCTTCAGGACCGTTCCGACGATCATCTGTTGCAGTCGACCATACGAAATGCTTTCTTGTCTCCAGACCGAGAACCACCGGCGGCGGATCTAAAAATACTCCATAGATATCGAGATCGTCAGTCGCACCAACCTTCGCTCCATGTAACTCTGATCCACCGATAAACATGTGGATTATCCCTTCGGGGCGGCTAAACCCCGATCGCAACACTTCTTGCATCAAGCTCGTATTAAGCATTCATCCTCAGAACCTCCGGCAGAATAACACCCCGCTAGGTCCTCAGAGATGCCGCCCGTCCAGGCAGCGGTTCAATCCAATGCATGTACCCCTTATGCCCAAAGGCCACGAGCACATAGCCCATATCCGCTGAATTATCCAGAATCACTGCACGATCAGCCTCACGAAGCAGTCGCTTCATATTCGCTAATGTGCGAGGAAAGCGCCGCCGCTGGTCTTCCTCTGGCACATCATGACCACCTTTTCTTACGCGCATCTTCACCCGTTCGATGTTGATTTCGACCGATGCCGTCCCCACAAAGATGACCATGATCTCGAATCCAGCATCTTTGGCTCGGGATGCCATCCGCAAATACGTACTACGGGACAACGTCGTCTCCACCGTAAAGCTCTGTCCACTCGCAATCAACTCTTCCGCGAGACGCAGAACGCGTTTACCGGCTTCGATATCGGAGTGAGTTTGATCCATAGTCTCCTCGATCGATTTGGCGATAGCGTCAGGATCGAGAACCGGAGCCTGCTGAAATTTGTCACGAGCAGAAGACGTAAGAGTACTCTTACCGCATCCGTTAGAACCGGCAATAATCGTAAGAACGGGATTGCTCAAGCAGCGTCGCTCTTCGTTTTATCCTTTTTCTTTTCTTCTTCCAGAATCCACTCAAGCTTCCGGCGTTCCCACTTCACGCCCTCACGTCCAGCTTTCACCAGGCTTTCCGCGAACTTCTTAATATCGAATTTCTCGACATCGATTTGAGTGTCCATGTGGAAATCCTACTCCTCGCCCGTACCCTCATCAACATCTTCCTCCCTGCTACCATGTTCCTCAAAGAACGATTTGAGGGGGTAGCAGTTGCAATCTACGACCCAATACGATCAAGCCTTCTACGCAGGCCAGCGCGATGGATCATTGCAGTCAGCCAGAGCAATCATCCCTCTCCTCCTATCCCATCTCTCCATCCACTCCGTAGTCGACGTAGGCTGCGGAGTAGGCACATGGCTCAAAGCTTTCCAAGAAAGCGGCATCTCCGACATAACCGGCTACGACGGCGAATACGTCGACACCTCGATGCTAGTCATCGATGCGGCCAACTTTAAAGTCCTCGATCTGACCACAGATTTTGTCCTCCCCCGAAAAGCCGACCTTGCAATCTCATTAGAGGTCGCAGAACACTTGCCTTCAAAAAATGGCGACCATCTCGTGCAGCAACTCACATCGGCCGCCCCAATGGTCTTGTTCTCCGCCGCTATTCCCGGACAAGGCGGCACAGGCCACGTCAACGAACAATGGCAAGACTACTGGCGATCAAAATTCAGCTCATTCGGATACTACCCAGTCGATGCAATCCGCCCCTACGTCTGGGGCAGCAATGATGTCGAAGTCTGGTATCAGCAAAACATCATCCTCTATTGCAAAGAGGGATACATCCCATCCAGCAATGGGATCAGGCCCATCCCTCCAAATCTCAGCCTCAACATCGTTCATCCCGAATATTATTTGGAGCTACAGCAGCATGGTGAGCTCTATCTCAGTAAAGCCCTGAAAGCCCTTCCATCGCTCGCCAGCAAAGCCATCTCAAGACGCATGTCCAAACCATAACCCGCACAATCCCAGTTGTTCCGGCGGTACCCACATGAGCTCAAGAAAGCTAGCCCCACCACTCTCCGAACAACTCCTTGGATCACTCAGCAACTCTTTCCTCATCGCCGAGTGGCAAGACCCCGGAGGCTACGTTGGCCCTCCCCGCCTCATCGCTCCACTGCACATCCACCACAGCGACGACGAAGCCTGGTACGTCCTGGAAGGCACTCTCTGCGTGCAAGCCGGAGACGAAGAGATCGAGGCCCACGCTGGATCAGGCGTCTACGTGCCACGCAACACACCACATACATATTGGAATCCGGGTCCCGACCCAGTCCGATATCTCCTCATCATGACGCCAAACATCTTTCGCCTGATCGAAGGCATCCACGCCACGTCTGACCGTTCCGCACCCGCACTTCAAGCCTTATTTCGCAAATACGATTCAGAGCTCTTAGACAGCTAAGCAGCGCGCAGCCAGAAAAACATTACCCCTCATCCTCTTCCGCATTCTCATCCACATCCAAATCCACCGCCACCAGCGCCCGCCCCCGCTCCACCAGAACCTGAATCCGCCCCTCCGCGGTCTCCAGCTCTTTCTTGCAAGCCTCCGACAGCTTCACACCCTCCTCAAACAGCCGCACCGACTCATCGAGCGTCAGCTCCCCGCGCTCCAATCGCTCCACCACACTCTCAAGCGCCGTCAACTGCTCTTCAAAACTAGCCATTCCCTCTCCTGCATCTGAAGCCGTAAAACCTAAACCAGGCCCAACACCTGCGCCGCCGCAGTGTACTTCCCAAACGGCGCACTCACCTGAACGCCCTGCACCATCGGCTTCGCTTCAGCAAGCATCTCCCGCGCAATCTTCACGCCCTCAGCCTTCGCAGCCTCAGGCGAAGTCACCGCCGCCATCCGAGCCATAATCGACTCCGGCATACTCACGCGCAGATCGTTCTTCATAAACTCCGCATTCCGCAAACTCGTCAGCGGCCAGATCCCCGCAATCACTGGAATGCGGAACTGCTCGACCCGCCGCAAAAACTCTTCCAACACGCGCAGATCAAACACAGGCTGCGTAATCGCAAACTCCGCCCCGGCCTCTACCTTGTAAGCAAACCGCCGAACCTCCTGATCGATATCGGGCACGCCCGGATTCGCCGCAACAGAAATCGTAAATCCCGTCGAACCACCAATCGAGTTCTTCCCAATATCCAGCCCGCAGTTCAAATTCCGGACGATGTTCACCAATCCAATCGCATCCACATCAAACACCGCCGTCGCATCCGGATAGTTCCCCAGCTTCGGCGGATCGCCCGTCAGGCAGAGAACATTCTTCAGCCCAATCGAAGACGCTCCCAACAGATCACTCTGGATACTCAGCACATTCCTGTCGCGACACGTGTAATGCAGAACCGTCTCGATCCCGACATGCTGCTGAATCTGCACACACAGACTCTGTGCGCTCATCCTCGCGCTCGCCCGTGGCGAATCCGGCACGTTGATCACATCAACGCCAAGCTTGTGCAGATAAGCCGCTCCATCCAGCTCCTTGCTGCAATCAATCCCCTTCGGCGAGACAATCTCAACCATCCGCACAAAGTCACCCGCGGCAATCATTGCGCCCAACTTCGACCTCTGCTCCAGCGGCGGCGGCGCAACCTTGTTCTTCACCTCAACCGCCGCATCTTTGTCGGCAGCGGCCTTCTCCATCACCTGTGCTCCGGCCTCCATCGCATCCATGGCCCGCAGAGCACTCTTCATCGCCCGCGTATAGCTCGGAGTCGTCCCGCAACATCCACCCACAATGCTCGCCCCGGCCTTCACCAGCTTCCGCGTAAAGCTGGCCATATACTCCGGCGACGTCAGATAAATCGTCCGTCCCTCCACCGCCCGTGGAATCCCTGCATTCGGCATCGCCGCCAGCGGCAGCGATGTCAACGGCCGCATCCGCTCGATCACGCTCAGCACCGTAGCCGGTCCCGCGCTGCAGTTGCACCCAATCGCATCCGCGCCCCACGCCGTCAGCTTCGTCGCCGCGGTCTCAGCCGAAGCCCCATCAAGGCAATTCCCATCCTCGTCCACCGTCATCATCACGATCACCGGCACACCTGGAGCCACACTCCGAGCCGCACGAATCGCCTGCTCCGCCTCCACCAGCGAAGTCAGCGTCTCAATCACCAGCAGATCCACCCCAACCCCGGGCCCGCCCTCAATCATCGCGCTGATCTGCTCCGCGAACGCATCCCGAGCCTCATCCAGCCCCACCTTGCCCAGCGGCTCCAACCTCACGCCCAGCGGCCCAATCGACCCGGCCACAAAGGCGTCACTCGCCTGCTTCTCGCGAATCCGTTCCACACACTCCCGCGCCAGCTTCACCCCTGCGACGTTGATCTCGCGGACTTTATCTTCGAATCCATGGTGCTCCAGCCGAAACCTGTTCGCGCCGAACGTATTGGTCTCCACCACCTCCGCGCCGGCCTGCAGATACTCCGCATGGACCTCGCGCACCATCTCCGGCTGCGACAGGTTCAGTTCGTCATAGCAGCGGTTGATAAACACGCCACGCGCATAGAGCATCGTGCCCATCGCCCCGTCGCACAGCACTGGCACACCTGTAAATAGCCTGGCTACCCCAGCAGATTCCGCGCTCGTGCTCAACACCGCATCTCCCATGCTTCTCTCCGGTCTAATTCCTCATCCTAAGCCACGACCCCGACTCGCTCCAAACCATTCTCCCGCTGTCGCGTCAAACATCAGTACCAATCATGTCTGGCGCTCTGTTTGTTATACTCAGACGTACAGCAATCGCCGCATAAATACGCCGCAGCGCTCAGGTTTGGAGTTGTTTACGTTGAAGAATCGAAGTCTCGTTTCCAAGTTTTTTTCTGCCCAGACCCTTTGCGGCCTTTTGATTGCCTTCGTCGCCCTCGGACTCTCGTCCTGCGGCCAGCGGTACTACAAGTTCCCGGCGTACACCTACGCCGGACGACCCATCCCGCCCAGCAAAATCGATAGCCGCGTACTCGTAGGCATCACCGTCAACGGCAGCTCCGGCAGCCTTCAGATTCTCGACGGCAAACGCGACATCCGCAGCAGCATCTTCGACGCCAACACCTCCTTCCACATCTCCGGCTTCTCCTCAGGCTTCCCCAGCACCATCCTCAACTTCCCCGAGCAGACTCGTGGCTTCGTCTACTCCGACTCCGACGGCAGCATCTCCAACGTCAACTACTCCACCGAGGCCAGCGCACCCGTTAGCGGCGGCTTTCCTGCCAAGTCCACCTCGCTCGCAATTCCAATCACCTTTAATCACATCTACTCCGCAATGGAGTCCATCGGTCAAATCGGCATCATCGACAACCTCGCCGGCAAGTCCTACGGACTCAATCTCCCCAACGTTTACAAGATCTTCGTCAACCAGGGTGACACCGTCGTCCTCGCGATGGTCCGCAACTCCGACACTCTCTATCGCGTCATCAAGCTGAACTCCAACCAGCCCGCGCCAACCGGCTCCGTCGACTGCCAGCCTTACAACCTTCCCGTCTACTGCGTCGTTCCCGTTGCTGACAGCACCACCAACCCCAGCTTCGACCGTCCCGTCAACGCCTACTTCTCTCTCGACGGCAACTCCGTCTACGTCCTCAACTGCGGCCCTGAGTGCGGCGGCAACACCGCCGGCGTCACAGTCCTCCAGCAGGGCGGCCTCACAGTCGACCTCAATACCCCGCCCTACCCGGCAGCCGTCACCGGCAGCGTAGCCATTCCCGGCGGCGCAACCGCAGCCGTATCCGATGGGACCACCCTCTACCTGTCAGGTCAGCAACAGCAACCCGACGGTCTCTTCGCCGGCCGGCTCACCCTGCTTAACCTCGGCACCATGGTTCCCGGCGCGCCCATCTCCATCTCCGACGGCAACCACACCAAAATGCTCTTCGCCGACGACAACACCCTCTGGATCGGCTCCCAATCCTGTGCCACCGGCGAGCGCCAGGCCCTTGGCCAGAACTACAACTGCCTCACCCGCTTCGACCTCGGAGCCGGCACCGCGCAGATCTTCCCCAACGTCACTCCCGGCGGCAGCGCCACCGTGCCCTACCCCAACGCCAACCAGAATCCCTACTACTACGGCGACCTTACCGGCCTCTGCTGGATTCAGGACCAGCACAAGATCTACACCGCCTACGGTGGCCAGATCCACGCCTTCAACACCGCCGACGGCTCCGAGATCAACAACCAGCAAATCATCATCCAGGGCACCGCTCTCGACGTAGCCTACATGGACGCCCTCACCAACGCCGCAAACTAAAAACAGGTGTAGAGAATAGGGCTAGGGACTAGAAGACAGGGATGGTTGAGTCATATCGTGACCTCAAGGTCTGGCAGCGAGCCATCGAGATGACTCTCGCCATCTATCGCGTCACAACCAGCTTTCCCAGAGAAGAGCAGTTCGGCCTTAGAACTCAAATTCGCCGTGCCGGTGTTTCCGTAGCCAGCAACATAGCCGAAGGCTACGGCCGCCACTCGCGAGGCGAATACAAACAATTCCTTGGAATGGCTCGCGGCTCAAACCTGGAAGTACAGACCCAACTCTTCATCGCAACGGAACTAGGCTACGGCAATCCGCAAACTCTAAACGAAGCAGAAAGCCTCTCCATCGAAGTAGAGCGAATGCTGAATTCCCTTATCGCTAAACTGTAGCAATGCCGCCTTCTCTTCCCTCTTCCCTCTTCCCTCTTCCCTCGATCGACATCCTGTCGATCGCCGCCCACCGCGACGACGTCGAACAAACCTGCGGCGGCACCCTCCTCGCCATGCACGCCCGAGGCTGGCGTACCGGCATCCTCGACCTCACCCAGGGCGAATCCGGCACCCGCGGCACCGCAGCCGACCGCGAAGCCGAAGCCAACGCCGCCGCTCGCATCCTCAACGTCTCTCACCGCGAAGCCCTCGACCTCCCCGACGGCAATGTCCAGAACACCCTCGAAAACCGCCTCAAGCTAGCCGCCGTCCTCCGTCGCCTGCGCCCCCGCATCGTCATCCTTCCCTACTGGCAAGGCCGCCATCCTGACCACTACACCACCGCCACCCTCGGCTACGAGTCCTGCTTCCTCAGCGGCCTTAGCAAAATCGAAACACCCGGCGGCCACCCACCGCACCGCCCCTACAAGATCCTCTACGCCTCCCTCTACGCCGACACCCGCCCCTCCTTCGTCGTCGACATCACCCCATACATCGAGCAGCGCCTCCAGTCCCTCCTCGCCTACCGCTCCCAATACGGACAGCAGCCCACCGGCACTGGCCTCTTTGTCCCCGAAGAAGACATCCGCGAACGAACCTTCGCCACCGCCCGCCACTACGGCCTACTCGCCGGTGTCCGCTACGCCGAGCCCTTCGTTCAAAAAGAGATAGGCCTCATCGAAGACCTCATGCTCCTCCCCGTCCAATCCATCTAAGGAGCTGCCCCGACAGAGGTTTCGCGGCTGTTTGTTTTACGTCGTCATCCTGACCCTGAGCGAAGTCGAATGGGGAAGGATCCCTGTATTTCGTCTTTGTTCTTGCCTTTGCCAGTTGATATCCGTCTCACCTGCGTTAGGCCTCAGCTCCAATCCATCTAAATAGATTTCTTTTCCCCCTCTCTAAATCCAAAAACCCCTCCCCTGCGTGAATCCACTGAAGGGCCCGGCCGGCACCCTCCCATAAGGAGGCTCAGTGGAAAAGAAACTCAACGACCTGATCGACAAGGCGCTCACTCGCCGCAGCTTTTTAGCCGGTGCAGCAGGCGTCTCAGCAGTCGCATTTGTCGCAGGATGCGATCACAGCAGTGCCATCCCTACCCCAACACCTACCCCGACACCCACACCGACTCCAACACCAACCATCACAGACGCCGACATCCTCAACTTCGCCCTCAACCTCGAATACCTTGAGGCCGAGTTCTATCTCTACGCCGCCACCGGCTCCGGCCTCACCGCCACCGATGCAGGCACCGGTGCAGGAACAACCACGGTCCCCTCAGTCAACAAAGTTAACTTCGCCACCCAGGCCATCGCCCAGTACGCCGTGGAGATCGCCCAGGACGAGCTCAACCATGTCCGTTTCCTTCGTTCCGCCATCACAACCGCAGGCGCCACGCCCGTAGCCCGTCCCAACATCGATCTCACCTTCTTCGCGCCGCTCGCCACTACCGCCGGAATAGCAAACGGCGCAAACTTCAACCCCTTCGCCGACGAAAACTCCTTCCTCATCGGAGCCTTCGTCTTCGAGGACGTCGGCGTCACCGCCTATCACGGCGCAGCTGGCCTTATCTCCAACAAGGCCTACCTCGCTCCCGCCGCCGGCATCCTCGGTGTCGAAGCCTACCACGCAGCCGAGATCCGCACGCTCATCGCCGGCACCGCAGCCCAACCCAATGCCACACAGGCCTATCTCACCGCGGCCAACCAGGTCTCCGCCCTTCGCGGCACCCTCGGTGGAGGCAATGAGACCACAGTCAGCATCAACAGCATCGTCGCAGCCGACACCACCAACGCCATAGCCTTCTCGCGGACGACAGACCAGGTCCTCCACATCGTCTATGGCGCAGCAGGCGGCGCGGGCCTCGCAAAAGGCGGCTTCTTCCCCGCAGGCCTCAACGGAACCATCAAGACAACCGCAGCCTAAGGACACAACATCATGGCAACGTTAGAGACACAGCAGCTCGATGAAGTCATCGTCAACAGCCGGCGCAAGATGCTCTCGCTCGGCACCACCGCCCTTGCAGGCCTTGCGCTCGCAGGCATCACCCGGTCCGCCAGCGCACAAGCCACCCTCACCGACGCCGACTACCTCAACTTCGCTCTCAACCTCGAGTATCTCGAAGCGAACTTCTACAACCTCGCCGTCAACGGCGTCACTATTGACAAGCTCACTACGCCCATCGGCATCACCGGCACAGGCACACAAGGCACCGTCACCACCAAGCCCAACTTTGCCGCTGTCCCTTTCACCAGCACCACCATCGCGGCCTACGCAAAAGAGACCGCAATCGAAGAAGGCAAGCACGTCTCCTTCCTCCGTTCTGCGCTCAGCACCTCCGCCGTAGCTCAACCTGTAATCAATCTGGTCGACTCCTTCAACGCTCTCGCATCCGGCGCTCTCGGCGTCTCGTCCTTCGATCCCTTCGCCAGCGACGCCAACTTCCTCATCGGGGCCTTCATCTTCGAGGACGTCGGCGTCACCGCCTATCACGGAGCAGCCGGCGCTCTCACCTCCACAACAAACCTCGGTGCAGCCGCAGGCATCCTTGCAGTCGAGGCCTACCACGCTGGCCTCGTCCGCACCTCCATCAACATCGCCGATGCAGGCACAGGCGTCCTCACCGGCTACACCCAGAAGATCGCCGCCTTCCGCTCCATGCTCGCCAATCCCACCGGCGCCTCCACCACCACAAAGACCGGCATCAAGGCAGACGACATCGGCATCGACAACAGCCAGATGGTTGCGCTGCAAGGCACAACGGCAAACTACGCCTCCACCACCATCATCGACGCCGACAACAACAGCATCGCCTTCAGCCGAACGCCGCAGCAGATCCTCGCAATCGTCACCGGAGGCAGCCCCAACAATCAAGGCGTCTTCTTCCCCTCCGGCCTTAACGGCAACATCAAATAACCTTCTACCGACGCCGGGTGCCCCATCCTTCGCGTTTTTGCGAAGTGTGGGTATTCGCCCAATTGATCATCCGGGTGCCCCATTCATGCGGTCTCATCGCATGAGTGGGCCATCGCGCGAAAGCGCGATCCGCTCTCCTCCACCAAGCCACACCACCTTAGGGGAGATGTAAACAGCCACAGCAACCCCTGCCTTAGCCTGTTATCCCTGTCTCCAACAAATCACCCACGTCTCCGCCGCATCCCCACCTCTTCCGCCTCACCAGCCACCACCACCCGATTCTTACCCTCCCGCTTCGCCCGGTAGAGCGCCGAGTCGCTGTAATCCATCAGCCCCTGCCACGTCAGCCCACACTGCTCCGACGAAGCCACCCCCATACTCGCCATCACCCGCACCGTCTCTCCTCTGTACCGGATCACCAGCTCCTGCACCTCGATTCTCAGCCGCTCCGCCACCGTCACCGCCTCGCTCAGGTCAGTCTCCGGCAGCAGAATACAGAACTCATCGCCACCCATCCGCGCTACGGAATCCTGTGCCCGCACCGTCTCTTGAATCACGCCGCCCACCGCCTGCAGCACTACATCTCCGCACCCATGCCCGGCCGTGTCGTTCACAATCTTCAACCCATCCAGGTCCATCATCACCAGTGCCAGCGACCCCTTGGCTCGCTTGCATCGTTGAATCTCCCGCATCGTCGCTCTCTTCAGAGCCCACCTGTTCAGCAGGCCTGTCAGCTCGTCCACCTGAGCCCGCCACAGCAACTCCAGCCGAAGCTTCGCCGCCGCCAGAAACATATAGCCGAACGCAACCACCCCATTCGACAGCAGCATCGCCACCATCCAGATGCGTCCCATCTGGTCCGCCATCTCCCCATACTCCGGAGTCTTGTACTCCAGCGTCACTAGCGCGCGCACCAGCAGCGTCGCCGCATACAGCGACAGCGCACCGCCCGTCATCCATCCCGCAAACCCGACATCTTCACCCGAAAAGCGGAACACCACCGAAGCCGTCATGATTGCCTGCACCGCAAGCACCACGCACATCAACCCAATCATCACGGGAGCATCCGGCGGCCAGATCAGCACATACACCGTCGCCGCGACCATCGCGCCCAGCAAACCGTACTGCATCTTTCGCAGCAACGGCCCACGCTCCAGCAGCTCCACAAAGCTCCAGTGCAGCATCATCAGCCCGGCCACAGCCAGCAATGCCGTCAGCGCTTCGACTATCCGTAATGGCACCCTGGGCGAATCCACCAGCAGAGACAGCAGAATCGCTCCTGCTCGGCTAAGGTTCGACCCCGCAAACCACCTTGCACCCCGCGACCCGCCAAAGATGCGCGCATTCGCCAGCGTCACGCCCGCATACAGCGCGCAAAGCATAACGTTGATCAGGATCAGGGTCCGCGTATCCATCAAGCCCTTCCAGACAGGGAGTGTAGCCCCGATTGCCTCACCATGCACCAGCAAAATACACCCATTCTGTTACGGATCATGTCACCCCCGTCACCTGCGATCGGTACACCCAAAAGAGAAAGCTCCACCGCTTTCTACTGACCCACGCGTCTAAATCGCTTCAGATATCTCCACCCTAAAGCCTTTCCCCCACAAATGAAACCAAAATTCGCACCGCTCCTCCACCCTACTTCAACGCCTTCTCTTCCCTCTTCCCTCTTCCCTCTTCGCACTTAACCTCTCCCGCACAAACTCCACCACCTCATCCGTCACATACACCGGAGGCCGCATCGCCAACACTGGCGTCCCCTCCACCAGCTTCAGCGAAACTCCTTTCCACACCGGCCTCCCCAGCTCGCCTTCAGGGACCAGCACCGCATCCGCCCGGTCCAGATACAGCCGCGCCGACTCCTTGAAATCCTCCACCCCCGGCTCCAGCACGCTCAGGTAGATATCCGGCCGCAGAAACCGCAAAATGCTGTTCGACTCGATCACCGCATTCTCCGCCCGCTCCAGCTCCTTCCGGATCCGGGGCATCGCCTCCGACAGATCCCCCTGCCGCGTCCTCACCCAGAACGACCGCACCGCCCCCGCAGCCAGAAACCGTGCAGAATCCGTCCCTGTAGCCCCGTCCCGCTCCTCGCTCACCGCGACCGTATGCTCGGCAGTCTCGCAGTCACAAGGCTCCCCATTGGCCGAGCACATCCCATGCCCAAACTGCGTAATCTTGAACGCCGTCCACCGCATCTCCGGCATCGCTGCGATCAGACCGGCCACCACGCTCGTCTTCCCGATGTTCCGAGTGTGCCCCCCAACCACCACAATCGCCATCTTCTACACCACCAAACACCACACCGATGTAAGCCTTGCCAGCCCTAAAACCACATTCTAACCATCGAATCTTACCGCTTCTTTAACCGCGCCAGATCGCGCAAATACTCCTTCAAAGGCCGCGCCGGACGCCCCCAGAACACCTCTCCCGGACCCCGCATTTTTTTTCCGCTCAAAACCCCCGCCCCACCCCCCAGAATCACACCCGCGCCCACCGTAGCATGTTCTCCAATCCCCACCTGCCCCCCAAGAATCGCCCCATCTTCCACCACACTCGACCCCGAAATCCCCGTCTGCGCCGCAATGATAACGTTCTTTCCTATCAAGCAGTTATGCCCAATATGCACCAGATTATCGATCTTCGTCCCACGCCCAATCCGAGTCTCCCCGAGTGCCCCCCGATCAATCGTGCTATTGGCCCCAATCTCAACGTTATCTTCCACATACAGCCGTCCCTGCTGCGGAAACACTAGATATTCCCCCGTCTCCGAGTTCCTCACATACCCAAACCCCGTAGACCCCAGCACAGCCCCCGCCTGCACCACCACTCCATCCCCAATCACCGTCCCCGCATAAATCGTCACCCCCGCTAAGATGTTGCAATCCCTACCGATAACCACCCCATCCCCCAGCACAACCCGAGGCCCAACACTCGTCCCTACCCCAATCACTACCCCATCCCCAACCACCGCCGTAGAATGAATCCCTGCCTCGAACCCCTTCCCCTTCAAACCTTTAGCAACCAGCGCAAAACAATACCGCACATCCGAAGCCCAAATAATCCGTGGATCAGCCGGCAACTGCCAAAGCTCCAACTTATCGCTGGCCAGAATCGCCCCGGCCTTCGACTCCAGCGCCGCCGTAAGTGTCGTGCTATCAGTAGCAAACACCAGCGAACTCCCCGCAGCCCCCTCGATACTGGAAACCTCAGTGATCTCCACCTCAACCGCCGGAGTCTTCACCCCAATCCATCCGGCAATCTCGCTTAGCTTCGCCATCCGTAGATCCCCTCTTCCCCAGGCGGCCGAGTCTTCCACCGCCGATGCATCCACAGCCACTGGTCAGGATACCGCCGTATATACCCCTCAATCGACGCCGTAAACGCCGCCGTATTCACCAAAGCGTCGCTCTCCGAGTCGCCCGTCTTCACAACCTCAAGCTCTTTACCGAAGTGAAGCACATACTGGCCCTCGCTCTCTTCCCACAGCAGAAAGCCCGGAACCACAGCCGCTCCCGTCTTCGCCGCAACTCGCGCCATCCCCGAAGCCGTACACGCCTCAATCCCAAAAAACGGCACAAAAACGCCCTGCGGAGGCGTCATATTCGTATCCATCAGGATTCCGACCGTCTCCCCCGCTCGCATCGACGCAATCAGACCCCGGGCAAAGTCGTCCTTATGAATCACTCGGTTCCCATGCAAACACCGAATCCGGTTCACAAACGCATCCACCAGCGGATTATCCAGCCGCCGTATCACCATCCCCATCGGCCGCCCCATCAGCGAGTGGTAAAAGCTCGACAACTCCCACGCCCCAAGGTGTCCGGTCAGCACCAGTACGCCCTTCCCTCGATCCTGTGCCTGAGTATAGTTTTCGAGTCCCTCATAGCGGATAAACCGGCTCGCAGACTCCGCCGTATATTTTGGCATCTGGCAGAACTCCGCCAACAACCAGCCAAGATTTCTATACTCGCGCCGCAGAATCGCCTCGCGCTCCCCGTCCGAAAGCTCAGGAAACGCCAACTTCAAATTACGCAAACCCACCCCGCGAAGTCTTCCCAGCGCATAGTAAGCCAAAGCCCCAATCGCCGCCCCCTTAAACCGGGCCAGCCACCTTGGCAGCAACCGTAACCCATGGACAAAGAGCCATACCAGGCCAAACTCCGCCGTTTCGCGGACACTGACCTTCTCTTTGGGCCGTTCTCTCTGGACAACTTCGCTCAAGTCTTTAGTTTACTGGTCCGCAAGCTTTCTCTGCTCCGAAACAAAAGAGAGCGGCCATAAGCCGCCCTCTTGAAAAATTCCAGGAACAGTTTTCTACCGACTATTGAGCCTTCGCAGCAACAAAATGCTTCGCTACGGTTCGCACAAAAGGACGAGCTTCCGCAGGCGTTGGCACTCCACCCTTCAAAATCGTAGCAAAGGGAACCGCATCGCCATACATCGTACGAGTGTCATCCTGATTTTGCGAAAGAACTGTACCGTCCAGATCGATACCGGCGAACAGACCTTTGCTGCGTGACCATGTCAGAAACTCAGCATTTAGCTTCCAGTCGGTTCCAGCCTGTGCATTTCTGCCAACCGGGCCAGCAGAAGCAGCAGCATCGCCGCCAATCTTGAACTTGTTCTTCAGCATATTTTGGAGGCCCTGATCATTCATCGCAACCAGCACCAGGTCAGTGGCCTGTCCACCAATCTGGAATCCAAAGCTGCCACCCTCGAGTTGTACAAAAACTGGTGCGCTCCATCCCCTGGGACTGCGACACGTCGCAACACCTTGGCCGTACTGGGCTCCAACCACAAACGCGCCCTTTTTGAAACTCGGTATAACAACGACGCAGTGAGCGCCGCCAAGAATGCTATCGGGGATGCCCTTGTCTGGAGCGTCCATAATCTCACCAAGAACCGTGCTGGCGTCATTCAGACGCTCCACCAGCTTTGCCTTATCTGTAGCTCCTAACGCACAGACCGAACTTGCCATCATCGCAATGCCACAAATCGCTGCGGATACATGCTTCATTTTCATAATCATAGGTTTTTGCGCCTTTCGAACGTAAAGAAGTCTGGGAATGAACTCATAAGAGTCCTATTTACAACAATATATAAGATGCCTCTCACCTGACCGAGTTGTACCTCCACCCAAACTTATTGCGTTGAACGCAAAAAAATGGGGTTGAAGAGATAGTGTCGGGTGTCTGGCACCCGATACTCTCTCTACAACCCCTCTCCCAGGTCTGTGTTGCTTGTTTTCAAGGTTGCCCCACTTTGTTATTTCCCACAACAGTACGGAGGTGTACATACCTTTGTGCAATTTTTGTTAATGAGTTAGTAAACAGCTGCAAGTGACTTTACTGCTTTGAAACAAGTTTCCGATTCACCGCCTGCACCGTCAGTGCAATCCGATTATCAACGCCCATCTTCCGCATCAATCGGCCTACATATGCCTTTACTGTGTTCACATCGATCCCCAGCACACCGGCAATCTCTTTATTGGCACGCCCGGCAACCAACAAGCGCAAAACCTGTCCTTCGCGTTCGGTGAACTTCGGATCTGCAACATTGTTGCGATTCTCCGCGGCAGCAGACTCGAGCAATCGAGCCATCACCTTTCGAGGCGCCCACACCGAGCCATCCTGCACGATATCGATCGCCAGCCGTATCTCGCTCTCGCTCGTCGTATGGGCAAGGTAGCCCTTGGCACCTGCCCCAATGACGCGCTGAATGTGATCGTGATCCTCTTCCAGGCCAAGCACGATCAACCGCAGATGAGGCCGCGTTCGCCGAAACGTTCCCAGTAATTCAAACAGGTGGCCAGTGCACGCACTATCAATCAGGATCAACGACACCCCCGATGAATCCAGCGCGCCCGGCACCGACAGCGGAATGACTTCCGCTCCGCCGCCGTCAGAAAAAATTGCCTGCAATCCTAGAAGACGCAGGGGGTCTGTAGTGATCATGCCCAGACGCAGTTGTTCACGAGACGGTGTCTCTTTCATGGCCTGGTCAGCGTCCTCACGCCGTGTCAATTAGTACGTAATCCAAGAGAAGCAGTACAACAGGCCCACTAAGCTACAGCTTCGGTAAAACAATTCCCTGCTGGTTCTGGTACTTCCCTTTGCGGTCCGCATAGCTTACCTCGCAAACCTCATCGGACTGGAAAAATAAAATCTGGCATAGCCCTTCGTTCGCATAAATCCGCGCAGGCAGCGGCGTCGTGTTCGAGATCTCCAACGTCACAAACCCCTCCCACTCCGGCTCAAACGGCGTGACATTGACGATAATCCCGCACCGCGCATACGTCGACTTGCCGACACAGATCGTCAGCACATCGCGAGGTATCTTGAAATACTCAATCGACCGCGCCAGCGCAAACGAGTTCGGCGGCACAATCACGCTCGGTGCCTGGACAGAAACAAACGACCGCTCGTCGAACGCCTTTGGGTCAATAATTGCGCTGTTTACATTCGTAAATATCTTGAATTCATCCGAAACCCGCAGATCATACCCATACGAAGACAGACCGTAGGAGATAACTCCATCTTTTACCTGTTTTTCGCTGAACGGTGCGATCATTCCATGTTCAATCGCCTGCTGGCGGATCCAACGGTCACTTTTAATGGCCACTCTAGACTGGTTCCCTTCGTAATCCAAACTTCAATGATCTATTGTCGCAGAAGTGTGTAAACTGGGTTCCGCAGGTTACCCTTTACACTTGCATCATTAGATTCTTCATCTTACGGTAGCGTTCTTGCGTTGACAATCTCGACATGACTTTCTAACATCACGATACTAAAACCCGGTCAGTACTTCGTTTTGTAAAAAAATTACAGCCCAAGGACGGCGGCCCATAATGATTAAGCAGGATCTTATACAGAGGGTTGTTGAACGCACCGGACTGCCACGGACGAAAGCAGAGGCTGCGGTAGACGCTATTTTCGAGAGCATGAAGCAAACCTTGATCGCGGGCGACCGCATCGAACTCCGCGGCTTCGGCGTCTTTACCGTAAAACCACGAAAAACCGGCATAGGCCGCAACCCACGAACTGGCGCGGAGGTCACCATCGCCCCCGGCAAGGCCGTCCGCTTCAAGCCCGGCAAAGAGCTCCATCTTCTGGAGTAGCGAGAGTTCCGTCACATCAGATGCACGGCATCGACGTCGACCACCAAGTTTCGACGTGGGATGTTCTGCGTCTCCGCGAATCGCAGCATCGCACGCAGAGCCTCGCCCAGCGTCTGCCTGCGCTCCGCCTTCAGCACAAAGTGATACCGGTAGATCCGCTTCAGCCGTACGATCGGCGCAGCCGCCGGTCCCAGCACGCGAACCTTCTCCATCCTCGCCTGTTGAAACCATCGCCCCAGCACACTCGACCACCCCGTAGCCTCCTCCAGCTTCTCGCTCTGAATCACCACGTTCGCCAGCACTGCAAACGGCGGATAGTGCATCCACCGCCGATAGTTCATCTCCTTCGCTACAAATCCCGGATAGTCATGCTGCGCCGCAAACTGAATCGCATAATGATCAGGGTGATACGTTTGAACCAGCACCTTCCCTGGCAGATCGCCGCGCCCCGCTCGTCCTGAGACCTGTGTCAGCAGTTGAAACACCCGCTCCGCCGCGCGAAAATCCGGAAGCCCCAGCGCAAAGTCCGCGCCCACCACGCCTACCAGTGTCACGCCATGAATATCATGCCCCTTCGCAATCATCTGCGTCCCCACCAGCAGATTGATCTCCCCCGCATGAAGCCGCGACAACAGCCGCTCCATATCGCTGCGTCCCCGCACCGTATCGCGATCCATCCGTCCAATCCGCGCTCGCAGGAAACAGCTCCTGCAACCGTTCCTCACCCTGCTGCGATCCCGCGCCCAGAAAATAAAGATGCTCACTCTCGCACTTCGGACAAGTCTTCGGCACCCCGCGCCGAAACCCGCAGTAATGGCACTCCAGCCGCTGCCCCGGCTGCGCAATCGCATCGTCGCCCGTCACCGGCTTGTGATACGTCATCGAGATCGCGCAGTTCTCGCACTCAATCTTCTCGCCGCAGCTCCGGCACATCACCACAAACGAATACCCGCGCCGGTTCAGCAGAATAATCACCTGCTCGCCGCGATCGAGCGTAGCCTGCGTCTCTTCAATCAGCTTGCGCGAAAAAATCTGCTCCTGTCCCGTCTCCTTGAATTCATTCCGCATATCCACCAGCTCAACCGCAGGCAGCGGACGATCCATCACGCGCTGCCGCATCTCCACCCGCGCATACCTGCCCTTCTCCGCATTCGCCCAGCTCTCAAGCGAAGGCGTAGCCGACCCCAGCACCACAACCGCCTCATTCAACTTCGCCCGCATCACAGCAACATCGCGGCCGTGATACCGCGGCGTCTCCTCCTGCTTGTAGCTCCCGTCATGCTCTTCATCCACGATGATCAGCCCCAGCTCCACCACTGGCGCAAACACCGCAGACCGCGTCCCCACAACAATCCGCGCCTCACCCCGTCGAATCCTATGCCACTGCTCCGCCCGCTCATCCGGCGTCAACTGCGAGTGCAGCAACGCCACCTCATCCCCAAACGCCGCCACCAACTGCCCCGTCATCGCCGGCGTCAGCCCAATCTCAGGAACCAGCAGCAGCGCCGACTTCCCCGCATCCAAAGCCCGCCGCATCGCCGCAAAATAAACCGCCGTCTTCCCCGACCCCGTCACCCCATACAACAGATGCGGCTTAAATCCACCCTGCGCCATAGCCGCCGCAATCGTCCCCAGCGCCTCCATCTGCGCCTCATTCAAAGCATGTTCATGCGCATGCTTCTTGCCATGCGATCCCACCCCACCCAGATGAAAATCCTCCGCCACCTCTTCAATCAGCACCAACCCACGCTTCACCAGCGTCCCCAGCGTCGAATCCGGCACCCCAGCCCGCGCCAGCCTCTCCCGCAGATCCCGCACCCGCATCCGCCCATCCACCGCCGCCAGCTCCGCCATCACAGCCAACTGATTCTCATTCAACCGAGGCAGCCGCCCACCATGCTTTAGCTCGCTCTTCCCTCTTCCCTCTTCCCTCTTCCCTTCGCTGTGCGCCAGCACAGCGATCTTCTCCAGCCGCCGAGCATCTCTCTCCTCTGCCACGGCCTCCCGCAGCAGCCACTTCTTCCTTACCATCCCCTCCAGCAGAGCCTTATTCGCCCCCGTAGCCGACCGCAGCGCCGACACCTTCGCCGACGCCCCATCTTCCAGATAGTTCAGCACCGAATACTCGCGATTCTGTTCCTCCGCCGACAGCTTCGACCGCCGCGAAGATCCCTTTGCCGCCCCCTCATACAGCACCTTCCGCCCCGCCTCGGCAATCCTGTAAGCCACATGCCGCTTCACCTCAGCCGACAGCGGCAGCATCCCCCGCAGCACCTCGCCCAGCGGAGCGACATAGTACTGCGCAATCCACCCAGCCAGCTTCATCAACTCATCCGGCAGCAGAGCCGCATCATCCAGCACCTGCTGCACCGGCTTCACTTCGACACCCTCAGGCGCATTCTTATGCACCTTCACCACAACACCCATCAACCGTTGTCCGCTGAAAGGCACCAGCACCCGCGCCCCAACCACAGGAACCACCCCGTTCACCGCATAGGTAAACGTCTGATCCAGCGGCACTGGCAAGGCAACGTCGCAAAACAAGGGCATCCCTCCAGCTTAGCGGAACCTGGTCGATCCAACCTGAGATGTCATTCCGGCATAAAAATTACCGCCTCATATTGACGACACTCTGCCAACCTCTTAGGATTCCCCCACTGGCTCGCCACGACATTCAGTTGCGCGCTCTCATCACGCCGTTGGGCCATCTCCCGGGACATTCAAAAAACCAAAACGCACCTCCGGAGGCACCCTGTGAAACATACCCGCCTGTTCAGCGCAGTGGCTTGCTGCGCCTGTCTTGCAGCGCCAAATCTTCTCACGGCGCCGCGCGCCCATGCCCAATCCTCCCTCGACGCACGCACCCAGGTCACAGCTCCAGTCGACGACACCAAGATGGTCTCCTTGCCCGGCAACGTGCGCCACGAGGCGAATGCCCTCAACGATCGCGGCAAGAGCAGCGAAAGTCTCGAAATGGAGCATATGCTCCTTCAGCTCCAGCGCCCCGCCGATCGTGAAGCCGCGCTCGAAAAATTGATCAACGATATGCATCAACCCGGCAACCCGAACTTCCACCAATGGCTCACCGCCGACGAACTCGGCCAAAAATTCGGTCCCAATCCGGCAGACATCAACAAAGTCACAAAGTGGCTTACGAATCATGGCTTCCAGGTCAACAGCGTCTCCAAGAGCGGCCTCGTGATTGATTTTTCCGGTACCTCCGGCCAGGTCAATAGAGCCTTCAGGACTGAGATCCATAACCTCGACGTACGCGGCGAGAGACACATCGCGAATATGCAGAATCCCCAGATCCCCGCCGCGTTCGCCAATATCGTCCTCGGCGTCGCTTCCCTCAACGACTTCCGCCCGCACCCAGCAAACAAGGGCATCTCCTCCGCCCACATCGATCCCGTCTCCAAAGGCGTAGTCCCTCAAAAAACAGTTGCACAGGGAGTCAGTCCTGACCTGACCGTAAACGCCTCCTATCAACTTGTCGTTCCCGACGACATCCACACCATCTACAACTTCAACCCGGTCTACAAGGACAACATCACCGGCAAAGGCGAAACCATCGTCGTCATCGAGAACACCAACGTCTACTCCACCGACGACTGGACCGTCTTCCGGGATACCTTCGGCCTCTCAAAATACAAGAAAGGCTCCTTTACCCAGATTCATCCTGGCGGATGCAAAAATCCCGGCGTAGTCATCGGCAACGACGGAGAGGCAATCCTCGACGCCGAGTACTCCAGCGCAGCCGCACCCAATGCGGCAATTGTCCTCGCCTCCTGCGCTGACACCAAAACCACCTTTGGCGGCCTTCTTGCCATCCAGGCCCTCATCGACGAACTGGTACCTCCCCACATCATCAGCATCAGCTACGGCGAATGCGAAGTCCAACCTGGGAGCAGCAGAGCAACGCTTCCTTCAACTTCGCCTACCAACAGGCTGCCTCCGAAGGCGTCTCCGTCTTCGTCTCCAGCGGAGACGAGGGAGCCGCCAGTTGCGATGCCAACAAAGCCGCCGCAAAACACGGCATCGCCGTCAGCGGCTTCGCGTCCACTCCATACAACGTAGCCGTCGGTGGCACAGACTTCGCCGACTCCTACTTCGGCACCAACGCCCAGTACTGGAAGAAAAACAACAACGCAACCTTCGGCTCGGCCAAATCGTACGTCCCCGAGATTCCATGGAACGACTCCTGCGCCAGCACACTCATCACCAACACCGTAGGCTACAACGTTCCCTACGGCGCAAACGGCTTCTGCAACTCAGCTCTGGGCGAGGAGTACTTCCTCTCCACCGCAAGTGGCAGCGGTGGCCCCAGCGGCTGCGCCTTCGGCGAAACCGACCCTGATCCTCACACAGCAGCGGTCAGTGGTACCTGCAAGGGCTACCCCAAACCCAACTATCAGCAGGGACTATTCGGCAACCCATCCGATAAAGTCCGCGACATCCCTGACGTCTCTCTCTTCGCCGCAAACGGAGTCTGGGGTCATTACTATGTCTTCTGCTACTCCCAACCCGCGACTGGCGCAGGTGGCGCACCCTGCACTGGCGATCCTGCCAACTGGTCCGGCGCCGGAGGCACCTCCTTCGCCGCCCCCATCGTCGCCGGCATTCAGGCGCTGGTCAACCAGGCCACAGGAGAACCGCAGGGCAATCCAAACTTCGTCTACTACGCTCTGGCCTATCAGGAGTTCCGTGGCACAGGCAACAACGCGTGCAACTCCACCCTCGGCAACGGCATTGACAGCTCCTGCACCTTCTACGACGTAACCCTCGGCGACATGGACGTCAACTGCCTCGGCTCCTTCAACTGCTACACGCCGTCGGGCACCAACGGCGTCCTCTCCGTCAAGAGCAACGCCTACGCCAAGGCCTACAACAGCAACCTGGGCTGGGACTTCGCCACCGGCATCGGAACCCTCAACGTAACCAACCTCGTCAACAACTGGAACAAAGCCTTCCAGTAACCTGACCCGAAATGCAGCGGACAAAGGGCAGGCATCTCTCAGATGCCTGCCCTTCGAACTTTGCCGAAAAAGACCGTCTTGCTTAAACGCATAGCCTTAGAGCTTGCTTTAAAATCCGTCTTGCTTAAGGGCACGGCTTCAGCCGTGCCGCCAACACTGCGTTTTGAAAGCAGCTTTAGCCGTCCGTCATCTGTACCCCGCAGGTGCCGCTGTCCGAAGGACGACCCGTCAAATTGACCCGCGGAATAAACATACTTGACACATCAAAACACAATATTTGGGATTGACTTCGTTTAATTTTCGCCGTATGCTTGGAATCAATCCAGACGAGTCTGGAGGTGGATGACCGTAATGGTCAGCGTGAGAAGCCAAGGTTCAATTCCTTGGCGTTTTCATTTAAGTAAGGAAAATCTTTCCGTATCCGCTTACCCGACCATTAGCATATCGACGGTTATATTTCTTATTTAGAACGTCAGCCATTTCCTTCGTGAATCCTGTCGCTGGTTTGTTTCTACCGTATTCTTCGAGCAGTCTCATTTTAGCTGGATAGGCCAAAATGTCGGAAAACTGAAGTCCCGGCGTATTAGCAGTCTTTGGTTTGATCTTTATCTCTTTGGTAGATAGTGTTTTCTGAAAAAACTCAGAAGGTTTAAAGCTACTGCCTCCGTCATAAATCGCACGATATGCAGCCTTAAGTTGCATGTCCTCACGCCCTCCTCTCGCTTCAGCCATCACATCGCCGTTGCTACGAGAGAAAGCAAGGTTCCCGCAAAATCTCTCGAGCATTGCAAGTAGACCGATGTGGTAGGGGTGAGAATCTGCTAGTCCATACCATTTGCTAGAAGTACTTACTTTATCGATTACCACGATATAAGCGGTGAATCGAGATTGCTCTACAAAGGCCAACAACTCCGAACAAAACAGGGAATTTTTGACGGGATCTTTCAGGACGTGAAAGGGCCGAGTCTTGGCAGAAATCTCCTCCCTATGCAAAATTACCGGCTCATCAAGTTCATCGCCGAAATGTTTTGTTTTGAACTCTTGCAATGCCGCCGAAAAATGCTTTTTGCAGTAATCCTCTTCAAACTGACATCCGAGGAGCGCCAGGTATCGCTTGTCCCACTGGCAACTTTTAATTCCTCTTACAGAATGATCTCCCGACTCATCAATATAAAGCCTCTGTTTGGACAACTTAGCTCACTCTCGGCACCGACGCAATTAGGAGACTTGCACATACCTATGTAAAAGCTTAATTTGGTATATAGGGCCGCGCACGTAGCAATCCATACGCGGTAAGTTGTTGTTCCCTCTCGTCCCGAGCCGCTTTCCTTGTCAAGGGGAAGTTAGCGACTCGGGATTCCATCGTTTGCGCCGCTATCCGCGAGGGCGGGATAGCAACTAATTGTTAATCTCATCTGAGCACATTCTAGAAACATTAAGCCGGAATACCTTCCTCTTTGGGCTTTGCCTTATATTGGCCACGTCCTACTCTCGCGATCTTTTCCGCAACAAACAGGTTGTAAAGGGAACTCTCAATCTTGTCTCGTTCAAATCCAAGTCGAGTTTGTAGAGATGGCGCGTTGTATTCTTGATCCGGATTATCTTCCAGAAACGCTAGAATTCGGCTTGTCGCACCGTTCGGATCAGGCTTGCGGCCTAACCTCGGGGATTCGGATTTACCTGCAAACAGCGCCGACCAGCGAGATTCAAGAGCCGCTAGATTCTCGCGAGCGGCGACTATTTCATCTATCAGGGTTCGCACTTCAATGGGATCAGGGGTTGCCATAAATGTTATCTCTGCTATAAATTTAGCATTAAACCATGAAATACGTTCATGCTTTATTTGACTTACCATGAAATAAATCACGGTTATGTCTTCCTAGGTTCTCCCGCACAGATCGATTCTGATGTGTGGACATCGTCCGAAGAACGACCTATCAAATGGTCCTGCGACAATGCAAGTTATTTCAATTACTTACAAATACAAGTCCCTCAAAAACTCCAGCAAAATTCACCTGTCAAGCCCCAAAACCACTTAACCATCTGAAAACAAACCAAATACAGTTGCAAGAGAGTTATTCCCAGCCCGCTATAATAGAACTAGAAGATAAAAAAGCCCCGGCCAAAAAGCCGGGGCTTCCCATTTAACCCGTAACCCTAGCTGTATCAATATTTTAGCCGCAACCCATTTAGAATGAATATTTTGCAGACACCAACCCGGCGCAATCCACTGAATACAGGAGACTTGCGCCCAAAATACCCCCACAGCAAGGGGGGTACCCTATCCCTTGGCAGCACCCTTCAAACCCATCTCTGCCATGACCATCTGCAGATCCTTCCAGGCCTCACCCTTCTGCCGAGGATCACGCAGCAAAAACGCCGGATGATACGTCACCGCCAGCTTCGCCCCTCTGCATCGCATGCCACTTGCCACGCAGCGATACCAGCGACTGCTTCACGCCCAGCAGATACGTCGCCGCAGTGGCACCCAGCGCCACGATCACCTGCGGCTGAACCACATCGATCTGCCGCAACAGAAACTGCGAACAGGTATTCGCCTCCACGGGCTCAGGAGCGCGGTTCGCAGGTGGCCTGCACTTCACGATATTGGCAATGTAGACCTCTTCGCGCTTCAGTCCCATCGCCCCAATCATGTTGTTCAACAACTGCCCGGCCTTACCCACAAACGGAACCCCGGAAGCATCTTCATCCGCACCCGGGCCTTCCCCCACAAACATCAACCGCGCATTCGGATCGCCGTCGGCAAATACAATCTTGCGCCGTCCCGCATAAGCCAGCGGGCATCGCGTGCAATCTCCAATGTCGTCCTGAATAGCGCGCAGTGCATCAGCCTTTCCTGCCGCTACAACGCGCACCTCCGGCAGAGGAGCGAGATTATCGAAACTAACCAGCTTGGCGATCGGAGGCTCCAGAAAATCCGGCTTCGAAGGAACAACGGGCACCGCAATCACCGGCGCAGCCGCAGCTTTCACCGGCAGAGGTTCGACAACACGCTCCACCGCAACATCGGCAGCGATCTCGGTAAAAACCGGCCCGCCCCGACGATAAAAATCATGAACACCCATGTCGCGGAAGTATTCGACATACGCCCGCAACCGCTCTACATCTCCAGCCATAGCTCTATGGTATCGCGCTTAGTGAACGCCGATATCCAGCGTCGGTTCCACGATCGTCTTCGGCAGAACGAATGTCACATGGCCCTGCTTGATCTCGTCCTGTGCAACCCGGCAAGCCTTCATCGACTTCGCCACGATCAGCGGAGAAGCTCCGTTCTGCAACTGCCGAGCCCGTCGTGCCGCGCCTTTTACCAGGCTGTATTTATTGTGCAAAGCATTTTCAACCGTCATGAAGACCCCCTGTTGTCTGAATTTATAACTCAGCCCAACCAATTCCGAAACACAAATCGCTTCGGAAAGCATCTCTAACTGCTAAATGTCTCCAACGCCGCCTTCAAACGAGGTGAAGCCGCGTCCGTCCGGCAACTTGCAGCAACCGGTTGCACTCCACTATCTTCACCACGCTCACTCAAAACAATAGCCCGCATCTCCGCCACAGCCTGATCCAGCACGTCGTTCACCAACGCATACTTGTAGTCCCAAATCTTCTCCAACTCATTCTTAGCCTCCGCGAGTCTGCTCTCGATCACCGTCTCCGAAGTCATCTGCTCAGCCTGGCTCCGATTCCGCAGCCGCATCTCCAGCACCTTCGGGCTCGGCGGCATGATAAAAATCGAAACCGCCTCAGGCTTCTTCTTCATCACCTGCAACGCGCCCTGAACATCGATGTCCAGCAGCAAATCTTTCCCCGCTGCCTTCGCATGTTCGAGCGCCGATACAGCCGTCCCGTAGTAGTTGCCGAACACCTCAGCCCACTCCAGAAAATCCCCCGCCGCAATCATCCGCTCAAACTCTTCCCGAGTCGTAAAGTGGTAAGCCTCTCCATCCACCTCCGACCCCCTGGGCGGCCGCGTCGTATACGAAACCGAAAACTCCAACCCCGCCACCAGCGTCCGAAGCTGGCTCACCAGCGTAGATTTGCCCGAACCCGAGGGCGCCGAAATGATAAAAAGTATGCCTGCCATCAGCCCCTGAACACCTTGATTTGTATCGATATCACCCAGTGTAACCGCCCGGCCTGCACTACTCCAGATTCTGCACCTGCTCCCGCGCCTTCTCGATGTCTGCCTTCATCTCCAGCCCAAGCTCAGTAATGCGCAGACTGTTCTCCCCCGTGGCCCCACTCGTCTTCGAGAGCATAGTATTAGCCTCCCGATTCAACTCCTGCAGCAGAAAATCCAGCCGCTTACCCAGCTCACCGCCCTCATCCAGCAGAGCCAGAAAGCGATCCACATGCGTCCGCAGCCGCACAATCTCTTCCTCGATGTCGCTCTTCTCCGCCAGCGCAGCAGCTTCTGTCAGCAACCGCTCCTCGCTCACAACAACGCCCTGCGTCAACTCCGTCAACCGTGCCCGCAGCCGCTCAAACTGTGCCTCGCGCACCCCATTCCGCAGCCCAGCCATCTCCGCCGAGAACGTCCGCAACCGCAGCATCGACGCCCGCAGCTCCGCCACCAGAGCCTCACCCTCCTGCATCCTTCCCTCGTTCAGCTTCTCCACCAGCAGAGGAATCAGCGCCACTACCGCAGCCTCCAGTTCCGACGTGTCTCCCGCACCCGCACTGGTCTCCACGCTCATCACACCCGGTATCCGCAGCATCGCACTCAGATCAGGTTCGCTCACGATCCCATGCGTCTTCGCGCCTTCACGAAACGCCTTCACATAAGCGCCTAGCAGATCGGAGTTCAACTGGACCTCGACGTTAGCCCTCCGCTCCACCTGCAACGTCACATCCACATGCCCACGCCGCAGGCTCTCCTTCATCGACTTGCGCAACTGCATCTCCAACCCATCACAGTACGAAGGCAACCGGAAACTCAGATCAAGAAACCGATGATTCACGCTCTTCATCGTCAGCGTAAAAGCCAGTCCATCACCAGCTGAACCTCGCAAACTCGCAAACCCCGTCATCGAATAAACCGCGCTCACGCTATACCCTCCACCACATGCGCCACATCGCCGTTCCCTGCTGTAACCAGACCCGCATCTTTAAACTGCATATCGTAAAGCCGCCGATACATTCCAGAATTTCGCATCAGCTCATCATGCGTCCCGATCTCCGAGATCTGCCCATGCTCGATCACGGCAATCCGCGTAGCGCTCCGTACCGTCGAAAGCCGATGCGCAATCACAAACACCGTACGTCCCTTCATCAGGTTGGCCAGCGCCGCCTGCACATATTGCTCGCTCTCCATATCCAGCGCCGAGGTAGCTTCATCCAGAATCAGAATCGGAGCATTCTTTAGAATCGCGCGCGCAATCGCCAGCCGCTGCCGTTCTCCCCCACTCAGCCGCGTACCCTTCTCGCCAATTCTCGTGCTGTATCCATCCGGCATTCTCAGGATGAAGTCATGCGCCAGTGCCATCCGCGCAGCTTCCTCCACCCTGCTTAGCGGAACATCCGGTTGTCCATATGCGATATTGTTCCGCACAGTATCGTTGAACAGAACCGTCTCCTGCGTCACCTTACCAATCAGTTTCCGCAGCGAGTCAATCGTCACATCCCGAAGATCGTGTCCATCAATCAAAATCCGTCCTTCATTCACATCAAAGAACCGCGGAATCAGGTTCACCAGCGAAGACTTGCCCGCTCCACTCGGCCCTACAAACGCAATCACCTCGCCCGGCTGAACCTCAAGATTGATCCTATGTAGAACCTGCTTGGTCTCGCCATCTTCTTCCGAATAAGCAAAACCCACATCCTCAAACTGAATACCCTTACTAAATTCCTTCAGCACATAAGCGCGCTTCTTCTCCTGCACATCGTCCTGTGCATCCATGAACTTGAAGATATCTTCGCTAGCACCCAACGCCTGCTGAAAGCTGTTGTAGAACAAAGCAAACTTGCGCACCGGATCATACAACGTGAACACAGCAATCAAAAACGTAATGAACGATCCCGCAGTCATGTCCCCGTGCAATATCCGCTGCCGCCCAAATAACAGCAGCAGTGCAATCCCCACCGAACCCAGCGCATCCATCAGCGGAGAACTGATTGCCTGCGCGCTCACTGACTTCAAATTCGCTCGGAACAACCGCCGCGCCGCCCTGCGGAAGCGGTTCATCTCCCACAACTCCATCCCGAACGCCTTCACAATCCGGTTGCCCGTAATCGTCTCGTGCAGAATGTTCTGGATCTCCGCCAGCTTGTCCTGACCCTTGCGCGTCGTCTGCCGCACCCGCCTGCCAATTCGCCGCGCCGACGAGATCACCACAGGCACAAACAGCAGCAGCGCCCACGCCATCTTGCCGCCCACCATCACCACGACTGCAATCGTGAACAACAACGTGAACAACTGCTGCAAAAAATCTCCCAGCACACTCGACATCGCAAACTGCACCCGCTCGATGTCATTGATCAACGTCGACAGCAACGAGCCGGTCGTATGCTTCTGAAAAAACGCCACCGACCGCCGCAGCACAGCGTTATACAGATCGTTCCGCAGGTCCGTAATCATGCCAAACCCGGCATAGTTCACCAGGTACGTTCCCGCATAGTCGCATACTGACTTCAATAGCGCTGACACCACCAGCGCATACGCCACTACTGTCCACGCATTTTGAAAGTAGTGAGGCACTAGAAAATGCAGGTTTATCTGCCACCCTACCTGCGGCACACGAAACACCAGCACATCATGCGACACAGCATCCGGCCGCAACACATTGTCGAAGATCGGCTTCACCAGCAGAATCCGGAACGCCGCCATCGCGCCAACAATCGCCATCAGCACCACAGAAGCCATCGAATACAGCGCATAAGGCCGCACATAGAGAAGTAACCGCCAGATACGCTTCAAGCCGCCACTCTCCCAATCGTTCTCATCGTACTGCGCATCTCTCTATTCTATTGTGCTGGGTCAGTCGCATGACATCCTAACGCGGTATGTCCCGATGCGTCGTCTTCACGCGATACCCCGCTGCTGTCAGCCGTTTCTTCATCTCCTCCGCAATAAAAACCGACCTGTGCTGTCCGCCCGTGCACCCAAATGCCACCGTCAGATAGCTCTTGCCCTCCTCGATGTAGTGCGGCAAAAGAAACTTCAGCATCTCCGTCGTCTTGTCCAGAAACTCCGCCGTCTGAGGAAAGTCGCGCACATACTTGGCGACCTTGGGGTGCCGGCCCGTGAGTTTGCGAAACTCCGGCACAAAATGCGGATTCGGCAGAAACCGCACATCGAACACAAGATCCGCGTCGGTAGGCACACCATTCTTGAACCCAAAGCTGTTTGAAGAGATAGTCAGATTCCGATCACTCTCCTCGCGCTCAAACTGAGCATTGATGTGCGCCCGAAGCTCATGCACATTGAACTTCGTCGTATCCAGCACAATGTCGGCAACATTGCGTATCGGATCCAGCCGTTTCCGCTCCGCGCGAATCGACTTCAGCACCGTATCCGCGCGCCCCATCGGATGCGGTCGCCGTGTCTCCGAGAAACGCCGTATCAGCGCATCCTCGCTTGCCTCCAGAAACACCACGCGCGTCGGAAGCACCCGGCTGACCTTCTTCAATATCTCCGGAAACTCATCGAGCCGCATCCCCTCGCGCACATCGACCACCAACGCTGCGCGTTCAATCTCCGCCGACTGTCGCACCAGGTCGGCAAACCGCGTCACCAGCTCAAGAGGAAGATTATCGACCGAGTAATACCCAAGGTCCTCAAATGCCTTCAATGCAGACAACTTACCTGACCCCGACAGCCCCGTCAGGATCACCAGTTCGCCCTTGTTCTCCGGCCCAGCCGGTTGCTTCACTGCCTTCTTCGCATGCTTGCGTTGCATGCTAGAAATCCTAGCACCTGCCTGCAACGCAGCACTTACAGCTTTTGTATCAGCTTACGGAACTTCGATCAGCTCCATCTTCCCATCGCGCTTACGATGCAGCACCATGGCCTGTCCCTTATGGTCGCGAAACACAAAAACATCGCGATCCCGGAACGCCGCTTCCTTCACTGCCTCTTCCAGCGACATCGGCCGCAAAGCCACTCCATCGTTCGATCGCGCCAGATGCGGCTCGGCCAACGGCGAATGCGAAGGAAATGAGTGAACCAGCATCGGTACAGCCTTGCGGCCGCCACCATTCTTCGTCGCCACCTTCACAGCGGTAGTCTCCGCCGCGACCTTACCGTTCCCGTTCGACGAAGCTTTCTCAGCCGCGACGGCCTTCACGTCGCTCTTCGGGTGCCGCTTGATCGTCGAATGTCTCTTCTTATGCCGGATCGCCTGCTTCTCCAGCTTGTCCAGCCCATCGTGCAACGCGACCACCATCTCCGTCGCCTCGCATCTGGCCACCAGTTTCTGATTCCTCGTCTGTACAGTTATCTCGGCAATGTGCCTGTATTTATCAGTGCACAAAATCACATGCACGTTGCCTGAGCTGCCAACGATCTTTGCGATTCGCTCCAGTCCAGCCTCAACCTGCGTCTTTAGTTTCTTCGTAACGGTGGTTTGTCTACCGGTATACTCGACGTCCATCCTGTTCACCTCGTCTTCTGCAGCAAAAATCTTCTGCGCGTCAGCGTACACGACGTTGGTGTGTACTAGGGATTTGCATATCTTCACGGTACTTTGCGACTGTCCTTCGTGTCACCTGGATACCCTGCCGTTGCAACTCCGCCGCCAGCTGATCATCGGTCAACGGCTTCCGTTCATCTTCTTCCTCGATCAACTTCTTCACCTTCCGCTTCAACAACACCAGCGGCAGGTCTCCACCCTCCGGCCCATTCACTCCCTCAGAGAAAAAGAACCGAAGCTCATAAACTCCCTGCGGAGTATGAACATATTTATTTGCCACCGCGCGGCTCACCGTCGAAGGATGCACCCCAATCTCTTCAGCCACTTCTTTAATCATCATTGGTTTCAGCGCATTCACCCCATGCTCTAGAAACTCCGTCTGACGCCGCACAATCACGTCGCATGTCCGCACAATCGTATTCTTTCTCTGCTCGATGTTCCGCAGCAGTTGAATCGCCGATTTGTAGCGTTCCTTAACGTACTCCTTAACCTCTTTCTCCGTCTGCTTCTGTTGCAACATCTTCCGATAGCCCTGGTTCAGCCGCAGCGTCGGCAAATCCTCTTCGTTCATCAAAACAACGTACTTCCCATCGCGCTTTACAAACGCCACATCCGGCTCAATCAAGCGAGTTTCGCTCTGGTTATAGCGTTGTCCCGGCCTCGGATCCAGCGTCCGGATGTAATCCACTGCCGCCTGAACCTGTTCCGCGGTTTGCCCACAGCTTCGCGTCAGTTCGCGCATGTCTTTCTTCTGCAACAGCGGCAGGCACTGTGTCACGATGTGTGAGGCAAGCGAAAAGACATCTTCTCTATCGGCAGGTACATCATCGTGTTCGGCCCCGTCATTTGCAGCTGCCTTCCGGCGGCGCTCGGCCACGATCGCCGCTTCATTTCGCTGAGCCGATATCTGGATCAGCAGGCACTCCCGAAGATCGCGCGCTCCCACCCCCACCGGGTCCAGGTTGTTAACGATCGCCCGCGCCTCCTGCACGATCGCCAGCAGCTCGCCGTTCTCTTCATCAGCTCCAGCCGCAATCTCAAGGCTTTCACTGTCATCAAAATTCCCCTGCGATTCGATCCACGGCTGAACCTTTGCCTTCGTTCCTCTCTCAAACGGAATCGGAGCCGGCCTTACCGGAACCCTTGCCTGCACCAGCGACTCCACCAGGTCCTCATCGCTCGCCGTCAGGTAACCCTTCTCGTCCAGATTTCCCACCACCATCTCAGTCGCCAGCCGAACCTCCGGCGTCAGCGTCAGCGAACCCAGCTGCCACATCAGGTGATCGCTCAGCGTACCCGGCTGCGACAGAAAGTTCTCGAACGAAGGCTTGTCATACTCTTCAAAGTTCGAGGCCGTCTTGAACCCCGGATCCAGATAGTCTTGAAAGTAGCTCCCAAAGTCGATCTCGTCGAACGGATCTTTCTCCACGCGATCGTGCTCAGCCGCAACCTCTTCCGCGGAGCGCTCTCGGTCGCCTTCAATTCCGGTTCGCTCATCCAGCGAAACGGCAGACTCCTCCAGCTCTTCCAACACAGGATTCTCCACCATCTCCGTGTTGATCATCTCCTTCAACTCAAGCTTGTTCAGCGCCAGCACGCTGACCATCTGCACCAGTCCAGGCGTCAGCACCTGCCGTTGTGAGACCTTCAAATTCAGCTTGGGTTGCAGCAGCACGTTATCCTCTCATACCCTTCGTTGCGTCACTCGATGCGTTCGCTGTATCTCTTGGCACAGACCGTGAAAGCCGCCTCCGGGGGCCAGGCACCCCGGCTTGGCCACAGTCTACACGTCCTGAATCTTTCTCGCTGTAGTCTAACCCGCCCGGCCATTACCCGCCGTGTCACGATGGTCGCTCCCACTTACAACGGAAGTTGTAGCAACCAATCAATCCACTTGGCCCATCGAGGCTAATCCATCGAAAATTTCTCGCCGAGATACACCCGACGCACCTCAGGATCGCGCCCCAGGTCCCCAGGAGTCCCCGTCCGGAAAATCTTGCCTTCATTGATGATGTACGCCCTATCCGTCACAGACAAAGTCTCGCGCACATTGTGATCCGTGATCAGCACGCCGATCCCGCTCCGCTTCAAATCGAATATGATCTCCTGCAGATCCAGCACCGCAATCGGATCAATACCTGAGAACGGCTCGTCCAACAAAATAAATGCTGGATCGATCGCCAGGCAGCGCGCAATCTCTACGCGCCTTCGCTCACCGCCGCTCAGTGCATATCCTCGAGTCTGCCGAACGTGCCCCAGGTTCAGTTGTTCAATCAGCTTTTCAGTGCGGTTCCGCCGGCTCTCCCAGCTCAACTGCTGCGTCTCCAGCACCGCCAGAATATTGTCCTGCACCGTCAGCTTGCGAAACACCGACGGCTCCTGCGGCAGATAGCTGATCCCGTAGTTCCGCGCCCGCAGATACATCGGCAACCGGCTGATGTCATGCCCATCCGCCATTATCCGTCCTTCATCCGGCCGCACCAGTCCCACGATCATGTAGAAGCTTGTAGTCTTCCCCGCGCCATTCGGCCCCAGTAGACCTACAACCTCGCCCTGTTCAATCTCTAGGCTCACGCCCCGCACCACCTGGCGCCCGCCGTACGACTTGGCAATCTCCTCCGTCGACAATGTCTTCATCAGTTCTTTTTCACCCGCGTCTCCGTGCGGACCCGTTCTCCGGCGCCAGCGTTCTCTCCATTAGAAATCACAACACTCTGATCCCCCGAATGGAACCGCAAAGACGCACCCGTCACCATTCCCTGAGTCTCATCCATAATCTTCGGTGGCACCGCTTTCGTTCCCGTCAACACAAACAAACTGTCGCTCGCCGTATAGACAAGTTGCTCCCCCGTAGCCCGCCGTCCCGGCTGATCCATCTCCACCTGTCCAGTCACCACAATGCGCTCCACACTGCCACCCATAAACCCTCCCGGTTGAGCTACGGCGCCCGCTGCACCGGCAGTTTTATTCGCTCCGCTTGCAGCCTGAAGGTAAGCAACCACATCCTGCCCGCGCATCTTGCCCGATGCATTCTCCACCGCAACACCGCCGCTGAACTCCGCCCGTCGCGCCTCATCCGAGTACACCAGCTCCCGGCTCGCCACTCGCACAGCCCCACCCTTCCCTGCATCCGCCTTGCCCACAGCGCCTTTGCCCGAACCATGCCCCACCAGCACCGTATGAACCGCCATCGGCGATCCTTGTCCCTCGCCGTGCGCCGTCAACCGCCGCTGCCTCTGTTCAAACTGCAGCACCGGAGCCTCCACCTGCGATCCACCCTGCCACAACCTCGCTGGCCTTCCACCTCCACCATAAAAGATCGCCTGATCCGCCGCCCGCTTCAGCTCCGCCCGTGCCGCCAGCACATGCACCACATCACCCTGCTGCCCTTGGCCCGCTTTAGGCTGCATATAGCTCGCCTTTACCGAGCCCTCGGCGACCCCATCCCCCGAGCCCTGCTCCATCGCCACCTTATCGGCCCACAACACGCTTCCCGCCTCGTCCCTTACCTGCACCCCTCCGGTCAGCGTCATCCACTTTGTCGTGCCGTCATACACAGCCTTCTGCGCCGTAGCTCGCTGATCTGTCGGTGCATTGGCATCGCCCGGCTTACGAACCGGCTTATGCGTCATCACCACACTGCCCTGCTGTACCGCGGTCGCAATCTCCTCCGCCGCCTGCCCGGTCCCACTCTTTTCCGCAGCCGCCATCCGGAAGTGAACATCCATCGTCTCGCCCGAACTCGTATCCTCCGCCCCGGTCTCGCTCACTCGCCGCAGAACCGTATGGCCAATTCCATGCGCCTCCGTAATTCTTGTGGTTCCCTCAACCTGCACAAAGTGTGCCATCAGAACATCCCCAGCCATCGCACTGCTGACAGGTCCTTTCTTATCTCGCGGAGCATCCACCATCTTCAGCCGTGCACTCCCACTGGCCTTCGCATCACGCAACTGCGCCTTCCCCGCACTATCCGCACTCAGAGCCAGTTCCACCTTGTCCGCGCCCAGCTCCCGTTCACTCCACGGATCACTCGCCGCTGCCGAAGCCCTCACCCGCTCATTGAAGTGCACTGCCCCCGTCAGAACCACCTGCTCCGGCCGCCCCTTTTTATCGAACGCAGCCCGCCCTTCAGCCGACTCTCCCTTGGCCTGCCGCAACGGACCATCCATCGAATACTGAACACCGTCATAGAGCCGCGCCGTGTGTACCCGTCCATCGGCATTCATCGAAACATTCGCCCGCTGCGCCACGATCCTGCCGCCATCGCCCTGCTCCAGCGTCACCTCACCTTCGGCATCCAGACCTTCTATCCCGCCATCGCTCCGCATATGCACCACTGCTTGTTGAGCCGCTGCAGTCTGCGTCACACCCGACTTCCCATCCCCAACCGAAACATACTTGGCCTGCGCCAGCGTCACCCGATTGTTCGTCCGGTCGATCTCCGCACGTGTCGCCGTCAAAACCATCGGCCGCCCGTCGTGCAATCCATTCACCTTGACTGCCGAGTGCAGCACCAAAATCCCCGTATCCGAGCTATAGTCAGCGCCTCTGGCAAAACCGTTCATCCCCTTGAACTCAAACTCGACATCCTGATCTGTCGCAGCTACCCCCAGCTCGCGCATAAAGACCAGCCCGCTCGTCCTCACATGGATCAACCGGTTATCTTCGCTTCCCTGTTCAACCGCACCCTCCCCATGCAGGTCCTTCCCTGCCGCATAATCTGCCTTCCCGTGAGCGTCCGCCGCCATCGGAGCCTGCAGATCGATATGCACCTCGCCCGCCGCGCGAATCACCCCCGCCTTCTGGTCATACTCAAACTGTTTGCCGTATATCCGGTCCGCTCGGTCCTGCTTCCGCCCATACAGAACAATTCCCACATCATGCAGCGTCACGATTCCGTCCTTGCGCTGCACAGCCTTCGCTGCATGGATCGTAAATATGGTCCTTCCCTCAACCGTCTGCGAATACGTAAACGCATTCGTCTCCTGGCTGATATCAATACCCAGCCTGCCCGGCAGGTCTTTGATAAACCGGTGCGCCCGATAGTGGGCATATCCCAGAAAACCAACAACCACCATCACAAGCAGGCCCGCGCCCACCAGCAACCAAATCCGCAATCTCTCAATAGAAACGATCTTGCCCATCCACTATCTATCTTCTCACCCGCACCGCCTTTGCACCGCCGCCTCGCAAAACCCACCCTCACTCCGCGTCTTCCCTCTTCCCTCTTCCCTCTTCCCTCTTCCCTCTTCCCTCGAAGCGTCTACACTATCCCCATGGCCGATCAGCTCTACCTAAGTCTCTGGTTCCCCAACTTCCGCCTTGAATCCCTCCCCGACGCCCTCGTCTCGGTCATGCGTCAGTTCGCACTCATTAGTGGAGACAAGCGCGTCGCCGCAGCCAGCGTCTACCCCATCGGCTTCAACGAAGCCCCCACCTACCAGCGCCTCTACGTCAACGACGACCGCGCCGAAGACACCTCCGGTTCCATCATCGAAAACGCCGTAGCCGAAGCCACCGAGCAGCTCCACGACGACATGGCCTACGAGTTCGAGATGAAGTGGAACCTCTGGTCCCCCGAAGTCGATCCCAACCGCATCCCCGACCCCAACCTCGATCCCGACCTCGACCAGGACGACAACTACGCCGCACTCGACACCCTCTGGAAGCCCCAGCCCGCGACCGTCCGAATCCTCGGCCTCGGCCCCCAGTTCGACGACGCCAGCTTCGAGCAGAACGGCCACATCCGCATCGACTTCGGCCTCGACACCCCATGGCTGGCCGAAACCCTCGAAGACGAAGAGCTCGACGATGACGCCACGAAACACATCCAGCAAAACGTAGAAAAACTCCTCGCCTTCACCTTATCCGTCGAAAAACACTGCGGCATCTCCAGCCGCCTCCTCTGGACCGAATCCGGCGAGCCCCTGGCCCAAAAACTAATCGACCGCCTCCAGCGCCTCAACTAGCGCTTGCAAGCCCTCTTCCCTCTTCGCTTCTCCCTCTTCCCTGCCTCTTCGTTTGAACTTGCAACTAAAACCCATGTATAAGGGATACCGTCTAATTCCCAGCCACACCGGGCCATACGAACAAGGAGCACCAATGATCTCAAGACGCACATTTCTCGACGGCCTCGCCGTAACGGCCGCCAGTGCAGCCATCGGTTCCACCGCAAAAAGCTACGCTCAGATCATGGGCTCCAACGACCGCCTCAACTTCGCCATCATTGGGCTCAACGGTCGCGGCTATGCCCATCTCTCCGCGCTCAAAAACAACGCCGCCTCCGCCCGCGTCTCCCACATCTGCGACGTAGACTCCACCATCCTCGCCAGGTTCGCCACCGAGGCCGAAAAAGAACTCGGCTACGCTCCCACAGCCGAAGGCGACTACCGCAAAGTCCTCGACGCCAAAGACGTCGACGTCATCACCATCGCCATGCCCGACCACTGGCACGCCCCCATGGCCATCCTCGGCCTCAAGGCAGGCAAACACGTCTATGTCGAAAAGCCCTCCAGCCACAATCCCCGCGAGGGCGAGCTACTCGTCGAAGCCCAGAAGAAATACGGAAAGCTGGTCCAGGTAGGCGACCAGCAGCGCTCTTCCGACTACACCATCAAGGTCATCCAGCAGATCCACGACGGCCTCCTCGGCGACCCCTATTACGCCAAGGCCTGGTACGTGAACAAGCGCAAATCCATGGGCTACGGCCAGCCCGCAGCCGTACCCGCCACTCTCAACTGGGAGCTCTGGCAAGGCCCTGCCCCGCGCAGCGAATACAAGGACAACATCCACCCCTACAACTGGCACTGGCTCACCCGCTACGGCACCGGCGAGTCCCTCAACAACGGCACCCACGAGGTCGATGTCTGCCGCTGGGCCCTCGGCGTCGAGTACCCCAACCGCGTCACCGCAGCCGGTGGCCGCTACAACTTCAAAGACGACTGGCAGTTCTACGACACCCTCGACACCAACTTCGAGTACGACGGCAAGCTGATCAACTGGGAAGGCCGCTGCTGCCAGGGCATGAAGATCTACGGCCGCGAGCGCGGCTCATCCATCCTCGGAACCAAAGGCTCCATCCTCATCGATCGCGACGGCTACGAGCTCTACGACTGGAACGGCAAAAAAACCGACGAATTCAAGACTGGCAAGCAAACCTCCAGCACCGACACCATCGGTCGCGACTCCATGACCGACGCCCACTTCCTCAACATGATCAACGGCATCCGCCACGGCGAAAAGCTCAACTCCCCCATCCCCATAGCGAACGTCAGCGTAACCATGTTGCAGCTATCCAACATCGCCTACTTCACCAAACACGAGCTAACCATCGATCCCAAAACCGGCCACGTCCTCAACGACCCCGAAGCCATGAAGCTCTGGGGCCGCACCTACGAAAAGGGCTGGGAAGTAACAGTCTAACCAAAACAAATACCTAAAGGCAAAGGGTCGTCCCATCAGACGACCCTTTGCCTTTGCAGTTGCTGTTGTCTGTTCTTTTTGCCTGTTCTTTTTGTTTGTTCTTTCGTCTGTTCTTTTTGTTTGTCATCCCGAAGGGATCTGCTTCTGTCGTTGCCGTTGCTTGTTTTCTAAGACCTCCGCAGCGTGACGCCTCATTGCTCAGGAGCAGCCCTCCGTCGCCGTCCACTAATCAAATAAGACGCCGCCCTCAACTCCAGCAACGGATCATCCGAAGGCTCAATCCCATCCAGCCGAGGAATCGGATCGAAGATGATCGTCTTCTGTTCATGAGCATCATTCGCAACCCGCTCCGTCAACGTCAGCGTGCCCAACTCAATCACCTTGCGTTCCGCTGGCCATTGCACCGTTGCATCGTTCACCACATCGCCATCTTCGGCCACCTGCACCATAAGTTTGAACTTGATCGGCCCCTTCGCAAGCCTCTCTGCAAGCTCGTCGAACAGATAGCTCGCACTCTTCCCCTTGGCCGCCTCAGCATCTATATGTTCCTCCCCTGCCTCAGGGACGAACGTGTAGCGCCCAAACCGGCTTCCGCCATCCTTGTTCGTAAACTTCATCGCCGTCAAAGCAAAATAGCTATCCCGCGCAAAGCTCGATGGAAACTTCCCAATCAACTGCACAAAAGCCAACGCCTTCGGATGACTGCCAATAAACTCCATCACCTTCGCCTTGTCAGGCTGCGTCACTCCTCGCAGAAACTCCAGAAACTCCTCACCCGTAGTCGCCGGAAACCCATTCGCAGAGTGCGCGACGATATCCGTGTGCACATGCTCGGCAAGGTGGAACCGCACAGCCAGACCACGCGGGTCCGCATTCTCATCGTTGTCCGGAATCAGCGGTATGCCCGTGAAGTCCGACAACCTCACCGTCACCGGCGTCGATGGCCGAGTCGCATGGGCAGCTCGCGTCAACCACGTCGCTTCGCTTGAAGGGGTAAACGTCCCAGTCACCAAAGCACCCTTGGCATGCACCGGTCGAAACCCAGGATGCGGCCCAAACATTCCTTCGAACTGCTTCAGCAATTCCTCACTCAGAGCAAGAACCTTCTCATCAGTTGTAAGTGGCATAGTTATCTCCTCTTCCAACAAACTAACTCATCTCGATGAATTCCCCATCACGCCTACCAGGCCCCTTGCCTCCCGCCGTACCACCACACCAGACCCACCGTAAGCGTGTCCTGATTCGCCGAAAGCACTCCCGGCCTATTCGTCAAAAAGAACGGCACATTGCTCCAATCCCGCCGATACTCCAGCCGCGACAAAAGCCCATCCGCCACCTTGAACTCATACGTCCCGGTAAACTCCTTCAGAGCCTGCGTCGTTCCGCTGAACAGCCCGCCGCGATCCGAAAAATACTCCGACCGCCCCGCCAAAGCCATCCGCGGAGTCCACTGATACCGCGCATAACCCGCCCCACCAATCACATGCTTCGGAGCCGACGACATCCCCGGTCCAGCCTGCGCCCACTTCCGCGAAATCTCATAGTCTCCCTCCAGCGCCAGCGTCACCTTCGGCGTCACATTCCACGTCGCATAAGTATCGAAGATGTGCAGCTTCCCATCCGGCGCCGGAGTCAATCGGAGCCAGACATAGCCCCGGCTGCACCGGAGTACTGCAGCCCTGCACCTGCGTTACATCCGGATTATCCTGCCCAAGGTAGTAGTTCAACGTCCACGAAACATTCTTCTTCGGCTGCAGCGCCAGCCCGAACAACTCATCCTTGAACGAGTTCGTAGGCTCCGACTGCTCCGTCCCATTCACAATCCAGTAGTTCGCCGACACCTTATCGTTGATCTTGTAGTTAGCCCGAACCCCCATGTGATAGAACGGCAGATAATTGAACCAGAACGACCGCGTGTAATTCATCTGGTCTTTCGTGTAGTTCCCTTCAATCCCAATCGAGCTCCCCCACTTCCCAAAATCCACCGTCAGGCCGCGCCCCACAGGAAAAACATAAGTCCCATACGCCTGAAAGATATTCCTGTAGATCTCCGGTCTCGGCTCATTCGCAGGATTACCCTGCAACGTCTCCGTAGCTTGTCCAAACTGCAAATCAAGCCGAACCCCATAGCGTCGCCCCTCCTCCACCGCCGGATCAAGCGCCAGCACAATGCCCGCCTGATTCAGGCTGAAGGCATTGCTCAGCACATCGTAGGCCCGCAGATACTGCACCCGCCCAATAGGATGGTTGAAGTCATACCCGTAATAGCCATCGAAGTAGTAGTTGAGCGTAGCTCCTCCCGGCAACTGCGCAGGCAGCGGAAGATTCTGCGACCCAACAAAACCAGCAGCCGCCACAGTAGAACTCGGAGCATTCGACGCGACCAACGCAGTCGTCGAAGCACTGGTCGGTGCAGCCGCCACTATCGTGTTCGAATAATCAGAAAAAGAACTCGAAGCCGCCGGCCCTCCCGCTGCAACTTCATTTACCGTCGCAGTAGGTGAAGCCACCCCCGCAGTCTGCTTCTTATTCAATTGCTCTTCCAGCACCGAAACCCGCAGCGCAAGATCCCGCACCGTCTGTCGCAACTCCTCCACCTCAGCATCCTTCGAGGAATCCGCCACCTGTGCCCGAGCACAGTTACTTGTAACCACAAGCGCCAGCACAACCTCAAAGAACCGACACAACAATCGACGGAAACGGTATGAACGCATATTGGCCTCGCACCAACAAGCAAATCACAAACCGCATATGTTTTTCATAAAGGCCGATTCTGCTTCTTAGTCCCCACACCACCACGCAATACACAGCTAAGTCCATCAGCGACCTATAACTTCTTTCGCAGTCATTTACGCCTTTTTGTGGACAGAGTCATGAGATATATCTCGTCGCAGAACATCACCGACGCCGCCACTGCGCAAGATGCAACGCCCGTGACGAAACCGCCATGGTCTTCAGAGAGCCGCCGAATCTATCCTCGCCCAATCTTCCCCACCAGCAACCAGGCAGCCTCGTGCAGTTGCAACTTTGATCACTCCCCCACACGAGTCATGTTCAATCAGCACAATCCATTGATAAATTCAATGGAAATTCGAAGTGATGGCAAAAACTGGCCGAAAATTTCGAATCAGGCCCACCCCAGAATTCTCGCGTCGGATTCCCAGCCACGCTCGAAGGTAGGAAATATGAAATCCACCACAACCCAATACGACAACTCAATCTACCAATCAAATATCCGCGCCGAAGACGGACGACAGCAATCCACCCGCTGGAGCTCTTTCTGTGAAGGCGTGCTCTTCCCTCTCGGCTCGATCTTCGTAGTCTTCCTGGTCATGTTGGGAGTCATGCTGATCGTCGACTAGTCTTCCCATGCGCCGCCAAACGTCGGCGCACAGGCAGCAAACTACCCCGCCACCACAATCTCCGAAAAATCCGCAATCCCCGAGAAATCTCCCAGAACTCGTTCCAGCAGCGCCAGCCGATTCGCTCGCACCGCCTCATCCGGAGCCATCACCATCACAGCATCGAAGAACGCATCCACCTGCGGCCGCAACGTAGCAATCTCTTCGAGCGCAGCAACATACTCGTAATTCTTCGCATCACGAAGCCCTTCACACGGATGCCACTCAGCCGCAGCTCGCCAACGCGCTTCTCCGGGTGCATCTCGGTCAACAACGAAATCTCAACACTAACGCCCGCAGCAATCCCCTTCTCCCCCGCCTGCGAAAGAATATTCTTCATCCGCTTGAACGCCGCAGAAACCGCCGCGAAATCACCGGTGTCTCCCGACGAAGCACCCCGCACCGCAGTCACCGCCTCTGCCCGGGCCACAGCATCCCGAACATCCTCCGCCCCCGCAACCAGGACAGCCTTCACCACGTCATAAGCCTGTCCCTTCGCCTCACGCAGATAGAACTCCACCCGCTCAACCAAAAATCCACGCACCTTCACTGCGAGCGCTTCATTCTGCCCACAAGCCGCACCCGCAACCTCACTCAACGACAAGCGGCAGCACAACCCCACTCTCCGCCAGAATCTTCACAATCCCATTCGCCGCACGCCGCAGCGCAAACGGATCCTTCGATCCCGTAGGCTCCAGCCCCAGCCCAAACATTCCGGCAATCGTATCCGCCTTATCCGCAATCGCCAGCACCGCACCCTCAACCGTCCGCGGCACCGAGTCCTCCATCGACTCCGGCTTGTACTGGTCATAGATCGCATCGCTCACCGCAGCCGAATACCCCTGAGCCCGCGCATACAGCCCACCCACCACACCCTGCAGCTCCGTAAACTCCTTCACCAGGTCTGTCGTCAGATCGGTCTTCGCCAGCACCGCAGCCTCATCCAAAGCCACCGGATTCAGATCACACCCACGAGCCAGCACAACTCCTGCCAGCACCGAAGCCACCTTCCGCACCCGCCCCGACTTCGCCGCATAGCTCCCCAGATCCTTCTGGAACGTAACGTTCTTCAGCAACTCAACGCGATCCTTCAACAGAACCCGCTGATCGAACTCCCAGAAAAATCTCGCATCATTAAACCGGGCCCGCAGCACCCGCTCATTCCCATGCCGAATCACCGCCTCACCCGTAGCATCCGTCTCCGTATTCAACACCGCAAGAAAATGCGCCGCCAACCCCGCACCCCCTCTTCCCTCTTCCCTCTTCCCTCTTCCCTCTTCCAGAGCAAAATAGCTCTGATGATCCCGCATCACCGTCACCAGAACCTCCTCCGGCAGCGCCAGAAACTCCGGCTCAAATCCACCCAGCACCACTGAAGGCCACTCCGTCAGGTGAGTCAGCTTATCCACCAGTCCATGATCCTCACGCCACCGAAGCCCTTCAACCGTCCGCGTCACCTTATCCAGAGCCTTGCGAATCCGCTGCCGCCGCACCTCAACATCCGCAACCACAAACCCCGTCAGCAGCGCGCCTTCATACTCACTCGGAGCACTCAAAGCAATCGCCGTATCACCAAACAAAACCCGATGCCCATATGTGACACTCGAAGCTACATATCCCCCAAACTCCACCGGCACCGTCTCACCACCAAGCAGCGCAACCATCCACCGCACCGGTCTCACAAACCGTTCCGGCCTACCCGCGCGCCAGTACATATTCTTAGCCCAATAAATTCCAGCAAGCTCCTTCGGCAGCTCCGCCGCAATCACTTCAGCCGCATTACGCCCAGCCTTCACCGAAGTCGCCGCCAGATACTCACCCTTGGCATTCGTAACCGTCTTCAAATCCTCAACGGCCACCCCAGCCTTCTTCGCAAACGCAAACGCAGCAGGCGTAGCCGCTCCATCCTTATAAGCCACCTTCACCGAAGGCCCCACCAACTCCTCGGCCACATCCTCCTGTCGGGCAGCAACGTCCTTCACCCAAACCGCAAGCCGCCGAGGCGTAGCAAAGCTCTTGCTCTCGACCCCAGCCGACACCAGCCGCTCCCGCTCCAGCATTCCCACGACACGCCGCTGCAACTCCGCCTGCGCTCCTGCAACCATCCGCGCCGGAACTTCCTCCAACCCAATCTCAAACAAAAACTCAGCCATCGCTCTCAACTCAAATCCCGCCATCAAGGCGCATCTCTCTTAGTCAACCAGCCACCAAAAACCGGGTGCCCCATTCATGCGGTTTCATCGCATGAGTGGGAAAGTACACCGTCAACCCACCACAACCTCAGTCTCCAACGCCGCCAAAGCCTCACCCTGCGCCGCATAAGCCTTCGCCACGCCCACCACCAGCGTCCGAATCCGCGCCATCACACCCACGCGCTCCGTCACCGAGATCGCCCCGCGAGCATCCAGCAAATTGAAAACATGCGAGCACTTCAGCGCCAGCTCATAAGCTCCCAGCACCGGAAACCGCTTCAGGGTCAAAGCATCCATCGCCTCAAATCCCTGGGCCTTTTCGAGCAGTGCCAAACACTCCGCCTCATAAAGATTCAAATGCTCCCAAAGCTTCCCCACATCCGCATAGTCGAAGCTATAAGCCGAAAACTGCTCCTCCTCGGCCAGTCGCATCTCACCATACGTCACTTCGCGGCCAGTATCCGGTTCCACGGCCCAAACAATGTCATAGATCGAATCCACATCCTGCAGGAACCCCGCAATACGCTCCAGCCCATACGTAATCTCTCCGCAGATCGGGTCGAGATCCATCCCGCCGCACTGCTGAAAGTAAGTGAACTGAGTTATCTCCAACCCATCCAGCATCACCTGCCAGCCAACGCCCCACGCGCCGCCCACCGGCCACTCCCAGTTGTCCTCTTCGAACTTGATGTCGTGTTCCTTCAGATCGATCCCAATCGCCACCAGCGACTCAAGATAAAGCTCCTGAATCCGCACCGGTGGCGGCTTCAGAATCACCTGAAACTGCGTATGCCGAAACAGTCGATTCGGATTCTCTCCATACCGTCCATCCGCCGGCCGCCGCGAAGGCTGCGCATAAGCAATCCTTACCGGCTTCGGCCCCAGCACTCGCAAAAACGTATCCGGAGACATCGTCCCCGCGCCCACCTCAACGTCATAAGGCTGCTGCAGCACACACCCCTGCTCCGCCCAGAACGTCTGCAACTTGAACAAAAGTTCCTGAAACGTAAGCGCCTTCTTCTTTCCACCGATCGCAGTCATGCATCTCTCTTCATTTGCGGTAATCCCTCGATTCTAAATGTTATCCGCCTCTAAATGTTATCCGCCTAACAGGAGAGAATTCCATCCATACAGCATCTTTACGGCTTTTCCGACGGCGACATCACTTCCAGAAGCAGATTGTCCCCATCTCTCATCAACACCCGCCCACCCGCACGCGTCAATGTGATCGTCCCACCCACGGAGTGCAACTCCGTCCCCTTATCGAACCCATACAGCCCCGCAGCCGTAGTCGAAAACACACCCATTGCCCGCGGCAGCGCTGGCCCATCGCCTCCAGACGGCTTCACCGGCAGACTATATACGCCCCAATAATCGGCATACCCCACCTTCCCCATCTGGCCGTCGATCACATCCCCCACCCATCCCGACCTCACGACCTCATCGCCTCCAACCTGCTTCGTCGTCCAGCTCGCCTCACTTGCATTCCCACGGTCTGCCCCGCCAGTCACTGGTAGAAACGTCTCACCCACATCCGTAAAGTTCGCAATCGCAATGGCCTTGGTCCTCACCGGGACGGTCTGCTTCCCATACCGCAGTTGGGTAAACTCAAGCGTCAGCGTAGCCGGTTGCGAGGCCACTTTATCTCCAGCCGATGAGGCCACAACCACCCCCATCAGCTCCGCTCCCCGCTTCAGATACAAATGCTCGCCCATCGGAACCCTCTGCGTCGTCTTCGCAACAATCCTCGTCCCCACCGGAACTTTGCCTGCGTGCAGCGATCGTGAAATTTGCACCGGCAGAGTCACCCCCGGCGAAGGAGTCACCAATTGAGATACTGCAACATCCCGTTGTGCGCCCACCGAAGCGCCCGCGAATACCGAGGCAGCAGCCAACAAAACAAGCTGCACTGCAAACCCACTCATCCAGGGACATCGACACCTTCTAAATCCCATAAAAACCCCTCAGCCATTAGACGCTGGTGTCAGGGTAGCCCTAAGCCAAGAACACTCAAGTAAACTGAATCCCACAGCCCCCTCCGATGACCACCTTCCAGCTCACCAGCCTTCTCATCTCCATCGCAGCCCTCTTCGGCTGGATCAGCTCCCGCTGGCTCAAGCTCCCCCTCACTATCGGCACCATGCTCCTCACTGTCGTCTGCTCGCTCGCCCTCGTGAGCATCAGCCCCGTCGCCCCCGCGCTTCAACCCTGGGCCATGCAGCTCGTCCAGCAGATCGACTTCGAGAGCCTCATCCTCCACGGCATGCTCTCGCTGCTCCTCTTCGCCGGAGCCTTCCTCCTCGACCTCGAATTCCTCTTCCAGGAACGCCTCGCCGTAGCCATCCTCTCCGTCGTCGGAACCATCCTCTCCACCATCGCAATAGCCGCCATCATGCACTGGACGTTGCCCTTCCTCGGCATCCCCACCACATGGCTAGAGTGCCTCTTCTTCGGCGCCCTCATCTCCCCCACCGACCCCATCGCCGTCCTCGAAATGCTCCGCCGCGTCGGCATCCCAAAAAACGTCCAGGCCCAGCTCGCCGGCGAATCTCTCTTCAACGACGGCATCGCCGCCGTCATCTTCCTCGCTCTCCTCGACATCTCCCGCGGAGCGACCCCCACCCTCACCCACATCGAACTCTTCTTCCTCCTCAAAGCCGGCGGTGGCCTCGCCCTCGGCATCGTCGCCGCCTGGATCACCTCCCACCTCATGCGCCTCGTCGACGCCTACCAGGTCGAAATCCTCCTCACCCTATCCCTCGCCCTCGGTGGCTATGCCCTCGCCGATCTCTGGCACCTCTCCGCCCCCCTCGAGGCCGTCGCCGCGGCCATCGCTCTCCGCCGCTTCAACCAAAACCACCCACCCACCCTCATCGCCCACGAGAGCATCGACCACTTCTGGGAGGTCATCGACGAGATCCAGAACGCCGTCCTCTTCGTCCTCCTCGGCCTCGAGGTCCTCGCCATCCCCATCCACCGCCAGTCCCTTCAATCCGGCCTCGTCGCCGTCGTAGCCGTCAACGTCGTCCGCCTCGCCGTCGTCGCCATCCTCCTCGCTGGCATCCGCCTCATCAAGCGCAACCACCAAAGCTCCCTGCTGGCCCTGAGCTGGGGAGGCCTGCGCGGCGGCCTATCCATCGCGCTCGCCCTCTCCGTCCCCGCCGATCAAGGCCGCTCCTGGATCCTCGCCACCACCTACGTCGTGGTCGTCTTCTCCATCGTCATCCAGGGTGGCTCCATGGATCTCTTCCTCCGCCGCCTACGCGCCCGCAAAAACCCAGCCTGATCCCACCCACTACATCGATCCGGCACGCACCCCACCATCAAACTCCCCGCGTGCCCGCTCAATCTCCGCCCCATGCGCCTCCGCCCAAATCCAAACCCCGCAGAACGCCTCGCCGAGGCTCCTCCCCAAATCCGTCAACTCATACTCCACCCTCGGCGGAATCACCGGATGCACCGTCCGTGTCACCAGCCCATCCCGCTCCATCTGCCGCACCGTCTTGGTCAGCATCTTCTGGCTGATGCCGCCCACCAGCTCACCCAGCCGCGTAAACCGCACCACCCCATGCTCCTCCAGAACCTCCAGCACCAGCATGGTCCATTTATCCGCCACCCGCTCGATAATCTCCCGTACCAGCGCATCTAACTTCGGGTCCGTCACCGCAGAAGGTCCCTTTCTCACCGCTCTACCGCACTTCTTTGCTCCCCAAAACCATCGTTTTCTCCATATTTCCCTTCACTCTCTTTTAGGTAAGTATAGATATTTAAGGTGTCTACTTCCCGTTGGATACAAACCATCCTACTATTCTTTCAGGAGAAAAGAACCAATGAACATCACTGGAAACACCATCCTCATCACCGGCGGCGGCTCCGGTATCGGCCGCGGCCTCGCCGAAGCCTTCCACAAGCTCGGCAACAAAGTCATCATCGCCGGCCGCCGCAAGCAGGTCCTCGACGACACCACCGCCGCCAACCCCGGCATGTCCTCCATCGTCCTCAACATCGAAGACCCAGCCGACATCCGCAAAGTCGCCGCGCAGCTAGCCACCGACCATCCCACCCTCAACGCCGTCATCCACAACGCCGGCATCATGCGCCCCGAAAACCTCCTCACCCAGCAGCCCGACCTCGCAGACTCCGAGGCCATCATCGCCACCAACCTCCTCGGCCCCCTCCGCCTCACCGCGGCCCTGCTCCCGCAGCTCCAGAAGCAGCCCCACGCCGCCATCCTCACCGTCACCTCCGGCCTCGCCTTTATCCCCATGGCCATCACCCCCACCTACAACGCCACCAAGGCCGCCATCCACTCCTGGAGCCAGTCCCTCCGCTACCAGCTCAAATCCACCAACATTCAGGTCATCGAAATCGTCCCACCCTACGTCCAGACCGAGCTCATGGGCAGCGCCCAGGCCGCCGACCCACGTGCCATGCCATTCAAAGAGTTCCTCGACGAAACCATCAACCTCATCAAAGCCCAGCCCAACGCCACCGAGATCCTCGTCGAGCGAGTCAAACCCCTTCGCTTCGCCGAACACAACGGCGTAGAAAAATACACTGCCTTCTTCCAGCAATTCAACGACGCCATGAACCACCCCCACTAAACTCAAAGCCAGTCTGAATGCTCGCCTCAAGACAATGTTCGGACTGGCGCAGAAATTCTATCGAACGACGACGTTGCGACTGCTACTCTAGGCCAACAGGAGCCGCATGAGAATCTGTTCCCTTTGGTCTATCTGCTTGGTTGTACTAAGTTCCAACACAGTATTTTCACAAAAAGCATCTTCAAACGATACCTTTGCCTTCTACACGGGCTGCACTTTGCACGATGGACCAGCCATCGTCGAAACTGCACCGCTCGGCCCTGGGATTACGGCGCGCACCGTAACGACTCTGAAAGGCCCTTACAGAGTTCCAATGTTGGAGGGCAGGCGTCTGATGTTCGCCTATCCAGATGAAGAGTTTTATGCCAACGTAAAGGTCGAAGTTCTGCCGAAAGATGGCTACGCCGATTCAAAGGAAGCTCTTATTGGCGAATTTGAACATACTCTCGCCGGGGGCGACAGCTCACGAAACTACAAACTAAAGCCACAGCTTAATGGATTTGATATTCAGGGATTAGATCGTTCGAAGCGGGAGGGAGGAGTGCTAGGCATTTACCTACTCTTCGACGATCCAACCCGTACCGTCATGACGATCTACTTTCTAAATCAAGAGCCGCCCAAGCGATTTAGAACTATGGAAGAGTATGGAGTCGTTCGAGATCATTTTTTAGCTGAGTACACCACATGCATACGCAACAGAATCAGGAACACATCCAATCAATAATTTTAGATAATCGCGGGTAAACCATGTCCAGATTCTTGGACATGGCTTTCCACAGAATCAGCTACTACTGCTCCACCATCTCCCACAATTCCCGCCGTCGCCGCCGCATCACCAACGCCATCACCCCCGTAAACACCAGCGCCCCACAAGTATCGATCATCACATCATGAAAGCTGCTCACCCGCCCCGCGAGAAAGCTCTGATGCCACTCATCCATGGAAGCCACCAGAAACGTACAGAACACCGCCAACCCCGCGGCTTCCAGGCGAAGCCCTGACCGCGTCCCCTTCCAGAACAGGCCTACGGTCACATACCACGCCCTGTAAAACAGCACGCTCAAAATCCCATAGCCGGTAAAATGCCCCAGCTTGCGCAGCAGATAATGCACACTCTCAAACGAAGCAGTATCCGTCTGCCCCCACAAAGCATGACAAATACCAAGCAGCCACCGGCTCGTATTGGCGGCGCCCATCGTAACGGTCGACTCCATCCAGATCACACTGAGCCCAAAGAACACAGGCACCCAGTTGATCGGCGCAGTCATCCGTCGCGGCTTCGTCATAGACAAGTCCAAATCATTCATAGGTATCAACCCACCTATCTCTTAGACGCCGTTATCTGCCTTTTGCTTCCTTCACCGGATCGGGTGGTCCACCCTTCGCCCTTTTGCGAAAGGTGGGATTAGTATAAGCTCCCGCAAAGCCTTTCTACTCAACGTGATAATTCGGAGCCTCGCGCGTAATTATCACATCATGCACATGGCTCTCTCTCAGGCCCGCATTCGATATCCGGATAAACCGTGACTTCGTCTGCAACTCCGCAATCGAAGCACATCCCAGATACCCCATGCCCGACTTCAATCCACCCACAAGCTGATAAACCATCCCCTCCAGAGGCCCACGATGAGGCACACGCCCCTCAATGCCCTCCGGCACAAACTTAGCCAGCCGGTTCGATGTCCCGCTCTCCCGAGCCGTCAACGAAGGCCGCTCCGTGCTCGCCGCATCGTTCATATCTTCCTTACCCTGGAAGTACCGTTCGCCCGACCCCTGAGCCATCGCCGACAGCGAACCCATCCCGCGATAAGCCTTGAAGCTGCGCCCTTGATACAAAATCGTCTCACCCGGGCTCTCATCCACACCGGCAAACAGCGATCCCATCATCACCACACTCGCACCCGCCGCAATCGCCTTCGTCACATCGCCCGAGTACTTGATGCCGCCATCCGCGATCACCGGAACCCCATATTCCTTACCAGCCTTATAAGCCTCGGAGATGGCCGTAATCTGCGGCATCCCCGCACCCGTCACCATGCGCGTCGTACAAATCGAGCCCGGCCCAATCCCGACCTTGATCGCATCCGCACCAGCTTTAATCAAAGCCACCGCGCCATCATAGGTAGCGATGTTTCCCGCCAGCACATCAATCTCCGGAAACTTCCGCTTCACCTCGGCCACAGCCTCCAGCACTCGCGAAGAGTGCCCATGCGCCGAATCAATCGCCAGCGCATCCACCCTTGCCTTCACCAGTTCCGCAGCCCGTTCCAGAAAGTCGCCCGTCGCTCCAATCGCACCCGCCACCCGCAACCGCCCCTGCGAGTCCTTCGAAGCATTCGGATACTTCAGCTTCTTCTGAATGTCCTTGACCGTAATCAAACCCTTCAGCTCATAGTCGTCATTCACGACCAGCAGCTTCTCCACCCTATGCTGATGCAGAATCTGTTCTGCCTGCTCCAGCGTCGTCCCCACCGGAACCGTAATCAGATTCGTCTTCGTCATCACCGAATCAATCGGCAGATCCGTCCGCGAAACAAACCGCAGGTCCCGATTCGTCAGAATGCCCACCAGCTTCCTGTTCTTCGTCACCGGAACGCCCGAGATCTTGTACCGCCGCATCACGTCCAGCGCATCGGCAATCGACTGCTCCGGCGCAATCGTCACTGGGTCCACGATCATCCCGCTCTCCGACCGCTTCACCTTATCGATCTCACCCGCCTGTTGCTCAATCGACAGGTTCCGGTGCACCACACCCATGCCGCCCTGCTGCGCCATGGCAATCGCCAGCCGCGCCTCCGTCACTGTATCCATCGCAGCCGACATCAACGGTGTACTCAGCGTAATCTGGCGCGTCAGCTGTGTCTGCGTGCTGACCTGGGTAGGAACAACCTCGCTATAGGCGGGAACGAGGAGAACGTCATCAAAGGTAAGAGCTTCAGGTACAGGAATTTCGATCATATATAGGTGTCAATCTTGAGGAGGTGTCCATGCGAGGCATGATTGCCACGGGGTTTGATAGATTGTAGAGTTGCTTTCCCCTCAGAGCAAATCCCCGCCACCCAAAAACCCACCAAAAACGCCTGCCTACCCATCCAAATCGCTCGCCTCCCGACCGGAGCGCACGATGCAACTCCCTCCGCCTCAACACCTTCCTCGCAGCCTTTTCTTTGCGAAGGGTGAGAATGAAAACCCTCCCCCACGCCACTGAACCGGGTGCCCCATTCATGCAGGTCTCATCGCATATGCATCCTGGGCTATCCTGACAGCAGGGAATTCTTCCCCTACCGCGCCTCCTCCAGTGCCAGCACCGCATACCCGGTCGCAGCATCACTCATAAAGCGGCCAACATCGCTGTCCGGATCACGCTTCTCGTTCAACGACGCCGCATACCAATCGCCATCCTTCTTCTGGTGCTCTTTCAGCCACTTCAATCCACTCTTCCGCATCGCGTCCTCACCGCTACCCGAATTCTCCAGCGCCAGCACGGTCAGACCCGTAGCAACCCCATCGCTCTCCGCTGGCTCCGGCGAATTATCCAGCCGTTGCTTCTTGTCCATCGACGCCATCCGCCAACCGCCATCCGCCTGCTGAAGCCTCTGCAGCGACGTGAGCAACGTCTTCCGTTCGTCCGCAGTCAACAATCCCGGCACCTTGCCCGACGCCCACAAAACGTAGAGCTGGCTCATCACAGGCTGAGCCGCATACTCCCGCCGCAGGTACTGCCGCAGCTGCTCCACATGCTCGCGAACCCCTGGCTCGCTGGCATAGCCATCCGGAGCGCCACCCACCACCACCATCAGCAGCGCCGCGCCCTGATAGCCGGACTCTCCGCCCTCCCACGGGCCCAGATGGAAGTCCTGCCACTTCCACCCGCCGGCCTTCTCACCCGACTGCTCCTGCAGCGCCCATGCCGCGTCAAGCGCAGTCCGTGTAATCGGACGCAGGTGTCCCTGCCGTGTGTCATAGCTCGTCAGGATCACTGCATTCAACACCGCCTCGGTTGCATGCGACTCAGCCGTCTTACCAGGACCGTGCACGGCGTCGGAGTAAAACGGAGTCATCTCCGACCAATGACTCACACGTTTTTCCACGCTGTCCAGCATGATCTTCTCAGGCGCGGCCATCCGCGTCTCACCCAGATCCCGCTGCATCCCAGACCGCACCATCGCATACGGCACCACGGTATGGCAGGAGATACACAGCGTTCCGTGTTCCTTCTGCGCGGGCGGCCAATTCTGCCACCAAACCTCACGACTATCCATGTAATCCGCCGCCGCCGCCACGTTCCAACCCTTAGGAGGCCCGGAAGGAGTCTTGGACGCCCCATGTCCCGGCGCCGCTCTCCACAAACCAACCCCTGCGACAGAACAGCCAAGCAACAGACACGAGTACAAAGCGCCGCTTCTCATCGAATATCCCCTTGACCAGTCAGACCAGTCAGATCACTCGAATTCGTTCGACGGGGAGGATGCTCTGATAGTAAACCCAATCGATCGCAACCGAGCCCTGTATTTCGCCGTTGGACCGTACCTTCATTGCTGCAACAAACTCATCCTGGGTTTTAACCCAAAAATAAACTTCAAAAAACTGCAAAATCCACACCCCGAAAAAACCGTCCATCCAAAAACCACCTTACCCATCCAATCCACCACACCCTGACCACAAATTCACCACACCCAAACCCCAAAATCTCAAAAAAGCCCTGCAAAACCCCCACTCCCACCACCGAAAAAATCCGAACATTGAAATTGAAACCAACAAGATGTACCATCAGATTGCAACGAGTTTGTTCCGTCGTTCGCACGTGCCGTGACCGCACCGGTAAATTGACGGAAGAGAGGAGTGGGCTAAAGCCCACTTTTTATTTGCTCTAAAGGGCCTTCAGCAAACGCATCAAAATGAGTCACTTAACCTATGGCACTTCAGCTAGACGAAATCCGAGCCACTGCCCAGCGCGTTGCCGCTTCGCATAACCTCGACCTCGTCGACATTGAGTTCCAGGGCGGCGCCAAACATCGCACGCTCCGCATTTTTATTGAAAAGAATGCACTTGAACGCGCTAAACTAGCCGAAACCGCATCCGAAGAGCTTCCAAAAGGTGTTCCAGCAGAGTTGCTCTCGGGCGTAACCCACGAAGATTGTGCCACTTTCGCCCAGGACTTCGGCACAGTCCTCGATGTAGAAGATCTCATCCCCGGCGCCGAATACACCCTTGAAGTCTCCTCTCCGGGGCTCGAACGCAAGCTCTTCAAACCAGAGGACTTCACCCGCTTTCAGGGCAGCCTCATCAAGCTCCAGACTTTCACTGCGGTCAACAAAAACCGCCAGTGGCAAGGCCGTCTCACCCGATTCGCAGACGGTGTACTGACGATCGACCTCTCTGCCGTAAAGCAGAAGGGCAAGGCCAGAAAAACCGTAACCGAACAGTTAGTCGAAATCCCCCTGGCCAACGTCGAAAAAGCAAATCTGGTCGCGGAAATCTAAGTCGCTCTCCGCAAAAACCGCACGACAACGCGACAGCAACAAAACCGGCCGTTTCTGGCCAACCATGAAGGACGAGTGAAGCGATGGCAAGTGTTCTGTATCAATCGATCGAGACGTTAAGCCGCGACAAAGGAATCGAGCCGGACGTAGTAGTCGGCGCCGTTGAGGACGCCATCGCCCTGGCGACCCGCAAGTTCTACAAAACGCAGGAGAACATGCGCGCCGAGATGGACCGCGAAACCGGCGAAATCCGCGCCTACGTCTACAAGACCGTCGTCGAGTCGCCCGAACAGATCGAAGACGATGTCAACCAGATGACCCTCGATCAGGCCCGCGAACTCGCCCCCGAGGTCGAAGTCGGCGGCGAATTACGCTTCTACAAGGACACCACCCCCCTCGGTCGCATCGCCGCCCAGATGGCCAAGCAGGTCATCTTCCAGAAGGTCCGCGAAGCCGAGCGCGACACCGTCTTCAACGAGTACAACCACCGCGCCGGCGAGGTCCTCAACGCCACCGTCAAGCGCCTCGAGCCCATGGACGTCATCTTCGACCTCGGCAAAGCCGAGGCCCGCATGCCCAAGCGCGAGCAGTCGCGTCTCGAGCAGTTCGCAGTAGGCGAGCGCGTCCGCGTCGTGCTTCTCCGTGTCGATCGCGCCGCCAAGGGTCCGCAGGTCATTGTCTCCCGCGCCGCTCCAGGCCTGGTCCAAAACCTCTTCCAATCTGAAGTCCCTGAGATCTACGACGGCACCGTCAGCATCAAGGCCATCGCCCGCGAGGCTGGCGAGCGCACCAAGATCGCCGTCATGTCCCGCGACAAGGACGTCGATCCCGTCGGCGCCTGCGTCGGCATGAAGGGCATGCGCGTCCAGTCCATCATTCGCGAGCTCCGCGGCGAAAAGATCGACATCATCGAGTACTCCGACGAGATCACCACCTTCGCCGAAAAGGCCCTCCAGCCCGCCAAGGTCAGCCGCGTCTCCATCACCGACCTCACCGACAAGCAGATCGAGGTCATCGTCGACGACACGCAGCTCTCGCTCGCTATCGGCAAAAAGGGCCAGAACGTCCGTCTCGCTGCCAAGCTCCTCCAGTGGAAGATCGACATCAAGAGCGAAGAGGAGAAGCGTCAGGAGGTCGAGCAGCAGATGCAGGCCATGTCCGGCGGCCCGACCACTGCCATCGAGCAGGTCACCGAGCTCGGCGAATCCGTCCTCGAGAAGCTCATCGCCGCCGGCATCACCACCGTCGAAGCGCTCGCCGACATGACCCCCGAGCAGCTCGAAGAGGTCCCTGGCATCGGCGAAAAGACCGTCGAGAAGATCTCCGTTGCGGTTCGCCACTACTTCGGTCAGTACGAAGAAGGCGAAGAGCGTCCCGCCGTTGCAGTCACTGTAGCTGCGGAGCCCGCATCTGAGGAAACAGGAGAGGCAGCCATGGATAGAACCCCCGAAGCCATTCTTGCGGAAAAAGCCGGCACCGGACACGCCGAAGAGGTTCACAACCTCTCCACCGAAGACATCGTGGACGCCGAAGACGAGATCTCGGCCAGCGACGCCTTTAGCGACGCCGACGCCCGCGAAGAACGAATTGAATTGGACAACGATGCCGTAGACACCCTGGTCGATGAAGCCCAGGAAAACTCCGACGAGGGCATCGACGACGGAAACGATCGTGGCTAGTTTCCAAAGCCACGCAGGACAAACATCGCTGAAGCGCAATCACCGCGATTTCAGCGATAATACTTACAACAGAGATTCCTACCTCGATGAGGCTGATATGAACAGCTAAGGGCGCAAGGAAGCGAAAAGGGACGGATGAGCAAAGTTCGAATTAACGATCTGGCACGAGAACTGGAAGTAAAGAGCAGGCCGATTTTGGATGCCCTCGAAGCCATCGGCATTACCGGCAAGACGCACTCCAGCTCCATCGAGGCCGACCAGGCCGAGAAGGTTCGCGCCTATTTCAATGGTGGAAACCGCAGCGTCAGCGCAAACAGACCGGCCGCCGATACAAAGCCCAAGTTCGACCTCTCGAAGGTATCGAAGCCAGGCGATGCGCTCAAGGCGATCCTCGAACGCAAACAGGCCGAGGCCGCCATCAAGGCCGCCCCACCGCGTCCAGCGGCCGCAGTCGTTGCGCCTCCGTCCACCGTGCCCGCGGCCGCTACTCCTCCGCGCGTTGCAACAGCACCGCCTCCTGCGACAACCTCTGCTCCTTCACAGGGGACGCAGGCTGCACCTCGCCGCATCGTTCCCCTGCCCCGGCAGGGAGCCAACATCGTTGCCCCGCCGCCCTCACCAGCTATTGCAACCAAGCCTCCTGTTGGCCCGGTCATTGCGCGGCCACCGGTCGTTGCAGCGCCGGCGCATCCACCCGCATCGGCCCCTCACGCCCCATCTCATTCACCAGACCGGCCCGTAGCCGCAGCCGCACCGGTTGTCGTCGCCGCCAGCCCCGTAAAGCACGCCGCCTGCACCGGCTCCAGCGCCAGTGGTTGAACAAGCAGCAGCCATTCCGCCTCCAGTCGCAGCTGCACCTCCGGTTGAAGCTCCTCCAGTCAGCGCCGAGCCCGTAGCCGTGGCTCCTCCGGCCCAGCCAGAAGCGCCGGCAGCACCGCCTGCTCCCGCCGGCCCTCCGCCACGGCGCGTCATCATGCCGCAGACGGGTCCGCGCCCCATCTACACCGCTCCGCCCGCCGCCCCAGGAGTCCCGCAGCGCGGCCGTCCCATCTTCGAGCGTCCACGGCCTCAGTCCCCCGGCGGCCCTCCCGGCTCACGTCCTCCCATGGCTCCCGGCGCACGCCGCCCCATGCATCCCACCCGCACCTTCCCCGGTGGTCCAGGCGGCCCCGGCGGAGCACCCGGACGTCCCGGCTTCGCCCCCGGTGGCGCACGCCCCGGCTTTGGCGCACGTCCTGGCTTCGGTGCACGTCCTGGAGCACCAGGCGGAGCGCCTGGCATCCTGCCCGGCCCCGGCGAGTCGCCCACCGGCATGCGTCCGGCGGCACGTCCCGGCCAGCGCCGCGGTGGCCAGCGCTACGAGAAGACCAAAGAAGGCCCGATGAAGGGCTTCCAGCCGCCACCACGTTTCGGCGGCTCTCAGATCTCGCGTGAGCCTGTGCCCATCACCAAGACCATCACGGTCACCGAAGGCATCAGCGTCAAGGACCTCGCCGAAAAGCTCGACGTTCGCGGCAAGGACCTCATCGCAACCCTCTTGATGAAGGGCGTCTTCGTCACCGTCAACCAGTCCCTCGAAGGCGAGCTGGTCAAGGACGTCGCCCGTCAGTTCGGCGCCGACGCCCAGGTCATCACAGTCGAAGAGCAGCTCGAGAACGAGGCCATCGAAGGCTTCCTCGAAGACACCACGGGCATGGTCGAGATCAACCGGCCTCCAGTCGTCACCGTCATGGGTCACGTCGACCACGGTAAGACCTCCCTTCTCGACGCCATCCGCTCCACCGACGTCGCCTCAGGCGAAGCCGGCGGCATCACCCAGCACATCGGCGCCTACAAGGTCAAAATCACCAAGCCCGACTCGCCGGCCTTCGGTCGCGAGATCGTCTTCCTCGACACCCCCGGTCACGAGGCCTTCACCCGCATGCGTGCTCGCGGAGCCAAGGTCACCGATATCGTCGTCGTGGTCGTCGCAGCCGACGACGGCGTCATGCCTCAGACCCTCGAGGCCATCGACCACGCTCGCGCCGCCAAGGTGCCGATCATCGTCGCCGTCAACAAGATCGACAAGCCCGAGGCGAACCCCTCAAAGGTCATCCAGCAGCTCGCCGTCCGCGGTCTCCAACCCTCCAACCAGGGCGGAGACACCGAGTTCGTCGAAGTCTCAGCGAAGAAGCGCATCGGCCTCGACGACCTCGAGGAGATGATCTGTCTCGTCGCCGACATCAACGCTCCCAAGGCCGTCCCCGACCGTCCCGCCGTGGGCACCGTCATCGAAGCCAAGCTCGATCGTGGCCGCGGTGCAGTCGCCAGCATCCTCGTGCAGAACGGTACGCTCCGCACCGGCGACAGCTACATCGTCGGCAACACCTTCGGCAAGATCCGCGCCATGTTCGACGACCGTGGCCGCGCCATCACCGAAGCCGGTCCCTCCACTCCAGTCGAGATCCTCGGTCTCGAGGGCATGCCCGACGCAGGCGACACCTTCCTCGTCATGGCAGACCGCGACAAGGCCAAGGGCATCGCGCAGTACCGCAAGATGAAGGAGCGCGAAGCTCAACTCGCCAAGAGCTCCCGTGTCTCGCTCGAAGGTCTCGCCGAACAGATCAAGCAGGCCGGCATGAAGGACCTCAACCTCATCCTCAAGGGCGACGTGCAGGGCTCAGTCGAAGTCCTCGCCGACTCCCTCGAGAAGATGTCGACCGAGAAGGTTCGCGTCCGCGTCCTCCACTCCGGCGTCGGTGCCATCACCGAGTCCGACGTCCTGCTCGCCTCCGCATCGAACGCCGTCATCATCGGCTTCAACGTGCGGCCCGACCGGAAGTCCGCCGAGATCGCCGAGCGCGAGAACGTCGAGATCCGCCTGCACTCCATCATCTACGAGCTGCAGGACGAGATCACCAAGGCGATGTACGGCCTCCTCGAACCAGTCTTCAAGGAGAACTACGCCGGACGCGCCGAGGTCCTCAACGTCTTCAAGATCACGAAGGTCGGCCAGATCGCCGGCTGCCGTGTCACCGACGGCCTCATCAAGCGCGATCAGCAGGTCCGCCTGCTCCGCGAAGGCAACGAGATCTGGAGAGGCAAGATCGGTTCGCTCAAGCGCTTCAAGGACGATGTCTCTGAAGTTCGTCAGGGTGTCGAGTGCGGTATCGATCTGGCCGGCTACAAGGACATCCGCGTAGGCGACGTCATCGAATCCTTCACCACCGAAACCCTCGCCGCCGAGCTCGGCCAGAACTCAGCCGCAGCCCGCAAGGCCGAAAAGGCCGCCAAAGAAAAGGAAGCCGCGGCAGCAGCAGCTGAAAACCCAGTCAACGCCTAATCCAAAAACCATCCACACAAAAAGGCCGGGAGCAATCCCGGCCTTCACTTTTTAGCGTCCCCTTTGCAATTTGCGGCTTCGCGCCTCGCGACCAAGACCCTACGTTTTCGCGTTGAGCTCGTCGTCCTTGGAGTACTTGGTGCCCTGCAAAGTCAACTGGAGCGCGAGACCATTTTTGGTAATCTCATAGGCCCAAACGCCTGGAGCAACCTGTGTCGCCCCCGCGTACGCCCCCCCCGAATCGCCCGCCTTCGCCGCGGCGTCCGCTTGTCCAGAAGGCGACCATCCGGAATTCATGAAATCGTTAAGCGCCTTATCGCTATCGAACACGAAGATCACGCGATAATCCTTTACTCCCATACCCAGACCGGCGCCTGCCGAAACCATCTTCATGAAGGTTTCCTGCTTGGAACTGTTGTCGATAGCGATTCCTGAACCACGCGCCGTGCTCACCAACAGGATGTGTGTTCCCATGTTGTCGAAGACCGCATATCCCGCAGCCTTTTGGATAACTCCCTTCGATTCGGGTTTCAGTTTGTAGAGGTCTTGCAGAGTTTTATTAGCCATCTTGCGAGTCTTGTCCCGTTTCTTATCGGGGGAATCGCCGGCGTTTGCCAAACTGGTAGCCAGCACGATCAATGCGAGGCTCGTAGCGATTGTTCTGAATCTCATCGGCGTTCTCCTTTATCTTTCACGAACCGCTTGCAGGCGCTTTTCTACGACTTGTGCAGCAATCAGGGTCAAGGCACGGGGATTCTACGGGCAGGTTCTCCACCGTGGACACTACCTTTACCTTCAGCTTTTGTATCGTCTTGGGAGCCCGTTTTACAGCGCGGTATTCACCATAACCAACGCAGAAATCTTCCGGGATACAGTAAGAATCGAGGGCCTTTTAAAACCTGATCAAACACCTTACGCCCAAGTTGTCTGAATGTCCAAACTTGGCACATTTGCCCTCACTCCTTTCCACAGCCAATCCTTGACCCACCTGAAGAAAGCCCGCCCTTCGTTTTTAATCACGGTAGATTGAACATGAAGACCAGGCCTGAATATCTGCGGAGAGGCGGTACCATGAACCAAACCAGCATCGAGAGTAAAACCATGAACCTCACCACCATCCAAACCGCCCTGCGCGAAAACAACCTCGACGGCTGGCTCTTCTACGACCACCACAACCGCGACCACCTCGCCTACCGCATCCTCGGAATTCCGGGCGGCCACATCACCCGCCGCTGGTACTACTTCATCCCCGCACAAGGCGAGCCGAAAAAACTAGTCCACCGAATCGAGTCCCACAAGCTCGACACCCTCCCCGGCCCCAAGACCGAATACTCCTCCTGGCAGGAGCTCGAATCCAAACTCGAAGCCATGCTCACCGGCGCAACAAAGATCGCCATGCAATACTCCCCGCGCAATGCCATCATGTACGTCTCGCTCGTCGACGCAGGCACCGTCGAGCTTCTCCGCTCCTTCAACAAAGAGGTAGTCACCTCCGCCGACCTAGTCAGTCACTTCGAAGCCGTCCTCACCGAAGCCCAGATCGCCACCCACTACGAAGCCCAGCGTCGCCTCGACGAGATCCTCGCCTCAGGCTGGCGCGAGATCGGCACCTGCGTCCGCGCCTCCGGCGGCACCGACGAATACACCATCGTCGAATTCCTCCAGCAAGCCATCGATCGCGCAGGCCTCATCACCGAGCACGGCCCCAACGTCAGCGTCGGCCCCAACTCAGCCGACTCCCACTACGAGCCCACCCGCGCCTCATCCAAGCCCATCCGCACCGGAGACTTCGTCCTCATCGACATATGGGCCAAGCTCGCCAACAATCCCGAAGCCATTTGGTACGACATCACCTGGACCGGCGTCGTCAATCGCGAGCCCACCGACCGCGAGCAACTCATCTTCAACACTGTCCGTGACGCCCGCGACGCCTCCATCGCTCGCATCCAGCAAGCCTTCAGCACCAACACGCCCATCGCAGGCTGGCAAGCCGACGACGCCTCCCGCAACGTCATCCGCGCCGCAGGCTTCGCCGACTACTTCACCCACCGGACTGGTCATAACATTGCGACCGAGCTCCACGGCAACGGTGCCCACCTCGACAATCTCGAGACCCACGACGAGCGCCTCATCCTGCCCAACACCTGCTTCTCCGTCGAGCCCGGCCTCTACTTTCCTGGCGAGTTTGGCGTCCGCAACGAGATCAACATGATCACCCGCCCCGGTCGCGCCGAAGTCACCGGCCGCATGCAAAACGAGTTGGTCCGCATCTAGCGATCATTAAAATCTTCCGCACCATACCAAGCTTCTTGTATTGTGTTTAATCGATTTAGCTCGAACGATTCTCTCGCGCCGAGGACCACATGGTCACGTCTCTCCCGCAACAGCATCTCGCTCCCGCATCCACCACCACCGCGCCCCGTCTCACCTCACTCGACGCCTTCCGCGGCTTCATCATCGCCGGCATGATCCTCGTCACCGACCCCGGAACCTACAGCGCCGTCTACAAACCCCTCCTCCACGCGCAATGGCAGAACCCAACTGCCACCGACATGATCTTCCCTTCCTTCCTCGTCATCGTCGGCATGGCCATTCCGCTATCCTTCGCCTCGCACCTTCGCCACGGCAAAACCCGCAAAGAAATCTTCGGCCACATCATCAAGCGCAGCATCCTCCTCTTCCTCCTCGGCCTCATCCTCAACGGATTCCCCGACTACAACCTTCACACCATCCGCATCCCCGGCGTCCTGCAGCGAATCGCCCTCTGCTACCTCGCCGGAGCAACTCTCTACCTTAGCGCCACGAACACCAACAACAATCACAACCGTCAAAGCCGCCGCCGAGGCACCATCATCCTCGTAACCCTTGTCGGCCTTCTTGCAATCTACTGGGCGCTCCTCAAATTCGTCCCCGTCCCCGGCTTCGGCCCCGGCAGACTCGACTCCCTCGGAAACCTCGGCGCCTACATCGACCGCGCCATCTTCGGCATCCAGCATCTCTGGCCCTACGGCCTCACCCCGGGCCACGGAGTCACCTTCGATCCCGAAGGTCTCCTATCCACCCTTCCCGCCATCGCCACCCTCCTCATCGGAGTCCTCGCCGGCGACTGGCTCCTCACCAACCGCGCCTCGCAGAAGAAAGCTCTCGTCCTCGCAGTCGCTGGCGCCTGCCTCATCCTCACCGGCCTCGTCCTCAGCCCATCCATGCCGCTCATTAAGAAGATCTGGACCAGCACCTTCGCCATCTACAGTGGCGGCGTGGCGCTTCTCACATTCTCCGTCTTCTACTTCATCCTCGACGTCAAACGCTGGAGACGATGGTCCACGCCTCTTCTCGTCCTCGGAACCAACGCCATCCTCGCCTTCGCACTCTCCAACATCATCACCACCCTCACCGACCGCATCCACATCACCACCAGCACAGGAGCTCTCACGATCCACCAGTGGCTTAACCAGGTACTCGCCGCCAGCCTGTCTCCAATTCACGCGTCACTCGTCTACGCCGTGGCCATCGTCCTCTTCAATCTCGCACTTATCTATCCGCTCTACCGCAGGCGCATCTTCTTACGTCTTTGAAAAGAAAGCATCCGTCATCCGTGACGAACCCAACCCGGCCCGCAACAAACATGGCCAGCTGATATCATCAAATTTGAAATGACGACCAACGTACAAGCGCGCCCGCGAGTCGCCGGCAAGCCCACCACAATCGCACCAGTCATAGTTCTGCTGGCTGGATGGATGATCCCCGGACTCGGACACCTTCTGCTCAAAAAGTGGATCCGCGCCTCTCTCATCTTCGTCTCTATCCTCTCGATGTTCTTCATCGGACTCGCGCTCAAGGGCAAGGTCTACTCGCCCAATACCGCCGAGTTGCTCGACATGCTGAACTTCGTCGGCGATCTCGGCACCGGTCTGCTCTATGTCCTGGCGCGTCTCTTCGACCTCGGCCAGACCTCCGTGCAGATCGCCATAGCGGACTACGGCACCAAGTTCATCGTCGTCGCTGGCCTGCTCAACATCATCTCCGCAGTCGACGCCCACTCGCTGGCCACAGGAAGGAAGGCTTCGTGACTATCTCTCACTTCGGCGCAGTCCTTCTCTTCTCTCTCTTCACCTCGGTGATCTTCGGCATCACCCAGCGCTCCGAGCCGCGCATGATGATCCGCTTCGGCGCCTTCTGCTTCGCCCTCTTCGTCAGCGGAACAGTCGCGGCAAGCTGGATCATGTGGCTCATCAAGCACTAACCCAATAAAATGCCACTTCCTGTACACCCCCTTCACACCTTTGCGAAGGGGGTGAACATCGTGCGAAGCACGACCGCTTCCTCAACCACCACCAAAGACCGGGTGCCCCATCCATGTCGTGGTCTCATCACGACATGGGTGGGAATGAACACCCTTCCCCAGCCTTCGCCTTTCCCTCTTCCCTCTTCCCTCTTCCCTCTTCCCTCTTCCCTCTTCCCTCTTCCCTCTTCCCTCTTCCCTCTTCCCTCTTCCCTCTTCCCTCCAAAACATAAACCCAGCAAAATCAACCACCTAAAAAAATAATCCCCAAAATCCCCAGCAAATCCACATGTCAAGTCCCAAAACCACCTAAACCAAATCCAATCAACAACATCCCCATTGCGTAGAAGTTATCTCCAATCCGTTACAATTGATTTAGATAGAATAAAAAAAGGCCCCGGAAACCGGGGCTTTTCCATTTTGGAAGGAGGAATACCCGTAACTCTTTTGTTTGGACGAATTTAGCCATAAGCCCTTTGTTTGGACGAATTTAGAGAGTCAAGATTCGTACATATCATTGCAAACAAAAGGTTTATTACTCGACACCCCCCAGGGGGGTACCGGCAAAGAGCCCCATATGGTCGGTTTGGGTGATTGACCATCGAAGCGGCGAGGATGCCTCATAGTGGCAGTCTCAAACAGATAAAAGGAAAGTGCTGCAGCAGCAAAGGTTACTTTAGGCTAGCGTCGATAAAAACCGATGGTGTTAACACCTTTGGTGACGATATCCTGATAATTCGTCAAACGGTGATAGATGAGCGCACGTCGTTCCGAGAGTGAAGACGCGAGATCCAGGGCTCTTTGGACAAGAGAGCTGTTGGCATGTCAGCCCGAACAGGACTGCGAAGAATTGGTGCGCCTGACGGCAGCTCTGTGCGGTGCTCCAACCGCACTCTTGACGCTGCTCGACGAACGTCATCAATGGTTCCGCTCCTCGGAAGATCTTCGTCTGGGCGAGACGCCACGCGAAGTCGCCTTCTGCGCTCACACCGTCCGCCAGACTGGCCTTCTTATCGTCAAGGACGCGCTGATGGACGCCCGCTTTAGCACCAACCCACTGGTGACAGGCGAGCCCGCAATCCGGTTTTACGCCGGAGTACCGCTCCACACCGCGGACGGACACGCACTCGGCACTCTCAGCGTCGTCGACAAGATGCCGCGAATACTCACCGCCGAGCAGGCTCATGTCCTGCAGGTAATGGGACGCCAAACCGCAGGACGTCTGGAGCTGCTCGTTCAGCGAAAGATGCTCGACGACATCGCCAAGGAGAAAGACAAGGCAACAGCAGGACTGCAGGCCAGCGAAGAGCTCTTCCGCGCCTTCATGAACGCCAGCCCCTTCCTCAGCTACATCAAGGACGCTGCCGGCCGCCTGCTCTTCTACAACCGCAGCTTCGCCCAGCGCTTCGGCGTCAGCGAATACGCTTGGCTAGGCCGCACCGACGAGCAGCTCTGGTCACGCAACCTCACCAAATCCGTCCGAACCCACGACTTGGAAGTCATGGCCGGCGGCCAGATAGTCGAAACTGAAGAACACATCCGCGCAACCGACGGCACCATCAGTTCCCTGCGCTCTTTCAAGTTTCCCTGCCACGACTCCGCCGGAAACGTACTCCTCGCCGGAGTAGCCGTTGATGTGTCCGAAGAAGTAGCCCACAAGGCCGAGCTCGAACGCTATCATCGCGAACTCGAAGAAGCGAACGATCAGCTCCGCCGCCTTGCCGTCACCGACGAGCTAACCGGTCTGCGCAACCGCCGCGCCTTCGAGGAGCGTCTCGTCATGGAGTTCTCCATGGCGCGTCGCCGCAAGCGTCAGCTCTCCGTCCTGCTGATCGACGTCGACGACTTCAAGGCCATCAACGACCAATGGGGTCACGCCGCAGGCGACGAAGTCCTGCGACGCCTCGGCATGATCCTGCGCACAACAGTGCGCCTGCCCGACCTCCCCGCCCGCTACGGCGGCGAAGAGTTCGTAGTTCTCCTCCCCGAAAGCGGCGAAGAGAGCGCAATGGGCTTAGCCCGGCGCGTCATGCAGCGAATCGCCGCCGAAGAGTGGGAGAACGCCCCTGTAACCATCAGCATGGGCATGTCCTCCATGAACGAGTCCCTGATGAACGGCTATCAACTGGTGGAACTCGCCGACGAAGCCCTGTACGCCGCCAAACGCGCAGGCAAGAACCGCGTGATGGTGCACAGCGGCAGCTAACCAAAACAGTAGCCAGACAGAAGTTTAACCCCGGCCCGCGGTAGTGTGATCGTCGGTAGTCTCTGCTTCCGCGCTCCGCTTCGTCCGAACCCAGGTATTGTCGGATCGCGAACTCCGCAACAACGACGGAATTTGCGTCAACTTCCACAAAATATAAAAGGGTGCCACCGCCAGCGTACCAACATCGCGCCAGCTTCCGCCACCCACCACAATCGCCGCAATCAGATGCACCAGAACCACCGCTGCGCCCGCTAAACCAAAACTTCGCACCAGCGGTTGAGGCGTCGAGATGGCAATCGCCAGCAAAGTCACATGCAATGCCAACGGCAGCAGCAGCAGCTCCAACAAAGGTTCAAGAAAAACTAACCTTCCGCTAAGCACTCCACGCAGCAGCTCAGGGCCTCGCTCCTGAAGCATTCTTAGCCGCCCGCCTTCCCAGCGCGAGCGCTGAGTCTTCACTCCCTCACCACGAACTGGCATTTCGCCAAAGACCGCGGTCGCATTCACAAACTTGACCCGATATCCAGCCTGCACCAGCTTCAAGTGATACTCAAGATCTTCAACCACGGAGGACGCAAGATAAGGAACCGCTCTCAGAGTCTCCATCCGCAGACCGAAACCATTTCCCAATATGCCTACCGAAAGCCCAAGACGCTCGCGTCCCAGCGGTCGCACCACATTGAATGCACGCAACGCCAAACCCATCAACCGCGTGCGCATTCCTGCTTCCAGATTGTGCACCAGATAACGCGCCTGAACCGCATCAGCGCCATCACGTAAAGCGCCCGCAGCTACCACAATGAAGTTCGTTGCCACCGCTGTATCTGCATCCACAACAAGCAGGCAATCGTAGTGCAGAAGTTCCGGATGAGTGAACGCAAAGTGCAGCGCATAACCCTTGCCGCGTTCTACTTCGTTAGTGCGGATCAGTACATTGGCTCCAGCATCTTCGGCCACTAACGCAGTGTCGTCCGTGCAGTTATCCGCGATTACATAGACACTTACCTGCATGTCTCCACGATCGGCACCAAGCAGACTCTGCACACACGACGCTATGTTCGCCACCTCATTGTGGGCTGGAACGATCACCGCGACACGCCAGGCAGCGGAAGTAGAACGTATCGCTCCGTATCGCTTCGGAAACAGCGATGCCGCGCTCAACGCCAGCAACTCCACGGAGCCCGGCAACGTAGCGCACACAGCCACTACGCCAATGATCTTCCAGGCATCGAGCAGCAGCTTTGCGATCAATTTGCCAGCTCCAGTCTGCGGTGAAAGATATCTGCGAGCCGATCCGCGCTCTTCGATATCTCATAGCTCTGTTGCACACGCAATCGGCCCGCCTTCCCCAGCGACTCACGCAGCGTGGCTTCATCCATCAGGCGAGCCAGCGCGTCAGCCAAACCCTGCACATCCGAGGGTGCAACCAGCAGCCCATCCACACCATCTCGAATCAGTTCTGGAATTCCATTGATGCTCGTTGCGACACAAGGAATCTCCATCGCCATCGCCTCCATCAACACCACAGGAATACCTTCCGCAAAGCTCGCGAGCGCAAAGATGTCCGCGGCCATATAGAACTCCTGAATTCGGTCCTGATTGATCGAGCCTTCAAACCGTATCTGCCTCATCAGACCCTTCAGCCCTACCAAATCCTCCAGTTCCTTCCGCTCTGGCCCATCTCCCACAAATCGCAGCCGGACTCGTCGCCCATCCTTAATTAGCTGCGCCACTGCCTCAATAAGGACACGCTGGCCCTTCGCCGAAACCAGCCGCCCCACAGACAGAATCTCGAAGCAGTCAGGAGATGCTCGAAACGGCCGGGGCAAGAAGTGATCGCAATCAACCCCCAACCGAGCCACATCGAATTTGTGCCACTCCCGTCCCGGCGTGAGCTTCATCAACTGGCTCTGCGCGAAAAAGCTGATACAGGCTATAAAGCGCGACGCGGCGATCTTCTCGGTTAGATAAAACCCGGGAACATCAAAGAACTCGTCAGGGCCATGAACGGTAATGGATAAATTGATAGGTACAATGTGTGTCAGTATGAGCGCCACAGTTGCCGCCTGCGATGCGAAGTGGACGTGCACATGGTCGAGCGATCTGTTCTGAAGCCACTGCGAGAGGATCACGGCTTCGGCGTAATAGAAGAGGCACAGTGGTGTGCGGGCGAGATCCCCACCCCCAAGAATGAGGGCGATGCGCAGTCCTCGCAGTAGACCTAAAGGGCTACGGATGGTCATCCAAATGGAGGCCCTTATAACTCCAAGGGCGCCTGCCTGCTTTACATAGAATGTCCGTTCCGCCTCATTCCTTTCGACCTGCGTCATGTCGTTTCGCTTGGGCGGGTCATTAATGGAGGCGACCTCGATTTCAACGTCACGCTCGCGTAAAGCTAATATCTCGCGAAGTATGAACGTGTGAGAAACGGCCGGATATTTGCTCACCAGATACCCAATCCGCAGTTGCTTTGGACTCTTCATGGGAATATCCAGATCCTCAACGGCAAAGTGACGTGCCTTTCATAATAAGGTTCAAAGATAGTCTCGACGTAGATAATTCTTGAAGTGAGCAGCTATCTCAAGCTAGTGCGAGAGTTACCTATACATCGTAGGACAGGATCGCTTCATCTGAGCTATTGAAAATTTCGAACACGCGATGAATTCGCAGTAGTTCGAAGAGCGCTCGTATGGGCTTTCCCAGGTTAGAGAGCTTGATCTCGCCGCCAATAGCATGTGCCTGCCGAAGACAAGACACCAATGCTCCCAATCCACTACTGTCGATGAACTCGACCTTGGACATATCGAGTACGAGCCTTGCATCCTGCGTCAAGAGAGGCTTGATCTCCTCCTTGAAAGCTCGTGCTGAACTTGCATCAAGAACTCTTGAATCAATCTGACAGACGAGGATACCGTCTTTTTCAGAACTAAGAACATTCATGTTGCAACACTCCAGATTGGCCTAGTTGAAGTTACATCATAGCGCGAGGTCCGATGTCACGAAATGCCAACGATATAAATCGCCTCAACTCTTCGCCCGCTGTTGGTTCGCTGCTTTGGAAGATTCATTGTGTCGCCCGTATGTGACAAATTGCCTCATAGTCATGCAACTACTTGCGATGCTAATAGGAAGCCGCTTTCTCATCCACCATTTTGTCGGGACACAAGTTGTTGAATCATCGCTTTTTTAAGTTTGGCAGCCTGATTGCTGATGACATCGCAAACCTACTTTAAAAAGTGGAATGCAGTCTTCAGCTGCTTTCACTAGTTTTTCGCTGGAAAGTCAGAATGCCTCACTTAGGAGGACTCTATGGCCCGTGAAAAAACGGAGACAGTAGCGCTCTTTGGGCTGCCGATTGCAAATGTCACTGCCATAGAAGCTGTTGCTCAAATTGAGCGGCTTATTCTCTCAGGTTCTATCCACCAGGTTGCGACCGCAAATCTCGATTTCGTTCGAAATGCACTAAGAGACTCTTACCTTCAACAGATCATCTGCGATTGCAGCCTCGTTGTTCCCGACGGAGCTCCCATCGTCTGGGCATCGAAGCTTTTCGGAAAGCCACTACAGCAGAGAGTCACAGGTGTAGATCTCGTTCCCAGACTAGCTCAACTCTCGGCCGATCGGGGCTATGGCATTTTTGTGCTCGGCTCGACCAACGAAAACTCCGAAAGAGCAATGGATGTACTTCGTAAGAACCATCCGCAGATGAATATCGTGGGGAGATATTCTCCTGAGATCAGGCCGCTCGAAGAGATGGATGATGATGAAATATTGAGGAGAATCGAAGAAGCCAATCCAGAGTTACTGCTCGTGGCATTTGGTAATCCTAAGCAGGAAAAATGGATTCACCGGAATCGTGGACGGCTGAAAGTTCCGGTCACTATAGGCATAGGCGGTTCCCTGGACCTCATTGCAGGCAGCCTGAAACGCGCTCCCCTGTGGATGCAGAAAACAGACCTTGAGTGGGTTTTTCGTATGGCTCAGGAGCCAGGAAGACTGCTGCCGCGATATACGAAGGACGCAGCCGCGCTTCTGCGCTACCTTCCATTGGGCCTGTTGGCTGATGCACTTCAACCACGGAGGTCTGTTGAGGGCGAGACGGTGACTTCGGTACACGGAAGTACCCGGGTAGTCTCCCTACCAGCTAGCCTGTGCGAAGACCGCTGCAAGGAGTTGGAGCGTGAGGTCGAGACTACGGTCAAATTGCGTCAGAGCCTGGTGGTAGACCTGAGTCGTACCACTCGCGTGGAAGCGGACGGGTTAGGCTCCTTGCTTGAAGCCCGCAGAAATTTGCGGTCGGCTGGCAAAACAATATGGGTAACGGGAATGAACAAGCCGGTTCGCCGGCTGTTCGAATATGCGGCAATCAAGGAAATGATTCCAGCTGCGACCACCCCCCTGGCCGCTGTTCGTTTTGCTGCTTTGAGTGAGCGGGATTCGGCATCCATCGACCGTTTCGATACTGTGGGCGCCTACGTTTTCGGAACTATGGCGGCTGAATCTGGTCGGTGGTCGCTGGTCGATCAGCTCTACCGAGGTTATGGTGAGAGCGGCTACGTGCGAGATCAACTTCGCGCGTTGCGGGTTAGCCTAAAGAGATACAACTGGACCATCGCTTTCAATGGGGCGAAGCTCTTCAAGCGAAGTATGGACATAATCGTATCGTCCATTGCACTCTTAATACTTTTTCCGATGTTCCTCATCGTCGCACTTATTATTCACCTGGAGGACGGCGGTCCAGCTCTCTTCTGGCAGACAAGAGTTGGACTGTGGGGACAGGAGTTTCGATTCCCAAAGTTTCGCTCCATGGTCCTTGATGCTGAACAGCGCAAGATCGAGTTGCTTGCCGAGAATCATCACGGTACTGGTATTACTTTCAAGATGAGGCGAGATCCCCGCGTCACGAAAATTGGCGCGATCATCCGCAAACTCAGCATTGATGAGTTTCCGCAGTTATTGTGCGTACTGCGGGGGGAGATGTCGCTGGTAGGTCCTCGACCACCTATGCCGTACGAAGTGGCGCGATATACCTTGCAGGATCGGCGGCGCCTCGATGTGAAGCCAGGCCTAACTTGTATCTGGCAGGTGAGCGGACGGGGAGAACTTGCGTTTGACAAGCAGGTAATGCTGGACATGCAGTACATCGAGAACCATAGCGTTCTTCTTGACATTACGTTGCTATTCAAAACAATCCCAGTAATTTTTACGGGTCACGGAGCGTACTAGCCGAACGGTAAGTTGGCATATGCAGGAGGTTCATACTATCTCGTAAAGTCGACAGTAATATCCTTTAGCTTCACTAACCTCGCCGCTTTACGCTTCTCCTTAGTGCAATCAATCTAGACGAATTTATATACGGAGTTTATGTCTTACTCGCATCATGGTGCTAAGACCAGCACCTGAAATGAAAAATCGACGGATTTCCGCAACGATCTCTTATCATGAGCAATTGCATTTTTGATTAGGGATCACAGAGCTTTCACGATTTAGCATTCTGGCAAAGAGGATCGACAATCTAACTATGGCCAAGGCTGTCACCCAAAAACTCATACTTAATAAGCCAGAAAAAGTATTTGTGGACGTGTCGATGTTTGTCGTCACAATCTCCAGGAATAACTGCGATCAGATTGCACTCTCCCGAATCACCCGTCAGGTTACTCACGATCATCTTCGCGAGCGGAGGCATCCGCGAAGATGGAGTCATGAAGAAAGCATTTCATCATGATTGCCGTTATCGTTCTACCTGGGTATTCGTCACGAGAGATGCGTGGGTTATACGCTCAGCGGTCGCTACCGCTTTTGCCTCTGGGCGACCGTTCAACTCTGCAACACATCATCGAATCATTAGTAGCTCAGGGTGTTGCTTCGATTGAACTGATCGCCGGATATGCACCCGAGCAGGTTGAGGCTCTGCTCGGAAACGGCGATCGTTGGGGTTGCAAATTCCGTTACCATGTTGCGGTTCAGCCCGAACGTCCCTACCGTTCACTTAAAGTTCATCCCGCAGACAAAAACCGAACCATGGGTGTTTGTTCACGCCGAACATTATCCATGCATTGCACTTCCGTTCGAGCAAGTCGACAAGCCAATCCTCTATTACGGCATCGCCCGGAATCATTCCAACGGCCACTATGATAAGGACTCCCACCATAAAACGGAGGTCTGGAAAGGAGCGGCCGTCTTCCCGCCCAACTACGTGAACGAGGCATTTACAAATCAGACTCCGGAGGAACTTCGCGTTTATCTGGAGACACTCGTTTCCAAATCAGAGGCAACCGTTGTGTCTACCACCGACTGGCTGGATTCTTGTACTCCGGGAGCTTTGCTCGAGAGCCAGGGCAGGCTACTGCAAAGAAAACTAGATGGACTGATGAGCAGCGGGACAGAGCGTCAACCGGGCGTCTGGATTTCACGAAGCGTCGTAATTCACCCAACGGTCGAACTGATCGCCCCCATTTACATTGGTCCTAACAGTCGCCTCAATCGAGGAGTAAAGCTAGGGCCTAATGTTGTTATCAGCGGCGAATGCATAGTGGATACCAACACTATGATCGAGCAATCCTTGATTACCGCCGGTAGTTACATTGGTCGAGGATTAGAGCTGAACAATGTCATCGTCGATCACAACCTTCTCATCAACGTCCGTCTTGAAACAAGCATCAACATTCATGAAAGTTTTCTGCTCGACGACTTGAAGCAGAAGCACTCGAATAACTGGTTTGGAACCGCCATACAATCCCTCCTGGCGATTATTCTGATTGTGCTTTTTCTGCCAATCTCGATCCTCTCCTTTTTATATTTCAGTATTGTTCGGCGTTTTTCCTACACTTCCGTGCAAATGGTGCAGCTCCCTGCGCAAGAACGTCTTCTCGCGTCTAATGCCTATGCTCTGCCATGTCTCGGAGCTGATGCCTGGAGCATGCACAGACCAGCAGGTTGGGACGCCTTCCTGCGTCAAATATTGCCAGGCTTGTTTGCTGTCGTTGCAGGACGCTTAGCCTTGGTTGGGCTACCCCCAAGACCGGCCGAAGAGATCAAGAGGCTGCCCCTCGAGTGGCGCTCGATGTATCTGAAGAGCAGAGCGGGCCTCATCACTGAGGCAAGCATTGCTTTGGCCGACACAGAAGACGAAACCCATCTTTATTACGCAGATGCTTACTACACAGCACGGCGGAACTGGTTGCATGATTTGAGGCTGGCCTCGCAATACATTGTTCGCTTGATCGTACCGATGCGTGCAGGAGACTCGTAGTGCAAGGAGCTACAGTAAACGCTCAATAAAGACTGTCAGAATTATTGGCCAGATGTATGCCGCTCTAGTGTTTAGTTCCGGATTTGACGAATAGATTGAGTGTAATTCTGTCAGGGCGGTGGGCCAGATCTGACCAATTTTTATGATGCTTCGTCACCAACAAATGAGGCGCACCGAAAAGGTGCGCCTCATTTGCTTTTTACCGCGAAAGATTTATGCCTCTTCGCTGGGAGCTTCACCTGGGTTCTGCTCTTCGAGCTGCTTCTGCAGCTCTTCACGCTTCTTGGCGCGAGCATCGGCGCGCTTCTGCGCCTTCTCGTTCAGCTCGTGCTCTGCTCCGAGGAGCTCAATGAAAGCCATCTCAGCAGCGTCACCCTTGCGGGCACCCGTACGAGTGATACGGCTGTAACCACCATTGCGTGCTCCATAGCGAGGAGCGACAACGGCGAAGAGACGGTCGACCGACTCCGGTGTCATAAGGTAAGAAGCAGCCTGACGACGGGCATGAACATCACCACGCTTGCCGAGAGTAATCATCTTCTCGACGATCGGCTGAGTCGCCTTGCACTTGGTAATGGTCGTCTCAACACGATCCATCACAATGATGGAAGTTACAAGGTTCCGCAGCATAGCGCGGCGGTGGCTGGTATTTCGTCCTAATTTGAATCCTGCATTGCGATGGCGCATGGTGTTTTCTCCTTCGACCCGGCTTCTGCCGTGAGTCGGATTACTGAAATTGGTTAAGAGGAAAGTTGGGAACAGAGTTTATGGCTCTGTTCCCTTTCCCTGGTGTTAGAAGTTCTCGGTCTCGTTCGGAAGATCGAGGTCGTCATCTTCGTCCTCGTCGTCGTCATCAAAGTTGCCGAAGCTGGCCGCGAGAGTAGCCGCCGGCAGAACGGAGGTAGGTCCGGGCTGCGGGTTGCCGTTCTCGTCAATCTTCATGCCGAGAGAAAGCCCCATCTGAGCCAGAATCTCCTTGATCTCGTTCAGGGACTTGCGACCGAAGTTCTTGGTCTTCAGCATCTCTGCTTCAGTCTTCTGAATGAGCTCACCGATCGTGGCGATGTTGGCATTCTTCAGGCAGTTGTAGCTGCGAACCGAGAGCTCTAGCTCTTCGACCGAGCGGTTGAGGTTCTCGTTGCGCAGTGCGGGACCGTCGTGCAGACCATCGTGACCCGCTTCCAACTCCTCTTCGAAGTTGATGAAGATGGTCATGTGATCCTTCAGTAGCTTGGCGGAAAGGCCAAGTGCATCAGCCGGAGCGACTGTTCCGTTGGTCCAGATCTCGAGCGTGAGCTTGTCGAAGTCAGTGATCTGGCCGAGACGTGCTGCCTCAACGAGATAGTTGACCTTGCGGACAGGCGAGTGAACGCTATCGACCGGGATGAAGCCCAGACCGAGATCGCCGTCGAAGTTTTTGTCGGCCGAGATGTAGCCGCGACCGCGCTTCAGGCGCATCTCCATGTCGATCTTGCCGCCCTCGGAGATCGTGCAGATATAAACGTCCTTGTCGAGAATCTCGACATCGCCATCGGCCTCGATCGAACCGGAGGTCACAACGCCAGCCTGATCGGCGCGCAGGTACAGCGCCTTGGGGCCGTCGCCGTTCAGCTTGAACGGAATCTGCTTCAGGTTCAGGATGATGTCGGTTGCGTCTTCAACGACGCCGGTGATCGACTGAAACTCATGCAATACGCCCTCGATACGGACAGCGGTAACAGCCGCGCCTTCGATGGAAGACAGCAGGGTGCGACGAAGCGCATTGCCAATGGTTGTACCGAAACCGCGCTCAAAGGGCTGCGCGGAAAACTTGCCGTACTTGTCGGTGAGAGTTTCATTCTCAACTGCGAGACGCTTGGGCTTCTGGAATCCTCTCCAAAGCATGTGTATTTCTCCTTTCCGTCCTGGCCGCGAAGCATTCTGCGGACCGGCGGGTGAATCGGTTGCGGGTTAGGTTGTAAGTACAGAAAGACCAGAGCACGTAACTCCAGTTTTCCTGATTGCACTTTGAGCGCAGCGAAAGGTTTTCGCTGCGCTCAAAATGGCAAACTTGTTTGTAACCGCGAACGCTACGATTACTTCGAGTAGAGTTCGACGATCAGCTGCTCGTTGACCGGCAGGTTGACATCCTCGCGCTTCGGCAGAGCAATAACTTTACCCGAGAGGTTGTCGCGGTTAATGTCGAGCCAGGTAACGGCGCGCTGACCGCTGGCAAAGTTCTTCGACTCTTCCAGAATGACAAGCGCCTTCGAACCCTCACGGATCGCAATCTCATCGCCGACCTTGCACTGGAACGAAGGAATGTTAACCTTGCGGCCATTGACGCTGACATGGCCATGGCGAACAACCTGGCGAGCCTGGCGGCGGCTCATCGCGAAGCCAAGACGGTACGCCACGTTGTCGAGGCGCGTCTCGAGCTGCTGCAGCAGCAGTTCGCCGGTAACGCCGGTCTTGTTGGAGGCCTTCTGGTAGTAGGCACGGAACTGCGTCTCAAGGGTGAAGTAGATGCGCTTGGCCTTCTGCTTCTCGCGCAGCTGCAGACCATAGCCCACAACCTTCTTGACCTTGCGGGACTGGCCGTGCTGGCCGGGGGGGAAGTTGCGCTTCTCAATGGGGCACTTCTCGGAGAAGCACTTGGCTCCCTTGAGGAAAAGCTTGGTGCCGTCGCGGCGGCAAAGGCGGCAAACGGGTCCTGTAAAACGTGCCATTTCTAAATCTCCTAACTTCGGTTGTCGATCGCTTTACACGCTGGCTGCGCTTCATCGCGATCCCTGTTCTAGTTGAAGGTTACAGGTTGCCAGTTGTTAGTTGATTGCACTTCTCGATTACAACTAACAACTGACAACCTGCAACTCGTACTTACACGCGGCGGCGCTTAGGCGGACGGCAGCCGTTGTGCGGCATCGGCGTAACGTCACGGATGCTGCGCACCTCGATACCTGCCGAGGCGAGCGCACGGATCGCCGATTCACGGCCAGAGCCGGGACCGGAGACGCGCACATCCACCGAGCGGAGACCGTGGTCGCGGGCTGCGTTGGCTGCGCCAACAGCGGCCTGCTGCGCGGCAAACGGAGTTCCCTTGCGGGAGCCACGGAAGCCGAGCGAACCCGAGCTCTTCCAGGACAGCGTGTTGCCGGTCTGGTCGGTGATGGTGACGATCGTGTTGTTGAAGCTGGCCTGAATGAATACGAGACCAAATGGAACGTTCTTCCGCTCGCGCTTCTTGAACTTCTTGTTCTTGCCAGCCTTGCCGGCGGCTGCTTTGTTCTGAGTCTTCGCCATGGCTTATTTCGTCGCTTTCTTCTTACCGGCGACAGTTCCCTTACGAGGACCTTTGCGGGTACGAGCGTTGGTGTGGGTGCGCTGGCCGCGAACAGGAAGCGAGCGGCGGTGGCGGAGACCACGGTAGGACTGAATTTCAATGAGGCGCTTGATGTTGAGCGAGATGTCCTTGCGGAGATCGCCTTCGATCTGGCCCTCAGCTTCGATAACCTGACGAATGCGGTTCAGCTGATCCTCGTCGAGCGTGCCGATCTTCGCAAACGGATCGACATCCGCCTTCACGAGGATCTTGGCAGCGCGAGAATCGCCAATACCAAAGATGTAAGTGAGTCCGATGCGCGCCTGTTTGTTGTTAGGGACATCGACTCCAGCAATACGTGCCATGGGGGTCCTTTTCGGTTGGGCTCTGTAGCTTCGCCACAAGAGCGGGGTGACTGGTTTGCGGCTCGTTCGCGGGGTTCAACGCAAGCCTTGACTTCGGCTAACTAGCCTCGCGGGGCCGGGTAGAGCTTCTTAGCCCTGACGCTGCTTATGCTTGGCGTTCTCGCAGATAACGCGAACGACGCCGCGGCGGTGAATCACCTTGCACTTATCGCAGATCTTCTTTACTGATGCACGGACCTTCATAAAACTCCTAAAACAGCCTTAACTTCTAGCTGCTATTTCTCCAGCTAGACGCAGGACAAGTGGTCTTGTATTCGCTTGTTTTCAGCTCAAAATTATGAGCTGACGCCGATACGCACTATCTACTTGTAGCGATAGACAATACGGCCACGGTTGAGATCGTACGGACTGAGCTCAATCGCGACGCGGTCGCCGGGGAGGATGCGGATGAAGTTCTTGCGCATACGTCCGGAGACGTGTGCAAGGGCCTGATGCTTGTTCTCAAGCTCAACCTTGAACATCGCATTCGGCAGGGTCTCAACGACCACTGCCATTACCTCAATTGCATCTTCCTTCGACAAACGCTCTCCTTTGGAAGGTACAGGGCATAAACCCTTTGCTTCCACAACTATTCAGCGGGATTATCCCACCAGCTCGATTCAAACTGAGAAGTTCGGGGCCCGATGTTGCCATGTCGCACACAGTGCACACAGCAACTCTTATACTAACCCAAAACAGGGGTAAATTCCTAGCGTGTCAACACTAAAGGCCCATCTTTTGTCAGAGCGACGGTATGTTCAAAATGGGCGCTATAGCTTCCGTCCACCGTAACCGCCGTCCAACCGTCCTTCAGAACCCGAACTTCCGGGCCACCGGCGTTGATCATCGGCTCAATTGCAAGCACCATGCCTGCCTTTAGCCTGGGCCCCTTTCCTTTTGAGCCAAAGTTCGGCACCTGGGGATCTTCGTGCATGCTGCGACCAATCCCATGCCCAACAAAGTCACGGACGACGCCAAATCCCTCCGCCTCGCACAGCTCCTGCACTGCCGCCGAGATATCGCCCAACCGGCCACCTACCTGGCACTGCTCAATGGCCTTTTCAAGCGAAGCCTTCGTGACGTCAAGCAGTTTGTGAGTCTTCGGCGACACCTTTCCAATCGGATACGTCACCGCCGCATCGGAGTAGAACCCATCGATGATGACACCGCAGTCGATGGATAAAATGTCTCCCTCTTTGAGGATGCGCTTCGCATTCGGCATCCCATGCACAACCTCTTCGTTGACCGAAGTGCATAGCGCCGATGGATAACCGTGATACCCCTTGAACGCAGCGATACCGCCCAGTTCAGCAATCTTTTTTACAGCAACCTCTTCAAGGTCCATCGTCGACGCGCCCGGCACAACATGCGGTGCGATAGCGTTATGCACCTGACGGAGAGCCTTGCCGGAGATCCGCATCTTCTCGATCTCCCGCATCGTTTTGATCATGATCGCCATAACTTGAGACCCGCTTGCGGTGGCTTAAAGGTGCCCTTGGGAAACTGCCTGCGAAGTTCTTTCAACGCCGCAGTAATAGCTGTCCGCCACCTGATCGACCGATACGGCACCGTCAATCTCCCGGAAGCGTCCACTCGATCGATAATGCATCGATCACAGGCGCTGTCAGCGAATCGTACTCCTTCATCCGTTCGAGCAAAAGCTTCTTCCGTATCGTCCGACCGATGCTGGAGCTGAGAGCCCTCCACATCGCAGAATCCGTCCTTTGACGGATGGCGGATTCGAATAAATATTGTAAATGCGCTTGCAGGAGGGCAGATTCGCCGGCCGGTAATACGATCGCAAGCAAATGCTCGTTCATCGACGACGATGCTGACCGCAATCAACGGGAGCCGTCATCCCCGGAATCGCACCCAAGTGCGCCGTCGAGCCACTTGGCCTGCACAGTGGTCCGAGGAAAGCCGTCGAGAATATAGCCTCGCATGAACATCCGGCTGCGCCAGACGCTTGCCCACCATCTTATTCACCAGATCGTCCGAAACAAGCTGACCCTGATCCATGAGCGCTCTTCGCCGCCTTCCCAAGCTCGGTGCCCTTTGCAATGTTCTCGCGAAGAATGTCTCCGGTCGAGATCTGCGGGATACCAAATTTCGCCATCAGCATCTGCGCCTGCGTCCCCTTGCCAACGCCGGGTGCACCCAGAAGAAGAACCGGCCCGGGCAGAAAATGATCCTCTGCCGGGGCCGGAGTGTGAGCTACGGAATCAATGGTCAACGTTGACACTTTCTACCAGCTCTTGCGTCCACGGATGCGACCGCTCTTAGGAGAGAAGCCGTCGTAGTGGCGCATGATGAGCTGCGATTCAACCTGCTGCACCGTATCCATCGCCACGCCGACCACGATCAGCAGCGACGTGCCGCCGAAGTAAAAGTTGACGCCAAGGCCGTTAGTTACCCATGTCGGCAGGTGATCGAAAGCCGGGCCGATCAGCCAGAGATGGTTGAAGTGAATACCGCTGATCAAAAGCTGCGGAATGATCATGATGATGATCAGGTAAATCGCACCGACCAGGGTAATACGCGTCAACACATCGTTGATGAAATCAGCAGTCCGCTTACCAGGGCGAATGCCCGGGATGAAGCCGCCATACTTGCGCATATTGTCCGCAATGTCATCCGGACGGAAAACAATCGAGATGTAGAAATACGCGAAGAACACGACCGCGACCATATAGAGCAGCTCATACCACGGCTCGCCTGGGGCGATTGCACGGAAGAGTGGACCGAAGAACGGCGAATCCTGCAATGAGTATCCGAAGATATGTGCGCCCGAGAAGAGCAACGGAGCCGACAGAATCGAGCTTGCAAAGATGATCGGCATAACGCCACCGGAGTTCACCTTCAGCGGCAAGTGCGTCGACTGGCCACCCATCATCTTGCGGCCGACAATACGCTTGGCGTACTGCACCGGGATGCGGCGCTCAGACCGCTCGACGTAGACGATGAAGGCGACAACAGCAATCATGCCCGCAATCAGGATCACGATAGCGATAGGAGTGAAAGCACCCCAGGCGCTGTCACGGGCCTTGATATAAAGCTCCTGAATACCGCGAGGCAAACCAACCACGATACCGGTGAAGATCAACAGCGACATACCGTTGCCGATACCGCGTTCCGTGATCTGTTCACCCAGCCACATGATGAAAGCAGTACCAGCGGTCAGAGTCAGCACGCACATGGGGATAAATGCCCCGCGCGAGATAGTGACCATGGGCGCGCCAGTGGAAGTGCCCGTCAGCGTAAGCGCAATCGCAAACGACTGTACAACACCTAGCAACACCGTGACGTAACGGGTCCACTGCGTGATCTTGCGACGGCCGAGTTCGCCTTCCTTCTGCAGCTTCGCTAGCGGCTCATAGATCACCGTCAGCAGCTGAAAGATGATCGACGCCGTAATGTACGGCATGATGCCGAGCGCGAAGACCGTCAGACGGCGAAGGTTTCCGCCGGAGAACAGGTCAACCAGGCCGAGAGCCGAACCAGAGTTCTGATTGAAGAACTGTGCCAGCATATCGGCATTAATGCCAGGGGTAGGGATGTGCGATCCGAGACGATAGACGGCCAACATACCAAGCGTGAACAGAACGCGCTTGCGGAGGTCGGGAATACGGAAGATGTTTGCGATTTTCTCGAACATCGAAGAGTGGGACCTCGGGATAAAACGTAATTCGGGTGAAACGGCAATGCGAGGGCGGGTGCCCTCGCCTGCCATAAAGTCTAAATGCTTTCGTTAGCCAATCAAAATCGCCTTGCCGCCGGCCTTTTCGATTGCTTCCTGAGCAGTTTTGGAGAACTTGTGCGCATGGATCGTAACAGCCGTCTTCAGCTCTCCGTTGTTGAGAACCTTGATCAGGCCGTTCTTCTTGCGCAGCAGACCAAGCGCAATGATCTTGTCCAGCGTGAACTCAGTCTCGTTCGAAGCAGCATTGATCTCGGCAACGCGGTCGAGGCCAAGCACGGTGTACTCTACGCGGAAGATGTTGGTAAAGCCGCGCTTCGGCAGACGGCGGTGCAGCGGCATCTGGCCGCCTTCAAAGCCGCGCATCAGCGACGAACCCGAGCGGGAGCCCTGACCCTTGTGACCACGGGTCGAGGTCTTACCCATGCCCGAACCCATACCGCGGCCGACACGCTTCTTGTTTTCATTCGCCTTCTTGGGGGCGCGGAGATTGGAAAGATTACGAATTGCCATTGTTTCCTCGCTATAACGCCGGTTCACTCGCAGCGAACCGACTCGCATTAGTTTGGCCGGCGCTAGGCTCGGCGATTGATTGAACTACTCGACGACGCGGACGAGGTGAGGAACCTTAGCCACCATGCCACGGATGGATGGTGTGTCCTCGCGCTCGACGATCTGGTTCAGCCGCGTAAAGCCAAGGCCCTTGATAACGAGCTTGTGCTTCACCGGGGTGCAGATCTTGGAACGGAAATACTGCAGTTTGATCTTGGCAGTTGCGTTGTTGTCAGCCATCGGACTAGAGCTCCTCTTCAGCTTTGCCACGCAGGGCGGCGACTTCGGCCTTGTTCCGAAGCTGGATGAGAGCATCGAAGGTGGCCTTAATTACGTTGTGTGGATTCGCCGTACCGAGCGATTTCGTCAGCACGTTCTGAATGCCGGCAGCGGTCATCACCGCGCGGACAGTCTTTCCGGCGATAACACCTGTACCCTCAGCAGCGGGCTTCAGCATCACCTGGCCTGCGCCAAAGTGACCGAGAACCTGATGCGGAATGGTGGTCGCGGTAAGGTTGACCTTGTGCAGGTTCTTCTTAGCGGCCTCGATCCCCTTGCGAATGGCCTGGGGAACTTCCTTGGCCTTGCCTGAACCGTATCCGACAACACCCTCACCGGGATCGCCGATGACGACCAGCGCGGCGAAGGACATATTCTTACCGCCCTTGACGACCTTGGTGACGCGATTGATGGAGACAACCTCGTCCTTCAGGTTGAGCCGGTTCGCGTCGAGCTTTTTCTTGATTGCCATAATATCCTTATCCAGCTTTCTGGCTGCCGCTCAGGGCGCCTTATAAACCTTAGAAATCGAGTCCCGCTTCGCGAGCCGCATCGGCGAGGGCCTTGACACGGCCGTGATACAGGTAACCGCCACGATCGAACACAATCTTCTTGATGCCCTTCTCCTGCGCGCGCTGTGCGATCAGCTTGCCAACCTCAGCCGCTGCGGCGACATTGCCGCCATAGTTCTTCTCCTCACCCTTCTTACCCATAGACGAGGCGGAAGCAATCGTGACTCCGTTCAGATCGTCGATAAGCTGGGTGTAGATGTGGTTGAGCGAGCGGTAGACGTTGAGGCGCGGACGCTCTGCGGTACCGGACATCTTCTCGCGGATACGCGTGTGCACGCGCTTGCGGATGACGTTACGTTCACGGGGGCTGATCATAGTTCTCTTTCCTTCCTAGTGGCGGCGCCAGAGTACTGACGACGTTCGGTTGTTTGGGTAGAGATAAGAGTAACGAATACTCTTATCTCCACCCGGATTAGCTTACTTGGCGCCGGTCTTTCCGACCTTCTTCTTCAGTTTCTCGCCGGTATAACGGACACCCTTGTTCTTATAGGGATCAGGCTTGCGAAGCGCGCGCATATCGGCGGCGACCTGGCCAACCTTCTGCCGGTCGATGCCGGAGATCGTAACGTGCGTCTGCTTGGGGTCGATCGCGACCTCGATGCCGGTAGGCAGCGGGAACTCGATCGGATGCGAGTACCCAAGCGTGAAGACAACCACGTTCTTACCCTTCATCTCAACACGGTAACCAATGCCGACGACGTCAAGCTCTTTAGTCCATCCAGCGGTAACACCCTGAACCGCGTTGAACACAAGCGCGCGGGCCAGGCCGTGGAACGCAGCTTGCTTATCGTTCTCGCGCTCGGCGATGATCGCTCCGTCCTTCTGGACGAGGGTGATTCCGCCTGGAAGCAGAGCAGTTACCTTGCCCTTAGGTCCTTCGACCAGGACAGTGTTGCCGTTGACGGTGTACTTTACACCGGCGGGCATTGGGATTGGTTTCTTGCCGATACGTGACATAACTAATTCCTTCTAGTGGCTTGCGAGTCGCAGGTTGTTACCCTGTTCCACTGCAGCCGGACGGACAAGCCGTCAAAAATAATTCGCTAAGCAAGGGAGCAACCGGCTACTGCCGCGAGCTCCGAAAAATTACCAGACTTCGCAGAGGATCTCGCCGCCAACGCCTTCACGACGCGCCTGACGACCAGTCATGACACCCTTCGGGGTGGTCATGATCGAGATACCCAAACCACCCTGGACGCGGCGGATCTCATCACGGCCGAGGTACACGCGGCAACCGGGACGCGAAACACGCTGCAGGTCACGGATGACAGCCTCGTTGTTAGGACCGTACTTCAGATAGACGCGCAGGACCTTCTGGCCATTCTCCTCGGTCGGCTTGTAGTTCGCGATGTAGCCCTCTTCCTTGAGGATGCGGGCGATCTCGGCCTTCAGCTTAGAGGCTGGAACGTCAAGCTTCTGGTGACGTGCACGGATGGAGTTGCGGATGCGGGTCAAAAAGTCTGCTACTGGATCGGTGAGGTTCATTCATTCTCCTTCATCCCCCGTTCGCTCACGAGTATCTCTCGCAAGAACCAGCGGGGATGTTTGCTGCGGGTATTACTTTCAGACGTCTGCATTCAAAGCGTGAACCCGAATGAGGTCTCTGAAAGGAGCGTCCGGCAAAGCCGTGCGCAGGTGATAAATCTATTCTACCAGCTCGACTTCACAACGCCCGGAATTTCTCCCTTGAGAGCGAGCGAGCGGAAGCAGAGACGGCAGACGCCGAACTTGCGCAGGAACGCGCGAGGACGACCGCAGAGCTGGCAGCGGTTGTGCTGGCGGGACTTGAACTTCGGTGTCTTTGCATCTTTGACGCGTTTTGCGGTAGTTGCCATTGTTTTTTACTCTCTATCTTTACTGCAAACTTGTTCGAGGCCGATGGGCCTGGCTTCGTATCAGTTACGCCCCGACGCGGAAGGGCATTCCAAACCCCTTCAGCAGAGCGCGGGCGTCGTTGTCATCCTTCGCCGTCGTGACGATGGTGACGTTCATACCCTTCAGCTTGTCAACCTTCGCGTAGTCAATTTCAGCGAAGATCAGCTGGTCGCGCAGACCCAGCGTGTAGTTGCCGCGGCCATCGAAGCTCTTGGCCGAAACTCCGCGGAAGTCGCGGACGCGAGGAAGAGCGATCGAGATCAGGCGGTCCAGAAATTCGTACATCGTATCGCCGCGCAGAGTGACCATCGCACCGATCGGCATGCCCTCGCGCACCTTGAAGGCCGCGATGGACTTCTTCGCCTTGGTCGTCACAGGCTTCTGGCCAGCAATAGCGGCAAGATCGGCCACCAGGGGATCCATGATCTTGACGTTCTGGGTGGCTTCGCCCAGACCCATGTTGATGACAATCTTCTCAAGCTTGGGAATCGCCATCGCGTTGGTGATGTTCAGCTCTTTGCCCAACGCCTGTTTGATCTCTTTTTCGTACTTCTCTTTCAAACGTGCTGCCATGATATGTCTTCTCTTTTCTCCACGATTTCCGGGTTGGTTTTTATCCCGTGTACCGATACGTGGGGTGAACCGTTATTACAAAATTGAACTACTTCTTCTTCTCGGCAATCGTGTTTCCGCTTGCCTTCGAGAACCGAACCTTCTTGTCGCCTTCCAGGCGGGACCCGACGCGGGTCTTGTTGCCCTCAGCGTCGACCAGCATGACGTTCGAGATATGAATTGTGGCTTCCTGCTCCGCGATGCCACCCTTGATGTTCCGCTGCGGGTTCGGCTTCACGTGCTTCTTCACCATCATCACGCCCTCAACGAGAACGCGGTTCTTGTCAGCGATGACGCGGAGGACGCGGCCAGTCTTGCCCTTGTCTTTACCTGCGATCACTTCCACTTTGTCATTACGCTTGATCTTGATGCCTGCCATAACTCTCTCTCAATCCTCGACGATCTGTGCGGAGCCGGACTCCGGAAAAATGTTGATGCCACACGCGAACGAGTGACGGAAACTAGATAACCTCAGGTGCGAGCGAGACGATCTTGAGAAACTTCTTCTCACGAAGCTCACGGGCCACGGGACCGAATACGCGGGTTCCGACCGGCTCCATCGCGTCGTTGATTACGACTGCGGCGTTCTGGTCGAAGCGGATGTAGGTACCGTCCTTACGGCGATACTCTTTGCGGGTACGGACGATAACCGCCTTTACTACTTTACCCTTTTTTACCGTTCCATCGGGGGAAGCTTCTTTGACGGCTGCGGTGACAACGTCGCCAAGGCCAGCCTTCTTGCCCAGACCGCCACCGAGGGGCAGGATCACCTGCAGCTTGCGCGCGCCAGAGTTATCGGCCACGTCAAGGATTGTTCTCATCTGTACTGACATCGTTCGTCTCCTGGGTGCAACGGCCCGGGGCTACTGCCCCATGGCTTGATCTTGTTCATGGGGCAAGCCCCACGCTAATTACTTGGCTTCAGCAGCGGCCGCAGCCTTCTTGTCATCGGCCAGCGCGAGCGAGGAGCGGCGAACAATCTCCTCAAGCGACCAGCGCTTCAACTTCGACAAGGGGCGTGCCTCGCGGATGCGGACCACATCGCCGACGCGGGCAGAGTTCTGCTCGTCGTGCGCGTAGAACTTCTTGTTCGACTTCATCACACGCTTGTACTTCGGGTGAGCCTTGCGCATCTCGATCTCGACGACGATCGTCTTCTGCATCTTGGTCGAAACGACCAGGCCAACCTTCTCGTTGCGACGTGAGGTCTGAGCGTCTGCGGCGGGCGTCGCGGCTGCGGTGTTGTTTGTTGTGTCTGCCATGATTAGTCCTTCTTCGCTTTCTTGCGGGCGGTACGCGTGCTCTTGGCCGGTGCGGTGTTGGCTACAACTGGGTTGGCAGCCTTCTCGGCGGCCAATTCGCGCTGACGCTCAATGGTCTTGATGCGGGCGATGTCCAGCTTGAGCGTCCGCAGCTTCTTGATGCCCTCGTTGTTGCCGAGGCTCTTCTGGAAGCGGATGCGGAAGAGCTGCTCGCCGGCCTTGGCCTGCTCCGTCTTGAGCTCTTCGTCACTGAGGTTGCGAATCTTTTCGAATTCCATTGTCTTTTCCTTCAAACCTAAAGTTACTTGGCAGCGACCGTGGCCTTAACGTCGTGGCGCTGGACGAAGCTCGTCTTCAACGGCAGCTTGTGTGCCGCGAGACGCATCGCCTCTTTGGCAAGCTCAGGGCTCACGCCTTCCATCTCGAACAGAATCCTGCCCGGACGAACAACGCAGACCCAGTGATCCGGAGCGCCTTTACCCTTACCCATACGGGTTTCGGCCGGCTTCTTCGTGATCGGCTTATCCGGGAACAAACGCAGCCATACCTTGCCGCCACGCTTGATGAAACGCGTCATCGCAATACGGCTGGCTTCGATCTGGCGGTCGGTAATATAACCGCACTCCATCACCTTCAGGCCGTAGTCGCCGAACGAGAGATCGGACCCGCGCCACGCTTTGCCGCACATGCGACCGCGCTGCTGCTTGCGAAACTTGACCTTCTTTGGCATCAACATAATGAAACCCCTAGCTATTAGCTGCTAGCCTCTAGCTTTTAGCCAGACCTAGCTGATTCAAAATCTTTGCATCCCACAGACTGGCAAACGCCGGTGCTGCAGTTACGACGTGAACGCGCCTGCGGTAACGCCCTGGTCCCGACGCTTCTTCTGCTCGTAGATGTCGCCACGATAGACCCAGGTCTTGACGCCGATAATTCCGTACGTCGTGTTCGCCTCGGCAAATCCGTAATCGATATCGGCGCGCAGCGTGTGCAGCGGCAGACGGCCCTGGAGGTACCACTCAGAGCGCGCAATCTCGTTGCCGTTCAAACGGCCCGAGACGCGAACCTTGATTCCCTTGCAGCCGAAGCGCAGCGCCGAATCGACGCTCTTGCGCATCGCACGGCGGAAGCTGACGCGCTTTTCAAGCTGCAGTGCGATGTTCTCGGCCACCAGCTGAGCATCAAGCTCGGGCTTGTTCACCTCGAGAATATCGATGAAGACCTCGCGGCTGGTGCGCTTCTGGATATCGGCCTTCAGCTTGTCGATCTCGGCGCCCTTGCGGCCGATGATGATGCCCGGACGCGCAGTGCGGATGATCAGGCGCAGCTTGTTGCCCGGGCGCTCGACTTCAACCGAGCTCACGCCGGCAGCCTTCAGCTTCTCGCGCAGCTCAGCCTTCAGCTTTACGTCCTCGACCAGCAGCTTGTCATAGCCGCGCTCTACAAACCAGCGCGACTTCCACGGCTTGTTGATGCCGAGGCGAAACCCATACGGATGGACTTTCTGTCCCATAGCTTCCCTTTACTCCGTGCTCGTCCGGTTGAGCCGGAGAGCTGTCATGCAAAACTCTTAGTTTACAGGAAAATGGCTTACTTTGTGGCCTTTTTCGCTGCAGTCTTCTTAGCGGCGGCCTTCTTGGCTGCGGGCTTTGCCGCAGTCTTGGTGGCTGCCTTCTTCGTGGTCTTCTTCGCCGGTACTGGCGTCGGCTCGGCGGCTGCACTCACTGCAGTGGCCGACTTCTTCTCAGCAACGGTGACGATAATGTGTGCAAGCCTGCGCTGGTAGCGGAAGGCGCGACCCATCGGGGCAGGCCGGATCCGCTTCATGCGAGGACCTTCGTTCGCAACCGCAGTCTTGACGTAGAGGTTGTCGACATCAACGTCCAGCCCCTGCTCTTGCGAGACGTAGTTTGCGTTCTGAATCGCCGAACGCAGAACCTTCTCGACAACCGGCGCCATGCGCTTCGTGCTGAAGTGAACGGTGTTGAGAGCCTGCTCCACGCGGAGACCCTTGATGAGGTCGAGAACCAGCTTCGCCTTCTGCGGGCTGGTGCGCTGGAACTTCGCCTCGGCGCGGAACTCTCGGATTTTCTCTGCTGCTACCTTAGCCATGATCTTCGTCCTTCAAAACTTCTGCTTCGCTGACCCTTGTGGCGGTCTAGCGGTCATTCAATGCTGCCGGAACCAGGCCCAAACTACTTGGGCTTCGCGGAAGACTCACCAGCCTTAGCGGAGTGACCCTTGAACGTCCGGGTGGCCGAGAACTCGCCCAGCTTGTGGCCCACCATGTTCTCCGTCACGTAGACCGGGATGAACTTGCGGCCGTTGTGAACCGCGATCGTGTGACCGACGAAGTCCGGGTGGATGGTCGAGCGGCGAGACCATGTGCGGAGAACCTTCTTGTCGTTCGTCTGGTTCATGACGTTGATCTTGGTCATGAGGTGATCGTCGATGAAGGGACCTTTTTTAGCGGAACGTGCCATTGTGCTGAACTCCGATTCTTGTTGCGATGCTGGATACGACGAATCTCTTAGTTGCGAGACTTGGTGTTACAAAATAACCAGGTACTTCTTGCTGAAAAGCTCTTACTTTACTTGCTGCGGCGGTTGACGATAAATACATCGGTCCGCTTGTTGTTGCGGGTCTTGTATCCGCGGGTCGGCTGGCCCCAAGGGGTTACCGGGTGACGTCCGCCCGAGGTCTTACCTTCACCACCACCGTGCGGGTGGTCGACAGGGTTCATCGAGACACCGCGGTTCGAAGGACGAATACCCTTCCAGCGGTTGCGTCCGGCCTTACCGACCGTGACATTCTCGTGATCCGTATTGCCAACCTGGCCAATCGTCGCCATGCACTCGACTAGAACCTTGCGGGTCTCGCCGGAGGGCAGCTTCAGAAGAGCGTAGTCGCCTTCCTTCGCGATCAGGTTGACCTGGGAACCGGCCGAACGTGCCATCTGCGCGCCCTTACCCGGACGAAGCTCGATATTGTGCACGATCGTACCGATCGGGATGTTCTTGAGCGGCAGAGCGTTGCCAACCAGAATGTCGGCCTCAGGACCGCTCATGATCGACTGACCCACCTTCAGCCCAACCGGCTGAATGATGTAGCGCTTCTCGCCGTCAGCGTAGCTGACCAGCGCGATACGCGAGCTGCGGTTCGGGTCATACTCAATGGTAATGACCGTGGCCGGAATTCCGTACTTGTCGCGCTTGAAGTCTACGAGGCGCAGCTTCTGCTTGTGTCCGCCACCGTGGTGACGCATCGTCAGCGCACCCGTCGAGTTGCGGCCGCCAGTGCGCTGCTTCACCGTCAGAAGCGGCTTATGCGGCTTGTCGGTCGTGATGTCATCGTTGACCAGCTTCGTCGCGAAGCGGAGTGATGGTGTAATCGGTCGAAATGATTTAATCGGCATCGTCTTTATTCCCTTGCCTGCGCAGCTGTTTTCAACTGCGCTTCTTTTCTAAAATCTGTTGCGTGCGGCTATATTTCCGTATCTCTCAGCCGCAAGCGGGTTAGAGGCTGTTCAGGTATTCCGGCATCTTTTCGCCATCTTTGAGGCGAACATAAGCCTTCTTCCAATCGGGGCGGTAGCCGGAGAACTTTCCACGGCGACGCTCCTTACCCTCAACGGTCGCGGTGCGAACACCGGTAACTTTGACCTTGAAGAGAGACTCAACAGCTTGCTTGACTTCGGTCTTGGTGGCCTTCAGGGCGACCTCGAACACCAGGGTGTTCTGAGTCTCCTTGACGCCCATGCCCTTCTCGGTAATCAGAGGGCGGCGAATCACGGTATAGAGGGTTGGCATTACGCAACCTCCTTATGGGCAGCGGCTTTGCGCTTCGATACGAACTTCTTCAGCGTCTCCTGCAGGGCCTCAATGGCATCCTTCGAGAAGACAGCGTGCTCGTAGCGGAGCAGATCATAGGGGTGAACCTCGGAGCTGAGCACAAGCTCAACACCCGCCAGGTTGCGCGAACCGAGATAAAGCTTCTCGTTCAGCTTGCGGCTGCTCTCAACCAGCAGAGTCGTCTTTCCCGCTTCAAGCTTGTTCAGCGCGGTGCGGAAGAGCTTCGTCTTGGCCTCGGCCACTTCGAACGAATCGACAACGGTGAACTTACCGTCGGCAATCTTCGCAGCGATAGCCGAACGCAGAGCGCCCATCAGCTTCTTCTGCGGGAACGCATACTCATAGCTGCGCGGCTGAGGTCCATGGACCGTACCGCCGCCACGCCAGAGAGGAGTGCGGATCGAGCCAACGCGGGCCCGGCCGGTTCCCTTCTGCTTCCAAAGCTTCTTGCCGGCGCCGGAGACGTTCTTGCGGGTCTTCGTTGCAGCGGTTCCCTGACGCAGAGCAGCGCGGTAGTGCTTTACCGACTCCCACAGCAGCGCGTCGTTGATCTCGCCAGAGAAAACCTCGTCAGCGAGCTCAAACTCACCGACCTTGGTTCCCCCGAGATTGACTACGTTAATGTTTGCCATCGTTCTTCTCTCTTCGTGCCCGCCATCGATGCGGCGGGCCTAAACTTTGTTTGTCCCGGGGCCTATTTCATCCCCGTGGAGGTTGAACTACTTCTTCTTCGGTGCAGCCTTCTTAGAAGCCTTCAATGCGTCCTTCGTTGCGGCGCCGGCAAATCCACGACGCTCGCGCGGTGGAGCCTTAGCCTTCGAGATCAGCACAAATCCATCACGCGGGCCAGGTACGGCGCCCTCAACCATGATGAGGTTGTCTTCCAAATCAATACCGCGGATCCGCAGATTGCGAACCGTAACCTGCTCGTGACCCATGTGACCCGGCATACGCTGGCCAGGAAATACACGCGACGGGAACGAAGATGCACCGATCGAACCCTGAACCTGGAACATGTGACCGTGCGACTTGGGACCGCCGCCGAAGCCATGGCGGCGAATAACGCCAGCAAAACCGCGGCCCTTCGAGGTTCCAATCACATCAACAAACCGCTCGTCAGAGAAGATGTCGACCAGAATGCGATCGCCAGCCTTCACGCCAACCGACTCCTGCCCGTCCTCACCCTTCGCAGCCTCAAGAGAAACTTCCTTGATCATTTTGACGGGAGGAACATTCGACTTCGCAAAGTGGCCAGTCATGGCCTTGTTCACCTTCGAAGCCTTCACGAAATCGACATAGCCGATCTGGGCGGCGTCATAGCCGTCCTTCGCGAGAGTCTTGAGCTGCGTAATCACACAAGGACCAGCCTTCAAAACCGTCACGGGATGAACGTCACCGCGATCGTCGAAGATCTGGGTCATGCCGATTTTCTTACCGAGAATTCCTGATACTGACATCGTATTTTCCTTTCCTCATCATGCTGCGCCGTAAGCATCAGCACTGCCGGGTTACTACTGCGTTATTTACTTCTGAACCGTCTTGATCTCTACGTCCACACCGGCCGGCAGATCAAGCTTCATCAGCGCATCAACCGTCTGCTGCGTCGGCTCAAGAATGTCGATCAGCCGCTTGTGCGTCCGGATCTCAAATGCTTCACGCGACTTCTTGTCCACGTGGGGGGAGCGGAGAACGCAGTACTTGTTCTTCATCGTCGGTAGGGGAATCGGTCCCGCAACCTGTGCGCCCGTGCGCTTCGCCGTCTCGACAATCTCACCGGTGGATGTATCCAGCACGCGGTAGTCATAAGCCTTCAAACGGATTCTGATTCTCTGTCCAGCCATTGTTTTCTCTTTTCCGTTACTCAAAGATCGTTTGGAGTGGCTGCCGGCCCCAAGTTGCTAAAAGCCTTCTACACGAACCGGCAACCCTCGATTTTGTTTACTTCAGGATCTCGCTGATGGTTCCAGCGCCGACGGTCCTTCCGCCTTCGCGGATAGCGAAGCGCAGGCCCTTCTCCATAGCAACCGGCGTGTGCAGCGTGATCTCCAGCTGGATGTTGTCGCCAGGCATCACCATCTCCGTGCCTTCCGGCAGCTTCGCCGAGCCCGTCACGTCCGTCGTGCGGAAGTAGAACTGGGGACGGTAGCCGTTGAAGAACGGAGTGTGACGTCCGCCTTCTTCCTTCGACAACACGTAGATCTCGCCCTTGAACACCGTGTGCGGCGTGATCGAACCCGGCTTGGCCAACACCATGCCGCGCTCCACGTCTTCCTTCGCGATACCGCGCAGCAGAAGACCCGCATTGTCGCCCGCCAGACCTTCGTCCAGCTGCTTCTTGAACATCTCGACGCCGGTGCAGACCGTCTTACGTGTCTCGCGGAAGCCCACGATCTCGCAGTCTTCACCAACCTTCACCTTACCGCGCTCGATACGGCCCGTAACCACAGTTCCACGGCCAGAGATCGAGAAGATGTCTTCGATCGGCATCAGGAACGGCAGGTCAACCAGGCGGTCAGGCTGCGGTACATTCTTGTCCACCGCATCCATCAGCTCGTCGATCTTCGCTTCCCACTGCGCTTCGCCATTCAGCGCGCCAAGCGCCGAGCCTCGGATCACAGGAACGTCATCGCCGGGGAAGTCATACTTCGACAGCAGCTCGCGAACTTCCATCTCCACCAGGTCGATCAGCTCCGTATCCTCAACCGCATCGCACTTGTTCAGGAACACCACGATGTAGGGAACGCCTACCTGACGCGCCAGCAGAACGTGCTCCTTGGTCTGGGGCATCGGGCCGTCGGTCGCTGCAACCACCAGGATCGCGCCGTCCATCTGCGCCGCTCCCGTGATCATGTTCTTGATGTAGTCAGCGTGACCCGGGCAGTCGACGTGAGCATAGTGACGGTTCGCCGTCTCATACTCCACGTGCGAGGTCGCAATCGTGATACCGCGCTCGCGCTCTTCAGGAGCGTTGTCGATCGTGTCGAACGAACGGAACGCGTTCTTCGGGTTGTGCTTCGACAGCACCTTCGTGATCGCCGCCGTCAACGTCGTCTTGCCGTGGTCAATATGCCCAATCGTCCCTACGTTTACGTGCGGCTTTGACCGGTCAAACTTTTCCTTGCCCATGACTGCTCTCCGTGTTTCTAACTTCTAAAGTTCTACTTCGAAACTGTTTGCGCCTCGCGGCACCGGCTTACTTGCTGTCCTTGCCCTGCACCTTGGCAATAATCTCTTCCGAGACCGACCGCGGCGCCTCTTCATACTGCTTGAACTGCATCGAGTAATTCGCGCGACCCTGCGTCGAAGAGCGCATGTGCGTCGCATAGCCGAACATCGTGCTTAGCGGCACTGTCGCCTTGATCGCCTGCGTTCCGCCGACCATCTCCATGCCTTCGATACGGCCACGGCGGCTGTTCAAATCGCCAATGATCGTACCCATGAACTCATCCGGAACCGTAACTTCAACGTCCATCACAGGCTCAAGCAGAACCGGCTTCGCCTTGCGCGCCGCTTCCTTGAAGGCCATCGAACCGGCGATCTTGAACGCCATTTCGTTCGAGTCCACGTCGTGATAGCTACCGTCGTACAGCGAAACCTTGATATCGACCATCTCGTAGCCAGCCAGAACGCCGCGCTGCATCGCATCCTGAATGCCCTGGTCGATCGGCTTGATGTATTCCTTCGGAATCGCGCCGCCCTTGGTGTCGTTCGAGAACTCGTAGCCCGCGCCCGGCTCGTTGGGGCTGATGCGAATCTTGGCGTGGCCGTAGTTACCCGAACCACCCGTCTGACGGATGTACTTGCCTTCCGCCTCGGCGTTGGCGCGGATCGTTTCGCGATAAGCAACCTGCGGCTTACCAACGTTGGCCTCAACCTTGTACTCGCGCATCATGCGGTCAACGATGATCTCAAGATGCAACTCGCCCATTCCGGCGATGATGGTCTGGCCCGAATCGACGTCCGTGTGGACGTTGAACGTGGGATCTTCCTGCGCCAGCTTCGCCAGCGCCATACCCATCTTCTCCTGGTCAGCCTTCGTCTTCGGCTCAACCGCGACCTCAATAACGGTCTTCGGAAAGTCGATCGACTCGAGCACTACCGGGTGCTTATCGCTGCAGATCGTGTCGCCCGTCACCAGGTTCTTCAGACCAACAGCAGCGCAGATATCGCCCGCGAGAATCTCAGTGATCTCTTCGCGCTTATTGGCGTGCATCTTCAACAGGCGGCCGATACGCTCCGTCTTGCCGGTACGCGGATTCAGAACCGAGTCACCAGTCTTCAACTGACCCGAGTAAACCCGGATGAAGATCAACTGGCCGACGAACGGGTCGGTCATAATCTTGAAGCCAAGCGCTGCGAAAGGCTCAGTGTCATCTGCCTTGCGAACGATCTTCTCTTCCATGTTGTCGGGATTCGATCCGATAACAGAAGGAATATCGAGCGGGCTGGGCAGATAGTCCACTACAGCGTCGAGCAGAGTCTGTACGCCCTTGTTCTTGAACGACGAACCGCAGAGAACCGGGAAGATGTGCATCGCGATCGTTGCCTTGCGGATGCCGGCCTTCAACTGCGCCTCGGTTGGCTCCTGGCCTTCGAGGTACATGTTCATCAGCTCATCATCGTGCTCGGATACCGCTTCGATCAGGAAATGACGCGCTTCCTTGGCCTTTTCAAGCAGGTCGGCAGGAATCTCTTCGATCGAGTACTCAGCGCCCATCGTCTCGTCATGCCAGAGAATCGACTTCATCGTGACCAGATCGATCACGCCGAGAAACTTCGACTCCGCGCCAATCTGAATGTTGATCGGCACAGCACGAGCGCCCAGACGGTCAACGATCGTCGACGTCGCATACACAGCGTCCGCGCCGGCCTTGTCCATCTTATTGATGAAGCAAATGCGGGGAACCTTGTACTTGTCAGCCTGACGCCACACCGTCTCCGACTGGGGCTGCACACCGGCAACCGCATCGAAGCAGGCAACTGCGCCGTCGAGCACGCGCAGCGAGCGCTCCACCTCGGCCGTGAAGTCCACGTGGCCGGGTGTATCGATGATGTTGATCCGGATATTCTTCCAGGTGCAGGTCGTTGCGGCCGAGGTAATCGTGATGCCGCGCTCCTGCTCCTGCTCCATCCAGTCCATAGTCGCAGTGCCCTCGTGCACCTCACCGATACGGTGCGTGATGCCCGTATAGAAGAGGATGCGCTCGGTCGTCGTCGTCTTGCCGGCGTCAATGTGCGCCATGATCCCGATATTTCGGCAACGATTTAGAGGTGTAGTGCGTGCCACGGTCAATCTCTCATCTGCGAGCGTCCGCTCGCGGTAATTACTACGTTGAACCTAAAATTCAAGGACGTTTCCGGCTAACCGCCAACTACCAGCGGTAGTGAGCGAAGGCCTTGTTGGCCTCGGCCATACGGTGAACGTCTTCCTTCTTCTTCATCGCTGCGCCACGGCCATTGGCGGCATCGAGCAACTCGGCCGTCAACTTCTCGACCATGCCCTTCTCGCCACGTGCGCGGCCGTAGGTTACAAGCCAGCGGATCGCCAGCGACGTGCGGCGCTCGGGGTTAACCTCGATCGGCACCTGATAGTTCGCTCCGCCAACGCGGCGGCTCTTCACTTCGAGCAACGGCTTGCAGTTCTCGATCGCCTTCTTGAACAGCTTCAGAGCCTCGTCGCCGCCCTTCTGCTCGAGGTTCGTCATCGCCGTATAGAAGATGCCCTGCGCGGTCGACTTCTTGCCGCCCCACATCATCGAGTTGACGAACTTCGTCACCAGGGTCGAGTTGTAGACCGGATCGGCTGCAACCTCACGCTTCGCTATGTAACCTTTTCTAGGCATTCTTTCTCTTCTCTTCTTCCTTCAGGACCGTAGACCTCTCAAGCCCTGAACCTGAATTTGTGCGACCCGCACCATGCGGATCGCGGAACTTTGTTACGCCGCCGTTTACTTGGCAGCAGCCTTCGGACGCTTCGCTCCGTACTTCGAGCGGCTCTGCTTCCGGTTGGCCACGCCGACCGAGTCCAGCGTTCCACGAACAACGTGGTAACGAACACCCGGCAGATCCTTCACACGGCCGCCGCGGATCAGCACAATCGAGTGCTCCTGCAGGTTGTGGCCAATGCCCGGAATGTAGGTCGTGACCTCGATACCGTTGGTGAGGCGTACACGGGCAACCTTACGGAGAGCCGAGTTCGGCTTCTTCGGGGTCTGAGTGTAAACGCGGGTGCAGACGCCACGGCGCTGGGGCGAACCCTGGAGCGCGGGGCTGGCGGTCTTATAACGTGTGGGCGTGCGGCCCTGCTTGACGAGCTGATGGAACGTAGGCACTCGAACTCCTTGGTGTTGCAAACCTAAACTTTTATGCAGGCGCGCAGAAGGGTTGGTGTCTTCGTATCTGCACGCAAACGCGCAAATAATTGAGAACGCTGAAGCGTCTCACGCGAAGATCTTCCCTGCTTCACGTCTGTAGAACCTGAACAACCAGACGAAAACAGTCGACGGTGGCCGAGCGTCCCTTATCTTTCCAGAAGAGCCGACTCCGTTTCGCTGTCCCGGCCCGCATAGCCCATCCAAGGTGGAGGGTGTCGCAGGCACGTTATCGATGGGCCGCAAACTTCAGCTTCCTTCACATTCCAAGGTCGCTTTGCGGTTATCTTTCTCTGTATCCAGTGTAGCGCAAAATGGCTCGTTCTGTCATTCGACAGCTCAGAACCAACGATTGCCTGGGCTTTTCTCCACCCGTCCACGCCTTAGGTTTCCCTACGGCACAGCCTGGATACTCGCGGAACCATCTAACAATAGCAACTTACTCGTAGAGAGTCAATATTTTCAGAGCAAATCCTCAAAATTCGGCCTTAAATTCACCTCAAAACAACGCAACTCCCTTCCACCGTCAGCGGAGCGTCACATGCTAGCCTCTTAACATGAGTTTCGCCCGCAACCATGCACCCCGCCTCGTCTCGGTTCTCCTTTTCGCCATCACCGCCAGCCTCCCTGCCCAGACAAAAACAGACCCCCGCATCACCGCCCTCATCGACACCCTCCACAAGACCCGCACCCCCATGCAGGCCGCCATCTCTCCCGAAGCCACCTTCGTTGCCTGGTCCGTTCCGCACCCCTCAAGGCGCCCAACTCCATCTCACCGACATCACAAGACCCGCCCCCAGCAACGACAAACTCATCTCCCCCGCCAACGCCACCGCCAGCTGCAGCAACACCCAGCCCACCTGGTCGCCCAACGGCGAATCCCTAGCCTTCGTCTCCACCTGCACCGCCGACACCAACAATCCCCACCAGACCCAAATCTTCCTCTGGTCGCGCCGCTCCAACCAGATCCGCCAACTCACCCACCTCACCGGCAACGTCGAAGACGTCACCTGGTCCCCTGACGGTAAAGCCATCGGCTTCCTCTTCGTCCCCAACGCCACCCGCTCTGCCGGGGCTCTTGCCGCCATGAAACCCTGGTCAGGCGTCGTCGGCGAGGACGGCGTCGAAGTCCAGGGCGTAGCCGTCCTCACCGTCGCCAACAGCAACATCGTCCAGGTCACCCCCTCCACCCTCCACGTCTACGAGTTCGACTGGGCCCCCGACTCCAAGCGCATCGCCTACGTCGCCGCCAACCCTCCCGGTGAAAACAACTGGTGGGTCGCCCAGCTCTACACCCAGACCATCGTCGCCACCAAATCCGCCTCCACGGCTCCGCACTCCATCCTTGACACCACCCGCCTCGCCGGCCCCCTCCACGGCCTCCAGATCGCCGTCCCCAAGTGGGCCCCCGACGGCCGGCACATCGCCTTCATCGGCGGCATTATGAGCGATCAGGGCTCTACCGGCGGCGACATCTACTCCATCTCCGCCGCCGGCGGCACACCCTCCAACATCATGCCCGACAAGTCCGTCAGCGCCGCATGGTTCGACTGGACCAGCCCATCCTCCATCCGCTACGTCGCCCACCGCGGCGGCGGCTACGTCATCTCCGCCTACAACGTCGACAGCCTCAACCCCCTACCCGACTCTGGCGAAGCCTACCAGCAGTCCCTCTACGCCGGAAAAGATCTCCTCTCCCTCAGCAGAATCGGCGCCTTCGCCTTCATCTCCTCCAGCTACGCCAACCCGCCCGAAGTCTTCGTCTCGCGCGGCCCTTCACGCAGCCTCATTCAGGTCAGCCACCTCAACTCCGACCTCAAGCCCACATGGGGCAAGGCCGAGTCCATCGACTGGGATAACGACGGCTTCCACGTACAGGGCTGGCTCCTCTACCCCGCCAACTACGATCCCGCAAAGAAGTATCCCATGATCGTCAACGTCCACGGCGGCCCCTCTGCTGCGGTCACGCCTCGCTGGCCCTCCGTCGGCTACGGAGCAGTTCCCTTCTCCGCCCTCGGTTACTTCGTCTTCATGCCGAACCCGCGCGGCAGCTACGGTCAGGGTGAAAAATTCACCCAGGCCAACATCAAGGACTTCGGCTACGGCGACCTCAGCGACATCCTCGCCGGCATGGACGTCCTCGAAAAGCGCCTCCCCATCGACAAATCCCGCGAGGGCCTCACCGGCTGGAGCTACGGCGGCTTCATGACCATGTTCGCCGTCACCCAGACCAACCGCTTCCACGCCGCCGTCGCCGGAGCCGGCATTAGCGACTGGAAGAGCTATTACGGCGAAAACTCCATCGATCAGTGGATGCTTCCCTTCTTCGGCGCCAGCGTCTACGACGACCCCGCCATCTACGCCAAAAGCTCCGCCATCGAGTACATCAAGAACGTCAAGACCCCAACCCTCGTCGTCGTAGGCGACCGCGACGGCGAATGCCCCGCTCCCCAGAGCTTCGAGTTCTGGCACGCTCTCCGCGCCGAAGGCGTCAAGACTCAACTAGTCGTCTACCCCGACGAAGGCCACCGATTCGCAGATCCAGCCCACCAGCGCGACGTCCTCGAGCGCGCACTCAACTGGTTCGAAACCCAGATGCCCGCAACCTCGTCAACCCAAACCGCCAGCAACTAGCCGACCTCCAATACGACCAGCAAGGTCGATCGAGGTTATAAAAACTGTCTTGCACGGCTTTAGCCGTGCCAAAATCTCCTCGAAATTGCGGCTTTACCGCTGGGGTCCGTTTCCGTTCCTGGAAAACTCTACCGCCGGTTCAGAGCTTTTGCTTGCTTTGTTTTACGTCGTCATCCTGACCCTCAGCGAGTCGAATGGGAAGGATCCCTGTATTTCGTCGTTGCTCCTGCTGTTAGCTTAATCCGTCTATCGGTAAATCAGTGTTAGGTTTTTCAGTTTTCCAACCGTTCTAACGCCCCGCCGCACCATGCACCTTCAGAATCACCCTCCGATACGAGGTCAATTGCGGCGCACCATCATCCGTCACCGCAACGATGATGTGCGCCGTCCCCACACCTCCACAACGCCCAATCGGCAACCACTTCGCCCGACACGCAGCTGTAGGCGTCACCACCGCCTTCGCCGTATCACCGCCCGCAATCGACACCTCGGCAAGCTCTCCATCCTCAACCCCGGCCTCGCCATAGTGAAACCACTTGTAATGAAGCGTCTGCCCATCCGGATCGCTGCTCCCACCAGCATCCAGAACAATACCCTTCCCCACCTCAGCATCCATCACAATCGGCTTCGTCCCCGCCTGCCCATTCACCACGACCACAGGATTATGATTCGCGCTCTTGAAATCCTTGATCGTCCAATCCATCCGCGCCGCAAAGTCATTCTGAAACGCCTCCCGCCACCGCCAGATCGTCGCCTGGTCCGACACACGGTCCCTCCCATCGACACCCACAACCGTATCCTGCGACGTCACCCGCCCAAACAAATCCCCGCCCTGCGTCCATATCGGATGTGTCTCGCCATAAGGCTGCCTGTAGACATATCTCCCGCCCCAACCGCCCCAGTCCGGCCTGCGATAAGCATTCAATCCGTTATCGATCAGACCAAGAAACGCAGGTGTATCTCCTTCCATGATGAAAGCGAATCGCGGATAGACCTTCCCCAGCGGCCCCTTGCTCCTGATATTCGCGTCCAGCCACTCGTTCGTCACCGTCGTCATACTCGCGCCATCGCCATTGCGGTAATACTTATCACCGCTGATGCCAGTCCACGTCGCGTAGTAGTACTCCCCGCCCGTCGGCGTCGAGGGCTGAACAACATAAAACAAATCAGGAAACTCCCTGCGAATCCACGGCCCCGCATCATCCTGGTCCGAGATCGAATACACCCTCAGCTTCGCAACAAACTTCTTCACCTCATCGGCAGACCGGCTCGCCCGCACCCGCAGCAAGGCCTCCGCCAGCGTATTCGCACCACCCCACAGGCTGATCCACACTGGCCGCACATCATCGCGATCCACTGCGCGAACGATCGCATCCGCTCCAGCCGAATCTTTATCAACCCCGGTAGCCGCCATCCCATAGCCGGACTGCCCGGTAGATACTCTGCCATCCAGCTCCTCAGCCGTCGGCCAGCCCGGCGCATGGAGCAACAGGTTCTGCCGCACCTGTCCATACACTCCAATCACCCTGCGCATCGTCTCAGGATGCGTCACCGTCTTCTGCCAGGTCGAAGTCGCCGCAATCAAAGCTTCAATGTCAACTTCATTCGAATACAGCAACAGCCGGATCAAAGACATCTGATCATCTGGCTCATTTCCAATATCGCTGATTACGATCACCCGTGGATGACCGTCAAACTCATCGACATGCTTCTGGTCGATTCCCTCGCCCAAAAGCATGCTCCCGATCCCCAATGCAAATAAAGCCACAACAGCACGTGTCCACCGCGCACCGAACAAGTCTGGCAATTTCATCGGATCAGTATGCCACCCTGTCTCTCGAAGCCAAATTCGCAAAAAATGGCCGGAGACAGCAACAGTCCTCAACCTTCCCATTTGCGGGAACTCCAGTCCACCTTTTACACTGGAGCCTCGGGAACTCAGCGTTTGCGGTGAAACCGTTCAACTCATAGTCCGGTTGAACGGGGAGGTTCAATGCGTCGGTTTGTCACTCTAGTCTTCTTGCTTCTTTTCACGATTCCTTTCGGTATCTCCATCTCGGGTTGCGGAAAGAAAACATCCATAACTTATTGCGAGGGCAGCTCAGGCCCCATCGTGGGTCAGGCGACAACCGTCACGCTGACGCCGAAGATCTTCGGCATCTCCCTGAACTACGCGCAGATCGGCCAGGTCAGCGCTCCCGCTGCGACCGACTGCAAGGGCAACGCCGTCACCATCAGTTCGTACACCTACGGCATCTTCGACGCGAACGGCAAGGCCAACATGACCATCGCCGACGTCGTCCCCAGCACCGGCAGACTCTGTGCCGGCACATGGAACCGTAACTCCGGCGGCGGCATCGCAGACTACACCACCTGCAATCCCACCAATCAATCCGGAACCGTCTACGTCGTCGCTACCGGCAACGGCGCCAACAGCAATCCCCTGCCCGTCTTTGTCCATCCCGTCGTCACCAGCGTTGTGCTCGGCAATGCAACTCCAACAGCCAACTGTTCCACAGACCCGGACCCCTCCTCCAACTGCTGCCCGATTGCGGCCGACGCCACGGTCACAGCGCCCGCCTACACTCCCAACTCCTGCCTCTCGCAGGGTCAGACCGGACAACTCGTAGCCCGCGCTTACGCCGGCTACGAACCAACATCACCTGCCAGGTCGGCCACCTCTCCTACTCCGCCCAGACCGGCAGCGTCGTCAACATCGACGAAAATGGTGTGGCTACAGCACAGAAGCCCGGCTCATCTGTCATCAGCGCCACCATCTCCAACGCCAGCAGCTCCGCAGGCTTCTTCTCCACCTGCCCGCCCGTCTCTATCGCGCTCAGCATCCCCAATACGAACAACCAAACCAGCGTCGTCGTCAATCAGAACAATCTCCAACCTATCAACACAGTAGTCTTGGACAAGAACGGTACTATTCTTACCGGCCTTAGCCTTGAGTTCGTCTCCACGACCCCCTCAACCATTCCCGCCGCCTCCACAGGGTCGGTGACTCCAACCTTCCCCGGCGCCGCTGAGATCACAGCTATCTGCCAGCCTCCCTCCTGCAATCCATCCTCCTTCAATCAGATTGGACTCCTCGGCAACGGTCTGCCGGTCACCTCCAATCCCATCACCGTTACCACGCCCGGAACCAACAGCACCCTGCTCTACATCGCCAGCACGCAGTCCCGGTACCTGGTCCCCGTCGACTTCACCACAAACTCCGTCGGCACGCCGATCCAGCTCCCTTACGTCCCCAACTCGATGGTCATCTCTAACGACGGCAGCAACATCTACATGGGCAGCGCTACCGAGCTGATGGTATTCGGCACCGCCACCAATGCGCTTACAAAACAGGACACCACCGTTCCCGGCAACGTCCTCGCTGTATCGCCGGATGGCACCACGCTTGTCATCAGCGATCCAATCCGCCAGCTGATCTATCTCTATAGCTCCACCACCGGTGCCCTCAGCGGGCCCTCGCAGGGAGGAGTAGCAACCCACGCTCAGTTCTCCCCCGACAGCCAGACCGTCTACATCACCACAACCAATACCAATCAGATCCTCGTCCACTCCACCTTCACAGGCTGGACGACCGTCAACACCCCGGGCACTGACGTGGCCGTCACCGTTCCCAGCGTAGGAGCCTATCTCGCCGGCCCCTCGACCAACGGCGTCAGCTACTGCCCCAGCACGACCACCTCCTCCGACGGCCTCACGGTTCTCGACAACGCCTTCTATCCCGTCGCTGACACCGGAGCCCCAGCAATAGATCGCATCGCTGCCACCAACGACGGCCACCATATCCTCGGTGCAACAACGGCAAACATTGTCGACCTCGGGTTCGGTGGCGGATTGCCCATTGGTGCCTGCCCGGCTGTCATTCCGCCAACATTCTTCACTTCTTACAGGACCGCGACCTCCACGGCTCCCCTTGGCGGCATCACCGCAACAGCCATCAACGGTGTCATTCCGACATCTGACTCTTCGCTCGCAATCGTCACCTACACCGGTACCGGCGGCGTGTTGCCAACCTACGCGCCCTCTGCCACTGGTGCAGGAGCCATCACGAACGTTCCCTTGATGACGGCTGCCAACCAGGCCGCTCCGATCGCTCCGGTCGCTGGCGTCATCAGCTCGGACAACTCGACAATCTACGTCGGAACAACAGGCGACAACTCGGTCCACCTGATCGACCGCAACACGCTGACCGACCTGGTCAACAACACCACGCTGCCCAGCAATGCGGTCAAGATCATCGCTCCCAACCTCCCGCAGAACGTCAACGGAGTCGATCAGCCAATCACGCCAACCACACCGAGCGCCACTCCCAACCTCCTCGTACAGCACCCGAAGAAGTTGCAATCCTAAGTTGCTTCACTTTCTCCAAACTGAAACGCCCTCTCGATCGAGAGGGCGTTTCAGTTAAAGTCCTGTTCTTTAGCCGCTAAAAAATATACTTCGGAAATTTGCAAAAAATCAGCGACTCGAAAAGTGTCCTTCCGCTTTCCACGATTGCCACGCAATCGACCACATCTTGTCCACAAAAACACCACGCTGAAACACCAATTTCCTCAAAAAACCCTGTAAAAACACCAATCCACCACGCCAAATATTTTTGGCAAAATTACGCCAGGCGCTTCTTCAAAATATCCCGCGCAATCGCATCCAAAACCCCATTCAGGAAGTGAATCGACTCCGGCGCAGCATACAAACGCCCTATCTCCAGGCTCTCATTGATGATGATCGGCGCCGGAGTAGCCGGATAAGCCAGCATCTCCGCCACCGCCGCCCTTATCAGGTTCCGGTCGACCGCTGCCATTCGCTCAATCCGCCAGTTCTGCGAGTGCGCTTCGATCAACTCATCGATCTCAGGCTGCCGCGTCGTCGCAATCCGATGCAAATCCTCAGCAAAACCGCGGGTTTCCGCATCCACATCATCCCGCGAACCCCAGAAGAGCTTCCGCACCTGCTCCGGCGTCTGCTTCCCCAGGTCGCCCTGAAACAACATCTGCATCGCCATCTCTCGTGACTTCCGTCGTGTTCCCATCAGCTCTTCACCGCCAGCTTTCTCTGAATCGAAACCATCTCAATCGCTGCAATCGCAGCCTCAAACCCTTTGTTTCCAGCCTTTACGCCCGCCCGATCCAACGCCTGCTCCAGCGTCTCACAGGTCAAAACACCAAAGGCATGCGGAACACCAGTCTCCTGCTGCGACTGCCCAATTCCCCGCGCCACTTCGGTATAAATCGCCTCATAATGAGCCGTTTCCCCACGCAAAAGGCATCCCAGCGTAATAATCGCATCAAACCGCTTCGACTCCGCCAAAGTACGCGCCGCCGAAGGAATCTCCCACGCACCAGGCACACGGACAATCTCAACATCCGCCTTCCCCGCGCCACTCCTGTACAAACCATCCAACGATCCCTGCAACAATCGATCCGTAATCACAGCGTTCCAGCGGGCTGTAACGATAGCAAACCGCATTCCAGCAGCGCTCAAATCCCCTTCAATCGCCATGGGTTTGCCATGCAACGGGTTCTCCGACTGCCAGAAGCCAAGCTTCAACTCCGGCGCCAGTTCTACCGTAAACAACCGCGAATTCCAATGCGTGACTGCCGGCGAAGAGAGCAGCGAAGCAACATCTTCCGTCCTATAGCTGCCCAACATCCAGCTCCGCACTGCTGCATGGACAGCATCGAGGTTTGTAACCTCAATCAGCACAGGCGGAACGGCCGGAGGACGACCGGTGACGAACTCCAGATTGCCTAGAGGCGCAACGAGGGCAATGCCGCGTCCCTTCTCGTCCTTCCAGCCTTTACCTGACTCGAACCCGAGCGCCAGGAAGAGGCTGTTGAGCTTGTCGAATGTATCGCCCGAAGCGATCGGGCTAACCAGCGTAATTCCCTTAACCATAAGCTCGATTGTATCGTCTGGAGTTGCGATCAGACTGACGGAGGATTGAATGGGCTACGAGACATTGTTGTGCGAGATTCGAGATCAAGTGGCAACAGTGACACTGAACAGGCCAAAGGTCCTAAATGCACTTAATGCCCAGACATTCGACGACCTTGAAGCTGTATTCCAGTCGCTGAAGGATGATCCTGCGGTACGCGTCATCCTCCTGACAGGCGCTGGCGAGAAAGCATTTGCTGCTGGAGCTGACATCAACGAGATCGCAGCCACAGATGCAGTGACAGGGCTCGAGAAGGCTCGCCGAGGGCAAGCGGTCTTTCGCCTCATTGAGACTTGCGGCAAGCCTGTTATCGCGCTGATCAACGGGTTCGCGCTCGGAGGCGGCTGCGAGCTCGCTATGGCTTGCACGATGCGTCTGGCCAGCGAGAAGGCTCGGCTTGGTCAGCCTGAAGTGAAGCTGGGGTTGATTCCGGGCTATGGCGGGACGCAGCGGCTGCCTCGTCTTGTCGGAGAATCGACTGCGCTCAAACTGCTTCTGAGCGGGGAGATGATCGATGCGGCCGAAGCGCTGCGCATCGGCTTGGTTGACGAGATTGTTCCGGCGGAGCGTTTGATGGAGCGCGGTGAGGCGCTGGCGAAGTCGATTGTTGCGATGGCGCCTTTGGCTGTCGTTGGCTGCCTCGAGGCTGTTCGGCGCGGGAGCGGTCTGCAGATTGATGCAGCTACTGAAGTTGAGGTGGAGATCTTCGGGAGGCTTTGCGGAACTGCGGACAAGGTCGAGGGTACGAAGGCTTTTCTGGAGAAACGATCTCCAGTATGGGAAGGACGTTAGCGAATTTCCTGCCCCATTAGTGTTTTTTGCACTTTGGGACCAGCGAAAAGGCTTGATATGCTGATATTCGTGCGTAAATTCAGATTTATTTTCCAACCTGCTTTTTTAGCTGCTCTTTCCCTCCCTCTCATTGTTAGCGGCTGCACGCGGACGCCTGCTCAGAGTGTTGCTGCTGCGCACGCGGTCACGGCGCAGCAACAACAGGAGATTGAGGCGGCCCGACAGCAGATGGAGCTGATTCCGCCGCCTTCGAAGACACGTTACATGTCCGTCAGAAGTCTGGACACGTGGGAGAATCCCTACCTGACGGTTCAGGGTGGAATGGTTACACTGCATGTTGTTCTGGCCGATGCGAATACGAGCGCGCTCGGACAAGGTGGGTTGTTGCGACCTTTGGGAGCGAGGCGGCAGGAGCTCAACGTTCGAATCAGCGAATTGTCTACGGCGCTCAATGCGATTCCGGAAAGCTCGTGGCCTTACGGACGTGTAGTGGCGGTTGAAGAGGCACATGATGTTCCAGTAAGCGCGCGGCCTACGGTTCGTCGCAATGTGGAGAGCGTGATTAAGACGCTGAACGATCTTGGAATTGTGGTCTACGAGTGGAACGAGAGCGGGCGCAGCTAAGTTCTGGCTATCGACACATAGACGTTGCTCTTGCGCTAAGATTCTCATAATTCCAAACTGAGACGATTCACTTCTCCTGGTGAGCAATTGCATACGACGGCCCTGCTGATCTTCTGTGTGTTTTTCGTGTTTGTAACGCTGGCCGGCTTCTGGGCTGCGAGGTGGCGCCGACCTGCCAAGGGGATGGCTTCCCTTGAGGAGTGGGGTCTCGCCGGGCGCAGCTTTGGTACATGGGTTACGTGGTTCCTGATTGGTGGCGACCTCTATACGGCTTACACTGTTATCGCGGTTCCGGCGGCGCTGTTTGGTGCGGGTGCGCTGGGCTTCTTCGCGGTGCCGTATGCGGTGATTGCTTATCCGTACATGATGCTGGTGCTGCCTCGAATCTGGAATGTCTGTCATCGTCATGGATATGTGACCTTTGCTGACTTTGTGGGCGGCCGTTATGGCAACCGATGGTTGACAGTTGCTGTTGCTCTAACCGGTGTGCTGGCGCTGATGCCTTACATTGCGCTGCAGTTGGTCGGCATTCGCGTGGTGATTGCCGCAATGGGCATTCATGGCGAGTGGCCGTTGGCGACTGCGTTCATCATTCTTGCTGCTTATACGTACTCGAGTGGTCTGCGCGCTCCTGCGGTTATTGCTGTCGTCAAGGACTTGATGCTGTATGTGATGGTGCTTGCGGCGGTGATCATTCTTCCGATCAAGCTAGGTGGCTTCGGACACATCTTCCATCTGGCGAATCAGGCGCTGGCTACGCATACTCCAGCGGCGAGTATTTACCTGAAGCCTAGCCAGTTTCTTGGCTACTCGACGCTGGCCATCGGGTCGGCGATTGCGCTTATGCTTTATCCGCATACTGCGACTGCGGTGTTGAGTGCGAAGAGCTCGAACGTTGTGCGACGGAATGCGGCGATGCTTCCTGCTTATAGCTTTCTGCTTGGGCTGATCGCGTTGCTTGGTTACGTGGCGTTGGCTGCGGGCGTGCAGACGAAGGATACGAGTTCGGCAGTTCCGTTGCTGTTCCTCAAGATGTTTCCTGAGTGGTTCGCGGGGTTCTGCCTTGCGGCGGTTGCGATTGGCGCGCTGGTTCCGGCGGCGATCATGTCGATTGCGGCTTCGAATCTGTTTACGCGAAATCTTTACGGCTCGTTTGTGCGGAAGAAGATGGAACCGCATGAAGAGTCACAGATGGCGAAGATTGTGAGCCTGGTGGTGAAGTTCGGCGCGCTGGTTTTTGTTTTGCGGCTGCCTGCTCCTTATGCGATCGAGATGCAGTTGCTGGGTGGCATCTGGATCGGTCAGATGTTTCCTTCGGTTGTGGTGGGCGCGTTCACGAGATGGTTTCATCCGTGGGCGCTGGTGGCCGGTTGGGCAGCGGGGATGGCGAGTGGAACCGCGATGGCGGCTTCGCTGGGGCTGAAGAGCTCGGTTTATCCTTTCCATCTGCCACTGGTTCTGGGCGGAACATATGCGATGTATGCTGCGGTGCCGGCATTGCTGCTGAATCTTGCTGTGTCTGTCGTGTTGACCTGGGTGTTTCGTGCTGTGAAGGTTGATGGCGGAACCGATGTGACCGATCCTTCGGCGTATGTTGGATGACACAGCCTTGAGCAGGTGGAGTGCATCTCACGGCTAGACGAGGTGACAGAGTGAGCAATAAGACGCGGTCGAAGTCGCTGGCCAAGGGAATACTTGCGGGGTTGATTGGTGGCTTGATCGCCACTGCGGCGAAGACGGTGGCCGAAAAAGTTTATCCTCCACGGACGCATGGTGAGCCAGAGCCGCCTGAGCTGCTGGCCAAGAACCTCGCCGGGCATGAACTGACACTGGTCCGGAAAAAAGCGGCCAGCGAAGCGATCCACTGGGGCTTTGGTGCGGCCACCGGTGCGGCTTACGGAGCGCTGGCGGAGTATCTGCCCACGGTCACGTCGAAGGACGGCGCGAACTTCGGCATTGCACTGGTGACGCTGACGCATCAGGGTGCGCTGCCGATGATGGGACTGGCAGCGCGGCCGGGCGAGCAGACGACGCGTGAGAAGACCAGCGAAATGACCTCGCATATCGTTTACGGCGTGGTGACCGAGACGGTGCGACGTCTGGTTCGGCGAATGCTCTGATAGTCCCCCCCCCCCCCCCCGGGTATGATTCTGTAAACTGTTTATTTTCAATGCCATAGCTCGGATTGGTTTGCCAAAATCGTCATTCTAAATGGGTTATTGGCAAATTCGTCTTTCTAAAGGATTTAGCTGCCATCAATAAGAAAACCCCGGCTGGTGGCCGGGGTTTTTCTATCTATAGTTCCAGTATACCGGAATGGGTAAAACTCCCACGCAATGAAGATGTCTTTCAGAATGAGTGAGTTAGGTGGTTTGGGGACTTGACATGAGAATTTGGCCGATTTTTTGGGTTTTGCATGCTTGAGGGTGCGAGAACAGGCAATGACAAAGACAAATACAGGGATCTCTCCACTACGGCGGCTTCGCCGCCTCCGGTCGAGATGACGTTTGTTTTGTTGGGTGGTTTAAGGTTGCACTTTTTTGTTCATCAATGCTGGGATCGCATTAGCCATTCCTGATTTGCCCATAGCCTTTCGCCTCCTTGATAACGATGTCCGAAGTCGATGATTTGGGTGGCCATGTCGTCGTCGAGTTGGGACGCGTAGAGAGCTAAGAGGCGGCGTTTGAGTTCGTCGGCGGATGGGGTTTGGCAGAGGATGGGGGTAAGCGGCTCGTTGAGTTGTGTCGTCAGTTCTTCGCGGAGTCCGTAGAGGTCGGTTGCGGCGCTGGGGTGGGTGGCGGCGTAGGGGAGGTCTTCGTAGAAGGCGCTGGGGAGGGTCGGGGTGAGGGGGAGAGCAGAGGCGCGGACGGTGAGGTGGTCGACGTGTTCGCCCAGTGCGAGGGGAACGACGAGGGCTTCCACGGCTCCGGCTTCGGATTGGCGGGTGAGGGCTTTGCGGATTTTTTCGATAGCGGGATCATTTGGGTCTGCGGGGCGGTCGAAGAGATCTTCGATGGGACAGCGGAGGCGGATGGGGGCGTCTTTCAGGTTGAGGTCGACTATTTGGAGGTTGGTCTTGGCGGATTTTGAGAGGGCCTGGGTGAGGCGTTGGCTGAAGAGCTCGTCTTCGCGTTGGCGCATGGCGGAGACGTAGGACATGCGGTCGTTTTCGTGGACGAACTCGGCATCGGAGAAGGGGGCTTGGAGGGTGCGGGTGAAGATGTTGAGGATAGTGACGGTGTGACGGGCGGCTAGCCAGTTGGTGATGGCGATGGAGAGGGAGAAGGCTGCGTCGCCGCGATGGGGGGAGAGGATGAGGATCTTCATTTGCGTCTCTGAGAAGTTTACTTGTACGTCGCTTCGCTCCGTCTGGAAAGGCAAATGCGGGGGTTCTTCGCTGCGCTCAGAATGACAAGCAAGAACAATGGCAAGTGCAACTGCAACGACAGAAGCAGATCCTTACGCAACAGCAACTGCACAGGCAAATACAGGGATCCTTCACTGCGTTCAGGATGACGACTGAGAAGGGCAATGGTGCAGTGAAGCTAGATAGAGTTTGGGAGCTATTTTGTTGGGATGTGGTCGCGGGTTTGGGCCCAGTTGGCAACGAGGTTGTCGACTACGATGTGGCCTACGCGATAGGCGCTTTCGAGGGCGGGCATGTAGGCGCTGTATTTGGTGACCTTGGTTTCGGCGAGGCTTTCGGCGGCGGTGAGGCCGGTGCGCTGCTGGTCGAAGTTGCTCGCGGTGCGGAGGACGAGGACGCGGTTGATGTCGAGCTTCTGGGCGCGGGCTAACCAGGTGAGGGATTGTAAGGTTCCGGTGTCTTCCATGCCGCAGACCGCGTAGGTGCCCTTGCCGTCGGTCATGTACTTGACCCAGTCGCGGGCCCACTGGTTCATGAGCTTGCCGTGCCAGAAGGTGGAGGCGGAGAGGTTGTCGCCACGGAGGACGAAGGGTGGGCGATGCGCGGGGCTTGCGGGGTTGGCTGTGTCGTACTCCATGCGGCGGGCTTTGATGGCTGGAGTGTCGGGGAGCTCGGTGTCTTTGGTGAGGTTGAAGGCCCAGTCTACGAGCGCGGTGTTGAGGTGGTAAGCGTTACCGTCGTCGCCGAAGCGGGCGGTGCGGGGTTGTTCAAAAGGAGTGGATTTGCCGAGGGGGACGTAGCCGGTGGTCCAGAGCTTGCGATCTTCGGGAGTGGCCTGGGGGATCTCGCGGGCGTCGATCTGGTGGGCGAGGTCGCCGTCGACGATGTAGTCGGACCAGACGGCGGAGCCGAGGGAGCCGATCTGGGGGTCGATGCCGGCGATTCCGGCGACAAGGAAGTAGGCGTGGGTGAGGTCGAAGCGAGGATCGTTGCCGAGGGCCATGATGGTGGCCGCGGCGCGTGCGGTGCCCACGCCGGTGACTACGCCGAGGACTCCGTCGTTGTTGATGCGGAGGTCGTGGTAGCCCTGCGGGAAGGGCAGGACGGTCGAGAGATGCTCGCGCTCGACCCAGTACTGGTATTCGCCGGGGACGTCGCCGGTGTCGGCGCCTTGCTCGAACATGGCGATGACGACGACCTTGATCTCGATGGGCTTCGGGGCCGTCTGAGCAGAGGCGCAGGCTGCCGTTGCGAGCAGAAGAAGTGTTGCGAAGAGGCGCATAGTTGATGGTAGCGCATGGCTTTCGGCTTAGCGGTGATCGCTTGAGGGGAGTTCGGCGCCGACTTCTAATCCGAAGCGCGATAGCTCGCGCTTCTGGAGGTGGTAGTCGATGAAAAAGCCGATACCGATGGCCAACGGAATGAGGCCCGCGGCGGCTCCGGAGAGGATCTCGCGAGTGCCGATAATGGCTGTAAGAGCGAAGAAGAAGAGCACGATTCCAGCGCCGGTTGAGACCAGAATGATGCCAGAACGGCGTGCGTTGCTGAGGCTGCGGAGCGGATCTTTGGGCGCCTTTTTTTCATCTGCGCCGGAGCCCAGCAACTGCTCAATCTCTGCCACAGATAACCCACGCGCCAGCATGGCCATACGCTGCTCGGCTTTGACGCGAACGGCGTGGGCTTGCGACCAGATGCCTGCGACGACTGCGACGATGGCTACGGCAAAGGCGCCGATCGGTACGATAAATGGTGAGTTGAATGCTTCCATGGTGTTACCTCCCTTTCGCCAGCATTAGACCTCGGCGTAGTTGCAAAGTTTCAACCTGCGGCGTGAAACTTTTGAGGAAGTGAGTTGTCTAACCCAGCTTGGATACTGATCTCAGCTTCGAGCAGATTGTGCGGGACCATCAGGGGATGGTCTTTGGCACGCTTATGCGAATGACGGGGAGCAGGGAGAATCTTGACGATCTGGCGCAGGAGGTTTTTATACGGCTATATCGTGCGCTACCCAGTTTTCGTGGAGAGGCGTTGCTGTCGACGTATCTGTATCGGATAACCGTGAACGTTGCGCAGAATGAGTGGAAGCGACGGAAGCGGGAACGGACATCGACGGTATCGATTTCGGACGAGCATTCGGGATGGGAAGACCGGCTGGAGCATCCGAGCCGCAATGCAGCGGAGCAGATTGAGGAACGGGAGTTTCAGCAAGGTGTGGAAGAGCAGTTGCAGAGGTTGAGCCAGGTGGAGCGAGCCGTGATCGTTCTTTATCATCAGGAGGAGCGCACGTATGAACAGATTTCACTTGCGCTGGGCCTGCCGATTGGGACGGTGCGGACGCATCTGCATCGCGGACGGAAGAAGATGAGAGAGGCACTGCAGGCCAGGCAGGAGAGGAGACCGGTATGCGCGACGAATGGATGACGGAGTTGAACGCGGCAGATGCTGAGATGGATCAGCGCTTGACACGCGCGTTGGAGGCTCGGCCTGCGGTGGATATTCCTGCGGACTTTGCGGCGCGGGTTGCACGGCAGCTTCCTGAGCGGAGACCAGTTGCACTGACGCCAACGCATTATGGGCGCAGGGCGATGGTGATTTGCATGGTGGTGCTGGGGATGACGCTTCTGGTTGGATTTGTGATGCGCGGTGTGGCTGTGCCGCCGATGGTGCAGGTGGTTGGGTGGATTTTGTATGCGCAGTTTTTGGGACTGGTGGTTTGGTTTGGTGTGCGGGGGGAGTTGCGGAAGTTGAGCTAGACGCCCTTTTTCTGGGGCTCCCATATGAACTTATGGATCTGGAGGGAGAGGCGGGCGGGTAAGCCGTCAGCCAGCATCCAGTCGACTAGTTTGCGGGGGTCGAGGGCCATGTTGTCGGCGGTGCGCTGGGGGCTGGGTGTTTTTTGGAAGGCGGGGGAGAGCAGAATCTGGCCGGCTTTTTCTTCTAGTGCGTGGGTGCGGATGAAGTCGCGGGCGAAGTCGTAGTCGGTGCGGTCGGTGATGACGAATTTGACTTCGTCGTTTTTGGTGAGGGCTTCGAGGTTTTCGAGGCGGAAGGTGTTGGCGGCGGCGCCTGCGCCAGGGCACTTGACGTCGACGATCTTGTGGACGGCTTTGGGGACTGCGGAGAGAGGACGTTCGCCGCTGGTCTCGATCATGAGAGTGAAGTTTTGCGCTAGTAGACGATCCATCAGGGGGAGAAGTTCGCGGGCTTGAAGCATGGGCTCGCCGCCGGTGAACTCGATGAGTCTGCAGGGTCCGAGGGCTTCAATCTGGGCGACGATTTCGTCTGAGGTGAAGGGCTTGCCGCCGGTAAAGGTGTACTCGGAGTCGCACCAGGCGCAGCGCAAATTGCAGCCGGCGAGTCGGACGAAGATGCAGGGGAGGCCGGCGAAGGAGGATTCGCCCTGAACGGATTTGTAGAGCTCGATGAGGTGCATGAGATGCGGCTTACTCGTAGTAGCGGGCGAAGCTGGTGTCGGTCTCGTAGAGGGTGCAGTCTTTTACGCGGACGCGGCCGTCGGTCATTGCATGCACCTGTGCGGAGGTCTCCTGGTAGAAGTAACGAGCGAGGTTTTCGGCGGAGGGGTTGATCTCGGAGACGAAAGGCTCGAGCTCGTTGATCATTTTGTGGTCGAGGTATTCGACGGTGGGGCGCATGACCTGCTTGAGGAGCTTGAAGTCGAGGAGCAGGCCGGTTGGGTCGAGCTCCTCGCCGACGAGAGTGATAAACACTTTGTAGTTGTGGCCGTGCGGGTTCTCGCACTTGCCACGATAGTTGCGGAGGTAGTGGCCGGAGGAGAATCCGGCTTCTACGGTTACTTCAAACATGACTCTTCGATCCCTTCGGTTTGCCGCGTCGGTAGTTTTTAGATGGGAGCTGGGGAGGCGCGGCTTCAGCTTATTCCGTACTTCTTATTGTACCGTTTTATGCGCCGATCTTCAGCGCTTGCGCTTTTCGCGGCGCTGTTCTTCGAAGCGGCGCTCGGCTTGCTCGAAGAGCGAGGAGAGGATGCCGGCCAAGGCAACGACAAGCGCGACAAGGAATAGGACGATAGCTGTGGTGCGCCATAGAGACGCGTCGCCAGGCGAGCCGGGCTGCTGCGCGATGTTGGTATACGCGAGACCACAGGAGATGAGGGCGAAGAGAGCGAGTGTGGCGGCGAGGATGTAAAGGTTCCGTCCCATTAGCTGAATCTTATTTTACGGTGAGATGCGGATTGAATTCGCCGCTAATCGCCAGTCGTTGCGTAACAGGGTGTTAGTAAGGGTTTTCGTGGTTCGGGTTGGACGAGAACAATCAAAAGCGAAATACAGGGATCCTTCGACTCGGCGCTGCGCGCCATCGCTCAGGATGACGACGGGGGGAGTTGTTCAGTGATGACCGAGTTTTTAGTGACGACCGCAGTGCAACACTTTGAAATATCAAACGTTTGATGCTGGCTGTTTGAGAGCAACGACATACATCGCCAGTATGATTTCAATATGGACCGCAGACACTTGTTACGACTTATGGGAGGCGCCGGTGTGGCGCTCCATCCGGGGATTCAGGCCATTGGGCAACTGGCGTCTTCTGGAGATGCGCCGGGCGGAGTATTTGTCAATCAGATTGGTTATCTGGCGGCGAATACAAAGCAGGCTACTGTTCGTTGTAATGATGCGAGCGATGATCATTTTCAGATCCGCTCCCTTGTGGGCGACCGTGTTGTTTTCAAGGGGAGATTGGGCAGGGCGGTGATGGATGCCGCGTCGGGCGACCGGGTAAGGATTGCTGATTTTTCGAAGCTGCATACGGCAGGCATGTACCGGATTGAAGCTGCGGGATTCAAGAGCGATAGTTTTTCGATTGCGCCTCATGCTTATGCGAATGCACTGAAGGTAACGATGCGCGGCTACTATGGGCAGCGTTGCGGCATGGCTGTTGATCTTGGTGGAGGCTATCGCCGTCCGGCGTGCCATAGCAAAGGTGCGTTCCATGCGACGTCGGGCAAGAGCGGACCGCTTGCGAATCATGGGGGATGGCATGATGCGGGCGACTATGGCCGCTACATTGTGAACTCGGGCATCAGCACGGGAACTTTGCTGTGGGCGTGGGAGTTTTATGCACCGATGCTGCATTCGTTTTCGCTGGATATTCCGGAGAGCGGAGGAAAGACTCCTGACTATCTTGCTGAGGTGCGCTGGAATCTGGAGTGGATGCTGCAGTTGCAGGACACAGATGGCGGAGTGTGGCATAAACAGACCAGTGAACAGTTCAGCGCGTTCATCATGCCGCAGGACGATACGCTGACCAGTTATGTGATTGGGACCGGGTCGGAGCCTTATAAGAGCACATGCGCTACGGGAGGTTTTTCTGCCGTGATGGCGATTGCGGCTCGCTGCTATGAGCCGTATGACGCGGCGTTTGCACAACGGTGCCTCGCTGCTGCGCGACAGGCGTGGACGTGGGCGGACAAGCATCCTGATGTGATCTTTGAGAACCCTCCACATATTTTGACGGGTGAGTATGGAGACAAGCATTGCGGCGATGAGGTGGTGTGGGCCTCTGCTGAACTGTGGAGGACTACTGGAGAGGCAGAGTTCGAGCAGGCTTTTCTGGCGAAGATGCCGCCACGCGAGTCGGTGCTGACGATAAGCGCGCCTGAATGGGCCGATGTGATGTCGATGGCTTACTGGTCTTATGCACTTGAGCCGAAACGCGGCAAGTCCGATGTGAAGGAGCGGATTCGGAATGCGACGGCGAAGGCAGCGGCATTGCTGATTGAGCGCAGTAAAGAGAGTGGGTATGGAAATACTCTGGCGCTTGCGGACTATGTGTGGGGATCGAATGGAGTGGCTGGTAATCAGTCGATGTTGTTATTGATTGCGGATCACTTTCATCACGATAAAGCGATGCCGAATGTAGCATTGAACAACCTGCATTACATGTTGGGGCGCAATTGTCATGGGGTTTCTTGGGTGACGCATCTTGGGGTGAGACCGTTTGAGCATCCACACCATCGGCCGAGTGTAGCGGATGGCATCGCTGCTCCGTGGCCGGGACTGCTTTCGGGTGGGCCGAATTCGCGTGGAGGAGATGCAGTGGCGAATGCTTTGCCGAAGCAGCCTCCGATGCGCATGTGGTTGGATGATGAGCGGGCTTACTCGCTTAATGAGATTGCCATCAACTGGAACGCGCCTCTGGTCTTTCTGCTGGCTGCTGCGAATAGCTAGACCTGGACGCACGCTGCTAGAACGGATTCTTTACCTTCGCGAGCGCATATTCCATCTTCCAGTAGGCGATGTGGCGGAGATGTACTCCGTCACTGTATTGCTCTGGGTGGCCGTCTAACGGATGGTAGTAATCAACCAGCTTCAAGTGTTTGTCCGCAGCCAACTGAACGATTTTCGAGTTCAGAATTCGGACTGTGGTCGGATAGTCTCTATCGGTGCGATAGATCGGAGGTATCTGGGCAAGTATTGGCTCTATGTGGGCCGACGTTGCTAGATCAGCCATCGCGCCTAGATTCTTGATCGTCACTTCCGGGTCGAGTCCGAGTAGGGTGTCGTTCGTTCCGCCCAGGATTACGACTTGCTTATAGCCTTTGCCGATCACCTGATCGGGAAAGCGGGTCAGCATCTCGGCTGTCGTCTGACCGTGCTTTCCGAGGTTCACGCGGGGAAAGCTCCAACTCTCAGTGAGCGAATCGCCCATAAATGCGACGCGGGAGCTTGCCTGATTTAATCCGCATCCGGCTAGCTGCAATGAAGCCAGCAGGAGGAGGGTCACCAGCATCCGAGGCTGTGGCGTCAGGCGATGCTTCATCAATGATTTCTTTTTGTTCCCAAGTAGGCGCTGATCGAGGTCAGACACGGTTGGCAAGCCCTTTTGACAAAGCCTATTGCAAGGCGATGTTTACAACAAGAAATTATTCCGAAGATCTTCGGTTGCGGCGGGGTCAGGATTTTTCGAAGAATTGCTCGACGTCAGAGATCTCCTGCGTGAGGCGATAAGGCGGGGAGACTTTCAAGGAAGATGCGACCGTAGCGCTGGCGCTGGATGCGGGGGTCGAGGAGCATGAGAACGCCGCGGTCGGAGAGGGAACGAATGAGGCGTCCGAAGCCTTGCTTGAGGGTGATGACGGCGTTGGGGACCTGGTAGTCGAAGAAGGGCTCTGCCGCCTGCGGCTTCGATGGCCTCCATGCGAGCTTTGACGACGGGATCGTTGGGGACGGCGAAGGGTAGGCGGTCGATGATGACGCAGCTTAGTTGTTCGCCCTGCACGTCGACGCCTTGCCAGAAGCTGGAGGTGCCGAAGAGGACGGCGTTGGGGGTGTCGCGGAATTGTTGCAGAAGAACGTTGCGCGGGGCGGTGCCGTGGAGGAGCAAGCGTGTAGGGGAGTTCGGCGAGGAGGCGCTCGTAGGTGTTGCGCATCTGGGTGTAGCTGGTGAAGAGACAGAAGGCGCGGCCCTGGGTGATTTCGAGGACGCGGCGGATGCGCTCGGCGGCCTTCTCTGGGAAGTCGGGCTCGCGTGGGTCGGGCATGTTCGGGCGGGAGGTAGAGAAGGGCTTGCTTCTCGTAGTTGAAGTGGGAGGGGACGACCAGCTCGCGGGCGGAGATGAGGCCGAGGCGCTTGCGGATGTGATCGAAGCCGCCCGAGACGGTGAGCGTGGCCGAGGTGAGGATGACGCTGGAGTAGTTGTCGAAGAGTGAGGTAGAGAGGAGCTCGGAGACGTCGATGGGGGTGGCTTGCAGATGAGTGTGGAAGGCGTGACTGCCTCGGGCGAGATTGCGGACGCCTCCTGCGGCTCGGCGCTCGATCCAGAAGACGGTGTTGCGGTCGCTTGATTCGAGAAGGAACGCGAGGTGGGCGCGGATGTCGGCGGTGCGCTTGCGCAGGCCGGTGGATTCTTCGACGTTTTTGACGCGTTCGAGTTCGCCTTCGAGGCGGGTGAGGGCGTTGAGAGCGCCGGTGTAGTAGTCGCCGCTCTCTTCGAGGAATTCTTCGCGGAAGTCGAAGGGCATGCGGCCTATGCCTCCGGTGGCGTCGGCGGGGAGCGCGGCGAAGAACATGCGGGAACGATCTTTGAGAGTGGCGCAGGCGCTCTCGATCGCGCTAGTGGAGGCTTGTTTTGCCTTGAGCATGAGGTCGACGTCGCGGATGAGCTCGTCGACTCGCTGGGTGCTGAGGCCGATGCCGAAGTAGTTGGAGGCTATCTCTTCGAGCTCGTGCGCCTCGTCGAAGATGACGGCGGCGGCTTCGGGGAGGATGCCGGCGTCGGGTGCGTTGGCGGCTTGCTGCTTGATGCTGAGGTCGGCGAAGAAGAGATGGTGGTTAACGATGACGATGTCGGACTCGAGGGCCTTGCGCCGCATGGTGGTGACGAAGCAGCGCTCCCAGTCGGGGCAGGATTGGCCGAGGCAGGCTTCGGTGCGGGCGTCGAGCTTGTGCCAGAGCGGGGAGGACTCGGGGAGGGCGTCGATCTCGGCGCGGTCGCCGGTTTCGGTGGTCTTTTCCCAGGCGGCGATGTGGTGGAACTGGTCGATCTCTTCGAGGCCGTTGAGGAGTGGGTTGTCGCGGAGTGCGTAGAGTTTGTGGCGGCAGAGGTAGTTGCTGCGGCCCTTCATATAACAGACTTTTAGCGGGCCAAGGAGGGATTCGAGGAAGGGGACGTCTTTGAAGAAGAGCTGTTCCTGGAGATTTTTGGTGCCGGTGGAAATGATGACGCGCTGCTGGCGCTCGCGGGCCATGCGCAGGGCCGGCAGAAGGTAGGCCAGGGTTTTTCCGGTTCCGGTGCCGGCTTCGACGATGAGGTGACGCTTGTCTTTGAAGGCCTTTTCGATGGAACGGGCCATCTCGTACTGGCCGCGGCGGTGCTCGAAGGCCAGGGAGGACTGCGAGAGGATGCCGCCGGGCGCGAAGAAGTCGTGGAGATTCGGGAGATTCTCCGGCGGGGCTGGCGTGATCGAGATGGGGGCTATGGTGGACAATGTTTAGCGTTATGCAGGTTATTGCGGCGCAGAGGCTTTGCAATTTCTATAATAGAAGCAGAAGCGAATAAATAGCGTAATAAGCCTGGCCGCCTGATGCGTGCGCGGGAGAAAGATGGATGCTCCGTGGCTCAGAGAGACGATAAGAAGCGGTTAGGCAAAAAACACAGGCAGGCGAGCACTCGACCGAAGAAGGGCCGGGCGCCGAAGGTTGCACCGACGACTGGAGCGGTGGATCCGCGTAAACGCAAGATTCTTGCGACGAAGCGGGCGGAAGCGGATAAGGCTTCGCGGGTGACGAAGCAGTCTCCGGATAAAGAGAAGAAGAAGACGCTGCGGGCGGACGCTCCGTATGCGAAGAAGGCGGGGCCGATGCGGCCTGCGGACGGGATTGTGGGGCGGCAGACTCCGCGGTCGTCGAACGTTGCCGGGCGCGAGAACATTGGCGATGACGATTGGCGCGATGTGGAATTGCTGGCGTCGCAGATGGTGACGGAGACCGAGGATGCCGAGGCGCGGGAGCTTCCGTTGATTGCTGTTTGCGGACGGCCTAACGTGGGCAAGTCGACGCTGTTCAATCGGCTGACGGGGTCGCGGCGGTCGATTGTGGGGGACGAGCCGGGGATTACGCGGGACCGCATCTATGGCGTGATTGAGTGGATGGGGCAGGATGCGCGGATCGTCGATACGGGTGGTGTGATTCCAGATGATGAGGCACTGATTCCTAGTGAGATCTTCCGGCAGGCGCAGGTGGCGCTTGAGGAAGCTGATGCGATTGTAATGGTCGTGGATGGACGGACGGAGCTGGCTTCGCCTGATCTGGAGCTTGCACGGCTGTTGCTACGTGGTGGTAAGCCGGTGTTTCTGGCGGTGAACAAGATGGACACCGAGGCCATGCTGGTGCAGGCGGAGAACTTCCGGCGGCTGGGGTTCAAGAATGTGCTGCCGATCTCGGCGGAGCATGGGAGCGGCATCGGCGATCTGCTGGATGAGGTGTTTGCGGTGCTTCCGGAGGCCGATACGGAAGAGCCTGATGAGACGATGCTGACTGCTGATGATGAGGCGGCGGAGGATGAGGATGGGCCGGACTTTGCGCCGGTGCGCAAGCTGCGTTCGCATGGGGAGTATGAGAGCAAGGAGACGAAGATTGCCATTATCGGGCGGCCGAACGTTGGCAAGAGCACGCTGCTGAATGCGCTGACGGGATCGCAGCGGGCGATTGTGTCTCCGATTGCCGGGACTACGCGGGATGCTGTGGATGAGGTTGTGGAGCGGGGCGGCCATAGCTTCCGGTTTGTCGATACGGCGGGGATTCGGCGAAAGGGCAAGACGAAGCTGATGGCGGAGAAGCTGTCGGTGATTATGGCGCGTAAGCATCTGGAGGCGGCGGATGTTTCGCTGCTGGTGATCGATGCGACTGAGGGTGTTGCTGCGCTGGATGCGAACATTGGCGGATATGCGCATGAGAGTGGGCGAAGCGTGATCATCGTCATCAATAAGTGGGATCTGATGACGAGGACTGGGCCGGATGGAATGCGGCTGTTTGATGGCAAGCCGCCTGCGGACCAGAAGGTGTATGAGCAGCAGGTTCGGGACAATCTGAAGTATCTGGATTATGCTCCGCTGCTGTTTATCTCGGCGGCTGATGGGAAGAATATCGAGTCGGTGTTCAAGAAGGTTGAGCTGGTTGCTCGGGAGCGGCGGAAGCGCGTGACGACTGGGCAGATGAACCGGTTCCTGGAGAAGGTGGATTTCCAGAAGGCTTCGGTGCCGATGAACAAGCGCGTGCGGATTTACTACATGACGCAGGCGGCTGTTGCTCCGCCTACGTTTGTGCTGTTCACGGATAAGGATGTGAAGCTGCACTTCTCGTTCGAGCGGTTTTTGGGGAATCAGATTCGGGAGAACTTTGGGTTTATTGGGAGTCCGATCTGGTTCAAGATCAAGGCGAGAAATAAGAAGAAGGAAAAGGAATAGTTAGAACAGTTTGTTGTCTGCCAAGGAAAGAATAGAGATGAATGATCGCCAGAAGCGCATCAGCTTGCTTGCGCGAAAGGATTTTGGCACTGCAGAAAAACCGGCTTTCCTTCGAGTTCTTTCAGTCGCTCTGAAAAGTAGCTTATCGGAAGATTGTTTGACAGATATCGATACCGCAGGTGCGATTTCGACAGCTGATTAGCTCAAACTACGAATCTGCGAACACGTGACACTGAGCCAGCATTTGCTCGCTATTTTTCTAAAGCAAAGCAGAATGATGCAATGATCTCGTATTCTGCCTCGGAGCCAAAGTCAGCATCGCGCCAGTCTTGTTATGTATTTAGGCAGAGTGAACTATGTGGAGCAGTTTCAATCGGCGGTCCTCGCGTTAGCTCAGGCTAGGTCACTGATCGAGGTCGATGGAGATGGACTCACGTGGTTGCGAGAATCAAGAAGATGGTCTGTTACTCGATCACAACCTTGACGATGTAGATGGCTGTTACGAACTTGTCGTCTAGGGCGAGCCATGGTCGATTCTGTTGCTTCCATGCATCGGCTCTTAGTCATCCTTCTTAGAGCCAATCTGTCCCATGCATTCAGGGCGCGGTTGCATTGGAGTTTGTGGCGTTCTTTTTTGTCGCGCATCTTTTTGCGGAGTTCGGGCTCTAGTGGTGGGAGCAGGTCGAAGGTGATGTTGGCGGGTTGGAATTTTTTGGTTTCGGCGTGGGTGATGTAGTGGGTGAGGCTGCCGTTGGCTGATGGCGCGGGGGGCGGGTGTGGGTTGGGTGCCTTGCGCCAGCTGCGCGGCGTAGCGGCCTGCGAGCATGCCGGAGGCGATGGATTCGGTGTAGCCTTCGACTCCGCTGAGCTGGCCCGCGATCATGATGGTGGGGTGGGCTTTGAGCTGGAGGGTTTCGGTGAGGAGCGAGGGGGCGTGGATGTAGGTGTTGCGGTGGATCTGGCCGTAACGTAGGAAGGTCGCGTTTTCGAGGCCGGGGATGAGGCGGAGGACTCGGCTTTGTTCGCCGTACTTGAGGTGGTTCTGGAAGCCTACGAGGTTGTAGCTGTCGGCGCGGAGGTTTTCCTGGCGGAGCTGGACTACGGCGTAGGGCCACTTCCCTGTTTTGGGATTGGTGAGGCCGGCGGGCTTCATAGGGCCGAAGCGGAGGGTGTCGCGGCCTCGGCGGGCGGTCTCTTCGATGGGGAGGCAGCCTTCGAAGTACTGGAGTTTTTTGGGCCCTTGAAGCGTAGCAGTAGAGGTTGAAAATCGGTCGACAACGTTGGTGATGTCGGAACCTTCGGGGTCCTTCGACTCCGTGGCTTCGCCACTCCGCTCAGGATGACGCTTTTCCTGGGAAGCGGTTGGGATCTGTTCCCAGGATTTGGCAGGGACGGCTTCGGCGGTGGTTAGGGCGTCGAGGAAGCGGTCGTACTCTTCCTGGGTGAAGGGGCAGTTGATGTAGTCGGCGGTGCCTTTGTCCCAGCGGGCGGCGAAGTAGACCTTGTCCATGTCGATGGTGGTGGCGTCGACGATGGGGCTGATGGAGTCGTAGAAGGCCAGGTGGTGGGCGCCGGTGAGGCGTTGGAGTTCGGCGGCTAAGGCCGGGCTGGTGAGGGGGCCGCTGGCGAGGATGGTGATGGTGTTGGGGTCGTTCTCGTCGAGGGTGGTGACCTCTTCGCGGTGGACGGTGATGCGGGGTTCGGCGGCTATGCGGGCGGCTACGCGCTTGGAGAACTCGATGCGGTCGACGGCGAGGGCGTGGCCGGCGGGGACGGCGGTGGCGTCGGCTTCGGTGAGGAGGATGGAGCCAGCGCGGCGCATCTCCTGCTTGAGGAGCCAGGGGGCGGTGTTTTCGGACTCGGACTTGAGGGAGTTGGAGCAGACGAGTTCGGCGAAGTCGGAGGTCTGGTGGGCTTCGGTGGAGCGAGTGGGGCGCATCTCGTAGAGGTCGACTTCGCAGCCGAACTTTGCTGCTTGAAGGGCGGCTTCGGGGCCTGCGAGGCCTCCGCCGATGACTTTGATTCTCTTTGTTGCCAAGATACCGCCCTCTCCTGCTTTTTTGTTCAAAGTATTCTATTGAAAAGACTTAGGTTCGTACTTTAAGCGTAAAGTACTGATTCTAAAAGGGTGCTACTTCGTAAAGTATTCCATGCATGGGACTTAGCCGCGTTGCCGCGGGCTTGTGTGATGGAATTTTCGAAAATTGCCCCTGTTTTTATTATATCGGGGGCGTCAAGGGTTTCGGTGGGAACGGGAACGACAATCGGTACGTTTTATGAGCAGTGACATAAAACAAGCAACGCGCGAACAGCGATTCCCACTTAGCGATGAGGACTGCATGAATGGGCACCCGAAACCTGTGCTATTTCGCGAGAGTTTGCTGCGAGGGTTTGGAGGGCTTCGCCGTCGATGCGCATGATGCGCCACTCGTGGAGCATGTGGGCTCCCATTTGTTCGTAGAAGTCGATGGCGGGTTGGTTCCAGTCGAGGACGTGCCATTGGAAGCGGTCGCCGTTCTCGAGGGCTATGGCGGCGAGGTGGCTGAAGAGGGCTTTGGCGATTCCTCGGCGGCGGAACTCGGGGCGGACGAAGAGGTCTTCGAGGTGGATGCCGGCGTTGCCGCGCCAGGTGGAGTAGAAGGGGAAGTAGAGGGCGAAGGCGGCGGGTTGGGCTACTCCGTCTTCGGTCCACTCGGCGATGAGGCAGGAGAAGACTTTTTGCGGGCCGAAGCCGTCGCGGAGGAGGTCGGCTTCGGTGGCTACGACGGCGTCGGGTTGGCGCTCGTAGGTGGCGAGGTCGCGGATGAGGGCGAGGATCTCGGGGACGTCGTCGGGTGTGGCGGGGCGGATATGGAGCAAGTTGGCAGTTGCAGGTTGCAGGTTGTCAGTTGCCTTCGGCGAGTTGACCAGTTGCAGGTTGTAGGTTGTTAGTTGTCCTGGGCTGAGGCTGTCGGGTTGCGGTTATCGAGGCCTGAAGTTCCTCGAGCGAGTACTCGACGAGTCTGCACAGCATCATTGACGTGTGGCAATACAGACTTGGCCGTCAGATCTTGCGCGGGCATGGCCGAAATCGTGCTTTGTAGCTCGGTTATTCGCTACTCCCAGGCATGCTTTGCCTAGGTTGGCATACGAACTGTTATAGGGAGACCTTGACTCGCTTCCGCGCGTCCGTGAGACCGTGTTCCGGCGAGGTGGCTTGCCCTGAGCCAGATCGATCGTTAGCGGAGACGTCATGTCAATTCGGGTAAGTGCCACACCCCACAATGTTGATCGAACGTCAATACTAAGCAAATGCGAGGACAGGTAGCGTAGGCGGATCGTCTCATCGTGAGTAGCGCGGCGCATCTGGGATGAGACCGTAGATTTCGTATGTTGGGAACTCGTCCTGTGACTTCGCTAGTGGCTAGAAGCCGTTAGGTCGATCGATCTCTTCCAGACTTCAAGCTCGCGAAAGGATTTTGCCAAGACTTCGACGGGAAGGTGCTAGCTGCTAACTGCAAGTCGTGAGTTGCAGGTTGCAAGTTGTCAGTGTAGTTGAATCATCTCGCAACTGGTTGTGGCATTCAACCGGCAACTCGACAACCTGCAACTAGTGACTCGAGGCGACTGAGTTTGCGGCGAGCCATTTGTTGAACGGGATGCTGAAGGAGAAGAGTTCCTTTTTGCCGTCGAGGGTGTGGATCATCTTGACGTATAGCTCGGCGCCTTTGAGGGGCGGGTCGTCGAGGCCTCGGACGTCGTAGAAGAGGTATCCGGCGAGGGTGCTGTGGGCGTTGACGGTTGTGCCCTGGAAGCCGAAGTCGTCGTCGTCCTGCGGTGATCTTCTTGTCGACTGGGGCGTGGTGGATGGTGATGGGAATGCCCGGAATCTTGGTTCCGGCGGCGCTTTTGGTGGAGAAGAGGCGGCGGTTGATGTCGTCGTCGAGGGCCGCGGGGATGATGTCGCGGTTGGCGGAGATGAACTGGATGCGGGCCTCGGTCGAGCGAGAGGGCGGTGTCGCTGTCGTTGGTGATGATGACGCGGACGGGGATGAAGCCGTGCTGGACGTATTCGAGGCGAAAGAAGCTGCAATCGCGCGGATCGTCGCAGGGTTCGGCGGCGATGGTGACGTTCTCGTTGGGATGGGTGTCAAAGGCGGCGTACTGATTGGCCGGTTTAGGGGGTGGGGCCTTTTTGTCGGATGCAAAGGCATTGGCGGCGACGAGGAAGGCAAGAGTTACTACTGTACGGAGAATCTTGGGGGACGAGTGGGACTTCATGGCCAAGTTGATTATCATCTTCGCTGGTGCACAAGGTAAAGAGAGGTTTGGCAGAAGTTGATGATGGTGGTCTATAGCGCGCTTCTGCTGGCTGTCCTGGTGGTGGGGGCTCCGTACTGGCTGGTGCGGATGGTGACCAGCGGGAGGTATCGCGCGGGGCTGGCGGGCCGGTTGGGGCGGATTCCGGATGGGCTGCGGGCGGCGGTGGCGGGGCGGCAGGTGGTGTGGATTCATGCGGTGTCCGTGGGTGAGGTGATGGCTGCGACGCAGTTGATTCGCGAACTGCGGGCGGCGCTGCCGGGGTGGGTGATTGCGGTTTCTACGACGACGGCGACGGGGCAGCGGCTGGCCAAGGAGAGGCTGCCGGAGTCGCCTGTGTTTTATTTCCCTCTCGATTTTGCGTTCGTCATACGGCGGTATTTAGACGCATTGCATCCTAATTTGTTGATCCTTATGGAAAGCGAGCTTTGGCCGAACCTGATCGATCAGTGTGCCCGGCAGCGGTGTGCCCATGGCGGTGGTGAATGCGCGGATCTCGGATCGCTCGCTGCCACGGTATCTGCGGCTGCGTCGGCTTTGGCGTCCGCTGCTGGAGCAGATTTCGCTGTATCTCGCGCAGAGTGAAGAGAACGCAGCACGGTGGGTTCGGATTGGTGCGCCTGCGGATCGCGTGCGCGTTTCGGGAAATTTGAAGTACGACATCAAGGCTGCGGGGGCGAGTTCGCTGGTGGGGCCGCTGCGGGAGTATCTGCCGGAGGGTGCGGTGGTGGTGGTGTGCGGCAGTACGCTTGATGGTGAAGAAAAGATGCTGCTGGAGGCTTGGCCTGCGGTGCTTGCGGTAGAGCCGCAGGCGGTGATGGTGCTGGCGCCGCGGCATCCGGAACGATTTGCTGCTGTTGCTGGGCTGGTGATCGGTAGCGGGTTTGTGATGCAGCGGGCGAGTGAGTTTCGTGAACGGCCTGTCGCGATTGAGGCGGGAGGTATTTTTCTGCTGGATACGATTGGCGATCTGGCTTCGGTGTATTCGCTGGGGACGGTTGCATTTGTGGGTGGAAGCCTGATCTCGGCGGGTGGGCATAATCCGCTGGAGCCGGCGCAGTTTGGCGTGCCTGTGGTTATGGGGCCGTCTTATGAGAACTTCCGTGAGATTGTCGATGCGATGCTGTTGCACGATTCGATTCGCATAGTTACGACGACCGGACTTTCGGAGGCGCTGGTTGCTATGCTGCGTAGTCGAAACGAGGCGCGAACCATGGGCGAGCGCGGACGTACGTTGTTTGAGGCACAGGCGGGGGCCACCGCTCGAACGGTGCAGGCGCTGTTGGAGTTGATGCAAAGAGCGGGGGAACAATGAATCTTCGCAGGCCGCTGCTTCTGCCGCTGGTTCCACTGTACGGCGCGGCGCTTGCGGCTAAAAAACAGATGTTCGAGCTTGGATGGTTGAAGCGGAACAGACTGACGCATCCGGTGATCAGTGTGGGCAGCGTCTCCGCTGGCGGTGCGGGCAAGACGCCGGTGGTGCTGATGCTGGCGGGGATTCTGCGACGGCGCGGATATGCGGTGAGGATTCTTACGCGGGGCTATGGGCGCACGTCGGAGTTCATCGAGCGTGTGGAGCCTTATGACGATGCCGTGGTTCATGGAGATGAACCGGTGTTGCTGGCGCAGCGGTCGGGTGTACCTGTGTTTGCGGGGGCGGATCGCTATCGCGCGGGAGTGTACGCGGAGAAGGATGAGGAGGCTGAGAAGATCGTCGTTCATCTGCTGGATGATGGGTTTCAGCACCGGCAACTGGCTCGCGATGTGGATATTGTTTTGCTGACCGAAGAGGATGTGCAGGATACGCTGCTGCCAGCGGGCAATCTGCGTGAGCCGCTGAGCATGTTGCGAGAGGCCGATGTAATTGTGCTGCGCTCGGAGGAGGCTGCTGGGCTGCGTGAGTTTATTGGGAAGCTGATGGCGGGAGTCGAGGGTCCTGCGATCTGGGAGATCAGGCGGCGACTGAGCATGGGGGAGGCCGGTGAGGTGGCGCTGCCCTCGCTGCCGGTGGCTTTTTGCGGGATTGCGCGGCCGGAGAGCTTTACGAAGATGCTGAATGCTGAGGGATGCATGCCGGTGGCGCGTGTCGACTTTCCGGATCATCACAAGTATGACGACCATGACGTTGCTACGCTGCTGGAACGAGCGCGGCATAGTGGCGCAAATGGCTTTGTGACTACCGAGAAAGACGCGGTGAAGCTGACTCCGTTGATGATTCAACATTTGGAAGCTGTAGGGCCGGTGGTGGTGACGCGGTTGAGTGTAGAGCTTGTCGACGAGGCCGGCGCGATGCGGCAATTGCTTGCGCGGGTGGAAAGGCTTGACCGGCGAAGGCGTTGAGCTTTTGCCGCGTGAGAAAATTACGGTTTGGCCACGGAAATTAATTTATCGCCTGATGACTCTCGTCCTCGTCGCGTACTGATTGTGCGCGTGGGCGCGATGGGAGATGTATTGCATGCGCTGCCCGCAGTCGCTGCGTTGCGGGAGCGGCATCCTGATTGGTTTATCAGTTGGGCGATTGAGCCTCGATGGCTGCCGTTGCTGAAGGCGGACAGCGGTGTTTCTGAGCCGCTGGCGCGTGGGGCGGCGATGCCGCTGGTGGATAAGACTTATTTTGCGGCGACGCGTGCGTGGAAGCAGCAGCCCTTTTCGCGGGAGACGATAGGGGATATCGGTTCGCTGCGGCGGGAGCTGCGGGCGCAGCGATTTGATCTGTGCGTGGATATGCAGGGTTCGATTCGGTCGGCGGTGATTGGGAGAATGGCTGGGGCGAAGAGGTTTGCGGGACCGGAAAAACCGCATGAGGGACCGGCGCGATGGTTGTATGGCGAACGGGTTCGAGAGACTGCAACGCACATTGTCGAACAGGGATGTGAGTTGCTGGGAGGTGCGGTGGGCGAAGTGTTGAAGCCTGCGAAGGTGCTTCTGCCGGTCGATGCGATTGCCGAGGAGTTTTGCGATGAGCTTCTGGCTCGGACGGTGCCGGAGGGTGGCGATTTTGTTGTGATCGCACCAACGGCTGGATGGGGAGCGAAGGAGTGGCCAGCGGAGCGCTATGGTCAAGTGGCGGCGGAGCTGGCTCGGGCAGGCTATCGCGTTCTGGTGAATGTTGCGTCGGCAAATGATCCCTCTGGGGAAGCTGTTGTGCGGGCGAGTGGAGGATCTGCGATTTCAGCTCCCACCTCTTTGGCGGAGCTGATCGCACTGGTACGCCGGGCCAAACTGGTTATCGCTGGGGATACCGGGCCGTTGCATCTAGCTGCTGCGTTGGAGATACCGGTGGTCGGGCTGTTTGGGCCGACTGATCCGGCGCGAAATGGCCCTTATGACACGCGCTCCCGGGTGTTGCGCCACGCGACCAGCCAACGCGACCATAGCCGACGTCCCGAGACTGAACAGGGGCTGATGCAGATTACGGCGGATGAGGTCATTGAGGCTGCGCTCGAACTACTGCGTGCTGAAAAGGGTAAGGTAGAAGAGTGAGCGAACGAACAACGTGGCAGAAGATTGCGCGGCGCATCCGCGTGCCACTGGGATTTATCTTTGCCGGAGTTTTTTTGTGGCTGGCGCGGCCTACCTGGCAGACCATGCTTTGGAGTCTGATTCTGGTCTTGCCCGGAGTCTGGCTGCGCGCCTATGCTGCGGGCTATGTCCGTAAGAACGCTGAGCTTACACAGACTGGCCCGTATGCCTATACGCGCAATCCTCTGTATCTCGGGTCCATGATGATCGCTTTCGGCTTTGCGTGGGCTGCGGCCAGCTGGATTATTCTTGTGGCGCTGGCGGCCTTGTTTCTAGCGATTTATTTGCCGACCATCCACTCCGAGGAAGCCTATCTGCGTGAGCACTTTGCGGGGTTTGATGAATACGCCAAACAGGTTCCGCGGCTGCTGCCACGGCTCACTGCTGCCCCCAGTAATACGGAAGCTGGCGTATTTTCTCGTGAGCGTTATCTGCATCACCGCGAGTACAATGCCTGTATGGGTGCCATCGCCATTTATGCGGCGTTGGCAGCGCGCCTATTGTTGTTGAAAAGGTAGCTGCCCAATTAAATAATTCAACCTTCGAGCTGCCTTGTTCACGCGTAAATCGGCCCCCTTTCTCCTAGCGTCCCTTCTGCTGACAGTTCTGTCAGGCAGCGTCCCGACGATTGCCCAGCAGGCCCAGTTTCAGGCCCCCCAAATCCCCATGCTGCAGCCGCCACTGCTGGGCTTCGTCTTCCCGGAGAGGCAGACGCTTACCTTTACTGTCGACTGGCGTGTCTTCACCGCCGGAACAGCAATCTTTCGGCTCGAGCAGCAGGGCACGCTTCAGAAGATTACGGCGACAGCTGATACGGTTGGCGCGGTTACGATGCTGTTTCCGGTCGTCGATAAGTTTCAATCTGCGTTCGACATAAAGACCGGTTGCTCGACCGGCTTCAGCAAGCAGTTATCAGAAGGGCGCCGCAAAGTTACTGGTGACCTGAGCTTCAACTACGCGCAGGGCAAGCAGACGCAGGTAGAGAAGAATCTAGTGAAGGGCACCTCCAAGACCCAGACTGCGTCCATCCCGGCCTGTGTCACCGATTCCCTCTCTGCGATCTTTTATGCCGCTTCGCAGCCCCTGGTCGTCGGTCAGGATATTCGCTTCCCGCTGGCCGACTCGATGCGCACCGTTACTGTGACCATGAAGGTCGAGGGTAAGGAAGAGATCAAAACTCCTGCTGGAACTTTTCAGACCATCCGCGTGCAGCCCACTGCCGATGAAGGCATTGTGAAGAATCGCGGCAAGATCTGGATCTGGTATACCGACGACGCTCGCCATATGCCTGTACAGATTCGCGCCAGCCTGTTTTGGGGGACTATTACGTTCCATCTACAATCGTATGAGGCAAAATAACGCCGGACGAGAGCCCTCCCTATGACAGACACGATGCAGGATCCGGACAAGTTTGTAACTGTAGGCAAGTACATCGAGGCGGTGGACGCCCAGATGGCGAAGGGCCTGCTGGAGTCGGCCGGCATTGAGTGTTTTCTGCAGGGCGAGAACGCAAACAGCTTACTGGGCGCGGCGTTTCGTGCGCGGCTCCTGGTGCATAAGCAGGATGAAGACTCCGCCAGACAACTTCTCGGCGCGACCGACGGTGAGCCGAACGATCAGGAGGACGATGGCGATCTTTGATCAATCTCGTCCGCGTGCCGTTCTTTGTCTCTCCGGCGGCATGGATTCGACTGTTTGCGCTGCCGTGGCGGCTCGGGACTACGACGTTTACGCTGTGCACTTCAGCTATGGTCAACGCACCGAGGCTCGCGAGCAGCGCTCGGCCGAGGCGGTTGCGAGGCTGACAGGCGTGCGAGAGCTGCTGCATCTGAAGATCGATCTTTTTCGGAGAATCGGCGGCTCTGCGCTTACCGACACGGCAATTGCCGTCCCTGACGCTTCTGAAGAATCTGCGGCTATAGGGACAGAAATTCCAGTAACCTACGTCCCGTTCCGCAATGCGCATTTTCTTTCCGCGGCGGTTAGTTGGGCGGAGGTGCTGGGCGCGAAAAAAGTTTTTATCGGCGCTGTAGAGCAGGATAGCTCCGGCTATCCTGACTGCCGCCCTGCTTACTACGAGGCCTTCAACCAGCTCATTAAAATGGGCACAAAAGACGGGGACATCGAGGTCATCACCCCGCTCATCCATCTGAAAAAAAGCGAGATCGTGCGGTTGGGAGTTGAACTAGGCGCACCCTTGCATGTAAGTTGGTCTTGCTATTCCGGCGAGACGGAGGCCTGCGGTGCCTGTGAGAGCTGTGTTCTGCGGCTGCGGGCATTTAGAGAAGCGGGAGCTGTTGATCCTATACCGTATGCCATTTCATCAGCGGAGCTTCGCGCATCAAAAGTTTAGTTTGCAGCAAATAATTTGAACCAGAAAATCAGGCTTCGTTCGGCGAAGCCGGGAGAATAGAAACAGTGATGAAACGTATGGGATTGAAAGTTAGCAGCACCCTGGCAGCGGCGCTGCTGGTGATTTTTGCGATGGCGCACCCGGCCACATCGCTGGCCCAGGAGCCGTCGGCCAGTATCCACGGCCACGTCAATAACGCAATCGGCCAGCCTATCACGAAGGGTGAGATCAGGCTCACGACTGATCGGGCAGCCGATGAGAAGAGTCGTAAATATCAGTACACCTTCCAGATCGATGCGAGCGGCGACTTCAAGGGTACAGGGATTGCGCCCGGCAACTACGCCATCCTTGTGTACCAGGACAACAAGAGCATCGACTTCATCGAGAGCGTAGTGCTTGCGGCTGGCGACGATAAGACCGTCAACTTCGACATGACCCGCAAGGAGTACATCGACAAGATGACTCCGGAAGAGAAGAAGCAGCTCGAAGAGTTCAAGAAGAAGAACGCCGAGGTGATGGCAGGCAATAAGCAGATCGCCAACCTGAACGCGATGCTGACGCAGGCGCGTGCCGACATCAAGGCGGGCAACTACGATCCTGCGATTACAGCCATGAAGGAAGCGACCACGCAGAAGCCGGATGAGGCGATCCTGTGGGTTACGCTGGGCGATGCTCAGCTTGGCTCGGCTGAGGCTGCGGCCAAGACTGCTAAGGCCGCTGGCACCTCCACGAGCGATCCTGCCATCTCGCAGAAGTATGCCGATGCTGCGGCCTCGTTCAAGAAGAGCATCGAGCTGAACTCCACCGCGAAGAAGCCAAATCCGGATACCGCAGGCGCTGCGTATAACCAGCTTGGACAGGCGCTCGCGAAGAGCGGCAACCTGAAGGATGCTTCGGATGCCTACGAACAGGCTGCAAAGGCGAATCCTGCCGGTGCTGGAATGTATTACTTCAACGAAGCAGCTACGCTTTACAACTCGGGCAAGACGGACGAAGCTGCTGTCGGCTGCCGATAAGGCGATTGCAGCCGATCCGAAGCGTGCCGATGCGTACTACATCAAGGGACAGTCGCTGATCCAGAAGGCGTCGGTGGATCCAAAGACACAGAAGATCACGGCTCCTCCGGGAACGGTTGAGGCTTATCAGACTTACCTTGAGCTAGCTCCGGATGGTCCTCGCGCCGAAGAGGTGAAGGGCATTCTGACTGGTATCGGCGAGCAGGTGAAGTCCACTTACAAGGCTGGGAAACCAGTCAAGAAGTAGTGCTACTGATATGTCGGTAAAGGCCTCGGGCATTGCTGCCTGAGGCCTTTTGTCTTTCTGTAGTCTGTTGCTCACGAGGGTTGAGTGATGGCTGGTGTTGTCGGCTTCGATGAGGCGCTTGCGGTGGTTGCTGGTTGGGCTGCGAAGGTTGCTGCGCCTGCGGTGGAGGCTTTGCCGCTGCTCGAGTGCGGCGGTCGCGTGCTTGCTGAGGATGTGAAGGCTGATCGCGATCAGCCTCCGTTTGATCGGTCTACGCGGGATGGGTTTGCTGTGCGGGCGGAAGAGGCTTCTGCGGGTGGTTTGCTTCGGGTTGTTGGGCAGATTCGGGCGGGAGAGAAGTGGTTGGGAGGCGCGCTGGAGGTTGGGTCGGCGATACAGATCATGACTGGAGCTCCGATGCCTGATGGGGCGGATGCGGTGGCGATGGTTGAACATGTCGAGCGCGTCGGCGATGCGATCAGGCTTTCGCAGGGACGAAGTCTTGGGGTTGGGGAGAATGTCGTTCCGCGTGGAAGCGAGGCTCGCGCTGGAGCGGTTGTGATTCCTTCGGGAACAGTGATGGAAGCGGCTGAGATTGCTCTCGCTGCGGCTTGCGGTTGCGCTTCGCTGCGGGTGTTTCGGCGAGCTTCGGTGGCGATTGTTGCTACTGGCGATGAGCTGGTTGAGGTGGATGAGGTTCCGGAGGAGCAGCAGATTCGGAACTCGAACAGTTATGGGCTTGCTGCGCTGGTGACAAAGGTTGGCGGAGAGGCGGTTCGGCTGCCGATTGCTCCGGATCGGCGGGAGGAGTTGGAGCAGATTATTCGGAGAGCTAGAGCGTCGGATCTGATGCTGCTTTCTGGTGGTGTTTCGATGGGTGAGTACGATCTGGTGGAGGAAGTTTTGTTGTCGTTGGGGGCCGAGTTCTTTTTTACTGGGGTGAAGATGCAGCCGGGGAAGCCGGTTGTTTTTGGGAGGCTGCCGGAGGGGGATGGCTTCCCTGCTCGGTTCTTTTTTGGGCTGCCGGGTAATCCGATCTCGACTCAGGTGACGTTTCATTGCTTCGTTGAGCCTTTGCTGCGTGCTCTGTCGGGAGCGGAGTTGCAGGGGCCGAGGTTTGTGCAGGCTGCTCTTGCTGAGGATGTCGCGGGGAAGCCTGGGTTGATGCGTGTTCTTCCTGCTCGACTTACGGCCGACCGGGTGCGGCCGACGGTGAAGCTGGTTGGTTGGCACGGGTCGGGCGATCTGGCTGCGAACGCTCGGGCTAACTGCTACGCTGTGCTTCCGCCGGAGCGGGAGAGATTTTCTGGCCGGCGATGTAATTACAATTCTGCTGCGGTAGGCTTGAGCCATGGAAGACGATGTTGACTACACCTCCGAACGCTTGATGGATGACGCTCCGAAACCTCTGGGGCAGGACTCGAATCTTTCGCCGTGGCGGAGACCACCGCAGCGGCTCTCGCACTACGACGAGACGGGACAGGCCCACATGGTCGACGTGAGCGAGAAGGCGAAGACGCGGCGTGAGGCTGTCGCTTCGGCCTTTGTGGAGCTGTCGGACGCTGTGATGGCAGCGCTGCCGCAGAATCCGAAGGGCAATCCGCTGGAGGTTGCGCGGTTTGCGGGGATTCAGGCGGCAAAGCAGACATCGACCCTGATTCCGATGTGCCATCCGCTCCCGCTGAGCTTTGTCGATGTGCAGGCCCAGATCGTGTTCGGCGGGATTGCGATCGAGGCCAAGGCTGCGACGGTGGGTGAGACCGGCGTCGAGATGGAGGCTATGGTCGCTGCGTCGGTTGCTGCGCTTACCGTGTATGACATGACCAAGGCTCTCGATAAGGGCATTCGCATCCGCGAGGTTGTGCTGCTCAGCAAGAGCGGTGGCAAGAGCGGTGACTATCGCCGGGTTGTCGATCAGTCCCGGTGAAGACTACCCCCCCCCCCAGGTTACCTTTTATAAGGTATTTATTTTCAATGATTTACTCGATTTAGTTTATTCAAATTCGTCATTCTAAATGGGTTGCGGGTAAATTCGTCTTTCTAAAGGATTTATGGTGTTCAATAGAAAAAGCCCCGGTTTATGGCCGGGGCCTTTTTTGATTATGTATTTAGTTTACTTGATTGAGTGAAACTCCTACGCAAATGGGATGTTGTTTGTTTTCATAGATTTGAATGGGTTTGGGATTTGACAAACGGTTTTGCTGGTGTTTTTCGGGAATTATTTTGTAAGTGATTGGTGTTGTGGGGTTTGTTTGGATACAGGCGATGGCGCCTACGTCGTTCGCAAGGCAGGCAGAAGAAAATTCAGGGATCCTTCCCATTCGACTTCGCTCGGGTCAGGATGACGACGCTCGGCGCCTCAATAACAGGTGGAACGTGAACGGGAACTACAACTACAACGGCGAAATACAGGGATCTCTCCACTGCGCAATGGACGATAAACCGTCCATTGCTTCGGTCGAGATGACGTTGTTTGCGAGGGATAGTCGTGGTGGCGCGGTGCGCGGGATGATCGTTGTCGCGTTGTTCGTGGGTAGCCGATAAGCGTTGCAGGCAAATCTGCTTTTACGGCGCCTCGCAGTTAGATTGCGGTGGCCAGGGTTACGGCGAAGAAGCCGTTGGGATCCTGCCAAGAGTGGGTGTTGCGGAAGTTGGCGCTGGCGAGGAGTTTTTTTACGGCGGCGGGAGTGAACTTGTAGCTGTTTTCGGTGTGGATGGTTTCGCCCGCGGCAAAGTGCAGGGTGAGGGCTGGGCCGTCGGAGTTGGCAGGGATGTGGACGCGCTGGGTGGTGAGCGATTCGAGGTGCATCTCGATGCGGGACTCGGTGGGGTTCCAGATGGCAACGTGGCGGAAGGCGTCGGTGTCAAAGTCTGCGCCTAGATCGCGGTTGAGGCGGGTGAGGATGTTGAGATTGAAGGCGGCGGTGGTGCCGGAGGCGTCGTCGTAGGCGGCGAGGAGGGTGGGGATGTCTTTGCGGTGGGCCTTATTGCCATTAGAGCCGAGGCCGGGGGCGAGATCTGTGCCGATGAGGAGCTGGTCGCCGGGGAGAAGCTGGGCTCGGAGGTTGCGGAGGACGTCGCGTGCGTCTTCGGGGGAGAAGTTGCCGATGCTGGAGCCGATGTAGAGGGCAAGGGTGCGGGTGTTGGGGAGGCGATTGAGGGGGAGGGCCTGGGTGGTGTAGTCGGCGACCTGACAGCGGACGGTGACGCCGGGGATGTTGGCGCGGATGTTTTCGGTAGCGGCGGCGAGGGCGGACTCGGAGACGTCGACGGGCTGGTAGACGATCGTGCGTTGGTGCCGGACGGCGGCTGCGAGGAGGATTCCGGTCTTGGTGGCGGTACCTGCGCCTAGCTCGATGAGGGTGAGGACTGGGGCGGGGTCGTGACCGGAGGGCCGGGCCGCCTGGGCGATGATCTCGTCGGCGTGGGCGCTGAAGATGCTGCGCTCGGTGCGGGTGAGGTAGTACTCGGGGAGCTCGGTGATCTGCTCGAAGAGGTCGGAGCCGGCCTCGTCGTAGAAGAGCCAGGGAGAGAGAGTTTTGGGATTGGCGGTGAGGCCTTTGCGGGCCTCTGCTGCAACAGCTTGCGTAAGGCTGGGGCTGGCGAGGAGTTCCAGGTCTGCATTGGCGAGGTCAGAGACCGCGGGGATAAATGGCACCGTTTGATCTTCCCTTCTGTTGGCGGTCCTGACTGCTTTGGATTGGATGCAGAATATTGCGGGAAAGAGCTGGGTTATTTGCATACTACTGACATAGGGTTGTCAGTGAAAGTTTTCTCCGTGGGGAAGAAGAAAACTTACGTGACTTTCATAATGACGAGGGTGAAGTCGTCGGACTGTTCGGCTGGGCCTGCGAAGGTTGAGACGGCTTCGGCGAGATCGGCGATGATGACGGCGGAGGGCTCAGAGGCTTTGTTCAGAATGACTTGCTGGAGGCGCTCGAGGGAGAACTCCTCTTCCTGGGGGTTCTCCTGCTCGGTGACGCCGTCGGTGTAGAGGACGAGGATGTCGCCGGGCTCGAGAGGGACGGTTGTGTCGGAGAATTGGGTGCCGTCGAGGATTCCTAGGATGGGGCCGGATTGGTCCAACGAGACGACTTCGCCGGTTGGGCGGATGAGGATGGGCGGGTTGTGGCCGCCGCTGGCGTACTCGAGGGTGCGGGTGGAGCGGTGGAAGCGCGCGTAAAACATGGTGACGAAGGTGGCGGGGCGGGTGATCTGCCTGAGGACGCCGTCGAGGTCTTTGATGATTGCGGCTGGGCCGCTGAGATCGTGGGCGCGAAGACGGAGAGCCATGGCAAGCGAGGGCATGAGGAGGGCAGCGGCGGCGCCTTTGCCGGATACGTCGGCGATGACGATGTCGATGATGTCGTCGGATATGTGGAAGAAGTCGTAGTAGTCGCCGCCGAGTAAGCGCGCGGTGTGCATGGTGGCGGCGAGATCGAGGTCAGCGAGAAGGATGGGTTTGGGGAGGACTTGCTGCTGGACTTGGGCGGCGAGGATGAGGTCGTGCTCGTACTCGTCGCGCTGGCGGCGGACTTCGGCGGTGAGGCGGTTGCGCTGGCGGGCGACGAGCCAGACGAGAAGGGTGACGAGGAGAAAGCCCGTCAACATGATGGAATCGTGAGTGAGCCGCAGGTGAAGGCTTTCGTGGGGAGGGCCGAAGAGATCCTGGAGGATATTGCAGCCTACGGCGAGGGCGATGGTGAGAGGCAGCGGATTGACGAGAGCGCTGAGGGCCAGCGGAAGAACGTAGAGGTAGCCGAGGGAGATGTTGGCTACTACGGCCCAGTCGGTGTAGGCAACGGCGGCGATGGCGAAGAAGACGACCAGGTTGAGAAGGCCGCCGATGCGGTCCTCTTCGGTGCGCAGGTAACGCTTGTGTTCACCGGACTCTTTCTGGGTGAGGAAGAGTGCCATCGCCGAATGTCCCCTCTGAATGTTGTAGCCATAGTACAGACGGTGGCGAGCTTTGCGAGGGGCTAGATGGACTCTTTCTTTACGGCGGTGGAGGGGTCGCCGGTGTTGGGCGTGCCGATGGGTTCGATGAGGAGGAGATGGACTTCGTCGAGGGCCATGGGGCGGTGCTCGATGCCTTTGGGAACTACATAGAGTTCGCCGGGGTTGAGCTCGACGTGGGTGGTTTCGCCGGACGGGGTGCGGAGGTCGATCCTGAGGGTGCCTTTGAGGACGAGGAAGAAGTCGTCGGTGTCGGGGTGGGAGTGCCAGACGAAGTCGCCCTTGAGCTTGACGACCATGACGTCGTGGCCGTTGAAGGTGGAGATGATCTTTGGGTGCCAGCGGTCGGTGAAGCTGGCGAGTTTGGTTTCGAGGTTGATGGAGGTTGCGGCGGATTCCATTGGCGGCTACTTTGGGGCGTCCTGCGCGAGGCGGAGGCCGGAGAATTGCCAGCGAGTGGCGGGGGTAAAGAAGTTGCGATAGGTGGGGCGGATGTGGGTGGCGGGGGTGACGCAGGAGCCTCCGCGGAGGACGACTTGTGAGGACATGAATTTGCCGTTGTACTCGCCGAGGGCGCCCGGAAGGGGTTTGTAACCGGGGTAACCGGTGTAGCCGCTGGAGGTCCACTCCCATACGTCGCCGAAGAGTTGCTGGAGACCGGGCTCGGCGGTGGCGGGGATGGGGTGGAGGTGGGCAGATTCTACGAAGTTGCCCTGGATGTGCTGGGATTGGGTGGCATGCTCCCACTCGAACTCTGTGGGGAGACGGTGGCCGGACCAGCGGGCGTAGGCGTCGGCCTCGAAGAAGCTGAGGTGGCAGACGGGGGTCTCGCTGAGGTCTTCGAGGGGCTGGAAACCGTGGAGGGTGTAGATGCTCCAGCCGGATTTGGTGTCGTTGTCGCGCTGCCAGTAGAGAGGCGCTTGCCAGCCCTCGGCGCGCATCGTTGTCCAGCCTTCGGAGAGCCAGAGCTCGGGGCGGTTGTAGCCGTTCTGATCCATGAAGGCGAGGTACTCGGCGCAGGTGACGGGGCGGTTGGCCAGCTGGAAGGGCGCGATGTAGACCTGGTGGCGCGGGGTTTCGTTGTCGAAGGCGAAGGCGCTGGTTGAGTTGGGGTCGAGGGTGAGGCCGATCTCGGTGAGGCCGGGAGCGAAGGCGATCCACTCGATGGGTGGGGCGATGAGGGTTTGCTGCAGAGAGATGCGCGAGTTTGACAGATAGGCCGGGTGGAGCGGGTTGGTGAAGAGCGCGTGCTTGATGTCGGTGGCAATGAGCTCCTGATGCTGCTGCTCGTGTTCGAGGCCGAGGATGATGCGCTGGATGGCGTCGTTTTCTATTGTTTTCTGCAGGAAGCGCGCCATGCCGGCGTCGACGTGTTTGCGATAGGAGAGGATGGATTCGAGTGGCGGGCGAGAAAATGATGCGCGGAGTTTTTTCTCGGGCATGTCGCCGAGAGTGTTGTAGTAGCTGTTGAAGAGCCAGCGGAAGTCGGGGTTGAAGGGTTGATAGCCGGCGAGGAACTCGCTGAGGACAAAGGTCTCAAAGAACCAGCTGGAGTGGGCGAGATGCCATTTGACGGGGCTGGCCTCAGGGGAAGACTGCACCATCATGTCTTCCGGGGTGAGGGGACGACAGAGATGTTCGGTGGCCTGACGGACGGCCTGATAGCGCGCGAGAAGAGGAGGGGCGGTGGTCTCGGTATAGATAGGCATTGTGGTCTTCTTCGGACTAATTGCTTATGGGATGGGCTGGGGGTGGGTTTTGTTGCTTTTTCTCGGTATGGGCTACACGTGTCGTGCGTTGAGGAGGCGGGCGAGGGCGTATGCAACGGCTGCGGCTGTGCCTCCGATGAGAGTGGTCTGGACGGCGCTGCGGAGCCAGCCGGTGCCCAGGAGCTTTCCTTTGAGGCCTCCGAAGATGGCCAGGGCCGCGAGAGTGATGACGGTGGAGAGTTTGAGCGCTTCGAGATTGTCGGTGACGAGCATGTAGGGGAGTAGCGGGATCATGCCTCCGGCGATGTACGACGCGGCGATGGTGAGCGCGGATCTAACTGCCCGGCTGGCGGCGGGCTCTTCGAGACCGAGCTCGAAGCGCATCATGAAGTCGACCCAGGCGGTGGGATTTTGTTTGAGAGCGGCGATGACGGGGGCGGCGCTGGCGCGGTCGACTGCGTAGTGGCCGAAGATCTCGTAGATCTCTTCTTCTTCGTCGTGGGTGCGCTCGATGATCTCGCGCTCTTCTCTTTGGCGCTCGGAGACGTAGTGCTCGGCGTCTCCGCGGGCGGCGAGATAGCCACCGAGGCCCATGGCGATGGAGCCGGCGGCGATTTCGGCGAGACCTGCGAGTACGACGATGTGGGAGGAGGCGACGGCTCCGGAGAGACCGGCGGCGAGGGCAAATGGGACAGTGAGGCCATCGGAGAGACCGATGACGATGTCGCGGACGGTTTCGGTGGACTCGAAGTGACCTTCTATGTGCGGGGTATAGGGGGAGCGAGCAACCTCGTGCATGGCGGTAGTGTAGCTTGCGGTGGGCTGTCCGTCACAGCAAGGGTGAAGATTTTGATGGGGGTTAGCGTCTTTCGTGACGGGATAACGTCTGTATCTGCACAGGTTGCAACAGCAATTTGACGAGGCGGTGCTTGATGAAACGGGCGATGGGTGCGGTGATTTTGATGTTAGGTTTGCTGGGCTCGGTGGGTGCGATGACGGGGTTTGCGCAGGAGGAGGATCAGGGCTCGGGCGAGCGCGGACGGGCGTTTGCGGGAGGGCAGATGGTTCGGGGGACCGTGACTGCGGCGGCGGCGGATCATTTGACCGTCAAGACAGATGCCGGGGATGTGTATCAGGTGGCTATCTCGGCGAATACGCGAGTGATGAAGGACCGGCAGCCGCTGAAGGTGGCGGATATCAAAGTGGGTGATGGCGCGGGAGCGATGGGAGTGCTGGATGCTCCGACGAAGACGATTCATGCGGTGTTCGTCACGGTGATAAGCGCTGAGCAGATGAAGAAGATGAAGGAAGACCTGGGCAAGGTCTACATCACGGGTAAGGTGACGGCGATCGATGATGTGAAGCTGACCGTGATGCGGCCCGATGGTGTGAGCCAGGTGATTGAGGTGGACGAAGGGACATCGTTCAAGCGGGGTGGGCGCGGGATGGCGTCGATGATGAATGGGAGTGGGCCTGTAGGAGCGACTGGCGGGCGTCCTGATGTGGCTGCGGGATCCGAAAGCATTACGCTGGCTGATGTGAAGGTGGGCGATACGGTAGTGGGCCCGGGGGCTTTGAAGAATGGGGTGTTCGTGCCGACGCAGCTGGCAGTCATGGATGCGGCGGCGATGGGCAGGAGACGACGGCGCGCGGCTGAAGCGGGCGCGGCTGCTCCAGCAAATCCTGTTGCGGCGCCTAAGGTTACTGCTCCAAACGAATGATTGATGTTCTTGATGGATTTTAGCGAGGTTCTTGTGCGGCGATTGATTCGAGGTACGGTGCTGGGCGTGGCCGTGTGTGTCGGGACCGGTGTCGGCCTTTGGGCCCAGACGGGAGCTGCGGTACAGGCTCCTGCAGCGGCTGTAACGACGCAGACTACCGCTGCTGCCGTTGGCGGAACGATCAAAGGGACGGTGAAGGCGGGCGTGGTTCCGTCTGCCCGGCGTAAGCGTAACGGCAACCAACACGCTTACCGGCAAAAAGTATGCGACGACGACGGATGTGACCGGGGCGTTTGCGATGGCGATTCCACGCAACGGGCGGTATGTCGTGAAGGCGGAGCTGGCTGCTTTTGCTACGCAGACGAAAGAGGTTTTGATCAATGCCGCTGGAGAGAATGGCGGCAAGCCTGACCAGGTGGCTGAGTTTGGATTACAACTGGCTTCGCGGGCCGCAGAGCAGGAGGCGCAGCAGGCTGGAGCCGAAGGAACTGCGGCTGCGAGTCTGGCGAGTGCACTGGAGCGCGGGACACAGTCGCTGAGTGTGACGGGAGATGGAGCTGCTTCGGCAGATGCGAGTGTGGGCACGGCGAATACGGGCGCGCAGATGCCGACTCTGTCGGGGCTGGGTGGTGATTCGGCGGCGACTGAATCTGTTGCTATAAGCGGGCAGATGGGACAGACCAATGGGCTGGCGAACTTCAACGAGGATGACATACGGCAACGCGTGCAAGAAGCGATTGCGCAGGCGCAGCGTCAGGGAGGGGCAACGGCAGATGTAGCGAACGCAGTGGTGGGAATGCTTGGCGGAATGATGGGTGGAGGGCCGGGTGGCTTCGGCGGAGGACCGGGTGGGTTTGGTGGAGAACGCGGAGGGCGAGGCGGTGGAGGGGGCGGCGGATTTAGAGGCTTCAATCCGACACAGCCGCATGGAACGGTGTTCTATCAAGGGGGAAATGGAGCTTTGAACGCTGCGCCATTTTCTATCGCACAGGCGCTTGGAGAGCCTGGTGCACAGGTGGTAAAGCCATCGTCGATGCAGAACCGGTTTGGGGTGAGCTTTGCAGGATCACCTTTTATTCCTGGACTGTTTAAGCCCAGTACGAAGCAGTTTGTGTTTCTGAATGTGACTGGCGTGAGGAACATCAATCCGGAGGTGCTGAACGGAACGGTGCCGACGTTGGAGGAACGAGCCGGAGATTTCTCGCAGTTGTTGAGTACGAATGGTGGAGTCACTTCGGGACAGTTGTATGACCCGACGACGGGACTCCCGATTTTGAACAACAATCTGAAGAACGCGACGACACTCGTTTCGCCGCAGGCGCAGGCACTGCTGAACTTCTATCCCGCACCGAATGTTCCAGGCTCGTCGCTGCGGAACAACTACCAGACGGTGACGAATGCGGGCCAGAACTCAACCAATGCCGCCCTGCGGTTTGTAAGGAACTTCGGACAGAACAACAATTTTGGTGGTGGGCGACGGCAGGCGGCGAATGCGCCAAAGACGCTGCGGCAGAACATCAACTTCAATGGAAGCTATTCGCACTCAGCGAGTGATCTACGAAATATCTTTCTTCCGCTTGGCGGAGCAACTGTTTCAAACGGTTATGGTGTAACGGCGGGATACACGATTGGGTATGGGCGACTGACGAACAATGCGTCGGTGAACTGGAACCGGTCGCACGCAGAGCAGCGGAATTATTTTACGGACGGCAACAGTGATCCTATTGCCGGGACGGGTATCTCGATTCCGAAGCCGGTGATTGGAGCGGAGCCGGGAATCTACTACGGCGTTCCGAGCCTGACGATTGCGAGCTTCACAGGGCTAAGTCAGACGGCGGCGAATAACCTGGTAAATCAGACGATCTCTTTCTCGGACTTTGTAAGCTACAGGTATAAGAAGCACAACATGCGGTTTGGCCTCGACTTCCGCAGAGTGCATGCGGACAGCATTGGCGGGAGTAACGGGACAGGCGCGTTTACGTTTACAGGGTATGCAACGCAGAATCCGGCGGCAGAGTGCACTACTCCGACGACTGCATCGTGCGTTGCGAGCGGATCGGCGTTTGCGGATTTGTTGTTTGGCTTGCCGCAGCAGTCGGCGATACAGGCCGGAGCGTACAAGACGTATCTGCGGGCGAATGTCTTCGATTGGTATGCGCAGGATGACTGGAGGGCGCGCTCGAACCTGACGTTGAACTATGGACTGCGTTATGAGTACTTCGCTCCGTATGTCGAAAAGTTCAACCGGCTGGTGAATCTGGACCATAATGCGGACTTCACGCAGGTGCAGCCGGTACAGCCGGGAGAAAATGGTCAGTTTAGTGGAAGCTTTCCGCGGTCGCTGGTGAGGCCGGACCGCACGATGTATTCTCCGCGGCTTGGCTTTGCGTATCGTCCGACGCCGAAGATGTTCAAGGAGACGGTGGTTCGGGGCGGATACGGGATCAACTTCAACACAGGGCAGTATGCGACGATTGCACGGCAGCTGGCGTTCCAGCCGCCATTTGCAATCACGCAGACGAACCTGGTGACGACGTCGGCGATCTCGGGCACGGCGGGATGCACGCCGCAAAACATGACGCTGGCGAGCGCGTTCGATTGCTCGACTGTGCCAGTGCAGAACAACTATGCGGCGAATCTGGACTACCGGCTGGGATATGTACAGGTGTGGAACATCGATATTCAGCGGACGCTGCCGATGGGGATCGTTACCAACATTGGCTATAACGGAGCGCTCGGCGGTGGGCTGGATATGTTGCGAGCACCGAATCGTACGGCGACGGGGCTGCTGAATCCCGATGCCCAGGCGTTTACGTATGAGGATTCGGTTGCGTACTCGCGCTTCAACGGGCTGAGTGTGAATGTGCGGAAGCGAATGCAGAAGGGCGTTTCGCTGCAGGCGACTTATCTATATGGGCACTCTATCGATAATGCGTCGTCGATCGGTGGAGCGAATGGGATACCGGCGCAGAACGATCTGGACCTGGCAGCCGAGGAGGGCAACAGCGCCTTTGACGTACGGCACAAGCTAACGGGAAACTGGGTGCTGGAGTTGCCGTTCGGTCCGAACCGAGCCTACTTTACTAAGGGTGGATTCTGGTCGAAGGCGTTGGATGGGTTCTCTCTATCGGGCGACTTTACGTTTGCGAGCGGGACCTATTACACGCCGCACTTTTCCGCGACTGTGGCGGAGACCTCGACGGGGACAAATAATTCTTTGCGGCCGGATCGTATCTTTGGGACGCCGATCACGGGGCCGCAGACGATTCGGCAGTGGTTCAATCCGGCAGCGTTTGCTCCTCCGGCGAATGGATTCGGAACGGCTTCGCGCGGATCGATTGAAGGGCCGGGGATCGTGGCTGTGGATGCTTCGCTGTCTCGGACGGTAGCGCTGGGAGAGACGCGATCGTTTGAGGCGCGGGTGACTGCGAACAATGTGTTCAATACCGTGCAGTACTCGGGGATTGATTCGACGCAGAACTCGCTGACATTTGGGCAGGTGACTTCGGCGGCGGCGATGCGGACACTCGTGGTGATCGCGCGGTATCGATTTTGATGAGTGGCGGATTTGAAGTGCGAGGAATTATGCGGCGATTGATGGCGGCGATTTTGGTCGGAGTGATGGCGGGTTCGCCGGGACTGGCGCAGCAGCAGGCGCCCGATGGCACATTTACGCTGAAGGTGCAGTCCGACATCGTGCTGACGAATGTAGTGGTTCGCGATAAGAAGACCGGCGAGGTGGTGAAGGGCCTGAAGGCCAGCGATTTTACGGTGCTGGAGAATGGGAAGCCACAGAAGATTGAGAGCTTCGACTATCAGAATGTCGATGAAGCCGCAGTGTTGCGGGAGAAGACTACGGTTTCCGGCAAGGCATCGATTGCTGATCTTTTGAACAGAAACTTTGCGGCGGACAAGGCGCAACTGAGGGACCATCGGCTGATTGTGATGTTCTTCGATTTGAGCAGCATGCAGCCGGAGGATATTGACCGTGCGGTGGAAGCTGCACAGGACTATATCAATAAGAAGATGCAGCCCGCGGATCTAGTGGCGCTCGTGAGTATGGACACTGGTCTGACTATGGACCAGGATTTTACCTCGGATAAGGCTGCTCTTTTGAAGAGTGTCGGCAGGTATAACGGAACCGAAGGCACTGGTTTTGCGAATGGAAACGAGGGTGGAAACTCGGGTGGGACTGCGGATGATGCTTCGAGCTTTACAGCGGATGACAGTGAGTACAACAGCCTGAATACGGATCGTGAGTTGTATGCGATTCGCACGATCGCGAAGAGTCTTGAGCGCGTGGATCAGCGAAAGAGCATGTTGTACTTCAGCGGAGGACTGACGCGGCAGGGTATTGAAAACCAGGCGAGTATGCGCGCCGCTACCAATGCCGCAGTGAAGGCGAATATGGCGATCTACAGCGTGGATGCGCGTGGGCTAGAGGCAATGCCTCCGGTTGGAAATGCTTCGAAGGGAAGTCTGCGCGGCACAGCGGCCTATAACGGCGGAGCGATGCAGGCGAACCTGGATGCGAACTTCGGATCGCAGGAGACGCTGGCGACGTTGTCGAGCGATACGGGTGGCAAGGCATTCTTCGATTCGAATGATTTTGCTCCGGCGTTTCAGCAAGTGCAGCATGACACGGAAGCGTATTACATCATCGGGTTCCGCCCGACGAATACAGCTCGGGATGGAAGCTTTCGGCATCTGACGATAAAACTGAATCGCAGCGATGTGCGGATGGACTACAGGCCCGGATACTATGCGGCGGCGGACTTTAAGCACTCGAAGACTGAGGATCGTGAGATTCAACTGACGGAGCAGATGAGGAGCGATCTGCCCGCTACGGATGTTGCGGTGTATCTGCAGGCGTTGTACTTCCGGCTGGATGATAATAAGTTTTTCATTCCGGTGTCGCTGATTGTGCCGGGGTCGCAGATTCCTTTTGTCAAGAATGGCGACCGCGACAAGGCGAACATCGACATTCTTGGGCAGGTGAAGAATGCTCAGGGGATCGCGGTTGGAAATGTTCGCGACACGGTGAAGCTGGCGCTGGATTCGGCACAGCAGGTGCAGCGGAAGAACATTCAGTATTCGACCGGGTTCACGCTGGCTCCGGGGCGTTATCACCTGAAGTTTGTGGTTCGGGAGAATGAGACGGGCCGGATGGGAAGCTTCGAGACGGATCTCCAGGTTCCTGATATGAAGAAGGCGCCGTTGAAGATGAGTTCGATTGTGCTGTCGAGCCAGCGCGTTCCGAATACTGCGAAGAAGGGTGGGAGCCCAATGGTGCGGGATGGAGTGGAGTGGATTCCCAATTTACCGCACGTATTTCGGCAGGACCAGCATCTCTACTTCCTCTATGAGGTGTACGACGCCGCGCGGCAGAAGACAGAGGGGCCGGCGCCAGCGGCTTCGCCCGGATTGACGCGGCGGCCAGCGGGAGCGGTGCGCGTGCTGACGAGCATCGAGTTCCTGAGTGGGGGCGTGAAGGTGTATGAGACTCCGCTGGTGGAGGCGGATGCGATCAATACGCCGGAGCGACGCGCGGTTGCGTTTCAGTTCGATGTGCCCCTAACGCAGTTGAAGCCTGGGACATATGTGGTGCAGGTGAATGTGATTGACGATGCAGGAGGGAGTTTCAGCTTTCCACGGCTGGCGATGAGGGTACAGGCACCTGCAGCGCAGGCTCAGGTACCGGGTCAGTGACCAAACGCTCGCTGGGTGTGACCAATCACTATTGACAGTTGCTGGAGGGAAGCAGATCATGATGGCGTACCTCGCGGAGGTATATCATGCGTCCGCTTATCCGGTGTTCTTTCCTACTTGTTTTCTTCACGTTATGCGTTTCCACTGCTCACCTGAGAGCCCAGGACGAGACAGTGAAATCTGGGTTTTCCAATCGTCCGACGCACGATGACCTCCAGTGGACGACGATTCAGGCTCATCTGCCAGATCCCCTGACTGCTTCGGCAGCGAAACTCGAGTTGGTAGCGGATGTACTGCGTGCCAGGCGCTTTCCAGCCGATGCTCTGGAGTACTACAACTATGCCCTGCAACGGGGCGGCGACCCGGTATCACTGCTCAATAAGATGGGCGTGACTGAACTGGAACTGCAAAATTTGATGGCGGCGCGAACCTACTTCCAGCGTGTCGTCAAGCTGAAGAAAAAGAATGCAGAAGGATGGAACAACCTTGGCGCATTGGAATATCTTCAGCGGCGCTACCGAAATGCCATCTCGGACTATGACCGCGCGATCAAGATCAATAAGAAAGAGTCCTCCTTCCACTCGAACCTGGGGACCGCTTACTTCGACATGAAGCAATTTGACAGTGCGCGAAAGGAGTATGAGATTGCGTTGAAGCTAGACCCGGAGATGTTTCAACGACGGCGGATGTCGGCTGGAGTAACGGCACACCTGCTGTCTCCCGAAGATCATGCGCGATTCTGCTATGAAATGGCGCGACTGTATGCGAAGAATGGCGACGAAGCCAATATGTTGCACTCGCTGCAAATGGCGAGCGAGGGCGGCTTCGACGTTGCGGACGAGATGGGCAGGGACTCTTTTCTGTCACCGTATCGGAAAGACCCGCGTGTGTTGATAATTCTGCAGAATGCTCGTGCGCTTCGTGCTGGTCGTACGACGGCAGTTGCCGCGGGTACGCTTCCTCCGCTACCACCCCCCTTGCATGAGTGAAGAGCTATTTATAAGGACAGTGACGACAGTTTGAGTTGCAACAGTAGCCGCGCTTGAGGTGGTAAGCAGCGGTGAAGACCAGCCACGGGCCCTCGTAGTAGAAGTCCTCCGGGGCAAGTTCTTCGGTCTTTTCCTTCGGCGGCTCGTTGGGTTTGGGTGGGTTCGTCATTGCTGGAACAATCCGGGTGAAGGAGTGGCGGCCAACAAGGCGGCGGGGAGAATGTCTTGTATATCTCCGATGGGGGCGGAAGCCTCTTCCTGATACAGGCTGCCATTGCGGTAGATGACTCGCTTGCCGGGGACGGCAGCAACGCGGTCGCCGGGAAGGATGATGCCTGCAAGGTTGATTGGGTCGGCGGCGGCTACGGATATCGTGGCAGAGCACTCGCGGTTGCGTGCAGCCCGAAGGGATTCGACTGCCTGCGGTAAGGCGAACTGTTCGCCGCCAAAGCCTGTGACGAAGCGGCCGCCGCGAATCTCGCCACGGGCTTCGAGGCGGCGAAGGATACCGAGAAGGTCGCGCCAGCGGGGGGCGTTCGATTCGCGGGCGAGCAGGTCGCGGATGAGAATGCCGTAACGGCTAAGGAGCGTGCGGGCTGCTGATTCGAGCGCGGCATCGGTACGGCGAGCTTGCTCGATTGCAGTTGGGGCGGCATGGACTTCTTCTGAGAGTAGGCTCCAGCGTCCAGCGGAGCTGCGAGTGGTTCGGCGGCCGGGGGTATCGGCGCTGGAAGACTTGCGGCGGGGGTCCATCATGACGCGGAGTTGGTCGAAGCCGTCTGCGGCGGCGAGGCCAGCGGTGGCGAGCTCCCAGAGGGCGTGCTGGGTCTGCTGTTTGGAGAGATTGAGGATGCGCTGTATGTCGTTGGAGAAGCAGGCGCCGCGCTGTTGGAGGAGTGCTCGTACCTGTAAAGCGGCGGGGCTTAGCGCCAGTTGCAGCTTTGCTTCTTCGACACATTGTTGCGAGAGAGCGTGGGGGAGCCAGTCGGCGGTCTCGCGAACGTAGAAGGTGATGGGGGCGGCGTTGGTGGGGATGACGCGGCGGGGAGCAGCGCCGTCGCCGGCGGACCATGCTGGATGCGGGGAGATGCGGCCCCAGCCTACGGCTCCGGAGAGGCAGAGGGCGTCGAGCCAGCGGGGATCGTAGTTGGCTACGCGGGTGGGGAGCAGTGTGCGTTCCCACTCGATTGCGGGGGCTTCGAAGCCTTCGAGTTGATGCAGGGCTTTGAGGACGCCTTCTTCGCCGGAGAGCTGAGTCTGCGGGGCGAGATGCTGCCACTGGAGTAGCCAACGCATGTAGACCGCGGGTGAGACGGCCTCGATTTGCTTGCGCAGCGTACTCATAGTGCGGCGGTGGATGCGCTGGAGAATGCGGCGCTCGCACCACTCGATGTCGTGGTCTTCCGTGGCTGCGGGGTACTCGAAGGCTCCGCGCATGAGGAGGCCTTGCATCTCCATTGCGAGGAAGGCCTGGAAGATTGAGGATGGGTCGAGGTTGAGACCGTTGGCGAAGGAGTCGGGCGGTGGTGGGTCCGAGGATTTGTAACCATCCTTGAACGCATAGCTTTATTGCGGCTTCTTTTGTGACTTCTACTGTTGCTATTTGGGTTGATGTTGGTGGCTCTGCGAAAAAAATACAGGGATCCTTCGCTTCGCTCAGGATGACGACATCTTTGGGAGAAGGGTATAGAGCGTTGATGTGGGGAAGGCGTTCGGTGGCGATCCAGTATGGGAGCTCCAGCGCAGTCGATAGCTTGGGCACGGCCTGTGTGGCTGAGGCGTTCGTAGAAGGTTGGCCAGTGGCGGGCTTCTTCGGTGTCGATGAACGATAGTGGGAGCACGATGAGGCTGTGCAGGAGATCGTGAAGCTCGTGCTCGTCGCGGATATCGGGCCAGCACTCGCGGCGAATCGCGTCGATGGCAGTCTGATCCAGCTTGCCCGCTTCTTCGAGAACGCTGGCGGGGAGAGCACGACCAAGAGAGGTGGCGCGGGCGCGTCGTTCTTCAAGGCCTGCTTCGTCGAGATAGGCATAGGGGTTGGCGTTGAGAAGTTCGTGCGCGAACTGCGATGGGACAGGTGTATCGACGGCGAGGCAGCGGATGGTTCCATCCTTGATTCCTCGGAGGACTTCGATCAGGCCTTCGAGGTCCATCGCCTCCTGCAGGACGTCTTTCATAACCTCGTCGACGAGTGGATGGTTCGGGATCTGGATGTCGCCAACGAGTGTCTCGAAGCAGGCAGCGGCCTGCGGAAAGACGCTGGCCATGAGGTCGTCCGAGCGGGTCCGCTGAATCTGTGGGGCGACACGCTTTCCCTTGGAGAAGCGCAGGAGTTGCAGACTGCGGTTTGCGGCCCAGCGCCAACGGGTTTTGAAGATGGGCGAGGCGATGGCGGCTTGTTCCAGTAGTTCTTTAGCGGTGTTCTCAGTGAGGAACTGGAAGACATCGCTGAGGGGGAAGCTGTGCTGTTCGGCGAGCGAGATGTTGATGCCGTTGTCGGTGGCGGCGGCTTGTAACTCGAAGTTGAAGCCTCGGCAAAAACGTTTGCGGAGGGCGAGGCCGAAGGCTTTGTTGATGCGACCGCCAAAGGGGGCGTGAAGGATGAGCTGCATGCCACCACCGTCGTCGAAGAAGCGCTCGGCGATGATGGTGGATTTGCTCGGAACTGCCCCGAGAACGGCTCGGCCGGTGACGATGTAGGCAATGAGTTGATGGGCTCCGCTGGAGCAGACGCCGCATTGATCCATGAGCCACGCGGTTGTGACGGCTACCTCGGGTTGCGCTGGAGAGATGTAGCCTGGCGTGACGTTGGGTGTGCGGGCGGAGATCTGTTCGCGGAGTTCGCCTACACCGTCGGAGAGAATCGCGGTGCGTTGCGGGGCTTCGCCCTCCCAGAATGGCAGGCTGGGCGGTGCGCCGTGGGCGTCTTCGACGAGGACGCGACCAGCGGCTTCGATGCGCTGAATGCGCCAGCTGCTGTTGCCGAGAAGCACTACGTCGCCGGGGCTGGAGTCGACCGCGAAGTGCTCGTCGAGCGTGGCGATTTGTACGCCTTCCGGTTGGAGGATTACGCTGTAGAGATTTGTTTCGGGGATGGCGCCGCCGTTGGAGATGGCGATCATGCGTGCTCCGCGGCGCGGGTGAAGCTGATGGTGGACGCCGTCGCGAAGAAGATAAGCACCGTAGCGGCCACGGCTGGATTCGATGCCTTCGCTTAGAAGCGCTAAGAGATCGTTGAACTGGGTGCGGGTTAGTTCGCGATAAGGATAGGCTCGGCGGAGAGTGTTGAAGAGCGTGTCTTCTTCCCACGGCTCGGCCCCGCAGCAGGCTACGATCTGCTGCATCAGGACGTCGGTTGGCTGCTCGGGAATTTCGAGTCGATCGAGTTCTCCGGCGCGCATTTTGCGGATGAGGGCTGCTTGCTCTAGGAGGTCGTCGCGTGTGGTGGCGAAGAGGCGGCCTTTGGGGATGGCTCCGCGCCAGTGACCTGCACGGCCTACGCGCTGCATGGCTACGGCTATGGCGCGCGTTGTGCTGATCTGACAGACGAGGTCGATGTCGCCGATGTCGATGCCGAGTTCGAGCGATGCAGTAGCGATGAGGATTTTGATCTCGCCGTTCTTTAAGCGCTGCTCGGCGTCGAGACGGAGTGCGCGGGAGAGTGAGCCATGGTGTGCGGCGACATGTTCGGAGCCGAGGCGTTCGGCTAGCGACGAAGGCTATCTTTTCGACGAGCCTCCTGGTGTTGACGAAGACCAGCGTGGAGCGATGATTCTGCGCGTGGGCGGCGAGTTTGTCGAAGATCTCTTCCCACATGCCGTTGTTGGTGACGGAGCTTAGCTCGTCGCTGGGGACTTCGATGGCGATGTCGAGCTCGCGGCGCTGGCCTACCCGGATGATGGTGGCGGGTTTGCGATCTTCATGAACTCCGCTGAGAAAGCTGGCTACAAGTTCGATGGGATTTTGTGTGGCCGAGAGGCCGATTCGCTGCGGTGGTGTGGCGAAGCCAGCGAGAAAGGTTCCGGGAGAGAGGCGGTTTGCGCCGGTGACGAGTGCGTCGAGGCGTTCGAGCGAGAGGGCGAGGTGGGCTCCGCGCTTGTCGTCGGCTACGGCGTGGATTTCGTCGACGATGATGGTGCGGACGCGGCGAAGATTTTCGCGCGATTTGCCCGCGGTGAGCAGGATGTAGAGCGACTCCGGCGTGGTGACGAGGATGTGGGGCGGATTTCGAAGCATGGCGGCGCGTTCTTTCGAGAGCGTGTCGCCGGTGCGGACGCCGGTGCGAATCTCGGGGCAGAGATAGCCGCGTTCAACAGCGAGGCGCTGGATCTCGGCCAGTGGGCCGTCGAGGTTTTTCTGGATGTCGTTCGAGAGTGCTTTGAGCGGGCTGACGTAGACGACCTGCGTGCAAGGCGCTAATTGACCCGAGATGGCTTGTCGCAGAAGTTGATCGATGCAGACAAGGAAGGCTGAGAGAGTTTTGCCGCTTCCTGTTGGTGCGGAGATCAGCGTTGCGTCGCCTGCGAGAATGCTGGGCCAGCCTTGTTCCTGCGGCTCGGTGGGGCTGCCGAATTTGTTGAGGAACCACTCGGCCGTGACGGGGTGCGCCCAGGCTAGCGAGGTGGGGATTTCCAGCGGCATGGTGCTGATTGTAACGCGAAACTTTTCGTTCTTTGTTCGCTGTGGTAGCGAGTCAGCGAGTCAGCTGGGTAGCGAGTCAGCTATTTCAATGCGCTGGTCTTGCTAACTTGCTGACTTGCCGGCTCTTCTACATGTTGCCCATACCGACATCGGCAGTCGCGGCGGCGGAGTTGCTCTCGTCGAGGTACTGCTCGATGACTCGCTCGAGCGAACCCTGTGCAGTGAGAATGAAGTCGATGGCGTCGCGACCGCCGCCCTGGCCACCGGGGTTGGGTGTGATGTAGTGGGCTACATCCTTCACCTGCTGGCGGGCGTTGGCTGTGGCGATGGCCAGGCCGCACTGCGCGCATGACGGGGAGGTCGATGATGTCGTCGCCCACGTAGGCGAGCTGGTCGATGGTGTAGCCGGTCTTTGCGAGAATATCGTCGATTGCGTTCATCTTGTGGGCCTGGCCCTGGTAGACGAACTCGAGCTTGAGGTCGCGGGCGCGGATGGCTACCGTCTGCGAGTTGCGCTTGGTGATGATGCCGATGCGGAGGCCGCCGAGGCGACCAAGGCTGATGCCGAGACCATCGTGTGCGGCGAAGCCTTTGGCTTCAATTCCCTTCCCGTCGGGGCCCGGGATGACGAAGATCTGGCCGTCGGTGAGGACGCCGTCTACGTCGAAGATGAGGACTTTGATATTTTTTGCGAGGTCTTCAGCTGTCATTCGTAGATGATAGCGTGCCGGTCGCCGGAGACGCCCGCTACGGCCAAAGGATTACTCCCAGCGGCCTTCGAACCAGACATAGCCACGCGGAGTTTTGCGCCATTCGCCGTTGTGCCATCGGGCTCCCGGACGGAGCGGCTGCATATACAGGCCGGGGGTCCAGCGATACCTGCCGCCGACCCAACGATAATGCCCTCCACGCCAGGCCCAGTTGTGATTGGGAACAGGAGGCGGTGGTATGGGTTCACGTCGTAAGGGAGGAGGAGGAGTAAGCGGGTTGTTCCAATGCATCTGGGCGTGAGCCGAGGCGACAGTCAGAACCAGGGCGCTTGCAGCGATGAGAAACTCTCTCTTCATCCGATCAATCTCCTTACGAAGCCCCGGTTAGACGTGATCTGCCCTCTGCAAGTTGTGGTGAAACCTCAGCGAATCTGCACCAGCTCCGAGGCCGATCCATGCGAGGAACCGGGCGTTACGGATGTGTTTTGCGGAGCGCGCCAGTGGTCGATGTAGCTCACCTGATGCACGCAGCTGATGGTGCAACTGGGTGCGCAGCTCTTCTCGGTAAGGAATTCGCGCTTCACGTCTGCGGTCTGATAGCCCGAGAGCGGAACTCCTGGATAGCCACGCTGCTGGCTGCAATAGTGCACGAGGCCAAACTCGCAGATGTAGAGATAGCGTCCGCCCGCGCGACAACGCCAGTCGTTCGTCTTTCCGTTGGCGATGGCTTCCTGAAAGTGGTTGAAGCGGGAGTAACTGCGACGGGTGAGCTGGCGCACCTTGTCCCAGACGCTACGCTCGGCTTCGCCAAGTGGTTTCAATTGACCGCTGCCGTCGTGAATGATTCCGATGGTTGAACTAAAGCCCAGTGCGAGAGCGCGCTCGCTTACGGTCAGGGCATCCTGCGGATTGGCGATGCCGCCGCCAACAACGGAGTTGATGTTGACGTGAAAGTCCGCGTGCTCGGCGAGCATTTGCAGCTTCTTGTCGAGCACCTTCAAACTCTTCTTCGAGACTGCGTCGGGCATGACGTTGTCGATCGAGATCTGCATGTGATCGAGGCCGGCTTTATTCAGTCGCTGGATTCGGTCCGGCATCAGCAAATAGCCGTTGGTGATCATGCCGGCGATGGCGCCTGTTTTGCGAATTCGCGCGATGATCTGGTCGAGGTCGGGGTGCAGCAGCGGCTCACCGCCCGAGATCGTAATGACAGAGGTGCCGAGACGGCCAAGGTCGTCGATGCGACGCAGCATCTCATCCAGCGGCACGGGATCGGAGACGTCGTCGAACTCGTTGCAGTAGGTACAAGCCAGATTGCACCGCCGCATGGGCACAATATGCGCCATGTACGGGTGGCCTGTCGATGCCAGCGCCGAGCCAATGGACGCCAGTTCGCGCACCTTGCGTGTCACCGCCTTCCAGCGGCGTTTTGCACTCATCGGACGGCTGGCGGTTGCAGTAGTAGAAGCTGAAGACATATCACTTTCAAGTATATAGAAACGGCGACCCGAAGGCCGCCATTGGCTTGCCGTGAACCTGCGTTGTATCAATTCATGCGTTGCCGAAACTCGGGCGATTCGGCTGCTCGCCGGGCTGCATCGGCGGCTGCATCTACCTGCCTGCGGGCTGTTTCCAACTGCATCAGCTGGTCCGGGTTTGCCTCAAATGTCTGCAATCGAGCCATTGTTTCCGCTGTCTCTGGCGAGTAGCGGATCGCTTCCATGCGTCGGCGGGCCTCGGCGGCCATCTTATCGAAGAGCGGCTGCAGCTCAGCCAGCGTCTCCCGCGTACGCTCTGCCTGCTCGCCGCTGCCGAAGAACTCTTCAAGGCCGATTCCTGCATCTACGCTCGAACGTTTCTTGGTGTCCGGCGTTAAGGTTAGCGTCTGTTCTTTCTTGTCGCGCAACACCACCACGGGCACTGGTCTGCCCCGGTTCTCATGGATGGTCTTTGACCAGTCGCTTCCACTCGCCACTGAGACTGAGTTCACCTTCACGACGACGTCGCCAGCGCGTAGCCCCGCCGCTGAAGCTGGACTATTTGCATCCACGCTACGCACCAGCAGTCCTGCACTTCCCTGCGCTCCAAAGAACTCAGCCAGTTGCGGCCCCATCACTTCGAGTTTGGCACCTGTAAACGACGAGCTGACAAGCATCGGCATCAAGCCAAGAAAATTTCTCTGCCCCTTGGTAGCGCCGGTTGCCGTCGACGAACTCAAGAATCCGCTTCCACGCGGGACGTAGCTCGAAGAAGGAGCCTCTGGTTCGGGAACTTTATATCGCTGCTCCCAGGCCTCGCGCTCCACGGTATCGCGGTTCGCCAACTGCGTCGATATTGATGACTGCTGGCCATCCCGGCTGATCACAAAGACTACGAGACTACCTACCGGCAGCTCACGGAGCATCCGCCGTAACTGATCGATGCCATCGATGGCCTGTCCGTTCATCTGCACGATGACATCATGAACCTGAAGGCCCGCCTTGCACGCCGGCCCGTCGTGATCTACGTTCACGACCTCGGCTCCACGCGCCTCTTTCAGCTTCAACACAGCGACCTGATCTTCGCTGACATCCCGCATCTCGATGCCGAGATAGCCTTTGCCCGACGGGTTGCCGCCGGAGTGATGAAATGCAAACACAGGTAGGGCCAGTGTCGCCACGAAAGCCAGAATCCCGAAGTATCTACGGTAATTTCTCGCTATTGCTCTCATCGGCCGCCCCTACTGAATATCCGCCGCATCCTGCAGCGCGTTGTACGAAGCCGTACGGATGTATGGATTCACGTCCTGCGTCGAAACTGTCCGCAGCACCTGCCGAACCGTCGAGTCGGTCTTCACGGGAGCCAGTGTCGCTATAGCCTGCTTGCGAACATCCGCGCTAGGATCACGCGACAGCGCCTCGGCGATTGCATCCCTTACCCGCGGGTCCTGTCCCACATATCGCTGCAGGCCCTGCAAGGCCGTCAATCGCACGTCTGCATCTTCGTCGTACAGCATCGACACCAGCAGTTGGTTCCGGATTCCCTTCGGATCGGCTCCGCCAAGGCATGCATGTCCTGCCCTGCATTCATCAGCCAGCAGCGAAACCGAGCTCGCCCGAACATTGCTATCGGTGGCTGAATGAGAACCCGTCAGCAACAGTTCGCGAATCGCAGGAGAATCGAGCGAGCCTTCCATCGACTCCGGAACCATGCGGTTGTACTTTACCTGCACCATCTCGGAGTTCGGCGTCTGCACGATTCCAGTTACATTCGCCACAGCACCTTCGGTTGGATTGCTTAGCCGCACCGTAGTCTGTTTTGGCTCATGCTTTACTTGATAGCGATAGGTAACGTTGCCCCCGATGAATCCAACTCCTACGAGCAGCGTCGCCAACGCCGGGGCGCTCTGTACATGCCCTACCCACGTAAAGAAGTTAGATCTCAACCGAGTAAAAAATCCGCCCGGCGGGATCAAATCCAGCGCGTCGTCCAATCGCATTCGCGACTGGGCCAGAAGATTCGGCGAAGGTTCTACTACAGGAAGCAGCGCGAGCTGCTCCTCCAGGACTCGCATCTCATCCCACTCGCGGCGGCATTCCTCGCACGACTCCAGGTGCTGCTCCAGAGTTCCTGCGAACTCATCAGGCAGCTCACCGTAGTTCGCCAGAATGATATTTTCTTTTACCAATTCGCACTTCATTGCACTACCTCAACCAGCCTCAAAATTTTGCTTGCATTCGGGTCTATGAAGTCGCCCGTCTCAAAATCAAATTCAGCACCACACATACTTTTTCCCTGCTCTAAGCCTTCAACCCCGCCAGATTGGCCCGCAGCTTTCGCGTGGCCCGGAACAGCGTATTCTTCGCCGTTTCCTCGGTTGTATTCAACATCTCGCCGATCGTGCGCAGCTTCAGCCCCTGGTAATGCTTCAACTCGAACACCGTTCGTTCCCGAGGCGTCAACTTATCCAGCGCCTCGGCAATCTTTTGGCTCATCACCTTGCGATCCAGCTCCCTTGCCGGGTTTGCCATTGCGCGGTCATCGGTGATGTTCGCCATCAAATCCATTTCGTCGCCGCTGGCATCCAGCACCGTCGCCGGATCTTCCCTGCGGCTTTTGCGCCGACGCAACTGGTCGAGGCAAAGGTTTGTCACAATTCGATACAGCCATGTGTAAAAGCTGCACTCGAACCGGAAGTTCCCCAGGTGGCGGTAAGCCTTGATAAAGGCCTCCTGGTGCACATCCTGGGCGTCCTGCTCGCTGCCCAGCATATGCAGCGCCAGCCGAAGCACAGACTGGTCATACCGCCGTACCAAGGCATCGAAGGCTTCTCGCTGCCCCTTCTGGGCCTCGCGAATCAGCTCATCGTCCTCGATCCGCTGTTGAGCGCGGGCTTCCAACTGCGCCTGCGTCAGCTTTCCACCATTCCTGGTGCCGGGTTGGGTAGCTACCTTTGCCATCGCTGGCAATGATTCTACCGCTGGACGACTGATCCCGAGTGCAAAGGGGCTAGGACGACGCCCGCGGGGCCCCAAAGAAAGCGGAGAAGACAGTTCGCCGCCAAGATCCATGCCTAACGCTTCAACGCTCATTCCAACTGACTCCGGAGGTCAGGAAATCGATAACACTCCAATAGACCCAGCTAAATCGCAAAGGTAAGCAGGCCAATGTGCCGTTGAAACCAGATAGCCGAATTCGGCCCCCGTCTTCCTTCCGGTAAACTCAGCAGATGCCCCACCGTTCCGCCACGCCCGACCTCTTCGCCGAAGCCCCCGCCCGCCCCAAGCCGCAGAACGGAGGCTGGATCAACGCTCACTGCGACGGCGGAGCCCGCGGCAACCCCGGCCCATCCGGCTACGGAGCACTCATTCAGGACGACCAGGGAATGGTCCTCGCCGAACTAAGCGAGTTCCTCGGCATCCGCACCAATAACTACGCCGAATACTCCGGCCTGCTCGGCTGCCTGCAGTACGCGCTCGATCACGGTCATCGCCGCCTCCGCGTCGTCTCCGACTCCGAGCTGATGGTCAAACAGATTCAGGGCAAATACAAGGTCAACTCGCCCGACCTGAAGCCGCTCTGGCAGGAGGCAAAGAACCGCATCGCCAAGCTCGAAGCCTTCGAGATCTCGCACGCCCTTCGCCACAAAAACAAAGATGCCGACCGCCTCGCCAACGAGGCCATGGACCGTGGCATGAAACGCTCTCCGGCCCCCGGCCAGCCTGCTCCTCCGCCACTTAAGGCCACGCCCTACCCGACGCAGTCCGAAGCGCCGCCAAACCCCTACGCCAAAGCCGATGCCATGCTCCGTGGCTTCACCCGGAACGGCGTCGTCCACATTCTCGGCAACGCCACGCTGCCTGATGGCGTCTTCGTCAAGATCATCCGCGAGTAAGCAACGCATCCTAGCGAAATCAAAATGCGATGAGGATATTGCTCACACATCTGCGAACGTTACAGCACGAAGAACACTCGACATCGCGTCTGCACTCAAAGATCAAATGTCTGTAAATCGTCACACGGGGCCAACCTCAGGCCTACGCTCTAAGCCCTTTGTCTACTGAGGCTTCGCGGCTTTCTGCAAATGCTTGCAGTGCGCGTGGAACGCCCGTTCCCGTTGACTTCAATCGCGGTTCCGAACAATCTCCATACAGTTCACCTCAACGAAGCACACTTCGAAAGGGCTCTCACCCGTATGCGAGTACTCGCCAAAGCTCTCTGCCTGCTAGCCATTGCCGCAACCGTTGCCACGGCCAAAGCCGACACCTTCAAACTTACCGGTGACGGCGATACCTACACCTTTTCTATCGACTCAAGCCCCACGGTTACGCCGATTTCCTTCGGCTTTATCGTCAACGGCGTCACCGTTACGGATGACGGAGTCGCCCAGCCCGGTTTCACGTTGACCTTCTACGACACGAGCTCTCAGGGCGGGTTCGCAGTCCAATCCAGCAACCTTATCTTCGACGGCGATCAGCTCTTCTCAGGAACCAACGATTCACCCACATTTCTGCTTGGGACCTTCAAACTCACCGACGATATTGACGGCTCCAAATACAAGCTTGTCATCAAGGACGACCCCAGCACATCACCAGCACCAGAGCCTTCCAGCATTGTGCTGCTTGCTTCGGGATCGCTCGCCCTCATCGGGGCAGCCCACCGAAAGCTCCTCTCTCGCTAGCCCAAATGTCGATGGAATCCATGTCGCTGTTTCCAGCGACATGGACCTCTCATCCGTGAGTGAAGCTGGTTAAATTCAAAGAATCGATTAGGCAAATATGGAATCGCTGACTTATGCTGTTTGCCAATTGCGGAGGGTTCGGTATGCGTGTGCGCATGAGGCTGCTCCTATTGATTCTGTTGGCCGTCTCTTTGTATGTGCTGGCTCAGAGTGACAGCAAACCGCAGCCTCCGGTCATTCAGATTGCAGATGGCGGGACCAGCGGAAGAATGGAAAGCATCTTCGTCCCGCCTAAAGCGAATGCTCCCTTCAGCCTCACACTGGTTACGGAATGGTCGCGTCCACTGGGAAATGGCGGCACCTTCACCCTCACAAACCAAAGACACATCGTGCGGGATGGAAAAGGACGAATCTACCAGGAACGCTGGATCCTGGTTCCGAAGGGAAGCAAGATAGAGTCGCGCATGGACGTATTTCAAATTACTGATCCAACGCAACATACCTGGTTGAACTGCGGCGTTCAGGAAAAGGTCTGCGAGATTCTGCCCTATAGATTTACGCCAGACGCGGTCTACAAGCCGACTATCGGCACGACTGGCCCATTACCAGATGGAAAAGGGTTTCGTCAGCATGAGGAGCTAGGCCTTAGCAATTCGAACGGCGTTAATACGACGGGATATCGCGAAACCCTCACAATCAATCCCGGCGTCTTCGGAAACGATCAGCCCATGGTGACCACGCGGGAGTTCTGGTACTCCTCTGAACTTGGGTTCAACCTTATTTCAAAGATCGACGATCCGCAGAATGGACGGCAATCCTTCGAGGTGAAAGAACTAACCACCTCCGAACCCGATCCACGGCTCTTTGAGACCCCTGATGGATACAAGATCGTTGATCACCGGAAACCGAAAGAAGGGTCAAATTAGCAAACGGCTAGTTGCACTTTTGCTATGACGCCTGCTTCGGGATCGCTCGGCTCCTAATACAGTCCAATCCGCGAGTAAACTTCTATTTCTTGCTTTTCTTCGGCTTGGGCGCAAAGTAACCGCGACGCGCCTGTAGTTGCAAATTGTCCCGATCCACTTTCACTTTCAAACGGTGATAGGAACCGTCTGATTTCATGCTGTCGAGTGAAAATTCGAGCAAGTATAAATACTCTGGCGCCTCCGCCAGGCTTTTGAATCCCGCATCCAAATCGTTGCTGTTGTGAAAAAACCTGCCCCCGGTTCCGTCGGCAAGTTCAGCCATCACGTTTTCAGCGAGCGTCATGGAACTACGGTGGTATTCAGTATTTGTTTGAAGGCTCCCTCCAGCCATAGCCGGGCTGCGTTCACTGGCTGTGATCTCTGTCGTGTACAAGCCGCGCGCATCAAGGGCACTGATGGTCACGTTCGATTTTGCCGCCATATCCACAATCTGCGATTCCGCGGTAAACGTCTCCGAGTCAAGCGTGAGGAAGCCAGGCGAAATCAGGATCAGTGTGCGTTGTCCCGGCAGTGCGGCCATTCGGCTCACGAACTCTCGGATAGCAGAATAGGTCGCCATAACATCCTGCCGCCCAACCATCTGAGCATGCATCGCAGCAGAATCCGCCAGTCTCTCAGCCGTCGCCTGATCGCGTTGCCTATCCAGGCCGGGTTGGCAGCTGAACACCTGCTGGGTCGCCGATTCCAGTGCCACGGGACTGTGCTTATTCTCGATGAGGTCGGCTTGGTAGTAGTCGACATTCGGGCATGCACGATCATCAAGTCGGTAGAGACCACGCGGCTGCAGGCTCATAATCGCGTCCTGCAACTTGGTGCGATCGCGTGTCAGGCCGCTGTTGGTTAGCCCGGAAGTGGAGACGACGGCAGCCATGTCCGAGGCACTGTCCAATGCCTCGCCTAGCACCCGTGTAGCCCCCTTTTTGGCGTGTACCAGGTCTTCCGGACTCAGATGCATGTCATCGAAAAGAAACACGATGAAGCGTTCTGGCATCGCCGACGTTCGTAACGCAGCATTCGCCGGAGTTGGCGACTGCTTACCGTCCTCGGAGTTGCTTTCCGTCGTTGCGCGATTCTCAACCGAGAATCCGGAGACGAGTTGTAGCTTGTTATTGTCAAAGACTTGAAAATCTTCTTTTTTCAGATCGCCCACTGCGCGGCCCTGCTTATCGCGAACGACAACCGGAACCAACACTTTGTTGACATTTACTTCAATTTTGTAGGGTGTGCCTTGAGACTCTGTCGCCTGTTGAGCCGCAGCGTGAGGACAGGAATTAAACATCAGATAACACACAAGAGTCAGACACGGCCGTGCGATCACATTCACTCGGGATTGCCCCTTTTGACTGAGGAATACTCACTTGTTACGGCGTTCACGCTTTCCGCTTATACCACTTGAAACATGGAAAGCGATCTTGCTCTACTAGCTGGAGTCGTTGGAATATTCGATGGTGTAGTCAATCTGGGCAGCTTTCTCCAACATCTTCGAGACTGAACAGTATTTGTTCTTCGAGAGTGACACTGCGGCTTCGGCAGCTTTCTTTGAGACAGCGCCGCCGATCAGATAGACCAGCTTGATCCTGGTAAAGACACGAGGCGGGGCGGAGGACTGTTCGGCGGTTGCCGATACGGTGAGGCTGGTCAGAGGCTCGCGTTTCTTGTTCAGGATCGAGATCACATCGACCGAGGTACAGGAGCAAAGGGCCAGTAGTACCGCCTCCATTGGCGAAGGACCATTGGCGTGCGCGGCTCCAGCGTCGAAAACGACGGTGTGACCGCTTTCGGAGAGGCCGTCAAACTCCATCTCCTTTTTCCAAACCGTTTTGGCAATCATAGGTCGCTTCCCCTAACCCGGCGGCTCCAGTCCAGCGTTTGGCTCTGGTATAGCAATGTTCGCGGTCACGCCGGCTCCTGATACAGCCCAATCACATTCCCTGCAGGATCGCGAAATCTCGCAGTAATCTCGGGAGCGTCTGCCCCAATCGGCTGCACGATCTCGCCTCCATTCACTACGACGGCATCGACAGTTGCGGCCACGCTATCGACCATCACATACACCATAAGTCCGGGCTGCGCGGAAGGCGGCCGTCCCAGCACCCATGCGCCGCTCACCTCGCCGACCGCATCATCAAAAGCCGTTGCTCCATCACCGCGTTGACGAATCTTCCATCCGAAGACACTCGCGTAAAAATCGGCCGAGCGTGCAACATCGATCGCAGGTATCTCGAGATAGCAAATCTTTCCATTTCCAATCGTCGGCGGCATACCGGCTCCTTTCCAGTCACCCGCGATTGTAAGCTCAGGAAGCCTCGCCCGCAGCCTCGGCTAGACGTGAGCACAATTGTTCAACGACACTCATCTGGTCCAGCATCGCCGCAAGGCTTTCTATCCCCACGGTTTCCTCAAACCGACGTTGCATACGATCGAGAATTCCGACCACTCGTACTGCCCGTTTTCTGCCTGCGGGCTGAAGCACCAGTTGAAAGGCCCTCGCGTCATCCGGATCGATCCTTCGCCGTACCAAACCTTTTGCTTCAAGTGACGAGACGCAGTGGCTTATATTACCTCTCGTCGTCTGAAAGGTCGTCGCAAGCGCCGAGGGCTTGATGCCGCTCTTGTTCTCAAAGAAGATCGCCGATAGCACAAGTGACTCGAAAAAGGTCAGGCCCTCATCGCGCAAAATCACGTTCAGAGAAGCCTCCATGCGCCGGGCAATTCGGCTGGCCTGAAAGACAGGACTCTGCTGTAGAAACGACTCAATCCGCATCGTAGGTTCATTATATGGTTTACCTTGTCAACTACTTAGGATGAGACAAAACTAAGTCCACAATACCCACCGCAGCGTTGATCATGTTTAGGTGACTTCCCTGCACAAACTATCTTTCCTGCTGCCGTTTTTGCTCTGTCTTCAGGCCTCTGCCCAACAAACTGCTCCTGCGCTTCCGGTTACTCAGCAGACGGTTGAGGTCATGACAACCATTCCCCCAATCCCCTTGTCTGAGTCCTATCGCGCGGTCGAGACTCTAGACACGCGTGACCAGCCCATCCTCTTCAACAACTTCACTGACTATCTCCGCCAGGACCCGTCACTCAACCTGCAGGCGCGAAGCCCTAACGGTGTTCAGGCCGATCTCTCTATTCGCGGCACTACCTTTGAGCAGTCGCTGATCCTGCTGGATGGCCTGCACATCAACGATCCGGAGACCGGCCATCTCAATCTCGATATCCCCGTTCCCCTCGATGCCATCTCGCGCATCGAAGTCCTGCATGGCTCGGGTTCGACCTTCTATGGCTCGGACGCCATCGGAGGAGCGGTAAATCTCATCACTCAGCAGCCTCGCAACCTTGGTCTTGAGGGAAAATTTGGCGCTGGCAATTACGGTTCGCTGGAACAACACCTCCGTGCCGACTACGCGACCAAGCCCGCCTCCGAGCAGATCAGCGCCAGCCGTGATACCTCCGACGGGTTCATGCCAGACCGCAACTATTCGAGCGACGCGCTCGCCTCGGAGACGTGGCTCAATCTCCTGAAACTCGGGACGACCAACGTCCTGCTCGCCGGCAGCGATCGGCCCTACGGAGCCAATCAGTTCTACGGCCCCTACGATTCCTGGGAACGTACCAAGGGCTGGTTCGCCGCCCTCCAGCAGCAGCTAGGTCAGCGAACTTCGGCCAGCTACGCATACCGGCGACACACTGATCTCTTCGTGCTTCTGCTCGATAACCCCGACTACTACCGCAACAACCACGTCACCACGGCCTGGCAGTCCGCCCTGCGCCGCGCCGACGCCGTCGGCCGCAACGGAACTCTCTCCTACGGCCTCGAGGCCAATGGCGACTCCATCCACAGCACCAACCTCGGCGTCCACGCTCGTAATCAGGGCGCGGGCTATGCCAACCTCACTCAGCGTGTGAGGGACCGGCTCTCGCTCTCCATCGGAGGCCGTGAACAGATTTTCAGCGGCGGAGATTCGGTCTTCTCTCCCAGCATCGCCGCTGGCTATGCCCTCACCAGCACGCTTCGGCTGCGCGGCTCGGCAGGCCACGGCTACCGCCTTCCCACCTACGTCGACCTGTACTACTCCGACCCCACGACGATCGGTAATCCAAACCTCAAACCCGAGTCCTCGTGGAGTTACGAAGGCGGAGCCGACTGGAACCCCGGCAACGGACGGCTCACCCTCACCGCCACCGGCTTCCGCCTCCAGCAGAAAAACGGCATCGACTACTCAAAATACGACCTCACAAAACCCTGGCAGGCCACAAACGTAGCCAACTTTGCCTACAGCGGAGCTGAAACGACCCTGAGCGTCCACTTGCCGGCCTCGCAGCTGCTCGCGCTCAGCTATACCGCCATTCAGGCAAGCTCTCCGCCCCCGGGCCTGATCTCGGAGTACACCTTCAACTACGCCGCCCAGTCCGCCCTGCTGGTTTGGAGCGGCCCGCTACCAGCGAAATTCCACCAGTTGTCCATCCGAAACCAGCTCGCTGTCCTGCAAAAAACGCAGAAAACAGCCTATCCGCTATGGGATTTCTCACTAGCTCGCAACACGGGAAATTTTCGCCCATACCTGCGCCTGCTCAACCTGAGCAACACAGGCTATCAGGAGATTCCGGGCGTTCCCCTGCAAGGCCGCACCATCATGGCAGGCACAGAATTTAATTGGTCATCCGCCCGCTAAATTGCAGTATTGAAAAGGGTTGACTCTGCCTGCCGCCGGCGCGTCAAACCGGGAACCACAATGCCCCGGATATGGTCCCAGCGCAAAAACTGCGTCGCCGCATCCGCAAAATCTCCAGCGTTCACAGACCGCAGCAGCGTCGATTGAGCCAAACTCGCACACCCCAGATTGAACACAAAATCCACTATCGCATCGAACTGATTCTGGTTAATATTCGCCGTCACCAACTTATTCACACAAGCGACAGAACCAGCGATATCGCTCACAAGAAAGGCATCCGCCTGATCCTGCGTAACTGTCAGCCCGGCATGGACTCCCGGCCCGGTGTGACCATATCCGATCGTCCACACGCCACCCTGATCTGCATAGGCAGTTAAAACGCACCCCTCGAAGTTCTTCGTGAGCGCTAAACCAGCATCGCCATAACTAAAGTTCGCCATTCGATCTCGCTTTCTTTGATCCAAATAGGAATAAGAAGCCAGGCCCATTGCTACAGCCCTGCAAAGATATACCAAGTGCCAGGATTCCGACAGGCACTATTATTTGGCAAGTTCTGCTTTCACAAGTTCACTTACCAGCTTGCCCTCGGCCCGCAGACCACCGGCTTGAATACGCTGCTGCACTGCTTTCATTACGGTGCCCATGTCCTTCGGTGTGGGCTTGTTGCCGCTTTCTGCAATTTGAGCGATCGCAGCCTGAACCACTGTACGAATCTCGTCCTCACCTGCGGCCTGCGGCAGATATGCTTCGATTAAACCGATCTCTAAACGCTCCTTCTCGGCCAGTTCCGGACGGTTGCCCTTGGTAAAAGACTCGACAGACTCCTTCCGTTGTTTGATCAGCGTTGTGAGGATCTGGGTCTCTTCGGCATCGGTTAACTTCTCACGCTTGTCGATTTCCTTGTTCTTCAGGGCCGATTTCACCATCCGCAATGTGGTCAATTTGTGCTCATCTCGAGCCTTCATGGCCGTCACAATATCCGTTTGAATCTTTTCGCCGATCGTCATCGTTCACTAGTCTCCTATCGTCAACATTCGATTATATGTATCCCGGTTGTCCCGGCGCGTTCGACAACTCGATACAATAGCAAGCATGATCCGCAAAACGCGACTCTTCACCCCTGGCCCGACGCCACTTCTCCCCGCCGCCCAGTTTGCAATGGCAGCAGCAGACATCCACCACAGAACCCCTGAATTCCGCGCACTTTACACTCGTGTGCTTAGCCAGCTTAAGGACTTCGTCGGCACAAAGAACGACGTCATCATCCTCTCCAGCTCCGGCACGGGGGCAATGGAAGCCTCTGTTTCGAATCTCACGTCGCCTGGGGATCGCGTTCTCGTGCTCACGGCTGGCAAGTTTGGCGAACGATGGAGTTCGCTCACCAAGGCATTCGGTTGCCACGTCGATGTTATCGAAGCTCCTTATGGCAGCACGTTCACGATCGATCAGGTCAAAGCCGCGCTGAAGCTTGAGACCCGCGCGATCTTCGTTCAGGCTACCGAGTCCTCTACCGGTGTCCGCCATGACATTGCAGGCATTGCGAAGTTGCTCAAGGATGAGAAGTCTGAAGCATTGCTCATCGTTGATGCCATCACCGGCCTTGGCACCACGCACCTCGATATGGATGGATGGGGTATTGACGTTCTCATCGGAGGCTCTCAGAAGGCTGTCATGATGCCTCCAGGACTGAGCTACCTTGCCGTAAGCCAGCGTGCCTGGGACCGCATGGAGGCAACCTACAATCCGCGCTATTACTTTGACCTGCGCAAGGAGCGTAAGAACGCAGCGAAGGGCGAGTCTGCTTATACGCCGTCGGTTGCGCTTATAGCTGCTCTTGGAGCGGCGCTGGACTACATCGCCGGACAGGCCGATGGCAATCTCGCGGAAGGCCGTAAGAAGCTTGTCGATAACGCCGAATCATGCGCTGCAATGACGCGGGCTGCTGCTACGGCACTCGGGCTGAAGCTCTTTGCGCCCACGGGTTATGAGGCTGCTGCTGCCACGGCTATCCTGCCTCCCGAAGGCACCGACTCCGGCATCATCGTCAAGGGCCTCAAGTCGCAGTTCGCTGCGATCGTAACAGACGGCCAGGGCGAGATGAAGGGCTCCCTCTTCCGCATCGCTCACATCGGCTTCTTCGACTACATGGACACCATCGCCATCATCGGCGCGCTGGAGCAGGTCCTTGCGAAGTTCCTTCCTCAAACTGGCACGGCCTTCGGCACTGGTCTTATCGCTGCCCAGAAGGTTTATGCCGAGCGCGCCGCAAAATAACAACTGCGTCACCAAAAGAACGCTGATGAAACGCTCGACTAAAGTCGCTGCACCTCTTCTTGCTTCGGCAGCCCTAGCCATTCTCGCGGGCTGCCGTAAGCCGGAGATGCAGCGCTGTGTCGACGAGCAGAACCGCGTCGTCGATGACAGCCTGTGCGCCAACCAGCCTAATCAGGCGCAGCAACAACAGCCACGCCCTATAGGCGGCGGTAGCCTTATCCCACTCATCCCCCTCTACCACTATTACTACGGCGGATGGGGCGGCTATGGACTTGGCAGTGTCGTTGGCGGCGGCGGCTACACTCCGGCTGCTGGACGCAGCTATGCAACGCGCTCAGGGGTTACAACACGCGGAGGTTTTGGTGGCTCCTACTCCGGCGGCAGTCATGGCGAAGGAGCTGGCGAATAATGCAGCGTATCTCTCTTACTCCCAGAGACAACTGGCAGCAAAAGGTAGAGTCCGCCGGACTGACCTTCCACTCTCCGGAAGGAATGGATCGACCCTACTGGGATGAGTCTGCCGCCTACGAATTCAGCGCGGCAGAGATCGACACCCTTGAAGCCACCGGCAATACCTTGCAGGAGATGTGCCTTAGTGCCGCAGAGCATGTCATCAAAGAGAAACGCTATGCCGAGCTCGATATTCCGGCCGGAGCGATTTCTGCGATTGAATGGGCATGGGAGAACGAGCCTCCTGCTCTCTATGGGCGCTTCGACCTGAGTTGGGCCGGTGCATCCAGTGGCCATGCCCCAAAGCTTTTGGAGTACAACGCTGACACACCGACCTCGCTTCTTGAAGCCGCGGTCATCCAGTGGAGTTGGCTTGAAGAGCAGTTCCCCAATGCCGACCAATTCAACTCGATTCATGAGAGGCTGATCGCCAAATGGAAGGACATTGATCCCTACCTTTCGAAGCCCATCTATTTTGCCGGTCTCGACAATGCCGAAGATCAGCTGACGCTCGTCTATCTCCGCGACACCGCGCAGCAGGCCGGTCTACAGACGCTGCAGATGTTCATGGAAGAGATTGGCTGGAACGACGAGCAACAGGCTTTTGTCGATCCTGATGAAAAGCATATGTTTTCGATCTTCAAACTCTACCCGTGGGAGGCGATGGTGCAGGAGGAGTTCGGCATACACACCATCGAAACCTACCAGAGCACGCGGTGGATCGAACCGATCTGGAAGATGCTGCTCTCTAACAAAGGCATCCTGCCGATCCTGTGGCAGCTTTATCCCGATCACGAGCTTCTTCTCGAAGCCCACTTCGACGGCCCACACAACCTGTGCAGCTATGTCCGCAAGCCTATTTATTCGCGCGAAGGTGCAAATATCACCTTCGTGCGTGATAACACTACGGTTGCCTTCACCGGCGGCCCCTACAACGGCCCTCAGATTTACCAGGCCCTTGCACCTGAGGCCATCTTCGATCAACGCTTTCCTGTTCTTGGTCTTTGGATGGTGGATCAGGAGTGTTGTGGCCTGGGCATCCGGGAATCTTCCGGCCCAATAACCGATAATCTAAGTTCATTCGTCCCTCACTGCTTTCGCTAACCCGATTCCACTCTGCACGACCTGAGGTTTTGATAACTATGAAGATCGTCCTCGCTGAAAAAGTCTCGCCCGCCACCCTTGCCGTCTTCCAGCAGGAGCCTGGCTGGAATGTTGTCACGCCCGACCAGATCAAGAACGGCCTTGCAGCCGAACTTGCAGACGCCGACGCTCTCGTCGTCCGCTCCGCCGTTCAGGCTGATGCCGCGCTCCTTGCCTCCGCACCCAAGCTCCGTGTCATCGGCCGAGCAGGCGTGGGCGTTGATAACATCGATACCGATGCGGCTACCCGCCAGGGCATCGTGGTTATGAATACACCCGGAGCCAATGCCGTCGCCGTCGCCGAGTTGACGCTGGGGCTGATGATTTCGATGGGCCGCTCGATTCCGCGCGCGAACGCCACTATGCATGCCGGCAAGTGGGACAAGAAATCTCTCCAGGGACAGGAGCTTCGCGGCAAGACCCTGGGCATCGTCGGCCTTGGCCGCATCGGTCTTGAGGTTGCCCGTCGCGCACGTGCCTTCGGTATGGAACTGATCGGTTACGACCCCTTTATCGCGCCTGTCATTGCCCGCGAGAACAACGTCACGCTTGTTCCCATCGACGAGATATTCAAAGAGTCCGACTACCTCACACTTCATGTCGGCCTCACTACACAGACAGAAGGGCTCATCAATGCCACCTCGCTAGCCATCATGAAGAAGGGCATCCGCATTGTGAATTGCGCTCGCGGTGAGCTTATCGTCGAAGAAGCTCTCGCGGAAGCTCTCAAATCGGGCAAGGTTGCAGGGGCTGCGCTTGATGTCTTCCATCAGGAGCCGCTCAAGGAATCGGTCTTTCATAATCTCGATAACGTCATTCTTTCGCCGCATATCGCAGGCGCGACCGACGAAGCTCAAGAGGCCATCGGCATCCAGCTCGCGATGCAGGTGCGCGATTACCTCAAGCTTGGCGTCGTGCAAAATGCGGTTAATCTTCCGAGCCTTTCGCACGAGGAGTACATCGAGGTTGCCCCTTATATCGAGATGGCCGAGCGGCTCGGCGCGTTTCTCTCGCATGCCACTCCCGGTAACCTCGAGAACATTCAGATTACCTACACCGGTCGCATCGCTTCCGGAAAGACAGATCTTATTCGTAATGCAGCAATCGCTGGCATCTTTGCGGACTCGGAGGCGGTCAATCGCATCAATGCAGCGGCGATTGCGCAGGAACGCGGTATTCGCATCCAGGAGGACAAGAAGGAGTTCAGCACGGGCGGCGCAGGTTCTGTCCTCAAGCTGGTTCTGCACTCCTCCGATGGTGATGCGAGCGCTTCCGCTACGGTCCTGCACGGTAGCTCGCCTCGGCTGCTGACTTATGATGGCATCGACATTGAAGCTCCTCTCAACGGAACCCTTGTCTCCATTCGCAACCATGACGTTCCTGGCGTGGTTGGACGCATTGGAACTATTCTTGGCGAACACTCTGTCAATATCGCGAACTTTGCTCTCGGACGTTCCATCCGCTCGCAGCGTGTTCCGCAAGGGCAGGCTCTTGCCGTAGTACAGATCGACGTTCCTAACGCGACTGCGGCAAACACCGCTGTTGAAGCGCTGCGAAAGGTTGAAGCCATCGCCAGCGTTCGATTGATCGAGCTTGGCAAGCTGTAATAACACAAATGCCCTGCGTCGTTATTCGATGCGGGGCATTTTGAAACTGAGACTTTCATAAGGGATGAAGCCAAGGCTTCATCCCTTATGCATTTATGGTTGTCGCTCTAGTATCCGCTACGATTCTGTTTCGACCGCTGGAATGTAGCCCGTTCCTGATCGGTTAGTTGAAGGGAAAGAACCTGTCCTTTGGCTCCCGCTTCAAACGATCTCTCAAGGACGGCCATGACAGCCAGGGCTTCTTCGGGCGGAACAGGGTTGGGTTGTCGGCCGAGCACTGCTTCGCGAATACCGATGTAGTATGCGGACTCATTGCCTACGGGGGCGGGTATCTCTGTCTGTTCTCCAGTTGCGCCGTCATAGAGGATGCCCGGGTTGGGATCGACGCCAAAGCCAACTGAGTTAGGACGAATCCCCGCAACGAGTTGCTTTTCCTGGACATCCGCTCCATGCTTTGCCCAGCTTGCGCGCGTGCCATGTATCACCGTACGAGCAACACCACCGGAGGCGAGTAGCGAGGCATGGAGGATGACCCGAAGACGCTCGTAGTTAAGTTGTACGTGGGCCCAATCGTCTGTCTCGCCGCCGCGTCGTTGCAGTGCGAAACTTGCATTGATCGTTTGAGGTAATCCGAACATGTGCAGTGCTTCGTCGATGAGATGCGGGCCGAGATCGAACCATAGCCCTGCACCGGGGCCGATGTTCTCACGCCAGCGTCGACGAACCACTGGACGAAACCGATCGATATGCGCTTCGAAGTGAACAACTTCACCGAGCGCACCCGACTCCAGAATGGCCTTCGTCGCCAGAGATTCGCTCTCCCATCGCCGGTTGTGGAAGACCGAGAGCAATCTTTGCTGCTTTTCGGCAAGCGAAACGAGGGCACGGGCCTCGGCAAGCGTAACTGTAAAGGGCTTATCGATGACGACGTGTTTGTCTGCGAGAAGAGCGGCTGAGGCAAGTGGAAAGTGGCTGTCGTTGGGAGTAGCGATCACAACGAGATCAACATTGGGATGAGTAGCGGCCTCCTCGGCAGAACAGACTGTAACGCCCTTCAGATCGGTCAGTACTCTATCGGGCCTGCTTGTACCAACGACCGTTAGTTGCAATCCCGCCACCGACTGGATGAACGGTGCGTGGAAGGTCTTTCCTGCGTAGCCGTAGCCGATCAGGCCAACTCGAATGTTTTCGCCTTCAGTCATAGTCTCCTCTTGGCAGTATGGTACCGATCTTGCCCGAGAAGATAGGTCAGTCGATCTAGGCCATGAATTAAACACTCGTACCGTGATCGAAAGGTGACTCAGGCCCTTGTCATTGATAGCTTCAGATCATTATGATCCCGGAAACTGCGAATTTCCTGCGCGAAAAACAACGTTCGATTCATCGATCAACACTAGTCTTTAGCTTCACAATCCAAAAAGATTTTCCTTGGGGCAAAGCTGTCTCTGCTCTGCCTCAGCCCATGGGAAAGGTTTGCAATTCACCGGCACTTTCTGCGATTCGTTTCAAGGAGCAAGATTAGATGTCTGTCGAACGTACCACCCGGGTCCGGTTCTTTCTCGCCTTATGGCTTTTCGTCATTAGTGCCGTCGCTTTTCTCGATCGCACCAACATTTCCATCGCGGGTTTGCAGATCAGCGGCGAGTACGGCCTAGGCAATCAACGACTAGGGTGGATCTTCAGTGCATTTCTGATTGGGTATGCAGGCTTCCAGCTACCAGCAGGATGGCTGGCAACGCGATTTGGACCGCGACGTATGCTTACTCTTGGCGTTTTATGGTGGGGCATCGCAACGGGATTGACGGCGCTGCTACCGACGGGCATCTCGCATGCGGTCATCTTGTTGATCGCTGTCCGATTTGCGCTCGGCGCGGGCGAAGCAGTCGTCTATCCTTCGGCGAATCAATTTGTCGCGCGATGGGTGCCCGTGAAGGAGCGCGGCTTCATCAATGGCCTCATCTTCGCAGGGGTAGGTGCGGGTAGCGGCTTGACGCCTCCACTGCTTACCTGGCTCATCATGCATCACGGATGGCGCGCGGCTTTCTGGTTCAGTGCTGCCATCGGTCTGGTGGTTGGAGCTGTATGGTGGTTTGCCGCGCGTGATACTCCGGAAGAGCACAGCAGAGTCTCGGCCGCAGAACTGCGGGAGATCCATGAGGGCATGTCGTTTAGTCCTGCGGCTGCAGCTGCCACTTTCGGTGGCTCCCCTGCAAAACCTGTCATTTCCTGGAGAGCGATCTTTCATCGCCGCGACCTTCCGGCGCTCATGATCGGATACTTCAGTTTTGGTTATATTGCCTGGATCTTTTTCAGCTGGTTCTTCCTCTACATGGCCCAGGTGCGCGGTTTCGACCTCAAATCGAGCGCACGCTATGCCATGCTTCCCTTTCTCTCGATGACAGTCTTCTGTCTGGTGGGAGGAGTTCTCAGCGACCGCATTACGCAACGCTATGGACTCCGTATGGGTCGATGTGGTCTGGCATCGGTTGCCCTTCTGCTTACCGCTGTCTTCCTTGTTTTGGGGTCACAGGTTCATAGTCCACAACTGGCAGGCGTCATTCTTGCCGGTGGTGCGGGTGCGCTGTATATCTCACAAAGCTCCTTTTGGTCCGTATCGGTTGATATCGCCGGAGGCAGCTCTGGCGTCTTTTCTAGCCTGGTGAATATGGGGGGCCAGATTGGAGGCGCCGTAACCGCTTCGCTGACTCCCTGGGTTGCACAGCGTTTCGGCTGGACGACGTCGTTCGCAATTGCTGCCGCGCTCGCCGTGATTGGAGCGGTTTGTTGGATGACGGTCCATCCCGAACGTGCTCTTGATACATAAAAACGATTCGACATCAAAAAAGAATGCATTTAACAATCGTCTTAGTTCTGTAACCAAGCCAGGAATTCCGTCTGACCAAAATACATTTGGCGGTCGGGGTGTGGATGTCGTTGCCTGGCGAGACTGAGATTGTTGCGGCTGCGCGCGGCGCTTACGCAGAGGCGCATAATATTCGTACTTTATCCAAAAGGAGCAACGCATGGAGCAGTCAAGAAGAGGTCTTCTGAAGAACGCAGCAAAGGCAGCCGTAGCCGTTACCGGTGGCGCAGCACTTGCTCAAACGGCGCAGGCACAGGTCTCCGGCAAACTGGAGAAGAGATCTCACGGCCCGGCCCCAAAGAGTGGTGAGACTCCTCTCTTTAGCAGCGTTATCTCCTTCGGCAATCTTGTCTTCCTTGCCGGTGTTGGCGCGCACTTCCAGGGCAGCATAGAAGAGCACACTAAGCACGTTTTGGACGAGCTCGAAAAGAACCTCGCAACTGCTGGCTCCTCGATGGAAAAAGTCCTCAAGGTAAATGTTTATCTCAACGACATCAACGACTGGGCCAAAATGAACACTGTTTATCTGGGACGTTGGGGCAAGATACCTCCTGTCCGCACGACCATCGCAGCGGCAGGCGGCATCCCAGGCAACTCGCTCGTCGAAATCGACTGCATCGCCTACATCTAACTGCCCCATACGTCCTACAGATAGGCACCACCGACATAGCATTTACAACATAAAGGCGAGCCCATGTCCCTGTTTCGCAATACACGCTTGTCGCGGCGAGAAGTACTCAAGCAATCTGGAATGCTCTCAGCTCTTGGAGCAGCCACAGCTGTCTCGCCACTTGCCGTTAGTGCGGCTACGTTTGCTGACCCACAAGCGAAACCGCCTCTTCCCAAGAGACAAGGCACGGATTCTGACAATCTCTTCACTCGAATTGGTGTCCGGCCCATCATCAATGGACGAGGCACCTTCACCATCATCAGCGGGTCGCGCTCGCTGCCGCAGGTAAAGCAGGCTATGTATGATGCTTCGTTCTATTTCGTCCACCTGGACGAGATGATGGACGGCATCGGCGCTCAACTCGGCAAGCTCACTGGCGCGGAATGGGGTATCGCAACGACTGGCTGCGAGGCCGCCATTTGTCTTGCCACCATTGCATGTATCGCCGGAACTAACGTTGAACAATGTCAGGCACTCCCCTACATCAAGAAACGCAACCAGGTCATCATTCCCAGGCATTCGCGCAATCCATACGATTTCGGTGTGCGCATGGTCGGCGCGGAGATCGTTGAAGTGGACTCCGAAGAAGAGTTCCGCTCCAAACTCTCTGACCGAACCGCAATGGTTTACATCCTCTCCAGTCCGGCCGCGGAGAAGGGACCGCTCAGCATCAAGAACCTCTGCTCGATCGCGAAGGAGAAGAACCTCCCTGTCTTCGTCGACGCCGCAGCAGAGGAACCTATCTTTCCGAACATCCATATCGCGGCCGGAGCGACGCTTGTCGGCTATTCCGGCGGCAAGTGCATGCGTGGGCCGCAGTCATCAGGAATGCTCATCGGACAAAAAGATCTCTGCAAGGCAGCTTACTTCCAGGCAGCACCGCATCATTGCTACGGCCGCGCTCTCAAGTGCAGCAAGGAAGAGGCTATGGGCCTACTTGCCGCTGTGCAGCAGTGGTACAAGCGTGACCACAATGCCGAACAGCAAGAGTGGAGAGCTTGGCTTAAGAACATTGAGATGCGTTTGAAACCATTGCCTTCCACCAGCTTCGATTATCTTGAGCCCGAAGACCTCTCTAATCGAGCTCCCGAATTGCGCATCAACTGGGATGCCAACGTACTCAAGATCACTGGCACCGAACTCGTCGCTCACCTTGATGCTGGGACGCCTCGCATCCTTATCGGGGGAAGCAAAGGTACACGCCCCGATGTGATGAACAGTTCCGTCACCATCATGCCGTACATGATGGATCCAGGAGAGGATCGCATTATTGCGAACGCTATTTATGAAGCGCTCACGAAACCTGGCCACTATGAGAATCCCGTGATTCCGAGTGGTGCGCCTGCGTCGGTTCAGGGAACGTGGGCTGTCACCATTCAATATCCCCGCGGCTTTGGCGAGCAGAAGTTCACTCTGGAACAAAGTGGTAATGATCTCACCGGTATACATGACGGCGAGATATACAACGCGAAGTTCACAGGGACGATTCACGCTAATCAGATTGAGCTCCACAGCAACATGGAGGTTGGAGGAAATACCATTCCCTGGACTTTCAAGGGCACTGTCGAAGATACCCATATCTCCGGTTCGGTCAATATGGGTGAGTACGGCAACGCAACATGGCAAGCAACGCGAGCCTGATTGTTCTTACGGCTTCCGTACACTTAAAAGCATCGCTTTATTGAGGGACCGATGACATTTTTGTTCTGTAAAAAAAATATTGCCAGTTGCTGCGCTGCACTCTCGCTGCTTGTAGCGAGCAGCGCGTTCGCACAGACCCCAGCCTATGATCTTCTGCTCCGGGGTGGCCATGTCCTCGATGACAAAAATCACATCGATGCCGTTATGGATGTGGGGATTAAGGATGGTAAGGTGGCGAAGGTGGCGCCCCACATCGCATCGGCTGATGCGCTGAAGACGGTGGATGCTACCGGGTTGTATGTCACGCCGGGGCTGATCGATATCCATGTTCATGTCTATAGCGGCACTGGGGAGCGTGACTCCTATGCCGGGGATAATAGTGTTCCGCCGGATGGCTTTACCTTCCGGGTTGGGGTTACGACAGTGGTTGATGCGGGTTGTTCTGGATGGAGGAACTTCGAGGACTTCAAGCAGCGGATCATCGACCGCTCGAAGACTCGGGTTCTGGCTATGCTCAACATCGTCGGCTCCGGAATGCGTGGGCCTAACTATGAGCAGAACACCAAGGATATGGATGGTGCGGCTACAGCGAAGATGGCGCTCAAGTATCCTGAGACCATTGTCGGCATCAAGACTGCCCACTTTGAGGGGCCTGAGTGGATACCGGTGGAGCAGGCTGTGATTGCCGGGACCAAGGCCAATATTCCGGTGATGGTCGACTTCGGTACGGATCGTCCGACGCGACCGATCTATGATCTGATGACCAAGAAGCTGCGGCCGGGCGACATCTATACGCATATGTACTCCGGGTTGCGGCAGGAGCAGGATCCTGTTACCAAAGGCCCTAGCAAGGCCCTGATTGAAGGGCGCAAGCGTGGCATCTACTTTGACACTGGAACTGGCGGCGGCAGCTTCAAGTGGTCGCTTGCTGTTCCTATGGTCAAGGACGGGTTTATTCCGGACTCGATCTCGACCGATCTTCATATCGGCAGCATGAACAGCGCGACCAAGGACATTCTGAACGTCGCCAGCAAGATGATGGCGATCGGGTTGACGTTGAACCAGGCGGTTGCTCAGATGACCTCGCATCCGGCACATGAGGTTAAGCGTGATGATCTTGGCAATCTATCTGTCGGTTCGGTTGCGGACATTGCGGTTCTGCGGTTGGAGCATGGTAAGTTCGGCTTTACTGACATGATGAATACGCGGGTTGATGGAACTGAGAAGCTGATCTGCGAGATGACTATTAAGGACGGCAAGATTGTTTACGACCTTAATGGGATCAGCACCGATCTCTGGAATGCTCCGGCTGATCCGCATGCGGATGAGGCTTCGCGGTGGACTACGTTTGCTCCGCATGTTGAGTCGAAGCCGGTGGAGATGCCTCATTAGACAAAAACAAGACAACGACTAAATACAGGGATCCTTCACTGCGTTCAGGATGACGACCTGAAAGGCAAAAACTAACAACGACGGTTAAACAAGAAGCCCGCTGAGAGTCAGCGGGCTTCTTGTTTTGATACGCGTGAGTTAAGCGAAAACGAGGCATTGTGGTCTTGAGAGGGGGAAGCTCTTGCTGGTATTGGAGAGGCGTCCGGTTTTTTTGTCGCGGGCGATGACGGCGATGTTGTCGGAGGTTTGGTTTGCGACGAGGAGCCACCCCTCGGTGGGGTCGAGGGTGATGTGACGGGGGACCGTGCCACCGCTGGACGTACGCTCGATCATGGTCAGCTTGCCGTCAGTTGGCGAGATGGTGAAGCTGACCATGAAGTCGTCGAGGCGGTTGGCGACGTAGGCGAAGCGGGCCTGCTTGTCGATGACAATGTCGGAGGGGCCAGAGGGGCCTGTGTGGCCTTCTGGCAGGTAGGTGGCTGTCTGGAGCGTCTCGAGTGTGCCTTTGGCTGCGTCCCAGGTGAGAACGTTGACTGTTGAGTCCAGCTCGTTGACGCAGTAGGCGAGTTTGCCGTTGGGGTGGAAGAGAAGGGCTCGGGGGCCGGCACCCGGGGCGGACTTCCACGCGGCTGGGGTGTGGGGGGTGAGCTTGGCTGTGGCGGCATCGAGGCGGTAGACGTGGATCATGTCCAGACCCAGGTCGTTGACGAGGAGGAAGCGGTTGTCGGGTGAGACCGTGACGCGGTGGGCGTGGGCTGAGTTCTGCTGGGGTTTGGGGCCTTTGCCGGTGTACTGGAAGAAGGAGACAGCCGGACTGAGCTGGCCGGCGGGGCTGAGCTGGAAGGAGACGGAGCTTCCGCCGGTGTAGTTGGCCGCAAAGGCGGCGCGTCCTGTGTGGTCGACGGAGACGTGGCAGGTTCCGGGGCCTTTGGCTGATTCCTGGTTGACTTTGGTGAGTTTGGCGGTGGCTCGATCAAGGGTGAAGCTGGAGACGGCACCGACGTTGTCGAGCTCGTTGGCGGCGATGAGGGTTTTGCCGTTGGGGGCGATGGCGAGGAAGGTAGGGTTTTCGGCCTCGGCTGCGAGGCCTGTCTGGGTGAGCTCGCCGGTTGCGGAGTCGAAGGCGTAGGCGTAGATTCCTTTGCTGGTTCCAGAGGTCTGGGTTCCTACGAGCAGCAGTTTCCTGGTGTCCAAACCTTTGGCGGAGGCGAATAGTGGCTGTGCTGCAAGGGTCGCTGCTGCAGAGCGCTGAATAAAATTGCGCCGGGAGATCTTCCGCATTCCTGTGGTCCTTTCGGGTTGGTACGTGGAGCGTTTGTAAGTCGTATGCCAGCATATCCTTATCGGGATTGTTGGAGCTACCTCGGGAGGCAGAGAAAGACTCCCTCAGCGGCTAAAGCCGCCCGAATATCGCCAGATTCGCGGCACGGCTAAAGCCGTGCCCTTAACAAGGCGGCCTTCGCAAGACTTGTGTCCTTGCGGTCATTTTTCAAAAAAGCAAAGGCAGTAAAAAGCACAAATGGCTGCAGACGAGGCTTTCGCGTCGTTTGCAGCCATTCCTGTTTCCTTAGGGTTAGGGAGGGCTCCGGTGCCGTTAGGCGGGCTGGATGTTCGCAGCCTGCTTGCCCTTGGGGCCAGTCGTGATGTCGAACGTTACGCGCTGTCCTTCCTGGAGGGACTTGAAGCCACTGCTGTTGATTGCTGAGTAATGGGCAAAGACATCCTCGCCACCATCTTCTGGGGTGATGAAGCCAAAGCCTTTTGCATCGTTAAACCATTTCACTGTTCCGGTTGCCATTTTGATAACTCCTGGTTAGGGCGAATTATTTCGCCGGGAGAAGCAATAGTAGCAGGTGGCGTTTTCAATGCGTTACGAATTTTTTTGTTTTTCTAACGTCAGTCGGCGGCTGCGAGGTCGAGACCGGACTTTTTGTGGACTACGGTACGGACTATGGAGGGGCCGTAGGGCTCGGTATTGATAGAACGGGCGTTGGTGGAGGCGAGTTGGAGGGCGTAGAGGATGGTGGCGGCGCGGCGGGAGTCGATGCGGTTGCGGGCGAGGGCGGCGACGACGAGGGAGATGGCGAGCTGGATGGACTCGGCGTCTTCGAGGGGCGGGAGGTCGAGCTCGATTTCGGGTGTGATTTGGGTGGATTGCGGGTTGGTTTGGGTGGATTCGTCGCGGATTCGGCTATGTTGCGGTGGTTTTCGACCAGATTTCTGTGGCGGCGATGGAGACGGGAGTGGAAGTAGCAGAAGGCTGTCTGGCCGAGGGATGGGGATTTGCAGCGGCGACCGTTGGTTTTGATGTGGCGGCAGAGAGTCTCGGGCATGGTTTTGGCTCCTTTGTTCGTGCCTCCCCTCCCCCTGTCGGGGCGGGAGATTTTGTGAGTAAGGCTATTATTTGCAATGGTTTAGAGATATGATCTGTCGCTAAAATATTGAATATAGAGCGGTTAGCTGCAAAATATAGACAGACATAGGTTTACGGGCGCGCCAGGGTTGCTGGCGGCGAGGTTTGCAGAACATGGTTGTTTTTGTCCGTTTCGTGGTTAGGTTGTGGTTAAAAGCGAAACGGCTGCAGCGGAGCTTTCGCACCTTGCAGCCGTTTTCTGATCTCTACTTTTAATTATAGAGAATTGAGTAAAACTCCCACGCAGTTTTGGCGGATTTATTTTTGGACGTGTTTTGATAATGGAATGAAGAAGATACTGCTGAGCTGGAGTGGAGGGAAGGATTCGGCCTGGGCGCTGCATCTGTTGCGGCAGGCGGCCGAGTTCGAGGTGGGTGGGTTGTTGACTACGGTGAATGAGAGGTTCCGGCGGGTGGCGATCCATGGGTTTCGGGAGGAACTGCTGGACCGGCAGGCGGAGTTGGCGGGGCTGCCGCTTTGGAAGGTTGATCTGCCGTTTCCCTGCACGAATGTGGAGTATGAGGCAAGAATGGCGGTGGCTTGTGCCCGGGCAGTGAGTGAGGGGTTTGAGGGTGTGGCGTTTGGGGATTTGTTTCTGGAGGAGATTCGGGCTTACCGGGTGGCGAAGCTGGCGGGGACTGGATTGGAGCCGGTGTTTCCGGTTTGGGGGATTCCGACGGATAGGTTAGCGAGAGAGATGATGGCGGGTGGGTTGAGGGCTCGGCTGACTTGTGTCGATCCGCGGAAGGTGCCGGGGGAGTTTGCGGGGCGGGAGTGGGATGAGGCTTTGTTGAGGGAGCTGCCGGAGGGGGTTGATCCTTGTGGGGAGAATGGGGAGTTTCACTCGTTTGCGTGGGCGGGGCCTATGTTTGATGGAGAGATTCGGGTGGAGCGTGGGGAGAGGGTGGAGAGGGATGGGTATGTTTATGCGGAGTTGGTTGGGTGAGGAAGGGCAGGCAACGGCAAAGGCGAAATGCGGGGTTCTTCCCCTTCGGCTTCGCTCAGGGTCAGAATGACGACGTAAAACAAGCAACGGCAAGAACAACGGCAATAGATCAGTCGCTTCGGCTTCGCCTTTGCTCCGGCCTTCGGCAGAGTGGTGGCCGCTTTGCAGCGGCGGTTTTAGACGCGGGGCTGAAGCCCCGCTCTACCTTAGAGACAAAAACAAGTGCTTAGAGGCAAAAAGCAAGTGCAACCACGGGCTGGGGAGAGTTGTACATTCCCACCCATCGCGATGAGACTGCGATGGATGGGGCACCCCGGGTTTTGTGGTTGGTTCGCTGGAAAACAACAGCAACGGCAAAAAACAAAAGCGAAATACAGGGATCCTTCGACTCGGCGCTGCGCGCCAGCGCTCAGGATGACGGCGTTTAGAAGGAAGGCCCGACAAAGGGGCACTAGCGAGTGCACTTAAAGTGGGGCGCTCGGTACATAGAGTGCATGTAGATTGTTACGAGGACGAAAGGAACGTACATATGCCGAAACCGATTGTTGGGCTTCATCACGTTACTGCGATTGCGTCGGATCCGCAGCGGAATCTGGATTTTTATACCGAGGTGCTTGGGCTGCGGTTTGTGAAGCGAACGGTGAATTTTGATGATCCGGGTTCGTATCATTTTTACTTTGGTGATGATGCCGGGTCGCCGGGGACGATACTGACCTTCTTTCCGTGGCCGAGGGCTTCGCGTGGGTCGGCGGGGCTGGGTGAGGTGACGAAGACGGCGTTCAGTGTGCCGCTGGGGTCGCTTGATTATTGGGAGAAGCGGCTGGTGGATGATGGCCAGTTGGTGGAACGGAGTGGGAGACGGTTTGACGAAGAGGTGCTGACTTTTCCTGATCCGGATGGGATGAAGATTGAGATTGTAGGGCATACGGATGCCGGGGTGGCGAAGGCTTCGCGGTTTTCGTCGGTGCCGGAAGAGCATGCGATTCGTGGGTTCTTCGGGGTGACGCTGTTTGAGCAGCGGTCGGAGGAGACGGCGAAGATTCTTGATGTGATGGGGTTCAAGAAGATTGCTGAAGAGGGGAACCGTCTGCGGTTTTCGGCGGATGGCGATGCTCTGGGGAACCATATCGACCTGCTGGTGGATGTGAATGCGGGATGGGGGCGGCAGGGTGCGGGGAGCGTGCACCATATTGCATTTCGCGCGGCGGATGATGCTTCGCAGCTTGAGTGGCGGGAGGAGATTGCGAAGTATCTGGATGTGACGCCGGTGCTCGATCGGACTTATTTTCACTCGATTTATTTTCGTGAGCCGGGTGGGGTGTTGTTTGAGTTGGCGACGGATCCTCCGGGATTTGAGTGGGATGAGCCGATTGAGTCGCTGGGGGAGGAGTTGCGGATTCCTACATGGCTGGAGCCTCGGCGGACCATGATTGAACAGCGGCTGCCGGTGATTGAGCTGCATAAGGCGAAGGTGGCTGGATGAGTTTTCATCAGGGGCAACCGGTGCGGCAGTTTGGGGCTTCGCTGAAGGAAGCCGAAGGTGCGGTGGTGATGCTGCATGGGCGTGGCGGGTCTGCGGAGGATATTTTGAGTCTGGCTTCGGCGATGTATCGGCCGGGGCTGGCTTATCTTGCTCCGCAGGCCGCGGGGAATACGTGGTATCCGAATTCGTTTCTGGCGCCGCGGGAGGAGAATGAGCCGTGGCTTTCTTCGGCGCTTTCGTTGGTTAAGAGACACAGTGCAGATGGCGGTTGATGCGGGCGTTGCGGTGGAGAAGATTGTGCTTTGTGGGTTCTCGCAGGGGGCTTGTTTGTCGGCGGAGTTTGTGGCGCGGGATCCTCGGCGGTATGGCGGGTTGATTGGGTTTACCGGGTGGGTTGATTGGGGCTTCGCTTGGATGATGTTTATCCCGGGGAGTTGGGTGGGATGCCGGTGTTTTTGGGGTCGGGTGATCCTGATCCGCATGTGCCTTGGGCTCGGGTGGAGAAGACCGGTGAGGTGTTGCGGGGGATGGGGGCGGAGGTGACTATGCGGCGGTATCCGGGACGGCAGCATACGATCAGCGGGGAGGAAGTGGATTTTGGGAAGAGGCTGGTGGATGGGGTGTTTGGGTGAAGGCCAGGGGCTAGCCCCCCTTATTTTTGGGTGGTTATTCGCAGGGCTAAAGCCCTGCGCTCCCACCGAAAAGCGACGGCGGCCTGTGAGGCTAGAACCTGTCTCATAAATCGACTTCGGATGGTTTGCTCGTCCTCGGCATAGTTCCGGTTTGCCGGTGATACGTTCAGTTGCGAACTGATCGATGGCTTAGAAGCCAACTCGCTCCAACTGCAACAGCGCAAAGTGTTATCCAAATGCCATTGAAGACCCAGTCCATTCGGACCATCTGCTCAGGAGCCAACAAATCCTCAAGAAACAGGAACCCCATGTAAAGCACGAGACTCAATCCAACAAGATGGAAGCCGAGCTTCTCTTGTCTGCTACTGAGCAGAAAAATTAGCCCAAACAGGAGTAGGCATGGAAGCACGAACAGACCCCATCCCAAGCGTGCTTCCCAAGCAGGAAAACGCCTGGAATGGTCGAGAGCCGTTGCAGCCGCTGAGTAAGTTTCAAAGAGGATAAACAATATCAAGTACAGGACGCAGACGGCGTTACGTGCTCGAATCAACCAGTTCATCTCGTGTCTAATCACTATAAACTTTCGTGTGGTCGGCGATACGGAACTAATTCTGCCAAGCTTCGCCGACGAGACGTTGCGTCTGAATGCGACATACCGGTGACGTGATGGACAAACACAGGGAAGATCCTCGACTTTAAATCGAAACCACGAAGACTACTGGGACGGGTTCTAGTGCTTTTCTATGTCCATTAGGTTGTCGTCAGCGTCGCGGTCTATGAGTTTGTTGTAGGGGTCTATGCCGGCTCGGGTGGGTGGTTGGTCGACTATGATTTCGAAGGTTTTGGTGGGTTGGGTCAGGCGGACTTTTTGTAGGTAGAGGGGTTTCTCTTCGTCCTTTTTACCGTTGAAGACGCCTATGTCGATGCAGGTCGTTGAGCGGCATGGGGGACTCGTTGCCGCTGCCGTCGGATTTGAGTTTGCGGGCCTGGACCGTGAGGGTGACTTTGTATTTGTGGTCGGGGGTGGGGGTTACGGTGGCGGTGATGGCTTTGTTGTCGTAGAGGACGATGTTTTCGAAGGCGTCGGTGATGTAGTACTGGAGGTCGGCGGGGGTTTGGGCGCGGAGGGCGTCGATGAACTGGCGGGTGTCGGGGTAGGGGCCGGATTGGTGTCGGTGGCGTTGGCGTAGCGATGTTCCATGAGGAAGTTGTGGAGGGCGAGGTTGACCTTGTCTTCGCCGATGTAGTCGGCGAGGGTGTACATGACCTGGCCGCCCTTTTGATACCAGACGTAGGGCTCGTTCTGAACGTAGACTACGGGGCGCTCTTTGCGGATTTCGCCGGCGCGGCCGCGGAGGTAGCCGTCGAGCTCGTGCTTGAGGAAGCGGTGCATGCTGTCTCGGCCGTACTTCTGCTGCATGACCATGAGGGCGGAGTACTCGGCGAGGGTTTCAGAGAGCATGTTGGAGCCTTCGACGCGGGCTCCGATGAGCTGGTGGGCCCACCACTGGTGGCCTAGCTCGTGGGCGGTGACGAAGTAGGTGAAGTCGATGTCGGTGGGCTTTTCGACGCGGCCGATGAAGCCGATGCCTTCAGAGAAGGGGATGGTGTTGGGGAAGGACTGGGCGAAGGTGCGGTAGCGGGGGAACTCGAGGATGCGGTACTGGCGGAACTGGAAGGGGCTGTAGTTTTTCTCGTAGTAGGCGAGGCCAGCCTTGGAGGCGGCGATCATGTCGTCGACGTCGAAGGTATGGGCGGGGATGTGGTAGACCTCGATGGCGATGGGGTTGGCGACGCCGGAGTACATTTCGCGCTTGACGTCGTAGCGGGCGGAGATGAAGGCGAAGAAGTCGAGTGTGGGGACGGCACCCATGTCGTAGGTGAAGTAGTGGCGGCCGTTGGCGTGCCAGTCGCGGGTGAGATAGCCGGGAGAGAGGGCGATCTGGGGCTTGCCTTCAGAGTCGGAGTCGGAGGTGCTGACGGTGGTGCGGTAGGTGATCCAGTCGGAGTGTAGGCGTGAAGAGATTGGTGAGGGTGCCGGCGGGGTCGCCGCGCTGGGGCAGGAGTTCCTGATCGGGGAGGTGCTCTTCGCGGCGGCGGCGGGGATCGTCGATCTCGACGCCGTTGTCGTAGCCGATGGTTGGGAAGTAGTCGGAGTCGAAGAAGGTGCCGGAGTAGGCGAGCTCGGGACGCTCGTTGCCGTCTTTGAAGCCGCGGCTGGTGTAGCCGACGTTGAAGGTCATGTCGAGCTTGTCGCCGGGGGCGAGCGGCGTGTCGAGCTGATAGATGGTGTAGAGGGCGCGGGGGCTGGAGGAGACGATGTGGAAGGGACGGTCGAAGTGGACGTCGGAGACGGACTGCTTGCTGGTTGGTGATGTGGATCTGGGTGATGGGCTGGGTGGTCTTGTTCTGGAGGATGAAGTGGCCGTTGCCGGAGAAGGAGCGGCGCTCGGGGTAGATGTCGATGTTGGAGTCGACGGCGATGACTTTGGGCTGGGGGATGTTCTCGTACTTCTTGAAGTCGCGCTCGTAGGTGGCCTGGATGTCGCGGCGGGCCTTGGCGGTGAGGTACTCGTTGAGGACGTGGGCGTTGTAGAAGTACCAGATGCCGCTGCCGGTGGCGATGAGGAATAAGACGCGGCAGCGGGGATGAGGCGCGGAGCGCGCTGGCGTGGCGAGGCGGATGCGGGCGGGCCAGGAGTCGTCGGAGCCGCGGCGGGCGAGGGCGATGGAGATGACGGCGAGGACGCCGGAGATTGCGAGCCAGTAGGTGATGGACCAGAAGAGCGCAGGCGCGAAGTGGCCGTAGCCGTTCATGTCGGAGTAGGTGTAGGCGGGGGTATTGCCGAAGAGGTAGAGCGTGTTCTCCCAGCCGAAGTTGTAGACGATGGGCACGATGACGAAGACACCGATGACGATGCCGTGGCCGATGAACTTGTTGGAGACGACGGTCTGTACGAAGAGCGCGAAGAGAACGAAGATGAGGACCTGCGGGAAGGTGACGATGTAGAGCTCTTTGAAGTACTGGAGGAGCTCGTAGTGGTAGTAGCCGGCGATGGTCTGCATGAGGATGCCGCAGAGGGCCGTGACGGTGAGAAGGATGAACTCGACGAAGCAGAGGGCGAAGAGCTTGGAGAACCAGTCGGTGGTTTCGCTGATGGGCAGCGCGTCGTGGATGCCGTCGAAGTGGGTGTCGCGCTCGCGCCAGATGAGTTCGGCGGCGTAGAGAGTGGCGACGATGTAGAAGAAGAGCGTGGCGCCGCCTTCGACGGACTGCAGCATGAGGTAGGTGACGGGCCAGACGTTTTGTCCGGCGACGCGGCCGGCGAAGTGGCCGTTGTTGACGGCGAGGCCGGCCATGAGGATGAGGATGCCCCAGAAGGGGACCTCACGCAGGATGTTGGAGATGCGGATTCGGGTGAGCGAGAGAAGCTGCGCGAAGGTGGTCGCGGGGCCGAAGACCTGATGGATGATAGGAAGCCGTGGCGGCGACCGAGAGCTGCGGGGCGCTTTGCTTCGGCGATTCCTGTGCGCGTGCTAGGGCGGCGCGCTTGCCGCTGCTGCGAGCGGTGAGGGCTTCGACCGACATGGGGAAGAACTTCCAGACGGCTAGAAGGGAGAGAATGCCCGACGGAACCCCAGAGGAGACGGTTGTAGAGGAAGACTCCGCCGTATGCGCCGGGTGCCCAGGAGTAGAGCTGGGTGTTGCGTTCGACGACGGTCCAGTAGCGGGTGATGGCGTCGCTGTAGAGGAAGCCGACGGGGTCGAGGATGCCGGACCAGAAGTGCTCGAGTGAGCGCGTGGCGCTGAAGACGGTGATGCCGATGAGGTAGAGCATGAAGATCGCCGCGCCCTGCAGATAGACGATGAAGATTTTGCGCGAGAGGGCGGCGACGAGAAAGAAGAGCGAGCCGAGGAAGAAGATCTGGAAGACGACGATGGAGAAGAAGGGCTGCAGGTACGTGGCGAGATGGTTGGGTCCGATGCGGACGTGATCGGCCCAGGGGGCGAGGGTGCCGAAGAACTCGCCGAAGAGAAGGCCGGAGAAGGCGAAGACGGTAGCGACGAAAGAGCCCGCCCAGCGCCCGCCGAGGTAGGCGAACTTGGAGATGGGCTTGGTGAAGAGGATCTGGATGGTGTCGCGCTGGAAGTCGCGCAGGATGGAGGTGCCGAAGATGGCGGCGATGACGATGATGCCGAAGAAGCTGACGCCGATGTCGTTGTAGATGTTGGCGTAGGGGCCGTTGAGGAGGATCTTGCCGTTGGTGTTGCCGATGGGACCCCAGCTCTCGCTGGCGACGTTGAGGAAGTTGAAGGTGAACCAGCAGAGGAAGTAGATGTAGGTCGAGAGACTTTTGAAGCGGAATTTGAGTTCGAAGACGAAGAACTCCCAGAACATCTCCATGGTGTTATCTCCGGTGCTGGGGCTAGTTCTTCGCATGGTTGGCGAGGTTGAGGAAGTAGACGTCTTCGAGGCCGGACTCGACGGGGCGGAAGCCATCGCCGGGGCTGGAGTCGGAGAAGACGCGGACCTCGTGCAGACCGCCGATGAGGTGGGTGGAGATGACGTGGAAGGTGGCTTCGAGGGCACGGAGTTCGTCGTCGGTGGCTACGACTTTGGACCAGATCTTTCCGGCGAGGGCGTCGAGCGCTTCGGTGGGGGCGCCTTCCATGAGCAGCTCACCGTTGGAGATGATGGCCATGCGGGGGCAGAGTTCGCGGACGTCGTCGACGATGTGGGTGGAGAGGATGACGGTGACGTTGCGAGCCGATGGAGCTGAGGAGATTGAGGAAGCGGTTGCGCTCGGCGGGGTCGAGACCGGCGGTGGGCTCGTCGACGATGATGAGCTTTGGGTTGGCGAGCAGCGCCTGGGCGATGCCGAAGCGCTGCTTCATGCCGCCGGAGTAGGTGCTGAGCGCTTTCTTGCGGGCGTCCCAGAGATTGGTCTGCTGGAGGAGGGCGTCGACCATCTGGGTGCGCTCGGTCTTGTTGGTGATGCCTTTGAGGACGGCGAGATGGTGGAGCATGTCGAGCGCCGACATCTTGGGGTAGACGCCGAACTCCTGCGGGAGATAGCCGAGGACTTTGCGGACCTCGTTTTTCTGCGTGAGGACGTTGAGACCGTCGAGGTGGACGGTGCCGGTAGTCGGGGTCCTGGAGGGTGGCGACGGTGCGCATGAGCGTGCTCTTCCCGGCGCCGTTGGGGCCGAGGAGACCGAACATGTTGTTGCCGATGTCGAGGGAGAGGTTCTTGAGCGCCTTTACGCCGTTGGGGTAGGTCTTGGATAGACCAGTGATCGTAAGTGCCAAAGCAGGGACCCTCCGGATGGAGATTGGTATGTCTTTTGATTTGAAGACAACGTATCACAAGCAAGATGCCACACGGCAGTCTTTGTGACGGCCGGGCATTCGTCGCTGCCGGCTTGTGGGAAGTGTCCCATTAAGCGCGGGGTTCGGAAACTGTTTTTCTGCAGGTGGGGAGGTGGGAGGGTTTAGACGAGCTTTAGGTTGCTGAGTTTGTCGTGGGTTTGCTTTCGGCAAAAGAGCATGGCAACGGAAGAGTCTGCTGAACGCTGACCGAGAGTGCGACGGCGGGCGAAGAGAAGGCCTACGGCTCCAGAGATCATGTAGATGATGGAAGCTGGTTCGGCGGCTAGTCCTGGCAGGATGGTGGTGAGGTTTGCGAGTTCCATGGACGCTCCCTTGTGCAAATGAGCTTATCGGCTGATTGGCAGGTTGGGACTAGCACTAAAGTTGCAGGTCAGGCGATGTGGACCAATATGGGCTGGGTAACGGGTTTGTCTTCGACTTCGGAGGCTGGGGATGCGATCTGGCGGAGTGACTCGGTGAGGAGCCAGATGTAGCCAAGGATAAGCAGGAGTTGCAGGGCGAGAAAGATTAGGGAGCTTGCCTGATGAGCTAGAAGGCCCTGATGAAACTCATGGGCGGAGAACTGCTCGTGGACGGTGGCCCAGTAGCTGGGGCTTACGACGGCGATCACTCCGAAGAGAGCGAAGGCAACTGTTTTCAACCTGCTCGCGGCGGGGATGAGCAGGCAGAGGGGAAAGAGCGCGATCACGAGATATGGCGGCCATGACTTTTTGGAGAAGAGGAGGATGCAGAGAGTGAGGGTGGCCATGCCGAAGGTGAGGATGCGAAGACAGTGCGTCGGTGTTGCGTGGCGCATGGCTCTGCCGACCATGGCGAGAAGAATGCCAAGAGCGGCGAGGGTGAGGATGTCCCAGATGCGAGAGGGTACGGTGATGCCGAGGATCGCTTCTATAAGGTAGGGAAGGTTGTTCGCGGATCTCAGACTGCCTTCCTGCGTGAGGGGGCTGAAGATGGCGAGATGCTTTGCGGCGAAGGCTCCGTAGACGAGGCCTACCGGAATGGCGAGGCCAGCGGTCCAACGCCAGCGGCGAAGACTGCTGAAGAAGAAGAGAGGAGCGTAGAGCAGAGGGAGGAATTTAACAGAGACGGCGCTGAGGCCGAGGGCTGCTCCCGAGGCGAGGGGGCGGTTTTTGTGGAGGAGGAGGACCGCGAGCGCCAACAGGGTGGCGATGATGACGTTGTCCTGGCCGTCGATGGTGACGAACTGGAGACTGATGGTGCTGGTGCAGTAGAGGAGAGCGGCGGTGCGGAGTTCGTGCTCGCAGAGGAAGCTGCGACCGGCCCGCAGCCAGATGGGGAGAAGAAGGAACTCGACGCAGACGGCGAGGAGGATGATGGAGAGCGGCGTGTGCCAGAGACGAATGGCGAGGGCGTCGAGATAAGGATGGAGGGGGGCGTAGCTGGTGAGGAAGTCGCGGTAGGGTACGAGACCGCGAAGGGCGGAGGTTGCGTCGTCCCAGTAGAAGGCCGGGATGTCTCCGCGGGGCTGCAGGCGCAGGATAAAGAAGATGCCGAGGTAGGCGGCGAGACGGCTGACGATGAAGGCGATGGTGATGAGGCGGTCGAAGACCTGGCGCGGGAGAGCGCGGAGGCGGTCACTTGAGACGGCGGCGATGCCGATGGCTCCGGCGATGACACTGAGGGCAGTTCGGGCGATGAGAGTCTGATTGCCGGTCAAAAAAATCCTCGGGAGGCCTTGGTCTATGTGCCGTATTGTGGCATGGGATTGCCGCGAGGGGAATGGCGCTGAAGGGTCATTAAAGTTCGTTTAGTGTTCGAGTTGGATGGTGCTGGGCTGCTGGCCGAGGCTGGTCTGAAGGAGACGGGGGACGAGCCTGCGGTGGTGTGGGCGACGGGGAGTGTCGGGCGAGGCCGGATCGAGACGGTAGAGGATGAGGAGGTTGCGCTCGGGGTCGTCCATGGCGGGGAAGGCGGCGACTCGGCGGAGATGGTAGAGAGGTGCGAGAGCGTCCATCTTGTCGTCGTCGACCTGGTTCCAGGTGACGTACCAGCCGGGTTGGTAGGCGCGGACGCGTACCGAGAGATCCATCGTGCCGAAGTCGTCGCAGATGCTGGGCAGGCCAGTCATAAGGGAGAGATTGGAGCCGCTGATGGAGAGGACGAGATGGTTGTGGGTCTGGTCGGCGGCGACGATATCGTGGATCTCAGAGGCGGCGCGGGCGAAGGTGTACTCGGGCGCACGGACGTAGTGGATGGTCCGGTGGGCGTCGGAGACGACGACGGCGGCAAGGGCGACGACGGCGAGACCGGCGGCGAGATGGTGCAGCGGGGCGATGATGGGGCGTCGCCAGATGCTCTCGAAGACGATGGCGACCAGTAGCGTGAGGGGGATGGCTATGACGAGGTAGTAACGTGGCTGGAGATTGTTGTGGTAGGCGAGGAAGGCGGCGTATCCGCCGGCCCAGAGAATGAGCGATGGGATGAGCGGGTTGCGCAGGAGGCGCTGGTTGATGAAGAGAACAATAACGAGGGCCAGAAGGGCGCTGGGGTAGAGGATGGGGCCGATCCATTGGCCGTCGGCGAAGGTGTCGCGGAGAACGGTGATGGCGTTATCGGAGGTGATCCCGGTATAGGCGTTGGCGCTGAAGAGGTATTGGTAGTCACTGAGAAAGTGCGGGTGGACGATGAGGCTGTAGTAAGCGAACCAGAGGACGGAGGCGATGACGACCGGAGGGACTGCGAGGCGAAGGAAGGGACGAAGACGGTATCCGGCGCGGGCCCAAAGGAGCCAGGCGATGGCGGGAAGGAGGAAGACGGCGGTGGTCTTGGTGAGGACCATCAACGGAAGCAGGATGCCAAGGGGGAGGGTGTTGCGGAGGTGGGTTCGCCAGTTGCTTTCCTGTGGCTGCTCGCTGTAGGAGGCGGCGAGGAGGGCCAAAAGGGTAAGAAGGATGAGCATCGGCTCAAGAATGGCCAGTCGAGTGAATGCGAAACAGAACGGGCTGACGGCGAGAAGTAGAACCGCGATTGCGGGGGCGAGCGACGGGACACGGGGTTGGGTTGAGGGCGGTGCGAGTCGTTGCCAGCGGCGCAGGAGAAGCCAGGTGGCCAGAAGGATGAGGGCGAAGATGCCGACGGTGAGGGCTCGCGCGGGGGCGACACCGACGCCGGTGAAGCGAAAGACGACGGACTCGAGCAGGGGCCAGACGGGAAGGGCGGCGGCGGGGTTGAAGTCTCCGGGGACATACCAGTGGCCGCGCTGGAAGTGGCGGATGGCGGCGTCGCCGTACCAGCCTTCGTCGGTGTATTTGGACCAGTCCATCCAGGGAGAGTGGTTGGGGAAGTCGGCCCGAAGATGGATGGCGTGGAGGCCGAGGAAGATCGCAGAGACCAGAAGGAGCGCGACCTGAGTGGCCTTAAGGAGACGTGACGAGATGGAGGACAGATGGCCCATTCAGACTGAGAGTGATACGCAAAGGCGAAACAAGAGTTCATCGTGTTAACGGAACGTAGCCCAGGAGAAGAACCGGTGATGACAAGGCACGGTATTCCTGAGGTCCTACGGTAAGCTAAACGGCAGCGACTGCAAATACCGCCATAGCCAAGTTATGACGAAAGTGGAGACGATGCAAGGTCCAAAAAGGGCGACGACTGTTTTACTCGCTTTCATTCTTCTTACAACTGGCTTCGCAGACTACTGGGAATACAGCAAGGCGTACCACGGCGACCCTGCCATTTATACCGATGTATTGCATGGCACGGCGATCGCACCGAACCAATACAGGATCGGGGTAATTGAGGCGGCAGACTTCATGGCGCGTCATGCCCATGTCGGCCTGCGACATGCATTTGTGCTGATCGATATGGTGGCTGGCTTCGCGGCGGTGTTCATGCTGTTCGCCCTGCTGCGACGGTCTGCCGTATATCGGAGCGCGAACCAGCAGGGGCGCTGGTTTGCTGCGTTGGCATTCCTGATCCTGGTGCAGTTTTACCTGGCCTGGGTGACCTGGTATCAGAGGCCGGAGACGCTGACGACGGCCGCACTGGTGACGTTGACGCTGCTGTTGCTGACGGTGCGGGTTCCATTGCCCGGGGTCGCGGGATATGTGGCCACCGCAGGCGGGATGCTGCTGACCGCCGTTGCCCAGGGATTTGTTCGCGCCGATGTTGCTTTTGGGTTGCACGCCGGAGTTCTCCTATTTTGCTTTGCGCGGGCGAGTACAGGACTTTCGCTGCCTCGAGCGCTGCAGGCGGCTACGAGTCTGCTGGCGGTGTTTGCGGCGGCAGGCATTCAGTACTACATGATGCACATCCGGTATCCGCAGGCTTCGTATGGGGACACTCCCGTGTTTCAGCTGGTGCTGAACTTCAAGGAGTCTGCACGGCTGATTGCTTTTACACTCTTCATCGTTCCTTACGCGTGGACGGTCAAGACCGTGCTGCGCCGACAGGTTGCGGCTGAGGCTCCGGCTTTGGGTCTGCTCTGGGGTTCCGCCGTTTTTATGGCGATGTGGTGGATGGCAGGCCGAGTGGAGGAGGTCAGGATCTTTCTGCCGTTTGCGCTGGCTCTCGCTCCGCTGACGGTTCAGTGTGCAGTCGAACGGTGGGTATTGGAGAAGCGGCCACAGGAGGCTTGAGGCTGTGGGAAGAAGCCCGGGCTAAAGCCCCCTGTATTTGCAGGTTTTTCGCAGGGCTAAAGCCCTGCGCTCCCACCGAAAGGCAACGGCAACAACACTTCGCTCAGAATGACAATCAAAAACAACGGCAATAACAGAGGCAACGGCAACAGCAGATCCCTACGGGATGACAACAAGAGGACAAACAACTGCAACGGCTATTGTGGCAGAGAGAGTATTTGGGTTACTCGTAGGAGAGGGCGTCGATGGGGTCTTTGCTGGCGGCCTTGATGGCAGGATAGAAGGCTCCGAGGACTGCTCCTACGAACGCGATGATCGTGGCCTTCCAGACGTAAGGGCCGTTGATGACGAAGTCCAGTGTGGGGAACCTGTTTTGCAGGACGGCGCTGAGAGCGTAGCTGGATGCGATTCCGAGGACAATGCCGGCTATCGCGAGCAGACCTGTTTCGCGGAGGACGATACCGACGATGTAGATGCGTGAGGCTCCGAGGGACTTGAGGATGCCGATCTCGCGGGTGCGCTCCATGACAGCGGTGTACATGGCCTGGAAGATGACGAGAAAGCCGATGACGGCGGCGATACCGATGACGACGCGAAGGCCAATGCTGAAGCCGGGTAAGGCGTTCGGTGTCATGGAGGAGAGGTATTCCTCGGTCTTGAGTACGCTGTAGGTGCTCATGCCGGGTGTGGCGAGGATCTCATCCTTGACGGCGTCTTCGTACTTTGGCTGGTCCTCGGTCTTGAGGTAGAACATTGAAGCCTTGCCTTCGGTACCGGTGATGGAGCCCATGGTGTCGATGGGGATGAACTTACGGCCGCCCTTGCCGTGTTCGACGATGCCGGAGATGCGGAAGGGACGTGGGCCGAGGACATTGATGCTGTCTCCGACTTTTTTGCCGGCGCCGACGTACTCGTCGACGATGACGTCGAATGGGCCCTGGAAGGGACCGCCGGAGAGAAAGACGAAGGGCCGGAGAGCGTCGTAGCTCTTGAAGTCGATGCCGTAGATGTTGTCGAGGGTGCTGGTGATCTGGATGTTAACGGGGGCGGCGACCAGGACGTGAGGCAGCTTTTCGAGAATGGCGGCCACCTTGGTGGAGGCGGCGGCGGGGCTCATGCCGACGAAGTTGTTGGTGGTGCTGGGCCGGATGAACATGTCCATGCCGATGCCGTTCTGACGGTCTTTGAAGCCGTTGAGCTTGCCCATCAGGATAGCGGTGATGGAGAGGATCATGATGACCTCGATGGCTACGGCGAAGACGCTGATAAGGGAGCGCAGGGGACGGTGGACAAGGTTACCGACAACAAGTTTATTCATGCATCTACTAGTGTATGGGAGAGTGGAGTAATCGGGGTGCGGAGCTTCAGCGAAAGACCAGTTAAGAGGGTTGGTGCCAGCGACTGACTGCGCCGGAGGCACGTTCTACGCTCTGAAAAGGCTTATTGTGACGGATAGTGACACGTTCAGGGCCTTTGAAGAGGGTGCCGAGCAGAGGCATGAGATAGGTGGCGGAAAATGCGGCGACGATGATGCTGAAGGCAGAGAAACCAAGCATGTAGATAACACCGCCAAGCATTCCTTCAGGGGCGGCGTGACTGAAGAGAGCAATCGCGAGCAGTCCCCATGGTGTCTCTTGAACAGTGCCACAGAGGGAGTCGAAGAGGGTGAAGAGCATGATCCAGATGATTGGCGACAGAATCAGGACTCCGACCCAGCGGTCGATGTGATAGCCCTCACCGGATGGGGAGAAGGAGATTCCGGTTGTGAAATCGTCGTCGGGCAGACCGCCGATCTGGTGGGCATAGACGTTCCCGAATCCGATAGCTGGTTTGTCGTGCCAGAAGACGCGAGGAATGAGATTGGCAAAGCCGCTGTAGATAGGAGAGTAGCCGAAGGTTCCTTTACGCTCTGTTGTGTCGATCAAGAGATCGTCGACGGAGAGCATCTGCAGACGGTCGAATAAGCCCTGTGGCGAGTTATAGTACCCCCCTTCGGTGGCATTCTCAAAATCAGAGGCGGCGTTCTCTGCTGAAGTCTTACGGACACCTTCCAGGTTGGAAAGGAAGGACATCGCTATCGTGGCATCTTCAATTGGGTTCCCGGTCGTGCTCCTGAAATTTCTGCCGTATTGCGAAAAGGGCACAAGGTACTGAACCATGAAGATGGCAATGGCAACAATGCCGGCTACCTGGTAGAGCTTGAGTTTGTAGCGCTGAGAACCGATGGCGATAAGCCAACAGACGAACGGGGTGAACATTCCTTCTTTTGAGAAGCCGATCAGACCCTGGATGAACATGGCAGCGCCAGAGATGAGGACCGAAAGATTGACGCTGCTTTTGCCGCCGCTTTTTCGAGTTTGATGAATGACACCAAGGATGATCGCCATGGGAAGAAAGCGATTGATCTGGGCGAGAGAACTGAGAAACGAACCATTCTGCCGCGGTAAGAACATGAGGGCGGCCGTCGCAATGAGGCCGGTGACCATGCAGCCGACGGTAGCGTTCTGAATGTTCTCGTCGGTGACCATGCTCCCAAGGAGCGGACGTTTGGCAGTGAGATGACGGCTGACGTAGACGGCTCCGAGCATGGCGGTGATACCGCCCAGAAAGACTCTGATGGTCAGCAAAGGCAACAGAAGATGAGAGTCTGCGGGCTCACCAAGGACGGCTTTGCAGCACAGGCCGAGGATAACGGCCAGCACGGCGTAGAAAAAAACGTATGCGCCAGAGGGACGTGAGAAACCGCCCGCGAGGTTGAACGTTATGGTTGCAATGACGATGAAAAGGAAGCTGCAGAGAGAGAAAAACGGGTTCGTACCCTGATAGAGCTGAAGTGCGCTGAGCAGGATGGCAAAGGTGACCGCATACAGGAGTGGAATTCGTTCGGGATAGGGGATGCGCACTCGACCTCTTTTGTACACGAATGCAGGTTGGAGCGCTATTGGCTTTCGTGAGGCTTATTGCAGACGGTTCTTTATACGATTTCTGCTACATCGTCGTTGATACATGACTCAACGGGATCGGGCTGGAACGCGAGGGCATTTCGGGTAAGTAATACGAGTATCCCCGAGAGAAGGAGAAAGACGGTGACTTGCTCGATGAGTTGTGCACCGGGCGGGAGTGAGGTTGGGACGAGCTTGGTGCCAAACCAGAGGAGCGCTACCGTCGCCATGATGTACGTCTTCGCTCGCTGGGATGGAGCGGTGAGCGCAGCCGCCAATGGAATTGCGAGAAAAACATAGTCGTAAGTGCGGTGAGGAAAGAACATCAAAGTAGCTACCGCGAGGGCTGCTGCATCCCTGGGCGGGAAGATTTCTTCCTGCCGAGAGAGCGCGAAGGCAAAGGTCACGCTCGCGAGAAGAGCCGCAGCCGCCATGATTTTCTGGGTCAGAGCCAAGGACAGAACGTTGCGGCTGGCGATCTGGATGATTGTCATCAGATTGCCCAGGCCATTGATGGTGTCGGCGCGGCTGACGGTTAGAGGCTCGGTCGATAAGGCGAGCAGGCTACCGTGCACCAACAGGCACATAGCGAAAAGACCCAGCAGTGGAAGTGCCAAAGAGATAGCCAGGACGCGAAACTGACGACGGAAGCAGAGATACAGAAAGACAACGGGAGAAAAACTGTACTTCGAATAGCTGAGACCAAGGGCGATTCCCTGCCCTGCCGGTCTGGCGAAGTAGAAGATGAGGCAGAAGAGGAGTAATTCGAGCAGGCTTTGCTGGCCGTTGCCCATGACCATGCGGAAGGGAGTGCTGCTGAAGAGAAACAGGAGGATGAGAAGGGCCTGCGAATGCGGGAGATCATATATGCGGCGCAGAAAGAACGCTATAAGGACGGCGAAGAGGCAGTTGAGGACTGCCCAGATGGGTTTTGCGTGAGAGAAGCTGAGAGCTCCGAGAGGGAGGAGGAGGATGTATAGCTCGTGCAGATAGTTAGGGATCTGCGAGAGAACGATGCGGTGTTCGGGATCGTGGCGGAGGAACTGACTGTAGGGGTCGATGTGCTGGAGCACGAGATTGGCACCGGACCACTGGAAGTCCTGGCTGCGCGAGAGTGCGTTGCGGAAACCCGCGTAGAGAGAGATGGCAGCCGGAAGGGTGAGCGCGGCGTTGATCCAGACGATGGGGCGGACTCTCATTTTTTGGGAACGTGTCCTCTTTTGGGAAGGCTAGTCGGTAAAGCCCCGTTTACGACCTAACTAGTTTGGTTCCAATCGAATATAGCCAGCCGGGGTTGTTAAAACGACTTTGACTTGATGAGGAGACGGAGCTATTCTTCCGAGAACCGTGGCCCCAGACGCGGCGCAGTCCACGAATTTAATAGTAGGCTGAGCGGAGCGAATGGAAAGATTCTGCGACGAACTGCGAGGGGAGCGTGAACGCCGGGATGTCTCGATCGAGACGATCTGCGAGGTGACGAAGATTTCGTTGCGTCATGTGCGTGCGCTTGAGGCTGGAGAGTACAACCAATTGCCTGGTGGGGTGTTTCGGAAAGGCATCGTCCGAAGTTACCTGAAAGTACTGGATTTGGACGAAGTTCCGTGGATTGAGCGGTTTGAGGCCACGCTGCGGGAGCACGGAACACCTGAGCCGGATGAAGAAGATTGGGCCGAGTTTGCAGAGAATGTGCGGAGAAATCGGGGGGGAACCGAATCTGCCAACAAGCTGCGGTGGATGGGCGTGTTGATGATGCTGGTAATGCTGGCGGCGTTGGGGTGGGGCGTGTGGAGATTTGCGCTGCATGGGTGGGTATTTCGTTAGACCGCGATCATGCGGATAAAGAACGGATGAAGGCAACTACTTCACAACGGTTTTCATCAAAGGACACAACTTAAAAAGAGGCAAAGCAGGTGACGAACTACAGCATAAGTTGCTTTAGATACCGTTCGATGCGGGATATCGCCGTTGGCTGCTCAATGTGCTGAAGTGGGTGCGTGGTTTTGCTGAACGGGGATGCGGATAGGTAAAATAAAGGAGTTGGAAATCTGCGTCGGCTACGTGCCAGGTGCGGGGATATTTCTGGAGGATTTTGTTTTGGCAAAACGCGACCGTTTTTTGTTTACCAGTGAGTCTGTAACCGAGGGGCATCCTGACAAGATTGCCGATCAGATCTCCGATGCGATTCTGGACGCCTGCCTGGCGCAGGATCCTTACAGCCGTGTGGCGTGCGAGACACTGACCTGCACGGGCCTGGTCGTTATTGCGGGCGAGATCACAACGAAGGCTTACGTGGACTTCCAGAGCCTGGTTCGCGGAACGGTCGCGGCGATTGGCTATGACAACGCGCTGTATGGGTTCGACTCGAACACTTGCGCGGTGATCTCGACGATCAACAAGCAGTCGGGCGATATCGCTATGGGCGTCGACACCGGTGGCGCCGGCGACCAGGGCATGATGTTCGGCTATGCGACCAACGAGACGCCGGAGCTGATGCCGACGCCGATCTCGCTGGCACACAAGCTGGCGCATAAGCTCTCCGAGGTTCGTAAAAACGGACTGATGAGCTACCTGCGTCCGGATGGCAAGAGCCAGGTGACGGTGGAGTATGACTCGAACCACAAGCCTGTGCGTGTGGACGCGGTTGTTATTTCGACCCAGCACGCGGAAAACGTTGGCAACGACGAGCTGCGCGCCGACATTCTGAAGAACGTGATCCAGACTGTGATTCCGGCGAACCTGTTGGATGAGGACACGAAGTATCACATCAATCCGACTGGCCGTTTCGTGGTCGGTGGACCGATGGGCGATACCGGGTTGACGGGACGCAAGATCATCGTCGACACGTATGGCGGCATGGGCCGTCATGGCGGCGGAGCCTTCAGCGGCAAGGACTCGACCAAGGTAGACCGTTCGGCGGCCTACATGGCACGGTACGTGGCGAAGAACATCGTCGCTGCCGGACTGGCGGATCGCTGCGAGGTTCAGCTTGCTTATGCGATTGGCGTGGCTGAGCCGGTGAGCGTGCTGGTGGATACGTTTGGCACGGGCAAGGTCGATGAGACCGCTCTTGAGGCTCTGGTGAGGAAGAACTTCTCGCTGACGCCGAAGGGCATCATTGAGAGCCTGGATCTGCGGAAGCCGATCTTCAAGGCCACTGCTGCTTATGGGCACTTCGGCCGCAAGGGCGAGGGCTTCAAGTGGGAGAACACGGACAAGGCTGCTGCTCTTGCAGAGCAGGCCGGTGTTGCAGTCGCCGCGAAGTAAATTACGAAACAAACAGTTGCAGGAAGCGGGGTGAGCTCTACGGAGTTCATCCCGTTTCGCTTTTGCAGCAAAAATGCCGCGCGGGCTGGCTGGCTGGCGGATTTTTCGCATCGCAGTAGAGTAGAGGCCATACAGGATGGCCAAGGATATCTATGCTGATTCGTTCCGAATTTGATATTTCGTTTGATCTGCCCCAGGCACTCCCGATCGTTGCGATGTTGCGATTACATCCCTCCGTCGATCCACTGGTACGCGAGAAGGAAGAGTTGACGCTGGAACATGTGGAGACCGATGCCCAGGGGCTGGAGTCGAAGACGCCGATTGAGGCCGAGGAGTATCTGGACAATTTCGGCAATCGCTGCTCGCGATTTGTTGCGCCTCAGGGGGGATTGCGCGTGAGCGGGCAGAGCCTGGTTGAGGATGATGGGCAGCCTGACCCGATCTTTACTGAAGCTGTTCAACATCCGGTTGAGGAGTTGCCGGCTGAGACGTTGCAGTTTCTGCTGAGCAGCCGGTACTGCGAGGTCGATCAGATGTCGCAGGTGGCCGGTGACATGTTCGGACATACGACGCCGGGGTGGGCGCGGGCGGTGTGGATCCGTGACTGGGTCCATAATCATGTGCGGTTCGACTATAAGACCGCTCGGCCTACGAAGACCGCGCTGGATGTGTTCACGGAGCGGATTGGAGTGTGTCGCGACTATCAGCATCTGGCAATTACGATGACGCGGGCGATGAATATTCCTGCGCGGTATGTGACGGGATATCTGGGGGATATTCGCCATCCTTACAGTGGGGCCGGTGATTTCAGCGCGTGGTATGAGGTGTTTCTTAGCGGGAAGTGGTGGACGATGGATGCACGGCATAACGAGCCGCGAATTGGCCGCATCCTGATGGCTACGGGACGCGATGCGACCGATGTCGCCATTACGACCAGCTTCGGAGCGGCGGACGTGAAGAACTTCTACGTTGAGAGCTATGAGGTGGATGAAAACGGGGTGACTGTTCCGCTGGTGGGCGGAGGTGTGCGCGACAAGAAGTGGGTTCCTCCGATGGGCCTCTAGCGAGAGATTATTGGGGGTTCGAGTTTGGTGTCGCAAACCGGAGTGTGGCGGGGTGGCGACCGGTGGGAGGATACTGGAATGATAATGACTCGCACGAACCACATTCCCAGCATCTTTCCCGGTAAACAGTGGCAACAGGTGCTCGAGCGCGATGCAAGCGCGGACGGACAGTTCTTCTATGCGGTGAAGTCGACCGGGATTTTTTGCAAGCCGAGTTGCCCAAGCCGCAGACCTACGCGGAAGCAGGTCCGTTTCTTTCCTACGACAGAGGCGGCTGAAGCTGCGGGCTTCAGAGCCTGCAAACGGTGTGAGCCTGAAAGGACAACGGCCAAGGCCGATCCTCAGGCGGAGGCGATTGCCGCTGTGACGGAGTATCTGAAAGAGCACGCAGACGAGCGGACGAAGCTGGAAGATGTGGCGAAGGCTACTGGCGTGGGCAAGTTGACGATTCTGCGTGGGTTTAAGCGAGTGCTGGGTGTGAGTCCGGGGCAGTATGCAAAAGAAGCTCGGCTGGCCAAGTTCAAAGAGAAGGTTCGGGAGCCGAAGACGCGGATTACCGATGCGATCTATGAGGCCGGTTATGGTTCGAGCAGCAGGCTGTATGAGAAGAGCAGCGCCGCGCTGGGGATGACGCCTCGGACGATGCGCGAGGGTGGGGCGGGGTTGCTGATTCGATATTGCACTGCGCCTAGTCCGCTGGGACGGATGCTGGTGGCTACGACTGATGTGGGGATCTGCTCAATTGCGTTTGGTAAGGATGATGCGGAGCTTGTAGCTGGGCTGCGGGAGCGGTTCAATAAGGCGCAGCTGGTCGCGGCGAAAGGCAATACGGGTTGGCTGGCCGATGCTGTGGCTTTTGTGTCGAGCCAAATGGGGGAGCATCCGCTGGCGGCGACTTTCCCACTGGATGTGAGGGCTACGGCGTTTCAACAGCGTGTGTGGAAGGCGTTGCAGGAGATTCCGCGGGGTGAGACCAGGAGCTACTCGGAGGTGGCTGCGCAGCTTGGAGCGCCGACGGCGACACGAGCAGTGGCGGCTGCGTGTGGGGCCAATCCTGTTGCTATCGCGGTGCCTTGCCATCGAGTGGTGGGGAAGGATGGCTCGCTGACCGGCTATCACTGGGGCATTGAGAGGAAACGGAAGCTGCTGGCTGCTGAAAGGGGCTGACTGTCAACCGCTGCGGCAGGTAGAGTAGAGCGATGACGCAGGCTGTAGCGGTTGACGAACGGGCTCTGTACGCGAAGATTACGCGGCGGCTCATCCCTTATCTTTTTCTGTTGTACATCGTTGCTTATGTGGATCGCGTGAACGTGGGGTTTGCGGCGATGGATATGAAGCGCGAATTGCATTTCAGCAACACGGTTTATGGCACGGGTGCTGGAATATTTTTTATTGGTTATTCCCTGTTCGATATGCCGAGCAATCTTCTGCTGAGGCTGGTAGGAACGAGGGTGTGGATCGCGCGGATCATGATTACGTGGGGGATCGTGGCGGCCTGCATGGTGTTCGTACATACGCCACACACATTTTATGCGTTGCGTTTTCTGTTGGGTGTCGCTGAGGCAGGGTTCGTTCCGGGCATGCTGTTGTATCTGACGTTCTGGTTTCCTTCAGGAGAACGAGCGCGGGCGGTGGCGAAGTTTATGACGGCGACTTCGCTGGCTGGAGTTGTTGGTGGGCCGATTTCGAGCGTGTTGCTGAAACTGAGTGGATTGGGCGGGTTGAGTGGGTGGCAGTGGCTGTTTCTTGCTGAGGGATTGCCTACGGTGCTGCTGGGAATCTCGGTGCTGTTTGTGTTGAAGGATGGGCCGGAGCAGGCTGAGTGGTTGAAGCCGCATGAGAAGGTTTGGCTGGAGAACGAGCTGGAGCGGGACAGGAATTTGTACGGCGCGGGAGAGCATGGCCGGTTGGTGGATGTGTTCAAGATGCCAACGGTGTGGATTCTGGCGGCGATCTACATCATCATCCAGATTGGCGTGTATATCGTGAACCTGTGGATGCCGCTGATCCTTACGAGTCTTGCCGATGGTGGTGCGGGACGCGATGCGAGTTTGATTGCTCGGTATGCGACGGTGCCTTATCTGCTGGCGGCTATCTTTACTGTGCTGGTGGGGTGGAGCTCGGATAAGCACAATGAGCGTAAGGGGCATTTGGCTGGCTGTCTGCTGCTGGCTGCGGTGGGATTTGCGTTGACTGCGGTGACGCATGACGTTGCGGTTGCGTTGGGTGCGCTGTCGCTGGCGGCGATTGGGCTTTGGAGTACGATGGGGCCTTTCTGGGCGCTGATGACGCGGATGGTGAAGGGTGCGGCTGCGGCGGGCGGCGTGGGAATGATTACTACGCTTGGTGGGCTTGGTGGGTTTATTGGACCTTACATGACGGGAAGGCTGCGCGATGCTACGCATAGCTTTGCCGGAGGGTTGTTTGCCTTCGCTGGATTGGCGCTCTGCGGGGCGTTGCTTAGCGTCGCTGTGATGCAGCCAAAGGCGCGGGAGTTGTAACGAAAAAGGCTTTTATTACTGGATAAACAAAAGTTTGTGGAGAGGTTTTCCGCCGCGAAGATTGAGGGCTGAATGGTATCTTTAAGGGGTATCTGTCTGATCATCACGACAATTCTTATTTGAATGAGGTTTCTATAAATGGCGACAGCAATCATCGACAAGGCTGCGGTAGCGGCGGAGTACAAGGTAGCGGATATCTCGCTTGCAGAGTTTGGGCGCAAGGAGATTGACATCGCCGAGCAGGAGATGCCGGGGTTGATGGCGATCCGCAATAAGTATGCCGCGGACAAGCCGCTGGCCGGCGTTCGCGTGACGGGCTCGCTGCATATGACGATCCAGACTGCCGTGCTGATCGAGACGATGGTTGCTCTCGGCGCGGATGTGCGCTGGGCTAGCTGCAATATCTTCTCGACGCAGGATCATGCGGCGGCGGCGATTGCTGCGGCTGGTGTTCCGGTGTTCGCTTGGAAGGGCGAGACGCTGGAAGAGTACTGGTGGTGCACGGATCAGGCTCTGCGTCACAAGGGTGGATTGGGTCCGCAGATCGTAATCGATGACGGCGGCGATGTGACCTTGCTGATCCATAAGGGCGTTGAGCTTGAGAGTGGTGATGGTTGGGTCAATACTCCTGCCGGGAACCATGAAGAGGGCGTGATCAAGGACCTGCTGAAGAAGATTCATGCAGAGGATGCGACTTACTTCACCAAGCTGGCCAAGGAGTGGAAGGGCGTCGCGGAAGAGACGACGACCGGCGTTCACCGGCTCTACAAGATGATGGAGCAGGGCAAGCTGCTGGTTCCGGCGATCAACGTGAATGACTCGGTGACCAAGAGCAAGTTCGACAATCTGTATGGCTGCCGCGAGTCGCTGGTGGACGGCATCAAGCGCGCGACCGATGTGATGGTGGCGGGTAAGGTTGCTGTCGTTTGCGGTTATGGCGACGTGGGCAAGGGCTCGGCGGCTTCGCTGCGTGGGCTTGGCGCTCGCGTTCTGGTGACTGAGATCGATCCGATCAATGCGCTGCAGGCTGCGATGGAAGGGTATGAAGTCACGACTCTGGAAGAGACGCTTGGGCGCGGCGACATTTATGTCACCTGCACGGGCAACCTCGACATCATCACCTTTGAGCACATGCAGCAGATGAAGGATCAGGCGATCGTCTGCAACATCGGCCACTTCGACAACGAGATCCAGATGGACCAGCTGAACAGCGCCAAGGGCGTGACGAAGCTGAACATCAAGCCGCAGGTGGATAAGTACACCTTCCCTGAAGGCCACAGCATCTTTGTGCTGGCCGAGGGACGGCTGGTGAACCTGGGTTGCGCGACGGGACATCCGAGCTTCGTGATGTCGTCGAGCTTCTCGAACCAGACGCTGGCTGCGCTTGATCTGTGGAAGAACAAGGACACGTACAAGCCGGGCGTCTACATCCTGCCGAAGAAGCTGGATGAGGAAGTGGCTCGTCTGCATCTGGAGAAGATCGGCGTGAAGCTGACGACGCTCTCACCGAAGCAAGCGGAGTATCTTGGCGTGGCGGTTGAAGGTCCTTACAAGGCTGAGCAGTACCGCTACTAGATTTTCTAGTTTGAAGAATAGAAAGGCCGTCGAGGAAGGATTCTCGACGGCCTTTTTGTTTCTATAGCTACCTCGTAATTAGGCTTTTTTGCCGTTGTGCTTGTCGCGGTAGATGCGCTTGGATTCCTGGTTCTGCTGCTGTTTGATGGTCTTGCGGTCTTGTTTGGTGAGGTGGCCGTTGTCCTGTGCGCGCATGCCTCGCTCTTCTTTGTTGATGCCGGCTTCCTGATGCTCGATGTGGCTGGTTTCGCCGGCGGTGAGTTGGCCGCTCTTTACGCCCTGGGCGATGCGGTCCTGTTGGTTGACCTTGCGCTGGTTGATGGTTGGGGGTGGGGTGGTGGCTGGGGCCTGGGCGAAGATGGCCGTGGGAGAGAGGATCAGAGTTGCTGCGAGAGCGAAGCGGGTGAAGTTCATTTGTAACTCCTTGAGTAGCTTCTTTGCTACTGCCTACGGGTGGAATAGACACCGGTTCTGTGGGGGTGTTGCGGGGATTTTGAGATGTATATTTTCGGCGAAAGGCGCGACTTTTGCGGCGGGTGGGGTTGGTGGTGCTATGGAAGAGAAACAGACAACAACAGCTGGCTGGGATACGTAGTACTTTCCCACCCATCGCGATGAGACTGCGATGGATGGGGCACCCCGGTCTTTTGTGTTGGGTTTGGCAACAACAGGTCCCCTTCGGGGATGACAAACAAGAAATGCAACGACAACAGCAACAGCGATTGCGGCCGCGATGGGTGCGGTTGCAAATGAACTTCACACTGTTTTAGCTGGTGGCGGTGGGGGAGTCGAAGTCGTCGGCTGTGATGACCTGGAGGCCGGGGGTCGTAATGAGTTGCTGATCGATGAGGATGATGGTGCGGGCTGCGCCGGGGGAGTAGGTGACCTGTGGTCCGGTGTAGGTGGCGATGGTTTCGCTGGTGGGGACTGTTCCTGTGGGCACCATAACGAGAGTGTAGGTTCCGGATGGGGATGTTGAGGTAGCCCGTGTTGATGTTGAAGACGAGGCCGGTGACGACGGGGGTAACGGCGGTGAGCTTCTGGCCGGCAGGGACGAGGTAGACGTCGACGGCGCTGATGCGCGTGGCCTGGTCGATGAAGCGAAGGGCAATCTGGCCGGAGGGTGCGGGCTGGCTCTGGTCTTTGAGGACGAGCTGCTGTAGGCTGGCGGCGGAGTTTCCGATGAGCACGGTGTACTGGCTGGAGACGCCGAAGGTGGCCTTAGAGGAAGAGAGAACCTGTTTGGTTCCAGAGGAGTTGGCCGAGATGGTGTAGGTGCCGGGAGCGATGGGGATGTAGGAGGTGATGGTTCCGAAGCCAAGGTTGTAGGCGAGGGCGTCGGTGCCCTGGTAGATGTCGAGACCGGGTGCGTCGGGCGAGGCGTCGATGATGCGGACCTGAGACAGGGACGGGCTTCCAACAATGCCCTGGCAACCAGTGAGGACGCCGGCGATGGCAACGACCGAGGCGAAACGTGCGGCTTGCCTGACGAGATAGTTGATAGACATAAGCCGTGGGCCCGATACAGACATCTTAAGATGGAACATCGATATGTATCACTCTAAACGATTTCATAACGGTAGGCGATGGCGCAATTGGGTGAGGGACACTCGCGTGATGCTGGCTTTGGTGCTGGCTATCGGCTCGCCGTTGCAAGGTCAGGCGCCTGCTTCAGCGGCGGGGCCTCCAGTTACGGCTACCGGACCTCGCGTTGAGCCGATTGTGAGTATGAGAGACAAGCCGGGCGCGGGTGCGGCGGCGATTGCCCCACATAAGAGCAGCTATAACTTTACGCTGAAGGACAGCGAGTGGCTGGATACGGGCGTGGTGCTGGGAGCGGGTGAGACGGCGAACTTTACGGCGACGGGAAGCTTTACGCTGGCGGATGCGCGGGTGAGTACGCCGGATGGGCTGGACCGGGGATGGAAGGATTTGCTGCGGCAATTTCCGTTGAACCAGGCTAAGGTGGGTGCGCTGATTGGGCGAGTGAGCGATATAGGCGCCTCGGTTCCCTTTTCGATTGGGGCGAATGGGCAGGTTGCGATGCCTACGAGTGGGACGCTGTATCTGCGGGTGAATGTGAGCAGCGATCTGGCAGGAACGGGAAGTTATGCAGTGAAGATGACGTTTGCGCCAGTGGCGAAGACGACGGCGGCGGGGGCTCCTGTGGCTGTGATTAGTACGGTGGTGACGCCGGGGACGTTTGCGGATATTCCGCGGCGGGTTTCGGATGCGGCGACCGGGGCGGCGAATGAAGGGGATATGGTGAACTTTGCGCTGGTCGGGACCAAGGAGCAGGTGGAGGCGGCGTATAAGGCGGCGGGGTGGGTGGCCGTCGATAAGAATGTGCAGGATGCAGTGGTGAATGGGCTGATACGGACGCTGAGCCGTGAGGCTTATACGGAGATGCCGATGAGTACGCTTTATCTTTTTGGGCGGCCTCAGGATATGTCGTATGCGCGGGCAGATCCGTTGCTGGTGGCGGCGGAGAGGCATCATCTGCGGGTTTGGCTGACGGATAAGACGGTTGGCGGGAAGCCTTTGTGGGTGGGGTCTTCGACGCATGACGTTGGGTTTGAGAAGGATCAGCGGAATGGGAATGTGACGCACAAGATCGATCCGCAGATTGATAAAGAGAGGGATTTTTTGTTGCAGAGTTTCGATGCCGCGGGGGTGTTTTCGAGTGCCGCTTATGTGACTCCGACGAACCCTTTGACGACGGCTCGGACGGCTACGGGTGGGAGTTTTTTTTCGGATGGACGGATTGTGGTGATGGCTCTTAAATGAAGGGGTTTTTGAGGATTTTGGTGTTTGGGTGTGATGTTTTTGTGGTTTGGATGTGGTGGATTGGGTGGTAGTTGTGGTTTTGGGATTGCTTGTTTTTGGGGGTGTGGATTTTGCAGTTTTTTGGGATTTATTTTCCATGCAAGAAGGAAAGAACAAACAACGGCAACCGCAACGGCAATAGATTAGTCGCTTCGGCTTCGCCTGCGCTCCAGCCTTCGGCAGAGCGGTGACCGCTTTGCGGTGGTTTTTTAGACGCGGGGCTGAAGCCCCGCTCTACCTCAGAAGCAACGGCAAAGGCAAAAGCAACCGCAGATCCCTGCGGGATGACAAACAAAAGAACAGGCAACAGCAACGGCAAGGGCAACCGCAACGGCAATGGCAATGGCAACCGCAAGGGCAAGGGCAGCAAGGGCAACAGCAACGGCAACGGCAAGGCAACGGCAACGACAACGACAACGACAACGGCAACGGCAACGGCGATGTGATGGGGATTTTTGGTTAGCCTTTGGTGTCGCTGTCGTTGGCTAGTTTTTGTTTGGCGGGTTCCTGGAGGGCGGCTTTGAACTCAGGCCAGGTATAGGTCTTTGTTGCGTCGAGATAGGGAGGGACGGGGGCGGTGGGGCGGATGAGGTCGGCGCCAGTCTTTTTCTCGTGGGCCCAGATGGCCATGATGTAGAGGGCGGGGATGCGTATCATGCGGCCCTCCCAGTTGCCTTTGGTGAAAGCCGGGTCGGTCGCCAGGGCCTTGAGCGCGGCTATGGTTCCTGCGACGAAGGGGCCGGAGTTGACGGAGGCGAAGGTGGGTATGCCTTGTTCGGGGTCTTGAAGGGTTTCGGCGGCGGCAGACTCTGATGCACCGGCGTTGACGATGAAGCGCCATGCAGTGAAAGGCGCGGCGGTGATGGGTTTGTCGCTGAGGAGGTCGCTCAGGCCGATGTTGTAGACGGCATGACCGGAGGCGAGTTCGATCTTGCTGGGCTCGGCGGTGGCGAGAGGCGCGATGGTGAAGTGCTTGTGTTGCGCCATGTCCTGAAGCTGGCGCTGGGTGATCTGGGTGACCTGTTGTGGCGGCGCTGCAAAGGTGACGGGCATTGGATACTCCCTGTTCAGGCTCTGGTGAAGTAGGTGTGGGTCCAGGAGCCGGAGCCTTGATAGGACGAGGTCAGCGTGCTGTAGGCAATGTCGGAGGTTCCGTAGATAGGGTCTTCGACGTGGACGGTGCTGTTGGAGGTCGTGGCTCCGTCGACGATGACAAAGTGGCCCCCGCCGCCGGACCAGCCGATGCGAATGCCGACGGGAAGGCGGCGGACGATCTCGCCTTCGAGTATCTGCTGGGGTACGGTTCCGTTTTGCCAGGCGTCGAGGTTGCTGGTTTCGCTGAGTGCGCGATCGAGATACCAGGTTTGATTGCAGCCGCTGGTACTGCCGTTCTGGCAGCAGGTCGTTTGGCCGAGCTGCTGGTTGGCGAGCGAGCACTGCGTCCACTGGCTGGCGGAGTTGTAGAACCTGCTGGTGCTGACGGAGACGGCGGACCAGCACCAGTTGGTCTGGGTCTGCGGCTGCATGGAGAAGTTGAGGCTGGTGTTGAAGGCGGAGAGATCGAAGTAGAGGGTCCAGTAGATGCCCTGGTCGCTGCTCTCGCCCTTCCACGCGGCGTAGATCAGGTTGCCGAAGGGTGCGATGGAGGCGAAGTCGCTGGTGCCTACGTTGGCGATGTTCTGCTGGGAGGCCCAGTTGTTGCCGTCGAAGCTGGAGAAGTAGATGCCCTGGTCGTTGTTGATGCCCTTCCAGATGGCGTAGAGAAGGATCTGGCCCTGGAAGTTTTGATAGACGGCGATCGAGGGGCCGAAGCTGGTGCCTACGCCGCCGATGTTGCGCTGGGGGGCCCAGCTGTTGCCGTCGAAGCTGGACCAGTAGATGCCCTGATCGTTGTTGATGCCTTTCCACGCGGCGTAGAGGCGACCGTTGAAGACGGCGAGCGAGGCCTGGGTGCTGGTGCCAACACCACCGATGTTCTGCTGGGGGGCCCAGTTGTTGCCGTCGAAGCTGGACCAGTAGATGCCCTGGTCGTTGTTGATGCCTTTCCATGCAGCGTAGAGGCGCCCGTTGAAGACGGCGAGCGAGGGCTTGAGGCTGGTGCCTACGCCGGATATGTTGCGCTGAGGAGACCAAGTGGTGCCGTCGTAGAAGGACCAGTAGATTCCCTGATCGTTGTTGATGCCCTTCCATGCGGCGTAGAGGTGATTATTGAAGAAACAGAGCGAGGGACCGGTGCTGGTACCAACGCCAGGGATGTTGTGCTGGGGTCCCCAGGAGTTGCCGTCGAAGCTGGCCCAGTAGATTCCCTGATCGTTGTTGATGCCTTTCCATGCAGCGTAGAGGCGCCCGTTGAAGGCTGCGAGCGAAGGGCCGAAACTGGTGCCGACGCCGGGAATACCTCGCTGGCGTCCCCAGCCATAGGCATCTGCCATGGGATTGTCCTCGTTTGGATTTGATGTGTCTGCGATCTTTCGCGCTCTGGCCCGTTACCCAGTTTCCGGTGGGGGTGATTTTGCTCCTATTGGATGTTGAAATGCAAGTTGGGTGTTCTGGGATGTGGTGGGATTTGGGAGTCGAGGAAAGAAGGCCGTTGTTCTTGCGACAGCAAAGACAAATACAGGGATTCTTCGCTGCGCTCAGAATGACGACATCAATGCGCAGAATGACGACCCTCAAAATTAGAAATGACGGCCTTCAAATCACAGTGAATTGCAGATGGTTCTAGCTGATGGTGCAGACGAGGAGGGTCATGTCGTCGTGCTGGGGGGCTCCGGAGGTGAAGGCGTCGGCGGCTTCGAGGATGCAGTCGAGGATCTGTTGGGCGGATGCATTGCAGTCATGCTGGCGCATGAGTTGCTGGGCGCAGGCGATCATGCGATCTTCGCCCCATTCTTCGTCGGAATGGGTCATGGCCTCGGAGATGCCGTCGGTGAAACAGAGGAGGGCGTCGCCGGGCTGGAGAAGAACGCCAGCGCGGGTGTAGGGGGCATCGGGGATGAGGCCGATGACGGTGCCGGTGGCTTCGAGACGGATGGTCTGATCGCCGCGAAGGATGACGGGCGGGTTGTGGCCGGCGTTGACGTAGGTGAGGACGCGGGATTGGGGGTCGAGCTCCCCATAGAAGAAGGTTGCGTAGCGGTTGGTGGTGGAGGACTCGTAGACGAGCCGGTTGACGTGACGCATGAGGGTGGCGAGGTCTCCGGGCTGGAGGAGCGCGGCAGAGCGCAGGCTGGCGCGGAGGCTGGCCATCAAAAGAGCGGCGGAGATACCTTTGCCGGAGATGTCGCCGAGGGCGAGGGCGAGACGCTCCTCGTCGCCCTGATGGGCGGGGAGGACGAAGAAGTCGTAGTAGTCGCCGCCGACGGCCTGAGCGGGGCGGCAGTAGCCAAAGAGATCGACGCCGGGGATTTTGGGGTAGACCTGGGGGAAGAGGCGCTGCTGGACCTCACGGGCGATCTCGATCTCCTTGGAGACGCGCTCGCGATCGGCGATTTCGGCGGTGAGGTTTTGGAGAAGCTCGGCGTTTTCGAGGGCGAGGCCAGTTTGAGAGGCGATGGACTGGAGAAGCTGACGATCGGTGCGGGAGTAGGGCTCCTCGGAGCGCTTGGGGCCGAGTGCCATGACGCCGGCGAGCGAGGTGCGGCCGGGGAGGGGGACGAGGAGCTCGGTGGAGAGATCGGCGAGGGCGGTGCGCTCGGCTTCGGAGGCGTCGACGAGCCAGCTGGAGGGATCGTCGCGGTAGACGTTGGCGGGGGCTCGGCCGCTGTTGAGAGTGGCGATGGTGGTGGAGGTGGCGGGGAGGGCGAACGAGTTAACGGAGACGGGTGCGCCGGTGGCTAGCTGGAGGCGGTAGGTGTCGCCTGCGCGGAGGAAGACGGCGATGCGGTCGATGTGGAGGGTATCGCCGATGCGACGGGTGATGGTGGTGAGGAGTGGCTCGACCTCGGTGAAATTGCGGGCTTCGTCGGAGAGCTCGGCGAGGAGGTGCTCGGAGGAGTAGGCCTCGCGGAAGAAACGCTGGTCGATGGCGAGTTGGAGGCGTTTGGAGATGATGAAGCGATAGGCGAAGAAGAGACCGATGATGGCGAAGAGGTGGACGATATCGACGACGCGGCGATGGTTGGGGTTCGCGAAGAAGAGGCTGATGTTGTAGGACATCCAAGTGACGAGCAAGATGCTGATGATGACGACGGACTGTTTGGCGAAGAAGTATTTAGTGCCCTGGCGGATGAGGATGCGGACATCCATGGCGCGCTGGACGACTACGACATAGGCGAGGGTGAGGGGGAAGAGGAGAAGGATGAGGAACGAGGCGAAGTCGACCCATTGGGGGATGTCCTCACCGACTTCGGTTCTGCGAAAGATGGAGATAAGAATGAGGAGGAAGAAGGGCGTGAGGCCGACAGAAGTTCCGATGTAAAGGATACGCAGGCGGCGGCGTGCGTCTCCGGTAAGTACGCTTACATTGGTACCCAGGTTAAAGAAAAACCAGAAGATGGCCGCCATCGCGAGGAGATTTTCGATGGCGTTGATTTTAAAGAGGTATGGGTTGAGCCAACTGAGAAAGGCGAAGTTCCACGCCTGGCGGTAGACGGTGATCAGGTCGAGCGGAAAGAGCAGAAGAAGCGGGACGATGATCAGCCATTTGACCCAAGGCACACGGACGTCAAGAGGGGAACGCTGCGGAAAATAGACGCCGAGGAGCATGAGGCAGAGTGGCATCGCGGTCTGGACGATAGCGTTCCATAAAAGCGTGAGTGGAAGAGTGTGGATGGCGATCTGAAAGTTGTTGATGAAGACCGGTTCGAAGTAGCAGAGGATGCCAAGGATCAGCCAGGCATTGATGTTGCGGGGACGGGCGAAGACAACCCAAAGCCCTGTGAAGGTGCAGAAGATCGGAATGACCGTAAAGATGATCTGAAGGGCTATCTCCCAAAGAGCACGGTGTTCGGGATGAACGGGAGTCATCCGAACCAGGGCGGTCTTGATGGTGTCAGAGGGAGCGCGCCGGTACTCGACTGTCATAGTGTCACCGGCTGAAGATTGGCGGGTCTGGTCGTAGAGAACCGTAGCGCCGGTAAAGGGATGACCATTGATGGACAGGACCGTGTCGTTGCGGGCTAATCCAGCCTGAATACCCTCTGGTTGAGGGTAGGTAATCGTGGGTTGGGGACCGCCGGAATAGAATGGCGCCCTAACCATCGTGTCGCCGTGCAGAAGGATTTGCAGGCTGAAACGTGCGCTGCCGAACGCGTGCACAAGGGCAAGCGTGGCTACGATCGCGAGAAAAAAGTACTGGAGACGCGCTGGTTTCTGAGGCATATCCGGTTGCTGAGATAGTAGCAGCGGAATGGGTGCCGTTCAGTGGAATCTTGTTTGGATGCGGGCTAAAGAGCAATGCTCCACTCTCTCAAGAAGTGGAGCACTGATGGGCAGGGCTGGCTACTTCTTGGGGTGGGTGGCGATGATCTGGTCTTTGATCTTGTTGTAGGTGGCTTCGGGAAGGATGCCGCGGGTGAGGAGCTGGTTCTTGGCGGTGTAGGGGCGACCGTCGATGATGCGCTTGGCGTAGGCGTCGCCGATGCCGGGAAAGGCCTTGAGCTGGTCGACGGTGGCGGTGTTGATGTCGATCTTGTCGGTTGTGGCGGCTGCGGCCGGTTTGGCGGGGGCCGATTTGGTCTGGGTTACGGCGCAGAGGGGGAGAGTGAGAAAGAGCGCGGCGGCCAGGAATTTGTGACGGAGATGGAGCATGGTGTGTCTCCTTGAATGGCATGACTTTACATGCGGAAGAGTACGAGAGTAGGCAGTGGGCGTCAATGAATTTTCCGCTTATTGTGCGCAGTCGAGTTGACATGATGAAAGCGCGGACGCTAACCTGAATCGAGATGAGCTTTGTGAACCACCATCGGGGGCACCACCATCATCATGCGGAGAGCGTGTTGGCGGCTGTGTCCGGTGTGGCGAAGTAACGAACGCTTACTAAGGACTTCTAAAAGGCCCGCTGACGCGCATACCGCGAGCGGGCCTTTTTTCTTGCGCTGGACAACGAAATGGAGATGGCAATGGCAGACGCTGTGAAGATTGATTTTGCGAAGATGGATGGCTTGGTTCCGGGCATCGTGCAAGATGCGAAGACGGGCGAGATGCTGATGCTCGGATTTCTGAATGAGACGAGCTATGCGAAGACGCTGGAGACCGGGTTTGTGACGTTCTGGAGCAGGACGCGGACCAAGCTGTGGATGAAGGGCGAGACGAGCGGGAATCGGCTGCGGGTGATTGAGGCTTCGACCGATTGCGACAACGATGCGCTGCTGTTCAAGGTTGAGGTTGAGGGCGATGGGCTGGTTTGCCATGAGGGTACGGTGAGCTGCTTTACGAAAAAGATTGAGACGGAGGCGAAGTGAGCGAAGCTAAATTGAGCGGGACAACAACGGGGAAACTGAAGCTGGGGATTCCGAAGGGCAGTCTGCAGGATGCTACGGTTGCGCTGTTTGAACGGGCTGGGTGGAGGATCTTCGCGAATGGGCGGAGCTACTTCCCTTCGATTGATGATGACGAGATTGAGTGCATGCTGGTAAGGGCGCAGGAGATGGCTCGGTATGTGGAGCATGGGGCGCTGGATGCCGGGCTGACTGGGAATGACTGGGTGCTCGAGAATGAGCATGAGATTGAGTATGTGACGAGCCTGACGTACTCGAAGCAGAGCAGGCAGAAGGTGAAGTGGGTGCTGGCGGTTCCGGAGGATTCGCCGTTTCAGAAGCCTGAGGATCTGGCGGGGAAGATTATCGCGACGGAGTTGGTGGAGTTTACGAAGCGATACTTTGCTTCGAAGAATATTCCGGTGACGGTGGAGTTTAGCTGGGGGGCGACAGAGGTGAAGCCGCCTACGCTCGCTGATGCGATTGTTGAGGTGACGGAGACGGGGTCTTCGCTGCGGGCGAATCGGCTGCGAATTATTGAGACGCTGATGGAGAGCGAGACGCAGTTGATTGCGAATAAGACTGCATTCAAGGATGAGTGGAAGCGGAAGAAGATTGAGAATATTGCGCTGATGCTGAATGCTGCGATTGCGGCTCAGGGGCGCGTTGGATTGATGCTGAATGCTCGGGTTGCTGATCTGCAGGCTGTGGTTGGCGTGCTGCCGGCGCTGAACTCGCCGACGATCTCGCATCTGAGCGATCCGGATTGGGTTGCGCTGAATACGATTCTGGATGAGAGCCTGGTGCGGGATGTGATTCCGAAGCTGAAGGCTGTGGGCGCTACGGGGATTGTGGAGTATCCGCTGAGCAAGGTTGTTATCTAAGGTGACTGAGGCCGCTGGTTCTTGATGAGCCAGCGGCGTTTCGGAGTTGATTGCATGAAGCTGGTGAAGACGTTTGGGCGGAGCGCGAAGACTGCCGCGGCTTTGATTGAGAAGATCGAGCGGCGGGGCGCTGTGAGTACGGCCAAGGTAGAGCCCGTGGTGCGGCGGATTCTTGCGGATGTTCGCAAGGGTGGGGATGCTGCGTTGATGCGGTATGCGGCGAAGTTCGATGGGCTGGCGAAGGGTGGTGCGCTGCTGGTTTCGCGCGAGGAGATGCGGGCGGCTTGGGAGGGTACGGCTTCTGAGTTGCAGGCGGCGATGATGGTGGCGCGGGGGAATATTCTGGCGTTTGCTGAAGCACAGTTGCCGAAGGAGTGGACGTTTGAGCCGGCGGATGGCGTGAAGACGGGACAGATCGTTCGGCCGCTGGGGAGTGTGGGTTGTTATGTTCCGGGTGGGCGGTATCCGCTGCCTTCGACGCTGCTGATGACGGTGACTCCGGCGCAGGTTGCGGGAGTGGAGCGGATCGTTGTTTGCTCGCCGAAGCCTGCTAAGGAGACGATGGCTGCGGCCTGGTTGGCGGGAGTGACGGAGTTTTATCGCGTGGGTGGGGCGCAGGCGATTGCAGCGATGGCGTATGGAACGGAGACGATTGCGCGGGTGGACAAGATTGTGGGGCCGGGGAATTTGTTTGTGACTGCGGCGAAGACTCTGGTTTCGAGTGAGTGTGGGATTGATATGCCTGCTGGGCCTACGGAGATTGTGGTTACCAGTGAGACTGGGGATGCGGCGGGGATTGCGGCGGATTTGGTCGCGCAGGCGGAGCATGATCCTGAGGCTTTGGCGGTTCTGATTACTAGCAATTCGGGGCTTGCGGACGCGGTGTTGGGTGAAGTAAAAACCCAGGCTAAGGGAAATGCTATTGCGAAGCAGTCGCTGGCGGCGCAGGGATGCATATTTGTAACTGCTACGGTTTCAGAAGCTTGGGAGTTGACGAACCGGCTGGCTCCAGAGCATTTGACTGTGGATTCTGCGGCGGATTTGAAGTGGATTCGGAATGCGGGGAGTGTGTTTGTTGGAGCTTATGCTCCGCAGTCGATGGGGGATTATGTCTCGGGACCGAACCATGTGTTGCCTACGGGGCGTGTGGGCCGGGTTCGCGGTGGGTTGAGTGTGGCGGACTTTGTGAAGGTGATTACAGTACAGGAATACACGCGCAAAGGGCTGCGGAAGATGGGACCTCATGCGATTGCGCTGGCTGAGGCTGAGGGCCTGACGGGACATGCTGAGAGCGTGCGAGTGAGGATGCGATGACGATTGCTACCGATGTGAAGACTGTGAGGCCGCGCAGAGCGGTGCTGGAGATGCCGGAGTATCATCCGCCGCTGGCTGGGCGTGAGGCTTTGCGACTGGACTTCAATGAGAACACGTGGGCGCCTTCTCCGCGAGTGCTCGAACGAGTGAGAAGGATAACCGCTGAGGGTTTGACGAAGTACCCGGAGCGGGAGCCGGTGGAGCGGCTTGTTGCGAAGCACTTTGGTTTGCAGACGGAGCAGGTGCTGCTGACCAATGGGGTGGATGAGGGGATTCACCTGATGTGCTCTGCGTTTCTGGATGAGGGTGATGAGGCGCTGATCGCTCCGCCGACGTTTTTTATGTATGACGTGAACGTCAGCTTGATGACGCACGGGCTGGTGAAGGTGCAGTCGGATGAGACGCTGGAGTTTCCGTTTGAGCGGTTTATGGCGGCGATTACGGAGAAGACGAAGCTGATTATGGTGGCTACGCCGAATAATCCGACGGGCGCGCCGGTGAGCCGGGAGCATCTGCTGGCGATTGCGAAGGCTGCTCCGCAGGCGGTGTTGATGGTGGATGAGGCTTACTACCACTTTCACGGCGAGTCGGTGATGCAGGATCTGGCGGATGTGCCGAATCTGATTGTGGCGCGGACGTTCTCGAAGGCGTATGGGCTGGCGAATCTGCGAGCTGGAATGCTTGCGGGAAATCCTGAGCTGCTGCGGTATGTGCGGAAGGTGTGCTCGCCTTACAACGTGAATGGCGTGGCGCTGGATTGTCTTTCGGCTGCGATTGATGATGAGACTTATCTGGCGTGGTATGTCGAGCAGGTACGGGTGGGGCGCGAGCGGATGATGGGTGGGTTGGCGGAGCTTGGGGTTCCGTACTTTCCGAGTGAGGCTAACTTTGTGCTGATGAAGATTGGGTCGAAGCATAAGGAATTGGTGACGGCGATGCGCAAGCATGGGGTGTTGCTGCGGGATCGGTCGACTGATCCGGGATGCGATGGGTATGTGCGGATCACGATTGGCGTGGAGGAGCATGTGACGCGTGGGTTGGAGGCGTTGAAGGCTTCGCTGGATGAGATTGGATGGACACGAAGCAGCAGGTTGGTGTAGTCGGCAGGTCAACAGGTCAGTGATGAAAGGGAGTTTGAGTAATGGCTAAGGGCGTGAGGACGGCGACGATCAAGCGGGATACGACGGAGACGCAGATTGCGTTGAAGCTGGTCGTTGATGGGCAGGGTGTCTATAAGGTTTCGACGGGGATTCGGTTTTTTGATCACATGCTGGAGCTGTTTACGCGGCATGGCGGGTTTGATTTGACGCTGAAGTGTACGGGCGATCTGGATGTCGATCAGCACCATACGGTGGAGGATGTCGGGATTGCGCTGGGGGAGGCTTTCAATAAGGCTCTTGGCGATAAGAAGGGCATTATGCGGGCCGGGTACTTTGTGATGGCGATGGATGAGACGCTGGCTGTGGCTGCTGTCGATTTGAGCGGGCGGGTGGCTTATGTCGTCGATGACAAGGTGAAGGTGAGGCTGGTTGGGGATTTTCAGAGTGAGTTGCTGGCGGATTTCTTTGATGGATTTGCTCGGGGCGCGAAGGCGAATGTGCATGTGAAGACGATGTATGGGCGGTCGTAATCATCATAAGATTGAGGCTATTTTTAAGGCGTTTGCGCGGGCGCTGCGCGGGGCTTGCTCGCGGGATGAGCGGATGCGGGAGATGCTGCCTAGTACGAAGGGATTGCTGTGAGAACAGCGATAAAAAGAACGTTCAAATACGCCATGCATCTTGGCCATCCTCGGGCATTGGGTTCTTCGTCTGGGGCTAATCGCCACTATTCGCAGTTGAGGACTGCATGCCGCAGAGTTGAACGGAGGAACGCCTAATTCCCTCGGCGAATCGGAGGTCTTCAGTGGACTCTGCGATTTCGCTTCTCGGAATCGGCATCTTGCTTGAGTCGCTTCTGTCCTTTCGCTCTACGAATAGCAAACTAAAAAAAGTCTACCGTACTTGCTTTGCTGGCTCTTCAATTGTAGCTTTGCCTCAGTTTTGCAGCATCGGTTCGCTTTACAGCGGCGGTGACGAAGTCATGATTGCAGTGATTGATTACAAGGCGGGGAATCTTGACTAGCGTGGTGAAGGCGCTGCGTTATCTGGGGGCTGAGACTTTGGTGACTCAGGATCCGGAGGTCGTGCGGTCGGCGGCTAAGGTGGTGTTGCCGGGGGTGGGGCATTTTCAGGCTACGCAGCTGCTGACTGATCTTGGGTTGACTGAGGCTGTGCGGGAGAGTGTGGCTAAGGGGGCTTGGTTTCTGGGGGTTTGTGTTGGGTTGCAGTGGTTGTTTGAGGGGTCTACGGAGGCTCCGGGGGTGGCTGGGCTGGGGCACTTTGCGGGGATGTGTGAGCGCTTCCCTGCTCTCTATGACGGGGCGGAGTTGAAGGCCCCGCATGTGGGTTGGAATTCGCTGGAGGGTGTGCGGGAGGATTCGCGGTTATTGAAGGGAGTGCGGGATGGAGGGTTTGTTTATTACACGCACTCCTGGAGGGCTCCGCTGGTACATGCAACTGCTGCGGTTACTAATTATGGTGGGACGTTTACGGGAGTGGTTGAGGGCGGGAATGTGATGGGCGTGCAGTTTCATCCGGAGAAGTCGAGCGCTGTAGGGTTACAGGTTTTGAAGAACTTTGTGGAGTTGTGAGATGCCGTTTCTTTATGAGTTGATGCTGGACGAGAATGAGCCGGAGTATACGGTGGTGCAGCATCTGGTTCCTCCGGGGACGCTGGTGGGGACGGGGCAGGCTGTGGCTGTGCTGTCGGATGGGAAGATGGAGTTTCATCTGCCTGCTCCGAAGCAGGGCTTGCTGGTGGCCTGGTTTGCGGAGGATGGCGACGCTAAGGTCGATGCTTCGCAACCGATTGCGAGGATTGTTTGTGAAGGGGCGGAGGTTGCGGTGCCGGGTGTGGTGCCGCAACGGGTCGGATAGCGATGCTGACGAAACGAATTATTGCTTGTTTGGATGTGCGAGATGGGCGCGTGGTGAAGGGTGTTCAGTTTGTGGACATCGTGGATGCGGGTGATCCGGCGGAGTTGGCGCATCGTCATGCGGCGGCGGGGGCCGATGAGATTGTGCTGCTGGATATTACCGCTACGCATGAGGGGCGCGGGACGCTGCTCGATACGGTGAAGCGGACGGCGGCGGCGTTGTTTGTGCCGTTTACTGTGGGTGGCGGGATCAGGAGTGCGGAGGATGCGGCGGCGGTGTTCGATGCGGGGGCGGATAAGGTGAGTATCAACTCGAGTGCGATTGCGCGGCCGGAGTTGATTGGGGAGATTGGTGGGAGCTTTGGGGCTCAGGCGGTGATTGTGGCTATTGATGCTCGGCGAGGGGCGCTGGGGGTGGAGGATGCTGAGGTTTATGTGAGTGGCGGGCGGAAGCCTACTGGGCGGCGGGTGGTGGATTGGGCTCGTGAGGCGGAGGAGCGAGGGGCGGGGGAGATTCTGTTGACCAGCATGAATACCGATGGGATGAGGAGTGGGTTTGATTGTGAGCTGACGGCGATGGTTTCGGGGGCTGTGCAGATTCCGGTGATCGCTAGTGGTGGGGCGGGGACGGCGTGCTCATTTTGTGGAGGTGTTTGGGCGTGGGCGGGCGGATGCTGCGCTGGCGGCTAGTATCTTTCATTTTGGGGTTACGGATTCGAGGGAGTTGAAGGGGGAGTTGCAAAGGGCGGGGGTTAGTGTGAGGCTGCCATTGCTGATATGGTGCGTCGAGGAAGGCCATACCTCAGGGGCTAAAGCCCCGTTCTATGGCGGTTTTGAATGCCCGGGCTGAAGCCCGGGCCTACCTTAGAAGCAAAGCAACGACAAAAGCAGATCCCTACGGGATGACAAATAAGAAAAGCTGAGGGCAAAAGCGAAATACAGGGATTCTTCGCTGCGCTCAGAATGACGACTTCTTTAGGTTTAGGGAATGACGACCTTTTTAGAGGAAATAATTTTTAGGAATTAGGGGAAGAGAGATGTTGATACCTTCGATTGATTTGATGGGTGGGCGGATTGTGCAGCTGGTTCAGGGTGAGAAGCTGAAGCTGGCTTTTGATGATTTTGAGTATTGGATTGGTCGGTTTGAGAAGTATCCGATGGTGCAGTTGATCGATCTGGATGCGGCTATGCGGCAGGGGGATAATCGGCGCTGATTGAGATGATCTGCAAGCGGCTGCCTTGCCAGGTGGGTGGTGGGTTGAAGACGGCGGCGGATGGGCGGGCTTTGCTGGAGGCTGGGGCTGAGCGGGTGATCTATGGGTCTAGTTTGTTCCATTCCGACCCTTCGCATGAGGACCCGAAGGATGGGGGACTGGGACATTCTCGGCGGCATAAGATCATCAACTTAGAGTTTGCCGCAGAGTTGAAGAATGAGCTTGGCGAGGATGCGCTGGTGTTCAGTGTGGATACAAAGGGCGGGAAGGTCGCGGTGAAGGGGTGGAAGGATTCGGTGGATTTGACGCCGGAGGAGGCGGTGACGTGGCTGGAGGATTATTGCGCTGCGTTTTTGTATACGCATGTCGATACGGAGGGCACGATGAGCGGGTTTCCGCTGGATGTGGCGGCGGTGCTGCGGTCGACTACGGCGAAGCAGTTGATTGTGGCCGGGGGGATCAAGGAGCGGGCTGAGGTGGATGCTCTGGATGCGATGGGTGTGGATGCCGTGGCAGGGATGGCGGTTTATTCGGGGGCGATGGAGGCGTAGGGAAGTTGTCAGTTGCAGGTTGTTAGTTGTTAGTTGGCGATTCTAACTGACAACTAATAACTCGCAACCTGCAACTTTACTTAGTCGTTGCCGGCGTTGTCGGCTATGGCGTAGTAGCCTTTGCGGGCCTGGACCTTTTGGCCCTGCTGGCAGGTGATGTTGAGGGTGCGGAAGCTTCCGTCCGCTTTGAGGTTGGTGGGGGTGTAGCTGGCGAGGTATTGGGTGCGTAGCTCGTCCTGGATCTGGTTGAAGGCTTCTTCTAGCTTCTTGCCGTTGTTGCCTACGTTGATGACGCGGCCGCCGGTGTCTTTGGCGAGGCGCTCCATGTCGGCGTCGCCGGTGTAGCCCATGCCGAAGCCGCCATAGAAGCCGCGGTCGGCGATGAGGATGACGTAGACGATGGCGTTGGCCTTCTGGGCGGCTTCGGTGGCGGTCTTCAATGTTTCTCGAGAGCCCTGGTCACCGCCGTCGGTGAGCATGACGATGATCTTGCGGCCTGCCTCCTGGCGGAGCTTCTCGTTGGCTGCGAGGTAGACGGCGTCGTAAAGTAGCGTGCCGCGGGGGGTACTGTTGCCGGTGACAGAGCCGGTGCCTGCGCCTGTATTGATCTGAGCTCTGTCGATGGCGCGCTTAATTTCGCGGGGGCTGTTGGTGTAGTCGGCGAGGAGATCGATGTTGATGTCGAAGGAGATGAGGAAGGCCTCGTCCTTGGGGGTGAGGACGTCTTTGAGGAACTGGGCGCCTGATTCCTGCTCTAACGGGAGGACATTTTGCTGGCTGCCGCTGGTATCGAGAAGGATTCCGATGGTGAGCGGGAGGTTCTTTTCCTGGGTGAAGTTCTTGGTCTTCTGGAGGTTCTTGTCCTCGTAGATACTGCAGTCGTCTTTGTGGAGATTGGTGATGTAGCCGCTCTTATCGCGGACGGAGAAGTAGACGTTGACGAGGTTGACGTTGACCTTGAGGGTTTCTGTCTCGAGACCTGCGATGGGCTGGGGGGCGGCTTCGCTGGCGGGGGGCGGACCGTCGGGGGAGGGGGCTTCCTGCGCGCGGAGGACGGGGACGAGAGAGAGACAGAGGGTCGCAGCGGCGAGCAGGGAGAGGCGCATATGTCTCATTAGACGACGGAGAGAGGCCTGGCGTCAGCGGGAATCAGCTGGAAAATGCCGGGGGGCGAAAAGTAGAGGAAAAAGGCCAACGTTGGGGGTAGATGGTACGTCCAAAGGTAAGGGAATGTTGTAGGATGGCGGCGCGAGGAGCAGACTGTTAGTCTGGTATCTGGCAAAGTCCGGCTTGAACTGGCGGTCTGGAAGAGTATGGGGGTTGTTGCGTGGTAAGGAATAGCGTATTGGCGGGAGCTTTGGCGTGCATGATATTTGGGCAGCCGGCACAAGAGACGGTTGCACAGAATGCTGCACAGAATACGGCGTTCCCTGAGTCGCCGAAGCCTCAGATTCCTGACGCTCCTAAGCCACAGGCGTTGCCCGTACAGGGTACGAGACCCGGCATGGGAACGACGCGGGACTCCAATGGAGATACTCCGGATGATCAGGAAGCCCCGGCTGCGAGCCTGCCTCCTACTGCACCCAAGGCCGATGATGGGCCGCCGCCGACAATTCCAGAGGCGGGTAAGGGTTCAGCTGCGTTTGCTAATGCAGATCTCGCTGCACCAACGATCCACGTGCAAACGAACTTCGTTGAAGTTCCCTTTATCGTGAAGGACAAGAAGGGCCGACTGGTTCCGGGGCTTACATGGCGCGATATACGGGTGTATGAGAATGGGCTGCGGCAGCAGATGGCGCTGTTTACGGTTGATCCGTTCCCGTTGTCGGTTGCGGTGGTGATCGACCAAAGCCTGACCTACGACAATATGGCCAAGGTGAACAAGTCGCTGACCGCGCTGCAGGGGGCCTTTACGCCTTATGACGAGGTTGCGGTATTTACATACAACAACGGTCCGCGGAAACGGACGGACTTTACCGCAGGACAGAGTGCCCGGTTGAATTTCGTGCTGGACCAGTCGAGAACCACGGGCCGTGACCCGGTATGGACGGACACTGGCGGTCCGCTCTCGCAAAACATCAACATCAATAATGGCGCACTGGGCTACATCGATCCGAACACGAATAGCAGCCACGGCCGAAGCCTGGGCAATCAGCAGACAATACCGAGAGAAGTGCACACGCTGAACGATGCGATTCTGGAGGCCGCGATTGCTACGTCGAAGGCTGGGCCAGGGCGGCGACGCGTGGTTTACGTCATCAGCGACGGCAAGGAATACGGCAGCAAGGCGAAGTACAAGGAAGTTGTGAAGTATCTGCAGACGAATAAGATTTCCGTCTACGGAACACTGGTAGGTGACTCTTCCCTGCCGGTGGTCGGATATCTGGACAAGATGCATTTGCCGCTGATGATGCGGGATAACGTTCTGCCTTCGTATGCTTCTGACACGGGCGGGCAGTTCGACGCGCAGTTCCGGCAAAAGGGCATCGAGGAAAGCTTCGCGAAGATTGCGGAAGAGGTTCGTACGCAGTACACCGTCGGCTACTATACGCATCAGTCGCTCCTCGATAGCAAGTTCCGGTCGCTTGAGGTGAAGGTGCTGCGGCCCGATCTGCAGGTGGTTGCGAAGAAGGGCTACTATCCGATGGCCAGCGATGCCCGGCCCTCGACGGTGAAGACGGCGCAGTAGAGCCTGGAAAGAGGATACTGAAAAGTCTTAAGGAGCAAAGACCTCAGCAGCTAAAGCCGCGAGTCACAACGGCGTATTTACGGCACGGCTGAAGCCGTGCCCTTAAGCAAGACAGGGTTTCAGCGAGCTCTAAAGCCTCTTGTATTTGATTTGCGGGGTCTTCACAGGCTAAAGCCGTGCGCTCCCACCTAGAACCACGGTATCGATTTTCAACACCGCTTAGAACGGAATTTTTTGATGAATATGCTGCTGCATGGGAATGCCCTGCTGGCACTGGCCGCTGCTGTGTTGTGGGGCGGAGGGGACTTCTCCGGAGGGATGGGGGCCAAGCACTCCGGCGGCAAGATGGGCGGGGCGCTGCGGGTGATCCTGCTGAGCCATGCGGCAAGCTTTTGCGTGCTCGCGACGATTGCGACGCTGCGCGGCGATGCGTTTCCGCATGGTGCGGCACTGGCTTGGGGACTGACTGCCGGTGTTATGGGCGGACTCTCGCTGACGGGCTTTTACATTGCGCTGTCGCGGGGGGCGATGGGAGCTTCGGCGGCAGTGAGCGGGTTGCTGGCTGCGGCGATTCCAGCAGCGGTGTCGATCGCTTCAGAGGGATCCCCGGGGATGTTGCGGATCGCAGGGTTTGTAATCGCGGGGGTGTCGATCTGGCTGATTGCGGCAGGGCCGAATCCGGAGGCCGTGAAGGCATCTACGGGGACGATCTGGTTGTCGGTGCTGTCGGGCGCTGGGTTTGGGATTTATTTTGTTGCGCTGAGGGGTGCCGGGGCGGCGGGGGTGTTCTGGCCGATGGCTACAGCGAGGATGGGTAGCCTGAGTGTTTGCTCGCTGATGGTGCTGGGGCTGGCATTTAGTTCGACTGAACAGAAGGAAGGTCGGCTGACTCGGCTGGCGGCGGCCTGGGCGCTGGGGACGGCGGTGCAGGATACTTTGGGAAATCTATTGTTCATCGCGGCGACGCGCGCAGGACGGCTCGATGTGGCGGCGGTGCTGGCTTCGCTTTATCCAGCGTCTACAATTTTGCTGGCAGCGTGGACGTTGCATGAGAGGCCTACTCGGCGGCAGGGGGTGGGGATGGTGATTGCTGCGGCGGCGGTGGTGATGATTACGCTTTAGCGTGGCTTTGGGATTTGGGGTTAAGTCGGAGAAGCAAAAACAACGGCAATAGATTTGTCGCTTCGGCTTCGCCTTCGCTCCGGCCTTCGGCAGAGCGGTGGCCGCTTCGCGGCGGGCTTTAGACGCGGGGCTGAAGCCCCGCTCTACCTCAGAGGCAAGGGCAAAAAGCAACGACAACGGCAACAGCAAAAGCAACGACAACGGCAACAGCAAAAGCAACGACAACGGCAACAGCAAAAGCAACGACAACGGCAACGGCAACGGCAAAAGCAACGACAACGACAAAATACAGGGAGCTCTCCACTGCGGCGGCTTTGCCGCCTTCGGTCGAGATGACGTTTTTGTGGGTGAGATAGTAAAGACAGAAGCAGATCCCCTTCGGGGATGACAAGCAAGAAAAGCTACGGTAAATAGTGAAATTTGTGCGCCTTGCTTAGAGCTTGATCTTGCTCGGGTCCATGGTGGGGGCTGGGTATTCGAGCTTGAGGGAGCGCATGGCGTCGACGATGATCTGTGAGATGGCTACGTTGCGGTACCACTTGTGGTCGGCGGGAATCACGAACCAGGGGGCGTGCTTTTTGCTGGTGGCTGCGATGAGGTCGTTGTAGGCGTCTTCGTATTGGGGCCAGAAGAGGCGCTCCTTGAAGTCGGAGAGGGCGAGTTTCCAGTGCTTGCCAGGGTCGTCGATGCGGGACTGGAGGCGATCCTTCTGCTCTTTTTGGGAGATGTGAAGGAAGAACTTAAGGATGACGACGTTGTTGTCGTTGAGCATGGCCTCGAACTCGTTGATGTCTTCGAGGCGGCGGCGGACTTCTTTTGGGGAGATGACCTTGTGAACGCGGGGGGCGAGGACGTCTTCGTAGTGGGAACGGTTGAAGATCTGGATCATGCCGCGTGGAGGGACCTGGGCGTGGACGCGCCAGAGGAAGTCGTGGCGGGCTTCGATGGGGGTGGGAACTTTGAAGGCGGCTACGTCGCAGCCCTGCGGATTGACTCCCGAAAAGATGTGGCTGATGGTGCCGTCTTTGCCTGCAGTGTCCATGCCCTGAAGGACGATGAGCAGGCCTTTTTGCTGGCTGGCGTAGAGGACTTCCTGAAGACCGGCTAATTGTTCGCGGTGTTTGACGAGAACTGCTTCGGCAGCGGTGTGGCTGTCGAAGCCTCCGGTCTCAGAGGTGGAGAGACGCGACAGTTTGACCGCCGCGTGTGGCTTGATCAGGTACGGCGACTTCAATTTCATGCGGTAGGCCTGGGTCTCGAGGTGATCGAACAGGGTGGCACAAGAAGAGAGCGCGGTGCCGAATTGCCGAGAATCCGTCCGGAGATCCGCTTGGGGAGGAGCGGATTATTTGGCTGATTCCTCAGGCTTTGCGGTGACAGTGTGAGCGGTGTCGCCGGGCTTGTTGACCTCGTCGGTAACGCCCTTCATACCGTCCTTGAAGCCCCGGAGACCTTCACCAAGGCCCTTACCGAGTTCCGGCAGCTTTTTGCCGCCAAAGAGAACAAGGACAACGACAGCAAGAACGATGAGGTGTGTTGGTGTGAAAAGCTCGCCCATAGTAATTCTCCCTGCAGCCGGAATATACACTCGCCGACCGGCACCCACTATTGTCGCACATGCAGAATCGAATGAGAGATAGGGGAGCAGAACGGGCAGATAGCGGCCAGACGTTATATCTTGGATACACGCACCTGTAGGAGAAGATGTTGGACAAGATGATGCTGAGGAAGACGACTGGAACGCGGAAGAATACTGTTCGCGTATTGACTGGGATGCTGGCGGCTGTGGCGCTGATGGCGGGAGCAGGACGGGCAATGGCCCAGGAGAAAAGCAAGATCGGCCCTTCGGCTCCGGTTACTTATGACAATAAGTATGAGGTCTATGGCGGAGTCAACTTCATGAACTTCCAGGCCGGACAGGACCTGCCGACCAGGATGAACATGGGCGGCGGCGAGGTGCTGGGTACTTACTGGCTCATGCCAAAGCTGGGACTCGGCGCACAGTGGCGCGGCGAGTGGGGCACAACGCCGATACACCCGAACGCGTTTCTGAAAGGGCGTGCGGGCGTGTCGATGAACATGATTCTTTTCGGGGCACAGTATCGCGGACCGAAGAACCACTATGCCGCGATCAACTATCACGCTTATGCGGGGCCGGCCTTTGGCAACTTTACTCACAGCACAGGAAATGTGCCGCCAGAGTATTTGCCAACGCTTGGCCTGTATACCAATCGCACAGCGGCACTTGTTGCACTGGGCGGAAGTGTTGACTTCAACCGCTCGAAGAACCTGGCGATTCGGCTCTCGCCTGATCTGATCCTCGAGCACTTCGGTACGGAGACGCGGACGTTCTTCGCTATATCGGGCGGCGTGATCTACCGGTTTGGGACGCGATAACAGAACGACCACGATTAACGCGGAAACCACGGATCAAGGCCGGTTTGTTTTCGGTGTTGATCCGTGGTTTCTGTTTAACCTTGGATTTTTTGTAGAGCTACCAGTTGCTTCCCTGCATGAACTCTGGTGAGACGGGGTTCTCGTAGACGGAGTAGTCGCGGGTGACGACGGTGAGACCGCTGGCGGAGACGAAATAATTCTTCTTGTCTTCGTTGGCGTCGTAGCCGATGACGGTGCCATCGGGGATGTGGACGTCTCGGTCGATGATTGCGTGGCGGATGCGACAGTGACGCCCGATGTTGACGTGGGAGAAGACGATGCTGGAGTCGACATCGGCGTAGGAGTTGACGCGGACGTCCTGTGAGACGACGCTGTTGCGGATGACGGCACCGGAGACGATGGAGCCTGCGCAGACGATAGAGTTGATGGCCATGCCTGTGCGACCGGGCTCTCCAAAGACGAACTTGGCGGGCGGGTACTGGTAGGGACGGGTGCGCATGGGCCAGGACTTGTCGTAGAGATTGAAGGTGGGGGTGACGCCGGCTACGTCCATATTGGCTTCGTAGTACGCCTCGAGCGTACCGACATCGCGCCAGTAGAGGGCTCGCTGCTTGTTCTCGTCGATGAAGTTGTAGGCCTGCATCTTAAAGCGGCCGAGGATCTTGGGCAGAATGTCGTGGCCGAAGTCGTGCTTGGAGTCGGGGTCCTCGGCGTCCTTGATGAGTTCGGGCAGGAGGACGTCGGTATTGAAAAGGTAGATGCCCATGGAGACGTCGACCATCTCGGGATTGAAGGGGGAACGGAGTCTGGTTTCTTTGGGCTTCTCTTCAAAGCCGGTGACCTCGCCGTTGCGGGCTACTTCGACGACCCCGAAGGCGGAGACCTGGTCTGGGCTGATGGGGAGCGTTGCGAGGGTGACGTCGGCACCGGAGTCCTGATGCTGCTTGAGCATGAGGCCGTAGTTCATCTTGTAGATGTGGTCGCCGGAGAGGATGAGGACGTAGCGGGGCTCCTCGGAGCCGATGGAGTAGATGTTCTGATAGACGGCGTCAGCGGTGCCGGTGTACCAGTTTTTACTGACGCGCTGCATGGGGGGAAGAATTTCGATGAACTCGCCGAGTTCGCTGGCGACGACCGAGCCCCAGCCCTCGCGGATGTGGCGGTTGAGCGAGAGGGCCTTGTACTGGGTGAGGATGTAGACGTGACGAAGGTCGGAGTTGATGCAATTGGAGAGCGTGATGTCGATGATGCGGTACTGGCCGGCAAAAGGAACGGCTGGTTTCGCGCGATCGCGGGTAAGGGGGAAGAGCCGTTCACCGGCACCACCGGCGAGTAAGACGCCTAATGTATCTCTCATAATCCGACTTCCTCGAACAGGTTAACTACGTGCCACCTCAATCGGATGCAGGATCAAGCAGGCGCGTCTTACAGGAAACGAGAGTCTATCACGCGGCGGTTGATTTTGATCTAGTGCCTTATTTCGCGACACGGAACTGGCCCAGCCGAAGGAGCTGGGCCGAAGGCGAGACGAGTGTTCGCTAAGCGTCGAGGGTGTCGCCGGAAGCGTTTTCCTCAGTGAGGCTAATACGCAAGGATTTCAGGAAGGTCAGGTCGTTGCGGGTGAAGGGGCCATCTGCAGCTTCGTCGTCAGCTTCCGCCGCGGCGACTGCCTCTGTTTCAACTTCATTCAGGCCGATCGTAGCCTCAAGCATCAAGAGGACATCAAAGCCCTGTTCGCGGATATTTTTGACAACACCCGCAATGTCCTCGGACTCTGAGACGGACTCGTGAATTGCTTCGCCTAGCTTCTGAATTAGGTTTTTGACCTTCTGATTCAATGCCACCTCCGGGCTGCCCTTGAGTGCAATCAACCGCGCATCGGGTATTCCCGGCCCAGCAAGAGCGGCGGGGAACGGCATTGCGGGTACTGCTGGCGTGCTCGGTACAGAATACGCTCAGGCCCGACCAGAGGCAATGGTATTGAATCAAGAGAGATGCATTCGGTTAGACCGTGGTGTGATGGTCGGCCCAGGCGATCTCAAGATTGTGAGCGAGTTCCTGTATTGGGCGCGTTCGACCTGGGCTCCAGATAAGAAATCCGATTGCCGCTGCACAGAATGCACCTGCCATCCAGAGAAAACTCTTCATCTTTGCCCCCTGATCCTCGTCGTATTCCCGTCGCTGAAAGTTAGATGCAACGAGGGACGATTACGTTTTTTGGCAGGGGAAGTTTCACGGAGATATGCCGAGAGGCTACACTTTCGAGTATGGATTCGGTTCGTTTCGGACGTGCGCTTGGAATTGGGGCTCGCGCTGCCGCCAAGACGCTGGTGACGGCGGTGGATGCGGCGACGTCCCCGAACCCTTCGGCTGGAGTCACGGCTAAGCAAACGCCGACAGAAACCAGGGCGGCAGCCTCGGGGGTTCGGCTGGGGGAACAGGCTGCACGAACGACGGCCCAGGTCCGACAGACAAAAGCAGGTCTGGCGCAGGGCAGTAAACAGTTCGGGGAGGCGGTATGGAGGCCTTTTGTAAAGCTGTCGGGCGTCCTGTGGCTGGAATTCACCGGGGTATTCTTTGGGATATTTGCCCTGTTCGCTGCCAGCGGCGCGTGGAGGTTGCGAAACAATCTTCAAGAGACTGCGGTGAACCATGAGGCTCATGTGCATTTTTTGCTGACGGCTTTGATGGCTGTGATTTTCGGGTATTTTTTCGTCAGTAGCTTCGTGAAGGCGCACCGCAGAAGTCGCAGGCGCTAACCAGGGCCGCCAGCGGGTACACTACTGCGTCATGGCGGAGACACCTAAAACCAGTTCCGGAATTCCTGTCGACCTTGTGTATGCGGCGGATGAGCTCGATGGATTCGACCCGGCTATCCAGTTGGGCGAACCGGGGAGATATCCGTTCACGCGCGGGATTCAGTCGACGATGTATCGCGGGCGGCTGTGGACGATGCGCCAATATGCGGGACTGGGCGATGCCGACGAGTCGAATCGGCGATATAAGTTTTTGCTCGCGCACGGGACGAAGGGGCTCAGCGTTGCGTTCGATCTGCCGACGCAGATCGGGTATGACTCGGACTCCCCGCTGGCGCTGGGAGAGGTGGGTAAGGTTGGGGTGGCAATCGATTCGATTGAGGATATGCAACGACTGTTTGATGGGATCGCATTGGATGCGATCTCGACCTCGATGACGATCAATGCGACGGCTTCGATTCTGCTGGCGTTGTATGTTGCCGTTGCGAAGCGGCAGCGCGTAGAGACGAAGAAGCTAAGCGGAACGATTCAGAACGATATTTTGAAGGAGTACATCGCACGGGGAACATACATCTATCCGGTGAAGCATGCGATGCGACTGGTGACGGATATCTTCTCGTGGGCGGCGGAGGAGGTGCCGGAGTGGAATACGATTTCGATCTCCGGCTATCACATGCGCGAGGCTGGGTGCACGGCTGTGCAGGAGGTGGCGTTTACGCTGGCCAATGGCATGACCTATGTGCAGGCGGCTATGGATGCGGGCCTCGATGTGGATGCGTTTGCTCCGCGGCTGAGTTTCTTTTTCAATGCGCATAACAACCTGCTGGAAGAGGTAGCTAAGTTTCGCGCAGCGCGACGGATGTGGGCGCGGATTATGCGGGAGCACTTTGGCGCGAAGAGTCCGCGGAGTTGGATGCTGCGGTTTCATACGCAGACGGCGGGCTCGACGCTGACGGCGCAGCAGCCGGAGAACAATATCGTGAGGACGACGCTGCAGGCGCTGGCGGCGGTGCTGGGTGGGACGCAGTCGTTGCATACGAATGGATTTGATGAGGCACTGTCGCTACCTACGGAGAATGCGGCTCGGATCGCTCTGACGGACCCAGCAGATTCTGGCGCATGAGAGCGGCGTGGCGCAGACGGTGGACCCGCTGGCTGGATCGTATTATGTGGAGTCGCTGACGAACGAGATTGAACGGCGTGCAGAGGAGTATATGGCCACGATTGGCAGGTTCGATCTCGGTGGCAAATATGGGATGCTGCGAGCCATTGAGCAGGGATATGTACAGCGGGAGATTCAGAATGCAGCGTATACCTACCAGCGAGCGGTGGAGACGAAAGAGGCCATCGTTGTTGGGGTGAATGAGTTTGCCAGTGAGGATGTGGCGGTGCCGATTCAGCGTATTGATGAGGCGCTGGAAGCGACGACAGGTGGAACGGGTTCGGGCGCTGCGGATGCGACGGGATGCGGGGCTACATGCGGAGCGCTTGCGGCGGGTGGAGGATGCGGCGCGAGATGGAGAGAATCTGATGCCGCGGATTGTGAAGCAGTGGAAAGCTATGCGACGGTGGGTGAGATTGCCGATACGCTGCGGTGTGATTTGGCGAGTACCGGGAGACGGTGGTGGTGTAGGAACTTGGTCGAGTGGCGGAGACGCGATAGACTTATGCATGGGTCTATTCGATCTACGAAGTTTACGGCCGGAATCTGTATCTGTTTGACGCTTGGCTCTCTTGCTGTGAATGTTCTGCGGCGGAGACGTCATGCCGGGACGCAGATTCCTAATGTGCATGGGACTTCGTTTTCGAACGAGGCAGTGAATCTGCCGGAGGCGTTGCAGGGGAAGGTTGGCGTGCTGGTGCTGGGGTTCAGCCAGAGTTCGGGAGATGCCAATACGAGATGGGGAAAGCGGCTGGCGGCGGACTATCGGGAGTCTCCGACGGTGGTGTATTACGAGATGCCAGTGCTGGAGGCGGTACCGCGAATGATGCGAGGAATGGTTGTTCGATCGATCAAGTCGTCGGTGCCGGCGAGTGAGCAGGCCCGGTTTGTGCCGATTCTGGAGAATGAAGCGGCGTGGAAGACGGTCTGCCACTATGGGCCGCCGGATGATTCGTATGTTCTGGGCGTCGACGGCCAGGGGGATGTGGCGTGGCAGACGCAAGGCGAGTCGACGGACACGGCTTATACTGCGCTGAAGGAGCATGTGGAGGCGTTGCGTTCTCACATCGCAATGGCATCGGCGAAGTAGCGTAGTGAGAGAACGTGTTTTGCACGGCTGCCGGATGCTATCGTTGAAAATTCGGCTCAGGTTTTGGAAATCGAAGGAAAAAAGACTTATGGCCGAGACAATAATGCAACTTCGCAAAACTGCCCTGAACGCTGTACACCGTGCGGCAAAGTCCAAGATGGTCGACTTTGGCGGCTGGGATATGCCGGTCGATTGCTGCGGGTTGACTGCAGAACATATGGCGGTGCGGACGGCTGTGGGCGTCTTCGACGTCTCGCACATGGGCGATATTCAACTGCGTGGGCCGGGGTCGCTGGCGGCAGTACAGAAGCTCTGCATGAACGACGCCTCGAAGCTGCAGGTGGGACAGGCGCACTACTCGGCGATGCTGTATCCGAATGGGACGTTTGTCGATGACGTGATCGTGCACAAGCTCTCGGACAACGACTACCTGATCGTGATCAACGCTGGGACGCGAGAGAAGGATGTGCAGTGGGTGCGGTCGCAGATTGGCCATATGCCGGGCGTGCATGTGAACGACTTCAGCGACTACTACACGCAGATTGCGATTCAGGGACCGCGTGCGGCAGAGACTTTGCAAAAGCTTACGCCGGTGGATTTGAGCCCGATCAAGAACTACTGGTTTACGTGGGGCCAGGTGTGCGGTTTACACAATGTGATGATCGCGCGGACTGGCTATACCGGCGAGGATGGATTTGAGATCTACATCCCCTCGGATGAGCCGACCAGTGCGCGGGTTTGGGGTGAGGTGCTTGAGGCGGGCAAAGAGTTTGGGATTCTGGCTTGCGGGTTGGGAGCGCGGAATACGTTGCGGCTTGAGGCTGCGATGGCGCTGTATGGGCATGAGATCTCGGATACGATCAACGTATTTGAGGCCGGACTGGGACGGTATGCGAAGCTCGACAAGGGCGACTTTGTGGGGCGGGATGCTCTGCTGGCGGTACAGGCCGAGGGTGGTCCGAAGCGCAAATTGGTTGGGCTGGAGATGATCGAGCGCGGGATTGGGCGGGATGGGTATCCTGTGTTCTCGCTCGATGGCAAACGGCTGGGTGAGATTACGAGCGGGTCGCCATCACCATTTTTGAAGAAGAACATTGCGCTGGCTTATGTGCCGGTGGAGTATACGGCGCTCGATACGGAACTGAATGTTGAGATTCGCGGTCAGATGGTGAAGGCGAAGGTTGTGCCTACGCCCTTTTATAAGCGACCTAAAAAATAGCCCCATAGCCGGACGAAAACATAAGGAGAGACTGTGCAATTTCTTATTTTGAGTCGACGCCGCACGGACGTCTTCCCGCCCAAGGACTGGACGCCTGAACTGATCGAGGGTGAGGGTCAACGGGTGCGGGAGCTCTACATTGCGGGGATCATTCGTACCATCTGGCGACGAAAAGATATGCCCGGTGCAGTAATCATTATGGAAGCTGCATCTGAGGAAGAGGCGCGGGAAGCCGTGGCCAGTCTTCCGTTAGCAAAACGGGACATGCTGGAGGTCGTCGCGTTTACCCCGCTTGAGCCTTATCCCGGGTTTGGGCCCCGCTAAAACACGCTTTGCTGCACAAGGTTTTCCAGCATTAAACGCACTACAATGAAAGATGGAGAGATTGCTAAGATCATGTCATATCCTGCGAATTACAAGTACACCAAGGAACACGAGTGGATTGCGGTTGATGGAACAAAGGGCACCGTTGGCATAACGGATTACGCGCAGAACTCACTGGGCGATATTGTCTTTGTCGACCTGCCTAAAGTGGGCGACACGCTGGAGGCACACAAGATCTTCGGATCGGTAGAGTCGGTGAAGGCGGTTTCGGACCTGTATTCTCCGGTGTCCGGAACAGTTACAGCAGTGAATGAAGAGCTGAAGGATTCGCCGGAAAAGATCAACGCGGATGCGAATAATACCTGGATGCTGAAGCTGGATGTGAGCAATGCGGCGGAGCTCGACGGACTGCTTGCGGTTGCAGACTACGAAAAATTTATCAGTGAAGAGACCGGACACTAGACGACATGCGCTATTTGCCGAAGTCCCCTACCGATCGCGAGGAGATGCTCGCGGAGATCGGCGTTTCATCAATTGACGATCTGTTTTCCACAATTCCGGCCGAATATCGGCTATCGCGCGATCTCGCGATTCCCCGCCAGCATAGCGAATCGGAGATCGTGGATAAATTTCGCGGTTTCGCTGAGAGCAATGCCACGGGTTATGCAAGCTTTCTTGGCGCGGGTGTGTATCGGCATTATCGGCCGGTGATCATCGACTCGCTGGTGCAGCGCGGAGAGTTTCTGACGAGCTATACGCCATACCAGCCGGAGATCGCGCAGGGAACGCTGCAGGCGATGTTTGAGTTCCAGACGATGATCTGCGAGCTGACGGGGATGGAGATCGCCAACGCTTCGATGTATGACGGCTCGACCGGCGCGGCTGAAGCAATCATGATGGCAGTTCGTGTGACCGGACGCGATGGCGCAGTGATCGCGAGGACGGTGCATCCGGAGTATCGCGAGGTGGTTGCAACGTATGCGCAACACCAGGAGATTCCGGTAACACTCCTGGACTATACCGAGACTGGACGCGTCGATCTGGCTAAGCTCGATGCCGCGATCACGGAAGATACCGCGTGCGTACTGATTCAGTCACCGAACTTCTTCGGCACGATTGAGGATGTAACGGCGATTGCCGAGATTGCGCATAAGAAGGGTGCTCTGCTGATTGTTTCGATTGCCGAGGCGGTATCGCTGGGCATTGTGAAGCCTCCTGTGGAAGCGGACATCGTGTCGATGGAGGCGCAGTCATATGGCGTAGCTCTCGGCTTTGGTGGGCCCTACTGCGGCGTGATTGCATGCAAGGAGAAGTTCCTTCGACAGATGCCGGGAAGGCTGATCGGCGAGACAAAGGACGTCAATGGCAAGCGTGGTTTTGTGCTGACGATGTCGACACGGGAGCAGCACATTCGGCGCGAGAAGGCGACTTCGAACATCTGCACGAATCAGGCTCTTGTGGCATTGATGACGACGATCTTTCTTACTGTCTATGGCAAACAGGGCATGAAGGAACTGGCTGAGCAGAACCTGGCCAAGACGCATTATGCGCAAGGGGCGCTGGCGAAGGCCGGAGCGAAGGTGCTGTTTGAAAATGCTCCTCGATTTAATGAATTCGTGCTGGAACTCCCAAAGCCTGTCGAAACGGTGAATGCCGGACTGCTCGATAAGAAGATTATCGGCGGGCTGCCGCTGGCGAAGTGGTATCCGGAGCTAGGGCCGAATGCGAGCTTGTGGTGCGCGACGGAGCTGACGACAAAGGTGCAGATGGATGCAGCCGCTGAGGCTTTGAAAGGCCTGAAGTAAGTGGATATCTCGGGAATCGTTGGCGAAGAACTTACAGCGGTGGAGTTTGTGCAGGATTATCTGCAGCTTCGCTTCGATGTGCCTTTGCTGACGTTCCACGCGTGGCCGCATGTTTTATTGAGCGAGTTTTCCGTTGCGTTCGGTGAACCAGAGTATCGGAATGCGTTGTGTGCGCAGATCGGCGAGAAGGTCGTCCAAGCTTCTCTGGAAGAGGGGGACGCTTTGACGATTGAATTCGAGAACAGCACGGTATTTGGTCTTTCGTTACGTGAAGAAGATTTGGATGGACCGGAGTCCGGGAACTACTCGGAGACCGGCGACGCAAGTGATGCGCAGGAGTTTTAATGATGGCAGATGAGAAGTTTGTAGGTTCGCCAAAGAAGGCGACGACGCACGTCAATCAGAATGAAGACTTGATCTTTGAGAAGTCTTCGCCTGGCAAGAAAGCCTATCGGCTGGCGGAACTTGATGTGCCCGCCGTGGATACCGCTTCCCTGCTTGGCGCGGCGATGCGGAACGATCTGGGTGTGATGCCGGAACTGAGCGAGATCGAGATCATTCGGCACTTTACGCGGCTTTCGACGTGGAACTATGCAATCGACCTTGGGATGTATCCGCTAGGAAGCTGCACGATGAAGTACAACCCTCGCGTGAATGAGGCCGTGGCGCGACTGGAAGGGATCGCCGAGGCGCATCCTTATCAGCCGGAGTCTCTGTCACAGGGCTGCCTTCAGATCATCAAGATGATGAAGGACGTGCTGGTCGAGATTACCGGAATGGATGCGACGACACTGCAGCCGGCGGCAGGCGCGCATGGAGAGTTTACGGGCATCCTGCTGATTCGCGCTTACCACGAGAGCAAGGGTAATCCGCGGAAGAAGGTGCTGATTCCGGACTCGGCGCATGGGACGAATCCGGCGACCGCAGCAGTGTGCGGGTATGAAGTTGCGAACCTGAAGTCGAATGCTCAGGGCATGGTCGACATCGCAGAGTTGGAGCGGATGGTCGATGAAGACACTGCGGCGTTGATGCTGACGAATCCATCGACGATTGGCGTGTTCGAGAGTGAGATTCATAAAATCGCGGACATTCTGCATGCGAAGGGCGCGCTGCTTTACATGGATGGCGCGAACATGAATGCGCTGGTGGGCAAGACGCGTCCGGGCGACTTTGGCGTCGATGTGATGCACTTGAATCTGCATAAGACGTTCTCTACTCCGCATGGCGGCGGTGGTCCGGGATCGGGGCCGGTGGCTTGCAAGAAGATACTGGAACCGTTTCTGCCTACTCCGCTTGTAGTGACGCGTCCAGATGGTTCACTGGCGTTGGAGTACAACCGGCCACAAAGTGTGGGTCGTGTGCGGATGTTCTATGGCAACTTCGGCATGTTCGTGCGGGCGCTGGCTTACATCCTGGCGAATGGGCCCGACGGGCTGCGGCAGACGACCGAGGATGCGGTGCTTAACGCGAACTACATCAGGGCGAAGCTGGAGGGTACGTTCGATCTGCCGTACAAGACGCAGTCGCTGCATGAGGTTGTGTTCTCGGACAAGTTGCAGGCCAAGAACGGTGTGAAGACGGGCGATATGGGCAAGCGGCTGATCGATTACGGATTCCACGCTTATACGGTTTCGTTCCCGCTGGTGGTTCAGGGCGCGATGATGATCGAGCCTACGGAGAGCGAAAGCCGTGAAGAGTTAGACCTGCTGATCGATGCACTGAAGCAGATTGCTCGCGAGGCAGATGAGAATCCAGAGTTGGTGCAGACGGCTCCGCACTCGACCCGGCTTCAGCGGCTGGATGAGACTACAGCGGCGAGGAAGCCGATCCTGCGGTGGAAGGCTCCGGCGGCTTCTACTGAGCTTGCGGTCGATAGCGCCGACAAGGAGTGGTAACGTGTCTGTCTTCTATGACCGGCAGGATGAGCTTGAAAAATATGAGTTCATGATGGGCGAGGCGCGAGGGCGTCTCGCGGTCACGCTGGATGTGCTGACGGATGCGCTGATTCTGGTGGGACAACATGGGGTTTACTGCACGAGCGCACGGAACCCGAATGTTCCGGCGCTCGATCTGCAGGCTGTGCTGATGAACATCAATGGAGCCAAGGAACTGGTGGCTGCCGTTATGGAAAAGCTGCGGCTCGACCGAGAAGCGGCTGACGCCAAATAAATTACTTCTGCCCGACGATTTCGATGTATTGGTCGGTGTTCTCCCACCTGATGTGAAGCTCGGTGATGTTGCCGACTGTGTTTTCAAAGGTGATCGACATCTTCTCCTGTGGAGAGGAGAGTGTCTTCGAGTGCAAGGGGATGCGGACGAGGTCTTTGGACTGATCGTAGACGGTGCCCCACTGGCCGGTCTGCTTGTTGATGATGAGAAGCCACCGGGTGGGATTAGGCAACGTGTAGAGGGTGTAGCTGCCAGCAGGGACTTTGGCCGGTCCGATCTTAAGGTCGCCCTGGGTGACGAAGGAGGTGGCCTCGTTGGCTCCGGTGCGCCAGACTTTGTCGAATGGAACCAGACCACCGAAGATCTTGCGGCCACGCATGGAGGGCGCACCGTAGTTGATGGTAACGTCTTTTCCGTCGAGTGAGACTGTAGCAGTGGCCGGTGGGCTGGGTTTGGGCTGGTCGTTTTGGGCCACTGCCGGGGTAAAGCTGGCGGTAGTGAGAATGACGGTACAGGCAAGCGATGCGATGGAACGGAGAAGCATTTGGACCTCTCTTGTTAGAGCTTGCGCTCTGGTTTTGTATACACGTTTCGATGCTGTACTCATTGGCGCGGGCTGTCAACTGATGCTAGGCTAGAAGTATGCGCCCGTAGCTCAGCTGGATAGAGCGGCAGCCTCCGAAGCTGTAGGTCAGAAGTTCGAATCTTCTCGGGCGCACCACTTCCGCATCACCGAATCGTTCCCACCAGCGGGGGACTGACGAGAAGAAGAATGAACGCCGACGTATCCGGCTCCACGTGAGTTGGAATACAACCAGGCGGTTCCGAACAGGTTTGTCACGGCTCTCGTTTTGATTTCAGCGAATACAGGCTAACCAATCTCGCGACTAGCACGGCCAGAAAGAGTTGCCCCCCGACACCTTCCAAAATGGCCACGCTTCGCGCTACGTCTGTGCGTGGCGTGATGTCGCCATAGCCCAGTGTTGCAAGTGTCACGAAGCTGAAGTAGATCGCGGTCATTCGGGAAAAATTTCCCGGTGTAGTGAACGCGTGTGATCTGAGCTGTTCGAGGACCCAATACAAAAGACCGAAGTAGAGTCCTGCGAGAAGATAAGCGCTGAGCGCTGCGTAGACATGTTCGGCATTGATAGTTGTGGCGTGGAATGCATAGCGCAAAGCGGCTGCGGCAGCTGTAAGACCAATCAATGTCCATATCCCAAATGTGATTACGGAGAGGGTGCGATGATCAAGCCAGAGAGCCAGGGGCCGGGCCAACCACACGACAAACATGACGGTGAGCACGATGGGACGGCTTTTTCCCAGATTGACTGGCATTATCGCGGCAAGCATATTGGCGGCAAGCAGGGATTCAATAAGAACTACTCCGGAGTTGAACATGTTTAGGACAGGAACTGCCACCAAGATAAACAGAAGAGAGTAGAACAGGATCGAATAACGGTGGCGCATATAGGCGCGTCGAAAATTTCTCAATCCACCAGCCCTAACTTCCGTCGGATCATCCACAGCGCTTCTCCATAGTAGGGAATTAAAGATGAGAATAGACCGGGGCGTTATGTGAAGGAAGCTTTTGGTAGGCCCGGACGGGTTTGAACCCCAAAACCAAGGGATTGTTTGTATACGCTACATGATGCCTAAAAAAAACGAAAAATAAGGCCATATGCAAGTGACGATTCAGGATCGAAATGTAACGCAATCGCAAGAAACAATATTGCGCATCCATGTTCTGAAATCGTCGCCCAGGGAACACCATCTCCATTTTCCATCAAAGAATATTTCCACCGGTCGAAGACTGTCGCTATCCGAGGTAGAGATCTATTTTGGGGTGTTACTTTGACACACTCGGAAGGGAGTTCTCTCGTCTCGACAAGGCTGACAACAGGTCATCTTGTAACAAAAGACCTCAACGGGTTAGATACCGAAGAGCTTCCTCAGCGGCATGGAAACCGGCCATTCCGTGAACGCCGCCACCTGGAGGGGTAGATGCACCGCAGAGAAAGAGACCCTTGATGGGCGTTCGATAAAGTGTAGCGGTAGGGCGGAAAAGCAGCTGCCTCAGGTTCATTGAGCCTGCCGAAAGATCGCCGCCGATCAGATTCGGATTCCAGTGTTCGAGTCTCGCGGGAGGGGAGATGGTTCGAGCGAGAATGCAATCACGAAAACCGGGAGCGAAACGTTCAATCTGATGTTCGATTGACGCGAGATAGTCAGCATTGCTGCTATTGGGGACATGGCAGTAAGCCCACGCGGTGTGGTGGCCGGCGGGGGCGCGGGTGTGGTCGAAGAGTGAGGGCTGTACCAGCAAGACGAAGGGGGCATCCGAGGTGAAGGAGCGCTCGGAGGCGACGATCTCATCCAGCGTTCCGCCGAGGTGGACCGTAGCGGCTCGGGAACACTCGCTTGCAGTCCAAGGGACTGGGGAGCTGAGGGCGTAGTCGACCTTGTAGGTGCCTGCGCCGTATCTAAACCTCTCGAGTTGGCGACGATAGTCTGGAGGTAATGCAGATCCGGCGATGCGTATGAGCTGACGGGGAGTTATGTCTGCGAGGATGACGTCTGCATGGGGCAACTGCGTAACCTCGTGGTTGGTCTCGATGGAAGCGCCGAGGGATTCGAGGTGGCGAGCGAGCGTGTCTGTGAGCGTCTGGGCTCCGCCGCGGACGATGGGCCAACCGGAGGCGTGTCCGGCGGCCATCAGGACAAGGCCAACTGCGGCGGAGGTCATCTGGTCCAGCGACAGTACCGAGTGAGAAGCGATTCCGGCGAAGAGTGCGCGTGCTCGTAAGCCCGCGAAGTGTGAGCGGGCAAACAGTGCTGCGGGTTGAAGCGCTGAGAGGCCGAAGCGTGCGAGCAGAAGTGGATGCTGAGGAATATGCTGGATGGGTCTGAGAAGCTCTTGAACCAAGTCGGGGAAATGGTTCGCTAATGGTTCAAGGAGCGAGCGGTACTTGCGGCGATCGAGTGGATCAAGATTGGCGATGGTGTCATCGATTGAATGTTCGAGGAGGACAGCGCTGCCGTCATCGAGTGGATGAGCGCACGGAGCTGACGGTTCGATCCATGGTATTTCGATGGGAAGCGAGCGGAAGAACGGACTCGCGATGCCCATCGGATAGACGGAAGAGCCGAGATCGTGGTGGTAGCCCGGCAGCGTGATCTCTCCAGTGGAACAGGCTCCTCCGATCTGGCTGTTGCGTTCGAGAACTGTAGTTGCAATTCCGGCAGACGCAAGGACAATCGCCGCCGAAAGACCGTTTGGGCCGGAACCGATGATGGTGGCGGTTGCCATAAGAGAGCGGGAAGATTGATGCTGTTTGCCTGCGCTTCAAGTATGTAACAACATCAGGATCTAAAGCGATTGACGATGCAAAAGATCAAAAGCGGCTATCGCTATCTGTTCGATGCAGAATATGGCTCGGTGAATCACTTTCTCGGGCGCTGGATATTCCTGCGCGGACTTGGGCTTATCTACTTTTCAGCATTCTATGCGCTTCTCTTCCAGGTGCGCGGGCTGATCGGATCGCAAGGCATTCTTCCCGCGGTTGAGTATCTGCAGGCTGCGCGAAATCTCGGCGCGCTGCGCTTCTGGTATGTTCCTACGCTTCTCTGGTTTTCCAGCAGCGACCACATGTTGACGGCCTTCTGCTGGATCGGGTTGATTGCCTCGCTGGTTCTTGTTGCGAATGTTTTGCCGCGCGTTATGCTGCTCGTCTGCTTCGTGTGTTTTGTCTCGTTCGTCAGTGCAGCGCAGGATTTCTCCGGCTATCAATCGGACGGCATGCTGCTGGAGGCTGGTTTCCTCTCGCTGTTTCTTGCACCTCGCGGAATCTTTCCCGGTTTTGCCACTAGTCAGCCTATCGCTCGCGCACCGATGTTTCTGCTGCTGTGGGAGTGGTTTCGAATTTACTTTGAATCCGGTCTGGTCAAGCTCATGAGCGGCGATCCGACATGGCGCAACCTGACAGCTTTGTACGAGTACTACCAGAACGGACCGCTGCCTACGTGGATTGGCTGGTATCTGCAGCATCTTCCGAACTGGTTTCACATCGCTACTGCAGCCGCCACACTGGTGATGGAGCTGGTCCTGGTGTGGATGGCTTTTCTTCCGCGCCCGTGGAGGATCGCTTGTTTCTTCATCGTCACACTGTGGCAGGCCGGGGTGATTGCTACGGCGAATTATGCGTTTCTCAACTACCTCGTTCTTGTACTTGCGATCCTCCTTCTCGATGATGCGTTTTTGAAACGTATTTTTCCGCGGCGCTGGCAGGCGAATCTCAACATCGAGACACACGCTGTAGCAGTCCCTGAGGAGCAGGCTCCGATCGAAGTAAGACGTTGGCCTTCGATCCGCGCCGCCATTCTTGCCGTCATGATGACGTGGATCTTCTACGCGACTGCTGTTCCTCTGGTGCAGATGTTCTGGCGGGAAGCTCCGCTTCCTACAAAACCTGTGGCTGCACTCGACCCTTTCCGCATTGCGAATGCGTATGGGCTGTTTGCCGTGATGACACCGCATCGCTATGAGATCGAATTTCAGGGATCAAACGACGGAGAGCATTGGATTGCTTATCCCTTCCGCTATAAGCCGCAGGAGGTGAATGACCGTCCTCGCATCTATGCGCCGTATCAGCCTCGGTTCGACTGGAACCTCTGGTTTGCCTCGCTTGGTCCGTGGCGACAGAATCTGATGGTTCCGAAGACCGAAGAACTACTGCTCGAAAACAATCGGGACGTACTCGGATTATTTGCCGGCAACCCCTTTCCTGATACTCCACCGCGGCTGGTCCGTGCCGTGCTTTGGCAGTATTGGTTCAGCACACCGGAACAGAAGCGTACCGAAGGCGCATGGTGGCGGCGGCAGTTTCTAGGGCTGTACGCTCCGACGCTGACTCGGCTTCCCAATGGTCGTTTCGGGATCGTGGATGAGCCTACTCTCTAGCGATTCCTTGTACCCCCCTCCCCCTATGGCTCTGCATAAGTCTCATGTTTGCAACGATATGCGTGTTTTCAACAGGGCAAATTCGTCCAAATAAAGGGCTTACGGGCAAATTCGTGCAAATAAAAGACTTATTCCTCCTTACTCCCAAACAGAAAGAGTCCCGCCAGATGGCGGGACTCTGTTTTACTCTACTTACTTAATTATACCGAAACGAAGGAAACTCCTTTGCAAATCGATGTCTTTTGTTATGAGCAAGATAGGCCATTTAGGGCTTGACACGAGATTTTACTGGGAAAATAAAGGATCGGTTGGGATAACTCACTGATTTTGAATGGATTGTTGCACCGAGCACACCATCCTTTTGTAGCGTTGATAGGCTACAAAAGCGACCGCAGATCCCTCCGCTTCGCTGCGGGATGACAGACAAAAGGACAAGCAGCAGCAACAACAACGAGCTTCAGCTAAACGGGGCTTCAGTTAGACCGAAGCCCCATCTCGCGTTTTGAGGTTGGATGAGTTAGAAGAACAGCCTGGCGGAGAACTGCATCTGGCGGGGACCGTAGAGCGTGCTCGAGGTCGAGCTCGGTGTGCCGAAGGCCGAAGCAGCGTTTGTAACGAACGGTACGATGTCGGTCGTATTGCTGTACTGGAAGGCAGTCGTGTTGTAGCTGAGGATCTGCTTCCGGTTGACGACGTTGAAGACTTCTACGAAGAACTGCATCTTGATGTTCTCGTGGATGGGCACGTCGCGGGAGAGACGGGCGTCAACGTTGCGGACACCGTTGCTGGGGAAGGAGTTGCGCCGGAACTGCGGAGCGCGACCCGTGGAGGGCGAGGGGCTGTTGCCTACGGCACCGCCGGTTGCGCCGCCCTCAATACCGCCTGAGGCGTTACCGCTCATCGTTGCCGTGAGGGGAAGACCGGTCTGCAGGGTGGCAGTTCCTGAGAAGGTCCAGCCATTGGCGGCCAAGCTGGCGAAGTGGTTATCGAGAGCAACCTTCGGCGACCAGACGATGCTACCGACGAAGCGGTTACGCATGTCGAGGTCGGACCGGCTGTACTCATCAAGACTGCCCGGGTTCTTCAGGTTGAAGGGATCGAGGATCGTGTCGGTGCCGTTGAAGGTGCCGAACTGGCCTGGGACCTGACCGCCGTCGATGGCTTTGGCCCAGGTGTGATTGATGAGGAGTTCAACGTCGTGGCTGAAGGGCTTGCGAATGGTAAACGCTCCAGAGTGATACCAGGAGTTGATACCGCTGAAGCCGGCGAGGATACCGCCGTCGTTGGGAGACGGGCGGCTCAGTGTATTGGAGTAGAAAGGCACTGTGATGGTGCTGGTGACAGGACCGGTGGCGGAGGGTCTGATCTGGTAGGTGCGGGTGAGAGTGGTTCGAGGCTGGTTTACGTCGATGAAGTAAGGCAGACGCATGCCACGAGTACCAACATAGGCAATGGTGAGACTGATGTGACCGGGGAGCTCCTGCTCAACGGCCAGATCCATGGAGTGAGTATAGGGATTGGTGAAGGTAGGATCCTGGCCACGGAAGGCGAGCTTCTGTGCCCCGACTCCCGTGCTCTGGACGGTCGGAGTGAGAGCACCGGCGAAGGGAGCGGCGAGCGGGAGGCCTGGAGGCGTGAAGAGAACGCCGATGTTGTTGGGTGAGCCAGGCAGGTAGGTGTACTTTGTGGGCACCGTCGCCGAACCGGCTGACTGGGTGACGTTCAAGGAATACTGTTGCTGGAACACACCATTTTCCACGCGTGTGGCATAGAAGGTGGAGTTGGTTGTGAGCGCGTAGAAGATGCCATAGCCGCCGCGGACAACAGTGCCGTTGTGCGGCGACCATGCAAAGCCGACGCGGGGCTGAATCATCTTGTAGTTGATGTTGATGGATTTGGTGTAGAAGTTCCCGAGGGGAGACGGCACACCGTTGTAGCTGGTGGTGTATGGGTGTGGCGGCTGAGGCACGAGCTGAGTGTCATACCGAACGCCGGCGGTGACGTTCAGGTTGCTGGTCGCTTTCCAGCTGTCTTCGACGAAGCCGGCGATGTCCTTGTTCCAGAAGTCATCGGCTCCAATGTGGGTGATGGGATCGTTGACCTGAGTGAACGTGCTGTAGTGCTGGCCGCCGTTGACTCCGTAGACGTCCTGTACCCAGTTGGCGAATGCGGCAGGCTGGCCACTGATCGCCGTGGCACCGGTGCACGGAGTTACGCCTTGCTGTGCGGGATTGAGGCACTGCCCGTTGAGGGCCGCGTAAGAGTAGATACCGCCGCCCTGGAAGAGGTTGGCGAGATACTCGTGGATGAGATTAACGTCCACGCCGAATTTGATGTTGTGATTGCCGATGAGCTTTGAAACTGTATCGGAGATCTGCCAGCGGTGCTCATCGGGGAAGGCGAGGCGAGGCAGAGCGTTAGGCATTCCGTAGGTCTGGACGCTGGAGATGGAGACAGAGGGTCCGGGTGCGTTGGCAGAAGTAACTTCGAGGTCTCGGCCCCACTGGAAGCGGAACGCGTTGGTCATGCTGGGGGTAATTACGGACTCCCAGTTTGAGATGAAGTAACGCTGGTGGAAGTCGGAGCGTCCGTTGGTTGAAGCCGAGCTGTTGGTGTACGTTGGCGCCGTGCTGTAGCCGTTGGGCAGCTTGTAGTTCTGGAAGAGGAACTCTGCGCTGATGTGATTGTTGCCGTTGAGCTGATAGTCGAGACGCGGAAAGAAGATGTCCTGCTTCAGCTCACGAGGCGCCGGGCCGCTGAGGCCGTTGAGGTAGGCTTTGGCTGCGGTGCACTGATCGGCGGTGATAGGAGCGGGGCAAGCGAAGCTGGAGATTGAGGCCGTGGAGCTGTATAGCAATGGACCGGAACGGCGATAGCCATCGTAGGTGAAGAAGTAGAAGAGCTTGTCTTTGAGAATGGGACCGCCGACGGAGCCGCCAAACTGATGCTGCTGATGAACGGAGGGCTGAAGGAGAGCGGGGTTCGCTCCGGGCTGGCGTCCATTGAACTTGGTGAGTGGATCGAGGGCGTTCAGCGAAGGATAGCGGAGGAAGTAGAAGAGATCTCCGTGGATGGCGTTGGAGCCGGACTTGGAGATGGCGTTGATCTGTCCGCCAGCGGCCTGACCGAACTCGGCTGAGTAGCCTGATGTGGAGGATTCAAACTCCTTGATGGAGTCCTGCGGGAAGACGTAAGGAGCGCCGATGGCGCGGCCACGGGCTTCGGAGAAGAAGGCCTGCTGGTTGTTGGCTCCGTCGACGAGGTTGGTGTTGTAGAGGCCGGAGATGCCGCGGTAGGAGATGAGGCCGGAGTTGCCGTCGGGGACTACGTTGGTGGTGAGAAGAACGAAGTTGTCGTAGCGACGGCCATTGACGGGAAGGTTCGAGACCATTTGCTGGCTGACGGTCTGCGATACCTGGGTCTTGAGGGTGTCGATCAGGGGTGAGACGTCTGTGACTGTGACCTCGGTCGCGGCGGTCGCGGCGGGAAGGGTGACATCGACTGTGAGCACCTGGCCGACGGTGAGGACGAGGTTCTGACGGTTTACTTTGCCGAAGCCAGCGGCGGTGGCCACGACTTCATAGCGGCCGGGCTGGAGAAAGGTGGAGGTGAATTCGCCGGAGCTGTTGGTAGTGACAGTACGCGAAGCACCTGTATCCGTGGCGGTAATGACAACGCTGGCACCCGGAACGATTGCAGCGGATGCGTCTGTAACCGTACCCGAGATGGTGCCAGTTCCGGCGGTCTGCGCAGTAGAGGGGGAGGCGACGAAGACAGCACTGATAGCTGTCAGGACAAGGGCGAGCAGACGCTTCCGGTCGGAAAGACGGTTCATATTACTGGGCTCCTTGAAGTAAAAGCACACCGAAGCAAAAGATACGGTGTTCGAATTGGATGCGTTCCATTCAGGATTCGGGCTGTGATGTCCGCGCGAATCTTTTGGCTGCAACCTGAGATAAGAATTTTGTATTAGTTCTACGGTCAGGCTTGAGAGGCGCCTGTGTCAAGTGGAACTATGTCAAGCTTTGGTAACAAAAAGGGCCTGACAGCCGATTTTGCAGAGCTTTTTTACGACTGGAACGGCCGGTGGAAAAACGGCTTAGTGAAGCTGGTCGGGGATTACGGCGTACTGGATCAGAAGCTCGAAGGGGACGATCTTGAGGGTGGCCTCGTGGGTGGCTTCGAGGATGATGGGGCAAGCGGCTCCAGCCTGCTGGACCTGGAGCCAGCGGGCTGCGCAGACGCACCAGCGGTCGCCGGGCTTGAGACCAGCGAAGCCGTATTGCGGCATGGGTGTGCTGAGATCGTTGCCGAGAGCTTTGGAGGCGGCGAGGAATGGGGCGTCGACGACGCAGCAGATGGTGTGGATGCCGAGGTCGTCGGGGCCGGTCTCGCAGCAGCCGGTGCGGTAGAAGCCAGTCATGGGCTCGCAGCCGCAGGTGTCGAGAGGCTGGCCGAGGACGTTTTTGCCGCGGGCCTTGATTGGTTCTGTCTCAGGCATGTGTGGGTTAAGTATCCCATTTTTTCTGTGGAGGGAGTCCGGATTTTTTTGGTGTGGTTTTTGGAGGGGGTTTTCGCGGAAATTGGGCTGTAAACATGGTTTTTTGATGGACAGTGTGTGGTGAAATGCGTGGTAAAGGTGGTTTGCTGATGCGCGTTTTTTAGGGGGTCAGGATTTTGCAGTTTTGTGGGATTTATTTCTAGGCACTCGGGTCGCTTCGCTCCCCCTCGGAAATGCGGAATGACACGCAAAAGCAGCGGCAAATACAAGAACAACAACAACGGCAAATACAGGGATTCTTCGCTGCGCTCAGAATGACGACGTTAAAACGGACAACTGCAACTGCAACGACAACTGCAACTGCAACAACAACTGCAACTGCAACTGCAACAACAACTGCAACTGCAACTGCAACGACAACGACAACGACAACTGCAATGCAACTGCAACTGCAACTGCAACTGCAACTGCAATGACAACTAAAACAACAGCAGATCCCTACGGACGACAAACAAAAAGAGCAACGGCAAAAGCAACGACAGCGGCAAAGACAACTGCAACCGGAGGTGAGGCTGCGGACGATGTTGATGGGCGTGAGATAGTTAGGTGGAGGATGGATGGAGTTGAACGCTTGAAGATTGCGGTGATTACGCAATATTTTCCTACGTCGGAGCAGCCTTGGGCGGGCCACTCTGCCTATCAGACGCTGCGGTGGCTGGCGCGGTGGAATGAGGTGAAGGTCTTTTATCCGGCGGTGCGGTATCCGAAACGTTTGACTCCGGCTACGGGAGAGAAGTCCAGGCTGGATGTGGGGTATAGGCCTGATGGGGTGCAGGTGGAGTACATTCCTTATCCGGCGCTTCCGGCGGTGTCGCGGCCTTTGAATGGGTGGGTGGCTTCGGGGCGGTTGCTGCCGCGTGTGCGGGAGTTTGGGCCGGAGATTGTTTTGAATTATGTCGTGTATCCGGATGGATATGCGGCGCTGAGAGTGGGTAAGGCGCTAGGGGTGCCGGTGGTGGTGACGGCGATTGGGTCGGATTTGAATCGGATTCCTGATCCTCTGTGTGGGGCATTGACTCGTAAGACGCTGCGGGAGTCGGATGGGGTGATTACCGTGAGCGGGGATTTGCGGAAGACGGCGATTTTGCTGGGTGCCGATGTGGGAAAGAGCCATGCGATTTTGAATGGTTGCGATACGGCGGTCTTCTTCAACCGAGATAAGGGTGATGCGCGGGTTGCGTTGGGGATTGATCCAAGTGAAGAGGTCGTAGCTTATGTGGGGCGGATGGATGTGAGGAAAGGGCTGCGGGAGTTGATTGAGGCGGTGGTTTTGCTGTATGAACGACGGCCGAGATTGCGGTGTTACCTGGTGGGGGATGGGTCGGATGAGGGTGTGTTGCGGGAGTTGATTGCTCAGAAGGGCGCGGGTGAGTATGTGCGGTTGATGCCTCCGTGCCAGACGGATGGCGTGGCGCAGTGGATGGCGGCGGCGGACTTGGTGACGCTGCCGAGCTATAAGGAAGGGTGTCCGAATGTGGTGCTGGAGGCGCTGGCTGCGGGGAGGCCTGTGGTGGCCAGTAATGTTGGGGGGATTCCGGAGCTGATGGATGACTCCAGTGGGCGGCTGGTGCCGGCTATGGATTCGGGTGCGCTGACTGTGGCTTTGGATGAAGTGTTGGCTGCGGAGTGGTCGGGAGATGAGATTGCGACTCGGCATCAGCGTGGGTGGGATGATGTGGCGCGGGATGTGCAGCAGGTGCTTGAAGGTGTTCTTCAGGTGAGAGCGACGAAGACGAAGTAGGTGCCTGCCGGATTTCGGCGGCGTTTTGGAGCTCTGTGTAGTCGGGCTTAACGAATGGTGCTATTGTGTGTGCGACCAATACCCGGGATTCCATATACAACTGAATGAGGTGCCACGATGAACCGAAGAGTCGCGTTTTGCGCAGATGGAACGTGGGATGGAACGAGCAACAATACGAATGTCTGTAAGATCTTCAACGCAATCTCGTCTATCCCCGGCGTGCAGTACAAGTTTTATGATTCGGGTGTTGGAGCGGATGGCACGCCGATCGAGAAGCTGACTGGTGGAGCGTTTGGCGATGGCCTGTTCCAGAAGATCAAAGATGGATACACGAGGATTGCCGACGTTTATGAGGATCAGGATGAGATCTTCATCTTCGGATTCAGTCGCGGGGCATACACCGCGCGCAGTATCGCGGGCATGATTGCTGCCTGTGGGCTGCCAACGAATAACCCTGATACCAACCTGGTGAATACGGCGTTCGAGGCTTATCGGAACAAGGACCAAAGAGCAGCGTTACTGGGAACGCTGGGCGCGTATGGAATGGTGAATGCTCCGATCACGATGGTGGGAGTGTGGGATACGGTCGGTTCGCTGGGGATACCTGCGATATTTGGCGGCGTGGATCCGTTGCAGTTTGGGTTTCTGGACACGGGCCTTAATCCGCGGATTTTGCATGCGTACCATGCGGTGGCGATTGATGAGAAGCGGGTGGAGTTTCCTCCGACGCTATGGACGACGACGCCGGGGCCGAATCAGACGATCTCTCAGGTGTATTTTTGCGGCGTTCACTCGGATGTTGGGGGTGGCTATGGAGACGATCCGGGTACGGGCACGGCTCTGTCGGACATTACTCTGAGTTGGATGATGAGCAAAGCGCAGGCGCTGGGGCTTGTGTTTGATCCGGTTGCGATTGCCAAATATTATCCTTCGGCGGCGAAGAATGCCCTTGATACGAAGCACGAATCGTGGAATCCGTTATGGCTTTTTCCTAAGCCGCGGCTGATTGATGCCAAGGTTACGCTGGCGAACAGCGTTGTTCTCCGCTGCCAACACGACAACAGCTACAGGCCTTGCAATTTGAACCTACAAGCGAGTGGTCTGCCGATCGATGGATATGGCGCGGAGGCGGTAGTAGTTTGAGCTATCGGCTGCGGTTCATCCAAGATTTTCGAGGACGGACTGGATGCGGTCGGCGGCCCAGAGCAGGTCTTCCTTCTCGATGATGAGTGGTGGGGCGAAGCGGATGACGTTATCGTGGGTCTCTTTGCAGAGGATGCCTTCGCGCATGAGGGCTTCGCAGATGGGGCGGGCAGGGCCGTTGAGCTCGATGGCGATCCAGAGGCCGCGGCCGCGGATTTCGCGGATGTGAGAGCTCTTGATCTGCTTGAGGCGGTTGAGGAAGAGGGTGCCTAGTTCGGCGGAGCGATCGGCGAGGCGCTCTTCGACGATGACTTTGAGCGAGGCTCGGGCTACGGCGCAGGCCATGGGGTTGCCGCCGAAGGTGCTGCCGTGGTCGCCGGGACGGAGGACGCCGAGGACTTCGCGTGAGCTAAGGACTGCAGAGACGGGGTAGAAGCCTCCGGCGAGGGCCTTGCCTACGATGAGGACGTCGGGGGTGATGTCTTCGTGCTGGTAGGCGAAGAGCTTGCCGGTGCGGCCGAGGCCGGACTGGATCTCGTCGGCCATGAAGAGGACGTTGTTCTCGTCGGCAGATGGCGGATGCTTCGGTGAGGAAGCCGTCGGGTGGGATGAGGACGCCGGCTTCGCCCTGGATGGGCTCGACGAGGAAGGCCGCGGTGTTGGGCGTGATGGCGGCGCGGAGGGCGGCGGCATCGCCGAAGGGGATGACTTTGAAGCCGGGGAGGAAGGGACCGAAGCCTTCGCGATACTGCTCGTCGGTAGAGAAGCTGACGATGGAGATGGTGCGGCCGTGGAAGTTGTTGGCGCAGACGATGATCTCGGCCTGATTGGCGGGGATGCCTTTGACCTGGTAGCCCCACTTGCGGGCGACCTTGAGGGCGGACTCGACGGCCTCGGTGCCGGAGTTCATGGGGAGCGCCATCTCGAAGCCGGTGAGGTTGTGGAGTTCCTCGTAGAAGAGCGGGAGCTGGTCGTTGCGGAAGGCGCGCGAGGTGAGGGTGACCTTGTGGGCCTGCTCGAGCATGGCGGCCATGATGGCGCGGGTGGCAGTGGCCCTGATTGACGGCTGAGTAGGCGGCGAGGCAGTCGAGGTAGCGGCGGCCTTCGACGTCGTAGACCCAGACGCCTGAGGCGCGCTCGACGACTACGTCGAGGGGCTTGTAGTTATGGGCGCCGTACTGCTCTTCAAGCTGGATGAAGTGCTCGGTTAGCGCTGCGATCGTGTGTCTTGCTGTAAAACGGTGGCTGCCATGTTGATCGCCTGACCTTTTCCCAAAGACATCTGATTGCTTCGTGTTTGGCCTATTATATGGGACTGTCTCGTTTACGGCTTTCCAGGTTGGGAGCCTGGAAAGCTTTCCGAAATAAAATGGCGAGCAGGTTATAGTACCTTTATGGCAATAACGCATATCTCGGAGACCGAGGCGGCGAACAACTTTGCAGGCCTGATGGCCCGGGTTCGCGCCGGCGAGGAGATCGTTATCGAGTCGGGCAACGCCGCTATCGCTGTATTGCGGCCGGCTGCTGAGTCTCGTGGACGTCTGCTGTCAACCTCTATTGCTATGGCAGACGAACACGCAAAAGAACTTGGATTTGAGCCGGTTCTGGATGAGGAGTTCGCCGCTGACCTGGAACAGATCATTCGCGAACGGAAGCCACGCAACCGATCAGCATGGGATTGATCCTCGATACAAGCGTACTGGTGGCAAGCGAGCGCCGTGGAGAAAGCGTAAAGCAGATTTTAATACGTCTGCAGGCGTCGCAGGGAGAGACTGAAGCGGCGTTGTCCGCTGTCAGCGTTGTCGAACTGACCCATGGAGTTTACCGCGCAAAAACAGATATTCAGCGTGAGCGCAGACTGGCATTTTCAGAAGAACTGTGGCGCGATATGGTAGTCCATCCCGTAACGTTTCAGATTGCTCAGCTGGCAGGGCGTATCGAGGGCGAGCAGGCTGCCAAAGGAATTGTCATAGCTTTTGAAGATCTTTTGATCGGGGCTACCGCATTGATCATGGGCTATGGAGTAGCTACCTGCAATGTCAGGCATTTCCAACTCATCCCTGAATTGACTGTACTTGATATCAGAGCAGCAGACGCGGGGCTGAAGCCCCGCTCTACCTAGAAGCAACTGCAAGACAACTGCAGAAGCAGATCCCTACGATGACAAACAAGAAAAACAACGGCAACAGCGGTACGGTGCGATAGCGAAGCGATGATTGCTACTTTGCGGCCAGGGCCAGCTGTTGCTGGTATTCCTCGTACGGGCCCTTGTGGTCGGTGATGCGGAAGTCGGTGGGGCCGCCTTCGAAGTGCCAGATGCGGGTACCGGCTTCTTCGATCAGGTCCTGGTCGTGGGTGACGAGGAAGACGGTGCCTTCGTACTTCTGGATGGCCTGATTGAGCGCGTTAATGCTTTCCAGATCAAGATGGTTCGTCGGCTCGTCGAGGACGAGGACATTGGGCTTCTGCAGCATGATCTTGCAGAAGAGCAGACGGGCGGCTTCGCCTCCGGAGAGTGCGTCGGTCTTCTTGAGACCCTCTTCGCCGCGGAAGAGCATCTGGCCGAGGATGCCGCGGATGTCTTCCTTGGTGGCCTGCGGGTCGAACTGGTGGAGCCAGTCGTTGGCCGTCATGCCGAGCTGGATGGAGCCCTTGTGGTCCTGGGCGAAGTAGCCGATCTGGACCTCGTGGCCCCACTTGACGGTGCCGGAGTCGATGGAGACGTCCTTCTCTTCGATGCCGGGGCCGTTCGCGAGCAGCGCCTTGAGCAGCGTGGTCTTTCCCTGACCGTTGCGGCCGATGAGGACGACTTTTTCGCCGCGCTGCACGGCTGCGGAGAAGTTGTTGATGACGTGCTCGGTCTTGCCGTCCTTCTGCTCGTAGGACTTGTTGACGGCTTCGAACTCGAGAACGTTCTTGCCGGAGGGGCGCTCCATCTTGAAGGCGATGAAGGGGCGCGCGATGTTGGAGCGGGCGAGTTCGCTGGTGGCAAGGCGCTCGACTTCTTTCTTACGGGAGTTCACCTGCGAGGAGCGCGTACCGGCGGAGAAGCGGGCGATGAAGTCGTTGAGTTGGGCGATCTTCTTTTCGCGCTGCTCGTTCTGGCTCTCGATGCGGGTGCGAATGCTGGTCTTCTGGAGGACCATGTCGTCGTAGCCGCCGTTGTAGGTGATGATGGTCTCGTAGTCGATGTCGGCGATGTGGGTGCAGACGTTGTTGAGGAAGTGACGGTCGTGCGAGATGGTGATGACGGTGCCGTTGTAGCGGTTGAGGAAGTCCTCGAGCCAGTGGATGGATTCGAGGTCGAGATAGTTGGTGGGCTCGTCGAGCAGCAGGGCTTCGGGGTTGCCAAAGAGGGCCTGGGCTAGCAGGACGCGGACCTTCTGGCCGCCCTGCAGCTCGGACATCTTGCGCTCGTGGAGCTCGTCGGGGATGTCGAGACCCTGCAGGAGGACGGCGGCGTTGGCTTCGGCTTCGTAGCCGTCTTCGTCGCCGACGATGCCTTCGAGCTCGCCGAGGCGGGAGCCGTCTTCGTCGGTCAGCTCGGGCTTGTCGTAGATGATTTCGCGCTCTTCAAGAGCCGCCCACAGAGCCTTGTTGCCCATGATGACGGTGTCGATGACGCGGTAGGCGTCGAACTCGTACTGGTTCTGCTTGAGGACGCCGATCTTTTTGGGGCGGACGACGTTGCCCTTCTGGGCGTCGATCTCGCCGGTGAGCACCTTCATGAAGGTGGATTTGCCGGCGCCGTTGGGGCCGGTGAGGCCGTAGCGGCGGCCTGTGGTGAAGGTGACGGAGACGTCCTCGAAGAGCAGCTTCGAGCCGTAGCGCATGGTGACATTGGAGACTGAGATCATTGGATTCCCTTTATTTTACAGGCTCGGGAGCTTGCGCGCAGCCTGGAGAGATGAAGGTTGTGTGAAGCGGTCGCGGTGATGGCCGGATAAAAACAGAAAGGAAAACGGCGCTCGGCTCTGCGGCTGGTTGGCCTGGAGAGTTGAGCGCCGTTTGCTTCAGTTAGCGGCCCCGGTTACCGCGGGTTGGGCGGCTGCCGGAGTTGCCGCGGGAGCCGTTGGGGCGTCCGTAGCTGCGACCACCGGAGTTGCCTCCGCCACCGTTTCCGCCGCTGCGGCTACGGAATCCACCGCCATTGCCGCCAGCTTTGTGGGGGCGGCTGGGCGTCATGGGAGTGACGGGGTCGTTGCCGCGCCAGGAACGGGTTTCGAGCTGCATGATGTCCTGACCCTGGGCTGCTGCGTTGTCGAGAGGCTGGTTGCGCAGTTCCTTCTCGAGGTTCTTATCGGCCTCGCGCCACTCGAACTTTATCTTCAGCTCGCGCTCGAGCTTGCGGGCTTCGTACTTTTCCTGCGGCATGACGAAGGTTGTGGCTACGCCCTTCGCTCCGGCGCGGCCGGTGCGGCCGATGCGGTGGACGAAGTCGTCGGAGGCATTGGGCAGGTCGTAGTTGACGACGTGCGCGATGTCGGAGACGTCGATGCCGCGGGCGGCTACGTCGGTTGCGACGAGGACGCGGTGCTTGCCGTTGGCGAAGCCCTTGAGAGCGGCCGTGCGCTGCGACTGGCTGCGGTCGCCGTGAATGACGTCGGCGTCGTGGCCGAGCTTTTCGAGCTTCTTCGAGATGCGGTCGGCGCCGTGCTTGGTGCGCGAGAAGACGAGGAAGGTTCCCTTCTCTTCGTTGAGCATCTGGTTCAGCAGGCCGAGCTTCTGGTCCTGCATGACGGTGTAGACGCGAAGTTCGACGCGGTCGCTGGGCTTGGAGGTGGTGCCGATCTCGATGCGGATGGGGTCCTTGACGTAGTCGCGGACGATCTCGCGGATGTTGGCGTCGAGGGTGGCCGAGTAGCACATGGTCTGACGGGTTCTCGGAATCGCGCCGACGATGCGGCGGATGGCGGGAAGGAAGCCCATGTCGAGCATGCGATCGACCTCGTCGAGGACGAACATTTCGACGGAGCCGAGATTGATCTCGCGGCGACGGAGAAAGTCCTCGAGACGGCCGGGAGTAGCAACGACGAGGCGCGGGCCGCGGTCGAGGTTGTCGAGCTGGGCGCGCTCGGAGAGGCCGCCGCAGACGAGTACGGAATCATGACGTGCGGCGGGGACGAGCTTGGCGTAGGCCTCGAGAACCTGCATGGCGAGCTCGCGGGTCGGAAGCAGGATGAGCGAGCGGATTGGACCACGCTTGCCGCGTGTGCTGGGCACGGAGTTCGCGTCCATGCGCTGGATCATCGGGACGAGGAAGCTGAGGGTCTTGCCGGTGCCTGTAGAGGCGGTGGCGAGAATGTCTTTGCCTTCGAGCGCGGGCGGGATGGCTCCGGCCTGGACGGGAGTGGGGTTGAGAAAGCCGGCGTTGGTCAAGCGATTCTTCAGCGAGTCCGAGATGTTGAAGTTGGTGAAGAGGACATCGTTGGCGATGGGGAGGCCGGTAGGTTTGGATACTGGTGTGGGTGTAGCGATCTGCTGTTCGGTAGGTTCAAGAATTGCTGAAGTCAAGATGATTCCTTATCAGTGTTGATAGAGCACATAGGGGTGCAGGGGTGCCGAGGCACCATGGATTTCACTAGTCAGCATTGCTGTCGTGTATCGAAGCGCTGCTGCTGCACGGCGAGACTCGTCCGATGACGGGCCTTCCAGCCAGAGCAACCAGCGCGGCTTCCGAAACGTTCGGGAAGGTATGCGGTGGGAATTGAGGCGAATCGCAGTCTCTGGCCAGACCTCGAATTCCATGAGAAGTCTTTGCCTGCGATGCCCGTACTCCTTTTTTCCAGAGTACAAACATATAGTAGCATAGTCGCGATTCGATTGACCAGAACAAAGCTATCGGAGCTGGGACTGGACTTCGAAGATGCGTCCGCAAACGGACAGGACATTCCACAGACGAACAGCTGACGCGACAGGCTCTTTCTCGTGAAGAGTTTGTTTCCAGAGACTTAGCGGACACAAGTTTTGGAAGGCCAGATGCATCTTTCTGATGCGTAGAAACCTAAAAGCAAAGGCCAGAGAATGCACTCACTGATACAGGACTTTCGGTTTTCACTCCGACAGATTAGGCGTTCGCCCGGCTTCATGATCACTGCAGTGCTGACGCTTGCGTTAGGCGTGGGGGCCAATACTGCGATTTTTTCGTTGCTTGATCAGGCGCTGCTTCGTTCGCTGCCTGTGCGCGATCCGGAGAGACTGGTGATTCTGAGCGCCCGGGCAAGGCCTGGCAGGGCCACAGCAGCGATCATGGCAGTGGGAGTTGAAAAATCCTTTTCGTATCCGATGTATCAGGATCTGCGCGATAATGCCGTGGCGTTCGATGGGCTTGATCGCAACGGCACCGGCCGAGATCGGCGTCACGCGAAACGACGCCTCGGATATGGCGTACGGCAGAGATTGTCAGCGGGAACTACTTTCAGCGTGCTCGGGGTGCCCGCTGCTTTTGGACGGTTGTTGACGCAGGCGGACGATTCGACGCCCGGTGCGAATCCGGTCGTCGTATTGAGCTTTAACTACTGGAAGACGCACTTTGGAGCGGATGCAGGTGTGGTAGGGCAGACGATCTCGATCAACGGTAATCCATTTCAGGTCATCGGAGTCTCAGCGCCCAGCGTTCCAGAGCGCGGTGTGGGGAGAGGTTCCTGATGTCTTCGTGCCGATGTCGATGCTGGACCAGATGATGCCCGGCAAAGGACGCCGGCTGCCGACCACACGGACCGATGGATGAATATAGTTGGACGCCTGAAGACGGCCTATCGCCGGAACAGGCGCAGATCGCGATAGGTCCCCTGTGGCACGCACTGCGAGCGGATGAGCTGAAGGCGATGGGCACCAATCCACAACATTTCGTCGATGAGTTTCTAACGCATAGCCAATTGCAGATGCTACCGGGGGCGCGCGGATCTATCCTACAATCGCGATGACCTGAGAAATCTCTGCTGGCAGTGATGGCGATGGCCACTTCTCGTACTGCTGATTGCTACGGTGAACGTGGCCAGCCTCCTGCTGGTGCGGTCGGCGGCCAGAGTGCGCGAGTTCTCATTGCGATATGCGCTGGGCGCGAGTACGCGGCGTGTTATGCAACAGCTCCTGCTGGAGGGAATGCTGATTGGTGTTGCCGGTGGCGCACGGGTCTGCTGATCGCACCTACTGCTGTGCGCGTGCTCGTGAAAAGACTGAGTCTCGATGGAACGATGGCGTTCCAAACGACGCTAGATGCGCGCCTGCTTGCTTTCAACTTTGCGATCGCACTCGCGGTAAGCGTGATCTTTAGCCTCGCTCCGGTGATTCAGTTGATCAAACCAGACCTAGTCTCCTCGCTGAAGCAACAGGCGGCGACGGCGACGGGTGGCGCTTTGAGTCCGCGGCGTTTCATTGTCTCCGTGCAGGTAGGGTTGAGCGTTCTTCTGCTGGTTGGCTCCGGCCTCTTCGTGCGTACGATGCAGAATCTTCGACGTGTCGATACCGGGTTCAACACGTCCCACCTGGTCACATTCCACATCGATCCGCAACTCTCCGGTTACGCCGATGAAAGAATTCCGGCCGTGCATCAGCGTGTACTGGAGGCTATGGCGGCGCTGCCCGGCGTACAGTCGGTAGCGGCGACCAGCTACGTTGAGTTGGCAAATAACGGACGCAGGGCAATGTAACCGTGAAGGGTTACAACTCGCCTCCCGATGAGGACTTCCCCGTGGAAGGTCCAGGCATCAACCCCGAATTTCTTTCACGCGATGCAGGTACCGATGCTGGCTGGGCGCGCTTCACGCAGAGCGACGATGGCAATACATCCGCTGGTCGGGATTGTGAATGAGAGCTTCGTAAAGCACTACTTCAACAGTCCGGGAGAGGCCGTCGGCAGACGCGTAGCTCGCGGAGCTGGGAACACCTTCAGTACATGACGATTGTCGGCGTGGTGAAGGATACCAAGCACCGGAATCTGCGCGACCCGGCTTCTCCGACGCTCTACACCCCGCTGCGGCAGGAGAAGACGGTGAACCAACTCTACCTCTATCTCCGCACCAGGCACTCCACCGGAGCAGACCTTCGCGATGGTTCGGCAGGCGATGAAGCAGATTGATGCGGGCTTGCTGTCGATAAGCTGCGCACGATGGAAGACCAGATCGAAGAGACGCTTTTGAATGAGCGCATGATCGAGTTGCTGGCGATTTCATTCGGATTGCTGGCGACGATTCTTGCAGGAGTGGGACTGTATGGTGTGCTTGCCTACTCGACTGCCCAGCGGACTCGGGAGATTGGGATTCGGATGGCTCTAGGAGCGTCCCGGATTGGCGTGTCGAAGCTGGTGTTGAAGGATGTGTTGCTGCTCGCTGGTATTGGCGTTGCGGTTGCAATTCCCTGCTCTGTGGTGTTGGGCAGACTGTTGCAGAGTCAGTTGTTTGGCGTTTCGACGGCTGACCCGATTACGCTGGGTGCGGTTGTGTTGCTGATTGGCGTGGTCGCACTAGTCGCAGCACTTTTACCTGCTCATCGAGCTTCGTCGGTTGATCCTACGATTGCGCTTCGCGCGGAGTAGCGCCCAAGAGTGAACCCCACCTCGGCTGATTGCCTGAGGTGGGGTTTCGTTGGTTTCATTCTTGAGTTGCTTTTAGATGTGACAGCTGACCATGCCACGTTTTTCGAGGTACCTCTGGTGGTACTCTTCTGCCTTCCAGAAGGTTGCCGCGGGCATGACCTGGGTGGCGATGGGCAGGCGGTACATTCCGGAGGCGTTGAGTTCGGCGACCTTGGCCCGGGCCTGGACAAACTGCTGATCCGACTGGGCGAAGATCACACTGCGATATTGAGTTCCCCAATCGGGTCCCTGACGGTTGACCTGAGTGGGATCGTGGAGGGAAAAAAAGGCATCAAGCAATGCCTCGTACGATAGGCGGGACGGGTCGAATGTAACCTGAACAACCTCCGCATGGCCGGTGCGGTCCGTACATACTTCCTTATAGGTTGGGTGTTCGAGGTCGCCGCCTTCGTATCCTACGGCTGTATCGATAACACCTGTGAGTTCTGCCAAACGGGCTTCAACACCCCAAAAACAACCTGCACCAAACGTCGCTTTTTCAATTGCCACTGCGGTTACTCCTTGACTACCACTATTGGATGCTTCAGTCGTCATGTTTGTCATCCACATGAGATGAATAGCGGAAAGTATTTTGGGCGTCCGGACGCAGGTATGTCAATAGGTCTGCAGGAGGACTTAAGTGGTATGTAAATAAAGGGTAAAGTCGCAATTACGTGCACTTTACAAAGCCACATTCGAGGAGTATTGGACTGCTGGTTTCAGCGTGGACGAAGACTATCGGTTAGCTGGAACGCCGCCCTGAATTTTGCCTGGATGCGAAGGTGCGACGAGGCATGCTGGGCTTCTTTTTTGCGGGGGATTTTAGCTGCGCAAACTCAGGCGTCTTTTTCTTCGGGACGACCTTTTGGCCCTTGGCGGCGCGGCCCAAAGCAGTGACTTCGCCGGGTGTGAGTTCGCGGTACTCGCCTGGCGGGACATCGAGACGTAGAGCACCGTAGCCGATGCGGCGGATCTTTTCGACGTGGTGGCCGATCTCTTCGAACATTTTGCGGATCTGGCGATTTCGTCCCTCGGTGAGGGTGAGTTCGTACCAGGGATTGTCGCCTCCGCGTGCCTGCTCGATCTTTGCCGGTGCGGTGATGATGCGGTCGCGACGGCCGCTGCGGACCTCGTTGAGACGGCCGCGGTCGATCATGATGCCGCGACGGAGTTGGTCGATGCTTTCGCCTGTGGGAGTGCCGGAGACTTTGACGAGATAGGTCTTCTCGACGCCGGCGGCGGCCTTGGAGAGCTTGTTGGCGAGGTCGCCGTCGTTGGTCATCAGCAGGAGGCCCTCGCTGAGGTAGTCGAGCCGGCCAACGGGATAGAGGCGGACGTGGTCGCCGTGCGGCCCCTTCTGCTTGGTCATAAGCTGCATGACCGTGGGGCGCTTCTCGGGGTCGTCGAGCGTCGTGACGTAGCCGCGAGGCTTGTTGAGCATGTAGTAGCGCTGCTGCTCGGGGCCGTGGAGGAGCTTGCCGTCGACGCGAATGTGATCTTTGGTGGCGTCGTGACGGGTGCCTAGTTCTTTGACGATGTTGCCGTTGACTTGGACGCGGCCAGCGAGGATGATCTCTTCGGCTTTGCGGCGGCTGGCGATGCCTGCCTGCGCGAGGATCTTCTGGAGGCGGTCGCCTTTGGGTTCGTCGGTTGTTTCGGGCTTGGGGGAGGAGAGAGGCTTAGTCATTTGGTTCTGGCTTTCTGACTGCGGAGGTGCTCGTCGCGGTCGGGGTGGATCTAGGTTACGAGGGGAAATTTCTTCCCTGCTCTATTATCGCCTGTTTGCCGATGAGATGTGCTCGGACCCTGTTATTGGGTGCGGTAGTGCCGCAGGATAAATGAGACATTGTAGAAGAATGAGATAGCCAATAGAGTGAGCTGAATGCGGCGATTCGGCGTGATGAAAGCTACGAGACAGAGAATCAGGTTTCCGGCAATGCGGATGGGATATTCGATCCCGAAGGAGCGAAAGTAAGCGGAGCCTTTGAGTTCAGTATCGAAGATGTCGGCGATGAAGGCGACAGCGAGGAGACCAAAGAACCATTTGCGCCGCGAGATGAAGTAATCCTCGTAGCCGGCATAATCATTCAGGTCGGACGGGAAGAGCAGGGTGCAGAGAAGGTAGTAGAGAGTGGTGTAGAGGATGACGAAGAAGTAGATATCGAAGGTCCACTGCTGAATCATCGTGAGCCGAAACTCCCACCACCAGAAGTGAATGATCCAGAGCAAAAGCGAGAGAGCCCATCCAAGATGAAGGAGCGAGGCGCGCTGGCGCCGCGGATGCTGAACGAAACGGGCGAATCCGCTGAGAAGAGTGGTAATGCAGAGACCAACGATGATAGAGATAACAACCCGGACGTGAGGATAAAGGTCCGAGGTGGAGGCAGGGAGGGCCATAGGCTGGAATCTCAATCGCTTACAGATAGAAGGATATGCCGTAACGCTCGGAGATTTCGAGGATCTTTGGCATATCGGTAGCCGGAGAGTAGGGGCTTAGTTCTTCGAGATAGTCTTCAAAGCCTGCGGGCGAGATGAAGACGCAGAGCTTGCCGGGGGTAGGGCTGGAGTTACGATAGGTGTGGATGTGGCCACGGGGAGCGAAGATTGGCTCACCCCTGGGCATTGGGTTCCACTTACCCTCCACCAGTAATTCGAAGTCGCCTTCGAGGACGAGAAAGGTCTCGTCTTCCTTGGTGTGCATGTGCGGCGGAGGGCCGCTGCCAGGTGAGTTGTGTGGTAAATAACTGCGGAAGAGCCTCCGCTCATGTTGCCATTGACGATAACATATACGGGCTGTCCGAAGACGAGGAAGGACTTGACTGGCGTCATGCGCGCTCCTGAACACTTGCTACGATGGGCCCGGATAGCAGGGTCCATCGTAGCAAGTGTTCAAAAGAAATAATGCAGTCAAACCAATCTATTTTTGTTCTTCGTTTTGCTCTTCATTTTTGGGGAGATCGGACTGAATCTCGGCATCGAGAGCGGGCGAATCGGCACCGGTCGGCAACTGATCGGTGTTGTAGTTCGGGGGTAGGCCAGAGAGACGGCCATCGACGATGACCTGGTCCGCAGGATTGTCGTCTGCGCTTTCTCCGCTGCCGTCGGCCTGTGGTTCGACTTCGTTTCTTTCGGGTTCAAGGTCCCCAGGTGTTTCCGGGGCATCGTGTTCCATGGGAATCTCCTCCTGCTCGGCCAGCTCGCCAGCCATCTTCTCAAACTCTTCGATGCTGGGAAGCTCGTTGATGTCTTTGAGGCCGAAGCGGAGAAGGAAGTCCTTGGTGGTTTTGTAAAGGATGGGGCGGCCGATGACCTGTTTGCGGCCAGCGGTGGTGACGAGCTTGCGGGTCATCAGGGAGCCGAGGACGCCGCCGGAGTCGACGCCGCGGATCTCGGAGACCTCGGGGGCCGTGACGGGCTGCTTGTAGGCGACCACGGCCAGCGTTTCGAGCGCCTGGAGCGAGAGCTTCAGCGGCGGTTTGAGGGATTTGATGAAGCCGCGGACGGCGTCGTGGTACTCCGGCTTGGTGGAGAGCCGGTAGCCGCTGGCGACTTCGCGGATTTCGAGGCCGCGATCGCCGTTGGCGTAGTCGGCGATGAGCTGGTCGAGGATGCTGCGGAAGTACTCGCGCAGGCGGCGGGCGCGTTCCTTGTCCTCCCTGGCCTCGCGGGCGGCTTTTTTATCGGAGGTCTCCTCTGCGACGGGAGCTTCGCTTCCCTGCTCTGGCGATACGGCGGGGGCTGCTTCGGCCTCCGACTCGGGATCGAGCGTGTCGCTTGTGCGCATGGCGGCAGCATCGGCGGCGGCGTGTTGCTGGATGGCTTTGAGGTGCGCGGCCTCTTCTGCTGCGGCCAGATGCAGTGCACGGTCGAGCGCAGCAGCGTGCTCGGCTTCGGTCTCGACATGTTGGGGCTGGTCGTCGGCCTCGTCGAGGCTGAGAGAGTGCTGGGCGGACTCCAGATGGTCCAGTTCGGCCTGGGCTTCGTGGCCGAGGAGCCCGATGAGCTGGGCCAGGGTTACCGGTTCTTCTGAGGCGTAGATAACTGCTTCGATCTTTGCTTTAAGGCTCATAGTTTCGAGGTCGTACCCTAAGCATACCAACCATACGTAAGATTGCCATGCTACGCTGTGGAGCCAGGCACGGAGGCTGTCTGATGATGACGCGCAGGGAGTATCTGAAGCAGGCGGCAGTAGTGGCAACGGCAGCGATGATTCCGGGATTGCTCGGAGGCCGGAGTGCCGTGGCTCAAGGCGCGTCGACGAAGCCAATCACTGGCAAAAACAGCCTTAAGGCCCGTGCGGCAGCCAGAGGTCTTCTGGCAGGATGTGCGGTCAATGCCCCGGCTCTGCGCTCCGACGAGGCGTACAGGAATTTGCTGACCGAACAGTACAACATCGTCGTCGCTGAATATTGTATGAAATGGGCGGCCCTGCGTCCGACTCCGGACACATACGCCTTTGATGAGGCTGACGAGTTGATGGCGTTCGCCCAGACCCACGGAATGAAGGTGCGAGGACATAACTTCGTGTGGCATGAATCCCTGCCAAAGTGGTTCGCAGGAACCGTAAACAAAGACAACGCACAGAAATTTATGACCGACCACATCCTGACCGTAGGAGGCCGTTATAAGGGCAGAATTCACTCCTGGGATGTGGTGAACGAGGCGATCTGGATTCAGGATGGCCGGCCTGACGGGCTGCGAAGCTCCTCGCCGTGGATGCAGATGCTTGGTCCGGAGTACATCGATATCGCTTTCAAGACGGCGCGGCAGGTTGATCCAAAGGCACTGCTGACTTACAACGAATACGGCATCGAGTACGACACTGCAGAAGAAGAAAAGAAGCGCGCCGCTGTACTGGGCTTGTTGAAACGATTGAAGACCGCAGGCACGCCGCTCGACGCGCTGGGTATCCAGTCGCATATGCATGCAGGAGGAAAGGACACCTTCGGCAAAGGCGTTACCGATCTGATCGCCAGTGCGCGAGGAATGGGCTTGCAGGTCTTCATCACGGAGATGGATGTGAAGGATCAGGATGTTGCCTCCGACGATATCGGCGTGATCGATCGCGCGGTGGCAGATGTCTATCGTGATTACCTGACGACCGTCCTGCGTGATCCTTCCGTGAAGGCCGTGCTGACCTGGGGTGCGAGCGACAAACAGGCCTGGATGAATGATCCTTCGCAACGCAAAAAAGATCAGGGGCGCATGGCACGGCCACTGCCGTTCGACAAAGACTACATGCCGAAGGAAGCCTTCTTTGCGATACGCGACGCCTTCGATGGCGCGAAAAAACGATAGTGCGAAAACAAAACGGCCCGTCCGAAATGGACGAGCCGCGCGGAGAGTTCAGGAGGTTATTTGACCATGGTGTTGAAGACCCAGAAAAGGCCACCCGAAAGGAGCGCCGCAGCGGGAAGCGTGAAGACCCAGGCGAGGGCGATATCACGCAACGTGGACACCTGCAGTCCGCTCTTGTTTGCGGCCATCGTGCCGGCCACGCCAGAGGAGAGGACGTGCGTCGTGCTTACAGGCAGGCCGTAGCCGTCGGCGGCAAGGATCGTAAACATGGCCACCAACTCAGCCGATGCACCTTGCGCATAAGTCAGGTGGGTTTTGCCGATCTTTTCGCCTACTGTAACGACGATGCGTTTCCAGCCGATCATGGTTCCCATACCGAGCGCAAGAGCTACGGCGACCTTCACCCAGGGAGGAATGAACTTTGTGGCTGTGTCCAGCAGGCTCCTGTAGTTCTTGAGGACTGCCAAGTCGCTCGCGCTCATCTTTGGTCCGTACTTCGGCAGCAGCCGCAGCGTTTCGCTGGTTAGATACATCTGGTTGCGAACGTTAGCCTGCATATTCGGAGGGACCCCACGGAGAGTCCTGTAGCGCGTGACCTCGTTACGAATGTCGCCGACGATCTCCTGAAGGGCGAGCATGGTCGAGGGCGTGAACTGGCGGGTGCTGATGAAATGCTCGAGTTCAGGTCCGCTGTCGGCAGTAGTAGCGTTCGGATCGACGTGATTGCCAACGGTAGCGATCACTTGTTGTGAGACGGCTGCGAAGGTCTGCACCTGGCTTGCGGTGACTGCGTGATTGAGGGCGTAGGCCGTTGGCACCGTGCCGACCAGGATCAGCATGATGAGACCCATGCCTTTCTGGCCATCGTTGGAGCCATGCGCGAAGCTGACACCCGTGCATGTCAACACCAACAAGGCGCGGATATAGAACGGCGGCGGCTCGGTACCTTTGGGGGCTTCGTAGAGTCGCGGATCGCGCATCACAAGTTTGAAGAGAAAGAACATCAAAGCTGCACCGACGAAACCGACTAACGGCGAAAAGAGCAGCGCCTTGAAGACCTTGGTGACTTGCTCCCAGTCCACGCCGCTGGTTCCGCTGGCTCCGCGCATCAATTGGTTGGCGACACCGACGCCGATGATGGATCCGATCATGGTGTGAGAGCTGGATGCCGGAAGGCCGCGCCACCAGGTTGCGAGGTTCCACAGAATAGCCGCAATCAATAGAGCGAAGACCATCGAGAAGCCAGCACCATGACTGACTCTGAGGATCAACTCCACTGGCAGCAATGTGATGATAGCGAAGGCCACGGCGCCGGAACTGGTCAACACACCGATAAAGTTCCACAGACCCGACCAGATAACCGCTACGTGCGGTTCCAGCGCATGGGTATAGATAACGGTGGCCACCGCATTGGCGGTATCGTGAAAACCGTTGACGAATTCAAATCCCAGTGCAATGAGAAGTGCCAGTCCCAGCAAGAAATAGGGGAATAACGACCCCTCGTGGATTGGGGCAAGATCGGTCCAAAGCCGGTTCCCAATGTAGCCAAGACCGCCGATGAGCAAGATTCCAAAGATGATACCGCCGATCTTGCCGGGCGAAGATTTCTTCAGTTTTTCGTCGAGAAGGGATCCGGATGGTAGCGCGGCGGGAGTGGCCATAGTCGTTATTCACCTAGCGTTCAGATTTCAATTCTGTCGGTAGGTCGGACGATAGGCCTGAATTACGAATGTGAGGTTACAGGAATGTGAAAGGTGAAGAGAATAATCGTGGGCAACTTAAAAGGTGGCGCGGTTGGTCCACGCAACTCTCATGAGAAATAAAGTAGTTAGCGCCAGTCGTCGCGGGCTTGCGCTTGATCGGCGAAGACTTGATCGAAGGCATCTGTCTTTTTAATCAGAATGTCTCCTCGCACAACAGGCTGGTGAAGCAAGACTGCCTGCAAACGCACTAACTCCAGCATTGCCAGGAACATACAGATAAGCGCGCGCTCCGTATGGGTATTGTGCAGCAGGCGGCGAAGGCTGACGGGCTTGTCCTCCATGACGAGGCGGCGTTTGACGTAGTCGATCATCTGGGCGACCGTCACGGACTCTTCGTCTACGTCGAGAACGGGACGTTTGCGCATGCGGCCGAGAACTTCCTGAAATACACGCACCAGGTCGACCGTGTCGGCGGCAATCTCGCGCTCGGTGCTGGAGTCGCCTTTGAACTCGCGGATGCCCGGGTTGGTCCAGGTGGCCTCTTCGATCTGCTGCTTCTGCATCAACATCTGTGCTGCAGCTTTGAAGCGCTCGTGTTCAAGGAGCCGCTCGACCAGTTCGCGGCGGGGATCTTCGGAGTCTGCGCCAAGCACATCAGAGGGATCGCGCGGCAGCAGGGTCTTCGACTTAATGTGGATCAGGAGCGAGGCCATGTAGATGAACTCGCCGGCGGCATCGACGTCGGTTTGCTTTAGCTGATGGGTGTAATCGAGAAATTGCGCTGTGATGCGCGCAATGGGGATGTCGTAGATGTCGATGTTCTGTTTGCGGATGAGATCGAGGAGCAGATCGAGAGGGCCATCGTAGACCTGACCCACCGTGACGGAGAAGGGAGACTGCGAAGCCTCTTCTTTGGCAGCGCTGGGCCGCTTGGCTTCGGGAGGCGCTGGCGGAATGGGCTTCGGCTCCAGAGCAAAAGGCTCGTGTGCCTCTGAGACCGGTTCAACTGCAGCTACCGGCTCGACTACAGGAGTGTCTTGCGCGTTCTCTTCCGGCTGCTCCGGTGCGGGTTCGGGATGGAGGATTTCGTCGGACATAGTTAGTCGAGACCTACTGCGGTGCGGACCTGCTGCATGGTGACGGCGGCGCGAGCGGCTGCTCGGCGATTGCCGTCAGCAAGAATTGCGTCTACTTCGCCGGGGTTTGCTTCGAAGTGGCGGCGGCGTTCCTGGATGGGTGCCAGTTCCTTGACGATGGCATCGGCAACCCAGCCTTTGCATTCGATGCAGCCGATGCCAGCAGTTGTGCATCCTTCACGAACCTTCTGCTGTGTGTCTTCAGTTGAGAAGACCTTGTGGAGATCGAAGACAGGACAGACATCAGGATTACCGGGATCGTCGCGGCGGATGCGTGCCGGGTCGGTGACCATGGTCTTCAGCTTGGCACGAAGCTCCGGTTCCGGATCGGAGAGAAGAAGGGTGTTTTTGTAGCTCTTCGACATCTTTCTGCCATCGGTTCCTGGTAGCTTTGGCGATGGTGTCAAGAGAACCTGCGGCTCTGGAAGAATCTCTTTTCGTCCGAATCCGGAGAGCTTCTTCGTCTGCAAGGCGGCCTGTTGCAACTCATGCGGAGTAAAGGTCGTTTTGTTCGGGTCTCCAGCGAGTTTGCGTGCCTTCTCCTGAATCGCGGGCAATTCCCATGGAGCGGCCTCGGCAGAAAGATGAAAATCACCGGGGTAAAACTGGTTGAAGCGGCGAGCCACCTCACGGGTAAGCTCGACATGGGCAGCTTGATCCAGCCCAACAGGGACAAAGGACGGCTGATAGAGAAGGATATCGGCTGATTGAAGCAGCGGGTACCCGAGAAAGCCGAAGGTCGCGAGGTCTTTCTCCTTGAGCTGTTCCTGCTGGTCTTTGTAGGTTGGCACCCGTTCGAGCCAGCTTAGGGGCGTAATCATCCCGAGCAGATCGTTTAGTTCGAAGTGAGCGGGGACCTTGCTCTGGACGAAGATCGTGCAGAGGGCAGGGTCCAGACCCGCTGCGAGAAAATCGAGGGCCACCTCACGGATATCGCTTTTCAACTCGGATGTGTCGGCGTAGCCGGTCGTGAGCGCGTGAAAATCCGCGATGAAGAAAGTAGCACTCGTACTGGTGCTGAAGCTGCACCCAGTTGTAGAGAGCTCCCATGTAGTTACCAAGATGAAGCCGGCCAGTGGGTCGCATGCCGCTGAGCACGCGGGGACGCGTTGAGATGAGGTTTTCTTGTGTCATTCCAGTCAAGTGTGATGATACGGGAAAATGAAGCGGCTACAGCGAGAAGAGCAGTGAGTCGAAGGTGGCCTGCAATGGATTCAGGAAGATGCGGAAGATCAATCCGCCGCCAATGAGCATGATAAAGATCATCCCGAACATACCGATCTTGTCGTAGATACGGAGCGCGTTGTAAGGCAGAAAGTGCCTCAGAATATGGCTGCCATCGAGCGGGGGCACGGGTATGAGGTTGAATACGAAGAGCAAAAGATTCAGCAGGATGACGTAGTAAAGAAACAGGGCGATGGGAAAAAGCTGAGGCAGATTTTCTGTCGAGACACCAGGGACGCGACGAGCGAGAAGCATTGCCGTTTGAACAGCAACATCGCCGCCCCCAATGGCGTGCTTAAGGACAACAAGCAGGATAAGCGCCACCGTGGCTGAGATCAGGTTACTCGCAGGCCCCGCCAGGGCAACGAGAATGTCATCGCGCTTGTAATTCTTGAAGTTGCGGGCAGTGACCGGAGTTGGCTTCGCCCATCCGAAGAGCATGCCGCCATAAAAGAGACCGATGAGCGGAAAGATGACCGAACCAAACGGATCGAGGTGCTTGACGGGATTCAGCGTAAGGCGGCCGAGCATCTTCGCGGTTGGGTCGCCGAGGCGCCAGGCAGCCCAGGCGTGAGCGCACTCATGGACGCTGAAGGCGAGTACAAGAACCACAACCTGGAAGATGACGAGTACGACTTGCTGATTCATGATGATTCAAGTCTATAGGATGGCCCTCAGGACTGTGCCGAGTCCTTCTGACGCTTCACATGAGCTGGAATCCCTACAGAAACGCTTGACGGAGGGACCGGCTTGGTCGCCAAACCCATGGCCCCGAGCATCGCGTTTTCACCGACGTTAGCGCCCGCAAGAACCGTGGCATGGTAGGTGATTCTCGCCCCTGGACCTAGTTCAGTGGGCTTGTTCGTCACATCCGACTGCTGGTTGATGTTGTGCGTATGGCTGTAAATGTTCGCGTAGTCGGAGATGCTGGTGCCATCGTGGAGGATGATCTCGCCGCGGTCGTCGAGTAGGACGTTCTTGTGGATGGTGCAGTTGTCTCCGATGGTCAGGTTGTAGCCGTAGGTGAATTCCACGTTGTGGAAGATTTTGACGCCCTTGCCCACATGCCGGAAGATGTGGCGGCCCAACATGCAGCGGAAACGGAATCCCAACCAGTGGTTCATGCCCAGAGGCGAGCGGTCGAACATCAGCCAGAACCAGATGAGCGGCTTGCGGATGTTGTATTTTTCGACATCGACGTCGCCGTAGTATTCGGCCTCGAGCGTGATGTTACTGGCATCGAAGCACTCGGCCTGCACGTTGCTGGCTAGTTCGCTGGCGAGGGTAGCTTGCTTGCGGGCTCCATGAGGACGGCCCAGGTACATCTGATAGAGTTCGTCGCGAACGATCTCGGCTCTGCGGGCGAAGTTCTGGTGGCGGGTGAACTCCTCGTTCAGGTTGGAGATCCAGCGGCGGAAAATTGCCTCGGCTTCCGGAGTCGGTTTGAGTTCGCGATAATTCAGGACTGGCATGGGGCCTCTCTCTCTGGCGGAGCTCTGAAACTGCAGCGGAACGAAGTTTACTCGATAGCGAAGACTGCGTACACCGTTGCTGATTTTTCGATCTGACGCGGGCTGATCGCAAGTGGCTGGGATGCCTGGTCCATCGTCATCATCCTCGCAGCAACCATCGGACGGATAAGTTCTGACTGCGTCTGGTTACTCGCGAACAGCAGGACGCCCAGCTTCGCGTTAAGGCTCGTCGCCATCTGCCCTGCCTGAGCGCGGGCGCTCTTCATTGCTTTGGCGGCGGCTTCAGCCTCGGGGGCGTGTTCGTCCTTGAAACTCCACTCAATCTGTCCTGATTGGTTGGCTCCCGCCTTAACGGCCAGATCGAGAACCTTAGCAGCATCGTCGGCCGCAGTTCGGACAGTCCAGCTCTGCGTCACCTGAAACCTCCTCTGGCCTCTCTCCGCAGGCGTAAGCCTCTCAATCTGGAAGTCGGGGACGGGAGAGATATTCTGAGATTCGCTTTGGATGGCGTCTGCAGGGATCTCCGCGTCGGTGAGGGCCTTCATGATCGCGTTGGAGAGGCGGGAGCCGGTGGCATAAGCCCAGTCGCTGTCTGGCCCGTAGACGATGAAGCCAATATGGACTGTGGCAGTGTCGGCCAGCACCGAGACCCTGTCGGTAGCCGTAATGGCAATCGTGCGATTCTCTCTGTTTACCTGAATTGTTTGGGCAATGGCTGCGGGAGTAATGACGGCCATGCAGATGCCAAGGACAGTGTGGCGAAAGATCGTCATGGTTCTTCTCCTGTGATGAGATCGGCCAGCGTGGCTTTGTGCTTCGGTTTGGCGGCTAGCTTCTGTTTGGGGTCGGGAAGGACGCGTTCCGGTGGCGGGGTGCCTACACGGGCACGTGCGTTGGCCTTCACGGCCTTGACCTTCGAAAATGTCTGCTTCTTCGACTTGCTCATAAATGTTCCTTCGGCCCATGGTGATTATGCATGACTCTTGCCCGAAAGGGGTTGCGTCGTGCAGGATTGCAAAGGGACGCGTACGAAAGATGCGACGCGACCAACGAGGTGAAGGATGGAAGAGCGTGACTTTTTCGACGAACGGCCCGAACAGCGTAAGCACACCATGACCTGTCCGCATTGCGGGCAGCAAGGGGAGTATGAGCTAAGCTGGCTGGTGCGACGAAAAAAAGCCCAGTTGCCGCGAGGAGCCGACGATCGCGACCGGGCCCGTTTTGCCAAGGCGCAGAGCTACATGGTGCGCAGGGACGACATGGTCGGGTGCAAGAACGTGCGGTGCAGGAAGCGGTTTGATGTCGCTGGAATCCAGTCAGTGGCCTTCATCTAGCCCAATGAACCGAGGTGAGATTATCTTGCACCAGGCCGAAGGAGGGGATCAGCCGGAGACGCCCGCCTGAAATGAACAGGGCGTCCTCCGAGGCCAAACTTCGAGTTCACAGAGCAGAACGAATCCTCCCGAAGCCAGTTTGGTTCTATTACTCGTGTGCAGGTCCGGCAAAGATAAGCAGCGTTCCGCTCTGTGGGGGTGTAGCAATGCTGCCTGAGACAGTGGTCTGCCGGCTGTGGGTATCCATCGTGGAGGTTCTGACCACCGTTGCTGACACCCTCATCCCTCTGCGCAAAGCAGATGCCGGAATCTCTCTTCCATCCTCCGCGTGAAACGTTGCATGCGGAGGAATCGTGTAGCGGTTCACGGTTCCATCTCCCAGCCGCAGAATCACCGAGGTGGGCGTAAGGACTCGCAGAACGGTTCCGTCGATCTGGGTGACATCGGTTACGAGGGATTGTTGCACGCTATTTACGTGCACGTGCGATATCAGCGTACCGGGCTTCAGATCTCTTGTTGCCACGGGTTTTCCATCCACGGAGATCGTCGTGCCTGGAGCCATGGCCAGCAACTGCAAACTGCCATCTGCGTTCTTGAGGACAGCATTGTCTCCAGAAACATAGATCACGTGAGCAGTATCGATGTCGATCGACTTCTGTACACCTTGAGGTTGGGTTGAAGTTGTGGTCGTCTGCTGTGCCGCCAGCGAAAGAGAACCGAGCGGTATCCCCACAAGCAGCAACGTGGTCAGGATATGTGCCAGACTGCGGGTTAGGTTGGTTTGCATGAAATGCTTTCTCCTGTGTCCGACTGAATTGAACTCAAGACTTTCGCACCATTCGACCTTGGGAAGTTCAAGTGACCTGTAATGAGGCCGAGAATATAGAGGATCACCATCTTCCTCTAGAAAGCAGAGATACTGTTCGGCTCAACTGCGTAGTGAATTCTATGCCGAACTGACTTTAGCGGGGGCGCAAAGCCGGATTTTGAGACATATCCGGGAAGAGACGGCTTTACGAATGAATGGTCATTCAGTTATGCTTTCGCGTGCGTAGATAAGTCAGTCTTTTTGCATGTGGATTCGATCGGGCGAAGGCTGTGATTTAATGGAGCAGTGCTGTTACCCATCGTGGTGACAGTTCTTCGAACCGGAACAACACGCAGGAGACGAGAGTACAAAAATGGCCAACACACTGCTGCCCCTTGAAGAACGGAATCTAACGCCTGATCAGGTTGAACTGCTGGATAAGCGCCGCCGTCGCGGCCAACTATTTCTGGTGCTCTGCCTGCAATTTTCGATCGTATCGGTGTTGGTTACGGTGTGGAGCGGGCAGGACATAACCGTGTCACCAGGATGGACACATCCGGTTGCGTACTGGAATGCGTTCACGTTTATCATGGCGGTCGTGTTTGGCATTGCTGGTCTTCGTCTGCGCCGTGGCAGCAACGAGTTCCTCAGCTATTAGTTAGCCGCTGAGAACCACCGAAGCTGTCCACGAATGATTGTTCGGGATGCAAGCGATGCGCTGCGGAGGCGTCGCCTGCGGATGGGTTCGGATGGTTGCTGGGTCGTTTGTGTCGGTGGTGGACTCCCGTTACACGGGATCGTTTCTTTTTTCAGGCCTAAGCGTCTCGGCTTCGCTGGCCGAACCCGAGCGCTTCACCTGGTTTGAAGTGATGTTGCTGGTTGTCTGCGTCCTCGTCTCGGCTGCGCTCTTCTTCTGGCGGTTTGCCCCCATTCTGCGGGCCATCATTAGCTCGAAAAAAGATGCGGATTTTTCGCTGCAACCGATCGGACGCAGGGTCTGGGACTTCGTCTGGGAGGTGCTCTGTCAGGCGAAGGTGATCAAACAGCGCCCCCTGCCGGGCTTGGCCCATGCCTTCGTCTTCTGGGGGTTTCTGGCGTTCGCGCTGGTGAGCATCAACCACTTCGCCACCGGCATCCGGCTTGGCTTCCTGCAGCCTGCGAGCTATGTGGGCAGCTTTTATTTCCTATTTGCGGCTGCCTGGGCGCTACTGGTAGCTGTCTCTATATTCGCGCTCTTTGTGCGACGTTTCTTTGTGCGGCCAATCTGGCTGGGCAAAAAACTCTCTTATGAATCTGGATTTATCGCCTTCCTCATCTTCCTCCTCATGGTGACCTACCTTGCGGCGTTCTTCGTAGATGCGGGCGGTCCGGCCGTGAAGGCTCTCTGGTGGACACACACGCTGACGCTGCTGGTGTTTTTGCCATTGATCCCGCACACCAAGCACCTGCATCTTGTGCTCAGCCCGTTGACGATCTTCCTGAAGCGGGATGGCTTCTCGAAGATCCCTCCTCTTGCAGGCGACGAGGACTTTGGCCTGCTCACAGGCAAAGACGTTACCCAGCTCATTTCGCTACAGACCTATAGCTGCGTGGAGTGCGGACGATGCACCGAGCACTGCCCCGCCTCGACTACTGGCAAGGTGCTCAACCCCAAAGAGATCATCCTGGGGATGCGGTCGTATCTCAACGAATTCGGCCCGGCGTCTGATATGTCGCTGCTGACCGAAGGACGCATCACTTCGCCTGACAATCCTCCTGAAAAGTACATGAGCATGGAGGCGGCCTTCGAGTGCACGACATGCGGCAGTTGCGAATATCAGTGTCCCGTGGGAATTCAGCATGTACCGATCATCGTCGGCCTGCGGCGCGGCGCCACCAACACCGGCGTATGGGAAGACACCTACGGGACGAAGTTGTTTCTGGCGCTTGAGAAGAATGGAAACGCACTTGGCCTCAGCGCAACGGAACGCGACAAGTTCATCCAGAAACAGGGCTTCACTATCTTCGACGGTACCCAGGAGTACTGCCTGTGGCTGGGCTGTATGGGAGGATATGACCCCAAGGGCCGCGAGATTATCGCTGACTTCGCACGGGTGATGAACCACCTTGGAACAACTTTCGGTGTACTCAAGAAAGAAAAGTGCACGGGCGATCCAGCACGACGGCTCGGCAACGATCTCGTATTTCAGACGATGGCGGAGTTTGGCCTCAAGGCACTTGAAACTGCGAAGGTACAGAAGATCGTTGCAATCTGTCCGCACTGCGTAAGGACGATCGCCAACGACTGGCGCGAGTATGGGATTGCTCCGGAGATCGAGCACCACTCGGAGTTCATGGCGCGGCACAAGGACAGACTGCCGAAGCAGGCCTCCGGCGAGAGCATCGTCTATCACGACCCCTGCTATCTCGGGCGCTATCAGGATGTGTATGAGGAACCTCGCGAGATTGTCGCTCAGGCCGGCATGCTCGTCGAAGCTCCGCGTTCGCACGAGCGCAGCTTCTGTTGTGGTGCCGGTGGAGGCTTGGCGTTTCTTGGCGAGGAAAACGGAGAACGCGTGAGCCATGTGCGAGCGAAAGAGCTTGCGGGCACAGGAGCGCAGGTTGTCGGCACGGCGTGTCCGTTCTGCAATACGATGTTCCGCGATGCATTGTCGGCGGTCAGCGCGACGCCGCCGCAGTTGATGGATATAGCGCAGTTAACGGCGCGAGCATTACCCGAGACACAGGAGATGTCGAAATGAAGATAGTTGTTGCGATCAAACAGGTGCCGGAGCGGGATGCACAGATTCATGTGGCAGCCGACGGCAAGTGGATCGACGAGAGCGATTTGAACTACGCGATTAACGAGCCGGACGCCTATGCGCTCGAAGAGGCGTTGCAGTTGAAAGAAAAAAACGGAGGCGAGGTGGTCGTTCTATGCGCCGGGCCGGAACGAGTGACGAGCACACTGCGAGAAGCTTTGGCCAAGGGCGCTGATCGTGCAATTCACATTGAAGCCGATGACCTTGGCGACCGCGACACGCTGGGCGTCGCGCAGATACTGGCTGACGCAGTGAAGGCGGAATCTCCGGACCTTATTCTGACTGGCCTCCAATCCGACGATCTTGGTCTGGGGCAGACCGGTGTCGTATTGGCGGAGTTGCTCGACGTTCCACACGCAACGATCATCATGCAGGTCGAGGTCGTAGACGGCGGCCTCAAAGTAAAGCGTGAGCTGGAAGACGGTTGGTTTCAGCATGTGCAGATGCCGTTACCTGCCCTCCTGACGATTCAGTCCGGCGGCAACAAATTGCGGTACGCCACTCTGATGGGAATCAAGAAAGCGAAGACAAAAGAGACAAAGACCGTCACTCCATCGACGGCTGCCGGCTCCACAGGCGATCACGCTCGAACGCGTTTACCTACCGGAGAAGCAGAAGAAGACCGAGATGCTGACAGGCACCCCGGCAGAGGTCGCCACCAAGTTGGTAGAAAAACTGAAGTTTGAAGTGAGGGTGATATGAGCGGTGTCCTGGTAGTGATGGAGCAGCGAGCGGGTGTGTGGAACAAGATGAGCTTCGAGGCTCTCGCAGCCGGCCAGCAGTTGGCAGCAAAGCTAGGTGCAGGCGTATCGGCAGCCGTAGTCGGAAATAATCTGCAGACGCTCGGCGGATGGTCGTCCAATGGGAAGAGTCGAGGGAGCATTCGCGGTCGAACACGCGCTCTTGAAGGAGTACACGGCGGACGGTTACGTAGCCGCGCTGGAGCAGCTGATAAAAAAACTTGCACCGGCTTACGTCTTGTTTCCGCATACCTACCAGGTGCGCGATTTCGCTCCGGCTCTGGCGACCCGATTCAAGCAAGTGCTGATCAGCGATGTCATTGCGATCCACGACGGCCCGGTCTTCGTCCGCCAGTTACTACAGGGCAAGCTGAACGCCGACTATAAGCAGACAGGAGCGGGCCCCTGCTTCATCTCAGTTCAGGCAGGAACGTTCCGTGCCGAAGAAGCGCAGAACACGGCAGTCGCGATGGAGACATTTACGCCAACGCTTGAGCCTGCACAGATACGCAATCAGCCCGGTGAACTGTTCCGCGAATCCGCGCAGACGGTCGACCTGAGCGCCGCTGCCGTGATCGTATCGGTTGGACGCGGAGTTGGCGAGCAGGAGAACATCGGTATTGTCGAAGAATTGGCCGCGGCTCTTGGGGCCGAGCTTGCTGCGTCGCGACCGATCTGCGACAACGGCTGGCTCCCCATGGAACGGCAGGTGGGCAGTTCCGGGCAGACCGTTTCACCGAAACTTTACCTGGCGGTCGGCATCTCGGGCGCGATTCAACATCTCGTCGGCATGAAGGGCTCGAAGGCGGTCATCGCCATCAACAAGGACGAAAACGCGCCTATCTTCGAGGTCGCCGATTATGGGGTAGTGGGAGATTTATTCGAGATCGTGCCTGCACTGACCAAAGCCGTCCTCGCTGCAAAGAATTGAACTGCAACTCTCCAGACGTGTCGTTCGTCACAATTCAGTGATATTCCGTGAGCGGCCTGCCGCTCCGATGAGACACGGATATACTTGAAAATATTGATCCCTGTATGACTGCGTCTCTTTTTCGGCCAATACATCCAATTTGGAATGGAGCCTATGGCTACGACGTCGCCCTACATAACGATTGATGGAACGGCGACAGCATCGGAGCCGGCTGAGGAATCCATGCCTCAGAGCAGGTTACGGGACAAGTACGGCCGCGCCATCACCGATCTACGGGTCTCCGTGACCGACCGCTGCAACTACAAGTGCGTCTATTGCCGGACGGGCAATGAAGGCGCGCAATACACTGAGCTGGCAATCGCAGACTATCTGCGGATGGTGCGGGTGTTTGTCTCGTTGGGCATCGAAAAGATCCGGCTGACGGGTGGCGAGCCATTGCTCCGTTCTGGCCTGGTCGATATGGTCCGCGAGCTGGCAAAGATGCGTACTGCCTTCCTCCACGATGGAACGCCGACCGACGAGGGTCTGCCGCTCGACCTTGCGTTAACGACCAATGGCCATCTGCTGGAAGGACTTGCAGCGCCGCTGAAGGACGCCGGACTGAACCGGGTGACGGTCAGCATGGATGCGGTAGATTCGGAGACATTTTCAGCTATCACCCGTGTTCCACGCAGCTTCGACAAAGTTCTGGCGGGTATCCGAAAGGCGCAGACGGTGGGATTGGGACCGGTGAAGGTGAACTGCGTCCTCCTGCGCGGATTCAACGACGGCCAGATCGAACAGTTTGCCGAGTTCTCGCGGCGCGAGGGCGTTATCGTCCGCTTCATCGAATTCATGCCGCTCGAGGAAGACCGGAGCTGGAAGCCGGAGAGCGTGGTTCCTATGGATGAAATCGTCGAGAGGCTGAACGCCTATCGACCCTTGGTCGAGCTTCCTCCGAATGCTGTAAGTGAGACGGCAAAGCGCTTTACCTTCGACGATGGCCTGGGCGAGATCGGCATCATCGCGCCTGTGTCGCACCCCTTTTGCGGGCATTGCAGCCGCGTTCGCCTTACGTCCGACGGCAAGATCAGGACCTGCCTGTTTTCACAGAGTGACCATGATCTGCTCGGCGAGATGATGCGCGGCGGAACCGATGCCGATCTTAGTGCGTATGTGCGTAAGGTATTGTTGAGAAAAGAGGCGCGTCATCACATCGGCGAGCCGGGTTTCGAAAAGCCTTCGCGCAGTATGGTTCACATCGGAGGCTGAATCAGGGTTTAATATCCGTTATCAGCTTCCAATAAATGCGGTGTCTGAATTATTTAGATTCCCCGGGGACGCGTTGTGAGAGACAGGCGACAGTTTGAAGTCATCGAAAGCCGCCAGATGGATCACCTTAGGGTGTTCCACGATGTGGCGCGCGCGTTGACTTCGAGCCTCGAACTCGAAGAGATTCTCGGCGCCATCATGGACAAGATGGCACAGTTCTTTGGGCCGGAACGCTGGTCCCTCCTGATGGTCGACGAGCAGACCAACGAGCTCTTCTACGCCATTGCGGTTGGCGAAAATGCGGAGAGCCTCAAGGGCCTGCGAGTGCCACTCGGTGAAGGCGTGGCGGGCTGGGTCGCATCCAGCGGCAACCCGCTTGTCGTGCCGGATGTCTCGCTCGATCCGCACTGGTCCGCCTTTACGAGAAAACACCCTGACCTGAATATTCATTCGATTGCCTGCCTGCCTGTGCGTTCCGGCAATAAGACGCTCGGCGTGATCCAGTTGCTGAACAGCAAGCTCGATCTGCTGTCGGAGTACTCCATCTCCTTCCTGCGTATCCTCTGCGACTATGCGGCAATTGCCATCCATAACGCCCGGTCGATGACGCTGATCCAGGAGTTGACCATCACCGACGACGTCACCGGCTTGTTCAACGCACGCCATCTCTACAGTTTGCTGGAGGAACAGGTGCGCACGGGCGAGCCCTTCAGCCTCATGTTCATGGATCTTGATCGCTTCAAATTGGTGAACGACACTCACGGACATCTAATAGGAAGCCGTCTGCTGGCCGAGGTTGGCGGACTGCTGAAACGCGCTGTTGGTCCTGCAAACTCCGCCTTTCGGTACGGAGGCGACGAGTTCGTGGCGCTCTTCCCCGGCATGGAAAAGTCCGACGGCATTGCAGCGACCATGGCCGTATACCAGAGCCTGCGAACAGCACGGTTCCTGGAGGGCGCTGGCTTGTCGCTGCACCTCTCCGGCAGCTTCGGCGTGGCAACCTTTCCCGCGGATGGCGACACCGTAGCTTCGATTCTGCGCGCCGCCGATACCATGATGTACGAAGCAAAGACGACGCGCGATAACGTCGCCGTAGTAGGCAGGGGACTTCTGCTGGAACGCGTTGCCATGGCCGGGTCCGCAAGAGATGGGCGCTGACTCGCCGGCAGCTTAGTCCGGTCTGCGGTGTTCCAGTGACAGCGGGCGCTTCGGCTCAGGCTTGATTGCGTCAGCGTTCTCGGGCGCAACTGGGTGGATGCCAAAATCCCACACGCCAAGATTCACCTCTTTCTCCGAGATGACCTCCATCAGCGCGTACTCGCCAAACGACAGCGGCTCTCGCGGCGTGAGCTTCATCCAGTGACCTCCAGGCAGCATTTCAGCGGTGGTTTCAACGACATCCTCCTGCTGATGAACACCGAGCTGATTGATCCTGAAGCTGGCGATGACGCGAGCGCCGGTGCGGACATCGGCCCGGACGATAACGTACCGGCTATCGGGAGAGCCGCCGATGGGCGTGTCGTGCGTTCTGGCGCTGGCTCCGTGCGTGTCGACCGTCAGCGGTGCTCCGCCCGTCGGAATAACCGCCGCGTCACCTACCCGCAAGTAGATGACAGGTGTATCAACATGGAGCTGGACGAGAGACTTCTCTCCCTTTAGTTGCACGATCTGGTGAGAGCTGGACAGCGGATTAATTGCCGCACGAAGGACATTGTGCCCCGTATTACGATTTAGATCACCGCTCGATTGCGGAATGGGAACAAGTTCGGGTGTGCCGCGAAAAGTGTCCAGAACGAGAACGCTCTCCTGCTCCGGCAGATGAAGATCCTTTGCAACCTCTGGAGTAAACGCGGCCCGGTCGGCCTCTTCTTTGAGCAGTTCCGGATCGATTGCGGGAGCCTGCGAGGCGTCTGCATCGCCTTCAGCCTCGGGAGTTGTGTGCTGCTTCTCCCAACGATGGGTGGCATCGAAGTCCACTAGCTCGACAGGAATCTCCTCCTCCGCACCGCCACGTTCCGCGCTGACGTAGTGAACCACGCTACCGACGACGTGATAGCTCATCACCACCTGATAGCTACCGTCCTTTAGAATCAGCCGTGTTCGATGCGGATTCGTTGCCGGATCGAGCGGCGGAAGCGGCTTGTGGCTCTGGGCCACAGCAGAAAGTGCCAACCCGGCGGCAAGAAAAAATCGGGCGGCCATAAACTTTACAGATTTGCAGTTCGTCTTCTTCATAGACCAGTTTCGACAGTTTAGCCTCACCCAATTAGACGCGCCTGTCTCGTTCTTGATGGCCGCCTCTGTTTGGCTCGACGGTCAGAGTATGCTAAACAGGTAACAGTACCGAAAATCAAATGCGCGATTTATTTCAATGCGGACGAAGTGATCGGCAGTGGCCTCTATGGCTACGCCTGGTGGCGATTGCTTGTGTCCTCGTTGTCTGCGTGATGAGTACGGTACAGGCCTGCCACACGCATGCCCAGTTCTCTTCCATGAAGCAGAACTCCCGCAATAGCGGCCCTGCTCCGGATGACCATTGCCCGCTTTGTGTGGCCATGCATTCGGCAATGCCGGTGCCGTTGCATGTTGTTCCTGAACCAATGCTGAATATCCAGGCCCTGGATTCTGTCGCGGCGGACGCCGAACGAATCTTCCGCTGGCGATTTGAGATGGCAAGCCGTCCTCCCCCTGCTGATCGGAACGTTGCTTAGTCTTTGCAGGCATTAGGGTCCTTCAAGCAACCTAAAAACTGACTTACCTGCCATTTTCGTGCCCTCATAGGCACGCGACAGCGCTTTTCAGCACGACGCTCTTTATTGAGCTCGACAGGAGTTATTTCCACTATGCGCAGGCCCATCTTCACTCGATTTTCGCTACTCCTCGTCTCACTGATGCTGCTTGTCACTGGAGCAAACGCCCAAGGCTCCTCAGGTAATTTGACCGGCACCATCACCGACCCAACAGGAGCCGTTATCCCAGACGCCACAGTCCAGCTTGTCAATCCCGTCAGCGGATACGAGCGCACGACGAAGAGCGATGTAACCGGAATATTTCACTTCTACAACATTCCATTCAATCCTTATCGTGTCGTTCTCAAAAAATCCGGTTTCACTGCCTCCTCCCGAGCTATAGAAATCACCTCAGGAGTACCTGTTAAAGTTTCGTTTCAGCTCGAAGTCGAGACGAGTTCCACCAACATCACAGTTGAAACCGGCTCCGATCTGGTTGAAAACGACCCAACCGCCCACACCGATGTAGACCGTAACGTCATCGATCGCATGCCACTCGAGAGCCAGTCGTCTTCGCTCAGTTCGCTTGTGACGTTAGCCTCTCCCGGAGTCGCGGCTGACTCCAACGGCCTCTTCCACGGCCTTGGAGACCACGCCCAGAACTCCTTCTCGCTTGATGGGCAGCCGATCACGGATCAGCAAAGCAAAGTGTTTTCCAACCAGATCCCCACCGAGGCCGTCCAGTCGCTCACAGTCATCAGCGGAGCGCCGACCGCCGAGTTCGGCGACAAAACCAGCCTCGTCATCGTAGCCACAACTCGCTCCGGTCAGGGTTTTAAAACTCCGCACGGCAGCGTCTACACCTCTTACGGAACCTTCGGTACCGCAAACGGCGGCGGCGATCTCTCCTACGGCGGCGAGAAATGGGGCAACTTCCTCGCGGTCAGCGGATTGAACACCGGTCGCTTCCTCGATGGTCCTGAGTTCACGGTCATACACAGTAAAGGTAACGAACAAAACATCTTCGATCGCGTCGACACTTCATTCTCCGAAACAAGCTCCATCCATACCAACCTGCAGTACACCCGCTCCTGGTTCCAGACTCCGAATTCCTTTGACACATCCGCTGTCTACGATCAGTTCGGCAACCCGGTCGGTCCCTCGGATCAGCGCTCCAAGATCGAAACCTTCAACATAGCCCCAACTTATACATTTCTCTCAGGCACAAACACGATTTTCAACTTCGGTGCCTTCGTCCGCAAAGACGCCTTCAACTACTTCCCCAGTAACAACCCACTGGCCGATCTCGGCCCTATCCAGCAGCAGACTGTCGGGCAGAATCGTACGTTGACCAATGCAGGCGTGCACACCGATTTCTCCTACATCAAGGGCATCAACAACGTGAAGGTCGGAGCCGTCTACGAACAGACCTTTCTTCGCGAAAACAACCGCATCGCCGTCATCGATCCAACACTGAATTCGCCCTGCCTCGACGCAGATGGAAACCCGGTCATCGGTTTCAGTGACCCGAGTAAGTGCCCTTCCACTCTCGGTTATCAGCCAAACTCAGCCTTCAATCCAATTCTTCTGCCATATGATCTCACTCGTGGCGGCAGTATCTACGGCTGGCATGGCCAAACGGTCGTCAAACAACTCGCAATGTACGTTCAGGACCAGATCACGGCTGGCAACTGGGTCTTCAACGTCGGAATTCGCGGTGATCTTTACAACGGCCTTTCCGTCGATCGTCAGGCTCAACCACGGGTCGGCGCCTCCTATACGATTAAGGGGACTAACACGGTGCTGCGCGCCTCCTACGCAAGAAGCATGGAGACTCCCTTCAACGAGAACCTGGTCCTCTCCGTCAACGGCTGCGCCGATCCTGTTCTGCAGGCTATCTTCCTAACGCTCGGGCAATGCACTCCAGCGCCGTTCAATCCGGGCTTCCGCAATGAGTTCCACGCCGGGCTGCAGCAGGCTTTTGGCAGGCATCTTGTCTTTAGCGGAGACTACATCTGGAAGTACACACACAACGCCTACGACTTCAGTGTGCTGGGCGCAACCCCTATTACCTTCCCCATCGAATGGCATAACTCCAAGATTCCGGGGTTTGCTCTTCGCGTGAGTGTTCCCGAGACGCATGGCGTCAGCGCCTTCGTCGTGATGTCGTCGGTCGCCGCGCGCTTCTTCAATCCGCAGATCGGCGGCGTAGGCGCAACCGTCAGCACGCCAGGCGGCTTGCCGTTTCGCATCGATCACGACGAGAAATTCAACCAGACCACGCACGTGCAGTACACGCTGCCCTTCCGCAAAAGTACCTGGTTCGGCTTCAACTGGCGCTATGACGGCGGTCTCGTCGCGGGAGCAGTGCCCTGCTACAACACCATCGGCGCCAACACCGGCTGCGGATCCACCTCGATCACGATGCCTAATGGCCAGCCGGGAATTGACCTAAGCGGCCTTACGCCCGACCAGCAGTTTCAGGCAGGACTCACGTGTGATGGTGTGAGGGCCACACCAACCTCCGGTTTTACGCAATGCGATGCAGTCGGCCTCACCTCAACTCTTGTCAAAATCCCCGCGCCCAACACCGAGGACGAGGACCACAACCCACCGCGCATTCAGCCGAGAAATCTCTTCGACATCGCAGTTGGAGAAGACAACCTTCTGCACGGCGACAGGTACAAGGTTGGACTTCGTCTCACCGCAACAAACATCACTAATAAATTTGCCCTCTACAACTTCCTTTCCACCTTCTCGGGAACGCACTACGTCTCGCCCCGTACCCTCACCGGACAGGTAAGTTTCAACTTCTAACAAGCAGAAGAACCATCGACGCAACAAAGGGCGGCATCCTTTTTAGATGCCGCCCTTTGTGTTTGCCTGACTATTCAGCTCTTCGCCGCGATTATCACGCACTCTTCCAGAATATCCAGAGCAACATCGGCCTCCTGCTGCTTGACGACCAACGGCGGGCACAGACGAATCGTAGTCTCCCCACAACCCAGAATAAGCAGCCCGCGTTCGAACGCCAACTCTACAATGCGGTCGCGCATAGCACCAACAGGCTGACGCGATTGTTGGTCTTTGACCAGCTCGACCCCGATCATCAAGCCTCGCCCACGCACATCCCCAACCGTCGAATGCTTCGCAACCCAGCCGCGCAAGCGCTCGATCATCTTCTTGCCGACTGTCGTAGCATTCTGCAGCCCCTCGCGCTCAATCACATTCATCGTCGCCAGCGCCGCAGCAATGCATACCGGGTTCCCGCCAAACGTACTCGCGTGCGAACCAGGCACCCAGTCCATCACCTCGGCCTTCGCCATGCAAACACCAAGCGGCATCCCACTGGCGATGCCCTTCGCGATGCAGACAATATCAGGCTGCACACCCGAGTGATCAATCGCCCACCACTTCCCTGTCCTGCCCGCGCCAGACTGCACCTCATCGGCAATCATCATGATGCCGTGGCGATCGCAGATACTCCGTATCTCCCGCAGAAAATTATCCGGCGCAACAACATAGCCACCCTCACCCTGAATCGGCTCAAGAATAATTGCTGCAACTTCCTCCGGCGGCAGAATCGTCTTGAACAGCTTCTCTTCGATGTACCGCGCGCAACCCAGAGCAAACGCCTCTTCCTCCTGCGGGCCGCCGCTGCATCCGCGATAGGCATACGGATAACGCACATGATGTACACCAGGAACGAATGGAGCGAAGCGCCTCTTCTGCTGCGGCTTCGAAGCCGTCAGCGACAAGGCACCCATCGTCCGTCCATGAAAGGCCCCGAAGAAGCTGATGATGTTCTGACGGCCCGTGTGATATCGCGCGAGCTTCATAGCGCACTCCACTGCCTCCGCGCCAGAGTTGCCGTAATAGAACTTATGCGGCCCCGCCATTGGAGCAACCGCACTCAGCCTTTCAGCGAGCTGAACCATATGCTCGTAATAAAAATCTGTACCAGACATATGCAGAAACTCGCCCGCCTGATCCTGAATCGCCTTCACCACTTCAGGATGACAATGGCCCGTTGAATTAACAGCGATGCCCGCAGCGAAATCCAGAAACTCATTTCCATCAACATCCTCAACCCGCAACCCGCGCGCACGTTTTATGACCAGAGGGTAACTACGGGTATAGCTCGGCGACATAAGACGATTGTCGTCGGCAACAATCTTTTGCGCATTCTTCCCTGGAATTACGGCCTTCAGCTTCGGACCGAACTCAGCATGAGTAGCCTCGGTGGCGATGCGATGATGCTCCTGAATCAAAGTGTTCATAGGTGTCTCTCCTTGGGTAGCGGCACTAGGTGCGAGTTTTGGAGACATCTCTCTTGAAAAACGAGACGGCCGTTCCTCCGTGAACAAGCACAGAGGAACACAGAATTCGCTATGGAGATTGGGTAGGCCCTAGTCGCCGGAGAAGAGGTTAGGTCTGGAGAGGCTTGGTAAGACGCAGAGATAACGCCGCGGCATCGGATGGCTCTTGAAGCGGCCTGTAGCGCCTGCGGCTCGGGGAATACGGTTGGCTTCGGTCGAACATAGAGGTTTCATAGGAAACTCCACCGTGCCCGCAGTATACCTAAAGCGATCTATCGAAGGATATTGCCAGGCACCAGCGACTGCGGCTTCCCCTCATCGAACTGAATCGTAAAGCTAAGCATCAGAGGCAGTAAATCTTTCTGCTGGGTCGTGAAATCGAAGCAGAGAATATGCTTCGTCGGCTGCGCAGGCTCGGACTTCGTCGCCTTCACCGCAACGTTTCCCAGCACGCAAGCCTTAGCGGCGTACGTAGTCGTTGGCGTCTTACCCGGCTGCGTCTCATCCGGCTGAGCCGAACCCATCGTAATCGCCGCGGGATGTCCCTCAATGGAGTAGCGAACAGGTTCCTGCGTCACCGCTGGCGTACCGTAGCTCTTGAGTTGCCGCAGAATCTGCTCCTTCGTGAACGAGCTCAGTTGCTTCGACGCATTCAGCAATACTCCCGGGCACGCATCGTCCATCGTAGACAGTACGAAAACGGAGCTGCCAAGCTTGGTCGTCGATCCCCCAGACAATGTCGACTGAACACATCGCGGCTTAGCAGGATCAGCCTTCGGTGGCGCAACTACCTTCTCCGCAATAAACTCGCCCGGGTAGGAGTAAGTAACGGCAAGAGCCGAATCACGAAAGATCTTCGGTAAGTGCGGATCCGCTGGCGCAGCAGACTGAGAAACAGCATGGATACAAGGAAAGGAATAGAGCGAACACAGCAAGCCGAGACACCATAGCCTTAATCCTAGCCCGGCAAACCAACCAAGGCAAAGCGACGTTCTCTAAACAAAAGAAAAGGCACGAACAACGTTCGTGCCTCAACACTAACAACCAGAATTAGCTCAACTGACCCATGCGCCCCGCCTTGTAATCCGCAAAGGCCTGAACCAGCTCCTCCTGCGTATTCATAACAAACGGTCCATAGCTGGCAACCGGCTCATCAATTGGTTCGCCACTCAGCACCAGCAGCATCGAATCCGCTTTCGGCTCCAGCGTGATGCTCTCGCCATCAGCGCTCAACGTCGCGATCTGTGCCGCTCCCCGTAACACCTGAGAACCGTTCACGGTGACGTCTCCTTGCAGCAGAACCACCGCGGCATTATGTCCATCCGGCAGAGACAACTTCACCGCATCACCTGCCTTCAGCCGCACGTCGAAGACATTGATCGCAGTGAACGTCGTTGCCGCGCCCTTCACGCCATCCAGTTCGCCAGCGATAATTCGAGCCTGTCCACTCTCACCAAGCGCCACAGAAGGAATCTGTTCTTTCGTAATTCCCTGATAGCGTGGCGCAGACATCTTCACCGCTTTAGGCAGATTCACCCAAAGCTGCACCATCTCAAACGTCCCGCCTTTTTCAGCAAACTCCTGGGCATGCATCTCCTCATGCACAACTCCCGAAGCCGCCGTCATCCACTGCACGTCACCCGGATAGATCGTCCCCGAGTTCCCCGCAGAGTCACGGTGCGAAACCGACCCCTGATAAGCAATCGTCACCGTCTCGAAACCGCGATGCGGATGCTGTCCAACACCATGCGCGCGTTTCGAAGGTTCAAAGTGGCTCGGCCCCGCATAATCCAGCATAAGGAACGGACTGATCTCCTTGTTCACCCCGTTCGACGGAAACATATTCCGCACGGGAAACCCATCGCCAACCCAGTGGTCCGATCCTGGTCCATACACTCCAAGTACATTCTTCGTCGTCATCACTTCTCCCTCCGGCGCTTCGTCGCGCCGACTTTCTTCTGCACCTTCAACTGCTCTTCCGCCGACTGGCCCAGCCGGCGAAGAAGATCGATCAACCTGCCGCGGTCCTCTGCGGACAATCCCGAAACAGCCTCTTCCATCGCAATCTTGTGCTCCGCAAAGGCCTTGCGAATCGTCTGTCGTCCCAACGGCGTAAGCCGAACAATACGGCTGCGGCGGTCATTCGCATCGTTTCCGCGCTCAACTAATCCGCGCCGCTCCAGCCGATCAATCGCGGTCGTAATCGATCCGCTGGTCAATAGGACCTTCGCGCCTAAGTCTTTTATCGCCAAAGGCCCCTTATGCAGCAACGCCTCCAGAACTCCAAAGTCGCTCAAACCCATATCCAGCCCCGCGATACTGTGGTGACCATGCGCTTCCAACACACGAGTGGCCTTCCACATTAATAGGAAGACGTGAACGCCGCTTGTATCCGTCTCGATCTTCGTTTTCGCCGTCATAATCACATTTACCTTGATATAAAGATGCTTCAACTCAAGCAAAGATTCATCCACCCACGAATGCCCATAGTTCCTCCGGACAATCAGGTACGCTAATCCCATGGCCAAGTCCATCAGTTCACTGGAGTTGCCCCTCCGGTCCAGGTCAGCCGACACCACCCTCACTGACTGGCTCTACGCCGAGCTGCGCGCAGCTATCCTCGACGGCCGCCTGAAGCGCGGTGTTCGCCTGCCCTCCACCCGCGACTTCTCTCTCCAGCACGGCGTATCACGCGGCATCGCCATGCTGGTCATCGAGCAGTTGCGCGACGAAGGCTACCTGACCAGCAAAACCGGCGCTGGCACCTGGGTCAACGAAAAGCTTCCCGATGATCTTGCCCTCTCAGAAGACGTCTGCACACTGAAGCAGACCAACCACTATGCCCCATTGCCAATCACGCGAGAAGGCCTGCGTCCCTTCCAGGCCTCCGACCCCGAAGTCGGACTCTTCCCCATCGACGTCTGGTCGCGCCTCACCTCGCGGCAATGGAGAAACGCAACCAAATCGCTCCTGGGCAGCGGCGAAATCGCAGGCTACGCTCCGCTTAGAAATGCCATCGCTGAATACATCGGCACATCGAGAGGTGTTCACTGTTCGGCCAGCCAGATCGTCGTCGTCACTGGCACACAGCAGGCGCTCGATCTGATAGCGCGCATCCTCATCAAACCCGGCGACGATGCATGGATGGAGGATCCGGGCTACTTCGGAGCCGCCCGAGCCCTGCGAAACGCCGGGGCTAGAATCATTCCCGTCCCAGTAGACGCCGACGGCATGGACGTAGCCAAAGGGACGACAGCTCTCTCCCCACGCAAAACTCGCCTACGTCACTCCGGCTCATCAATTTCCCTTGGGCTCCACGATGACCCTCGAACGCCGCATCGCGCTATTGCGCTGGGCCAGCTCCGCAAAATCAACCATCATCGAGGACGACTACGACAGCGAGTTCCGCTTCACCGGCGTGCCCATCCCCGCATTGCAGGGCCTTGACGAAGCCGGCTCCGTCATCTTCATCGGCGGCTTCAACAAAGTCCTCTTCCCCTCCCTCCGTCTCGGCTACATGGTCGTCCCCGACCGCCTTATGGACAAGGTTCTCCGCCTCCGTTTCGAGACCGACCTCTGGGCCAACACCATCAATCAGGCAGTCCTCGCCGAGTTCATCACCGAAGGCCATCTTGGCCGTCACATCCGGCGCATGCGCGAGACCTACGCCGAACGCCTCGCCACACTCCATCACTCGGCCGAAAAGCACCTCGGCGACGCCCTGCGGCTCTCTGGCATCCAGGCTGGCCTCACCACGGCCGCCTTCTATAAAGCACCCATCGACTCCATCGACTTCGAGCGCGAGGCCGCACGCAACGGCATCGACGCCTCAGGACTCGACCGTTACACCATGCGGAAGCAAAAGATCAACGGAGTCCTTCTCGGCTTCGCTGCCTTCGAGCCACACGTCATCGATCAGGGAATGCAAAAGCTCGCCGCCATCTTCGAGAAGTACATGACAGAAGTTCACTAACCGCCGCTGGGTGCATCTCGTTTTAGACAAATTGGCACATAGAAAATACAGAAAATGGCCCTTCCAGTAAGTCCGTTACAAGCCTATCGTCGACTCATGTTGATACCCCGACGTGACGTTATAGAAGGGCTCTTCAAAACAGGGATGGCGGTACTCGGCTCCAGCGTTCTCGGTAGCTCCAAAGGCCAGTCGACGCAAGCCAACGCTATATTCGAACACGAACTACCGCCAATCCCGCTCGATCACTGGACGGTCACTGTAACCGAAGTAAACTATCCCGCTGGCGGATACTCCCGGCCCCACCGTCACCCCGGCTTCGTCATCGGATACGTTCTCGAAGGTGAAGTTCGCTTTCAGCTTCAAGGCTCCTCCGAGAAAACCTACCGCGCCGGTCAGGTCTTCTACGAGCCACCTGGCAGCGTGCATCAGGTCTCTGCAAACGCCAGCACCGAACGTCCGGCCCGGTTCCTCGCACTAGTCTTCGCCAAACCAGAAGGCACGAACGGCACTGCCTGATCGAGCTTCAGCCCTCCCCACAGATTTCTTAGGAGATCCGATGAACACGAGCGCCAACGCTCCAATCCAGACTCCCGCACCCTACAAACTCTACGCATTTGCGCTACTCTGGCTGGCCCTTATCGCACAGGGAGTCTGGATGGTCCTCAACCACTTCAGCCTGCACGAGCCGTTGTCCAGCATGTCCTATCCCCTGACATACGCCGCACCCTTCCTCTTCCTCGCGGTCACCTACGGACGCACCCGTTGGATTGCCGCACTGCTGCGACTCCCGGTAGCAGCAGCCTTCCTCGACGCGGTAGCTGACCGCCTCGGTCTTCTCGGACCCTACGGATCACCAGGTGTAGCCTGGGGCGACTTCACCCACTTCATCGCCTATACCGCGACGATCAATCCCTTCGTGCCGCACGCCACCATCCCTGCGCTGGCGGTCGTGGCGACTCTCTGTGAAATCACATTCGGCATCTGCCTTCTTCTCGGCATTCGTCTTCGTATCGCAGCAATCGGAGCCGCAGCACTGCTCTTTCTCTTCGGAACTGCGATGACGATCTCCGGCTTCTCGCAATTCTCCTACGGCGTCTACCTCATGTCAGCCGGAACGCTGGCGCTCTCCACCGTCGACGCATCACTGTTCAGCGTGGACGCCATCCTGGGTCAACGAAAAATAAAGACGCCACAGCCGGGGCGGCTCACTCTAAATGAAATAGCCGAACCGGAGAATTGAATGAGTCGCCGCGATGTCTTTCAACTTCTTTTGCTCTCTGCCGTATGGGGAGCATCTTTCATCCTCATCGAACTCTCGGGCCGCAGCTTCCCGCCCGCATGGGTAGCCCTGCTGCGCCTCTCCTTCGGAGCCATCTTCCTATGGAGCGTCCTCAAACTCAAAGGCCGCACGCTTCCACCGGGCCGACTCATCGTTCCCCTGCTCATCGTGGCTCTCTTCAACAATGCGATTCCGTTCACCTTCTTCGCGTTAGGTGAGCAGACGGTTCCCAGCAGCATCGCCGCTATTCTCAACGCCACCACACCCATCTGGGCATTGCTCTTGACCCTCGCCGTTCAAAGCTCGCGTCCCAATCGCTTCACCACAGCAGGTGTTCTGCTCGGCTTCTCCGGCGTCCTCATCGTCGTACTTAGCCACGGACAGGACACAGCCCGCTACGGCGATCGCACTGCGTTCTTCCGAGGCGTAATGTTCATTGCACTAGCCAGCCTCGGCTACGCCATCGCCACAGTCATTGCGAAGACCAAACTCCAGGGCCTCGATCCCATAGGCCTCGCAACCACTCAGCTCTCCCTGGCCTGGCTGATGCTTCTGCCGGTTGCGGCCTTCGGAACACACCCGGCAGTCATCCATCTCAGCTCAGTCTTCGCAATCATTCTTCTTGGAGTCGCAGGCAGTGGCATCGCCTACCTGCTCTACTACGATCTACTCACCCGCATCCCGTCGACCCACGTAGTAGCAGTCACCTACCTGCTGCCCATCTGGGGGCTCTTCTGGGGTTACATCGCACACGAGCCCATCCTCTGGACGGCCTACATCGGCGTAACCATCGTCATCCTCGGCCTGGTCCTTCTGAACATGACGTCATTCGACAAGGTCAAAGCCTTCTTCACCCTTCGTCCGAAAAAAGCTAGCGAACCAGAGTCAGAACCCTGCGACGCCTGTTAGTTACATTTGACCTGATTCATCAAGATATCTAAACTTTGCAGTAGGAATAATTCCTACTGCAGGGAGATTCTTCCATGTCTGCTATTGAAAAAATCAGCATTGCCTTACCTCACGAGATGGTAGCCATCGTCCGCCAGGCTGTTGACGCCGGAGAATATGCCTCCAGCAGTGAAGTCGTACGAGACGCACTACGCGATTGGACACACAAGCGCAGTTTGCGACAACAAGGCATGGACGAGTTACGTCAGCTTTGGAAGCAGGCACGGGAAGATAAAACCTCCGGAGTCCCCGTCGACCAGGTACTTGACCGGCTCGAACGAAAGTACAAGGCGCTGACAAAAGCAGTCGGAGCAACCAGATAAATGCAGGTTGAACTCTCCCGTTTCATCGAAGCCGATCTGGAAGCAATTGCCGATTACATAGCTCAAGACAATCTCGTAAGAGCACTAACCTTTATTCAGGAGATACGCGCGCAATTCCGTATGATTGGGCAGAACCCTCTGCTCTACCAACTACGACCGGAGATTGGCGAGGACGCTCGCATAACCCTTGTTGTGCGATACCTAATCTTGTTCCATATCCAGAACGAAACCGTCAGGATCGAGCGCGTAATTTATGGCGGACGGGATCTCCCTGCATTACTAGATTACGAACAATGAAAAATCGGTAGCAAGCCATTACTTACGCTTCCACCGGACCCCATCCTTCGAGTCCTCAATCAGAATGCCCTTCGCCAACAGGTCATTCCGAATAGCATCCGCACGCGCAAAGTTCCTCGTCTTCTTCGCCTGCGTCCGCTCCGCCACAAGCGCATCGATATCGGCATCGCTCAAAGCCAACGTAGCAACCAAGGTAGGATCAGCTTCATTGATCCTTCCCTCAGCCTCAGCCCACGCCAGCGCAGCACGAGTAATCGCCGCATCGTTATCTTCCAGCACCGCAAACACGCCGTCGAATAGCGCCATCACCTTCAGAATCTCTTCGGCATTCCCAGCCCGTAGCGTGCCCGCATCAGCCGCAGAATTCGCAGCCCGCACCAGATCGAAGATCGCCGCCCGCGCCTCAGCCGTGTTCAGATCATTGGCAAGCGCAGCCGTATAGTCCGCACCAGCCTTCGCCGTAGCCGCACTGATCTCCGGATTCAGCCCCTCTGCAAATCCGCCCTTCAACATCCGCTGATGAAACGTCCGCAGTCGATCAACCGCATTGGTCGACTCCGTCAGACTCTCAAACGTAAAGTTCATCTGGTTCCGATAAGGCACCGAGATCAGCAAAAACCGAATCGCCGAAGCGCGATGCCCCTTCAGCAGAAGATCGCGGAGAGTATAAAAATTTCCCTCCGATTTCGACATCTTCCGCCCTTCCACCAGCAGAAAACGCACATGCATCCAGTGCCGCGCAAACGTATGTCCCGTAGCCGACTCCGACTGCGCGATCTCATTCTCGTGGTGCGGAAACATCAGGTCTTCGCCACCCGCATGCAGATCGAACGACTCACCCAAAAACTTCATCGCCATCGCCGAGCACTCGATATGCCATCCCGGACGTCCCGAACCCAGCGCCGTATCCCAGCTCTGCTCACCCGGCTTCACAGCCTTCCACAAAGCAAAATCCCGCGCGGCGTCCTTTTCATACTCATCCACATCCACGCGCGCGCCGTCTTCAATGCCCTCAAAATCCTTACGCGAAAGCTTCCCATACTCCGGAAACCGATGGATCCGGAAGTACCACGAGCCATCCTCGGCCTGATACGCGATGTCCTTAGCCGCAAGCTTCTGAATTAACTCCACCATGTCCGGAATCGCGTCGGTAGCATAAGCAACCTGTTCGGCTCGCTGAATCCCAAGTGCATCCGAGTCCTCGAAAAAAGCCCGCTGAAATTTGGCCGTATACTCAGCAATCGGCACACCTGCGGCCGCTGCATTGCGGATGATCTTGTCATCCACATCCGTCACATTCATCACATACTGCACCGCCATGCCCTGCTGGCGCACAAACCGCCGCAGCACATCCACATGCAGAAACGTGCGGAAGTTCCCGATGTGCCCATAGTCATAGACAGTTGGGCCGCAACAATACATTCTCAAAGCGGGGCTGCCGACGGGAGCCAGCGTCTCGATCTTCCCGCCCAGGGTGTTGAACAGTTCCATCGTTGCCAAGTGCACAATCCTGCCGCGACCGGGCACTTGGCACGGCGCAGACATCTCTCCCTTGAAATCCCTGTTGATTTTAGCTGATACGCGGCTCCTTGCGGTCACAGCGCTGTTTGTGGCTATCCCAACCGCAACTGAGGCGTGGCCCCCAAATCATCCGATGCAAAGTCCCCAGCCACAAACTTTGGCCAAGCCGCCGCCGCAATCATCGCCGCGTTATCCGTCGAAAGCGCCAGCGAAGGAAACGCAATCGGCAATCCCCGTTGATCCGCCTCCGCCTGAAAACGACGCCGCAACTCACCATTCGCCGCAACTCCACCCGAAACCACAATCCCCCGCGCCCCAAACGACTCCGCCGCCGCGAACGTCTGGCGAAGCAGATTCCCCACCACCGCATATTGAAACGAAGCAATCAAATCCAGCGTCTCACCATCGCACAGTGCAGCCACCGCCTCAGAACTCGGCTTCAACGCATCATCCGCCGCCAGCGCAGCCCTCCGAGCCTCAATCCTCTCCTTCATCCCATGCGTCTCCACATACCGCAGAACCGCCGTCTTGATCCCGCTAAACGAAAAATCAAACACAGGCCCATCTCCCACCGCACGAGCCTTCTTATTCACAACCGGAACACCCACCGGCAGCGCACGCGCCTTGATCTGCCCAAACGTAAATGGCACCGCCCTCGGATTTCCCCGCTTCGCCAGCGCATCGATCCAAGGCCCACCCGGATACCCCAACCCCAGCAGCTTCGCCACCTTATCAAACGCCTCGCCCGCCGCATCATCCACAGTGCGGCCAACATTCTTATAACTCCACGTAGCCCCATCGGTCTGCCGAGCTAGATCCCGCGTTTGTTGTGCCAGATAAAGATGCGTATGCCCACCCGAAACCACCAGCGCAAGCAACGGCAACTCCATTGGAGCCTCCGCCCGCTGCCGAGCCTCCATCAGCACGGCATGAATATGCCCCTCAAGATGATTCACCCCAACCAACGGCTTCCCTAACCCAAAGCTCAACGCCTTCGCATAAGTAATCCCTACGAGCAGAGCCCCCGCCAGCCCCGGCCCTTCAGTCACAGCAACGGCATCCAAATCCTCAAACCTAACCCCAGCCCGAGCCATCGCCTCCCGCACCACCGGCACAACATTCCGAAGATGCTCCCGCGAAGCCAACTCCGGCACCACCCCACCATAATTCGCATGCAACGACATCTGCGAAGCCACCACATTCGAAAGCGCATCGCTCCCACCGCGCACCACCGCCGCAGCCGTCTCATCACACGAGCTTTCAATTCCCAGAATAAGACCGCCACCGTCACGCATCTCTTTATCATAGAAGACACGCATGGCCGCCCACCTCAAGCAAAACCCGCACTACAGCGCCGCAAGCCGAATCGTCGAGACTCTTCGCGCCGCTGGCCACCAGGCCTTCTTCGCCGGAGGCTGCGTGCGCGACATCCTCCTCAACCTCGAACCCCAGGACTTCGACGTAGCCACCAGCGCCACACCCGACGTCATCCTCAATCTCTTCCCCAACAAGAAAACCCTCACCGTAGGCGCCCACTTCGGCGTAGTCCTCGTCTGCGAACCAAACGACGGAGAAGACGAAGCCATCTCCACCGAAGTCGCCACCTTCCGCCACGACGGAGCCTACTCCGACGGCCGCCGCCCCGACGCCGTCCGCTTCTCCACCGACCCCCGCGAAGACGTCCTCCGCCGCGACTTCACCATCAACGGCATGCTCCTCGACCCCGCCATCTTCGAGCAAACCGGCGACCCTGACAGCCGCCACCCTCGACTACGTAAACGGCCGCGCCGACCTCGCCGCCAAAATCCTCCGCGCCATCGGCGACCCCGCCCACCGCTTCGCCGAAGACAAGCTCCGCATGCTTCGCGCCGTCCGTTTCGCCGCTCGCCTCGACCTCGAGATCGAGCCGCAAACCTTCGCCGCCATCCGCAACGCCGCCACTCAAATCGATCAGGTCAGCTCGCGAGCGCATCCGCGACGAACTAACCCGCATGCTCACCGAAGGCCACGCTCGCCGAGCCTTCGAACTCCTCGACGCCACCGGTCTCCTCCAGCAAGTCCTCCCCGAAGCCGTCCGCATGCACGGCGTCCAGCAGCCGCCCGAGTACCACCCTGAAGGCGACGTCTGGGTCCACACCATGCTCCTCCTCGAAAAACTCCCGCCCAACGCAACCCCCACCCTCGCCTGGGGAGCGCTCCTCCACGACATCGGCAAACCCGCAACCTACCGCGCCCCCAACCCCAACGATCCCCACGACCGCATCCGCTTCAACGGCCACGTCGAAGTCGGCGTCCGCATCGCCGAAACCATCCTTAGCCGCCTGCGCTTCTCCAACGAAGACACCGCGCAAATCGTCGCTCTCGTCAAAAACCACATGCGCTTCGGCGACATCCTCCACATGCGCCAGTCCACCCTCAAGCGCTTCCTCCGTCTCCCGCAGTTCGACGAGCACCTCGCCCTCCACCGCATGGACGTCCTCTCCGCCCACGGCGACCTACGCCTCTACGACTTCGCCAAGCAACAATACGAATCGGCCCCCGCCGAGACCATCGCCCCCAAACCCCTCCTCACCGGCAACGACCTCATCGCCGCCGGTTACCGCCCCGGCCCCAAATTCAAATCCATGCTCGAAGCCGCCGAAGACGCCCAACTCGAAGGCGAAGTCACAACCCTCAGTCAGGCATTGGCACTCGTTCGCAAACGCTACGGCCCACCTACAAAAGAATCAATCAAGTAGCCGTTGCACTCGCGCCCGCAAACCCTGCGCATCGAACGGCGCCCGCACCTTCGCATCATTGTCAAAATAGACATAAACATCGCGAGCCCTTACATCCGCCGTCTCGACACTCGCGCGACGCCCTTCAGCCTGCTCTCCCCGCGCCCACTTCACCACACGCTCTGCCCACACATCCAGAGCATCATCTCCATATCCACTCGCATACAGCTGCTCCGATCCATGCAGCCTGCAATAAACAAAATCCGAAGTCACATCCATCAACAGCGGCCACTCCACCGTATCCGCAACAACAAGCCCAATATCGTGCGCCCGCAAAAGACTCACAAACTCCGGTACCACAAAGCTCTCGTTCCGAATCTCAACACAATGCCGCAGCGGAGCATCAAGCTTCACACTTATTCCATCCTCATCATCCAGCCGAGTCGCATGTCGTCGCGCAAGCGAAGCCGCAGCCCTCGTCGATCGCGGCAGCAACCGAAAGAAAGATTCAAACCGCTCCCGCTCAAACCGCATCTGCGGAGGAAACTGCCACAGTACCGGCCCAAGCTTTTCCCCCAACCCCAGCATCCCGCTCGCAAAATAATTCGCCAACGGCACCTTCACCTCACGCAGCTTCAACATATGCGTGATGTAACGCGATCCCTTCAGCGAAAACACAAAATCATCCGGGGTCTCCCTTCCCCACATCGCAAAACTCTTCGGCTTCTGCAACGAATAAAACGTCCCATTAATCTCCACCGTGTCGAACGTCCGCGACGCAAACTCCAGCTCTCGTCGCTGCGCCAAACCCTTGGGATAGAACACGCCACGCCACCCCGCATACCGCCAGCCCGAGATGCCAATCCGCACCCGCCCCGCTCGTCCATCCATACTTCGTTGGATGCCCTTCCCCCATCATTAACCCATCCAGGGGAAACGTCTGTTATCTTCATCGCATCAGAAAGCGCATGGGTGCTATGAAATCTCTCCTCAACACTCCCGCCGACCACTCCCCTAACATGCAGCTCACCATCGACGGCGCTGCCGTCCCCGCGCACTCCGGCGAACTGCTCATCGACCTCCTCAATAGCCGCACCGCGTCCGGCGTGCAGAAGCCCGTCCCTCACGTCTGCTATCTCCAGCAGATGGGCCCCATCCAGAGCTGCGACACCTGCATGGTCAAGGTCGACGGCAAGCTCGTCCGCGCCTGCGCCACATCCGTCACCGCCGGCATGACCATCGAGACCGCAGGCGAAACCGTAGACATCGCCCAGCGCGAGGCCTTCGACCGCATCCTCCAGAACCACATGCTCTACTGCACCGTCTGCGACAACAACAACCAGAACTGCACCATCCACAACACCACCAAAGACCTCGACGTAAAGCATCAGAAGCGCCCCTACACCCCCAAGCCCTATCCGCAGGACATGTCCAACCCCTTCTACCGCTACGACCCCGACCAATGCATCCTCTGCGGCCGCTGCGTCGAAGCCTGCCAGAACGTCCAGGTCAACGAGACACTCACCATCAACTGGGAGAGCGCCCACCCCCGCGTCCTCTGGGACGGCGGCGAAAAAATCGACGGCTCCAGCTGCGTCTCCTGCGGCCACTGCGTCACCGTCTGCCCCTGCAACGCCCTCATGGAAAAATCCATGCTCGGCCAAGCCGGTTACCTCACCAACCTCCCGCGCAAAACCCTCGACGACATGATCGACGTCGTCAAAGGCATCGAGCCGCCCATCGGCTACGGCCCCATCCTCACCCTCTCCGAGATCGAATCCGAGATGCGCAACGAACACATCAAACGCACCAAAACTGTCTGCACCTACTGCGCCGTAGGCTGCACCTTCGACGTCTGGACCAAAGACCGCCACATCCTCAAGATCGAGCCCATGCACGGCCCCGCCAACGGCATCTCCACCTGCGTCAAAGGCAAGTTCGCCTGGGGTCACATCAACTCCACCGACCGCCTCACCAAACCCCTCCTCCGCGATGGCGAAACCTTCCGCGAGATCACCTGGAACGAAGCCCTCGACATCATCGAAAAAAAATTCAAGCAAGTCAGAGCAGACCACGGCCCCGACGCCCTCGCCTTCATCGCCTCCTCCAAATGCACCAACGAAGAAAGCTTCCTCATGCAGAAGCTCTCCCGCGCCGTCATCGGCACCAACAACGTCGACAACTGCGCCCGCTACTGCCAGAACCCCGCAACCATGGGCCTTCAGCGTACCGTAGGCTACGGCGGCGACTCCGGTTCCATCTCCGACATCGAACGCGCCGGCCTCGTCATCATCGTCGGCGCAAACCCCGCCGAAAACCATCCCGTCCTCGCCACCCGAGTCAAGCGCTCCCACAAACATCGCGGCCAGCGACTCATCGTAGCCGACCTCCGCAAAAACGAGATGGCCGAGCGCGCCGATATCTTCATGCGCCCCAACCCATCCACCGACGCCGTCTGGCTCTCAGCCATCGCGAAATACATCATCGACAGCGGCCTCGCCAAAATGGACTTCATCAACCAGTGGGTCAACAACTTCGACGAGTACAAAAAATCCCTCGAGCCCTTCACCCTCGAATACGCCGAGCGAGTCACCGGCATCCCCGTCGCCACCCTCACCACCGTCGCCCACGAGATCGTCGCAGCCGACGGCGTCTGCATCCTCTTCGCCATGGGCGTCACCCAACACTGCGGCGGCTCCGACACCGCCACCGCCCTCTCGAACCTCCTCCTCGTCACCGGCAACTACATGCGTCCCGGCGCCGGAGCTTACCCTCTCCGCGGCCACAACAACGTACAAGGCGCCAGCGACTTCGGTTCCATGCCCAACGTCTTCTCCGGCTATCAAAAAGTCGACGACCCCGACATCCGCGCCAAATTCGAAGCCGACTGGGGCGTCACCCTTCCCACCACCAAAGGCCTCGACAACCACGAGATGATCCGCGCCATTCAGGACGGCAAACTCAAGAGCCTCTACATCAAAGGCGAAGACACCATCACCTCCGATGCCAACGCCGGCGACGTCGGCGACGCACTCAGCAACTGTGAGTTCCTCATCGTCCAGGACATCAACTTCTCCGAGACCTGCCGCTTCGCCGACATCGTCCTCCCCGCCACCTCCTCGCTCGAAAAAGAGGGCACCTTCACCAGCACTGAACGCCGCATCCAGCGAATCTACAAAGCCATGGAGCCCCTCGGCGAATCCAAAGCCGACTGGGAGATCATCCAGCTCATCGCCAACCGTATGGGCGCACACTGGAACTACACCCACCCGTCCGAGATCATGGACGAAGTCGCCCGCCTCACACCCATCTTCGCCGGCGTCAACTACGATCGCCTCGAAGGCTACAAGAGCCTCCAGTGGCCCATCGCCGCCGACGGCAAAGACTCTCCCCTTCTCTTCACCGAGAGGTTCAACTTTCCCGACGGCAAAGCCCGCTTCTACCCCATCGAGTACATCCCGCCCTGCCTCGAAGCCGATGAACAGTTCCCCCTTCACCTCAACAACGGCCGCCTCCTCGAACACTTCCAGCAGGGCAGCATGACCGATCGCACCTCCGGCATCAAGGCCATGACCCCCTCCACCTTCCTCGAAATCTCACCAGAGCTTGCCACCGAACGCGGTATCACCACCGGTCGCTACGTCCAGCTCATGAGTCCCTACGGCATCGTCCGCGTGCAGGTCGTCGTAACCGACCGAGTCCAGGGCAAACAGCTCTACATGCCTATCAACTCCGTCATAGAGCCCGTCAACCGCCTTACCAGCAGCTTCACCGACCGCAACACCCACACACCCGCCTATAAGGAGACCGCCGTCATCATGACCGTCCTCCCCGAGCAAGGCGACAACCCGCTGCCACGCCGCAACTTCCGTTACGGTACCCGTACCCCGCAACCCGGCCTCGAGATCGAACGCAAGTGGGCCCGCGCCGACTACCACGTCCCCGGCACCGGCCCCGCTGACAAACTAGTTCAAATAGCCTCCACCACCGTTTAGTTCACTTCCGCTGTTGTTTTCGCATTTGCCTTTTTTTTGTTTGTCATCCCGTAGGGACCTGCTGGTGCAATTGTCTTCGCAGTTTGTCTTTGTTTTATGTCGTCATTCTGACCCTGAGCAAAGTCGAAGGGGAAGAATCCCTGTATTTGTAGTTGCTGTTGCTGTTGCTGTTGCTGTTGCTCTTGCTCTTGCTCTTGCTCTTGCTGTTGCTGTTGCTGTTGCTGTTGCTGTTGCTCTTGCTGTTACCGTTGTCGTTGCCGTTGCTCTTGCTTCTGAGGTAGAGCGGGGCTTCAGCCCCGCGTCTAAAGACCGCCGCAAAGCGGCCACCACTCTGCCGAAGGCCGGAGCGAAGGCGAAGCCGAAGCGACTAATCTATTGCCGTTGCTTTTGTTGTTGCCGTTGCCTTTGTTCTTGTTTTTGCTTGTCATTACTGAACGGAGAGAAGAAGCAACCGAGTCCTTTTCCCGCAGCGAACGTTGATCAAGGAGCACCAAATGGCCAAGCCAATCGCCTTCAAACCCGTCACCGTCGACTTCAAAGCCGACCTCGACCGTCGTCTGGAAAAGGCTCCGGTGGAATACGCCGCCGCACTGCTCGCCACACTCGACGTCCTCGAAGTCGCCCATCGCGAAGGCGTTCTCGATCTCATCCACGGCCTGATCGGAGCAAAGGACACAGTAGCCGGCAAACTAGCCGAATACGCCAAACAACCAGAAGGCATCGCCGGAATACGCAACCTCCTCACCGCCGCCAAGATCCTCACCGAGCTCAACCCCGAAGTCCTCGACCAGCTATCAAAAGCCATGTCCGCCACAACCGAAGAGCACAAACGCGAGCAAAATCCACCCACCTTCTGGGAGCTATGGAAACGCACCTCCAGCGAAGACAGCCGCCGAGGCCTGTCCTTCCTGACCCTCCTTCTCTCCAACCTGGGCCGCTCCCTCAAAAGTTAGCCACTCTCTCGGAGATGTTTTGGCGCTTTTAACGCTTCTCGTTTTTTTCCAAATACTTGACATAATCAATAAATTAAATTGAAACTGTCATCAATCTGAAGAGATGACCACCGACCCCCACATCACCGCCATCCGAAGCTTCAACCGCTTCTACACCCGCGCCATCGGAACCCTCGAAGAACAACTCCTGCAAAGCTCCCTCTCCCTCCCCGAAGCCCGAGTCCTCTACGAGATCGCCACCCGCACTCAACCCACAGCGTCCGAAATCGCCGCCATCCTCAATCTCGACCTCGGCTATCTCAGTCGCATCCTCCGCACCTTCATCGACCGAAAACTCATCACCCGCAAAACCTCGCCCACCGACGGAAGACAATCCTTCCTCTCTCTCACCAAAGCCGGACAAAAAGAATTCGTCACCCTCAACCAACGCTCCAACCAACAAATCGAACAGATGATCGCTCCCTTCACCGGCGAGCAACGCACCCGCCTTGTTCAGGCCATGTCCACCATCGAATCCACTCTCAGCCCATCTCCTACACCCACCCCGCCCTTCATCCTCCGTCCCCATCGCCCCGGCGACATGGGCTGGGTCGTTCAGCACCATGGCCTCCTCTACGCCCGCGAATACGGATGGGACGAGCGCTTCGAGGCCCTCGTCGCACGCATCACCGCCGACTTCATCGACAACTTCGACCCCATCCGCGAGCGCTGCTGGATCGCAGAGCGCAACGGCGAATCCATCGGTTCCGTCTTCCTGGTCAAAGACAAAAAATCCCGCACCACAGCTCGTCTTCGTCTCCTGCTAGTCGATCCCTCCGCACGCGGTCTCGGTCTCGGCCGCACCCTCATCCGCGAGTGCACACTCTTCGCCCGCAACACTGGCTATCGCAAAATCACTCTCTGGACCAACAGCGTCCTCGATGCCGCCCGTCACCTCTATCAGGCCGAGGGCTACCATCTCATCAACGAAGAGACCCACCATAGCTTCGGCAAAAAACTGACCGCCCAAACCTGGGAACTCCAGCTCTAAAATCCAGTCCTACTCTCTCTTCGAATCGTTCCTCTTCTCTGCAGCCGCTTCCACAGCATGGGTCACGGTCCGCAGGCTTTCCCACATCACGTTCCATTCTCGTTCGCTCATCCCCGCGCGAATCTCCGCTTGAGCTTTCTTCCACGCAGGCCGAGCCTTCGCAAGCAGTTCGCGACCCTTTGCGGTTAGCACGATACTTCGCCGTCTCGCATCCTCGCCCGTCACGGACTCCGCCCATCCCCGCGCGCGCAGCACTCTCAGATTTCGCGACAAGGTCGTCTTGTCCATCCCCAGGACACGTCCCATCGCCGCCTGTCCCTTATCCTCGGCAGCATCCACGGTCATCATCAGCGCAAACTGCGCTGCCTCTATTCCATGCTCACTCAAATAGCTGTCATAGAGCTGCGTCATCAACCGTGCCGTACGCCTCGTTGCAGAGAGCGCGCACGACCACCTATCAGCAAATGGATCTCGACGAGCTATACGTCCCATATTCGAAAGCCTAATGCCCCGCCGAATTGTCCGGCGAAGTCTGTTTGCCCGTCAGAAGCCGCAGCGGCGCCAACGGTCCCACCGGGATATATTCCATATCGACGTAACCGGCTTTATGCAGTGGCAGCGCCTCCATAATCGCCTTCGCCTCCTCCACTGTCGTACACCGCAAAAAGAACACCACTCCCTTTCCATCGCCCTTCGCATACCACTGGTCGATCTTTCCATCCAGATACACCAGAACCGTCTCGCGCACCTCCTCAGGCATCACCTTCATCAGATCCGGTCGTGCGATCCCCGGCTTCACCGTAAGCACCGCCATCACCTGGGTCACCTTCACAGGCATGGGAGAAGGAGCAGCCGTAGCTTGTGACTGCATCTGCAACCCAGCACCAAGTACAAGAGCGGAAAGACTCAGCAGGATCATCAGAAAAACCTCCATTGGTTGCATCTGCAACCATATAGATGTATGTACAACCATCTGTCCGCCTTGTCCACTCCTTTCGTCACTATGATCAAATAAATATGTGACCAATCCATTCGACATCGGCAACGTCCCCGTAGGCCGCGGCAAGCTCTTCCTCATCGCCGGCCCCTGCGTCATCGAGTCCGAGCAGCATGCCCGCACCATGGCCGACGCCATCCAGCGCATCACCTCCGACCTCGGCGTCCCCTACATCTTCAAAGCCAGCTACGACAAGGCCAACCGCACCTCCATCCGCAGCTTCCGCGGCCCCGGCCTCGCCGAAGGGTGCCGCATCCTCCGCACCGTAGCCGAAACCACCGGCCTCCCCGTCCTCACCGACGTCCACACCCCCCAGGACTGTGCTCCCGTAGGCGAAGCCGTCGACGTCCTCCAGATCCCCGCCTTCCTCTGCCGCCAGACCGACCTCCTCATCGCCGCCGCCGAAACCGGCAAGCGCCATCAACGTCAAGAAGGGTCAATTCGTCGCCCCCCTCGACATGCGCCACGCCGTCGAGAAGGTCCGCGACTCCGGCAACCCCCGCGTCTGCCTCACCGAGCGCGGCGCCAGCTTCGGCTACAACAATCTCGTCGTCGACATGCGCTCACTCCCCATCATGCGCGCCTTCGCCCCCGTCATCTTCGACGGTACCCACTCCGTCCAAACGCCCTCCGCAGCCAACGGAGTCTCCGGCGGCCAGCCCGAATTCATCCCTGTCCTCGCCCGCGCCGCGGTAGCCGCCGGCATCGACGGCATCTTCCTCGAAGTCCACGACGACCCAGCCCACGCCAAATCCGACGGAGCCAACGCCCTCCACCTCAACCACCTCAAAGCCACCCTCGAGCAGCTCCTGGCCATCCATAAAGCAGCAACTCAGTAGCCGTCGCTTTCTCTTCCCTCTTCCCTACTCCCTCTTCCCTGCATTAAAAAAAAACGGCCCCTCGATGAGGGGCCAATCTGCCTTGGTTCTCTCTGGTTAGGAGAGGTTTTTGCGAGTGCGCTCTCTGTCGCTATCTCTGCAAACTTGCGGGCGGCTTAGAGGTCTTGCTCCAAACCGCCCTTTAGGGGGAGGGCTACTGATTCGCCTCTGGTGGTGCACTCACTCCCGTCGATTGGGAGGTCTTTGGGGGGCCGGCATACTGTTGGCCGCCGAAGTTGAATCCATCGTCGCCAGGCTGTTATGCAGCAGCGTTACCTGGACGCCATTTGTCATAGGCTTCACGCCATCAACCGCCGTTGCCGTATTTCTTCCAAGCCCCGTGCGATAAATTCGGAACACCGGAACCTGATGTTCTACGACAAGGTAGCGGACCACAGCATCAGCCATCGCTTGTGAGGTCTGCACGCCAGACCGGCTAAATCCCTGCACTTCGATGATGTAGCCCTTCTCGCCGCTCGCTTTCTCTGCGACATCATCCAGGGCTGCCTTTGCCTTCGGACCCAGCGTCGTGCGGCCTGAGACAAAAGGAACCTCGGTCGCCGACACCGTCTGGAACTGATCCAGATTGCTTACCGTCGAATGCAGCGCATCGGTCCGATTGCTTGCAGTCGTGGCCGTATTCTGAGCGGCATTCGCCCGGTTGCCCGCGTCCACCGCGTGCTGGTCGGCAGTATTCGCCGCGTTCATTGCTTTATTGATGCCGGCCGTCGCGCGCGCATCTACGTCGCGAATATCATTAGCATTTTTTGCCTGCAACTGATCCAGCTCATTCGTACGATCCTTGATCGGATCAACCTGCCTGTGTACCCATCTCTTCCGGGCCAGGGGGTTCATATGACCCCAGAAGCCTTCCTTTGACTGCATCTCCAGCGGCTTTCCCGTCGCATAGGTCGAGCTATCATCCGCATTCGCCTTAGCATTAGTAGTAGTTGCTGCCGCAGGATCTGTTGTCGGCGTACTCGATTGGGCCAGTGCAGTCATGCCCATCGCGCCTCCTAACACCAACACTGAGAGACCGAAAGTATTTCCAGTTTTATTCATCATGGATTCTTCGCTCCTTGAGTACACAATGCGCCCTATCATTCAGACGTCATCACGCATTCCCTAAGAGCAAGTGCCATGCCAAACCCAAAACAGGGCCATTTAGATTGAAAATAAATGACTTAGCCTGCAGAACCCACCAGCCCACAAAACTTTTATGAGAGCCTTCTAACGCAAAATCTTCCGCACTCCCGGTAACTATTGCCGCCACCACCCAAACCAGCCAGCACCAACAAAATAACCTTCCTTCCATCCGTTTCATCCGCGTCCATCCGCGGTCGCTACTTCGACTCCACCTCGACCACATGAACCTCCGGCATCTGCATATTCCAGTTCGTCGGGATCGACTCGAAGATCAGCCGAAACTCCCGGTCATCCCCCGGTTTCAGCGGAGCCACACTTACCGGTTGCGTATCGATATAGGGCTCCCGCGTCCGAATCAGCGAAAGCGGCACTGTCTCCATCTGCGGCGGCATCTGTTCGTCATTGCGGAACAGCACCTGCACCGTCACGCCCGTCACCGTCTGGCTCCCCGTGTTCCGGATATGCCCATCGACAAACGTAGACTTCCCACCCGAAAGACTGGTTGCCTCGCTCATCGCCAGCTGCGACAACGGCAGATTTGACGCGTACGCCGCCAGAGGCAGAAGCGTATTCGGAGCAGGCGCCGGTTTCCTCCGCCCCATAAACGCGAACGCCGCAAAGACCGCCAGCATCGCCACCCCGGCCACGGCCCACGCCTTTACCGGCATTCCGCTGCCCTCAGGCTCCTTCGCCACAAACATCCCTGCGTCCTGCTTCTCCGGTCTTCCGTCCAATTCGCTCATAAGCCGAAATTTTATACCTCTATTCAGCGACTTCCTCGATCTTCCGTGCATCAAAAACACGTACACAAAGGAATCTGCAAAAGTACTTCCCTCAGAACTTTGCAGGATTTTTATCACGCGACAAGAACTATTTGGCGCATGATCGCGTTAACCAGACATCGACTCCTTAAGAAAGGAGAGGCCGTCATGAATCCACAAAACGTAAAACCGAGCGAGCAATCGCCATCGTCGGCACTCCCCTCGGGTATAGAGAACCCATACGTCACGCCCTCCATCGCACCCGCCGCAACCCCTAAGGCAGCCGATTACGCCTACCGCATCGCCCTGCTCACCGCAGGAATCGTCCTCCTGGCCACAGTCGTCTAAAGACGCCCCGAGCACGAGCATCCGCATCTGAGGTAGGCCTGGGCTTTAGCCCAGGCATTATGAGGCAATTAAGAAAAGGGGCTTGAGCCCCCGAGGTATGCCTTCTCTTCACAGGACAAGATCAATTCTTCAGACTCCACTTGTCTTAAATCCGTTTTAATCCGTGTAAATCCGCGGTCGCAAAGCACTCACCCAAAGCTGGCCCGCTTCACCTTCTGCCTGAAATCCTCACCCTGCATCTCCACCACAACACACATCTCCTGCAATCGCGACCGCATCCGTTCGCCAATCCTGTCGCCCAGCGTCTCCTCGCGCACAAACGACCGTGGCCCCGACTCCGTACCCAACGGACCAGCATTCGTATAGTTCGTCGTAATAATCGTCGTCCGCCGATCGTTATAACGCGTGTTCAAAATATGCGCGACCGTATCCCAAACCCAGTCCGTCGGCTTTGAAGCACCAAGCTCATCCAGCACCAGCACCTCGGCCTCGAACACCGGCCGAAGCACCTCCAACTCCGTCTCCCGCACCGTCGCGTTATAGCTGTTCTGCACCTGCTTCAGCAGATCGCGATAGTCATAGAACAACCCCGTCGCCCCTCGCTCCGCCACCAGCGCCTGCAGAATCCCCACCGCCAAATGCGTCTTCCCTACTCCAATCGATCCCGTGATCAACAACCGGTCCCTGCAGTCTCCAGCGGATAGCTCTCGACAAACTTCTTGGCCCGCAGATGTGCCGCCCCGAGCGTGCGATGCGAGGAAGGAAAATCCGTCTCATAGCTCTCGAGCGAGCAATGCTCATACCGCCGCGGAATCTGTGCCCGCTCCATCATCCGAGCCGTCCGCCGCGTCACGCGGCAAACGCAGTCCTCGGCAAACTGCCTACCCTCCTGCTGCACCACCCGCAGCCCCGACCCACCACAAATTAAGCAAACATCATCCATCGCGTATTCAGTATCGCAGCCTCCACCCAACTGCTACTACGCCACCCTCAAAACACCCCTGTTGAATTCCCATCCCAACTGTTGAAACTCATCTCTTTCCTTCCGCATCCTTTGCCACCAACCCAGTACATACGTCTCTCTTCTGTACCCTTTCGCCAACGTCGTAAAGCAACGACATCCCTGTATTTGCTGTTGCTTTTGTTCTTAGTTTCATCTGTTGTTGCCATTCGTCGCAGCTCGGAGCGAAGTCCGACGGGTGACTTCCGCTTTTTCGCTTGTGAGCAACCAAGTCCTTCAAAATAAAAATCCTCAAATTCCCCAGCAAAATCGCATGTCAAGTCCAAAAACCACCTAAACCAAACAAAACAAACCAGATCCCATTTGCAAAGGAGTTTCTCTCAATTCCGTACAATTAAACTAAGAGTTAAAGAAAGAAGGAGACTCAGCCAAATCCATAACCCCTTTGTTTGGACGAATTTAGCCGTAACCCTTTTATTGGACGAATTTAGCGACATAAAATCTATTATATAACTGAAATAAAATGACTTACTGGCACCACCCCCGGGGGGGGTACCCATGAATCGAGAGCACCAGTACGCGAATCCAATACCAAGCTGCTAAACTAAAAGAACTGCCATAAAGGCGCCGCGACAGGCCCTTCGATGTGACGTGTCCACACCGTTGCAAGCGATCCGCGAGCCAACAAGGCAAATAATCCAAGAGCCAAAGAGGCTTTTGACAAAGGATCGAAGATGCCAAAAGAAGGAATTCACCCGAGCTACAACAACATCACCGTCAAGTGCGCCTGCGGAACTCACTTTGAGACACGCTCCACGCACAAGGGCGACATCGTCCTCGAAATCTGCTCCGCCTGCCACCCGTTCTTCACCGGCAAGCAGAAGCTGATCGACACCGCAGGTCGCGTCGAGCGCTTCCGCCGCAAGTTCGCCAAGTCGGACGCCGGCAAAGCCGAGGCCGCCGCAAAGTAAGCGGACAGAGCAATCACTTGCAAGGCCTCCGCCAAAACGGAGGCCTTTGCTTTTCCACACAACGGACAACTAAGAACGGACAACTGACAACTAGTCTTATGAAGAAGCGATACACACTGGAGCAGAAACGCTGGGACTCGCCCGCCGAGCACGCCATGCCCGAGCACACTCGCGTCCCTGCAAGCTTCACCATAGGCAACGTCAAGATCGCGCCCGCCACCGTCCTCGCACCCATGGCCGGCGTCACCGACACCGTCTTTCGCCGCTTCATCAAAAACGCCTCCCAGTTCACCGCCGCCTCTACCTCAAGCGATGTAGAAGCGGGTGCCCCACATCTCGATTCTGAGATGTGGGCTCAGGGTGCCACCAACGTAGAAGCCGAAACAACAAACCAGCAATCCGGCTGCGGCCTCATCATGACGGAGTTCACCTCCGCCGACGGCCTCTCCCGCATGCGCGAAACCAAGCGCAAGCGATACCTCACATACTACGACGACGAGCACCCAATCTCGGCCCAGCTCTTCGGCTCCAACCCCGAGACCCTCGCCGACTCCGCTCGCATCGTCCAGGACGCAGGTTTCGACCTCGTCGACCTCAACCTCGGCTGCCCCGCCAAGCGCGTCGTCGCCTGCAACGGCGGCTCCGGCCTCCTACGCGACCTCCCGCAGATCGAGCGCATCTTCAAGGCCATTCGCAGCGCCGTCACCATTCCCTTCACCGTCAAGTTCCGCATGGGCTGGAACGATCACCACATCGTCTGCGTCGAGCTCGCCAAGATGGCCGAGGATAACGGCCTCAACGCCTGCGCTCTCCATGCCCGCACCCGCGAAGACGGTTACACCGGACAAGCCCGCTGGGAGTACATCGCCGCCGTCAAGGACGCCGTAAACATCCCGGTAATCGGCAACGGAGACATCCGCACCCCCGAAGACGCCGCCGCCATGGTCGACGCGACCCACTGCGACGCCGTCATGATCGGCCGCACCGCACCAGCAAATCCATGGATCTTCCGCCAGATCGCCCAGTACACTGCGACCAAGGAAGCGGCCGGCGTCGGCACCTACGACCACCCCACCAACGACGACCGCTACCGTATGATCCGCACCTACTTTCAGATGCTTGTCGACGAGATCGCCATCGAAGAGGCCGCCGAAGCCGCCCGGGCCGCAGCCATCGAAGCCTCAGGCCAAATCGCCCGCGAACAGCGCCACCGCGACTGCGTCGGCAAGATGAAGCAGTTCGCCAGCTGGTTCACCCACGGCGTCCCCGGCGGTGGCGCTCTACGCAAACAAATCTTCGAATCCAAAAACGGCCCCGCCGTCCTCGACGCCATCGAGCGCTTCTTCGAAGCCCAAACCCTCAACCACGACTCGGAATCACTGCCGCTCGAACCCGACGAATCAATGCTGACCTCAGCCGCCTACTGCGACTGACTCTTCTGAATTGGCTCATACACCCGCACATAATCCACAAGCATCTTCTGCGGAAAAGTAGTCGTCTCATCCGGATTTCCCGGCCACGCACCACCGACCGCCATATTCAGAATCACAAAAAACGGATGGTCATAAACCCACTTCGCTCCCGCAGGAAGATCAGCCGGAGTCCGCTCAACAATCAACTTGTCATCAAAATAAAACCTGATGTTATTCGGCGACCACTCAACCGCATAAACATGAAAGTCAGTATTTACAACCTCGCCAGCAGGCAAATCATACTTCGCCGAAATCCCGTGAGCTCCGCTGTATTCAGGACCATGAAGCGTGCTGTAGACCCTTCCAGCCTCGCCAATGTTCTCCATAATGTCGATCTCGCCAGCCTTCGGCCAACCCGCTGTTCCGATATCATCCCCAAGCATCCAGAACGCAGGCCAGATTCCCTTCCCCAACGGAAGCTGCATCCGAGCCTCAACGCGTCCATAAGCCTGTGAGAACAACCCCTTCGTCTTGATCCGCGCAGAAGTGTAAGGACGCGCAATCCCATCCTTCCCTGTGTAATCCTCCTTCAGCGCCGTTATGACAAGGTTTCCACCCTCCTGCTCCACATTCATTGGCCGCGAAGTATAGCTCTCCAGCTCCTTATTACCCCAACCTTCGCCGCCAAGATCAAAGCCCCACTTCGCCGCATCAGGCGCAGTTCCATCCGCCGCATTGAACTCATCGCTCCAAGTCAGCTTCCACTTCGTTGGATCCGCTTGAGAGCTCCCATGAACCGACAGCACAACTACAGCCAGCAAAGCACCTAACATCCGCATAATCACAGTCCTTCACTCCTCTTACGCCAAACTACCTTCACCTTCGTCCGCCAACGCTCATCCAACGCCACCAACGTCCATTCCACCCGCGGCGACAGATACCGCAACACCACTTCCGTCGCTGGATGAACCCGCAGCGCTGGAGCAACCAGATAGAGCCTCGGAGACTCCTGCGCCAGCCAAACGCCGCCAAAGTATCCGTGCCGCTGGAACTCTCCCAAACCGCTCATCTGATCAGGATTCTGCAGGTGATGCCATCGCACTCGCACCCAATAGTCCAGGCCCTGCAGCGCCAGATGCAGATCATCATCCGCCTTCAGCTCAATCACTGCCAAACGCCCATCGCTTGTGACTCCCAGCAAGTCCAGCATCCCACGATCTCCCGCCGCAAACGCGGGAACCTGCGTATAAACATGCTGCTGACTCAGCTTGCTATCCAATGGCTCTACATCGCGGCGAATCATACTCTCCAGCCATCGCTCTGGCTGCATTCGATACAACGGATCGCGCTTATCGCCTTCAGCCGATCGCCGCTCAAACAGTCTTGCTAGCAGGTCCCGCAACTCGCCCTCGTTCTCGGCAGTCAGCGGCGTCTCGTTGAACCCAGCACCGAACGTAATCTCCTGCATGCTGTTGAAGGAGTTGCTGGAATATCCCATTCGTACCCGAGCAAACTCCAGTCCATGTAGCAGAAATGCGAGCTCCGTTCCACTGCGAATCCTCTGCTCCACGACATCACGCATTGCCTCCGGAACCAACGCCATCACCTTTGCGGCAGACTCACCAAATCTCTCCTTTGCCGATGATTGGTTCGGTGCGCGGAGTAGCTTCGTCGCCAGATTCCCGTGGTCAGCCGCATCCCTTTGCTCCAACTCTTCGCTCGCCTGATCCAATTCCCAAAGCTCCCACTGCGCGATCCTTTCGTTCAGCCAGGCCATTCGCGACAATGTGAGCGCCGCCATTCCTCGCGGCACCACCAGCTTCAATCCCTGATATACCCTGCGCCCGTTGCCCGACTCGCGACAGTAATGCAGCCATAGGATTCCGAGTGTCAGAATCCCGTCGACCGTAGCCTGCGTCTCCTCCTCATTCACGGCAATCACAGCCCACGCCTTCTGGCCCTGCACAATCGATCCGCGCGCATACGCCGGACCGAAACTCTTCTCAAGGTCCATAGCCGTGCGAAACCCGTCCGGCTTCCAATCTGGAAAAGACCTTACGAGCACTCGCTCCAAGACCCGTAGATACTTCACCCGCGTAGCCTCGCGGCTTGAAGAAGTCCGCCTGTCCTTGTCCGCGACGAACTCCAGAGTTTGCGGCTTCGTCTGCCCAAAACGGTGCGTGTTTAGCCTCAACGCACCATTCCGCATAGTTACCCCGCTCACCCTCCGTACGAGGTTCTTATCCTCGCCCCAGAGATGCAGCGTGCAGCGTCCATGCTCCGTTGCCAGCGAGTACTTCGCCTCGCGCATGTCAAAGATCGCCTTGCCATCTTCAAACACAATTGATCGCGGATATTCCGCAAGAAATGCTTCGAGGGCGGTGGAGATAGCCTCCACCGTCTGCGTAGGCTCCTCCAGAGTCACTCGTGACGACATAGCCGAACGCTAACACATTCGCGCATGAGCTAAAGTGCTCAATCGCACAACTGCGCCTTCGGAGACAACTGCAAGTTGGAGGGCGAAGATCGTGAAATTTATTCAGCGTGATAAGAGTCTTTGCCCCAACGAAAGGTAACCTTCGGAGAGCACCCCGGAGCCTTCACCAGAATCGTTGTATCTCCAGAGGTCTTTCCTCTCACCTGCGGCAACACTGACGACATCAGATTGCCCTTGTCATCGACCTTCCACGTACCGGTCACAACCTCACCTGCGGAATCCGACGATATCGGGACACTAGTGTTCGGTGCGAATCCGCTCCCCTTGACCATCGCGATACTGCCATCCGGGGTTGCCAACAGCACCTCTAGGGAACAACCGGCGTCTTTGCCGATGATAGGAAAGGGTACAATCGTGCCCAGCGCCTTCGCTTTTTGGTCTTCTGAAATAAGACCAAAGCGCTTTGGCTCCCCTTTTGCTGCCTGCACTGCAATATTGATGATCGGATCAGCCTCCGGTTTGCAATCGGCAGCTGTTTTTCCCGTGCATGTGAGCTTGCCATCGGCCGTCAGGGAAATGCCAGTGCGAATAGGTTCAATGCCGCGATTGAGAGGCCACGTTATTAACGTGTACCGCTGATCTGTCGGCAGTCCCGGAGCGGAGACCTCATAGGTAAGCACCGTTCCCTGGTCCGTCTTCTTGCGGCTCTTCTCTCTGAAGATGAGCCTCGTTACAGCGAGTGCGGCACTCTGATCCCAGGCAAATTGCTGTCCAAGCAGCTTCCTGGCGACATCCATCGTTTGTTGTTCTTCGGTCGCGCTCCCAGATCCAGCCTGCGTCTGTGCGTATGCCAGTCCGGTACACACAACAATAAGAAGAAGAGATTTACAAATCATGTGCACCCAGTTGAACGAAGCAGCCTTCAACTCCACTACCAGCCTTCCTTCGCGCGAAGATGCGTTACATGAGCCACATGATGGCGAGAGTGCCACGCATACGTCAATGTACATACCTCGATCGTCGTCGGCCCATTCTCGGGATGCCGAAATCCTCGCTGCCACTGCTGATCGTCCAGAGACTGCAACAACATCACCCATCGCGCGTGGAGGCTTTCGATAATCTGCAGTGACCATTCCATCGGTGCCAGCGAGTCATGCAGCGTCGCCCACGCTTTTTCGTCATACTGCTTGATGGTCGGCCAATCCTCTGTCAGAGCCAGCCGCACCCGGATAAAGGCATTCATATGGCTGTCCGCAATGTGATGAACAAGCTGGCGCACCGTCCAGCCACCTTCCCGATACGGCGTATTCAGTTCCGCCGCATCCATGCCATCCACCGCATTACGCAACTGCTCGGGCAATTCAGCCAGCGTCGCAATCGCATTGAGCCGGTCGTCCGGCGTAATCGTCTCCGGCTTCTGAAACTTCCCGATTGGATACCGTGGATCCACTACGCTTAGCGCCATTGCCCGGGCTCCTTGCAAAGATAGCTAAGAGCAAGTTAGCACAACTCTGTGTAACCTCAGGTTGAGCCTCATGCGTCGCAGATTTCCTATGCGCCTGCCAATAATCGCCTTCGTTATTATCTTTTTTACCAACATCATCAGCGCGCAGCAGCCGCATCTCGGTTTCGACCGTAATAATTACCCAGGCGATGACACCCTCCCCGTCCTGCGCAAGCACTTCGCCTTCACCGGCTACTGGCTCAATAGCCCTCCCGGCGAGCATCAAAATACCTGGACTGGTAAGCGCGAAGTCCTCCTTCGCAACAACTTCGGTTTCCTCGTCCTCTTCAATGGCCGCCTCGACACAGAAATACTCAAATCTCAGAAGTCCGGCATCGCAGCCACCTCTCTGGGCCAAAAAGACGCAGCCGCAGCCATCGCCGCCGCCCGGCGAGAACACTTCCCTGCCCATACCATCCTGTTTCTTGACCAGGAGGAAGGCGGTCGCCTGCTCCCCGAGCAATCAGCCTATCTCTTCGGCTGGACCGAAGCCGTCGCCGCTTCTACCTATCTCCCCGGAGCTTACGTCAGCGGCCAACCGGTCTCCGACGGCCCCGGGCAAACCATCACCACGGCCCGGAACATTCGTGAGCAAGTCATCGCCAGGCACCTCCATCCTATCGCCCTCTTCGTCTATCAGGACGCGTGCCCACCCTCCAACGGCTGTACCCTGCACCCGCCTGCAATCACGGAGGCCGGAACACCCGACATCACCGCATGGCAGTACGCTCAGTCGCCTCGCCGGCCCGAAATCACCCACGCCTGCGCCAAAACCTACGCTCCCGATGGCAACTGTTACGTCCCCGATCTTCCTGGACTTCACGTTGATCTCAGTGTTGCTCTTTCGCCTGACCCTTCCCACGGTCGCTAAAAAGGACACCTACAATACACCCTTACGCCGAAAGGCACATTTGCCGCAGCCCTCCGCGAAGCCTATCATCGTAATAGATGACAATTCCCGCTCCGGATCACAAACGCTACTTCATCGAAAAACTCGGTCTTTCCGAACGCCTGATGGAACGCTGTCTGGGCGAAGCCCTCTCCGCGGGCGGCGACTACGCCGACCTTTATTTTGAGTCTGTTACATCCACTTCGCTCGGCATCGACGAGTCTCTCGTCAAGTCTGCCAGCCAAGGCATCAGCGTAGGCTGTGGCGTCCGTGTTGTCTCCGGTGAGCGCACGGGTTACGCCTATACGGACGACCTTTCCTCCGATCGCCTTCTACGAGCGGCGCGCACAGCAGCTCTTATCGCGAGCGGGCCAGCCAAAGAGCTGATGAGCGGCTTCCGCCATACAGAGGCGTCTTCGCTTTACCCTATCGCCGGAGCGACCACCGACGCTGAGATTGCTGCCAAGCTGGCGCTGATCGAGCGTGCTGACAAAGCTGCTCGCGCGTACGATCCTCGCATTATCCAGGTTCGCGCCGGCTTCAGTGACGAACTTCGCCGCATTCTGGTCGCGGCATCCGACGGCACTTTCGCCTCGGATACTCAGCCTCTCGCTCGACTGAACGTATTCGTAATCGCCAAAGACGCTGCTGGCAACGGAGGCTCTGGAAGCACGGCCCGCGGCACCAGCGGAGGCGGCGGTCGCGTCACGATGGACTTCTTCGAGGGGGATAAGTCGCCTGAGCACTATGCACAAGAGGCTGCTCGCACTGCCATTCTCCAGCTTGATGCTGTCGAGGCTCCGGCGGGCGAGATGGAGGTTGTCCTTGGGCCGGGCTGGCCGGGCGTCCTGTTGCATGAGGCTGTCGGTCATGGTCTCGAAGCCGACTTCAACCGTAAGAAGACTTCGGCTTTCGCCGGACTTATCGGACAGCAGGTTGCCAGTAGCAAGGTTACGGTCGTCGACAACGGCAGGATGCCCAATCGGCGCGGATCGATCAATGTGGACGATGAAGGCAATCCTACACAGGAGAATGTCCTGATCGAGAATGGCATTCTCAAGGGTTATCTCTCCGACAAGCTTTCCTCGCGGCTTATGGGAACTCCGAACACTGGTTCCGGGCGCAGGGAGAGCTATCACCACATTCCGATGCCACGGATGACCAACACTTACATGCTCAACGGCGACGACATGCCGGAAGACATTATCAAGTCCGTCAAGCGGGGGCTTTACGCCGTCAACTTCGGCGGCGGTCAGGTCGACATCACCAATGGCAAGTTCGTCTTCTCGGCCTCCGAGGCTTACCTCATCGAGGATGGCAAAGTTACGCGGCCGGTCAAAGGCGCGACGCTGATCGGCAACGGTCCGGAAGCGCTGAAGTATGTGTCGATGGTCGGCAACGACCTCGCACTCGACGAGGGCATTGGCACCTGCGGCAAGGCTGGGCAAAGTGTGCCGGTCGGCGTAGGCATGCCCACAATCAAGCTCGACCGCATGACGGTTGGAGGAACGGGACAATAATGGCAATCGAACGCGAGAAGATTTACGAGTGTGAAGTAAAACGTCGTCGCGTCAAAGTTGGCGGCGGCTACGAACCCTTCTGGAAGGTCAAGACCGTCGCCGAGGCTCTTGCCGACTCGGACGCTGAGTTCCGCTGCAAAGACTGCTTTGGCGAGGTCAAGCTCCTTGGCCGCAACAGCAAGGTCGGCGCTCCGCCGTATGTCGAGCACAAATCGTTAGCCGACGCCGAGTTCTGCTCTAACGGCATCTTATTCAAGAAGGCCACCGACGGTCGCGAGCCAAAGCAGTCCGAGCATCCGGTTCTTTAATTTTTTTTCCGCGGAAACATTGCGGAATCGCTTGTTCCACACGCATGACATCGGAAAGTACCAATCAACGAACCTGAAACCGTACTTACGAGGTCAATCATGGCAGTAGTCGAGCGTGAAAGGTTCTACGAGTGTGAAGTAAAGCGTCGCCGTGTTCGTGCCAGCGGCGGTTATGAGCCGTTCTGGAAGGTCAAGTCCATTGCGGTTGCTCTCGAAGATAACGACACCGAGTTTCGCTGCAAGAGCTGCGGCGGAGCCGTTAAACTCTACAAGCGGCGCTCGGAAGATGGTCCAGCAACGCACATCGAGCACAAGCTGAAGACCGACTCTGAGTACTGCCCTGACGGCTTGTACTTTCTCAAAGCAACAGACGGCCGCCAGCCGCGGCAGTCTTCATCTCCTGTTCATTGAGGTTTGAAAACTTGTCTCAGACTGCATCTGCCGTAGCCTCCGATCTTCAGCAACTCGCTCAAGACGTACTCAACCGTGCACTCAAAGCTGGCGCTACTGACGCCGAAGCCGTCGTCTATGAAGGCGACGAGTTCGGCGCGAAGGTGCGCCTGGGCCAGGTTGAGACTCTCAAGGAGTCAGGCTCGCGTGCCGTTGGCCTTCGTGTCTTCATTGGCCAGCGGACTGCGAGCACATCTTCGTCCGACTTCTCTTCCGAGAGCATCGAGAGACTGGTCGACGGTGCGATTACGCTGGCCAAGATCACCAGCGAAGATCCGTTTGCCGGGCTTCCGGAGGCGGAGGAGTTTGGCAAGCTTGAGGGCGACCTGAAGCTCTACTTCGACGACGTCAACGAGCTGCCACCATCGGAGCGCATCGAGATTGCCCGGCGCGCTGAGGCGGCTGCTATGGCTTACGATACGCGCATCCAGAACTCCGGCGGCGCGGACTTCGATACTGCTACGTCGCACAAGATCCTGATGAACTCGCGCGGATTTACCGGCGAGTATCGGAGGAGCTACTGCGACTTTTCCGTCTCTCCCATCGCGGTGGATGAGAAGGGCGGTATGCAGCGCAACTATTGGTACTCGATCTCTCGTACGGCGAAGAAGCTTGAGTCGCCGGAGGCGATTGGCCAGGAGGCTGCTCGTCGTACGCTGAGCAGGCTTGGCGCTCGGCAGGTGAAGACCCAGAAGGCTCCTGTCGTATTTTCGCCGGAGATCTCGCGGTCGATCATTGGCAACATCTTCGATGCTGCCAATGGCGACGCCATTTATCGTCATGCGACCTTCTTCGCCGACATGCTCGGTCAGCAGGTTGCGGGTGCGAACATCACTGTCGTCGACGATGGCACCATGATTATCGATGGCATCGGCGGTTTTGGGACTTCTCCGTTCGATGGTGAAGGTTTGCCGTCGCGCCGGACTGTACTTGTCGAAAACGGAATACTCAAGAACTACGTGATGAACACCTATACCGCGCGGAAGCTCGGTATGAAGTCCACTGGTAATGCATCGCGCGGGCTCGCCGGGAATCCTGGGATCGGCGCGGGGAATTTTTACCTCGAGCCCGGCACTCAGACACCAGAACAGATCATCGGCGATGTGAAGTCCGGTCTCTACGTTACTGAGACCATGGGCTTCGGCGTTAATCTTGTCACCGGCGATTACTCGCAGGGTGCCAGCGGCGTGTGGATCGAGAACGGCGAGCTTGCTTATCCGGTCGAGGAGATTACCATTGCCGGCAATCTCAAGGACATGTATCGCAACATCGCTGCTATCGGAAATGACCTGGTCTTCCGCGGCTCCAGCGCTGCGCCGACCATTTGTGTGGAAGGCATGACTATCGCCGGAGCTTAGCTTTTGAGGGTACCTCCCCCCCCCAGGGTCATCTTTGTAAGTCTTTTGTTTGCAATGTTTTAGCGATTTACATGTCGCCAAATTCGTGCAAATAAAAGGGTTATGGGTAAATTCGTCCAAATAAATGACTTATCTCCTTAATTGAAAGAGACCCCATTTGTTTGGGGTCTTTTTTTGATCTCTAGTTAAATTGTAGCGGATTGAATAAAACTCCCACGCAATGTTGATCTGGTTTGTTTTGTCTAGCTTAGGTGGTTTCTGGGCTTGACAAGCGATTTTGCTCGGGATTTTGAGGATTTTATTTTGAAGGACTCGGGTCGCTTCGCTCCCCGAGGAAATACGGGGGTTCTTCGCTGCGCTCAGAATGACAGGCTAGAGTAACGGCAAGTACAACTGCAACGACGAAATACAGGGATCTCTCCACTGCGGCGGCAAAAGCGCCGCCTTCGGTCGAGATGACGTTTGTGGGTGGCGGGAGGTGTAAAAGCAGATCCCCTTCGGGGATGACAAGCAAGAACGGCAAAGGCAACTGCAACGACAAAAGCAAAGACAAATACAGGGATTCTTCCCCTTCGGCTTCGCTCAGGGTCAGAATGACGACGTAAAAAGACAACTGCAACAACAACGGCAAAGACAAGGACAATTGCAATTGCAAAGACATGAGCAACTGCAAAGACAACGGCAACGACAGTTTCTATCGCTACAATTCTGAGTGTGGCGGCTCGTTTTCATTTCGATCATGTTGTGGACTTTGTGCCGGAGAATGCGGAGGCTATTCTTCGTTCAGTTCCTGCGCTGCCGGGGGTGTTTGCGCTGTGTGGGCCGCGTGCGGAGGATGAGCCTTATCTGACGAGGACGGCTGATATGCGGCGGCGCATGAGGCGGTTGCTGAATCCGCCGGAGTCTCAGTCCAAACGGTTGAATCTGCGGGATAAGGTTGCCCGGATTGAGTATTGCGTTACCGGGTCGGAGTTTGAGTCTTCGCTGGTGCTGTACCACGCGGCGGCGGCCATGTTCGGGTATCCGCAGGCACGGAAGAGGCTGAAGCTGCATACTCCCTGCTTTTTGCGGATGGCGATGGAGAACGCGCATCCGCGGGTTTATGCGACGAACCGGCTTTCGAAGAGGGGCCTTGAAAATACGTATGGGCCGTTTCCTTCGCGGGTGGCGGCCGAACGGTATTGCGACGCCGTGCTGGACCTGTTCAAACTGCGGCGGTGCCATGAGGATCTGGAGCCTTATCCGGAGCATCCAGGGTGCGTCTATGGCGAGATGAAGAAGTGCATGGAGCCGTGCAAGCAGGCTTGTACGCCCGAACAGTATGCCGCGGAGGCGTTGGCGGTGAAGGCGTTTTTCGATACGCGGGGTGAGAGCATGCTGGGCCAGATTGGTGCGGAGCGGGAGCTGGCTTCGGCTGAGATGGAGTTTGAGAGGGCCGCGGCGCTGCATGTTCAGTGGCAGAAGGTGAAGGCTGCGGCGACGCTGGCGGATGAGATCGTTCGGCCGATTCCTGCGCTGAACGCGATGATTGTGCAGGAAGCGGCGGTGCCTGAGGGAGAGCATCCGGAACAGGCTGCGATTTTCCTGTTGAAGGGCGGTTGCCTGGCTGGGCCTGAGCGGCTTTCGACGCTGGGGGTGCGGGCGGTGAAGGAGCAGACGAGTGTTGGGAGTTCGCTGTTTGCGCAGCCGTTGATGTTGCAGGCGGTGCCTCTGGAAGGTGAGGCGGTGACGCCGACTGAGTCTCCGGAGGAACGCGCCAGTGTGGTGATTGAAGGGCTTGAGGAGAGGATTGGCGGGGCGAATGATCTTGCGCTGCTGAGCGATCATCTTTCGCTGTTTCGGCGGTGGTATTACAGGCCGGAGAAGCAGCGGGCGGGTGAGATATTTTTACCGAATGCCGATGGGGCCTGGCCGGTGCGGCGGATTCTGCGGGGGGCGGCTCGGATGGTGCTGGGTGAGCCTACGCCGTTGCCGGAGGTGCAGCGTGAGGCGGCGAAGGAGGCTAAAGTGCGGATTCTGCATGAGGGCACGGGCGGATGTGGAGCGGGTTGTGCCTGTTGTGAGTAAGAGGGCGAAGAAGCCGGAGAAGGCTCGGGGCTAAAGCCCACTTGTGTTTGCACGGTTTTTCGCAGGGCTAAAGCCCTGCGCTCCCACCGAAAGACAAGTTTATCAGTGGTCTCCAAAGAGTGTGGATCGTGCTGGGGCGAGCAGGAAGAAGCAGCCGTTCGAGGATGATTTGTAAGGAGAAAATGACCTCAGCGGCTAAAGCCGCGTTACAAAAGTGAAGATTTGTGGCACGGCTGAAGCCGTGCCCTTAAGCAAGACCAAATACAAGTCAATGCGAAGGGCGATAGCACAACCTGAAAGGTGTGGACCACTGGTAGACTCACAGGCAGGAGCGAATCTCTTGATTGAACTGGCGTTTTCGATACTGGCGTCTGACTTTGCGCATCTGGCCGATGAGGTGGCAGCGGCTGAACGCGGCGGCGGAACCATCGTGCATGTGGACGTGATGGATGGGCATTTTGTGCCGAATATTACGTTTGGGCCTCCGATGGTGAAGGCTCTGCGGCCAGTGACGAAGCTGCCGCTGGATTGCCACCTGATGATCGAGAATCCGGATAACTTTATTCCGGATTTCGCGGAGGCGGGTGCGGACATGATCAGCGTGCACCAGGAGGTCTGCCGGCATTTGCACAGGACGCTGCAGCTGATTGGCGATCATGGGATGAAGCCTGCGGTGGTGATCAACCCGGCGACGCCGGTGGATACGCTGATTGAAGTGCTTCCGATGGTGCACCATGTGCTGGTGATGAGTGTGAATCCGGGCTTTGGGGGGCAGAAATTTTTGCCGCTGGCGCTGGATAAGATCGAGTACCTGGCGGAGTTGCGCGATGCGATGGATTTGAACTTCCGGATCGAGGTTGATGGCGGGGTTGCTCACGATACGGTGGCCCAGGTGGTCGAAGCAGGAGCGGATATGCTCGTGGCCGGGTCGGCTATCTTTAGCCCGGGCAAGGCTGAGGAAAACGCCAGGGAGTTTTTGAAGCTGGCGAGAGCAGTTGTACCAGCACAAGTCTGACCGGAAAGACTAGAATAACGACAGCCCGCGCGCCGAGGTGCGCAGGGCAGATGAGGGCTATAGCTGATGATCCGACGTTCCTTTTTTCCAAGCCTGAGGGCCAGCACGATCGCTGGACTGGCAGTGGCGAGTCTTCTGGTGTTTTCGATTGGCGCAGTTGCCCAGGCGGCCGATTCGTCGCAGGCAGCGGCTCCCGATAGTCAGGCGCAGCAGAACGTAACGATGACCTCGCCGACGACCAAGAGCTCGAAGAAGGAAGACAAGGTCGTTCAGTCGAAGGACACCAAGAAGCAGCTGCGGAAGGAAAAGAAGATTGATCCGCAGGCCGAGGCAGATGCGAAGCTGCCGGACCGTCAGCTTTATGACAAGGCGCTCGCTGCGACGAAGAAAGGACACTTCGATGTAGCTCGCCTGGATTTGCAGACGCTGCTGAATACTTATCCGGACTCTCAGTATCAGATGAAGGCCAAGCTGGCGATTGCGGATAGCTGGTATCGCGAGGGCGGTACGGCTGCGCTGACGCAGGCCGAGAGCGAATACAAGGACTTCATTACGTTCTTCCCGAATGCGCCTGAGGCCGCTGAGGCTCAGATGCGCGTGGGCGATATTTATTTCCGTCAGATGGACAAGCCAGACCGCGACTATGCCAAGGCGACTCATGCGCAGGAAGAGTACCGCCTGATGCTGCAGCAGTTCCCGGAGTCGACGCTGGTTCCGCAGGCGAAGCAGCGGCTGCGCGAGGTGCAGGAGGTTCTGGCGACTCGTGAGGCAGATATTGCGGCGTACTACTCGACTCGTGAGAACTGGCCGGCGACGATTGCGCGGTATCAGACGGTTGTGGATACCTATCCGCAGTTCAGCCACATGGATGACACGCTGGTGGGGCTGGGCGATGCTTATGCCGCTGAAGCGCGTTATGTGCGATCGCTGAAGCTTCCTGAGGCGGGTAAGGCGCGGCTGGAAAAGATTTATGACGACCAGGCAGCGGCGGCTTATACCAAGGTTGTGCTGGAGCACTCGGCATCGCCGCACGTCGAAGATGCGCGTGACCGGCTGGCGGCGATGAATCTTCCTATTCCTACGCCGACTCCGGAGCAGGCAGCGGCGAGTGTGGCGCTGGAGAACAGCCGACGGTCGTATCGCCTGCAGGATCGCGCACGGTTGCTGATTCTGCATCAGCCGGACGTTGTGATGGCAGCCAGAGAGGGCGATCCTACGCTGTCGGATCCGAAGGCGACGATGGCTCCCGATGTGTACAAGAAGGTTGTTGCGGACTTCACCGGCGCGATGAATCCCAAGGCGGCTGCATCAGCGGCACCTGCTGCAACCACGGCCGCGGACGGTGCAGCGGCGACACCGGCAGCGGTTGCTCCGACCCCGACCACGCCTGCTGCGCCTCTTCAGTTGCAGGAGGTTCCGGCTGCGGACAATAGCAGCAACAGCGGTGCGGCGGTGATGACTAACGTTCCGGCTGCGACCTCGAGTGCGACGGGAGGGGCGACGAACTCGATGGGCGTTGAGGTTATTACGCCTTCGAACTCGACTGCACCGGCTGCGGGCGCTCCTGCTGCGGCGACACCTGACAATGGTGGATTAAAGGCAGTCGGCCCGCCCGATCCGAAGGCTGTGCCGGCGATTGAGAAGGCCGCGGGGGCTCCGGATCAGGTGAACGATATACATCCTGGTACGCAGCCTGCGGCGCAGGCTCCTCGGGCAGACGGCAAGAAGACAAAGCCGGAGTTTGATAAGGAGGATGAGTCTTCGAGCAAGCACAAGAAGAAGAAGGGGCTTGCTAAGATCAATCCTTTCTAAAGATTCAGCAAGAGGGGATGCAACCTGACGGTTGCATCCCCCTTTTTATTGCTTTGAAAGAAGCTTTACGAAGGCTGACTGACGACAGCGCGACGGCGGACGCGCGGAAAAAATAAGGCTGACAGAAGCAGAATTGTTAGTAATGCTAAAAGCGAGAAGACAATAGGGCTGACGGAGAGGCGACGGCTGGATTTAGCGTGGCCTTCCATTTTGGAGAGGTGACCGCCGAGGACGTAGGCGCTGCCGGTGATGGATTCGTCGGTCTCGTAGACTGCGTTGCCACCGAGCACTACTGTGTTGCCGCCTATTCTTGCCTGCGAGTCGATGACTGCGTTGCCGCCTATGACGGTGGCACTGCGGTCGACGCGGCCGGTTACGTTCAGGCTTCCGAAGAGAACGAGGGCGCTACCGGTTAGATCGCCTTCGACCTGCACTGAGCAGAAGACACAGACGGCGTTATGAACCTGCTGGCCGGAGGCGACAAAGATGTCCTGCCCGAAGTAGATGCGGTTGCCTCGCGCCTGAGCGTGGGCGGCGGAGACGAGCAAAAGCGTGAGGCCGAGAATCCTAGTTGCGCGGGTTAGCAAGATTCCCCCAATGGCGAAGACGCCTGTCCGATGGTGGTACGCAGGATGTATCGCTTCAGTTCCAGCTGTCTCTGGAACGAGGCTAAAGGCCGCGTCCCTGAGGGTAGACCGGAAACTGATACCGGCGGCGCCGGATGAAGTAGACGATCAGCCAGATGCTGCCAATTACAACCAGAAAGGGGATGAAGGGAACCAGCAGCCACAGGCGGCCCGGCATTACGGTTCGGGAGCCGTGAATGATCGCTCCCTCTGCGAGATTGGCGTCTCCGGCAATGACGGAGAGGTCGCCACCAATTTCGGCGCCTTCGCCGAGGCTCAGGTCGCCGCCGATAACCGCGACGTCACCGTTGATTTTCCGGCCGGAGTCGACTTTGAGGCTGCCGAATACCACGGCGACATCTCCTGTGACCTCCCCATGAATATGAACAGAGCAAAAGACGCAGGCGACATCTGCCACGGTTTCGTCTTCGTTAATGGTGATGTCGGAGCCTACGCTCGACCTGTCGTTGTCGCTTTTTGCGAAGGCTGTTAGGGGGGCGAGGATTGTGAGAAGTAAGGCAACGGCGAGGAGCTGTCTACGCATGAAGAACCTCGTGGTCAGTGTACGGCGGTCATGCTTGAAGTGGAAGTTCCCATTTGATGTCCCGGGGTGGGAGGCCGGATCTGTGGAAGATTTGTGAATACCCAACCCTCACGCGGTAATGCGCATTCAGGATGGGGCACCCGGGTTGAGTGTCGCGCTTGGATGCTACCCTTAAAGTACCGATGAGCTACGAACTTCCAAAAGCATACGATCCGTCAGTTATTGAAGAGCGCTGGGCCGAGTACTGGGTCCGGGAACACCTGTTTGATGTTGCCACACCCAAGGGTACGAAGGATGAGGCGAAGAAGTTCACCATCCTGCTGCCGCCGCCGAATGTTACGGGGCGGCTGCACATGGGCCACATGCTGAACCAGACGGAGATGGATATTCTTACGCGCTGGCACCGGATGCTGGGCGATCTGTCGATGTGGGTTCCGGGGACGGACCACGCGGGTATTGCTACGCAGATGATGGTGGAGCGCCAGTTGAAGGGCGAGGGTGTGACGCGTCAGGAGTTGGGGCGCGAGGCGTTTGTGGAGCGCGTTTGGAAGTGGAAGTGCGAGTACGGCAGGGCGATTCTGGACCAGATGAAGCGGCTGGGCGCGAGCGTGGACTGGAGCCGCGAGTACTTCACGATGGACGACCGGTTGAGCGTCGCGGTCAAAGAAGCATTCGTTCGGCTGTGGGAGCAGGGGCTGATCTATCGCGGAGCCTACATCGTGAACTGGGACCCGAGTGCGCAGACGGCAGTGTCGGACCTTGAGGTGGAGCATGAGGAGCGGGTTGGTAAGATTTATCACATCCGCTATCCGCTGGCCGATGGGTCGGGCTCGATCGTGATTGCAACGACACGGCCCGAGACGATGCTGGGTGATACGGCGGTTGTCGTGAATCCGACGGACGAGCGCTACCTTGCTGTGCAGGGAAAGATGGTGCGGTTGCCGTTGAGCGGTGTGAATGGCGGCGAGGATCGTGAGATTCCGATTCTGGCGGATGACTGGGCTAAGCCGGAGTTTGGGACGGGCGCGGTGAAGGTGACGCCTGCGCATGATCCGAATGACTTTTTGATTGGGCAGAGGCATAAGCTGCCGAACCTGACGATTCTCGATGAGACGGCGCATGTTCTGTTGCCGGGTTCGCCGTATCACGGGCTGGACCGGTATGAGGCCCGGGAGAAGATTGTTGAGGACCTGAAGGAGAAGGGTCTGCTGGTTGATGTGAAGGACCACACGCTGGCGATTGGACTGAGCCAGAGGACGGGCGTTGTGATTGAGCCGCGGCTCTCGCAGCAATGGTTTGTAAAGATTCAACCGCTGGCGGACAAGGCGATTGAGGCGGTGGACAAGGGCTACATTAAGTTCACGCCGGACCAGTATCGGAAGACGTATGACGAGTGGATGAAGAATATCCATGACTGGTGCATCTCGCGCCAGCTTTGGTGGGGGCATCGAATTCCGGCGTGGCACTGCGCGGCCTGTGGACAGATTACGGTTTCGCGTGATGTTCCTGAGGCCTGCGAGCACTGCGAGTCGAAGAACATTACGCAGGAGACTGATGTTCTGGATACGTGGTTCTCGTCGGGACTGCTTCCGTTTACAACGTTTGGATGGCCGCAGAAGACGCGCTGATCTCGCGGCGTTTTATCCGACGCAGTTGCTGGTGACCGGCTTCGATATTTTGTTCTTCTGGGTGGCCCGGATGATTATGCTGAGCTGCCACTTCATGATGGATGAGCCGATGCCGGATGGGGCTGGCGGATTCCGGGAGCGCACGCTGGAAGATGCGGTTCCGTTCCGCGAGGTTTACATTCATGCGCTGGTGCGTGATGCGGACCGGCAGAAGATGTCGAAGACGAAGGGCAACGTGATTGACCCGATCGACATTATTCAGCGGTTCGGTACGGATGCGGTGCGGTTTACGCTGGCGAGCATGGCGTCGCCGGGTACGGATATCGCGTTCAGTGAAGCAACGCACGGAAGGCTATCGCGCGTTTGCGAACAAGATCTGGAATGCGGCGCGGTTCATCTTTATGAATGTGGAGCGCGCGAAGGAAGCGGGCTACACGATGTCGATGGTGAGCGGCGGCCCTGTTGCAGAGCTGCCGGAAGAGACGCCGCTGGAGACGCGGTGGATCTTCGCTCGGCTGAGTGCGGTGTGCGCCGAGGTGGATCGTGCGCTGAGTGAGTATCGCTTTGATGAAGCAGCAGCGGCGGTGTATCAGTTCTTCTGGGGCGAGTTCTGCGACTGGTATCTGGAGCTGATTAAGCTTCGGCTGGAGTTTGGCGAGGGCACGGAGAAGAACGCGGCTACCGCGGTTTCGCTGGCTTCGCTGGTGGGTGTGTTCGAGGCGGCGCTGCGGCTGTTGAGTCCGTTTATGCCTTTCCTGACGGAAGAGCTTTGGCATGCGTTGTATGACGATAAGGCTCCGGCGAAGTCGATTGCGTTGACGCGGTATCCGCTGGCGAGCGATTTTCCTGCGGATGCGGCTTCGGTGGCAGCGATGAATACGTTGCAGGAGCTGATTGTTGCCGTGCGTGGTCTGCGGAAGGACCTTGGTGTTCCCGAGAAGGAAGCTGCACCGATTACGCTGCATGCAGATAATCGAGTGATTGCGCTGGCGGATGCGAATGCCGATATGTTGGCGCGGATGGCTCGCGTGAAGGCGGTGGAGTTTGCGCAGGAGCCGTTGTCGGGCGGGAGCGCGAGGTCGACGGCTAACTTCGATGTTGCGGTGATCTATGAGCGGCAGATTGATGTTGCGGCGGAGCGCGAACGGTTGACCAAGGATCTGCTGAAGTATGAGAAGGGTCTGACGGCGGCGGAGCGGCAACTGGGCAATGAGGCATTTATGGCGAAGGCTCCGGCGCACATTGTGGATGGGCTGCGGAAGCAGGCCGCGGAGACAAAGATGCTGCACGACAAGGCGAAGGCTGCGCTGGAGGCTTTGCCCTCGTAGCGCAGCTGTAGACCGGTGAAGGATTGAGCACGCTAGGTGTGCATTTTAGCGTCGGCCTTAAGCGAGGGTGCAGCAACTCCAAGCTGCTGCATCATCGACATCAGGTTCCAATCCGACCATCCTTCGACGATCTTTCCGCCTTCAATACGGAAGATGGATGTGCCGGTGATTGTGGCCTGACGGTTGGTGGGGGCCATGCTGAGGAACTGGCCCTTGTGGGTTCCGACGCAGGTCCAGTGGATCACAACCTCGTTCCTCTCGGCGATTGTATCGTCGATGGTGAATTGGAAGTCGGGGAAACCGTTTCTGCACATGGCGATGTGACGTTTGAGATTATCGGCTCCGGGCTGGAGGGATGGAAAGACGGAGTCGTGGTGGGTGCAGGTATCTGCGACGAGTTCTCTAATCTCGTCGAGCTTGCCCAGGTTCCAGCAGTCGTCGATATACCTGTGGACGATCTCCTTGTTAGCAGACATCGGATTGCTATCGGTTGGCATAGTGACTCCCTCCTTCGCTGGCGGAAATTATAGGCCTGCCGCTTATAGAGTGGGATAAATCAGGATTTTTGCGTTGAGGACGATGGGTCTGCTTCGACCTTTGTCTGGTCTACGGCGATGGCTACGTTTTCGTGCTTGATGTCGAGACGGAGGCGGTTGAAGAAGCTCATGTAGATGTTGGCGACCCAGACGAGGGCGAACCCTGCGATGAGATAGCCGCGCCAGCCTTCGTAGAGCATCTGGAAACGCGTGATGAGAAGAAAGAACGCGGCGACGTAGTGGCTGAAGCAGTACTCGCAGGTGAAGAGGTAGAAGAATTTGCGTGGGATGAAGCTGCGGCAGTTCTGGCTTTGATCTTTGCACCAGTCGCGGGGCTCGCGGAAGACCTCTTCGTGGGTGATGGTCCAGGCGACGCAGGCGACGGGTAGTGCGAGGATGAAGAGGTAGGCGAATTGTTGCTTGAGAGTCATGGGCATCTTTCAGGCATCCAAAGTGCTAGCAGTGAGATGCACGAGAGGGGTTTAGGATTACAGGATGGACTGGAAGAGCAAACGGATTCGCACGACTTCTTGAGGCCGCGCTGGCTGAAGACAAAGTCGCTAACGATGTAACGACGGCACTGACGATTGAGCCGGGAATGCGGGCCTCGGGAACGATCATCGCGAAGGAGGCGTGCGTGGTGTCGGGGCTGGGATGCATTCCGGTGTTTCTCGATATCTTCGCGAAGATGATCGACGGGACCGGTGGGGCGGTTTGAGGTGGTGAGCCATCCGGAGATCTTCGATGGCGTGAAGGTGAAGAAGGGGCAGTCGCTGGCGGTGATTCGGCACAATGCAGCGGCGTATTCTCTCGTGCGAGCGGGTGATTCTGAACCTGATGCAGCGGATGAGCGGAATCGCTACGCTGACGAATGAGTTTGTGAAGGCTGTTGCTGGAACGAAGACGAAGGTGCTGGATACGCGGAAGACGATTCCGGGACTGCGGGCGCTGGATAAGTATGCCGTGTGCTGCGGGGGCGGTGTGAATCATCGGCTGGATCTGCAGGATGGGATTCTGATTAAGAACAACCACATCTCGCTGGGTGGCGGGCTGCCTGCGGTTCTGGAAAAGGCGTTGAAGGGCAAGAAGGCCGGGCAGGTGGTGCAGGTGGAGGTTCGCAGCCAGATAGAGCTGGAGCAGGCGATTGCGGGGGGAGCGGAGTCGATCCTGCTGGATAACATGACGCCTGCGCAGGTGAAGAAGGCGGTGAAGCAGATTCGGGCGGCGCTGCCGGAGTGCCGATTGAGGCTTCGGGCAACATGAATCTGAAGACGGTGAGGAAGTATGCGCTGGCTGGGGTGGATTTTGTTTCGGTGGGTGCGCTGACGCACTCGGCTGCGGCGGCTGGACCTGAGCATGCGGATTACCGCGGATCTCTACTGAGGACTGACTGTGAGCGCGTTTGATTTGCAGGCGGTAGAGGTCGGGATTGCGGGGACGGAGTTTGCCGGGAAGGTGATGCACTTCCCTTCTGTGGGGTCGACGAATGTGCTGGCGATTGAGGCGGCGCAGGCGGGTGCACGTCGAGGGGTGTGGGTTGCCGATGAGCAGACTGCCGGGCGTGGACGCGGTGGGCATGGGTGGCACTCGGTTGCGGGTGATGGACTTGTATGTGAGTGCGCTGGTGACGCCTTCGTTGCCGATGACTACGGCGCTGTGCGATTTCGCTGGCGACGGGACTGGCGGCGCAGGCTGCGATTGATGAGGTGACGGGGCTGCGTGTGGATATTCGGTGGCCGAATGATCTTCTGGTGGGCGAGGCGAAGTGTGGCGGGATTCTGGTGGAGACGGCGGTTACTCCTGGTGTGGATGGTCAGCCTGCGATGCTGCGGTATGCGGTGATTGGGGTGGGGATCAATCTGAATCATGAGAGCTTTCCGGCGGAGATTGAGGGGGTGGCTACTTCGCTGCGACGGGAGAGTGGAGAGCGCGTTTCGCGGGAGGCGTTTGCTGGCGGCTTTGCTGCGCGCGATTGGATGCTGAGGTTGGATCGGCTGATGCGGAGCATGAGGGAGCGGAGCGTTGCTGGAGCGATTCGCTGAGGCTTCGAGCTGGGTGCGGGGCAAGCGGGTGCGGGTGGATGAGGGCGGTGGATATACTGGCGTGACGGCTGGGCTGGATGCTCGCGGCTTTTTGCTGGTGGATGGCGACGATGGCGCTGCGACGTACGGTGCTGTCGGGTGGCGTGCGGGCAGTTGGATTGAGCGGAGAACGACGATGCTGCTGGTGCTCGATGTAGGAAATACCAACACTGTGATTGGGGCTGTTCAAGCTGGCGGAGAGGCGTTCCGGCTGAGATGATGGCGAACTGGCGTATTACGACTCTCGCGAAGCAGACGGTGGATGAGTTTGGCGTGACTGCTGCGGAACCTGTTTGCGCTGCGCGGGTTGGAGATTGGGGCGGTGACTGGGGTTGCGATCTCGTCGGTGGTGCCTCCGCTGGACTCGATGTTGCGGCAGACGTTCGATGCTTTATTTTCATGCGAAGCCGCTGTTTATTGAGCCGGGCGTGAAGACGGGGCTGCCGATACTGACGGACAATCCGACGGAGGTTGGGGCCGACAGGATTGTGAACTGCGTTGCGGCGTTCGAGCGGTTTGGCGGGCCGACGATTGTGGTGGATATGGGGACGGCGACGACGTTCGATGTGATCTCGAAGAAGGGTGAGTTTATCGGCGGAGCGATTGCTCCGGGGCTGGGGATCTCGGCGGAGGCGTTGTTTTCGCGGGCGGCGCGGTTGTCGCGTATCGATATCAAGAAGCCGGTGAAGGTGATCGGGACGAATACGGTGGATAACATCCAGATTGGCTTGTACTACGGGTATATCGGGCTGGTGGATGGGATTCTGGAGCGGATGATCGCGGAGACTGGGCGCCGGAGACGAAGACGGTGGCGACGGGTGGGCTGGCGAAGCTGATCGCGGGTGGATCGAAGTACATCGCTGAGGTGGACGAGATGCTGACGCTGAATGGGCTGCGGATTATTTATGAGCGGCAATCTTGACCGGCACAAGAAGCGTGGGGCTTAGGCTCGGCTGTCTGCGGCTGATGGCTTAAGCTGTAGAAGCGGATGCAGAATTATTTCAACTACTTTACGGAGATCGAGGAGCGGTTTCAGCAGCGGCGTGGGTCGCTGCTGATGCTTTCGACGCTGGACTGGGCGCTGATTGAGACGTGGCGGGAGGCGGGGGTTCCGCTGGAGGCTGTGCTGCGCGGGATCGACAGCTGCCTTCGATAAGCATGATGCGAAGGCGCTGCGGGCGGCGGGACGGGTGCGGAAGGTGAATGGGCTGGCGTGGTGCTGCGCAGGCGTGATGGAGGCGGTGGAGCAGGCGAGGGAGGCTTCGATTGGTGCGGCTGTCGTGTCGGCTGCAGTTCGGAGGCTGCGGAGAGTGGGTTTGAGAGTGGAGCGGGTGGGCGGTTTATCTGGAGGAGAATGCGGCTGATTGAAGCGGCAAAGTTGGCTGCGCCGGCGGATGAGGTTGGCGGTTGAGGTGGTGGGGCGGCTGCGGGCTTGGCAGCGGGGGTTCGGGCTGGAGCTGATGCGGGTCGTTGGAGGAGCTGGACCGGACGCTGACGGTGCTGGAGGAGAAGCTGTTTGCGCGCTTTGCTGACGGCGGCTTCCGAGGATGAGCTGGTGGCGTTGCGGGAGCAGGCGGCGCGGGAGCTGGCGCCGTATCGGGGCAAGATGCAGGCGGTGCAGATCAAGCAGGTGCAACAGCAGTTTCTGCAGAAGAGATTGCTGGAGGCGCGGAGGCTGCCTCGGCTGAGCCTGTTTTATATGAGCCACGAATGAGATTGCGGATCGAAAAGATGGTGTATGGCGGGGCGGGGCTGGCTCACGTGAGGAGCGGAGCGGGAAGGGCTTTGTTTGTGCCATTTACGCTGCCGGACGAGGTGGTGGAGGCTCGGCTGGTGGAGGAGCGGGATGGTTTTGCGGAGGCTGCGCTGGTGCGGGTGGTGGAGGGTCGGCGGATCGGGTGGGGCCGGGGTGTGTGCATTTTGGGGAGTGTGGTGGATGTCAGTATCAGCATGGGAGTTATGGCGCGCAGTTGGAGATAAAGCGGGAGATTCTGGTGGAGACGCTGGAGCGGGCGGGGCTGGTGGAGTCTGCCTGAGGTGAAGGTGCATGGCGGGGGAGGCGTGGGGTTATCGGAATCGAATTCGGCTACGAGTGGCGGAGGTGGATGGGGAGCTGCGGGTGGGGTATCTGCGGCGGGGGTCGGCGGAGTTTTTGCCGGTGAGGATGTGTCCGATTGCGGCTCCGCTGCTGTGGCGGGCGGCGGAGGCGATGCTGAAGTTGGCGGTGGATGTTGGTTGGATCGAAGGTGGGTTCGGGCGGCGGTGGAGGTGGAGTTTTTTGCGACGGCGGATGAGAGCAGAGTTGCAGATGACTTTGTTTGTGCGAGCGGGAGCCGGCGAAGGGTTTTGACGCAGTGTTTGCGAGAAGATGCAGGAGTTGGTGCCGGAGTTGGTGGGGGCGGGCGTTGCATTTGCCTGCGGATGCGGGCGGCAGAAGCGACAGATGAGCGGGCGGAGGATGGTGTTGGTGGGGCGGAAGGGCTTGGGGTATGAGGCTGCTGGGGCAGAGGTATTGGGTGAGCCGGGGTGGGTTTTTTCAGGTGAACCGGTTGTCTGGTTGAGGAGTTGGTGCGGGTTGGTGACGGAGGGACGTAAGGGAGTGCTGGCGTGGGATTTGTATGCGGGGGTGGGTTTGTTTTCGCGGGCGCTGGCGAAGAGTTTTGCGGAGGTGGTGGCGGTGGAGGGGGCGAGCTGCGGCGGGGATCTGGCGGGTGCGTTCAAAGGTAAAGGGAGGACGTGCGGTTTCGGCTACTACGGTGGAGTTTTTGCGGGATGCTGTGGTGCAGCGGGATAGACCGGAGTTGGTGGTGATGGATCCTCCGCGGGCGGGTGTTGGGTGCGGAGGTTTGTGCTTTGCTGGCGCGGGTTGCGGCGAAGGAGATGGTTTATGTTTCGTGCGATCCGGTGACGCTGTGGCGGGATTTGAAGGATGATGGTAGACTCCGGCTATCGAATGGAGGAGCTGCATCTGGTGGATTTGTTTCCGCAGACGTTTCACATGGAGACTGTGGTGGTTTTGCGGAGATAGTTTGCGGTGGTTTGCGTAGTAAGTGCGGTCGGCAGGTAGAGCTTTGGTGACCGAGCAGAAGGTGGGACCGAATCCGGCGTTGTGGCCGCGGGGCGGAGCGCGGGTTGAGGCGCTTCAGTTCCGGCGCGCTCCGCTGTTGGCTGCGGCGGTGGGTTTGCGCTGGGTGAGGTGTGGCGTGCGGGTGCGATCAGCCTGCGGTGGTGTTGCTGGCGATGGTGGTGTTGCTGGTGGGGATGGCTTTGGTGGGGTTGCGGCGTGGGCTGAGGGTGGCGGTGGTTCCGTTGGTGGCGGTTTGGGTGGTGGTGGGGTGGTGGTGTGCGGAGGTGCAGCCTGTTCCTGCTTCGCAGCGGTTTTGATTCGATATGCCGATGGGTTGAGCCGGAGGGTGCGGGGGAGGGTGGTGCGGGTTCGGGCGCTGGCTTCGCGAGGGAGTGCGGCAGATCAGGAGTATATGCCCTGGACAGTGGGGATTGGGAGGGCGTGAGTCAGGGGCCGCGGGGGCATGCCCAGGCGGCTTTCGGTGGATTTGCAGGTGGAGGAGGTGGAGGAGGTGACGCCGGATGTGGCCTGGATGGCGCCGGTGTCGGGGGGGTGCGGGTGACTTTGATGGTGGATAGGGTGGAGCATGGGGAGAGAAAGCGGTCGTGCTTCGCACGATGCCCAATCATGCGATGAAACCGCATGAATGGGGCACCCGGAGTATGTCTCCATATGATGTTTCTCGGAGTATTGCTCCAGGTGTTTCCCGGAGTGATCCTCTGGTTGTTGCTGGTTTGAGGGGTTGCCGGATTTGCGGTGTGGGGATGTGATTGAGGCTCCGATGCAGTTGCGGGTTCCGGACGGTATCGAGATCCGGGGGCGTGGCAGTATGCGGATTATCTGCTGGCGCAGGGGATTGGGGTGCATGCGACGGTGCGGGCGGCGAAGGTGTGCGTTGCTGAGATGGGGCATGCTGGTGTTGCAGTGCGTTTGCTTGCGGCGCAGAGTTGGGCGGCGGGACGGTTGTCGGGGTATGTGCGATCGCGGGCGAACCAAGCGGCTGCCGAGGGCGTTGCGGCTGAGCGCAGATGATGCGGGGATGCTGAATGCGATGCTGTTCGGGGACCGGTCGGGGTTGAACCATGCAGCAGCGGCTGGGGTTTGAGAGGACGGGATCGTTTCATCTGTTTGTGGTGTCGGGGATGCATGTGGCGCTGCTGGCGGGTCGGGTGTTCTGGCTGTGCGCGGACGATTGCGGCTGCGTGAGTGGATGGCTACGTTGGTGACGCTGGGGTTGGCGGCGGGGTATGCGCTGCTGACGGGGTTTGGGGCGCCGGTGCAGCGGGCGTGTTTGGATGACGGCGATCTTTCTGATTGCGAGGTTGCTTTCGCGGGATAGAAATGTGTTGAATGCGCTGGGGGCGGCGGCGCTGGGGGTGTTGGTGTGGTCGCCGGGGGCGTTGTTTGAGGCTAGTTTTCAGATGACTTTTCTGGCGATTGTGGCGATTGGAGGGATTGCGGTTCCGCTGGGGGAGCGGAGTTTTCTTGGCTATGCGCGAGCGGCGAGACATCTGCGCGATGAGTGGGTGGATGTGGGGATGGTGCCGCGGCTGGCGCAGTTTCGGGTGATGCTGCGGGTTTGGGGGGAGGCTTTGCGGGGGTGTTTGGGCGAGTGGGCTTATGGGGTGCCGGCGAGGGTGGTGCGGTGGGGCTTTGGGCGGCGGAGCTGGCGTTGATTGGGGCGGTGGCGGAGATGGTGATGGTGTTGCCGATGGCGATGTACTTCCACCGGGCGACGATGTTTGCGCTGCCGGCGAATATGTTGAGCGTGCCGCTGGTGGCGGTGCTGGCCCCGATGGGGGTGGTGACGTTTTGTGCGGCGTTGGTGAGTCCGTGGCTGGCGGTGGTGCCGGGGGCGGTGACTGCGGTGCTGCTGCATGGGATTACGGCGGTGATTGGGCGGGTGAGTGCGGTGCAGGCGGCGGATATGCGGGTGCCGGGGCCGGTTTGGTGGGTGGCGTTGTTGGCGGTGGTGGGGTGGGCGGTGTGTTGCTGGGCTGTGAGGCGGTCGCGGGGGTGGGCGTGGGGGGCGGCGGTGGTGCTGCCGGTGATTGCGGTGATGGTGCTTTGGCCGGAGCGGGCGGTGGTGGCGCCGGGGGTGATGGAGGTGACGGCGATCGATGTGGGGCAGGGCGATTCCCTGCTGGTGGTGAGTCCTGAGGGGCGGACGATGCTGGTGGATGCGGGTGGGCCGGTGGGGGGGGTGAAGGAGGCGGCGGAGGCTACGAGTCGGTTCGATGTGGGTGAGGAGGTGGTGTCGCCGTATCTGTGGTCGCGGCGGATTCGGCGGCTGGATGTGATGGCGCTGAGCCATGCGCATAGCGACCATATGGGCGGGATGGCGGCGGTGATGCGGAGCTTCCGGCCGCGGGAGTTGTGGGTGGGGGTTGATCCGGACTCGGAGGCTTACCGGGCGCTGCTGGAGGAGGCTCGGGAGCTGGGCGTGGTGGTGCGACACTTTCATGCGGGGGATGATGTGAGTTGGGGGGGCACGAATGTGAAGGTGCTGGCTCCTGAGGTTGGGTATGTGAATGCGGGTGCGCCGGTGAACAACGACTCGCTGGTGCTGCGGGTGGAGTATGGGAGGGCGTCGGTGCTGCTGGAGGGAGATGCGGAGGCTCCGAGTGAGCGGGCGATGTTGGCGACGGATGGGGGCCGGTGACGCTGCTGAAGGTGGGGCATCATGGGAGCAGGACCTCGACTACGCCGGAGTTTCTTGCGGCGGCTGCGCCGAAGGATGCGGTGGTTTCGGTGGGCAAGGGGAATACGTTTGGGCATCCGCGGTGTGAGGTGATTGACCGGATCGGGGCGGCGGGACGAGGCTCTATCGGACGGATGAGTTTGGTTTGACAACATTTTTGCTGGGTCGGGATGGGGGGATTCGGGAGGCTGGGGTGGAGTGAGTTTAATTAAGAGGTACTCGGGTCGCTTCGCTCCCCTCGTGAAATGCGGGGGCTCTTCGCTGCGCTCAGAATGACAAGCAAAAAAACAACGGCAAGTGAAACTGCAACAACAAGTGCAAGTGCAATTGCAAAGACGAAATACAGGGATTCTTCCCCTTCGCTTCGCTCTAGGGTCAGAATGACGACATCAGGGGTTGGTGTTCGCTGGGGAAGCTGGGTAGGTTCCTCCAAAGGGGTTGCGCATCTAATTGGAGAGAGTAGTGTGGGAGCAACGGAGGCTCGGCCCATGGAGTTGAATGCGTCTGTTGAAGGTACGGTTGGGATCAGTGCAGCAGAGGAGCGGGCGGAGGAGCAGAAGCTGATTCGCCGGTTGCAGATGATGATGAATATGGTGATGCAGGTGATTGCGCAGGATGCGTCGCTGACGGTGGATGATGCGTCCCAGATGATCGCCGATAGCAGGAAGGCGGCGCTGGCTATGTTTCCAGGAAAAGAGCTGGCGTATGACCTGATATGGCGGCCGAGGTTTCAGAGGTTGATGCGGGAACGGTTTCGGATTATGTAACTTTTATAGTTGCTTATAACGAGGTGCGGTGGGCTTGATAGGCTATAGGCCTATGCAGATACGGCTGGCTGTGCCTGAGGATATTCCTGCGTTGGTGGTGTTGCTGCAGCGGGTGGTGCCGTTGATGCGGGCGAGCGGGAATCTGCAGTGGGATGATGATTATCCGAATGCTGAGGTGTTTGAGCGGGATATTGAGCTGGGGCATTTGTGGGTGGCGGAGATGGATGGGGCGATTGCAGGGGTGGCGGCGGTGTCGACCGATCAGGAGCCGGAGTATGCGGAGGTGTGGGATATCGAGGAGGTTGCGGTGGTGGTGCATCGGCTGGCGGTCGATCCGGCCTTTCGAGGGGCGGGAGTGGCAGGGGCTTTGATGGGGAAGGCTGAAGAGGTTGCGGTGGAGAGGGGGATTCGTGTGCTGAGGGTGGATACGAATACGCAGAATGAGGCTACCCAGAGGTTGCTTCCTAAGCTGGGGTATGAGTTGGCGGGGGAGATTGGGTTGGGGTTTCGGCCGGGGTTAAGGTTTCTTTGTTATGAGAAGCGGTTGGATGGTTGAGGGAAACAAGCAAAGACTAGAGCTGGCTGGGTAAGGTTTTACATTCCCACCCTTCGCAAGAGCGCGAAGGATGGGGCACCCGGGCTTTGTTGCAGGTTTGGGTGAAGGCTTTCTGTTTAGGAAGCTGTCTTGGCTTCTTCCAGTTGGGTGCGGAGGCGTTTGTTCTCGGATTCGAGATCGGTGATGCGCTGGCGCATGGGGGTGGTTAGTGTGATGATTTGCTCTTCGGTGTAGCGTGGGGTGATGAATTGGGGGCAGTTCCAGTCGAAGGCTTCGATGTGGATGACGATGGCTCGTTCGATGGGGGTTTTATCTGCGGGGGAGTGGAGTTGCTTGATGAGGTCGGCGGCTTCGGGGCCTTCGTGGATGGTGGCGCGGCCCAGGATTTTAAGGCGGGTTTGGGCGGGGTAGTCCATGAAGATGAGGGCTACGCGGTCGTCGTGGTGGAGGTTGCCGGTGGTGATGTATTGCTTGTTGCCGCGGAAGTCGGCGAAGGCGATGGTACGGTCGTCGAGGATGTGGACGAAGCCGGGAGGGCCGCCGCGGTGCTGGATGTAAGGCCAGCCGGTTTCGCTGGTGGAGGCCATGTAGAAGGAGTCGCGGGCGGGGATGAAGTAGCGCTCGGCTTCGGTGAGGCGGTCGCCGGGGGGGCCGGATCTGCTCGACACGGGCGTAGGCGGAACGGCTGCCGTGGAGGGTTTGTTGCTGTTTGACTAAGGGGGTGAAGGCTATTTTGGCGAAGCTCTTGCCCATTTGGATCGCCTTGGCTGTGCGGAGGTGGAGGGCCGCAGTACGCCTGTGTTCTTTTACTCAGATTCGCTTAAGGCTGGTTGGTTGCGGAATTTGCGGAGTATGATTCGGTGTGCCCGCAATCTGAATGTTCTGTTGGGGCTTTGTCGTCGCAAAATGTAACCAATTACATCGAAAGGTTGTCTCTCTTCCATGAATAGAATCTTTAGTTTGTCGGCTCGCATGCTGGTTATGGCTTGTGCGTTTGCTGCGGTATTGTTTGCTCCGAGTGCGGGGCTTGCGCTGGATAACGGACTGGCGAGGACTCCGCCGATGGGGTGGAACAGCTGGAACAAGTATGCGTGCAAGGGGATCAACGAAAAGGTAGTGCGGGATACGGCGGATGCGATGGCGTCGAATGGAATGAAAGATGCCGGGTATGTGTATGTCGTGATCGATGACTGCTGGCAGACGGGTAGGGATGCTCAGGGCAACATCATTGCCGATGTGGAGAGATTTCCTTCGGGGATCAAGGCGCTGGCGGATTATGTCCATGGGAAGGGATTGAAGTTGGGGATCTATACCGATGCGGGGATGCTGACCTGCGCGAAACGGCCGGGGAGTATCGGACATGAGTACCAGGATGCGAGGCAGTATGCGAACTGGGGCATCGACTATCTGAAGGAAGACTGGTGCAATACGCTGCCGGGGCAGAATACGGAGTCATCGTATACGTTGATGCGTAATGCGTTGAAGGATTCGGGGCGGCCGATTCTGTTTAGTATTTGCGAGTGGGGATCGACGAAGCCCTGGTTGTGGGCGGGCGGCATTGGGAATATGTGGCGGTCTACGGGCGATATTCAGGATTGCTGGGATTGCAAGAAGACCTGGGGTGGCAATGGCGTGGTGCAGATTATGGATTTGATGGATGGGATTGAGAGCTACTCGGGGCCGGGCGGATGGAACGATCCGGACATGCTGGAGGTAGGTAATGGCGGGATGAATAAGGAGGAGAGCCGGACGCACTTCAGCATGTGGGCGATGTGGTCGGCTCCGCTGCTGGCGGGGAATGACATTGCGAATATGTCTGCGGATACGAAGGAGATCCTGATGAATAAAGAGGTGATTGCGATCGATCAGGATCCGCTGGGGCAGCAGGCTCGGAGGGTGCGGAAGGTGGGCGATCTGGAGGTTTGGTCGAAGCAGTTGGCCGATGGCGGACGGGCTGTGGCTCTGGTGAATCGTGGGGCGGCGGCGACGAAGATGTCGGTGGCGTGGAGGGAGATTGGGTATCCGGATGCGCTTTCGGCTTCGGTGCGGGATCTCTGGGCGAAGAAGGATGCGGGGAAGGTGAGCGGGGAGTATTCGGCTGAGGTGCCTAGTCATGGGGTGGTGATGGTGACGGTGAAGCCGTAGTCGATTGGGAGTGAACAGAAAGCCGTCTGCGATTGCAGGCGGCTTTTGTTTTTGGATTGATCAAGGGGCTTGTGGAGGGCCGAGGAGTGGGGTTTTGACGGGGGTGGCGAGGCCGACGAACTCGGTGAGGGTGTCGTTGCCGAAGTTGGTGACCCAGAGGTTGCCGCTGGCGTCGATGGCGAGGGCGAAGGCCTCGAGCATGTTGGAGTCAGGTGCCCAGCCTGCGGCGGGTGAAAGGGGTTGGCCGGGGTTGGTGGAGGTGGAGCCGGCTAGCTGGGTGAGCGAGGGGTTGCGGAAGTTGGCGACCCAGACGTTGCCTGATCCGTCGATGGCGATGCCCTGGGGATGGTCGATGTTGTCTGCGGTGTAGCCGCTGGAGATGACTGTGCCGGTGTTGGAGATCTCGCTGACGCTGTTGCCGAAGTAGTTGGCGGCCCAGATGTTGCCGCGCTGATCGATGGCGAGGCCGTTGGGGCCGTTGCAGCAGGAGACGCGGAGGGATTGGGTGCCGTCGGAGGAGATGCGGGTGATGGTGTCGTCGAGCTGATCGCCGATCCAGGCGTTGTGGCTGGCGTCGATGGCGATGCTGGTGGGAAAGGCGAAGGACGCGGCGGTGTAGCCGGTGGCGGGCGAAAGGGGCTGGCCGGAGCTGGAGAGCGTGGTGAGGCTGGCGTTGCCGTAGTTGACGACCCAGGCGGTGCCGTTGGGATCGATGGCGACGGCGATGGGGAAGTTCAGGCCGCCGTTGGCGAAGCCGGTGCCGGAGATGGGCTGGCCGGTGGAGTTGTGTTCGGCTATGGCACCGAGACCCTTGTTGATGGCATAGGGACTCTCTTCGTATGGGATCCAGACGTTGTCACTGGCGTCGATGGCGAGGCCGTAGGAGTTGGTGAGGCCGGTGGTGCTTACGCCGTTGGGGAGCAGAGGCTGGCCGATGGGGGAGAATTTGGAGGCGATGCCTACGGTGCCGTGGGGTCGGTGTAGCTGGAGACCCAGATGTTGCCGGTGGAGTCGATGCCGAGGGCGTCAGGCTCGTACATGCCGCCGCCGGTGTAGTGGATGAAGAGTGTCCAGTCGGCGGGTGCGGTGGTGAGTGCGGGCGCAAAAGCGGTGCTGGTGGTGGATTGCGTGTAGAGATTTGCTGTGTTGAGCGCCGGGATTGTGAACGATGTTGAGAGCTGCGTCGAAGGTGTCGGTTGGTGCAGTTGCTCCGGTGGGTGTGGCGAGAGTGAAGAGGTTGGTGCAGGGAGAGTTGTCTGTGGTGGCGGAGGCGCAGGTGTGGAGGAGATTAGCGAGGGTGTTTATCTTTGCGGCTGGAGATGCGCCGGTGGCAGGGAAAGCGGCTCCGGGTGAGACGCCGGTGGTGAGATTGACCAGATTGCCGACTGTAGCGAATGCGTTGGAGAGGCCACTGAGTGTTGGTTGTGGAGGCTCCGAGATTAGCTTCGGTGGTGATGAACTGCGCAAGGCCCCAGGCGGTGGCCGCGGTGGTGACTTCGTTGATGACGATTTGAAAGGAAACGTTGAGTTGGTTACAGAGACCGAGGACGGTGGCTAAGGCTATGGCTGGATTGTTTGTGGCGATTGGGCCGCCGAGATTGCCGCCTCGAGCGATGAGGTAGAGCTGCGATGTTGCACTGGGGCAGGAATAGCCAGCGGGGACACTGAAAGAACCGGTGGCATCGGTTATGAACGTCGAGAAGAGATGTGGCTGCGGAGCCGTTGCCGGTTGTGCCTGCGGCGTAGAGCTGAATTGAGGCTCCCTGTATAGGAGTTGCGCCGGAGAATACTTTGCCGCTGAAGGCGGTGCCCAAGTAGAAGTTGGTGGGCGGTGTCGGTGTCGGGTGTGGATCGGGTTGTGATTGGACCATTCCGCTGCTGCAGCCGGTGAGCGGAAGGATGAAGATGGCGGCGAGGAGTGTTGCCGCTGCTAGGAGGATTTTGTTGTGAATGGGAAGAGAAGGCCCGGGGCTAAAGCCCCTTGTATTTGCGATTGTTTTTCGCAGGGCTAAAGCCCTGCGCTCCCACCGAGAGACAAAGGCGGCGAGCTTTTTAGCAGGGTCTAAAGTCTTGTGCTGCCACCTAAAAACGGGAGCAGGAACTTTTTCAGTTGTGACGATGAAGGAACAGATGCGCGAGATTGAATTCACTATGAACACGAATAACACGGAACAGTTATGGGCGGCGATAGGGCTTGGTGAGCGCATCCAGATTGACAGAGGCGATGAAGGTGCTGAGGGAGGTAGCTAGTCTGCTTGCGTGCTACATCTGCGGGGAGCGTTGTGTCGGTTGTTTCGGCTCGGAAGAGGATGGGGATAGGACGGCAGGGATTCTGGGTGAGGAGAGACTGGGGATCGGGCTTGCTGTAGACGAAGCCGAAGTGAGTGCGGGCGCTGGAGTACTCGCCGCAGTTGGAGCCGTTGCAGACGGTGGTGGCTTCGAGGTATTGGATGGCGCTATCGGCGAAGAAGGCGGCGCTGAAGCCGATGGACTTGCCGGTGGCGGTGGGGACGGTGAGTTGATCGTGCCAGAGGGGCTCGTCGCCGCGGGCCGAGTGGCAGATGAGAGTGTCGTGCGAGCCGAGGAGAGGAGCGACGCCGAGGACGATGTGAGTGCCGCCGTCGGTGGGGGCGTAGTCGGCCCAGTGATAGAGGAGGGCTCCGGTAAAGAGGTGCTCGTCCCAGGAGCGGGAGAGTTTGTAGCTGCCGATCTGAGCGGGAAACTGGCCGGGATTGGTTGCATCGCTCTGCGCATGGACGGCGTATTGTGCCGCGCGAGTGCTGGCGACGGCGTGGGCGAATCCGTAACAGCCGAAGATGGCGATGAGCGCCATCGCGGTCATGCGGACACGGAGGAAGTCGGGAGCAGTGAGGGAGGACGATGCTTGATTGAGCGCTGGGGGCTTGATTCGGCCGGGGGTTTCGCCGAGGCGCTGGATGACGGTGAAGAGGAGAACGGTGGCGGTGAGGAAGAGACAGCCGCCGATGATGTAGTCGCCCATCTCGCCGTGGTGCTGCAGCCATGTGATGTGGAGAGCAACGATGTAGTACACGACCAGGAGGCAGAGACGCGCAAAGTTGAAGAGGTATCCGAGCAGGACTGCGCCGGCGATGACGGCGACGTGTGCGTACAAGCGAAACCGGTAGACGTAACCGGCGATGAGTGCGATGAAGCCCATGGTGACGGCGCCACGAATTCCGTTGCAGCCTGGAGCGATGAACATGCCGAAGTTTGGCGTGAACATGAGGCTGAGCTGGTCGTGGCTGAGCGGCTGGCCGAGTGCGATGGCGAAGGAGCGGGCTACGTGAGCGGAGACGCGCTGCAGGGGGAGATCGACGTAGACATTGAAGATGTGGGGGATGGGGTTGACGAACCAGATGAGGATGATGGGGAAGAGAGCTGCGCGGTAGAGACGGGTTCCGCCGAAGAGCAGAACGACGCCGGAGACGTATGCAAATGCAACGAGCGAGTGCGGTGGAAAGTAGACGGCCCACTGCGGCGAGACGACGAAGACGAGGATGGCCTGATCGCGAATGTGCACGGCGGCGATGGTGACCGTGAGGATGACGAGGCCCCACAGGCTGCCCTGCATCTGCCATTGCTGCCCACGCCAGACACGGAGGATGAGCACAGCGCTGACGAGTGGAATCATCATGCCGATGGACTTGAGCGCATCCATGGTCCACAGCTGCCAGAGCAGGCCAACTGTGGACCAGATGGAGCAGAGACCAAGGACAGCAAAGATGGTTGCGAGACCTGCGGTCTGCTGTGGCGTGAGGCTTGCGACTTGCAGCATGGGGCGCGGGCGTACATCAACCGCAGGAAGAGTAGACATGACGAATCCGTTATTGATGAGTTGGAATGAGGCGGAGGTAAGTCGCCGATTACTTGGAGTTCTGGCGGGCTTTGATGCGGGTGCGAGCAGAGACGCAGAAGGCACCAGCAGAGCCGACGAGAGCGAGGATTGCGGTTGGGTTTTCCGGCGATTCGTCGCAGGTACCGCCGCCACCGTCTACGTCGCCGCCTTGTGCATGAAGTGGGAGGGCTGCGGAGAGAAGAAGGAGAGTGAAACCGAAGATCAAGTACCGAAAGCTTTTCATTAGTGTCCCTCAATTGCGAAGGTAAGGGCGTGAAAGTGGTAAGTCAACGCACAAACAGTGAGGCTGGCTAACACTTTTGGGGAGTATGAGAAATTCTTAATCTTTTGTGTGTGAGTAGATAGCTCGTCGGGAAGATCGCAATCATAGAGCAGTGTTGGAATAGATAGTGAGGCGGATGGGGATTGGATCGCGAGTTTTTCCTCGGCCGTCGTTTGCATGGATGAGGTTACGGCTCTGGTGTTGCACTGATACAGAAACCGCCGCCGCACTGGATCGGTGCGGCGGCGGAGGTGGAGGGTTTTGGGTTATTGTCCCGGCTGCGTCTCGAGCCACTGGTGCAGGTTGGGCTGCTGCGTGCTCTTGAGCTGGATGCAGTCGTTGATGCTGTCGATTGATTTGCTGAGTGTGCGCTCGGAGGCGTCGACTTTGTGGGTGCTGAAGAAGGTGGTGACGTCGTCGCGCTGCGGGACGCTGCAGAAGGTGCCAGCGGCTGCAACGACGCGGACGCCGGAGTTCGTGGTGAACTGCGCGTGGACCTTGTCCCAGTTGTTGCGGATGTAGTCCCAGGTCTGGACGCGGGTGTTGGGGTTTTGCAGCAGGATCGAGAGAAGGATCCAGCTGTCCTGATTGCGGACCTGGCCGGAGACGGTGTAGTCCAGAGTACGCGTGACGAGAGCGGGCTGCTCGAAACGAGCGAGAGTGAACAGGGCCTGAGTTTGTTCCTCGGGATTGTTCAAAGTCTTGCTGGCTTCGAGGATCTTGTCGTAGAGCGCGGCGTCGCCGTTGATGGCTGCTATGACGATAGCTGCATCCTGGAAGGATGGGTCGAGGTTAGTGTCGCGGCCACCGGTGGGGGAGTAGATTTTGTCGGCGATCTCACGGGCCTGAGCGAGGATCGCCGGGTCCTTGGCGCCAGCGAGGACCTGGAACAAAGTAGCGCGGAGGGTCTGCTTGTCGGGCGAGTCAGATTTTGCGGGCTTGCCGAGAGCAGCGTAGACAGGGGCGAACTGCGCGTGGAAGATGGCTTCCATGCGGTCGTGATCCTCTTTGGTGGCGATGCGGGCAAGGATGGTGCCGGACTTCTGCAACGCACTCTGGACTACGGCCGCATTGGGGTCGTTCTTGAACGCGAATACGAGGTTGAGGAAGTCGCCTACAGAGCCCTGGCCGGAGCGGACGAGGGCCCAGCGGTCGCCGATGAGGGCGATGCGCTCTGCGGGGCTAAGTGTGGTTTCAGCCTTGGCGAGGATTGCGCTGTATTGCTCCGGTGTGTAGGCGGTGCGGTAGTAGCCCTTGCCGTTGGCGTTGGCGTAGAAGAACGGCGTGGATGCGTCAGCCGGGATAGGCAGGGACGAGTTTTCGGGGGTGAGGACGTGGCAGATGGGCTTGCCGGTGGTCTTGAGGCAGACCGGCAGCGTCCAGCTTTGCGATTTGCCGGTGTTGTTTGTGGAAGAGAGGAAGAAGCGGCTCTGCGCAACGGGAGCGCCGTTGGCTGAGACGTTGCTGAATGTAAGCAGCGGCACGCCCGGCTGCGTGACGAAGCTCTGCATGATCTTGTCTACGGGTTGATGGCTGTTGGCGGTCTGGGCGTTCCAGAAGTCTTCAGCGGTGGCGTTGGCGTAGAGGTGCGCGGCGAGGTAGTTGTGGACGCCCTGACGGAAGGTCTCTTCGCCGAGGTAGTTTTCGACCATGCCGAGGACTGCTCCTGCTTTGCCGTAGGCGATGCCGTCGAACATCTCGTTGATCTCGCCCGGGGTTTCAGCCTTGGCGCGGATGGTGCGGGTGGTCTTGCCGGAGTCGTAGTTGAGGGTGGAGTCGAGGCCCTGGGCGGTGTCCTGAGGGATGTTCCACTCGGGGTGCCATTTGGCGACGGGTTTGTCTTCCATCCAGGTGGCGAAGCCCTCGTTGAGCCAGAGATTGTCCCACCACTGCATGGTGACCATGTCGCCGAACCACTGGTGCGCCATCTCGTGGGCGACTACGCTGGCGACTTCTTTGCGAGCGCCGATGGAGGCGGTCTTCGAGTCGATGAGGAGGTCGGTCTCGCGGTAGGTGATGCAGCCGAAGTTCTCCATGGCGCCGGCCTCGAAGTCGGGGAGGGCGACCATGTCGAGCTTGGGCATGGGGTACTTAATGCCGAAGTAGGTGTTGTAGTAGTGCAGGATGTACTTGGCTGACTCGACGGCAAAGGGCGTGAGAGCTACCTTGTCGGGGGTGGAGCAGGCGCGGATGGGAACGCCGTCGGAGCTGCCGGTGGTGCACTTGAAGTCGCCTACGAGGAAGGCCACGAGGTAGGTGGACATCTTCGGTGTGGTGGCGAACTTGAGGGTGTGCTTGCCGGGTGTGGCTGGGGTGTCGGCGATCTGATTGGTGTTGGAGATGACGGTGTCGGCGGCGTCGACGGTGAGAGCTATGTCGAAGGTGGCCTTGTAGGCGGGCTCGTCGAAGCTGGGGAAGGCGCGGCGGGCGTCGGTGGGCTCGAACTGAGTGACGGCGTAGTTGCGGGCCTTGGTCTTGGAGAGATAGAAGCCGCGGAGCTTGTCGTTGAGGATGCCGGTGTAGCTGATGGCGAGGGTTACTTTGCCGGCGGGGAGGGCTTTGGGGAAGGTGAAGGTCGCCTGCTCTTTGTCTTCGTCGAGGGTGACGGCTGCTGGCTGCGACTGCGGGACAGAACCGCCGATGGTGGCGATGACGGATTGAAATTTGATCTCGGCGGAGTTGAGCGTGATGGAGGTGCTGGGCGCGTCGAGGGTGAGATCGATGTATTCGGTGCCGGTGAAGATCGCGGCTTTGAGATCGGGGGTGAGCGTGAGCGCGTAGTGCTCGGGGTGGACGCCGCCGGGCAGACGCTGGGCGTGGGCTAGGGTGGCGGTGGTGAAGGCTGTAGCTAGGACGATGAGGGTGTTGCGGAGGGCCGATTTCAAAGACATATCTTAAAGATACGCAATGTTGCGCGTTTTTCTAAGGTTTCGAGGGGAAAATGCTGGATTTTGTGACCGATTCCTTCAGATTTGGTCAGGCTGGGATGGCTTGTCTTCGCCTGATACCTGAACGGATCGGTTTTGCCCGCTGGATTCGTGTAAGTCGGGAAGGTGTGTTCAATGCTTCCCATATATCCATGCGTCGCTGCGTGTTGAGCCAGAATTCAGGGGAATTTCCGAAGACACGGCTCAAGATAAGAGCTGTGTCGGCAGTAAGGGCACGGCGGTTCCGGCATAGCTCGTTTACGTGCTTCCGTGGCAGACCAGTCTTTTCTGCCAGCTCAGATTGCGTTAGTGACAACGGCTCCATGAATTCCTCTACCAGGATCTCGCCAACACTTGCGGGTTTTCGTTTTGTGATCAGCATGTGCGACCTACCTGTATTTGTGGCTATCAAGAAAGACGTTGTCAGCCTTTCCTTCATTCCATTGGAAGATTAGCCGCCATTGGATATTAACCCTAATAGAACGCCATCCTTCCAAATTTCCGCTCAATTGCTCGAAGTGGTTGCTCGGTGGAACTCTAAGATCAGCATCGGTCTCTGCGTCGTCAAGCATCTGCAACTTACGAAACAGGCGATCTCGAAGGTCCGCAGGAATTTTCTTAGAAGCAACGTCCTCCTCGAAGAATTTCCTAAGCCAGTCATCTCTCCAGCCGACAATCATTCGAGTCCCACTGTACCACACTACGGTACATATATTTTTGGTAATTATACGGACTGAATAGAGGCGGCGCGTTCGGAGCGGGCGCCTAGTTCGACGGCGCGGGCCTCGGCGTAGGCTGCGGCTCCGAGGAGGGCGCAGGTGTCGTCGAGGATGACTCGGACGGGGATGGATTGGAGGAGGGGGGAGAGGCGGCCCTTGTCGAGGAAGGCCTGAGTGAAGAAGCCGTTCTGGAGGGTTTTGAGGATCTTGGGGGCGATGCCTCCGCCGAGGTACATGCCGCCGGTAGCGAGGACCTTGAGTGCGATATTGCCGGTTTCGGCACCGTAGGCGGAGACGAAGGTCTTCATGGTCTCGAAGCAGAGAGAGCTGGAGCCGTCTTCGGCGCACTGGCCAATGACGGCGTTGGGGTCTTCGGCCTTCATGCGGTCGCGCAGCCATTGGGGCTCGTTGATACCTTCGACGTCGCGCAGGAACTCGTAGACGTTCCTGATGCCAAGACCGGAGACGACACGCTCCCAGCTTACGCGGCCTTTGAGAGTGGTGCGGAGATAGTCGAGGAGTGCTATCTCGCGGTTGGAGCGGGCGGCAAAGTCGCAATGACCGCCTTCGGAGGCGATGGGGCGGTGCTGCTTGCCGTCCCAGATGAGGAGCGCCTGGCCGAGGCCAGTTCCAGCGGCGATGAGGCCGCGGTGCCCTATGGCAGGGTCGTCGCCGGCGTGGAGAGTAAAGATCTTGTCATCAGCGAGTTCGGGGATACCGTAGCCGTTGGCTTCGAGGTCGTTGATGAGAAAGACGTGCTGAAGGCCGAGTGTTTTCGAGAGTTCGCGGCAGTCGAGAATCCAGGGAAGGTTCGTCAGTTTGAGACGGCCCTCGCGGACGGGACCAGGCACGCCGAAGCAGGCGGCAAGGATGTCGGCACGGTGAGTCCTGGGTGTGTCGGCATCGCCGGAGAGGAACTTATTGATGACGTCGTTGAGTGACGCAAACTCGTGGGCGGGAAACTTCTGATTGCGGATGGGATGCAATTGTCCGCTGGCAAAATCATAAAGCGCGAGGTGTACCTTTGTGCCGCCTACATCACCAGCGAGAATCATTTAGCGAAGCTCCAGAGTACCGGTATGGTCTGCGCCTGCCGGTTCTGGCAGCTTAGACGCTGCAGCGGAATCGAGCAAGAAGGTAAGTTTGCCGCTGGCCGGGCGGATGATCTGGGAGGGGTACGTATCGGGCTGAAAGGGACCTTGCAGAACATCGTGGAGGACCTGGGCCTTGGCTGCGCCCTCGATGAGGAAGGCCACTTCCCTGCCCTGATTGATGACCGGCGAGGTGAGTGTGACGCGCCAGGTGTCCTTCTGGGGGACGTGGTTGGCGATGACGATGTGGGTGAGGTCGTTGAGGCCTTCGGTGTGGGGGAAGAGTGAGGCGGTGTGGCCGTCGTCGCCCATGCCGAGGAGGATGAGATCGAAGGTGGGGGTCTCGGCGCCTTCGAGCTTGAAGGAGTTGCGGATGGTGGACTCGTAGCGCGCGGCGGCTACTTCGGGCTCGAGCTCGCCTTCCATGCGGTGAATGCGCTCGGCTGGAAGAGGCACCTTGGAGAGAAGGGCTTCTTTGGTCATTCGGTAGTTGGAGTCGGCATGATCGGGGGGAACACAACGCTCATCGACCCAGTAGAGATCGAGCTTGTCCCAGGGAACCTGCTTTACGAAGGGCTGAGCGGGATCGGCGAGGAGAGCGAACATCGCCTTGGGCGTGGTGCCGCCAGAGATGGCAATGCGAGCGAGGCCGCGGGTCTCGGCTGCCTTAATGACCGCGGAGGTGAAGAGTTCCGCGGCGGCCTTGGCAACCTCGGCAGGAGTGGAGGAGATGCGATAGGTGACAGTGACGGGACGGGGCATGGGATCTCGCTGAATGGAAGGAAACGAATGCAGGAATGCGGGACCTGCGACCCGCATTCCTGATGATAAGGGTTTAGAGATCGCGCCACTTGCGACCGTCTCTTGCGAGTAGTTCATCGGCGCAGTCGGGGCCCGAAGAACCAGCGGCGTAGTTGGGGAACTTGGGCGCTTTGGCCTTGGCCCACGCTTCGAGGATCGGCGTGAAGAGAGCCCAGGTGGCTTCGACTCCATCGCGGTGAGCGAAGAGGGTGGCGTCGCCGAGCATGGCATCGAGCAGAAGGCGCTCGTAGCCGTTGGCCGAAGACTTACCGAAGGCATCGGCGTAGCTGAAGGCCATGTTGACCTGTGCGAGGTTGGTGGTGGGGCCGGGGATCTTGGCGCCGAAGCGGAGGGAGATTCCCTCGTCGGGCTGGATGCGCATGGTGATGACGTTCGGCTCGACCTTGTCGTCGCTGCTGTTGGACTTGAAGAGGTGCAACGGCGGTTGTTTGAAGACAATGGTGACCTCGGTGACGCGCTTGGCGAGGCGCTTGCCGGCGCGGAGATAGAACGGAACGCCAGCCCAGCGCCAGTTTTCGATTTCGACGCGGATGGCCGCGAAGGTCTCGGTGCTGGAGGTGGGCGAGACACGATCTTCCTCACGGTATCCGGCTACGATCTTGCCGCCGACCTCGCCCGGGCCGTACTGGCCGCGAACGGTGTTCTCGACAGGAATGCCTTCGATGGCTCGCCAGACCTTGAGCTTCTCGGTGCGGACAGCTTCCGCCTGGAAGGAATCGGGTGGTTCCATGGCGACGAAAGAGAGGACCTCCATGACGTGGTTCTGGAGAACGTCGCGAACGGCGCCGGCCTTCTCGTAGAAAGGCCCGCGGCCTTCGATGCCGATGGACTCGGCAGCAGTGATCTCGACATGATCGATGTAGTTGCGATTCCAGACGGGCTCGAAGATGCCGTTGCCGAAGCGGAAGACGAGGATGTTCTGAACGGTCTCTTTGCCGAGGTAGTGATCGATACGGAAGATCTGGTCTTCGGAGAGGACCGCGTTGATCTCGTCGTTGAGCTGGCGGGCGGATTCGAGATCGGTGCCGAAAGGCTTCTCGATGATGACGCGAACCCAGTTCTCGGCGTCGGGTTCGGGCTTGGCCATGCCGTGCTTGCCGAGGCGGTGTGTGATGTCGGCGAAGAACTCCGGCGCGACGGCGAGGTAGAAGAGGCGGTTGCCCTTGGTGTTGAACTTGCCGTCCAACTCGGCGAGGTGGGCCTTGAGTTTGTCGAAGCCTGCATCGTCGTCGAACTCGGTGGCGAAGTAGGAGACGCGATCCATGAAGGGCTTGAGCTTGGGGTCGCTGTCTTCGACGCCGCCGCCCTTGATGATGCCGTCCTGCATGTCGGGGCCAAAGGTGGCGCTGAGATCGCGGCGCGCGACGCCGACTACAGCGAACTCTTCAGGAAGGAGGCCAGCCTGATCGAGGTGATAGAGCGCCGGCAGAAGCTTGCGCTTGGTGAGGTCGCCTGAGGCGCCAAAGATAACGACGATGCACGGCTCGGGGATGCGTTCGCCCTTCTTTGTTTCATCGGCCTGTGCTGCTGCAATGTCTACGGGTACTATGCTCATGGTGTTGCTCCTTGCATACGCTTTTTGATGCTTCGCCGGGAAGATAGTCGCGCCCGGGTAGTAAGAACTGGGCCGTGCGCAAGTTACATCGCGTCACGCACGGCCGGATGAAACTAGGCCTTCTTGACGTCGTGGCCGCCGAAGGCTCCGCGCATGATAGAGATCATACGGTCGGTGAAGTTGTTCTCTTCGCGCGAACGGAGACGACGGATGAGCGACTCCGTAATGACGGGAGCCGAGATGTTGAGGTCGATGGCTTCGGTGACGGTCCAACGGCCTTCGCCGGAGTCGGGAACCCAGGCTTCGAGGCCAGCGAGGGTGGGGTTGTGGTCGAGCGCGCCGGCGGTGAGGTCGAGCAGCCAGGAGCGGACGACGGAACCCTTCTGCCAGATGTGTGCTATCTGGGTGAGGTCGAGGTGCAGAGGCTCCTTGGCCTTCATGATCGAGAAGCCTTCGGCGTAAGCCTGCATAAGGCCGTACTCGATGCCGTTGTGGACCATCTTGACGAAGTGGCCGGCGCCGGATGGGCCGACGTGTCCCCAGCCTTCAGTAGGTGAGGGAGCGAGGGCCTGGAAGATGGGGGTGAGGCGCTCGACCGGAGTCTTGTCGCCGCCGATCATGAGGCTGTAGCCCTCTTTGAGGCCCCAGACGCCGCCTGAGGTTCCGCAGTCAACATACTCGAGGCCGGTCGGTGTGACCTGCGCGTGGCGACGCTGTGTGTCCTTGTAGTTCGAGTTGCCGCCATCGATGATGGTATCTCCGCGGGAGAGCAGCCCTTCGAGGCTCGCGATGGTGTGGTCGACGGGATCGCCCGAGGGAACCATGATCCAGATGGCGCGGGGGGCAGAGAGATTGGCGACGAGGTCTTCGAGCGAGTTGACGCCGAGTGAGCCGGAGGCGGTGAGCTTTGAAGTGGCGTCTTTGCTGAAGTCGAAGCCGACGACTTTGTGACCGGCGAGGCGAAGACGCTCCGCCATGTTGAAGCCCATCTTTCCAAGACCGATAATTCCGAGTTCCATTGTGTTTTCCTTTTTATGTTGCCGAGATGCCGAGTTGTGCGAGCTCTTGCGTGAGCTGGGCGGGTGATTCGAAGCGAATGGCCTTCATGTCGAGAGCGACGGCGGCCTCGCAGTTTTCCGGCTTGTCATCGATGAAGAGCGCTGTCTCTGGCGGAAAGCCGGAGATATCGATGGCTGCCTGATAGATGTCCGTGTGCGGCTTCATCTCGTGGACGTAGCCGGAGCAGATGAAGTAATCGAAGTACGGACGGAGGTGAAAGGTGTCCAGACGGTAGGCGTTGAGCTCGCGGCTCTCGTTGTTGAGTGTGGCGAGCTTGCAGTCGCGGGACTGGAGTTTTCCAAGGATGTCGAAACACTCCTTGTGGAGGACGTGGTTTTCGGCGCAGAGCTGGGCCCAGAGATCTTCGAAGGTGAAGTTGTACTTTGGCGCTTCGGCATGAAAGACGGTTTTATTGAAGAAGGTGCGGGCGTCGGAGAGGCCACGCTCCCAGAAATAATTCGCGGCATCGTGGCGGGATTCATAGTCGGCGAGATCGACACCGAGGCGTGTGAGCACGCGGGTCTGCTGGCCCTTGTCCCAGCCGTTGGTGAGCAGGACGCCGCCGAGGTCCCAGAAGATCGTCTTGATGGAGGTAGTGCTCACTGTCCCTCCGGGAAATCTGCGCCGAGCGTGGTGGACTCCCATGCTGCTATTTCCTGATTCCATTGGTCGAGCTTGGTGCGGAAGCGCTTGAGAGCGATCGCGCCGAGGATTAGATGTAACGGTGGATTGGGGGAGTCGACGACGGCCATCATGGCGTGCACGGCTCGCAGCGGATCGCCTGCCTGCTTGCCGCTTTGGGTGTTGAGATACTCGCGGGCTTTGCCTGCTGTGGCGTCGTAGTCGGCGATGCGCTGTGCGGCTTCTACACCGGAACGTCCAAGGAAGTCAGTGCGGAAGGGGCCCGGCTCGATGACGGTAACGTGGATGCCGAGTGGAGCGAGTTCGGCGGCGAGTGCCTCGGAGAAGCCTTCGACGGCGAACTTGGTCGTGTTGTAGAAGCCCCAGCCGGGGCCGCCTGCTAATCCGGCGATGGAGGAGAGATTGAGGATGTGTCCGCTACGCTGCTTGCGGAGATACGGAAGAAACGCGCGGGTTACGCGGATGAGGCCGAAGACATTGGTTTCGAAGACGGGCATGAACTCGGCTTCGGTGGTTTCTTCGAGTGCTCCTGCAATGCCGTAGCCCGCGTTGTTGACGAGCACATCGATTTGGCCGAACTGTGCGAAGGCCTGGGTCACGGCTGAGTCGACTTGTGCCGCGTTGGTTACATCGAGGGCGAGAGCTTTTGCGGATCCGGGATATTGGCGCTCAAGATCGGCGATCTGTTCCGGCTTACGCGCCGTGGCGACGACTTTGCCTCCGGCCTTGAGAACCTCTTCGGCGAGCAAGCGGCCAAAGCCGGTTGAGGCGCCGGTGATGAACCATGTACGAGGTGTTTTCGATTCAGGCATAGTCGCTGTGATTTCTCTATGGGCCTCATCAAGGCCTGACGTTAGTTAGGTGGTCAGAGTAGTCGCCGCAGCCGCAGGCATGTACTGCGTTTCGATGGCTTTTACTTTATTGAGACGACGAACGAAACGTTCTTCTGTCGCGATGAATTTTGCGTTAAGGTACGATTCGACACACTCGAAGGCTAGAGCGGTGCCGATGATGCGCGCTCCCATGACGAGCACGTTCATCTCATCGTGTTCGACGCCCTGATGGGCGGAGTAGGTGTCGTGGCACATGCCTGCGCGGACGCCGGGCATCTTGTTGGCGGCGATGCAGACACCAACGCCGGAGCCGCAGATGAGGATGCCGCGTTCTGCTGTGCCTGAGATCAGCGCCTTGCCTACGAGAACGGCAAAATCGGCGTAGTCGGAGGGGTCGGTGTTGTAGGCGCCGAGATCCTGAATCTCGTGGCCGAGCTTCCTGACGTAGTCGCGGACCTCCTCCTTCAGAGGAAAACCAGCGTGGTCGGAAGCAATCGCAATCTTCATGGTGACTGGACCTTAGATGTCTGAGCTTGTTATTCGGGCGCTATGCCAGGCCGAAATAATGAATCCGGAGTGAAACAACGGGCGAGACATCGCTGTCTCGCCCGTGTGAACTACTTCTTGACCAGTTTCTTTGCCTGCTCGACGACATGCGCGACGCTGATGCCGAGCTTCTCGAGAGCAATAGGGCCGGGGGCCGAGGCGCCGAAGCGATCGATCCCAATTACGGCTCCGTTGTGGCCGACGTACTTGTACCAGCCCATGGTGGCTCCGGCTTCGATGGCGAGCTTCGGCGTGGCCTCGGGGAACAGGCTCGCCTTGTAGGTTTCGTCCTGCTCGTCGAAGATCTTGAAGCTAGGCATCGAGACTACGGAAGCGTTGATGCCGGCGGCCTTGAGCTCCTCGGCAGCTTTGACGATGACAGAGACCTCGGAACCGGTAGCGATGAGGATGATGTCCTTGCCGGCGCTATCCAGCGCGTAGGCACCCTTCTTTACGCCTTCGTGCACCTTGTACTTCTCGTCGTCGAGGACTGGAAGATCCTGACGCGAGAGAGCCATGAAGCTGGCGCTCTTGCGCTCGAGAGCAAGCTGCCAGCAGGCGGCGGTCTCGTTGGCGTCGGCCGGACGGAAGTCGGTGAGGTGCGGAATGGCGCGCAGGCTCATCAGGTGCTCGATGGGCTGGTGCGTTGGACCGTCTTCGCCAAGACCGACAGAGTCGTGCGTGAAGATGAAGAGCGAGTGAACGCTCATTAGCGCGGCCATGCGGATAGCCGAGCGGCAGTAATCGGAGAAGGTGAAGAAGGTGGAGCCGAAGGGGATGAGACCGCCGTGGGCCGCCATACCGTTGACCATCGCGCACATGCCGAACTCGCGGACGCCGAAGAAGACGTTGCGGCCGACAGGATCGACGTGGAAGCTGGGCGAGTCTTTGAAGATGGTCTTGGTGGAAGCAGTGAGATCGGCGGCGCCGCCGAAGAGCTCGGGAACGGCCTTCTCAATCGCATTCATGACGACCTGGCCGGCGTTGCGGGTGGCAACAGGCTTGTCGGTCGGGAAGACGGGAATCTTCTTCTCCCAGTCCTTGGCGAGTACAGCCTTAACCGTGCGGTCGAACTCTGCGGCGGGCTCTGGATAGGCCTTGGCGTATTCCGCGAACTCGGCATTCCACTCGTTGTGAGCGTCCTTGCCGCGCAGCTTGATGGTGTCCCAGTTGGCGCGAGCCGCGTCGGGAACGTAGAAGGTCTTGTCCTCGGGCCAGTTGAGGTTCTTCTTGGTGGCCTTGACTGCCTCTGCGCCGAGAGCTTCGCCGTGAACCTTGTTCGTGCCGGCCTTGGGGCTGCCGTAGCCGATGACAGTGTGGACGCGGATAAGCGAGGGCTTGGTGGTCTCTGCCTTGGCCGCGAGGATTGCGTCCTCAAGTCCCTGGAGGTCGTTGCCGTCGGCGACCGACTGCACGTGCCAGTGGTAGGCCTCGAAGCGCTTGGTTACGTCCTCGGTATAGCTGAGCTCGGTGGGGCCGTCGAGCGAGATGAGGTTGTCGTCGTAGAGAACGATGAGCTTACCGAGTCCGAGGGTTCCGGCGAGCGAAGCTACCTCGTGGGAGATGCCTTCCATCAGGTCGCCGTCGCCGCAGAGAACGTAGGTGAAGTGGTCGACGATGTTGTAGGTGTCGCGGTTATAGACGGCGGCGAGGTGCTTCTCTGCCGTGGCGATGCCGACTGCCATGCCGAGGCCCTGGCCGAGAGGGCCGGTGGTGACTTCGACGCCGGGAGCCTCACCGTACTCGGGGTGGCCGGGGGTGTGCGATCCCCACTGGCGGAACTGCTCGAGCTGAGCCATGGGCAGGTCGTAGCCGGAGAGATGCAGCGCACCGTAGAGCAGTGCGGAGGCGTGGCCGTTCGAGAGGATGAAGCGGTCGCGGTCGATCCACTTGGGATCGGAAGGATCGTGCTTCATGAACTTGTGGTACAGCAGATAGGCGATAGGGGCGCAGCCGAGAGGCGCGCCAGGATGTCCGGACTTGGCTTTTTCAACAGCGTCGACGGCGAGAAAGCGGAGGGCGTTGATAGAAAGCTGGTCTAATTCTTGCTGCTGATCGCTCATTACTTTTCCTTTTTTATGGCGTGGAGTAGCGCGAGGCTACGAATCCGTAGTTTTGTGTTTTGGGCCTATCTCTAACAGTGTACAAGCGAGACGTGGGTCCCTGCATCCTTATGGTGTTACAGGCGCCGGTGGAGGTGTTACGGAGACTTCTATATTCCGGTTGAGCCAGCGGTCGAGCTGACCTTGTCCGGGCCAGTTCAATGTAAAGATAACGGTACCTTCCTGACTGGAACTGATTGGAATATCGGCAAAGGAGCCCGGGTAGCCGACAGAGGTTGAATCGAGCGTAAGGATGGTTGCCCAGTTGTCGAAGGTGTAGACCAACTTGAAACGCTGGGGGTCCACGATGCGGAGGGTATGTCCGGCCTCTATGGTCGAGAGCGGACGGCCGGTCTGGAAGATCTCGACGTGGTTGGTGAAGGTGCGTTTGCCTTTAGGGACGGCGTAGCGCTGCTCGACGGCAGAGATGCGGTCGAAGACGCGGCCGTCGGTGACCGAGCGGAGGAGCTTGAGGTATTCCGAGTGGGCCCAAACCAGCGGTTGCGCCGAGCCTGCGGAGCGGCCAAGGAAGAGCCTCTCGACGGGCATGTCGGGGGTGTCCCAGATCTGCTCGGGCAACATTCCGCCGCGAGAGCTGAAGCGCTCGAGCGCAGTAATGTGCTGGGTGACATTGCCGCCCGCGGCAAGCTCGTAGTGGCCGCGCTCGCCCGCCAGCAGAGGCCATGCGCGTCCCTGACCCCAGCCGTCGTATGGACCTCCATCCTTCTTCTGGCCGTAGCCATCGTGGTTGTATCGACGCCAGCAGGCTCCGAAAGGTGTGTCGATCTTAAGGCAATGATCGACAACCTTGAGGGAGTCGACGATAAGGGGATCGTCGGCGCGACGGATGCCGTAGCGGACGAGTTCAAGGAAGCCGCCATCGATGATTTCGCGGGCCTCGAAGTCGTACTTTTCACCGGGGCCGCGATTGGCGATATGGACCATTCCGGCAGGGATATCAGGGTTGTAAAAAGGTTCTCCAAATGCGGGTGGATGGACGCGCATGTAGTGGTACTTGATGTCGGGATGGAGAATGCCCTCGGTCGTGGTGGTCCATTCGTCGAGATGGGACTCGATCCAGTCGGCGTAGGTCTCGAGGAAGCTGGCGAGCTCGAATCCCTGGCGGCTGCGGGCGATATCGGCGGCGCAGATGAGGCCGGAGATGACGGCAGCCAGCGTCGAGGGAGAGTAGCCAGCCATCTCCTCCCAGCGCTCCTGCTGGGTTACAGGAGCGTAGCGGACGAGGAAGGCAGCGGCGCGCTCGACGAAGGGGAAGACATCGAAGTTCTCGAGGCCGTTGAGCTTCCAGAGGCGCCATGCAAGGATGATGGGGAAAGCGACCTCATCGAGCTGGATGCCTTGCCAGTAGGGAGTTCCGTCGATCCAGAAGTTCTGGGCGAAGCTGCCGTCTGGCTTCTGCGTGCAGGCGAGGTAGACGAGAGCGCGAAGGGCAGTCTCGGTGCGCCCGCAGGCTAAGAGAGCGGTTGCGGTCTGGACCATGTCGCGCGTCCACACTAGATGGTAACCGCCAAGATCGTCGTCTCCCTTGGAAGCTCCCCAGGGGATGGAGGCCGAGGCGATGAAGGCTCCGGAGTAAGTCTTGTCCTCGTGAGTGAGGAGGATGTTGTGGCTGATGCGCATCAGCTTGCCGCCGTCGGTGGAGGCGGGAGCCAGCTCTTTGGGTGAGGCGGCGCGTCCCCACTGGACCAGAAAGCGGCGGAGATGCTCTTTGTACGGCGTGGCGAGGCTTTGCATCATGCGGGCAATGGCTGAGTGATGGCCCTCACCGAAGGCGATGGCGAGAGTGAACTCGCGGTTGGCTGCGATGTCGATCTCGCCTGTGATAGCGATGTTGCCGTCGAGCGCCTGACCGAACTGCTGACTGAGGGTCATTGTCCTGCAAAGGTCCTGGAAGCCATCGCTGGTGCCAACGTAACCGCAGGAGGTTCGCTTGAAGCCGCAACTGGCTCCCATGGCAAGGGAGGTGTTGCCTTTCCAGGCGGCAAGACAGCGCTTGCCAGCGACATCGACGGATCGGGCAGAGTTGCCAGCTCCTCCGCCGTTGAGATGCGGTGCGAGAAGGGCGTAGCACTTGAGCCTCGAGAGGACGGACTCTTCGCCGGTGACTTTGACGTTGACCAGAACGACCGGATGATGCGGATCGGTGATGAACTCCTTAGTGACGGTGTAGCGACCGTTGACGTCGGTGGCGGAGACGCGGACTGCAAGGGCGTCGGAGTCGATGTACTGGAAGTCGTACTCGAGATCGCGCTTCTCTTCGCGGCAGAATGTTTCGCCGTCGGTGAAGAGCAGTTCCATATCGCGGGTCTGCGGGCGGTCGATAGTCGGAAAGTAAATTTCGTTGAGCGTTCCGTGCGATACGGTGAACCAGACGCGGCTGGAGGCGGCGTAGGCAGTAGAGACAGTGTCTTTGCGGCTGGAGGTCCAACGCGGTTCGAGGCCGGGAGCGCCGAAGGCTGGACCATCATCTTCGAGCCAGCGATAGGTGGGGACTAGTTCACTCATTCCGCCTATTAGAAACCAAAACAGGCTTAAACGGGTGCAAACCAAAGTGAATCAGCGATGAATGCGAGCGGTGCGCTATGATTTCGAAGGCTGCACAGGCCGGTGCATTGCATCGCTGCGAGCGCGGATGGCATCGAAGAGAGTGAACGCGGTCGGCCTGCAGAACGCCTGACTAAATAAGAAAACGCAAGACGACAGGAGAATATCGTGGCCTACGAACTACCCCCTTTGCCCTATGACTACGCGGCGCTTGAGCCGACCATCGACGAAGCGACGATGAAGCTACACCATGACAAGCACCACCAAGCCTATGTGACGAACCTGAACGGCGCGGTGGAGAAGCATCCTGAGATTGGCAAGAAGTCTCCCGAAGAGCTGGTGAAGGATCTGGCCAGCATTCCTGAGGACGTGCGCAAGGTTGTGCAGAACAATGGTGGCGGGCATGTGAACCACACCATGTTCTGGCAGATTATGAAGCCGAACGGCGGCGGTGCTCCGACGGGCGCGATTGCCGAGCAGATCACGAAGGACTTTGGCTCGTTCGACGACTTCAAGAAGCTGTTCAACGAGACGACGGCGAAGCAGTTTGGCTCCGGTTGGGGCTGGCTGGTGTTCGACGGCGGCAAGCTGAAGGTCGTTACGACAGCGAATCAGGACAATCCGCTGTCACAGGGGCTGTATCCGATTCTCGGGAACGACGTCTGGGAGCATGCTTATTACCTCAAGTACCAGAACAAGCGGCCGGATTATCTGGCGGCCTGGTGGAACGTTGTGAACTGGGACGAGGTTAATAAGCGGTTCGCTACGGCTAAGAACTAGTCCCTCTTTTTGAGATAGATATGGGGCTGCCCTTCGGGCGGCCCTTTTCTGTGATACCCCCCCCCGCTATCGTTTTGTAAGTATTTTATTTTCAATGACATATCCGATTTTGCCGCTTCAAATTCGTGCAAACAAACGGGTTATAGCTAAATTCGTCTCCTATAAGGACTTACGGGGTTAATTGGATAAGCCCCGGTTTTGGCCGGAGCTTTTTTACTTTCTAATTCAATTATATGGGTTTGAGCGAAACTCTTTTGCAATGTTATGTTGCTTGTTTTGTTTGGTTTATGGCATTTGGGGCTTGACATGGAATTTTGCTGAGGAATTTGAGATGGAAATAGTGTAAATCACTGATTTTATTGCCTATATCGTCGTGATGTGGCTAAAAGCGCTCCCTTAGGCAAGGAAGAACTGACTGGGTAAGTTTTTACATTCCCACCCATGCCGCGATGAGACCGCGGCATGGATGGGGCACCCGTTCTTTTGTGGCTAGTTTGGGAATGAACAACGACAAATGGTACGCAAAAGCGAAATGCGGGTTTCTCCCTTTCGCTTACTCGAGCCAGCGAGATAACTCCAGACTATGTGCCGGGTTGGAAATAGGGGGCCTGGTAGATTAGTTTTCGTTCATTGCTGCGGGGGTCGTCTTCGATGTGGGAGGTTGTGTCCCAGATCAGGGTTGGGCGGGATTGTAGGTTGAAGCGCGGCCAGGAGGGGATGGATGGGTTGTTGGGGTTGCCGGTTCGGGCGAAGGCGATGAGGGTGTCGCTCATCTGGTCAGCGAGCTTTTGAGCTTGCGGGCCTCCTCCTGTCATGGGTGATGCGATGGCGGTGTTGTCGAACATGAAGGGGATATCCATGGTGTGGGGAGCGCCCCATTTGCCGTTGTCTACGGGGGATTTCCAGGCGAAGTTGTAGGTCCAGGTGGGGCCGTGCTGGGCGGCGCGGCGCTCGCTCTCGATGACCATGCCGTGCCAGCTGCGGAAAGCCGTGGTGACGGCGAAGAAGACGTCGGATGGCGAGTAGGAGGGGTACCACTTGCGATAGTCGGCGATGATGTCTTCGGTTTTGAGGGTGCCAAGGAATTGACGGTAGTGTTCGAGTTCGGCGGGAAGTTGAGCCCATGTGAGGGAGAAGAGGGCGGGGTTGGAACTGCCGATGAGAAGGCGGGTTTCGTCGTGGGTGTTGCCGAGGATCATAGGGATGTTGGCGGAGATGGATGGGGCTTCTGGGGAGAAGGGATCGGTGGGCAGGGTGCGTCCGTCGTGGACGGGACCGAAGTATTTGCCGGTGGAGATGGCGGCGACGAGCTTTTCCATCGGGACTTTTTGTGGGTCGCGGATGTCGTCGATGTTCGCCTGTGTGAGGCCTAATGCCGCGAGGACTGCCTGTGCGGTTGCGGTGGCGTGCTCTGGTGTTGTGGCGGTGAGTTGCTGGCCGCTCATGGTGACGACGCCGTGGAAGAGACCGTGGGCGGCGGGCATGGACATGAGGGTGGCGCATTTGCCGCCGCCGCCGCTTTGGCCGAAGATGAGGACGCGGCCGGGGTCGCCGCCGAACTCGGCTATGTTGTCGCGGACCCACTGGAGGGCGAGGACGAGATCGAGTTGGCCGGCGTTGCCGCTGTCGGCGAAGATGTTTTTCGAATTGGGGCCGCCTAGTTTTGCGAGGTAGAGGTAGCCGAAGAGATTGAGGCGGTGGTTGAGCGTGACGACTACGACGTCTCCGCGTTTGGCGAGGCGAACGCCATCGTAGACGGGGCCGTTGCTGCTGCTGGAGGAGTAGGCTCCGCCGTGGATGTAGACGAGGACGGGACGTTTTTTTCGGTCGCGGAGGCCGGGGGTCCAGACGTTGAGATGGAGGCAGTCTTCGCTGTTGACGGGGTTTGCTTCGTCGAGGGGCGAGAAGGTGGAGCGGCCTGTGCGGGCGTGGATGGGCTGCGGGGCTTGCGGGCCGAAGACGAGGGTGTCGCGGATTCCCTTCCATGGCTGCGGTTTTTCAGGGGGCTGGAAGCGGGTTTTGGCGGTGTCTTCGCCGTAGGGGATGCCTTTGAAGACGTTGATGCCGTTATCGAGGAGGCCGCAGATTTTGCCGGTGGTAGTGGTGGCGATGGGAGAGGTTTGGGCCCAGGTGGTGCGGGTGGAGAGGGCAGCCATGGTTGAGATTTGGAGCATCTCGCGGCGGGATAACTTCATGGAGTAACGATGAGACATGGAGGAGGGTGGAGGCAAGTGGTGTGTGAAGCCAATGTCCCAGATGCGGGACATGGGGCACCCGGCACCGACGCCGGTGTTGCTGAGGCAACGGGGTATCAATCGTTCCTCAGGATGGCTATAAGCTTCAAGAAGCGCGTGATCAGATGCTAGATCGTCTCTGGTAGGCAAACGCGAACATTGAAATCGGAGATTCCATTGAAGACCGTGCACTTTCAGGACATCTTTGTTTTGCAGCTATCTTTGCAATAAGTTCTTTCGTCAGCATGAAGCTGTTGAGTGCTCAAACGGCCTCTCCGTCAGCTCGCGCATTTGTGGAGGGCTTTTACAGTTGGTACGTTCCTCGAGCGCTACAGGATAATGCAGAGCCGACTTGGCGCATAGCTATCAAGGCGAAAGAGGGAGAATTTGACCCGCAACTTGTTCGGTTGCTGCAAGCATGCATTCGAATGCCCAAGACAAATGTGAAGACTTAGTGGGATTAGACTTCGATCCATTCCTCAACAGTCAAGACCCTGCCCCGCATTACGAAGTGGGCGAAATTAGCACCAGGAAATGTTTACACAGCCGAAGTCTACAGCGTGCAGTCAGGTCAGCGGAGCAGCAAGCCTGACGTAAACGCCAGGTTTGAAAGAATCAGCGGGCGGTGGATGTTCGTAGACTTTTACTATCCAAATGGCGGCGACTTGTTGACGACTTTGAAAGCTTCCATGCTCTTCGCCGCGTCCGGCCCGAAAATAATACAAGACCCGACAACAGACCGTAGATCATCTCGACTTCAGCAGTGCGGTTCTTCCGAAAGGTTTTTACATTAGCGAGACTGTGCCTGCTGACTTCGCAAACGACAAAGCGAAATGCGGGGGTTCTTCGCTGCGCTCAGAATGACAAGCAAGAGAAACGACAACGACAAATGCAACGGCAGACGCAGATCCCTACGGGATGACAAACAAAAGAACAGACAACAGCAAGAGCAAGAACAACAGCAACTACAAAGCAAATACAGGGATCCTTCCCCTTCGGCTTCGCTCAGGGTTAGGATGACGACGTGCGATGAAGAAATGGCTGGAACATTTGAATTTGTTCCAGCCGTTTTTGTTGTTGATGAGTTTTGAAGCGGGTTATTCGCTGGAGCCCTTGCGGGGGCGGCGGTTGGCTTGCAGGACTTTTTTGCGCAGGCGGAGGGACTTGGGAGTGACCTCTACGAGTTCGTCGTCGGCGATGAATTCGATGCACTGCTCGAGGGTTTGCTGCTTGTAGGGGACGAGACGGACGGCGTCGTCGGAGCCTGAAGCGCGCATGTTCGAGAGCTTCTTCTCACGGACGCAATTGACGTCGAGGTCGTTGTCGCGCGAGTGCTCGCCGACGACCATGCCCTCGTAGACTTCAACGCCGTCACCGACAAAGAGAACGCCGCGGTCCTGGAGGCCTTCGAGCGCGTAGGCGGTCGTGGTGCCCTGGCGGTCGGAGATGAGAGCGCCGGAGAGACGCTGCGGAATCTCGCCCTGGTAGGCGATGTAGCCGTCGAGGATGGAGTTCATGATGATGGTTCCGCGGGTCTCCGTCAGCATCTCGGAGCGGAGGCCGATGAGGCCGCGGCTGGGGATGCGGAACTCCATGCGGACGCGGCCGGAGCCGTGGTTGGTCATCTTGGTCATCTCGCCTTTTCTGGGTCCGAGGCGCTCGATGACTGTGCCGACGAAGTTTTCCGGAACGTCGATGTAGAGCTGCTCGACGGGCTCCATGACGGCGTCGTTGATCTTCTTGGTGACGATCTCGGGACGGCTGACCATCATCTCGAAGCCTTCGCGGCGCATCATTTCGATGAGGATGCCGAGTTGGAGTTCGCCACGGCCGAGGACCTTGAAGGAGTCGGGCGAGCCTGTCTCCTGCATCTTGAGGGAGACGTTGGTGAGGAGCTCCTTGTCGAGACGGTCGCGGAGGTTGCGCGAGGTGACGAACTTGCCTTCGCGGCCGGCGAAGGGCGAGTTGTTGACGTTGAACTGGATGGCGATGGTGGGCTCATCGATGGTGATGGGCGGGAGTGGCTTGGGGTCTTCGACGTCGCAGAAGCTTTCACCGATGGTGATGCCGGGGATACCGGCGATGGCTACGATGTCGCCGATCTGGGTCTCTTCGATGTCGGTGCGCTTGAGGCCGGAGAAGCTGAAGAGCTTGGTGATCTTGTGCTTGGTGAAGGTGCCGTCGATCTTGGCGACGCTGTACTCCTGGCCGGTGCGCATGGTGCCATTGAAGACGCGGCCGATGGCGAGACGACCGAGATAGTCGGAGTAGTCGAGGTTGGTGACGAGGATCTGGACTGCGCCCTCGGGATCGCCCTTGGCGACGGGGATGGTGGTGATGATCTGCTCGAAGAGGGGCTGGAGATCGGTGCCGGGGACGTTGGGGTCGGTGGTGGCGGTACCGAGCTTGCCGTTGGTGTAAAGGACGGGGAAGTCGAGGACGGACTCGTCGGCGTCGAGGTCGATGAAGAGGTCGTAGACCTCGTTGAGGACTTCCTGGGCGCGGGCGTCGGGACGATCGATCTTGTTGATGACGACCATGGGGGTGAGGCCGGCTTCGAGGGCCTTGGAGAGAACGTAGCGGGTCTGGGGCAGGGGGCCTTCAGAGGCGTCGACGAGGAGGACTACGCCGTCGACCATCTTGAGGGCGCGCTCGACTTCGCCGCCGAAGTCGGCGTGGCCCGGGGTGTCGACGATGTTGATCTTGTTGTCGTGATAGTAGAGGGCGGTGTTTTTCGCAAGAATCGTGATGCCGCGCTCTTTTTCGAGGTCGTTGGAGTCCATGACTCGCTCGGCGACGGCTTCGTTGGAACGGAAGGTGCCGGACTGACGCAGCATGGCGTCGACGAGTGTGGTCTTGCCATGGTCGACGTGCGCGATGATGGCGATATTGAAGATGGGCTTAACGGCGATTGCGGTTGAGTTGCTCACTGCGATTTTGTCCTGTCTGTGCGCTTAGGGGTGGTATTTCGGGGGAAGTGCGCGTCAGTACTAGTTTAGCCTATCTAAGGCTGAGGATGCCCGAATTTCGCTTCGGATTGAAGAAGATCCGGTAAATGGGTGGTTCTGCTACCTTAGGTGCGCGGTTGATCCTGCAGCATCTATGTATTGAGGAATATGGCAACTGCGACAAAACCCGAGGCTGCGGTAAAACTTTCTGCGAAGCAGATGAAGACGATATCGCGCGCACTGGCGGATCCCCGGCGGTTCGAGATTCTGCAGAAGATCGCGGGGCAGAAGTGTTCGCCGTGTTCTCATCTACTTGAGTGCTTTCCGATTACGGCGGCTACTATGTCACACCATATGAAAGAGTTGCAGAATGCTGGGCTCATCGAAACGGAGAAGCGGGGGAAGTTTGTGGATGTCCTGTTCTGCCGCGATATATGGGATGCTTATCTGGCTGAATTGAACAAGTTGTAATTCTCGCCGTGGATGAATCGTTCTTCGGCGTCCCCACATCAATTAGATGATTATCGAAATGATGTACACAGGAGATTGAAAGTCATGGGCAAGCTTGCAGGAAAAGTAGCCGTTGTCACTGGCGCGTCGAAGGGCATTGGAGCATCGATTGCGGAATACCTTGGTGCCGCTGGCGCGTCAGTCGTGGTGAACTACAGCAGCAGCAAGGCCGGGGCGGATACCGTGGTCGGCAAGATTACCGCCAAGGGCGGCAAGGCGATTGCTGTGCAGGGTGATGTTTCGAAGCAGGCGGACATAGTCCGGTTGTTCAAGGAGACGATTGCGGCTTATGGGAAGGTCGATATTCTGGTAAATAATGCCGGGATATTTGATTTCAAGCCTCTTGAGGCGATTACACCGGAGCATTTCCACTCGCAGTTTGATTTGAATGTGCTTGGCCTGCTGCTGACGACGCAGGAGGCGGTGAAGCATATCAAAGAGGGTGGATCGATCATCAATATCAGCTCGATTGTGGGCCAGATGGCGGTGCCGAATGGATCCGTCTACAGCGCCACGAAGGCTGCGGTGGATGCTATTACGGTTTCGCTGTCGCAGGAGCTTGGACCGAAGAAGATTCGCGTGAACTCGTTGAATCCGGGCATGGTTGAGACTGAGGGCCTGCATGCTGTGGGGTTTGCCGAGAGCGATTTCCGCAAGCACGTTGAGTCGATTACTCCGCTTGGGCGGATCGCGCAGCCTGAGGATATTGCCAAGGCTGCGGTTTACTTTGCTTCGGATGATGCGGGTTGGGTTACTGGGCAGACTTTGCTGCTTACAGGTGGTCAGCGTCAGTAACGTTGGCGAGTGTTGAGAGAGGGGCTGCCGTTGCTGGCGGCCCTTTTCTTTTGGGGCTTTGAGAATAGCGGTAGATAATAAGAAAGAGATGCCCTGACGAGGGCGGAGATTGCTTATGACGACTCCTGCATTGGCAGGTTGTACCCACCCGCTGCGGACGAGCGTGCCGGACTTTGTTGCCGGGCTTCGCGAGCTGGAGCGGGACTTGATTACGAAGGACAGGATTGCGGAGTACATGGCGGCGATGACGCTGCGGCCGGAGGCTTTGCATGATTATGTGTGGTGGCGGGACAGCTTCTATACGCGGAATTTGATCTATCGGGATGAGCTGTTTGAGGTGATGACGATCTGCTGGTCGCCGGGACAGAAGACCGCGATTCATACACATAACGGACAGCTTGGATGGATGACGGTGTCGCAGGGCGAGGTGAAGACGCATGAGTTTCACCATACGAGCTGCAATGCGCCGGAGAACCAGAATGTCGTGAACATCGACTGCCTGGGTGGGGCTACGGAACTGCAGATCGATAAGATTCGAACGGTGAGCTGCGCCGAGGGGACGGGCATGGTGACGGTGGATAAGCTGCAGACAATCCATCAAATTGAGAATGCGGGCACGGTGGGGTGCATCAGCCTGCATGTTTATTCAAAGCCGTTCGACTCGTGCATTGCGTTCGACCTGGAGAAGCAGCGGTGCTACCGGCGGCAGTTGAGCTATTTCAGCAAGGATGGTCATCAGGTCGTTAAATAAACGCGGATTTGCATTTGGTTACTGGAAGATGAATCGCTATACTCAAGGCTCCCAATGCAAACAAGCCAGGCCAGAACCTTCGCGGACGCTGCACTGAAGAACTATCTGCTGGATCATGCCTACGATGAGATGTTCCTGCCGAATGGGGAACTGCATGCGCATACAGAGCCTTTGCTGGAGCACCTCTCTTCCCTACCTGCGGCGGAGTTACAGCGACGGAAGCAGGCGGCGGATCTCAGCTTTCTAAATCAGGGAATTACTTTTACGGTGTATGGGCGGCAGGAGGGAACGGAGAAGATCTTTCCCTATGACCTGCTTCCGCGCATTATTACCGCCGCGGAGTGGGCTGTCGTTGAGCAAGGGCTGACGCAGCGGATTACCGCGCTGAATCTGTTTCTGAGGGACATCTATAACGAGGGGCGCATTCTGAAGGATGGAATTGTGCCTCGTGAGGTCGTGTATAGCTGCAAGCAGTACCGGCGGCAGATGGTTGGGTTGCAGGTGCCGCGGAATGTCTATATTGCAGTGTGCGGAACGGACTTGATCCGACTGGAGAATGGCGAGTTTGTCGTGCTGGAAGACAACCTGCGAGTGCCGAGCGGTGTGAGCTATATGCTGACAAACCGGCGCGTGATGAAGCGGATCTTTCCGCAGTTGTTCAGCAGCTATAACGTGCGACCGATTGAGCAGTACACGCAGTTGCTGCTGGGGACGCTGCGATCGCTTGCGCCTGAAGGCAGGCCGGAACCGAATATTGTGCTGCTGTCTCCGGGGGTGTTCAACTCGGCTTACTTCGAACATGCTTACCTGGCCCGGCAGATGGGGATCGAGTTGGTGGAAGGGCGCGACCTGGTGACGCATGACAACGTCGTGTACATGCGGACGACGAATGGATTGCGACGGGTAGATGTGATCTACCGACGCGTGGATGATGACTTCATCGATCCGCTGGCGTTCCGTGGAGACTCGATGCTTGGTGTTGCGGGGTTGTTCAATGCGTATCGTGCCGGGAATGTGACGCTAGCGAATGCGTTTGGAACAGGTGTGGCGGACGATAAGGCTTTGTATGCGTATGTGCCGGACATCATCAAGTACTACCTGACGGAAGAGCCGGTGCTGAAGAATGTGGAGACGTATCTGCTGACTCGGCCTAAGGAACGGCAGCATGTGCTCGCGAATCTGGACAAGCTGGTGGTGAAGGCTGTGGGTGAGAGCGGTGGGTATGGGATGTTGATTGGACCGCAGTCGACGAAGGCGCAGCAGGAGGAGTTTGCGGCGAAGATCGAGGCTGATCCGCGGAACTACATTGCGCAGCCGACGATTTCGTTTTCGCGGGCCCCTTGTTTGATCGATGATGCACTGGAGCCTCGGCATGTGGATCTGCGGCCTTACGTGCTGTATGGGGATAAGGTGACGGTGGTGCCGGGTGGATTGACGCGCGTGGCGCTGAAGCGTGGGTCGCTGGTGGTGAATTCGTCGCAGGGCGGTGGGAGTAAAGATACATGGGTGCTGAGCCAGTGAGCGCGGTGGTTCGAAAATCGAGAGATAGCGCGTTCGACATCAGACGAACGAAAATACTAAGTCAGGTTGGTCCAAAACATGTGAATATTCAGAAGCCAGCGTTGCCAAATACGAAATACAAGTGCCCTTGTTGCGGTTTTAGGACACTGCTCGAACGAGGAGGTTTCGATATCTGTGAGGTGTGCTTCTGAGAAGACGATGGGCAGGATGACCATGATGCTAATGAAGTAAGAGGCGGTCCTAATAAAGATTTGAGTTTGACGCAAGCGAGACGTAACTTTCTAAATATTGGCGCTTGTGAAGAGGCTATGGTGCAACATGTCCGAGCACCGACTGAAGACGAAAAGACTGGATGATTCTTGCGACCGCGGACAGAAGGCATACCGCAGGGGCTAAAGCCCTGGTATGTGACGACTTTGAGATGCCAAGGCTAAAGCCTTGGCCTACCTAGAAACAAAGACACCGAGGCAGAGATGCAGCTTATCGGAATAGATTTCACGGGAGATGCCGATGCTGAGCCGTGTTGCGGATAGTTTGTATTGGATGAGCCGGTATCTGGAGCGTGCCGAACATACGACGCGGCTGCTGGATGTGAATCTGAACCTGATGCTGGATGAGAGCTCGACCAGTGCAGAGCATCGGTGGCGCAGGGTTTTGAAGGCATTGGGTAATCCGAAGGGGACGGAGTGGACGGGCGATCCTTATGGGTTGACCTGGACGTTGACCTTCGATACGGGGAATAAAGCGTCGATCGTGTCGTGCATTATTGCTGCACGGGAGAACTCGAGGCATGTTCGCGAGCAGATTTCGACGGAGCAGTGGCATCGGCTGAATAGTTTGTATCTGCAAGTGACTCGGCCAGAGATGCAAAGCGATCTGCACGCTGAAGCACTGCTGGCTGATAAAGAACAGCCGATGGAGTTTCTGCAGAGTGTGATGGAGGCTGTGCATCAGTTTCAAGGGGTGACGGACTCGACGATGAGTCATGGTGAGGGTTGGCAGTTTATTCAGGTTGGGCGGTATATCGAACGTGCGTCTGCCACGGCGATGCTGCTGGAGGCTTATCACGAAGACCTGTGGGGACACCCGGAGCGCATTCCAGAGGGTACGGAGTATCTGGAATGGATGGGGCTACTGCGTTCGGCGACGGCGTTTGAGGCTTACTGCAAGGTTTATACCGCGGACCTGACACCGGAGTGGATTCTGGAGTTTCTGCTGCTAAACGAGCAGTTTCCTCATTCACTGCGTTTCTCGATCGACAGCCTGCAGTGCGCGCTGGAGGCGATCCAGGATGAGACGGCGCAGAAGAGAACCGAGGCGCTACGCCGGCTGGCGGGAAAGCTGCAGGCGCTGTTGAGCTATAGCAGCGTGGATGAGATTTTGAACCAGGATGTGGTGGCTTACCTGCGAAATATAAAGGCACAGTGCAGGGCTATTCACGACACGATCTACGAGTTGTACGTTGACTATTCAATACAAACTGCGCTGGCCGGCTAGCTGAGACAGGAGAAGCTCGATGTACTATTCGATTCGCCATTTGACGAAGTTTCTCTATAGCAACACCGTCAGCGAGAGCATGATGGAGACGCGAATGCATCCGCGGAGCGATCACACTCAGCGCTGCCTGGCTTTCCACTTATCGGTGAGTCCTCGATGCAGGGTGTTCAGCTATCGGGACCACCTGCAGAATAATGTGCACCACTTCGATATACCTGGGCATGCATCCACAGCTGGTGATCGTTGCGGAGTCGCTGGTTGAGGTTCATCCGGCTGCGCAGGTGCCGGCGTTTCTTGCTCCGGATGCATGGGCTGAGTTGGATGCAATGGTGGAGCAGGGTGATTATTGGGAGATGCTGCTGCCGAGCGAATTCACTGAACCTACACGGGCGGTGGACGCATCTTGCCACGCATCTAGATGTGCGGCGCAGGGATGATCCTTTGATGGTGCTGCATCAGTTGAATCAGCAGATGTTTGAATACTTTGATTACAAGCCACAGTCGACGAAGGTGGATTCACCGATTGATCTTGCGCTGGGTACGCGGACGGGAGTGTGCCAGGACTTTGCTCACATCATGATTACGCTGGTGCGGTCGAAGCTGCGGATTCCCTGCCGCTATGTGAGCGGATATCTGTTCCATGGCGAGAGCGATATGGATCGCTCGGTGCGGTCAGCTACGCATGCGTGGATTGAGGCTTTCATTCCACATCTTGGGTTGGGTGGGGTTCGATCCGACGAACTGGCTGGTGACGGGCGATAGGCATATCCGGACGGCGATTGGACGGGACTATGCGGATGTTCCGCCAACGCATGGGATCTTTCGCGGACGAGCCGGCAGCGAGCTTACTGTGGCAGTGAGGGTGACGCCAAGTCAAGGTATGGTTTCGATGGATCAGGAACTTCCTGTGCCTGAGGACTGGTCGATGCTGGTGGAGAGGGCGACGCAGATGCCGGAGCAACCTCCACCGCCTACTCGTCAGCAGCAGATGGCTCAGCAGCAGCAGACTGTGGGGAGTGCGGGGCGGAACCATCCTCTGGATCGGATCAAAGATTTAGTTTTTTGAAGACGCGGTCCGGGATGTTGCGGATGACGAACATGATGGGCTGCCACTGGAATGGGACGTAGAGGATGTCCTTTTTGGCGTCGATGGCGCTGACGATGGATTTGGGCGACCTTGTTTACGTCGGCGAATTTTTCGCTGCCCTTCATGCCGGCGGTCATGGCGGTCTTGACTGGGCCGGGCTTGATGGTGAGGACGGTGACGCCTTCGCGGTCTACGCGGTTGCGCAGGCCTCCGAGGAAGGCGGAGAGGCCGGCCTTCGAGGAGCCGTAGACGTAGTTGGATTTGCGGCCGCGGTCTCCGGCTACGGAGGAGATGACGGCGAGGACGCCGGAGTGGCGCTGGACGCAGAAGTTGGCGAGCCAGGTGAGAAGCGAGACTGGCGCCGATGAAGTTGGTGTGGAGGATGTGGGCGGCGGTGTTGAAGTCCTGCTCGGCCTTGGTCTGGTCGCCGAGGATGCCGTGGGCGAGGTAGGCGACGTCCAGGCCGGTGAGCGAGTTGATGGCGTGGGCGAGCAAGCGCGGGGTGCTGGTCGGTGTCGTCGAGGTCGGCGACGGCGGTGTCGACGTAGCTGGCTCCGCGGGTGCGGAGGTCGGCGGCTACGGCGGCGAGCTTCTCGGCATTGCGGGCGACGAGGAAGAGGCTGCGCCCTTGGCGGCCCAGATGCGGCAGGTGGCTTCGGCGATGCCGGAGGTGGCTCCGAGGACGAGGATCTTCTTGGCGTGCTTGTTGCGGTCGTCATAGGGTTCGTCGAGTGCTGGTCATACCAGAGTGCTCACAAATTCGGTTTAGTCGTAGACGGTGACGCGCTCCCAGAAGCTGGAGGTGAGGAGTGGGTCGCGGTAGCGGGCGAACTGCTGCCACTGCGGATAGAAGGCCTGAAACTGGGCGGCGGTCATGGCGGCGTCTTTGGCGGGGTAGAGGCGGCCGCCGTACTCGAGGGTCATGTCGGCGAGACGGTCGAAGAGGGGGAAGCTCTTGTCGGGCTTGATGGGGAAGTCGAGCGCGAGCGTGATGCCGGGTTTGGGGAAGCTCATGAGCCGGGCGAGGGAACGTCGCCGAAGGCCTTGAGGACGGCGAGGAAGCTGGCGAGGCCGGACTTGGCGACCTCGCTTGAGGATCGCGACGGTGCCTTCGCGGGCGTGCTCCCATGGGATGGCGTACTGGAACTGGAGCAGGCCGCGCTTGCCGTACATGCGGTTCCAGTGGAGGACCTTGTCGAGCGGGTAGAAGAAGGGCTCGTAGTCCTGCAGGGCGACGACGCGCTTGTTCATCTGCTTGTGGAAGAAGGCGGTGTTGAAGAGGCTGACGGTGAGTGTGAGTTGAGGGCGAAGCCGGGGGCTTCGAAGGGGAAGACGAGTTTGGGCTCGGGCGAGGGCTTGAGTTCGTCCTTGCTTCGTCGGAGTGATCGCCCTGCATGAAGATGCCGCGGCAGAAGTTTTTGCCGGTGGAGGCGCAGTCGACCCAGCTGACGGTGTACTCGATGTCGCTGGCTCTGGTTGGTGAGGTCGAGGAACTCGTCGATGCCGTGGAACTGGATGCCCTCGTAGTCGATGCCGCGGGAGACGATGGGCTTGAGGCGAAGGGTGGCCCAGGAGATGAAGCCGGTGAGGCCGAGGCCGCCGATGGTGGCGGCGTACCAGTCGGGGTTCTCGGTGGGCGAGCAGAGCTTGCGGGTGCCGTCGGAGCGGACGAGCTCGAACTGGGTGACGTGGCAGCCGAAGGTTCCGGCGACGTGGTGGTTCTTGCCGTGGATGTCGTTGGCGATGGCTCCGCCGAGGGTGACGTACTTTGTGCCGGGGGAGACGGGCAGGAAGAAGCCGCGGGGGACGGCGAAGTCGAGGATCTGCGCGAGGGTGATGCCGGCTTCGGCGGTGAGGAGGCCGGTCTCGGGATCGAAGTCGATGAGGCGATTCATGCCGGTGGTGACGAGGAGATTGCCGTCCTTGAGGAGGCAGACGTCGCCGTAGCTGCGGCCCATGCCTACGGGGAGGGCGCCGTCGTGGAGGTCTTGAGTGACGGCGGGAAAGTCGCTCTGCCAGTGGAGCGGGATGAGCTTCGCGTCGTAGGTGGGGTAACGTCCCCAGGACTCGAACGGGGGCTTTCCCACGGGTTTGTCGGGCTCGTAGTTGAGGCTTTGCTGCTGGATTGGCTGGATCGCGGCAGTCGACATGGATACAGGATAAAGGCTTTCTGCATAAAGCTATGCGATTTGAGTGAAAACAGTGTGTTTCTGGGCAAAAAGAAGAGGCACGGCGGTTGCCGTGCCTCTTCTTGCAGAATGCATACTGCTGGCTACGCTGCTGCCCTTGCGGACTTCGCGGCCTCGAGGGCTGCCTTGGCCTGCACGGTGAGGGCGGTGAAGCCAGCTGCGTCGTTGGCGGCGATGTCGGCGAGGATCTTGCGATCGAGGCCGTTGCCTGCCTTCTTGAGACCGTCGATGAAGGTCGAGTAGCTCATGCCGTTCAGCTTGGCTGCGGCGCCGATACGGACGATCCAGAGGGAGCGGAACTGACGCTTCTTCTGCTTACGGCCGGTGTAGGCGAACATGAGACCGCGCTCGACGGCTTCCTGGGCTGCCTGGTAGAGCTTGGATTTGGTGAGGAAGTAACCACTCGCGCGCTTGAGGATCTTTTTGCGGCGATCGCTGCGTTTTGTACTCCGTTTTACACGGGGCATCGTGCTTCTCCTTTTGCGTACATCGTTTGAGCGGCTGGAGGTAAGGTGAGCCTCTTCACTCGCTATGCAACTTCAAGTCTCGGTGGAGTTCGCTCTCGCTGATTCCAGGGGCCTGGACGCTTTTGACTGGCCCGTTTGCTTCGTATTGAGCGGCTTGACTTGAAAAACTCATGCTTCCCTGCCTAATTTCTCAGGCGTAGGGGATCATGCGTGCGACTTTGGCGTGAATCCGCCTCAGAGACCAGAACGATACCGCCAAGCTTGCGCTTGGTTTTGGTGGCCTTCGAGGTGAGGATGTGGCGCATCTTGGACTGGCCACGCTTGAACTTGCCGGTGCCGGTCTTCTTGAAGCGCTTGGCCGCGCCGCTGTGTGTCTTCAACTTTGGCATTGAGATTCCTAACGAATTGCTGCTTTAGACAACCTTCTGAGTATATACCAGTTTGGTGCTTTTCCCTCGGTTCCCCCTGAAGGTAACCCCCTCCCCAGGTATCTCTTTGTAAGTTGTTTATTTTCAATAACATGTCCTGGCATCTCTTCGCAAAATCGTCATAATAAATGGCTTACAGGTAAATTCGTCTTTCTAAAAGGGTTATGGGGTTAAGGAGAAATCCCCGGTTTCTAGCCGGGGATTTTTTTATCTCTCTAGTTCAATTATAGAGGGTTGGGGATAACTCCTTTGCAATGGGATCTGTTTTGTTTTCTGGTGTTTATGAGGTTTGGGACTTGACATGCGATTTTGCTGAGGAATCTGACAGAATATTTTGTAAATGATTGATATGGGATGTTTTCTCCTTGAGTTTTTATTGCAATTGCGAAGAACGAACAACAAACAAAGCAAAATACAGGGATTCTTCCCCTTCGACTTCGCTCAGGGTCAGAATGACGACAGAAGAAAGTTAGGATAGTCAAAAAAAATCTAGCGCAGAGTGACGATAAAACAGAGGCCGTGGGTGATGGCAACCACACAGAACAAGCCGAGTTAAATCGCGCTGCGATATTGCAGAAAACACAGGGGTTTAGAGGGGTATCTGCGTAGACTCCTGAGCTATCTTCGAGGCCTCTTTCGTGCTATACTTAAGCTACTGAAAACCCCGGCCGAACCAGTGCAAAGTGCTTGATTGACGCGGTCTTTCGCGAGCTTCGAGCTGCAGGGTGCCCAGAGGTTTTCAAGGACTTTCAGGAGCTACATGGCAACTACGGCAATCCCCACCGAAACCGACCTTTTGGAACAGCAGCCTAACGCAACCAGCGACGCCCCGAAGAAGGAAGGCGGCGGATACTCCGCGGAGAACATTACGGTGCTCGAAGGACTGGCGGCGGTACGTCTGCGTCCGGCGATGTATATCGGCTCGACCGGTGAGCAGGGGCTGCACCACCTGGTGTATGAGGTAGTGGACAATTCGGTGGACGAGGCTCTGGGTGGCCATGCGACGAGGATCGATGTGACGATCCACGTGGATAACTCGATTACCGTGGTCGATGACGGGCGCGGGATTCCGGTTGATGACAAGGTGATCAACGGCGAGAAGATGCCGGCAGTGCAGGTGGTTTTGACCATGCTGCATGCGGGCGGTAAGTTCGATGCTTCGAACTACAAGGTTTCGGGTGGACTGCACGGCGTCGGCGTGAGCTGCGTGAATGCGCTTGCGGAGGAGTTCGACGTCGAGATCTGGCGCGATGGACATGCGTGGACGCAGGATTACTCGAAGGGTGCGCCGATCAGCAAGCTGCGGAAGATGGGAACGAGCAAGCGCAAGGGGACCAAGGTCCACTTTCTGCCGGACAAGTCGATCTTCAGCGTGCACGAGTACAACTACGACACGCTGGCGCAGCGGCTGCGTGAGCTGGCCTTCCTGAATAAGGGGCTGGAGATTCACCTGACCGATGAACGCACTACTGACGCCAAGACGGGCGAAAGCAAGCATCAGGAGTTCAAGTACATTGGCGGTATCGCGGAGTTCATCAAGCACCTGAACAAGGGCAAACAGGTTCTGCACGATAAGCCGATCTACATGGAGGCCGAGCGCGACAACGTGGCCATGGAGATTGCGCTGCAGTACAACGACGCCTACTCCGAGACGGTGTTTACGTTTGCGAACAACATCAATACCGTCGATGGCGGAACGCACCTCTCCGGCTTCAAGACGGCGCTGACGCGTACGATCAATGCGGCCGGGCAGTCGCTGGGACTGTTCAAAGATGTGAAGGAGAACCTGAGCGGCGATGACGTTCGCGAGGGTCTGGTCGTCGTGATCAGCGTGAAGCTTTCGCAGCCTCAATTTGAAGGACAGACGAAGGGCAAGCTGAACTCGGATATTGCCGGGACGGTGCAGGCGTTTGTGAATGAACGGCTGGGCGCGTTCCTGGAGCAGAATCCTTCGGTTGCGAAGAAGATCATCAATAAGGCGATTGATGCGGCGCGTGCGCGTGAGGCAGCGCGTAAGGCTCGCGACCTGACTCGGCGTAAAGGTGCTCTGGATGGCGGCGGTTTGCCGGGTAAGCTGGCGGACTGCTCGGAGCGGCAGCCGGATCGTTGCGAACTGTATCTGGTCGAGGGTGAGAGCGCAGGCGGCACGGCAAAGCAGGGTCGCGACCGTAAGTTCCAGGCGATTCTGCCGTTGAAGGGTAAGATTCTCAACGTCGAGAAGGCCCGGTACGACAAGATGCTGGGTCATGAGGAAATTCGCGCCATGATTACGGCGCTGGGCTGCGGCATCGGCAAGGATGACTTCGATGCGACGAAGCTGCGGTACGGCAAGCTGATTCTGATGACCGATGCCGACGTCGACGGATCGCACATTCGTACGCTGCTGCTGACGTTCTTCTTCCGGCACATGACGGAGTTGATTAAGCGCGGACATGTTTATATTGCGCAACCGCCGTTGTATCGCATCAAGAAGGGCAAGTTTGAGCAGTACATCAAGGACGACCGCGAGTATGTGTCCGTGATGGTGAAGCGTGCGTCGGATGGCATGGTGATCCGTTATGGCGAGGGTGGGTCGAGGCTTGAGGGCGCGGCGCTGACGAAGTTCATGGGACAGTTGAATGACTATCTCGGCTTCTTCGATAAGGTGCAAAAGCGGTTGCGAAACGAAGAGGTGACGCAGGCGTTTGCTGAACTGTTTTCGCACGAGGGCAAGGAGCCGGCCAAGCGCGCGGACTTTGAGACTCCGGTGAAGCTGGAAGAGATGCGGACGCGGCTGGAGGCGCTGAGAAAGGCGTACCAGTTCAAACACATAGGCGATGTGGAGCTGGATGAAGAGCACAGGGTTTACTCGGTGAATTTCACGGATGCGCAGGGTGCGACGCGGACGATTGACTGGACACTGGCTTCGACGGCTGAGAGCCGACAGATGCTGGGCAAGCATGCGCAGATTCGCGAGCAGCTGGTGGGGCCGTTCCTGATTGAGTATGCGGCGAAGGCTACGAAGGCCGATGCCGCGGATGAGGCGGAAGAGGCTGCGTCTGAAGAAGGCGTGGCAGAGACTGCTGCGGCTCCTGGGACTGCGCTGGAAGCGAAGCCGGGCAAACGGGCTGGTAAGGCTGGTCAGGATCCGGTGGAGAAGAAGACGGCTCGCGAGGTGTTCGAGTATGTGATCGAGCAGGGCCGCAAGGAGTACCAGGTGCAGCGCTACAAGGGTCTGGGTGAGATGACGGCCCCGCAGTTGTGGGAGACGACGATGGATCCTGAGCGGCGGACGTTGCTGCAGGTGAAGCTCGAAGACATTGCGGCCTGCGAGGAGATCTTTACGACTCTGATGGGCGAGGATGTGGAGAGCAGACGGAAGTTTATTGAAGAGAATGCTCTGGATGTGAAGAACCTGGATATATAAGACACACAATTTATTCGTGTAATAAAAAGGCCATCGTCTATGACGCTGGCCTTTTTTTTAGAAATTTTTTAGCTGGCTTGGAACATCCAACAACGCGAAAATGCACGTCGGATGGCTTCACTGTTGTTACCGAAAATATTAGTGCAATTTATTGCCATACAACTTATGACTAGATTTAGACCATCTCGTTACAAATAAATTGCATTTGGCGGTCAAGGTGGATTTATAGGATGAACATTCGCTAGTATCTCTAGCAAATCTCCGCAGATTGGGAGTAGAGTATTCCCGCTGGGCTATAACTATCGACAAGCCTAATTGAGGGTGCAGCGATGAAGTCTTCCCTTCGTTCGTTCGCCGTTGTCGGACCGTCCCTTCTCGGGCTATGTCTTTACGCTGCCAGCACGTGCAGCGGCGTGGCATGGGCGGTTTCTTCCTCTGATCAACCGAATACCGCAAGGCAAGCGACAGCGCCTCCGGTAGTTCACATGGCCGTCATTCCCGGGCCGTTGCGGTCATTCATGCGCATGGCTGCCATCAGTCAAAAGGTGTCTGCAGATGATGTGTTGCCATTGCTGGCGCGCAATGTTTACATGCAGGGCTATCAGCAAGGCACTCCAACGGAGTACCTGATTTTGCTGGACCGTTACGTGCAGCAGGCGAGGGAGTTGCAGATACTGGCGGGATCGAGCAAAACAATTCGCGTGCGGAGCTGTGACGATGCAGGCACGCTGGTTCAGATTCTCGGATACCGGATACAGGGATGCGGAGAGAAGACGGTCTATCTGGAGACCGCCAATCCAGAGAGAGCCTTTCTTACGATTGACTCGGGCTTCCCTCTTACCGAGTTGGAGACGGCGTTGCAGGAAGGGACTCAGTTTACCTATGCGTATCCGGCGACCCGCGTTCCAATGCTGTTTGAAGAAAATGACTGGGTCAATCTGAACATGGCGAAGAAACACGGCGCCGGAGATATGGTCGAGGTGCTGATAAACGATCCAGCGATATCGCGCCTCTATTGGGCGTTAGCGAAGGAAGATGCTGAGACAAGATTCGCGTTGCATCAGTCGCCTGGTCTGAAGGCACTGTTTCCTCTTGCCGCTACTCTTGATTTTTACGGAGGCGAGATTTCGATCCGTTCGGGACGCGTAGTTGTGCCGGGTGGAACGAGTGCCGAGCCGACCTGGAAGGAGTTGGTGGGAGCGAGTCCGGGCTCTGCATCAGAGTTCGTTTCGAAGTTGCTCTCGAAGGATGAGGGTTGGCTGGCCGTGTACTTCGATGTTCTGTCGCGCGTCAGTCAGGAGCAGCAGACGCACCTTACTGAATCTCCGCGGATGAAGCGTTTGTACGAGGCGTTTCGAGCGCCCGACGCAAAGCGGAGGCCGACGAAAGGCGTATTTCGACAGGCGCCAGACTTGCTGGTTTTGTTTACTCGACTGGAATGGGAACCAAATGGCGACCCACACGTCCCGGGTGACCTTGCGGTTTGGAAACAGATTTTCCATCAGAAGTCTTCTTCCGACGCTGTTCACGATCTGAGCAAGTCTCTGAATAACTGGGAAAAACCTGAGCAGTTTCTTGAAGCGATGACTGCGTTGGCCCGGAAGGACAACGATGTCGGGCCGTTGCAGATTTATCTGATGTTGAGTGAACTAGACAACGCGCGGCCCAAGGATAGGCGACTCTCGCCGCAAACGGTTGGCCTGATGGCGAACCGATTTGAGCAATTCGCACCGTGGTATCTGATCTTTACTGAATTTCCAGATTTGAGCGACGCGTCCATCGAGCACTTTCTGACGATTGCGGATTCAATTGATGGAATTTCAAATCAGACACTTCGTGGAAATGTGCTGGGGTCTTTTCAGGCCAACGTCGGATTGTGGCAGATTCTTGCGCGCCAGGAACAGATTCCAGGTGCTGTGCAGGATGCGTCGTGGCAGAAGATGATTGATCCTTTCGCGAAGATCTCTTCGTCGACCCAACTCTTCGATGCCGCGCATCGCTCGCTGGGGGAGGTATTGGTTGCAGCGGGCGCCAAGGCGGACAGCACGCAGGATGAGCTCGTCGAGATGCTGGCAGGCCCTCGCCAGGACAGCGCGGAAGGCCAGCGCGTTCACGCTGAACTGGCCGACAGGATTCGAGCAGTGTTGACCGATCAACGGCTGGTATCGCTCGATACGCTCTTCGCGCTCGGCGATGGCTTCAACGAGATGTCGCAGGGGCATCCCGGAGACGCGAAGATGCTGGCGCTGGCGGGAGAGCTTCGCGAGTTCGAGATGCCACGCGCGATCTTTACGAAGAACGAGAAGATTGACTGGGCGCCGAGAATCTACAGCACCCACCACGCGGAGCTGCAGGTGCAGACGGACCTGTCGAAGGTGATCAAGAATCCTGGTTCCCGCGCGCAACTGGATGCGGCTCGAGGCCAGCTTGCGCCGTTTTTGAGAGATACGCTGGTGGGCTTGAACTACGCCTACTATGAACCGCCCGGCGCCCAGATTCTGCATAACAATCCACTGTTTGTGCGCGCACATGACTTCTCGGGCATATCCATGGTCACCCCGGAACGAACATGGCGTGCTCCTGTATTGCTTGGAGTGGGCACACCTGCTGGCGGCGGAGCGTATCTGATGGGCTCGCTGACCGACTTGTCTTATGCGCTGGCAATGACGGAACAGGATTTTATTGCACCGGAGAACATTCAGGCCCTGGTCTGGAAGGAACTGGTGCCAGACCTTATGGTGAGCGCAACGCTTCCACGCTGGTGGACGGTAAGTCCCAACGAACTTCATGCGGTCGCGCTTTATCAACGCGCAGGCGAGGAGCTTTTGACCGCGTCGGAAAAGGACCCGGCAGTACGGACAAAGGTGATCGTCATTCTGTCTGACCGCATGGCTCCGCGGCGGCTGGAACAGACGGAACAGGCGCTGGCGCAGGCGGAAACGCCCTCAACAATGATGTTGCGGATGATGCCGGCAGAGACCTTCTATCTGGCCGCCGAGTACCGCAAAAGATTTCCTGGAGAGGCTGCGAGTGTGGGACCGGCAGGTCAGCAACTCGACGATCTTTTACGCCGGGCACCAGCAGAAGCCAGCTCTGAGCGTATATCGAAAGACTTCGGGGTGCCTCACCCGACGTTGGCTCGAACAAACACGCTTGAGCTGCTGAATGTAAAACCGTTTCCCTTTTTTGGAGGATATTCGAGTCGCTTGTTCGGCGAGTCGTGGGAGTCGGGCAATCTGTACTGGGCCAGACTGGCGGATGAGATGGGCTATTCGCCAGTGATGCTGAACCGACTCGTTCCTGAACTGACGCGTCGGATGACAGCAAAGATTTTCGCGACGGAACTGGAGGATTGGCCGGCGATGCTGCGCGCGATGCAAGAGACCGGAGACGAGCTTCGACGCGGCAAAGCTGTTCCAGCAGGTGTGAACACTACATCGTTAGAGCGGACGGTGAGAGATGGAAACGCACAATAGGGGATCTATGACAAAGCGATATTTTCTGTTGCTCTGGTTAACTACCCTTCCCTTTTCCGGCGGCGGCGGTGCTGTGGCGCAGAATGATGCGTCACGGATACATGTGAACGTTGTACTGGTGCAGCTTAGCGTGGCTGTAACAGATCGCAAAGGGAACTACGTCAGCGGCCTTCGTCCCGAGGACTTCACGATTGTCGAGGACAAGATTCCAGAGAAGATCGCTACCTTCGAAGAAGGGAACGAACCGACTCGGAAGCTGATCGAGGCCGGGCCGTCCAACAGCAGTCCCATGATGCCGGCTGCCGGCGCTGCAACATCAAGTTCCGCAGGAAACGCGGCGATTACGAGCTCGCAAGTCATTGGGTCCAATGTTTTTATTCTTTTCGACACCAGTAACTATATGTACCGGGGATTTGTGTTCGCTCAGGATGCTATCGCTGATTTCATCCGTTCCCTGGAAGGTGTGAGTAAGGTCGCGCTGTATTCGTACAGCCGTGACCTCTCGCGAGTAGCTACGCTTACGCCCGACCGTTATCAGGTTTTGCGCGGCGTTCGCAGCACGGTTGCCGGAGACGACGCGGCGCTTTACAACTCTCTCCTGATGACGGTCAAGGATGCCGCTCCGTTGACGGGGCGCAAGGCAATCGTGGTCTTTTCCAACGGGCCGGACAATGCCAGTCTGGTTCCTCCTGAAGATGTTGCAGAGTTGGCGCAATCGACGGGAACGATCATTTACATGATCAGTACACGGGAGGCTGAGACAGAACCTGTCTCGGCTGCTGTCTTTGAGCGCATGAGCAAAGCTACGGGCGGCAAGGCCTACTTCTCCAAGGACTGGAGAGATGAGAAGCAAGCATTCAATTCGATCAGGGAGGACCTGGCGCACCTATATGCGATCAGCTACTATCCCCAACCGAATGCGAACCACGGCTGGCGTGCGATTACGGTGAAGCTCGCCGGCAAAGAGATGCAGAAATATCACATACGAACACGCGATGGGTATCGGTTGCTGCAGACAACGCAGACGTCTGGTGGACTTGCGTCTCCAGGACCGGAATCCGCTTCGAAATAATGATTCGCGTCTGGGTAGGCTCTAATGTCGGGAGTAACTTATGTTTGATAGCTCGGGCTCATCCCGTTACGGGATGAGCCTCAGCTTTTATGCGATACAGACCGAAACTACCCGCTATCGAGTAGCTGCATCGGCTGCAGTGGCGAGAGTTTCCAAGGCTTTGAAAAATGCTTTGCTTTGACCAGTGAAAAGTCCGCTGGCGGTAAGTCCGGCGGCTGCAGCCATCGCACCGCCCACCGGATCGGTGATCGGTCGGATGACAGCACAACGAGGGAGATTAGGGCTGATGAATTCACAAGGGACCGGGAAGATCAGGTTGGGCTCTAATAACGGGTTGGGAGGAGTGGTAACGAAGTTGGGGAACTTGAGGCCCTTGTCATTCACCGGCGTCATGGAACCTTCGAAGTTGAATGGGGGGCCCTGCACTGCGTTACCGGCAAAGTCTACCCACTCAAGGAAGTGAGCTATTTCGTCTCCACCGATGCCAAGAGTGATTTTCAGTACATTCGGACCCTTCACTTTTTGGCTCATGGCTGCATAAAGACTTGTGCCGCCTTGTTCGATTGCTGCGAAATGAAATGCTGCAGAATTTGCGATGGCCTGAATGTGGTTGGCGTTCTGCATGTCGGCATCGGTGGCCGGGATAGTAGGACGATTATTGATGTTTATCGCCTGCGGAAACGTCGCGCCGAAATCTGGATTCGTAGTGCTCCGGTAGCGAACGTACCAGCTTGTATCTACATTGAGATGCATGAGATTGGTGAGACGCCCAATGTTTTGCGCTCCCGTCGCGGTGCTTCCCTGCAGGGTGCGAAACTCATCGAGATTAACCGGGTCCGCTCCTCTTGACTCCAGAAAAGCGTTGATGAAGGTAGCGTGGCTGAGTTCGTCGATGGTGTTGCTGGTGATGTACTGCGAGCCGTCGCCATCGAGATGTTGAAGAGCGAGTTGATAGTTGTTCTGTGTGATGGAGGTTCCATCAGGCCCAAGGGTCACTCCTCCAAGCTCTGCATATTGCTGCCAGAGATCAGTTTCAAGCAGTTCGGCTGCTGCTACAAAGCGAAGGATTGCAACATCTCCGGCGTGCAAGCTGCCATTGTCTACTTCTTGTGCAAAGGCCCCATTCGTTAACAATCCGACGCCAACTGTGGCTGCGCCACCTGCCATAATTCCGCCCTTCAAAAAGGAACGGCGGTTTACTAGACGCTTGATATTGCTGATTGGATTTTCCATGGTCACCATCCTGGGTCATTCATGAAGAGGATTCATGAAGTTTTCGGCCCAGTTTCACGATAGGCGCGAGGAAACGGCTTTGTTGTCAGACAAGCGTCAAAGAATTGTCTTCTTTCGTTGAAAATTTGCCCCTGTTGTTATTGATTAATTCTTTAGAGCTCACGCCGTGAGATCGAAGCCGTATCCCACGCGCCATTCTTGTTTTGAAGATATTGGACCGTGCAATAATGCGTGGATGAGCGAACAGTTTTCTTCTGCAATGACGTCGCGGCGGCGGTTTCTTGGGGTGTGTTCGGCGGTGGGATTAGGTCAGACGCTGCTGCCGGGAGTTTTGTTCGGGATGGCGACGCAGGCGCAGAGTGCGGGGAAGCCTGCTGGTGCTGATGCCCATGAGATGGCGAAGATTACGCCTGAGATGATCGATGCGGCTGCTGTCATTGCTGGGGTTTCGCTGACGGCTGAGCAAAGGACGATGATGCTGGAGGGGCTGACGAAACAGCGGGATTCGGTGGCTGTGATTCGGACGATGAAGATCCCGAATAGTGTGGCTCCTGCTTTTGTGTTCGATCCTGTGCCCGCAGCAATGAAGCTGGATACGGAACGGAAGCCTATGCGTATGAGTGCGGCACCGGATGTGGCGGCGCTGGCTTCAGCAGGTTCGGAGGATCTGGCGTTTGCTTCGGTGCGCGAATTGGCTGAATTGGTAAAGGCACAGAAGGTGACTTCGACGGCGCTGACGAAGATGTATCTTGAGCGATTGAAAAAGTACAATCCACGGTTACATTTTGTGATTACGCTAACGGAGGAGCGGGCTCTCGCGAGTGCTGCGGTAGCGGATAAGGAGATTGCGGCTGGGAAATATCGTGGGCCGTTGCATGGAATTCCGTGGGGAGCGAAGGATTTGCTGGCGGTGAAAGGGTATCCGACTACGTGGGGCGCAGGAGGATTTGAAAAGCAGAGCTTTGACTATAATGCGACCGTTGTCGAGCGGCTGGATGCCGCGGGTGCCGTGCTGGTGGCGAAGATGAGCATGGGTGCGCTGGCGAGCGGGCCGATCTGGTTTGGTGGGATGACGAGAAATCCCTGGAATGCGAAGCAGCCGTCGGGAGGATCCTCGGCGGGATCGGCTTCGGCAGTGGGCGCGGGTTGTGTGGGATTTGCGATTGGAACGGAGACGCTGGGGTCTATCTCTTCGCCTTCTACTCGATGCGGTGCAACTGGGTTGCGGCCTACGTTCGGATTTGTTCCGCGAACGGGTGCGATGGCGTTGACCTGGACGATGGATAAGATCGGCCCGATCTGCCGGAGTGTCGAGGATTGTGCGTTGGTGATGAACACAATCTATGGGCCGGATGGGCATGATCGCAGCGTGCAGGATGCGGCGTTTAACTGGGACGCAGAGTTTGATTGGAAGAAGCTGCGTGTCGGTTATCTAAAGAATGAGTTTGATGCTCCGACCGCGCCGGCGAATGCGACCGAGGGACAGAAGCGGAACTTTGAGAGACGCTCCTATGACGCGAAGTATGGAGCGAGTGCTTTAGAGGCTCTGGCGAAGATGGGAGTCAAGATGATTCCGATGGAGATGCCAACGGGCTATCACTTTGGAGACATTACACCGGTGCTCGAAGCAGAGGCTGCGGCGGCGTTCGACGAGTTGACGCGAAGTGGGCGCGACGCTTTGCTGACTGAGCAAGGGCCGCAGGAGTGGCCGAATCTGTTTCGTGTGTCGCGGTTCTATTCGGCTGTGGATTACATTCAGGCGCAACGGGCGCGGACGTTGGCGATGGATGCGATGGCGAAGATGTTTGCCGAAGCGGATGTGATCGTGACGCCTTCCAATGGAGCGCAGCTTCCGGCGACGAACCTTACAGGGCATCCGGCGGTGATTGTGCCGAACGGAGTTCGAGGAGTGGATGCTCCGCTGCCAGATCATACGGAAGACGGGCATCCAGAGAATGTGGGCGGACCGGGAACGCCAGTGTCGATTACGTTTTTAGGTGGGTTGTACTCAGACGCTCGTTTGGCTGCGTTTGCGCGGGCTTATCAGGAGGCTACCGGATTCCATCGGCTGCATCCGAAGATGGACTGAGACGATTAGCCCATATGGCGAACGGTCATTTGCTGGATACGGAGATTGGGTGGTTGGAGGCAGGCAAAGACGATGGCTTCGGCTACTTCTGCGGGGTCCATCATCTTTGAGTTGCGAATGCTTTCTTCGGTACGACCGTGTCCTATGGCGAACTCAGTTTTGACGCCGCCAGGGAAGATAGTGCCTACCTTGATGTTGTGTTTGCGAAGTTCGGCGTCGAGGGACTGCGCGAATCCGGATTGAGCAAACTTTGTGGCACAGTAGACGGATTCGCCGGGTGCTCCCTGTAGGCCCGCTACGGATGAGATGAAGAGGATGGTGCCGCTCTTCTGCTCGATCATGTGAGGGGCGGCATAACGCGAGAAAAGGAAGCCGGAGCGCATGTTTGCGTTCATGAGTGCGTCGTATTCTTCGGCTGAGGTGTCGACGAGGTTCTTGTAGTTCCCTGTTCCGGCGTTGTTGATGAGGATGTCGAGATGTCCGAAGGTGTCGATGGCGAGAGCGATTGTTTGTTGTGCTGTTGACTCTTCAGCAGCATCGCCTGCGTGATAGATGGCCTGTGCGCCGAAGGATTTGATCTCTGCGCATAGTTGGCGGAGGCGCTCTTCTCGGCGGGCAGTAACAACGAGGTTAGCTCCGTGGCGGGCTAGAGCGATGGCTGTTGCCCAACCTATGCCAGCACTGGCTCCAGTGACGAGGGCGGTTTTACCAGCGAGGTTTGTAACGGATTGGGTCGACAAGATCTGCTCCCTGTTTCAGGATGGTAGCATCCGGCTATGGGGATGGATTTGCTGGTGGAAGCGCGAGGGCTGGTGAAGGAGTATGGCGCGGGGGCGCGGGTTGTGAACGACGTGTCGTTTGAAATTCGGCGCGGGGAGACGATGGGGCTGGTGGGCGAGTCGGGCTCTGGCAAGAGTACGGTGGCACGGATGCTGCTGCGTTTGATCGAGCCTACGGCGGGAGAGGTGCGCTATGGAGGCGTGGATCTGCTGGCTGCCGGTTCGAACAAGATGAGGGAGATGCGACGGAAGATGCAGATCGTGTTTCAGGATCCCTTCGCTGCGCTGAATCCAAGGATGCGAGTGAGGGAGATTCTTGCGGAGCCGTTTGCGATCCATGGTTTGGGGAGCACTGCTTCAAAGGAACGACTGGTGGAGATGCTGGTCGAGGTGGGTCTGGATGAGTCGGCGCTGGAACGGTATCCGCATGAGTTCAGTGGAGGGCAGCGGCAACGGATCAATATTGCGCGGGCGCTGGCGTTGAGGCCGGAGTTTCTGGTGTTGGATGAGCCAGTGAGTGCGCTGGACGTGAGTGTCGGGGCGCAGGTGGTGAATCTGCTGCGGGATCTGCAGCACAGTTATGGGCTGACTTATTTGTTTATCTCTCACTCGATGCCGCTGGTTCGATATCTGTGCGATCGAGTGGCTGTGATGCAGCGTGGACGGTTGGTGGAACTGGGTGAGTGTGAGCAGGTCTGCGATACTCCGGTTCATGAATACACGCGGAAGTTGATTCAGGCTACTCCGACGATGCCGGTTTAAGTGCGACCGCGGATTTTACGGATAAGAATGGATTTAGGCACATGAGTGCTCGCCGTTTGCCTCTTCCCTCCTTGTATTTGGTTCGAAATCGATGGACCCGGATCGAAGTCGATAGAATGGAAGATGGTTCTGGCGGCTTGTCTGTCGCATATGTTACAGCCGCGCGTATTTTCTGGAGGGATGGATGGTAGGGCAGGACACGATCGACTTTATTGGCTACATCGCGGCTACATGCACTACGGTGGCTTTTCTGCCGCAGTTGGTTCGTGTAGTGCGCCTGCGCTCGGCGAGGGAGATCTCGCTGGGAATGTTTTCTGTCTTCTCGATGGGAACGGCGTTGTGGTTAACATACGGCCTGCTGTCGCACTCGATGCCAGTTGTAGCGGCGAATGCTGTGACGTTTGTGCTGTCGCTCAGCATACTTGTGCTGAAGCTTCGCTATGACCGCGAGGCGATGAAAGAGGTCACTCATATATGAGCCATGAAGGAATCAGGATCGTGAACGCGGAACAGGCGCATCGCGAGATGGCGGAAGAAGAGCGTCTGCCGGAAGATGCAGTGACTCCGAAGAAGGTTCGGGTGATGAAGACGGAGGGCACGGGGGTTGAGATCGAGTGGAAGGACGGGCACCGCAGCGCGTGGAATTTTGCGTGGCTGCGGAATGCGTGCCCTTGTGCGACGTGCCATGAGGAGCGCGACAAGACGGGGCGGCCGGTGGGTGTGGCGAAGACTAAGCCTCAAACATTGTTGGTGATGTATGAAGCTCCGGTGCGACCGCTGGAGGCGATTCCTGTGGGTAAGTATGCGCTGAAGTTCAAGTGGACGGATGGTCATGAGAGTGGGATCTACTCGTGGGAGTATTTGCGGCGGGTTTGTCAATGTGATGTGTGTGTCGAGAAGGTGAAAGAGTAATGACGGGAACAAGACAGAGTGAAGAGTTGCAGATGCTCTCCGAGCGGCTGCGGCCTTTGTACGCAGGGCTGGCGGGACATCGACTGTATGCGGCAATGGAGACGATTGATGATCTGCATATTTTTATGGAGTCGCATGTGTTTGCGGTTTGGGACTTTATGTCGCTGCTCAAAGCGCTGCAGAGGGGAGTTACGTGCATCGACGTGCCTTGGACGCCGAGTAAATTTCCGGAGAGTCGGCGACTCGTGAATGAGATTGTTCTGGGAGAAGAGAGCGACTTGTACCGGGGACGGGCTGTGAGCCACTTCGAACTGTATCGACTGGCGATGCAGGAGTGTGGAGCCGATACGTTCGCCATCGACAATCTAATGAGCGGACTGGAAGATGGACGGGGATGGGCGAGTGCGCTGACTCGAAGCGGCGCCCCTGCTGCGGCGCAGCATTTTGTACAAGGTACGTTCGAGTGCATTGAACGAGGGAAGCTGCATGAAATTGCAGCGGCGTTTACCTTCGGCCGCGAAGACCTGATTCCGGATATGTTTCGCGGGTTTATTCGCGATCAGGACGAGAGATTATCAGGACGGCTGCAGACGCTGCGGTGGTATTTGGAGCGGCATATCGAGGTGGATGGCGACGAGCATGGGCCGATGGCGCTGAGGATGATCAGCGAGCTCTGTGGGACTGATGGTGCAAAGTGGCAGGAGGCCTCAGAAGCAGCGGAGACTGCGTTGAAGGCGCGCCTGGCGCTTTGGGATGGGATCGCACAGAGTCTGCGTCAGGCAGTCTTAATTGCGTAGTTATGCATGAATGGATAGCGTCAGGCGCACAGTTGTGCGAGCGCTTCTTCAACAGTGTTCGCGACGAGGAGAATCTGTCGACTCTTCGGTTTGAGCATGCCTTCAGATACGCAGTGATCGAGGAAGGCGAGGAGCGGGTCGTAGAAGCCGTTGATGTTGAGCAGCAGGATGGGCTTCTGGTGAAGCTTGAGGGTCTGCCATGCGAGGACTTCGAACATCTCTTCGAAGGTTCCGAAGCCACCGGGAAGGATGAGGAAGGCGTCTGACTTTTCGCCCATGAGAGCCTTGCGGGTGTGCATGGTGTCGGTTATGTGGAGTTCTGTGATGCCGTGATGGGCGACCTCGAGATCGACGAGCACCTCCGGGATGACGCCTACAACGCGGCCTCCGGCGGCAAGGCATGACTCGGCTACAGCAGACATTAGGCCAACGGTGGCTCCGCCGTAGATAAGGCCGATGCCTCTTTCGGCGAGAGTGCGGCCGAGTTTTTCGGCTGCTTCGCGGTAGACGGGATTGGTTCCGTTGGCTGAAGCACAGAAGACGGCTATGTTCTGAATCATCTGAGATGAGGATACCAAGACGCCTTTACAACTTGTAAACGCGTCCTGGTATCACCACCCAGCCAGCAACTCTGGATTTGGGACTACTTGAGAGTGACGACTGATCCGCTCAGTTCCTTCGATACCTGGGCGATGAGCGTACCTGCTTTTACTGTGGCGGTATCTGTGTTGGCAACGATGCGTGTTCCGACAGGCAGATTGAGATTAACGGCCTGACCGGCGGTCAGCGTCATGACCTCTTCGCCGACCTTCACTTCAACAGAAGAGGAAGAGCCGTTCTTCAGGCTGAGCTTCACTGTCTTTTCTTTCGCGAACATCGCATTGAGAGGCGCGTGAAAGTTTACGGGTGTTGCATAAACGATATGCGGGGTGACCATAGCTGCGACAACTGCGACAGTAATAACAAGATTGCGAGATTTCATGACAGCTCCTGAGTTTTAATTGCGACCGAAGATAGCGACCGCTGTTCCGTGAGCGCGGTCGAGAGGTTCGAAGCATGCCAATCACTGCGTTTGATACTCAGCGAACAGCACGACGGTTTATTTGACGTGAACGATAGCTCCATTTAGCGAATCTGTAACCTCAGCGATGACGGAACCAGACTCATGAAGCGGGGTGGCGCTACTACATATGACACGTGCGCCGATGGGAAGATTGACCATGAGTGATTTACCGGCATCGAGCTTAACAACACTGTCGCCGACTTTAAATTCCATGGCAGAGCTTGAGTCATTGAGAAGCTTGAAATGAATTGTCTTCGTTTTAGTGAACATTGCGTTTGCAGGAGTATTCATGCGGGCCGGCGCCGCAAAGGCAGCCGACGGCGCAAGTAGAGATATGGCAACGACGGTAACAGCGAGCGAGTTGAGTCGTTTCATGGATAACTCCCAGCGTTATAGATTTCAACGAGGGGTTCTCTGCCATGGTTCAGAGAGCTCAACGTTGAGGGATAGTACGAGGCTTAGACGAAGAAGGTTCCGCAGAAACGTTGACGTTGCGTGAAATACGATCGTCAATGTGACGGAGAGGATAAAGATGGGATGAGATGTTGAAGATTTGGGACGAGAGCCTGCACGATTAGGTGGCTCACAGGATCGACGCTTAAGATAGTAGATGGAGTGTGTATTGAGTTGAGTCAACTTTTAGAAAATATGAATCCTCAGCAGCAGGACGGCATCACGTCGGTGGATGGACCGGTTCTTCTGCTAGCCGGGGCCGGTAGTGGCAAGACACGGGTGATTACGCATCGGATCGCTTACCTGATACAGGAGCGCGGAATTGCTGCGGACTCGATTCTGGCGGTGACGTTTACGAATAAAGCGGCCAAGGAGATGGCCGAGCGCGTCGATAAGATTCTGGGCCATAGCTCGTTGGCTAAGCCAATGCTGTCTACGTTTCACAGCTTTTGTGTGCGTGTACTGCGACGAGACATTGAAGCACTGCGTGTGAACGGTGTGGGGTTGACGAAGACATTTGCAATCTATGACGAGACCGATCAGCAGGCCGTGGTGAAGGCTGCATTAAAGCGGTTGGCGATTGATGACAAGAGTCTGAAGCCAAGGGTTGCGCTGGGACGAATCTCGTGGGCGAAGAACCACATGATCGATGCACAGGAATATTTTCTCGCTTCGACGAATCCGATGGAGGAGAAGATTGCGCACATCTTCGAGATCTATAAGAAGGAGTTGTTTAAGGCGAATGCTTTGGACTTTGACGATCTGCTGCTGGAGACGGTGCGACTATTAAAGTCGAGCGCTGAGGTAAGAGAGAGATACAACCGTCGTTACAGATACGTGATGATTGATGAGTATCAGGATACGAACCGTCCGCAGTATGAGTTGATGAAGCTGCTGGCTGGATCGCATGGAAACATCTGCGTAGTGGGCGATGAAGACCAGTCGATCTATAGCTGGCGCGGCGCTGATATTAAGAACATTCTCGATTTTGAGAAAGACTTTCCTGATGTGAAGACAATTCGCCTGGAGCAGAACTATCGATCGACGCAGGTGATTCTGGAGGGTGCTGGGGCTGTGGTTGCGCAGAATACTCAGCGCAAGGGCAAGAATCTCTGGACGGCGCGTGAGGGCGGAAGCCTGATTGGATACTATGAGGCTCCTGATGGCGAGAATGAAGCGCTGTTTGTGGCGGACCGCATTCAGAAGTATCTGCGTGAGGCGGGAGCGCAGGAGGACACGCCGCGATGTGCGGTTCTGTATAGGACGAACTCTCAGTCGCGATTGGTGGAAGAGTCGTTGCGGCGGTATGGAATCCAGTACCACATGGTGGGAGGCTTCAGTTTCTATGACCGGGCTGAGGTGAAGGACATTCTGAGCTACCTGAAGCTGGTGCAGAATCTGCATGACTCGATTGCGCTGAACCGTGTGGTCAATTCGCCACCGCGAGGGATTGGCAAGACTACGATGGAGACGCTGGAGCGGATGGCGCTTGCTTCAGGGATGAGTACGTGGGATGCGATCGGCAAAGCGATTGAAGATAAGCTGTTGCCTCCGCGGGCGCTGTCTGCGTTAGGAAGCTTCAAGCGGTTGATTGAGGACGCGCGTGCGATGCTGGGGCCGGAGTTTGCAGAGAAGTTGAGCGCGGATGTTGCGGAGAATTCTTCTGACTTGGATACTTCGTTCGATGTTGGAGCGCCTGGCAATGATTCGCCGGAAGAGCCACTTGAAGAGGCCGCTGAAGCGAATACTTCGTTCGACACTAGCTTTAATTTTGGATTTGATTTTGGACCGAGTGAAGAGATTTCGACGATTGCTGCGGAGAACTCCACTGACTCCGATACTTTGCATGGGATCGATGCGGCGAGCTTCAATCCGTTTGCTCCGGTGGTGTTGAAGAAGTCTGCCGGGATAACGATGGAGCGGGCGGCGGAGATCAAGATGCAGGATGAGAAGCCTGCGTTTCGGAAGCCTGGTGACCCGGCTACTCTGCCGGAGTTGATTAAGTTTTTGAATGACCGGAGTGGGTATATCCGGTCGCTGGAGGAAGAAGCTACGCCTGAGAGCTTTTCGCGGATTGAGAACTTGAAGGAATTGGCTAATGCTGCGCAAGATGCGCAGGAGCGTGGGGAGACGTTGCATGAATTTCTCGACCATGCTGCGCTGGTGAGCGATGCGGACAGCTATAGCGAAGAGGCTCGGGTGACACTGATGACGCTTCATGCGGCTAAGGGCCTGGAGTTTCCGCTGGTGTTCCTGACGGGAATGGAGGAGGGGCTGTTTCCGAGTGCGCGGACGATTATGGAACCGGCTGGGCTGGAGGAGGAACGACGGCTCTGCTACGTGGGAATGACGCGTGCCATGGATACGCTGGTGATGACGAGGGCTCGGTACCGGCGGCGGTATGGGAACGATATGCCCGAGCAGAGCATTGCTTCGCGGTTTCTGGAGGAGGTGCCGAGCCGTTTGGTTGAGGACCTTGGGAGTCCGGCGGCGCGGCCTCAGTTTTCCGGGTCGGAGTATGGTTACGGGTCCGGGCGCGGGGGGCTTTATTCGACGCCTTATCCAAAGGCAAACCGGTATGGTGCCGGGGCGAATGCTGAGGCTGGAGAGAGGCACTATAGCTATGAGGACGAGGATCAGAGTGCATCGTCGGGCGATGCGGGCAGTAGGGCTAAGTTTGGCGGAAAGGCGGCTGGGGGCGGGGCTGGAAGTGGGTCCATCGACAATATCGCGAGCTTCTTTGCCGCTCGTGGACAGAAGGTTTCGCGGCCAAAGCTGGATATTCCTGAGCCCACGGGTAAGACCGGACTGAAGCAGGGAGTGCGGGTCAAGCACCCAAAGTATGGGGAAGGAATCGTGTTTCGTCGCGAAGGAGATGGGGATGACGCGAAGATTACAGTACAATTTCAACAGCATGGCGTGAAGAAGCTGGTGGAGAAGTTTGCCCAGTTGGAGCGCCTCTAAGTTCCGAAAATCGCAGACTAAGAAAGATTGGCAAAGTACATGGCAAATACAAAGAGCATTACAGATAAAGAAGAGCGCAAGAAGGTAAAGCGGACGGCACGCAAGAAGGCGGCTCCCAAAGCACCGCGTACAGGCGCTCGTGGCGAGAACAAGGCAAAGATCAAGAAAGCTTCTCGCGGTCAGAGCAAGCGGTAACCGGTAATGCACGACGCTCTCTGAGCGGAGCGAAGTACTAATGTAGCTCCCGCTGCATTGGTAGTCCAAAAGTCTCCGCTCAGGGAGTAAGCTCCTCCTATCTAGATTTCAACTCAAGATGTCTTGTGAAGCGGGACGACCGCACCAATTCTGTTTGAGGAGCGTACGCGCTGGGCAGGCAAATCTTTGCAACGAAGTCGATCGACAAACTGATCTCTGAATCGGAGCGGCCCGAGCACGCGTTGAAGAAGACGCTGGGGCCGGTTTCGCTGACGGCGCTTGGAGTTGGCGCGGTCATTGGGTCGGGAATCTTTACCGTCATTGGAGTCGCCATCGGCGGAAATCCCGCTGCTTCGGCGACGTGGGCGGATTCACCTGTGATCGATCTGCTGCTCCATCATGGAGCGATCTCGGGAAGGCCCGGCGCTGGTCCAGCTCTCGCGCTTTCGCTGGTTCTGGTGGCGATTGTCTGTGCGCTGACAGGGCTTTGTTATGCGGAACTAGCAAGCATGATCCCGATTGCGGGGTCGGCTTATACCTATACGTATGCGACTCTGGGCGAGCTGGTGGCATGGGTGATCGGTTGGGACCTCATCCTCGAATATGCCTTCAGCAATATGAGCGTGAGCGTCGGATTTGCGGCGCACGTGGTGGACCTGCTGGACTGGCTGGGGCTGCATCTTTCGCCGAAGTGGCTTTCGCCTGCTTATCTGCCGCTGGGTTTGCAGGATCTGCAAGGGCATGACATCTACGGAACCGGCTGGCACGCGGGGTTCAATATTCCTGCGTTTCTGGTTGTGCTGCTGCTGACGGTTGTGCTGGTACGGGGCATTCGCGAGTCGGCCCGAACGAACAACATCATGGTGCTGGTGAAGGTCGCGGCGATCCTGGTCTTCATCTTCTTCGGGATCAGCTTTATCCATCCGGGCAACTACGTTCCGTTCTCTCCGAATGGATGGAGCGGTGTGCTGGCGGGCGGGTCGATCATCTTTTTTACCTATATTGGATTCGATTCTGTTTCGACAGCCAGCGAAGAGTGCAAGAATCCACAGAAGGATGTACCGACCGGAATTCTGGCGACGCTGGTGGTCTGTACGATCCTCTATATCGGCGTGGCGATGGTGCTGACCGGAATGGTGCCATGGCAGAGCGTGATGGGCGATGGCGCTCCTGTGGTGAATGCTTTGAAGCGGGTTTCACTGACGCCGGGAGGACATAGCCTGCATTGGGTCCGGCTGGCGGTGCTGATAGGCGCGCTTTTGGGAATGATCTCGTCGATCCTGGTGTTTCAGCTGGGGCAGGCGAGGGTCTGGTTTGCTATGTCGCGCGACCGCCTATTGCCTTCGGCGTTCAGCAAGGTGCATCCGAAGTTCAGAACGCCTGCGTTTGCAACCTGGGTTGCTGGAGTGTTGGTCGCTATCCCTGCGGGGCTATTTGACGTAGGTACATTTGCGGAGATGTCGAACATCGGGACACTGTTTGCGTTTGTTCTGGTGTCGATCGGCGTAGTTGTGCTGCGTTACAAAGAGCCAGCGCGGCATCGTGGGTTCAGGGTACCGTTTGGTCCAGTGATTCCGGTACTCTCGGTATTATTCTGCGTGGTGCTGATGGCGGGTTTGCCTGCGAAAACCTGGCTACGGTTCTTTACATGGCTGCTGGTGGGCCTGGTGATCTATGTGTTTTATAGCCGGAAGCGGAGTGAGTTCTATCGTAGCTGAGTTGAATGTGCCTTCAACATGGCAAAAACTTTCCTCACAGCCGAATGGCGCAAACTGATCATGGCGAATTATGCCGTATCAGACAATCTGCTCAGTCGCTATTTGCCGCACGGTACTGAATTGGATTTCTATAACGGCAGATGTTACGTGAGCCTGGTCGGCTTCCTTTTTCAAGAGACACGACTGAAGGGATTTCGCGTTCCATTCCACGTTCAATTTGAAGAGGTCAATCTCCGGTTCTATGTGCGTCGCATCGATGAGACGGGATTGAAGAGACGAGGCGTCGTCTTTATCAAAGAGCTTGTGCCTCGTTTTGCTTTGAGCTTTGTCGCAAAGACCTTTTATGAAGAGAATTATGCGACAGTGCGAATGAAGCACGAGTGGTTGCGCACCGATTCCAGTCTCTCCGTGGCCTATCGTTGGCACAATAGAAGTCTCTGGCATGAAATGAGAGTATCTGCCTCGTCCGAACCACAACACATAAAGTCTGACAGCGAAGAAGAGTTCTTTACCGAGCACTATTGGGGCTACACCAAGCTGCGGGATGGAGGGACGTCAGAGTATGAGGTCTTGCATCCGCGCTGGCAAATCTATCCGGTCGATGAATATATGATCAACGTGGATTTCGAACAGGTATATGGTTCGGGCTTTTCTGCGTTGAACAACCGGCAACCTGACAGTCTGCTGCTGGCAGAAGGTTCCGAGGTGGTGGTGCGCTCTGGGAGTCGTCTCGATCGAGTTGAAAATTCTGTTTCCAGCGTAAGTTCATGAAAGACTATAACGATGGCTCGAAAAGAAGAGATCGATATCGTTGAGTGGTTGCGAGGGCTACCAAAGGTGGAGTTGCACCTGCATCTTGAGGGGACGATTCAGCCGGAGACCTTGCTGGAGCTGAGCAGACGCCACGATCCGGAGCCACTGACGGCAGAGGCTGCGAAAGCGCTCTATGTTTATGAAAATTTTCTGGGCTTTATGGACTCATTCAAAGCGGTCTCATCCCGGCTGAAAGGGCCGGATGACTACGAGCTCATTACCTACAACATGGTTCGGGACCTGGCAGCGCAGGGTGTGGTGCACGCCGAGGTGTATATCTCGTTCGGGATTATCTACTACTGGAAGAATGCCGAGGTCGAGCCCTATGTTGAAGCGATTGAGCGTGGCAGAGTTCGGGGCGAGAAGGATTTCGGCACGACCGTTTATTGGCTGATCGATGCCGTGCGGCACTTTGGCGCAGAGGAGGCGGCAAAGGTGTTTCGTAAAGCGGCAGAGCTCCGGAAGCTCTATCCGAGCATTGTTGGGATTGGGATTGGGGGAGATGAAGCCAGGGGCAGCGCGGACCTGTTTCGGGAGTCGTATGCGGAGGCCAAAGCGTCGGGATTACGGCTGACAGCGCATGCAGGCGAGACGATTGGACCGGAGAGTATTTGGTCGGCGATCAATATTGGCGCGGAACGGGTAGGTCATGCTCTTTCGGCCCAGCATGACGCGGATTTGCTTGATGTGCTGGCACAAAAACAGATTCCGCTGGAGCTGAATGTGACAAGCAACATCAAGACGGGATGTTGCAAAGGGCTGGATGAGCATCCGGTGAAGTTTTATTTTGAGTCGGGATTGATGGTCACGATCAACTCGGACGATCCGCCGATGTTTGGAAGCAATCTGTTGGGCGAATACATTCTGGTGCAAGAGCGGTTCGAGTTCTCGTTGGAGCAGATGCGGGAGCTGGCGGCGAACGCGGTGGAGGCTAGTTTTCTGCCTCCTGAGCGGAAGCTGGCGCTGCTGCAGCGAGTGGAGCAGTACTGAGTTCTAGTTTTCCGCTATTTGTCTTCTGGGGCGGGGACCATGACGGCGTTGGGGTCGACTTTGGGGATGCCGAAGTGGCCGCTGAGGTGAATCAAATCGAGAGGACGGAGCGCTCCTGAGACCTGGATAAGGTTCATGTCGCGAGGGGCGCGGACGAGGACGGTCACGTCGTCGATCTCGGCGCCGTTGAAGTGCAACCAGAGGTCAGTAATTGCGCTATGGGGTTGGGCGCTTGAGGCCGGTGTAGCGTTGGCGTTGACGAGATGCTTCCATCCGGCGGCTTGGTAGGTTTTGATGATGGAGCTCATGGCCTCGGGCGTGTAGAAGGCGGGCCGCTGGTAGCGGTACGTGTCGACGGTGATGCTATTCAATGCTTTCGCGGCTCGTTTGACGTCAACGTTACCATTGTCGATAAAGCTGGTGGCATAGCTGAGCATGGAGCGATCGAAGGTAAAAGAGACATGCGTGGCGGGCTGATCGGCGAGATCGCTCAGCGTCTGGGTAATACCTGCGGGCTGCTGCGCGGATGCGAGGGGAACAGCAATGGCCAACGCAATGGCAAGGAGAGAAGAACGAATCATTTGCAAAACGCCTCTGCCTTCTTAGACACCGATTCGCTGCGATAGTTACTCGATTCGTGCGAGCAAAAGGACAAATCCCACCTGGTATATCGCTCAGGTGGGATTCGTTGTATCTCTAGTTTCTGCCGACTTTACTGTGGTGGCCGGGGTGCGAAGTAACCCTTTTGGGCACGGACGTGGTATCGCTCGTCGAGCGCGTGCAGATAGATGGTGCGGAAGGCTCCATCCTGCTTCAAGTCCGCTGGCCTGTAGACGAGGAGATACTGGCTCCGAAGCTCCTCTTCGATATTCCGGAAGCCGATCGCTACATCCTCAATGCGAGTGGGATAGAAGGCCTGACCACCCGTGGCCTCGGAGATAGCGCGAAGAACCTCGTCGCCCTTGTCTCTGCTGGGGCTGATGTTGGTACTGATGGTGTAGACGATGGTCTCGGCGCGTTGACACATCTTGATGGCGTCGGACTCCTGCGCGCGGCTGTAGTTGTCATCACCGTCTGAGACAAGGATGAGCGCGCGGCGTACTGATTCTTGTTCGTTCAGCGTCAGCATCTGGGACTGGCAGGTCTTGTAAAGTGCGTCGAACAGCGCCGTGCCGCCGCCTGGCCGAAGCCTGCGAATCCCTTGATTGAGAAGGTCGATGTTGTTGGTGAAACCCTGCTCTACGTCAGTCGAAATGTCGAAGCCTTCGACGAAGGCGCGATCGTTGCGATGGAGGACCTGGAGGAGAAACTCGATGGCAGAGTCCTGTTCGAACTGGAAGCGCTGGCGGATGGAGCTTGAGGTGTCGAGCATGATTCCGACGCGCAACGGAAGATTCGTCTGCTGGGTGAAGCGTAGGACGGCGACGGGGGGACGCTGGTCATCGAGGAGACCGAAGTTCTCGCGCTTAAGGCCAGTGATGAAGCGACCCTTTTTGTCCGTCACGGTGAAGACGAGGTTGACCTCGTTGACCTGGACCTTGATGGTCGTGATGGGTTCGTCCTCCAAGGGCGCCGCGGGCGTCTGCTGAGGCGCAGCAGACGGCGTATTCTGGGCCGCTGGTTGAGACACGGCCGGCTTGCCCTGGGGCGTGATCGCAGGCTGCTGGGTCGGTGTCTGTCCGGGCAGCGGCGCGGTAAACACCATGGCGAGTGGGAGAAGAGCCAAAGGGTACAGACGGGGCATACGGTTCGTTCGCTTATTTGCAGTCACTGGGTTCATTTTACTCAAATTGTCCGCTAATCGGCACGGATTGCTGCGAGAAAGGATTGAAGGATGGGGGGAAGAGGAGCATCGATGTCCATTGCTTTATTGGTTTTGGGATGAGCAAAGGAGAGGTGCGCGGCATGAAGAAAATTTCGGTCCAGATTGAGTTCCGTGGCGAGACCGGGGATGACATGGGGTGCTCCATAGAGGGTATCGCCAACGACGGGATGGCCAAGGGACTGCATGTGGACGCGGATCTGGTGAGTGCGGCCGGTTTCAATGCGGACCTCGACGAGCGTAAAGGCACCATAGGCAGATTGGATACGTTCAAGTACTTTGACGTGTGAGATTGCGGAACGTCCGTCGGCCCGGCGCGTCGTCATGCGGGTGCGCCGAATAAGGTCGCGGGCGATAGGAAGAGTGACGGTGGTGTTGTCCTTGGCTACGTTGCCGTGGACCAGGGCGATGTAGGTTTTAGCGACCTGGCGGCGGGAGAACATGTCGCCGAGCTTGCGGTGGGTGCTGTCGTCTTTAGCCACGAGGATGATACCGCTGGTCTGCTTGTCGAGACGATGCACGATACCGGGGCGAAGGTCGCCGCCGACGTCGGAGAGATGGTTGAAGTGGTAGAGGAGAGCGTTGACGAGGGTGCCGCGGTTACGGGCGTCGTCGGTCGCGCCTGAGCCGGCGTGGACCATCATGCCGGCGGGCTTGTTGATAACAGCCAGATAATCGTCTTCGTAGAGAACCTCGAGCGGAATGTCTTCGGCCTCGGCGTGGAGCGGGGGCGGATGGGGTAGCGCCTTCGATCTCGATGGATTCGCCGCCGTGGAGCTTCTGCTTGGGCTTTCGCAGTATGGCCGTCGACACGGACCTGACCGTTCTCGATGAGGAGCTGGACGCGGGCGCGGCTGATGTCGGGAATGGCCTGGGCGAGGTACTGGTCCAGGCGCAGGTTGGCGGCGGCGGGATCGGCGGTAAAGGTGTGGATATGGTCTTCGGCGTCATCGTCGAAGTCGACGTCCAGAACCGGAATGGGCGGAGGGGTTGGCTCGTCGACGCCGCGGGTGGCGCGGTATTCGTGCTTTACGGTGCGGCGGCGCTGGCCCTTGGGGAGCATGTTTTTAGACGGCATGGGGGACCAGCTTTCGGGATGTCATTGAGATAAGGCCGGCGATAGCGATCATGCCAAGTGAGATCCATTGGATTGGATCGAGAACGTTGCCAAGGGGAACCGGATAGGGATTGGGCTGACGCAGGAAGGTTATGAGGAACTGAGCGACGCCTGATGCGGCGAGGGCGGAGGCGAACGTCTCTCCTGGGATGCGGCCAGGTGAAAGAAACCGGAGCAGGCCTACGGTGATGAGCAGGGCGGCTATCGCGGCGTAGAGCGAAATCGGGTGGAGACGGGGGGCGGTGTCGGGTGGGATGGCGATTCCCCAGGGAAGTGTTGTGGGGAGGCCAGGGTCGGCGCCTTCGGCGAAGTGACCAAGAGCAAGGAAGGTCCAGGTAAGGGTGGCGCAGGGGGCCCAGGCATCCAGAGTTCTCAGAAGAGGCAGGTTGCGGAGGCGGAGGTAAATCAAGGTCGCGATGGCCGTAAGAAGAAGACCTAGTGCCGTGAGGGAGGGTACGGTGAGAAGAAGGACGGGATAGGCCAGGAAGGTTTGCAGGTTTGTAAGGACAAGGAGCAGACGGGAGAGAACGAAGGCCGAGAGAATGGCGAAGAGTCCGGCGTTCCAGAGTTTGTCCGGGTTGAGGCCTACCCTGACGGCAGTGCGAAGGCTGAGGAAGAGCGCAGCCATAAGACCCACCGCAGCGAGAACGCCGAAGGTAGGGAGGAAGACGCTGCCGAAGTGGAGGATATAGGGGTGCAAGGAAGAGAACGGTCGATGAATCGAAGAAATCGAAGCTAAAGCAAGAAAACCGACCCACGGGGCCGTACGACGAAGCGCTGGTGAACCCGTCCTAAGACGGCGGGACCCTGCCGTGGTTCTTTAGGCATTCCGGACTGGCGGACACTGCGCACCGAACCATATATACGAGCCAGGCCCCTGTTCAATGAATGTTGGTTCAACCAGCGTGGATCGCGTACCTGCTTAGCAGGCCGGTCTCTTAGGTTGGATGCTACCTGTGCGGGGGTGTGATTGCAAGTTGGGCAGGAAAGGTGGGTTAGCGGCGTGATCGATCGACAAGGTTCTTCATTGCCAGACTCTCGTTGGTATCGAGACGTTCCAGACCTTCGGAGACTCCGATTCGATCGCGGTCAGAACGGTTCTGGCTGACCTTCCATTTGCCTTCAAGACGTTCGATGGAGAACTCGATCCCGACGATGCCCTTGATCTGCGACGCGATATAGTCGGCGGGAGCGTCCGTAACGTGCCAGGGAGCAGGAGATGCGGCCTCGTGGATGCCGGTGAGGGCCTGAACGTTTGTCAGGAGCCACGCGGGGTCTTCGATGACCTTGAGATGGCCGTAGGCGTGGACAACCGCGTAGTTCCAGGTGGGAACGACCTTGCCAGTATCTTGCTTTTCGGGATACCAGGTGGGGGTGATGTAGTGATGCGGACCGGAGAAGATTGCGAGGGCTTCGACTGTTGGAGAGAAGTCGCGCCACTGGTTGTTTGCGCGGGAGAGGTGGCATCTCAGGAGGCCGTTGGTTCCAGCATTGCGATCAAGAACCATAGGGATATGCGAGGCGAAAAGGCCTGAAGATCCCATGGTGACGAGAGAGGCAAAGGGGCGCGCTTCGATGAGATCGTGCAGGATCGGCAGTCGGGTCTCTTCAAAGGCTTTGGGGATATACATGCCGGAATTTTACGGGTTAAGAGGGTTAGTTGCCGACTGCAACGGGTGGGTGGTGGCGCCGGCGGCTTGGGAGCTAACGAAAGAAGGGGCTAACCTACTTTGCGGTCGTCGAGGATCTCGTCGAGCATGTGGGAGAGGTTGCCGGCGCGGGAGCGGATGGTGGTCTGCGAGTTTTGAATGGTGCCCGCAAGTTGCTCATAACGCTGGCGAACGGCGCATAGCTCGTCGGCAATGTTGAGCGCGGCGAGGACGGCTACGCGAAGCGAGTCGACGGTGTTGCCGTGGGCGGAGACAGCGCGCATCTTGGCGTCTACAACCTGAGCGAGACGCTCGATGTAGGCGTGGTCGGTGCCGCGGAGGTGGTAGACCTGGTCGTAGATTTCTACGGCGATGGACTGGGGTTCTACCGGTGCTTCGAGAGTCTGTTCCATGTGTCTCCTATCTGTTGATTTTAGAGGAGATCGTCCATCTGCTGAAGCATCTTTTCGACACGCTGGCGGACACCGTCGCGCTCTTTGTTGAGGGTGGTGATCGAGGCCTGGGCTTCGGTGGCGAGGAGGGTCTGGAACTCGAGCTGCTCGCGGAGGGAGGCGGTTTCGGCCTCGGCTTTGGCGCGGGCTTCGCGCTCCTGCTTGACGATCTCTACGGCGCGAAGGACTTTTTGCTCTAGCGCCTGGAACTCGTCGACGCTGATGGTGGATGTGCTCATACTTTTGGAGTATAGACGTCGCGGTGGTGGATTTTATCCGGGGGGAATCTGGGTTGGTGCGCGATTTTGTTTGCTATTTTTTTGGTGTGGTTTTTTGAGGGGTTTTTTGCGAAATATGGGCGGTAAACGTGGTTTTTTCGTGGACAGGGTGTGGTGAATTGTCTGGTAAAGATGGTTTGTTGATGGGTGGTTTTTGGGGGCTGTGGATTTTGCAGTTTTTTGGGATTTGTTTTTTTGGGCTCGGGTCGCTTCGCTCCCCTCGGAAATGCGGGGGTTCTTCGCTTTCGCTCAGAATGACAAGCAACGACAAAGGCAAAAACGAAGGCAAAAGCTGGCTGGGAAGAGGATTACATTCCCACCCATCGCGATGAGACCGCGATGAATGGGGCACCCCTGACTTGAGGTGGTCTAGGATGAGAACAACGAAGACAACAGACAGATCTCCCCTTCGGCGGCTCATGGTCAGCAGCGACAGAAAGCGCTGCAACGACCAAAAGCGCGCAGGGGCAAAGCAACAACCTAGACACCGGTGGTGTCTAGGCGCGTTGGGTTCCGCCCAGGGTGGTTAGGGTTTGGACGATTTGGGTGGACCAGGTGGTTAGGTCTTCGTCGCGTAGAGTGCGGTCGTGGGATTGGAAGACTGTGCGGAGCAGGTGGGAGTAGACGCCGGGGTGCTTCTTCTCGTCGCGCCAGACTTCGATGGGTTTTAGGCTTTGCAACTCAGGAATACTGAGGGCGTGGATGGCGGAGGAGATGGTGTGCCACTGGACGGAGTCGGGGAAGACGAAGGAGAAGTCGCGCTCGACGGCCTGGTAGCGGGAGAGGTCGTGGGCTGTGACCTTTTTGAGCGGGAGGTCGTAGAGGGCGGCGAGGTCCAGCTCGGCGAGGTAAACGGGCTGGCGGAGTTTGCGCTGCTGGGCTTGGGTTTGGTCTAGTTCGCCGAAGTGGGCTATGGGCTTGTTGTTGAGGAGGACAGTGGCGGAGCGGCCGGGTTGGAGCCATGCTGGGGCCTCAGGGGTGAAGGTGATGGCGGCGAAGCCTCCGGTTGGGCTGAAGAGAGAGAGGAGGGATTCGATGACTCCCTTGAGCTCGAAGAATGGGGCGTCTGGAGCGGTGTAGAGGCGGGTGGCCTGCGGGGTTGCGGTGGTGAGGCCGAGGGAGAGTGAGGGGGTTTCGTGGACGTCGGCGATGTGAGCGGCGTCGGCGGGGATGGTGCCGGTGAAGGTCTGGCCTTGCTCGAAGAGGCGGACTTCTTTTACGTCGCGGTTGAGGTTGTGGCTGAGCATGGTGACCATGCCGGGGACCAGCGACGGGCGCAGGAGGGAGGCTTCCTCGGAGAGGGGGTTTTCCATGGGGACTGGGGTGTTCTTCGCGGGGTTGGAAGAAGGCGGATCGCTGTCGCGATTGCCCACCTTAGCGGCCAGAAGCGGCCGCGAAGATGGGGCACCCGGATTGTCGCTTGAATAAAAGAGGTCGGAGTCTTGCTGGCTGGCGAAGGTGCTGGAGATGGACTCGCTGAAACCGAGGGCGAGGAGGCGGGTGCGGACGGCGGCCTCTTTTGCGGCGACGGGATTGGCGATGACTGGGAGTGGCGCGGGGATGGTGTTGGCGAAGCCGTTGTAGCCGTAGACGCGGGCTACCTCTTCGACGAGGTCGATCTCGCGCTCGAGGTCGAGACGCCAGGACGGAAGCTTCGTGAGGTAGATGTCGATTCCGTGGAGGACGAGTTCGCAGCCGAGCGAGGAGAGGTAGCGGGCGACGATTTCGCCGGTGATGCCGGCGGGGTCGATGGTCGTGCCGAGGTGGCGCTGGACTTGTTTTACGGAGAGCTCGATGGTGGGTCGGTTGGCGGTCTTTGCGGCTACCTCGGGGTCGATGACGTCGATGAGTTCGCCTTCAATTTTTCCGCCGGATTGGAGGATGAGTTGGGCGACCAGGGCGTTGGCGACAGGGGCGGCGTTGAAGTCGGCGCCGCGCTCGAAGCGGTGGGAGGCGTCGGTGTGGAGGAGATGGCGGCGGGAGCTGCGGCGGACGGTGGCGGGGTCGAACCAGGCGGCCTCGATGAGGATATTTTTGGTTTCGGGGGTGATCATGGAGTCCCAGCCGCCCATGACTCCGGCTAGTGCGAGGGCTTTCTTTTCGTCGGCTACGACGAGGTCGTCGGCTTCGAGGGTGCGCTCGGTTCCGTCGAGGAGTTTGAGCTTTTCGCCTTTGTGGGCGAGGCGGACTACGATGCCGCCTTCGATCTTGTCGAGGTCGAAGGCGTGGGTGGGGTGGCCCATGCCGAGGAGGACAAAGTTGCTGGCATCTACGGCGTTTGAGATTTGTTTTTGGCCGAGGAGGGTGAAGTATTCGGCGATGGGGCCGTTGCTGGGAGCGATGGTGACGCCGCGGAGGACCTGCGCGGTGAAGCGGCCGCAGAGACCTTTGGCGTCGGGGGCGATGCGGATGGGGAATGGGGCGTCGACTAGGGTGCCGATGGGGAGTTTGGTGTTGAGGGGCGCGAGCGGGAGGTTGTAGATGGTCGCGGCTTCGCGGGCGATGCCGTAGTGGTTCATGGCGTCGACGCGGTTGGTGGTGATGTCCATCTCGAAGAGGTGGCCGTTATCTTGAGCCTAGAGTCGTGGACGCCTTCGACGGCGATGCCGCGCAGGGTGAGGTCGTCGGCTAGTTGCCGGTCGGTGACGGAGAGGGTGGGCAGGTAGTGGCGAAGCCACGCGGTAAGAATCTTCATGGGTAGCGTTATTAGTCTAAATGTTCGGTCTTTCCGGGTGATCAAATCACTGTTTCGGCATTCTTGATGGCCAAATCTGGGCGCCTGCAGGATACGAAGTATTCGAATCGTATCTGCCTGTATCTGATAGGCGACGATGAACGGAGTCACGCTGAACGACTAACTCGCGGGTGCCTTCGATTCGACCAGGGCGGCCTGTCTCTGGGAACTTTATCAAGCCTGCGACTGCATTGCGATGCGTTCATCTACGAGAATCGCACGCGAGGGCTGTCTGCATCGATGTAATCGTCAGATTTTGTTACGGTCAGATTGTGCGTAGAGGGACCACTTCAACTTCACCCGGCAGAGCCCTCAGCTATGAGTAAGGAGGCCGCGCGGCGCTGGGCAAAATGGGCCTCCACCTCGTCGTGTGAGAGATCAAGGGTCGAATCCTGGAAAGCTTCCCGTACTTGAGCTCGAAACCATGCGTCATGTTCAGGTTCTGTCGCAGCATGTTCAGAAGGAGGAACAAGGACTGCAATCGGATTGTGATGGCTTTCGATAATAACCTCCGCCCCGGCACGCACGTGCGCTAAAACCGCGCAAAGTCGCGAATCGCTTCGGATTCCGAGACGTGAATTACAGCCATGGAAAGATGATAGCTCCTATCTGAAGCAACCGAGTTCAACATTGTTACGAAAGCGAATGACCTTCTGGTTTTATGAAATCACGGTTTCTTCAAACATGCCGGTTGGGTAGCCGTCGATGCTATGGGTGTTTTTCTGGCGGCGGTAGTCTTCGAGGGCGGCTTCGCCTTTGGCTTCGGCCCAGCGGTCGAGCTGGTCGCGCTCGCTGACGTAGTCGAAGAAGGGGACGCTCATGCCGCAGGAGGTTTGGACGAGGTCGACGTGGAGCATGAGCATCTGGCGGGCGCCGGGAATCTCGGTGTTGTCGAAGTGATGCGGCGAGGAGGGTGTCGTATTCGGGGCTGTGGCGGGGAATGATGCGGGCGTGGCCGTAGAGGCGAAGGATCATGGGGGTGCCTTCGAAGGCGCAGAACATCATGGTGAGGCGGTCGTTGAGGAGGAGGTGGGCGGCGGTCTCGTTGCCGCTGCCGGTGCGATCGAGATAGATGACGGTGTTGGGGTCGAGGATGCGGAGCGCGGCGCTGTCGCGGGGTGAGACGTTGACGCGGCCTTCGGGGGCGGCGGAGGCGTTGAAGAAGATGTGCTGGCGCTCGATGAAGTCGCGGTGAGTGGGTTCGATGCGCTGGAATTGCTTGCCCATTGATGTGCAGTCTCCTGACTTTAAGTTTAATCCGGCGAACATTCTGATGGATGTTTGCGTATTGCGGAGGGTTCTTACTTTTATGCGGAGGATGTCTCGATGAAGAAGCTTGCGGGTTTGGTGCTGGTGGGTTTGGTGGCGGGCGGGTTGATGAAAGCGGAGGCACAGGCGGTTCCTGCGCTGGATGCGATTAAGACAGATGCGGAGTTGACGAGTGCGATTTCGGCGCTGGATACGCAGTTGTTTGATGCTTACAACACTTGCGATCTCGATAAGCTGGGGTCGATGGTGGTGGACGATCTGGAGTTTTATCACGATAAGACCGGGCTGATGGTGGGGAAGCAGCCGTTTCTGGTTGCGATCAAGAACAACATCTGCGGGAAGGTGACGCGGCAGTTGGTGAAGGGGTCGCTGGAGGTGTATCCGCTGAAGGGATATGGGGCGGTGGAGATTGGTGTGCACCGGTTTTATCATCCGGGGGCGCAGGACCATGATGTGGTGGGCGAGGCGAAGTTTATTCATCTGTGGCAGTACAAGGATGGTGCGTGGAAGGTGACGCGGGTGATCAGCTACGACCATGAGGTGGCGAAGTAGTTTGCGGCTGGAAGAAGAAAAATGCGTGGGCAACGCGGTTATCGGGGTATATGCTCGTTTGGCGGAAACGCTTGTGCGAATCCGGGTTTCCAATTCTGTGGCTGAAAAGGACTGGCTATGGTACGTCTGTTTCTGCACTGGATTTTGAATGCTGTGGCATTGCTGGTGGTTTCGCATATCGTGCAAGGCTTTGTTATCAGCGGCTTTGTGTCGGCCTTGATTGCGGTGATTGTGATCGGACTGTTCAATGCGACGCTGGGACTTTTTCTCAAGCTGATTACTCTGCCGATTGGGATTCTGACGTTTGGGCTGTTCTTCATATTCATCAATGCGGTGATTCTGATGTTCTCGAGCAAGTTTGTGCCGGGGTTCGCGGTGACGACATGGAAGGCTGCTTTCCTTGGCGCGCTGGTGCTGGCTTTGCTGCATATTCTGTTTGGATTTTTGGATAAGCCAAAGGCGAAGATCGCGTAGCTGGAGTTGAGAGGATGTGGGGCAGCGTCTACGAGAAGATGCTGCTTCTTGATGTAGGTTTGTGCGCTCTGGTCTTTCGGACCCAGGCACTGAAGGAGTTGCGGGGTGGAGGGTCTGATGAAATATCCCTTTCTGATCCTGGTGATCGGCTTTTTCCTGCTCTGGCTCGCAGCCTGGGCGGGCAGCCGACTGAATAAGCGATCAGAGCCGATGTCTGAGGATGTACGTGCGGATTTCAGTGTGATTCAGGGAGCCACGCTGACGCTGCTTGGCCTGATTATCGGATTCAGCTTCTCTATGGCGATTGGAAGATACGACCAGCGCAAGACGTATGAAGAAGCTGAAGCTAACGCCATTGGAACCGAGTATGTCCGCGCGGACCTGCTGCCACCAGCGGAGGCGGCCCGGGTACGCAATCTTCTGCGGAGATATACCGACCTGCGGATCGAGTTTTACGTGGAGCGCGATCCTGAGAATTTAGCGAAGATCAATGCGGAGACGGGTAAGGTACAGAACGAGCTTTGGGCTGCGGCTTCCCGGGCCGCGATGGCGCAGCCGACTCCTGTGACTGCCCTGGCCGTTGGCGGCATGAATGATGTGCTGAACTCACAGGGATATACGCAGGCTGCGTGGTGGAACAGCATCCCGGGCGCTGCGTGGATCCTGATGTTTGCGATTGCTATCTTCTGCAATGGGTTGCTCGGCTACGGATCGCGTAGGTTTGAGATGAAGCTGATTGTGATTCTGCCGCTGGTGGTTGCGGTTTCATTTTTCCTGATTGCAGATATCGACAGCCCGCGGAGGGGCATCATTCGGGTGCGTCCGCAGAATTTGTATAGCTTGCGCAGCAGCTTTCAATAGCTCGCTGATGGATCGCATTTAGTGCGGTGGCTTCAGGCGAATTGCTCTAAGAAGCGCATGTCGCCGGAGTAGAAGTGGCCTATGTCGGAGATGCCGTGCTGGATCATGGCGATGCGCTCGACGCCCATGCCGAAGGCGAAGCCGGTGATCTTTTCCGGGTTGTAGGTGTCGTCGGCGGGGTCGGTTTTGCGGCGCTCTTCGGTGACGGCGGCGAAGACGGCGGGGTCGACCATGCCGCAGCCGAGGAGCTCGATCCAGCCGGAGTGCTTGCACTTGCGGCAGCCTTTGCCGCCGCAGAAGATGCAGGAGATTTGCACGTCGGCGGATGGCTCGGTGAAGGGGAAGAACGATGGGAAGAAGCGGGTTTTGACGTCGCTGCCGAAGAGGGCCTTCATGGCGTGGTCGAGGGTGCCCTTGAGGTCGGAGAAGGTGATGTTGGTGTCGACGCAGAGGCCTTCGACCTGGTGGAAGATGGGAGAGTGGGTGGCGTCGGCGGCGTCGTTGCGGTGGACTTTGCCAGGGATAACGATGCGGATGGGTGGGGCTTGCGCGACCATGGTGCGGATCTGGACCGGGCTGGTGTGGGTGCGCATGAGGAGGCGGTCGCGTGATGGCTTCGCGGATTGGTGGGCGATCTGGAGGGTGTCCTGGGTGTCGCGCGCGGGGTGGTTCGGGGGGAAGTTGAGAGCTTCGAAGTTGTAGAAGTCGGTCTCGACCTGGGGGCCGAGATTGGTGCTGTAGCCGAGGTGGTGGAAGACGGCCACGATCTCGTGCATGGTCTTGAGGAGGGGGTGGGGGATGCCGGGCTGGCGGGCGGTGCCGGGGAGGGTGATGTCGATTCCCTGCGCGTTCGCTGCCGGCCCGGCCTTCGCCGTGCCGGGGGCTTCGAGAGCAGATTCAATCTGCTGCTTGAGCTGGTTGAAGCGGGTGCCGAGTGCCTTTTTGGCCTCGGGCGGGGCGGATTTTAGCCAGGCTTCGCTGATGAGCTTGAGGCGGCCTTGCTTGCGGCCCAGCCAGTGGAGGCGGAAGGCTTCGACGTCGGTGGTGTCGGCGGTGCGGACTTCTTCAGCCAGAGTGGCGAAGGCGGCTTCGAGGGAAGGCTCGTCGTAGGAGGTCAGCTGGGGAATGGTGGTGTTCATTGTCGGCTAGATAAGGATAAATGACCTGGGAGAGGAAGGTGGTTTCGTACTTGGCGTGAGTGCACAATCCTTCGAGGCGGTGCGGTCAGAGGGCGGAGAGAACTATGGCAATGACGAGTGCGCCGAGGAAGAGGCTGCGGCGATCGGTGATGGCGTAGACGACGGGGTCTTCGTCGAGTTGGCCGCGAGAGGCCTGGAGCCAGAGGCGGCTTATCCATAGGAGAAGAACGGGGACCAGCAGCCAGAGGCGGTTGATGTGGTGGTAGAGGAGAGCGGCGTCGGCGTTGAGGTTGGAGATGTAGAGGGTGAGGACGACGACCGAGGCGTATCCGCTGGCGGAGCCGAAGCTGCGGAGCTGTTCGATGTCGGAGACGTGGTAGCCGCGACCCTTGGCCATGGCTCCGCCGCGCTCGCGGAGGTTTTCGAGCTCGGCAAAGCGTTTGACGAAGGCCAGCGAGAGAAAGAAGAAGATGCTGAAGCTGCCCAGCCAGGTGGAGAGAGGGATTCCTGCGGCGGCGGCTCCGGCGATGATGCGAACAGTGTAGAGGCCGGAGAGGACGATGACGTCGACCAGGACGGCACGCTTCAAACGGAGCGAGTAGGCCAGAGTGGTGACGCAATAGATGGCAAGCCAGATAAGGAACAGATAGGGACGGTGCAACCTCAGCCCAGGGGAGAGGTGCATCACGACGTGGGGCAAGAGGACGGCGACTGCGATGGAGGCAAGAAGGAAGAGGGCGACGACGGCGACGCCAGCGAGAGCTGAGAGATCCCCAGAGGCGAAGGGGCGGCGGCGTTTGCGGGGATGCTGACGGTCGGCTTCGAGATCGAGGAGATCGTTGACGATATAGGTGGCGGAGGCGCAGAGGCCAAAGCTGAGAAAGGCGAGCAACGTACCGATGAAACGGCCGGTAGACCAGGCGTGAGCCAGAAGCAAGGGGACGAAGAGGAGGGTGTTTTTGGCCCACTGGTGAAGACGGATGGCTTTGGGCCATGCCTTGAAGGGTGAGACTCGCTCGGTAAAGGTGCGGACCGGGGTGATGTTGGCGCGGCGGAGGGCGGAACGGAGGCCCGGGGTGGGGTTTGCCACCATGGGTTCTTTGCAGCTCTGGAGCAGGCAGAGATCGGGCGTGGCGTTGCCGATGTAGGAGAAGTCGTCGCCGAAGCGCTCGCGGAATGCGGCTAACTTATTCTTTCCGGCGAGGTTAGTGCTTCCGTCGGAGCCGAGAACGCCGGCGAAGAGACCGAGATGGTCAGCGATACGCTGGGCAGTGGCGGAATCGGCTGCCGTGGCAAGGTAGATGGCGCGGCCTGCGGCGTGCTGCTGCTCAAGATATTGCAGCAATTCTCGGTTATAAGGCAGGTGAACTACGTCTAACTGAACAGCACCTGCAATATGGCGCTTGAGGGAGGCCTTGCCCTGAAGTAGCCAGCCGGGGAGTTTTAGGAGGTCGGAAGGGTGATAGCGGGCGAGTGCAAGTGTCGAGTCGACGAGGGTGTCGGATTTGACGAGAGTACCGTCAAGATCGACACAGAGCGCCGGAAGCGTTGCGATCTCAGCTGGAGCGGCCGGAATGGGCAAAGGAGTATCCTTCCTATTGAGGCTGTAAGCCAAGGCTCGAGGTTTGTGCGCTTACCGAACACGGATCACGCTTCCGTCGGTACAGCTGTCTTCTTCAAGAACAATTTTACGGCTGATTTCAATGATTCTGCCCTTGATTTATACCGCAGGACGCTGAAATGGAAACCTTCAAGGGTCCCTCAACGTCATTATCATTTATTCTCAGATATCCAACCTATCTGAATTTTTAAAGAAGTAACCGATTCTAATCAATGAAAAGAATGGTGATCGCGTAATGTCGTCTGCCTCGATAAAGGAACAAGAGCCCCCGATAGCGCTTCCCTCTGCGGAGCCGACGAAGGCATTGCCCTCGCCTGAGTCGCCAAAGGGCGGAGCTGTGCGGAAGCTGATTGTGGTTCTCGTGATTCTGCTGGCTGTAGGAGCAGCGGTCTGGAAGATCCGCAAGAATACCGAGGAGCAGGCACTGCAGGCCCAGAAGCTGCAGGCGGCGGCAGACCGGCCAGTCCCGGTGCAGACCGCCCTGGTGCAGCAGAAGACGATGCCGATTTACCTGACACAGTTGGGAACAGTGACGGCGTATAACACCGTGACGATCAAGTCGCGTGTGGATGGTCAGTTAATGACCGTGAATGTGCAAGAGGGCCAGAGGGTCAGAAAAGGCGAGCTGCTGGTGGAGATCGACCCGAAGCCGTACCAGGCTGCGCTGGAGCAGGCCCAGGGGCAACTGGTGAAGGATGAGGCCAATGCGGCGAATGCCCATGCCGAAGCGGCTCGGTATACAGCGCTGCTTCAGGCGGGCGTGGTTTCGAAGGAGACCCAGCAGGCTCAGGTATCTACGGCAGGTCAGGCGCAGGGAACGATCGATGCCGACAAGGCTGCGATTCAGGCGGCCAAGGTAAATCTGGAATACACGAGGATTACATCGCCGATCGACGGCGTGGTGGGTTTGCGGCAGGTGGATGCGGGAAATATCGTCCACGCGTCGGATACGACCGGACTGCTGGTGGTGACGCAGTTGCAACCGATCGCTGTGATCTTCACGATTCCGGAAGACCACCTGCCGGAGGTGCTGAAGCTGACGCGAGCCGGGCAGAAGCTGGTGGTAGAGGCGTATGACCGCTCTGGTGCAACGCATCTGGCGAGCGGCACCCTGCTGACAGTGGACAACCAGATCGACACGACGACGGGTACGGTGAAGGCAAAGGCAGTCTTCGATAACAAAGATGGCGCGCTGTTTCCGAACCAGTTTGTGAATATCCGGCTGATTCTGCACGAGAGGCCGAATGCGATTGTGATTCCTGCAGCGGCGCTGCAGACCGGGTCACAAGGAACATTTGTGTTTGTGGTGAAGGAGGGTGACCCGCCGGCGAATCTGCAGGATAACGGCAGCACCGGAGTGAAGCAAACCCGGCCGGCAGGAAAAGGCGGTGCTGGAGCAAATGGTGGAGCTGGACAAAATGCTCCTCATCACTTTGTAGAAGCGCGGCCAGTAAACGTGGAATTGACCGAAGGCACGCAGGTGATTGTGAACAGCGGAGTCAATCCGGGCGACCCGATTGTGGTCGATGGGCAGGAGAAGCTGCGGAATGGGAGCAGGGTGATACCGCGAGAAGCGAATGCAAATAAGGCGCACGGTACGGACACGGCCGCGGGAGGAAGCACTGCGGCCAATCCCGGTACGTCGCACGATACCTCCAACACCGGTCAGGCAGGACAGAGCGGCCAGCATGCGCCGCACAGCCGGCGGTAATGGAGGTCAGCGCCAATGAGCCCATCAAGGCCATTTATTCTTCGGCCTGTGGCCACCTCGCTTTTGATGGTGGCCATTTTGCTTGCGGGCTGGGTCGCGTACCTGCAGCTACCGGTTTCGGCGCTGCCACAGGTGGACTATCCGACGATCCAGGTTCAGACGTTCTATCCGGGTGCAAGCCCGGAGGTGATGGCGTCGTCTGTGACGGCTCCGCTGGAACGGCAGTTTGGGCAGATACCGGGCTTGAGCCAGATGACATCGAGCAGCTCCGGCGGCGGAAGCGTGATTACGCTGCAGTTCCAGCTTTCGGAGTCGATCGACGTGGCGCAGCAGGATGTGCAGGCGGCGATCAATGCGGCGTTCAGCTATCTACCAAAGGACCTGCCGAATCCTCCGGTCTACAGCAAAGTAAACCCGGCCGATGCGCCGATCATGACGCTGGCTTTGACGAGCGACTCGCTTCCATTGACGAAGGTGGAGGATCTCGCGGACACGGTGCTGGCGCAGAAGATCTCGCAACTTTCGGGCGTTGGATTAGTGTCGATTAACGGCGGACAGAAGCCCGCGGTACGCATTCAAGCAAACCCCACTGCTCTGGCGAACTATGGCATGAGCATGGAAGATCTGCGGACCGCGCTGGGCACGACGAACGTGGACCAGGCAAAGGGCACTCTGTACGGTGCGCACCAGGCTTATACAATCGGCGCGAACGATCAACTGTTTTCAAGCAGAGACTACAGTCAGGTAATCGTTGCGTATCGCAATGGGTCGCCTGTGCGGCTGTCGGATGTGGCGAATGCGGTCGACAGTGCGGAGAATCTTTACCAGGCAGCATGGATGGGCATAGCGGCACGGCCTGCCGGCAAGGATGCTGACGGCAAGGAACAGCCTGCCACCGAAGCAGAGCTGCAGCCGGCGGTGATTGTGAACATCCAGCGGCAGCCGGGCGCGAACATTATCGGCGTTGTGGATGAAGTGCAACGGCTGCTGCCGCAATTGCGTACGACGCTGCCGGGAACCGTGACGCTGAAGGTGTTGACTGACAGGACGAACACGATTCGAGCCTCGGTGAAGGACGTCCAGTTCTCGCTGGTGCTAACCATCGGACTGGTCGTGATGGTGATCTTCCTGTTCCTGCGATCGATTTCGGCGACGATTATTCCATCGGTTGCGGTGCCGCTCTCGATTGTGGGGACGTTCGGGGTGATGTATCTGCTGGGATACAGCCTGAATAACCTGAGCCTGATGGCGCTAACAATCTCGACCGGGTTCGTGGTGGATGACGCGATCGTGATGATCGAGAATATCTCGCGTTATCTGGAAGAAGGCGACGATCCGCTGGAGGCGGCGTTGAAGGGATCCGAACAGATCGGATTCACGATTGTTTCGTTGACGGTTTCGCTGATTGCGGTGCTGATCCCGCTGCTTTTCATGGGCGATATTGTGGGGCGGCTGTTCCGCGAGTTTGCGGTGACGCTGTCGGTGACGATTCTGGTTTCGGCTGTTGTATCGCTGACGCTGACGCCGATGATGAGCGCGAAGCTGCTGAAGCATACGCCGGCGAGCGAGCAGAATGCGTTCTATCGCAAGAGCGAAGAGTTCTTCGATTACGTGATTGCAAAGTATGCCGTGGGCGTGCGGTGGGTGTTGCGGCACCAGACGCTGACACTGCTCGTGACACTGGCTACGTTTGTGTTGACGGTGATTCTCTACATCATTGTTCCGAAGGGATTTTTCCCGGTGCAGGACACGGGTGTGGTGTTGGGTATCACTGAGGCTCCGCAGACAATTAGTTTTCGGGCGATGGCTACACGACAAGAGCATCTGGCGAAGGTGATTCTTGAGGACAAGGACGTGGAGAGCCTTTCTTCGTTCATCGGAATCGACGCTACGAATTCGACGCTGAACAGCGGGCGCATCCAGATCAATCTGCGGAACCGCGAGTCTCGGTCGGACTCTGCGTCGGATGTGATTCAAAGGCTTCAGCCGCGGCTGGCACAGGTGGAAGGAATTCAGACGTTCCTGCAACCGCTGCAGGATCTAACGGTCGAAGACCGCGTGAGCCGAACTCAGTACCAGTATTCGGTGCAGTCGGCGAACGCGGAAGAACTGGCGCTATGGACGAATCGGCTGATGGAGAAGCTGAAGCAGATTCCAATACTTACGGATGTGGCCAGCGACCAGCAGCTGAGCGGGCTTGAGGCGCATCTTGTGATCGACCGCGATACGGCTTCGAGGCTGGGCATTACACCTCAGAACATCGACGACACGCTGGATGATTCGTTCGGACAGCGGCAGGTGTCAACGATCTTTACGCAACAGAATCAGTATCACGTGATTCTGGAGGTGGCTCCCAAGTTCCAACTGAATCCTTCTTCGCTGAATAACATTTATGTGAAGAGCTCGAATGGGACGCAGGTTCCGCTTTCGACATTCACGCACCTTGAAGAGAGGCAGACTCCACTGGTGATCAACCACCAGGACCAGTTCCCTGTTGTGACGATCTCGTTCAACCTGGCGCCGGGCAAGTCGATTGGCGACGCGGTGGAGGCGGTGAACCAAGCCAAGAAGGAGCTGAATCTTCCGCCGAGCGTGAATACGGAGTTCCAGGGATCGGCGAGGGCGTTTGAAGCTTCGCTGGCGAATGAGCCGATTCTGATTCTGGCGGCGCTGATCGTCGTGTATATCGTGCTGGGCGTGCTGTATGAGAGCTACATCCATCCGATTACGATTTTGTCGACGCTGCCTTCGGCGGGCGTAGGCGCGATCCTTGCGCTGTTGATCTTTCATATAAACTTGAGCGTGATTGCGTTGATCGGCATTATTTTGCTGATCGGTATTGTGAAGAAGAACGCGATCATGATGATCGACTTTGCGCTGGAGGCGGAGCGCGATCATGGAATGGAGCCGGAGGAGGCGATCTATCAGGCGTGCCTGCTGCGTTTCCGTCCGATCATGATGACGACGATGGCTGCGCTGCTGGGCGGATTGCCGCTGGCGATGGGAACCGGAACGGGAAGCGAGCTGCGCCGTCCGCTGGGTATCTCGATTGTCGGCGGATTGATTGTGTCGCAGATATTGACGCTGTATACGACGCCGGTGGTTTATCTGTTCTTCGACCGGATTGGACGCAAGTATCTGCATACCAAAGAAGCGGACGAAGAGTATCGCGAGCATGAACATGCGGTGAGTGCGGACTGATGCCCTACGACGAAGAGAATCGGGATCTAGCAGAGGCGCAACGGAGCGCGGAGAAGCTGCCGTCGACGGGAAGCGTACATTTCTCTGCGCCATTCATCAAGCGGCCGGTCGCAACGATGTTGTTGTCGGTGGCGATCATTCTTGGAGGCGGTGTCGCGTATAAGCTGCTGCCAGTGGCGAGTCTGCCGCAGGTGGAGTATCCGGTGATCTCCGTGGGTGCGGGCCTGCCAGGAGCAGATCCGGAGACAATGGCCTCGGCCGTGGCGACTCCGCTGGAACGACAGTTTGCGAAGATCGCGGGCATCAACGAGATGACGTCGTCGTCGGGACTGGGAAACACGTCGATCACGCTGCAGTTCGATCTGAATCGAGATGTGAACGGAGCGGCGCGCGATGTCCAGGCGGCGATCAACGCGGCGCGGAGTCAGCTTCCGTCGAACCTGCCCAGCAATCCTACGTATAGAAAGATTAATCCAGCGGACTCGCCGATTCTGATTCTGGCGTTGACGTCGGATACGTTGACGGTGCCACAGATCTACGACGCCTGCGACAGCATTTTGGCGCAGAAGATTGCGCAGGTGGATGGCGTTGGACAGACGTTCTGCGGCGGAAGCGCGAAGCCTGCGGTGCGGGTGGAGGCGAATCCGACACAGCTGGCGAACTATGGGCTTGGGCTGGAGGCTCTGCGAGCTGCAATAGGTACGGTCAACGTCAATCAGCCGAAGGGCTATCTACAGGATGACGAGCGTCGATGGAGCGTGAGCGCCACCGACCAGCTCTATGGTTCGGCTGCGTATGCTCCTCTGATCGTTGCCACGGACAAGGGACCGGTAAGCTCGGCTGCTGCGAGCAGTGGATTGCCCGCTTCGGCTGCCAGCGCTGTTGATACAACGGCGTCGCCCTCTGGAAATTCAGGTACGGCAGCGAGCACGGCGCCGGCGAATGCAGTTGGCCCGGCTGCGGCCCATGGTGTCGTTCGGATTCAGGATGTTGCCCGGGTTGTTGACAGCGTGGAGGACATTCACACGGCTGGCTTCTTCAATGGGAAGCCAGCGATCCTTGTCATTGTCTTCAAGACATCGACGGCGAACGTGATCCAGACGGTGGACAATGTGCTGGACCTGTTGCCGATGCTCCAGGCCTCGATACCTCCGGCGATACAGTTGCATGTGGCGTTGGACAGGACGACGACGATTCGGGCGTCGGTGAAGGATGTCACACGAACGCTGATTATCTCGATTCTGCTGGTGATCCTGGTCGTGTTCGTGTTTCTACGCGAGTTCCGGTCGACGCTGATTCCGAGCGTGTCGGTACCGCTGAGTCTGTTGGGAACGTTCGGCGTAATGTACCTTCTGGGATATACGCTGGACAACCTGAGCCTGATGGCGCTGACGATCTCAACCGGCTTTGTGGTGGACGATGCGATTGTCGTGATTGAGAACATCAGCCGTCATCTTGAGAACGGCAAGTCGCCGTTTGAAGCGGCCATGATTGGATCGAAGGAGATCGGGTTTACAGTGCTCTCGATGAGCACGTCGCTTATTGCCGTGTTCATTCCGATCCTGTTGATGGGCGGGATCGTCGGTAGGCTGTTTCGTGAGTTTGCAGTGACCTTGTCGGTGGCGATTCTAGTGTCGTTGGTGGTATCGCTGACGACGACTCCGATGCTGAGCGCGAAGTTTATTCAGCCGCATGGGACGAGGAAGCGTGGCCGGTTCTATCGATGGGGTGAGCAGGCTTTGGCCTGGATGGTGGCGGAGTATGAGCGCGGATTGAGCTGGGTGCTGGACCACCAGGGCCTGGTCCTGACCATTACGATCCTTACCTTCGTGCTGAATGTGTATCTCTACATTCTTGTTCCCAAGGGATTTTTCCCACAACAAGACACAGGACGCATCGGCGGAATGATCCGCGGGCAGATGGATGCGTCGTTCGACTCGATGAAGCCGAAGGTAAAACAGATTGCTGCGATCGTACAGGCTGATCCGGGCGTTCAGAACGTAATGTCGTTTGTGGGAGGCGGAGGTCCGGGCGGTGGTGGAGGCAACACAGGCAATATGTTTGTGTCGCTGAAGCCCGACGCGGAACGACAGCGGAACGGAGATGGAGCCGAAGCGATCATCAACCGGTTGCGTCCGAAGACAGCAGGAATTCCGGGGGCGCAGCTTTACCTGCAGGCTTTCCAGGAGTTGAGGATTGGCGGCAGAAGTTCAGCGACGCAATATCAGTATTCGCTGACGGCTGACAACCTGAACGATCTGAACGAATGGGCACCGAAGCTGATGGCTGCGATGCAGAAGCTGCCAGAGCTGAAAGATGTGGCGACGGATCAGCAGGACCAGGGGCTTCGGGCGCAAATCGTGATCGACCGTGATACGGCAAGCCGCCTTGGAGTGTCGCCGCTGACGATCGACAATACGCTGTCGGATGCGTTTGGACAGCGGCAGGTGTCGACGACGTATCGCCCGCTGAACCAGTACCACGTTGTGATGGAGGTGGACCAGCAGTACCAGCTCGATCCTGATGCTCTGAAGAATATCTACATCAAGAGCACGACTGGCGCGATGGTGCCGTTGAGCGCTGTTGCGCATTTTGAATCTCAGCGCATTCCTCTCGTGGTGAATCACCAGTCGCAGTCTCCGGCGGCGACGCTGAGCTTCAACCTGACGCCGGGAGCGTCGCTGAGCCAGGCGACGGAGGCAATCGAACAGGCGCGGATCAATATCGGCATGCCATCGACGATCCGGGGCGGCTTTGCGGGAACAGCACAGGCCTTTCAGGCATCGCTGGCGAGCGAGCCCTGGCTGATTCTGCTGGCGCTGGTTGCGGTCTACATCGTGTTGGGGATTCTGTATGAGAGCTTCATCCATCCGTTGACGATTTTGTCGACGCTGCCTTCGGCAGGCGTTGGCGCGATTGTGGCGCTGCTGCTGTTCAAGGTTGAACTCAGCGTGATCGCGATGATCGGCATTATCCTGCTGATCGGCATTGTGAAGAAGAACGCGATTATGATGATCGACTTCGCGCTGGTGGCGGAACGCGAGGAGGGTAAGAGTCCGCGCGACGCAATCTATCAGGCGTGTCTGTTGCGTTTCCGACCGATCATGATGACGACGATGGCTGCGCTACTGGGCGGTTTGCCGCTGGCTCTGGGAAGAGGCACTGGAAGCGAATTGCGACGTCCGCTGGGTATTACGATCGTGGGTGGCCTGATTGTTTCGCAGGCTCTTACTCTGTTCACTACGCCTGTGGTTTATTTGTTCTTTGATCGGCTACGAGTGCGGTTTGCAAAGAAGAAGCCAGCTGCGCAGGCTGTTCCGCAAGCAGTCGCCGGAGATTAGTTAGGCTTCGGAGCGGAAATGCAGAGAGCAGGATAGTTTGAGGCCCGGGCTAAAAGCCTGGGCCTACCTCAAAAAACAACAATGTCTTCTGCAAGATCGCCAGGCTATTTTGCGGCGACCAGAATGGGTTCGGGAACCTGAACATCGGTGGAGCGGCGGCGGGGTGAGCTGCCGGATGTTGCCGGTGCGATCTGTCTCGGCGGGTAGTAGGCGTTGGCGAAGTATTGGCTGAGCATGCGGTGCGTGTTGAAGAAGGTACCGTTGATGCCGATGCAGTGCTGCTGGATGTGCGACCATGCGGTGGGATTGGCGTAGAGGGGAGCGATGCGCTTCTCGAGCTTTTCGTAGAGACTGTTGGCTTCTGCTTCCTCGGATTCGCCGTCTTCGATGGCCCAGCCCGTGGTGTCTTCGGCGCAGCCCTCGATCCACCAGCCGTCTAGAACTGAGAGCGAGGGAACGCCGTTGAGAGCGGCCTTCATACCGGAGGTTCCTGATGCCTCATACGGCCGGCGAGGTGTGTTGACCCATACGTCGACTCCCTGGGTGAGGAGCGAGCCGAGTTCCCAATCGTAGTTTTCAATGTAGTAGATCTTGAGCGCGGCGGAGTTGAGCTTGACTGCCGCCTCATAGACCTCGCGGATGAGTCCCTTGCCAGCGGTATCGGCGGGATGGGCCTTGCCGGCGAAGAGGATCTGAAGGCCGCCGATTTTCTGTGCGATAGAGACAAGGCGGGCGGGGTCGTGAAGGAGCAGGCTGGCGCGCTTGTATGTGGCGACACGGCGGGCGAAGCCGAGGGTGAGAATGCTGGGATTGAAGTAGTGGCCGGTCCGTTTGGCCAGCGTAGCGAAGAGGCGGTGCTTGTTTTTGGCGTGACAGGCTGTGATGCGGGCCGGGTCGATGCCGTAGACGGAGCGGAAGTAGCGATTATCTGTACGCCAGTTCGCGACCTCGTTGTCCAGCAACTCCTGGAAGGATTCGGAGAGCCAGGTAGCGGCGTGAACTCCGTTGGTGATCGAGTAGACCTTGTACTCGGGGAACATTTTCTGGGAGACCTTGCCGTGCTGCATCGCGACGCCGTTGACGTAGCGGGAGAAACGCAGGGCGAGATAGGTCATGTTCATGAGGCCGTTGTGGAGAGCACCTGAGGCATCGATGGCGGCTGCACGATCGTGGCCGAGAACCTGGTACATGTGATCGAGGCCGAATTGGTCGTGGCCCGCGGGAACCGGCGTGTGCGTGGTGAAGACGCACTGCTGACGCACGGCCTGAATATCAGCCTCGGTGGCTTCGCGTAGCGGCTTGCCGGCGAGGCGCTCCTCGAGCAGGGCGATGGTCAGGAGTGCGGCGTGGCCCTCGTTCATGTGGTAGACGTCGGGCTTGCAGTTGAGGGCGTTCAACAGAGCAATTCCGCCGAGGCCGAGGATGGCCTCCTGACAAAGGCGGTAGTACGAGTCGCCGCCGTAGAGATGGTCTGTGAGATGGCGGTCCCACTCGTCGTTGCCCTCGACGTCGGTGTCGAGGAGGAAGACGGGGATGACGTGGCCGGTAACGCCCGTGACGTCGAAACGCCATGCGCGCACGAGGAGCTGCCGCCCCTGGACAGTGAGGGGGAGGATCTGGTTGGCGCTGGGAAGCGTTGTCTCGGGCGACCAAGGGACGTCCGACTCGGTCTGCTGGCCGAGGTCGTCCAGATGCTGGCGGAAGTAGCCGCGACGGTGCACTAGAGAGACGGCGACCATTGGAGCTGCCGTGTCAGCGGCAGAACGCAGGGTGTCGCCTGCTAGCATGCCCAATCCGCCGGAGTAGGTGGGGAGGGCCGGAGAGAGGGCGATCTCCATCGAGAAGTACGCAATGCTGCGATGGGTGAGGTCTGGTACTTCGAAGGAGGGAGCGTCAGAGAGGCTCATGCTTGGGTGTTTCCTTTTCTAACCGGGATCAGCGTCGCCTGCTTGGCGCTGGCTGCGTGCTGAAGGTCGCTCCTAACGCTGGAAATCACGATTGCATGAGATCCGGTGCAAAGAGATACGAGGGCCCCGTTACACGTCAAGTTTATCAAATCGTCCGAATTGCGCTGTGGAACTATGGTTATTCGCGGTGATTCTGTCGGGGTATTGACAATACAGCTTGATGGGTCGCGGATTCAAGGCGTTGCCAGATCTGATCGAGCCAGGGGAGGTGCTCGGGCTTCATGAGGACGGAGCGGAGGCAGGTGACTGTTTTGTTTTGTTCAGTTTGCGGCCAGGTTTCGGGTGGGAAGAAGTGGATTGGCAGGTTGGCGAGGGCAAGATGGAGGTCGAGTCGGGCGGCCTCGTCGAAGATGTTTTGGGCGAGGGTTGACGAGGCGGAGGCTGTTGGGGATTTTGCGGCCCAGAAGACAATGTCAAGCTGGGGCGAGGCGATTGGGGTAACAAAGTGTGGGGATTGGGCGAGGCGGCGGTTGAGTTCCAGAGCGGCTTCGCGACCGGCTTCGAGACCCTGCGCGAAGGTGCCGCCGGGGGTGTAGGGGAGAAGGCGCTGGGTTGCCCAAAGTGCAACGGCGGAGGCCCCGGCACGGGAGCACTCGAGAGATATCTCACCGAGATGGAGTTCTTTGGATGAGAAGTAGGTGTAGGGGGAGTCGTGTTTGTAGAAGCGGCCTACGGTGGGATCGCGGAAGAGAATGGCTCCGCAGCCGTAGGGCTGGAGGCCGTGCTTGTGGGGATCGACGACGATGGAGTCGGCGTGGGGGATGGCGTCGTAGGCGGCGCGGGCCACCGGTGAGAGATTGGAGGCGAGGGTGAAGTAGCCGCCGTAGGCGGCGTCGACGTGGATGCGGAATTTGTGGCGTTGCTGGAGTTTCAGTATTTGATCGAGAGGGTCTACGGAGCCTGTGGCTGTGGTGCCCAGGGTGACGACTACCGTTCCTATGTTTTCTGTTGTGAGGAGCTGATCTAAAGCCGCGAGGTCCATGCGACCGCTGTCGTCTGTGGGGACGCTGACGAAGGGCAGGCCGAGGACGCTGGAGATGCGGCTGTGAGTGTAGTGCGCCTGGGCGGAGGCGGCGATGGCTTTGCCGGGGGCGAGTTGTCCTGCGACCCAAAGGGCTTCGAGGTTGGCGAAGGTACCGCCGCTTGAGAGGTGGCCGAGGTGCTTGGGCCAGTGGAACATCTTTGCGAGTGCGGCTACGGCTTCGATCTCGAGGGCGGAGCTGGCGCGGCCGCCGTCGAGGGCGTGGTTATTGGGATTGACCGACATGGCGAGCGCATAGGCAGCACGGGCGATGGGATGAGGCGGCTTCAACATCTGTCCGGCGTAGAGGGGATGGGCGTAGGGATAATTGTCGTGCAGTTTCGTCGCGGCTTCGTTGAGGATGGCTGCAGCCTCCTCACCCAGCGGCGGGGCGGGGACGGGGGGCAGGTCGGCGAAACCTTCGTCTAGGCGGTGTTGGGCAGCGGCGAGGAGTTTGAAGAGTTCGTTGTTGGCCATGGTCAGGAGTCGGTAAAGATAAATTTTTGTAAACGGCGAAGTCGTGACGTGGTGGAGAGAATCTATTTAGTAAGACTGTGATGAGTTTAGCGCGGAGTACACGGAGGGATGATGAAGGCAATGCGACTGATGAATGAGAGCCGGTGGGGCAACGCTGGTTGAAAAGGAAGTTTCGCAACCAACGCCGGGGCCGGGCGAGATTCTGGTTCGAGTGCGTGCAGCGGGGGTGATACAGACCGAGCTTGGGTGGTATCCGACGACGCATACGAAGACAGGCGAGACGAGAGATGGTGCTGTGCCGGGGCATGAGTTCTCGGGGATAGTCGCGGCGGTGGGAGAAGGCGTGACCGGCATCACAGTTGGCGAAGAGATTTATGGGATGAACGATTGGTTTGACGATGGGGCCACGGCAGAGTATTGCGTCACGCTGCCGGCTTCGATTGCGGCCAAACCAAAGTCGCTGTCGCACATTGAGGCGGCCTCTGTCCCTATCAGTGCGCTGACAGCTTGGCAGGGGCTGTTTGACCGGGCGAAGCTGCAGGCTGGCGAGCGAGTGCTTGTCCATGGCGGCGCGGGTGCGGTGGGGATCTTTGCCGTTCAATTGGCGCGGTTCAGGGGCGCGCATGTGATCGCAACAGCTTCGGAGCAGAATCTTGCGTTTGTGTCAGAACTTGGAGCCGATGAGGTGATTGATTATCGGAAGGAGCGATTCGAAGATCGCGCTGGAAAGGTCGACGTCGTATTCGATACGGTCGGGGAAGAGACATTGCGACGGTCATGGGGAGTGTTGAAGAAAGATGGCAGGATGATCACGATCGCGTCCGACGTCGAAGGGACAGACGATCCTAAGTTGAAGGCTGCGTTCTTTATTGTGGAGCCGAATCGTGAGCAATTAGAGGGAGTTGCGCGGATGCTCGATGAGGGTTCGCTGCGAACGTTTGTGAGCGCTACTGTGCCGTTTGAACAAGCGGGGCTGGCCTATGCAAACGGACGTGTTCCTAAAGTGGGACCGGGGAAGATTGTTGTTGCCGTAGCGGAATAGACAGACTTGCTAAAGTTCGCGCGTGATGTAACCGAGCTTCATCACGTAGGCAATAGCGACGGCCAGAACGAAGGCTATGACGGTCCATGTGGTGTTGCAGAGACGTTTGCGAACGGCCTGGGCGATGATGATCACGAGGAACAGACCAAGCGCCAAGAGGAGTCCGTCGGCTACAAAATAGCGCGCACCAGTTGCAGTGATGGTATTGCGCCAGTGGAGATTGAAAGGATGCAGGAAGCTACCGACTGCGAAGACTATGAGGAAGAGAAAGAACTGAAGAAGAGTTGAGAGAAATTTTTTCATGTATGTGTGGACGCTTGTGACGAGTTCGGTTTGAGATGCTGACTTAGATGGTGAACAGGTTTGTAAAGTTGGAGCGGCTCAATCGTGGTAACGCTTCTCGCCGGCCGGGATAGCGATGTTGAGGCGGTTCTGCTGGGGCGGAAGCGGGCAGGTGGCGAAGGCTGTGTAGACGCACGGTGGGTTCTGGGTGCGGTTGAAGTCGAGGACCGAGAGTACCCGGTTTGTCGAGACCGTTGCTGGGAAATGATGTGTAAAGAAAGCGGCCAGCCTGATAGGTGGTGGTCTTGCTGGTGGTGTCGCGGAAGATGAAGAAGAGACTCTTGTCGGCCGGATCTTCGATGACGGGTTCGAGGCGCACGGTCTGGCCGTCGATGGTGAACTCGGCGGTACCCGGTGAAGGTTCGTGACTGATCTGGTCGAGGACGTTGGGGATGGTGAGGCTGTGCTGCGGGTTGCTGGGAGTCCACTTCGCGGTTACGACGTAGCGTGGGTCGGGAGCGTACCAGTTGAGGCCGTGAAAGCTGGTTCGGGTGGGAGCCTGCGCGTCTTTGACTCGGAGATAGAGTCGATCGCCGCGCTTAATCACGATCATCAGGAGGCCGCCGTTGCGTAGCTCGGAGGGATGTTCGTCGTCGTGGGAGAGCTTGGTGGAGATGGCGGGTTTGCCGTCAAGAGTCGTACCTGCAGGGAAGCCTCCTGTAGGTGGGACCAACGTAACGGCGTCGTTGGCGAGATGAAATGTCGCGAGATGGGCGGGGGCGTGGTTGAGTTGCAGAGTGTTGCCGGGGGCAGAGCCAACTGTGGTGTCGCCGGGCTTGAGCCATTGGAGCGCAATCAGGGAGAGCCAGCCCTCGGGTGAAGAGAGATTTTTTGCTCGCTGGGCGCGGAATTGGTTGATCTGCTGTGTGTATGCAGTGCTGTTGGAGTTGGTTTGGCCTGCGGCAGTGAGAGATAACAACACGATACAGAGGATCTTCTTCATTGGTAGTCTCGTGATGAGTTTAGCGCGGCGGAGGCGAAATGAGGCTTAAAAGAAGATGCCGCCTCACCGTGTAGATGAGGCGGCATGGATCGTTCAAGGTTAGAAGGTAGCTGCGCTGGCTGCCTCCTTCGTGATTTCGACGGAACCCTTGAGGTCGAGTGAGGCTGACGAGTCACCTACGAGGATGCCGAACTTGCCGGGAGCGATGTTCCATTTCTTTGCTTCGGCGTCGTAGTAAGCAAAGGAACGGCTATCGAGATCGACGGAGACGTGTTTGGTCTCGCCGGGTTGTAGCGATACTTTCTCGAAGCCCTTCAGCTCTTTCGCGGGACGCGGGGTTTTGGCGTGATCGTCGGAGACATAGACCTGAGCGACATCGGCTCCTGCACGGTCTCCTGTGTTGGTGATGTCGAATGTGACGGTTGGGTGAGTGGCGTCGGGTTTAACCGAGAGGTTGGAGAATTTGAATGTGGTGTAGGAGAGGCCGTATCCGAAGGGATAGAGCGGCTTGACGTTGTTGTGCTCGTAGCCACGGTAGCCAACGAAGATACCTTCCCTGTAGATGACGCGGTTTGAACCTTCTTCGGGGTAGTAATTTGCGTAAGTGGGATTGTCTTCCGCCTTGCGCTCGAAGGTGACAGGAAGATGTCCAGAGGGATTGACGTCTCCGAAGAGCACTTCGGCCAACGCGGTTCCGCCTTCCTGACCGCTGTACCAGGCTGCGATAAAGGCAGGGACGCTATCGATCCATGCGGTCGAATCGACATTGCCACCTGCAGTGACGGCCACGATGGTCTTCTTGTTTGCAGAAGCCACCGCTCGAATGAGTTCATCCTGACCAAAGGGCAGGGCGAAGGTGCGGTCACCACCTTCAGACTCGCTGTCGGCGTCGAAGCCTGCGGCCACGAGGACAACGTCGGCTTTGGCTGCGAGTTCTTTGGCGCGTTCACTGACGACCTTGCTCTCATCGACGATGGCGAAGCGGAGGCGGCCGCCAACCGGCGAGTGGCGGGAGTCTTCTACGACGATCTTGTGAAGACCGGCGGACAAATCAAGTGTGACGTGAGGCTGCATTGCGCGGACGAGCTTCCAGTTGTCGATGATGAGCTTGTCGTCTACGTAGACGCGGTTGCCTGTTCCTTCACCAGAGCCCTGGAGAGCGACGATGTACTTCCCTGCTTGAGCGGCATTGTAGTAGCCGGACCAGCGGCGCGACACCTCGTGCTTGTTGCCGGATTGGAAGAGTGCGGCGGCTGCGGCCGGGTCGTCCATGAAGCTCTCCCAGTTGATGCCTGCGTAGTTGATGTGTGGAGCAACGGAAGCGACTGGAGTACCGGAGAGTTCGCTGTTCTGGAAGGTCTCCATTTTAAGGCCGGGCTTGCCGTTCTGCTGTTCGGTGACGAAGTCAGTGGTACGGGCTGCCTCGGAGATGGTCGGCAGGCCGCGATCGTAGAAGGTGGTAGCGCCCGAGCCGAGATATGCACCTACTCCCTCAAGCGTGCTGACGGTGTGGAAGGGAATGGCGCGTGCACTGCCTCCACCGACGGGGACTCCGGGAAACGCATTCGGACCGACGATGAGGATGGAGTGAATCTGAGTTTTGTTAAGCGGAAGAAGCTTGTTGTCGTTCTTGAGGAGAACCACGCTCTCGCGAGCGGTATCGAGCGCAACCGCCTGATTCTTTGCATCGAAGAAGGAGATAGAAGGATCGGTCTGGGTGCGATCGAGCCATCCGAAGCGGGCTGCCGTACTCAAAATGTTGTGAACCTTTTGATCGATGGTCGCCTCCTTGACCTGACCGTTCTTGATGGCAGGAAGGAGGTTTTTGCGATTCATGAATGCGCCTGTGGGCATCTCGAGATCGAGACCGCCGTTAGCTGCGGCGACTGCATCGTAGGTGGCGACCCAGTCTGACATCATGACGCCGTTGAAGCCCCATTCCTTGCGGGCGACATCGATGTTCAGGTAGCCATTCTGCGTCATGTGCTGGCCGTTGGTCATGTTGTAGGAGTTCATGATGGAACCGACGTGAGCTTTGCGGACGGCGTTCTCGAAGGTCGGCAGGTAGATCTCGCGCATGGTGCGCTCGTCGATGATGGAGTCAGAGTCGTGACGCAGAAACTCGGAGTTGTTGCCCATGTAGTGCTTGACGGTGGCGCTGACACCCTGGGTCTGCATGCCGGTGATGTAGCCGACGGTCATATTGGCAGCGAGAAAGGGATCTTCGCCGAAGTACTCGAAGTTGCGACCATTGCGTGGAGAGCGGTAGATGTTTACTCCAGGGCCGAGCATGTAATGGATGCCACGAGCGCGAGCATCGCGGCCGATTCCCTCACCTACTCGGGTGGCGAGATCGCGATTCCATGTAGCGGCGAGTCCGATGCCGGAGACGTAGGTGGTGGAGGGAAAACCAGCGTTGCTACGAACGCCGTAGGGACCGTCGGACATCTCGAAGGCGGGAAGGTTCAGACGCGGCATGGCGCGAACAGCGAAGCCTGTACCGCCGATGTAGTCGATCTTCTCTTCGAGGGTCATCTTCTGGACGATGGCGTCGACACGGGAACGTATGGCATCGCTATCGGGCTGTGGCGCCTGGGCGAAGGCCGAAGCGACGCTCAGTAAAACTGCGGACAACAGAGACGCTGTGCGCGCCTTCGGTGGACTTAATTTCTGCATGGACTTGCTCCTATCGTTCTTGTTGATTTTTTGTGAGGATTGCAACTGATCTTGTGCGCTATGGATTAGTGGCTGGGCCAGGAAGGACGTGGATAGTGTGGAACCATGTCTCGACGAGACGCGGCCAGTGGGTTACAGGAAGATCAGTGGGGCGCAAGCCGTAGCCGTGTCCGCCTTGCGCGTAGAGGTGAAGTTCGGCGGGGACCTTTGCCTCTTTGAGCGCTTGAAAGTAGAGAAGTGCGTTCTCTTCGTGCACGGGATCGTCTTCGGCTTGAAGAAGGAACGTCGGTGGTGTGTTCGATGTTGGGTCGATGCCTGGCGATAGCTTATTGAGAGCAGGCGCATCAGTAAGATAGCCGGGGTAGATGACGACGACGAAGTTGGGACGCGCATCGATTTCGTTAAGGACATCTCCAGGCCGTTTGTAGTCGGCGTGGTTGCCAAGGACGACGACGAGATGACCGCCTGCAGAGAAGCCCAGGACACCGATGCGTTTGGGGTCGATATTCCACTCGCTCGCGTGAGCGCGGGTAAGACGCATGGCCTGCTGTGCATCCTCCAGGTCGGCGGGATTTTCGGGGTAATGATTGCTGAAAGGCACGCGGTACTTCACGAGCACGCAGGTAACGCCAATGGAGTTGAGCCAGGTGCAGACCTCGGTGCCTTCGAGGTCGTAGGCGAGGATTCTGTAGCCGCCGCCGGGAAAGACGAGAACGGCTGCGCCGGTATTTTTCTCGTCGGATGGTTTGTAGACGGCGAGGGTTGGAGCGCTAACATTCGAGAGGTGCATTAGCGGTTTGCCTGCGATCAAGGGATCGGTGGGCTTGGTGATGTCGGCTTCGGGGGAGCCCTGGTAAGTCTCGGGTGCGCCATTGGGCCAGAGTGGAAGAGTGACTTGCTGCGCGTTAGCTATGGGCGCAGTAATTAGTAGAGCAATGCCCCAAACGAGATAGTTTCGCACGCCAAACATAGTAATGCTTTAGATATACGCTTGGGAAAACGTTCCCCAGTCGAAATTCAGGAAGGAATGCGCTTGTATTCGCCTATTCAGTTTTTTCTCAAGATTTAGAAGCTGGTTTCAAAAAGCTGATAGCGATGTTCGAGTTGCCATTGTTCCGCTGCTTTTTCGCTGGACTGAAGGAAAGCGAGACATTTGGCGGTTGGTTTGGCTGCGCCGAGTGGTTGGGAGGAACAGGCTGGATTGGTGCGGGTGAAGTCGTCAGGCTGTTGCCAGAGACTGACGCCGGGAAGGAAGCTGTGCTCGAGCGAGGTGCGGGCCATCTTCTTCAGATCGAGGTAGGAGAGGTTGAAGTCGAGTGCGGCGCGCGTGTACTCATGCGTGAGATCGATGCGGGAGACGCCCTCGTCGTCGGTAGAAAGGGCCACCGGAACACCTGCGGCACGATAGTTCGACAATGGATGCCAGGCGCCGGTGACGTTGAGGATTACATCGTTGGACGTGAGGTTGATCTCGGTCATGATGTGGCGCGAAGCCATCTCTTTGAGCAGGGCGGTGGGGTCGTTCTCGTACATGACGTCAACACCGTGGCCGATTCGCTCGGCGTGGCCAAGCTCGATGGCTTCTCGGATGTGGAAACGGAGACCTTCGGGCGGGACGAGGCCGGGAGCGAGTTCGCCTGCGTGGAGAGAGATGTGCACCTTCGGGTAGATGCTGTGCAGGAAATTGAGCATGAGCATCTGGCGGTGGTACTCGGACATGGACATGTAGGCGTCTTCGGGCTGGACGAAATTGATGCCGACGACGCGGGGGTCCTGCGAGGCGAGTTCAAAGCCGAGGAGGGTTTGGGCGAAGACCTGCTGCGGGGGAAAGGCGCGGAGGACCTGGTAGAGGAAGCGGATTTTGACGGAGCAGGCGCGGGTGGCGCTTGCCTCGCCGCAGTGTTCGATCTGGCTGCGAGAGGCGAGGGCGTCATCGAGTTCCTGGCGATCGATGGCAACTTCATCGCGTAGACCACCTGCAAGCAGAGCGTCGCGGAGATGACTGAGATCTTCGCGGTTGGTTCCGGTGGCATCGCCTGTGCGGTTCATGGCCGGATCGGCAGGCGTACTGGGCCAGGGGATCGTTGCGCTCAGCTTGGCGACATCGGAGAAGATGGGGGTATCCATGATCTCGAGATACTGCTCATTCTGGTCAGCGGCACGAGAGGCAACTTCATGGAGCCACTCGCCGGTGTGGGATTTGTCGATGCCGCTGAAGCGGCCGAAGGTGGCGAAAAAGTGATTGTGCCCGCTGGTTCCGGCGCTGGGCACGAAGCTGCGCATGGAGAACGAGTCGACGAGGACGTCGTAGAGGGTCTGGTCCTTGAAGGCATCCGAGGCGCGACGGTTGCCTTCACCACAGGCGGGCTGCGGAGGTATGCTGCGCGTGGTGGCGGCAGGCTTGAAGAGGCTGTAGTTGGCAGGATTGACGCAAAGGCTGTCGGTGGCAGCGTTCTTGATGAACGTCTCGGCGTAGATGGCACCTGAGAGATGCATGTGCAGATCGGCGCCCTTGGGCATCTTAACGAGGAAGGCGTTGAGCTGTAGTGGGCTTTGTTTTGCTGTAACGAAGGCCCGGATCGTGCGCTGCTCCTGAGGCGTCGGAACAGTCGTGGCGGCAGGCTTGGGTGCAAGCGTTGCTTTAGCGGGAACCTGCCCTGGGGCGTTGATGGCGAGACAAAGGATTACGGCAGAGAGGTTGGCAATGGGACGGAGCATGGGGCGTCCTTGTCGTTGTGGTATTTGAGAAAGAATAGCGCGTGGAGGGCAAGTTGGCGCGAGAGGCGTTAGATTGCTATACTTAGTTTGCGTTTGCGTTGCTGGTTCCCCACCGGCGACAGGCTCCCCCCCGAAAGAGGCTGGTGCAGTAGACGTGAATCGATGGAAATCGATGCGCGCGGTGGTTCTTGGCGATCCCCGAGATAGCGTTTGAAATGCCAAGGCCAGATAGCTCAGTGGTAGAGCGCGGCCCTGAAAAGGCCGGCGTCGGCGGTTCGATCCCGTCTCTGGCCACCATTTAGAATCAACAACTTACAAGAATCTAAACAGAAGCCTCTTATTGGGGAGGTTTTTATTTGTTCTGGCTAAATATCATATTTTCAATAACATGACACTTTCCGATGATGGTCGCGTATTGGTCGTACTAGGCTTTCCACAATTTCACGCTATCTTCTAAGACCCTTGAAATGTTTTAGATGTGAAGGCAGAAGAATCGGCGACACCAGCCTTTCTCAAATCAGAATGCCGCTTGGGACATGACTAGTTCGATCAGCAATAGGGAGTTACCGAAAAATGGTATGTGCGGGTACCCGTTCGCGCATGTGTTCGACCTCGTGCAGATAATCCAGCCGTGTGGCTCCTGAGCTATCTGGGTGAAACGTAGCTGGGCAACCCAGATCAGATAGGGGCGTGTCCAGGGCCGAACTCCGATCGGTGGACGCTGGCCTGAGCGAAGAAGAAACTTGCTCAACCGATGCCGCGCTCGCATCTGATCCTGCTTGGCTGCTTCGCAAGCGCACACCAGATCCCGCAAGGCCTCGGAACCTTCATCGGGGACCCACACCGCCGTCAGATCTCCCAATCGATAACAACGTGCCAGCTTCTCCGCATCGCGCCGATCCGTCTTTACTCGATCACCGGCCTTAACCGGTACCAGAGTCGGCGCTACAACGTCGCACTGGACGCCCAACTCCGCCAACTGCCAGTACACGACGTAGCCCGTTGGTCCGGCCTCATAACAGGCTCGCAACTTCTCTGTGGGGCCAAGCTTCTTGATCAGCTTGCGTATCGACTCGGCGCGGTTCGGAATCGTTCCCAAGCTTCGCACTTCACCTTCTGGTTCTGCGATCGCTACAGCGATCGTCTCTGCATGGACATCCAAACCTAAAAATCGTAACTTCTCCTTCATGACCGGCTTCCTTCCGCTTGTGGCTCTGAACTGCGTGTCCTGATAAACACACAGCCTAACCCAAGATCAGCGCAGCGGCGCCGGTCACTCCATACTGACTGTTCGCACCAACCGAGGATCTTTTCTGAGCCGATTACTGGATACTTGCCGACGCGCAAAGAAACGAATGAGAGGTCTCGATACATACCTCCGCTCTGTGTTGAGTTGGGCGGCCAGGGGTGGCGATGCAGTGTGTGCCAAACTCGTAAACGAGATCGTCGGCTTGCCCGAACGTCATCAATGACTGTACGCGGGTCCCAGGCCCTTGCTCCCAAAATCGGGCTCTCGTGGCACCACTGTCGGCGGGGCTGTGACTGCCGACCAGCTCAACACTGGGACATCATCTCTCAACTCGCGTTCCTTATCTTCCTGATGACCCAAGCCGGTTGCACGCTTTCGGGACTAATCTGGTCTGTTGCCCCAACCAGCTACTCATTTTGTGGCAAGACCCTCTGATCCCAGCTCTACCAGAAACCCTGACGGTTCTTTCAGCCATCCTCTGTAGCTTTTTCCCGGCTCAGTACGAAACACTCCTTCATGCGCGTGATGGCGACGAACTAATTCCACCGTTCTCTCATCTCTGGACTTGGATTTCCTTTTTCCACCAATTTCTGCTGATGAAGGAAAATCGAAAGGCGATGTGTTCTTTGCGTTGTCTCGGGACGAATCCGGGGCACTAACGTTCACGCCGGCGACGGGGCGGACTCAGGTCAGTGGGGACTTTGCTTTTGAGGCATCAACAAAAACCCTCTCCCCGGCAACCGGAGAGAGGGTCTTTGCAGACGGAACGTGTGTTAGTCGTCCACGTCAGCTTTTGCAGGTGCTCGCTTTTTGAAGTCGCTTGCGGGGCGAACCTTCTTCTCGCCGGGGAAGGGGACGCGTAAACCCGGTGGCCTCGTACCAGTTGTAGTGCCTGACGGTGTCCGGGTCTTCGGAGTCGGGCATGTTGTATTTGCCGGCGAAGATCTCCGCCTTCTTCTTGAGCCAACCAGCCTGCAGAGCCTTGACCGTTGGGCTTTCGTCTTGAGTCGCGCAGATGCAATTTGGCGACGTGCCCTGATCCAGCGGGATGACATTCGGCACGTGGTTCCACGGCAGGAAGTTCGCCGCGGGCGGATTGTCGATGAAGATCGTCGTCATCGGCGAAGCCACGAGGTCGATTCTGGTTCATGGGCTTCAGACCGAGGATCTGCTCGATGGTGCGGGTCAAGTTGACCTGCGTGTAGAAGGTAGAGTCTGCGACTGCCCCAGCGCCGGTGCCATCGTGTTCACCTGTTGCTTGACGTAGGGGCTGAAGACGTAGCCCGGGCTGCGGTGACCGTCGACGTGGTCGACGCCGTCCTGCGCGTCGTCTTCCTCGACGAAGATCGCCGACGAATCCCAGATGCGGGCTGTGGCTGATGGTGTCGACAAAGCGGCCAAGGGCCAGGTCGTTATCGGCCTGCATGGCTTGCGCGGTCGGCGGGCCGCCGGTGTGGTCGGAGCTGATCCACATCAATTCCAACTGGGGCACCGTACCGGTCTTGACGTCCTTCTCGAAATCCTGCTACCAGATATCGAAGCGGTACTGGTCGGGGATGCCCAGATCGAACTGCGGGTAATTCTGGACCGTGTACTTCATCACGTCCGGGAGCGGGGAGTACGAGCCGATCGTGTTCTGATAGTGCAGAGTCGTTTCGCCCGTAACCCCAGGTGTTTCGCAGTCACTCGGCTACTGGCAATTGCGTAGCTTGGGTTTGACCCGAACGTCTGCTCATCGAAGCACTGGGTGTCGCGGTAAAACTGTTGCCAGCTCGGCTCGCAACTTCCTGTATATTCCGTCGCGGTGCAACCCGGCACGTTGAAGGTGTTCTACTCGATGTACTCGCCGTAGTTCTTCAACGTGATGCCGGCCTTGGCCGCCACATCGTACAGGTGTGCCCTTGGTCTGATAAGCAATCGCATCGCCACCGTTGGAGGGATAGTCGCGGACCCAGTCCGGCGACTGGATGTCATCGGAGTAGGGCGCCATGGCCTGCACGATCCAGTTGTGACCGTCGGCCGACTGCCGGCTCGGGTCGTAGAAGTTGTCGAAGAGCGGGAAGCGCTCCACCAGCGCGTGCGCGTTGGGCGTGACGTTGCCATAGATCCCGGTCGAGCCGAAGACTGCCAGGGAGGCGTCGCCATTGCCGCCGCGATCACGTCGCCCAGGATCTGATCGTAGGTGCGGTTTTCACGAATGATCACGAACACGTGCTTGATCTTCGAGGGATCGCCGATCCTCGTCGGGATTGCGACCGGCTTGGCATTCGGGTTGCCGCCGGCGGCCGACTAGATGTTTTGCGCCAGATCCCAGTGGTTGTTCTGGAAGACCTGCTTCGTCATCCGTCCAAGGTCGACGATTCGGCACGGGGACGATGCTGACGTGCCAAGGTCCTGGTGGGTGTTCAGGCCGGCCGACGACCGTGTGAGGTTGTGGTTGAATTTTCGGGCGGAGTGTTCTGGAAGCCCGTGGTGCCGATGCCCTTGTCGTTGGCAACGAGCAGCGCGTTGTCCGTCGTGTCCAGCACGACCGAGCTCGGCGCATAGCCGACCGGGATCATGCCCAGAATCGCGTCCTTCGATCCATTGTCGAGGTCGACCACCGCGATCGCATTGGCGTTGTACAGCGCAACGTAGGCGATGTCGTTCTTGGCATCGACGGCGATCGAGTTCGGTCCGGCGCCGTAAGCCGGCTTGCGTCTCGCCGGGCACGCCGATCGGCAGCCCAAGGTCGATCTGTACGCATCTACCTGTGTTGACGACTCGTGTCGATCACGGAGATGGTGTCGCTATAGGTATTGGCGACCAACAGGTACTTGCCCCAGAAGGCCATACCGGTCGGGTGCAGACCAGTCGTAGATGCTGCCGGTGACCTTAAACGTGGACAGGTCGACCACGGAAACGGTGCCGGTGGACGTGGAGCCAGTCGGGATAGTCGGCGACGACCGGGGTGCCGTCGGAGTACAACTGGAAGTCTTTCTGCTGTAGCAATCCGGCCGGCCTCGTTGGAGACGTAGGCGGTCTTGCCGTCCGCGCGAGATCACGACGCTGTGCGGGACGTTGCCGACGCGGATCTGCGAAACCACCGTCGGTTCGTGCTCAGGTTGATCTTGGCCAGCGTCATTGTTGGCATCCAGCACGACGTAGGCGGTCGAGTTATCCGGCGAGACCGCGAGGCCCAGTGGATAGGAACTGGTACCGGAGATGGGAACGCCGCAGGGGATCGCATAGCTGCCCGAGGTTCCCACAGGGCCGGAAATCGTAACCATCGGTTCCCGGCATGGTGACGGTCTGAGTGCAATTGGCGGTGTTCAGCACCGGCTCCGAAACACCGAATGCGGGGAAGTTGACGATGGTGGCGTCCAGCGGAACACTGATGCGGGCGACGTCTGATGTGACATGGCCCGTCGCCGAATCGACGTTGACGATAGGCAACGAAGCCGCTGTCCTGGCTGAACAGCAGGTGCTGGCCATCCGACGTATAGGTGATGCCGACGTGGCGCTGCCGGTCGTTTCCGTGTGCCGCTGCTGTAGCTTCTGCAGGACAGCGCCGGTCTGGGTGTTGAAGATGATGGCGGCCTGTGGCGCGCCCATTTGCAGGACGGCGGCGGTGTGATTGCCAGTGGGGTTGAGCGCGACGGCCTTGGCGCGGGTGGTGATGCCGAGATAGACCTGGGTGCCGGCGGGGGTGATGATTGTGCCATCGCTGACGACCCACGGGTGGGGCAAGGTCGACGGGTAGTCCGGGCCCTGCGACCCGCTCAGGTTCTCGCCGGGGGTGTAGGTCGGGAACTGTACGGACTGACGCGAAGCGCCGGAACGCTCAGCCCTGTCGCCAGCAGACCGGCGAGCAGACGCAGTGGGTTAATCCAAGAATGATTGCGAGAAGCTTCTCTGGGACATGATGCTCTCCTCTTTCGGTTTCTTCAATCGGTTTCTTCCATCACGCGACCCGGAATCGGGTATGCAGCTTGAGGTCGCTTCAGGAAACGGAAAGTTCGAAAACTCGTGGACGGTATGGGAGAACCAACGGGCCAAGTCTAGGACCGCGAAAAGGACGCCAGCATTACGCGAAAATGACAGTTTTGTCATTTCGTTACGGCGGTGTGAATGCGCGATGTGACAAGCGTTCCACGACCGGGCTTCGTATCTGTCCGGCGAACCGCAACATCATCGGTTCTGGACGATTCTTCGCGTTCGACAAATCGAGCTGGTCCCACGGAGATCGATATTGATGGAACCTTAATTAGGAGCGTGATCTGCACATAACAACACGGATTACAAACTTGTCATCCGAGGCGTCCTTCGCGGATCGTGCCGACGCGTGGACGTCATTGAGCGCAATCGAACCTCACATACGCGGCAACTTTCGAAATGCCTGCTGCGGGAGAAGCCGATGCGGTTCTCCGCCTGCAGCCGGGAACGAGGATACGTGTTTCCAACTGCCACAACTCGAACATCCGGATCGCGATTCCGATGCGCGCAACGAGTGGTGGCTTGGCTGGAAACTCTCTATTCGCTCGGGAATCTGTTGTTTCTCTTGGGGGAATCATGCATCGCAAGAAGAAGCAAAGTCCATTCGCTAGAAGCTCTGCCACGATTCGACGACTTCGCGTCTCGATCGGGTTCAGCGCGGTGTTTTTCCTTACCAGTCTCTGTGCCGCGCAGGTGGATCGCAGCGGATTGAGCGGCACGGTCACGGATCCCTCTGGCCGTCTGCTGCCGCAGTCGCATATCACGGTTGTCGAAAACGCGACCGGGCTGCGGCGCGAGACGATCTCGGATGCCCGCGGAAACTACAGTGTTCCCCAATTGCCGGCGGGAATTTACACCGTTACTATCGAGCACCAGGGTTTCAAGAAGGTAGAGTTTATCGAAGTTCAGCAGGTCATCGGCAGGACGCGCACCCTGGATGCGAGCTTGCAGGTATCGGGCGGCGAGGAGCGCATGGAAGTCCCGGCCAGTTCGGCGCTGATGGACCGCAACACCAGCGCCGTGACAGGCCTGATCGAGAGAACGCAGGCCGACGAACTGCCGCTGAACGGCCGCAACTGGTCGGAGTTGACGGCATTCGTCCCCGGCGCCATCGACACCGGTGGCAGCAACCAGCGGTCGATCCGGTTCGCGGGACGGGGCCTCGACGACAGCAACTTCACCTATGATGGCGTTGACGCGACCAACATCGTGAATCAGACGCAGCGTGCATGGGCGCGGCTCGCCATTCCGCTGGACGCGATCGAGGAGTTCCGTGTCGATACGCTAATGGCAGCCGCCGAGGAAGGCGCGACGGGCGGCGCTCAACTGGCCGTTACTTCGCTTTCGGGTACAAACCGCTTCCACGGGGGCCTCTTTGAGTACTTGCGCAATAACATTTTTGACGCGCCCGTGCCCTCCTGGGCCTCCAACGGCGAATCGCAGCAGCCGCTTCGCTTGAATCAGTTCGGCGGATCGCTGGGCGGACCCATTGTGCACGACAAGACCTTCTTCTTCCTCGCTTCTGAAGCCTACCGGCAAGTCTGGGGATATCCGGTGAGCGGCGACGTGCCGAGTGCGGCCTTCAAGGCAACAGTTCCGAATTCCTCCCCAGTCTACGGGATCATAAACGCCTACCCGGGAGCAGGTCCGAGAACATTTCTGACGCCCTACACGCCAGAAAACGACCCGGGCGACCCGAACTACGCGAACTATGACCTGCTGACCTGCTCGTGCACCCAGGTGGTCAACGAGAACTCGGCGATGCTGCGGCTCGACCAGCATTTTTCGGCCAAGACCAGTGCCTTCATGCGCTTCAATTACGACCGATCTGTCGATACACAGCCGTTTTCGGCTGCCGCGACGGACTTGCAAGAGAGGGTGACCACGCCGATCAATGGCGCGCTCGAATTGCTACACATCTTCAATCCCGACCTTGTGAATGAGGCCAAGTTTGGATTCAATCGCTCCACCTCCAACAGCTACAACTCCAGTAAAACCAGCTCCATCTATCAGATTGCGATTGCCACGGGGCCTGGGCCGGGATTTATCACCCAGAACTACGATTACATCAGCATCTACGTAGGCAACACATATTCGTGGATCGACAACCTGACCTGGCTCTTTGGCCGGCATATCTTCAAAACCGGCGTGGAGATCCGCCACATTCAGATGAACCAGAACTATGGGGAACACGGAAAAGTTACGTTTTCCACGCTGGAGCAACTGGCAGCGAATAACGTGAATAAAGCGACTCTGACTGGTGCTCTGCCGATCAACGATTTGCGCAAGAACTGGATCCTCGGCTACGTCCAGGACGAGTTCAAGATGTGGCCCAATTTCACACTGAACCTTGGTGTGCGGTACACCGTCTTCCAGATATTCGACGAGGCGCACGGGAAGGCCAACCCGTTCGATTTCGACACCTGCGGGCCCCAGGGATTCTGCGGCGTGGGTGCCAGCTTCGGTCGACAAAACTACGGCGACGTTGATCCGCGCGTAGGCCTGTCCTGGCTGCCTGTGCAGAACGGAAAGACGCTGGTTCGCGCCGGATTCGGAATCTACCACGAAGATGGCCAGCTGGACGATCAGAATCTGCCCGCCAAGAACGAAGTTCCCTCCTTCTCGGTGAAGAATGTGACCTATCCGCCCGACCCGTACTTTACCGGACCTGGAACCATCTCACCCAATGCCGAACAACGGGACCGCAAGGACTCATATGTTGAGCAGTGGGTCGTCTCCGTGGAGCGGGAGTTGCCTGCGAACTTCGTGAGCACGGTCTCTTACCTGGGAAGCCATGGCGTGCATCTACTGGCAACCAACATAGTGAACCTGATCGATCCAACTACGGGAATTGCGCAATATCCGGGCTTTGCTCCCGCCATCGGATGGCGCGGCTCAGTCGGCGCGAGCTCGTACAATAGCCTCTCCGTGTCAGTGCGGCGGCCATTCTGGAATGGGCTCCTCGTGGCGGCAAATTACGCGTATTCCCACGAGATCGACAACGGCTCCAACGGCAGCGGGGACGGCGACCAGATATCGCCACAGAACGCTTTGTGCCAGGCCTGTGAGTGGGCCAGCGGCGCCTGGGACGCCCACCATGTGGTCAATGGCAATGCGGTCTATGAGCTCCCCTTCGGCCTGGGCAAGCCGATGCTGAACGAACGCGGCATTGCCAACGCCATCGCGGGCAACTGGCAACTGAGCACGACGGCGCTGGCTCGCACCGGCTTCCCGGTCAATGTGCTTTTACCCAGCAGCTATACCGCGCCGGATGGTAACTCCGGCACGCAGCGTCCCGACCTGGTTCCGGGCGTCTCTCTCACTCCGTCAAGGGGCAAGAGTGTTGCGCATTGGATTAATCCCGCGGCGTTTGCTGCCCCGGCTGGAGAATTCGGCACCGCGTCGCGTAACCTCCTTCGCGGGCCGGGTACTTGGCAGATCGATATGGGTGCCGCCAAGACGATTCCATTGGGCGAGCGCGGGCGGATTGAATTCCGCTCGGAGTTCTACAACATCTTCAATCATCCGCAGCTCGGTCAGCCGCAGTCCACCTTCAACCCGTCGAACACCACGGGGTTCGGCAGCATCATCAATACGGTGAACTTGAACACAGCCATCGTATCGCCAATAACCCCGGTGGGCTCGGGAACGCCGCGCCAGATGCAGTTCGCTTTGCGGTTAGAGTTCTGATGCAAACGGATTCGCGGGCGGCATGCGTGGCCGCCTTTCGGATCGATCGAAAACTGCGAATAAGAAGGAGCAAGATATCGATGTTTCGCTCTGCGCGAATTTTCCTGGGCATCCTCCTGCTTTCAACGGCAGCGGCCGTGGCGTGGTCGCAGGGAACGCAAGATTTCTCGGGCCTGTGGAAGCAGGACAACGATCGCTGCCAGCCGAGGCGCAATGGCGACGTTACGCTGCGGATCGAGCATCACGACCCGGAACTCACGGTGGAAACATCGATCTCACGCAATTCTTCGAGTTCGCGGCACGCGGTACAGAAATACACAACCGATGGGAAGCTCTCCGTGTCGACCGGAGCCGATGGAGACGAGTTCAACGCGTCGGTCGTATGGAAGGATTCCAGTCTCGTCTTCTCGATCGAGGAACATGAAGACGGCCGCATTCTTCAGTCGAAAGAGACATGGTTGGTCATTGAGGAGGGTGCAACGCTCGAGAGGATCCGCGAGCGCCCGAATGGCGAAAAGCAGACTCTTTTCTTTCGTCGGCTCCCAGTGAGCCGTTCCGATAGCAAATCCGGATTGGTGAAGGAGCGTGACAAATGAAGATCCTGGTTATCGAAGACGAAGTCAAAACTGCCAAGTTTCTCAAGAAAGGACTTAGCGAAGCCGGTTACGTCATCGACGTAGCTGCCGATGGTCTAGAAGGCCTGCACCTGGCTAAGGAAGTCGATTTCGACCTCGTCATTCTCGACGTGATGCTTCCAGTGCTGGACGGGTGGCAGGTGCTTGCGCACCTGCGCGAGACTGAACAGAAGGCGCTGGTCCTGATGCTTACGGCGCGCGACGCCGTGCACGAACGCGTGCGTGGGTTCGAGTTGGGAGCCGACGACTACCTGGTAAAGCCGTTCGCATTCTCCGAACTCCTGGCCCGAGTGCGCTCGCTGTTGCGCCGCACAACGCCGCGCCCGCAGGAGAGCCTGCGCATGGCCGACCTGGAGATCGATCTGCTACGCCAACGCGCGACGCGCGCCGGCCAGAAGCTCGACCTCACTTCGAAGGAGTTTATGTTGCTGACCCTGCTGGCGCGGCGCGCCGGCGAAGTGCTGTCGCGCACGCTGATCGCCGAGTCGGTCTGGGATATGAACTTCGACAGTGATACGAACGTCGTGGATGTGAATGTGCGCAGGTTGCGCAGCAAGGTGGACGACCCCTTCCCCGTAAAGCTGATTCACACGGTGCGCGGTGCCGGCTATGTCTTCGAAACTGAGACGTAGCCCCTTGGCTACGCTGTACCCGCTCAGGACCTTGGCGTTCCGGCTGTCGGCGGCCTACTCGTTGGCGGGCCTGATGCTAGTAATTCTGGCCACGGCTAGTCTCTACATCGTCCTACGGACAGAACTGGACCGAAGCACAGAGCTGTTCCTTGCCGACAAGCTGCACGTGCTGCGCACCATGCTGCGGGAACGGCCGGACGACGAGGATGCGCTGCGCGAAGAGATTGAACTGGAGTCTGAGGCCCGCCGGTACCAGCAGTTCTACATTCGCCTCCTCGATGAACATGGCGTGCCGATCATGACGACGCCCGGCATGGCCAAACAGTTGGATCTTGCGGAGCTCGCGAGCCGAACCCGCGGCCGCTCCGAGCGTTCGATTGCGATGGCGGGTAGACATGGGCAACCATTCCGAGTCACTAGCGCTACGGTTACCGTCGGCACGCTGGCGACTCACAGCGACACGGTTCAAATCGCCATCGACGTCTCGCAGGAAGAGGATCTGCTGGCGCGCTATCGGATGTGGTTCTGGGGCATTCTGCTGGCGACGTCGGTTCTTTTTCCGCTGGTGGGATACCGGATTGCGCGACACGGCATTCGGCCCGTCGAAGAGATCGCCGCAACCGCGCGGAGAATCACGTCGACGAATCTGCGGGAACGGATCGGGTCGGAAGGCTATCCATCGGAACTTGCTTCGCTGGCCGGGACATTCAATGAAATGCTGGAGCGGCTTGAAGAATCTTTCGAGCGCATCTCGAGGTTCACGGCCGACATCGCGCACGATTTGCGCACGCCGGTCAACAATATCCGCGGAGAAGCCGAAGTGGCTCTCGCCCGCGCACGGACGGTCGACGAGTACCGCGACGTGCTGGAGTCTTCACTTGAAGAAGCAGTCCGGCTTTCCGAGCTGATCGGCGATCTCCTGTTTCTGGCCCGCGCGGAGAGCCCCTTAACCGAGTTGCATCGCGAGAACGTGAATATCAGCGAGTTACTGACCACGGTTCGCGACTACTACGAAGCTTCTGCGACCGACGCAGGAATATCGTTTGTCGTGAACGAAGGGGCCGAGCCGCTCAACGCGGAACTGGATCGCTCACTGATGCTGCGGGCGGTGAGCAACCTGGTCTCGAACGCCATTGCACATACGCCGCAAGGAGGAACCGTGACGCTGGCGGCAACGAACGAGGACGCCGCGATTCGTATCGAGGTCTCCGATACCGGCGTCGGCATTCCGGCCGAAGCGATACCTAGTGTATTCGATCGATTCTTCCGCGTCGATCCATCGCGCTCCAAGATATCGGGTGGCACGGGGTTGGGCCTGGCTATCGTGCAGAGCATTCTGGCACTTCACGGCGGCAGCGCGGAGATCACCAGTCAGCTCGGCCATGGAACTCGCGTCACGCTACGCATGCCGGCCCTCGCAATGCGATGACAAAACGGTAATTCTCGCGTCATGCTGGCGTCCGGCGCTGAGTTTCTTCGGCGATAAGTGCTCGTGGCCGTAGTTTACGGCGCGTTGACAAGATAGATCGTCTAAACCGGCTAGGAGCCGAGAATTGTAGTGCTTGGTTTGGTAGTGCCCGGTTTGTTGCCAACTTGGAAGTAACCTTGTGGTTAGTAGTTGCTGTGAACCGACACTACAATGGATCGGCGCTGGAGTGTGTGCCACGCTATGGCAGGATCGGTCAAAGTGCAGCCCCACGAGGCAGGAGCGGCTTTGGGAAGCGCTCATGTTGATGGAATGGATTCTCGATTCGCGCCAAATCGCCAATGCACTCAGCGAGCACTGAGTCCTTCTCTATAGAGAGAGCTTGATACTTTTAAGATTAGCCATGTGGCTCTGTTGCCTGCAAAGTTGGCACAATTAGTGCTGACAGTGTCAGCATTCAATGGCGGATCCAAAAATTAGCGGAGCGGTTCATTCCGATGGCATCGAAGAGGTCAGAATTTTAAAGCTTTAAGTCCGTCACGACCATCGTACGGTCGAAACCATTCCAAATGGTCCTAAATCATCCTAAGTAGAGGAGGCTCCAACACTAATCGTCTCAATGATATCCGCTGATTTCAGACCACTTAGTTCCACTGCTAGGGGGCCCTGAAAAAGGCCGGCGTCGGCGGTTCGATCGCTTCTCTGGCCACCACCTTCAAAATCAATAACTTACGAGATTCCGCCAAAAGTCCCCAGTGTGCTCATTGCCCGGTAAGCGGGATAGCGAATTCGCTTCAGATACAGTCCTAAGACTGGTGGTTACTCCTCGGTGTAGCGAAAGCACGGGGATCAGTTGGCGCGACGCATCAGGAGAAAGTACTCCGCCGCGCTCCAACTGAAATTGCGGGAATTCTCCCCCGCTCCCGTCTCGGGATTGTAAGTCTCACGGAAAGGCTCCATCCCGGCGAGGCCACTGGCATTGGTGAGCAACTTCTGGCGCATTGTTTCAGCTTCGCGAATTAGTCCGTATCTTTCCAGGCCTTCGACGGCGAACACTGCCTGATCAATCCAAACAGGTCCTCTCCAGTAGCCAGTTACGGGAGCGAAGTTTGCATCATCTTTGGCGAGAGTAGGAAAAGGAAGCGTTGTGTTGAACTTCTGGGGATCCATTAGCACCTTCGCGACATTGCGGGCCTGGTCTTCCGTTGCCACTCCCGTCCACAGTGGAATCCAGCCTTCAGGACCGAAGACGCGTACGGGAGACTGCGAGCCGAGGCGTACATCGAAGAAGTAACCCGAGGTCTTATCAAAGAAGACCTGCTGAATCTGAGAGCGTAGCTTCGAAGCCTCCTGCCGTAACTGTTGCGCGACAGCAGGCCTCCCGATCAACGCTGCCATGGAAGCAAGCTCAATCTTTTCCATGTACAGGTAACAATTCAGATCCACTGACTCTTGATTCAGCGACCACGCTCCTTCGTGGTTCTTCACTATCGTAGCGTCGTCGAACCGCACCGCGTTGTCCATGCCGCTTTCCCAAGCCGCGGCCTCGCGGGTACCATCAGTTGAACCGTACTCAGCAAGTCCGTTGTGGTCGTGATCCCGATTCTGATACCACCATTGGTGGTAGCGGAATAGCTTGTCAAACATCTCGGCAACAAACGCCTCGTCATGTGTTTGCTTGTAAATTGCCGACACGGCCCATGTTGCTAACGGAGGCTTGGTGTCACGCAGATTGTTCTCTTTGCGGTCACGCGAGATTTTGTCAGGAATCATTCCGTTCGGGAGCTGGTAATCGAAGAGCGCGCGAACTTGCTCCTTGGCCAACTCAGGAGCGAACTGAGCCAGCGCAGCGGCATGCTTCCATGAGTCCCACGACCAAAACGCATTGAAATCCGGATTTGAGTAAGACGGAAAGATACCGTCATGATGCAGATCTCCAAGGGGGGCACGCCAGTTTCCCAGCAGAGTAACGACTGCCTTGGTATTAATCCGTTGGGTATCTTTTCGGCCCGCCAGTTCCGGCATCAAGTTCCCGCTTCTATCGAGATATGCTTTCCATCGCGCGCCTGCCTGCTGCCATGCAGTTTGAGGGGAACCGTTCCACGGCTTCAATTGCATGCCGTTGGAGGCTGGAAAGTAGCTCTGCTGCAGATAGAAACTGGTGGCACGATTGGGTTGAAGATGTACGACTTGTGGAAGCCTTAAGGTGTACTGTCCGCCTTCGCCGCTAACCGCTTGTAAAGCGGAACCGGGCACTTTGACGAGAAGTGAATCTCCTTCTGCGAGTGCGTCAGGGGACTGCGTTCCTCCCAGGCTCAAGCGGACCGCCATCGTATGTGTCGCCTTTACGGTGACACGCACAAGGGTGGTAGATGCTGTGGCGTAGAAGAGTGTCTCCGCGAGCACGATGCCTGTTCCACAAGCTTGACGGGCTAATGCCCCAGGCAAAAACGTTCCTCCGTGATCGCATGCGGAGAGCCGGATAGGTTTCCCTGTGACTGCATCAGCGAGCTCGGCAGTTGCAAAGCGCCCGCCTGCCCACCGGCCCGGACCGGATGCGCCGAGGAATGGACCGACAAATCCTGTTCTCACATCTGAAGCGCCAGGCAAAGCATAGCCGTGCCAGGCGCCCTGATCGAAAAACATCTCGTGCGAGCGGTCATTAGCGGAGCTTGGCTCTTGTCGCAAATCGAGAAGATCGGGCGCTGTCTTGATCGGCCATTCCAGCATTATCTGTTGACGATTGCCTGTAGCCTTTGACCGAAGCTGGCGGTGCGATCTCGCCTGCGCACTTGCGACGAGGCAGGACAGAGTGAAAGCGGCGACACAGAAAATTCTTCTTTGTTTCACTGTGGAATCTTTGCTTTTACTGTGTCGATATATTTGCGCCACAGGGCTGCTAAGTAGCTCCAGTCCGCGGGCGAGGGGCTCTCTTGCGTTGTTTCGGTGCGGGAGACGAAATACAAGGCGGGGATTCCGATCGAGGGTTGCGCCTGCATGTAGCTCCACCACTCCTTGAGGTTGGTGGAGGAGGCGTTATCCGTATCGACGAGCGGCCAGCCGGAAATATTGGCTATGCGGGCGCGGAGGCGCATCCTTTCGGTGACGTTGCGGCTGGCGTACCCGATGTCGTTTAGACGAATCACGTCCGATGATTCGCGGAAGAGTGCATTGGTGGTTTGTGTTTCTACCATTGCGTCGGGCTTCCACTTGTGCGTTTCACTATAGAGGATGGACTGGAAGTGACGAACAAATTCAATGCCTGTAGCTGGGCCCGTAAGCGACAGGCCAGGCGCGGCGGGAGAGTTCACCCAATCCTCCTTGAAGCCATCGACGCCGAGATCCTGAACGAGATGACGGATGCGTGGACGCAGCCAGGCCTCGTATTCGGGCTTGCCGACGTCAGCGATGACGCATTTGCCTCCATAGATGACGCAGAGCGAAGACGGCAAACTGTCGGCGTCGGCAACTGGAACCCAGAGGAGCACATGGCGTCCTTTGGCATGCTGGGCGGCGATGAAACCTTTCAGGTCGGGCCATTTCTGCTGATCGACATCAAACGTGCCGTAGCCCTGTTGCCACTTATCGTCGATCACAATGTTTCCGACGGGAAGCCCGCGTTCATCGAGCGTGGCTAGCCATCTCTCGTAGTTCTCCTGCGTGGAGAGTTTGTTGGCCGCGCCTCCTTTAGGGACTGATTCGACTGTCTGCTCGGCCCATCCGCAGAAAATGGGTAGGTGATGCCAGTAGACATCTTTTGTGACTGAATCGGTTGCAAACCCGCTAGACGTCACCCACGAGGTATAGTCGCGCAGAGCGTCAAGCGGGTTGTAGGCCATGGTGAAGTTGAGAACCGGCGAGGCAAAGCCGCCGCTAGCGTCTCGGTACCCCATGTAGTCGACATAAAACGATGCTCCGGCATAACGCGAGCCAGAGTATTCGAGCGCGGGAAACTGGTAGTCGCCGGGTCTGGTCCCGATGCCGACGCCGGTCCAAGTGCCGTTGAGGTGGAAGGCGAGGAAGAGTGGCGGCGGCGTGAAGAGGCCAGCCATGCGTTCGGGACGGTAATCCTGGTCGGAGCTTTCTTCACGGCCGATGCTGAAGCCGAGAATCTGAGGCATAGCTATGTTGAATTCGAATTGGTCACCGTGATTGGGGTTGGGCGCGAAATAGCGGTCTGCGTAGACGGTTGTGTCCCAGTTGTAACCGCTAGTGGTGCCGTTGCTCCAGCTATTGGAGACGCCATTGGCGAGAAAGTAGCAGCGGCCAATCTTCTCTGACCCAGTGGCAAATTGCTGAAACTCGATGTGGTCAGGGAAGAAGCGCCATTGGAAGCGGCGGCTCTTCCAGAGATTACTTTTTGCTGTCGCGTTTAGTTCGAACGTGTCTTTACCCGACTTGCGCAGCGAGTAGGTAAAGTCAGAGAGTTGTTCTTCGCTTGATGAGGAGGCCAATCCGGCGACGATGGGCATTTGGAAGACGGTCTCGTGGTCGCGTTCCAGCTTGAGTTGCGGAGGCGCGCCAAGTTGATCGCTCGAAGCAACTATTACCGAGTATTGAGGCATAGTGACAAACTGCGGTACAGCGGAGGGAGTCTGCGCGTTACAGCAGACTGAACAAGTGGCGAGGACAATAGCGGTAGCGTGCAGCCAGTTTTTCACAGGGTTCAACTGAACTTTCCTCAACAAAAGATTCGGATTTTCCTTGTAGCATTACTCAACAATGAGGGCCTTTATTCTTCTCTAGCCAGTGCGAATCTCTGGACGCTACGGAGCTTGCTTCGCCCGAGCAGGAATGCAATCAACCGATCTGACAGAGAGCTGTAGGGTGGCTTTAGTGCGCGCGAGAGAAATGATCCTACGAGCGCATTTTGGAGCAGCACACCCTTCTTTTTTGAAAATGTCGCAAATCCGTCAAAGCCGTGATAGGCTCCCATGCCGCTCTGCCCTACACCTCCAAAAGGAAGCGCATGCTGTGGCAGGTGGAAGATACAGTCGTTGATCGTGACGCCCCCTGACACTGTTTGCTTCAGCACTTTCTTTATTCGGGAAGCGTTCCGATCGAAATAATAGAGCGCAAGTGGGCGGGGTCGAGCATTGATGGAGTCAAGCGCATCTTCGAATGAAGAATATGGAACCACCGGAAGAATCGGCCCAAAGATCTCTTCTTGCATCACGCGCATCGAGTCGTCTGCTCCAACGATCAGTGTGGGAGGAAAGACTCGATTCTCAGCTGTAAAGGTCGCATTCGCTGAATCAGGTTGGACTATTTGTGCGCCCTTTCTTCGTGCGTCATCCACGAGATCCTGTATTCGACACCAGGCAGCTTGACTGATCATGTGGGTATAGTCCTCGTTGGAGGAGGGGCGCGGATACCGCTTCTGAATAACAGTTTCGGAATTGCGAACAAACTCGTCTACTTTATTGGGAGACACAAGTACGTAGTCAGGCGCAACGCACGTTTGTCCGGCATTCCAGAATTTTGCTGAGCATATCCGATCTGCGGCAATCGCTGTCGAGTATGACTGATGGATTAGCGCTGGCGACTTTCCACCCAACTCGAGCGTGACAGGCGTGAGATTTTCCGCGGCTGCCTTCATGACGCGCCTGCCGACACGATTTGAGCCCGTGTAGATGAGGTGATCAAAGGGTAGGTTAGAAAAGATTTCCGCAACCTCTCTATCTCCTGTGATAACCGTTATATATTCCTCAGGGAACACTCTACTGATCATCTGCTGTATGACTTTGGCGGTCGCCGGAGCCAACTCAGATGGCTTGACCATGACGTGATTACCGGCAGCGAGCGCATTTACAAGCGGAGATAGCGTCAATAAGACTGGATAGTTCCATGCTCCAATGACGCCCACCACACCGAGAGGTTGATAAATGATCTTTGCGCGGCTGGGCAGGAACTGCCAATTGACCGGAGCGGTGCGCGTTTGCATCCAGCGGCGCAGATTACGCTTCACATACCGAATCTCATCCACCAGGGGAATGATTTCGAGTATCCGGGTTTCGTGGGCGGAACGGTGGCCGAAGTCAGCCTTCAATGCCTCTACAAGGAGGTCTTCGCAAGACAAAACGCTATGTAACAGCGCAACCATTGCTTCTATTCGCTTTGCATATCCGAGAGGCGCATATTGGCGAAACGCGTGTTGCTGACGGTTGAAGACCCCGAGTAATACCTCGTGTTGAATGGGAACTTCGTTGGTCTTTGTCATGAGAATACTTTCTTGCGTGTGACGTCTCACTTCTGTTGCCGGGCTAGAATCACCTTCAGCTAATTCGCTACTCGCACGCGCAATACGGTAGACCTCTCGGGCAACGATACGTGCCGTTCGTCTCCATTGAGACGGCGGGTCGCTATCCATTGATCCCCTTGAAAGGTTCCCTCCTCGATGGAGATGAGTTGTGCGTCTCGCAACGGTCCTTCCATTTCGCGGAATTTGACGTCGAATCCGGTTCCCATGACGATGAAGTCATCCGGGGCGAGCGCAATGATCATGCCGGACGCCCTTCCTTTTGCCGGGTCAAAAGCGGCTGTGAATTCAACATTTGCTGCCAGCCGATCACTGACGCGAATGGATTCCTTCCAGTCCTCTCCATTGGCCAGCCCTTGCAGCACAGGGTGCAGTTTGCCTGTGTACTGGTAACGGGAGATGAGCGGAAGCAGTGGTCGCAGCACGCGGTATGTATCCTCAAACCCGGCACCGATCGCCGCCCCCGCGCCACCTTTAAGGACATCATCAATACCAAAAGGGCTGAATCCAATCCCATTGAAGTGGCCAAACGTAGTGTAGGCAAATCCGATGAAGTATGGATTGAAGTTCGTCTCCGGTACGAAGAGCGGGTTATCCGTTCTGTAGTACTGGGCTGCGACATCGTAAAACTTGGGGTAATAGATGTCCGGCGCCAGGATGTCAATGGCAGGCGCTGCGGCCTTCCAAACGTCGAGCATATTCACCGTGGCGCCGCCGCTCGGCCATCCGCCCGGACGCTCGACTCCTTCGATCAGCCAGACATTGACATACATAGGCAGTGGATACTCATGCTTACCGGCGGTCGCAACTGTATTGACGTAATTCGACACCAGCCAGGCGCTGAATGACTCCGGCGCCAATTCCCCGAAGACCTGCTTCCAACTTCCCGACTTTGGTGATTTATTCCAGACGTTGGCCATTGGGGCTGCCAGGGACTGACGATGGCTCTCGATGAAGCCGAGCAACTCCTTCGGCACCGGTCCATCGAACAGGTGGTTGGCTGCTTCTGAGTAGTCGCGGTCGGTTCCGATGAGTCCCGGCTCATTCTCTACCTGCACCATCAGGACGGTACGTTCCGCCTGATCGACGTTCTTTACGTGCTGCAACAGTGCTGCGAATGCATGGGAGTCAGCCTCCATCGCTGCGCGGCAAAGAGGGGAGATGATTTCCGTTTCCTCGCCTCGCCCGCCCCTCACACGCGTGAACGTCTGCTTGTCGCGCTTTACCCACTCCGGCACGTAGTGGCTTTCACCATTCTTCCAAGTGCCAAACCACAGAAAAACGAGGCGCAGATCGCGCTTGCGCGCAGCCTGGATCGCAAGATCGACGGAGCTAAAGTCGAATTGACCCGGCTTCGGCTCAATCGCCTCCCAATAGATGGGAACCTCGGCGGTATTGGCATGCCAGCTCGCAACCACATCCAGCGCCTTGTTGAGGTCATCGGCATTGGCGGTGTCGGAATTGTGGACCTGCGCACCCAGCATCAGGTAGGGGCTTCCATCGACGATAAGACGGATAGATTCGCCTGTCTTCTCGATAGAGGGAATTGGCTTCGAGGCAGATTGCGTGTTACCGACAACAGTCAGGGCGAGGAGAGGCAGCAGGCCGCAAACGAGGCGGCCCGCCTTAGCAAAAAGTGGAGGCATATTCTTTGAACGAAAGCTAATAAGCATAGTAATCCTTCGAATTCGGAACCGGTTAGAACTCAAGACGCATGGAGATTTGGCCCGTACGATTGCCGCCAAAGTCCGACCCGCGGGCTGATGTGATCTTCCCGAAGTTCGGATTCGTGATGTCAAGTTGCGGATCGTTCAGATTTGTGTGGTTCAGCACGTTGGTAAACGTGCCTTCTGCACGCAGATGTACGTTGTCCGTAATTGCGATTCGTTTGCTGAGACCGCCAGACAGGTTCACGGTTCCGGGGCCTAAGATATCACCGACATGCTCATTGCCAAAGCGTCCGATAGGAGCGGAATTCACACCTACGCTGCAAGCATTGCCGGCGTAGGAAGAGCTCGTGTAGCCGGTGTTGCTCGGACAAGCGAAGGCCTGTGAATCGACCCATTGGTCTCTGCTGCGGTGAGCGGGAACGATCTTACCGACGATATCAGGATGCTGTTGGCGTCCGTACAGAACGCCAGATCCTGTTCCGGAAGGATCGGCATCGTTTGCAGGGATATACGCCGTAAGATGCGGACCGGTCTGCCAAAGGAAGATGCTGCTTAGCTGCCATCCTCCGATGACCGCATCCGCGAAACGGTTTGCGTTTGAGACGAACGTGTGGCCTTTTCCGAACGGAAGCTCGTACACACCCGTGGTAATCCAGCGGTTACGGCGCGTTCCATTCACATCTCCGTAATCCAGCTTGCGGTTATTCAGATACGTGGATCCTCCCCCACTTTGACCATCCTCGCCCGCAAAGGACGAGGCCACCGCTCCCTGATTGTCTGCCAGGTTCTTGGCCCACGTATAGGTAGATTGGAGCGTGAGACCATGCTGGCTGCGGTGATTGACCTCCACTTGGCCCGATTCGTAGTTTGCTTGCGCACCTGGATAATGGGCGTTCACTGTGCTCCAATTCGGAAAAGGTCGGTCCGTAAGCGGGCGTTGCTGAGCAGGCGTAGTACTTGAATAGGACATATCGTTCAGGTTCGGCGACCAAAGGAGCTGGTCCGTCTTCATCGCGATATAGGAGATGCGTGCTCCAAAGTTACCCGGGAATGCATGGTCAAGAGACAGGTTCCACTGCATCGAATAGGGATCCTTTACGTTGATCGAGTTGGCCGTATTAAAGGATGCGCTACCGTAAGTCGGGTCAATGCTTCCCGATCCGGGGCTTGTACTCGGCCATTGATAGCCCAATGAACCGCTCGTCGGGTCGAACGAGTTGTAATAGGTTAGAGACGCCGCCTGCAAGGAATTTGTCAGAGCAAAAAAGGCTTTACCCAGGATTGTTGTTTGGTAGATACCAAAACCTGCACGTACTGCCGTCTTGTCGTCATTGAAGGGACGCCAGGCGAATCCGAAGCGGGGCAGGAACCGGTCTTTTTGCATGCGACGCAGGTTGCTTGGAAGATGGGCGTCACTGCCGGAGAGTATAGGGGTGCACTTTGCATAAGCCGTGCTCGCCGGACCGTATCCACAGCCATCGAAGGAGGCAAGGAAGTTCGGATCGAGAAGGTTCTGGTGGCCGGCAGGATAGATAACCGCTCCAGTTTGTGGAGTGCTTGGATCGAAGTTACCGATCGACCCCTTTTCATCGTGAAAGGGTGGATGGGACTCATAGCGTAAGCCATAGGAGAATGTCAGATTGGGTCTTACTCGCCATTCATCCTGCACGTACAACCCGTAATAGATCGTCTTGGCGTCGTTTTCTGGAATGAGTCCGTAGTATTGCGTCAACGACGGGATTCCAGCCAGGAAGTCTGCAAACTGTGCCTGCCCGGGATTGTTCAGCAGGGTTCCGCTAAACAGTCCGGTGAAGGCAAAGACATCAACGTTATTGAGACCATAGGTGCCGAGCGTCGTGACCGCTTCAAGCGCACGTATATCAGCCCCATACTTCATGGTGTGGGTCCCTTTGGTCCAGGTCAGATTGTCTGCGTACTGGAACAGATGGCTCTGTGACGTGTTACCAAGATTCCCGGCGGAGATCTGCGTGAGATTGCTAAAGGCAAGAGCCGTCATGCCATTGACTGGATAGTTGGGCCCCACTGGCTGGAATTGGGCGGCAGCCGTGTAGGGACCTCCATTGAGCTCGTTACGCAGGCCGTTTTTTTCGCTGGTAAATCCGAAGCGGAACTCGTTGAGCAAGTTCGGGGTGATGGTGTAGATCAGAGAGCTAGCCAGAATTCGGTAGTTATCAAAGTTCGTGATCGAGGGTAGAAGCAGATCCTGCGGAGACAGGCTCGTAACATTTTTGAATGTGTATCTGGCAAATCCCTGGAGTTTCTGATTGAAATGCTGGTCGATGCGAGCGTCGAACTGGTTTGAGTGGTAGCTGCTGTCTCGATTGACAGCATAGTTGTAGCCCAAGCCCTGCTCTGCCGCGGCAACCGTCTGATAGTTCCCAACATTCGGCGCAGGAATAAGACTAAGGAAAGGCTTGGCTGCGGCATTGATTGGAACGACGTTACCCATATAGGGACCACCGGTGTTGAAGTTGATGAGCCAAGTGGATGGATCGTTCGGATCGAATGGGATCTCCTGGCTGAAATCTCCGTTTAGCATCGCCGACGTCGGGACCAGGTCACGGATCGAAGACTGCTTGGGAAAGAGAAACCCTTCATAGGTTCCAAAGAAGAAGGTCTTGTCGCGTCCGTTGTACAGATGTGGGATCACAACTGGGCCGCCGACACTGACTCCAAAGTCATTCCCTATCTTCTGAGGCTTTATAGGCTTGTTATTTGCGTCAAGCGCCGTGCCATAGGCAATTGCGTCGAGAGCGCGATTTTGGTGATACCAGAAAAGCGAGCCGTGCAATCGATTGGCTCCACTTTTGCTAATTGTGGTGATCTCACCAGGCTGCCCGAACTCGGCGTTGTTGCTTACTCCATCGACACGAACTTCTGCGATGGATTCAGCCGACGGAAACGCATCAGAAAGCGGAGTGTTGCTTGTTGTGTTTTGTGTCGAAATGCCGTCGACCGAGGTTTCCGTTTGGAACGGCTGCGCTCCCTGTACCGAGAAATTGAGGCCGTTATCGGACTGTACACCAGGAAGTGCCTGGACTAAGTTGAGTGGACTAGTACTGCCGCTAGCCCGATAGTTAGCCGGCAAGCTCATGACACTCTGCGTATCCAGCGTGGACGCAATCGAGGGAGTCTCCGTCTCGATAGCTCCGGCAGTACTGGCATCCACATTTACTTCCTGCTGGGCCGTACCGACTGACAGGGCTACATCAACACGCATCTGCTGCCGGGCGGTCAGTCCCAACTCAGAGATCATTTTCCTCTGAAAGCCAGCCTTTGTTACCTGCACCTGATATTTTCCTGGGGGCAAATCGAGAGCCTGGAAATTGCCACTTTCGTCGGTAATATCGCTTGCTGAGTTTCGGGTGTCGATATCGGTAATAACGACCTTCGCGCCGGGAATAACTGCGCCGCTCTGATCTTTGACTGTGCCAAGAATCGTGGACTGTACGGATTGGGCGTTTAATGCAATCGTGCTCAGAAGCAAAATCAGAATCAGGGATAGAAAACGAATATTACGGCAGGGCATGGCTCAAATTCCTCTCAAACTTTCTATATGAGCATTGCTCGCATTTCAACAAGAATCTAGAATTTTTCTAATTTTTATTTTAACGGGCCTAAACCCGGAAGCTATTTCCGTAAGACTTTTCTCTCGAACCACCGATAGGAGCGGCTGTGAAAGATGGGAAGCAGTATTCACCGCAGTCGGCCACTTAGGGCTCTTCCCCCCACATGGGTTGTAAGTATGTGCGCCTGATACGTGACTATCGATCAGTTTTATTTGGTATTTACGCCTTCGGAGATCCCTTTAAGTGAATTTTAGTGGTCCGCACAACGATCCGCATTCTTGCCTTGCATGCCTTATCAATACGCATTTATGCCCTCAGGAATGTGGCCGTTGCGGTAGCTTGCCAAAGCTATATTTTCATCCTTCAATAAGCGGCGAGTCGCAATGAGGCGGACCCATAACGGAATGCGGCTGATTCGACTGTCGCATGCTCTTGCTATTACATAGGCTTGTGCGCACTTTTCATAAAGCTCCGTATTGAAGAGAACGCGGTCGCGAGTCATTCCCAGGCATAATAAGCGACCGCCCAGGAGCGCAGCATTGGCTCCTCGTCTGAATGTCTCCTTCACCGTATCTCTGCTCATCACGTGCTCATTCAATGAGTCAGACGAACCAATATGTCTCACCTGTTCATCAAAGATCGAGGGTAACGAGCCACCAGAGCTGGCGAGCAATCGGACCCACTTTGGACTTGAAACGGCGATGCCGCCCACATCGCCGCGCTCTTGATAGATGCATGCATGGAGCATGCTCAAATCATCTTTTGCCGAGAATGGAACGGTGCGAAGATCCGCGATCTCGATCTGCCGCCAGTCTTTACTCCCGGATATCAGGATCATTTCCGTCTGTCCGGGAATCCGCAAGGAAAAACTGTCTGCGGGAGTATTCAAAAAGCCTTTACTGGCCAGACGCTGGCAACCTTCGAGCAATTGCTCTTTGACTTGTATCCGCTCCATGCACTTCTCCTAAACAAGCTTCAAAACATCTTCGAAGCGGTTCAATGCGTCATCGACTATCGCATCAGTATCGGCAAGCCCGGTATAGATACGGCTCCCCGCTAGAGTTATGATTCCGTGCGCAGTGAACGCTGCTCCCATCTCTTCCATCATGTGTTTGCGCGGTCCAACTTCTTTCATTACCTTGAGGGGCTGACGCATGCTCATAAGCATGACGCCCGAGGTCTGCAGGTGGACAATCGAACCCATGTTGTAGGCAACGTACGGCAGTCCGAGCCGGCTGATAATTTCATCAAGCCCTCGCCGCAACCGGTCGCCTGCGCGCCCTGCCTTCACTGCAGCATCAGTCCGCTGCATCTCTTGGATGCCAAAATAGCCTGCAGCACAGGAGAGTGGATTGGCTGAAAGCGTTCCTCCAACAAAAGCTCGCTTAGAAGAGGTACCGATACCGCCTGCCAGCAACATCATCAAATCCCGCCTTCCTCCAATACCACCCGCCATTGGATAACCGCCAGTCAGGCATTTTCCCAATACCGTGATGTCTGGCTTCACTCCGAAATAACCTTGCGCTCCTCCCATCCCGACGCGAAATCCGGTGACTACTTCATCGAAGATTAGAAGCGCACCAAATTCACGACAGAGAGCCTCAACTTGATGATTGAAATCGCGTTGGACGGGCCGAGTGCCGCTCTCAGGCCCCAGCGGTTCTACGATAATCGCGGCGGTTCCACCGCGCATCCGATTTAGCCGGAGAGTTCGCCGCAATAGATCCAAATCATTGGGAAATCGCTCCTGGATGTAAGCAGTGGATGATCGCGGTATGCCAATAGCCTCTCTGCGGCCGGTGCCTGGAATCCGCATACCATAGACCATTTGGTCACTCCAGCCGTGGTAAGCGCCCCCTATCTTGATCACCCGCTTCCGTCCTGTGTAGGCGCGGGCCAGGCGAAGCGCAGCCATCACAGATTCCGTTCCCGAGCCGAGCATCCGGAACATCTCAATAGACGGCATGGCCTGACATACGAGCTCGGCCAACTTGATTTCATACTCGTGCAAGAGTCCGGTCACCGGGCCGCACGAATCCAGTAACTCATGGATTTGGCGCCGGACGAATGCATCATTGGAATCAAGCAACGTCGGTCCCCCGGCCTTGAGGAAATCGATGTAACGATTGCCGTCTACATCGGTGAGATAGGCTCCGTTCGCCCCGACCATTGACAGAGGAAAAGGATAATTGAAAGCCAGGTTGTGCTGAATGCCACCGGGGATAATGCACGATGCTTCCTCTGAAAGCCGCTGCGAAACAGGGCATTTTTCCTTGAAGTACTTGAGAACGACATCCATGTTTCCACGGCGAATCGGACGCATCGGCTGGCGAAGCAGTTCCGCGAAACGCTGATAAAGATCGTCAGTATCAGGCCATTCTGAGATGCCATATGAGGGAGACGCAACAGTGCTGTTGGCCACTGACAAATCTTCGGCAGAAACATTCATTGGGCAAACTCCATTTCTCTCAGCTTGTCTAGCAGTGTTAGGACCTCGGTCAAATATGGTTCGGAGCTCTGGCTTATCCTGCTGTTGATCGCATCGCGAAAGAACGTGATGCAGGCCGCCTCCAGTGCTTCCACTCGAGTCACAGTCTCATCCAGCGTCGGGCCGCAACAGACCACACCATGGTTGCGCATGAGGTAAGCATTGATATCGGGTCGAAGCGTCTTACCCAGTCGCGAAGCTAGCCAGCTCGTGCCTGAAGGTGCATAGCCCACGCGGGCAGCCCTCGGTCCAAGAATGGCTCTGTGGCACGGATCTAAGACGTCGAGATCACGTCCGAGCAAGGTATATGCACTGGCAATTGGTTGGTGCGTGTGAATGCTGGCGTCGCAGTCACGCCGGACCCGCAGGACGTGGGCATGCAACCTATGCTCGACGGAGGGCCGACGATCTCCTGAGACGACAGTGAGATTGTCCAGACGAAGCACACAAATATCTTCTGGGCTCATTGCGTAATAGTCTGTTGCCGAGGGAGTAATAGCGAAATGCTCTTCGTCTATACGGCAGGCAACGTTCCCTCCCGTTCCGGCGAGATATCCTTTATCCGCCAGTAATACACAAGTCGAAACTACTTTGAGGCGCGCTTGGTCAAAGGTCATAGACGCACTTCCTGTTGTGAATTTAGTCGGCGATACAGAGGCGCCAGACGCTTGTATGCGAATTTGAAATTCTCGTAGCTTTTGTCGTACAAAGCTTTTCTCCCCGAGTCAGGAAGATAGGTTCGACGAATGCGTGTCAAATGTGGAATGTCATCAAAGGAAAGCGCTCCGATTCCGACGGCCGCTATCAAGGCGGCCCCGATGGCGTTTGCCTGAATCGGAGTTTCCGGTTGCAGAACAGGGATGCCTAATACATCAGCGAATATCTGGCACCAAACATCGGAATTTCCTCCTCCACCAACAATCGTGATTTGATCAATTGGCTTTCCGAGAAAGCGATTGAGCGGAGTGCTCATCCAGCGCGTGTTCAGAGCGACCCCTTCGAGAAAGGCTCGAATCATATCTTCGCGAGAATGCTGCAAGGACATGTTCAGAAGACCAGCTCGCAAGGTCGGGTCATCTACAGGGCTGCGTTCTCCGCAAAGCCAGGGAGCATAAAGCAAACCTCGGGCGCCCGCTGGCGCTCTTGCCGCGATTTTGTCCAAAGCGACATAGAGGTTCGCGGGCCGCTCGGCGCTGAGTTCGTCGTCATTAAAAAGTACTTTGTCGCAGAGAAAAGACAGGTTGGAACCAGCCGATGACTGGAGGGCAACTGCTAAGTAGCGCCCCTTGACTGCGCAAGGTACGGAGGCGATCTGCGCAAACAGGTCCGTCTTCTTGAATGGAACGTGTACGCCAATCCAGGACGATGTGCCTATATAGAGATGGGCCTCTCCGTCTCGAACTGCTCCGGATCCAATTGCTGCGGCGGAATTGTCAACGGCACCTGCCACGACCGGGGTCTCTTGCGGAAGACCGAGTTCCTTGGCAGCCGAATCACACAATGGACCGAGGACTTCAGTACAAGAGACAATCTCCGGCAACTTGTCCTTCGCAATACCGGATTGCGCAACTAGTCCTGCGTCGTAACGGATATCGTTGACATGCCGATTGTCAGTCACCCATGAAGTCAGAATGGAATCCACTGTGGCAACAAAGCGACCGGTAAGGCGCAAATTCATGTAGTCGAGCGCGTTCAGGAATTTATACGTTCGCTCATAGATCGCCGGCCAAGTCTCTTGGATAAAGACCATGTGCCCCAATGGGTCTTTCCCAGAAAGCGAGGGCGCACCACCTGAACGGCTGATCCATCGAAATAACTTGATGGGATCATACCCAGCCACCGAAAAAATTCGGCCTACAGCTTTACGGCGGATCGCATCACTTCCCCTCATATCGATCCACAGCATCGCGCGATGAAGCGGTTGTCCCTTTTCATCCACTGGAACTGTACATTCACCTTGACTGGAACAACAAATGGCTGCAATTCTTCCATCAACCTCAGGCAACGCCGAGATAAGTTCGCGGGCCGCGTTGATAAATGCGCTCCACCAATCTTCAGGTGCCTGCTCCGCGCCAATCCCATCCACGATATGCAGTGGGATAGAGCAAAAAGTCCATTTATAGACAACACCGTCGAGTCCAACTAATGCACATTTGCAACCAGAAGTTCCCAGGTCGACCGCCAACACGAACTGATTGCGACGACTCGCTATCACGGCCCCTCCTGTCGTGCATCTATTGCGGCATGCGCCCCGCGGCCAAACCAATCCTACAAGCACGTTGAATCCGGCTGGCTCAATAATATGAGCAACAGTCATATTTAGTCAATGGTTCTCGCATCTAAAGAAGCGCCCCGCACAGGCAAGCAGTACAAGCGGGTCGGTTGTTCCGAGACAACTAAATGACAACAGCCTGGTACAGACCTCGTCTCAGATCATTCACGTCGCGACAAAAATCGATCGCCGCCCAAGCACCTAATCGAGAACGAAGGCTTTTAATTTGAGGTGGCAAACAAGGCATTGCCAATATATGAGCGCCGATCGTATTATCTCCACGCTAGACATTAATTGAGCGGAGATGGAGCGTTATAGCACTTGTCTAGCGACCGTTCCATCGATGTTGTGTTGAAAAGCTAGCGCATCATACTCAAAGCAGGGTGGATGACAGACATGTCTTTGGTCCTGTCAAAAATGGAGTTGTATTGAAAAGGATTTTGCCAAGCAAACGGGATCGAATGATTGTACTACCTGCGATCGGATCGCAGCTCATCACCACGACGAGCCTTTTCCTCATGCCGGTCTTGATTGGCAGTCTCCAGGTTAAGGGTGGATTGACTGCGACGGTAGCCGGACTGCTATTAAGCATGGAACTGGTAATATCGGCATTCACTACCCTATTCCTATCGGCATGCTTCAACGGTCATTCGACACGTCACTGGGCACTGTTCGGTGGTTCTCTCACAATTGCGGGCACTGCTCTTACGCTTATCTCTCCAGCGATCCCAATGCTTATCGTAACCCGGCTGATAGCAGGGATTGGCGCAGGGATAGTGGGTGCCGAAGCGACAAGGGTCTTATCACGTGGGGTTGAGAAGGAAAAACTGATTGCCACCGTGACGATCACTTCTATCGTGAACGCGGCGATCTGGCTTGCAGTGCTGCCTTATATGGTTGACAGGCTAGGATACCGAGGCCCTTATCTTTGTCTTTTGTTTGTCTGCTTGAGTGGAACCTACCTGCTAAGGCGCCTACCGTCCTTGCCAGGCAGACCCGACTCGGAACAGCAGGCGTTGCAGTCACCGTTTAATGCGACCGCAGTGCTAGTTCTCGTAGCGATCTTCCTGACGCAGCTGGGGCAAGGAGCATTTTGGAGCCTTGAAGAAGCTTTTGGAGACCGCGCCGGCTTCAGCAGTCACGCGATCGGTGTTTTGCTCTCCGTCGCCACGCTCTTGCTGTTACTTGGTGCTGCGGCATCTGCCTGGATAAGTAATCGTTTCGGCCGTTTCTTTTCGCTCTTGATTTTAGTCGCAATGAATGCCATCTCGATTCTTCTTATCAGCACGATTACCGTTCACTGGATATTCATCGGCGCGAATGTATTGCAATCGATCACAAACTTATCTGCTGTTATCTGCCAACTGGGCTTAGCGGCGAACCTGGATCGGACTGGACGAGTGGTTGCCGCGAGCACAGGTCTGGTAACACTTGGCAATGGACTCGGCCCCAGTTTGTCGGCTAGTCTGAGCAGCGCATTTGGAGCGCCTCGCGTGGGGATCATAGTTCTCGCGTTCAACATCGTAGCTCTCATGCTTTATTGTGCGGTCAAGCTGCGTGACACAGAAGAGTCACCTGTCCCAGTTTCTCTGACATGACCCGTTCTCGAAGCTGCGAAGATCTCCAGGAGAGAAGACGGTAGACTTGAGCCCCAAGAAGAGGCGGGGATTCGAGAGGTTGGTTGGGGCAATGTTGTGGTGAACGGAGTTCTGTTCAACCGGAGGTTGCCCGTCTTCCATTTTTCCCACAAGACTGTTCTACACAGATACCCATGTGTCCAAATGAGGTGTACACTGTCCACCCTTTAGCGAGTGAAAGGAACCGATTTTGCTCTGGCTACTTTTCCGTTAGGACGTCCCTTATGATCAGTGCTCGCGCGGCGGTTTCCTTTTCCTCCGGGCAAACTTTTGCGTCTGTCCAGGGTCATCGGATCGAGAAGCAGAGAGAGCGTGGCTTTCAGTGAAAACAGGACACGAGCACGGTGCGGTTCAGGGAGGGTGAGAGCAAGCCGGGTTGTAGCGCTGGCAGCCTCGATTGCTATTAGGGCGCGATCAAAGACAGCGCCAGGATCGCATTCCGGGTACCTATGTTGTAGAGCGTCGGCAATCGCACGTGCATTATGGAGCGTGTCTTCCACATTGAGTGCGCGCAGTTCGATTGACGCGGTTACGCAACTCCATATCTCGAAAAAAGCAGGATTGGCAGCTTGGAGGTCAGCCATCTTATCGATAATGATTTCATTCAGACGATTCGATTCATCCGTGCCGTTCTTCAGAAAGTTGCGAATCCCCGCCTCTAGGGTCTCCGTAATCGTGGAAGTATAGCGGGTCCACATTTCACGCACGATTGCCAATTTCATCGGGAAATATTGGTAGACAGTGGCTATCGGCATCTTCGCCTCGCGGGCAATCTCTCGCATAGAAGTATTTTCATATCCGCGCGAGGCGAACAGGTGGAGAGCGGCCACCAATATTGCTTCAAAGCGGGCCTGACTGCGTTCCTGCTGAGGTATCCGCTTTATAAGCGTTCTGCTCTCAACGTCCAACATCGTTTCCTCCCCAGCTTCCTCGACGGGTCGTGACCGGCAGCGTCGACCGCCTTGAGTATTGATTGCGTCGGTTGCTCCAAGACTGAAGGCTCCGGGGCTTATAGCTCGTCGATACGTGATCCCACAGATCCGTCCTTCGCTCACCTATAGACCTTATACTAATTTTCACGAAGAGGTGGGTGTATTTCTTTTCTCGCTCGATATGTGAGAAAAGCTCACGGCAAACACAGCGATCCATACGATCGCATGAATGTCGGTATTTCTCGTGGCCTATTTTCGATTCTTCCCTCGGTCGCTGCGTCGTCTTCCTGGCAACCGTAGGTTCACAATCTGCTTTCTTCGATACCAAATATTCCAAGCCAAGGCCTGCGAGTTGCTCATAATATGAGTACTGCTCACACTATGCAATCTGGGTTCTAATCTGCTCGAGGAGTTACTACACCAACACGAGCGCAGGTCCGTGCTTTTATCGCGCCAGCTTTGAAACAGGACAAAAAAATAGCGTTTGTCATTCCCGCTGGATAGGCACTTCTGGAGGGCTGCCCGGCAGGCTCATCCCCGCCTCGGTGAGTTGACTCGACCTGAAGTCATCAATTTGACGGCTCGCTTGCTCTGCGCCACGGTCTTGATAGGTGAAACCGGTACCCCCTCGTGTGATTGGCGTTTTTTGAGGCAACAGAACGATCTCTTCGAGAGGAGCCGCCTGCAATTTTGGAGATTATCGAGTAACGATGAGTGGCTCACAGTCAGTAATTAGTAGGTCAGATGAGCCGGTCAAATCATTTCGTGCAACAAAATTTGCTTTCTTGGAGTCGCGCAGGCTTTGCGGAGTTCTTCTTCCATACTCGCTAGCAGGCCGGGAATTGATACGGGGCTGGTGTGCGTGAGGTACAGCGAGCCGTTGACGGTGACTGCTCCAAGGGTCTGCTCTCCTTCGATGCCACGGAGGGCACATGGTGCCCAAAGGGTCTCTAGTTTTAACGGTCCGAAATTGCTGTCGAATAGGAGACGACCGAGGTTGGAGAACATGACCTGTGAGATGCAGACTCGCCATTGCGTTGGAAGGCCTGCAGCGACGAGGAGGTGACGGTCAAGGACTGCTTCGTTTCCGGTCGGAATCGTGTCGTTGCTTCCGTCACACGCATTTGGTCGATATCTATTTCTTGATGGCTGCTATGTGTTTCCTGAGGCCACGGTGATGACTGGACAGCTTGCTTCGGCAATGATTCGGAATGCTCCAGCGGTTCGGTTCTGCATACCTAGATGTGTGTTCCTCCTAAGTCCCAATATCAATAAGTCGATCTCCCGTTCACGAATATGCTTCAGTATTTCGGTAGGTGGCTTTCCCACGCTTACAAAGGTATGAGGTTCACAGAGTTGTCCTACACCGTGGGGCATGATCGCTTCGACAGCGCCGTAGAAGTGTTGTTGCAAACGGCGAATCTGTTCCGGGTGATCGACCTCGCTTGAGTGGATGACGTTCAGCACATCGAGGTCAGCTGAGAAGGCTTCCGCAAGAGCGATAGCAACCGGGGCGGCGTGAGCAGCTTCCGCTGAACAGTCCGTGGCATAGAGAATGCGCCGAATGAGTAGAGACGCTACGCGAAGAATACTCACATTCGGGCCCACCGTTAGTGCCGGTTCACTCGAATGCTGTAGCACGCCTTCGGAGGTCGAGCCCAGTACAAATCTATCGACGACCCCTCTTCCGTGAGTGCCCAAAACAACTAACGCCGGGGCTTTGCGCTGTGCGAGAATTGGGATCGTGCGTCGCGGATCTCCTTCAAGAAGAACGGTCTCTGTTGTCCCACGACCCGCTTTCAAGGTCTCAGCAGTCAGCGTCAGTTCACAACCCAGGTCGATGCGTTGCTGGCTAGGAACAGACTTCCCTGTCTCAACTTCAAGCGCGGCCTGAAGGAGGGTGAACGCGTGTGCAACAACGAGACTGGTGCCGAAATGAATCGAAATTGCAGAAGCGTAAAGACCGGCGTTATATGATGCGGGTGAAAAATCTGTTGCGAAGATTACTGTTTCAAACTGCATGGCCGAGTTCTTGCGGGCGTTTGTCATTGGCACTCTCCAAGGTCTTGCTGATGCCTCCCTGAATCTGTGGCGTCTGGCGACCTGCCGAGAGGGGATACCCCCACGCTTTCGATCACGGCTGTACTCCAATCTGGAAGTTTATGGTCGAAAGCGCGAAGTTGTATTGTGACCTCGCGTTCGCATTGCCGATTGCAGCTTCGGTTTGTTGCAGTTCAGCCTGACTCAACTCGACGATCGAACTCAGTCCGAGGCCGTAGCGTGTCTTAGCAAGCTCCAGCGCGGTGTTTGCCTGCCTGAGTAGTTCTCCGGTCACGGTAACCCGCTGCCATGCGGTATTCGCATTGAGCCAAGCCGTTCGCACGTCGCGAGTTATCTGCTCACGCAATACGCGAGTCTGCTCCGAGGATGCTTGTGCCTGCAGAGATGCCTCCGAGGCTTGGGCAGAGAGACGAAAGCCATTGAAGATCGGAATACTCAAATTACCTCCAACGGCGCCGTACCAATTTGTCGCGAAGTATTGTGAAGAACCGACAGGCGTACCTCCGACGACTCCGAGCGCACTAATCGTCGGCAGGAATTGCTCACGTTGCGCCTTGCTGAATTTCATCGCAGCTTGTTCACTGTATCTCAGGGATTGCAGATCGGGCCGGTTCTGGATGGCTTGTGCGATGAGAATATCTACGTCCGGTTCTGGCGGTGGCAGTGCGCCGGCCTCATCAACGAGCTCGAAGTTCATCAACTTGTCGTACCCCAGCACAGCGCTAAGTGCCGCCTCGGCTGCATCGAGATTGTTCTGAGCATCCAGTTGCAGGAGTTTCGCTTGAGAAAGATTTACCTGGGCAAAGCTCTGATCAAGTTCGGACTTCAGCTTCGAAACGGTGAGCGCGCTTACCTGATCCGACAAATCTTGTCGCGCGGATACCGTCTGAATCGCAACCTTCAGCGTCTCCTGTGCCTCGATGACTGCAAAAAAGACCGAATCCGTTGCCAAAACAATATCCTGGCGACTGGCCTCTGCATCAGCCAGACGAGCCTTCTCTTGCAGTTTCGTTGTTGCCACAAGATTTGCAGTATGTCCAAAGTCGGTGATCAGCTGGTTGAGTTGGACCCCCATTCCAGCGTGTTGAACAAGGAGAGAAGCGGACAGTGATCCACTGGCAAGTCTGCTTCCGTCGTTGGCTGTTACGGCTGTGAGATTACCGATCAGGTTGGGTAGCTCGTCAGCCCGACGTTCACGGACTACCTGATGTTGGATCTTTGCAATGAGCTGGCTGATATGAATACGAGGATTGTTCGCCAACGCCATTTTCTCGGCGTCTTGCTTGGTCAATGGTGTCGGGGAGTTGTTCCCTGCTGGGTTTGGTTTCGAGCTTTGAGTGAATGGGACCAGACTGCTCTGCGTTGCGGGATCGTACGGCAACGCAGCCTGCATACTTTGGCCAAACATTGAAACAACAGTCCATAAGAGAGGCAAAACACCCACTGCGAATGTTCCAACGCTCTTCATGGCTTTACCTCCGCGGCCGGTGCCGTTTGTGTGTGCTTGCTATGTATGAGCAGATAGGCAGCCGGCACCAGAAATACGGTGACAATGACAGAGACCGTAAGACCGCCCAAGATGGCGCGCGCCAATGGAGCGTATTGCTCGCTGCCCGGTTCGAGAGCCAGAGCCAGGGGGATGAGGCCAAGAATGGTTGCGAGGCTGGTCATCAGAATTGGTCTCAGGCGGGCCTTGCAGGCTTCAACAAGCGCCTCCTTAAGCTGCCTGCCCTGTTTGCGCAGTGTTCCGGTAAATTCAACGATCAAAATGCTGTTGGAAGCGGCGATGCCGGTGGTCATGATGATTCCCATCAGCGACATGACATTGAGGGTCGTTCCGGTGACAAGAAGAAATAGCAATGCCCCGGAGAGTGCGGGCGGAATTGCCAAGAGAATAATGAATGGATCGGAAAACGAAGCGAACTGAGCCATTAGAATGAGATACACAAGCACTATCGCCAACAGCAGTCCGATGCCGAAACTGGAGAATGATTGTTGCATGTCTCGTACTGTGCCACTGATCTTGACGGTGACACCATGCGGCTTTTGAATCTGCGCGACAGCCGATTCGACTTGCTTCTCAACCCCGCTAAGGTCTTCTTTCTTTGGCATGACATAGATGTCGAAGACGCGGCGCAACTGGTAGTGATCGACTTCGGTGGGCGTAGTGATCTGCGTGATATCTGCTAGAGATTGAAGTGGGGTTGTATTTGCGCCTCCGGGTGAACGAAGCGGGATCTGTCTAAAGTCAGTGAGCGTTTTGATTTGCGACTCTGGGTACTGAACGGTCAACATGTAACTGTTGCCGGATTTCGGATCGATCCAGAAGCTCGGGGCTATCATGCCATTCGATGTGAGCGCGGTGATGACATTATCGACAACATCCTTAGGTGTTATCCCAAGCAGTCCTGCACGCTCACGATTGATGTTGAGTTCGAGGCCGGGGTAGTCGAGATCCTGCGGAACCAGCACACCGCTCACTGAGTTCAACTGCCTCAATTTGGTTGCTGTTGTCTGAGCGATTTTATACGCTTGTTGCAGATCGCTTCCGCCGATCTGAATGTCGATTGGCGCAGGTTTTCCCTGATTGACAACTGAATCGACCAAACCTCCAGCCTGAAAGTACGTTGCAACGTCGGGAAAATCCTGCGAAAGTTTCTCGCGCACCTTTTGCATGTAGGCATAGCTTCCGGTCTTGTGCTTCTCGGTGAGGCTGACCTGAATGAAGGCGGTATGCATACCGGAGTTTGAGGTGTAGATCGCAGAAAGATCAGGAGTGATACCGATATTGGATACGATCATGTTCAGGTCGCCTGGTGCGACGACCTGGCGAATGTCATCTTCCATCTTGGAGATGTAATCGTCTGTGACTTCGATCCTGGTACCGGACGGGACTTTCACATTGACAACGAACTGCCCAGGATCGGTACGCGGGAAGAATGCCTTTCCGATCCATAGATAGGAAGCGAAGGTGAGCAGGACGACTATGCTGATCAGTCCGACCACCAAACCAGCCTGGTCTAACGATCGAGAGACTGCTTGCTCATACCAGGTCTCGAATCTGCGAAACGCAAGATTGAATTTATCGACCACGGTACGGAAGACCGAATAGCGATTGCTCACGTCGGGCACATTCTGATCGTTGGGACCGGTTGGGCTGTGAGGAAGTTCGTGTCCCGGATCCATCTTGATGAACTTAGCGCAGAAGAGCGGCACCACAGTCATAGCAACCAGGTAAGAGGCAAAAAGGGAGATGACGACAGCAAGAGCCAGAGCAGTGAAGAGATATTTACTGACACCAAAAAGAAGCAGAACAGGAAAGAAGACGATCGAAGTACTGACTGTCGCAGCCAGTACGGCGAGCTGAACTTCCTTGCCACCGCGTTCTGCGGCAACCGCTGGCGATTCGCCCATCTCCATATGGCGAAATATGTTTTCCAGCACGACGACGGAGTTATCGATAAGCCGAGACAGAGCCAGAGCCAATCCGCCGAGTACCATCGTGTTGATAGAGCTGCTTCCCAGGTTAAGTCCTATAAAGGTCGCAAGAACCGAGACTGGAATCGAAATCAAGACCGCGATGGTCGCTCTGACGTTCCCCAGAAACAAGAGAATCATGAGAGCAGTAAGTGCCAGCCCAATGGTGCCTTCATTGATGACATTTTTGACTGCAATCTTCACGAACGCTGATTGATCGAATACGACGTCGGTTTTGAGCACGGAGGGGATGTCAAGCAGATTGGCGACAGCTTTCTTGACTCCATCCACAATCGTGATTGTATTGGAGTTGCCACCCTGTTTGAGTACAGGTATGTAAACGGAGTGTTGGCCATCCACCCTAACGATATTGGTTTGAAGTTGACCGCCGTCCTTTGCCCGACCGATATCGCCAACCATAACTGATGCGTTTCCAACGGTCTTCAAAGGAAGATCGTTGATCTCATCCACGACAGGCACCTGGCTGTTTGCGTATACGTTGTAGTCCTTCATGCCAATGCGGACGTCTCCGGCGGGGAGGATGAGGTTGGACTTATTGAGAGAGTCCACCACGTCCATCAGGCTCATCTGATGAGCTTCCAGTTTGACTGGGTCTACGTAGACCATGATCTGTCGGTAGCGGCCGCCATATGGCTGGGGAACGGATGCCCCGGGAACATTTGCTACCTGGTTGCGAACTGAAAACTGCGCGATATCCTTCAATTGAGTTTCATTTAGTCCCTGCCCCTTCAGGGTGATCAGGCACACCGGCAGGTTTGCTGCATCGAACTTCAGGACGACAGGCGGGAGCGTTCCGGGTGGCAAGCGTCGAAGATTTGCCATCGCAAGATTCGAAATATTACTTACAGCAGCATTGGCATCCGTTCCCGGCTGGAAATAGATCTTGATCAGACTGACGCCTGGAAGAGAGCGAGACTCGATATGGTCGATACCACTGCCGAGAGTAAAGAATCGCTCGTAGCTATTAGTGATGTCGGACTCAATCTGTTGCGGGGGCATTCCTGCGTAGAAGGTCGCGACGACAACTACTGGGATGTTGACCGCGGGAAAAAGATCTACAGGCATGCTCACGACTGTCGTGACGCCAACGACGATGACGAAAAGGCACATCATCAAGATGAAGAAGGGATATTTAATTGCAAAGGAGGGCATCTATCGATCGCCTCCTTGTGTCGACATTCCAATCGTGGCAGGTTTGGGTTGAACGACCTGGCCTGGTTGATAGTTGGATTGCCCCGACACAATAACCTGCTGATGCTCAGCAAGTCCTTGTATGATCTCAACTCGATCTGCCCCTTGAATCCCTGACCTTACCAGGACTTTCTCTAACTTGTTTCCGGTATCGAGAGCGAGAACGTAGGCTTGGCCATCGCCTCCAAGAACAGCATTGGCTGGGACGGTAAGCACGTTCTTCCGTTCCTGGAGAACGATCGTTGTCTCTGCCGTCATTCCAGTACTCAATGACAGATCAGGGTTTGGCACGTCGACTTCTGCGAGCATGGTCCGGGTCGATGTCGTCAACTCTCGTGTGAAACGCACGATTTTGCCCGAGATCACCTTGCCTGTAGCCTGTAACTTGATCCTGACGTCACCGCCAATTTTTATGAAGGGAACATCCTCTTCAGGAACTGGCATGCGAAGCCGAAGCAGATCACTCTGGGCAAGTTGAACGACGGGCATTGACTGCGTATTCGAAGCAGTTCCAGCTTGAATCAGTGAACCGACATCTGCATAGCGCATCGTAACCACGCCCGCAAAAGGCGCCGTGACCACCGAATAGTCTTGCATCGCAGTCAAACGCATATGATCTGCTTTAGAGATTCCAAGCTGTTCCTGCGCTGCTTCCAGCGCAGCTTTGGCGACATTAACCGTTGCCTCGGCGTCCTGGTCTTTGGCACGTGAATCGTCCAACTCCTGCTCCGCAATCAGCCCCGGACGTATCTTCGCTGCCTCAGCAAGACGGGTATACGCGGCATGGACGGCAACATGGTTTGCTTCTGCAAGGGCCACTCCACTTTGCGCCCGCAAGATCTCGGATTGGCTATGCCTAACCTCGGCCTCGGAACCTGCGACCTGCGCATTCAACTCCGGCACTTCGAGAGTGGCGATGACTTGCCCGTTTTTTACACGATCGCCAATATCGACATTGATGCGACGAATGTAACCCGAGACCTTTGCGTGGAGTTCAACCTCCTGATAGGGCTGAAATTCGCCGGCAACCGTGAGTGTGCTCGATAGATCTCCTCGCGTTACTGGGGCCACGGAGGCTGTGGCGATGGAGGAAGAGACAGTCTGCTTTTCTCTACAACCAGAGAGAACAAGACACAGGAGCGCAACAAAGAGCGCGCCCCTAATAACGATCGATGGAGATCGCAAAGGCATCGTATGGGCACCTATCAAGCTAGAGGATGTGCGAGGTCGACGAATCGATCCGAATGCCGGACTCTACTTAACGAGGAGTTGCGGCCATTTTATGACGGATCGAGCTAAGCGCTAGGAGATGAGTAGGTTGGAGGGGGGCGAAACGAGAAGAAGCTTAAACCTGTAAATAGCTGCTGCGGCAATACTTTACACGCACCGGTCCACTCGCGAAATAAGATTAAAACGTTCAGTCCTAGCAGCACGCCAGTAATAATGAGGCTCGGGAAGAGACTAACCAAGTCCTGTGGCGTTGGCCGCCGAGGTGGTTGGACTTGTGACGAGTTGAACGGACGCTCCTTTTGAGAAAGCAGCTTCGCATGCGGAATGGATGTCGAAATACTACCTGGCGGGTCATAAAGGGACATCTTGTACTGCGCGCCCCACGCAACGAGACCCAGCATCAGTAATAGGACACAGATGCCAGTCAATGATGGGATACGCCGAGTTGTGACGTCTATTTGCATGAAGCGTTGGTCGAAGCTGTCTCAAGTTCAGTATCGCTCAGCAGCGCAACTTCTGCATAGTGAGAAACGAGCTCTGGAACACATCACCTCGAGACTATCTATCAGTGATTTGTTCTCTCCTAACAAAAACAGACCAATCGGATTAGCGATCATCTATATATGACCTGTCATTATCTCAGTTTGTCACCAATCCATGATTCTCTAACGAGAGGCCAAACTCGAATTGCACACCTTCGAATCGAATCCCTACCCCTATCGGCACGCGCTGCGTCGTCTTCGCAACAATCTTGGTTCTCCCTGGCACTCTTCCAGCACGAAGTGTTCTTTATATTTGCATCGGCAACGCGACTCCGGCAGGCAGGACAGCAATTTCGATGCTGCGGTAGTCCGTTGAGCATCATCGGTATGCGGCGAGGACAATGAGGCCAACCTTGGGGGAACATCCCAGACGATCCACATAGGCACTCTGCTAACGGCTTTGACTTCAATCGGTTCCGCTGATTTTAGCGCACTTAGGTTCATTATTAGAGGTCTGAAAAGGCCTGCTCAATTTGTCAGTGGTGAAATGCTTTGCCGGACCCGGGGTTATGTGGCTGTAAGCAATGAGAGGCTGTGACTTGCCGGCTCCGGCTTTCGAGTCATCTCCCGCCCCTTGCGTTGGAAGCAGCACGTTTTTAGTCACTCGGGGGCGAAGGACTCCCATTCCCTCAATTGCGCATCCCTAGGTCTTTGAGCCGACATTTATTTGATAACGCTTTGCAAAATGTTGTGGTGCGGGCGTATAGTCCTACGCCAAGTAAGGGCCTTCTTCGCTTGTGGTGTGAGCGTGGCAATGAAGATTTGTTTTTCCTTCCCGCAGCAAACGCCGCGTTCCCAAGTAGACACGCACTACTGGGTTCGGCGTCCAGCAACTGCTTTTCTTCTAAAGGGCCATCTCGCGTTTTGAGGAGCTAACCATGAGAGTGCTTGACCCGGTTTCGCTCGTTTTACGCAAGAAGGGTTGTGACATATGGTCCGTACCCTCCGATGCGACGGTTTATTCTGCCATGCAGATGATGGCCGAAAAAGATGTAGGCGCGTTGCTGGTGATAGATGAAGGCCAACTCGTCGGCGTTGTTTCGGAAAGAGACTACGCACGAAAGGTCATCCTTCTTGGACGAGGCTCGAAGGATACTCTGGTGAGCGAGATCATGGTTGCATCGCCGACTACGATTACCCCACAGTGTTCCGTTGACGACGCCATGCGGCTTATCACAACGAACCGGATTCGCCACCTTCCTGTGGTTGCCGATGGAAAGCTTCTTGGAATGATTTCAATCGGAGACCTGGTGAACTGGATCGCATTCGCGCAGGACCATACGATCGAACAACTCGAGCACTACATTGAAGGGAAATACCCTTGCTAGGCTGACTTATAGATCACCCGAGATCGCGAGTGACGGCTATGATGGCATCCCAAACTGGTGCAGGGTAAACGCCCAGCAGAAGAATGAGAGCGGTTAGAACCGCGAGCGCCAGAGTAGCGGGAAGAGGCAAAGGCAATGTAGAGAGACCAGAACCTCCCGGTTGGGAGTACAGGGCAACGATGATGCGCAGATAGTAGAACAAACCGATAGTGCTGCTTACGACGAGCGTGAAAAGAAGTACCCATCGTGATTGCGAAGCGCCGGCCGCGACGACGTAGAACTTGCCGAGGAATCCTGCTGTGAGAGGAATCCCTGCAAGTGAAAGAAGCGTTGTGGTGAACGCACCTGCGAGGAACGGCCTTTTCCAGAAGAGTCCACGGTAATCGTTGATAGAGGCGGCTTCGTCTCGCGGACCGGACAGAATAGTCATGAGGCCAAAGGCGGCGAGGATCGTCGCGGCATAGGCAATTAGATAGTAGGTGGCTGCCGGAGCGCCAAATGGTCCTCCAGCGAGCAACGCAACCAAGAAATACCCCATGTGAGCAATCGAAGAAAATGCGAGTATCCTCTTGACGTTGGTCTGCAATAGCGCGAGAAGATTTCCCGTCAGCATCGAAGCTATTGCAATGATCGTGAGAACCAGTCCCGGCGCTCCCGCCACCCCCACATCATGCAGGTGGAACCAGCGCAAAAGAAATGCAAACATTCCCGCCTTCGATACGGTGGAAATGAACGCCGTTACGGGAAGAGGTGCGCCCTCGTAGACATCCGGTGCCCAGAGTTGAAATGGAACGACTGCCAGTTTGAAACCGACGCCCGTGAGTACGAGCATCAACCCCATCAGCAGAGGAGCAGTGTTCGTGAGCCCAGACTTGCGGGTCATTACCGTAGCGAATTGAGAAAGTTCCATCGAGCCCGATTCCCCATAAATCAGCGCCAGGCCAAATAACAGAACTGCTGATGATGACGCAGCAAGGATTAAGTACTTGATCCCTGCTTCGATAGATGCGCTCTGGGTTCGCACATAGCAGATCAAGCTGTAGAGAGCTACGCTCAGCAGTTCCAACCCAAGAAAGAACGATGTGAAGTTGCGGCAGACCACAAGTATCATCGCGCCGGTCGTTGCGAGCAGGACAAGGAGATAAAACTCCTCTGGGCGTTCCTGACGGCGCTTCAGGTAATCGTAGGCAAACAGGAATACAAATCCTGTCGCGCCGAGAAGGATCGCCATGTAGAGACGAGAGTAGGAGTCGAGAACTAAAAGGCTGGTGACCTGCCGCGGTGCAGCGGATGCGGCAAGCGAAAGGCTCGCCAGGGCGGCTGCCACACCGGTCAGCGCAATCACGATGGCTACTTTGTGATTGCGCCGGATTGCGATCGCGATCATCACAGCCACTGCGGTCGCCGAAATCGTAATTAGCGGCAGCAACGCTACAAAATCAGCGGCATTCATATCTCATCTCCTGACGATCTGCTGCATGAACGCACTTTGCTGCATGGTAGCGAGACTGGGACGCAACGTGTTCAAGACTGGTTGCGGATAAAGACCGATCCAGAGAAGGCAAAGGATCATCGGGACCAGAATCGTCCATTCGCGAAGACGCATGTCTGGCAGCCTCCATTGATGCAGGTTCGGACCATGGAATGCTCCCTGGGCAAACTTCAATCCGTAAAGAGTGGCCGCGAGAAGGCCCAGCGTCGCTACGACGGTGAGGGTGACGTTGGTCCTGTACGCACCAAGGAGAACGAGAAATTCGCCTACGAAATCGCCGAGTCCTGGAAGTCCGAGCGAAGCCATGGCAAACACGAGTCCCGCCCCACTAAGAGCCGGCATGGTCTCCCAGAGGCCGCCCATCTCCGATATCTCGCGAGTATGCAACCTCTCCTGAAGCAGGCCGGCGAGAACGAACAACGCGCCGGTACTGATTCCATGACTAATCATCTGAATCACGGCTCCCTCGAGCGCAATCTCATTTCCAGCGAAGACTCCGAGCAGGACGAATCCCATGTGGCTGACGCTGGTATAGGCAACGAGGCGCTTGAGATCGGTTTGAGCGACTGCAAGCACCGCACCGTAGAGAATTCCGATAACGCCGACTGTCATCATGAGAGGAGCCAATTCGCGCGATGGACCTGGGAAGAGAGGCAACACGAAACGGATGAGTCCGTACGCACCCGTCTTCAGCAGAAGCCCCGCGAGAATGACGCTGCCTGCGGTGGGAGCTTCGGTATGTGCGTCAGGGAGCCAAGTATGAAAGGGGAATGCCGGTAGTTTCACCGCAAACGCAACGAAGAATCCTAGCATCAAGAGACGTGCTGAGCGTGGCGACAGTGTCGTGTTGAGTAGCTGTTCGTAGTCGAATGTGAAGACGCCGCTCGTGCGCTGATGGAGAACGGCAAGCGAAATGATCGCAACCAACATCAACAGGCCGCTGAGTTGAGTAAAAAGAAAGAATTTTGTAGCAGCGTATATCCGCCGCTCATGACCCCATATGCCGATCAGGAAGTACATCGGGACGAGCATTAACTCCCAGAACAGGTAGAAGACGAACAAGTCTGCAGCCAGAAACACACCGGTTATGCCTGCCAATACCCAAAGCAGGTTGAAATGGAAGAAACCCAGTCGCTGCCGGATCTCCGTCCACGAGGAAAGGATGGCCACTATGCCTAGAAAGTAAGTCAGGAGCAATAGCGCCAGGCTAAGCCCATCGAGTGCTAAGTGGAAGCGAATGCCAAACTGCGAAATCCAATTGAAATTGCATTCTTCCAACCAGCGTCGCGCCACAGGCTGCGACCGCCCAGTGTCGGCAATCCATATTCCGATGGTGATCAGCAAGTCCGTTCCAACGGTTGCTACAGCAATCCAACGCGCAGATGTTTCATGTCTACGAGCGACAATCCAGGATGCTACGCCACCGACGAGCAGAATCAGAATCAGGCTGAACAGGATCATCACAATACCTCATCGAGCAAAGAATGCGATCGCGAGAATCGCAATGGTTCCCATGGCTATTCCCATTGCATACCAACGCACGTGGCCAGTTTGAGTCAGGCGCAGAGTCCGATAGCCAAATACGGCAAGTTGCCCCAGGCCCCGGATAGGCACGTCGACAACATCGTTCTTGCTCTTCCGGGTGAGCCACTGGAACGGACGAACGAATAACCGGTCGTACAACCAGTCGAAACCCCAGCCCGCGAGCCACAGCTTCGACAGGAAGCCCTCGGCGGGCACCCGCGAACGCTGTGGTCCATAGAGAAGGTACGCCAGCCCGAGACCAATCGCGAATGCGGTACTGGCGGAGAGCGCGGTTATGATCTCCGTAATCGGAGCTGTGTGAACTTCTTCGAGCTCGGGCAATGCAGTGGTTAGAAAATTTGAGAGTGCGGGTACGCCGCCAAAATTTGGAGGAGTATTAACATATCCGCCTGCAACCGACAAAATGCAAAGTACGATCAGCGCGATCCGAACAGCCAGACCGCTTTCAGCTTTCACATGTGCCTGCTGCGAGCCGTAGAACGCTAGCAAAATCAACCTGAAGGTATAGAGGGACGTGAGCACCGCTCCCATCATGCCAGCAATCCAGAACAAGGCATTTCCATTCGGGCCCGCCCACGACTGCCAAAGAATAAGATCTTTGCTAAAAAAGCCCGCGGTGATCAACGGCAAGCCGGCCAAAGCCGATCCGCCGATCACAAACGACCAAAATGCCAGCCGCAGTTCTGAACGAAGGCCGCCCATGCGGTAGAGGTTTTGCTCATGTATTGCGTGAATGACGACGCCTGCGGCTAGAAAGAGAAGTGCCTTAAAGAAGGCATGCGTCATAAAGTGAAAGAGGGCGGCCGACCAAGCGCCTAGTCCGAGCGCGAGGAACATATAACCGATCTGACTGATTGTGGAATACGCCAGCACTCGCTTCATATCACTTTGGGCAAGGGCACTGAAGGCCGCCAGCAGCATCGTAGTAGCTCCAATGATTGCCACAGCAAACTGAACGTGAGGAGCCAGCGTGAAGAGCACGTGAGTACGTGCAATCAAATAGACTCCCGCTGTCACCATCGTCGCGGCGTGAATGAGTGCGCTCGTGGGTGTGGGGCCAGCCATCGCATCTGGCAGCCAGGTTTGAAGCGGCAATTGCGCGGATTTGCCAACTGCCCCGCCTAACAACAGCGCTGCCGCAGCCACAGCAATCCCGCTGCCGGGGTTCCACTGCACCGTGGCACGGTGCATCAACTCCTGAATGTCCAGCGTTCCCAACCGGGTAAACAAGAGGAACAGCCCCACGGCAAAGGCGCTATCACCAACCCGGGTTACGATAAAGGCTTTACCCGCGGCTCTAACATTCGCCGGATCCTTATACCAAAAGCCGATCAGGAGAAAGCTACAGAGTCCAACGCCTTCCCAACCCAAGTACAGCAAGAGCAAATTCTTCGCTAACACGAGCGTGATCATCGACGCCTCGAAGAGATTCATATAGGCGAAGAATCGTGCGTACCCTTCATCGTCACGCATGTACTCAACGGAGTAGAGATGAATCAAGAAGCCGACAAACGTCACGACCAGAAGCATGAGCAGCGAAACAGAATCGAGATAGAAGCGCGATCTCCGGTTGAAATCCGCCGCTGCTCATCCACGTCCACAGGTGCTGGATATAAGCGTTGCCGGCAGGTGGTGACGTAACGAACTTGGCCGCAATCAATAGAGTGAGCGTTGCAGCAAGGCCAATGGAACCGGCTCCGAGGATTGCGACGATTCTGCGGGGCAATCTGGAGCCGAAGCAACGCTAGCAACGCAGCGCTGGCAAACGGAATCGCCGCAACAAGCCACAACAGTTGGAACATATCAACCTCTCAACTCACTGGCCGCGTCCACATCCAATGCCGCCTGTCTCTTATGGAACAGGAGCACGAATGCCAGTCCGACAGACACTTCCGCAGCAGCCATGGCGAGAATGAACAGAAACATGATCTGTCCGTCCGGCTGCCCCCATCGCGAGCCAGCCACGACGAACGCCAGTCCGCTCGCGTTGAGCATGATCTCAATGCACATGAGTGTGAAGATCAGATTACGCCGCGTCAGAAGTCCGGCGAGACCCAGCGTGAACAAGATCACCGCCAGAATCATGGCGTGCTGCATCGGTACCTGAGACATGTTTCTCCTCCTCTCTTGCGATTGCACGATGTCCCAGATGACATGCGCCAACCAGCCCCGCCGTCAACAACAGAGACACGACTTCGACTCCGATCCAGTAAGTTCTGAATAGAGCCACTCCAACCTGTTTTGGACTGATTACGTTGGCAGGCGCAGGCGTGCTACCAGATGTAGCAGTGCAGTAGGCCAATTCTCCTAACAAGATAAGAGCCAGAACGAACGGCCCGTACCAGTTTCGAGATATCAACCACTCGCGTTCTACTTCCATAGCGTGTCCGGCCACGTTGAGCATCATGACGACGAACACAAAGAGCACCATAATGGCACCCGCATAAATCATGACTTCAAGCGCTGCCACGAAGACCGCGCCCAGCACATAGAAATCTACTGCGACGGCCAGAAGCGACACGATCAGATAGAGCAGAGCATGAACCGCATGACGCTGCGTGATGGCGAGCAGAGTAGCGATGATGGCAAGAATACCCGCGAGATAGAAAAGCGTGACCATGGTGCATCCTCAGGGCATCAGGCTATGAATGTCGACAGGCGCAATTTCGTTTTCGGCCTGTCCTTTATCCTTGCCGCCGATTGCGACGCCGGCCACGCGCCAGAAGTTGTAATCGGGATACTTTCCCGGACCCTCAATCATGCAGATCAGTTTTCTCGTATACGAGGTTTTTTCGCTTGTACTCGCCCATCTCGAAATCCGGCGTTAGCTGAATTGCATACGTGGGGCACGCTTCTTCGCAATAGCCACAGAAGATGCAGCGGGAAAAATTGATTCGGAAGAAATCCGGGTATCTCCGACCGTGTTCGTCCTCCGTTGCCTGGAGAGAGATGCAGTCGACCGGACAGGCAACGGCGCAGAGATTGCAAGCGACGCAACGTTCTCCACCATCAGGATCCCGTGTGAGAACAATACGACCCCGATATCGAGGCGCGAGGTAGGGCTTTTCCTCCGGATACTGAACCGTCACACGCCGAGCAAAGCGTGCCGAAAAACTTCCCACAAAGAGCGCACCAAACTAAGCACCAACGGCCTCCTTCATCTCCGGGCCAGCACAACAGCTCCGGTCACCAGCAAATTCACCAGTGCGAGGGGCAGCATCACCTTCCAGCCCCAGGACATTAACTGATCAAACCGCGGCCTGGGCAGCGCCGCACGAAACAGGATAAACATACAAATGAAGAACATCGTCTTGGCTGCGAACCAGATTGGACCTGGCAAAATAGGCCCTAGCCAGCCACCGAAAAACAACAACGAGATTGTTGCCGAAATCAGGATCACACCGATGTATTCGCCAACGAAGAACATACCGAACTTCATGCCCGAATACTCGGAGTGAAAGCCCGCGATCAATTCGCTTTCTGCTTCCGCGAGATCGAATGGCAGCCGACGCGTCTCCGCCACACCTGCGATCAGGAACAGAACGAAGCCGAGGAATTGTGGTACCACGAACCACATCCTGCGCTGCGCTTCGACGATATGCGAGATCCGAAATGAGCCCGCCAGGATCACCACGCCGAACAGTGACAGCCCCATAAAAACTTCGTAGCTCAGCATCTGCGCAGCAGCGCGAATGCCACCGAGCAGCGAGTATTTATTGTTCGAAGCCCAGCCCGCGAGAACAACGCTGTAAACGCCCAAGGAGGACATCGCCAAGAGAAACAGAATTCCGATATTAAGGTCGGCAATGACAAATCCCGGAGAGAACGGCACGACTGCGAATGAGAGTAACGCAGTAGCCACAATAATCGCGGGCGCAAGGACGAAGACCGGTTTATCGGCAAAAGGGGGGATCCAGTCTTCTTTGGTAAACATCTTCACCGAATCGGCTAGCGACCTGTCCCAAACCAAATGGGCCGACACGGTTAGGGCCGTATCGGTCCTGCCACAATGCAAGCAGACGGCGTTCCACCCAAATCAGTCCGGCTGACAGATTGAGCACCACGAACAGAACCACAGCGATGATGACCAAGGGAAAGAGGTTCCACATCATGGAGCACCTCTGGAGGGTTCAGTCAGGATTGGCGCAAGGGAGCAGAAAGCTGGCAGGATTATACCCGCGGCTGGCGATAGTCCGGACGGGCAAACCAGCTACGCCGCGAGGCAGGTCGGCTCGCAACATGACCTCCAATTCGAATACGGATCCTTCAATAGACACCTTGATACGCTCGCCGGCGTTCACCTCAGTCAGCGAAGCATCGACTGGGTTCAACGCCACATAAGGAAGCGGGAGCAGTTGGGCGATGCCTTGTGCGTGGCGGCTCAGTTCCTCTGATCCGAATAGATGAAATATGGGGATGACTAGCCACTCGTTCTGCTGCGGATGAAAGGCTGCAGGAACCATGGAGTAATACTGCCAAGTCCGACTCCGGGATGGCTCGATCAGACGGATTCCGGGATCCCCACCGCGTAACGCGCCCCCTACTTCGCTCTGAAATTTATTGGTCGCTTGGATGGAATTCCAACCCGGTGTCCAGAAGAAAGGTCTCAACGAAGGCGGGACGGTTTCCGGACCGGACTCCATTGAGAACGCTAGAGCAGAATCGGGATCAGCCGGCGGCTTTGGTTCATGCACGCTGATGTTAGCGAGCATCGAAGTACGTCCGCTATACCGATTTGGCTCGCGGGCGATCTTGCCAACCGCCTTTCGCGGAGGCGCGACCTGCGGGACCGATGTAAATACAGCCATCTCTGCCGCCATCGCCATGGTGAGTTCGTCGAGATCCTGCCATAACACCTCGGTTTTGAAATTCGCTGCTATGGATCCTTCGTGTAGCCAGCGCCAGCTTGCCTGCACTTCGGTACTAGGATCAAAAACCTGGAAGAATCGTTGCGCTCGCCCTTCATTGTTCACAAGTGTTCCATCGGATTCGGCGAAAGTACCTGCGGGCAGTACAAGCTCGGCTGCTTCGGTTGTCGCGTTATCCAGATGATCGAGCACAATCACATGGTTGGCATCCCTTAGCAGGGACGACACGGCGCTTACCGGGCCACGGCGGTACAGGTCGTTTTCAAGAACGAGAAGCGTGTTCGTTGATCCGCCATTGATCTTACGGAAAATTTCAGAGAGCGGACGTGGCTCCATCAGCGCGAGACCAAAGCTGTTACATTCAGGCGTGGTGAAGCTGAGAGTTGCAGGGCGGCCCATCTTACACAGAGCCAAGGCAACCTGCGCTGCACCTTCGAGTACGCTCTGGCTGCCACAGCTTGCACCGGAAACAACCAGTGGATGACGGCCTGCAAGCAGAGCCGAAGCTATTTCCGAGACCAGTTGCTCGATCGCTGGTGGTAGTCCAGTCACGGCGGGAGCGTTCGGATCGATTGCATGTGCGACGGCAAAGCCCAGTCGAGCCAGATCGTCTGGAGCAGCCCGATAGGTCGCCGTCGCGATGTCATCGAGCTTCGTGGCGTAGGGGGAAGCGATGAAGAGCGGCCCCTTCGCATCCTGCACGGCCTCACGCACAGAATGATCGAGCCATTCGGGGATATGCAGTTTCTCAGCAATCTGCATCGGGGCTTGACGGATGGACTGTCGCAGCTTCAATGCCATGATTGGCGCGACGTTCGTGACATCCTCGCCGAGCACAAACACAGCATCCGAGTGCTCCACCTCATTTAGCGATGGTGATCGCGCCGGGCCCTGGCGCAGGATGCGGAGCATTGTCGAAAGGAGTTGCAACTCCTGGTCAGAAATTCCAGCGAAGAAGTGATCAGGTCCAACCAGCGTGCGGAGTGCAAAGTTGCCCTCCAAGGAGGCTCGTGGCGATCCGATGCCGAGTACATTCCCCTCACGCAGTATCGTGCCAAACCGTTCCAAAGCCTCGTTTTTCGTCGCAGCTTTACCGTTCACTAGAGGATGACGAATCCGCAGCTCATTCTCTACAAACTCATAACCAAACCTTCCTCGGTCGCAGAGAAAGTAGCCGTTAACCTCGTGGTTATAGCGATTCACAACGCGGCGCAGCGTGCCATATCGTTCACCAGCAGTGGTGTTGCAACCCAGTCCGCAATGAACACAGATGGAGGGCGCCATCTGAAGGTCCCACTTGCGCGTGTAATGGTGCTTTAGCGTCGCATCCGTAAAAACACCCGTCGGACAGATCTCGACCAGATTGCCGCTGAACTCGTTTTCCAAAACGCCATCTTCGTGCCGTCCGTAATAGATGGTGTCACGTAGATTAAATGCGTTCAGGTCGTTCCCTCCTGCGTATTCACGATAAAAGCGCACACATCGCTGGCATTGGATGCAGCGGTTCATCTCATGATTCACCAGCGGGCCGAGATATTGATTGCGAAATGTTCTCTTGCCAAAGCTGTAAATGCGCGACCGGTGGCCTGTCATCACCGTCATGTCCTGGAGGTGGCATTCTCCGCCTTCATCACACACTGGACAATCGTGTGGATGGTTTTGCATCAAGCCTTGAATAACCGACGCCCGGAAGTCTGCGGCTTCAAGATCAGCGATGGAGATGCGCGCTCCGTCAGCGACTGGCGTCATGCAGGCCATTACGAGTTTGCCTGTAGTGTCCTGTTCATTGCGGAACTGCTTTACGGCACACTGACGGCATGCACCCACCGAACCCAATGCTGGATGCCAGCAGAAATAGGGAAGATCGTAACCAAGCGAAAGACAGGCATGGAGCAGGTTCTGTTTCGTATCTGCCTGTCTAGGTTCGTCGTCAATGTAAATGGTCGCCACGGTCATCTCCAGGGACAACGATGTTCGTCGATGTGCCGGCGAAAATCCTCAGCAAAATATTTGAGCGCACTTTGAAGTGGTTCGACTGCGCCAGGCGCAAAGGCGCAGAAGGTATTCCCCGGAGCAAGAAATTTCGTCTGAAACATAAGCGTGTCAAGATCACGAGTGCTCCCTCTGCCTTGCTCCATTGCGAGCAGAATTTTTTCCGTCCATGCCAGCCCACTCCAACATGGAGTGCACCAGCCGCACGATTCCTGTGCGAAGAAGTGTTCGAGATTCCAGACCATACCGACCGGACACGTCTTATCATCCAGCACCACCATGGTTCCGGTGCCCAGCCGGCTTCCCGCTTTCTGCACATTTCCGTAGTCCATAGGCGTGTCCAGATGCTCCTCGACCATGAAGTCGGTCGATGCTCCACCCGGCAGCAGTCCACGAAAACGCAGGCCATCCCGCATACCTCCTGCATGGTCTTCCAGTATCTCGCGCATCGGCGTACCCATTGGAAGTTCCCAGAGTCCCGGCCTCTTGACTTTGCCGCTCACGCCAAACAGCTTAGTGCCTCCGTCTTCTGTCAAGCTCAGACCGTGAAACCAGTCGGGTCCTTTATTCACGATATGGTGAATATTGCAGAGCGTTTCTACGTTCTGAACGATGGTCGGCTTTCCCCATAGTCCGCAAACCTGCGGAAATGGAGGCTTCGTTCTCGGATGCGCCCGTTTTCCTTCAAGCGCATTCAGTAGAGCAGTCTCTTCACCGCAGATGTACCTACCAGCGCTTGCGTGGAGATGAATTTCAAGACTAAAGCCCGAGCCGAGAATGTTGTGGCCTAGATAATTGTTTGTCTTTGCTTCTGCGATAGCTCGCAAGAGACAGTCGTTGGAGTGCTCGTATTCTCCTCGCAAAAATATGTAACCGATATCGGCCTCAATCGCATATGCAGCGACGATCATGCCTTCAATCAGCTGATGCGGGTCTCTCTCCATCAACGCACGGTCCTTGAACGTTCCTGGCTCCATCTCATCGGCGTTCGCAACGAGGTACTTCGGATGTGGCGCTTCTTTGCCCATGGGCACGAAGCTCCACTTCATTCCCGTCGGAAAGCCAGCTCCTCCTCGCCCACGAAGGTTAGATCTTTTGACGAGTTCAGTGACCTCCGCAGGCTGCATATTGAGTGCCTTACGGAGCCCTTGATACCCGCCAGCGCGCTCGTATTCCTGGAGGCTCACTGCCGTCTTGTCTGATCGAAAATTGCCTGTGAGCGGTTTTTCCATAGAAATACCTACTTGTATTGCGCCAATATCTCCTCAATCTTCGGTTCGTCGAGATCCTCATGTAATGTGCCATCGATCATCATGGCCGGCGCGTGATCACACGCTCCAAGGCAAACGATGGGCAATAACGTAAATTGCCCATCGGAAGTTGTGCCGCCAATAGGGGTGCTCAACCTGCGGCATAGGTGATCGCGAGTCCGGTCGGCGCCCATGATCCAACACGAGACACTATCGCAGATTAGTGCGACGTGCCGTCCGACTGGCTTCCGACGGATCAAGTTGTAGAACGTCGCTACGCCATCCAGGTCGGAAACGGAAAGCCGCAGAAGTTCCGAGAGGTCGTGCAGCTTCTCATCCGATACCCATCCCTGGCGTCGCTGAATGATTAGCATCGCTTCTATACAGACAGCCTGCGTGTTCGGGTAGTCGGCAAGCTTCGCCACGATCTCCTCGCGCTCCTCCGCAGTCAGCATCGCTTCACCTCCCCTCTTGGTTCATCGGTCGATGTCCGCCAACACATAATCAAGACTTCCCAGGATTGCCAGCAGATCCGGAATCATCCGTCCACGGCATAGCAGCGGAAGCATCTGCATGTGCGCAAACGATGGTGCGCGAATGCGCGTCCGGTAGGAACCAGTACCTCCATCGCTTACCAGGTAGTAGCCATTATTGCCTTTGGTCCCTTCGACTGCTGCCATGGCTTCGCCAGGAGGTATCACAGGTCCCCAACTCACGCCGAGAAAATGGTGAATGAGCGTTTCGATGTCATGCATGGTGCGCGGTTTTGGCGCCGGTGTGGCAAGTGGATGATCTGCATTGCAAAGGCCACCCGGCATGCCATCGACGCATTGCTGGATAATCCTGAGACTCTGACGTATCTCCTCTACGTGTACGATCGCGCGATCATAACAATCGCCCGTGTGTCCAACAGGTATGTCGAATTCGAGTTGGTCGTAGCAGGCATAGGGTTGTTTCTTGCGAAAATCCCAATCGAGACCACACGCTCGCAGGTTTGGACCTGTCATCCCCCACTCAATTGCATCCCCTATAGTGCAGCTTCCAATTCCCTTCGTGCGCGCTTTGAACAGACGATTGCGCATGACAGTCCGCTCGTATTCGTCGAGCCGGGCCGGTAGATAGTCCAGGAAATCACGGAACAAGCGGTCCCATCCGTTTGGCAAGTCCTGGGCTACACCACCAATGCGGAACCAGTTCGGGTGCATTCGTGCGCCACAAATCGCTTCCACTATGCCAAATGCTCGCTCGCGGTCGTTGAACATATAAAATACGGGCGACATCTGGCCAAGATCCTGCGCGAACGTGCCGTACCAAACCAGATGGCTGATAATTCGAAAGAGTTCTGCCATCATGACCCGAACCATTTGTCCGCGCGGAGGCACTGTGATGCCCGCCAACTTTTCGACGGCCATCAGGTATGCAAAATTGTTCATTACCCCGCCGAGATAATCCACGCGATCCGTGTATGGAATATAGGTATGCCACGTCTGGCGCTCGCCCATCTTCTCCGCGCCACGGTGATGAAAGCCTATGTCCGGGATCGCATCTACAATCTCTTCGCCGTCTAACTGAAGAATGATGCGCAAAACACCGTGTGTGCCAGGGTGCTGTGGCCCCACATTCAGAAAAATAAAATCAGAATCCTCATGCTGTCGCAGCATGCCCCATTCTTCCGGACGAAACTGCAATGCTTTCTGTTCAGCGTCCATTTTTTCATCAGGCATCGTGAAAGGACCCATCTCCGTGGCACGGGCGGGATGGTCCTTGCGTAATGGATGACCCAACCACGTCCGCGGCATGAGAATACGGGTCAAATGCGGGTGGCGGTCGAAGACGATACCGAACATATCCCACACCTCGCGCTCATACCAGTTGGCCGCAGGGCAGATGTCAGTGATCGTGGGAAGTGAGAGTTGATTCTGGTTGAGCGCTACCTTTAGCCGAACGTACTCGTTCCGATCAAGAGAGTAGAGGTGATAAACGACGGTAAACTCACTCGACGGTTGGCCGTTGCGGTTCGTGCGGCCGCGTTCGTCAATTGCTGTTACGTCATAAAACATCCTGTATGGTTCCGGAATGCCTGAGTAGAGCAACCGAATGGCTTCATGGATGTCATCCTTTGACACCCAAAACGTCGGGATTCCATCGCAGACAGGCTGAGGTATAACCGCCGCTCCCAGTTCGTTCTGTAATTCTTGATCGACGACAAAGCTGTGCACACAGCACCTCTAAACGTTATCGGGAGTTCGGAGCACGGTAAGCAATTGCCGCTGGGCCCGTTTCGCATCACGCATCGAAGGCATCTCAGGCCGTTGAACTCCTTGCGGCCCGATGACCCAACTTAAGGGCCGCTTTTCCTTTCCTATCGCATCTCGTAACAACAGAACGCCTTCGAGAAACGCGTCCGGACGAGGTGGACATCCGGGGACATACACGTCTACTGGAAGGATTTTATCGACGCCCTGCACCACACTGTAGATGTCGTACATGCCGCCCGAATTAGCGCAGGACCCCATTGAAATAACCCAGCGGGGCTCCATCATTTGTTCATAGAGGCGCTTGATGACTGGCGCCATCTTGATAAATGGCGTACCTGCAATGACCATAAGGTCTGCCTCGCGCGGCGTGCCACGGATCACTTCAGCGCCGAACCGGGAGATATCGTATTTGCTTGTAATGCTTGTAGCCATCTCCACAAAACAACAGGAGAGGCCAAAATTGAACGGCCAGACAGAGTTCTTGCGACTCCATGCCACAAGGTCATCCAGACGGGACAGAATGAGGGTGCGGCGGATCGTCTCCTCAAAGTTTCCATCGCTCTTCTCAGCCTGCAGAGAATCATCAGGCCGACTGATTGACCAGCGCATGGCACACCGCCCATTGTTAACTAAGCATCCGTCTATTTCCTTGTCCCCAATCAAGAGCGCCGACGCGCCACAAATAGGCGAGCGTCGCTAGCAATACCGTGATGAATAACAGGACCTCGGCGTAGCCAGTCCATCCGGTTTCACGGACTGCGACCGCCCAGGCAAATAAAAACACCGCTTCAAGATCAAAGATCACGAAGAACATCGCAACGAGATAGAACTTAGCCGAGAACCGCACTCGCGCGGAACCTTCCGAGAGGATGCCAGATTCATAGGGCGAACCCGTAGCCCGGTCCTTGTGTCGTTGACCCAGGACAAAAGACAGGCTAAGCATGGCGACAACGAGCATGCCAACGATGGCGACATAGACTGCTAGCGGCCAAAGGTTCACGGTCCCATGCCTCGATGCAACCCGTCAGCGCTGCACTGGGGAAGCAGTATATATCAGGCCGAGGAGAGTGGCAACAGCCTTGTTGACTTACTGCCATTAGCGTACGGAGTAATCCTCAAATGCACAGCCGACGCTTCCCTGCCATGGCACAGTTCCTCAGCAGGGATTGGCAACTCATAGATTCGGTGCGGAACCATTTGTAGAGCGACGACTACATGGTTTGTCGTTGTGGTTGGGGACCACAAACATCGGATCGAGCCGTTCCAGATCTAAGGGACGTTATCTGTCCGTGAAGACGATAGCTCGACTCAGACGCAGACTGGAGATACTCTGTTCTCAATCGCTCGCGTCCGCAACCAACCTGAGGAAACAGTGAATCAGATCGATCTGAACCATCGCCACGCCGTCATCACAGGGGGAGCACAAGGTATTGGACTTTCTGTGGCTGCTCGCTTATTAGCGTCTGGAGCCTCGGTTTCGCTCTGGGACAGGGATGCAGATGAACTCAAAGTCGCGTTGGGCCAGTTGCGCGGTAAGGGTAATGTGTCCTCAGAGACTGTCGATGTCTCAAATGCTGAGAATGTGGCAACAGCAACCCAAGGGACCTTGGAGAAACTCGGCAAGATCGATATTTTAGTGGCTAGCGCAGGAATCGCAGGCCCAAACCATAAATCCTGGGACTATCCCATCGATGCTTGGAACCAGGTGATCGACATCAATCTGACTGGTGTATTCCTCTGTTGCCGCGCTATCGTTCCGTATATGATTCGCCAGAATTACGGCCGAATCGTCAACATCTCATCGATCGCGGGTAAAGAGGGTAACCCAAATGCGTCCGCTTATAGCGCGGCGAAGGCCGGAGTTATTGCGCTCACCAAATCCCTCGGTAAAGAGACTGCCGGCAGTAATATTGCCGTGAACTGCATCACTCCTGCAGCAGCAAATACACGCATCTTCGATCAGATTACTCAAGAACATATCGACTTCATGTTGTCGAAGATTCCGCGAGGACGATTTTTAAAAGTCGAGGAAGTGAGTTCGATGGTGGCATGGCTCGTCTCGGAAGAAAACTCCTTTACGACTGCAGCTGTGTTTGATTTGAGCGGTGGACGTGCAACGTACTAGATTTTCATTCATTTGTGGATATGATGTTATTTCCTGTCCTGCTTGCAGTTTCGTTACTGCTATTGCTGTTGGAATTAGCTTTACAATTGGTCCGCTTATCAAGCGGCGGCCTATGGTTTCATTATTTTGTCGTTCAAGGCAGTAAGACCGAAACCGCAATCATAGGTTCATTGAATCCGCGAAAGATACGGATTTACCTAAGAGATACACTACTTTTCAGTGAGCGCTCCCATTGAAGATTACAGATATCAAAACATTCATCGTTCCGCCTCGTTGGCTTTTTCTGAAGATTGAAACCGATGAAGGTGTTAGCGGGTGGGGCGAAGCGATTCTTGAAGGACGTGCCCATACAGTTGCCGCCGCCGTATCCGAACTCTCCCAATATCTGATCGGCCTCGATCCATCCCCGATTGAGGATCACTGGACGACGCTCTATCGTGGTGGTTTTTACCGCGGAGGTGGAATCCATATGAGCGCCCTGGCTGGCATCGATCAGGCCTTATGGGATATCAAGGGCAAGGCTCTGGGTGTTTCCATTTGCAAACTACTGGGCGGGCCAGTGCGCAGTCGGATTCAGGTTTACTCGTGGATTGGAGGTGACCGCCCGTCCCAGGTTGGCGAAAATGCAAAAGATGCCATAGCGCGCGGTTTCCGTGCGATCAAGATGAACGCCTGTGAAGAGATGAACTACATCGACTCCACCGCAAAGATCGATGCTGCTGTGGCCAATGTCGCGGCAATTCGCGAAGTGGCAGGAAATGATCTTGGCATTGGCATTGATTTTCACGGACGTGTGCATCGGCCTATGGCTAAAACCTTGATCCGTGAATTGGAACCATTTCGACCTATGTTTATTGAAGAACCGGTTCTGAGCGAACACGCTGAAACTCTTGCCGACATTGTCAGTAATACCAGCATTCCCATTGCACTTGGCGAGCGACTCTTCTCTCGCTGGGATTTCAAAAAGATTCTGCACGATGGTCACGTCGACATCATTCAGCCTGATCCATCGCACTCCGGAGGTATCACCGAGACGAAGAAGATAGCGGCAATGGCAGAATGCCACGATGTTGCTTTGGCATTGCATTGCCCGTTGGGCCCGATCGCGCTTGCTGCGTGCCTCCAACTCGACGGAGTTTGCCAGAACGCCGCGATTCAAGAGCAATCGCTTGGTATTCACTACAACAAGACAAATGACCTGCTAGATTATCTTGTGAATCCACAGGTCTTCGACTATGTCGACGGTTATGTCTCTATTCCCAACGGTCCTGGTTTAGGCATAGAGATCAACGAGGAATACGTCCGCGATCGTGCGCGCATCGGCCATCAATGGCGTAACCCGATCTGGCGTCATGCTGACGGGAGCTTTGCCGAGTGGTGACACCAGGCATCAGCAGAATGCCAATGTCTCATCCAGACTGCGGTTTACTGGGCACTCTGATCGATATGGAAGTCGACGGTTACAGTGTGCTGGATTCCGTTGCTGTTCGCGGTGACCGTGATCGGATAAGTGTGGTCAGTGTACCCAGTCCCGCAGCCTGTGAGCGTTCCAATAGCTCCCAGCGTAGACAATATGAGCAGCGAATGCATAACTAAACGGGTCAACCTGCGACTGGAGCGGCGAGAGTAGCGGAGGCCGAGCAGTGGCAGAAGGAAGAAGCCAAGCGCAATACGAGATAGTCTGCTGGATCGTCCCTGCGGCGACTCAACGAGAGCAAGCTTTTGCGTAGCTATCGTGAGAGTGATATCAGTTGGTCCGCCCATCTTGTCGATGGTTGCAGGAGAGAAGGTATAGCTGGCCAGAAGCGGACCCGTCTGGCTGGCGGAGAGCTGAACTGTGCCTGGGTAGGATCCTCCGATGGGCGTGATGTGGAAAGTGAACTGCCGCGTCGTGCCGTAGGTACCTTCCACCGTCGACGAGTTGGTGAGTTGGATGGCGAAGTCGAGTGGCGTGATGCTGATGCTGTTCACTCCGGAGGCTGCGGAGGCGGTGCTCGAGTTGAAGTCGACGTCTCCACTATAAGCGGCTGAGATAACGTGAGTTCCCACAGTAAGCGACGAAGTGGAGTAGGTCGCAATACCGTTGGTGACCGTTGCCGATCCGAGAGGATTGCCGTTATCCAACAGATTGACGGTTCCGGTGGGTGTTCCGCTGGTTGTCGAGGTGACGCTGGTGGTGATGGTCACGGGCAGATAAACGGCAATATTCGTCGTGCTGAAGCTCATCGTAGCAATTGCGGGTGCCTTTGTGACGGAAAGCGTTCCGTTCTGCACGATCTGGGAGTAATCAGCGAGATTGGTTCCAGTCACAGAGGGAATGATCGGATACTGTCCAGGCTGAGAGACCAAAGTGCCGGAGTTCGAGAAGCTTTCGACGAACGTGTCTCCGCCATGGGAGCCCGTGACCGTGCCCGTGAAGGTAGGATTCGCCGTGCCGTAGAGCCTGGTGAAGCTATCGGCAGACACAATGAGAGCGGACTGTGTGACAACGAGCGACACGGTTTTGGTTGCCGTGGTGTAGTCCGAAGTATCAGTAGGGGTAAATGTAACGGTCAACGCCTGCGTCCCGACCATAAAGCTAGCGCCGGAGGCAGGACTATACACAAAGGTTCCAGGAATTGTGGTGCTGCTGTTTGGCTGATAGACAACGGCATTCAATTGCGTGCTGCTCAGTGGAGTACCGTAGACAATCGATGCAGAGTCCGCCCAGGTGATGATGGGAGTATATTGGCTGACTGCGATCTGCACCGTCTTCGTAATGGAAGTGTAGTTAGTCGTATCGGCTGGGGTAAAACTAACCGACAGTGTGTTGGTGCCGGCGGCGAGGATACTGCCTAAGGACGGGGTATAAACGAGTTGACCGGGGACGGAAGAGGTGGCATCGAGTTGGGTTGAAGAGAGCGCCGTACCATAGACGATCGCTGCCGGGTTTGCCCAAGTAACGATTGGCGTAGCTTGGTTGACGATGAGTTGTACGGTCTTCGAGACCGGGGTGTAATTGGCGGTGTCGGTTGGCGTGAAGGTGACCGAGAGCGTATTAGTACCGGCCGTGGGGATGCTGCCCGCGACAGGAGTAGTATGCAAAGGATCCAGCTACTGACGAAGTTGCATTGAGCTGGATGTTGGACAGCGCGGTGCCGTAGATTATGCTCGCCGGATTCGCCCACGTGATCACCGGAGTGAACTGGTCGACAGTGAGTTGTACGGTCTTGGTGGCCGTTGTGTAGTTAGAGCTATCGGCAGGCGTAAAGAGGACTGTGAGTGTGTTGGTGCCAGCGGCCGGGGTACTGCCCGCAGCGGGAGTATATGTATAGGAACCAGCGACCGAGGCGACCGCATTCAGCTGCGTAGCCGAGAGTGCGGTGCCGTATGTGATGTTGGCTGGCGCATCCCAAGTGATAGTCGGAGTGGCCTGGTCGACGATGATCTGTACTTGCTTGGTTACAGTCGAATAGTTGGTCGCGTCGGCAGGGGTAAAGGTGACCGAGAGCGTGTCGGTGCCAGCGGCTGGAACGTTCCCTACTGTGGGAGCGTAGGTGAAGGAGCCGGGAACCGACGCAGTTGCATTGAGTTGGACGTTTGAAAGCGCAGTTCCGTAGGATATGCTCACCGGATTGTTCCAGGTCATAGCGGGTGTCTCTTGGGTCACGGTCAACGATACTGTTTTGGTGACAGTAGAGTAGCTGGCGGTGTCGTTCGGCGTGAAGACCACAGATAGGGTCTCTGTACCCGCGACAGGAATGTTCCCCGTCGCGGGAGTGTAGGTGAAGGAGCCAGGAACCGAGGCCGTCGCATTCAGTTGCGTTGCCGAGAGAGCGGTGCCATAGATGATGCTCGTCGGATCGCTCCAGGTGACGGTCGGAGTGGCCTGGATGACAGTCAGCGACACAGTCTTGGTGGCCGTGGAATAACTGGCGGCATCAGTTGGGGTGAAGATCACCGAAAGAGTACTGGTACCAACGGCAGGAATGGCACCCGCAGGGGGGGTGTAAGTAAAGGAACCGGGAACCGAAGCGGCAGCGTTTAGTTGGAGAGCCGAGAGCTGCGTACCATACGTGATGTTTACAGGAGTGGCCCAGTTGATGGTGGATGAAGCTTGACCGACCACGATCTGAACGGCCTTCGTCACGCTCGTATAACTTGTCGAATCGTCGGGAGTAAAAGTGACTGAAAGCGTATCGGTGCCGACGGCCGGAATGTTCCCAACAGCAGGAATGTATGTAAGAGTGCCTGGAACTGAAGCCGTCGCGTTCAGCTGTGCTGCTGAAAGCGCGGTCCCATAGGTAATGCCGGCAGGGTTTGTCCAGGTGATGGTCGGTGTTGCTTGCGTGACGACGATCTGTACCGTCTTGGTAACGCTGGAGTAACTCGTGGCGTCACCCGGCGTGAAGGTAACAGAGAGGATGTCGGTGCCAACGGCGGAGATAGCGCCTGTAGCAGGAGAGTAGGTAAGGGTGCCTGAAACGGAAGCCGTTGCGTTGAGTTGCGTTGCAGAAAGTGCCGTTCCATAAGTGATGTTTGAAGGATTGTTCCAGCTAATGGTTGGAGTTGCCTGCGTAACGACGATATGAACTTGCTTGGTAGCGGTCGAGTAGCTGGTCGAGTCTGCCGGCGTGAAGGTTACGGAGAGAGTATCTGTGCCAACGGCGGGAATAGCGTCTGTTGCAGGAGTATACGTAAGGGTACCTGGAACAGAAGCCGTTGCGTTAAGCTGGGTAGTTGAGAGAGCGGTCCCATAAGAAATGCTCGCTGGATCTGACCAGCTAATTGTGGATGTAGCCTGCGTGACAACAATCTGCACTTGCGTGGTAGCGGTCGAGTAGCTGGCGGAGTCGGTCGGTATGAAGGTTACGGAGAGAGTATCTGTCCCGACGGAGGGAACATTGCCATTCGCCGGACTATAAGTGAAGGTGCCTGGGACCAACGCGGACGCGTTCAACTGTGTCGCAGTAAGAGCGGTTCCGAAGGTTATGCTTGTCGGGTTTGCCCACGCAATAATTGGGGTTGCTTGGGTAACAGAGATCTGAACCGTCTTGGTGGCGCTGGAGTAGTTTGTGGTGTCGTTGGGAGTAAATGTGACTGAAAGTGTGTCAGTGCCGGCGGGAGGAACATTCCCAGTTGCCGGGCTATAAGTGAATGTGCCCGGGACCGACGCCGTCGCATTCAACTGCGTCGCACTAAGAGCGGTTCCGAAGGTGATGCTTGCGGGGTTTGCCCAAATGATGGTGGAAGTTGCCTGTGCGACGGTAATCTGTACTGTCTTGGTGACAGTGGTGTAGTCGGTGCTATCCGCAGGGGTAAAAGTAACAGAGAGAGTATCTGTACCGGCAGCTGGAACGTTGCCGGCTGCAGGAGTATAGGTGAACGTGCCCAAGACTGATGCGGTTGCGTTGAGTTGCGCGGTGGAGAGTGCAGTTCCATAGGTGATGTTCGCCGGATTTGCCCACGTAATCGTCGGTGTCACCTGAGTGACGGTTAGATCGACGGTCTTGGTGACAGTGGTGTAGTTAGTGCTGTCAGCGGGGGTGAAGGTAACAGAAAGAGTATCGTTCCCAGCAGCAGGCGTGCTGCCTGCTGCGGGAGTGTAAGTGAAGGAGCCGAGAACCGAAGCGGCCGCGTTGAGCTGTGTGGCAGATAGCGTCGTGCCGTAGGGGATGCTTGCTGGATTTGCCCAGGTGATGACCGGTGTAGCCGGGTTGACGACGATCTGCACGGTCTTCGTGGCGCTGGAGTAATTTGTCGTGTCGGCAGGAGTGAAGGTGACAGAAAGAGTATCGGTGCCAACTGCAGGGGTTGTACCGGCCGCAGGAGTGTAAACGAACGTACCGAGGTCAGAAGATGTAGCGTTCAGTTGAACAGTGGTGAGAGTCGTTCCGTAAACAATGGCCGCGGGTGTGTTCCACGTTATGACAGACACGGCTTGATTGACGGTGAGCTGGACTGTTTGGGTCACCGAGGTGTAGCTTGCTGTATCGGTTGGCGTGAAGGTAACCGAAAGAGTGTCGGTGCCTGCGGCTAGTGTCGTACCGGCAGCCGGAGTGTAAACGAAGGTGCCCAGAACTGAAGCTGTTGCATTGAGTTGCGTATTGGAGAGCGTCGTACCATACGTAATCGCGGCGGGTGTATTCCATGTGAGGGTAGGAGTCGCCTGCGTCACGGTCAGCGGAACCGTCTTGGTTGCGCTGGTGTAACTGACTTTATCGGTTGGGGTGAAGGTGACCGACAGAGTGTCGGTACCAACAGCGGGAATGGTTCCTGCAGCGGGACTGTAAGCGAAAGTGCCGGCTACGGTCGTGGAAGAGTCAAGCTGTGTGGTGGAAAGCACTGTGCCGTACGGGACACTCGCTGGAGTAGCCCAGGTGATAGTCGGAGTAGCAGGATCGACGATGAGTTGGACCGTCTTAGTAATGGAGGAATAATTTACGGCGTCAGCCGGAGTAAAGGTGACTGAGAGTATGTCCGTGCCTGCGGCGGGAACATTTCCGACGGCAGGAGTATATGCGAATGTTCCGAGGACAGAAGCCGTTGCGTCGAGCTGTGTGTTCGAAAGTGCCGTTCCGTATGTAATATCAGCTGGGGTCGCCCACGTGAGCGTGGGCGAAGCCTGAGTAACGGTGAGTTGGACGCTTGCGGTAGCCGTTGAGTAGCTGCTGGCGTCAGTAGGGGTGAAGGTAACCGAAAGAGTATCGGTACCCACGGGTGGTGTACTGCCAAGAATGGGACTGTAGCTAAACGTTCCGAGGACAGAAGCGGTCGCGTTCAATTGTGTATTAGAAAGCGTCGTGCCGTAGACGATGCTGGCGGGTTGTGGCCAGGTAATGACGGGAGTAGCCTGCGTGACGACAATCTGAACTGTCTTGGTGGCGCTGGAATAGTTGGCCGAGTCCGTGGGTGTGAACGTGACTGAGAGAGTGTCCGTGCCTGCTGCTGGAACGTTCCCCACCGCAGGAGTATAGGTGAAAGACCCAAGGACCGAAGCGGTTGCGTTCAGCTGCATCGCCGAGAGTGCCGTCCCGTAGGTAATATTCGCCGGGTTGGACCACGTAATAACCGGTGTAGCCTGCGTCACATTAATCTGGACGGTCTTGGTGATGGAGGAATAATTAGCCGCGTCGGTCGGTGTAAAGGTGACAGAAAGAGTATCGGTACCTGCAACCGGAACCGCACCCACGGCAGGACTATAGACAAAACTTCCAACGACCGAAGCCGTCGCGTTCAGCTGCGTTGCTGAGAGTGCTGTTCCGTATGGGATACTCGCCGGATTCGACCAGGTGATCACTGGCGTAGCCTGCGTCACATTAATCTGTACGGTCTTGGTGACGCTCAAATAATTGGCCGTATCAGTTGGTGTAAACGTGACAGAAAGAGTATCGGTGCCAGCGACAGGAACGGTGCCTAGAGCCGGCGTATAGACAAGACTTCCAACAACCGAGGCCGTTGCGTTCAGCTGCGTTGCTGAGAGTGCTGTTCCGTAAGGGATACTCGCCGGATCCGACCACGTGATCACCGGCGTGGCCTGCGTCACACTAATCTGTACAGTTTTGGTGACAGAGGAATAATTAGCCGTATCGGCCGGCGTGAAGGTGACAGAAAGAGTGTCGGTGCCAGCGACAGGAACGGTGCCGAGAGCTGGCGTATAGACAAGGCTTCCTCCGACCGAGGCCGTCGCGTTCAACTGTGTTGCCGACAGCGCTGTTCCATAGCTTATGCTCGCTGGGTTCGACCACGTAATCACTGGCGTAGCCTGCGTCACAACGAGCTGGACAGTCTTGGTGCTGGCGGAGTAGCTCGCTGTGTCGTTGGGAGTGAAGGTGACCGAGAGAATATCGGTACCGGCCGCAGGAATACTGCCCGCCGCGGGTGTGTATACGAATGATCCAAGAACCGTCGAGGTGGCGTCGAGCTGCGTGCTGGAGAGTGTGGTTCCGTAAACGATGCTTGCGGGAGTTACCCAACTGAGTGTCGACGAAGCCGGACTGACGACAATCTGCACCGTCTTCGTCGAGCTAGAGTAGTTTGCTGTGTCGTTGGGAGTGAAGGTGACCGAGAGAATATCGGTACCGGCCGCAGGTACATTGCCAACGGCGGGAGTATAGGTGAGTGTGCCCTGGACCGATGCTGTCGCATTGAGCTGCGTTGCTGTAAGAGCTGTACCGAACGTGATGCTGGCAGGGTCGGCCCACGTGATAACAGGTGCGGCCTGGGTGACCGTAATCTGAACGGTCTTGGTGGCACCGCCGTAATTGGTCGCATCAGCCGGGGTGAACGTGACTGAGAGTGTATCGGTGCCAGCAGCAGGTGTGGTACCGGCAGCCGGTGTATATGTGAAGGATCCAGCGACTGAGGCAGCCGCGTTGAGCTGCGTGGTGGAGAGGGTTGTCCCGTAAGTGATGTTGGCCGGATTCGCCCAGGTGATAGTGACGCTGCCTTGGGTGACCGTCAGCGGGACGGTCTTCGTGACGGACGCGTAATTAGTGGTGTCGTTTGGCGTGAAAGTGACCGAGAGGGTATCAGTCCCGGCGTTCGGAATAAATCCCGCAGCAGGGGTGTAGGTGAACGATCCCCCGATCGAAGCCGTTGCATTGAGTTGGGTAGTTGAGAGTGCCGTTCCGTAGGTAATGTTCGCCGGATTCGCCCAGGTAATGGTCGGAGTGGCCTGGTTTACCGTGAGCGAAACGGTCTGGGTGACGGACGAGTAGTTGGCGCCGTCGGTCGGCGTAAAGGTGACCGAAAGGGTGTCAGTGCCCGACGGCGGAGTGCTGCCAGCGGCAGGTGTGTAGACCAGGGTGCCAGGGACCGAAGCAGAAGCATTCAGCTGAGTATTAGAAAGTACGGTTCCGTAAGTGATAGCGGACGGAGCAGCCCAGGTAATAACCGGTGTCGCAATGCTGACCGCGAGTTGAACAGTTTTGGTAACAGACGAGTAGTTAGCATCGGTTGGAGTAAAAGTGACTGAAAGGGTATCAGTACCTGCGGCGGGAATACTGCCGGCTGCTGGCGTATAAACAAGAGTGCCAGGGATCGAAGCAGAAGCGTTCAGTTGGACATTGGAGAGGGCGGTGCCATATGTAATGCCTACTGGGGTCGCCCAAGTGATGGTCGGGGTTGCCTGCGTAACCGTGAGTGAAACCGTCTGCGTGACGGTGGTGTAGTTGGTCGTGTTAGCCGGAGTAAAAGTTACAGTAAGGGTGTCTGTGCCGGCAGCGGGAACGTTGCCAACAGCCGGACTGTAGATGAAGCTGCCAGGAACCGATGCCGTCGCATCTAGCTGCGTGTTCGAGAGCGCTGTTCCGTAGGTGATGCTCGCTGGATTGGACCAGGTAATCACTGGCGTAGCCTGCGTCACAACAATCTGGACGGTCTTGGTAACGGAGGAGTAGTTTGCCGCATCACTGGGGACGAAGGTAACCGACAGGGTGTCAGTGCCAGCGCCAGGGACCGCCCCTGTTGCTGGGGTATAGGTGAATGAGCCGGGCACCGAGGCGGTCGCGTTCAGCTGAGTATTTGAGAGCGCTGTCCCGTAGGTGATGCTCGCTGGGTCAGACCACGTGACCACGGGCGTAGCTTGGTTGACGACGATCTGCACGGTCGCTGTCGCTGTAGTGTAGTTCGTAGTGTCGTTCGGCTTGAAGGTGACAGATAGAGTATCCGTTCCTGCTGCTGGAATATTTCCCAACACCGGCGTGTAGGTAAATGAGCCAGGTACCGAAGCAGTGGCGTTCAGCTGAGTATTCGAGAGTGCCGTCCCATATGTGATCGATGCAGGGTTCGTCCAGGTAATGACTGGCGTCGCCTGGGTGACCGTTAGGTCAACCGTTGCGGTAACAGAGGAGTAGTTAGCCGCGTCGGTTGGCGTAAAGGTGACGGAAAGAATATCTGTACCTGCAACAGGGACGGCACCCAGGGCCGGCGTGTAGGTGAGAGTGCCAAGAACCGAAGCCGTCGCGTTCAGCTGGGTTACCGACAGCGCCGTGCCGTATGCAATGCTGACAGGGTTAGGCCAGGTGATTACAGGCACGGCCTTTGTAACCACAATTTGTACGATCTTGGTGACAGAGGAATAATTGGCCGCATCGGTCGGCGTAAACGTGACAGAAAGAGTATCTGTACCTGCGACAGGAACCGCACCCAAGGCCGGCGTGTAGACCAGAGTTCCGAGAACCGAAGCGGTTGCATTCAGCTGTGTATTCGAGAGCGCTGTTCCGTAAGGGATACTCGCCGGGTCGGACCACGTGATCACGGGCGTAGCCTGCGTCACAACGATCTGGACGGTCTTGGTGACGGAGGAATAGTTAGCCGCATCAGTTGGCGTAAACGTGACGGAAAGAGTATCGGTGCCAGCCAACGGAACCGTACCCAAGGCTGGCGTGTAGACCAGAGTTCCGAGAACCGAAGCGGTTGCATTCAGCTGCGTGCTCGTGAGCGCTGTTCCGTAGATAATATTCGCTGGGTTAGCCCAGGTAATCACTGGCGTAGCCTGCGTCACAATGATCTGTACGGTCTTGGTCACGGACGAATAATTGGCCGCATCGGTCGGCGTAAACGTGACGGAAAGAATATCGGTGCCAGCCAACGGAACCGTACCCAAGGCTGGCGTGTAGGTGAGGGTTCCAAGGACCGAAGCCGTCGCGTTCAGCTGCGTGCTTGTAAGCGCTGTTCCATAAGTGATGCTCGCTGGGTTCGACCATGTAATCACCGGCGCAGCAGGGTCGACGACGATCTGGACGGTTTTCGTCGCGGCAGAGTAGTTCGTATTGTCGGTCGGCGTGAAGGTGACAGTGAGAGTATCTGTGCCAGCAACAGGAACCGACCCCAAGGCTGGCGTGTAGGTGAGAGTTCCAACAACCGAGGCGGTTGCGTTCAGCTGTGTGTTTGTAAGCGCTGTTCCGTAGGTGATGTTGGCCGGGTTAGCCCAGGTAATGACGGGCGTAGCCTGCGTCACAATGATCTGTACCGTCTTCGTCACGGACGAATAATTGGCCGCGTCGGTCGGCGTGAAGGTGACGGAAAGAGTGTCAGTTCCGGCGACAGGAATGGCACCGACAGCTGGCGTGTAGGTGAGAGTTCCAACAACCGAAGCCGTCGCGTTCAACTGGGTTGCCGACAGCGCCGTACCGTAGATAATATTCGCTGGGTTAGCCCAGGTAATCACTGGCGTAGCCTGCGTCACAACGATCTGTACGGTCTTGGTCACGGAGGAATAGTTGGCCGCATCGGTCGGCGTGAAGGTAACAGAAAGAGTATCGGTGCCAGCGACAGGAACGACGCCCACAGCAGGGGTATAAGTGAACGATCCAAGAACGGAGGCTGTTGCGTTCAGTTGCGTATTCGAGAGCGCTGTTCCATAGGTAACGCTCGCTGGGTCGGACCAGGTAATCACTGGCCTAGCCTGGTTGACGGTGATCTGTACATTCGCGGTTGATGTTGTGTAGTTCGCGGAATCAGTCGGAGTGAAGGTGACAGAGAGAGTATCGGTGCCAGCCAACGGAACCGTACCCAAGGCTGGCGTGTAGGTGAGAGTTCCAGCAACCGAGGCGGTTGCGTTCAGCTGAGCGTTCGAGAGCGCCGTTCCGTAAGTGATTGCGGCAGGATTCGCCCAAGTAATGACTGGCGTCGCTTGGTTGACGATGATCTGTACTGTCTTCGTTGAAGTGATGTAGTTCGCAGCGTCGTTCGGAGTAAACGTGACTGTCAGGGAGTCCGTTCCCGCGGCCGGAATATTTCCCACAACGGGGGAATACACGAACGATCCAGGCACCGAAGCAGTAGCATTCAGCTGGGTGTTCGATAGTGCCGTTCCGTATGTGATCGCAGTTGGGTTCGCCCAGGTGATCACTGGCGTCGCCTGGTTGACGACGATCTGCACGGTCGCTGTTGCTGTAGTGTAGTTCGCAGCGTCGTTAGGCTTGAAGGTTACGGAGAGAGTATCAGTGCCGGCGACAGGAACATTACCCAACGCTGGTGTGTACGCAAACGAGCCCAACACCGAAGCAGTAGCGTTCAGTTGGGTTCCCGAGAGCGCCGTGCCGAATATAATCGCTGCGGGGTTCGCCCAGGTGATCACCGGCGTCGCCTGGTTGACGACGATCTGCACGGTCTTCGTTGCCGTGGTGTAGTTGACCGTGTCGTTCGGCTTGAAGGTTACGGAGAGAGTATCCGTACCAGCGGTCGGAACATTACCCACCGCCGGCGTGTACGTAAACGAACCCAGCACCGAAGCAGTCGCGTTCAGTTGGGTTGCCGAGAGCGCCGTGCCATAAGTAATCGCTGCAGGATTCGCCCAGGTAATCACTGGCGTCGCCTGGTTGACGACGATTTGCACCGTCGCCGTCGCTGTGGTGTAGTTGACCGTGTCAGTAGGCTTGAAGGTTACGGAGAGAGTATCCGTTCCAGCAGTTGGAACATTACCCAGCGCCGGCGTGTACGTAAACGAACCCAGCACCGAAGCAGTCGCGTTCAGTTGGGTTGCCGAGAGCGCCGTGCCGTAGGTGATCGCAGCAGGATTCGCCCAGGTGATCACTGGCGTCGCCTGGTTGACGACGATCTGCACCGTCGCGGTCGCCGTGGTGTAGTTGACCGTGTCGTTCGGCTTGAAGGTTACCGATAGAGTATCCGTTCCGCGGTTGGAACATTACCCACCGCCGGCGTGTACGTAAACGAGCCCAGCACCGAAGCAGTCGCGTTCAGCTGGGTTGCCGAGAGCGCCGTGCCGTAGGTAATCGCAGCAGGATTCGCCCAGGTAATCACTGGCGTCGCCTGGTTGACGACGATCTGCACCGTCGCCGTCGCTGTGGTGTAGTTGACCGTGTCAGTAGGCTTGAAGGTTACCGAGAGAGTATCCGTTCCAGCAGTTGGAACATTACCCAACGCCGGTGTGTACGTAAACGAGCCCAGCACCGAAGCAGTTGCGTTCAGTTGGGTTGCCGAGAGCGCCGTGCCGTAGGTGATCGCCGCAGGGTTCGCCCAGGTGATCACCGGCGTCGCCTGGTTGACGACGATCTCCACCGTCGCGGTAGCCGTGGTGTAGTTGACCGTGTCAGTAGGCTTGAAGGTGACCGATAGAGTATCCGTTCCGGCGGTTGGAACATTACCCACCGTCGGTGTGTACGTAAACGAGCCCAGCACCGAAGCAGTTGCGTTCAGTTGGGTAGTGGAGAGTGCCGTGCCGTAGGTGATGGCTGCGGGGTTCGCCCAGGTGATCACCGGCGTCGCCTGGTTGACGACGATCTCCACCGTCGCGGTCGCCGTGGTGTAGTTGACCGGGTCAGTAGGCTTGAAGGTGACAGACAAAGTATCCGTACCTGCAGTTGGAACATTACCCACAGCCGGCGTGTAGGTAAACGAGCCCAGCACCGAGGCAGTTGCGTTCAGTTGGGTAGTGGAGAGTGCCGTGCCGTAGGTGATGGCTGCGGGGTTCGCCCAGGTGATCACCGGCGTCGCCTGGTTGACGACGATCTGCACTGTCGCCGTCGCTGTGGTGTAGTTGACCGTGTCGTTCGGCTTGAAGGCGACCGATAGAGTATCCGTGCCAGCGGTTGGAACATTACCCGCCGCCGGCGTGTACGTAAACGAACCCAGCACCGAAGCAGTTGCGTTCAGCTGGGTTGCCGAAAGTGCCGTGCCATACGTAATGGCTGCAGGAGTCGCCCAGGTAATCACTGGCGTCGCCTGGTTGACGACCAGCTGTACAGTTTTGGTTGCGGTAGTGTAGTTGAGCGTGTCGTTCGGAGTAAAAGTGACGGTCAGATTAATGGTCCCAGTAGTGGGAACGGTACCTGACACAGGGCTGTAGCTGAAGGAGCCAAGCACCGATGCGGTAGCGTTCAACTGGGTTCCTGAGAGCGCCGTGCCATAGGTGATCGCTGCAGGAGTCGCCCAGGTGATCACTGGCGTAGCCTGAGTCACTGTAAGTTGTACGGTCTGAGTAACCGAGGCGTAATCGGTAGAGTCATTAGGTTTGAAAGTGACAGAAAGGGTATCGATACCTGTCACTGGAATGCTGCCGGCAGCAGGGCTATAGGTGAACGTACCGGGGACCGATGCCGTAGCGTTGAGCTGAGTCCCAGAGAGAGCAGTTCCATATACGATATTTGCCGGAGTGGCCCACGTTACAGTAGGAGTCGCTTTCGTGATAGTTAACAATCCATTCACGAAGATAAAGCTGTAATCGGTAGAGGACAGAGAACCATTTGCGGCGACGATCGGGTAAGTATTTGCTGTAGTAGGTGACGCCGGGCTCGTTGTCAACGAAGGACTGCCAGTGACAGCGCTAGCCTGTGTATCTCCGTTGATGAAGCCCGTCATCGTATAGGTATAGGCAGGCACCGCCGTACCGTAAACGACAGTTTTCGAATTCGCCGTGACCACCAGCGGCTGCTTATTGACGACAAGATAGACAGTCTTGCTTGCCGGATAATTATCGGTGGAATCGCTCGGCGTAAAAGTTACCGAGAGCGCCTGAGTCCCTGCAGACAGAATTGTTCCACTGACGGGCGTATATACATAGGTGCCTGGAACGTTAGTTGTCGCCGCCGCCGACGCGCTGAGTGACATCGCCAAAACGACTACATTGAGGTTATTCGGAAGAACGATGTTCTTGACTGTCTTTGTGCTGTCGAGCGCGATCTGGTAGCCGTAGACATTAAAGAGGCCGGCAACCTGCCCTCCACTAGCTGTGTCATCCATGTTCGTGGTGATGACGATCGATTCACCGGCATAGTTATTTGACTGAGTCCAACTGCTCAGACTGATCTGTGCGGAGGTGGATGTACCATCCGTGTAATTCACGGTAAACGTCTGCCCCGTCTGAGCACCGTTGACGGCCGCTCCGATGAAGGAGAGGAGCGCAAAATTACCTGCAGGAAGTCCTATAGTCGTGCTTGTCACGGAGTTCGGCACACTGGGCGGCCCAAGTGGGAAAGTAATACCGTTCCAACCGAGAGAGGTGCTGAGTTGCTTGGCGGAGTATGAATTTCCATTGTTGTCGAACCCGCCAACCTGATAAACAACACCATCGGTGAAGAAGGCACTCGTGCGGTAGTAGATGGATAACGGAACAGAGGTCACACCCGATGCTGTGACTGCATATGCATCAAGTTGCGTGGAGCTCAAAGGCGTTCCGTAATTGATCGGCGCCGGTACCGGCCAGACCAGAGCGGGGATCGCAGGATTGACGACAAGCTGCACGCTGCCCGTCGCATTCGAATAGCTGACTTGGTCCGCTGGGGTGAAGGAAACTGACAACGTATTCGAGCCCACTGGAAGGATATTGCCCGCAGTCGGAGTGTAGGTGAAAGTGCCAGGGATCGGAAGTGTGGTCAATCCCATAGCGAGCATGACGATGTTGCGAGTAGGCGGAAGCGTAACGCTCTTTACGATCTTGGTACTGTCGAGAACGATCTGATATCCAAAAACGCAGGTCGAGTGAGGATCTTGGGAGCCTGTCTGATCTCGAGCAACATCGCATTTCAAGTTCGCTTCATTGGTGAAGTTCTTCGGGTAGACCCAGTCGCTGAGATTCTGTGTCAATGTCGTTGTCGTTCCGTCGGTATAAGTCACGACGAAAGTGTTGGACGACGCAACGTTGTTGACAAGCGCTCCAAGCAGGTTGAGCGTCGCATAATTACCCGCTGGCAGCGGGACGGTTATGTTGCTGACTGCGTCCGGCGCGTTCGCCGGTCCGAGAGGATAAATCACTCCATTCCAACTAATTGACGTGCCTAGCGAATTCGAAGAATAGCTGCTGCCCCCTCCGTCGAATCCCCCATTGATGACGGCAGAGCCATCGGTAGTAAGTCCGTCCACGTTGTAATAACTCGACAACGATACCAGCGTGGTGCTGGTTGCAGTCGCGTCGAGTTGAACACCGCTCAGAGGTGTACCAAAAGGCACAGGCGTCGGTGTCGCCCAGCTGATCACTGGAGTTGCCTGATTGACGACAAGCGTCACCGTGGCTGTCGCGGTGGTGTAGTTGGTCGAATTTGTCGGTGTAAACGTAGCGGTCAGCGTGTGGCTGCCGGTGGAAAGCAATGTCGCCGCTGATGGGCTGTAGCTGAATGTGCCCGGCGCCGATGAAGTTGCGTTAAGTTGTGTGCTCGATAGCAGAGTTCCGTAAGCAATGGCCGCCGGAGTCGGCCAGGTAATCACTGGGGTCGCTGTATTAACAGTAATCGGCGTCGCGGGGGAAGAGGTGCTGGTGTTGAAGTTTGTGTCGCTAGCGAAAACTGCGGTGATGTTGTTATGAGATCCCACTGCAAGGCTCGTAATGTTCAACGTAGCCACTCCGCTCGAAATCAGCGCTGTGCCGATTGTTGTACCACTGTCCTTGAAAGTGATGGTTTCGGTACTGAGCGGTGCCAGGGTTCCGACCAGCGAGGGCTGAACAGTCGCCGTCAACACTATCTGCTGCCCGTAAGTCGAGGTGGTGGGGCTCGCAACCAATGAAGTAGTAGTCGATATCTTTGTCGACGCAAGGGATACCGTAGCCGAACTACTTGCGCCAAAGTTGGTGTCAGGCAGGAATGATGCACTGATCGAATGATTCGACCCACTGCCCGGAATGGATATGCCAGTAAGGGCCACACTCGCGGTATCGGTCACTTGATTCAGCAGGATACTTACGTTCGTGCTCCCGTAGTTCGCGACCGCAAGGTCAATAGTGCCATCTCCATTGAAGTCCGCCCCGGCAACTGCCGTGGGGGTCGTTCCAACATTGGCTGTTGTCTGGGTTTGGAAAGTGAGATCGCCTTTGCCAAGCAATAAGCTCGCTTTGGTTTGTGCAGAGTTTGTTACCGCAAGGTCGATATTTCCGTCGGCGTTGAAATCTCCCGCAACGATCGACACTGGCGTGGTTCCCGTAGAAGGCGAGGCCTGCAAAGTGAAAGCCCCGCTGCCGCTGCCGCCAAAAATACCCACCTTGTTTTTCCCGCTAAACGCTACTGCCAGGTCGAGCTTGCCGTCGCCATTGAGATCCACGGCGACAATGGCAGAAGGAGCTGTCCCGTTGCCGGTTGAGATCGGGGATCCAGCGGCTGGTGTGAAGCTGCTGCCGCTTCCGTTACCCATCATGATGCTGAGAGTATTGTCCGTTTTATTCGTGACGGCGAAATCCATATTGCCATCACCATCGAAGTCACCCACAGCGATAGACGATGGGAGAATGCCTACTCCAACTTGCGACACTTTAGCGATCGGAAATGAACCCGATCCGTCCCCGAGCATAACGCTTACATTACCGCTCGTTGGAGACATGCTGGAGGTCAGTACTGCACTCTCTGTCACAACGAGATCGGCAATTCCGTCCCCATCAAAATCTCCTACCGCCAACGCGGTCGGAGTCGTGGTCTCGAGCGAAATACCAGGTATGCTGACTGGCGTTTGAGCAATAAACGTGCCGTCGCCTTGTCCGAGGAAAACTGAAATCGTTCCGTCGGCACTATTCGCCACAGCCAGATCGAGTTTGCCGTCACCATTAAAATCGGCGGCGACCAATGCGACAGGCCCGTTTCCAGTTGCAGGATTCGTCGTCGGTCGGCAGCGGCAGCGGCGGCGGCGGCAGTACGATGAATCCCCCTGAACCATCACCCTTTAAAATACTTATATTTTTGTCAGTGCTATTCAAAACGGCTAAATCAATAAATCCATCACCATTAAAATCTCCCGCGACGACGCTCTGCGGATTGTTGCCCACCGTCACTGGCGAGGTTGAACCCGCCGTAATCTGCTGTCCGGTCGTTCCGGCACCAAGACCTCCTGATCCCACCTGCAAGTTACTGTTGGATGTATCAAGCAGATATATGTTTCCGGTGGGCCACGCATTGGTAGCTCCGATCCCCATGACAGTCGTGGTCAATGACCAGTTCCCTGCCCCGCCACCGGTCTTAACAAGGCTGGCCAAAGTCGGATACAGTCCAGTTACGGTTACATTTCCAGGAGGAGGAGGCACAGCCGACGAACTCGTCAAATATGTTTTGGGAGCATTGAATGTTGCGACAATGGAGTGTGCGCCTAAGCCCCCAATTTGTTGCGGCAAAACCGCCGTGCCACTGGTTCCGTTTGCCGACTGTACCTGAACGGTCCCGAGTACCTGTGTCTTATTGTTATATGTATCCCGGAAAGTGACCGTCCCACCTGTAAGCGCCGCTGAGACGGTGCTCACAGTAGCAGTCATACTGAGCACAGACCCGTTCGCTACGCTCCCAGAGGACAACGTAAGCACCGTAGCCGTCACCGTCTGGGCCTGCGCCAACGGCGAGATCACTCCCATCAATAAAACCATCAAAAGGAGTAATTCTTTTAAGAAAAACCTGGGGGCGGACTTCGTTCTTCCAAGGCAGCCTTTAAAGGTGGTGCAGTGTAACGACATGCATATCTCCGCAGTTACTAATTCCGTGGCAGGGTACACAGGCTTTTACAGACGAGTGCGCTTTACGCAAGGGAGTCCGGTAGCTGGGCACCTCTTACGTTGCGCTGTAGTCTGAAAGCTTTGCTAAAAGACGAAACAGATGATGCTGTTACCCGACGCCGATACAACCAAGAACTAGTGTACCGTTCAATCCGGCCTGCATGTTCGCCGATGGAATGGAAGCGGAGGAGTGAATTTTTGCTTCCTCTACTCATCACAAGAATCATTCAGCCCTGGGCTCTCATCCATAGTCCAAAGGTGTGAGTCGGAATTCAGCAAAATACGGGGATTCTCGCTAAGTTTGTGTTAAACTCAGTTGGGCTCTAACACAAAAGTGTTAGAGACGAAGAACCGCAAATATGAAGACATCGAGCGGCGCAATGTATGGCCAGCCCTCGTTTTTACAAGCTAAGAGGTGTTGTTGACATGGAAAAATGCGCGTGACTTCACAACCCGCACATATAGCCATAAATGGGGTAAATGCAATGAAAGAGACCTTGATCGACGTGCGAGAGTACCCGGAGTTCGCCGCCGGACATATCGAGGGCTCGCGCTTGGTTCCGCTTGGCAGTCTGGATCAGGAAAGCGAGAGTTGGGACAGGACGGCGCCGCTGATTCTCATATGCAAAAGTGGGCGACGTGCAGAGCAAGCCCGCCAACAACTCGCATTGAAGGGCTTTATCGCGCTTTCCATACTGGAAGGTGGTGTAGAAGGGTGGCGGACAGCAAACAGGCCGCTGCTCACGACGGTACGTTGCCCCTAGTCAATGGAGCGCCAGGTCCGCATCGTCGCTGGGTCGCTAGTGTTGCTGACGATGCTGCTTGCGTATCTTGTATCGTCCATTTTCCTGATCGGAACTGCATTGATAGGCGCAGGGCTGATCTTCGCCGGAGTAAGTGACATCTGCCTCATGGCATCGCTGCTTGGACGGCTTCCGTGGAATCGCTCAACAAAAGCTTCTGCATGAGCTTCGGAATGAAAGAGGGCCACTTTTCAGTACTGTGATCGGCTCATCTACTTCAGACTACGCAAATAGGCAACAAGAGCATCCGTACCGGCCTGATTCAGATCGACTAGAGGCGTCCCGCCCTGGAGCGTCTGCAAGACGTGCAGAAATAGCACAATGACGATGGCGGTCGCGCCATACGCGTGAATACTGCTCAGAAACAATTCGGAGCTGACTACCTTCGAAATATAGGAAATCCTGGAGCATTTTTCACAAAAGTCATCCAGAAGGTCATCAAGTGAGGCCAGTTAGCCAGATGCACTAGTTGTATGTGTCATACAGTTGTAAATAACTTGTCATTAGTTGCTCAGCAGCATTTGGTGGTGAGACATCCACCTAAAGCAGAATGAGCTAATCACTCATAGGGCGACGGCCAGCAGTCCCGGCCTGTTCCTTGAACTGCCCTGAGCCAAACATCAACCACATATCAAAGTCTTCTTCTACGGCGTCGGCGCGGTCTCTGCTTGTTTGTCTACAGGTTGGATATGCTCGATCTTGAAACCCGTAAATCCCAAAAATAACGACATGAGGGGCGCGGTGATGTTAAAGATCGCAAACGGCAAATACGCCATGGTGCTTACGCCAAGCGCGGCGGCCATATAGGCACCGCACGAGTTCCACGGCACAAGCGGCGATGTTACTGTTCCTGCATCCGCACACGCTCGTGACAGGTTTTGCGCTTTTAGTCCGCGCTTCTCGAACTCGGTGCGATACAGGCGCACAGGCAGCACAAGTGCGATGTATTGATCAGCAGCGATAATATTTAGCCCGAGCGCCGTCCCAACGACTGCTCCAATCAAACCTCCCGTGGTTTTTGCGCGGTCGAGAATTGGATTGATGAGTTTGGCGAGCAGCTTGAACTCTTCGAGCAATGTGCCAAAGGTCACCGCACCGATGATGATCCAAAGCGTCTTTAACATGCTGGCCATGCCGCCGCGTGAAAGGAGGCTGTCCACCTCTTTGATGCCCGTATTCACATGATAGCCAGTCGCCATCGCCAACCAAATACCTTTGACGTGTACGAGCGGAACTGGAAGCGTTGGATCGTTGACGAAGTGTAGAACAACCTGCGGCTGAAGAATAGCCGCCATAACGCCTCCGAGCAATGCCGAGCTTAGGATTGCAACCGAGGCCCGCACTTTGCGAAACGAGAGCACTAGCAGAACAACCAGCGGGATCAGATTCAACGGCGTAATCCAAAAGAGTTGATTCAGCTTGTACAGTTCGCTCCCAGTGTCGACGTCGTGGACGAGAGTGCCTTCCCGCAGGCTAAGAAACGTGAATACCACAGCAGCGATGAGGAAGGAGGGCACAGTCGACCACAGCATCGCGCGGATATGCGTGAAGACGTCGACCTTCGCCAACTGAGCCGTCAGGACGGTTGTCTCGGAAAGAGGGGATATTTTGTCACCTACATAGGAGCCAGAAACGACGGCTCCGGCGGTGATGGCTGGTGAGACCCCGACCATCGTTGCGAGCCCCACCAGACCCACACCAATCGTCCCGGCAGTCGTCCAGGAACTCCCAATGCTGAGTGATATCACAGCGCAGATAACTATCGTCGCGACATAGAAATAAGCGGGATGAAGCAAATGAATGCCATAGTAGACCATGGTCGGGATCGTACCTGACATGTTCCAGGTACCAATTAGTGCGCCAATGCCAAACAGAATAAAAAACGGCGTGGTGACGGACCCCATCGCGGCTTGCGCGGATCTACCGACCTCGTCCCAATGATGCCCATTCTTGGTAATGATCAGGCCGACGAGAATGTCGCAGAAAATCAATGCTACCTGTACGGGACCGTCAAGAGCGTCCAGCCCGAAGAGAAAGATGGCTCCTGCGATCAGGACGACAAGGGTAACCGCCGGAATGATCGCATCCGCATACGAAGGTTCTTTGATTTTTCTTGGCGTGATAAGTTCGTCATCCATACATCGCCTCCACTTAGGACGGCCCTGGTACAAACGATCGAAGAACTATTCAGTGCGGAATAGATTGCCACAATTGGAACCCATTGGGAGAGTTATTCAAGAGCCGGTATCTTTTGACTAGGAGATTGTATCCCTATACGTGAGTCGATATTTGAATTTCAAACGAAGCTTTTCGAAATATCTTATGGAGCACTAAAAGCGTGAGCCTCCGGCCAAAAAGACGCGGCTATCCGATCACGGGATTCAAATGATTCTGCCGCTCAAAATACCGCCACCCAACAGCACGGAGTTAGCCTCCCGCTAAATTTGATGGTAGAGACGGTACGTTTCGTTCTGGATATCCGGGTAGGGGATCATACGGACCTTTCCGGCATCGGTCGCAACCTCCCAGGCGGCAGAGTTACCTATGCGCTGTGCGCTCAGTAGTTGCTGCCCGGTAATGGTATGTGAGCCAGGCTCGATTGCGAAGAGCGCGACGGGGCCGTGGAGAAGCGCGACAATCTGCGAGTGGCGTTCGTCGATAGGAGCGAGGCGCAGAGGCATATCAAGCGAGAGTTCGATGCGGTCGCCGTCCTTCCAGGTACGGTCAAGGTTTGCCCACGTGCCAGGGGTAAGCGTGGCGTCAACTGGGTTGCCATTGACTGTCACCTTGGTCTGCTTGCCTGCCCATGCGGGAATGCGTAACGCGATCGTGAAGCGCTCTGGACGCGACAGTGCAAGGTGCATGCTAGTATCGCCGTTTGCCGGATACTGTGTTTGCTGCGTAAGCAAGACGTGCGCTCCACCCTGCTGCCAACTAACGCGAGAAGGAACATACAGATTGACGTTGATGCCGTGAGCGCTGCGCAGATAGGAACTGATACCGTAGTCGGCAGTAAGTTGGGGAAAGGTGCCGGAGCAGCAGGGCCACTTCTGGTCGTAGTCGACTTTGTGGGCGTCGTGGTTGTAATCGGCGTAGTAAAAGCTGATGCCGTCGGAGCGAAGAGGACGGGCGCCGAGGATAGTGTTATAGAGCACCGTCTCCATGCTGTCGCCGTAGCGGCTGTCGCCAGTGACGCGCATAAGGTAGCGGGTAATCTTAAAGTGTCCGTAAGCACCACATGGAGTCTCAAAGCTACTATGCGTTGAGCTGAGACTCTTGGCGAGCTCGTCCGATTCAGGATGGGTGAACCCTTCGTTCGGACCCCATCCACCGGTGGCGTAGCTCTGCTGCTGCACGAAAGAGAAACCGTTACGGGCGGCGCGGAGGTGCTTCTCGCTGCCATCGGTAATATAGGCCTGCATGGCAGAGCTGAGCGCGTTCACATGACTGTATGCATGCTGACCGGGGAGCACATTCCGGTTCTCGGCGAGCGCGTTGAAGTAGGTGTCGTCCTGCAGGAACCGCCTTGCGAGCTGTCTGTAGCGCGCACCTGCTCCGCGCTGGTAGGCAAGGTAGAAGTTTTCCGGCAACGTGTAGCTTTCATCCCAGGTCCAGGAGATGTTCTTGTGGGGCCGCGCAGCCATCTCATCGCGATTAAGAGCTTTGGGCGGAAGATACGGAAGAACTGCATCGGTAGCGCGATTGAGAACGGCAAGTGCCTGCGCATCGCCCACAAACTGGTGCGCGTCAATAAGACCGCAGGTTATCTTGTCGGAGGTATAAGCGGGAAGGCAGTAGTCGCTGTAAAACTTTTCGCTGATGGTGGGTGAGTAACCAGCGACGAGGCGCTGCACCTTTGCCTGGGTAGGCTTGTCGCCAGTGACAGCATAGGCACGCGCGAGGCCGGAGACATACTGGCCGAAGGTGTGGCCGGGCACATACCCGGTCATGTTCTTCGGCGGATCGAACAGCGCCGACGGTGAATACCACCCACCCATATCTTCGCCGGGAGCAGGAAGGCCGGAGAGTTGACGAAAGGGCTTTAGGAGGCTGTCCTCATTGAGATTGAGAAAGAGACTGTGATTGTTGCGAAACTGCTCCAGCATGGGTCCGTCGAGAAGCTGAACATCCTGGTAGGCGAACTGCGAAAGAGGCGTGGCCGTTGTCTCGGGAGCGCCTAAAGCATGGGTATCGCGAAGGACCGCCGAACCAGCGGCCAGGGCGGCACTGCTCTTGAGAAAAGCTCGCCGTGTTGTCTTCTGCATCTTCACAAATCTCCTTGGTACGTCCAAATATTCCACCTATTGGAGCGAGGCGTAGAAACCGTTTTCTGATTGGAACGAGTTGAGAGTAGCACTGTTATCGAACCATAGTAAACACTCCGGCATGTCATCGTGTGCTTCGTGGATGTCCAACGTCCACTTAGAGGTGCAGCAGCCGGGAAGAAAAGAATCCCCATCGAAATGTTGAGCCAGCGCTCAATCTTCCGGGCCACGACAACCTCCGTAGTCACCCGATAGTGTTAGCCGAACCACAAGTCAATGAAATGTTGGCTCCAGAAAACACAACTGTGTTCAGCCTTGAGCGTGGCCTCAAGCTGCAGCCATCAATTTCAAGGAGAATCATGCGCAAGGCTCTTGCAGTATTTTTTTGGATGACAGTGAACGCCCTGGCCTATGGCCAACTTCCCAGCAGCACGATGAACGGTAGAGTGACCGATCTCCAAGGAGCCCGGGTAGTATCGGCCCGAGTGACCGTCACCAACATTGCCCAGGGCAGATCACGCGAGACCCTGACCAATGCAGAAGGTCTCTACGTATTCCCCTCTCTCGAAGTTGGCACCTATGACCTGAAGGTTGAAAGCCCCAGCTTCGCCATTACCGAAACCCACGGCATCACTCTTGAGGTCGGCAGAATACAAACTGTAGACGTCAGTCTCCATCCGGCCAGTGCAAACGCAGTCATCAACGTTAGCGAAGCCAACGACACTGTCAATCTCTCCCAGTCCATGATCCAGGGTCAGATCAATTCGAAGACCATCGAGAGCATTCCCCTCAACGGCAGAAACTTTCTTGAGCTCGCCTATCTCGTACCAGGAAATCGCCCAGCGCCGACCTTCGACCCAACCAAGACGAACACGTTGGAAGTCAGCTCCGCAGGAGGCTTTGGACGAGGCGGCAACATCACTGTAGACGGTGGCGACAACAACGACGAAGTAGTTGGCGGCACCCTCTCCAATTTTCCTGCTGACTCCGTCAAGGAGTTTCAGATTGCCACTGCAAGATTCACCTCCGAGGTTGGCCGTTCCGGAAACAGCATCGTCAACATCGTCACCAAAGGTGGAACCAACAGCTACCACGGCGACGCCTTCGTTTTCCTGCGCAATCGCAATCTGCAGGCCCTGCCGGCAACCTTCGACCGCAGCCTCCCCACTCCACCCTTCGATCGCCAGCAATACGGTGGCTCCATCGGCGGACCGATCCGCAAAGACAAGGCATGGTTCTTTTCATCCGTCGAGTATCGCAACCAAAACGCAGCCCTGCAGACCGGAGCACGCAACTTTGCAACGGACACAATCCAGCACACGTCCGCTCCCTCACCCTTACGCGACGCTCTCTGGTCCACGCGCTACGATCAGCAACTCAGCACCAACAACAACCTGATGGTGCGGTACTCCTTCAACCGCTCAACGGACACAGGCGAGGCCACGCCATCGCAAACCACCCCTTCTTTTACTGCAGCCCAACGCCAGAACTCGCTCAATCGTTTCAACTCTCTCCTGGCCGGTATAACAACCGTTCTCTCTCCCACTCGCGTCAATAATTTCTCCTTCCACTACGACAACTTCTTCAACAACATTCCCCCATTCCCTCAGGACGCACCCACCACAAATCCGCAACTTAGCCTCACCAACGAACTCATCTTCCCCGATCTCGCAGACGGCGCAAACTTCAACCTGCCGCAATCCACGTCTCTCAGCCGTTACCAGTTCCGCGACGCCTTCACCTGGACCCTGGGAACGCACACGTTGCGACTGGGTGCTGAATTCCAGCACTACACCGCCCACGGCCTGATCAACGTCTTCGGCAGCGGCACCGTCATCCTCACCGCCGACTTCCCCTTTGCCGATCTCAACGGCGACGGTCAGGTAAACGATCTCGATATTCCCGTCGCAGTCGGCATCAAGAGCAGCGCGCCCGTAGTTCCGGTTCCAATCCCGACCGTCTTCAATAGTTATGTCGCCGGCTACGTTCAAGACGATTGGCGCGCCACCCGAAATCTCACTCTTAACCTCGGCCTCCGCTGGGAGTTCGACTCCAACCTCACCGGAACATCAAGCGCCCACCAACCATGTCCGAATCTGACATCCGAGCCAACGAACCCATGCACCTGGATGGCAAACGTTATCGACCTCAAGAAGTCCTCAGACAAGAAAAACTTCAGCCCGCGCATCGGCTTCGCCTGGGATCCCAACGGCACAGGCAAAACAGTCTTCCGCGGCGGCTATGGAATCTATTACGACCGCATCATCCTCGAAGCGGGTTCTGAAGAACTCGTGCAGAACAACCGCGCCCTCACCGTAACCCAGTACGCGGGTTCCTCCTGCATCTCACCCTTTGTCCCCGGTCCCCCCAGTCTCGGCGCCTGCTTCGCCCCGCTGTCTGGCTTCGCTCCTGGCAGTCCGACGCTGGCATCGCCGTTCAGCGGTCCACACCAGACGGGCGGCGTCGGCATACTCGCCATGGGGCCGGACTCGCATCATCCCATGATGCAACAGTTCTCCTTCGGCTTCCAGCAGCAGTTTGCCAGCAACTGGATCCTCTCCGCTGATGGACTCCACGTCTTTGCCAACCGGCAGATCAATGGTCATCTCCTTCGATCCACAGACTCCACATCGCCTGACGTCTTTTGCCCAGGGAACAACTCCCCTTGCACCCTGACCGACCCACTCAGCGGAATCACCGACAACATCACCATCCTCGAGTCCAGAGCCAAGTCCTGGTACGACGGCCTGATCGTCAGTCTCGACCGTCGACCCGGAAAACTCGGCCCCATCGGGTATCAGTACAACGTCAGCTACACGCTCTCCAAGACGCTCGACTACTCCGATGACGATCAACTCGCCAACAGCAACGCCAACGAGCAGGTCAACCTCGTCCAGGGAATCAACCAGCCTCGTCTCGAGAAGGGATACGCCGTCACCGACGAGACGCATCGCCTCACGCTCTACGGCGAAGCGCAGTTTCCATGGCATATCTCCTTCGCGCCCATCTACACCTACGGATCAGGCGTACCCGCCGACACCTTCCTTCCCGGCACCGCCATCAACGGAGCCAGCGGTTCCCGTCTGCCAATAACCTCGCGCAACGCTCTAGGCCGCCAGATCAAAAACAGCAATCAGCTCAACGCTCTCATCAACCAATGGAATGCGCTGCCTCCGTGCCCAGGATCATTTCCGTGTCTTGCCGGCGGACAGCTTCAAAACGTCCCCGCAAACATCAACTTCTACAGCCCCTTCAGTTCGCTTGATTTCAGACTCAAGAAAGATTTCTTCCTCAAAGAGCGAGCTACTCTCAGCCTCATCGGAGAAGCGTTCAACATCTTCAACGAGACCAATATCCGCGGCACCAGCAACAACAACTACGCAGGTCGAAGCATCTCCATCAGCCCTTATCAACCCGCGCAAAACGGTCAACCAGCTCAAGCGGTACAGTCGAATTTCTACTCTCCTGTAACGACAGCCGGAGGCTTTTTTGGATCGGGCGGCCCAAGAGCGTTTCAGTTCGCCGCACGTCTCGCGTTTTGATAAGAGGTACGATTTGGCGCAGACTGATAAAACAACTCGTATCAATCCGAATGGAGACCTCGTGAAGGATGTCACTATGATTGCTGTCGTCGAAGAAGAACAAGCGACAGGCCTCGTGGCTGAAGCCTACGAGCGCTATCGCAAACACTTCGGACGTCAAAGTGTGCCCGGCATTCTGAAGTGCTTTGCGACCCACCCGCCACTGCTCGAGCAGATGATGACCCTCGCTTCCACCATGCTCTTTGTCGATGGCCATCTCAGTCGTAAAGTCAAAGAAATGATCGCGACACAGGTGTCGGCACTTAACTCCTGTCCATATTGTCTCGACAGCCACGCCTCCTTTCTACAAAGCAATGGAGGCAGCAACGACTTATTGCTCTCGCTCTCAAGCGGGCAGTTGGACGATCCTTCCATCACCCCCAGGGAACGCACTCTGCTTGAATTCGTCGCGAAAGTCACATTTGAATCTCACAAGATTTCACCAGCAGACATCAATGTGTTGACCAATGCTGGATGGGATCAGTCATCCATCGCGGAGGCCGTGCACATTGCCGGCCTGTTCGCTTTCTTCAACCGTGTTGCGAATGCATTCGGCCTGCCTTCGCAACATTTGAGCGATCTGAATCCCGCCCAGCATGAGCTTCTGGAGGAGCAATGAGCACAACAAAAACTGAACAACAACCAATGTTCCTTCGAGGAGTGGAAGCCCATCCGAAGCCCAGCGTCTACCGCGACCTTATCGAGAAGGCAAAGGCATCCGGCGGTGATTACTGGCAAATCTGGCACCTACTGGCTTTTGATCCTGAAGCCGCGCATCATCTTGCCGCCCTCTCGCACACTCTCATGCACAAAGAGTGTCCCCTCAGCCCCGGACTTCGAGAACTGATCGCCGCCTACACTTCCTCTCTCAACGAGTGCGAATTCTGCATGAAGGCGCACGCTGCCGTAGCCTCAATTCTTCTTGAAGACGAAGAGCTGGTATGGAGTGTCATCCGAGATCTCGAGACCTCAAGCCTTGAAAATAAGCGAAAAGAATTACTGCGCTTTGTTCGCAAAATCACATTGACTCCCGCCTCTATCACCGCAGCAGACACACAGAGACTAAACGCTGCTGGCTGGGATGACGCGTCCATCTTCTATGCCATCTCTGCCTGTGCCTTATTCAACTTCTACAACCGCTGGATCCTAGCAAGTGGTGTCAATCCTGTGAGTGAAGAAGCCTTCAAAAATCTGGCCTCGCGAATGGCAGCAACAGGATACGCCCGCTAAACACAACGCCTACCGCCTCATTGTGCATCCAATAGAACTCGCTGCCAGTCAAAGGCAGCGAGCTATAATTTAACTTCTGCAAAGCACCAACCCGCTCGATACCGGACCTGTCTTTTCAATTCAGGCAAGCCATCGCAATATCCGCATCAATTTGAATTTGGTCTAACGTCGCATTCCTGCAGCCGTCAGCATTCACTTCGATCTGAACGAACCTACAAGGGGCCACTCAAACTATGACCAAAAAAGTTGTCATCACTGGAGCTGCGGGACTCGTCGGCCAGAACCTGATTCCCCGCCTCTTCTCAAGGGGATTCACCGACATCGTCGCGATCGATAAGCATCCGACCAACACCGCAATCCTCGAGAGCAACTATCCGTCCGTGCGTCTGCTGCGAAGTGATCTCGCTGCAAACGGAACCGGCTCCAGCCAATGGGACGCGGAACTAGCCAACTGCGATGCGCTTGTGATCGGCCACGCGCAAATCGGTGGAACTCATCCTGAAGAGTTCGTGCGCAACAACGTCCAGGCAACCGAACACTTACTCGAAGCAGCAGTACGAAATAAGGTTCCCTACATCGTCAGCATCTCATCATCCGTTGTTAACTCAATGGCCGTCGATGACTACACCGAAACCAAAAAAGCCCAGGAGGCCCTGGTCGCAGCATCAGGCATCAAACAGATCGTCCTCCGCCCCACCCTCATGTTCGGATGGTTCGACAGAAAGCACGTCGGCTGGCTCGCTCGCTTCATGCAGAAGGTCCCCGTCTTCCCCATCCCGGGTACCGGAAAATTTCTACGCCAGCCCCTCTTCGCGGGCGATTTCTGCGACGTCATCGCAGCCGCAATCGACAAAGAGATGACTGGCGCCTACAACATCACCGGCCAGGAGCGCATCGATTACATCGACCTGATTCGAGCGGTAAAGCAGGCCACAGGAGCGAAAGCCCACATCCAGAAAATCCCCTACGGTCTCTTCTGGACTCTTCTAAAAGTGAACGCAATCTTCGACAGCGATCCGGCCTTCACCGTAGGGCAGCTCAAAGCGCTCGTGACGCCCGATGTCTTTGAAGTCATCGACTGGCCCGGAATATTCGGTGTCCGCGCAACCCCACTGCAAGAGGCTCTCAATAAAACCTTCCGCGACCCAGTCTATTCCCACATCACTCTGGATTTTTAGACACTCAGACTTCATCGCTCATACACCACTCGATGCCGCTCTATCCACCAGCATGCCCCGCTCCCCGCCTGCGGAAACAGCGATTTACTGCAATCCACGGTCGCCGTCCCATCGAAGTAATACTCCTCTTTGTTCCCCTTCAGCGGAGCCACCACAAACCGGCTCACCTGCGCCGTCCCCATCCCTCCACCCATTCCACCCCGCACACGCCAGATCCCCCAATCTCCCAGATACATCAGTACTGCCGCCAACAATAACCCCACCAACGTCCTGATCACAATCCGCCACACGTAATTTGCAGCCCCTTTCCTCACTCTTCTTGCGAAGAGTAGCAGAGGAACCGCGCACCCTTCCATCAAACCTCTTTCGCCACCAAAAAATCAATCGAAATGCGCCACAAATCCTTGACAAACCGGCCCGTCAAGCCTTTCCTTAGCAGGTATGCCAGCCAAGCCAGACATCTCTGCCCGCCAAAGCCACTTCCCTGGCCCGATATCGCTGTCCTTGCCGCTGCTTCTATTCTTCGGTGGATGCGCCACCTCTCCGCTGGCCAAACATACAGCCGAGTTCGCCACCGCCACCAACGCCGTTGTCGACAGCTCCGAGGGAGTCTACCGCTCCGCCGTCCGCCTGCACGACGACGAGCAGCTCTCCGCCGCCGTCCAGAAGTACGACTCCAACCAACCTTGGGATCCGCATAGCATCAAGCACCTCATCGACGCCCGCGGTCTCGACGCCCGCACCGACATTCTCGACGGCCTGAAGACTTACGCCCAGACTCTCGCCGACCTTACCAACGGCGGCCACTCCGACTCGCTCGACGCTGCTGCGACCTCTATCGGCACCAATCTCAGGGAGATGAGCGCCGCCTTCAATCCGGACTCCACTGTGCCGCCCTCCGGGTTCTCCGTCACCCCCGTCCAGGCCAACGCCGTCAGCACCGCTCTCAAAGCGCTGGGTGATTTCCTCGCAAGCCAAAAAATAAAGGCGTCCGTTCCCAAAATCATCCACGACATGGATCCGCAGATCACGGTCCTCAGCAATCTACTCGACAGCGACATCAAGGTCCTGCGCCGCCAGTCAAACGACGATTACGAGCAGCTCCTCATGCAGCAGGACCTCTTCATTCGCAAATCCGGTCACGACCTCTCTCCCATCGAGCGCCGCACCGAGATCAAGAGGCTTGGCCAAATCATGCTCCGCAAGGAAGCCACCGACGACATGCTGCGCCAACTTCAGGCCACCATCAAATCCCTTGCCGAAACCCACCACGCCCTTGCGGCCGCCGCTCAAAGCAAGGACACAGCATCACTCAGCGAACGCATTGCAGAACTCCTGGCAACCGCCGAGCGACTGAACCACTTCAACGACTCACTCCCCACCACCTAGTCACGGAGGAACCATGGACGTTACGACAGTCCTGCAGAAACCCACCACGATCGACGCCTATCAGGCTCTCCACGACACCCTCGGCCGCGCCTACTGGGATGCCTCAACCATCGACGCCAAGGATCTCATTCAGGGCGCACGCGAATCCATCTACGACATCATCACCGAGCTGGACGAGGCACAGCTCGATGCCAACACTACCGCCCTGCTCGCCCTCCAGCCAAAGATTGAAGACACCAATGCCGCGCTCAAGAAGATCAAAGAATCCATCAACGAAATCACAAAAAACATCAACACAGCGACCACGGTAATCTCCGCCATCAGCAAGGTCGTTGCCATCACCGCACCCCTCATCTAAGGGACATCTGCCACCTCCGAGACCGCATCTCACAGTAAGCGTCTAGCCAAAAACGCGTTCTTCTTGGAGAATTCACATGGCTCAATCAATTCACTTATTCGCTCGCGCCCTTCTCATCCTTACTCTCTCAAGCGCACCTCTCCTGGCTCAGGAAATCCAACCCAAACCCCCGGGTTCGCAGGAAGATACCCTTCGCATCGTGCAAGCGGTCCGGAAACAACTTAGCAGTCTCCCCGATTACTCCGTCTTCGACTGGATCACCTTCGGCATCCAGGGTAAAACTCTCGTCCTCAAGGGCTACGCCTCTCGGCCCATCATCAAGGAGGAGGCCGGCCGAGCTGTCAAAAAGATAGAGGGCATCACATCCGTCGACAACCAGATCCAGGTCCTCTCCCTCTCGCCCAACGATGACCGCATACGCGCCACCGTATACAACCGCATCTACACCCAACCCTCCCTAAGCAAGTACAACGCCAACCAAGGCTCCCTTGCCCGTGCAATAGGTCCTGGCGGTCGTATTGGAATAGCGGCCGGCGGAATCACCAACAATCCGCCCCTCGGCTTTCACGCAATTCATATCGTCGTAAATAACGGACACGTCATTCTGTTCGGCATCGTCAATAACAAAACCGACTCAGAAATTGCTGGCGTGCAAGCTAACTCCGCGCCCGGAGCTTTCAGCGTTGACAACCAACTCATCATCCAGGGCTCCCAGCCCAACGCCCCCAAGTAACTTCGAGTGGAGTCTTTAGTTCTTCGCCAGGTGCGCAGCATTACTCCGCTCGAAGAGCCTGCATCGGATCAATACTCGAAGCCCGCCATGCCGGAGCCGCACACGCCAACGCTGCCACCATCAACAGCGTCACCACCATCGCTATAAACACCAGCGGCTCCAGCGGCTTCGTCCCATACAACAGCGAGCGAATCAAGAATCCAACGCCGCCACCCGCCACAACACCTACAGCCAACCCAATCATCACCGGACGCAAACCATCGCGCAGAATCAGTCCCAGCACCTGCTCACGCTGCGCACCCAAAGCGATCCGAATTCCGATCTCCGTCACCCGCTGCGTCACCAGGTAAGACAGCACTCCATACAATCCCACGCCTGCCAACAGCAGCGACAATCCGGCAAACAACAACACCAGCGTCGCACTGAAGTTAGCGTTCAACGTAGACTGTCCAACGATCTGCGGAATAGTCAAAACATCCACCACTGGCAAGCCGGGGTCCATCTCTCCGATCTGTTTCTGCACCGCCATCGCATAGGTCAGTGGATTCCCATCCGTCCTGATCACCAGCGTCATCTGACGTCCTCCCATACCAGACAATGCCGGAAAATACATCGTCGCCTTCGTGGGCTCTCCTACTCTATACACCGTATCTCCCACGACGCCAACAATCTCATAAGGCGCAATCTTTCCATTCCACTCCACCGAGATATGTTTTCCCAGCACACTCTCGTTTGGAAAAAATTGCCGCACCAACTGCCTACTGACGATCACACGGTCAGCTCGGTCCAGCCTGTCATGACTATCAAAAAAGCGCCCCTCCATCAGAGGAATCTGCAGCGCACTGAAGTATCCCGGATCGGCCATTCGAGTCAGAGCATCCACATCTATCTTGTGTTCCTGATCAATTACCGGATGCTCAGGAATTGTGAACAACTCATCACCGCCCCAACCTCCACCCGGCACCACTGTCCCCAATCCAACCACTCGAACCCCAGGTAACCTCCTTACCCGTTCCAACAACTCTTCTGTAAAAACCACTCTCTGTTCTGGCGTACCATACTGCTTCACCGGCAAGCTATATGCCATCGTCAACACATTATCGGTCGTACATCCCAGGTCAGTCGTGCGCAGCAGCACAAAGCTCTTCAGCAGCAAACCCGCCGCGACCAGCAGCACCACTGTCAGCGCAATCTCAGCCGTCAGCAACATCTTTCGCAGCGATGCCTTCGATACGCTTCCCCCCACCGAACGCGACGAGTCCTGCAGCGCCACCGACATACTCTTGCTCGTCGCCGACAACGCTGGCAGCAGTCCAGCCAGCAAAGCAGCTATGCAAATCACGCTCGCCGTAAACAGCAAAACCATTCCATCCACATGGATCGCGTCAGCTCGCGGCAGATCATGCCAGCGACTCGTCAGCCATCGTGTTCCAGCCATCGCCAGCAGCAATCCAAACGCACCACCCGCAGCACAAATAATCAGCGTCTCCGTCATCTGTTCACGAATCAGAGCCGCTCGCCCAGCTCCTAACGCCCCACGAATCGCCGTCTCTTTCTGTCGTGCCGCCGCCCGGGCCACTAACAAATTCGAGACATTCAGGCACCCAATCAACAGCATGCACACCACCGCGCACGACATCACCATCAGCGGCGTCTTCACATCATGCACAACATCTTCCAGCAGAGGCCTCGCATTCGCACCTTCCGCAACAGGTTTACCCAGCCACTGCATATGCATCTGATACTGCAGCGCGCTCACCGCCGCCATCGCACTCTTCAGGCTAACGTCCGGTCGCATCCGAGCAATGACCCAGCTCCCATGGTCATCATGACGCTCCAGCTCCTGCTGCGTCATCACCGACGCATAAGGCACCCACAACTGCACCTGTGGCTCCGGATACGAAAACCAGCTCGGCAACACGCCAATAATCGTATGTGGCTTCGCATCCAGACGAATCTTTCGCCCAATCACCGACGGATCCCCGCCAAACCGTCGCTGAAACAAACTCCACGTCAACATCACAACCGCATCGCCACCAACGCGGTCCTCCGACTCGCGAAAAGTTCTTCCCAGCGCAGGCTGCACTCCCAGCACATTGAACAAACTCCCCGATCCCGCCGCCGCTCGCGCCACCTCCGGCAACTCATTCCGTTCCCCGCTCAGATTGAAGATCCAATGTTGCCACGCAGCCATGTCCTCGAAGCCATGCGTCTTCGTGCGCCAGTCGAGATAATCTCCTGCTGCTACCGGGTTATATGGCTGCTGATTGCGAAAATGCTCATACACCGCCACCAATCTCTCCGGATCACGAAATGGCAGCGGCTTCAGCAACACCGATCGCACAATCGTGAACAGACAAGTCGTCGCCCCGATGCAAAGAGCCATCACCCCAATCGTCGTAATCGAGAAGCCTTTCGATCTCATCAGCGACCGTATCCCAAATCGAACATCCCGCCCGATTGTCTCAAGCCATCCCCAGCTCCAGCTGCGCCGAGCCTCGTCACGCAACACAGCTGGATTGCCAAATTCCCTCATGGCAGCAGTCCGCGCTTCATCCGGCGCCGCTCCCGCAGTCACTCTTTCTGCGACCTCCCGCTCCAGATGAAATCGCATCTCCGCATCCAGACGCTCAGTCTCCCGCCTGCGCCAAAACAGCGAAATCATCGCCATCCGAAGCTGATCCATCCATCGCATTCAGCATCTCCTCGCGACCGCGCCACAAACTGCTACTCCACCACCATCAGCTTTCAACCACCAGATCAACCGCCGCCGAAAGCCTGTTCCACATCGTTCGTTCTTTCTCCAACTGAGCACGCCCAGCGGCTGTCAACGAATAAAAACGCGCCTGCCGTCCCGTCTCGGTTTCGCCCCACTTCGAGCGAATCCATCCCTGCTGCTCCATTCGCTGCAGCGCTGGATACAGCGATCCCTGTTGCACCTGCAGCACCTCATTCGAAATCTGCTGAATCCGTTTCGCAATCGCCCAACCATGTTTCGGCTCAAGCGAAATCGTTTTAAGAATCAGCAACCCAAGCGTTCCCTGTACCAAGTCATTTGGCTTTCCCATACTATGACTATCTACACAAACAATGTGTAGATAGTCAAGGCATCAATACGAAAAGCCTCAACAGCTAGTTCCCGACCATCTCTAAAATTTTCTTAGCGTCCCACCAGCCTCTGCACCCAGGCCACTGCCTACAGATTAAACAGCTCACGCAGCCGCTTCGTCTGCGCCCGGCTCACCGGAATCTCCGTCTTCTTCGGATCATCCATTCGCAACTGGTAGCTCGATTTAAACCACGGCACCACCTCGCGAATATGTTGGATATTCACCAGATACGACCGATGCACCCGCCAGAACGCCTCCGGATCGAGCTGGTCCATCAGCTCTTCCAGCGTGCGGCAATTCGACTGCCCCTCCACCGTCGAAGTCACCACACTAATCGTCCCTTCCTCAATCGAAGCAAAGCAAATCTCTTTCTGATCCACCAGCAGCAGTCGGCTCTGCGCCCGGACCACCACCTTCCCCGTCACCTTAGGAGCATGGGTCTGCTCCTCCACCAGCCGCAGCAGAGCATCCAGTTTCGCCCCGGTTGTTCCTCCTCCCATGTTCGTTGTTTCCACCGACCCCGACTGCCGCGCCTGCGCCTTCTCAATCGTCTGCATCACTCGTTTCCGGTCAAACGGCTTCAGCAGATAATCAATCGCGTTCACCTCAAACGCCCGCACCGCATATTGATTGAACGCCGTAGCAAACACCACCTGCGGCATCGGCATCCTGCGGTCCAGCAGCTTCTTCAGCACAGCGAAACCGTCCATCCCCGGCATCTGCACATCAAGAAAAACCACATCAGGCTTATGTGTGCGGATCAGTTCAACAGCTTCAATTCCATTGGTTCCCTGGGCCAGAACCTCAACCCCACCCGCGCGCTCCAGCAGATACTGCAGCTCCTGCCGGGCCAGCGGTTCGTCATCGATAATGAGTGCCGTCAGTGACATCGCTCCAACTAGTCACTATACGCGCGCAGCCTCGAAGGCGTATGGTCTTCCGCCAGATCATGGCCACATTGGATGCAATACACATCCGTAACCTTCACCCCGCGAAAGCACCGGCCGCACACAGGAGCCATCTGGAACTGGCACTGTGGGCAGAAGTGAACATCCGACGTAAGGTCCGTGCTGCAGTGCGGGCATGGCACCAGAACCGGTTGTCGTAGCAGGAAGTAAACCACCGCTCCAATCCCGCCCGGCATCAAACCTACAATCAGCATCCAAAGCCCGGCCGACATATTGCGCCGCTTCACGTCACGGCTCACATATCCCACCAGCAGAACGTAACTGGCAAACGCCGTTCCCCATGCATAGCCCATCAGCAGCCGCATCGGCAGCAGCTCATGCTTATGGTGCGGCATCACCCCATGAAACAGGTACTGCACCGCCGCGAACACCACAATCGCCAGCACCACCGACCACGCAGGAATCATGTTCAGTTGGTCTTCCCCACCCTGCAGCTCATCCGACCGGTTCGTCTTCGGTTTCCACGGTATCGTCATTACATGGCCTCACTACCGGAGCGCTTGCGTGTACGACGAAACCATACCATCGCCAGCAGGGCCATTGAAACAGGAAAAAACCACAACAGCAGCACCAAGAAACTGATCGCTCGAGTCCGGCACGCCCGTCGGCGTAGCCTCATACTGATCCAGAACGCTCCAAACCGCCGTGCAAATAATTAGCACCAGCGCCGAGCAAACCGCCATGGGAATCCACAGGCTTCTCGTTTTGTCCCGCCGTGCAGCCATCGTCTGCGCCCGCTCACGCACCACGCGATGAGTGCGGTTCACCCTCGAAGAATGTGCCGAGGTATTCATCCCCGACAGTGCCGAGCGCGCAAAGAAATCCCGATCCCTCTCGGAAATCTGTTCGTCACGAAAATCGTTCATACCGCCGCCTCCCCCACAGGACGCGCGGCCCGTATTCTCTCCACCTCCGGCTTCAACGCCGCCAGTCCGCGATACAGCCGCGACTTCACCGTCGACAGCGGAGCCCGGGTCACCCCGGCAATCTCTTCCAGCGACATCTCTTCATAAAACCGCAGCACCAGAACCTCGCGATAGGTCGAGTCCAGCTTCAGCAGAACCTCACCCACCTCCGCGCGATCCTCTCGTGCCGCAAACTGCTCCAGCGGCGAGGGAGCATCCATCGCAATCTCAAACGGGCGGTCGTCACCGTTTGCGTCGCTCATCTCATCCAGGCTGGCCATCGTGCGCTTGCGCGACAGGTCGATCACAAGGTTCCGCGCAATCGTAAACAGCCATGTATCAAACCGCGCCTTGCCGTTGTACTGGCCGCCGCGCATCAGCACCCGCATCCAGGTCTCCTGAAACAGGTCTTCCGCCACCTCGCGCTTGCCCGTCAGAAACAACAGATAGCGCAGCAGCCGATGCTGATACAGCTCAATCAAGTGATCGAGCAGCTCCGGATCCTGCCTCTTCAGCCCATGTGCGATTGCCGCGTTGTCGCTTTGAGTCTGGGCAACCGCCGACGCCACCAGGATGGAATCACGCTTCACAGAGGTAAAGACGTCAATTCGCTTGGAAAAGTCTCGGTCTTCCCTGAAATCGTCCATAAAAGCTGAAACCTTCCCTGAAACAGCCCGCGAACATCAGAAATCTGTGGTGTAGCACTATTCTAATGCCCTCCAACGCTGTTTCTGCTGTTTTCTAACGGTAAACTTGAAGAATGGAAGTTTTGTACGGCCTCCATCCAGTCGAGGAGGCTATCCGCTCCGGTGCCCGCCAGCTCGATCACGTCACCATCGCCCGCGAGCGTCGAGACGAGAAGCTCGAACGCCTCGCCCAGCTCTGCCGCGCCGCCGGCGTCCGCGTCTCCATCGAGCCCCGCGACCAGCTCACCCGCCTCGCCCGCACCGATGCCCATCAGGGCGTTCTCGCCGTCGTCCGCGAGCGCAAGTTCCTCACCATCGAAGATCTCCTCGCCCCCAAAGAGGACGGCCAGCACCGCTTCTTCCTCGCCCTCGACGGCGTAGAAGACCCCCACAACCTCGGCGCCCTCCTCCGCACCGCCGACGGCGCAGGCGTCGACGGCGTCATCCTCCCCGAACGCCGCTCCGCCCCCATCACCGGAACCGTAGCCAAAACCTCCGCCGGAGCCTCCGAGCACGTCCGCGTCGCCCGCGTCACCAACCTCGTCCGCTCCCTCGAGCAGCTCAAGCAGAAACACGTCTGGGTCATCGGCCTCGACGAGCGCGGCACCCCCGACTACTCCGACTTCGACTTCAAAACCGACTGCGTCCTCGTCCTCGGACGCGAAGGCGCCGGTCTCCACGACCTCGTCAAAAAAACCTGCGACCACCTCCTTCGCATCCCCATGGCCGGCCAGGTCTCCTCCCTCAACGTCTCCGTCGCCGGCGCCATCGTCATGTACGAAGCCATGCGCCAGCGCAGAGCCCCAGCACCAAAGAAAGCCGCCCCAGCAAAACCCCGCAAAGGCCTCGGATCCTGAAAAATATGCATCACCGCAACTCGCTCCTCGCAATCGCAATCCTTGTAGGCACCTCCGCTCTCGCCCAGGCCCCGCAGCAGCCCGCTCCCGAAGCCCCGCCAGCATCCGAGCCCCACGGCACAGTCCTCTTCAATCGCAATCAGGACACCCCTCCGCCCGCGGATAAAAAATCCGCCCCGGCAAAATCCATCCCCTCCGTCACCGACGCCGACCGCGCCTCCCTCACCTTCACCGCCTACGATCTCGACGTCCATCTCCACCCGGCGAAGTCCCACATAGCCGTCCGCGCCAACTTCACCGTCCGCAACACCGGCACCCAACCCCTCACCCACCTTCCGCTCCAACTCTCTTCCACGCTCCACTGGGAGAGCATCTCCCAACGCATCGACGGCCAGCTCCAGCCCTCACCTACGCCGAGCATCTCATTGACACCGACACCGACCACACCGGCCAGGCCAAAGAAGCCATCATCACCCTCCCCCAACCTCTCGCCCCCGGCGCGACCCTCGAGCTCACCGCCCTCTACTCCGGCGAGATCACCCAATCCGGCCAGCGTCTCGAACGCATCGGCGCCCCGCCCTCGCAGGCCTTCGTTGCCGACTGGGACACCATCTCCCCCGAGATCACCGCCCTCCGCGGCTTCGGCAACGTCCTCTGGTACCCCACCGCCTCCGCCCCCGCCCTCCTCGGCGACGGCGCAAAGCTCTTCCAGTCCATCGGCCAGACCAAGCTCAATCAATCCCCCGCGACCATCCGCCTCCGCCTCTCCGTCGAATACGTCGGCGACCCACCCCGCACCGCATGGTTCCTCGGCCAGCCCCAGCCCCTCATCGCCGTCAGCGAAAACGTCAACGTCCCCGTAGCCGACTCCCCCGGCGTCGCCACAGCCGACTTCCCCACCCGCCCCCTCGGCTTCCGCACCCCCAGCCTCTTCATCACCGAATCCTCCCCCACCGTCGTCACCGACAACCTCCTCTCCGTCATCACCAGCCACGACGACGCCCTCCCCGCCTTCACCAACGCCGCTCAAAACGTCCGCCCCCTCATCGCCGACTGGCTTGGCCCCTCCCCCATTACTCCGCTCAACATGATCGACCACGACGGCCAGCCCTTCGAGGACGACGCCTTTCTCGTCACTCCCATGCGCAACACCAACGCGGCGTCCCTAACGCCCATGCTCTCGCACTCTCTTTCGCACGCCTGGTTCCGCTCCTCCCACCAATGGCTCAACGAAGGCGTAGCCCAATTCATGTCTCTTCTCTGGGTCGAGCAAAACGAAGGCCGCGACGCCGCCCTCAACCAACTCCACGACCAGCTCAACACCCTGGCTCTCGCCGAACCCGACCTCTCCAAATCCACTGACCCCGACCACGCCGGCCAAAGCCTCATCCAGGCCCACGACGAGATCTACTACCGCACCAAAGCCACCGCCGTCCTCTGGATGCTCCGCTCCATCACCAGCGACCAGGCCCTCAAAAACGCCCTCCAACTCTATCGCCACTCCGGCAAACGCGACGAGGACCCCAAGGAATTCCAGCGCATCCTGGAACAGACCTCCAAGCAAGACCTCCAGTGGTTCTTCGACGACTGGGTCTACCGCGACCGCGGCCTGCCCGATCTATCAATCGCCAGCGTAACGCCACGCCAGCTCCCGGCCCAGGGCAACAAAGACGCCAGCTGGCTCATCGCCGTCGAAGTCCACAACGAAGGCGACGCCGCCGCCGACGTCCCCGTCATCATCCACTCCGGCACCCTCAGCGCATCGGGCCACGTCCATGTACCCGGTCACGCCTCCGCCTCAACCCGCATCGTCTTCGAAGGCACACCCACCGAAGTCATCGTCAACGACGGCACCGTACCCGAAGTAGCCGCGACCACTCACATCAAACAAGTGGTAGTTCACTAAAGCAGTTATAAAGTTCTGACCATTTGCAGTTGATTGCTTTTTTGTCATCCGAAAAGGATCTGCCGGTCGCCTGTGCATTTGCCATCCTGGATAGCCACAAAGGATCGGGTGCCCCATCCGTCGCAGTCGTATCGCGATGGGTGGGAATGTAACCCTCTTCCTCGCCAGCTCTAGCAATTGCTGTTGCGTCGTCTGTTCCCACCCACCGCCAAACAAACGTCATCTCGACCGAAGCACTGGACAGTCTCGCCGTCCAGTGCGTAGTGGAGAAGCCTGCCCTGAGCGAAGTCGAACGGGATTCCTGTATTTCGTCTTTGCTGTTGCCTGTCCTCTGTTATCCCGAAGAGGATGACGTTACCGTCCCTCTACCCCCGAGCCATCTCACCCATCGCCAGATGATCCTCCGGCTTCATCCCATCCGGCAGAGCCCGAGCAATCGCCAGTCGCACCGCCCGCAGCGTCTCCTCGCGATTCGCATACTGCGCCGGTTCCACCACCGGCAACACCTGTATCCGCGCCACCCCAGGCACAATCGCCACGCTTCCCTTGTGCATCATGCTCTGCGTCCCCGAAAGCGCAATCGGTACAACCGGAGCCCCCGTCTGCTGCGCCAAAAAGAACGGCCCCTTCTTGAACGTCGACAGCCGTCCATCAGGCGACCGGGTCCCCTCCGGATAAACCAGAATATTCAGCCCCGCGCTGAGCGCATCCTTAGCTGCCTCCACACTCGCCTGAGCGGCATCCCTGCGCCCCCCGCGCTCCACCGGCACAAAGTTCCCCATCTTCATCGCCCGCCCCAGAATCGGGATGTTCATCAGCTCTTTCTTCAGCAGCACCGAACTGCGCCCCGGCAGAAGCGGAAGCAACACCGGCGGATCAAGATTCGACACGTGGTTGCACATAAAAATGCACGGCCGGCCCGCCGGAACATTCTCCAGCCCCTCAATCTCCACACGAATCCCCGCCGCCCTCACCCCGGCATGCGCAATCCACATCGCAACCCGGTAAAGCAGGCTGATATCGCCAACCACAAGCGTGTACGGAATCCCGATCAAGCCTGCCGGAACACCTAGCGTGAGATACACAAAAAGCATCTTAAACGTCGCAAACATAACGTCTTCCAGAATATCGCAGCTACACAAAACAAAGCATTCAACCAAACGGTTGACAAGATCGTCCTTTCGCACTACTATTCAACCAAATGGTTAAGTCTAACGCCCTTCGTCTCGACTCAATCTTCCACGCGCTCTCAGACTCAACGCGCCGCGCCATCCTTCAGGACGTCGCAGCAGAGTCCAAGACCGTCGGCGAGATCGCGAGGCCCTACGCCATGTCCCTTGCCGCCGTATCCAAGCACCTCAAGGTGCTCGAATCCGCCGAGCTTATCGCACGCGAGAGACGTGGCAACTTCCAACTCGTCCGACTCAATCCCAAACCCCTCAGGTCCGCTGAGCAGTGGCTGACCTTCTACGACAAATTCTGGACCACGCAGCTTGACGCACTCCAGACTCACCTCGAAGGAGAGAATAATGGCGACAACAACAATGGCTAATCCGCAGGTCGTTTCAAAGCCGGCCGAAAATCTGAAGCTGCAACTCAGCCGCGTCATCCGTGCCAGCAAACAGCGCACCTTCGATGCATGGACGCGTCCCGAGAACATCCGCCAGTGGTTCGGCGGCAACAGAGCCATCGGTAACGTCGAAATCGATCCGCGCAAAGGCGGTGCCTACCTCCTTACGCTAATGGGCGGCCCCTGCGACGGCACCCTCACCGACGCGGAGAAGACCCCCGATGTCGTAGTCTCGGGCCGCTACATCAAGGTCGATCCCTACGATCTTCTCTCCTTCACATGGGCCAGCAACTTGGACCCATCCGAAGAAACCCTCGTCACCGTCACCTTCAAAGATGTCGCCGAAGGAACCGAAGTCACCCTCACCCACGAGCGCTTCGCCACCGAGCTCTCACGCAGCAGGCATGAGAAGGGTTGGACGGGTTGCCTGGCCAATCTGAAGACCTTCGCCGAAAGCGATTCCTAACGACGGCCTTAGAACTCTCGCTGTTGTTGTTTTACGTCGTCATCCTGACCCTGGAGCGAAGCGAAGGGGAAGGATCCCTGTATTTCGTCTTTGCTTGTTTATGCCTTTGTTTGTTTTCAAGAGGTTGATCGACGCTTTACTGATGTCCATGGCTTTTAGACAGGTTCGTCAGGCGCTCTTCGCAAAGATCGCCTGACGTATATCCGCCAGCGGGGCCTTCGCATTGAAGCTGATGCTGCCATTGCTCTCCACCACACCAAGCTGTTTCCAAAGACCATCGAAATCAATCGGAACAGCGTTATCGCTCATACGGTTGTAGAGCTGAGTCAGCACCTTGGTCCCCGTTGCATGATCGCCAGTCTCTAGCGTCGGCACGATCTCCCATTCATGAGCAATCGTTCCGCCCGCTTCAACGATCCCTCGTAAAGCGCTCTGCAGCCCTTTGCGATTCTGCGTCTGCTTCCTTATCTCCACATCAGCAAGCAGACAAAAACCCGCGCCACCCCAATAGGTCCGTCCCCACGTGTTCGTACGGTCAAGCCCGCTCTCTCCTGCACGAGGCTGACCCTGCGGCATATCCCGAATCATGTCGCGCCACACCGGCTCTTCCGAAAGCTGTCCCGCCTGCACCCGCGCTATCGGCTCCACATAAACCGCAATCCCCTCTTCCAGCCAGTGATTCTGTTCAGGCAGAGAGGGCAGCCCGGTATGAACAAGCTCATGCGTCATCATCCAGTCGTTGCCCAGTTGCTCTGCAGTTGTGTGCTCTCCAACGCGGATGCGAGTAAACGCAGGCATACCGCCCACATTCCCCCACGTCGTTCCGTTGTGAACACCTCTTCCGGAAGAAGGCAGCACAAGAACCCGCATAGAAAGCACCGGGAATCGCCCATAATACTGTGAAACCGCCTCAGCCGCCCGCTGTACCCAAAGCACAACGGCATCATGCGAAAGATCGAGATCACCAGCCCCGAAATCAACCTGCAGCGCAGCTCCACCGACGCGAATCGTCTTCGAATCTGCCACGGTATCGCGCCACGGAGGCTGAAAGCCCCGAAGAAAGCGCGGCACCAGTACAGAACCTGCAGCCAGGCCGAGGCCTGTGTACAAAAGACGGCGACGGCTAATCACAGGCTCCTCCTACAGGCAGCATCACTGAAAACAACAACGCACCTGCCAATTGGACGCCGCGCAGAGATGAAAAGTCACAGAGAACCTGTCCAGCAGCGTTTACGTCGTCATTCCGAACGCTTCAGTTTTTTACGTCATCATCCTGAACACATCAATTTACGTCGTCATCCTGAACGCAGTGAAGGATCCCTGTATTTCGTCTTTGCTTTTGCCTTTGCCTGTTCTTATCCTTCCCACGCGTAACACCTCCGAACAAAGAGCGACCTACCTCGGCTCGGTCTGATGCAAAAACTCAACCAGATAATCCTTCCACACCGCAGCCTGCGTATGCGTCCCATGCCCACGCGTAGCATCAGAGATCGGAATAAGGATGAACCTCGCATGAGGAATCTGTTTCACCTTCTCCTCAGCAATACCAAGCTCAGGTGGATTGATAAAATCATCAGCCGAATTGATCCACAAAACCGGAGCCGTAATCGTTCCCAGCCTCGCACTCGGATCATAGTTCCGCGAAGCATTCACGTAGTAAATCAGATTGTTGGCGTCAGTAGCCGCCACTGTCCGCGCAAGATAATTGTCAACATACTTCTCCGCAGCCTCACGCGTAGGCGCAGCCTTCTGCATCACCAGCGGAGCCGATCCCATCACCAGCAGCATCTCGTTTGCCCCGCGCAACCCAAGCACAGGCTCCGTCGTATACTCGCCGTCCTTCCACGCCGGATCCAGTTTGACGTTCTGGATCGCCATGTAACGCATCATGCGGTTACGCCCCGCAATCGGCACAGGCAAACAAGCAAACGGTGCAAGCGCATCCATAAACTGCGGATAGGTCTCTCCCCACACAAACGACTGCATGCATCCCATCGAAGTACCCAGAATCAACCGCAGATGATCCACCTGCAGCCCATCGACCAGCATCGTATGCTGGCTCTTCACCATGTCATCGTAGTCATACTGGGGAAAGCGCATATGAAGCCCATCCGACGGCTTCGACGACTGCCCATGCCCAATATCATCCGGAAATATCAAAAAGTACTTCGTAATATCGAGCGGCTGCCCCGGCCCAAACAACACATTAGAAAACTGCGGAGCCAACAGCGAGTGCGCGCTCCCTCCCGTGCCATGCAGCAGCAAAACAGCATTATCAACATGCCCCGCAGCGTTCCGATGCGCCGTCCCCAGCGTCAGATAATGCAGCTTCAACTCCGGCAGAACCTCCCCGGTCCCAAACCGAAAGTCCTTGATGACATACACCCCATCCTTCACAGGCCACGACGTAGCAGGAGCAGCAGGAACATTCGCCGACATCGTCTGCGAAGAAGCCGCGACTGAAAAAAGCATTAAAACCGCAGCCACCATCGAACCAAAACCGATCAGTCGCATTCCCAAATCCCTCCTGCATCACCCCTATGAAATCTGAACCAACCAAAACATTAAAAACAAAGGACGTGGAGATCATATCCCCACGTCCTTATTCAAATCGAACTAACAACTACTCCGTCTTTGCCTCAGGCGCACTCTGCGGCTTCGTCAAAGGCGTCGTAATGTCATCCAGATAAGCAGGCGTTCCCTCCACACGCACAAGCGAGGGATACCGCTCCCCATCGTGATAATTCACCTCAGCCATCGTCACAAACGTGTCGCTCTGCAGGATGAAGTGAATCGGCTCCGTCTTCCCTTTGGCATCCTTGATCGCCGCCTTCAAAGCATTCGCCGAGAAGATCTTGCCATTCACCGCAATAATCTTCTGCCCCGGCGCCAGCTTGGCCTTATCAGCCGGCCCAGCCCAACGAACATCCGAGATCACTCCCTCAGCGTTAACACGAATCCCAATCGAATACCAGACATTCAGCCCACCGCGACGAGACCCGCTGGCATTCGCAGCCATCGTCTTCTCCGAAGCATTCGGTTTATCCGTATAAACCAGCTTGTAGCCACCCCGCTCGATCCCCGCCAAATCCGCACGCGGATTCAGATTATCCACCCGCTCATGCAAAAACGTAGCCCAGTCATACTTCACAACCTCATTCAGGTCCGCGATTATTTCCTCGCGGTTATACGGCACAATCAGCGGCCCCGTATTCCCACCCTTGCCCAGAAAGATATGGTGAAAATCCGTAAGCGACTTCTTGTTATCCGTCAGCTTCCGAATCAACGTATCCGCATCCAGCCAGAGCAGCTCACCCTCCTGGTAATAATCCTGACCACGCTTCCAGTTCGACCAGGCCGGATTGCCACCGCGCAACACACTGGCCGCAATCGCCGTATCCTCCGTACTGCGCCACTCGCGTCCTGGCTTGTAGTCCAGATTCGCCGCCGACATCGCCAGCAAATCCCGATACTGCGCCTGCGTCTTCAACCCCGACCGCGCCGCCAGCACATTCCCCAGATACTGCGTCATCCCCTCATACACCCAGAGCAGCGACCCCTGCTGCATCGTCGCAAAGTCCGGCTGATAAAGGTTGTAGGGTCTGCGATACTTGCCATTCCACGAGTGCGTAAACTCATGCGCCAGCAAATCCGACTCGCCAAGCTGATGCCCTTCATCGGAGAATCCCTTCTCCCCCACGCCGTTATCCGACGACTGCCCATGCTCCAGCCCCTCACCACCGGCAACGTCCGACAGCGTCAGCAAAAAGTGGTACACGTTATAGTGCCGCGAGTTATAAGCCGCCCCCGTCTCCCTCACCAGATTCGAAAGCTCCGCCAACAGCGCCGGCCTTAGCTCCGCATCCTCAGGAGCATCCGCCACCACATCGATAAAGTGCTTCGGCGTAACCTCCGGCGCAAGCGCAAACTCATGGAAGTATTCGCCCGAAATCACAGGCGAATCCTGCAGCTGCTCCACAGTCGTAGCGGCAAAATGAGTCGTCCCGCCCTTAGGATGCTGCGCATCATATCCATCAATCGGCGTCAGCGCCGTGCCCACACCCCAACCCTCAGGAACCGTAACCGAAGGCTGCACCGCAATATCCTTCACTGGAGTATTCGCCGGATACAGCAGCAGCTTCTCCCACTCCAGCACCGCAAGCTTCTGGCTGATGCGCCCCGTCACAATGCAATCCAGATGCGCATGCAGCGTCGTCACGCCTGCCGGAACCGTTACGTGAAACTGATAAAGATCCACATCATCCCGCCGCCAGGGCAGCACCTGTCCATTCGCCGTAAACACCACACCGGTAATGTCGTCGACAGGCCCCGTAGGCCGATGGTTCCCGGGAATCCACTTCGGCGTCGTCAGCGTAACCGGACCAGCCTTCACCGGCAGATCGATCTCTGCGTGATACAGCTTTCGCGGAGCCTCCGATAAATCCGCTGTGATCTGTATGGGCGTCTTCTGCGCCAGCGCGGCGGTAGAAAGAACAAGAGTCAAGGGCAGAAGAAACTTACAAATTGGCATCGTTGGTAGCTTTTCCTTTACGTATATGGACGTGGGAATCCTTATTTAAGACGAAGAAACAGTGGATGAGAAAGCAGGCCGGCCCTGGCGCTAGCTCGCCGCCCCTATTTAGTTATTCAATTCAGCTTCAATTGCCGCAACGACGGCAGGATCATCTGGCAGCACCTCAGGAGAAAACCGGGCAACGACATTCCCATTCCGATCCACCAGGAACTTCTCGAAGTTCCACAGAATCCCGGGCTCCGGATTCGTCTCCGCGCCATTGTGCTTGCTCTTCAAAAAGCCATCCAGCTTCTCGCGGAATCCCCCGCGAGTAGCTCCAATCGCCTCAGGCCGCGCAGAAATCAACGCCATGTACAGCGGATGCATATCCGCACCGGTCACTGGAATCTTCGAGAACATCGGAAAGTCCACACCAAACGTCCCTGTGCAGAACTTATGAATCTCCTGGTTCGATCCCGGCTCCTGCGCGCCAAAGTCGTTGGCCGGAAACCCACACACAACCAGGCCCGAGTTCTTGAACCGGCTATAGATCTTCTCGAGCGCATCATACTGCGGCGTCAGCCCGCACTGCGAGGCAACATTCACGATCAGCAGCACCTTGCCGCGGTAGTCGCCCAGCGAACAGCCCTCTCCAGTAATGCGATTCACAGGAATATCGTACAAATTCGCCATAATTGTCCCAATCTCCTCTTTCCAAATCAGTATATGGGGAAGAACCCTCACACCGGCGCAATAGGAATTAACAATACGCCCGATCGACGAAGCAATTACACTTGGAAGAAATATGTCAATTGTTGATCGTCTGGTTGGGAAGCCGTTAGCTACTAGCGAAGAGCGGGCCGAACACATTGGTGTGGCCGCAGGAATTCCGATATTCGGGTTGGATGGACTAACGAGCGCTGCATACGGGCCCGAGGCAGCGATGACGCTGCTGATTCCGCTAGGGGTAGCCGGAGTCGAGTACGGGTGGCGCATCATCTCGGCGATTTTGGTGCTCCTGACGATTGTTTATTTCAGCTATCGGCAGACGATTGAGGCGTATCCAAGCGGCGGCGGCAGCTACACCGTCGCGACGGAAAACCTTGGCGAGAAGGCGGGCCTGCTCGCCGCAGCAGCCCTGATGATCGACTACATCTTGACGGCCGCGGTGGGAATCTCGGCTGGTGTTACGGCGCTGACCTCGGCTGTGCCAAGCATCCAGCGGCACACCTTGCTCATATGCCTGTTCATTCTTGCGATTTTGGCGATTATTAATTTGCGTGGCGTAAAGGACACTGGCACCGCTTTTATCCTGCCGACTTTTCTGTTTGTGGGTACGCTGCTCACGCTGATCGGGGTTGGCATGTGGAAGACGGTGCACGCAGGTGGGAATCCGCTCCCGGTCGCTCCTATTCCTCCTGCGCTGCCGGCGACGGTGGGGTCGCTTGGCTTATGGATGCTGATGAAGGCATTTGCCAGCGGCTGCGCGGCGATGACAGGTGTTGAAGCGGTGTCAAATGGTGTGATGGCCTTTGGTGAACCCAGGGTCAAGAGAGCACAGCGCACCCTGACGGTGATTATCGGAATATTGATGGTGCTCCTGTTCGGAATCGCATATCTGGCAAAGGCGTACCGCGTGATGCCGATGGAGCCAGAGGGCGCAGGTTATCAGAGCTTGCTTAGCTTGCTCGTCACAGCGGTATTTGGGCGCGGATGGTTTTATTACACGACGATGGGCAGCGTTCTGTTGGCCCTGGCTTTGAGCGCGAACACGGCCTTTGCTGATTTTCCGAGACTGACGCGCGCAATTGCTACACATGACTATCTCCCGCACGTCTTCATCCTCCGCGGCCGACGCCTTCTCTTCTCCCACGGCGTCTACGCCCTCACCGGCTTCACCGCCGTCATCCTCATCCTCTTCGGCGGCGTCACAGACCGCCTGATCCCCCTCTACGCCATCGGCGCATTCCTCGCCTTCACCCTCTCTCAGGCCGGCATGGTCATCCACTGGATGAACATGGAAAAGCATCCCGGCCGCCTCTGGCACATGTTCGTCAATGGATTCGGTGCCGTCGCAACCGGCATCACTCTCATCATCGTTCTCGTCGCAAAGTTCGTCGCCGGAGCCTGGGTCACGGCTCTCCTCGTGCCATTCCTCATCGGAATCATGATGGCCGTCAAACGTCACTACACTCGCGTCAAGCGCGAGATGAAGGACAAAACTCCACTCAATCTCGTCAACCTCGAGCAGCCCATCGTCGTCATTCCCATGGCCCGTTGGGATCGCATCACCGAAAAAGCGATGCGCTTCGGCCTCCTCCTCTCCAAGGACATCAAGGTCGTCCACGTCCACTCCGACGACGAGGAAGAAGCTCTGGAGCCCATCTGGGAAGAGAACATCCTAACCCCCATCAGGCGCGAGGGCCTGACAGAACCCGAACTCGTCACCATTCCATCGAACTACCGCTTCATCATCACGCCCTTGATGGACTACATCCTGGAGTTGGAAGACCAGAACCCAGGCCGAAAAGTAGCCGTCCTCCTGCCCGAGCTGGTCGTCCGCCACTGGTGGGAGAACGCTCTCCACAATCAGCGCGTCCAACTCCTCAAGCTCCTCCTCCTACTCAAAGGCAACCAGCGCATAGTAGTAGTCAACATCCCCTGGTACCTGTAGATCTGTTGTCTTTGCATTTGCCATCCTAAACAGCCACAAAGGATCGGGTGCCCCATCCATCGCAGTCGTATCGCGATGGGTGGGAATGTAATCCTCTCCCTCGCCAGCTCTTGCTGTTGTCTTTCCTGCTGCCATCCCACAACGTCATCTCAACCCTAACGCCCTACCCACCCACAAACGTCATCTCGACCGAAGGCGGCGTTTTTTGCCGCCGCAGGTGGAGAGATCCCTGTATTTCGCCTTTGCCCTTGCCGTTGTCTTCCAAATGGCCAAAACCAAATCCTACAAACCATCCACAATCAATAACTTATAAAATAATTCTCAAATTTACTCAATAAAATCACATGTCAAGTCCCAAACCCACCTAACTCCATACCCATCAATAACATCCCAGCTGCGAAGAAGTTATCTCCAATCCGCTACAATTAAATTAGTAATCAAGAAAAAGCCCCGGCCAGCAGCCGGGGCTTTCCCATTAACCCATAAACCCTTTAGAAAGACGAATTTGACTATAACCCTTTTATAATGACGAATTTGCATACATCAAATAATGCAAAATGCTCATTATAAACAACTTATCTCACCACCCCCCCGGGGGGGTAGCCCACCACTAACCGCTAATCGCACGAGGCAGCTTCTGATAAATCCCACCAAACCCGCCATTAGAAAGGATGGCCACAACATCCCCGGCCTTCAACCGAGGAGCCAATGCCCCAACAATCGCATCGGCATCGGCAAGCACACTCGCAGGCACTCCGCGACCGTTCAACGCCGCCACAACATGATCTGGATGCAGCCGCTCACCCTCCGGAATGTTCTCCGACTTGAAGACCGCAGCCAGCACCACCTGATCCGCCAGCGCCAGGCTATCCACCAGCGCAGCTTCAAAGACATTCCGCCGTAGCGTATTCGACCGAGGCTCCAGCACCGCCACCAGCCGTCGACCCGTATACCGCTCCCGCAGCGCCTTCAGCGTCTCGCGAATCGCCGTAGGATGATGCGCAAAGTCGTCGATGATCGTCACGCCGCCAACCTCGGCCTTCACCTCAAGCCGCCGTTTGACGCTCTTGAAACTCGCCAGCGCCTCCACAATGGCCTTAACCGGAACACCCTGCCCCGCAGCCAGCGCCGCCGCAGCCGTAGCGTTCAGAGCATTGTGTTCACCCGCCATCGGCAAGGCTCAGTTCGGCAAACGGCTCACCGCCGCGCAGCACCGTCCACCGCGTCGCAGCCTCATCGTGACGCAGATCCGTAACCCGCCAGTACGAGTCCGCCGCAAAGCCATACCGTTCCACCGAGCAGAACGCCTTCGCCACGCACTCAGTAACGTTCTCGCTTCCGTCGAACGCCACCACCCGGCCTCGGCGAGGCACAAGATTCACGAACCGCTTGAAAGCCGTCTTCACGGCAGAAAGGTCAGCGTAAATATCCGCATGGTCGAACTCCACATGCGTCAAAATCGCCGCATCCGGAAAATAGTGCAGAAACTTCGGCCCTTTATCGAAGAACGCCGTATCGTACTCATCGCCCTCCAGCAAGAAGGGACAAGTCGGCCGAACCATAAAGCTCGTGCCAAAGTTCTCCGCCACGCCGCCGATCAAAAACGAGGGCGCAAACGCAGCATTCCACCGCGAAGCAACCTCATAGATCCACGCCAGCATGCTCGTCGTCGTAGTCTTCCCATGCGTCCCGGCCACAACCAGCGATTCACGCCCACGGAGAAACTCATCATGCAGAATCGAAGCCATCGAGCAGAAAGGAATCCGCTCATCGAGCACCCGTTCCAACTCCACATTGCCACGCGAGATAGCATTGCCCACAACCACAAGGCCCGGACGAGGCTCCAGATTGGCCTCCCCATAAGGCTCAAAGACAGGAATCCCAAGCTGCGCCAGCAGATCGCTCATCGGCGGATAAGCCGCCGCATCCGATCCCGTCACGCGGTGCCCCTGCAACTGCAGCATCCCAGCCAGCGAGGCCATAGCTGTCCCGCAGATTCCAATAAGGTGTATATGTTTTGAATTTTGCATCGATTGCCAGACTAGAGACTAGACCGAAACCGCAGATTCAACAAAGTTCATCCGCGGATTCTCCCACTCTGTCAGATCAAGTTTAACTTGAACACCGAGCGGAAGCGTAACGTTCGCCCCATCAACATGCCCGCAGCGCAGCCCAATCGCGATCGGCCCAGTGAAGTCCTTGAGCGAGTGCAAAACCGCCCGCTCCAGATACTCCTGCTCCTGCTCACCAACACACTGCGCCATATCGCCAAAAACAATTCCCTTCACACCCTCAAGCCTTCCAGAGTAGCGAAGATGCAACAACATCCGGTCCCACTGATAAGGCTTAGTCCCAATATCCTCCAAAAACAAAATCGTCCCTTCACCAAACACCGGAGCATAATCAGTCCCCAAAGCCTGAGTCAGAATCGAGATACAACCTCCCAGCAGCTTCCCCTCAGCAACTCCACCGCGAAGCACCCGCAATCCATCGCTCTTCCCCAGCGACCAATCAGCATCACCTTCCAGCGCATGCCTCCAGCTAGCCAGATCAACTCCATCATCCCGAGCAAAGTCCGCCGCAACCATCGGACCGTAAAAGGTCACAAGATTAGCCTCATTCCGAAACCAACTATGCAGCGAACTATGATCGCTATAACCCACAAACACCTTAGGATTCTTCCTCACCAACTCCTTATCCAGATAAGGCAACAACTCCGCCGATCCCCAACCGCCGCGAGTACACACAATCCCATCGATCGCCGAATCCGCAAACGCAGCATGAAGATCGCCAAGCCTCTGCTCCAGCGTTCCCGCATAGTACAAAGGTCCGTTATCCAGCGCATGAGGACCAAGCACAGTCTCATACCCAAGCTCCCGCAACCGCTCCAATCCGCGATGCACCAGCTCAGCCTTCGGCGTACTCGCCGGAGACAACACCGCAAGCCTCGCACCAGCACGCAGAGCCGCAGGCTTCACCAGCGCCCTCACAGCCCAGCAACCTCGCCCTTGCAGATGATCTCCGCAGGTCCAGTCAACCGCATCACCGCCTCCGCCGAAGGCCAAACCGTCCGTTGCGCACCACCCTCCGCATCGGCCGTAAGCTCCCGCGCAACCCCTCTCAAAGCCATAGCAGCAGCCGACGAAGCACACGTTCCAGTCCCCGAAGACGTCGTCGGACCACAACCTCGCTCATAGATCCTGAAGGCAATCTCATTCTGCGAGATCAACTGCACAAACTCCACATTCGTCCCATGCGGGAACAGCGGACTCGTACTGATCCGCGCCCCAATCTCCTGCCAACTCTGCCCATAAGCGCTGAAGTCATCGGTATCGACAAACAGCACAAAGTGAGGATTACCTACATTGACCATCGCTCCCGCCACATTCCCAACCCCCGGAAGCTCAATCGTCCGCTGCATCACCCGCGGAACACCCATCTCACTCTCGATCAGGTAGAGCGGATCCGCAGCCTCAACCACATGGCAACTCCGCACTCCGCCATGCGTTCCAAGCGCCACATCCTGCAATCCCTCGCTACTCGCCAGCCAAGCGGCAACGCAGCGCGTCCCATTGCCCGAAAGCTCCGCCTCGCTTCCATCCGCATTGAACAGGCGCAGAAACAGCTCACTATTAGGTCGGCGATCGAGGAACTCAATACCATCCGCCCCTACGCTCGTATTGCGGACACACAGCTTCCGCGCCAATTCAGCATGTTTCCGCTGAGCAAGTTGTTCATCGATGATAAGGAAGTCATTACCGCATGCATGAGCTTTGACGAAGGGAATCATTCTCTTACTATTCTGCCTCAACGTCACGGAATGCGACGACCTGATCGGTTGCATCGCTCGCCCTCAACTCCTCAAGCAGCTTCATATGCATCTTCTTATTCGCCTTGACAACAAACGTCACTCGCTCCAGTTGCGCCACACTATCCCGCTCGACGACGTTCAGCCGCTCTCCAGCACGGTCCAACACACTCAGAATTGCCCTATAGATCTTGTTCTGATCGTTACCACGAACCTCATACATCAGTGGGTAGCGCTGCCAGCCGATCCGCGACTCCAGATACCCAATAAAGACCAGCGAGAACAGAGTAATCGCCGTTGCCAAAACTGCTTCGATGTATAGCCCAGCTCCGCAAGCCATGCCAATCGACGCAACCACAAATACGGTAGCCGCACTCGTCAACCCAACGACGCGGTCGCGCGTATGAAGAATCAGTCCCGCTCCAAGGAAGCCGATCCCCTGCACAATGTTCGAGGCGACCCGCCCCTTATCAGGATTGCCTTCACCCGCCAGAACCGCTGACAATAAGGTGAAGAAAGCACATCCCAAACACAGCAGCATGTTCGTCCGCAGACCGGAGGCTTTATGCCTCCATTCCCGCTCAATGCCAATTACCCCCCCGAGGATGCAGGCTGTGATAAGCCGTGCGGCAGTTCCAGTGGAGAGCAATTCCTGGTCGATCTGGCTGAAGTGAAACGATGAAGGAACGAGCATAAGTCTGGCTGGATGGTAGCACCGCGGACCAGCATCGAAGCACCTAATCTAGTGCTGTGGTGTTGCCGAAGAAGGAGCGTATTTATCTGACTTGTAGATTCGCGCACACGGTTGATCCGTCGTACATAGAACCGTCAGTTCGGTCAGCCCTTCCGGATGCTCAGCCACCGCCTGCGACACCTGATCGCCAGCGAGTGCGACAACGTAAGCCGCACTCTCCGCAGGTTTCGCCAACGCAACCTTCCAGCTATCGTAATCACCCTCGTTCAACGTCTGCCGCAGAGGTATGCCCGCCTGCTGCAGCGCACCAACGTGATCGGAGTTATACATCAGAATCGGCACACCAGGCGGAAAGGACTTCAACACTCGCGCCAACGCCGTCTCAAACGCCACACGCGTCGTTGAGTTTGCTTTTGCTTCCCGCAGAACCAGCGGCACACTGTACATCATGAAGATAGCGTTGATAGCGATCAAAGAAAGAACAACCGGATGAAGCAGGCGCGCCAGTAGAGGCTTCCCACTCCTCAGCCTCTGCTGCACCCACTCCAGCGTAAAACAGGTATACAAAGCAAGAGCAGGCAGCATCTCCATGCCATAACGCGAGTTGTAATACGAGTGCGGCCAGAGCGGTGGAATGAAGATAGGGACCGAACCGTATGCGATCGAATAAATGTAAAACGGTAGCGGTATCCACAGAAGCAGCGCCGACAACACAAACCGGCGTCGAATCGCGAGGACCAACCCCGCGATCGCAGCGGCCATCACGACAAAACCAGTCTCCCATGCAGCAACATCCAACTGCGCCGTGCGGGTATAGAGCACCAACGCCCATCCTGGATTGTGCCACCCGTGATAGTGTGGCGATCCCGGCGGCGTCGTCTTCTTTTCTATCGCGGCCGCAGAATATGGCCCGCGCATGAAATCCAACGCATCGTGAAAAAAATGTTGATTGTAAGCTAACCAACTTACGGGCCCGGCAACGGCAAGTAGAGTGAACACCACAAAAGAAGTGCCCACCTTTCTCCAGAGCTCTCGACTGCGCGAGAGCTGCCACGTCAGGGTGCACCAAACCGCTGCACCCAACACCCATCCGTCATATCTCGTAAAAACAGCCGCGACGATAAACAATCCAATCAGCAACAACCTCCGGGCAACTGGCCTCGGTTTTCCAGCTCGGATGGCCGCAACACACTCCACTGTCAAAAGGGTCGTCCAGATCAGCAACGCAAGAAACAACGGCTCTGTCATGGCGGTCGTCGCAAGGTAAAGCAGGTTCGGATTCACTGCATAGAACGCAGTAGCAGCAAAGGCCCAGCGCGGCGTCATCATCCAGCGCGAAAGCCGATATATACCTATCACGCTGAGGATGTAGCAGATTAGCGAGGGCCATGCTCCAGCCAAACCGTTCTGCCACCACTCCATCTTTTGCACAAAGGGCAGAATCAGTAAGTGTGGCAACGGCAGCCAAACACCACCAAGCTGAGACATGCCCGGATTGCGCGAGTCCAGAATGCGACGCGCAATGCCCAGATGAGCAACGGCATCCCCGTACAGAAGCATGTAGCCGCGCGCATTGCTGAGAAGCAGTGACGCAAAGCCCAACACGACAGAGGCCAACGCAACAGGAAAGGTCTCTTCGCGAGTAGCCGGCCGTATCTCATCCGACATTCCAGAAGAAGATGCAGGCCTGGCCCCGATCAATGAGACCGGTGCCGGCCTTCTGGCTGTTCTACGCCCCTTCAAGATGCGATATCTCCATGAAGAGCTTGAACCGCGCGTCGATCTCTTCGCGCGTCACGTTCTGAAGCCGCTCCGTACCAAAGCGTTCGACGGCGAAAGATCCCATCACGCCGCCATAAAACATCGCCTTGCGAAACACCGCAGGCGTCAACTCCTTCTGCGAAGCCAGATAGCCGTAAAAACCGCCAGCAAACGAATCTCCCGCACCAGTAGGATCAACGACTTCGGCCAACGGCAACGCCGGAGCGCGGAACGGGTGTGAGATCTTCGTGCTGTTAAACGAACGGTCGCCGAAGAACGCCGTAGCGCCATACTCACCATGCTTCACCACGAGCGTCTTCGGCCCCATCGACAATACTTTTTCGGCACCGACCACTAGGTTGCGCTCTCCGGCAAGCATCCGCACCTCGCCGTCGTTGATCAGCAACACATCCAGATCACGTAGAACCTTCGCCAGATTTGCAGCATGATCAGCAATCCAGTAATTCATCGTGTCGCCGCAAACCATCTTCACGTTCGACATCTGGCTGCGCACGCGGGCCTGAAGAACGGGATCGATATTCGCGAGAAATAGATACTCGCTATCGATGTATGCATCCGGAATCTTCGGCTCGAAGTTCGCGAAGACGTTCAAATCTGTTCCCAGTGTCTGCGCTTCATTCAGACTTCCCGTATAAGATCCGGTCCAATGAAAGCTGAGCCCTTTAGCCCGCTCAATGCCGCGGGTATCGATGCCCCGCCGAGTCAGAACAGCCTCGTGCTCCGGCGTAAAGTCCTCTCCAACCACAGCGATCACGCGTACCTGCGTAAAGTAGCTGGCAGCAAGCGCAAAGTGAGTCGCAGCGCCACCAAGGCAACGGTCTACAGCACCGGATGGTGTCTCAATGCTATCGAAGGCTACAGATCCTACTACGAGAATTGACATAGTCTCATTTCCAGAAATTTAGATTGTTCAACTTGTAAAAACTATCTTTGGTCAGCCCCTTACAGATACTTACCCAGCAGAAGAGAGAGCCTCTGCCGGACCTCAGCAGGAATCGCTTTGCGATCAGTGAGAATCGCATACTTCAGAGCATCCCCACACGCGCACGTCTTTTCCGTCGGCATCGCAGCGACAGCAGCTTTGACGACCTTCGCCGCGTTCTCCGCATTCTGATGCAGCACCGCCACAATCTGGTCGACAGTCACATCGTCATGGCCTTCGCGCCAGCAGTCGTAGTCGGTCACCATGGCCATCGTTGCGTAGCAGATCTCCGCCTCACGCGCCAGCTTCGCCTCCTGCAGATTCGTCATTCCGATAACATCCGCGCCCCAGCTGCGATAAAGGTTCGACTCCGCGCGCGTTGAAAACTGTGGTCCCTCCATGCAGACGTAGGTTCCACCCTTTTTCCCGATAACATCCACCGCCGCACAAGCCTTCTCAAACACATCGGTAACCGTAGAACAAACCGGATCGCCAAAAGCCACATGCGCCACAATGCCATCACCAAAAAACGTCGAGACACGCGCAAACGTGCGATCGATAAACTGATCCGGAATCACAAAGTCCGTCGGTTTATGCTCCTCCTTGAGCGAGCCCACGGCCGACACAGACAGAATGCGTTCAACTCCCAGCATCTTCATGGCATAGATATTGGCTCGAAAGTTCAACTCGGTTGGCAGCAAACGATGCCCGCGTCCATGGCGCGCAAGAAACACGACCTTGCGGCCTTCCAGATCACCCAATATAAAAGCGTCCGACGGATCGCCAAACGGGGTCGACACCCGCTCTTCACGCACATTTGTAAGTCCCGGCATGGCATACAAACCGCTGCCGCCGATGATTCCAATCTCTGCCTTCTTCAAAATGCTTCGCTCCTGTAGTTGGGACTGCCGACGAATCGCAGTTCGATCGTTATCGATGCCCCATAAAAGTATATCGTTCTAGGCTGCCTGGCTTGATGGCCCCAAAGGATGACATAAGAGTCGACAAGTTCAAAGCGGGGTCGTGAAGCTTGCCTCCGGCAATCTGTATCGGGCCATGCGACTGTACGCTCTCGATACTATCCCGCAGCTTCCGTGCCAGCGGCAGGCTGAATCCTTCTCCTACAAAAACTCCCGTATTAGAGATCGAGAGCAGCACATCGCCTTCGTTGGTCGAATAGACCTGTTCTCTCTCATCCGCTTCATCCTGCGTGCGCCGCACAACATTGGAATACTTACGCGATATCTGTGCTGCATAGACCCGTAAAAACGAGCGTGCCGAATCCTCATTCTTCCACTGCGAGTAATAGAGCAGTCCAATCGAAGCCGTCGATTCTTTCTCTGCAGCCGTCACCGCCGACTTGCGTTGCGCGGCGTAGTAGATGCCACCAGCCCACTCTGGAGCCAGTGCCTCAGCCATCTCACGCCCCCCGAACAACTCGGTAAGTATCCGCACATCCAACTCACCCATCACACCCACGTCATACGGCGTGTACTCCGCGTCCAGCAAAGGGTGAATATCCGGCAGCCGCAACACCGGCACCGGAGCATGAACCATATACGCCTCAGGATGCATAATCTCAAAGCTCGACGAGGGCGGATTCGTCAGCACGCCTGCAAATGCAGCCTGCCTGCCACCCTTCACCAGAATGGCCTGCTCAAAGCTCAATCCCTCGCTGTAAGGAAACAGCAACGACTGCTGCAGCAGCAGAGGAGCCCTCGCCAGCACAGGCGATCCGCTCGTATCCTCCACCGTTTCTTTCAGCTTGTCCCCTAGCGCCGGAGCGTCAGCAAGCGTCTTACCCGTAGGTCGCAGCGTGTAGTCGATAAACACCGCCATCGCCTGCCCCTCAGCCACCGCACTGCGGGCGGTCTCCGCCTCATCCACCTGCAGATGATGGTTATCATCCTTCACTGTGCGTGACACATCGTTCAAGCTAACGTCCGACCATTTCGTCAGGTCCACCTTCTGATCCTGCAGCGCATGCGTCAGTTCGTGAGCCAACACCGGTTTCTGCTCCTCCGGCTGTATCCAGTTCAGCAGATTCACCGTCTTGGTCTTGTTGTCATAGAAGCCCGCAATCTGCTCGGTCAGCAGCTCAACAAGAAAAGGCCGCAGATGAAAGTCCCGATCCAGCAGGCCAAACTTCTTCAGCACGATCTCCGATCGCTCCAGACGCCTTGCGCCTTCATCCTCATCAAACTTCACCTTCAGGTAGCGGTTCACCTCGTCGCGCGATAACATCTTCCGCTTCACGCTATGTTCAATCGGCAGCTTGGTATCGTTGCTGACGAAGTTCAAAATCTCATCCACAGAGCGAAACAACTCTTTCGCCTGCTCCTTCGTCATCGGCGTCTGGTCCGCGGACGCAGCTTTGTTATCGCTGGGTACAGAGCTCTGTGCTGCGTACGCCACACCGGCAACCGCCAGCAAAGCAAACACCGCAACCCGCATCACCCAATCCCTACCCAACCCGCCAAGTCCTCGCCGCAAAATCAACCTCTCAATCCACCGCTATAATCAAGTGTACGCAGAGTTTTACGCGCCGTCCGCTATGACCCCTGTGATCCCAGTGCCGCATTCCGAAACCATCACCCCACCGGCCCAACTCGCCGCCCTCCTCAATGGAGCCGGAATCTCACCCGCCGATCACACAGGCTGGATTCGCGTCACGGGCGAAGATCGCGTCCGCTGGCTCAACGGCATGGTCACCAACTCAATCCAGGACCTCAAACCCGGCGACGGCTGCTACAACTTCATCCTCAGCGTTCAGGGACGCATCCAGGGCGACGCCTATATCTTCGCCGAGCCCGACGCCCTCCTCATCGAGACCGCCTCCTCCCAGCTCCCAACCCTGATGGCCCTCCTCGACCGCTTCATCATCATGGACGACGTCGAGCTCACCGACATCAGCAGCACTCGATCCGGCCTCCTCCTCTCCGGTCCTCAAGCCGCACTCTTGCTCCATCAAATTGGCATCCTCGTTGAATCTCTAGACGAGCTAAAGCAGCAGAAGTTCTCCTGGGCCGGAGCAGAAGTCACCGCAATCCATGCCTACAGCCCGCTCGTCCCCCACTTCGAGCTCTGGACCGACGCGGCAACCGCAGCCAATCTCTCAAAAGCTCTCCTCGAAGACGGCGCAACCCTCTGCGAGCAACAGAGCCGTGACTGGCTCCGCCTCCTCGAAGGAACCCCCCTCTACGGCACTGACATCCGCGACCGCGAACTCCCCCAGGAGACAGCCCAGACCCGCGCCCTCCACTTCAGCAAGGGCTGCTATCTCGGTCAGGAGATCGTCGAACGCATCCGTTCACGTGGCAACGTACACCGCGTCTTTCACGGCTTCCGGCTTGATGGCGCGTTGGCCGCAATCGGCGCGACCCTCGACTCAGATGCCAAACAGGAGCTCACCAGCATAGCTGCCATCCCATTGGCCGACGGCAACACCCTGCAACTCGCCCTCGGATACGTCCGCCGCGAAGCTCTTGACCGCTCCACGCCCTTGACCTACCCAGGCGGTATCGCAACCCCTGTCTCCCTTCCCTTTTTGCCAGTTGAAGCCTCCGGGCTGCAAACTGCATCTGAACCTTCTGAAAGAGCGTGACCATGCCCGAACAAAACAAGCCCTTCGTCGTTACCGATCGCCGCAAGTTCACCATGGAAGGCGAGCCACGGCCCGACGCCGACCCATCCCCCGAGAAAGAACACCGCGAGCCCGTCGCCGTCTCGCCCGAACCAAAGCCCGTAGCGACAGCGCCTGAACCCAAACCGGAAACCGTGCCGGAAACCGATCTGCCTCCGCTCACCAGCGAGCAGACCGAGCAGGCCCGCCGCGCTTACGAAATGACCTCTGACCGCCTCGACACGGCCATTCGCGCAGCAAACCCCGGTGCCGATCATCCACCCGCCATGACCTTCGACCAGCTCGTCCAGTCCGTCTACATGACGGCTATCATGCAGCTCGGCGGTGCAACCCCCGAAGGCCAGCAGCCCCAGGTCGACATCATCGGAGCCCGCCAGAGCATCGACATGCTCGCCGTTCTCTCCGATAAAACCAAGGGCAATCTCACCCCGGAGGAATCCCGCCTCCTCGAAAGCGCACTCTTCGAGCTGCACATGGCCTTCCTCGAGATCACCCAGGCGTTGGCCCGATCCGCCGCAGCTAAGACACCCGCAGCTCCTGGTCGTCCCGGCCCCGTCGGCCCCAGCATCGTCCGCTGAAGCGTTTCTCCTGTCGGTGCATAGCAGGGCTCAGGCGCATACGCCGTTTTTCTTAGCAAAAACGGCCCTCGCAGAACTTATCCGGATCGCAGAAACAGGAGAAATGCTTCAAACGATGGAGGCGACCCTCACCTTTCTCGGCAGCGGCACCTCGATGGGCGTCCCCACGCTCGGCTGCGACTGCGCCGTCTGCTCCTCCGCCGTCTCACCCGACGGTGACCCGCGCAACCGCCGCACCCGGCCCTCCATCAGCCTCGCCTACGACGGCCACACCGTCCTCATCGACACTGGTCCGGACTTCCACGCCCAGGCCATCCGCGAAAACATCCGCCGCGTCGATGCAGTCCTCTACACCCACGGCCACGCCGACCACGTCATGGGCTTCGACGACCTACGTCCCCTCAGCTTTCACGCCAAAGGCGACCTCCCCGTCTACGCCGACGACGAAACCGCCACAACCATCGAGCGCATCTTCGAGTACACCTTCCGCACCGAAAATCGCTATCCCACCAGCGCCCGAGTTAAACTTCACCGCATCGACCCCACACCCGGCGTAGGCTTCAATCTCTTCGGCGCCTGTTTCCTGCGCATTCCCGTCACCCACGGCCGCCAGCAGATCACTGGCTACCGATTCGGCAGCGCCGCCTATCTCACCGACATGAGCGACATTCCCGACGAAAGCATCGCTCTCCTTCAGGATCTCGACGTCCTCATCGTCGATGCCCTTCGCCGCGACCCACACTACAGCCACTCGCATCTTGAGAAGTCCATCGCCTACGTCGAAAAGCTCAAGCCACGCCGCGCCTTCTTCACCCACATGAGCCACGACCTCGACCACGCCGCCACTGAGGCCGCGCTTCCACCGCACATCCGTCTCGCCTACGACGGCTTGCAGATTAAATTCGAGATTGCCTGATGAAGATTTACCACCAACTCGCAGAGATCCCCAAAGATTTCGGCCCATCAATAGCCACCATCGGCAACTTCGACGGCGTGCATCGTGGCCACCAGTGGGTCATCGCGGAGGTAGTCTCCCGCGCGCGCCAGCTCGGCATTCCCTCCATCGCCATCACCTTCGATCCCCACCCCACTCGTGTCCTGCGCCCCGATTCAGTGCGCCCGATGATCACCCCCCTCGCGCAGAAGCTCGAACTTCTCGAAGCCACGGGCCTCGACGCCTTGCTCCTCCTTCCCTTTACCCCCGAACTCTCACGCAAGACTGCCCGCTCTTTCGCCACCGAAGTCCTGCAGCAAACCCTTCACGTAACCGAGCTCCACGAAGGCGAAAACTTCCGCTTTGGCTATCAGGCCGAGGCCGACATCGAAAGCCTCGAAGCCCTCGGCCGCGAGCTGAACTTCAAAGTCCGCGTCTACACCCCACGCAGTCTCCGCAAACAGCCCATCTCCTCCAGCCGAATCAGAGAGCTTCTCGCCCAGGGAGACGTCAGCCACGCCCGCGCGCTTCTCGGCCGCCCCTTCGCCATCACTTCCACCCCAGCCTCAGGACGCGGCTACGGCACCCGCTACACCGTTCCCACTATCAACCTCGCTCCCTACACCGAGCTACTGCCAGCCAACGGCGTCTACATAACCTCGCTGACCGTAGGCACCGGCCCATCCGCCGAAACCTTCGACGCCGTCACCAACATCGGCAACCGCCCCACCTTCGGCGCAGACTCCTTCGCTGTCGAATCCCACCTGCTCAACTTCCACCCTATCGATCTCACTGAGCAGACGCCCCTCACCCTGACCTTCCTCAAAAGGCTACGTCCCGAGACACGCTGGCCCAACCCCGAAGCTCTCCGCGAGCAGATAGGCCGCGACGTCCGCCGCGCCCAGCGCTTCTTCAATTTGTGTCGGACGGTGGCGTCGCAACACCCTTCCGCTCATCCTCAGGCTTTACTGGCACCACGTCACCCTTAACCGGGCTGACTGGCTTCGCAACCGCCTTCGGTCGAGCCACCTCACCATTTTTCCTCTCGACAGGAGCCGCCGTATCCGCCGGAGCAGCATTTGAAATCCCAGCCTTAGGCACGGCACCATTCGCAGCAGGAGCCGGAGGAGCATCCGGCTCCTCCTCATCGGGAATCTTCAACGCTGGTCGCTGCACATCCGCCTTGCTCAAAGGCACATCCAGCACCTTCTTGGGCGCGCCCTCCGCCGCAAAAGTCTCATTCGGCTTATCCGCAATCGCCACCCGCATAAAGTCCATCCACATCGGCAGCGCCGCTCGTGCACCCGTCTCCTTCTCCCCCAGCGACTGCCGGTCATCGAACCCAATCCACGTCCCGCATGTAATCGAAGGCGAAAACCCAACAAACCAGGCATCTGTATAGTCGTTTGTCGTGCCCGTCTTCCCTCCCAGCGGATGCTTCAACTGCGATGCCGCCGCTCCGGTACCCATCCGTACCACCGCCTGTAGCAACTGCATCATCATGCGCGCCGTCTCCACCGAGGTCACCTCCGTCACCTCAGTCGGCTTTTGATCGAAGGGCAATCCATCCGCCTGCGTCACCTTGCGGATATAGTGCGGCTCAATTCGAATCCCATCATTCGGAAACACCGAGTAGGCCCCTACCTGCTCATACAGCGTTATATCCGCCGCCCCGATCGCCACCGGCAGAAACGCTGGCATATCGCTCGTAATCCCAAACCGCCGCGCCGTCTCAATTACCTTCCGAATCCCCACATGCGCCGCCAGCCGCAACGCGGGAATATTGCGCGACTCCGCAAACGCATTGATAAGTGTCATCGGCCCTTTATATCCGGCCTCATAGTTGTGCGGCGTATAAGGTCCGCTAGGCGTAGGAAACGTCGTCGGAGCATCCATCACGATATCCGTCGGCTTCATCCCTGCTTCGATCGCCGTCGTATACACATAAGGCTTGAACGAAGACCCCACCTGTCGCTGCGCCTGCGTAGCCCGGTTGAACTGCGAGAGCGCAAAGTCCCGCCCCCCAACCATCGCCAGCACCTCGCCGTCGGAGTTATTCACCGCCATCATCGAAGCCTGCGCGCCCGAGTCCTGCTCCAGCGAAGCATGAAGCACGCCATCCGTCCCACTACCTTCCAGCTTCAAATAAACAACATCCCCGGTACGCAAAAAACTATCGCCATCCTCATTCTCCGTCCACTTCCAATCCTCCGGAGTCAGCACAGCCTTCTGCGCGCCCAGCTTCACCTCCACCCGCTTCGTCGAAACCGAGGTCACCACGCCATGAACATAGGTTCCCTTCTCCATCGGCTGCGTCCAGTCCGGATGCTTATAGCTCTCCACATCCATCCCGCCCAACACAACGTTAGCCAGACCACCCTTCCATCCACGCCGACGCTCATACGTCGCCGTCCCATCCAGCACAGCCTTATTCGCCACCCGTTGCAGGTTCAAATCCAGCGTCGTATACACTCGCAGTCCCGCGCCATGTACCTCTTCGACGCCGTATTCCTTCTCCAACTGCCGCCTTACCTCTTCCACAAAATAAGGAGCCACACTATTCGGCGGAGCCTCAATATGCAACCCCAGCGGAGCCGCCATCGCCTCATCCGCCTGTTTCTGCGTAATCTTGCCGTCATTCAGCATCTCGCTCAGCACCAGATTCCGCCGCCTCAACGCCCTATCCGGAAACCGTACCGGCGAGTAGTACTCCGGCCCCTTAGGCAACGCAGCCAGCAGTGCCGCCTCCGGAAGCGTCAGATCCCTCACATGCTTATTGAAGTAGTACTGTGAGCCAGCCTCGAACCCATACGTTCCACGCCCCAGATAAATCTGGTTCGCATACAGCGCAAAGATCTGCTCCTTCGTAAACCGGCGCTCAATCTGCATCGACAGGATGACTTCCTGAATCTTCCGCCCATACGTCTTCTCCGACGAAAGAAACAGATTCCTCGCCAGCTGCATCGTCAACGTCGACGCCCCCTGAGCCCGTCCCTTTGCATGAAGATCGCGATACGCCGCACCCACTGCCCGCACCAGGTTCACCCCCCAGTTGCGTTCAAAGCTCTTGTCCTCAATCGAAATAATCGCCTGTCGCAGCACCAGCGGAAACTCCGAGTACGGCACCACCACACGCCGCTCCAGAGCAAACGATCCGAAGACCTTGCCATGCACATCCAGCAATTCAGTTGTCGTATTAGGCCTGTACCGCGCCAGGTCTTCCATCTGCGGCAGGTCGATCGAGTACACCACCATCAACCCGCACATCGCACCAAAAATCGCCGACAAGCCCAGCAGGATAAAAAACGTTACCCGCCGCGCAATCCTGCGGCTCGGATAATCCGGCCCATTCAGTGTCGCGCGACGAACAACCTGCCGCCACTGAGGCTCGACTTCAACCTCAGGAGTCTCGGTTTCGCTGTGGAATAATCGCTGCACTGCCCTCTCACAATAGCACGCATCATCCTGCAATTGGGCAGATCAGAGTGCCATCGTTCAAGGGCGAATCATTCGTGCAATCAGTCTAAGCAGCCTTGCTCTTCAGCAGATCGAGCGCCTTCGTGAGCTGCTCGTCCACCGAAACACCAGGCTTCTGCGTCCCCGTCTGATCATGTTGAACCGTTGCCTGATCATCAGCCGCATCATCATCGGCCCCGACGCCATCGTCGGTATTCGAAGCCACCAGCACGCCCGGTGTCACACCCTCATCCTGGATCTTCTTACCCGAGGGCGACTCATACTTCGCCACCGACAGAATCAGCGCCGCGCCATCCGGCAGCTCAAACGTCTTCTGCTGCGCGCCCTCACCAAACGTCTTCTCGCCGACAAGATCCGCGCGCTTGTTATCCAGCAGAGCCGCTGCAACCAATTCACCCGGTCCAGCGGTTCCGCGATTCACCAGAACCACCAACGGCGACGTCGCATTGATCGCCTTCGAAGCCTCCGCCGTAAACGTCTGCTTCTCCACCTTCTGCCCTTCCAGCATCGCAATCGTGCCGGACTTCAGAAAGAAGTTCGCCAGCCGTGTAGCCTCCGTCATATCGCCCGCAGCAACATCACGCAGATCGAGCAGAACCTTCTTGTTACCAGCCTTAGGCATAGCCTTCAACTTGGCTTCCACCTGCTGCACATGCTCATGATCCAGCACGCCCGGCTTCAGATACAGAATCGACGAGTTCTCATACATCGTCTCCGTCACCGGCGGCAGCACTGACGCAACCCGGGTCATCGAAATCTTCTCCGGAGTAGCCTTCCGCGGCCGAACCACCGAAACCGTCAACTCCGTTCCTGGCTGTCCTTCCAGCAGAAGCTGAATCATAGCCAGCGAAATATCGCGCGTATCCTGTCCATTGATCGCCTCAAGAATGTCGCCGTCGTTCAAATTCGCTTTGTCCGCCGGGCTTCCAGGCACCACCGAAACTACTGTGGCATACCCATACCGCTTCGACACATTGATACCGACCTGCGCCTTACCGCTCTTGCCGGCCTTATAAACCTTGTAATCTTCCGGCGTCAGATAGCTCGAGTCCGCATCCAGCGACTCCAACAATCCGCGCAGCGCGCCATTCGTCACCGCGTTGATGTTCGGCTCTTCAACATAGTCCGTCTGGATATGCCGCAACACCTCGCTGTACACGTTGATCTGGCGATAAGCGCCATCTTGCGGCTCCGACGCCGCACTCACGCCGCTCGAGTTCACGCCAAGAAAAACGGTCAGTACCAGAACAACCGACACAACGAGTAAAAGAATCTTTGTAATCTTGGGCATAGGTTCGAACGATCTCCAGAGACAGCTTTAGGCAAGCTTCGCCAACAAGGGTTAGACGCACCCCACTGGTAAAATGATACTCTCGTACGAAGATTGCGCGATACCGGCGCTCTACAACATTTTGGTGGCGGTGGGCAGAATCGAACTGCCGACCTACGGGTTATGAGTCCGTCGCTCTAACCATCTGAGCTACACCGCCGATGTGTGTATGACTGCGCCTTGAGTGTCACGCGAGCAGAGGAGAATCGCCGCGGCACAGCCAGTTCCCATCATACTTGATTCCGGCCCGCTCGAAAAGCAGCCGCCCACCGTCCTCGGTGTCATCCCGGCACGCCTGGCCTCCACCCGCTTACCCCGCAAAGTCCTCCGCTCCATCGCCGGACGCCCAATGCTTGCATGGGTTTACGACGCCGCCCGCGCCTGCCCTCAGCTCTCAAGCGTCCTCATTGCCACCGACTCCGAAGAAGTAGCTGACCTCTGCCGCGCCAACAACTGGCCCTTCCATCTCACCTCACCCGATCTCCCCAGCGGCACCGACCGCGTCCACGCCGTCGCCCAGCACATCCACGCTGACATCTACGTCAACATCCAGGGCGACGAACCCCTCCTCAAACCCGAACACCTCACCGCCCTCCTCCGCCCCTTCACCCACCCAGACGTCGAAGTCTCCACCCTCAAAGTCCGCTGCACCCCCGCCAACATCACCAACCCCAACGCCGTAAAAGTAGTCACCGCCACCGACGGCCGCGCCCTCTACTTCTCCCGCGCCACCATCCCCTACGACCGAGACGCCCGCGACAACGCCACCCCGGAATACTGGAAACACATAGGTCTCTACGCCTACCGCAAAGCCACCCTCAACCGCTTCCCCACCCTACCCACCAGCGCCCTCGAACAAATCGAACGCCTCGAACAACTCCGCTTCCTCGAAAACAACATCGCCATCCACGTCGAACCAACCGACTACGACACCATAGGCGTAGACACAGAAGAAGACCTCAAACAAGTCGAAGCCCTCCTCCAGTCCTCATAATCTCCAAAACGAACGACGCCCCACCACTACTTCGACTCTTGCGCCGGCAGCCGGTACATCACAAACTCCGCTACCCGCATAGCAGCCGGCGGATCCAGATTAGCTAACGCGACCACGACATATCTGGAATCAAGACACATCTGCAACTCGCCATTCATTCCTGGCGAACCGCCACCATGCCCCACGCACTTCGAGCCATTCACCATCATCTCTTCAAAACCATACGCATAGTGTGCATTCCCACCCGGTATCGCAACCTTACCCGTCGTTAGTAACTGTGTGTAGTGCGGATTCAGCAGCTTAGTGCCCCTCAACGCATTCGCAAAGGCCGCCAGATCGCCCACCGTCGTATATCCCCCGCCTGCTGACGTACCGCGATACGGCAGAAAATCCGTATTCGGATGCCACTTATCGGTTCCCATCTTCGTGTAACCCACGCTAAGATCCGAAACCGCCTGCCCCTCCGGCTCCGATCCGGTCGAAGTCATTCCCGCGGGCCTATATATGTGCTCCTGCACATAGTCGTAATAGCTCTGCCCACTCACTTTTTCGATCACGTTCCCCAGCAACAAAAATCCATAATTGCTGTACTCAAAACGGCTCCCCGGCTCGAACCTCACCGGACGGCTGCCATACAGCTTTATATAGTCTTCATGCGTCTTCAGCTCCAGTCGATGCTTGTCGAACTCCGGTCCGAAAAAATCTCCTGTTCCACCTGTATGGCTTAGCAACTCGCTGATCGTCACCTTCGATGCAAGATCCTTATTGGGATAATCGGTCAGATACTTCCCCAACGGATCATCCAGCCCCAGCTTCCCAGCCTGCACCAGTTGCAGTATCGCCACGGCTGTAAACATCTTGTTCATCGATCCAATCCGAAACCGCGTCTTCACTGTGTTGGGGATCTTGCGTTCCCGGTCTGCCAACCCATAAGCCTCCGTAAAAATCGGCTTGCCGTCCTTCACAATCAGCACAGCGCCCGCAAACTTATCCGCAGCCACACTCTCAGCCACCCGCTTGCGGAGCGCGGCAACCAGTTCGGCATCGCTCATATGCGGCACAGCAAACTCCGCCGGATGGCCAATCGGCCGCATCTCCATCTTCACAATCCGATGAGGCTCGACAGCTTCAACTTCCAGCGTGACCTGCCCAAACATATCCGAGTTCCGCTCCTGCATCTGCGCCGTTACTTTCGTCGCGCCATCATCGGAAAGCCGCTTCGCATCGAAGCCACCCGTATTCTCCCGAACCCGCCAGTCCTGATCGGCATGCCCCGCTCCCGAAGGAAAATTCTTCTGCAGATACTTCCGATAGGCCTCTCTGTCATCGCCATTAAACGCAGCCAGCCACTGCTTAAACTGCTCACGTGCAGGCGTGTCCGCACTCTGCGCCTGAGCGGAAGAAAAGACGGACAGAGCAAGAAACAATGTTTGGATCGCTCTCCTGACCCTTCCGCTCGTCCACCTTCTAACCTGTGGCCTCTTCGGTCCGAAAGACAGATGCTTCGATGTCCACGCGGCCAGCCTCACTGACTTAGTCGGTTTCATGCAAGCTCCTCTCTCAAATACCGCAATCCATTCCACAACGCGCCAGAAACCTGGCCGTCTCCCGGACAGAACCGAGACCTTGCTCGATCATGCGAAAATACCGCTTTGCCCTGTCTCCACGTACTGACGCCGATTCCCCAGGACGGGACGCAACACGCCCCTTCAGCTCCAACCGGCCCAACGCAGCATAGACGCTTCCAACCGAAACCTCGCGACCACGCACAATCGACAGTTCTCTGGACAAGGGAACCACATACACATCGTCCCCAGGCAAAGAATCGCAAGCAGGATCATCAGTTCGAACTCGCCGAGATAGTTATGTTCTCTTATCTATTCAACGTGCATGAGGAATAGAAATCAGCCCCATCTTTGCCAGGTCACAAAGCAAAAGCCCGGACAAATGCCCAGGCCTTCTTTAGGTCTTATCTATCGCAACCTTAGTCAATCACACAGGCTCAAAGCAAAGCTCCAACTCCTCAACCCCCACCTTCACCCTCAATCCCTCCAGCGAATCCACAATCCAATCCGTCTCCCGCAACTCCTCCGCCGAATGCGTCCCCAGCACCCCCAACACCCTGCATCCAGCAGCCTTTCCCGCCCCCACACCCGAAGGAGCATCCTCCACCACAACGCACTCCTCCGCCTTGGCCCCCAGCAGCTCCGCACCCCGGCGATAAGGCTCCGGATCAGGTTTCCCTCGCTCCACCATATCGCCGCTGATGATCCGTTCCGGCACCGGCAACCCCGCCACTTTCAGCCGGCCCAACATCAGTCTCTTCGTAGCCGAGGTCACGATCGCCCAACGCTCCACCGGCAAACTCTCCAGCAGAGCCTTTACTCCTGGCAACACAATCAGGTCCGCAGTATCCTCAATCTCCATATCCTCGATCACACGAAGCCCTTCCTCAGGATCGATATCGGGCCGCAGACTCTTCACTATCTCGATCGCCCGCATTCCATGCGGCACATCATAGGTATCCGCATTCGGAATGTCATAGATCTTCGCCCATCGTCGCCAGCACCGAACCACCGACCCAATCGAGCTGACCAGCACCCCATCCATGTCGAACAGAATTCCCTTCGTCTCTACGCAGATCGGTTCGCTCAAGCCGCGCTCCCTTGCAGGACAAACGCCTGCGCCGCCTCAAGAACCCGCGCAACGGACTCCTGCGAGCAGCTCTCGCAATACACCCGCAGCAGCGGCTCCGTCCCTGAAGCCCGCAGCAGCAGCCACGTCTCCGCCGCATTCGCCTTGCCCACGCAATCCGTATTCTCCAGAAAGAACTTGATGCCATCAAGCGTCTCCACCCGCAGCACCTTCATCCCGGCAAAGTCAGCTACGCCAGCCTTCGCCCGCGTAATCGCACTCTGCTTCAACTCCTCGTTGATATGCATATCGACGCGACCATACTGATGCTCGCCGAACTCATCCTGCAGCGACTGAACCAGTTGCCCCAGCGTCTTCTTCTCATCCGCCATCACATTCGCCAGCAGCAGCGAGTTCAGCATCCCATCCCGCTCCGGCAGATGCCGGCTGATTCCAATCCCACCCGACTCCTCACCACCAATCAGAATCTCTTTCTCCAGCATCAGGTCGCACACATACTTGAACCCGATCCCATGCTCATTCAGCGGCCGTCCATACTTCGCCGCAATCCGGTCGATCATCTTCGTCGTGTTGAACGCCCGAGTCACCTCACCCGGCCACTTCTTCTTCTCAATCAGCCACTTCAACAACACCGAAAAAATCTTATGAGCATCCACCACATTGCCATGCTCATCCACCGCACCAATGCGGTCCGCATCGCCATCCGTAATCAAACCCGCATCGCACTTCTCCGCGACCACCGCCTCCTGCGTCGCCTTGATATGCGGCAGAATCGGCTCCGGATTGATCCCTGGAAACGCCGGATTGATCTCATTCCGAATCTCGACAAACGGAATCCCGGCCCGCGTAAAGATCCCCGCCAGCACCCCACGCCCAGCCCCATACATCACATCAACCAGAAACTTATACCCCGACGCCTTGATCGCCTCCAGATCCACAAACCGCGCAATCGCCGCAATGTACTCCGGATTGAAATCCACCTCTTCAATCTTCCCCGCAACAGCAGCCTGCGGCACTGGCTTCAGCAGGTAGCTCTCAATCGCCGTCATAATCGACGGCTTCCCCGACCCGCCATAGCTGGCCTTGTACTTCACGCCATTCCACTCCGCAGGATTATGGCTCGACGTAATCATCACGCCACCAGCAGCCTTCCGCTCCCGCACCGCATACGACAGCGCCGGCGTAGGCGTAATCTCCTTCGCCATCGTCACCGGAATCCCGGCACCCACCAACACTTCAGCCACTACCTTCGCAAACGACCGCGACCCGAACCGCGTGTCATACGCAATGCACACACCCGCTGCCGCATCTTCATTCGCGAGCACATAATTCGCAATCGCCGCAGCCGCCACCCGCACATTGGCATAAGTAAAGTCATCGGCAATAATGCCCCGCCAACCATCCGTGCCGAACTTCACAACCGTCTTCGTCTCTGCCATAGCTCCCCTAAACCAAATCTTCCCGGCCCGCATTCTTCAGCTCTGCAACGACCTTGCCCACATCCTGCGACCGCTCCCGCGTCGTAATCAGTAGAGCGTCTTCCGTCTGCACCACCACCAGGTTGCACACACCCACCAGCGCGACCGCCTTACCCGGCGCATAAACATAGTTCCCGCAAGAATCGATCACGACATGATGCGAGTCGCTCTCATCAAACACATTCGTCAGCGGAGCTTCTTCAGGCGGACACCCCGCCGAATGTTCATGCAGCGCATCCCAGCACCCCAGATCGTTCCACCCAAAATCCGCCGGCAGGCAATAAATCTCCGACGCCCCTTCGCCCTTCGCCGAGCGCGGCTCCAGCACCGCATAATCAATACTGATGTTCTCGCACTGCGGATACACCTCCGCGAACACCTGCGCAAAATCCGGCGTCCCATAAGCCGCCGCAATCTTTTCAAGCAGTGGAGCCATCTCCGGACAATGTTCTCGAATCGCTCCCGTCAGCGTCCGCGCGCTCCACAGAAACATCCCGCTGTTCCACCCATAATTTCCGGAAGCCACAAACTCCTCAGCCAGCTCCAGCTTCGGCTTCTCCGTAAACCGCTTCACCCGCCGTACTCGAATACCATCCACCGGCACCGTCGCAGGATCCACCACCGCACCCTGCTCAATATATCCATATCCGGTCTCCGCCCGCGTCGGCGGCACGCCCAGCACCACAATCTTTTCGCCACTCGCCGCCAGCTTCACACCCGCGCGAATCACCTCCGCAAATCGTGCCTCATCCTTCACCACATGGTCCGAAGGAAAAATCCCAATCACAGTCTCGGGATCGCTCTTCTCCAGCAGAAACGCCGCCAGCGCACACGCCGGAGCAGTATTCCTCGCCGCAGGCTCACTCAGAATCTGCTCTTGCGGAACCTCCGGAAGCTGCTCCCCGATCAGGTCATCCAGCAGATCATTCGTGATCACCCAGACGTCACTCAGATCGGCGACATCCTTCAGCCGGTCCACCGTCTGTTGAATCATCGTGCGGTCTCCATTCAGAGCCAGCACCTGCTTCGCCCGCGACTTCCGGCTCCTGGGCCAGAATCGCGTTCCGCTACCACCCGCAAGAATCACTGGAGCAAACCGTGGCCCCGACTGACTACCTTCAATGGGCATACATCTCCTTTAACAGAAAGGACCGCACCGTTCCTTCGGCTGCGGCCCTCCCGTCAAATAAGTTCTCTAGCTAAGCGTTGCAAAATACTCACGCATCCGCTTCACGCCTTCATCCACAACATCGTGTGAAACCGCGTACGACAACCGAATATGCTCATTCGTTCCAAACGCCTCGCCCGGCACCACAACCACATGCGCCTCGCTCAGCAGCTTCGCCGCCAGGTCCGAGGCCGACTTCACCCCGCCCTTGCCGATAAAGTTCTTCACATTCGGATACACATAGAATGCACCCTGAGGCACCGTGCAAGTCAAGCCCGGAATCGTCTCAAAACCCTTCAAAATCTGATCCCGCAGCTTGATGTAATCCGCGCGCATCTCTGCCACGCACTCCTGCGACCCGCTCACCGCCGCAATCGACGCCCGCTGTACCATGCTCGCCGTATTCGACGTGCTCTGCGACTGCAGCTTGCTCATCGCCGCAATAATCGCCTTCGGCCCCAGCGCATAACCCGCCCGCCAGCCCGTCATCGCATACGTCTTCGACAGCGACCCCAGCACCACAACATGCTCCTTGCAGTCCGTAAACGACCCGCCGCTGACAATCGTGCCCGTAAAGTTCAGGTACACATAGCACTCATCCAGCAGCACAAAGATCCCGCGCGCGTGCGCCAGCCGAACAATCGCTTCCAGATCCTCCGGCGACACCACCGCACCCGAAGGATTCGACGGCGTATTCAAAATAATCGCCTTCGTCTTCGGCGTAATCGCGTCTTCAATCATCTTCGCCGTCACGCGGAAGTTCTCGGCCTCATCCGACTCGACCAGCACCACCTTGCCGCCCGCATACTGGATGATGTCCTTGAACGAAACCCAGTACGGCACCGGCAGAATCACCTCATCGCCGTGGTCCACCAGCACCTGGATCGCGTTGAACAGCGCCAGCTTACCGCCCGTCGTAAACACGCACTCCTCCGGCGTATAGTTCGACGCCGAAGTCGCACGCATGACGATCCACAATCGCCTTCCGCACCTCCGGAATACCGGCGACGTTGGTATACCGCGTAAAGTTCTTCTCAATCGCGTCAATCGCGGCGTCCTTGATATGCCGCGGCGTAGCAAAGTGCGGCTCACCCGCACCAAAGTCCGCCAGGTTCACACCCTCAGACTTCAGCTTCAGGGCCGCAGCCGTGATAGCCATAGTTGCTGAAACTTCAATGCGGCCGATCCGGTCCGCAAATACCTTCGTAGCAGTTGCCGTTGCGCTCATACCACTAGTGTGTCAGATTTACCCCGCGAGATAAAGCACCTACCTAAACCCGCCCGGGAACTTTAGCCTTCAACCGCTCCACCACCAGCGGCGGCACCAGCGCCGTAACATCCCCGCCCAGCTGAAAAACCCCCTTGATCAGCCGCGAACTCACATACGTATACTTCTCCGCCGGCATCATAAACAGCGTCTCCAGCTCAGGATCCAGCTTCCGGTTCATCATCGCCATCTGAAACTCATACTCATAGTCGCTGATAGCCCGAATCCCCCTCAGCACGGCCTTCGCTCCCTGCTGCCGCGCAAAATCCACCAGCAGCCCATTGAACGTCGTCACCGAAACGTTGCCAAACCCCTGCACTGCCTCAGCGATCATCTCCTCCCGCTCCGGCACCGTAAACAGCGGCGTCCCCTTGTCCGAGTTGCGCAGAATCGCCACCACCAGCTCGTCCACAATCTTCGATCCCCGCGCAATCAGGTCGAGATGCCCATTCGTCAGCGGGTCAAACGTCCCCGGATAGATAGCTTTTACGGTATGCATCATCAGCAGCATACCTTTTTCCATCGAAAAAAATCCTCAATCCTGTAGTCTTCCCGCTAACCCCAACGTCTGTCCTGATAGCAGATGGAACCCAGTAACGGAGACCCGGTAGCCGCAACCATGCCAGCCCAAGCCATCTCGGACGTCCTCACCGCAACAGACCAGTCCCTCGCCACACCCTTCGACGACCTCGACTCCATCATCTCCCTCTACGAGCAGCGCATCTTCCGTTTTCTTCTCATCTCCACCCGCGACAACGACATCGCCCAGACCCTTACCCAGGAGACCTTCCTTCGCGCCTGGCTCTCCCGCGCCTCCTTCCGCGAAGACTGTTCCATCGCCACCTGGCTCATGCGCATCGCCCTCAATCTCCTCCGCGATCACACCCGGACCCAGCGCTTCCGCTTCTGGAAGCGCGCCTCAGCCGCTGCAGTCGACGTCTCCGACGTATCCGAACACATCCCCAACCGCGACAGCTCCGCTCGAAGACCGCCTCGTCGCCAAAGAGCAGCTGGCCATCGTCTGGGACGCCGTAGCCCAGCTCTCCCAGCGCCAGCGCACCATCTTTCTCCTCCGCTTTGTCGAGGAGCTCGACCTCGCCGAAATCGCCACCACCACCGGCCTGCCCATCAGCACCGTCAAGAGCCACCTCTACAGAGCTCTCGCCATCATCCGGGCCCGCCACAATTCCCCGCTCAAGGACACCCTATGACCCCCCATCTCACTCACGAGCAACTCTGCGACATCCTCCTCGCCCGCTCCCCGCATCCCCTCAGCAGCGACTTCACTGCCCTGCAGCATCATCTCGGCAACTGCCCCTCCTGCTCAGCGGAGTTGGCCAACCTGCGCACCTCGATCTCTCTCTTCCACAAAACCTCCACCTCATACGCCCAACAGCAGCTCGCCCAACTCCGCATAGTCGACACTCCAGCTCCGTCCAAAACCATCATTCAACCCATCTATTGGGCCGCCGCGGCCGCCCTCTGCATCGCTGCCGCACTTCCCATCACTCTGCACCGGCTAACCTCCAGTGCGCCCGTCTCTTCAGTCTCCACCATCAAACCGGCAACAAACTTACAGTCCGACGAAGCCCTCCTCGAAGAGATTAACCAGGAGATCTCCGCCCCCATCCCTTCGCCCATGCAACCGCTGGCAGACCCCACAGCCAGCTCTGCTGCAACCACCTCCACTTCTCCATCCCAAAGGAACTGACATGACACGCAAGCCTCTTCTCGCCATCGCCTTCGCATCTCTTCTCATGGGTTCCTTCGCCGTAGCCCAGCAGCCCGACGCCACACCCACACCACCACCTCCGCCCGATCGCCCCTCCGGTCAACCGCGCAAAATGTCCTTCCAGCACGTAATCACCATGGATGACACCCGCTCCCGCCTCCGCATAGGACCCCCCGGAATCTGGTGGAAGAACCCCGACATCATTCAAAAACTCTCCATCACTCCCGACCAGCAGAAACGCATGGACGACATCTTCCAGCAGAGCCGTCTCCAGCTCATTGACCTCAAAGCCGAAGTCGAAAAGCAGGAGGTCGTGCTCGAGCCCATGCTCGCCGCCAACCCACCCGACACCAACAAGGTCCTGGCCCAGATCGACAAAGCCGCCCAGGCCCGCGCCGAGCTTGAAAAAGCCAACGCCAGAATGCTCCTCGGCATCCGCACCGTCCTCACCCCCGACCAATGGACCAAGCTCCAGGCCGAAGAGCGCGGCAACCGCCGCATGATGTTCCGCGACCGGCAGAGACCCGACGGCCCACCCACCCCCGGAAACCCGATGGGCCCCCAAAGCCAACTCACCCTACCCCCGCTCCCCCCACTCGACACAATCGTCGAGACAGACGAACCCTTCGACCTGAACTTCTAACCAACAGACATCAGACAGAGAAAGACAAAGGGCAACAGCAGGTTTCCACCACCCTGCCGTTGCCCTTGCTTTTTGCTCTGTTCTTTCCTTCCAACCCACATGCTGAAAGACAAAGCCAAGTCAAAACAAACCACTCATAATCAACAACTTGAAAATAATTTCTCCAAAATTCCCAGTAAAATCACATGTCAAGTCCAAAAACCACCTAACTCCATATCCATCAATAACATACCCACTGCAAAAAGGTTATCTCCAATCCGCTATAATTAACTTAGAAATCAGAAAAAGCCCCGGCCAAAGACCGGGGCTTTCCCCATTAACCCATAACCCTTTTGTTTGGACGAATTTACCCATAACCCATTTAGAATGACGAATTTGAAAACATAAAACGAGCCAAGTTGCTGATTCAAAACCGTTTACGCGGGGGTACAGCGGGGGGGGTCACCCCATATACATCCCGCCATTCACATCCAGAGTGTGACCGGTAATATAACCCGCCTCCTCCGAGGCAAGAAAGGCAACGGCATGAGCAATATCCATATCGGTCCCCACCCGAGCCAGCGGAATATGCTGCGTCATCGCATTCTTCTGGTCCTCTGTCAGGATGGCGGTCATAGCCGTCTCAATGTACCCCGGAGCCACAGCATTCACCGTAACCGACCGGCTTGCCAACTCCCGGGCCAGCGACTTCGTCAGCCCGATCATCCCGGCCTTCGAGGCAGCATAGTTCGCCTGCCCGGCCTGCCCGGTCTCACCCACAACCGAGGTGATGTTGATCACTCGTCCCCAGCGGCCCTTCACCATCGAGGACATCACTGCCTGTGTCAGCAAAAACGCGCCCGTAAGGTTGGTCATCAGCACGTCGTCCCAGTCCTTACGCTTCATCCGCAGCGCAAGAATATCCCGCGTAATCCCGGCGTTATTCACCAGGATATGTACACCGCCAAACTGCGAAATCACAGCCTTGGCGCACTCTTTGATCGACTCCTCGCTCGAGACATCGAGCGCAAACGCATGAGCCGTTCCGCCGGCGGCGACGATCTCCGCCGCAACCTCGCCCAACTTCTCAACGTTTCTCGCAGCCAGCGCAACCGTGGCTCCAGCCTTCGCCAACTCCAACGCACAGGCGCGCCCGATTCCCTGCGACGCTCCCGTAACCAACGCAATACGACCCGCTAAAGTGCTCATGAACCTCCGTAAAAACAGTGCTTCCGCATTATACGAATCAGGATAGAAATCGGGCGTCCCCAACATCCTCAGGCGCATAACGTATCCTGAGTTGCAATGTCCGAGCAAGAGAAGAAGTCAGCCGCAACCGACGTCTACGCGATCCACGGTGCCGACCCCGAAGTCCTGGCCTACGCCATGGCCAAGTACTCCCGGTCCGCGCTCACCATGAAGGAGTCGCTCGCCGAGATCAGTTCCCAGCGCGCCGAACAGTTTCTCAACACGTTTTATTTCCAGTACGGCCACCGTTCCATCGCCGACCTGGCACACATCCCCTTCGCCATCGAGCGACTCTCGCTCCTCGCCGCCATCGAGCTCGTCGACGAGCAGCGCTGGGACGGCCAGGAGCGCTCGACACGCTATCAGAACTTCCGCACCTCCGGCTGGTTCACACCAAACCTCGGCGAAAAAACCCCGGCCTACACCGACGCAATCGAAGGCAATGTTCCAAGCCTACGACGACATCGGCCAAAAAATGCTGGAAGCGCTAAAAACCGCGATTCCACAGCCTGAAACGATGAAGCCCGAAGCCTACGAGCGAACCCTCAAAGCTCGAGCCTTCGACGTCGCGCGCTATCTTCTTCCGCTAGCAACCAACACTTCGCTCGGCCAAATCGTCAACGCAAGAACCCTCGAAACCCAAGTCTCGCGCCTCCTAACCAGCGAATTCGCCGAAGTCCGCGAGATCGCCGAAAAGCTCCGCATCGCCGCAACCGAACCTGCCTGGAACGTTCAACACTCAGCCGCACAAGTCCTTTGCGAAGAGATCAGCTCAGTCGATCCAAACTGCGGCGAACGCGCCGCAGAAGCCCTTCTTCGCCCCATCAAGACAGCTCCAACACTGGTGAAATACGCAGCCGAAAACGCCTATCAATCCAGCAGCCGCAAAGAGCTAACATCCGCAGCAGCCGAGCTGATGCACGATCAACCAATCGATCCAGCTCCAGTCGTCGACCTTCTCGACGACGCTGAATCCCTGGAAGTCGAGCTAGCCACTTCGCTCCTCTATCCGCATTGTCATTACTCGTATCGCCAGCTCCGCAGCAACGTAGCCGCGCTAAGCGCCTCACGCGTCACCGAGCTGATCGAGCTAGGCACAAAGCATCGTGGAAGACACGACGAGCTCCTGAGAGCGTTCAGCGCTGGTCACAGCTTGCGCTTCGACATCCTGATGGATATTGGCGGTTTCCGTGATATGCATCGACATCGTCGCTGCGTGCAGCTGCTTCAGCCTTATACCAATGTTCATGGTTATGAGGAGCCGATCTGTCCTGGACAACCGACGCTGGCGGAAGCTGGATTGGAAGGACTTTATACCGATGCGATGAATGCGGCTTTCGCGGCTTATCGTGAGTTGCGGGATTCGGGTTTGGCTGAGGCTGCGCAGTCGGCTCAGTATTGCTTGCCGTTGGGAACGCGTTGCAGATCGATGTTCAAGATGGACTTCTCCGAAGCGCTTTATATCTCGGAGCTGCGGTCGGGAGTTGCTGGGCATTTCAGTTATCGGCGCGTTGCGTGGGAGATGTTCAAAGCTGTTGAGGCGAAACATCCTTCGCTGGCGAAGTTGTTTCGGATCGAGGATGTGAATGAGCCGATCGATCTGCTACGACGATAGTTGTATTCGCCTTTTATTTGCTTTTTCAAATTTAAATGCTAGAATCCGCTTTGACTTCATTAGGAGAAACACGACGTGGCAGATGACCGTAGCAAAGCAATAGAGCTGGCCCTATCCGGGCTGGAAAAGCAGTTTGGCAAGGGTTCGATCATGCGGTTGGGATCGAAGGATGTTGTGCCGATTTCGGTCATTTCTACAGGGTCGATCTCCTTTGATGCTGCGTTGGGTGTGGGCGGCGTGCCGCGTGGCCGCGTAATTGAGATCTTTGGGCCGGAGTCTTCGGGTAAGACGACGATTACGCTGCAGATCATCGCCGAGGCGCAGAAGTCTGGTGGTCTGGCGGCGTTTGTGGATGCGGAGCATGCTCTCGATCCTGCGTATGCCGCCAAGCTTGGGGTTGATATCGACAATCTACTGGTGAGCCAGCCGGACTACGGCGAGCAGGCGCTGGAAATCGTCGAGGCTCTAGTTCGGTCGAATGCGATTGACGTGCTCGTGGTCGACTCCGTTGCGGCGCTGGTGCCGAAGGCTGAGCTCGATGGCGAGATGGGCGATTCGCATATGGGTCTGCAGGCTCGGCTGATGAGCCAGGCGCTGCGCAAGCTGACCGGAACGGTCTCGAAGTCCAGAACCTGCCTGATCTTCATCAATCAGATTCGCGACAAGATTGGCGTTATGTTCGGCAATCCTGAGACGACTACGGGCGGTAAGGCTTTGAAGTTTTATTCCTCCGTTCGTATTGATATTCGGCGCATTGGTGCGGTGAAGGATGGCGATTCGGTTGTCGGGTCGCGCACCAAGGTGAAGATTGTGAAGAACAAGGTTGCGGCTCCCTTCCGCGATGCCGAGTTCGATATTTTGTATGGCGAGGGCATCTCGCGTGAAGGCGATGTTCTCGATCTGGCGGTGCTGCATAACGTCGTGGACAAGAGCGGTGCCTGGTACAGCTATCAGGGCGAGCGTATCGGGCAAGGACGCGAGAATGTGCGGAACTTCCTGAAGGAGAACAAGGAGGTGTTCGGTCGCGTTGATGCCGAGATTCGCAAGAAGCTTGGGATTGCGGGAGCGAGCTCCGATGTTGATGTTCCGGCTGTGCCTGTTAATGGCGAGGCGCAGGCGAAGGAAGTGGTTCGCGGTAAGAAGTAGTCGTTGTTTGTGGAAGCGCCGATGGCTTGGGCCATCGGCGCTTTTGTTTTTGGTTGGAAGACAACGGCAAGAACAACAGCAACGGCAAGAACAACAGCAACGGCAAGAACAACAGCAACGGCAAGAACAACAGCAACGGCAAGAACAACAGCAACGGCAAGAACAACAGCAACGGCAAGAACAACAACAACGGCAAGAACAACAGCAACGGCAAGAACAAATACAGGGATTCTTCGCTGCGCTCAGAATGACGACAAAAACAGATGCAACAACAGCAAAAGCAACGCCAACAGCAACGGCAACTGCTGGCCGGGAAGAGGATTACATTCCCACCCATCGCGATGAGACTGCGATGGATGGGGCACCCGTGCTGTATTGGTCAGAATGAGAGAACAAGCAACAGCAATTGCAACTGCGAAATACAGAGATATCTCCACTACGGCGGCGAAAGCGCCGCCTCCGGTTGAGATGAAGTAGTTCTTAAAGTTGAGCACGCCTCCGGTCGAGATGACGTAGTTCTTAAGTTGAGCACGCCTTCGGTCGAGATGACGCAGGTTATAGGTTGGAAAAGCGACGGATACTGTTTCGTGCTTTTCGGGGATGATTAGCGCGCTTCCCTTCACCGGAGAATGGGGCGGCCGAGGGAGATGACTTCGCGGTTGGCGGTTGCGTTGAGGATTTCGATGAAAGCTACTATGAGGGCGTCGAGGCCGGTCAGGAGGCCGAAGTATCCGCCGATGACGGTGCAGCGGAGTGGGCCGATCATGTAGCCGAAGTCTCCCCAGGCCAGCAGGAAGAAGGTGATCCAGAGCAGGAGGAAGATGCTCCAGACTGCCTTGCTCAGGCGGAAGGTGACGAGCCAGAGCAGGAAGGTGAAGACTCCCCACATCAGAAGGGTGACGGCTATGGCGGAGGCGGGTGGGGCTGTGAGCCAGCCTGATCCGGTGGTCCACTTGAGGAAGGCAAACCACCACCAGAAGAGGCCGTAGGAGGTGAAGGCCACCATGCCGAAGGTGTTGCCGGTTTTGAACTCGAGGACGCCGGCGATGAGCTGTGCGACTCCTCCGTAGGCGAAGGCCAGGGGGACGACGACGGGTACGGCTGCCGGAGGGAGAAGGCCGGCGTTGATGCAGCTGAGGACGACAGTAGTGAGGCCGAAACCGGCAAGGCCGAGAGGAGCGGGGTTTGCTCGCTTTGTCGTTGTGACAGGTGTGGTGACTGACAGATCGATCGGGTTTGCCATCGTGCTGGATTGCTCCTGTTCGTTGCTGAGGTTAGAGGGGTCTGAAATGCGACCCCATCGTAGACGATTCTTATGAATCATTCGCATGAATTAAAGGGTTTTAGTATTCGTCGTCCTCATCTTCTTCGTCCTCTTCGTATTCGGCGATCTCGAGGACAGCGCCGGGTTCAGCGAGGTCGAGGCCGTCGGGGGTGGAGTGGAGACTACGGACGACGTTGGGGGCGTAGGGTTCGGCCCGGATGTGGGCGGAGTTGGTGGCGGCGAGCTGGAGGCCGTAGAGCAGCGCGGTGGCGCGTTTGGTATCAAGGTGGCCTGTAGCGAGGGCGTTGATGACGACGGAGAGCGCGACCTGGACGGATTCGCGATCTTCGAGGGCTGTGAGCTGGATGTGCTGGCCGGGAAGGAGGTAGCCCCGGGTGGCGGCAGTGTGGCGATAGTTGCTGTGGCGCTGGTGAAGGCGGTTGTGGAAGTAGCACCACTCCTGGCCAGTGAGTGAAGGTGCTTTGCACTGGATTCCGTTGGCCTTGATGTGTCGGCAGAGTTCGTATTGCATTGGCTTTCTCCTATGGGTGTACCCCCCTGGGGGGTATGTGCTTAAAAGTCGAATGGTTGCAACGACTTAGCGATTTTGTTTTCGCTAAATTCGTGCAACCAAATGGGTTACGGGTAAATTCGTCCAAATAAAAGAGTTATGGGTTAATGCAAAAGCCCCAGCTTCGGCTGGGGCCTTTTTTTATCTCTAATTCAATTGTATGGGATTGAAGATAACTCCTGCGCAATGCACATGTTGTTGATAGGAATGGAGTTATCTGGCTTTGGGACTTGACATACGGTTTTGCTGAGGAAATTTGGGAATATTTTTTTAAGTTATTGATTCTTAGTGCCTTGTTCGGTTGTTGTTTTTGGGTCTTTCGGCGATGGAAAAGGAAAACAGACAACGGCAAAGCGAAAATACAGGGATCTCTCCACTACGGCGGCAAAAGCACCGCCTTCGGTCGAGATGACGTTTGGGGTGGGTGGAGTAAGGGAGGAGAGGCAATGACAAGAGGAAACCAACGGCAACCGCAGATCCCTACGGGATGACAAACAAAAGAGCAACAACAACGGCAAGTGTTTACTTTTGGGTTAGTAAGTATTTTGGTAATGTTGGTGATGGTTCCAGACCTTGCCCGGGTTAAAGTAAGGGTTAAGGTTTTTGGGGTAACTGACTCTGGATGAACCTGGGCAGGTACGGGAATCGGTGTTGATGCCAAGTTAGGGATTGACCAAGTGCTTGTATCTGTTTACTTTGTGGCTAATGGCTGACATGCAAACAATTCCTGCTGGTATGGAGAGCGAATCTGTAGAGGCTCTCTCAATTGCGATGAATATCGGCACCACGATCCGAGGCTATCGGCTGCAAAAAGGGATGTCGCAGGGCGACATCGAAAAGCGGACCGGACTGCTGCGGTGCTATTTGTCTCGCGTAGAGAATGGGCACACGGTGCCCTCGCTGGAGACGCTGCAGAAGATTGCGCGGGCGCTGGATTTACAACTGTCGGAGTTTTTTGCCGAAGAGGTGGTGGCGAAGGAGATGTCGTCGCTGAACCTGGGTGAGGACGAGATAAGGTTTTTGACACAGGTGCAGCGGTACTCGGCACATTTGAGCGAGAGCGACCGGCGGTTGCTGCTGGCTATGGTGAGGAAATTTGCCCAGACGACGATGAGCTAAAAGCAGGGAGTAGGGTGTAGGGAATAGGGAGTAGAAGGACAAAACACTTTCACGCGTAGGGGGAGCTTTGCGGCTCCCCCTCTTTCTTTTTTGGCTTGCCCGATTGCGGGCTGGGAGAGGAAACAAGCAACGGCAAAAGGCTGGATGGGGAAGGTTGTTCATTCCCACCCATGTCGCGATGAGACCGCGGCATGGATGGGGCACCCAATCGGTTGGGGCCAAATGAGAAGCAAGAACAAGCAAAAGGCTGGATGGGGAAGGTTGTTCATTCCCACCCATGTCGCGATGAGACCGCGACATGGATGGGGCACCCGATCGGTTGGGGCTGTGTGAAGAGAAGGCAAAAACGGCTAGCTATGCCCTTGGAACGTCCTGGATGGAGATGAGGCTTAGGGTGACGGTGCCGGGGGTGCTGCGCTTGTGGGGCATGCCGCGCGGGATGATGAGCATGTCTCCCTTGTTGAGGGTGAGAGAGCGGGCTCCGTCGGAGACGGGGGCGAGCCACTCGCCGGGGCCGTTGCTGCGTGGGGTTTGGGGGGTTCCGCCTAGCTCGTATTGGGTGGAGCCGTCGATGATCTGGAAGATGTGGTCGCGGTGCTCGTGGTACTCGAACTCTTTGGCGCTCTTGTTGGTTTCGACGGTGATGACGGCGGTGAAGGGGGTGGTCTTGGAGCCGGAGAGCTGGTCGTTGCCGGGAGATGCCTGGAGGCCTCTTACGATGCTTGCGAGGTTGGCGGCGGTGAAGAGCTGGAACTGGCCGGCGGGGATCGACTGGGCTTCGGCGGCAGAGGAGGAAAGCAAAGATTCAGAGAGGGATAGAGTGGCTGCGGCCGCTAGAGGCGCGGTCAAAAAGAAGTCACGGCGAGTTTGATTTTTGGCCATGCAGAAGTGAACCACAAATCTTCTGTGGGTGGGAAGAGAGCGAGGTCGATTTAGCGCCTGGTGAAGAGCACGAGGATGAAATAGCCGAAGAGAATAAGAGAAAAGGCCGCGAGGGCGAAGGTGAACTTTTGACGCTTGAGATAGCGGGTGCGACCGCTGGTCATGCGGGGCACGAGAGGGACGCCGAGACCGAGACCACTGAGAAAGCCACCGAGATGTGCGCTGTTATCGATGCGGATGCCAACGGGAACGATAGCGGTGCTGAGGCCAATGATGAGATTGAGGGCGGCGAACTGCATGACCGAACGGCGGAGGCGCTTGAGTTCGTAGATGGGGATGGGGAGCTTGTGGTTGGAGAGCAGGACGATGAGGATGCCGGCGATGCCGAAGACGGCGCCCGAGGCTCCGGCACCGACGGAGATGTAGTCGTGCTGGGACATGTTAATGCCCAGACTGAGCAGGTTGCCGGCGATGCCGGTGATCAAGTAGACGGCGACTAATCCCAGGGGGCCGAGGAGCGGCTCGCCAAGCAGGCCGAGGTTCCAGAGGCACCACATATTGGTGGCGAGATGGATGATGCCGACGTGGACGAAGGTAGCGGTGAGGAGACGGTACCACTCGCCGTGCACGACGAGGATGGGGACGTTGGCTCCGAAGTGGACGAGTTGGGCGGGCGCAGGCGAGGTGGCGGAGACTCCGTGGAGGATCATCCAGAGGAAGACGGCGCAGTTGATGGCGACGAGGGTGTAGGTGCCGGGAGCACGGAAGAAGCTACGGCCGCGGTGGCTGACACGGGTCTGCTCCTCGGCGTAGTCGGGCATGGGGCGCGCGGGCGCTTCGACGTATTGCGGCGGGAGGATCTCGCCTTCAGGATGAGGGTCTAGTGACATGAGTATTGTCTTCTACGCTATCGTGGCGCGAAGTGGGTGGCAAATGGAGGGAGGGAAGAGGGAAAAGGAAGAGGGAAGAGAAAGCAAAAAGCATGGGCAGCAAAACTTACCGTTTGCTATTCCGTATGTCCGATTCTCGCCTTTTAGGCGACGTTTTCGTTCTTGGTGAAGCGGTCGCGGATGTCGGCTGGGATGCGTTGTTGAACGATGTCTCCGAGGAAGCCGGGGAGAGGGGTTGCGATGGCGACCAGAAGCCAGAGGAGAGCAGAGACCGCGATGCCAGTTACAGCGACGGCTTCAAGCGAGATGGCGATGACGTGGGCCTGGTTGAGATGGAGACGTACCGTGCCGATGTGGGCGACGATCTCAAGCCGATGAATGATGACGGCAGCGAGCAGAAAGGCCGCGATCGAAAGCGTGCTGACGATGATGAGGAGAACGTCGATGGTACGGGCTACGTGCTGACGGCGGCGGCAATGGGCGCAGTCGGCGAGGTGCTGATCGTAGTCCTTACGCATGGCTGGGGAGAGACCAGAGATGTCGTAACGCCAGCCGGAGAGGATGTCGCCAACCACCTGATCGATGCAGGTCGTTGAGCGGTTTCGGCGGCTAGCGGAATAGGATAATGCGGCTTTACTCATGGTCTTAATCAGACTTCATTCTACCTTGTCTGGATAGCCGAAGAAAGCGGAAAGATTAACCGGGTAGTAACTTTGAGTATGAGGCAAGTTACATTGAATCGCGGATAAGTGCAACAAAATAAAGTGACGTTGGCGCAATTTTTTTAGAGGCGGATGGACTCAAGCGGGGTACCCTGCTCGGCCAGGAGAATCCGATTACCGAGCAGTGTAGGGTGGTTCGCGAGAGCCTGCTCGGCAGCGATGCGGGCGAGCTCGGGGGCGTTGTTGGACTCGGAGAGGTGGCCGAGGATGATCCAGGCGGCGGTGCCGTCATAGTCCTTCTGGAGGAACTCGGCGGTGGCGTGGTTGGAGAGGTGGCCGACGCGGGAGAGAACGCGCTGTTTGACCGACCAAGGGTACGGGCCATCCTTGAGCATCTCGAGGTCGTGGTTGGATTCGAGGAGGAGGACGTCGATGCGCTTGAGGGCGGCTTTGACGTTGGGGGGCATGTAGCCGAGGTCGGTGGCGACGGCCATGCGGATGCCCTCGGAGGTGAAGACGAAGCCACAGGGGTCGGCGGCGTCGTGGGGGATGGTGAAGGGGGCGATATCGATGTCGCCGATGCAGAAGTGCGTGCCGGAGTGGAAGAACTCGACGGCGGGGAGATGGGTGGGTTCGGCCTTGGTGGGGCTTGGGGTGGCGTCGGGGTCGCAGAGGGCGTCGGAGTCGGATTCAGCTGCTTCGCGGGCTTCGGCGTAGACGCTGGCGATGGAGGCTGCTTCGGCGGCGATGTCGTAGGTTTGGGCGGCGACGGCTGCCGCGCGGGATTCTTTTTCGCGCTGGACGTGATCGAGCCACTTGGCGTAGGTCATGGTGGTGCGCGGAGTCATCATGCGGACCCAGGCGCGGTGGGTGGGCTCGGTGAAGTAGACGGGGATGTTGAGGCGGCGGGCGAGGACGCCCAGGCCGGCTATGTGATCTTGGTGCTCGTGGGTGATGAGGATGGCGTCGAGCTGGGTTGGGTCTTCGCCGGCGAGGTTCATGCGCTTGAGGAGCTCGCGGCAGGAGAGGCCGGCGTCGACGAGGATGCGGGTGCGGGAAGAAGAGATGACTGTGCTGTTGCCCTTGGACCCGGAGGCTAGCACTGTCATTCGCATCATTTGGCTAGGATACGCCTGTTAGTTGTGGGTTTCGTGGGGGAGTAACTGGTTTGGTTCAGGCGGAGGGCGGTTTTACGCTGGCGATGTCGGAGAGGAGGATGGAGTGGCCGGTGGTTCCCTTCTCGACGTAATCGCCGGTTGGGCCAGGTTCGACTTCGACGCAGAAGAGGTCAGGGGTTTCGCCCTCGTCGAAGACGAAGAGGATCTTCACGAGGAGGCGGTCGCCCTGAACGGTTTCGAGGACGACTACCTGGTCGATTTGCGATTGGAGAGCGGCGCGTTCGGTGTCGGTCATGACTTCACGGGGTGGCGGAGTGGGGCGAGGAAGTTGACGGTACTGCGGAGAACGACCTCGTTGCGCTGGTTGTAAGCGAGAGTGCGGGTGCGGACGACGCCGTAGTCTTTGCGAGAGTTGGATTGGCGGACGCCGATGACTTCGATCTCGGTGCGGATGGAGTCGCCAGGACGGACCGGCTGGGTCCAGCGCATCTCTTCGACTCCAGCGCCGATCATGCCTCCAGCTACCGTGATGGATTGGACGCGGAGGCGCATGACGATGGCGGCAGTGAGCCAGCCTGAGGCAGCGAGACCTTTGAAGAAGGAACCTTCGCCGGCAGCTTCGTCAAGATGGAAAGGTTGGGGGTCGTATTTCTGGCCGAATTCTTTGATCTCTTCTGCGGTGACCTTGGCACTGCCGAGGGAGTTCATCTTCTGGCCTACGTAGAAGTCTTCGAAGTAAAGTTCTTGCGACATTCAACCTCCTCTTACGTTGTCTTCGGTTACAGCGATTCGCAATGTGTCACGCTGATGAAAATTAGAGATTACTAGAGACCGCGCACGATAGACAGCCAGATGCCTTATTGCGAGTGGAAATAGAATCCGCGACTCCCAATTTGGCAATCCGATAGACTGAGCACATGAAGATACATCTTGCTCTGGCCAATGACTCTGAAAAGAGCCTTTTACGATTTGGCGAGATGCAGGCTATGCATAGAAGGTCCAGCGGCAAACACAGCCTGGTGGATGATCCTGTGTCCGCGGAGATGATCTTACTGGTGGGCGACCTGACCTCGTTAGAAGAGGCACGAAGGAATGTTTTTTTGCGAGATTATCGTGAAAAAACGATGGTGTATTCGGAGATCGATGCCGTGGTTCCTTACGGCCCCGGAGTGTATTGCAGCGGAGCAAAGGCGAAGCTATTGAGTTTGCGCCGGACGCGGAGCGACGTCTATGTTTCGCGTTATATCAGCGCACAGAATTCATATATTCGGTATCGACATGGGGAGCGAAAGGACCTTCTCTTCTGCTTCATGGGACGGAGAGACTGCAGAGTGCGAGCCCGATTGATCGATGAACCCTATAACCGACCGGACGTGTTGATCCGGGATACGACAAGGTACCGTCACTGGAGCGACAGTGAGGTGGATCGGGAGCAGGCGCAGCGCGACTATGCGGACACGCTTGCACGATCGCACTTTGCGCTGTGTCCGCGAGGTGCGGGCTTTGGCAGCATACGGTTGTTTGAGGTGATGGAGATGGGGGTGGCGCCGGTTCTGCTTGCGGACCGATATGCGTTACCGGCCGGTCCGGACTGGGATTCTTTCCTGCTGCAGATTCCTGAGAAGGACTATGCCCGTTTACCGGAGGTGCTGGAACAGCATATGGCGGAGAGCGCTGAGCGGGGCCAGCGGGCGCGCGCGGCATGGGAGGAGTTCTTCGCACCGGAGAAGGTGTTTGATCGATTGATCGACCAGCTGATGGAGATTCGACAGGAGATGTGGCTGCCGGAGACGGTATATCAAAAGCTCTGGCCGTGGCTCCAGATCAGGGCCGAAGTTCGCCCATGGCTTTCGAGGAAGCTGCGCAGGCTACAGCATCAATTACGACGAATGCTTGGGTATAAGACGCCACCATCGGGTTGGGTTAACACAGATCCGCTGTGAACCGGGATCAGGAATAGGTGTAAAAGCCGCGGCCGGATTTGCGGCCCAGCCAACCGGCGTCGACCATGCGGATGAGTAAGGGGCAGGGGCGGTATTTGGGGTCGCCGAGACCGGCTACGAGGACGCGCATGATGTCGAGGCAGACGTCTAAACCGATAAAGTCGGCCAGGGTCAAAGGCCCCATGGGGTGGGCCATGCCGAGTTGGAAGACTTTGTCGACGGCTTCCGGTGTGGCAACGCCTTCCATGACGGCGTAGATGGCCTCGTTGATGAGCGGCATGAGGACACGGTTGGAGACGAAGCCTGCGGCGTCGTTGACCTCGACGGGGGTTTTGTTTAGCCGTTGCGAGAGTGCGTGGACGGTGTCGAAGGTGATCTGCGAGGTTTGCAGACCGCGGATGACTTCGACGAGCTGCATGACCGGCACGGGGTTGAAGAAGTGCATGCCGATGACTTGCTCGGGACGCTTTGTCTGCGCGGCGATCTTGGTGATAGAGATGGAGCTGGTGTTGGTTGCGAGGATGGCTTCGGGTGGGAGGATACGGTCGAGGTCTTTGAAGAGGGCGGATTTGATTTCGAACTGCTCGTTGGCGGCTTCGATGGCGAGATCGCAGATGCTGAGGGTGTCGCGATCGAGGGTTGGGGTGATGCGTGCTCGTGCTTGTGTGGCCTGATCCTGCGTGAGTTTTTCTTTGGCTACTTCGCGGGCTAGGTTTTTCTCGATGGTGGCGAGGCCGCGGTCGAGGAAGGCTTGCTGGATGTCACAGAGGACAACGTTGAAACCGGAACGCGCGCAGACGTGGGCTATACCATTGCCCATGGTTCCGGCGCCGAGGACTGCGATGGTTTTGAGTTCGGGCATAAGAGTGATTCTTGCGACTTTGAAGTTTAGCAGTTAGCCACGAATGAGACTTTGCAGTTGAGGTTGAGGCGGAGTTTCCGAGGGACCTCTGAAGAGGGGCTAAATCCTGACTTCTCGGATCTCTAAACGCGATTGCAGTCTAGACCAGCAGCTTCATGGCAGCCTTCATGAGGACGTCTAATGGTATGGCGGCAATAAATACCGGAATACATGGGATCAAGGCGGCGATCACGAAGACGTAGACATTGATTGCGGCGACAGGCACGATGCGGATCTCCTCGATGTTATGGACGACCGAATAAAGATCACAGGTAGCGGAGAAGTCTTGAGTCTGCAGAACATCTTCATTCAGGCCATCGGTGCGATTCAGCCACTTCTGCTCAAACTGTTCCCCCACGGCACGCGCAAAGGCACCATACCTCAGCATGCCCCGGCGTCTCATTTGCATTAGGGTCGGTGTGAATAAAAAATACGGCGCCACCGATATCAATAGCGCGACTGCGATCAGAGCGGGCGCAAGGAAGCGATATGCAAGCACCTTTTGCCCTTCGTGAAACACCCGGTTCGCTATAGCGCCTGCCAACCCAACGCCCAGGCAGAAGCTGAAAGGAAGCTGCCCCAGAAGCGCTGCTTCTAGAAATCCCAACCCTCCCAAGTGGTCCGGATGAGCTGCGATAAGACGAAGGTTCAGCTGGGTCGTCGATCGCAGGAACCGCGCCCACATTAGTTGTCTCCAGAGCCATACAAGCGTGAGGTAGACGAGAATTGGATAGCTGATAAACATTGCCCACGTGCCGGCGAATGAGAAAAACCTGAAACCGCAGTTGCCTTTCCACCAGTTCGGGAACTCAGAGCCCCTCCGGCAGAGAACTCGCTCAGCCACGCCGCTAAGGCGTACGTCAGCAACAGCAACAGTACTCGGACAGCGGTAGAGTCTATGAGGTTCTCGTAGGATCTCCATCGCAAATAAAATTTGGATTGCTCGTTGTCTGCAATTAGCGATGTCTCGAAATGATGCGCCACCAGGGCATAGCGGGCGCGCACGGCCGACTCACCCAGTATCAGCACGGGAACTATGATCAGTATGCGAGATTGCATGGCGAAGTCCGTGAGGAACGATAAGAACGCCACGTGCCCGTGCAATACCGAAAGTACTGCCAATGGAACCCACGCAATTGCTGTGGCGATTGCGGCGCGGATAAGCATACGTGAAGTGGCCTGACGAAAGAGATCCAGAAACCTCCAGGGGCGGAGACGCGGAGATTGACCAGAGTTGGCTGAGTCATCCGGTTCGATCGATTGCGGAGTTGTACGCATTCGTACCTGCCTGTTATCCCGTCATACTACTCCCGACTCGAACGCGGGCAGGCATCGTTCAGCTAATTTGGCGCTAGGTTCCGACAACCCAACTTCGCAGGCAGCTACCGCCAGAAATACGGTATAGATTACCCGCTTCGTCGGCCCCAGGCAAACAACGTGTACCGTTCCAGAAACGTCGTTTGCGGCAACTACCGAGCAGGTTGAATCTTCAAATCATTCTGCTCGTAGCGTTTGTGTGAGGTCGACGGTTGCGGCGCGACGGGCGGGTAGGAGTGATGCGGTCAGTGTTAGAAGCAGTAAGACCACTGCGGCTAGCGCCAGTACCAGCGGATCGACTGCGCTTACTCCGAAGAGGAATGAGCGCAGGAGGTGCGAGGCGGCGAATGCTCCGATTAAACCGATCACACAGCCAATTGCGGCCAACTTCGCTCCTGAAGTGACGACCAGCCGGACGATACCGGAACGTTGTGAGCCGAGGGCCATGCGAATCGCCATCTCCTGCACACGCAGTGCGACAGAGAATGCGATGACGCTGTAGATGCCGAGAACCGCCAGCAACACTGCGAGTGCGGCGAACGAGGAGATGAGTGCGGTGTTGAAGCGTCGAGGAGCTTCGCTATCTGAGATTGCATGCTCCATGGTCTGGACCTGAGTCAGCGGTAGTTGCGAGTCGATGGAGCGCACTGTCGCGCGGAGAGCATTTTCCATCTGCTCCGGCGGCATGGCTGTGCGCAGGGCGATGTATCCGCCGTTGCCATTCAAGTCGGTAGGCGATGCGAGCGATCCTGCCATCGCCTCCGCCTGATCGACGGTTGTGTAGTATTGCTGCTTCAGTGGCAGGTCGGGAGAGTTTTCTTTCACATCCGCTACTTCTCCAACCACTATCGCCCATGGGGTCTGCATCGTCTGCGTTCCCAACCGTAGCCGCTTGCCGATGGGGTTCTGGCCAGGCCAGGATTGTTCGGCCAGCTTCCTGTTTACGATGACGACCAGTTGAGCACCCTCTTTATCGTCCGGGGTAAAAAATCGTCCGTTGAGGAGAGGAATTCCCATCGCGCGAAAGTAATCGCCATCGACTTGAATGACGGTGGCGAGATCCATTCCTGCGTCCTTTGGTGCGACGTAGCCCTCCCCCACAAAGACGCTGTTGCTGTTGTTACCGGAGGCGGGCAGAAAGGATGTCATACCCACGCTCTTGACGCCGGGGAGTTGTTGCAGACGTCGCAGCAACTCGTGGTTGAACTCGTCGACTTCGGGCTGGGTTGCATACTGCTTCCGTGGCAAGGTGTAGGAGGCGGCCAGCGTGTGGTCTGGTTGAAAGCCGAGGTCGACCTCCCGCATCTTTTCGAAGCTTCGGAGCAGCAGGCCCGAAGCAGCCAGCAGGACGAGAGCGATGGCGATCTCTGAGATAACCAGTGCGGAACGTAAACGCGCATGTCCGCCGCCAGCAGTACCCGTGCGGCCGCCCTCTTTGAGGGAGTCGTTGACGCTGGTGCGGATGGCCGCAAAGGCCGGCGCGAGTCCGCAGATGATTCCAGTGAGCACGGCCAGACCAAGTGCAAAGCACACCACTTGCCAATCCAGTCCGATTTCGTTGATGCGTGGCAGCGTCTCGGGCAGCATGCTGATGCCTACGCGCAGTGCAATCGCTGCGAGTGCCAGTCCTACAACGCCCCCGGCTATGCTCAGCACGAGGCTTTCCAGAATCGCCTGCCAGAGCAGTGTGGTCGAGCTGGCACCCAGGGCGAGGCGAACGGCAATCTCGCGGCGACGGCGAATGGCGCGCACAAGCAGCAGCCCGGCGAGGTTTGCACAGGCGATGAGCAGCACGACGGCAACGGCGAGAAACAGGGTGCGGATGAGTGGGCGAGCCTGTTCCACCGTCTCCTCATTGAGCGGCCTGACGACGGGACGCATCGTAAATCCGGCCATGAATGCTGGATAGTTACGTATCGTTTCCTTTGCGACGCGCTCCGCATCACCGACGGCCTGTGCCGGTGTGACGTCGGGCTTCAGACGCCCAACCATGCTGTAGCTCCAGTTGGCCGCGCTGCCCTGCGATAGTTCCTGGGCGGTGAAGCTTATCGGAACCCACAGTTCACTGCGGTTCAGATGGCCGGGAATCAATGGGAACTCAAAGTTTCGCGGCATCACGCCGATGACCACATAGGGCTTGCGGTCGAGAAGAATCTTAGTGCCGAGAATGTTTGGATCGCCATGAAAACGGCTCTGCCAGGTGGCGTAACTGAGGACAACTACCTGTTGCTGCTGGTCGTCTTCCTGCTGGGTGAAGACGCGGCCCAGAAGCGGCTGAACTTCGAGCGCGGGCAGAACTCCGCCGCTCATGCGTGTTGCGTTGATGATCGCCGGATCGCCCACGCCGGAGAGCTCGTAAGAGGCTCCCTGGTAGCCGCCCAGGCTGGTGAAGCTATGGGTGTCGCGTGTGTAATTTCGAATGTCGGGAACAGTAACGCCAGCCTCTCCGTTGCCGCCGATATTGGCGCCCTGAAGAATGTCCGCTATCACCATGAGCCGATCGGAGTGTGGAAATGGCAGCGGACGCAGTAGAACTCCCTCGACGATTGAGAAAATCGCTGTGGTCGCGCCGATGCCCAGCGCCAGCGTGAATACCGCAGTGGCAACAAAGCCGGGAGACTTCAACAGTTGGCGAACGGCGATTCGAAGGTCACGAAACAGAGACGTCATGTAGATTCCTCACGTGGGCTGATCCACCCAGAACAGAAGCAATTGTTCTGCCAGATACGCTTTGCGAAAAGATTACGTTCCATCAACTAGTTAGCGCAGTAGGACCGGTCTGCAAGGGCTCGCGATTGTCCACAACCGGATTTTACCGTCCGGAGATGGACAGCTTTTTGAGTTTGGCAGAACTACTGAGGATTCGATCTTCCGGGGCTTCGGACAATATCAGCGCTGGAGCGTATAAAGTATTCACCAACTTGCAGCAGTGGAGACTTGGGGTACCCATCAGTGGGTTGACGTGTGGGCCAGGGTCTAAAGAAAAAAAGTCAGGGAGGAATCGCCCGATGACGACGAGAGGTTTGACGGTCGCTGCAGCGGCTCTTTTGTTGGCAACCAGTCATGGATTCGCACAGTCGTCTGCAACCGAAACAGCGCTTGTTTCTCCACCAAAGACTGAAAAGATTCCGGTTACGGATACGTATCACGGTGTGGAAGTGGTGGACCAATATCGCTGGCTGGAGAATGGCGACGATCCGAAGGTGAAGGAATGGGTCGCTGCGCAGAATGCTTATTCGCAGGAGTATCTGAGCAAGCTGCCACAGCGCGAAGCCATCGTGAGTTTTCTCAAGAAGGTGCGGCAGGAGGCGCATGTCCGGTATGGCGATTTTCAATATGCTGGCGGGAAGCTGTTCGCTTTGAAGTTTGATCCGGAGAAGTCGGGAGCGTCGCTTGTTGTATTCCGCTCTCCGGAGGACCAGGCCAGCGAACAGACCGTGGTCGATTTGAACACGCTGGTGGAAGGCAAGGTCTTTCAGTCGAGCTGGTATAAGCCATCGCTCGATGGAACTAAGGTGGGTATGGCGCTGGGTATGGGCGGCAGCGAGGATGCGGCCCTGTATGTCTTCGATGTGGCAAGTGGAAAACAGATTGGAGAGCCTGTACCGCGGGTGCAGTTCGCTACTGCTGGCGGCGATATGGCATGGAGCGGCGATGGCCGCGGGTTCTATTACACGCGTTATCCGCAGGGGAATGAGCGCCCCGCGGAGGATGCGAACTTCTACCAGCAGGTGTACTACCACGTGCCAGGCACTGATGCGACGCAGGACAGGTATGTCATAGGCAAGGAGTTTCCGCGCATTGGGGAGACGGCGCTTGAGACGGCACATGATGGGAAACACATTTTGGTCAGCGTGGAAGATGGTGATGGGGGAAAGTACGAGCATTTTCTGCTGGCGCCAGATGGCATGGCGACACAGATTACGCACTTTGAGGACAAGGTCGTCGATGTCCAGTTCGGTGCGGATGACAGTCTCTGGCTGCTTAGCCACGCGAAGAGTGACCGCGGGGAGCTCGACCATCTTGCGGTCGGCAGTGTGAAGCTGGCTGACGCAGTGCGTGTGGTGCCTCCGATGCGCGGCAGCATCGAAGGGACCGGGTCGCCAGGAAATATGAGCCGATTCTGGGCTGGGGATCGCAATCTGTATGTCACGGTCATCGATGGAGGTCCGGAGAAGATTCTGAAGTTTGACCTGCGTGGCAAGAGCGAGGGCGAAGTTCCTGTGCCGCCTGTTGCCTCGGTCAGCGAGCTGGTTCCGGTGGCTGGAGATACCTTTCTGTACAACGCGGAGACGTATACCCAGCCGAGGCAGTGGTTCCTCTATAACGGCAAGGGTGCGGCCATTGCGCTGCCGTTCAAGACACAGACCAATATCAGTCTTGCCGATATCGAAGTGCGCCGCGAGTATGCAACATCGAAGGATGGAACGAAAGTTCCGATGACGATCATGATGCGTAAGGGGACCAAGCTCGATGGAGCGAACCCGACCTTACCTTACGGGCTATGGTGGGTATGGCATCAGCGAGACACCCTACTTTCTTGGCAGCTTTGGACGCCTGTGGTTTGACCATGGCGGCGTTCTTGTCGACGTGAACCTGCGTGGCGGGGCAGAGTATGGCGAGAGCTGGCATACCGGCGGAAACCTGCTGAATAAACAACATGTGTTCGATGACTTCGCTGCGAGTGCGCAGCACATGATCGATGCGAAGTACACGTCGCCGGAGCATCTGGCGATTGAGGGTGGAAGCAATGGTGGGCTGCTTATGGGTGCGGTGCTGACGCAGCATCCTGAGTTGTTCCGGGTTGTTCTGTCGGAGGTGGGTATCTATGACATGCTGCGGGTGGAGTTGGATCCGAATGGCAGTTTTAATGTGACCGAGTTCGGGACTGTCAAAGATCCTGCGCTGTTCAAAGCTATGTATGCCTACTCGCCTTATCACCATGTGAAGGCGGGGACGAAGTATCCGGCGGTGCTGTTTGTTACGGGTGACAATGACCATCGCGTGAATCCGGCGCACTCGCGCAAGATGATCGCGGAGTTGCAAGCGGCGACTGCTTCGAATCTTCCTGTGATGCTGCGGACCAATGCGAATGCGGGGCATGGCTACAGCACGGATAAAGATGAAGCTCTGGAGGAGATAGCTGATATTGATAGCTTTTTGTTTGCGCAGCTGGGGATTCAGATGGCGCCGTAACTCGCGGTAAGCTTCCTAAGCTCGCTGTCAATTTACTGAAACCCAACTTTTCGAAATGTTTGCACTCGCCTATCAAACACGTCAACGCCCCACAACGACGCACTGTCGTAAGATTCCCGGCGCGGACCATGCGACAAGGAACTCTTCGGTAGGCATAGCTCGACCTTCAGCAAGCGGGAGTCTAAGGACACCGCTGCGATGACCAAGTAGCGGAGAAAAGTGACCAGAGTCTGAAGGGGTGTTGAACAAAACTATGGGAATGCGTCCGCGTTTACGTTCACGCAGAACAGATGGCAAATCCAACGCTGGCCTTACAGCGAGTCCGAGACGGTGTGCGCGGGCATAACCGCGTTTCTCGAATCCGCCGATATGGTCGTCGTGATCCGAATGGAAAGAAACTTGGAGTCCATACTCTTTGAGTCCAGCAGCTAGGCACACTGAGAAAACACCGTAGCGCTTTGTATATCGACAAGACGCTATGATCTCTGGCACCGAAATGTGCTTGCCAAAATAGTGCAGAACCGACCACGCAGCGACAAGGCCGCAATGCCCGTCCATTTTTAGGATCTCTTCAGGTGCCTTCCACCACTCAGGAAATTTCATGCGTGTCCATGATCTACCTATCTCTTCGGTTGTTTCCGCAAATCGATGCTTGCGATGATTACTAAGCGGGATTGAGGGCTATGAGGAGGACGGTGATGTTGTCGTTGCCGCCTTTGGCGTTGGCGGCGGCGACGAGGGCTTTGCAGGTGGCGTTGAGGTTGGATTGAGTGGCGCAGGCGGGAACTTCGGCGAGGATGGCGGCGATGTCTTCGTCGGTGAGCTCGCGGGTGAGGCCGTCGGAGGTGAGGAGGTAGAGGTCGCCGGGTTGGGGGTGGTGGCCTGCGATGTCGGCCTCGACGGTGGGCTGCGAACCGACGGCGCGGGTGATGAGATTGCGCATGGGCGACTGGGCGGCCTGCTCGGGGGTGATCTGCCCGGCGCGGAGCTGCTCTTCGACGAGGGAGTGGTCGTTGGTGAGTTGCTCGAGGTAGCCGCGGCGGCGGCGGTAACAGCGGCTATCGCCTACGTGTACGAGCCAGAGAGTGGGAGGATCGGAGGCGCGGGAGTTGGAGTGGGCATCGCTGGTGGGAGCGTGGAGGAGCGCAACGAGCGTGGTGCCCATGCCGGCGAGTTGCGGTGACTGGCGAGCTTGTTGGTAGACGGCCTGGTTGGCGGCCTGGACGGCGGCGTTGAGACGATTTTGGGGACGGGTAGGGGCGCGCGACGGGGAGCTGGTGCTGGCGACGGGTGCAGGCTGAGCGATTTGCGCGAGGAAGGTGTCGGCGGCGAGATGGCTGGCGACTTCGCCGCCTGCGGCTCCACCCATGCCATCGCATACGACGAAGGCACCGATGGCAGGATCGGCGGCGCATGCGTCCTCGTTGCCGCGACGGACTTTGCCGCGGTGGGTGAGCATGGCGTAGATGAGTTTGATGGCTGCCAAATTTGAGTTCGACAAAAACCGGTCCGGAGAAAAAGATACACGCTGCCGCGATGAAGTCCAAGGGCACGTTCGTGTTAGAAGGAGAAGGGAGATGGAATGAGCCAGATTGGGAACATGATTGTGCTGGGCGACAACCTTGGCGTACTGCGTGGGATGGAGGCGGGATCGGTGGAGTTGATCTACGTCGATCCGCCTTTTAACACAGGCAAAAGGCAGGCGCGGACGCAGATGAAGACAATTCGGGATGAGGCTGGCGATCGTGTGGGATTTGGCGGGAAACGATACCGGACGGAGTTGGTGAAGGATGGATCAGGGGGTGCCTATGGGGACCGGTTCGATGACTTCCTTGGATTTCTGAGACCCCGTTTGGAGGAGGCCTACCGGGTGTTGTCGGCCGACGGGGTCGTTGTTCTTTCATATCGACTACCGCGAGGTGCACTACTGCAAGGTGATGCTGGATGAGATCTTCGGGCGGGAGTGCTTTCAGAACGAGATTATCTGGGCGTATGACTATGGTGCGCGTGCGAAGAAGCGGTGGCCAGCCAAACATGACAACATCCTGTGGTACACGAAAGATGTAGAGCGGTACACGTTCAATCTGGATGAGTGCGACCGGATTCCGTATATGGCTCCGGGGCTGGTGGGTGCGGAAAAGGCTGCGCGGGGGAAGACACCGACGGATGTCTGGTGGCACACGATTGTTTCGCCTACGGGAAAAGAGAAGACCGGATATGCGACGCAGAAGCCTCTGGGGATTCTGGAGCGGATTGTGAAGGTGCACTCGAATGCGGGCGAGACGGTGACTGGATTTCTTTGCGGGAAGCGGAACAACGGGTGAGGCCGCGGCGAAACATGGGCGCGGATTCGTGCTGGTGGATGAGAGCGCGGCAGCCGTGGAGATTATGCAGCGGCGGCTGAAGAACTATAGCCCCCGGCTGGTGGACAAACCACCTTCCGGGGGCCCGGATGACTAGCTGCGGGCCTGTCTTTCGGCGATGTCCCCGATAAACGGGAGCTTGTACCACTCGCCTTGGAAGGCCTTGAGAATGGCAATGAGCCAGGCGATGAAGAGTATCAGGGCAACCGCCATATTGAGGATGCCAAATAGAAGCCCGCTGAGTGGGATGATGTGCAGAATGTCGTGTCCGAGCCTGAACACGGCATTGAGGAGGATGGACACGATGCAGAGGCCGATGGACTGGAAGGAGTGGAAGCGGACCAGCGGAATCTTGTTGTAAGGCTCGAGGAGGAGGAAGACGATCGCCGGAATAACAGTGACGTAGGCGAGAGCGGCAGCGAGATTGTCGGAGAGGCCCGATGAAGCGGCGGGATAGGGTGGGATGTAAGGCGGCGGCGGGGGTTGCTGCGGGGTTGGGTCCTGCGGCAAATCAGACATGGCTTTCTCCTGATGACGCTTCGCGAGATTGACCAAAGCGAGAACGCTTTTCCTGAAAACGTCCTCGCAAAAGTGTCACCCAGCATAGTCAAGGACACGGCGCGGTCAATGTATTTTTCTTTGGGGTGCAGGCGGGATTGCCGCTGATCGTCAGCGGCCTGGGTAGCTAATTCGTCGTATGTGGCTGATCTAGGTGTTCTTAGGATTCACAGCCTTGAAGCCGTAGGTTTCGTAGCGGGTGGTGAGTTTGTTATTGGCTACCGTTACGACGGTGAAGCCCTCGGGTGTTCCCATACGGGTGCCCTGCCACCAGTTGCCGCTGATGGCTCCGCTGGTGATGTAGGGAACACCCTTCCACTCGACTCTCTCGTTGATGTGGGTGTGTCCCTGAAGGACGGCGAGGACGTTGTGGCCTTCGAAGAGACTGATGACTTCGGCAGAGTTGATGACGGAGAGCCCGTGGTGAGGAGCCACGGTGCTGGGCACGGGGACGTAGGAGTCGAAAGCAGTGACCAGGGGAATGTGCACGGAGACGATGATGGGCGTGCCGGAGGGCAAAGCGGCGAGATCGGAGGCGAGCCACCGGAGTTGTGCGGCGTCGATACGGCCTTCGTAGGCGCGGTCGTCGGTGATACCGATTGAGTCGAGAACGATAAAGTGGTGGCCCTTGTGGTCGAAGGAGTAATAGGCCTTGCCGAAGCGGTCTTCGAAGTGCTTCTTGCCGTAGAGAGGATCGCTGGCCAAGGTGCCGCTGGCGGGATAGATGCCGAGGACGTCGTGGTTGCCGAGGGTGTGGTAGACCTTGAGGCCGAGGTCCTGCTCGGTCTTGCCGTAGAGGTCGAAGAGGGCGAGAGCTCGCTGGGTGGGGACGCCAAGAGCGTCAAAGACATGGTCGCCGCCGTTGATGGCAAAGTCGGCCTTGAGGGTGCGTGCCTTTTTGAAGGCCATGTCAGTACCGATGGTGGCGTTGAGCTCGGGCTGGATGTGGGCGTCGGTGAGGAAGAGAAAGGTGAAGGGCTCGGCTGGCGGCGCGGCGAAGACGGAAGGGGTGATAGCGGCGGAGATGCCAGTGGCTCCGAGAAGAGTGAGGAATTGGCGGCGGGTGGTCACGTCTTCGATGATATTCCGAGGTCGTTACGGGATGGAGAATGTTTGCCGGGTAGAATTTAGCGATGAAGTATCTTGTGGCTTTGCTGGCGGTGGCGGGAATTGTTGTGTCGGCGATGGCGTTGCGGGTCCACTACATGGATCCGACGCTGGCTCCGCCGTGTGCGGTGACGGAGAAGTTTGACTGCGGCACGGTGAATCACAGCCGGTTTGCGGTGTTTCCGCCGCGGACGTTCGATGAAGATCCCAAAAGCCGACATCATATCCCGGTGGCGACGCTGGGGATTGTGGGCTATGCGCTGATCCTCGTGCTGGTGCTGATGGAGCGGTGGTGGCTGGTCTGGCAGGCGGCGCAGATTGGCTTTCTGCTGGCTGCGTTTTTGAGCTACATCGAGGCATTCGTTCTGGAGAAGTGGTGCATCTACTGTCTCTGGTCGCAGGGAATTGTGACGGCGATCCTGCTGACTACGAGTGGTTTTCTATTGGCACGCTGGCTGGGTTCGCGGCAGTTCGAAAGAGTCTCGAGGTAAAGCAAGATATGTGGCCAAAATTATTTGCGCAGATGTTTGAGTTGCTTCCCCATGTGACGCGTCTGGTTCCTATTGCGGATCGATATTTTTCTTCGAAGACCGCAAACGAAAAAGCCCATGAGGCCGCTCTGGCTGCGCTGGCTGAGGATGTTCGCGGCGATCTTGGGCAAGTGACGAAGGCCCACGCGGGGCTTTATCGACAACTGCAGGAGTTGAGCACGCACATTGCCGAGGTGGGTGAGGATGCGAAGCGGACGCGTTTGGCAATGGAGCAGCAGGGTCATCGGCTGGAGTACCTGGAGTCCGAAGTTTTGTGGCTTGGACGCTGGCTGAAGGGCGGAATGATCCTGGTGGTGGTTTTGTTGGGCGTGGTGATTTATCTGGTAGCGCAGGTTCACTAATGACTACAGATTGATTTTGAGGCGGTGTGGCGGCGTAGAATCGAAGCATGGGAATCAGCCGCGAACAAGCCTTGGACTGCTTCAACAGCGATGATCTGATCGGGATTGGCATGGAGGCCGATGCGGTGCGCCGCCGGCTGCATCCTGAGGGTGTGGTGAGCTACATCATCGACCGGAACATCAACTATACGAACTTCTGCACGGAATACTGCACCTTCTGCGCGTTCTATCGACCGCTGAAGGGCAAGATGGCGGCTGAAGGGTACATCCTCGACTTCGAGACGATCTACGACAAGATTCGCGAGACCGTGGAGATGGGCGGCACCGGCGTGCTGATGCAGGGCGGATTGCATCCCGATTTGAAGATCGACTGGTTTGAGAAGCTGTTTCGCGGGATCAGGGACCGCTTCCCGACTGTTTGGCTGCATTGCCTGAGCGCTAGCGAGATTCTGGCGATTGCGGAGTACAGCGAGTTGAGCTTGCGGGATACCATCATGCGCCTGCGCGATGCCGGGCTACAGTCGATTCCCGGTGGCGGCGCGGAGATTCTCGACGATGAGGTTCGGCATCGGATTGCTCGTCTGAAGTGCAAGACGCAGGACTGGGTAGATGTGCATCGGACAGCACATGAGTTGGGGATGCGGACGACCGCGACGATGATGTTCGGTGTGGGCGAGACGTTTGAGCATCGGGTGAACCACTTTGAAGTGGTGCGAAAGCTGCAGGAGGAGACCGGCGGATTTACGGCGTTTATTCCGTGGAGCTTCCAGCCACACAATACTGCCCTTGGCGGGCGTGGATGGGACGAGGCGACTTCCGTTGAGTATCTGAAGACGCTGGCGATCTCGCGGATGTATCTGGACAACATCGAAAATGTGCAGTCGAGCTGGGTGACGCAGGGCCTGAAGGTGTTGCAGATGGGGCTTCGGTTTGGCGGGAATGATGTTGGCTCGGTGATGCTGGAGGAGAACGTCGTGAAAGCGGCTGGGACCTCAAATTGCACAACGGAGGAAGAGCTGCGGCGGATCATTCGCGATGCTGGCTTCAGGCCGGTGCAGCGGGACACGCTCTATCGGACGATGTTCTTGAATTAGGTGTGTTGCCCAGTCTTTCGTCACTGCGTATAGCGTCTGATATTCTGATATTCAGAGGTTCAGACATGGAGACGATCAGAATGGGCAAGCGCGGAACGCTGGTTCTTCCGGCGAAGCTGCGCAAGCAGTTCGGACTTGAGGACGGTTCTCTGCTTGTTACCGAAGCAAAAGATGGGGAAATTCGGCTTCGTCCGGCGATTGCGTATGAGGTGGAGATTTACACGCCCGAGCGCAAAGCGGAGCTTCTACTGAATAACGCAATGACGAAGGAAGAGTGGGACGAGATAGCCCTGGATGTACGGTCGTGGGGCCTGGACCCGCTGAATATTCCGGGAGTTGACAAGGACCAACGAGAGAAGCTGCGCACAGACAAAGAGTGGGCTGAACGGGTCGTTCAGGCGAAGGCCGAGCACGTCGATGCAGGGCGTAGTGTCTAACTTTCCCCACCTCACAGCCTACCTCGACTCGAATGTCATGTTTTCAGCGTCGCTTTCACCTGCGAGCCGTTTTCTGCAGTTATGGCGGTTGGAAGAAGTGTCGCTGGTAACCTCTGCGTATGCAATCGACGAGGTCAGGAACAACATTCTCAAGGATGGTCACGACCAACGCTTCACTGGCTTGTTAACGAAAACACAGCTTGTCAGCGATGCCAATCTGCGGTTCATACCAGCGGACATTACGTTGGCGGAGAAAGACCGGCCGGTACTTGCAGCGGCGATTGCGGCAAGCGTAGATTTTCTTGTGACCGGCGACAAGAACCACTTTGGGCATCTCTACAACTCTCTGGTTGCGGGGGTATCTGTTGTCGTCCCGGCTGATTTTCTAGATCAGAATGCTCATCGCCTAATCCTTTAGGCCGTCACGTACAATTCGTGTGAAAGGTTACGTATTGCTCTCTGGAGTCCCCTTCCTGTCCTACATATTCCAATCGATACCTGTTTATGCTCTAACGATGCTGCTGGCTCCGCATGGACTGGGGCACTACTGGCGTGCGCACTATCTGGACCAGACGTTTCGGGGGCTATACCGGTGGAACGCCTTCGATACGGCGCTTTTGATTCCCTATTTCATTGTCATGCTGATTCTGGCGTTTTACGGGTTGCACCGGTACCAGCTTGTTTGGCTGTACTACAAAAATAAGAAGAGTGCGGCGAAGTGGGATGAGCCGACGGCGCGGTTTGCCGAGGATGAGCTGCCGTTTGTAACGATTCAGCTGCCGATCTTCAATGAGCAGTTTGTGATCGACCGGTTGATTGATGCCTGTTGTCGGCTGAACTATCCGCGCGACCGGTTTGAGATTCAGGTGCTGGATGACTCGACCGATGAGACGACAATGGTCGCGCAGCAGATTGTGCATCGGTATGCGTCGGGTTTTGCCGGAATGGACCCGCAGCCGATTGTTTATCTGCATCGGACGAATCGGCATGGGTATAAAGCCGGGGCGCTGGACAAGGGACTTGATGTTGCGAAGGGCGAGTTTGTCGCGATCTTCGATGCGGACTTTGTGCCCCCGCGCGAGTGGATCATGCAGGTGATTCACCACTTTGCCGAGCCTGAGATCGGAATGGTGCAGACGCGTTGGACGCACCTGAACCGAGACTATAGTTTTCTGACGCAGGTGGAAGCGATCCTGCTGGACGGGCACTTTGTGTTGGAGCATGGCGGACGCAGCCGGGCGGGAGTGTTCTTCAACTTCAACGGCACCGCAGGGATGTGGCGGACGCGTGTGATCGGAGAAGCGGGCGGTTGGCAGCACGACACGCTGACCGAGGATACGGACCTCAGCTATCGCGCGCAGATGATCGGGTGGAAGTTCAAATATCTGCAGGATGTGGAGTGCCCGGCGGAGCTGCCGATTGAAATGACCGCCTTCAAGACGCAACAGGCACGCTGGGCGAAGGGCTTGATTCAGACAGGCAAGAAGATTCTGCCCCGCGTGATGAAGAGCGATATGCCCTGGCATACGAAGCTGGAGGCCTGGTATCACCTGACGGCGAACATCAGTTATCCGTTGATGATTGTGCTGAGCGTGCTGCTGATGCCGGCGATGATTATCCGAAGCTGGCAGGGGTTGCTGCAGATGCTGCTGATCGATCTGCCCCTCTTTATGGCCAGTACGATGTCGGTGTCTTCGTTCTACCTAGTCAGCCAAAAGGAACTCTTTCCTAATAAATGGGCGAGAACCTTTCTTTATCTGCCGTTCCTGATGGCGCTGGGCGTGGGCCTGACGATTACGAATACCAAGGCTGTGATGGAGGCCTTATTTGGCGTTCAGTCTGCGTTTGCGCGCACGCCGAAGTATCGCGTTGCCAAGAAGGGCGAGAAGAGCCAGGCTAAGAAGTATCGCAAGCGGCTGGGGATTATTCCGTGGATTGAGCTGGCGATTGGCTGCTACTTTGCCTTTACGGTCTGGTACGCGGTTTCGACGGAGAACTTCTTCACGATCCCGTTCCTGATTTTGTTTGTGTTCGGGTATTGGTATACGGGCTTGTTGAGCCTGCTGCAGGGGCGGTTCGAGCGCGCAGGAAGTGCGGCGCAGGAGATGCGCGAGAAGCCTTACCCGATGGGCATTTAGTAATTTCCTTCTTTTGCAGATGTCCCAACTGATGTATCGAGGTTCATGATGAAGAGATTTTCGGTTCTGTTGGTACTTCTTGTTAGTTCATTCTTTTCGGTTGCACATGCCTTGGAGTCCGTTCCCAAAGCGGAGTACAGGACGCGGCGTGTTGCGCTGGCGCAGAAGATGCCCGGTGGCGTTGCTGTGCTGTTTGCGGCGACAGAGCCGGTGCTGGACTTTATGCCCTACAGGCAGGATGAGGATTTTTACTACCTGACGGGATGGAATGAACCCGGTGCTGCGATGGTTGTGATTGCGGCTTCTCCTGCTGAAGCGGAGGCTCCGGGTACGGGGATGGGCGGGCATCCGGCGCAGGCGTATAGGGAGATTCTGTTTCTGCCGACGCGCAATCTGCGGACGGAGAAGTACACCGGCGCGAAGATGGATGCCACTACCGCGGGCGTGACATCGGCGACGGGGTTCGACGAGGTGCTGCCGATGACGGAGATGCCGGCGGTGCTAAGTAAGCTTGCCGTGGCGGATCGCATGCGGATGCGCAATGTGTGGGTGCAGAAGGATTCGCCCCAGGCACGCGCGACGCTGGGATTCACAGCGGCTACGCTCGGCGTTGCACAGATTGATCCCAAAGGCGACGTGGCGGATTTGACGATGCCGTTGCGGGCGGTGAAATCGCCTGCGGAGATCGAGCTGCTGAAGAAGGCTGCGAACGCCTCCATCGCGGCGCAGAGGGCGGAGATGAAGGCCGTGCAAGCCGGGTGTGACGGAGCGCAAGGTCGCCGGCGTGATCATTGAGAAGCTGATGGAAGAAGGCGCCGAGCGCGTCTCGTATGCGCCGATTGTTGGATCGGGAGCTAACTCGACGACGCTGCACTACGGCGAGAACTCGGCGACGATGAAGAGCGGCGATGTCGTCGTGATCGATGCGGCGGGCGAGTACAGCATGTACGCCTCCGACATTACGCGGACGCTGCCGGTGGATGGGAAGTTTACGCCGCGGCAGAGAGAGATCTACGACATTGTGTTGGGCGCGCAGAGGGCCGCAGCGGCGGCTTTTGTGGCAGGCAAATCGAAGATCAACGATCCGCTGCATAAGCAGGCTGATTCGCTCGATCAAGTAGCGTTTGCCTACATCAATTCGCACGGCAAGGACCTGCACGGGGAACCGCTGGGCAAGTACATGGTGCATGGGCTGGGACATCTTGTTGGAATCGATGTGCATGATCCGTGGGATTACTCGAAGCCGCTGGATAAGGGAATGGTGTTTACGATCGAGCCGGGAATCTACCTACCGGAAGAGAAAATTGGCGTGCGCATCGAGGACGTGTTCTACGTTGATGCGGATGGCAAGCTCGTCGACCTGATTGCAGATTTGCCTCATGAGGCGGCTGACGTAGAGGCTGCGATGCGGCATTAGGTCGGCATGCAACGCTGTCCAAAAAAAGAGGCCCGGTGATTAGCCGGGCCTCTTTTACGTTAAGAATACAAGTTGATTAGAAGCGTATGCCGAAGGTCACCGGGATAAACGTGGTGGGTTGGCTGTTCTGAGGGAAGGCATTGAAGTAAGGGGTTGCGCCGCTCACATCAAATGGCCGGCGCGAATTGAAGTTGTACACGTAACGCACTTCTGCGAAAAACCGTTCGTCAGCGAAACGCGAGAACTTGTAAGTCAATCCCAAACCGCCATTCACACCAAATGCGTTGCTGGTGTAACTGTCGACTGCCTGGTTGGCCTGATAAAGGTAGCACCCATAAAACGGATCGCAGTACTCTCCGATACCCGGGGTCGTGAAGGTGGTGCTCTTGTGATAGAAGCCGAGACCGCCAACGACATATCCGCCCCAATTATCTCGCTGGGCGAAGTTATAAATCGGATTTAGGGTAAAGGACCAGACATGGGTGTCGCCGCCGAGTTGGCTGAGACCAGCGCCCAGGCCGTTGTAGATCGCCAGAAGGTTGTTCAGCGTATTTGTGTTGATGCCGAAGTTATCCCAGTCGAACTGTAGGATCACTCCGAAGTTCTTGTTTAAATTCCGTCCGACTCCACCCTGGAACCTGTAGCTAGTAGTTGCATAGCCATGCGTACCGCCGACCGGCAGGGTAAAGCCTCCGCCGACGACGAAGGCCCACTTATTCGAGCCGTCGGCGTTGTGAGTGCTGTCACTGTAGGTAGGACGGCGGCCGTAGTGGCGGCGCGGAGGCGGCTGCGTGTCTTCGCTACCAGTCAAATTGAAGTTCTCGGCAGTGGCCATCTCGACCTCGCCGACGCTGCTGCTGTAGTTGAGATCGTCCGGCACACGTGAGGTCCAGCGGCGCAGCAAGGGTCTTCTGGAGAGAGATAGGGGAAAGCGATGAACTTGTGCCTGCCGACTGCTGAGCATACGAAACGAGTGTGGCCGAGGCAGCGAAGAGCGTGACGGCGGCGGTGCGAGTGATAAGGCTGGAAAGGCGATTCTTGTTGATCGTTGTGTACATCCGGTGGCTCCCTTGGTGCTGTGAGGTTCTTCTACGGCTTCAACCCTGAATAGACGTCGTTGTTGTGTAAGACGCGTAAATGGCGAAATTGGATGACAGCGAGTGGGCTTTTTTAATTGAGAACACAATAGTTACGGGCATTCCAGCGATATGGAATGCCCGTAGTCTGCTTCGATTATCGTACTACCAAAATCGAGGTTTAGTGGATGTCGAACTGCTCCGGGTGAAGAGCAGGATCCGACTTGACGAGGATCGTCTTGCCGACCATCTCTTCCATCTCCTGGAGCCACTTCGTTCCGGGCGCTTTGAGCTGCTTGACGACCTCCGGGTTGACGCGGAGCATCACGTCGCCGCGGTCGAGGTGCTTCTGCATCTTGCGCATCTCGATGTAGATGTCGTTGCAGACCGTGACTGGCGACTTGACCATGCCGGTGCCGACGCAGATGTTGCAGGTGGTCGAAAGCGTGCGCTCGAGCGACTGCTTGACGCGCTTGCGGGTGATGGCGACCAGTCCGAAATCGTTGAACTGAAGAACCTTCGATGGAGCGCGATCGGTCTTCAGCTCTTCTTCAAGGGCGGCCATGACGCGATTGCGGTTCTTGCGCTCGTCCATGTCGATGAAGTCGATGATGATGATGCCGCCGAGGTCGCGCAGACGAATCTGACGGACGATCTCGGGGATCGCATCGAGGTTGGTCTTGACGATGGTGTCTTCGAGGCGAGCGGTCTTGCCGACGTACTTGCCGGTGTTGATGTCGATCGCGACGAGGGCCTCGGTCTGGTTGATGACGATGGAGCCGCCGGACTTGAGCCACACCTTACTGCGGAGCGCCTTGTTGATCTCTTCGGTGATGCCGAACTGCTCGAAGAGCGGAGTCTCCTTGGTGTAGAGCTTGACGCGGCGGATGAGCGACGGCTGGAAGCGCTGCAGGAAGCGCAGGACGCGCTCGTACTCGCTCTCGGTGTCGACCCAGATGGCCGAGAAGGTGTCGGTGACCTGGTCGCGAAGAATGCGCTCGACGAGGTTGAGGTCGTGGTAGATCAGCGCCGGGCTCTTGGAGGATTCAGAGCGCTGCTTGATGTCGGCCCAGAGATTGAGCAGGAAGCGAAGGTCGCTGCGAAGCTCTTCTTCGCTGGCTCCCGAGGCTGCCGTGCGGACGATGAATCCGCCCGAGGCGTCGCCCTTCTCGCTGAGCAGAATCTCCTTGAGGCGGCGGCGCTCGCCGTCGGACTCGATCTTGCGAGAGACGCCGGTGTGGTTCACCGTCGGCATGAAGACAAGGAATCGGCCCGGGAGAGCGATGTGCGATGTGATGCGCGCGCCCTTCTTGGCGATCGGCTCCTTGGCGATCTGAACGAGAATCTCCTGGCCAGGCTTGAGCAGCTCGCTGATGGCCGGAAGATTGGTTGCCTGCATGGAGTTGCGGCCACCACGACGATCGCGTCCACCACTGCGCTCGCGGTCCCCTGCTCCGCCGGTGTGACGGATGCGGTCTCCGCGTCCGCGGTCTCCACGACGACCATCGCGACGGCCGTCACGACGGCCACGGCCACGGTCACCCTCGCGGGAACGATCAGGCGTCGCACCATTCTGGTCGGCATCGGTCGCAGTGGTCAGCTCTGCGTCGTCGGCGAACTCGTCTGCTGCCAAACCGTCTTCTGACTCTTCGGTTTCGTCGAGATCATCTTCCTCATCAGCAACGTCACCGAAGCTGCGGTCATCGATCGAATCTTCTTCTTCGAAATCCTCGTCCTCTTCGCCCTCGATGCCGTTGCTCGTGATCTGGTCGATGGACATCTCGCGGAGCATGGTGCCGAGGTCGGCGGCTCCTTCGAGAGTCTCCTCTTCGTAGATCGTCGAGCTCTTCGATGGAGCTGGCGTGGAGCGTCGTGTGGAAGTCTTCATCGTCGAGCGTCTCTGCTTCCAGTTCGCCAATGCCAGGAGCAAAGATCTGAGCGCCGTCCTCAACGGCGTTCTCGACTGGATCGAGGATTGCGGTCTCATGCTGAATCGGAGCGGTTGGCTCGGTGGTCTCCTGCGGCGTGACCGGCGCTTCAGAGACCATCTCGCCGGTAGCGTGGATGTCTGTGAGCTGGTGAGTTTCGGGAGCAGCTTCCGTCTGCCAGTCGAACTTCTCGAACTGTGCCGCAACGGGCTGCTCGATCGCCGGCTCTGGCTGCGATACATGAAGCTCGGTTACCGGCTCATCCGGAGCGGGCGTGATGGTGTGAACCGGGCTGCTGGCAACGTGTTCGTGCGTCTCGACGGCGACGGGTTCAGGCTGCTCTTCTGCCGGAGCCTCGATCACAGGCGCGCTCTGGCGAAACTCACTGGGCGCGACGGGATCGACGCGGTAGGAAGCAGAGGCCTCAATGGGCTCGTACTCGACGGGAACTGCGGGCTCCTCGTGGACAGGCTCGACGGGTGGAGCGATCAGTGCTTCGGCTACTTCTTCAGGAACCGGAAGGACGCTGACGCCATCGGCTTCGTGGACTACTTCGGCGCGCGGCTCCTGCGGTTTGGGACTGTTGCGGAACTCTTGCCGTGACTCCGTCCTTGATTCCGCGCGGCGATGGCGCGAGAGGGTCTCGCCGGGGAGGACAGACCCGCCATCCCAGCCTTCGGGGATGGCGTAGCTGGCTACCTGAGGGATGATAATGGTCGCATCGACTGGCTTCGCCGATGCCCCCGTAGACGAAGATGCTGCCGGCTCGTCGCCGCCCTTGCGATACTTCGAAAGCGATTCGCCAGGAAGCACGATAGGTTCGGGGATGGGACCGTCGAATGCGGGGGTTGCGTCGTACGCGGGTGTCTCTTCTACGCCATAGAGCGAGGTCTTGGGAGCGAAGCCGCGAGGAACACGGGGAGAACGCTGGTCGCGGTCGCGTCCACGGCCACCGCGATCTCTGCGGTCGCCATGGTTGCGGTCGTCACGTCCGCCACGATCACCGCGGTCACGGCGTCCGTCCTGAGAAACAGGCGCGGGGTAGGCATCGGCAATGGGAGCGGTCGCGTTCGAAGCAGGCTGTTCGGCTGCTCCGTCGATATCGTAGGAGTCGTCCTCGCTGTAGACCGGAGCGTCGTTCGGAACAACCTCTGACTGCGTCTCCGGGCTGGAGGTCTGTGTCGTCTCGTCGCGCTGGCCACGGCCACGACGGCGTCCACGGCGACCACGCCAGCGGCGGCTGCCATCTGCACCGGGAGCACCTTCGCCAATTTCGGAGCCATCGTTGGTCTGCGCTGGAACGTCCTGGGAGGCAAAGGAAATGGGGCCACCGAAGTCCGCCTCGCCATTGTCTACAGGTTGAATGTTTTCGGTGCCGGGCTGGCGTTCGCGGTTGCCGCTGCGATCGCGACGGTCGCGACGGCCTCGACCACCACGGTCACGGTCACGTCCACGGTCGTTGCGCTCACCGGAACGATTGCCGGAATCCTCTGTCGAGACGGCGGTCGTGCCTTCTAATGTGGGCGCTTCGCGGTTGCCACGATCGCGCCGGGCAGCATGGTCGCCGTTGCCCGAGGTATCGAAGTCGGCGGAGTCGCCCGCCTCTTCCATAAAGTCGGTGATGTAGAGGAAAGCGTCGCGCTCGAGGCCAATGTCCACAAAGGAGGACTGCATACCGGGGAGGACGCGAGTGACTTTGCCGTTGTAAATGGAACCAGCGAGGGTATATTCGTTCTCGCGCTCGTAGTAGATCTCGGCCAGGGCGTCGTTTTCGACGATTGCCAGGCGCGTCTCGTGGGGCGTGCTGGATATATATATTTCTTTTGACATTACTCTGCTCTTTCTGCCCGACCTGGTTGAGGTGCGAGCGGCAGACGAGACAGAGAACAAGCGGAAGCTTTACCTGGCGAGTGCTAGGTTTGGCTCACCGTGGGTGCGGACAGGGTGTGGGATGCGGAAGCTGTGTGAGCTACGTGAACGATGACCGGTGCAAGATATGCCGTGGCCGCGCTTCGTAAAAGCGTGGGTATGGCGACACAAGTGAGATCGGGAACACGGGGCATTGCTTCGAGCGACAGCGGGCATCGGGAGTTTGTGACCAAAACAGCGTCAGAATCAAAAAGTTGACTCTGAGGCGGGGCCGTTCGCCATCCGGATGCAATCATTCCCTGAAACCTGTCCGGCCAACGGAATCGATCGTCTCTGGCTGGCCGGCCTTTTCTTCTAAAAGTCTTTGTTGCCGCGTACCGGCGACCGTGCGCCTGGAGTAGCGGGATAAAACACCGGCGGGCATCTACAGCCGTTCGAGTGCTGTCTCTAGTATTGCACTAAAGTCGCGGCACAGCCAATGAAAGGAAAGTCTTTCCTTTAAATCATAGACTTAGGCAGACTCTTCCGAACCCTAATTCACGAACCGGCGCATTCGGATATTCATAACGATGCCGAGGGCGAGAAAGCTGAAAAGGATCGACGATCCGCCGTAACTCATCAACGGAAGCGGAATTCCAGTGACCGGCATAAGGCCGACCACCATGCCGATATTGACGGCAATCTGAAAGATCATCACCGCCACAATGCCCATGATAATAAAGGTCCCGGGCAAGTCGGAGGCAGTCTGCGCGTTCTGAATCAGTCGCATAAGAATCAGAAAATACAGGAGTAAGACCCCTATAGCCCCGACAAACCCGTGTTCCTCACAGAACGCCGCGAAGATGAAGTCGGTGTAAGGAATGGGGAGAAAGTCCCCTTGAGTCTGGGTGCCCTTGTTCGCACCCTTCCCCCAGATGCCGCCCGAGCCAACCGCGATCAGCGACTGCCGGATCTGGTAGCCGGAACCGCGCGGATCGGAGTCCGGATCCATGAAGCTCGTCAGTCGAGCCTTCTGGTAGGGCTTCAGCAGCTTGCCGGTCTTCCAGACGCCGCCGATCAGAAGCAGGGTGCTGAGCACAATGATGGCAGCCTGTTTGAACCTGATTCCACCCAGAAACAGGCCGCACACGAGGATAGGCAAGTAGGTGAGCGAGGTACCGAGATCGGGCTGTTTGAGGACCATCAGCATCGGAACGCAGACGAGCGCGAAGGCCTTGCCGATGTCCTTCCATGTCAGTTCCCTACCCGCCAGACCCCAGAAGTAACGTGCCACGACGACGATGAGGACCAGCTTGATCCACTCCGATGGCTGAAAGTGCCCTCCGGGAACCTTGATCCAGCGTCGCGCGCCGAGGACCTTCGTCCCAAACGCGAGTACGGCGATGAGCGACAAAATACTGATTCCATAGGCCCAATGTGCGATATCGAGGAGCCGATGGTAGTCGATCAATGAGATCAGGAACATCAAGAGGAGGCCAACCACGAGGAAGCCGATCTGCTTCTGGTCGAATCCGTGAAACTTCGTGTGCACCGTGGCGGATTTGATCTCAAGGACGCTGATCAGCGAGAGCAGCATGACGAAACCGAGCAGAACCCAGTCGAAGTCGCGGTAGGAGGAGAGGCGAGGCATGTGATGCCTCTATCTTAGACCGAGCGCCCCTACGATTGAACCGCGACAATCGTGGAGTTAACAACATTTCGGCCCATTCCGATGGCGATCTTCGTCACAACCGCAATGGGCCGAACGAAAGCAATGGCCTGAATCAATGGCTTGCTGCAGCTTTGCCTCGCCACTTTTCGGTCAACGATTTATCCGCCAAAGCTTTAACGAAGACTCCGCCGACGACGCTGCGAGCCTGAAAGCCGATCTGTTTGCCGTTCTTCGTGTCGTACCAGTCGGTTAGAGGAACGCGAGTCGGTGTCTCATTGGTCCACTTGTAGACGGGATCGACGATCGCATTGAACTGCTCCGGCGTCGAGGCGAGCGTCGCGGTCCAAATGGTCCAGTCGAGTTTGGTGTAGTCGGCGCGGCTGTCGAGCGGCAAGCCGTACAAGTTGAGCTTGGTCAGGTAGAACTTCACCTCAGCATCCCGAACCGACTTTGGGAAGAGGCTGTAACCAAGCAGGTCGTCCCACACGAGGTTGTATTTCTGGCTCCAGGTGCCGGGACTGTTGAAAGCCAATTTGTAGTGATCGCCCTCCTGCGCCATCGTGACCCACTTCCCCGCATAAGCCTTCGCCGTCGCCTGATACTCGCGAGCAATAGCTTCATGTTTCAACAGGCGAGCTAGATCGGCGTATGCCGCGAGTCCGTCGATGGCCTTGATGGAGAGGTTGGCATTATGAGCGACGTGGCCCGCGAAATCGTCCGTTGTGAGCTGGTTCTCGGGATCGAGCCCCTTCTCCTTCAGGAACTCTGCCCATTGGGTAAGCTGCGGCCAGAAGCGTTCCGCGAGATGCGGGTTCCCTTCAGCGCGAGCCAGCGCATCGACGAGGACCAGAAGATTGCCGCTCTCTTCCACCGGCATCTGATCGTCTTCGGTCTTCTCGCCACCGCCGTACTCCTGTCCGTTCGCCAGCGGATATTGCCCGAGGTCATGCGGCGCGAACGGAAACTTCCAGCGAGCAAGCGCCGAGTACTCAAGCACCGGCAGAACCTGCGCTTCGAGCAGCTTCGGATTGAAGAAAAGGAAGAACGGCGCCGACGGATAGAGAACATCCACCGTAGCGATATCGCCGTTAGAGAAGTTCTCCTTCGCGAACAAGAAGGGGCTACCGTCAGTATCGGCGACGAGCTTATGCGCGGCCATGGCCTGCCGGTACGCCAGAATGCAGATTGCAGCATAGTGCTCACCACCAGCCTTGATGAGGTCGGCCGTAAGTTCCGAGTCGAGTGCCGTACCGCGTGTCTCGAGGCTTGCGTAGTCACGCTCTGCATCGTCAAGCATCTGCTCCACAGGCATGTTGTTCCGCTGCCAGTAGGGACGCAGATTCCGCTGCAGATATTGAATGGCGTAGCCCTCGGTATACGAGACGAGGACATGACGGCTCACTGGCTGCGAGCCAACGTTGCCCAGAGGCAGAACGGCGCCAAGATGAGCGCTGAAGCGATCCGCGTGTGTGGGCATGTCCATCGTGTCGGCGTTCGGTAGGCCACCTGTTTCAACGAAAGATTTCGCGAGATGCGGAGCGATTGCGCTGGTCGATTGCTCATCCTTGGGAATCGACAGGTGAAAATATCCCCAGTCAATGCGCAGATTATCGCCAGAACGGCTAAGCACATTCTGATCGCGCGATCCGACCGAGAGGACGTTCTGAGTCGCGGTCTGATTGCGCGCGTAGACAACCTGCTGCGAAGGCTCATTGACTGCGATGACAGGATTTACATCAAGCAACAGCGACACATCGTGCGAGGCGCCATCGAGAGACTTCGCCGTCCACGTGATGTACGTGACAGGACGCGAAAGAATGTCGAGATCACTCAGAATCGTAGGCGTAAAGAAGACCAACTGAAGATCGACGCCCGCCGCCTGAAAGTCGTAACGGGTGTGGGTCGGCGTTACAGTGCGCGAGGTCTGCTTCATCGCCGGAGTTTCACGCGGACTCTCACCCATGAAGCGATACGGCTTACCATCGATGCGAACGAAGCCGGTAATGGGTTGCGGGCTCCCGGTCCAATGCCGCGTGTCGGAGTCGGTCAGAAGATCTGTATTCGACCAGACGCTGAAATACGGATCGTGCGTGATAAGCGGCGTAGCAGGCGGGCGTTGTTGCGAGTTCAACAAAGTGGAACCGAAGAATAGGGGAAAAACCAAGAGCGTGCGGCGAAGTACATGCATCATGCAGAGGGCCTCTATGTAATCGATTACAGGATCAATCCATCCTACTCGAAGCATGAACTCACTTACAGATCAGTTTGCCGGAGTCTGATTCTTTCCTTCAGTAGCCGCCGCATCGGAGGGCGCGACCGCGGAGGCCGTGTTCGTCACCTTCGGCGTCTCCGCAATACGTAGATTGTTCTCGCGCTTGCGCTGCTTCTCGACGAACGCGTTGATGACCTGCGCTCCTAACTTCGCAGAGTTCGCACCCCAATCGCCGTTCTCCCACAGCACCGCAACCACAATGTCGGGGTTGCGTCTAGGAGCCATGCCGACGAACCATGCATTCGGAACGGTCTTGTGGCCACCGCCGCTGCGAGCCAGCGCGTCGTGACTCATCACCTGCGCTGTACCAGTCTTACCAGCAAAGTCGATACCTTCAAGGTGCGAGGCCGCCGCTGTGCCCGTCGTGGTAGCCGCAGCCATGGCATCGGTGATGATCTGCCAGTTTTCAGGCGTCAGCGGAATCGTCGCATCGCCGGACCCGGGGAACGTATCGTGGATCGCAGAGAGCTCCTCTGGAGGCACTTCGTCGGGAAAGACAACGTGGGGACGGCGCAGCACTCCGCCGGAGGCGATGCCTCCCAACGCACGAGCCAGTTGCAGCGGCGTGGCCGTCACAGCTCCCTGCCCAATGCCTACCGAGATAACCTCACCGGCATACCACTTCTCGTGAAAGTTCCTCATCTTCCACGCGGTCGAGGGCATGGTTCCAGCGACCTCGTCAGGAAGATCAACACCGGTCTTCTGCGAGAAGCCGAGTGACGTAGCATAGTGCGCGATCGTATCGATGCCCAGCTTGTTCGCAAGCGTGTAGTAGAAGGTATCGCACGACCACGGAATCGCATTGTTGATATCGACCATGCCGTGATGCTTGTCGCAGGCAAAGAAGTGTCCGTAGAACGAGGCGCCGCCGTTGCACTGGACGTGCATGGTCTGGGCGACGTTTTCTTCGAGACCGGCGACGGACATGATGATCTTGAACGTACTACCGGGTGCAAGCTGAGCCTGTATCGCCTTGTTCAACAGCGGGTGATCGGGGTTATTGAGAATCCCGTTCCAGTAGCTCTTGCTCAACCGCACCGAAAATTGGTTGGGATCGAAGGTCGGACGCGATGCCAGCGCAAGAATCTCACCGGTATGAGGATCCATCGCGACGATGGCTCCAACTTTACCTTCGAGCGCCTTTTCGGCGGCCATCTGAACATCAAGATCGATGGTAAGTCTCAGATCCTGCCCCGGCTTCGCAAGCGTCTGGCCCAGATGGCCGATCTCCTTGCCGTGGCTGTTCACGATTACATCGCGGCTGCCGTCCACTCCCCGTAAGAGGGCGTCATACGTAGCCTCGACGCCAGACTTCCCAACCACATCGCCCGGCTGATAAAACGCATACTTCGATTTGTTGAGATCGTCTTCCGATATCTCGCCAACGTAGCCGATCAGATGTGCGGCGAAGCCATCGCGAGGATACAGACGTCGCTGCTCATCCAGCGTCTCTAACTCCGGAAGCTCGTTACGATGGGCTTCGATGAAGGCCTGTTCGTCTGGCGTTATGTCCTGCTTCAGCGGAATGGGCTGATACTTCGGTGCAATCTGAAACCGCCGCAACGTCGCCTGAATCTGCTCGACAGGAATATGCAGTCCCTGCGCGATCAGTGGTATATCGGCGTTGATGTCCTTGACCTGCTCCCGCAGCAGATAGCAGGAAACCGACGGATAGTTATCGACCAGCAGACGGCCTTCGCGGTCGAACAGCCTTCCGCGCGGTGCCAGCACGGGAACCTTGCGGATACGATTTGCCTCGGCAAGAGCACGGAAGTTATCCGCGCCAAGAACCTCAAGCCGCCACAGGCCGGTGATCAGCACGACCAGCACAAGCACGATCAGATACTGCGCAGCGTGCAGCTTGCTACTGGGCAGTTTTTCGGCTTTGCCATTGGGGCCAAAGTCACCCGCTTCGGTCTGTGCTGTCAGTTCCATGTGCGTTTCCAGTTTAGACGGTTGATCGCCGCATTAGTCGAGGCGTTTCGTATGATCCAGCAGCATAAAAATTGGCAGGGCGACCAGCGTATTCACCGCGGCACGGATCAGCTCATGCACCCACAGGATATGAAAACCGGGCAATCCCAGCAGGCGATGGTTGATCAAAAAAAGCAGGATGCTGTTCAGGATGGAGAAGCCGAAGTTCATAACCAGCCGCGTCGTCATGTTTTCGACATCGACCTGGATGCCGATGCTGGCGGCAACGTAGCCGATCACGGACTTTGCCATGCCGTTTACGCCGATGGGTTGGTTGGTCAGGGCGTCCTGAAGCAGGCCGATTGCGGCGGCGGTAAGGGTTCCGGCGACGGGGTTGCGACGAGAGACGGCGAAGAAGACCGCGATAATAAGCGGCAGGTCGAGGATGGCCAGCTTCGGAAATGGTTTAGGAAGAAGAGCTTGCAGCACAATGGCGGCCAGCGGCACGAGCAGCGCCACGGCCGGGGGAAAGCTATGCTGCTCGAGTTCTCGACGGGAGGTGTAGCTGTGGGTGGCCATTAGTTGGGCTGGGGCTCGGTCTGTGGCTGGGTTTGGGGCTGAGTTTGGGGAGCCGCTGGTTTTGGCGCTTTTTTAGGTGCAGGCGATGGTGAACTGCCGGTGGAAGATGGCTGATTGCTGGTGCCTTCCTCCACATTATTTCGGCGGATAGCGCCAGTGCTGTTGGCCGCTCCTGGCGTAAGCGAGGTCGCCGGAGGGGCCGAGCCCGGCGAGTAGCGGTCCGGATGAAGTGTCGGTTGAGGCTTCGGCACGATGCCGCCAATTGGCTTGGGAACACTTGGATCCGTGGCATTCGCCGCGTCCGCATCCGGGTTGTTCGGGTCGTGGAGGCTGGGCAGACGATCGGCAACAATCTGTGCGGCGGACTTCGCAGCGGCCTCAGCGGCAGCCTCGGCTGCGGCGACACGGGCAGCCTCGGCCTGTTGTTCGGCCGTCGCGGCCCCAATAGCCAGATCCTTCTTCGTCTGCGCCGGAAGCTCAGACTGGGTGCCAGTGATGATCAGAACTTCTTCCAACTGGAAGAGATTGGCGGCGGGACGAAGCGTGATCAGTGTGTAAGGCTGGTGGTCCGGGTCGGGTGCAATGGACTCGATCGTCCCGACCTTCAAACCGCGCGGAAAGACCTGATCGCCGCCTGAGGTAAGAACCTGCTCGCCCGGCTTGATGCGGGAGTCCGGCGTTAAGTTGTTGATCTGGATGCGGCCAGTGGCACTGCCGCGAAGGATTCCGCGAATGCGGGTCGTCTCCAACAGGACGCCGGCGCCCGAGGTTTGGTCGTTGATCAACAGAACCTGCGCCGTGTGCGGAAAGACGTCGCGGAGTTTGCCCACGATGCCGTCCGGCGTGATGACTGCCTGGTCAGGCTTGAGCCCATCCTTCGACCCTTTGTCGATATAGAGCACGCGAGAGAGATCCGTGCCGCTGGTCCCGATCACCTGCGCGGCGACGGTAGTCGCGACATAGTGGTGCTGGAAGTCCAAAAGCGCCTGTAACCTGTGGCCCTGTATGGCATCTTCGGCGAGAGCCGCCTGTTCAAGCCGCAGTTGCGCAATCTCGTTCTGCAGATCGTGGTTCTGCTGGCGGGTATGCCGCAGATCGACATAGTTGGACCAGCCGGCGCGAACATTGTGCCCGAAACCGAGAAAAAACCGCTCAAACGGAGTAACGGCGGCAACCACCCAATAACGGATCAGCGTTACCTTGTTGCCCTCGGGAGCGCCCGATTCGACGGGGCGGCGCACCTGGATCGCAAGGGCGATTGTCTGCGCCAAAAGCACCGCCACCAGGACCAGGACGTTCTTAAACCGTGTAAAAAAGGATTCCATGCGCTGTTATCTATTATCCGCGAGATCAGGCCATGCGCGGAGGTGGCAGGGCTGGTGCGGGGGCCCCCAGGCGCCTTTTTTTCGCATAGATAAAGCACTTTGCGAACTGGGGTGCCGAGCGGCAGCAAATTTTGCCCTGAAAAGGCCTATCTCCGTGAGACTGAGGCCAAAAAGACGCTGAGCGCAGCGCATCTCAAAGAGACCGCCGCGCCCTCTTCGTCCAGAAATAACCGCTAGTAACGCCAGCTTTTGACGTCCGCTCCAGCGGGTGCGGTCTTGATCATGTGGTCCGTCATCAGCGGAAGCACCCGCTGTGCCCAGTTGTTGCCGTTCTGACGCATCGTGTACTCGGAAGGACCGCCGGTGTAGCAGTGCGGCTCGCCCGGCCCATACTGGAACGTCGCGTCGGAGTGCGGGTTGCGCGTCTCCTCAAGCGAGTGTTGCAGCATGTGCACCGCGTTATTGAGGAAATAGGTATCGCCATCACCGACAGCAAAGTGGAGCTTCCCTTCGAGCTTCGGGCCAAGGGTCGGCCAGTCGCGCGCGAGGATCGCATTGAGGTCGTAGTGATCGTGCCAGTAGGCCACAACCTTCTTGTCGATCGTGCCCGTCAGAGGGTCGATGACCTGTGCGGGATAACCGTCAGGGCCGGCAGGTGAGAAGACTGCCTGCCAGATATCCCATTGCTCACCTGAACGGCCATGCGTCCCGATAACGTATTGATAGCGGAATGGGCCAGCGGTATCGGCCGTAATGCTGCCGTCGGGCTTGCGCTCCGATGCGATGGGAATCTGCGCGAACGGTCCCTTGCGAACGAACGCGTTCTCATCGTCGTAGAGATTCACATTCTGATAGCCGTGAAAATCGACCGGATCGGGACACGCCGCGTAGCTGCCGTTGTAGTTGTCGGGGTAAAAGACCTGCGTCGCCGCCGCCTCCCAGCCGCCAGTCGATCCGCCAAAGGTAGCGCGCGCCCAGCCCTGTCCAATGCCGCGATAAGTCTTCTCGATATGCGGTATCAGCTCATCGTTGATCGCAGAGCCATACGGCCCAACATTCGCCGAGTCGACGTCGTAGGAGTCGTCGTAGTAAGGATTGGCGTTCTGCACATAAATCAGGATCACGCGCGGAAGCACACCAGCCGTCCAATCCTGGTAGAACTTGTAACCGTACTCGGCACGAACCTTCGCATTGCCCTGCAAATTCGCTACCGGTGGAGTAGTCGCAAACGGGAGCGGCGCACCAAAGGCAGCATGGAAATGGTCCTGATAGACCACAAGCGGATATCGTGCATCCGGATGCTCGTCGAAGCCATCGGGCAGCAACACCCACGCGCCCAGATACATATCGCGACCCCAGAATTTGCTGAGCTTCTCGCTCTTGAAGCGAATGTATTTGAGCCACTTGCCCGCAGGACTCTTCGCCGCCATCTGCACCGGATCGTTGTCCGTGCCCTCAATCGCAGGAATCACCTTATCGAGCGTGAGCTTCAGCGGAGTGCTGGACCTGGGATCGATGTGCATCTTGACCGGCGCGCTATATGGATTGCCCGGCTTGCGATTCCAGTGCTGCCCTTCCCCTTTGTCAGGCGGCAGCCAGAGCGTGCGTCCATCAGCAAGATGGAACTGTTCATAAACATTGAAGACCGCCTGCACAACATAGTCGCCTGCAGGAAGCGCCGAAAGATTCTCAAGGGGATAGCCGACCGACTTCCCATCAATGACAATCGGCTTGCCTGCCGCCAGACCATCGACATCCACGCCAAACCCCTGGGCAGACTCGTAGTCCTCACGAAGTGCAAACCGCGGCTCAGCCGAAGGCCGGTTGCCCTTGGTCGTGCCTTCCTCACTGGGACGGTCAATCACAAGCACCATATGGCCGTGAAGAGGCTCAGTCGATGGAACAGTCATCTCAAATCGAAGCTGCGCTTGTGCAACAGCAGCGGCAGCTAGAGTAGCAGCAAGAAAAACAAATCGGCGCATCCTGGCTCCATGGGAGTTGAAGTGTTGTGCAAGGGGAGTTTTTTTATCTTACTTGTTCTGGAAGAGCAGCGGAGCAAAGTGGATAAGATTGTCGCGCCACACCATCCATGTATGCATCCCCGGCGTCTCGATCTGCGTGACGGGCATGTCCTTGCTCTTGAGGAAGGCGATGAACTTGCGATTTGGTTCAATCAATCCATCTTCGGTTCCGCACGCGATCCAAAGCAGCCGCAGGTCGGCCTTCTTCGGGTCAAGCGTAGCTAACGGGCCATCGAAGCTGAGTGCGTGGACAGCCGAACTGAAGCCACCGACCCAGGCAAACTTATCCGTGTTTGCGAGACCGGTCGTCAGCGACTGCAGGCCACCCATCGACAGCCCCACAATTGCACGGTCCTCTCGTTTGCGAGAGACGTTATACGCAGACTCAACCTGCGGCATCACCTCGGTCAATAACGCTTTCGAAAACAGGCTGGTGTTCTGATCGATCGTTGCGCTCTGGTTCCAGACGCCGTGGTCGCGCACAAACGACATCGTGCCGTAGCCCAGCGGCATCACCACGACCATTGGCTTAATCTTGCCCTGAGCCAGAAGATTGTCGAGGATCAGGTTCGCTCGGCCCACCACAGTCCAGCCAGCGGCATCATCGCTCCAGCCATGCAACAGATAAAGAACCGGATAGGGCTTCTTCGCCTTGGCATCGTAGCCCGGCGGCGTGTAGACGAAATACTCGCTCTGGTTATCGGGCAGACCCTGAACAACATTGCTCGTGTAGAGATGAATGCTCAAGCCGCCATGCGGAACATTGGTGAGGTCCCACGGCTGAGCCGCCTCCCCAGGTACCTCGATCAAATTCGAGATCGCGACAAGATTGCGCGTAACCCGCGGATTCGCAGGATCAAGCTGGCGCGTATCGTCTGCGACAAAGTGGTAGCCGTAGATCTCGGGCGCAAGCGGTTGAGTGGTCGCGCTCCAAACACCGGCGGCGTCTTTCTCCATCGGAATCGGCTTGGCCATCCCATCCACCGCCAACTCCACCTTCCCTGCAGTCGCGTTCCTGTAGTGGAACGTTACCGTATGGTCGGGATGTACCACCGTCGAATGGATGGGAGGCGGTTCGGGTTGAGCGACGAGAAGAGCAGGCGTGAAGAGCAGACCAAGTCTCAGAACGGCACGAACGCTGAGGAGTTTCATACGCGCCAGTTTAGCTGAAGACGGCACGCTCCCCTCAAGACAGCGCATAATAAAGACAATGGCATTTCGCTCAGGTTTCGTCTCCATCATTGGCCGGCCCAACGCCGGCAAGTCCACACTGCTCAATGCTCTGCTCGGGCAGAAGCTGGCTATCGTCACACACAAACCGCAGACGACGCGCACCCGCATCCACGGCGTGCTCGAAGTGCCCCTCAAGAAAAAGACGAAGACCGAGACCGGCCATCCTGCGGCACAGGTCATCCTGGTTGACACGCCCGGCGTGCACAAGCCCGACACGCAACTCGACCGCCGCATGATGCAGGAGGTGCACGACGCCCTCGAATCACGCGATGCCGTGTTGTTCATCGTGGATGTAACGCATCGCCTTCCGAAGCTCTCTGAAGACGGCGACACCAAAGGCAAGCCATTCACGGCTTCCCGCCGCGCCCTGTCCGCCGCCGAAGACGACTTCGCGCTCTCGCTCATCAAGAAGCTCGAGTGCCCCGTCATCCTCGTGCTCAACAAGATGGATGCCATTCGCAAGGAAGAGCTTCTGCCTCTGATCGCGCACTGGAGCGCATTACACCCCTTCGCCGATGTCATTCCAATCTCTGCGCGGAAGAAGGAAGGGCTCGGCCTGTTGCTCGAGAAGATCGTCGGGCAGTTGAAGGAAGGCCAACGCTACTTCCCGAAGCACCAGCTCACCGATCAGCCAGAGCGCTTCCTTGTCGCCGAACTCATCCGCGAAAAGATTCTGCTGCTTACCGGCGAAGAGGTTCCTTACGCAACTGCCGTCGTCATCGAACGCTACGAAGAGCCCGCCTCCATGAAGAAGATGAAGGACGGCAAGCTTCCCGTCACGAAGATCGCCGCCGCGATCTTCTGCGAGCGCACCGGCCAGAAAGCAATCCTCATCGGCAAGCAGGGCGAGATGCTCAAGCGCATCGGCACATCCGCCCGCAAAGATATCGAATCGCTGCTCGGCACGCGCGTCTTCCTGGAACTCTTCGTTAAGGTGCAGGAGGAGTGGCGCAGCTCGCGCGGCTTCGTCGAAGACCTCGACTGGCGCCGCCAGCTCGATCAGATTGCCATAAAGCAGGCTGCAGAAGAGAAGTAAAACTGCTACACTTCAGCCCTGCCTATGATTGCCTGAATCACGTGCGACTCGCTGTAGTGCCTCTCCGGAGCATTCATCCGGCTTGTGCCTTCACGCCTCAACACACGATTCAGGAGATTCCATCATGCCGCTTCTACAGTGTGACGACATCGTTACGCCACGCCTCGCGCTCATCACAGTCACGCCTGAGACAGTCCGGTCCGAACAAGCGGGGGACAAACGTCTCGGCGAATTAACAGGGTGCACGATTCCCACGAACTGGCCCCCTCGCGATTGGGAGCCTCATGTATACGACTTTATTCTTGCGCAGTTCGAACAACATCCTGACCAGATCGGCTGGTGCCGTTATGTGGCGTTTCTTCATCCAGATGGTTCTCGCACTTTGATTGGAACCGCCGGTGCTTTCACAAAGGCTGCAGATCCAACCGAAGCCGAGTTTGGTTATGGAATTCTTCCGCCGTTCGAAGGCCGCGGCCTCGCGACCGAAGCCGCAAAAGCTATCATCGACTTCCTTCGCCACGACGAGCGGATCACCAGCGTCATCGCCCACACTTTTCCCTCGATTCCGAGTTCTATCAGAGTGATGGAAAAATGTGGCTTGACCTATGACGGCGAAGGAGAAGAGGCCGGAACCATACGCTATCGCCTGCAACTGAGGCCTCCAAAATAGGAGGCCTCAACATCGAATCGTACTGCGCAAACTATTCCTTCACGCTCACGCCAAGCGCCTTCATCTTGCGGTACAAATGGCTGCGCTCCAGTCCCAAGCCCTCCGCGGCGCGGCTCACATTTCCATGAAACTCATCGAGCTTCTTCAGAATGTAGTCGCGCTCATACGCCTCCCGCGCCTCCAGTAGGCTCGAGAACTCCTCGCCGCGCATATTGACGCGGCCTGACTCCGTAAGCTTACCCGGTCCGCGATAGACCAGCATCGGCAGGTGTTTGCGCTCCACGCGCTGTGTCTTCGGATTGAGAATAATTACGCGCTCCACCAGATTCCGCAGCTCGCGAACATTGCCGGGCCAGTGGTACTGCTTCAACGCGGCCAGCGCATCTTCCGCCATCTCCACGTTCGGACGGCCATACTGCTTTCCGAACTGCTCCAGAAACTCCTTCACCAGGAGAGGAATGTCCTCTTTGCGATCTCGCAGAGGCGGCACATAAAACGGAATTACATTGAGCCGGTAGAAGAGGTCTTCGCGAAAGTTTCCACGCGCAATCTCCTCCTCCAGGTCCTTATTCGTCGCGGCGATTACGCGCACATCGACATGGACAGGATGCGACGCGCCCACAGGCAGAAACCGCTGCTCATCAAGCGTTCGTAGCACCTTCGCCTGCGTCTTCAGGCTCATGTCGCCCACTTCATCGAGAAATAGCGTCCCTCCATCGGCCCGCTCGAACGTCCCGCGCTTCTCCAGCGGCGTTCCCGGTCCGCTGGAAGGCGAAGCTCCATGGCGATAGCCGAACAGCTCGCTCTCGATATAGTCCTCAGGAATGGCCGCGCAATTCAATTCGACAAACGGCCGGTCTTTGCGCAGGCTTTCGGCGTGCATTGCTCGCCCGATCAGTTCCTTCCCCGTCCCACTCTCTCCGTAGATCAGCACGCGCCCATTGGTCGGCGCCATCAGTCGTATCTGCTGCCTTAGCGCCTTCATCGCGACGCTGGTGCCAGTCACCGTTCCCCGTGCCGAAAGCTGGCGGACGAACTCCTCGTTGTCCTCGCGCATCTGCCGCGCCTTCATCGCGTTCTTCAGCACGATCAGCGTGCGGTCGAGCGATAGCGGCTTCTCAAGAAAGTCATACGCGCCCAGCTTAGTAGCCCGCACCGCAGCCTCAATCGTCCCGTGGCCGCTGATGATCACGACCTCCGGAGCGTTCGCTCCCTCAAGCGTCTTGATCTCGCCCAGCGTATCGAGACCATCTCGATCCGGCAGCCAGATGTCCAGCAGAACAACGTCGTACGCAGCATCGCGCAGCAGTTCCATCGCCTCGGTTGCCGTGGCAGCCGTGGTCACAAGATAGCCTTCTTCATGCAGGATGCTCTGAAGCGAATCGCGGATCTCCGCTTCATCATCAACAATCAATACATGATTCAAACCACGTCTCCATTTCCGTTGCCGCCCACAGCCAGAACGCCCGCGTCAGAGTCGCTGTCGAGGATCGATGCAGCTCGCAGCTCAATCGTGAACTTCGCCCCCGCGGGTTCATTCTTCTCGGCACGTATCGTTCCCTGGTGCTCCTGAATAATCTTCGCAGCAATCGCCAGCCCCAGTCCCGTGCCCCGCTGCTTGGTCGAGAAGTACGGTAGGAACAGCCGCTCGCGCATCTCGTCCGTCAGACCTGAACCGGTATCGGCGATGCTTAGCTCCACCATTCCGTTCGGAAGCAGCGCCGTACCGATACGCAGCTCACGCAACAGGCTCTGCTGCATCGCCTCCGCGGCATTATCGATCAGGTTCCCCAGCGCCCGCTTCAACGCCTCAGGATCAGCCATCACCAGCGGAAGGTCGGGACTCATGTCCTTCATGACGCGAATCGTCTGCATCCGCCCTGCAAACAACGCCAGCGCATTCTCGACGATCGTATTCAAATCAGCGGGCTTCGGACGCGCCGTCGGAAACTCCGCGAGCGATGCGAACTGATCGACCAAGCCACGCATACTCTCGACCGAGCCGGTAATCACCTCGCTGCAACGCCGAATCACCGCGGGCGACGGCGATTCAATCGAGTGCGCCTCAAGCGTATGGGCCAGCCTGTTGATGTGGCGATGAATCTGCTCCGCGCTCAGGCTAATCGGTGTCAGCGGATTCTTGATCTCATGCGCCACTCGCCGCGCCACTTCTTTCCACGCCGACTGTTTCTGCGCACGCAGCAGCTCGGTCGCGTTCTCCAGCACAACCACATAGCCCTGATGCTCCCGTCTCATCCTTTCGGCCACATTTGAAGTTTCAAGCAGTGCAACCGTAGCGAGCAGGTTCATCGTGCCGCCAAACCTGTCGTTCCCAACCCCTGTTACCTCAATCTCGCTCGAAGCCGAACCCATCCTGTGGCTGCGTTTGATCAGCCGGTCGATCACTTCGGCGACCTCCGGCGGAAATACATCTTCCATCACACGCCCAAGGAACGGCCGTTGCCCACCAGGATCCATCATCTCGCTCAGCGCCCGGTTGGTCAGCACGATGCGGCGATTTGCATCGAGCGTCGCCACCCCGTTCGGTATCGTTTCGAGCATCGTCTCCAGCTCGCCGCGTCGTGCCTCCAGCGCAGCATTGGCCGCGCTTAACTGCACCGTCGATTCATCCACTGCGCGGCGGCTGCCTTCAAGATCGGCAGCCATGTGGTTAAAGCTGCGCACCAGCTCGCCCAGCTCTTCCGTTGCGCTCTCCTTCACACGATGGCCATAGTCTCCCGCCGCAATCGCCTCCATCGCATCAGCCAGCGCTTCGACCGGCTTGGTCACTTGCTTCGAAAGATGCAGCGCCAGCCAGCTCGACGCAAACAGCGCGAGGCTCGTCATCATCAGCAACAGCAGCAGTGTAAAGATTTCTGATCTGCCGCCGCTCCCGAAACAACTTCCAGTACGAGTCCGCCGAAGCCCGCAGCCGTATCATCGTCGCGGCCATGCCATACGGCATCGGAAGCCCCACCACCACGATCCCGCCGCCCTTCAGCGTCGCGGTTCCCAGAGCATAATCGATCTGCCCAAGGCTGAAGACCGGTTCATCGTTGCGTTGTGCCGCAGCCAGAATCGCAGCATCCGTAAATTCATTTCTTGATCCACCGTCATCCGTACTTTTAGCGATTCCGTCGTCATCGGTGGTCTGCTCAGGAAGCCACGTCTTTACCTGTGCTGTCGCCCCATTGGGCTGCGGCATCTGGAACGCCGCCAGCACGCGTTTATTGTGGAAAACAATCGCAAATCCATTCTGCAGCGTAATCTCACGTTGGCGCAGAGCATTGCGGAGCACTTCCCTGTTCTGATGAGCTGTGTTCGCAATCGCAGAATGCCCCTCCTTATGCTTTGTAATCGCCGGTTCAGCGCCCGGCTCTGCAAACTCCGGAAGGCTGGCCGCAATAGCATCAGCCTCAGCACGAGCGTTGGCTGTCGTATAGCGAGCCAGTTCCAACGCCATGCGGTTTGCGTCGTCGCGCATCTCGGTCACCGGCTGCGAGAACCACCGATCCACAGCCCGGTTCATCAACCCCCAGCTGAACGCGAACATAAACACAATAGGCAACAGGCTTACCAGCACCGCGCCCCACAACATCCGCGTCCGCAGCCGTGTACCCATCACGCGGCTCCGCTGGTCTGCGTAGAGCTTCAGAACATTCCGAACCAGCAGCACCAGCACCGCGACGAACAGCAAAAACGCCACCACCGACAGCCCGGTGTAGACGAAGATCTGTCCCGTCGTAGCCGGATCCAGAAAGCCCTTATTGAACGCGTTGAGCGCAGCAAGCCCAGCGAACAGCACCAGCAGACAGGTGCCGAGCGCTATGCTCCACAGCTTTCGCCGGTCCATTCCCACTGCCATGCCCCGCCTCCTCAGTGACCCGATTATAGGCGCGGGAGCCCATTCTCTCTGCCATCAGCCGCCGCTAAACCAGGTCAGCGATGCTCTTCCACTCGCGATCCTGCGCAGCGGCCACAGCCCCGTAAGTCAGCTCGCCGTCGTAGGTATTCACACCCTCGGCTATCCCCTTATCCTCAGCAATCGCCTCCTTCGCGCCCAGCCGCGCCAGCTTCAGCACATAGGGGAAGGTCGCATTTGTCAGCGCCAGCGTGGACGTATTCGGCACTGCCGCCGGCATATTCGTCACGCAGTAGTGCACCACTCCGTCTACTTCGTACGAAGGATTGCTGTGCGTCGTCGGATGCGCTGTCTCAATGCATCCTCCCTGGTCGATCGCGACGTCCACAATCACCGCGCCCTTCTTCATCTTCGAGACCATCGCCTTGGTCACAATCTTCGGCGCCGCCGCCCCCGGAATCAGCACGCCGCCAATCAGCAGATCCGCCTCACACACCGCGCGCTCGATGTTGTAGCTGTTCGAAGCCATCGTGAACACGCGCCCATTGAAGATGTCATCCAGCTCCCGCAGGCGGTTCAGATTCAGATCCACCAGCGTCACCTTCGCCCCCATGCCCAGCGCAATCTTCGCGGCATTCGTCCCCACGACACCTCCGCCGATAATGCACACATTCCCCGGCGGAACACCCGGAACCCCACCCAGAAGCAACCCACGCCCACCATGCTCTTTCGTAAGATACTCGGCGCCCACCTGAACGCTCAACCGTCCCGCGACCTCGCTCATTGGTGTCAGCAGCGGCAGCGCGCCGAACCGGTCACGTACGGTCTCGTAAGCAATACCGGTCACCTTATTGGTCAGCAGCGCGTCCGTCAGCTCCTGTAGCGGAGCCAGATGCAGATACGTAAATAGCACCAGCCCCTCGCGAAAGTTCCGATATTCCTTCTCAACCGGCTCCTTCACCTTCACCACCATATCCGCTAGTCGCCAAACATCATGCGCTCCGCCGACGATCTCCGCCCCGGCCGCCTGGTACTCATCATCCGGCATCGCCGACAGCGCCCCGGCCTTCTGCTCCACCAAAACCTTATGTCCGGCCTCGACCAGCGCCTTCACGCCCGCGGGAGTCACGCCAACGCGGCTCTCGTGGTCTTTCACTTCCTTCGGCACACCAATAATCATGCTTGATCTCCGCTAAACGCTGCTTTGATTGTATCCATTTACAGGTGCTTCCTGCCGTTTAGCCTTTGAGACCCTGCTCGAAAACAACAGTACAGAGCACAGCGAGGAAGCCAATAAGCTCACCGAAAATGCGGCTTTCAGGAAGCAGACCGACAACCGACATAATGACGATCCAGGCGGGGATAAGCAGCGTATAGAAACGCAAACGGCGATGCGGAATCAACCGCCAGAAGATCAACGGGACAGGGATAAGAAACCCGCAAGCACTAAAGATCTGGGGCCAGACCTGCGGAGAAAAAAGAAAATGCAGATTGTCATGAAAGCCAAGATCTGTCTGATTTCCTGCATACAGATGCTTCAGGTAGAAGTAGACCGGCGTCCAAATTGCAAGCATCACCGCAGCGACAACGATCTCTTTCCACCTCGAAGCAGAGGAACGTATCCCGTCGGCCGGGAAGAAGAAATTGATCAGGACCAGCGGAATAATCATGACAATCGTCTCGCGATTGAAGCAGGCGACCGCAAATACTGGGATAAGAAGCAGGTAATTTCGCCGATAGCAAAGATAGATACACAACGTGAACAGCGCAGCGGCTAACAGGTCATAGGGGAAATAGATCGCCTCCTGGAAGCGAACAATATAGGTCGCGGAGGCCATCCACATGACAAGAAAGTAAGGTATCGACGAGAGCCGGCCGTGCGGAGAGAGATATCGGTAAAAAGCCCGGACGACCACTGCGATCAGAACCATAGAGAGCAGGCCGACCATCAGAAGAGCGACCACATCTGGCTCATGGAGCGGAGGACCCAACCGCGACGCAATACGCTCCATCACAGGATTTCCCCGCGCATGACGCATGATCACGGCCATCAGGATGCGTGACTGATACGGCGTCTTTTCGGCACCCGCCTCATACCTCGCCGCATCAAGATACGGCTGGTTGACGATGAAGTAAGAGCGCAGAAACTGAAGCGTCGCAAACGCAAAGGCGATCAAGACAAAGATTCGGAAGACTCGACCCGATGCAGGCCTGGACGCGCGAGGCGTCAGCTCCGGATTAACAATATGAGCGGCCGCGAACTGCGGACACTCCTCCTGAGATGGCTCGCTTTGATCCGCGATCGTCTGATTCATCAATTGTCTCGTGTCAGTGCCAGTCTAGCTATTTCCTAATTTGATATCTATTCCTTTCTTGGTTCTCTTACGCTCTCGGCCATCGCGTACACTGCCAACAATGACCTCCCCAGGTTTCTGTTTCACCCCCATTGATTTTAAGACTCGTTTTCCCGCGTTGGATGGAATCCGTGCCCTCGCCATAACCATGGTCTTCGCGCTCCACTACGGCGGCGGAAGCCACGGCGGCCTGCTGCTAAACCTCGTCAACACGATCCGTCTCCGAGGCTGGGCCGGCGTCGATCTTTTCTTTGCCCTCTCCGGCTTTCTCATCACAGGCATCCTCTACGACACTCGCTACGACAGTCACTTTTTCAAACGCTTCTTCGCGCGCCGCAGCGTCCGCATCTTTCCCGTCTTCTATCTTCTGATCCTCATCCTCCTGCTGCTTACGCCGCTGTTCAAATATCAGTGGCGACCCGGCCATCTCCTCTACCTTTTCTACCTGGGAAACTTCGCCACCGGAATCAATACATCGGTCACCCGCCTTGTCTCCGCCAACCACCCAGCATCCTCCGTTTACTTCGGGCATCTCTGGTCGCTCTGCGTCGAGGAGCAGTTCTACCTCATCTGGCCATTCGCCGTCTGGCTGGTTCGCGATCGCGTACCCCTCATCTGGCTCGCCGCCAGTCTTTCCTTCACGGCCCTTGCAATACGTATCGCCCTCGTCATGACCATCTCACCGAACGCCTACGACGGATGGTTGCTGCCCATGCTTCCCTGCCGCATGGACGGGCTCCTGATGGGTTCCATCCTCGCCCTTCTGCTCCGCGGTCCCGCTGCCGACCGCTGGCAGCGCTTCTGCAAGTGGATCTTTCTCTTCGCGTCCGCCGTCTTTATCGCCGGGACCATCCTGCGGCCCGACACCAAAGCACCCTGGCTGTTCACGATCGGCATCTCGGTCATCGCAATCGCAGCAACCGGCCTCATCGGGACTGCGCTCAGCCCCGCCTCCCACGCCTTTCGCCTCTTCTCTCTCCGGCCCCTCCGTGTGTTGGGCAAGTACAGTTACGGCTTTTACGTCTACCACCTAATCTGGGCCGCCGGATGGGGCAGCTTCGTCGCCTTCCTCACCCATTGGCTCCACTCCTCCGTCCCCGCCAACGCAATCGCTATCACGATCAATTTCATCGTTACCTTCGCTGCTGCAAAGCTGAGTTACGATCTCATTGAGGTACGTTTTCTCCACCTGAAAAAGCGCTTCGAATACGATTCAGAGTTGAAAAGTCACGAATATGCCTTTACAACGAAGTAAGCCTGTCCTGCACAAAACTAGCTCTCCGTGTCAACCGGACACCAATAAACTCGCAGTTACCAAAGGCCAGTGCGTTTTAGCCGTACAATAATAAGACAAGACCCGACTTCAGGAATGATCCCGCAGAATGTCCTCTAACAGCTTTCAGATGCGCTACTCCCGCATTCACAACATGCGGTCTCTCTTCAGCCTTTTCTCCAGCGACCTTGCCATCGACCTTGGCACGGCCAACACCTTGGTCTTCGCGCACGGCAAGGGCATCATCGTTAATGAGCCCTCCATCATCGCCGTCAACAAGATCACCAATGAGGTTGAGGCCGTCGGCAAAGAGGCCAAGGAGATGCTTGGCCGCACCCCCGGCAACATCGTCGCCATCAAGCCCATGAAGGACGGCGTCATCGCCGACTTCCGCCACACCGAGAAGATGCTCAACTACTTCATTCAGAAGGCCCACAACCGCAAGATGATGGTGCACCCCCGCATCGTCATCGGCGTGCCGTCTGAGATCACCCAGGTAGAAAAGCGCGCCGTCATGGACTCCGCCTATCGTGCCAAAGCCAGCGAGGTTCACCTCGTCGAGCAGGCCATGGTCGCCGCCATCGGCGCCGGACTGCCCATCACCGAGCCCGGCGGCAACATGGTCGTCGACATCGGCGGAGGCACCACCGACATCGCCGTCATCTCGCTCGCCGGTATCGTCTACTCGCGCTCCGTCCGTATGGCCGGAAACCAGATGGACGAGGCCGTCATGACCTACCTCAAGCGCAAATACAACCTGCTCATCGGCGAGCGCACCGCCGAGCAGATCAAGATTTCGCTCGGTTCCGCCTTCCCCCTCGACAAGCCCATCGAGATGGAGGTCAAGGGCCGCAACCTCATCGAGGGTGTTCCCAAGACCATCACCATCGAGGACTCCGAGATCCGCGAAGCTCTCTCCGAGTGCATCGCGACCATCATCAACGCCATACGTGTAGCCCTCGAGCGCACCCCGCCCGAGCTCTCCGCCGACATCTCCGACCGCGGCATCGTCCTCACCGGCGGCGGCGCGCTCATCAAGAACCTCGACAAGCGCATCCGCGAAGAAACCGGCCTGCCGGTCTCTATCGCCGACGACCCGCTCGCCTCAGTCGTTCTTGGAACCGGAAAGATGCTCTCCGACTTCAAGCTGCTGAGAAAAATCTCCATCGACTAGCAAAGTCCGACAAGCAAGGTTCGAACAAGCAAAGCCCTCGTCAAGAGGGCTTTTTGCTTTGGCATTGCTCTCCCTTGTTTTTTGCCGTTGTGTTTTTTGTTTGTCATCCCGTAGGGATCTGCTTCTGCTGTTGCCGTTGCCTGTTCTCTCACCCACCACAAACGCATGGGGTGCCCCATCCATCGCGGCCCTATCGCGATGGGTGGGAATGTAGACCTCTTCCCGGCTAGCTCTTGCGTTGTTCTTGCTCTTGCTCTTAATCCCATACATTAGACAGTAATGATCCTCGAAGTCGCCATCCTGAACGTAATCCCGGGCCTCGAAGCCGAATTCGAAGTAACCTTCCAACAAGCCTCGACAATCATCACCAGAATGCAAGGCTACGGCTCCCACCAGATCCGTCGTTGCATCGAGCAACGCAACCGATACATCCTGCTGGTTGAATGGGAAACACTCGAAGACCACACAGTCGGCTTCCGCGGATCACCCGAATACCAACGATGGAAGCAACTGCTCCATCATTTCTATTCACCCTTCCCAGAGGTCGAACACTATAAGGACCCCCTGTAACCACAAGGCATCTCGGACGATTCGGTCAGCCCAAATAGATAGGGGCTACAACGCGGGGTTCCTCTTACTGGTAAATGGCTCCGTGGACCGTGCTTTGCGTCCTCGCAATTGCCGACTTCAGGATCAATCCTGCCCGGGCCGGAATGCAGACGCACATGGATTTCTTCTGGACGCCGCCGCGCTTCGGGGGCACGGAACCGATGGCTACGATGACGATTAAGGCGGTTACAAAGAGAGCGAAACGGCGCATGGAATGATCGTCTGGTGGACGATAGGGAGGCTGTGTCATGAGAGTTCCCTCTGATGAACGATACGGAGGGTGTGTCATGGGAGTTCCATAGAATGGCCAGAAGCGGCTCATGGTCGCACTTCATGCCCGCCATGGAAGCGAATGAGTGATTTCGGAGTTGCAGGATCGCGTTCCGATATCGAGTCGATCCTCGATCAGGTCGAACATGGATTGCGGCCCTGATCCGAACTTTTTAGACGAACGGCCACCGACATGTCCAGCACCGACCCATAAATCATTCAAAATAAAACACTTGAAATTTATTTTGTTAGATTCCTCAGCAAAATCGCTTGTCAAGCCTAAAAAATAACTAACTCTATACCCATCAATAACATCCGCATTGCGTAGGAGTTATCTTCAATCCGCTACAATTGAATTAGAGATCAGAAAAGCCCTAGTCGTTACTGGGGCTTTTCTATTTAAACGCATAAACCATTTAGAAAGACGAATTTAGCTGTAACTCATTTAGAATGACGAATTTGAGAGGTGAAATCTATTCAAATATATGATTTATAAAGACTTATACACCACCCCCCCCGGGGGGTACCCAAAGAATAGAAAAGAAAAAGGCCAGCCCACATGGGCTGGCCCTCTCAAACTTGGTCGGAAGACCCGCTAAAACTAAGCGACCTTCTTCACAGCAACAGCCTTCACGCGAGCATTCAGACGGCTCTTGTAGCGGCTGGCGGTGTTCTTGTGCAGAACGCCCTTCTGGACGCTCTTATCGAGAACCGAAACGGTCGCGCTGTAAGCTGCGCCAAGGGTCTTCGCGTCGCCTGCTGCAATTGCCTCACGCAGCGAGCGCAGCGTGCCGCGCAGCTTGCTCTTGTTGGCGCGGTTCACCGCGGTTTTGGTCTCGGTCTGACGTGCGCGCTTCAACGAGGAAACATGATTTGCCATAAACTCTCTTCTCTAAACCCGCATCAAGGTGTCGGGGGAAATGGGATGCAGGCTAACAGGCCAGCCAAGTCACAGCCTGCCGCAATCCCTGCAATATCTAAGTCTACGGAACTCTGGCTCCGGGGTCAACCATGGTCTCAATCAAAACGGGTCAAAGGAGGCCCAAAACAAATGTTCCAACCAAGGTTCCGGACATCTCCAACAATTCATCATTTACCCCTTGACGCACCCTCCCGCAAGTTCTACTCTGTGCCCATCTTCGACACATTGGCCATCTTAGCCATCCCGGTCGCAGTAAGGAAGCGCACTTCAAGCGCCCCTTGCTCCCTGCGGCTCTTTGCATCCCATCCACAATCTCCCGTGTCTAATAAGCAGCTAAACCCAGATCCGCCTGACGGAGGTCAGCTCACTACTTGATCAAAAAATCCCTGGAAATTACCCCCGGTATCGAGCCCCTGTACGGGACCCACGACGAAAACCTCCGGCTCCTCGAAGACGGACTCCACGTCACCATCGATCTCCGCTCCGATGCCATTCACGTCACCGGAGACCAGGACAGCATAACCCGCGTAGAACGAGTCTTCACCGACTTCGACTACCTCCGCAAATCAGGCCTCAATCTCCACAACGGCGAACTCAATGGCATGCTAAAGCTGGTCGTCGCAGATCCGGCTGTCAGCCTCCGCTCGCTCGTAGAATCTGGCAAGCAACGCTCTGCCGGTGTAAAGCGCATGGTGCAGCCGCGCTCGCCAAACCAGCGCAAGTACGTCGAAGCCATCGAGCAGTCCGACATGGTCTTCGGCCTCGGCCCCGCTGGAACCGGCAAAACCTACCTCGCCGTAGCAATGGCGGTCTCCGCCCTGATGGCGAAGAAGGTCAGCCGCATTATCCTTGTCCGCCCCGCAGTAGAAGCTGGCGAACGCCTCGGCTTCCTTCCCGGCAGCCTTCAGGAGAAGGTCGACCCCTATCTCCGCCCGCTCTACGACGCGCTCTACGATCTCCTCGACCCGCAGAAGGTCGACAAGATGCTCGAGAGCAACGTCATCGAGGTGGCCCCACTCGCCTTCATGCGAGGCCGCACCCTCTCCGATGCCTTCATCATCATGGACGAAGCCCAGAACACCACAACCGAGCAGATGAAGATGTTCGTCACCCGGCTCGGCAACAACTCCAAAGCAGTCATCACCGGAGACCTCACCCAGACCGATCTTCCGAATCCGAAAAAATCAGGCCTCCTCGAAGCCTTGAACGTCCTCGATGGTGTCGAAGGCATTCGCTTCTGCCACTTCGAAGACGTCGACGTAGTGCGTCATCACCTCGTCCAGCGCATCGTCCGTGCCTACGACAGCTTTGGTCGCGCCCAGCAGCAGCTCCCGCTCACGCTTGGAGACGCCACGCTGCCCGATCCCGCAATCGCCGCAGCACAACCGGCCAAAACCATACCGAAACCTCAATAATCGAACGACATGAGATACCATCATCAACAGAGGGCGATTTCAGCCCTCTGTTGACGTTTTCTCCGATGATCACCATCGAACCCCCAAGTAGTCTTTCAATCTCCGCGCTGTCAAAGTCAGGCCTGACACGCTTCCTCAACCGCGCCCGCGCAGCAGTCGGCCTCGAAGGTGATGTCGACGTCTTGCTGGCCGACGACGCGACGCTGCGCCGCCTGAACAAGACCTTCCGTGGGAAGAACAAGGCAACTGACGTTCTCAGCTTTCCCGCTCCCGACGAGATCGCTCAGGATCACGCTGGAGATCTGGCCATCTCGCTCGAGACCGCGAACCGGCAGGCTGCGACTTACGGTCACTCGCTACGCGATGAGGTTCGGATATTGCTGCTTCATGGTCTGCTGCATCTCTCCGGACTCGATCACGAGATCGATAATGGTGAAATGGCTGCTCGTGAAGCCGAACTTCGGGTCGAACTCGGCTTGTCCAACAGCCTGATCGAGCGTGTCTCCAAACCGGCCAAACGCAGGCGAACAGCATGAGTCCTGGATACGTCATAACGCTGTTTGCGTTGCTGGCGATTCTGTCGCTGGCTGCTTACGTCGATCGCGTGTACTCGGAGATGGGCAAGTTTCTGGCTCGCGAGTATCAGGACAACATCGATGCGTGGGAAGAGGTCGTCGAGCCTCGGCTTCGGCTGGGACGCGAGTCGATTGCTCTGTCGGCTTCGGTTCTGCGTCAGCTTACGCTTGCTGCGATTGCGCTGTTCTTTGGTCTTCGGCTTTACACGCAGACGAATTTGTCGTCGCTGGCTCGAACTCCGAGCACATCGGAGATCGTTCGCGCTGTCTTCGAGCTCATTCTGCTGATTCTCATCTTCGATCGGTTGTTGCCGCAGATTCTATTTACTCGTACTCGCGGCGTTTGGATCTCGCGTATTCGCCTGTTGATTCAGCTGCTGTTCTATCTCATTCTTCCGATCACGATGTTGTTGCAGTTGCTTCTTTCGATCGCGGCGCTTGCGGAGCCGGAAGATGCGACAGAGGAAGAGCATCCTTCCGAGGCGATGGATGCTCTGCTCGAGGCTGGCGAGGAAGAGGGAATTCTCGAAGAGTCGGATCGCGAGCTCGTTCGGTCGGTCGTTGAATTCGGCGACAAGGTTGTGCGTGAGGTGATGACTCCGAGGCCGGAGATTTTTGCGGTTCCGGGAGCTTTGAGTCTCAAAGAATTTACGGCGCAGATTAATAAGCACGTTTTTTCGCGGGTGCCGGTGTATTCGACTTCGCTGGACAGTGTCACTGGCATTGCCTTTGCGCACGATCTGCTGCAGGTGCTCGATAGCGATGCGGGCACTCGGACTGTGGCTCAGATACAGCGGCCCGTGGCCTTTGTGCCGGAGATGAAGAAGGTGGCCGAGCTGCTTCGCGAGATGCAACGCGAGAAGCAGCACATGCGCCTGGTCATTGACGAGTACGGCAGCGTTGCCGGACTCGTCACCATCGAAGACCTTCTCGAAGCCATCGTGGGCAACATCGCCGACGAGCATGAAGAAGCCGAGGCGGACGATGCTCCGGTGCGCGAACCGAATGGAGCCTATGTTGTCTCGGGCAGCTTCGAGATCTCGCGGCTGCGCGATTTGTTTGCCGAACAGATCGAACCTTCAGGTCGTCGTACCGCCGACGAGGGTGAGTCGCATCCGGCAGATTCGCCAGAGGAGTACGACGTTCGGGAAGAGCCGGTTCTGCTGCATCTGCCGGGAGGGTACGAGTCCACGACGCTCGGCGGTCTGGTATCTGAGATCGCAGGCCATATTCCTCTACCGGGTGAGGTTGTGGAGGAGGACGGGTTACGATTGGAGGTTCTGGCCAGCACAGACCGTCGTATCGACCGGATTCGGGTTAACCTAGTGCCTTCTTCTGCAGAGGGCTAGGAAGTGTACCCCCCCCCTATTACCATCCTCTAAACTATTTATAATCAACAATTTATCTCTCTATATTTGGGCAAATTCGTCATTATAAAGGAGTTACGGGTAAAATCGTCTTTCTAAAGGGTTTATGGGCTAATGATGAAAGCCCCGGGTTTTCCGGGGCTTTTTCTGATCTCTAATTTAATTGTAGCGGATTGAAGATAACTCCTATGCAACGCAGATGTTATTGATGGGTATGGAGTTAGCTGCCTTCGGGGCTTGACAAGGGATTTTGCTGAGGAATTTGAGAATTATTTCTATATGTTATTGAATATGCTTGTCTTATCATCGATACCTTTTGGTTTTCTGTACCCCTTCGGATGAACCTTGCTCGAGATCTTGGCAACTGTTCTCCTTGACAGCTTAGGAGTGGTTCAGTTAGTTTCCTAATCATCTTAGGAGGGCGCATGACAGGCCAAGCCCAGCTTCTTCCCGGCACTCTCGACCTGCTTATTCTGAAGGCAGTCTCTCTCGGTCCGCTCCACGGCTATGGTGTTCTTTTACGCATTGGGCAGATCTCCGACCAAGCGTTACTCATTGAACAGGGAGCGCTTTATCCCGCGTTATTTCGCCTGGTGCGTCAGGGACTTCTGACGGCGAGCTGGGGCACGTCAGAAAACAATCGCCGCGCCAAGTTCTATGAACTGACCGTTGCAGGCCGCAAGCGCTTCCACGAGGAGACGGAGGGCTGGAATCGTCTTGCCACTGCGATGGCCTCTGCGCTTGCCACTCAACCGGAGGAGATATGAGCCTTCTAAGCTCTCTTCGATCGCTTGCTTCCACCGTCTTCCAACGTTCGCGGATCGATGCGGATATGGAGGAGGAACTTCGTTCTCACATCCAACACCGCGCCGACGATCTGGAGCGCTCCGGCCTTCCGCGTGCAGAGGCTGAACGTCGAGCACGTGTGGAGTTCGGTGGCTATGAGCGATATAAGGTGGAGACCCACGAAGCGCTCGGCGGAGGTTTTGTCGAAATCCTCCTGCAGGACGTTCGCTTCGGTCTTCGCATGATGCGCAAATCTCCCGGCTTCACTGTGGTCGCGGTTTTGACGCTCGCATTGGGAATAGGGGCAAACGCTGTGGTCTTCAGCGTATTAAATGCACTTATTCTGCAGCCGATACACGTGCCGCACGCGCAGAGCCTCTACATGATTGAACGCGGGAAAGATCGCTCTCCGCAGCAGTCCTATCCCGACTATCTTGATCTGCGCGATCAAAACCGGAGCTTTGAGGGCCTGATGGCGTACAGCATTACGCGTGCGGGTCTGGCCACGCATGGCAAAGCCTCGGCCGCGTGGCTGTATGAGGTCAGCGGCAACTACTTCGATGTATTAGGCATTGAGCCGTATCTTGGCCGTTTCTTTCATAGCTCCGACGAGCATGGTCCAAACAGCAGCCCCTACATTGTGCTGAGTTATGCCTATTGGCGGAGCCACTTCCAGAGTGATCGCAGCGTGGTCGGGCGGCCGGTTCTGCTGAACAAACATTCCTATACGATCCTCGGCGTGGCGCCGATACAGTTCCGTGGAACCGAATTGTTCTTCGCCCCGGATTTCTGGGTTCCGCTCGTCAACCAAGAGCAGGTTGAGGGTTGGAGTAATTTGAATGCTCGCGCAGCCCGTGGCATATGGCTGGACGGACGCTTGAAGCCGGGCGTAACCGCCGCTCAGGCCACTGCCGATTTGAACTCCATCGCCGCCCATCTCGCAAAGATCTATCCAAAGGAAGACCAGGAATCGAGCTTCTCGCTGGCGCGTCCTGGCCTGATGGGCGACTCGCTTGGACAGCCGGTACGAGCGTTTCTTGCAGTCCTGATGTTGCTGGCTGGCCTGATTCTGTTGGCAGCCTGCGCTAACCTTGGCAGCCTGTTTGCTGCACGCGCTGCAGACCGCTCCAAAGAGATTGCCCTGCGCCTCGCGCTCGGATCGACTCGCCAACGTATTCTGCGACAACTGCTAACGGAGGCGGTCCTGATCTCATTGATCGGAGGCACTACCGGACTTCTGGGTGGCCTGGTATTGCTGCGCTGGCTGAGCGTATGGCAGCCAGTACCCAGCTTCCCCATCAACTTGCCTGTGAATCCAGATGCGAACGTTTACGTGGTCGCTCTGCTGCTTGCGCTGGCGAGCGGACTCCTCTGCGGGATCGTTCCCATTCGACAGGTACTCCGAGCCAATCCATATCAGATCGTCAAATCGGGCTCCGCCGGCACAATAGGGCGGCGGTTCACCGTTCGCGATGCTCTGCTCGTCGTCCAGATAACGGTCTGCGCTGTGCTGGTCACATCGTCACTGGTTGCGGTGCGGGGATTGGTGCGTTCGCTCCATAGCAACTTCGGTTTCCTGCCTCAAAACACCATGCTCGTCGACACCGATCTGGATATGGCGGGGTATAGCGGCGACCAGGTGCAGGTAATGCAGCGGCGCATGCTCGACGCTGTTGAGACGATTCCAGGCGTAACAGCGGCGGGGCTGAGCGACCGCGTTCCCTTGGGTCTGGGCTGGAACACGTCAGAGGTTTTCAAGGACAGCACAACAGAGCTGAAGCAGTCGAATGTAGTTGCGGAAGCCGTTGTGTTCAACATATCTCCCGGATACCTGCATGCTGCAGGAACAAATATTCTCGCAGGGCGAAACTTTACTTTGCAGGATGATAAAAAAGCGCCTCGCGTAGCGATTGTGAACCGGGAGTTTGCGAGCAAAGTACTAGGCTCAACATCGGACGCAGTAGGCCGATACTACAAAACATTAAGCGGTACGCGCATACAGGTAGTGGGGATCGTAGAAGATGGAAAATACAAAACTCTCACTGAAGATTCGCAACCGGCAATGTTTCTGCCTATCCTGCAGGCGCCGACGAGTTCGACGCTGCTAGTGGTGCGCTCGAATCACAATCCGCAGCAAGTGGCCGCGGCCATCGATCGCAATCTGCTCAATCTGGATGCGGGTTTGCCCTTCGCCATCAGAACATGGAACAACGAGCTCGATAGCGCTCTGTTTGCCTCGCGCGTAGCAACTGTATCGCTGGGAGTGCTGGGCGGATTGGGCGCCATGCTTGCAGTAACGGGAATCTTCGGCATGGCATCGTACTCGGTGAGCAAAAGGCTGCGGGAGCTGGGAATTCGAATCGCCCTTGGCGCACAGCGCAAGGAAGTGTTGGGGGCAGCATTGGGAAGAGCTTTGCAGTTGCTGGCTTTCGGTTCAGTGATAGGCCTGCTTCTGGGGATTGCTGCCACCAGAGTGTTGTCTTTCATTGTTTATCAGGCGAGCCCGCGCGATCCGCTTGTACTGGCAGGCGTTGTATTGGCCATGCTGTTACTGGGACTGCTGGCCACATGGATTCCAGCGCAACGTGCATTAGGAGCCGATCCCCTGGTACTGCTGCGAGAAGAGTGAATTCTGGCGGCATACGTCTTTCGACCTGAAGGCTCAAGAATGCTTTTATTTGGGTTGAACAGGCGGCGGTGGGTCAGATGGGGAGTTGTAGAGAGTGGGGGGCTTGCGGTGTTGTTCTGGTTGATCAGTGTCCGCGTCGGCGGATGGTGTTGCCGGAGCTGGATTGCTGGTGGTCGCCGGTGGATTGGTTGTGGTGTTTTGTGTGGTGCCGGGCGCAGTGTTTGCCGAACTGGCAGGCGGGGGCAGCACTTGATGTTTCGGGTTGGGGGTTGCGTTTGGCGTTGGAGGCTGAGGGTTGGATCCGGTGGCGGGATAGGTGGTGGTCTGTGTTGAGAAGTGGATTGGAGCGTCGTTGGTTGGAGGAGCGGCGGCCTGAGCTTGCTTGACCGCCTCCTGCTCTTTGGTTGTGAGTGGTGGAAGATGGTGGACCTCGATGGAGTCGCCGTGGACGATGGCAAGGTCCATGCCGTCGGGCGACAGTGAGAAGTTTTGGCCGGCACGCTGGACGGGAAGAGTCTCGACGCGGAGAATCTGTTTGCCGCTATCGGTCTGGTAGACAACAACACTTTGACCTCCGATGAGTTCCGGGATCAACATCTCCGAGTCAGCGTGAGAGATGATGCGGCTAAGGGCGAACCTGCCGCTTGACGGAGCGAAGACGAAGGTTGGGGCGAAGTAGGAGTCGAGAACCGTCTGCTGCCACATCTGTTCCCCGCGCATGTTGAAGCCGCCGATGACCTGGAACGTGTTGTTGCCGTGGCAGCCGAAGGCGACGAACTCGCTGCGGCTGACGAAGATGGGGACGGGCCGGCAGGAGGAGTCGAAGGGGGAGAGTTCGCTGGTTTTTCCGGCGTAGGAGTTGAAGTCGAAGGCCCAGTGCTGGCGGCCCTGATCGATGATGGCGAGGTAGCCCTCGGCAGTGGCAGGGATTCGACCTACAGCGCGGGAGTAGGAGACACCTGAGTAGCGTAGGCCAACCTGATCCGTTGCGCCGGCGAGATTGTAAAGGCGGAACAGATTGATCTGAACGGGGGTTGGATCAGCCTGCTGCGGGGAGGGTGGCGTGGAGTTAAAGGCGGATGGAAGTGCGACGGGATCGGGCTGAGGACGTGGGATGGTTTCGATGATGAGCAGATCAGTGTCGGGAGACAGGATTATGGCGCCGATGCGACCCTCGGTCGTGAGGAAGGGGCGCTCGCGAAAGGGCTCTCCGTTGGGGAGATTGGTGACGGGGGCGAAGGTGGTGAGCGTGTCGCGGATGCGGAGGAGAAAGCGTCCGCGGCCGAGGCTCCAGAGATACTGGCCGTGGTCATGGAGCCTCCACTGGGTACGGGCGAGGACGTGGCCGGAGGGAAGCTCGAGCAGGACGGCCTCGACGTAGCGGTCCTGGTCTTCGGGGGGTTCGTTGGGCAGACGCTTGAGGAGACGACGGATGCTGTAGGTGAGGAGGAGATGCTTGTCGTCGACGTAGTGGAGCGTGTACATGGAGCTGCCGGCGAGAAGAAACTGGGCGGAGAGGGGCGGAAAGCCGATTGGTTCCAGCGGGATGCGAATGGCGGGGTCGGGATTGCGGGCAGCCAGAAGGGGGATCGAGGCTAGAAGAAAAAACGCAAGGATACGGAAGCGGTTGCGTGGCCTGTACGGAGCGGGGATGAAGACGGGAACCGGCATGGCTGCTTGCGCGTATCTGCCTCTGAGCAGAGCGTACCAATACTGTTTCACAGACGCATGACGCTCGCCAATGGATGCTAGGTGAGTCTCATGATTAGTACCCCGTCTTGTCGCGGCAGGTGATACAAAAGCTGAGGAATCAATAGCAATCAGGAGATTTTGCATGTTGAAAGAATGTATGGGAGTGGTTCGGTTGGGACGGGGGGCTGGGTTGGGCGTCGCCGTTGCGCTGGTAGCAGCGAGTGCCTGTAGCGTTGGACTGGCACAGCAGGGACAGGTGACCTCGGTCGATAACAAGGCGAAGCAGGTCTATCTGCCTATTCCGGGTTTTGACAAGACGTCGCTGGACACGGGTGTGGACCCTTGCAACGACTTCTACAAGTTTTCCTGCGGGAAGTTTGCGGGGAACCATCCAATACCTGCTGACCAGGCCGGAGTGGATCAGTTTTATGCGCTCTACAACGTAAATACGCAGTCGCTGAATGGGATTCTGGAGAAGGCGGCTGCGGGTGGCGCGGGGCGTTCTGCGGATGAGCAGAAGATTGGCGACTACTACAAGGCATGCATGGATCTGGATGCTATTGAGGCCAAAGGACTGGCTCCCGTGCAGCCGCTGCTGGATGAGATTAATGCGGTGACGAACAAGAATGAACTTCCGGCGCTAATTGGAAAGCTGCAGCGGATGGGAATTGACGTCTTCTTCGGCTATGGCGAACAGCAGGACTTCAAGGATGCAAGCAAGCAGATTGCGGTTGTCGACCAGGGCGGGTTGGGGTTGCCGGAGCGGGATTATTATCTGCGTACCGGCGCGAAGGACGAGACGCTGCGGAAGCAGTATGTCGAGCATGTGGCGAAGATGCTGACGCTGTCGGGCGTCGCTCCTGAGAAGGCGACGCAGGAGGCCACCAGCATCATGGCATTCGAGACGGCGCTGGCGAAGGCTTCGATGCCGGTGACGGAACGGCGCGATCCGGAGAAGACGTACCATCTGCAGACGATTGCTACGTTTGAGGCGGAGATGCCGGGTGTACCGTTCGGGGAGTTTCAGGATGCGATGCATTCTCCGCATGTGACGGAGCTGAACAATGCGAATCCTGAGTTCTTCCCTGTCATGATGAAGGAAGTTCATGCGACCGATCTGGAGACGCTGAAGGCTTATATGCGGTACCACGTTCTGACGGCGGCGGCGAGGCGGTTGCCGAAGCGGTTCGATGCGGAGAACTTCGATTTTTACGGACGCAAGTTGTATGGGCAGCCGGAGCAGGCGGCGCGGTGGAAGCAGTGCTCGAATGCGGTGAATGGCGCGCTGGGTGAGGCGCTGGGCAAGGTTTATGTCGAACAATATTTCGCCGGAGACAGCAAGGCGAAGATGCTGGAGATGGTGCATGACATTGAAGCCGCGATGGATCGCGACATCGATCAGCTGGACTGGATGTCGGCGGAGACGAAGGTTCGGGCGAAGGAGAAGCTGCATGCGGTGGCAAACAAGATCGGGTATCCGGATAAGTGGAGAGATTACTCGAAGCTTGAGGTCAAGGCTGACGATGCGCTGGGCAATACGCAGCGGGCGAATAGCTTTGAGAACGATCGCCAGTTGAACAAGATCGGCAAGCCTGTGGACCACAGCGAGTGGGGCATGACGCCGCCAACTGTGAATGCTTACTACGATCCGAGCATGAACGATATCAACTTCCCTGCCGGGATTCTGCAGCCGTCGTTCTATGACTCGAAGCAGGATGATGCGGTGAACTACGGCCACATCGGCGCGGTGATTGGGCATGAGCTGACGCATGGCTTCGATGACGAGGGCAAGAAGTTCGACGCGAAGGGCAACCTGAACGACTGGTGGACGCCTGAGGATACGAAGAAGTTTGAGGCTCGGACGGATTGCCTGGTGAAGGAGTATGGTGCGTTCACCGCGGTTGACGATGTGAAGGTGAACGGCAAGCTGACGCTGGGTGAGAACACGGCGGACAACGGCGGCCTGCTGCTGGCCTACATGGCTTATATGGAACGCGCGAAGGCGAATAAGGTGGACCTGAAGGCGAAGACCGATGGGTTTACTCCGGCGCAGCGGTTCTATATTGGCTATGCGCAGAACTGGTGCGAGAACTCTCGGCCGGAGAGCGTACGGGCTCAGGTGCTACAGGATCCGCACTCGCCGGATCACTTCCGTGCGAATGGCGCGATTGTGAATCAGCCGGGATTTGCGGCGGCGTTCGGATGCAAGAAGGGCTCGCCGATGGTTCCGGCGGAGAGCTGCAGGGTCTGGTAAAAACTGCGGACTTCGTGACGAGCGGGCGTGGCTTCGGCTGCGCCCGCTTTATTTTGTGCGACAGTGGAGGTATGGCCGAGTTAGGGAAAAAGCGGGCGCTGGGGTTTGCTGCGTGTGCAGCGGCGGGTTCGCTGTGGGGGTGCGGATTCTTCTTTGGGAAGATTGCGCTGGCGGAGATGGGGTTTCCTTTCATGGTGCTGTACCGGTTCTTGTTTGCGATGGTGCCGCTGTTGCCGCTGCTGATTACGCATCGGCCGGGGTTAAATCGTAAGGAGTGGGGAGTGCTGCTGGCCGCTTCGTTTCTGGGTGTGCCATTGCAGTTTCTAATTCAGTTTCATGGGCTGGCGCTGACGACTGTGAGCCATGCTGCGCTGATGGTGGGGACGATGCCGGTGATTCTGGCTGTGGGGGCCACGCTGTTTGCGCATGAACGGATGGATGCGGTGGGATGGATGGCGCTGGCTGGCTCGACGACGGGCGCGGCGCTGATTGCGCTGGGAGGAAAGCATCATGCGGGCGCGGGTGAGGCTTCGCTCGCGGGGGATTTGCTGGTGGTGCTTTCGCTGGTGATTGCGTTGTTCTGGATTTTGTTCAACAAGCAGTTGATGGAGCGGCACTCGGCGATTGTGGTGACGGCGTATGGATTGTTGCTGGGGACGCTGATGCTGATGGTTTGGGTGCCGGTGCACTATGGGATGCCTCCGGTGACTGGTGTCTCGTTGAAGGCCTGGCTGGCGCTGGCGGCTAGCGGGGTGCTTTGTACTGCGACGACTACGCTGCTGTGGAACTGGGGGATGACGCAGGTTCCGGCTTCGCAGGCGGGCGTGCTGTTGAATATGGAGCCGTTGATCGGGAGCCTGCTGGGAGTGTTTGTGCTGGGGGAGTGGTTGGGACCTAGCGCCTGGGTTGGTGGGGTGCTGATTTTGACGGCGGCGGTGACTTTGACGACGCGATCGAAGACGCGGGTTCGGGAACAGATGCCGGTGACGTAAAGCTATGCGGCTGAAGATGGAGCGGCACGAAGGGCCATCGGGACGGATCGAGCGACAAAGTTGGTGTGTGATGGAGAGAACTACAGCGGAACTGATGGCGAAGGGTGGCTTTGCGGCTTCGTCGTGATATTCTCCGGCAATCATGAAAAAGTTTGAGATCGCTTCTCTTCTGGCTGCGGCTGGTGTGTGTTTTGTGACGATGGCTTCGGCCCAGACTCCGACGCTGACTGCGCCTGAGACGTGCGATGGTGAAGGCTGTCGATGCGGAGACACCTGCTGCGATTGCGCTGCTGGAAAAGATTGTGAATATCAATAGCGGGACGATGAATCTGCCCGGTGTGGTGGCGGTGAAGAATGTGGTGGCTCCGCAACTTGAGGCGTTGGGCTTCAAAGTGCAGTGGACGCCGATGGAGAGTGCGGTTGGGCGAGCGGGGGATCTGGTGGCGGAGCATCCTTGTCCTGCGGGGACGAAGAAGTGTGGGAAGCGGCTGCTGCTGATTGGGCATATGGATACCGTGTTTGAACCGAGCAGCTCGTTTCAGAAGTACTCGATTGTGCCGGGGACGAATGGCAATGTGGCGACTGGGCCGGGTGTGAATGATATGAAGGGCGGCCTGGTGGTGATGCTGACGGCGCTGAAGGCGATGAAGGCCGCGGGGACGCTGGATAACGCTGAGATCACGATTGTGCTGAGTGGAGATGAGGAGCGGCATGGAGAGCCGACGAGTCTGAGCAGGGAGCGGATGATCGCGGCTGGGAAGCGGAGCGATGTGGCGCTGGAGTTTGAGAACAGCTCGCGGATCGATGGGAAGGATATGGTGCGGATTGCTCGGCGTAGCTCGATTACGTGGGACCTGGAGACGTCGGGGCTAAGTGGGCACTCGTCGCAGATATTCCGGGATACGTATGGTTATGGGGCGATCTATGAGTTGACGAGAATTCTGGATGCGTTTCGGAAGGAGTTGCCGGAGCAGGGATTGACGTTCAATGTTGGGCTGGTGCTGGGTGGGGCGACGGCGAAGCTGAATGAGGCGAAGACTGGTGGAGAGGCGACCGGCAAAAGCAATGTGATTCCGCCGGTTGCTCTGGCTAACGGAGATATTCGGACGTTGAGTAACGAGCAGACGGATCGTGTCGAGGCGAAGATGCGGAAGATTGTGGCGGACCATTTGCCTAAAACGGAAGCGACGATTCAGTTCTCGGAGGGGTACCCGGCTATGGCTCCGACGGATGCCTCGCGGGCGTTGGTGGGTCAGTTGAATGAGGTGAATGCGGCGCTTGGGTTGGGGGAGATGGGGGTGATGGATCCTATGCTTGGTGGCGCGGGGGACATTGCTTTTGTTGCGCCTTATGTTCCTGGGTTGGTGGGGACGGGGGCTATGGGGGAAGGGGCTCATGCGGAGGGGGAGACGGTTTATCTGGACTCGATTCCTAAGCAGGCTAAAAGTATGGCGATTTTGATGTATCGGTTGTCGAAACCGAACGAGCTCTTAACTTTCTTGTGGTGCGGTGCCAGACGGTGGTGAGGGAGAGGCCGGCTACGATGAGGCCGGCGCATAGGCCTAGCCATAGGCCTACGGCCCCGTGGTGGAGGCGGAAAGCCAGCACGTAGCCGATCGGGAGGCCGATGACCCAGTAGCCGATGATCTGGACGATGAGGCCGGCGTGGGTATTGCCTGCTCCGCGGAGGGCTCCGGTGGCGGTGATCTGGAGGCCGTCGAAGAACTGGAAGAGCGCGGCGACGAAGAGGAGTGGGATGGTCGCGGCGATGACGTTTGCGTCGGGTGTGAAAGCGCGGGCGATGTGGTGGGGGATGAGAAAGAGGATGGCGGAGAAGGTGGCCATGCAGGCGGCTCCGAGGAGGATCGCGGTCCAGCCTGCAGAGGCGGCTTCGTGTGGGGCTTTGCGGCCGATGGCCTGACCTACGCGGACGGCTGCGGCGGCGGAGATGGCGAAGGGAACCATGAAGGTGAAGCTGGCGCAGTTGAGGGCTATCTCGTGGCCGGAGAGGGGGAGCGGGCCCATGGTGCCAATGAGGAAGGTGACGAGGGCGAAGATGGAGATCTCGACGAAGATCTGGCCGCCAGCGGGGGCTCCGAGGAGCGCGAGGCGGGTGAGGCGGGTGCTCTCGATGTGGCGGAGCACGGTGCGGAGGCCGTAGTTGTGCTGGTGCTCGACTCGCCAGATGGTGGCGGCGACGAAGAGCGCTAGATATGCACGAGAGATGGAGGTTGAGAGGCCGGAGCCGGTAAGTCCGAGGGCGGGGATATGGATGGGTCCCCAGGAGTGGCCGTAGATGAGGAGCCAGTTGCCGAGGACGTTGATGAGATTGGCGGTGACGAGGGCGACGGCGATGGGGCGGACGTGATTGAAGGCCTGCAGGTAGCGGCGCAGGGTGAAGTAGAGGAAGAGAACGGGGGTTCCCCAGTTGAGGGCGCGGAGGAAGGATGTGGCGCCGAGGAGGACCTGATGGTCGATGGGCAGGCGCATCATCGCGATGGGCGCGAGGGCGATGAGGCCCATGAAGATTGCGGCGAGGATGGCGGCGAGGACGAGGCCGTGGAGAAGCCAGCGGTTGGCTTCGTCGAATTTACCGGCTCCGTGGGACTGGGAGAGGTAGGTATCGAGGCCGAGGAGAATGCCGGCGATGCCGAAGCCGAGGGTGTTGTAGAGGACCTGGCCGAGGGCGGCGGCGGCGATGTTGATGGCTGGGTTGGCCATGTGGCCGACCATCATGGTGTCGACGATGCCCATCGACATCCAGCCGAGTTCGGCAAGGATGAGAGGGAGAGCGAGAGTGAGCATCGGCCGTATCTGCTGGCGTATGGACATCGGCTACCCCCTCTCCTATCTTTATTGCGTAAAGTATTCAAAGGAAGATACTTAGCGTCGTACTTCCATGCAGAATTTCTTGCCTGTAAATAAGATTGCCCCGGTGGTTGGCCGGGGCGCTTTTAATTTGCTTCGTACTTCTTATTATAGCTGGTTAGGTGAAACTCATTTGCAATTGAAAAGCCTTGATTGGCGCGGGTTTTGTGCGTTTGGGGCTTGACAGGAATTTTCCACAAGGGGATTGGCGGTTGTTGGAGATAGCAACGACAAAAAGCAAAAGCGGAATACAGGGATTCTTCGCTGCGCTCAGAATGACGACATTAAAAACGCAGCAGCGCCATGGTTAGTTCTTTAATGTTTGGTCCTTAGAAGGGATGCCGGAAGGGAGTGAGAGATTGCGGTTTTTTAGCCAGTCGAGGGTGATGGAGGGGTTGGGCTTTTTCTGGTGGCCGTCGAGGTCGGGCATGAACATCTCGAGGCCTTGTTGTGGCGTGATGCGGCTGAAGCCGTTGGTGAGTTGGGCCTGGTAGTTGACGAGGTCGAGATCGAACCAGGGATCGTCAGATGCGTCGATGAGGGTGAGGTCGGCGTTGTGCATGGTGAGCTTGCCGAAGTCGACAGTGCCGCCGGTGAGGCGAAGGAAGTTGTGCCACTGCGCGAGCTTGGACTCATCGGTGTCGGAGTTGCCGTAGACGAGGATGAGGTCGGGTCTGGCGAGGGTGACGCTGGTGGGCTGGCCGCGGATGTGGGGCGGTGGCGTGAGTTTGGTGGTGTCGAGGAAGATGTCGTTGCCCGAGATTTCGACGCCGGGCATGGGGGCTGTGCCCATGATGTCTTTGATGTCGAGATGAAGGCCACCGAGGAGCGCTTTGACCGGGATTTTGAGAGCGTCGATTTTGACGACGTGGAGGTGAATGCGGCCGTCGGGTGTGGAGGAGACTGTGCTGACGATTTCGACGGGGAGTGGAATGCCTTTGTGCAGGGTGCCGGAGGTTTTGAGTTGGTCGCCTTCGCCGGTGATGGCGATGTTTTTGAGTGGGAAGCCGGTGGGGGCGGCGGTGTTGAAATAGTTGGCGATGTCGCCGAGGTTGGCGTGGATGACGCCCTTCTGGATGAAGAAGACGAAGGATTCGGGATCGTCGAGTGAAGGGTTGACGTTGGGGTGGGTGCGGAGCATTTGACCGCGGAGCCAGCGGATGTAAATGCGGAAGACGGGGCCTTTACGGAGGATGAGGTTGTGCGCGTAGACGGTGGTGGGGGTGGGGTCGTTGGTGGTTTTTGCTGGAGTGGATGCAGGGGTGGTTGTGATTGGGGACTGGGTGTTTTTGTTGCGGATGAGGTGGAGGGCCGCAAGTATAAGCAGGACGGCGACTGTGAGGGCGGCGGCGAGGGTGTAGCGTTGGCGGGTTTGGGTGGCCGTGAGCATTGAGTAGGGTTAGATGCAGTTTGGTGGCGGTTTTTGTTTTGTGGAGCGTTAAAGGTGTTCGGGTCGCTTCGCTCCCCTTGGAAAGACAAATACAGGGATTCTTCGCTGCGCTCAGAATGACGACGTAAGACAACGGCAAGAGCAACAACAGAAGCAGATCCGCTTCGGGGATGACAAGCAAGAAAAGCAACGGTAACTACGACTGCAACGGTGAAAGCAAAGATGGGTGAAACGGTGGCCGGAACTACGACACGATAGTAGCAACGGCAGACGAAGTGGCTGGGTTGGGGCATACTGTTTGTCTCGGGTCCCTCTTCAAAAAACCAAAACTTGAATCTGCAATGGAGGTCGCTATGGCTGCACCTACTTCGCTAAAGCAGATCGATCTGTCTCCGCTGCCTGGTAAGAGTTATTTCAACAGTGAGCGAGAGTGGAGGGAGGAGTTTATCTACTTCCTGATGACGGACCGGTTTCAGGATTCGGCGGCGCGGGTGCCGACGAGTGGGACGGGGCGGTCGGTGGGCGTGGCGGCGGGTGGGGATTTTTATGGGGGGACGATTCGCGGGGTGAAAAACAATCTTGCGTATATCGCGGGGCTGGGGTGTACGGCGATTTGGCTATCGCCGGTGTTGGAGGCGAATTCGTATCACGGGTATGACATCAACAATTATCTTGATATTGATCCGCACTTTGGGACGAAGCAGGACCTGGTGGATCTGGTGGCGGCAGCACACAGCTTTACGAAGGATGGGAAGCCTTGGCCGATGCGGATCATTATGGATGTGGTGATCAATCACTCGGGGGATAACTGGGGGTATCCGGGTGGGTTTCCGTTTTTCTACTCGGGTGGGCAGCAGTTTGATTTTGGGTCGTGGCATCGGGCGGATCGGCCGCTTCCGGTGGAGCTGCGGAATCCTGACTACTACCATCGGCGTGGAGAGATGGCGAACTACGATACTTCGCCTGAGAATCAGCTGGGCGATATGAGCAGCCTGAAGGACTATGAGAACGATGATGACGCGATTGGGTCGGAGGTGATCAATGCGCTGATCATGGTGTTCTGCTACTGGATTCGCGAGGCGGATGTGGATGGGTTTCGCGTGGATGCGGTAAAGCATATGGGGCCGATTGCGTGCTCGCGATTCTGCTCGAATGTGCGGGAGTATGCGTATGCGCTGGGGAAGCGTGGGTTCTTTCTGTTTGGCGAGGTGGCTTCGCCTACGGATGATCTGTACAACAGCTACCTGGGGCCGAATACTTCAGTTCAGGTGGGCGATGAGACGGTGTTCTTCGGGTTGAATTCGGTGCTGGATTTTCGACTGGCTGAAGGAATTTATGGCGACGCAAATAACGCTCCGCTGCCTACGATTCTGAAAGGGCAGAATGGGCCGCAGGGTTTGTTCAACCGGCTGGACGCGCAGTTGAATCAAGCGCTGAATCGTGGGGAGTTGGGAAGGTATCTGGTTACGTTTGTCGATAACCATGACTCGTTCTGGCAGCCTACGGGACGATATGCGAATGGAGCTACAGATGCGCAGGTGATTGGTGCGATCGGGTTTGTGTTGTGTGTGCTGGGGACGCCTTGTATCTACTACGGGACGGAGCAAGGGATTTAGCGGGAACGGTGGGGATACGCAGATGCGGGAAGCAATGTTCGATAAGACGAATACGACGACGAGTCTGCTAAATACGAAGTGCACGATCTATCAGGAGATTGCGAAGATCGCTGCGGTAATGCGGGACAACGAGCCGCTGCGGTTTGGGCGAATTTACTACAGGGAGATCTCGGGTAATGGTGCCGACTTTGGCTTGCCGTTTGGGAGTGAGTACACGCTGGCGATTTCGAGGATGCTGTACGGCTCGGAGGTGCTGGTGGCTTACAACGTATCGGCGGCGAAGAGGACGGATAGCGTGATTGTGGATGCTACGCTGCATGCGGCGGGATCGACGATGACGTATTTGTATGGCGGGAGTGGGACGGTTACGGTGCAACAGGCGGCGAGTGGGGCGCGTTTTGTGACGCTGCCGCTGGCGGGGTATCAGTTTGTTGTGCTGCGGTGAGGGTTACTTTTTCGCGAATCGAGATGCGGCAATTTCGGAGCGGAGGAGTTCGGGAATAAGCCCGCGAGTGTTGATGAATATGCACGGCGGGTAACGCAAGGAATATAATCTGCCCTTCGTTTGGAGGTGTTTTATGCCGGTTCAGAATATGGCTTGGCATTGGGGTTGGGCGTCCAACGGATCGGTAAGCTTGCAGATAAACTTCGCGCCCACCAAGGCGGTGGCACATGCGTCACTCTCTGGCGCAACTGGCGATGGCCTTTGCATGGGAGGGATTACTCAGTACCGAACCAGAACTCGGCCCGATGGACCAGATCAGGATCACAACTTTGGCTGGAACCCGAACTTTAGCTTTCCACCCATCGCTCACGACCCGATTATGACCAGCGTCTCTGCGCAGTTGGTGACGGGCGGGGGTGATCAGAGCGGTGTCATGACACTGATGGTTTCGCTGTGGAGCTGAGAGGAGTCAATATGACAGGTTCCGGTGCAACAGTTCCCGTGCAGTCGATAAAAGCATGTGTGGTCTATGACTCGACGACTGGCCAGATCCATCATCAGCACCATGTGCTGACACTTGTTGGTGGACGCGAGCCGGCAGAGGATGAGATTGCGAGAGACGCACTTGAGGCGGTCAAGAGCCGACATGACCTGCCCATGGGCAATCTCCAGGTGCTGCACATTCGGCATGACGCGATGGAGAAGGAAAAGAAGTACCGGGTAGACGTCGACAAGAGAGAACTGGCCTAGGGATATCAGTTGCGCTTCGCTGAATTTCAAAACGTCTGATAGCTGACATCCATACTCATAACCGTTCCCACGGGCCGTCCATCATACTGTCCCGGTCTGAAGACATATTGCCGAACAGCATCTGCCGCCCTCTCATCAAGCCCGAATCCCAGAGACTTCGCCAGCCAGATATCGCCTACTCGTCCCGTCTCCGAAACATAAAACATAAGCGTCACGGAGCCACCAACCTTCGCCCTTTGTGCCTCCTCGCTCAACTCCGGAGCGACAGAAGAGACAAGAGTAGGAGGAGCAATCCTTGCAAACTTGCGATTCAGCCGAACCCAGCGACCGTCAGAGAAGACCCTCTCGTAGTCGCGCGTCTCATTCGTTCTCCGACTTGTGTCAAACGGTAAGGTGTCCGATACAAGTTCCGGGAGTCGAGCCGCCGCAATTGTTACATCCGGAAAGAAGATCATCGCTTTCAACTTTGGAAACACCTGCGCTGAATCGGCTCCATGCAGATCCACTTCGAGTCTCATCGGGGTTTTCCCGGTTTGCCATATACGGTCCGTCTTCATGTCGCGAACGATAGTTGCCCGCTCACCTTCGACGACGATCCCATCTTTTTTCAGCGTTACCGACCGCGTCGTAAACGTCCCAAACGTGTGTACTTTAGCTGGTTCGTCTGTAAGTTTGCCGTTTATCCACGCATAGTGCGCGACCGAGTCGGCCGAATAATTTCGCAGTTGCAGCCGCTTGCCCTTGAGGGATGTTTCGAAAGCACGGATGTCCGCTTGTGCCCAACTTGTCTTTGCCAGCGCTAATATCACCAGCAGCCATATCACTCTCAACTTGAACATCTTTAGAAACTCCTGCACCATTGCCGAAAACTTCGTTATCCCTAAATCCATACGCACCCAAAAGGGATAATGGACTCCGTAATTGGCTATTGCGGGGTGATGATGCCTCCTACAGGGAGGCTGGTGGGGAGTTTTGGTTCGCCAGGGCGGCGGAGGTGCATGGCTTCGGCGACCATGTCGGTGTACTTGAGGCCGGCGCCGGTGTTGAAGAGGACGACTTTGTCGGTGGGCTTGAGTTCGCCTGAGGCGAGAAGCTGGTCGTAGGCGGCGGTGGCGGCGGCTCCCTCGGGTGAGAGGAAGAGGCCTTCGTGTTTGGCCCAGTCGAGGATGCTGGTGAGGATGGCTTCGTCGGGCGAGGAGATGGCTTTGCCGCCGGATTGCGCGAGGATGTCGAGGATGATGTAGTCGCCGTAGGGTTTGGGGACGCGGAGGCCAGCGGCGAAGGTGGCGGCGTTCTGGAAGAAGTCGCTGGCGGGCTTGTGGTGGTCGAAGGCCGTGGTGATGGGGGCGCAGCCTGCGGCTTGCAGGGCGTACATCCTTGGGCGCTTGCTTCCCTTCTCGACCCACCCTAGTTGCTCCATCTCGTCGAAGGCCTTCCACATGCCGATGAGGCCTACGCCGCCGCCAGTGGGGTAGAAGACCGCGTCGGGATATTGCCAGCCTAGCTGCTCGACCAGCTCGTAGCCCATGGTCTTTTTGCCTTCGACGCGGAAGGGCTCTTTGAGGGTGGAGATGTCGAACCAGATTTGCTCGGTGGGGGTGTTGGCTTCGCGCTGGGCCTTGATGTTTTCGCCTACGAGGCGGGCGCAGTCGGAGATGAGACCGTCGACCATGGTGACGTCGGCTCCGTAGAGGATGCCTTCGAGGTAGTTGGCGAAGGGAACATCCTGCGGCATGAAGATGTGGGCCTTGATTCCGGCGGCTGCGGCGTAGGCGGCGAGCGCTCCGGCGGCGTTGCCCGCAGAGGGGACGGCGAGGTGCTGGAGGCCGTAGTGTTTCGCCATGGTGACGGCGAGGCCGAGGCCGCGAGCCTTGAAGGTGCCGGTGGGGTTGGCGCCCTCTTCCTTTATGTAGAGGCCGGGGTAGCGCTTGCTGTGGAGCATAGGCGTCCAGCCCTCGCCTAGCGTGACGGGGGCGACGTCGGGCAGGACGCTGGAGTAGCGCCACATGCCGAGGCTTGCGGGTGAGGCGGCGGCTTTTGCGGCTATGTCTTCGCGCTTCGCCGTCTGCTTGAGCTTGTCCATGTCGTAGCGGACGTAGAGGGAGCCTGCGCAGAGGGGGCAAAGGGTCTGCGGGGCGTCGGCGGAGACATGGTGGTGGCAGCGAGAGCACTCTAGATAGGCAATGGAAGGCATTGCTTCCATCGTACTAAAGAGCTTTGAGTTGTGATTTGTAGTCGCTAATGGCGCTGGAGCCAGCGGCGGGCGGAGAACTCCGTCGCGATGCTGGCGGCCAGCAGCATGAGGCTGATGGCGAAGGCGCTGATGACCCAGCCTAGCTCCATGCGGCCCTTGAGCATGAACCTGTCGAGCAGGGCCAGGACGAGGACCAGGACCGCTGCTTCGGCGAAGAATCCGGAACAGCGATGCGCGGAGATGGCGATCAAGTCGATTAGGGGCGAAGGGCGCCTTTGCGGAGCGCTTCCGCCTCCTGATGGAACCAGGACCAGACGGGCTGGGTTGTTTGTTGTCTGGATAGAGCCGGGTGGGGCTAGAGGTGAGACATTTGCTGCATTCAAAACATTTTTGTGAAACATAAACAAGCCTTTGTGGTGCCTGTGTTAAGTCTGATAGGGGGCGGGGATTAAGTCTAGTGTTCGGTAAACCATTGATAGCCATGCATTTATGGATATTTATGCACCCGAGATGAGAGAATATACAGCATGAGCCGGATGCAGATGCGAATGCTTGCTGTTGATATGGATGGGACTCTGCTTGGGCCGGATGGAGTAGTGAGTGCGCGGAATCTGGCGGCGCTAAAGGCGGCGGAGGCGACAGGAGTTGAGGTTGTCGTGGCGACCGGGCGGCGGCATTGCTATGCGATGCGGCAGATGCGCGGGCTGGGTTTGGGTGAGGAAAATGCGCTGATCAGCTCGAATGGTACGGTGGTGCGGACGATTGGGACGAGACTGATTGAGCGGAAGCTGCTGCCGAAGGAGACGGCTCGGTGGCTTTGCGCGCATGTGGAGGAGTTTCGGAACTCGCTGGTGATGACATTCGACATGGTGGGGCCGGATGGAGATGATGCGCGCGGGGCGCTGGTGGTAGAGCAGCTGGATGAGCTGACGGCAAGCATCGGCAAGTGGATGAAGGCGAATGAGCCTTATATTGCGCACGTCGTTCCGATTGAGAATGCGCTGGAGGGGGATGATCCGATCCAGATGATGCTGTGCGGGACGATTGAGAGGATGCGACGGGCGGAGGCTCGACTGCTGGAGCATCCGGGGATTTCGGCTGTGGGGGTTATGCCGCAGGAACATGCAGCGGGAGTAGAGGTTGCGCTGCATAGGACGGAGTATGCGGAGCGCGATTTGAGTATTGTCGATATTTTGCCGACGGGATGCAGCAAGGGCGCAGCACTGTTGCGGCTTGCCGATCTGCGTGGGGTGAAGGCGGAAGAGATTGTAGCGATTGGGGACAACTGGAACGATGTGTCTATGCTGGCAGTTGCCGGGCGGGCGGTGTTGATGGCGAATGCTCCGGAGGAGTTGAAGGCGATGGCGACGGAGCGTGGGTGGATGCTGGGCAGGCGTCATGATGAAGATGGAGTGGCGGTCGCGGTAGAAGCTGCGCTGCGTGAGGGGTTTGAGGAACCTTCCCCGGTTGTGGGAGTTCTGTGAGCGGGGCGGCGGTGATAGGCTTTGAGAGTGGCTATGCGATTTAGTGCGGTTCTCGTGGGGTTGATGGTGCTTGCGGTGTGTCCGCTGAGCCATGCGGCGGAACATGTCACGTTCAAAAATGGGTTTGAACAGAATTGTGTACGGCACGAGATCGTAGGGGATAAGGTTCGGCTTTATTTTGCGGGCAAAGGGGCAGAGGCGAATTTCCAGGATCTCTCAGCCGACTCCGTGTTGCGGGTGGAAGAGGTTGCCGACGTTCCGGTGAGCGCGGATGCTCCGCAGACTGCTGTTACGGTAAAGACACCGGGCGCGGAGTTGACGAAGGCCGAGATGAAGGAGATGTTGGCACACGCTGGCGATGCGCATAATATCGATGCCGATCTGCTCGCCAGTGTAGTGCGGGCAGAGAGCGGCGGTCAGGTGCAGGCGGTTTCACGGACGGGCGCGAAGGGCTTGATGCAGTTGATGCCCGGGACTGCGAATGAGATGGGTGTAGCGGATGCGTTTCGTCCGGAGCAGAATATTGCGGGTGGGACGGCTTATCTGGATACGCTGCTGACGCGGTATCACGATAATGTTGCGCTGGCGCTGGCGGCTTATAACGCCGGGCCGGGAGCAGTGGATAAGTATCATGGGGTTCCGCCGTACCGGGAGACTCGGGCGTATGTGGCACGGGTGATTCGCGAGTTCAACCGGCGGAAGCAGATGGCTTTAGTGGCTCGAGCACAATAAAAGACGCGCACGACGAATAGCATGGAGAGCGATGACTAAGCGGAATGCGGTTTTGTGGCTTGTCGTAGTTGCTGCGCTGGTGGCGATTGTTGTGGTGTTTCGCAACAAGGTGCAGTTTGACTGGTCGATGTTTATGCGGCAACTGCGCTTTGTGAGCGTGAGGCATGTGGTTGCCGGAATTCTGCTGATCTATCTGGCTTATGTCGTAAGGGCGGCGCGGTGGAGCGTGTTTCTTGCGCCGACAAAAAAGGTGTCGACGGGCTCGTTGATCGGGTCGCAGTACATTGGATTTGCGGCGGTGGCTCTGTTTGGGCGGCTGGCGGATTTGACGCGGCCTTATCTGGTGGCACGACGGGTGGGGCTTTCGCTGAGCTCGCAGATTGCGGTGTACACGATTGAGCGGATGTTCGATCTGGGAGCGGCGGCGATTATCTTTTCGAGTGCGCTGGCGTTTACCCCGAAGGACCTTCCGCATCATGAGATTTTTGTGCGGGCCGGGGTGGTGAGCCTGGCGGTTACGTCTGGCGATTGCGGTGTTCGCTGGTGTGGTGCGGGTAGCTGGTGGGGCGGTGGCGAAGTTTGCGCGTGCCGTGCTGCAGCCGCTATCGAAGCCGGTGGCGGAGAGCATTTCGTCGAAGATCATCGGGTTTCGCGATGGCTTGAATGTGATCGCATCGAAGCGAGACTTTGGGCTGGCGGTGGTGCTGTCGCTCGTGATGTGGGGGATGATTGGCGGGGCATACCAGCAGGCGCTGCACTCGTTTACGAATACGCCGGAGCTGGCGACGCTGTCGTTCTCGCGGACGATGCTGCTGATGGCGGCAAGTATTGGCGGGTCGCTGATTCAGCTTCCGATTATTGGGTGGTTTACGCAGATTGCTGTTTCGGCTGCGGCGATGCATGCGTTTTATGGGGCTCCGATTGAAGCGGCTACGGCTTGTGGTGCTGTGCTGTTGCTGGTGACGTGGCTGTGTGTGATTCCGCCGGGCCTAATCTATGCGCGAGTAGAGCATGTGAGCCTGAAGAAGGTGGCGACGGAGAGCGAGGCTGCGGGGAAAGAGACTGAGATTCCGGTGGGTGAAGCCGACCACGGATGAACGCGGATTGACGCGGATCAGAAGCAAATGCGGATTTAAAAACAGAGGCAAGGATGGCTATTTTCTACTTTCTCTCTTAATCCGTGTTTATCCGCGCTGATCCGTGGTCGGTCTTATTGCTGATTGCACTGCTAGAATCGAAGTATTCCGATGAAGTGTCCCTACTGTGGTTTTGCCCAGGATCGAGTTGTAGATTCACGCGAGAGTAAAGAGGCGGATTCAATTCGCCGGCGTCGTGAGTGTGAAGGTTGCAACAAGCGATTCACGACGTATGAGCGGATCGACGAGATTCCCTACATGGTGGTGAAGAAGGATGGGCGCCGGGAGAAGTTCGACCGGCAAAAGATTCTGAGCGGTTTGCTGCATGCCTGCGAGAAGCGCCCTGTGGCTGCGGTGAAGCTGGAACAGATTGTGGATGAGACCGAGGCTTACGTTGTGGATTCGCCCGAGCGCGAGCGATCGACGAGCGAGGTTGGCGAGTTGATTATGTCTCGGTTGAAAGACATCGATACGGTTGCATATATCCGGTTTGCAAGTGTGTATCGGGACTTCAAAGATGTGCGCGAGTTCAAGCAGGAGCTCGAAGAACTATTGAGCGGGAAAGACCCTAAGAAAAGGCGATAACGAAAGACAGGATGGCGATGACGACGAAGCGGACACACAAGATTACGTTGATTCCGGGCGATGGTATTGGACCGGAGGTTTCGGGTGCGGTAGTGAACATTCTGGAGACGGCTGGAGCAGCTACCGGAGTGGGATTTGAGTGGCACAGGTATGCGGCGGGCGCGGAGGCCTTTGAACAGACGCGGGAGTACATTCCGAAGGCGCTGTATGAGTCGATTGAGCAGAATCGCGTGGCGCTGAAGGGACCGGTGACGACTCCGATTGGCGGAGGATTTGCTTCGATCAACGTTACGTTGCGCAAGAAGTTTGAGCTGTTCGCGAACTTTCGGCCGGTGAAGAGCCTGCCGGGATTGAAGACGAAGTATCCCGATATTGATTTGATTATCGTGCGCGAGAACATGGAAGACCTGTACGCGGGGCTGGAGCATGAGGTTGTGCCGGGCGTGGTGCAGGCGCTGAAGATCATTACCGACAAGGGCTCGTCGCGAATTGCGCAGTTTGCGTTTGACTATGCGCAGAAGCATGGACGGAAGAAGGTTCATGCGATCCATAAGGCGAACATCATGAAGCTGTCGGATGGCCTGTTTCTGCGCTGCTGCCGCCGCGTGGCCGAGGGTTTTCCTGAGGTGACGTATGCGGAGCATATCGTGGACAACACCTGCATGCAGCTGGTGCTGAATCCTTACCAGTACGACATTCTGCTGACGGAGAATCTGTACGGCGATATTCTGAGCGATCTTTGCAGCGCGTTTGTAGGCGGGCTTGGCCTGGTTCCGGGCGCGAATTTGGGGACCGAGTGCGCGATCTTTGAGGCTGTGCATGGATCGGCTCCTGATATTGCCGGAAAAGATTTGGCAAATCCGACGGCTCTGTTGCAAAGCGCGGTGCTGATGTTGCATCACATCAACGAGCCGGAGACGGCGGAGCGAGTTCAGAACGGCGTGGAACAGGTGTATCGCGAGGGTAAGGTGCTGACGAAGGATGTCGGCGGCACGAGCGGGACCAGGGAGTTTGCAGAGGCTGTGCTGAAGGCGATGGAGTCGCCTGTTGCGGTATCGGCGTAGATTGGGCTTGCTGCGATAGCTTACGAAAGAACGGTGCGTTTGATGAGACGGATGTTCGGTTGGCTGATGGCTGGTGTACTGGCAGGCGGTGCGTTGGTTGGTCTGGTAGGGTGCAAACCGAGTGAGGCGGTTCGGCAAGGGCGCCTGATTGGAAAAGGGACGAAGGAGGAGCCTGCGGCTCCTGTTTCTGTTGCTGCGCTGGATCCGGCGACGCTGGGTTCGGTGAGCGGGACGATTCACTTTTCCGGGAAGCCTCCGGCGCGCGTGAAGATCGACATGAGCATGGATCCGGTGTGCTCGATTACCGGCGGGGATAACTACTCCGAGCAGTTTGTGGTGCACGACGGCAAGCTGGCCAATGTCTATGTGTATGTGAAGGATGGACCGCAAATAGCGATGAATGCTCCTATCCAGAGAACCAATGCGGTTGTGATGGACCAGGTGGGCTGCCGTTATTCGCCGCATGTGGTTGCGGTGACGCGCGGAGCTGCGGTTGAGTTCAGAAACTCTGACGCTACGATGCATAACATCCACACGATGCCTACGATTGTCGGCAATGAAACGATCGATATATCGCAGGGAGCCAAGGGCGCACCGGTGCAGAAGGTATTCAAGGAACCGGAGGTAATGATTCCGGTGCGGTGCAATAACCATCCGTGGATGAATGCTTTCATCAATGTGGCGCCAACGCCGTTCTGGGCAGTATCGGATGCGAATGGGCACTTCGAGATCAAAGGCCTGCCGGCGGGAACCTATACGCTGGCCGTAGTGCATGAGAAGATGGGCGAGCAAACAACGAAGGTGACGATTGTACCGAAGGAAGCAGAGAAGGCGGACTTTACCTATTCGATGAAATAAAGACGGGAGGAATGGATGGCGATTCTGGCGGCGTTTGCAGCAGGCGGGGCGATGCTTCAGCAGGTTGCGGAACGGGAGCTTACACTTTCGCTTGTAGTTCATCGACTTCCCTTCTGGTTTCTGGTCTTCGCGCTGTTTCTTCCGCGAGTTGCGCTGGCTGTGGCGTGGTTGCAGGGTGTGCTGCTGCCGTTTCATTTCCACGGATTCCTGCCTTTAGTGGTCGCGATTGTGTTGCCGCGCGTGCTGGTTCTCTACATGATCTATCTGGATCAGGGACTCAGTCTCTGGTTCATCATCCATTTAGTGGTGGCGCTGGTGGTTTGGTGTGGGGGCGGGCAACAGATTCATCGAAGACGGAGCGATTTGTAGGATCGGATCCGACAAAATATGCCTGTTTCTACCTGTAATGGCTCTGGACGGTGACGTTGTGGGACGTACCGCGTTATCCTTGAAGGCATGGAACGGCGCAAGGTTGGAATTCTTGGCGCGACCGGCATGGTCGGGCAGCGATTTATTCAGTTATTGAGCAATCATCCGTGGTTTGAGATTGCGTGGCTGGCGGCGAGCGATCGCAGCGCCGGCAAGACGTACGGCGAGGCATGCCGTTGGAAGCTGGATACGCCGCTGCCGAAGAAGATCGCGGCTATGACGGTGCAGCCGAACACTCCTGAGGGCTGCGATGGCGAGCTGCCGAAGATTATCTTCGCTGCGCTCGATGCCGATATTGCGCGTGAGTTGGAGCCGAAGTTTGCCGCGGCGGGTTGTGCGGTGATTTCGAACTCGAGCGCCTTCCGCATGGTGGCGGACGTGCCGCTGGTTGTGCCTGAAGTGAACGCAGACCATCTGGACTTGATCGAGTCGCAGAGTTGGCGCAAGGCGAATGGCGGCAAGGGCGGCTACATCGTCACGAATCCGAACTGCAGCGCGATTGGGCTGGTGCTTGCCCTGAAGCCACTGGAAGAGCGATTCGGGATCGAGAGCATGTTCGTCAGCACGATGCAGGCGGTGAGTGGCGCGGGTTATCCTGGCGTGCCTTCGCTGGATATCCTCGGCAACGTGGTTCCGTACATCAAGAACGAAGAAGAGAAGATGCAGGAGGAGGTCGGCAAGCTGCTGGGCCGATTTACCGGCAACGGGATCGAGATGCTGGATGCCAAGGTAAGCGCACACTGCAACCGCGTGCCGGTTGAGGATGGGCACACCGAATGCGTCAGCATCAAGTTCAAGAAGAAGGCTACACGCGAAGAGATTCTGGCGGCATGGAGCGAGTTTGCTCCGCTGCGGCACTTCGTGCAGGACAAGCATCTGCCGACGGCTCCCGAACAACCGGTGGAGTTTGATGAGGCGGTGGATCGCCCACAGCCACGGTTGGATAGAATGCGCGGCAATGGCATGGCTGCAACGGTAGGCAGGCTGCGCGAGTGCACGGTGCTGGACTGGAAGTTTGTGGTGCTGTCGCACAATACGATTCGCGGCGCGGCTGGCGCGGCGGTGTTGAATGCAGAGTGCCTGGCCCTGCTCGGCAAGCTGGATAAGCTGGGTGTGGCCGCAGTTGCACAGCCGGTGGCGGTGACTGCTTGAGTACAGCGCGAGAACAACTGGTAGTGATGAAGTTCGGCGGTACGTCGGTTGAAGACGCCAAGGCGATTGCTCGTACGGCGGCGATCGTCGCGGGGCGCAGGAACCGCGGACTGGAGACGATTGTCGTGGTTTCGGCGATGGCGAAGGTGACCGATCAGTTGCTGGCTGCGGCAGCCGCGGCTGGGCGCGATGATAGGGCGGGATCGCTGGCGCTGAGTTCAAGGCTGCGTCATCGGCACATCGATACGACGGCAGAGCTGCTGGATGCGGAGCGTTTCGCAAAGATACAGCCCGTGCTGCATAACGAGTTCGATGCGCTGGACGATCTGCTGCGCGGCATTGCCGCTGTGGGAGAGTTGACGCCCCGAACGAATGATCTGGTGGTGAGCTTTGGCGAGAGGCTTTCGAGCCGGATCGTGGCGGAGGCCTTCGATCAGCGCGGGCTGAATGGAGCGCATGTAGACGCTCGCACCTGCGTGATTACCGATAGCAACTACGGTAAGGCTGCGCCGATTGAGAGCGAGATCGAGAAGAAGCTGACGGAGCTTGTGCTTCCGCTGATCGTCGAAGGAAAGACCCCGGTGATGGGCGGATTTATTGGCTCGAACGTCGAAGGAATTACGACGACGCTGGGGCGCGGAGGAAGCGACTATACCGCGGCGCTGGTGGGCGGTGGGCTTCATGCAGGAGCGATTGAAATATGGACCGACGTCAATGGCATTATGACGACCGACCCACGCATCTGCCCGGACGCGCTGCGGGTGAAGACGATCAGCTTCGAAGAGGCGGCCGAACTGGCTTACTTCGGAGCGAAGGTGCTGCACCCCGCGACGATTCTTCCTGCGGTGCAGAAGAGCATTCCTGTTTGGGTGCTGAACTCGCGCAATGCAGAGAATGAGGGCACGAAGATTACGGCGATGCCAGCGAAGTGCGCGAGCCCGTTCAAGAGCATCGCAGCAAAGAAGCGGTTGACGATCGTCGATATCGTCGCGAGCCGGATGTTGATGTCGCATGGTTACCTGAAGGCGGTCTTCGATGTCTTCGACAAGTACAAGTGCGCGATCGACATGGTATCGACAAGCGAAGTAAGCATCTCGCTGTCGGTGGACTCGAATGAACGACTGCCGGAGATATGCGCGGAGCTGGGCAAGATCGCGGATGTGAAGCTGGAAGGGCATAAAGCACTTGTGTGTCTTGTGGGCGAGGATATTCGCGGGCACAACGGCATCGCAGGACGCGTGTTCAGCGCCGTGAGCCATGTGAACCTGCGGATGATCTCGCAGGGTGCGAGCGAGATCAATATGAGCTTCATGATCGACGAGGAAGATGTAGACGAGGCCGTGCGCAGTCTGCATCGCGAGTTCTTCACCGATCCGGACGTAACGGTCTTCGATATTGAGGCACGAGTACAGGTAGAGAGCAAGGCTTAGGAAGGAAGACAATGCGGGTACTGGTGCTGGGACAGGGCAAGACGGGCAAGCTGGTTGCAGAGGTCGCGGCTGAACGCGGGCATGGTGTACATGTACTAGACGCCAAGGAGAATGCGAATGCATCGGCGCTGACGCCGCCGTTTGTGGCTGGATTCGATGTCGTGATCGACTTTACGACGCCCGATGCTGTGGTGCAGAACATGCGCGCCGTTTTGGCTACGGGTGCCAAGATGGTGGTTGGAACGACTGGGTGGTACGACCGGCTGGATAGGGCTTGCGAGCTTGTGGAACGTAAGCAGGCAGGGCTGCTGTACGGGACAAACTTTTCGATTGGTGTACAGGTAATGCTGCAGCTGGCGTCGAAGATGGGCGAGTTGTTGAAGAATGCGGGATACCAGTTCTCGATTGAAGAGACGCATCATACGACTAAGCTTGATTCGCCTTCGGGGACTGCGCTTACTTTGGCAGAGGCGGTGAAGAAGAGCACAGGCCTGAACGAAGTGCCGGTGAAGGCGCACCGCGTTGGCGATGCAGCAGGACTGCACGTTCTGATTGCCGAGGGCGCTGCCGACAAGCTGGTGCTGACGCATGATTCACACTCGCGGCGCGGGTTTGCGGAGGGTGCCGTACGAGCGGCGGAGTGGCTCTCCACACGGACGGGCTGCTACGACTTTCAGGATGTTTATACGCAGATCTAATTCGCGTTTCATTGTTGAAAAGAAGGTATCGATATGAGCGTTGCAGAAGCGGTAGTGGCTACGAAGTTTGCAGACCTGACGTTTGACGAGAAGCTAGATCGCCTGGCCGAAGTTGCGGTGAAGGTTGGCCTGGGATTGCGCGCGGGGCAGGAGCTGATCATGTCGGCTCCAATGGAAGCACTGCCGCTCGTGCGCCGTATTACCGAACACGCCTATAAGGCTGGCGCATTGTTGGTGACGACTTTTTACTCCGACGATCCGAGTGTGTTGGCGCGGTACGAGTATGGCCCGGATGCGAGCTTCGACTTTGCGCCGACGTGGTTGCAGGATGGAATCGCAGCAGGGTTCAGAAGCGGGGCGGCGAGGCTAGCGATTGCGGGTGCAAATCCTGCGCTGCTGGCCAAGCAGGACCCGGCGAAGGTGTCGCGGGCGAATATTGCGATGTCGAAGGCGAGCAAGCCGGCGATGGAGCTGATCACGCGGCATGAGATCAACTGGACAATTGTGGCGTGCGCTACGCCTGAGTGGGCGAAGCTGGTGTTTCCCGATGAGCCGGTGAATGTCGCGGTGGCGAAGCTGTGGGAGGCGATCTTCGCTTCGTCGCGTGTGAATGTGGATGATCCGGTTGCGGAGTGGAAGCAGCATGGCGAACGCCTGAAGAAGCGCGTGGATTTTCTGAATGCGAAGCGCTACGCCGCGCTGCACTTCAAGAGTCCGGTAACGGACCTGACGGTAGGACTGGCGGACGATCATCTGTGGGCCGGTGGTGGGACGACTGCGGGGAACGGTGTGTATTGCCAGCCGAACATTCCTACCGAGGAGTGCTTTACGACTCCGCATAAGGATCGCGTAAATGGAACGGTAAAGGCTACGAAGCCGCTTTCGCATCAAGGCACCTTGATTGAAAACATCGCTGTGCGGTTTGAGAACGGGAAGATTGTTGAAGCGAAGGCGACGGCGGGCGAAGATGTGCTGAACCGGCTGATCAGCACGGATGATGGAGCGCGGCGGCTGGGCGAAGTGGCGCTGGTGCCGCATGGGTCGCCGATTGCGCAAAGTGGGGTGCTGTTCTGGAACACGCTGTTCGATGAGAATGCTGCGAGTCATATCGCACTGGGGCAGGCTTATTCGACGTGCCTGATTGGCGGCGAGAAGATGGACGCGGCGCAGCTTGCGGCATTGGGCGCTAACGAGAGCCTGATCCATGTGGACTGGATGATCGGCTCAGGCGAGATGGATGTGGATGGCATCGCCGCCGATGGAACAGCGGAACCTTTGATGCGCAAAGGTGAGTGGGTCTAGCGTCTTAAATCATTTGACTATTTCCTAGGCCCCGGTGTTCGAGATCGATCACCGGGCCTTGCTGTTGTTGGCGAACGAATGGATGCATAGGGCTCTATTTATGTCGCCAATCACATTCTTCAATATTGACGCGCCTTTTTGCGATCTAACTCAATAATAATATTGAGGTTAGCTCAGATTTTCAGCTGGATTTGCGATTTTCGCAGTTAAACAGAAAATCGCTGTACATTGAAACTGAGTTTGATGCAGATACGTCTGCATCGATGTTTCCCAAAGAAATTGCTGCGAGCGAATCTTGCTCTGCAGGGAATATGTATCAGGTCCGCAGCTGGTATTCGTCCTTCTGTCGTTGCGTTATCGCATTCCTACATCTAATAGAAGTCGAGGAGAACCTATATGAATTCCCCCATAAACACAGGCGTTTCGCGCAGGTCGTTCATGCGCATTCTTGGCGCAGCGTCGGCAGCGGCCACCACGTTCCCGGCGCTTGCGGCGGTGCAGAGCGCTCCGGCGGCAGCGCCGCAGGGCGGACGTCGCGGCATGTCCGACATGGGCGACATGCACCAGCTTCCGGCTGACACCGTAATCATCAGCTCGAACGAAAACCCGTTGGGACCAGCGCAGTCTGCGCTGACGGCGATATGTAGTACCGCCTCCCTGGGCGGTCGTTACCACTTCGACGAGACGATGAAGACGCTCAACGTGTTCAACGAGCAGTTTGGATTGAAGCGCGGCTATTCCGCTCTCTTCCCCGGATCGAGCGGACCGCTTGATCTGGCGCTGATGTCGAATATCGGCCCTGACAAGCCGCTGGTTTACGCAGATCCGAGCTATGAGCAGGGACCACGCGCTGCTGATGCGATGAAGGCTCCGAAGTTTCCGGTTCCGCTGACCGCAACTTACGCCCACGACGTGAAGGCGATGCTGAAGGCGCATCCTTCGCCTGGCGCCTACTACATTGTGAATCCGAACAATCCCACCGGCACGATGACGCCGAAGGCAGATATTGTCTGGCTGGTGAATAACAAGCCTGCGGGTTCGGTCGTCATCATCGACGAGGCTTATCACCACTTCTCCAATGACGAATCGTGCATCGATCTGGTGGCGCAGGATAAGGATGTCATCGTGATGCGGACCTTCTCGAAGATCTACGGCATGGCTGGCCTGCGTGCTGGTTTCGCAATTGCGCGACCTGATTTGATTATGAAGTTCAATAATGTTGGCGGGCCAAGCCGCAGTCTGGCGAGCATCTCGATTACAAGTTCCGCTGGTGCACGCGCCAGTCTGCAGGACAAGGACCTTGTGCCGCTGCGTAAAAAGATCAACGCGGACATTCGCTCGGAGACGCTGGAGTTCCTGACGAAGAAGGGCTACAAGATCATTCCCGGCTCGCAGGGCAACATGTTCATGGTGGACGTAAAGCGTCCGGGACATGAGTTCCAGCAGGCGATGTTGAAGGAGAACGTTGCGATCGGACGCTCGTGGGCGGCGATGCCGAACTATGTGCGTGTGACCGTCGGTACGAAGCAGGAGATGCAGAAGTTCGAGACCGCTTTTGTGAAGTGCATGGATATGGCGCCAGGTACGGTGAATGGAGCGGCATCTCTGCATATTCCGCAGTTCCATGTTCCTTCGGAGCTTTATCGCGGCTAATCTGTTTCGAAATGAAGAGGCCTCGGCAGCATCGCCGAGGCCTTTTTGCTGCTCTTCATCGGACAAATTCGGCCTGTGATGAAATCAACCATCGCAACGCGGTAAACTTGCAGTCATTATGGATTTGATGGGTTGTGGAACGGCGCTGGTAACTCCCTTCCGAAGGGGCAGCGCGATTGACGAACCGGCACTTCAATCGCTGGTGAACTGGCAGATCGAGAGCGGGATCAATTTTCTGGTTCCTTGCGGAACGACAGGCGAGGCGGCGACGCTGTCTGAGGCGGAGTGGCTTCGAGTGATTGAGATCGTGGTTGAGACAGCGGCGGGGCGGGTTCCGGTGTTCGCGGGATGTACGCACAATGCCACGCACGAAGCGGTCGCTCGCGTGAAAAAACTGCATCGGGTGCGCGGGGTGACGGGCGCTCTTACGGCGAATCCTTACTACAACAAGCCGGGGCAGGAGGGGCAGTATCAGCACTTCCGCGCGATCGCCGAGGCTACTGATTTGCCGGTGCTGCTTTACAACATTCCCGGGCGCACTGGCGCGAACCTGGAACCGGCGACGGTGGTGCGGCTTGCAGAGTTGCCGAATATCATCGGGGTGAAGGAATCGAGTGGGAATATCGCTCAGATTACGGAGTTGATCACCACTGCACCGGTTGGGTTCAAGGTGTTGGCGGGTGATGACAGCGTGGCTCTGCCGGTGATTGCGCTGGGCGGCGCGGGACTGGTTTCCGTGGCTTCGAATGTGATTCCTACGCAGATGGCGAAGATGGTAAAGGCTGCTCTTGAGAATGATTGGGATGCGGCGCGGAAGATCAACCGGCAGTACTTCCGGCTAATGCAGGCGCACTTCTGGGAGGCGAGTCCGGCTCCGGTGAAGGCTGTGCTGCATATGATTGGGCGGGGCGAGGATGTGCTTCGGCTGCCGATGGTTCCGGTGTCAGATGCTACACGGCACAAGCTGGAGTTGCTGGCTAGTGAACTTGGACTGCTTACTCCAGTGGCTGCTGGCGTTAGGTCATAGATAACAAAAAAGAAAAGGTGATGTGTGAGTTTGCAAGAGCGGATTGAACATTGGTTTGCGCAGGGTGCGGCGGTGGTTGGGAATGGCGAGGCAGAGGCGGCTTTTTTTGAGTTGCGGAATGCTTTGGAGGCTGGGGAGTTGCGATCTGCGGAGCTGGATGCTTCGTCTGCGCTTGGCTGGCGGGTGAATGCGTGGGTGAAACGGGGGATTTTGCTGGGGTTTCGGCTGGGTACTCTCGTTGAGATGGGGTCGAGTGAGGGACTTTCTTTTGTGGACAAGGCTACTTATCCGGCGCGAAGGTTTGCGGCTGCGGATGGGGTTCGGGTGGTTCCAGGTGGGTCGAGCGTGCGGGCTGGAGCCTTTGTTTCTAAAGGGGTTGTCGTGATGCCTCCGGCTTATGTGAATGTGGGGGCTTATGTGGATGAGGGGACGATGGTGGACTCTCATGCGCTGGTGGGGAGTTGTGCTCAGATTGGAAAGCGGGTGCATTTGAGTGCGGCGGCACAGATCGGTGGAGTGCTTGAGCCGGTGAACGCCAGCCCCGTCATTATTGAGGATGACGTGCTTGTGGGTGGAAATACCGGCGTTTATGAGGGAACAGTGGTGCGGAAACGCGCGGTTTTAGCGGCTGGGACGGTGCTGACGCGGGGTACTCCGGTGTATGACCTGGTGCACGGAGAGGTTTATAAGGCTACGGCGGAGATGCCGTTGGTGATTCCTGAAGGTGCGGTGGTTGTGCCGGGCTCACGCGCTGTAAATAAAGGGAAAGGCGCGGAGTGGGGGTTGAGTATTTCGGCTCCGGTGATCGTTAAATACCGGGACGAAAAAACTGAGCTTTCCCTAGTGTTAGAGGACATTTTGCGCTGATTTGGGTGGACAGAACGTGGTGAAATGCGTGGTAAAGATGGACATGTTAATGTCACTTTTTGCCACGCCGATTTTTTTGCAGGTTTGTTGGGTTTATTTTTCCAAGTGGCGGGACGGCGGAGAAGAGGCTGACGAGGCCTTCGGCCAAGGTGGGGTGGGAGATGATGAGGTTTCGGATGGCCGTGTAGGGCAGGTTGTTGGCCATGGCCAGCTGGACGGCTGGGAGGAGTTCGCCTGCGCCGGTGCCAAAGGCGGTGAAGCCGAGGATGCGGTCGTCGGGCGCGACGAGGGCTTTGAGGAAGCCGCGGGTTTCGGAGAGGGTGTGTGTGCGCAGGACGGCGAGCATGGGGATACTGGTGAGACGGTAGGCGATTCCCCGCTGCTTTGCTTCGGTTTCGGTTAGGCCTACATGGGCCAGTTCGGGATCGATGAAGGCGCAGGAGGGGACCTGACGTCCAGCGATGGAGCGGTTGGCTCCGGCCAGGTTGTCGCGAACGGTGCGGAAGTCGTCGAGGGAGATGTGGGTGAAGTGTGGAGAACCGGCGCAGTCGCCCATAGCCCAGATGCCGGGAGCGGTGGTTTCGAGGCGTTCGTTGACCTGGATGTGGCCGGATGGAGTGGTCTTGACGCCGACGAGGTCGAGGCCCATGTTCTGGGTGTTGGGAGTGCGGCCAGAGGCTACGAGAATGTGCGAACCCGCAAGGATAGTGCCGTTGGAGAGATGAAGTTTTACGTTTGCGCCTGAGAGACCTTCAACGCTGCTGACGATGGCGTTGGAGACAACGTCGATGCCTTCGTCGTGGAAGAGCTGTTGGATGGCTTCGGAGACGTCGGGGTCTTCGTGGTGGATGAGGGTGGCATTGCGCTCGACGATGGTGACACGGGAGCCAAAGCGCCGCATGGCCTGTGCGAGCTCAAGGCCGACGTAGCCGCCGCCAATAACGAGGAGGTGTTCGGGAACGACATCGAGCTCGAGGACTCCGATGTGGGTGAGCGGATGGGCTTCGAGGAGGCCAGGGATGGGGTCGATGGTGGCGCGGGAGCCGGTGTCGATGAAGATCTTGTCGGCGGTGAGGGTGCGGGTGCCACCGGCGTTGAGATCGACCTGGACGGTTTTGGGGCCGGTAAATTTGCCGAAGCCCATTGCGAACTCGGCGCCGCTCTTTTTGAACTTGTCGAGGTGAACCTCGGCGTCTGCTTCGACCATCTTGCGCTTATGGGCGCGAACGGCGGCCATGTCGACGTGCCATTCACTGTGGATCATGCCGAACTCTGCGCCGCGTTGGAAGAAAGAGGCGACCTTGGCACTATGGACGACGTTTTTGCTGGGCAGGCAGGCCACATTGGGACAGGCTCCGCCGAGGGCGTCCTTCTCGATGGCGATGACGCGGCTACCTTGTGAGCCAAGGTGCCAGGCCATTAATTTTCCAGCTTCTCCGGTGCCGATGATGATTGCGTCGTACTGCTCTGGTGTGGGCATAGACCTTCCTCGAAGTTCTACAGACATTCCGATCTTCTCTTCCTTCGCTATCCAGGAGCGCGGAAGGAATCCAGTATTTCGCTGAGACAGTCTATCCCGAAAATTTCGGGAAAAAGCTCCTCCTCGACTTGTGCTCCGTGCGGTTGAGGCATTTATGAACTTTTTACCTTGCATGGGGCAGTTTCGGCACTCGCTATGGAGAATTATTCGCTCCGCGTTCAGGGTCTTATTTGGTTCACCATTCACATGTGGTTAACGATGGCTCACTTAGATCGTTTCTTCCATTCTGGCGGTACGATTGCACACTCGGTTTCATCACAACGATTCGGCAATCGTCTAGGTATCTGCGGACATTTCTGAGACTTGTCCGGAGCACTGACACGACTGTGCTGCGAAGTTTGACCAGCGATCCATAGCCGGTTAAGCTGCAGCCGGTTCGAGCCCTCGTCGGCACCTGGGCACGCCTTTGCGTGGATTACGGCGCACGCATCCTTTACCACTCTGAATGCCATGGTGAGCAGCCCTTCGGTTGCCTGGCGGTGTTACGTCAGGCCCCTCGGATGAACTGCGTCATAACGTCGCTAAGAATGCCCCACGCACTCGTTGAAGGTCAATGCGTGGCATGAAAACTATCGCTAACCAATTGTTTGAGGAGAGTTGAATCGGCTATGCCTATTAAAAATGTATGTCCCGGCTATATCGCATTTCTACTATTGTTCATGTCCATGTCCTACACATTCGCTCAGGTTCAACAAGACCGGCGCGGATCTCAGAGTGGGCTTCTGAGAGAATTTCGACCAATCGGGGGCACCGGCAACAACATTGCAAACCCCAGCCTCAATGTTGTTCCCGGTACGCCCGAGATCGCACTCGCGCCATTGAACTTTGCTCCAGGAACAAGCGACGGACTTATAGCTGCACCCAATCCCCGCACTATCAGTAATGTCATCGCAGGCGGTACTGGCGCAAATGGTCAAAATGCCGAGACCACCGATCCAACTATTTCGGCGTGGCTCTATGTCTTCGGACAGTTCGTCGATCACGACATCGATCTCGAAGAAACACCGACGACTTCAGCCCCAATCAACATCGTCATACCGCCGGGTGACCCCTTGTTTGCCGCTGGTACGACCATCGCCATGACCCGAGACACGCGAAGTCCTGCTACCAATACGATCATTAATACTGTCGCTGGTTATCTCGATCTCTCCCAGCTGTACGGCTCGACGCCAGCGATAGCGGCCAGCCTTACCAATGCTGATGGGACGTTGATGAGTTCGGACAACGGACAAGCGCTTCCTGTCGTTGATGATTCATTCGTTACGGGAGATCCGCGTGTGATGGAGAATCCGGAGCTGACCGCGATTACCACTCTCTTCATGCGGGAACACAACTTGTGGGTCGCGACTCTCAAATCGCAGCACCCTAATTGGTCCGGCCAACAGCTGTACAACATGGCCAAAGCCATTACCACTGCGGAGTATCAGAACATTGTGTATCAGGAGTATCTGCCTCTTCTTATCGGCCCGGTTATTGGGTCCTATCAAGGGTATGATTCGACAGTAAATGCACAGGTAACGCAGGAGTTTTCGACAGCAGCCTTTCGAGTGGGTCATACACAGGTATCCGACACCCAGGAGGGACTCGACAATAATGGAAACGTGGTCTTTAGTGAGCCTCTTGCACAAGCATTTTTCAACACACCGGAGATGGACGAGGCAAACGGTTTTGATCCGCAGCTAAGGGCTATTGGAGCGGACTTTTCTCAGGCAACGGATGTCTACACGGTTGCGGCGCTCCGCAATCTGCTGTTCGCTGACCTGGTTGGCGGCGAAGTTGATCAAATCGACCTCATTGCAATCGATATTCAACGTGAGAGCGATGTCGGCCTGGGCAGTCTCAACCAGACTCGTCGCGCTATCGGTCTGAGACCCTTCAACTCGTTCGCTCAGTTGACCAACGATCCGATCCTCCAAAGGAACTTTCAGAACGTCTACGGTGACATCGACAACGTCGACTTGTTCATGGGCGGATTAGCAGAGAGGCACGCCTCAGGAGCCGTCGTTGGTCCCACCTTCCAGAGAATCATCGCGAACCAGTTTGAGGCACTCAGGAGCGGAGATCGATTCTTCTGGCTGAATCAGGGTTTTAATCAACAGTTGGCGTCAGCGATATCGAATACGATGCTTGGCGACATCATCACGCGAAATACCGATACCACCGCTACGCTTCAGCCAAATGTTTTCATACAGCAGTCGCTAGGTGGGCATACGCAACAAACCGCAGCACAACCGAGCATTATCAATACCAATGGGCGCAGACCGACGCTCCAGTACTGACTATCGGACAAAGGAGACGGGCGCACTTTGTTAGTTGAGCAATGCGCTTGTCCCCCTGATTTACGCGCTCTCAGTTGGAATTAATCTAAATCCATCCGCAATTGCTGTTTCTAAAGGAGATATGGCGTAAGTGCTAAGATTGAAGATTCATGGCACAAGATAAATTGAAGATGATTCCCCTGGGGGGCCTCGGCGAGTTCGGTATGAACTGCATGGCTCTCCGCTGGCAGGATGACATTATCGTCATCGACGCCGGTCTGATGTTTCCTGAAGAAGAGTTGCTGGGTGTCGACATTGTCGTTCCGGATATCAGCTACCTGACTGAGAACCGCGACAAGGTGAAAGCGATTCTGCTGACGCATGGACATGAAGACCACATTGGTGGACTGCCGTGGATTCTGAGTGAGTTGAATGTGCCGGTGTATGGCACGGAGTTTACGCTTGCGCTGGTTGAGGGCAAGCTGGAAGAACATCGTCTGCTGGAAGACGCAGACCTGAATGAGTTGATTCCTGGGCATCGGGTTACGCTGGGGCCGTTTTCGGTGATGCCGATTCGCGTGACGCACTCTCTGGTGGACTGCGTTGCGCTGGCGATTCATACGCCGGTGGGCGTGGTGCTGCATACGGGCGACTTCAAGGTAGACCTGTCGCCTCCGGATGGAAGGCCGTTCGATCTTCATGCATTTGCGGAGCTGGGCAAGCAGGGCGTTCTGGCGCTGCTGCAAGACTCAACCAACGTGGACCGGCGTGGATATACGCCGAGCGAAAAGGCTGTGCGGCCGCGGCTGGATGAGATATTCGGGCAAGCGAAGAAGAAGCTGTTCTTCAGCTGCTTCTCTTCGTCGATTCACAGGATTCGCCTCGCGATGGAGCTGGCGCATAATCACGGGCGCAAGATCGCAATCGTAGGGCGGTCGCTCGATAACGCTACCGAGATCGCGCAGGACCTTGGATATCTCGATCTGCCGCAGGGGCTGATTATCAATCCGGGACAGATCAAGGAGCATCCGGCGAACAAGCTTTGCATCATGATCAGCGGAACGCAGGGCGAACCAATGAGCGCGTTGAGCCGGGCCGCGGTGAACAATCACAAGTTTGCGCACATCGATGCGGGCGATACGGTGCTGATGAGCTCGCGCGTGATTCCCGGAAACGAAAAATCGATCTATCGCGTGATCGACCACCTGGAGCGTCGCGATGCGAACGTGATCTACGACGATGGCGCGTCGGGGTTGATCCACGTGAGTGGCCATGGAAGCCAGGAAGAACTGCGGTTGATGATCAACCTGGTGAGGCCGAAGTTCTTTATCCCGGTGCACGGAGACTATCGCCATTTGAAGCGCCATATTGAACTGGCCGGTTCGATGGGCGTGGTAGAGAAGGCGATTCTGCTGGAGGACGGCGACGTTCTGGAGCTGGATAAAAACTCGGCTACGAAGACGGGCAAGGTGACTGTTGGACGCGTGTGCATCGACTCAGGCGGAGCGGCATCGGATGTCGTCGAAGACCTGGTGATTCGCGATCGCAAGCATCTGAGCGAGGACGGAATCGTATTGCCGATCATTGCCATCAACAAGCGGACGGGTAAGGCGGAGAATGCTCCTGAGATCGTGATGCGAGGGATGGCAATCGACGATCCGGAGATGATCGCGGAGGCACGACAGGTGGTGCAGCGAACGCTCGATGGATCATCGGGCGAAGAGAAGGCTGACTATGGCGTGATCAAAGAGAAGATTCGGACGGATTTGAAACGCTATATCCAGAAGAGCACGAGCCGTCGGCCTTTGATTATGCCGGTAATTCTCGAGATCTGATGCTTGTTTCATCTTTGTGAAAAAGCGCCCCTTACACGGGCGCTTTTTGTTGCTGCGACACGATCAGCGGAGGTGCCGACACGGATACCTGCTGCCGCAAAGCGCTGAGGTGGGGCGTAAGATTTACGTCAAACGGGAAGAACACCGAAGAAACCGTAAATGGGCCCCATGAAACAGGCAGTAACGCGGAAGAACAATGTACGTTTTCGCACGCAAAGGTGAAACCCTATGTTGAATTTTGCATTTTGCCGCCGTGTTGTGTTGGCTCTGGTTGGTGCGGCGGGGATCATGGGATCTGCAGCCGATTCGCAGGTTGCACCGGAAACTACTCCGCCGGTTAATTCTCCCCAGAAGGTAGAGCCGAAGCCGCGGCAGACGATTGGACTGGTGTTCGAAGGCGGCGGCGCGCTGGGGCTTGCGCATATCGGCGTGATTCGTTGGCTCGAAGACCACCATATTCCAGTCGACTATGTGGCCGGAACGAGCATGGGTGGGCTGGTAGGCGGACTATATGCCTCCGGACTCGACCCAGATGAGATGAAAGCCTTCGTGGACCGGATCGATTGGCATTCTGTTCTGAGCGGCCAATTGCCATTTCAGGCGTTGAACTTTCGGCGCAAGGAAGACAAGCTGGCGTTTCCTAACCGGCTGGAGTTCGGTCTGAAAGGCGGCTTCCGTCTGCCGAGTGGTTTGAACTCGGGCGCAGCGGTAGGCTTGTTGTTCGATCGCACGCTGCTTCCCTACTACGATCTGCAAAGTTTTGACGATCTGCCGATTCCGTTCCGCTGCGTGGCGACGGAGATCATTAGCGGACAGGCGCACGTCTTCAAGGACGGCTCGCTGCCGCAGGCGCTGCGAGCGACGATGTCGATTCCGGGCGTGTTCGCTCCAGTGCGCCATGAGGATCTGATCTTCTCCGACGGCGCCGCGGTGGACAATCTGCCCGTGGACGTAGCGCGCGAGATGGGCGCCCAGGTGATCATCGCGTCGTACCTTGACTCGGGACCGACCAATCCGGCGGGCCTTAATTCGCTGTTTGGAGTTGCGGCAAGGAACGTCTCGATCATGACTGCTGCGAACGTTGCGAGAAGCCTGCAGAATGCCGACATCGTAATCTCTTCGGACGTGAGCAAGTTCGGGACGCTTGAGTTTACGAGGACCGACGACATCATTCCGATTGGATACAAAGCCGCGGAGGCGATGGCGCCGCAACTGGAGAAGTATGCGTTGAATGATGCCGACTGGGCCGAGTATGTACGTCAACGGGATGCACGGCGCAGAACCAAAGTGCCAATACCGCAGTTCGTCGAGGTCTACGGAATTACGGGATCGCAGCAGCGGGATGTCGAGGCAAGGTTCGAGAGATTTGTGGGCAAACCTATCGATCCGGATCAGCTGGAGCGGAGTATCGAAGACCTGCAAGGCACGTGGCTGTACTCGACGATCAGCTACACCATCGTCGACAAGGATGGGAAGCCCGGGCTGCGGATAAGGCCACGGAACAAGGACCACGGGCCGCCATTCGTAAATCTTGGTTTGACGATCCTGGCAAATGATTCCAACAATGTCCAGTTTGGGATGGCGCTGCGAGCGACGTTCTTTGACCTGGTGGGACCGGGGTCGGAGTTGCGGGTGGATGGAGCGGTGGGCCAGCCGGCGGGGATCGGCGGAGAGCTGTACAAGCCGCTTGTGGCGGGGTCGCACGCGTTCGTTGCGCCGCGTGCATATCTAATGCATCAGGTGAACCCTTACTACCAGGGTAGTACACAGCTCGATCAGTACAGGGCGACGACGAACGGATTCGGGGCGGATCTGGGCTATCAGTTCAACTCAAGGACCGAATTGCGGGCAGGCGTAGATTATCAGTGGTACAGCGCGGTTCGGACAATTGGAGTTCCGGCCAACCTTGAGTTTCACCTGACGCCGTTTGTGCCAAGGCTGAAGTTTCAGTACTTCGGACAGGACGACATGATGGTTCCGTCGCGCGGCAGTTACGTGTCGGCGACTTACAACTACTACACGCAGAGCCCGAGCGATTCTGGCGGATTCTCGCAGATGAATGGCGTGTTGAAGCATTTCATCCCGATAAAATCGCGTGGCATTCTAATAGGCATCGCACAGGGTGGGACAAGTTTTGGCGCAGAGAACCTGGGGCTCGCAGGCCTCACGCTGGGCGGGCCGCTCCGTTTGAGCGCGTACAGCCGGAATCAGTTGCTGGGAACGGATTACTTCCTCTTTCAGGGAGGGTATCTGCACCGGCTGGCGCGTCTCAATCCCGTAATAGGGGATTCGATCTATGCCGGTGGAATCTACGAGATCGGCAAGATGTATGGCGGCAACCTGGGAACGCCGTCACTCCCAAATGACTTCACGGGTGTGGTGGTGATGAAGACGCTGATCGGGCCAGTACTTGGCGGACTGAGTATCGGCGACAGTGGCAACTGGAAGTGGTACTTCGGGGTGGGGCGGGTGTTTTAATAAGATCTGCAGGTTTGCATTACTGTTTCGATTAGCAGAAAAACTGCCGGGGTGAACGATTGGGTTGGAAGAGAGTTGCGGCAATCTTTGCCGTTGTGTTGTTTTTCCTGGGAGTGACGGCATGGCCGATCGTTCGAGCTCATTTGCAGGCAATCGCCATTTTGAAACTGGTAAGCGGGCAGCCGGTTCCGATGCCGCTGAGTGTTGTAATTGAGGAAAAGGTTGAGAGTGAGGAGATTGAGTTCCCTGCCGGGGGCGTGATGGTACGCGCTCGAATGTACCGTCCCCAGAACCAGTCGCATGCTCCGGCGCTGATGGTGCTGCATGGCGTTCATCATCTGGGTATGAACGAGCCAAGGTTGATGAGCTTTGCTACTGCGATGGCAAGTTGCGGGCTGCAGGTGTTGACCCCGGAGCTACCGAACATCAAGGACTATCACATTGATGCAGATTCTGTGCGAACCATTTCGGAGTCGGCTCAGTGGTTTGCCGCGCAGACCGGCGGTCCTGTGGGTGTCATGGGTTTGAGTTTCTCCGGCGGTCTGGCGTTGGTAGCCGCTGCTGATCCGGTATATCAGCCAGACTTTAAATTTGTAGTAGCGGTCGGCTCGCAGCACCAGATGAGCCGTGTGGCTCAATACTATCTGACTGGACGCGAATTGCGGCCCGATGGCACAGTGGAAGAGCTCTCTCCGCATGAATATGGCGCGCTGGTGCTGGAGTATGAGCATCTGGATGACTTCGTTCCGGCAAGCGATGTGGCTGCAGTGAGAGCAGTGCTGCGTGAGCATCTTTACGAGAATAGGCAAGCGGAATTGAGCGCTCTGAATCAGGCTACAGTGGCGCAGCGAGCAGAGGCTGTGGCGTTGATGGATACGAATTCATCAAAGACCCGCGCCAGGCTGGCAACTGCGGAGGTTTTCCGTCGAAAGGAGATGGCAGGCCTTTCGCCGCATGGAATACTAAAAACGATGACGACCCCGGTGTACTTGCTGCACGGAGAAGCGGATAACATCATTCCGTCAGCGGAGACGCTATGGATGGCAAATGAACTGCCAGAGACGACATTGCGCGCGGCGCTAATTACTCCTGTGCTTTCGCATCTGAATCTCGATGGCGCAAAGCCGAGATTATGGGATGAATTCAGGCTTGTTCACTTCTTTGCGATGGTGATGCAGGCTGCGAAAAACTGAGAGGTTTGATGAGTGAGGAGATTGTGGAGGTCGGCTGCTTCGCTGAGCCATCACACTAAAAGCGACTGGGTAGCCAACGATCTCATTGAACTTAGAAAGACCAGAATTAGTTCCCTGCGTATAGCCAAATAAATCAGAGATTTACAAAATTAATAGTCAAAAACACCCCAAAAATCGCATGTCAAGCCCCAAAAGCAGATAACTCTATATATATCAATACATCCGCATTGCGTAGGAGTTATCTCTCATCCGCTACAATTAAATTAGAGATCAAAAAGAAGCCCTCGGAAACGGGGGCTTCCTCATTTAACTCGTAACCCTTTTGTTTGGACGAATTTAGCCGCAACCCGTTTAGAATGACGAATTTGGAGGAATAAAATAAGCTAAGTAACTGATTCAAATAATCTTACCAAGGATATCCCGGGGGGACTCACCGAACGATCTGAAATACCCTGCTCCACCGGGCAAAGTCGGCGAAGCCACTCAGCGCTCCCCGCCTTTGCTGGGCCAGGGCCTCAGGTGCAAGTACGCTCAGATCGTCGGTCCCCGGCAGATGCAGCGAGAAGTAAATAAGAAACGGCTGTCCCACAATCGATGCACGAGGAACGAAGCCCCAATAACGGCTGTCCTCGCTGTTATTCCGGTTGTCCCCCAGTACGAAGTAGTTGTTCTCGGGGATAATCAGTTCTCCGTCGTCGATCAGGGTCCGCATCCTGATCCACCAGCGCGAGTCGATATTGGGGTCTGCGCTCTGCAACCGCGGAAAGTTGTCCCGATAGTTGTCCGGCCCGCTCGGGCGATATACCGCATAAGGCTCCCCCATCGGAGTGCCATTGATATAGACGCGCCCCTCGCGCATCTTCAGATGGTCTCCCGGCATGCCGACCACGCGCTTCACCAGATGGATGGACGGATCGATCGGATAGTGGAAGACGATAATCTGTCCCCGGTGGATCGCAGTCGCTGGTAGAAGACCGCCTGTATCTCCCAATGCCGTCACCTGCTTGTTGACCAGCAGAAAATCGCCGACCAGCAGCGTAGGCTCCATCGAGCCGGAAGGAATACGGAAAGGCTGTACGCAGAACGTAATGATGAAGACCGCAACCACGATGATGTAAATCAACGATTGGATGGAGTGCAGCATCGCTGCCAAATCATTCTGAGGAGGCCGTTGTGTCACCGTCACCGGCGCAGACGAGCTCTTGGCCTCGGGCGAAATCTGCAGACTCTGGGTTTGGACCTCGGAGAGATCGGAAGGAACATCGGACGAGATCGCCGGATCGATCACTTCGCTACCTCCACCGCTCCCTTCGCGTCGCCGGATCGCTGTTCCGAGAGCAGCCGCGCAAATGCAATTCGCGCTGCCTCCTGCTGAGCCTGCTTCTTCGTCGAGCCCTCCGACTCGGCCAGCGCCACCGAGCCGCCTTCGCCGTCTTCCACGCGAACCTCGACACGGAAGCGCTTCTGGTGGTCCGGTCCGCTCTGCGCCGTCAACACATACTGCGGTTGCCCCGACCCAGTCGCCTGCAGATACTCCTGCAGCGCCGATTTATGGTCGCCGATTGCGCCGCTGAACGTGTCGCCCGCCTGCATCGCAAGATACAGCTCGGGAAGCGTCGGTTCGATAATATGCTCTTCGATGAACGTCCGTGCAGCATCCAGTCCGCCGTCGAGATAGAGCGCCGCGATGATCGCCTCCAGCGCATTGGCCAGCAGCGCCGGCTTCTCCCGGCCGCCGCTCTGCTCCTCGCCGCGCCCCAGCCGCAGCAGAGCGCCGAGGTCAATGCGGGCAGCCACCTGCCCCAGATGCCGGCGACTGACCAGCGAGGCCCGCAGCCGCGTCAGCTCACCCTCGCGCGAGCCCGGAAATCGCCGAAACAGCGACTCCGCCACCGCGAGGCCAAGCACGGCATCCCCAACAAACTCCAGCTGTTCATTATCGGAACCAGGGTCCCGCAGCGCCGCAGGATTCGTCTCATAAGCCAGCGAACGGTGAGTCAAAGCCCAGGTCAAAAGCTCAGGTCGTTGAAAACAATGGCCGAACAGGCTCGTAAGAACCTTGCTCGATTGCGATCCGCCAGTCTTCTTTCGACGCGTCGTCATCTTGTCCTCTACTCTACCGGACTCAATCACTGCCCAAACGGTTATTTCGAGGGCGGACGATAAGCCTGCTTCTCGGCTTTGCCGCTGGGATCGAGCGGTTCCTCAGCAGGCTTCGCCGTGGGACCATTTGGATTGGTAAACGGCTGCTTCAGCCCCTTCTCCGCCGCCTCCTTCGTATCTGGTCGGCTGTCACGAACGGTCAACGCCGCCTGATACTCAGCGATCGCCTTCTGCCGATCGGGAACAACGTCATAGAGCCTTCCGAGGTAGATGTGCGACCAGGCCAGCGTCCGAGGATCCTTGGACAACTGCAGCGTCTGCTCGAAGTCCTCTATCGCGGCGTCCGGTTCACTCTGCATCAGGTTGACCCGCGCCATCACATAGTGAGCCTGTCCATGATCGCCCTTCGGATCATCCAGCACGCGCTTGGCCAGCACGGTTGCTCCATCCAGATCGCCTTTGAGCAGCTTGGTCTCGGCCAGGTCCAGCCCGGAGATCTGTCGTGGCGCACGCCGCACCAGATCATGAGTACCTTCCGGCAGGAAGACGATCTGCTCATCTCTGTGGCGCTCACGCTCTACATCCATTCCGTAGACCATCTCGCCGACGTCTTCTTTCAGGCTGATGGAATCCTTCTCCATCTGCCCAAGCTTGTCGTAGAAGTAGTCCACCAGAACCCAACCTTGACGCATGTCAAGATCCACGGCCTTGCGACGAACCGCCTCGGCCTGGCGATCATAAGCTGTCATCTCAGCCTCATACTGCTCGATATCAGCACGTTGCTTCACAGCATCAGGATGTTTAGGCTTGGTAATGCCGACGTCCATTGTTCTGGCCTCGACGGCCTTGATGAGACATTCGGTCAGCAACGCCACAATGTCGGACTTGTAGGTGAAGTCCAGCGGAGCATCCTGCACAGGCTTCAGCAGAGGCAGCAGACGATCCATCGCAGCCGCACGTGCATAGATCAGCGGTTCCACCTCATAGTGCAGATACGTATGACGAATCTGGTCCATCCGTACCGCAGCGGGAGGATCTGCCGCAGGCGATGTGACGACAATGTAGTCGTTCGTATAGATACGGGCATTCGTCGTGGCCGGAGACAGCATAGGTTCCAGCAGCACCAGAAAGCGACGCCCGTCGTAGCTGCTGACAGGAAGCCTGAGATAGATGTTCGTATCGAGAATCATCCTCGTCAGCGGATCATGGATCTTATTGACGAGCTCTTCGTAGTCAGGGCGGTGCTTGATCCATATCGCATGGAGATGAACATCCTGGCTGAAGGTCCGAAGCAGAGGAAGGATATTTACGACCTGCGTGGAGTCAGGAGGTAGCTCGGTCTCATCGACTGTAGGAGTCAGCTCCGGCGGAGGAGTCAGATACAACGCTAGAGATATATATTGCGCCAGGTTCAGAGCATTGTCCGCGAGGGTGTGCTCCCGGACATAACCGCAGAGGGCATCCCGGCTATCACGTGCGGCCGAAGAAGCTGCCAACTCCTGATTTATCTCATCTCTGACCTTCAGGCGAACCGGACTGGAGTTGGCGAGATCGGCGTCGTAACCGCAGACGTTGAGGGCGACCGCAAGGTCGAACAGCGGTTCGTTCGTCTCAAGAGTGATTGCGGAACCGCCGGCCTCCGGCTGAGCGATTCGAGGCGCCGGAGGAGAGGTCGTTCTGGAGTCTTTCGTGACCGTCGAAGTACTGCTACTGCTCGAAGAGTCCGATTGAGCTGAAGCTGTGCCCGCAAGAGGAGCCAGAAGAAGAGCTGCGGCAAGGCACAGAGGAAAAGTTGCTGTGTACCCGAGGATTGGCGATCTGTTCAGAAAAGACACGATAGGGATTCGACGCTCCCATAAAGTTTAAGGGAGCCGCGAGCGGGTTGCAACTTTGCAATCGCTAGCCGCGAACTGAGATTCCGGAAAAAGTGACTACGACACGGCTCCGAACGGGGGTTCCGAAGACCCGCGCGGGCTCGAAGACGCTGAGTAGCAACTGGTTGACGATTTGGGTCTGAACTGCTGCATTCTCAGGCCCTGACACAATGTTGTAGTCGTAGACGCGCCCGTCCGTATTGACATAGGCTTCGACGACAATCGCTGAATCCCGATCGGTTACGATCGCCTGGGGAATGGTCGCAGAATACAGATAATGCGGGGCAGTCATAGCGCCAAGCGGCTCATCGTTTGCCATCACAGGCTCCGGTGCCGCAACCATTCCCAGAAGGAGCATAATGCTGCCGACCAGAACCACCGATCCCGCGAAACCTGCCGAGACCTGTAACAGCATTGGGCGAACCGCGTTCTCCCATTTCAAAGTAACTTTGTCGATCCAACTCGATCTTCGTGACGCCTGCTCATGTGAGATTGCGAGACGGAGTTTCATGCCGAGATCGGCAGGAGCCTTTGCCGGCTTCAATAGGGCCAGTGACTGCTGCATCGTTCGCAGACCGGCAAATTCGCGGTCGCAGTCTCCGCAAGCATCCAAATGGCTGGCAATCTCCTGCATCTGCTGCCCACTGACAGCACCGTCAAGATAGTCGGAGAAGCAAGCCCGGATCTTACTGCAATGTCTCGGGATCATGGTGTCACCGCTTCCTTGGATGTCCGCATAGCGGACGAGGACGCAGAACTATTTGCCGCTTCGGATCCCGCCGCAACCAGTAAAGCCCGGAGCGCTGAACGACCACGGGTCAGGCGCGACTTTACCGTGCCGAGGTTGATGTTCAATATCTCGGCGATCTCTTCGTAGGAAAATCCTTCTATTTCGCGAAGAATTACGACATTCCGAAATGCCTCCGGCAATTGTCGCAGGGCTGATTCGACACGCTCTCTCACTTCGGCCTGGGCAGCGTAGTCATACGGCGAATCCCCGGCGTCGGCCAGAGTGGAACTTAAGCTAAAGGTGCTGCCGTCTTCTTCTGACTCGCAAGGCGAATCGATGGTGATCTCCTGCTTTTTATGGCGCGACCACCAGCGGCGCTGATTGGAGGCCTCGTGAATGGCGATGCGGTAGAGCCATGTGCGCAGGCTAGATTCGCCGTTGAAGCCGCGAATGCTGCGAAACACCTTGATGAAAACTTCCTGAGTGATATCGGCGGCATCGGCTGGGTCATTGAGGCTACGCACGACAAGCGAGTAGAGCGGCTGATGATACTGGGCGATCAGAATGGCAAACGCCTCCTCGGAGCCGGCCTTGAGGTCGGCTACAAGAACTGCATCTTCTGTCGTGATGCCAATGGCGCTTGCGAGATTTCCCACTGCGATGCCCGCCTGCATATCGGGTGTCCTCTACATTACGGCTTTTGTGAAACATGTTGCAAATGCTGCCCCAGCCAAAGCACTGGATTACGAGAAACTGCACCGCCGGCGGCAGAGCGCTCGCTCACTCTATATCCTTTAGACACCGGAACATACCCATTTAGTTCCCGACAGCGATTTGACGAATATCGTGCGCTCAGCCAGAATAGAAAGAGTCCTTCCCCAAGAGTGGGCCTGTGGCGCAGCTGGGAGCGCGCTTCCATGGCATGGAAGAGGTCATCGGTTCGATCCCGATCAGGTCCACCAAATCATCCAACTTACAATCAATAACTTACAGGCAGGATCTGGGTCAGCGAAGCTCTCAGATCGAAGCACGATAAGGGCCACACCGAGATAGCGCCGTCGCTTCGTCGACGGCAAATAAGAAAAGCCCACCGTGGTCAACGGCGGGCTTTTGTATTTTCACGAGATCAGCTAGCTATCTTCTGAACAAAGAAGAGTTCGCTGACGTGCTCCTGTGCCGCACGCTTAGCTTCCTCCTCACCCTGTGCGTAGAACTCAAGTTCCACTTTCACGGCCTCAACCTCATCGAGCGGAGTACTGCCCCAACGCGGAATGATGTGACTTGCGAAAAGCACCTCGTAGTTCTCAATCGTGGTCTGTGACCGGCCTATCTCCGGATCGTGTAGTTCGTAGGTCTGAAATGACCCCATGCCTCCTCGACCGTCATGGCACGCCCACCGGAACATCTCGGCACCGTGAGCCTGCATGGGGAAGTTCGAGATGGTGTTTGGCTTCGTGCGGCGAAACAGACTCATATCGTCATAGGAATCTGACGACCACAAAGCGTCAATCAGATTGATTCTCTATTTCCCACCGGCTCTGAAGAGAATACCGGCTCCAATGCGCAGTTGGTTCTGGTTATCTCCCTGCAGATTGCGCAGCGCGGAGTAGTTATAGTCGGCCTTCAGGGCCCGTATCCAGATATGTTTCGATATAGTCACATCGAGCCCACCGCCGACGGCCAAGGCAAACGAGGTGTCGTAGCTGGTTGGTAGTTTGCCAACCGGCGCCGGGAAGTAGCTGTCGAAGCCATGCACGCCACCAAACAGCGCCTGAGCAAAGGGCTGGAACCTCGTGTGATTGTGTACACGCAGGCGAACTCCACCCATACCGGACAGCAGGCTCAGACCCGTATTGAAGTCGGGGATATGACTCGTCGTATGCCCTGCGACTTCCGCCACCGCCGAAAAGTTCCTCCATACCGGATAGGAGATTTCGCCCGTCCCACCTGCCATCCAGAAGCAGCCGCAGCCGCCGACCGGCGCGTTGGCACGCAGTTCACTAAAGGTGATCGACCCGTCGATGGTATTGGATGGTTTCTGCTGTGCCACTGCTGCGGTGGTGAGCGATAACAGCAACGCGTTGGCTAAGATCCGCATACGTCGATTCATCGCTCCTCCTATTCGACAGTCAGGGTGACGGTTGCGCTGCGAACCAGGTTTCCACTTGTGGCGGTCACGGTGATCGTGTAGGTCTGTTCCGTCTGCGAGAAGTAGCCACCCTCTCCACATCCCGAAACGGCGCCGAGCGAGGCCAGCCCCACCATGATCCACAACAGGAATCGCTTCTGAGGTCTGCGATATCGCTTCAGACAAGCAAACGGCAACAGAAGCAGACCGAAGGCGACCGGTCCCAGGCGGCCGCTGCGCGATGCCACGTTGCTCTGGGGTGGAACGCTGACGGTGAATGTTGTACTGGCTCCCGCTGCTCCTGGAGTGACTGCTGCCGGGCTGAAGGAATAGGTTGCCGCCGGTGGCAAGTTGGTCGCACTCATCGTCACTGGGTTGGTAAATGGCGCATTCATCGAGCGGACGACGATGGTGAAATTCGCGGACGCCCCCGGTGGGACCAACTGCCGTCCCGTGCTCGAAACCACCATGAAGTCGGCCGCCGCGGCGACGACGACCAGGGAGAGCGCGACGGAATTTGCCGCGGTGAAATTGGTGTCGCCGCTATAGTTTGCCATGATCAAATGCGTTCCCACACCCAGGGCCGATGTGGTGAACGACGCCATATTGCCGATGATCGTTGCCGTCCCCAACACGGTCGTGCCGTCGACGAAGGTTACGGTTCCCGTCGCTCCTGATGGCACAGTCACTGTCAAAGTCACCGGGCTGCCTGAAGACACAGGATTCTGCGAACTGGCGATGGAGATGGGAGCCGTAGGCCCAACCCCCGGAGTTGCAGGCGCGATAGTCAGGTTGCCGTTAAGGAGCGCGAAGATATAGTTCGCCGCGGTCAGCGTCCCCTGCGCAACGATGATCGGATAGACACCCGCCGGCGATGTGGGAGTTGCCGTTGTGGTCAAGCTGGGCGTGCCCATGACTACGGCATCCGTATCTCCGGCAACGAAGCCAGTGATGGTTGTAGTAAACGCCGGGTTCGGCTGACCGAAGACGCGTTGTATATTATTAGCGATCACCTTCAGGGTCGTGATATTCACCACCTGGGATAGAACCGCGGAGGTGGCTCCGTTGAAGTTCGTATCGCCACCATAAACCGCCGTGATCGGATGGGTTGAGATCGCCAGCTGCGAGGCAGAGAAGGAGGCGGTCTGGCCGAAGATGGTTGCCGTGCCCAGAACAGCTGATCCATCCATGAACGTCACCTGTCCGGTGGCGTGGGCTGGCACCGTCGCTATAAACGTCACGCTCTCACCCCGGGAAGAGGGGTTTATCGAAGAAGTCAGAGTAATGGCCGCAATCCCCCCAGCTCCCGGTGTGGCCCTGGTCACGGTCAGCGAGCCATTCACGAACACGAAGGTGTAATTCGATGCAGCCAGCGAACCCAAGCCGATCACGATCGGATAAGTGCCTACCGGGGAAGTCTCAGTTGCCGTAGTCAAAAGGGTCGGAGTTCCGGTCACCGCGCTCACTGGTGTGTCGCTGCCGACGAAGCCGGTAATCGTATAGTCCAGCGGTGCGTTGGGCTGATTAAACGTTCGCGTACTGCTGTTTGCCGTCACCGTCAGGATGGCCGGAGTGACGAGTTGTGCAAGCACGTCCGAAGGCGCCTCAAGATGGCTCGCATCCCCGCTGTACACCGCTATGATCGAATGCGTTCCCGGTGTCAATGTGGTAGTCGCGATGGCAGCGACTCCAGCCGCGATAGTCACCGGTGCGCCCAGGTTTACAGCGCCGTTCCTGAACTGAATGGTGCCGGTAGCTCCGCTGGGAACGGTCGCCGTGAACATCACGATCTGGCCGTAGACAGAGGGATTCTGCGAAGAGATCAAAGAGACTGCGATCTGCGCTTGATTCACCGTCAGCGAAACGGTAGTGCTCGTGCTGGTGAGAAAATTCGTATCGCCCGGATGATACACCGCCGTCAACGAGTGGACAGCCACTGCAAACGGGGGCGGCGTAATGCTCGCCACGCCTGTTGCCGAGATCGCAGCTGTCCCCAACGACGTGGTTCCGTCGAAGAACTCCACAGTGCCCGTTGCCGTCAAGCTGTCCACGGTGTGTGGCGCCACATAAGCTGTCAAGGTGACCGGAGTTCCGAACGCGATCGTGTCTGCTGTCGAAAGCAACAGCGTGGTCGTCGTTGCCACGGGCGAACCTGTCAGCGAAATCGCCGGCGACGTGCTGCCGTCGAAGATCGTGTTCCCGGGATAGGCGGCATAGACCTCGTGCGTCGCGCTACCGGGTATGCTCACCCCGTTCAGCACCGCCGTCGCCGTCTGCGTTATCTGGTTCAGCAAAATGTTCACAGTATTAGGGAGGAGATTTGCCACCGCCAGATCCGCGACGCCGTCCCCATTAAAGTCCGCCACGGACACTCCGTAGGGACGGCCGCCCACCGCGACCGGCGACCCCGGAGCCTGCGTAAAGCTGCCAATGCCGTTTCCCAGGAGGATTCGCACATTGTTATCGTTGCTATCTGTTACCGCCAGATCCACAATGCCGTCGCCATTGAAGTCCCCCACGGACACACTTCGGGGAACATTGCCTACCGCGACCGGCGACCCCGGAGCCTGTGTGAAGGTGCCGTGTCCATTGCCCAGCAATATGCTCACAGTATTATCGAGTAAATTTGCCGCCGCCAGATCCGCGAACCCGTCGCCATTGAAGTCCCCCACGGCCACACCAAAGGGATTAGTGCCCACCGCGACTTGAGACGTATCGAAGGTGCCATCGCCATTGCCCAGCAATATGCTCACAGTATTAGAGCCTTGATTTGCAACCTCCAGATCTGCAATGCCGTCGCCATTGAAGTCCCCCACGACCACGCCTCGGGGAACACTACCTACCGCGACACGAGGCTGCACCTCCGTGAATCTGCCACTGCCGTCCCCCAGCAATATGCTCACAGTATTAGCGCCGGAATTTGTCACCGCTACATCCGCAATGCCGTCGTTATTGAAGTCCCCTACGGCCACATAATCGGGATTAGTGCCCACCGCGACCGGCGACCCCGTAGCCTCTCTGAAGGTGCCATCGCCGTTCCCCAGCAATATGCTCACAGTATTAGGGTCGAAATTTGCAACCGCCAGATCCGTGATGCCGTCGCTATTGAAGTCCCCTACGGCCACACCAAGTGGAGTACTGCCCACCACGACCGGAGACCCCGACGTGAAGCCGCCCTTGCCGTCCCCCAGCAATATGCTTGCATTGTTAGAGCCGGGATTTGGCGCCACCAGATCCGGGATGCCGTCGCCATTGAAATCCCCCACGTACGCATTATTGGGATTAATGCCCACCGCAAATGGCGATCCCGTAGCATTGGCAAAATTCTGCGCCAGCGTTGCTGCACCGAGCGTCGCTATTCCCAGCGAACGATTGAGGTCCGTCGTATCGATGAAATCTACGTTTCCCGTCGGACCCGCTGCAGAGTTGCCGATACCCACGATGGTTGCCGTTAGCGTGTAATTGTCTGCACTCCCGCTGGAAGCAATGCTGGACGTCGTAGGAAAACTTGACGGGGGCAGCACCGTCACTGACTGCGGCATGGAGGTACTCGTTGTATACGTCGTTGTCCCCGCAAAGACCGCATGGTAACTATGACTGCCGCTCCCGGGAATCAGTCGCAGCACCGCCGTCCCGTCGCTTGTTAGTTGTGCCGTCCCCAAAACAGCCAGGCCTGTGCAATTCGTCGCCGTCGCATCGCAGAATGTGACCAGCCCGGGAGAAACAGCCGTGCTCCCGGTCGCCACCGTCGCCGTCAACGTCACCACAGTCTGTGAGGGCAACGGTGAACCCGGCGAACTCGACGGCGACACTGCCAGCGTTGTTGTCGTCGCCGTTTGCGCCCGCATCATCGTTCCAGGCAGCGCGACGGCCACCAAGAGAAGGCCCATCCGCATCGGGCGGCGCAACCCACAGGAACAGAAGAGCTTCATCCGCATCCTCCTGGCTCAGGGTCTTGCATGAAATTCAGTTGCGAGGTTTTGTGTCTTTATTCGGGACGTCTGCTGATCCGGCGAGAAATATTCTGGGGAGAGGCTGGAATCTGACAGTACAACCCCAAGCATATGAACAAGACGTATAGCGGAACTTATGCGCCCCAGTCAATATCTCGACCAACGATTTCTATACTTCAGACATGCTCAGCGCAGGATATCTACGCTAATGAGAGTGCTGAAATCCAAAGGTAAAAACATTAAACACGTTCATCTCCATCCTTGATCACGTTCTGCACAGCACATCCGAGAATGTTTCTTTGTACTCTCGTCAACATCCCACGCTTCTGAACCCGATGGCGAATGAGAACGAAGGCTTCTTTACCGGACCCGCGAGTCTTGCACCGGAGACAGTCGTTCTCGTTCCCGGTTGCGTTCACCAATCCAAACAACGTCGCCATCACCTACACCCTCATCGCGTACACAGGAGCTTTCTGAGTATGGTCCTACAAGCGTAGTGCACATGCACTCTCGTCCGTCTTCGGTGGTAGCTCTACTCGCTGCGGTTCTTATGCTGTCTGCGCCCGCGTATGCGATACTTTTTGATTACCTCGTGACGATCAACACATCGTCGCTGTTTCCAACCCCAACTGGATGCATAGCGGATATCTCGATTTGCAGTTCAACCCCGGCATGATTCCCGGCACCCAGAATGCCGGGGCATTTATCAATCTAATGCTTGATCCGGTCTCAAGAGCGGGTCGGATCCTCTCTCTGATACCCCCCCCAGGTCTAGCTGAATAAGATCATTTGAATCAACAATTTAGCTTGTTTTATTCTTCCAAATTCGTCATTCTAAATGGGTTACGGATAAATTCGTCCAAACAAAAGGGTTATGGGTTAAATGAGGAAGCCCCCGTTTCCGAGGGCTTTCTTTTTTATCTCTAAATCAATTGTAGCGGATTGGAGATAACTCCTACGCAATGCGGATGTATTGATAAGGATGGAGTTAGCTGACTTTGGGACTTGACATGCAGTTTTTGGGATGTTTTTGCCTATTAATTTTGTAAACGCCTGATTTTGCTGGGGTTAATAGGTGGAAGCTTAGCTCGCAAAGTGAGAATCGAAGTCGGGAGAAAGTCACGGGCGGCTCGCGATAACTAGGGGGTGGGAAGAAGACCATCTGCCGCAGTATCAATTCAATAAGTTCCAACTGGAATGACGGCGACAGCTCCTGCCTCATCACATCAAAGATCAGGAAGCGAAACGTTGTGCACGGAACTCTCTTTCAAAAAAACACTAGATTGACCATGTCCGAAAACCGCCAGTTTATCTGTATCGTGAGTGCGAAAATCCAGACATGGAACTGCCCGGTCGTGAAGTTTGTTATCGCGCTCTGCAGAGTCGAGACTCTCGTTTTGACGGCTTGATCTTCGTCGGCGTCACATCGACTGGAATCTACTGTCGTCCCATATGTCCGGCGCGAACGGCGAAGTTTGAGAATTGCAAATTCTTCGGCTCAGCTGCAGCCGCGCAGGATGCCGGGTTTCGTCCATGCCTTCGTTGCCGCCCAGAGACTGCCCCTGACCTGGCTTCATGGCGTGGGACTTCGAATACAGTTTCTCGTGCCCTGGCTCTTATCGCAGAAGGTGCCCTTGATGGCGAGGGGAACAGCGTTGAAAAGCTAGCTGAACGCCTGGGCCTGGGCGAACGTCAGTTGCGACGTTTATTTCTTCAGCACCTCGGAGCGTCCCCTATCTCCGTCGCACAGACGCGGCGAGTGCTTTTTGCGAAGCAACTGATCCATGAAACCCAGATGCCGATGACTGAAGTTGCAATGGCGGCTGGATTCGGTAGCTTGCGACGATTCAACGAAACATTTCTCGACCTATTCCATCGTCCTCCCAGCGCTTTGCGTAGAAAGAACTCCGTGAGGAACGAAGAGAAAGACGTCACGCTTCGGCTTCGCTATCGTGCGCCCTACGACTGGGACTCTATGCTCAGCTTCCTGCGAGCGCGTGCGATTCCGGGCGTTGAAGTTGTAGAGGATGGACGCTACCTGCGCACGGTTGAGGTGGATGGGGCGATGGGAAGCATAGAGGTGACTCACCTGCCCGATCGACAGAGCCTTGGTGTCAGCATCCGCTTTCCTGACGTTCGGCTGTTGCCTGCGATCGTTGCCCGAGTACGACGCTTGTTCGATCTTGGAGCTGACATCGAGACGATCGACGATCATCTGTCCGGCGATCCGGTGCTTGCTACCCTGGTGGCACAGCGGCCGGGGTTGCGGGCTCCCGGTGGTTGGGATGGTTTCGAGATTGCGGTACGGGCTGTCCTGGGCCAGCAGATCAGTGTGGTTGCTGCACGTCGATTGGCTGGCCAGCTCGTCGCGCTCCACGGTCGCGCTGTGCCGAAGTCCTTTTTGATTCACCCAGATTTGTCTCATGTATTTCCGACAGCGAAGCGGCTGGCCTCGGCTTCCTCTATCGGACTGGCCATGCCGTCCGCGCGTTTGACGACATTGAAGGCGGTGGCCGAGGCGGCACGTGGCTGATCCGAACCTGTTCCGTCCTTTCGGCAGTATCGAGGAGACGATTGCGCGTCTGCGAGCGATTCGCGGGATTGGCGAATGGACCGCACAGTACATCGCCCTTCGCGCTATCCGCGAGATGGACGCATTTCCGGCGACTGACATTGGACTGCTGCGCAGCGTGGCTTCAATGGATGGGGAGAAGACGACGCCTGCGAACCTGTTGAGTCGCGCCGAATCGTGGCGACCGTGGCGTGCGTATGCGGCGCAGCATCTTTGGGCTGCCGATGGAAGCGCTGCTGTAAGCCACGTCTCACGTTACGATTGACGTCGGCAGGACTTTTTCGAAGCAGAACGCCGACGCATTCACAAACAGAAAGGACAAGGACTAATGAGTCTCGCTTACAAGATGATTGAATCGCCGATTGGAAAGCTGAAACTAGTCGCAAGTGACAAGGGCCTGGTGGCCATACTGTGGGAAAATGACCGTCCCCATCGTGTACGTCTGAGCGAACTGGTTGCGGATGAGCAACATCCTGTTCTCGTTGCGACGGAACGGCAGCTGGGTGAATACTTCGCCGGGAAACGAAAGACGTTCTCCGTCGCTCTCGATATGAGAGGTACTCGTTTTCAGAAAGATGTATGGGAAGCCTTGCTTGCCATACCATTCGGAGAGACGAGAAGCTATGGACAGCTTGCGAAACAACTAGGGAATCCTCGAGCGACACGAGCTGTCGGCGCTGCGAATGGAAGAAACCCGGTATCGATCATCGTGCCTTGTCATCGCGTCATTGGATCGTCCGGAAAACTTACGGGCTTTGCGGGCGGACTTGAGACGAAAGCCCATTTGCTCAGCCTAGAGAAGTAGGATTGGCGAACGACCTTGTCTCCAGATGAAGTGTTAGACTTTTTGCACTGTGGCGCAATTCGTAATCGAACGCGAGATACCTGGTGCCGGAAGACTGTCAGAAACTCAGATCCGGGAAGTGTCTCTGCGCTCGTTGCAGGCTTTAAAAGCAATGGGGCCGCAGATTCAATGGCTTCACAGTTACGTTACTGAAGACAAGGTCTACTGCGTTTACCTTGCGCCGGACGAAGACAGCATTCGGGAGCACGCTCGCCTTGCAGGCATTCCGGCTGATCGTGTGTCCGCGGTGCGCCGTCTGATTGACCCTGTTAACTTCAACTAACTGCGCCTGGCTCCTCGAGCGAATATTGAATGGCTTTTTCCACGCTCATTGCAGAACCTTTTTCCCAGGCGTCTTTTCCTTCCAACTCGCTGAGTGATTTCCAGGCAGGTACCAGCGTTCGATCGAGTTTAGATTGTTCCGCTGGAGAGAGAGGCGCGCTGATGAACCGACGTAGCTGCGCTGCGGCAGCGGCCAGCGTCAATGCCCGTGCGGCGTATCCTTCTGTCAGAGCAAGACACGCGTAACCTTCCAATGCACGCGCCATACCGCGCCGATGCCCCAGCCCAGCGAAGATTTCCATGGCTTCGCGGAATGCCGCGTGTACAGCCAAATGGTTTCCCTGCTCACAGTCGATGTAGCCCAAGTCTGTCAACGACCGTGCGGAACCCCACGGGTCTCCAGCTTCCCGAAAGGCGGAGAGTGCGCGTTGGTAGAGTCCTCGAGCGGCCGCGATGTCGCCGGTCGCGCGCGCGATGTCGCCCTGTTGATTGATAGACCAGGCGGCTCCGCTGCGATCACCCAGTTCCTCGAAGATGTCCGTTGCTTCACCCAACGCCCATCGAGCGCGTGGATAGTCGCCGCGAACCTTGACCACATTAGCGAGATTGTGAAGACAGCGCGCGATTGCCAAGCGATCCGAGAGCAAACGCCAGCATGCGAGGCTCCGCTCAAAATTGCTCTGGGCCGAGACGAAGTCGCCACGATCTCGCGCCGTTATCGCAAGAGCATTCAAGGACGCGGCGATGCCCGGCTCATCGCCCAATTCTTCATAGAGAGAGAGGCCATGCGCCAGAGATTGGTCGGCAGCAAGATAATCGCCCTGAGAGGCCGCCAGAGCCCCAATGAAGTGCGCTACCCTGGCACGTTCCTTTGTGTGTTCCGTACCAGCCAGGCGAAGAACCGTCTCGAGCCGGACACGGCCTTCGCTCAGGTGTTCGCGCATGTCCCAGAATCGAAACAGAGCCACGCAGAGACGCAAACTCCAGTCCAGATCAAGCGTCTGAAACAGCCAGTCGAGCGCGGCACGAAAGTTATCGAACTCAACGTCGCATTGCATTAGCCAGCGAGTTCGATCCGCGGCGTTCAGTTCTGGATTTCCTTCCTCCGCCAGGACGAGACAGTACGCCGCATGTCCGCGTCGCGTCGCAGACGGCTCGCCGCTATCTATCAGGCGTTCGAGTGCAAATTCGCGAATCGTTTCGAGCATCGCGAAACGCGGCTCGGTCTGGGCGCGGTCCATGCGCTGAACCAGATTTTTATCCACCAGAGAGGACAGGCCTTCAAAGAGATCGATGCCGAGATCGCGTCTGGTGTTGCAGACTGCCTCCGCCGCCTCCAACGTGCATCCGCCGACAAATACGGAGAAGCCGCCGGAACAGTTTCTGCTCGGCTTCATTCAATAAGCTATGACTCCAATCGATGGCGTTGCGGAGCGTTTGTTGACGCTCCGGCAGGTCGAGCGCGCCTCCGGTAAGCAATTGCAGCGGGCTTTGCAGTCGTTCGAGAATCGCATTGGGGGAGAGAACTTTGGTGCGGGCGGCGGCCAACTCAATCGCCAAGGGCAATCCGTCTAATCGCGAGCAGATTTCCTGGACCACGGGCGCGTTCTCTGACGTAATTGCAAAATCGGGCCAGACGGCTGCCGCCCGCTGCGCAAACAATTCGATTGCGGAGTTCTGTGCCAGCGGCGCAACGGGGAATTCCTGTTCGCCGTAGATATGCAGGCAGGACCGGCTGGTCACCAGGATCTTGAGAGATGGGCATGCTTCCAATGTTTCGGCCACGACGGTCGCGGCCGGGAGGACCTGTTCGAAGTTGTCCAACAGGAGCAGGAAGGGTCCCGAGTTTTTGAGTTGATCGCCGATAAGTTGTGGGATGGTACGCTTGGCGACCTTCTGGATTTCGAGAGCGTCGGCAAGAGCGGTGGCCACCAGGTCGGGCTGCGTGATCGATGCCAGACTGACGAATTGAACGCCTGCCGTGAAGTGGTCCGCAATTGCGGCACCTACGGCAATCGCCAGGCGCGTTTTTCCTGCACCCCCTGGACCGGTGAGACTCAAGAGCCGGACGTCCTCTCTTAGCAGTAAATCGGCGACTTCCGTCACTTGTAGCTCTCGGCCGATGAGCGAAGTACGCGGGACGGGCAGATCGTGGCGCTTCCTGGCAATCTTCGCCGAAGACACATCAAGATCATCGGACAAATCAAAGGGATCTGTTGCGGGGAAAGGACTTGGTGTGGCCGGTTGTTGGATCACCTCGGCTGTGAAGAGGTATCCACGCCGAGGCACCGTTTTGAGCAATTGTTGACTGCCGTCATTCAGTGCGCGACGCAACTCGAGGGTACACTGCACCAGCGAATCGTCGGTAACGAAGGCGTCAGGCCACACCGCCTGCATCAGTTCCTGCTTGCCGATGAGTCGTCCAGGATGCTCCACCAGATACTTGAGGGTTTCGTACACCTTGGGGCGAAGCTTGATTTCCGCTCCCGCCTTGAGAACGCACCCCTTTGCGATCTCCAGAGTGAACTCGCCGAATTGATAGATTAAGGGGCTCACTTCCAAGGTGCTCCGCTTATGCAAAAGACAGGTTGATGTGCGTTCGGATTTCGGCGTTTCTTCGGCGTTGTTTCGTTACTTTTCGCCGTGAGAGTCATTACCTTGAACTCGTCAGCGAGGCTTAGAACTCTACGATGCGCAACGCTACAGAGCGGATTCTAGCAAAGGAGAAGATCAACATGAGTACAACAGTGGTTCCTGCAATAGACATGAACAAACTGAACGCCTTCATTGGTCAATTCGTAACTGATCTCGGCGCCGCAGTTCATACAGGGATGGTCGTTATTGGAGAGAAGCTGGGGCTCTACAAAGCCCTCGTCGGAGAGACACTTAGCTCCTCGCAACTTGCCGCCAAGACGAAGACCGATGAGCGCTATATACGCGAGTGGCTGGCTTCACAAGCTGCAGGGGGCTATATTACCTACGACGAAAAGACCGATAAGTTCAGCCTGAGTGAAGAACAAGCGTTCGCGCTGGCAACGGAAGATAGTCCCGCGTATCTGCCTGGTGCATTTGAGCTGGCTTTGGGCTCGCTGGCGGCGGTTCCAAGAATTACAGAAGCCTTCCGCACTGGTGCCGGTATGGGTTGGCACGAACATGTTGACGGCGTCTTCCATGGTTGTGAAAAGTTCTTTCGGCCCGGCTATGCGGCGAATCTTGTGAGTTCATGGATACCCGCGTTGCACGATGTCAAAGAAAAGCTGGAGGCAGGGGCGCGAGTGGCCGACATTGGTTGCGGGAAGGGAGCTTCCACAATCCTGATGGCAAAAGCATTCCCGAAGTCTCAATTCTTTGGGTTCGACTACCACACCGAATCGATTGAAGCGGCTCGCGAGTCTGCAAAGCGTAACGGTGTTGACGACCGCGTCACCTTTGGTGTGTCAAACGCAAAACAGTTTCCCGGAAAACATTACGATCTCGTGGCAGTCTTCGATTGTTTGCATGACATGGGTGACCCGATCGGAGCAGCTGCGCATGTTCGGCAGTCCCTGGCAAAAGATGGGACGTGGATGATCGTTGAGCCCTTCGCAAATGATCAGTTGAAGGACAATCTGAATCCTGTGGGTCGGGTCTATTACTCTTTCTCGACTCTGCTATGCACACCGTGCTCGCGATCGCAGGAAGTTGGACTGTGCCTGGGGGCCCAGGCCGGTGAGGCACGCATTCGGGAGGTTGTGACGACGGCAGGGTTCAATCGCTTTCGCCGAGCAACGGAGACACCGTTCAACATCGTTTACGAAGCTCGGTCGTGATTTTTCCGGTGCGCGATGTGGCAGGGTCTGGGTGACGAAAACACACGTCGCATCGCGCACCAATTCGCTCAATCAGATTCAACGTCAGCTCTCAATTTTGAGAGTTACACTCGATTCGCATTATTTCTTCCAGAATGAGCGACGGTAGTGCCTTCATTGGATGACCGCGCCTTGTAGAAATGGCAGGGTTGTTGCCGGAAAGGAACGAAGACATGCAACAGGAAGATGTCGTTGAATTCAAAGGTCAGCTCCGGGGAGATCTGATCGAACCTACCGACGAGCAATACGAAAAAGAACGCAAAGTCTATAACGGCATGATCGATCGCAAACCGCGTTTGATCGCCAAGTGCGCAGATGTAGCCGACGTGATGACCGCCGTTCATTTCGGCCGGAAACATGATCTGCGGGTTTCGATTCGAGGTGGAGGACATAATGCCGGAGGTTTGGGGGTCTGCGATGATGGCCTGGTCATCGACCTTTCTCCGATCAAGTACGTTCTTGTTGATCCAGCGGCACGGACGGCGCGTGTGGGAGGCGGTTGCACCTGGGGCGATGTCGATCACGCGACGCATGCATTTGGGCTCGCGGTGCCATCCGGGATTATCTCGACGACCGGCGTTGGAGGCTTGACCCTGGGTGGTGGCATGGGATATCTCACGCGACAGTATGGCTTGACCATCGATAACCTTTTAGCGGCCGATGTTGTCCTGGCTGATGGAAGATTTGTAGTGGCGAGCGCTAACGAGAATCCTGATCTGTTCTGGGCCATCCGTGGAGGCGGGGGAAACTTCGGTATAGCGACGTCGTTTCTGTTCCAGGCGCATCCGGTTCAAATGGTGTGTGCCGGCCCGATGTTGTGGAACCTGGAGGAGGCCTCCGATATCATGAAGTGGTATCGCGAGTTCATTGTTCAGGCACCAGAAGAGATCAGCGGTTTCTTTGCATTTCTTACCGTACCGCCTGCGCCGCCCTTCCCGGAAGATTTGCACTTCAAGAAAATGTGCGGCATCGTGTGGTGCTCTACTGGGACTCTGGAACGGGCGAATGAGATTCTCGAACCATTGCGCAACTTCCGGCAACCAGCCTTTGAATTTTTCGCACCGATGCCTTTTCCCATGTTGCAAAGCATGTTCGACGGGCTTTATACACCCGGTTTGCATTGGTACTGGAAGGCTGACTTCGTGAAGGAGTTGAGCGACGAGGCGATTGCTCTCCACATAAAACATGGGTCGGAGCTGCCCACACTGCACTCGACGATGCATCTCTACCCCATCAACGGCGCCGCACACAAACCAAAGAACAGTGACACGCCCTGGAGCTATCGGGACGCAATCTGGAGCGAAGTGATTGTTGGCGTAGACCCAGATCCGGCGAATACAAATCAGATCACTGCCTGGGCTAAAAATTATTGGGAGGCACTGCATCCACACGGAGCCGGAGGGGCGTACGTAAACTTCATGATGGAAGGCGAAGGTGAAGACCGCATTCGCGCAACGTATCGCGATAACTACCCGAGGCTGGCCAGGATTAAGGCGAAGTACGATCCCGCTAATTTCCTCCGCGTCAATCAGAACATCCGACCGGACGCGGAGGCCAAGCCCCATGTGAGCCGATAAACCTTAGTTGAGGAGAAGTTCCAAGGCAGTGTACGCCGGTATCGTGACTGTAACCGTGTTTCCAGTAATAGTGATCGGAGTAGCCTGGAGCGCAGGGGCCGACTGCGTCGTTCCGATTCCATAGGTGTACTCGGAGGCCGTCGTTCCCATGGAGGCTCCACTGATGCCAACCTGAACTACGCTCTGGTTTTGGGGATCTGCGTTGATGAGCAGAATACCCCTCTGTCCGTTGGCTTTGAGAGTCGCATGAGCAAGGATCGTGTTGCTGGTTGAGGTGGCAGAGACGAGTGTATCTCCGACACCAGCCAAGAGATGGGCCAGTTGTATTCCGTAAAAGGGAGGATTCGGGGCCTCCGTTGTGGTGGTGAGATAGTCGTTGTGCAGTTCGAGCCAGTCGACGTTGGTGATACCTGTCTCAAGACTAACGAGGTACTCATGAGCGGCGTAGAGGCCTGGGATCTGACTTGGAGTTCCAGTAGCCAGTGTGCTGTTGGGGCCGGTTTCGGTGACGAGGAACCGGACGGTGCTTGCGATTGCGGGGCAGTTGGCGGCGATCTGTGTCTTTAGGTTGGAAACGAGCCTCGGCATGTCGGTCTGAGGCAAGCTAAAAAGTTGGGCCGCGGTGACGTTTTTATAGGAGCCCGGGTAATAGTGGAGGATGGCGAAGTCGAAGTTGGATCCGGCGCAGACGGCTTGAAGGACAGCGGGATTCCATGTGGAAGGAATTGGATCGACATTGGGGGAACTCATGGTGAGCCCAATCTGAATCGTCGAATCGACCGCCTTCATTGCCTGAATAAAAGGAACAGCATTGGTGCCGTAGGCAGTGGGAGAGATGGCTGAGACGAGGCTACGGGTAGTGAAGGCTGCCGAGTAGCCGCTGGGATAGATATAAGGTGCGTGAAGATCGGTCTCTGAGTTCTGGTTGGAGTTGTAGCCGTCGTAGAAGATCTCGTTGCCCAATTCCCAGTATTTGACGCCAATGGGTGCAGTCTGACCGAGGCGAAGGAAATTGTAACCGTCATCGGTCGCCAAGGGGGTGGCTGCACGAATAGATGCCCAGAAGCCGACGGTCTGCCAGTTGAACCCGGCAGCATCGACACCGATGACCTGGGTGTTGGTGGGATTGCCATTTGCATATGCGACCCATGCTGCAGCCTCTTGCGGCTGGCCGGGCTGATTTGGCTCGCTGCAGGTGTTGGGGCCATAGGTGCCGGTTTTCTTTGTCGCGGAGCTGTCGGCTACGCTGGTGCCGTAATTGACGGTAATGATGGCCTGTGCGCCGACAGCTTGAAGAGTTTTGACGAAGTTGCCGAAGTCGGTCTTGGGTGCGAGATATCCGTTGGCGACGACATCGCACACGGGTGAGGTCGATACGAAGAAGGGTGTAAGTGTGTTCTGCGCCCAGTGGTAGTTGTCGGAGTAGATGCCCCCGGGGTAACGCATGACGGTGATGCCGCCGGTCTGGAGAAGAGCGGGCAGGTTGGTGGTGTCACTGAGGCTGGAGTCGTAGACCGAGGTGTGAATGCCAAATCCAGTCTGGGGAACGGTAGCAAGCGCGGACGCCGCATTGATCTGGACGAGGGCGTTGACGACGGTGAGAGCAATGCCTAAGGGAGCGACCACCGGCGTGGGCTGGGTGTTGTCGGTGACCTGAAGGGTAGCTGCGAACGTTCCAATTGCTGTTGGCGTTCCTGATAGGATGCCGCTTGATGAGATCGTCAAGCCGGTTGGAAGCGAGCCAGAGGAGACGGAGAAGGTATATGGGGCCGTTCCGCCGGAGGCTACGATGGTCTGGTTATAGCTGGATCCCAGGACAGGCGTTGCGAGCGAAACAACGTGTACGGAAAGCGGCGAGTTGCTGACTGTGATGGTCAGTGGGACGGCGACTGTCTGGGGTGTAGGAGATGCGTCTTGGACAGCAATGGTAAAGGTTGAAGTGCCAAAATTTGTTGGTGTGCCGGAGATCGTCCCGGAAGACGATAACGTAAGACCAAGAGGCAACGTGCTGGATTTCAGGGAGAAGGTATACGGTTGAGTGCCCCCGTTGGCCTGAAGCGAGGTTGTGTACGCGGTGTTAAGTTGGGCGTTGGGTAGGCTGGTTGTTGTAACGACCAGAGGCGGTGGTTGGATTGTCAGAGTGTAGGCTGCGGACGCTCTTTGCGAAGTGGATGCGGAGTCGGTTGCCTGGATGGAGAAGCTGGCGATGCCCGCTGTGGTAGGAGTTCCGCTGATGATACCGCTGGATAAGAGAACGAGCCCCGCAGGTAGTGCTCCTGAGGTGACCGTGTAGATGTAGGGGGGCGTGCCACCCGTCGCCTGAACCGTGGAAGAATAGGCGCTGCCAACGGTCCCTGCGGGTAGTGCTCCACCTCCGATGACCACTGGGGCGACGACGGAAATGCTCAGGCTTTGGAGACTTTTTTCGACTGGATTGCTGGAATCCGTGACTTGAACCTGAAAGGTTGAGTTGCCGGCGGTGGTGGGGGTGCCGCTGATAGCGCCGTTGGCCGCGAACGTCAAGCCTGCGGGAAGAGTTCCCGCGGTGATTGTGAATGTGTAGGGAGAGGTGCCATTGGCCGCCTGAATGCTGCTGGAGTATGGCAATCCGACAACACCGTTGGTAAGCGTGGTGGTAGCGATGGAAACCGGATTAGCTGGGTTGACCGGAGAGGACGATCCAGAAGTGCCTGAGCTGCATCCTGTGAGGAGGATTGTAAGAATGCAGAGAGTGAGTACAACCGTACGAAGCGGGCGAAGAATCGCGCTCGAGGCAACGTTTACCGTGGACTTGGGATACATGCGAGATTCCTTAGTACGGGCCCCTTCGTGACGAAAGACCCAACTCTTACAAGAGCTGTAAAAAAATAAGAGAGGACGGAACGGATATCCGTCCTCTCGGTGAGAGGTGACGCTTAGAAGTTGAACTTCCCGGAGAGCTCCATAACGCGGCGGCCAGTTTTATAGCCTGCGTACCCGAAGCATGTTGATCCCGCAGCGCTGCAACTGCCGCCGTTGGTGTTCGTATTGGCGGTGTAAGCGGCGTTCGCAAAGCTCGTACCGGAGAGGAAGAGCGAGGCCTCGTTGGGCTGATGCGAATTGAAAGCCGTGATTGGATGGTTTAGGAAGTTGAAGGCAGAGGCGCGGAACTCCAGGTTGCGTTTCTCACCAAGCTTGACGCTGCGTTGAAGCGAGAGATCTGAGCTGAAGAAAGCGGGGCCACGGAGGTATCCAAGATTCGTCGGTCCATTGATTCCGATAGGACCGATACCAAAGCAGGCTCCGTTGATGTACTGGTGCTTGTTCAGGTTTGAGGTTGGATTGCCGGAAGAGCAGCCATCGCGGCTGACCAAGGTCGGCTGGAGATAAATGTCTGGAGTTCCAAGAAGCGTTCTATTGTCGATGGTGAACGCAGTACTTCCGCTCGAAGGCAAGGCTCCGTTGGCCGAGGTAGATGCGTTACCACTCAAAGCAAGGTTCGGGCTGTAAACAGCCTGCAGATTGGGACCGCTTTGCAGGCTGGTGATTCCGCTGATAAACCAACGATTGATTACGTGGTCGAGATAACGATTGACGTGGAACCTGTCTCCCAGATCATACGAGTAGCTGGCGTTGAAGATGTTGGTGCGATCGAAAGCAAGAGGACCGTAGTTCGCCCGCAGGTTGGTCGGATCCTGAGTGAGTCCGTTGTTGTAACCGCCGCGAACACCCTGGGCACGGCTCCATGTGTAATTCAGATTCATGTTGAGCGCACCCTTTTGCTTCACAATGCTCGCCTGCAGGGCATTGTAGTTGGCATAGACTATGTGCCTGGGGACAAGGATGTTGGTGTAGTGCGGAAAGGGGCGGAAGTCATTCAACGCCGCCGTCGTAGCCGAACCTGGAGTAATAATCTGACCAGCCAGCGAGGCTCCGTTCGTGCCTGCTGTTGAGTTCGGGTTGGGATCGGGATTGAAGAGACCACCGAGCGGAATCGCATTGACGTTCTGAATGTTCGATGGGGTGCCTGTGGAGACGGCATCCGTCAACAGATCGTGGCTCTGGTTGCCAACGTATGCAACTTCGAAGAGCGCGTTTTTGGGCATCTGCTGCGACACAGTAAAGCTGTAGGTAACTGTAAGGGGCTGCTGGTCGTCCTTGCGATCAAGCGCGGAGATGCTGGGACAACCGGTAGAGGAGGTGGCGTTGCACTGGAGGGCGACACCCGAGGTGGCATTAACTCCGGCAAGCGATATACCTCCGCCTCCGGCCGTCGCAGTAACAAGGCCCTGCGAGGTGCCGGCGGGAACGGAGTAATCATTCCAGGAGTCGTGGCTGCGATAGTATCCAAGACCACCCCGCAGGATTGTTTTTCCGGTGCCGTAGAGGTCATAGGCGAGGCCAAAGCGCGGAGAGACAAAGACCGGCCGGGTTGGACTTCCGGAAGTTGGAAGGCTGGAGTCGGTGTTGCGAGGATCGTCGATGGGGCCCTTGCCGTGAAAGCGAACGCCGGGTAGGTTCATTCCGGAGTCGCCGGCATAAAGGCTTGGATCGAAGACAGCAAGACCCAGGCCTCTGGTGTCGGCCCATGCGCCGATGTGATCCAGGCGGACACCGTAGTCGAGAGTGAGCTTTTTGGTGGCCTTCCAGGAGTCTGTAACGAAGCCGGAGATCGTCCAGAAGTAGAGATTGGTGTGATCGTTGAAGTTCTGTTGCGAGAAAGAGCCGATGTCTCCGAGCAGGAAGTCTGCGAGGTAGTTACCACCCGCGCCTGTGAAGGAGGTCGCATTGTCGGGCGAATGGCAGTTTGAATTATTGGAGCAAGCAGCATCGGTGAAAGAGTTGGTAGGCACATAGTAGGAGCTGATCTGTCCGTTGGTGACAGGGCTCAGGTCCGTCTGATTGGCGTTGTCGCGCTCAATATAAAACCCGACCTTAACCGTATGGGAGCGGTACAGGTAGGAGAAGTTGTCTCCGCCTGAGGGCAAAAACTTCTTCGAAAAATAGCGGCCGTTGCTGAAGTCCGGGGTAATGGCCAGCGGCAGGCCATAGCGGGAGGCGGACCCATAGGTCGCAAATTGGGGATATTGTAGCGAAGCCCCCTTGTAGAAGCCCTGATACTTATAACCGATGGTGGAGCTTAGCAAGCCATTGGGGTTGCCAGAGTAGTAGTAGTTTGCAACGTAGGAGAGAGCTCCAAAGACTTCATTGGTGGCCCTGGCGCCGAAGATGTGTGTGAAGTTTGCGCTGGCCGTGTTTGAAGTAGAGGTGGAGGTGATTTTGCCAGGAGTATCGAGGCCACCCTGTGGCGTACCGCCAGTACCGGGAGAGTAATAAATCTGCTCTGGAATACCAGTTACACGACCTTTTTCGCCATTGTAGACACCGTAGAACTTGTTGTTGTCATTGATGGCCACATCGACGCGGCCGCGATATTGATATAGATCGGGATTTTCCAGATTGAGGGTCGAGTAGTTGAAACCATTTACCGTCGGCCCAGTGGGCATTGGAATGGTGCTCAGCAACGCGGCCGCGCCTGGATCGAACGCCGCAGCTCCGCCTTGGAACAGGCCTCCCAGAACCTTTCCGTCTGCCGTGTTAGGGGCAGAGCATATGTGATAGAAGGGGGAGAGATTTCCACTGGCCGTGCACTGTTTTGTGATGGTGTCGGCCGACTGACCGATGTAGTTCGCCAGTGAAGCCTGAGAGAAGTCTCCCTGACGCATCGCCGCTGTCGGGACAAGCGCCTGAAGATAGGACTTCATCGGCGATCCATACGAGTAAACATTGCGTTGAACGTAGTCTTCGGCTCCCGCGAAGAAAGTGATTTTCCTATTGGAGTTGAAGTTGGTGCCTGGAATCTTGAGAGGGCCGCCAATGTTGAAACCGGGGTACAGGTAGCGGTCCGGTATTGGAGGAAGAGCGGGAGTCTGGTACTTGGCGTACCAGTCTTCGGCGTTGAGATGCGAGGTGCGGCCGTGGAGATACACCGAGCCGTGGTACTCAGAACCGCCCGATTTGCCGACGGCAGTAATTACTGTTGGGCCTTTGGCTGTGTCAGCGCCGAAGTTGGAGGTCTCGATCTTGACCTCCTGAACCATGTCCATGTTGACGGTCTGGGTCTGTCCGCTGCCGTTGCCGGGGTCGGTAACATTAGCCCCATCGGAGGTGATGCTGGTGCCGTTAGCGGTAGCGCCGTTGCCGACATAGTTACCTAGACCGCTACCGCTGCCCACTACCGCCGGATCTGTGCTGGCGCCATTATCGAGTCCGCTTTGCAGAACGGAAAAGCCAGCCTGGGTTTTGATCAGCTCGGTGACGTCGCGACCGACCGTGGACAACTTCTTGATATCGTTTGCGGTAATCAGAGAGCTGCGCTCGCCGGATGTAGCGATGTCGGTGTCTGCAGCGGTCACAGTTACATCCGCGGAGACGGTGCTAATAGGAAGCGTGAGTTCAGAGAGATTGCGGACGTCGTTGGGGTGAAGCTCGATGCCGTGCTCAGTCAATGCGCTGAAACCGGGATGCCTGACAGTGAGAGTGTAAGCACCCGTGGGAACCGCCTGGAACTGAAAGACACCCTGGTTGTTGGTAGTAGTCTTGCGCGAATCGTGCGAAGCGTCGTTGACCAGAGTAACGTTCGCGCCGATGATACGTGCACCGGAGGCGTCGCTGACGATACCGCCGAGCGACGCGTTCACGGTTTGTGCCTGAGCAATGCTGGCGCAGAGTGTTGCGAAGACTAAGAGAAGAACACAGGCATGAAAGAGAGAGCGGATCGAGTTTTTCATTGTTGCTGTCACCAGATTTTTCTGAGTCTGTTTGAAGTTATTGGCTCCTGTGAAGGAGTGGGCTGCTGACGTCGTGGCGTTGAGTCGGATGATCGGAGTCACGGTTATTGCACCTGCAGAGTCAGCTGAGCGGTCTGAGCGGTCGCCGCTACTGGCGCTCCACTCACCGTGATCTTGACCGTGGAGGAGCCTGCCGGCGTAACGCCTAACAGTCCGCTCGAACAGCCGCTGACTATGGACGCCCCGACTCCTGCCGCGAGGAAGACCAGGAGGGTGAGCAGTCGAACAAGCGAAGTTCTCGATTTACCATGTCTCTTCAGCAACCGCCGACCAGTTAGTCCTATCGGCCCAAGGAGAAGGAACGCGAAGGCTATTGGCAGACGATCAAACGGACCATGCGAGCTCAATCTTCCGACCGCTGGAGGTGCAACCACCGGTACCTGGCCTGTGAGGATCGTCACTGTGACGGTCTGAGGGCCGCCCGAAGCGGGTGTTGTAGAGGTGGCAGAGCTGTAGGCCTTTATCTGAAACGCGTTCGGATTGAAGCTGCACGAGCTATTCGCCGGCAGACCGGAACAGGCGATTCCGATAGTTCCTGAGTAGCCGCTAATCGGCGTAACGGTGAAGTTGATGTTGCCTGAACCACCGTTGGGAACGGTAAGGCTCATGGTGGAGGAAGAAAGAACAAAGGTCGCAGGCGAGACGATGAATGGGACTGCGGTAGAGCTGGAGCCCACGTAGTTGATGTCTCCTGCGTATGAGGCGACGACATTGAGTGTGCCGGTAGGTAGAGTGGTAGTCACCAGCGTCGCCGTATTGCCGTTCACAGAGGCAGTGCCAAGGACAGTACTGCCATTCAGGAACGTGACCGTTTGGGTCGGCGTAGCAGCACCTTGCTGGACAACCGTTGCAATCAAAGTAATGGAGCTACCAGGAGTAGCGCTTTGCGGATTGACGGCGCCTCCAGAGATAACCAGAGAAGTAGCGCTTGCCGCTTTGCTTACCGCAAATTGAATCGGTGTTCCCGCTCCGGAAGCGAAGTTATCGTCTCCACTGTAGGTTGCTCCGACCGAATGGTTACCTCCCTGCGGACCGTTGAAGGTAACGGTTGCCTGACCGTTAACCACTTGAATCAATCCGCCAGTCGGATTTCCATCAAGCAGGAAGGAGACTGTTCCAGTAGGCGAACTTCCACCGCCATCGCTGGATGTAATCGTTGCGGTAACCGTGACCGACTGTCCGTAGGCAGGCGTCGTTGTCGGTGCAGTCACCGCGAGCGTCACCTGGCTGGTGGCAAGGAAGGTTCCTACGCCGAGCAGTGTCAATTGTGGAGTGGCGGTGTTGACGTGGAGTACTTGAGAAGTTAAGAACATCAGAGAAGCTGCCTTTGGCAGCAGTCATAAATGTCGCATTCAGGACACAACTAAAACCGGAATTCAGCGTCTGTCCTGCGACGCATCCGCCTGAGGCGGGAGAAGCAATCGTAAAGGCAGAATCTGTTCCGGTCGACGTGTAGAGAGGCGTGCCAAAGGTCAGGTTCTGGTTGCCGCTGCTTGCGATCTGCGAAGAGAGGGTCGAAGTTGCAACATTGAGATTTGCCCTGCCCAGATCGAGAGTGCCTTGCGTTCTGACAATCTGGCTGACGCTTGCGTCGATGCTGTCAGTGACATACAGATTTCCCTTCGGATCGAGCACCACGCCGTATGGGTTCGCGATCGTCTGGCCAATTTGGTACTGGTCATTCGCATTGAGCGAGCCATTTTCATTCGGTATTTTGATGATCCGCAGATTTCCGCTGTCTGTGATATAAACGCTGCCTGCGGGATCGACCGCGAGACTGGAAGGATGGGAAAGAGATGCACCGACCTGGGTTTGCGCGCTGCTCAGGGGTGTAATCTCGACAACATCGTTCGCGGTCTGATCGGCAATGAAGATATCTCCCTTGCTGTCGGTAGCAACCGCGACGGGGGCTTTGAAGCCGGTGCCAATCGTTGCTGTGTAGCTCGGGTTCAGCGTGCCGGACGTATTCGTAATGCGGAGGACCCTGCTATTTCCACTGTCGGCAATATAAAGGCTTCCAGTGTAGTCGGTAGCCAAGCCGGTGGTGCTGCTCAGGCCTGTCATGACGACACTCTGCGCACTGTTGTTAAGCACGCCGGCTTGCATGGGAACTTCAACGACGCGGCCATTGCCGGAGTCGCCAATATAAACATTTCCCGCGCCGTCTATAGCCACAGCACTAGGCTGGCTAAGACCGGTACCTACAGTGGTCGCCGTCGTGGCGCCAGACGCATAAGAGTGAAACCGTGTTGGCCGTTGCGTCAGTTACATAGAGGTTACCGGTGCCGTCCAGTGCGACTCCCTGCGGACTCTGCCATCCTCCGGAACCAATTGTGGCCACGGTGCCGGGATCAACAGTCTGGGCTGCTCCGAGACCGATACCTGAGAGATAGCCGGTGGCGAGATTAGATCCATCTGCCGCGGTAATGGACACGGCGCCCGTCTGGAGCCCAACCGCGGTGGGAGTATAGGCGACGTTGAGGGTGCAGCTTTGGTTCATGCTATAGGCAGTTGCGGCCGCGCAGCTTCCACCGGCGAGAGAGAAGCCTGTGTTGCCTCCGGTGATTGCAATGTTCGACGGAGTCGTTGCTGCGCTGAAGACGACGTTCAGAGTAGTGGCAGGGTTTGCCGTTCCTACAGCCGAAGACCCAAGCGGCATGTTCCAGAGAGTCATCACGTTGAGATTCGTACCGCCCGAATAGCCGGTATAGAAGAGACGACCAAGCGGATCGATTCCGACTCCGTTCGCCGAATAGGCCCAGCTGAGAGTGAACTCTTTGGACGACTGCGCCACGCCATTCACAGCGGGGATTTCAACGATGCGGTCGTTTCCGGTGTCAGTTACATACACGTTCCCAAACTTGTCCACGCTGACGCCGCCCGGGGTTTTAAAGCCACTTCCAACGCTGGGGGTGGTCTGGCCCGGAGCTATCGACGTACCTGCAGCGATGAAATAAACATTGTTGCTGATGCCATCGACGTAATAAACATCGCCCTGGGCATCAACTGCGATCTGGGCATTATTTGTCTGCGCAAGGTCACCGCCAACACCGCCAGCAACGATCGTCGGAACGGTGCTCGAGTTTGCCGGTGCGGCAAACTTCAGTATCGTGTTGCAAACGGCAGCAGCTTTGCTTTGATCACAGGTACCGCCGCCGGTGCGGGGAGCGACAACATAGACGTTGCCGGCTGCATCCACTCCGACGTCTCCAACCTGCATGTAATATCCCGTTACCGAGCCTCCGCCACTGAGGGCCGTGCAGGCTGCCGTGATCGGACTTGCACAAGGGTTAAATGTCCCATTGTCGACTGTCGTCGCGTAGCCGCCATTCAGGTAGGGAATGACCAGCAATCTAGACGGCGTGGTGGCACCCGTCGGCGAGCCATAGAGACCCGGCACATAGAGGTTATTGGCTGCATCGACATACACATTCGTCGCCGAGGGCACGTCTGTCACAAGCGCGATAGGCGTTGTTGCGCCCGGCAGCAGCTCGTAGACTTTTTGGTCATTGGTACTCACATAGAACGCTGCGCCGAAGCTGTTTACGGCGACGTGGCCGGAGTTGCCCGAAATACTCGCCAGGGTCTGGTTCGAGCTAATCACCGCTGCGGGAACGACCTGTGCGGCAGCGAATCGCGTTGTGAGCAGTAGCGCAACAACCAAGGCAAGGACAAAGCCAGAAAATCGGCCAATTACTGCGGCGGAACGTGTGTGCATTCAATACTCCACTATCTCTGGTTCAATACCACGCATCCTCTCGATGCACTGGCTGGTCGAAGTAACTTTGAGGTTACTTTTGTTTGCATCTCAAACGAAGTGCTCAGCTTGATGGAGGGAGACAATTACGAAGACTCCCACCTGACAAGATCTGGGTCAAAATTGTTTGGGGCGACACAGAACATACCTATGCGCGAAGATGACAGTCAAGTAAAAAATTAATTGCGCTCTTGAATAAATAATCCGAGCTTGAAGAAAACCACTATTGCATTTGTTTGACTATCAAGCTAAAGTTGGCTTTCGAACTATTTCAGCCAGCCGAAAGCCAATGTTCTTGACAAACTATATTTTTCCCGTAACGCATTGGCCCCACTTTCCGCTGCGACCTCAGACTTCCTACCTACATCAATCACTATGGTCCGCGTCGTTTAGGCGACGCATCGCACATGCTTTGCCCGCAAACCTCAAAGGTACTCCATGAATATTTCGCGTCGTGAATTTGTTATAGCGGCCTCGAGCGTGGCTGCGCTTGGCTATACCGGTGTTCTCCATGCCGCCGATAAGAACACGGCCGGAATCGCTGTAAACCAGGTTCGTCAGCAGATTGAAGGTTTTGGATTCTGCGAAGCGTTTCATCAGGCGCGTAACCTGCAAACCTTCTCTGACAAAGACAAGGCAGCGATCCTCGATCTGATGTTCTCGCCCGCTGGGGGAATGGGTTATTCCATTCTGCGAAACATTATCGGCGATGGATCAGCGAAGGCTCAAAACGGCTCGACGGAGTCGATCGAACCGAGTGCCGGCGAGTTTAACTGGACGGGCGACGAAGATCAGATATGGATGATGAACGAGGCAAAGAAGCGAGGCTGCACCCGCTTCCTCAGCAGTTGCTGGTCGCCCCCGGCGTGGATGAAGACAAATAAGTCGGTTGAAAACGGCGGTGAGCTAAAGCCCGAGATGTATCAGCAATTCGCGGATTATCTGGCGACCTACGTTCTGGAATACAAGAAACGCTACGATCTCGATATCTACGCGATCTCCCCTACGAATGAGCCAAACTACACTGCCACCTGGTCCTCATGCCGTTGGACCGGATCGCAGCTGAAGAGATTTCTGCACCAGAATTTGATTCCTACCTTTGCCCAGAAGGGCGTCACGGCCGAGATCGTGATCGACGAACATGCCAACTGGAGCGACGAATTCATCAACGAGATACTCTCCGACTCGGTCTGCGATAAAGGGATTCACATCGTCGGGGCTCACGCATATGCAGCGACGACTGCACCCTATATGCCGTTGAATACGCGAACAGGTCAGTTCCCCACTGCTATCGAAAAGGGAAAGCGCATCTGGGAGACCGAGGTGAGCGTCGGTGGCAATGAGCCCAACATTACCAACATGAATGATGGAGTCTATTGGGCACGCGTAATCCATGCCCACATGACCGAGGACAATGTGAGCGCATGGCTTTACTGGTGGGGAGCCGCAGTTGCAAGCTCGCGCGGTTCGCTCATCACGCTGGACATGAAGGCGAAGACCTATCAGCTATCCAAGCGAATGTTTACAATCGGACACTTCGCGCGCTTCATTCGTCCGGGCTATCACCGCGTGGATGCTACTCCAAACCCCGCACCCAACGTCTTTTTTTCCGCGTACCTGGATCCTTCCGGCAAGAAACTCGTATGCGTCGCCATCAACGATGACGCGGTGGAACGGCCAATTACGATTCAGTGCGGTAGCTTTCCGGCGACCAGTTGCACGGCGGTACGCACGTCGAACACGGAGACGCATGCCCGATTGCCAAAGATGGATCCTGTCAACGGGCAGCTGGCGGTCACGACTGCACCACTTAGCGTAACGACATACATCTTTACTTAGCCGGTGAAGATTTTTAGGCATCTGGATACGATCTGACATCGTCATGTTAGGAAAATCTTGCATGGGAAAGAAACGATCGAAATCTCCTGATCCAAAAGGGAGTACAAGGTGATAGGCGGACGTGTTCGAATGCTTCTTCAACGCCGAGGCATCGCCGGCCAACATGGCGACTTGTTGTGCATCTGCGCGGCTGTGTCTATGTTCATCGCTTGCGTCAGTGGGTCTTGCCAAACGCAGACCCCAGGTTCGCAGCAACAGAATGAAAATCAGCCGTCGGCGGTACCTGCCTATACGCTGCACACCAGGACGAACCTCGTAATCGAAGACGTTATCGTGACGGATGGAAACCACAATCCAGTCCGCAACCTGAAGTCGAGCGATTTTACGGTGATCGAAGACGGACGCCCTCAACATATTCGCAGCTTTGAGGAACACACCGCTGGCGCGAATATGCTTTCCAGACAGGTCACAATGCCCAGAGTGGCCCCTGGAATCTTTACAAATTTTTCACCCGCACCACAGAACGGCCCAATCAATATTCTTCTGCTCGATACGCTAAACACTCCATTGCAAGATCAGTACTTCGTACGATCTCAGCTTCTGGATTATTTGAAGAAGGCTTCCCCCGGTACGCAGATTGCAATCTTTGGGTTGTCGAATCGACTGAGCATCCTGCAGGGATTTACCTCCAATCCTGAGATCCTCAAAGTTGCGATGACGGGTAAAAACATCAAGGCTTCCTCATTGCTGGATGATCCAGTGGGTGGTGGAGGGGGCGGGGTTAATCCGAACAGTGTCTCGGATGCACTCAGGGCTTTGGGCGGCGTCAACGATCCAAACATGGAACAACTGATCGCCAATGTGCAACAGTTTGAGGCACAAACTGGTTCTTTTCAACTGCAGTTGCGAGCACAGTACACGCTCGATGCGTTGAACGAACTGGCGCGATATCTGGTTGGCATTCCCGGACGTAAAAACCTGATCTGGTTTTCCGGCTCTTTTCCCGTAAATGTGATGCCGAACGGTGGAGATGCTCAAGATCCATTTGCTGCCATCGGAAACGCGGAGGCGGAGTTCCGGGAAACGACGAATCTGCTTGCACGCAGCCAGGTCGCAGTTTATCCAATCGACGCACGTGGTCTGGTAACGTCTCCGGTATATAGCACCGCCAACTCTGGAACAAAGTATGGCCGCAGCCCACAGGCAGCCGGTAAAGATGAGTTGAAATTTGCTCAGCAAACGGCCCAGGAAAACCAGACGATGCAGCAGATGGCGGCCGATACCGGCGGGCAGGCCTTTGTAAATACTAACGGCTTGAGCGAAGCCGTCGCAAAAGCTGTGGAAGCCGGAGCGAACTACTACACTTTCACCTACTCTCCGACAAACCTGGACTGGGATGGAAAATTTCGCAAGGTAGAGATTGAAGTGCGCGACAAGAGATTTGCTCTCTCTTACCGGCGTGGCTATTACGGCGATGATCCAGAATCCACGCCTAAAACATCAGGGACAACTCCGACCGCAGCGGCACAACAGGGCTCGACGACGGTTGAGAGGGTCATGATGAGAGGAGCTCCGACGCCGACACAAATCCTTTTTACAACCCGCGTTCTGCCAGCCTCCAGGACAACCGAAGCTAAGATTGCTGACGGTAACTCATTGACTCCCGAGGGAGCAAAACTGAAAGGGGCATTTCGCCGGTATGCGATCGATTTTGCCGTCGATCAGCACAGTGTCACCTTCACTCAGTCTCCGGACGGGCTGCATCATGGGTTCGTTGAAATCCTAACGGCTGTTTACGATCAGAATGGCACCCTTATCAATAGGACAGGAAACAACGTTCATGCCGATCTGTCGGCTGCAAATTTTGCGCGCTTCCTGCAGACGCCGCTTTCTTTCAATCAAGAGATCAGCGTCCCCGAAGATGGGGAATATTTCCTGCGTATCGCCGTCCACGATCTCCAAACCGACCGAGCTGGTGCGGTTGAAATTCCGGTGAACGCCGTAAAGAACCTGCTGCCATTGGGAACTCCGTCTTCCAGCGGAGTGGCTTCATCGCAGACCAAATAAAGCTACCTTCACTAGGCTCTTGCTATTTTTCGCGACGCGCCATTGACGCTCTTTGCCCCGATAAATTCCGGCTGGCTTGATCTTCGTTGCAGAACGAGGATCGCCGCGCCTCGAAGCTCTGCGACTTCGGTCTCGTACGTCGGCATCAAGCGGGGCGTTGTTCCGGGGAGAGCAGATCCCGTAAATGCCTTCTGAATAATGGGACCGAAACGCGTCCACGAGGCGACTATCTCGCCGGCGATCAAGATCACTTCGGGTGCAAGCGCGGCAGAGACCGATCGCAAACCTTTGCCGATATACTCTGCCTGCATACTGAGCGCACAAATGGCGTCCTGATCCAGGTCTTCCGCCAAACGGAGAAGCTCCTCTATCGTACGCACAGCTAACTTTGGCCTTTTCTCGGTGTAGTAACGCAGCGCGGCCCGGGAAGAGGCTAGGGTTTCCCAACATCCACGCGCTCCACAGCCGCATGAAGGACCGCTTCCATCGAGGATAATGTGGCCGAACTCCCCACCCATGCCGCGAGCGCCGTAGTGAAGCTGCCCGTTGGAGAGGATGCCGGTGCCTATGCCCTCTGACACTGTTACCAGAACCGCGTTCCGTACTCCGTCAAGGCGGCCAAACCACATCTCGGCCAACAAACATGCATTGGCGGCATTATCCAATTCGACCGCCAGCCCAGTTCCCTTTGCCACAGCGCCCTTGATATCAAACTCAGGCCATGAGAGATTTGGCGCAAAAAGAAGACGTTGCGTCATTGGGTCCACACGGCCGGGAAGACTGATTCCTATGCCTTCAAAGGAACGTTGTGCGTGGTGCGCCTTCATCCTCAAGACACTCTCCACGATCCCCGCGATCGTCTTGGCAGGATCTGAAGTAACCGGCAGTTGCGACCGCGACAGAAATCTCCCATTCAAGTCAACGACAGCCACAGTGGCCCACTTTGGATGGATGTTGATACCGATCATGACAAGGTCATCGTTCAGGCCTACCATCGTCGGTCTCCGCCCCCGTGGCAGATGGACCGTTGCGCCATCACGCACCCAGCGCTCCTGTATAAGCTGGTCTACGATGAGCGAGACGGTGCTTCGCTGCAGACCGGAGAGACGCGACAGCTCCGCCCGCGAGACAGGCTGATGCGCTCGAATGACCTCCAAAATGACATCACGATTGATATCTCTCGCAATCATGCTGGAAGCAAGCTGGGCGTATGCGAGATCGACTTTCTGTACACCTCTGATCATCGTTGTCCATCATAGATGGAGGATGGCTTCTCAGCGAGTACATTCGGCAAAATCTCTTAACTACTTTATTCCTGAACTTTACGACGAACTGTGAGCTGATAGTACACCGCCGGGGTCACGATAAGGCTGAGAACGACCGAAATGAGCAACCCGCCGATGACCGCAATCGCTAACGGCTGGAGCATCTGCGAACCAGCGCCGAGCGCAAACGCCAGTGGAAGCATGCCACACATCGCTGCCGTCGCTGTCATCATAATAGGCCGCAGCCGACGGCGGGCCGCATGCATCATGGCATCCAGTGGACCGGCGCCTTCAGCGCGGGCACGCTCATCGGCATCCAGCAAAAGAATGCCATTCTTGGCCACGATGCCGATGACCATAATGAGTCCCATGAAACTCGCGACATTGAAGTCAGTCCCTGTGACCAGGAGGGCCAGAACTACACCAGTCATGGAGAGAACTGAGCTGGTAAGAATGGCGACTGCTGCCGAGAAGTTGCGAAACTCCGCAAGCAAAACGCCAAAGACCAGCGCCAGCGCAAGAAGAAGGACCTGAGCGAGTTCACGAAAAGATTTCTGCTGCTCCTCGTAGGTGCCACCGTATTGCACGCGAACACTGGAGGGAAGGTTGAGCTTCGCGATCGCTTCCTTCACCTTGACCATCGCTCCACCGAGGTTAGAACCCTCCAAGCGCCCGCTGACCAGCACAACTTGCTGTAGGTTCTCGCGCCGAATCTCGTTCTGTGGTGGTAGTTCCTTGATCGCGGCAAGGGAACCGAGTGTCGCAGTATGGCCCGTAGCAGAGTTGAAGACTGTGTTTTCGATGGCGCTCAGAGAGGCGCGATGATCCTCGGACATACGCACCCGTACCGTGTAGGGCCTGCCATTAACTATGACAGGATCGGTCGTAGGTAGACCATCCAGAAGAGAGGTTGCGTCTTCGGCGACCTCTTGCACAGTGAAACCGAGACGGCTGGCAAGCGCGGGGTCAACCTGAAACGTGGTGGCGGGACCACTGAGAGTATTGTCGACACCGTTCTGAGTGTCGACAATGCCGGGAATCGCAGAGATCGCAGTCTGGACCTTCGGACCGAGATCGTGAAGAAGCGACGCATCGTTCGAGAAGAGCTTGATCTGGATGGGTTCGGGAGAATTGGACAGGTCGTTGATCATATCCTCGAGAACTTGCACGAATTCAACATCGAGCTCTGGCACTTGCTCTTTGATCTGTCGGCGTACGTCCGAGATGATCTCATCGATCGGCCGCGACCGTTTAGATTTCAGACGAACAGAGATGTCTCCCGTGTTCGCCTCAGTCACGGCAGCAAGTCCAAGTTGAAGACCCGTTCGACGAGTGGTAATGGACACTTCTGGCACGCTGTGAAGGATGCTCTCTACCTTGCCAAGAGCTCGGTCGGTCGTCTGAAGAGAACTGCCGGCTGGCATGATGTAGTCGAGGATAAAACTGCCTTCGTCCATCGCAGGCAGCAGGTTAGATCCCAGCGCATTGTAGGCAAAATAGCCCGCGATAACGAGAACTACAGTGATTGCCACGAGCGCCCAAGGCCGTTGGATGGTCCAGCTAAGCAGTTGGCTATGAACTGAGAGAATGCGGCGCATCATGGGACCGTTCTCGCCGTGGCTGGCTTCCACGCTCTCGGGGCTGTGTGTCTTTGAATAGTCTCCGTCATGCCGGCGCAGAAGTACGAGCGATAGCGCTGGAGTGAACGTGAGAGCCAGCAACAGCGACGTGACCAGCGAAGCAGTCATAGTCACTGCGAGCGCTCGAAAGAAACTACCGGTGACGCCAGTTACAGCGATAAGCGGAAGGAACACAACGACAGGGGTGATTGTGGACCCAATAAGCGGGATCGTAATTTCATCGAGTGCTAAGCGCACAGCTTCGATGCGAGACTGCCCGTGGTCGCGGTGAACAATGATATTTTCTACGACAACAATGGCGTCATCGATGACGAGGCCGATGGCCGCAGCAAGACCACCGAGCGTCATAAGGTTGAAGCTCTGGCCAATGATCCAGAGAAAGAGGATCGTGATCGCCACCGTGACAGGTATTACAAGTCCAGCGATGAGGGATGAGGTCCAGTCGCGCAAAAAGAGGAAGAGGATGATGCACGCGAGAAGCAGGCCAATGAGAATTGCATCGCGAACGCTGGCTATGCTCTCCCGAACGAGCTCTGATTGATCGTAAAAAGGGGTAAGGTGAACACCAGGAGGCAGGGTCTTGCTGAGTTGCGCGACCTCTGCAGCGACAGCGTCAGCGACTGCGACGGTATTGCCGGAAGGCTGGCGCGTAATGTTGATGAGCACGGATGGTTTACCGTTAGCATCCACCATCGTGTAGACAGGAAGTGTCGCGGGACCGATGGTAGCGACATCGGAGATGCGAACCGGAACGCCTGCAGACGTAGTTTTGACGACGAGTTGGGACAACTGATTCACGTCGTGCGCCTGCGCGCCGACAAGTCCCAGGATGAGCTGGTGATTAGCCTCGTAGAGCCCAGGGAGAGTCGATAATATTCGAACTCTGTACGGCGTTGACAAGGTCCAGGACGGTAACTCCTGCGGCCTGAAGACGGGCTGGATCCGGAACGATGTGAAACTCGGGAACCTTGCCACCTTGCACGACGACCGTACTGACACCAGCGACTCGGTTTAGTGGCGGCTTAAGGTCATACGTAGCAATCTGCCAGAGGGCGGTCTGCGAAACAGTGTTAGAGCCGCGATCCTCGGCCGTTAGCGCGTAACCGAGAATCGGAAACGTAGCGAAGGTGAGGCGATTGGTGGTGATCTTTGTCGTTGAGGGCAGGCTTGACTGAATCTTTGCAAGCGCGGCGTCGGTGAGCTGCAGCGTGCGAAACATGTCGACGTTCCAATCGAAGAAAAGGCTGATCTCGGCAGACCCGCGACTCGTAGTGCTGCGGACCGTCATGAGGCCAGGGACACTATTGACCGCATCTTCTATTGGCTTGGTAATGGTGACCTGCATTTGTTCGACCGGCATCACGCCGTTATCGACGCCAATCACAATGCGCGGGAAGTTCGTGTCGGGGAAGACCGAGATGGGTACCTGAAACGCCGCATAAATGCCGGCCATGGTCAGAATCAGGAGAAAGAAAAAGATCGGTTTGGTCGCACGGGATAGCCAGAAACTTTGGGCCTCTACTGGCTGAGAGCTTGGGAGACTCACTCTTTGTCTCCTGCTTTAGCATTGCTCTTCTCTGAATCCTTATCCTCCGCTGGCCCGACCTTTACTTTGGTTCCCTCATCAAGACCATACCCTCCCGTTGTGATAACCATATCTCCCAGTTTTAGCCCACCGAGGATCTGCGCTGATTCTTTGGTCTCGATGCCTACGGTGACTGCACGCTTCGTAGCAGTCCCATCGGCGGCTACGACCATGACGATCTTGCCTTCTCCTTCCGCCGAGCGCTGAATAGCCTCCGCGGGAATCAACAGCGCATTCTGTGCAGTCTGCCCTTTAAGCGTCACGTGAACTGCAGTACCAGCTTTCAGTTTGCCCATCGCATTTGCAATACGCAGCCAGACCTCGACGGTGGTACTGCCCGGGTCAAGCGCCGGACTAATGAGGGCGACCTGCGCTTCGACAGGTTCATCGACACCAGGCACGAAGACTGACGCAGTAGACCCGATGCTTAGTTGCTGTGCCTGTGCCTGGGCAAGATGCAGCTTGGCGATCATAGTGGAGGTATCCATCACGGTGACGATAGGAGTTCCAACGGCTGCGGTCTCACCGGGAAAGAGGGGACGATCTGTGACGACACCAGAGATCGGTGTTCTTATGTTCGTATAGCTAAGCTGAGCCTCGGCGCCGAGGTACTTCCCCTGGGCAGAGGCCAGTTGCCCTTTAGCCGACTCAAGCGAAGCGCTGGTGCCAATCTTATTGAGAGCTTCGTACTTCAACTTAGCGATATCGTAAGCAGCCTGCGCCTGTAGTGCGGTTGTACGAGCGGTATCAAAATCGCGGCCTGGAATGGCGCCTTCGGCAAGCAACTGCTTTCTGCTATTAAGAATGCTGTTGTCGAGATCGAGCGTCGCTTTCGCTTGTTCTAGATCAAGCCGCGCGCGAGTCTGCTCTTCTGGCACGGAGGATTGTGTGGCAACAGCGAAAGCTCCCTGCGCGGCGGTGTAAGCGCCTTTGTTATCCATGGCAGCGGCTGAAAGATCTTCGTTCTCAAGCGTGGCAACAAGCTGTCCAGCTGTAACATGCGATCCGCGCTGAACATAAAACTTACGAACAGGCGCTGTGATCTTAGGCAGGATCGCGGCCTGTGCAACGGGCGCAAGGATTGCATCGGCATCGATGTCTTCTGTAATGGAGCCCGTAGCAGGATGAACGGCCTGAACTGTGACCACAGGCTTCTCAGTCGTATCGTCCGACTTCTTGCATCCACCAAAAAAGGAGAGTAAAGCCGAGAAGAGCAGAAGTGGTACAGTTGCGTGACGTTTCGATTCTGTAGTTGTCTTGTTCACGACTAGATCGTCCCCGTAAGTAGTTGGAGGTTAGCAAGCGCGAGCTGATAGCGAACGGAGCCGTCCTGCAATGCCAGCTCCGCGGCCGTCAGCGAGTTCTGTGCATCTACAACTTCGAGCACAGTGGACTCGCCTGCGGTGTAGCGAAGACGCGTAAGATGCAGACTCTCTCGAGCAGTCTGCGCACTGAGTTCCAATGATTCGAGCTGATCATGGGCTAAGGCAGCCTCAGAATAAAACTCCTCGAGCTGTGCGATAAGCGTACGTTGCGCGGCGGTCAGAGCTACCTTTGCTGCGTCACGGATAATGCGGGCCTGCTTGATCTTGTGCTGAGTGGCGAACCAATCCCACACGGGGATATCGAGCGTTGCGGAAGCGGAATAGCCGAGATTACGAACTCCATCGGTACCATTAACTGCAAACTGCGGAGCATCGATACCGTAGGAGTAGTTGAGGACCAAATCGGGAAGGTACGCGGCGCGGGCCGTTGTAATATCGATGTCTTTGGAACGTAGCGTGGCGAGTGCGCTCTTAAGTTCAGGGTTGTTAGTGGCCGCGGCGGCCTCGACATCGGAGCGACTAGGCAGAGCGCTTGCCGCCACTGGCGCAACAGTATACGGCGAGCGCGGATCAGGAAATAGCAGAACACCGAGATCGAGGCGAGCCTTCTGAACGAGCAGTTGAGCGTCTGCGAGGTCGCGTTGTCGCTGTTGCAAGGTTAACTGTGCCTTGATGACATCCGCATGCGCGGCCTCTCGCTCCGCTTCGCGCTGCTGTGTCTGCTTGAAGAAATCCGCGGCTTCATTCGTAGCACGTTGCTGAATCGCAATTCGCCCCTGCATTGCAATGGAGTTATAGAAGAGACCGACGACAGTGGATGTAAGCCCGCGGCGACTGATTTCAAGTTCAGCGCTTGCAATGGCCGCAGCAGCATCCGCGCGTCCAAGAGCACTGTACTGGGCGAACCCCAGCGTCTCCGTAACAATGGCCTGGTTGACGTACTCATGCACAGTATTGTTGGAGATAAATTTGGGAGCTGACTGCGTCCCGGCAGAGCCAGCCTGGTTTAAGGCACCGTTCGGTTGAGTGTAGAGAAACTGGTTGTGATACACGACGGACGGAAGTAATGCCGAGCGGGCGATCGAACGGTCCAGTTGCGCGGTCTTGCTCGCCGCTGCCGCTGCGGCAAAGGCCGGCTCGTTAGTTCTGGCACGCGACAGAGCCTGATCCAGTGTGATGACTGGACCAGGTTGACCGTTGTCATCTGTCGCTTGACCTGCCGAACTGCCGCTTGATACTGAGGCCCCGGACGTTGTAACTGGTGAGTTGATCTGCTCCGCCGTGGTCGCCTGTGTCTGTCCGGCTCGCGCTTTGGCCGGACAGACAAGAAGAATAGAAGCACATCCAAACACAAGTGTAGTAACGACTTTGAAAGAACGTTTCATCATTTGCTTCGCGCACAACAAATTGCATGGAGTCATTGTTCCGTTTTAATCACGCCCAATGACGAGTACAGTGAAGCTGCCTGGCACTACGGAGGGACGTGGGCGTGGAGTTGCAGCTGTTGCCGGAGGCGTTGGCCCAAACTGTGCCGTCACCGTGTAGAGCTTTCCAGTCGCAGGATCAAGCGCCATCGTCCGTGCACCCTTCATCGTGGGCAACGTCTGTAGCACTGCATAGCTTGGCTTGCCTGCGTCGACCACGCTGAGAGTTCCTTCGCCATTCGAAGCAAACGCTAGCTTTTTGCCTGGGTCGTAGGCGGCCGCATCTGGTCCATCTCCGATGGTGGGTGTTCCAAGCGACTTGCCGGTATGCGAATCCGTGATCGCCATTTTCTTGCCGTCGCACACCGAAAAAAGACGTCCGCCAACGCTGTCGAAGGCAAGGCCAGACGGTGAATCACACCCTTCGAGCTGCCAGGTCGCTGTGATTTTCTGGGTCTTCGCATCGAGACGAACGATAGCATTTTTGTCTTCGATATTGACGAAGACCGTCCCCTTGTCATCTGCCGCGGGGAACTCGGGTTTGCCGGGAAGAGCTACAGTACCGATGGGCGTGCGACGGACTGCGTCGATGATGGTTGCATTTCTGCTCGTACCATTGAAAGCCCAGAGCGTATTAGTTGAACGCTCATAGACCATTCCGTCGGGGTTGGTGCCGGCCGGAATCGTCATCAGCGTTGCGAAGGTGCTTGGATCGAAAACTACGACATTGTTTGCTCCGCCATCCGAGACAAAGCCCGTCTTGCCATCGGGCGCTATCACCACACCATGGCCTCGGGTGAGGCCCTGGACAGCCCCGATCACCTTACCTGTGTCGGTATCGACAACATCAACGCGGGTTTGGTGCACTATGTATAGGCGATGCGCTCCTGAGTCGACGGCAATGTAATCCCAGCCTCCTGTACCGCCAATCGTCCAACGCTGTTCAATCCGAAAAGGCTTTTGTGCATGGGCAGATGTCGTCACAACAAAACTGGTTAGGGTTGATGCAGCCAGAAAGAAGGTAGCGGCGATTCGACACTTCGACATGAAGGAAACTCCACGAACAGATGTGCACAATGTGCATTCTTGTCACTATGGCAGAGCGACCTTAAGAAACGCTTAAGACGTCACAATTCTCTTTTCAGTTGTAGGCATTTGATCGATGATCCGTTCTCGTTCATCGCCCTTTATGGCCAGAGGTAGAGAAACGATGGCGCGGGTGCCGTGGCCGGGTTCGCTTTCCAGTCGAATATCTCCGCGGCATCGCAAGACAATTGCCTTTGAGATCGCAAGACCCAGGCCGGTACCGCCAGTTCGCCGGCTTCGTGAAGGATCTCCACGGTAGAAGCGGTCAAACACATGTGGGAGTATCTCTGGCTGAATGCCGTCACCGTCATCTTCGATGCGCAACTCGGCAGCGGAGCCGCGGGGACGAGTGATAACCCGAACCTCAGCTCCAGCCGTGCTGTGTTGCAGGGCATTTTGGAGAAGATTGGAGCAAAGCAAGTGTAGTTGATCGGAATCCGCTAAAACGGGAGTGGGAGGAGTTATATGGACGACGACTCGGATTTGGTTGATCTCAGCCAACGTGTGAAAGTGCTCCACTACATCACGCAATACATCGCCAAGGTCGATGATTCGAAGAGTTTCTGGCGGTTGAACCTCGTCCTCGATGCGAGCTAACGTAAGCATCCTTGCGACGAGCTCTTCCATGCGCTCAGAGTCGAGCTGTACACGCTCAAGGCCGGCTTCATACTCCTTGGCAGACCTACTGCGCATCGCCAGAAGCTGTACTGAAGATTTCAGGACTGCCACTGAAGTTTTCAACTCATGCGCAGCGTCACTGACAAACTGTCGTTGCTGCCTGAAAGCCTGCTCAAGACCATTGAGTGCAGACTCAACGGCAGACACCAGAGGTGCAAGTTCACGCACATAGCGTGCCTTGCTGGATGCACCGAGGTTCCAAGTGGTCACCGAAATCTGCCCTGCTTGTTCGGCGAGCTCATGCAGCGGTTGAAGTCCGCGTCGCAACAGATGAAACAAGATGAACCCAGTCACGATAAGAAGAACCATCCCTGCGCACGCATAGAAGACGATCGCATTGCGGACTCGTTCCCACACGGGATGCGTGCGCGAACCGTATAGGATGACAACGTGTCTGGCAATGCCACCGCCAGCATCTCCCGGATCAACCATGCGCAGACCCAGCTTGCGGAACACTCGATAGTGAACTCCGCCGACAGTAAGATCGCGGTACTCTCTTGTGTCATCGCTCGCTGCTACCTGTTCGCCGCCTGGCCAGTTTTGCGAGCCGAGCAAGCGGCCGCGTTCGTCACGAACGACATAGATATCGCGCTTTGGTGTTAGGCGCTGAGTACCGTCAAGCATCACGTTATCGTCGGGGTCTTCGGCGTCCTGCACTGCTCCGAGTAAAGAGTCCGCGCGTCCGCGAAGCATCACGTCCAGAGTTCTGAAATGCGAAACCGTCTCATAAGCACTGGCAATGCCGATCAATGCCAGCACAGAGCAGAGTTCGACCAAGAGCACAGCGGTAATGAGACGGCGGGTGAGCGAATAGGATTTCACAACAACTCGATCTCATCGTTCTTCGCATGGGATTGTTCGACTACAAGCCTGTAACCACGTCCGCGAAGGTTTTCGATGCTTGGTTGATTGTTGCCTTCGCCGAGTTTGCGGCGAAGGTTTGAGACATGCGCTTCAATGACGTTCGAATGATGCTCCCAGTTGTAGTCATACATGTGCTCGAGCAGTTCGCGTTTGGAGACGACGACACGAGGTCGATGCATGAGGTATTCAAGAACTCGGTATTCCAGCGGCGAAAGAACGATCTGAATGCCTGCGCGGAAGACGGTCTGTTCGCCGGTATGAAGCTCCAGATCACCTAGCCGCAGAGCAGGAGTGGCGACTCCTTTTCCGCGTCTGATTAAGGCTTTTGCGCGCGCGATCAGCTCTCCAAGATCGAACGGCTTGCTGAGATAGTCATCGGCACCCTCATTGAGAAGCTGAATGATGGATGCTCGCTCACTGCGTGCTGTAAGGACAAGAACTGCGGTGTGATCCCCTCGTGCACGGATCTTACGAAGTACAGCGGGACCGTCAACACCGGGAAGCATCAGGTCAAGAATGATCAGGTCGTAGCAAAGGTTGTTAGCAAGGTCGAGTGCTGTCTGACCATCTTCAGCATGGTCAACCGCGAAACCGGGTCCATCGCGCAGTGCGGACGCTATGTTTTCGGCCAGCCGTATCTCGTCCTCAACCAGGAGCACCCGCATAAGGCAATTTCAACACGTTCACCTTAAGGATACTTAAGGGCCAAAAATAACAAGGGCTTCCAGATAACTTCGGTCAGCTCATGGGCTTCAGATCTCCGAGCACCGTGGGGATCAGCTCCGATACCGTTGGATGGATGTGGACGGCGCGTTGAATCGTGGTGTAGGGCGCGCGCACGTACATTACATCCAGAAGACAGTGGACCGCTTCGTCGCCTCCGGTTCCGAGGATGGTTGCTCCGAGAATCTGCTTGGTTTCAGCGTCGACAAGCACTTTCATGAAGCCGTCAGATTCTCCTTTTTCGACGGCGCGACCAACCTTCGTCATAGGTCGCGTTCCGATCAAGGCTGGCTTGCCGGACTCGCGCACGGCTGCTTCGGTCATGCCGATTCGTCCGAGTGGTGGATCGATGAAGAGGCCATAGACGGTGATCCTGTCGCTTACTTTGCGGGGATCGTTGTCGAGCAGGTTTGCTGCAACGATTTCGAAGTCGTTGTAGGAGGTGTGGGTGAATGCGCCCTTTCCATTGCAGTCTCCGATGGCCCAGATGCCGGGAACGTTCGTTCGTAGCTGGTCATCCACGACAATGAAGCCGTGTTTGTCGCACTCCACGCCAGCCTTGTCGAGGCCGAGGTCGTCTGTATTGGGAACTCTGCCGACTGCGAGCAGCACGTGGGAGCCGATACTGGCAGATCCATCTTCGCTGCAGTTTACACCGACTGCAATGTCTTCGCCTTGCATCTCGAGTTGAATGCACTCTGCATTCAGGCGAATTTTGATTCCCTCTTTCTCAAGAATCTCCTTGATATTTGCGCAGACGTCCTCGTCTTCGCGATGAATGAGGCGGGAGGCCTTTTCGACGATGGTGACTTCGCTACCGAACCGGCGAAAGATCTGGCCGAACTCCAGGCCGATGTAACTGCCACCCACGATCACCAAGTGGCGGGGTAGCGTTTCGAGTTCGAGCAGGCTGACGTTGGTGAGAAAGGGTACCTTGTCGATGCCGGGCATGTCGGGCACTGCGGCACGTCCTCCTGAGTTGATGAAGAACTGGTCGGCGGAGAGGAGCTCGTCGCCTACGCGCACGGTGTTGGCGGACTCAAAGCGAGCGTGGCCATCGTAGACGGTGCAGTTCTCCATGTTGCGCAACCAGCCTTCGACGCTGTTTCTTGACTTGAGCAGAATTTCGTCTTTGCGCGCCTTTACGGCCTTCATGTCGACGGAGACTGCGCCTTCGACGTTTACGCCATAGGTCTTTGCGGTTCTTGCTTTGTGAGCAACGTAGGCGCTGGCCACCATGGCCTTGGTCGGGGTGCAACCGGTGTTGACGCAGGTGCCGCCGAACAGCTTTCGTTCGATGAAGGCGACCTTGCGGCCTGCCTGTGTGAGGCGTCCTGCGAGCGAGGGACCGGCCTGGCCGGCCCCTATGATGATGGCGTCGAAATGGGTAGGCATTTTAAGTGTGCGAGACGATCAGGTACGCGCCAAAGACAGCGATAACATCTTCGAGTAGGGCGATGGGAAGATCGTTGCCTCCAATCAATTTAACTAGACGCGACCGGAACTCCGCTCCGACGAAAGTGCCGACGACCGCGCCGATTACACCTGCGAGAAGACCAAGGACGAGAGACCCACGAGAGGCTCCGAGTGCAGCTCCGGAGAGACCACCCATCACGATTCGCGCGATGAATCCCGGTGGGGCTTTTCTGCTGGGGGTACTGGGCAGTTTGTCGTTGACGATCTCTCCCAGGGCAGCCGCCGTGAAGAGGTAGCGCGTGATGGGGTAGCTCAGGAAGTGGAGGGGAGTGCCTTCAAGATGGATCCAGCCAAGCCCTGCAGCCCAGCTGACAAGAGTTGGAGCCGTCAGAGCACGAAGACCTGCAATAACGCCAATGAGGAATGCACAGACAAGGATCGACATTTAACCTCTTCGCGAAACTGAATTTGTATGCGATAAACCTACCACCCTTCTATGAAGCATAGCTGAAGGAAGTTGTGGGTTTGGTGCAGAAAAGATTGGCCTTAATACCTACTCCTCGCGCTTCGCGAGCTTTTCTCCCTGAGGGTACTCCCCCTCCACTACGTGGTTGCAAGTCTTTTATATTCATATATTTATGATCTTAACTTTTCGCAAAATCGTCATTCTAAATGAGTTACAGGTAAATTCTTCTTTCTAAAGGGTTTATGGCTAACGTAAAAAGCCCCGCTTTTCCGCGGGGCTTTTTTTACTTCTATATATTGATTATATAGGGCTGAAAATAACTCCTTTGCAATTATATGTCTTTCATTTTCAGTCATTTACGAGTTTTAGAGCTTGACATGGGATTTTGCTGATGAATTTGGGGATTGTTTTTGTAAATGATTGATTCTGCGTGGCTTTTATGGAGTGATGGGCGACGGAAAGGACAGATCTCTCCACTGCAAAGGCGCCGCCTTCGGTCGAAATGACGTTTGTGGTTGGTTGTTTGGATAGACACGACAAAGACAAGAACAACCGCAGATCCCTGCGGGATGACAAACAAAAGGACATGCAACTGCAACGGCAACGGCAAATGCAACGGCAACGGCAACGGCAAATTCAAAATTCCTAGCGCGGGTGTTTCCTTTCGCTGAGTTGTTGGGGCACACTCAAAGGATGGTGCGAGTTGGTGTGGATGAGATCCTTTCCGATGAGTTGCTTCGTGATTTTCCGCCTGAAGCGGAGATTGTGCGGATTCCGCGAACGCCGTCCGGGACCGTGGATGTCGACTTCTGGATTCTGCCGTTTCATCGACGCGATGTGCGGGAGGCGTTTGGGCATCTGCGCGGGGTAAAGATCGTTCAGACGATGATGGCGGGCGTTGACTGGATTACGCCATGGATCCCCAAAGGTGTGGTGCTGTGCGATGGGCGAGGGATTCACGATATTTCGACGTCAGAGTGGGTTCTGACGGCGATTCTCTCTTCGTTGAAGAGGTTTCCGATGTATCGCGATATGCAGACCAGCCGGTTATGGAGGGGGCAGGCGTCTGTTTCCGATGGGTTTCGCAATGAATCTGGGGCACAGGTTGGAGTGTATCGCGTACTGGGCGAAGACCTGGCCGAAAAAACGGTTTTGATTGTGGGGTATGGGTCGATTGGCGCGGCGATTGAGGCTCGGCTGAAGCCCTTTGGAGCTAAGGTGTTGCGGGTAGCGCGGAGTGCAAAGCGGGAGCCGGAGGTGTCGCCCGTAAGCGATCTGCAGAGATTGATTCCCGAGGCAGATATCGTTGTGGCCATTCTGCCTCTGACGGAAGAGACGCAGGGGCTGTTTGGTGCGGCGGAGTTGGGGCTGATGAAGCCTGGAGCCCTGCTGGTGAATGCGGCGCGGGGGCCGGTGGTGGTGACGGAGGCCCTGGTGGCGGCGTTGGAAGAACATCGAATTCAAGCGGCGCTGGACGTCACCGATCCTGAACCGCTGCCTGAGGGGCATCCACTGTGGACAGCGCCGAATTGCATGATTACACCGCACGTTGGAGGATCAACTCCGGAGTTTATCCATCGAGCTTTCCGGTTTGGGGCGGCACAGGTGCGGCGATTTATTGCGGGGCGGCCACTGGAGAATGTGGTTACGGATGCAGGATATTAAGCGACGGGAACATTGATGATTAAAAACACTGCCTGCCGTGTGAGATGGATTCGGCAGGCAGTGTGGCTTATCGGAAGGCTGAAGGTCCGCTCAGAACGATGAGCTACTCGTCTTCATCCTCATCCTCGTCGTCATCGTCGTCGTAGACCTGATAGGTCGGCTCTTCATCCTCATCTTCATCGTCTTCGTCGTCATCATCATCTTCGTCGTCTTCGAAATCGTCATCTTCATCGAAGTCTTCGTCTTCGTCATCCTCATCGTCTTCTACTTCCTCGTCATCGTCGTCAAAGGCGGCGTGGAGGGACTCGCTGAGGTCGTAGGTGGGGGTATCGATGACGGAGAGGTCGTCGAAGAGAGGTACCGGGGCCGGGCCCAGGGGAAGCAATAAAGTGTTGATGTCAAAGTTCTGAGTCTCGGCGGTAACCATACAAAGTCTCCTGGTGAATTTATGTACTGGGGTAGGATGCAGCAGATCGGAAAAGGTGAGTGTGAAAATCTGATTTTTGCATAGCCGGAGGCGGTTTTGGGGAGGAAAATACTGGTCCAACCCCGGTTATGTTGATAGAGAAAGAGATGGCGGCGGAGGATATTCGGATTCAGGAGATGCAGGCTTCCTGGGGAGTGAGATTGGATGGGCGCTTCTGGTGGTACATCCGCTCGTCGGCCAGGCGGCGGAGGAGGACTTCGTCGGTGGTGTCGTCTGGGTAGATGGCTACGCCTACGCTGCCGGTGACGCTGAGAGTGTGGCCGGCGACGTGGAACGGCTTTTGCAGGGCCTGGGTGATGCGGTCGAGACTGCGGGCGGTAATGAGGTTTACAGAAAGGTCGCTGGGGAGATCGGTGGCGATGATGATGAACTCGTCGCCGCCGAGGCGGGCGAGAGTGTCGGGAGTGCGGATGGCGTTGCGAAGGCTGCGGGAGATGTGCTGGAGAAGCTCGTCGCCGATGTCGTGGCCGAGGGAGTCGTTGATCTGCTTGAAGCCGTTGAGGTCGATCATGAGGAGCGCGGTGCGGGTGTGATTGCGCTGGGAGTGGAGGATGGCTGAGGCGAGGCGGTCCTCGAAGAGACGGCGGTTGGGCAGACCGGTGAGATGGTCGTGGAAGGCGTACCAGTCGTTGCTGGCGACGCGGCGTTCGAGCATGACGAGGAGCATGCCGATGATGACGAGAAACTTCTGCATGTCCCAGATCTGGGAGGCGATGTCGCCGTATTGGGGGTGATTGGAGACCCAGGAGTGGAAGAGAAAGACGAGGGACCAGATGACGAACCCGGCGACGATGGCGTATTTGCCGATGCTTTTGCGAGGCAGGCTGAGCTGAAAGACGATGGCGACAGAGAGATAGAGAAAGAAGAGTCCGTAGTAGGCCGTGTCGCGATAGAGAGCGAAGGAGACGGCAAACCACATGGGGACCCATGTAAGGAGCTGGCCGAGAACCAGACGCCAGCCCTTACCGAGCTTCCAGGTACGGGCGAGGACAAAGGGACTGACAACGCCCAGAATGAGGCCGCACGCGACGGCGAGATGGAAGGGTGCGGAGCTGCGGATGTCGAGACCGTACATGGTCAGAACGGCGGCGAGGGGTATCGCATTGATGACGATGTAAGAGAGCGTGGAGTTGCGAGGATAGAGAGGCCGCGCGGCGGCCCAGACGAAGATCACTCCTGCAGCCAGATAGGCGTCGAGAGCAGCGATGTGTGAGGTGTGATGCCAGGGGCCTTTGGGGACGTAGAAGGCGTGGGCGACCGCTTCGACGAAGATGAAGAGAAGGCCGATGATCCATAGGCCGACGCCCTCCTGCGGATGACGTCTACGCAGAAAGTACAGGATGGTGAGAAGCGTGGCCAGGGCGACCATGTCAGGCAACAGCTGATAATTCATTGCGCGGCCCCAGAGCTTCGTCGTGTTTGGCTAATAAAGATGGTCAAGGCTCCCCGGAAGAAGAAATTCAAGTTATACAAGAAACAGGTTTGAGGATTGCTAATGATTGTAATTGCGGATGATTGTGCTCGATGTTGGGTGGCGCTGCAATAGCTTTCCTTGTTCATGCTTCGGCGAATGGCTCCAGCTGCTTTGCAGTCGGTGGGGTGGTGAATAAGCTGACGACGAAGAGGCAGAGGAGAGAGGTGATGAGGGCTGGGAAGATGGCGTCACGATCGCTGATGACTGCTGGCAGAGTGTGGTGGATGAAAGGGGTATCCCAGAAAAGAGTGACGGCGGTACCGGTTGCGATGCTGGCGACGGCTGCAGCGGCGGTGGCCTTGCGCCAGAAGAATGCGGCGAGGATGACCGGGGTTAGAGCCGCCGAGTAGATGGTGTAGGCGTAGAGGGATTTTTTGAGGACGGATTCGATGTGCATCGACTGGTAGAGCGCCCAGAGACCAAGCAGGACGACCATGAGGCGGCTGACGGCGAGGATTTTTTTGTTGGAGGCCTGGGGTGAGATGTAGCGGATGTAGATGTCGTTGACGAGGTTGGTGGCGGGGGAGAAGAGCCAGTTGTTGGCAGTGGAGATGATCTTGGCGAAGATGGCTCCCATGAGGAGCGCGCCGAGGAGTTCGAGTGGGCCGGAGCCGGTGAAGCCGTGGAGGCCGGTGTAGGCGAGGATTTCGCGGGGGCGGGCGTGGACTTCGCCGGTGGGAAAGAGGACGGAACCGGTGACGGCGATGGCTACGATGACGGTTTCGAGGATGACGGTACCGATGATCCAGCCAATAACGGCGCGGGTGGCGTCTTTTTCGGATTTTGCGGAGAAGAACTTCTGGTACATGGACTGGTTGCCGAGCAGGAGGAGGCAGGTGGGGAGGAAGAGCTCGAGGCACTGGATGGGGGAGAGCTCGCCGAAGACCTGGAAGTGGGTGGCGGGAAGAGAGGCGTGGATGGTGGACCATCCGCCGGCGCTGTGAACGAGGATGGGTAAGGAGAGGATTAGCGTGAAGGTGGCTAGGAGGCCGATTGCCACGTCCATGTAGGCGACGGAGGCCATTCCTGCGATGGCGGTGAAGACGATGACGAAGGCGGCGATGATGTATTTGCCGAGGTCGGCGCTGATGGCGTTGGGGAAGATGAGGTGGAGGATGTCGCCGCCGCCGACGAACTGGTAGCTGGTGATGGCGGTGTAGGTGAAGAGGATGGCGATGACGCCGAGGACACGCGCGGCCTGATTGTAGCGGGCTTCGAGGAGGTCGGGAATGGTGAACTGGGCGAATTTGCGGGCCCGGGGGGCTATGAAGTAGATGAGCAGAAGGCCGGCCCATCCGCCGCCGCCCTGCCATAGGGCTGCGAAGCCGTGTTTATAGGCGTTTTCGGCGCCTCCGAGGAGGGAGCCGGAGCCGATCCAGCTGGAGAGTAGGGTGAAGACGAGGACGAAGGCAGGAAGGGAGCGGCCGGCGACAAGGTAGTCGGCTTTCGTCTTGACCTTGCCGAGACGGGTGAGAGAGACCGTGAGGAGGGTCAGGACGATGATGGCCAGAACGGCGGCGTGGAGATTCATGTTGTGGTGAGATTTTATCTTGAGGACGGGATTGTTGTTTTTACTGGGGTTTTGGGGAAATCTGGCGTTTGGGTGTGGTGTTTTTGTGGTTAGCGTGTGGTGAATTGGGTGGATAAGACGGTTTGTGGATGACGCTTTTTTGAGGGCTGTGGATTTTGCAGAATTTGAGGATTTATTTTTGCGGCTGGATGGATGACGCTGGCGGTGACTCTTCCGATTTCGGCGAGGATGGCGCTGCGGTCATCGGCGGAGAGTGGGGATTCGGTGAGGTAGGCGGCTACGAGGATGGGCGCGTGGTTGGGAGGCCAGAGGATGGCTATGTCGTTGGCTATGCCGTTGTCGCCGGAGCCGGTCTTGTCGCCTTCCTTCCAGTCGGCTGGGAGACCTGCATGGAGGCGGGCTTGACCTGTCGTGTTTTTGAGGAGCCATTGTGTGAGCTGCTCGCGTGATGCGGGGGAGAGAATGTTGCCGAGAAGAAGACGGTTCAGGTTGGCGAGCATGGCGGATGGGGTGGTGGTGTCTCGTGGGTCGCCGGGTATGGCTTCGTTCAATGTGGGTTCGTTGCGGTCGAGGCGGGTTTCGGTGTCTCCGATGGAGCGCAGGAATTGGGTGAGAGCAGAGGGGCCGCCGAAGCTGCTGAGGAGGAGATTTGCGGCGGTGTTGTCGCTCATGGTGATGGCGGCGAGACATAGCTCGGCGATGGTCATGCCGTTGGGGCCGGTGCGCTTCCCAGTGATTGGGGAGTAAGCGACGAGGTCGTTCGAGGAGAAGACGACCCTGCGGTCGAGATGTTCGATTCCCTTCTCTACCCGCTGAAGAACAAAGGCGGCGGCGAGGAACTTGAAGGTGCTGCACATGGGAAAGCGCTCGGTGGCGCGGTGGGTGATAGATTTTCCGGTTGCGGTGTCGAGCATGGCGAAGCCTAGTCTGCCGCGACTCTTCTTCTCGATGGCTGAGAGTTGGTCGGCTGCGGTTTGTTCGGCTATCAAAAAGCGTCGTGGGGATAGGGTTGCGAGGAACAGGGACGCGGCGATGGTGCGGCGGGTGATCTGTGGTTTGTGGCTCATGGGTTTGAGTCGTCATTTTATATGGGCGGGGCTTGGGTACCTAGAAGCAACGGCAAGAACAGCCGCAGCTGCAACAACAACAGCGAAATACAGGGATTCTTCGCTTCGCTCTGAATGACGACATAAAAACTTGCAACAGCAAGAACAACGACAACGGCGACGGCGACGGCGACGGCAACAGACAACGACAACGACAACGACAACGGCAACAAGCAACTGCAACTGCAACTGCAACTGCAAAGACAACGGCAACGACAACGGCAACGGCTGGCCAGGTAGGGTTTTTACTTTCCCACCCATGTCGCGGTGAGACTGCGACCATGGATGGGGCACCCGTTGGTTTTGGGTTGGGAAGAGAGGACGAACTACAGAGACGCGTTGGTGGGGTTGCTGACTGGGTTTGCAGCAGGAGTGGCGGCGAGACGTTTTTCGGCTCCGGCGGCTTCGATTTCGCTGTTGATCTCGGCTCCGAGAAGGATCATGAGGCCGGTGATGTAGAACCACATGAGAAGGATGATGACGGCTCCGAGAGAGCCGTAAGCGAGGGAGTAGAAGTTGAAGAAGTGGATGTAAAGGCGCAGGCCTAGTGAGGCAAGGAGCCAGAAGAGGATGCCGATGGCGCCGCCGGGAGTGAGCCATCGCCAGCAACGTTGCTTTACGTTGGGTGCCCAGTAGTAGATGACGGCGAAGGAGAGGGCGAGAAGGGCGGTCGCGGATAACCAGCCGAGGAGGCGGGAGATTAGGGCCACGAACGTGGCGAAGAAGTGGTTCTCGATGGAGTGGCGGACCAGGTGGGCGAAGAAGTCTCCGCCGAGCATGCAGGCCAGCGTCAGGGTGGCGATGCCGGAGAGCAGGATGGTGACGCCGATGGCGGAGAGGCGTGCCATGATGTAGGAACGAGTCTCTTTGACCTTGTAGACGGTGTTGAGGGCTTCCTGGATGGCGGAGATGCCGACGCTGGCCGACCAGATGGAGGCGATGAGGCCGAAGGTAAGTTTTCCGGAGGAGGCTGCCGCGGTGGTCTCGTTGAAGGTGGCTAGAACGGTGCCGAGCGCGGAGGTGGGGATGACGAGGGCGAGGTAACGGAGTAAATCGACGTAGATGGTGGAGGCGGAACGAGCGGCGAGACCAAGTAGCGAGCTGGCACTGAAGAGGGTTGGGAAGAGAGCGAAGAGGAAGTAGAAGCCTAGTTCGGCGGCACGACCGAGGAGGTTGTCGGCGAAGACACACTTCCAGGTACGTTTGGCGACTGTGGCGAGAGGGATGCCCTGGAGGTTCCAGAGAGAGTGCAGCGGGGAGCGGGAGACGTAGTTCCAGATGCGCTGCTGCACGAAGTCAGGGGAAGAGGCGAGAGTGTGATCGACGCGGGTGATGGGGGTACCCTCTGCGTGCTTCCTCTTACTGTTGCTGCTGATAGAGATGCCGGGAGCTTGTGCGAAGGTAGCTGGTGGCAGGTGGATTTGCAGGGGTGCGTCTAATCTATAGGTCTATAGGAGAAAAAGGCGTCTCCTTTATTTGGTGCGATGAATGTTTCGATGGTGGCGTGAGCAGCCGTTTCTGGTGACGAAGGTAGGGCAGCTTTGGCGGCTGGCGAGGGAGAGCCATGCGGCGCCGATTGCCGGTTCTCCGCGACCGCCTGAGATGGCGGGGCCGGGAGAGCTGGGAGTTACGTTTATCGGGCACTCTTCGTTTCTGCTGCAGGTAAGCGGAAGGAATGTTCTGATCGATCCGGTTTTTTCGAAGAGGCTGGTTCTGCTGCGGCGGCAGAGACATGCAGGACTGCTGGTGAAGGAGCTGCCGGCGATCGATGCGGTTCTGCTGACTCATGCGCATATGGACCATCTGGATATGTCGTCGCTGCGGCAGGTGGTGCGGGCTACGCGGCGGTTGACGGGAAAGGCTCCTGAGGTGGTGGTGCCGAAGGGGGTGGAGGACCTGGTGGCGAAGCTGGGATTTGCGAAGGTGCATAAGATGGAGTGGTGGAAGCGGCTGAAGGTTGCCGGGCTGGAGGTGACGATGACTCCATGCAGGCACTGGGGGGCGCGGATGTTCAATGACACGCACCGGGGGTATGGCGGGTATGTGATCGAGGGTGGAAGGTTCTCGGTGTACCACTCGGGAGATACGGCTTACTTTTCGGGATTTGCGGAGATTGGGAAGAGATTGAGGCCGATGGTGGCGCTGCTGCCGATTGGAGCTTATTTTCCGGATAGCTATAGGGCAGTGCATACGAGTCCGGAGGAGGCGCTGCGAGGATTTGTGGAGTTAGGCGCGGCGTGGATGGTTCCGATGCATTATGGGACGTTCAAGCTGGGGCGGGAGCCGATGCATGAGCCGGTGGAACGGTTGATGGCGGAGGCGAAGAGGCTGGGGATCGAGGAGAAGGTGACTGTGTTGGAGGAGGGGGAGATGATGCGGTTGGGGGCCAGAGTCGCAGTGGTGAAGACCGATAGTAAGACGAGATAAAGTGCGGTCACCACGGTGACGAATCAAACAGGCAACAACAAGAGCCAAGACGAGATACAGGGATCTCTCCACTACGGCGGCAAAAGCGCCGTCTTCGGTCGAGATGACGTTTTTTGGAGGGGTGGCGTTTGTGGCTTGAATAAAGAAAGACAAAAACGATTGAAATTTTTATCGTGCCCGCGGCAGCAGTCTCGTCTCAGAGATCTTTCCAACTCCGGTCTTCTATCCGGGAGTTTTTCTACTTGAAAGCTTCCGTTGGTGATGATCTGCTGCGGCGGGAGAAGCGTTGCAGAATGGCTGTGCGTGAGGGGTTTTCGACGTAACGGTAGATGAGGAGTGCGAGCAGGATGATGATCGCGTAGGAGATCCAGGGGTCGAAGGCGGCAATGTGCAGGCGCTCTGGAATGCGATAGAGATGGAGCAGGATGTAGACGTTGAAGTGAAGCAGGTAGAGACAGTAACTGCTCTCGCCGATGAGCAGAATCGGCTTCCACGCAAAGATGGATGAGATGGGATGGGGTCCGCTGAGGCCGAAGATCATGGTGGCGAAGAGGGGAAGCAGGATGCCGCCGTGCATGATCAGGTATGGAACGTGGGGAGAGACCCGATAGAAGAAGACTCCTAGGACAGCCAGGGCGGCCGCCGCAATCGCAAACCGCTGGCGCTGCGTGATTGAAACCACAAGGTGCAGGCGGGCGAGCGCCACGCCAGCAAGAAACGTGCAGGCGTAGGGCAGCGGAGTGTATTTGAGAAAGCGGATCCACGTGGTGGAGGTGTAGCGCGTGACCGGTTCGGTGAGGTTGTCGGGATTGAAGTGGAGATAGAGCTGGGACGGAAGCATGTTGCCGATCCAGAAGAGAAGGATCAGAAGGATCAGGCGAGAGGGTTTGCGGGGCCAGGGTAGGCGAATCAGCCAGGGGAACGCAGCGTAGAAGACGACCTCGCAGGAGAGGGTCCAGGCGACCGTGTTCCAGAAGGTGGCGAGTGTTGGGCTGAGGCCCTGCAGGAGCAGGGGCGTCAGGATCATGCCTGTCCAGAACTGCGCTGGCGGACGGGCGTGCCACTCCATCCCGACCATCCTCAGGGAGATGATGAGGACCAGCAAGATAGACCGGATAGAGCCGCGAGAAACGGGCGAGCCAGAACTCGCGCTTGTCGAGCGAGGGGCCGCGGTCGAAGTAGTTGTAGGTGAGGATGAAACCCGAGATCAGGAAGAAGACGTTGACGAAGACGAAGCCGTTCTGAACAAAGGGACGAAGCGGGCCGAGGTGGGGCGGCGTGAAGTGGAAGAGAACGATATTGAACGCCAGCAAGGTACGGATGCCGGTGAGGGCGGGTAGAGACGGCTTGCGGGCTGGCTTTGCGGGTTGCGCTGCGGGCGAGGGCGGCGCGTCTAGTTCAAGAGTGCTTCGTGGGTCGATGGTGGTAGAGATCATTCTGCCTTCAGGGAGGAGTGCTGATGATTGGATGCGTCGGGCCTTCGAGGTATATGCAAACTCGGGCCCAAAAGATCAGACGCGCGAGGAGGCCCGATTGCTCAAAAAAAGCCCGGGATAACAAAGGATTTTCGTCTCAGGCAGTGACGAGGGAGCCCAGCTTTTCGCCGCTGACGACGCGGACGATGTTGCCCTGCTCGCGCATGCTGAAGACCATCATAGGCATGTTGTTGTCTTTGCAGAGAGATACGGCGGTCGTGTCCATGACGCCAAGGTTGAGGCGGAGGATATCGCTGTAGGTGATCTGCTCAAAACGCGTGGCGTTGGGATCTTTCTTGGGGTCGGCTGAATAGATTCCGTCGACCGAGGTGGCCTTGAGGAGAATGTCTGCCTTGATCTCCATGGCGCGGAGGCTGGCTGCGGTGTCGGTCGAAAAGAAGGGATTGCCGGTGCCGGCGGCGAAGATGACGATGCGGCCTTTTTCCAGATGACGCATGGCGCGGCGGCGGATGTAGGGCTCGGAGACCTGATGCATCTCGATGGCGGACATGACGCGGCAGAAGAGGCCGCGCTTCTCGATGGCGTCCTGGAGGGCGATGGCGTTGATGACGGTGGAGAGCATGCCCATGTGGTCTGCGGCGACGCGGTCCATGTCGATGGCCTGCTGGGCTACTCCACGAAAGAAATTGCCGCCGCCAACGACGATACCAATCTCGCAGCCAAGAGCGTGAACGGCTGCGATCTCCTCGGCTACTTTGTGAATGAAGATGGCATCGATGCCGAAACCGCGGCCTGCGGCCAGGGCTTCGCCAGAGAGCTTGAGGAGGACTCTTTTGTACATGTCAAATCTAAGTATCGCATGATGTGAGTGCGCCCCGAAATAAAGAGCCCGGGCATATCGCCCGGGCTCCTGGTGTGAATCACGGTAGAGCTATTCGGAAGCTTCGGAAGCTACCTGTGCGGTCTGGGCTACAGTCCAATTCGGGTCGCCTACCTTGAAACGGGCGAAGCGGCGGACGCTGATGTTTTCGCCGAGCTTGGCTACCTTGGTGGCGATGATCTGGGCGATGGTCTGGGTCTGCTCCTTGATGAAGGGCTGCTCGAGGAGGCAGACTTCTTCGTAGAACTTGCTCAGCTTGCCTTCGAGCATCTTCTCGATGATGTTCGCGGGCTTGCCGGTTGCTGCGGCCTGGGCGCGGTAGACATCCTTCTCGCGCTCGAGGTCGGCTGCGGTGACGTCTTCCTTGCGGACGTAGCGGGGGTCGACGGCGGCGATGTGCATGGCGATGTCGCGGAGCAGCTCCTGGAAGTCAGGGGTGCGGGCGACGAAGTCGGACTCGCAGTTGAGCTCGAGGAGAACGCCGATCTTTCCGCCGGCGTGAATGTAGGTTCCGACCGCGCCCTCGTTGGTGGTGCGGGAGGACTTCTTGGCGGCCGAGGCCATGCCACGCTTGCGGAGGACGACGAAAGCCTCTTCCATGTCGCCCTTGGCTTCCTGGAGAGCCTTGAGGCAGTCGCCCATGGGGGCGCCGGACTTTTCGCGGAGTTCCTTGACGAGTTTTGCGTCGATCTTTACGGCGGTATCAGACATGTAGGTTTCCTTGTGTAGCGGTTTCTGCGAAAGGGGGCGCGGGCTGAGGCCCGCGCCCCCCATCAAGATAATCAGAAGCGGTTACGGCACGTGATAATGCGGTGCCATTCCGCTAGTTTCGAAGCGATTAAGCTCCGGTTTCGGCGATGGCCGTCTCGGGCTCGTCGAGCGATGCCGCGGCCGGGGCCTTGCGGATGTTGCCGCCGAGGACGGCTTCGAGGTCGACGTTGTCGTCTTCGTCGCTGTCGGCTGCGGAGATGGAGGCCTGGATCTCGTTGGCCTCGCCGTCTTCGCCGATGTGCTCGGGAGCGACTTCGGCCTGGTCGACGTCGGCTACTTCGGTGGCGAAGGCGCGCTCGGAGACCATCTGTGTGCCCTCGTAGGCCGAGTCAGCGATCTTCGTGGTGAAGAGGCGGATGGCGCGGAGAGCGTCGTCGTTGCCGGGGATGACGTAGTCGACAACGGTGGGATCGCAGTTAGTGTCGACAACGGCTACGACCGGGATGCCGAGCTTGCGGGCTTCAGCGACGGCGATGGCTTCGTTGTTCGAGTCGATAACGAAGATGGCGTCGGGAAGGCGCTTCATGCTCTTGATACCCGAGAGGTTGGTCGAGAGGTGCTTGCGCTCGCGCTCGAGCTTGATGACTTCCTTCTTGGTGAGCAGCTCGTAGCGGCCGTCGGTGGACATGTCGTCCAGTTCCTGGAGGCGCTTGACCGACTTCTGCACGGTGACCCAGTTGGTGAGAAGACCACCGAGCCAGCGGCTGTTGATGTAAGGCATGCCTGCGCGGTTTGCTTCTTCAGCGACGGCGTCCTGCGCCTGGCGCTTGGTGCCGACGAAGAGGATGAGCTTGCCGGTGGAGGTAAGGTCGGTGACGAACTTCGACGCTTCCTTGAACATCTTCAGGGTCTTCTGAAGGTCGATGATGTAAATGCCGTTGCGCTCGCCGAAGATGTATTCCTTCATCTTGGGGTTCCAGCGCTTGGTCTGATGCCCGAAGTGAACGCCAGCTTCGAGCAGTTCTTTCATAGTGATATTTGCCAATGTGGCTCCTTAGTGAAGACAGCCGGAGGAGAATACCGGTGCCTGGATTGATCCCGCGGGGACCTTGCGGTCTGGACCGTACGGGAGATTTGACTCCTTACCTCAGGCGATGAGGCTGCATGAGGGTGATGCGAGCCGATGCCGGACGAGATGTCCGGCATCGGCTAAATCTGCGAGGGCCCGTAGTGCGGCGCAGGGCCAGACTCCAAGAATTAGCGCTTGGAGAACTGGAAGCGGGCGCGAGCACCCTTCTGACCGTACTTCTTGCGCTCCTTACCACGCGAGTCGCGGGTAACGAGGCCTTCGGACTTGAGCGCTTTACGCAGCTCAGGGTTGAACACCATAAGGGCGCGGGCGATGCCGAGCTTGACCGCGTCGGCCTGGCCCATGACGCCGCCACCGCGAACGGTGGTGATGACGTCGAAGGTCTCGCCGATGTCGGCGATGCCGAGCGAGCGCTTGGCTGCTGCGCGCTGCTGTGCTGTAACGAAGTAGACGTCAACTTCCTTCTTGTTGACAGTGAATTTGCCGCTGCCCGGGCGCAGGAAGACGCGCGCGATCGAAGACTTGCGGCGGCCGGTGCCATAGTACTGGACGAGATCTGCCATGATGCTCCTTGAACTTGCTCAGGGGCTAAAGCCCCGAAATCTTTTGGTGCCCTGGATGTCCGGGCTAAAGCCCGGACCTACCTAAAAACTTTCGAGGAGCGGACGCTAAAGCCCGCTCCTCAACTCAAAACTAGCTGACGATTTCCATCGGCTGGGGCTGCTGTGCGAGGTGCGGGTGCTGTCCGCCCTTGTACACCTTGAGCTTGGTGGCCATCTGGCGACCGAGCTTGGACTTGGGAAGCATGCCCTTGACGGCCTGCTCTACGATTGCCTCGGGACGGCGGGCGAGGAGCTTGACGAAGGACTCTTCGCGGAGACCACCGGGGAAGCCGGTGTAGCGGCGATAGAGCTTCTGGTCAGCCTTGAGGCCCGTGAGGACGATCTTCTCGGCATTGATGATCACGACGTGATCGCCCATATCGATGTAAGGCGTGTAGAGCGGGTTGAGCTTGCCGGCGAGAACAGAGGCGGCGTGGGTGGCGAGGCGGCCGAGGGTCTTGCCGCTGGCATCGAGCACGTACCACTTACGCTTGATATCTTTGCCGCTCGGAATCGTTGTGGACATCGTTTGGGTTACTCCTTGGTTCTGCCGTCTTCAATGTTCGGCGTGGTGCATGAAGAATGGTGAAGCTGATTTTTGAAGCGTCTTGCGAAAAATTTACCGATTACCGGCGAAGAGCGAGCGCGTGAGCATAACGATGCTCAGACGCAAAAGAGCTAAACCGCCGGGGTTGCGCAACAAGGCCTGAAACCTGGGCTTGAGGAGTGGGTGCTTTGGGGGTGGCGAACTTTCTGCCCGCCCCGGGTGGATCCACCACGGTCCCGATAATGCCGATCCGCAGAGAAACACAGGACGTACAGACGCGAGACTGCGCGAGTCTCAAGAATAGCTGAGTCCTGTGGCGGAGTCAACGATTATGAGCGATTTTGCGGCCGTAGAGGTTGATGTGGCGGAACTTAGCTGGCGTTGATCAAGGAGGCCCCGGAAAGGACGCCTAAAGAGGATATGCTGGGCAATAGTCTAAGGACAACAAAATAAATCACTTAATGAAGTGCTGTTGCCTCGGTTACGTTGTCTCTGTCCCAGCTTCTATATAGAGCGTAGAGCTGCGCAGGCTTGATCCAGATCCTCTGGCTTTTTTCCGAAGCAGAAGCGGAGGATATTTTCGCCGCGGCCGTTCGTGAAGAAGGCAGACCCGGCGACGGCTGCAACTCCGGTGGAGGGCGAGGAGTGTTCGGGCCTTCTCGCGGGCGGTGGCGCCTGCGATGCGGGAGGCGTCGGCGAGGACGTAGTAGGCTCCGTCGGGAATGGATGGGGTGAGACCGGAGTCGGCGAGGGCGGTGCAGAGTTGATCGCGCTTAAGTTGGTATTCGGTGGAGAGAGATGTGTAGAAGGCGGAGTTTTGGAGTTGGCGGAGGCCTTCGGCTGCTCCGTACTGCAAGGGAGCGGGGCTGCAGACGTAGGTTAGGTCGTGGAAGTAGCCGATGGCGGAGATCCATTGGGGGTCTGCGGCGAGGTAGCCCACGCGCCAGCCTGTGATGCTGAAGGTCTTCGAGAGGCCGGAGATGGTGATTGTTCGCTCGGCCATTCCGGGTAGAGTGGCGAGCGAGATGTGACGGTTGCCGTCGAAGAGGAAGTACTCGTAGATCTCGTCGGTGAAGACGAAGAGGTCGTGCTGGAGGGCGATGTTGGCGACGGCTTCGCACTCGGCTTGCGAGAAGATTTTGCCGGATGGATTGGATGGCGTGTTGACGATGATGGCTCGGGTGCGCGGTGTGATTGCGCGGCGGAGAGCGTCGAGATCGAGCTGCCAGTCGGGTTGCGTGAGAGACACGATTACGGGCTGGATGCGAAGCGAGATCAACGTGCTGACGTGGTAGCCGTAGAAGGGTTCGAAGATGATTACTTCGTCACCGGGGTTCAGCAGTGCGAGTAAGGATGCGTAGAGGGCGCCGGTTGCTCCGTTGGTGACGAGGACTTGGGTGTCTGGGATCGGCGGTGATGCCGTTGTATTGCTGGAGCTTCTCGGAGATTGAGTGGCGGAGTGTGGCGATGCCGTCGAGGCGCGTGTAGATGTTGTGGCCTGCGTGGATTGCGTCGATGGCGCCATTGGCTACTGGTAAGGGGAGTTCGGTGTCGCAGATTCCCTGCGCGAGATTGATGCCGCCTACGCGGTCGCACTCGACCGACATGGCGCGGATCTCTGACTGGATGACGGCGGGGGCGATATCGCTAAGACGGAGGGCCGAGGTTTTGAGAGCTGGCATGATGTTCCCTGCTGTTGCGATTCATCTTGGATGATGCGTTGGTGCATGGTCAAGCCGCTGCGTCATTGGGCGATGGAGCTTGCCTGCGGTTGGATGACGGTTTCGCTGAAACGCTCCATCTCTTCAAGCTGTGGGCTGAACTGGAGGAGGAGGAGATCGACGCCTGCGCGCTTGAATTCGCCGATACGGTCTTGTACCTGTGCCGGGGTTCCGGTGAGGCCTGAACGGAGGCCTCGATTCGAGACGGAGTACTCTTCGATCGACATCTTCTTTTCGAGTTGGGTGCCTCGTAGCCACTGCTCGTAGTTTGCGAAACCCTTTGCGTTCTGTTTGACGTCGGTGATGCGATCGAGTTCGCGTTTCACTTCGGCTTCGGTGTCGCGAGTGAAGGCGTATCCGGCTACGCCGAACTGCATGGGGCCAAGGCCAAGGCGTTCGCGTCGTTGGCGCATGTCTGCGATTTTGGCGGCTACGTGCTCGGGAGAGTCGCCGTGCATGACGTAGGCGTCGCACTTCTCTGCGATGAGATTTTTTGCGGCTTCGGATTCGCCTCCGGCGTAGATGGGAGGGCGGGGGGAGCGGACGGGCTTGGGCTCGAGGACTGTGTCTTCGGTCTTGTAGTACTTGCCGGTGTGAGAGAAGGTTGGGTTTGACCAGACGCCGTTGACTACGTCTAGCCACTCGGAGGTGCGGCCGTAGCGGTCGTCGTGCTGCTCGAAGTCGGTGCCGTACATGCGTGCTTCCTGCTCCCACCAGGAGCTGACGACGTTGAGCGCGAGGCGGCCGTTGCTGATGTGGTCGATGTTGGCGGCTTGCTTGGCTAATAAAGCTGGGGAGTGGAAGGTGGGTCGGACGGCGACCATCAGCTCAAGTGTTTCGGTGACGGCTGCGAGGGCGGCGGCGGTGGACCATGCGTCGAGGCTGGGGGCGTCGATGCCTTTGATGTCGTTGAGGTTGAGTTCAGCGACGAGAGAGAGATCGAAGCCGAGGGCTTCGCTGCGGCGGGCGAGACGGCTGGTGTAGGCCCATGTGGCTTCCATCTGCTCGTCTTCTACGTTGCGGAGCCAGCCGCCGAAGACGGGCATCCAGTAACCGAAGCGAATTCCCTGCCCGTTAGCTGACACGTGCGACCTCCGCCTCGAGATAGTCCGCGAGATTGATGAAGGGATTGAAGCCGATGACGCGGGGGGCGTCGGCTACGAAGTTGGAGAGTGCGTTGACGTCGTAGTAGTAGATCTCGCCGTCACGGTCGTCGACGATGTATTCGATACCGCCTACATCGATGGTGGTTGCGGCTACGATGCGTTCGATGTCGGCAATGACGCTGGCTGGTGGGGTGTAGCCTTCGACTTTGAGGCCGGCTTTGGAGGCTTCGAGGACGCAGGCGTTGTTGAGGGCTTCGCCGCGGGCGGTCTGGCAGATGTCTGCTGGGCAGAGGTCGAAGGTTTCTCCGCTGAGGTGGACCTGGATGCCATAGAGATATTTGCCGCCGAGGGTTTCGACGCGGGTGATGAAGCCGCCACGGGCGGGAACGAACTCCTGCACGAGGGCGATGTGGTCGAAGCCGAGTTGAATGCTTCCTTCGCGGACTGCGGTTTCGAGCTCCCTGGGTGTGTTGAAGCGAACGATGCCTGCGCCGCTGCCGCCTACGTTGGGCTTGACGATGATGGGGTAGCGGAGGCCTTCGGCGGCGGGGATGGCTTGCTCGATGCGATGGATGACGCGGGAGGGGATGTAACGCAGGCCTAGTGATTGCAGGAGGGAGTGCTGGAGGGCTTTGGAGATCTCGTATTGGAAGGCCTTTGAGCCGTTGAGGACGCGGACTCCCTGGAGTTCGAGATGGCGGAGCCAGGAGAGGGTGTGGAAGATGCTGGAGCCGTGCTGGCGACGGTCGGCGGAGGGGCTCATGCGGTTGAAGAGGACGCGGAAGGAAGGGCGATCGACGGTGTCGATGGCGTAGAAGTAGTCGGGCGCGAAGAGCTTCTGGAAGGGAGTGCCGCGACGCTCGAGTTCAGCGTAGACGTTTGCAAACCACAGCGGGTGCTCGTAGAGGAAGGCGAGCGGAGCGGGGGTGGATTGTGTAGAAGAAGCTTGGGACTGGTCTAACGAAAGCGTGGACGACATGGGCGATCTCTCTTCCAGAATGATCTTTCTATTGTCGGTCATCCTTTGCTGTCTGCAAATTCGGGTGGGTGGGTGGCTATCTCGCCCTTGGTGTTTCCTGGGCGCAAAGTATTCATTCTTTTAGGCCTAAATGGGGCGATTCGGCTATGTCATCTATCAGGACTCAAGAACGTCATAGGGTGTGCCTTCGCGGATACGACAACTTGATGCAAACAAAAATATGTAACCAGTGTTGAAGTAATGTAACGTTGGGCCGGGCCAGTCACTTATCTCTTTGCTAGTTGAAGTTTTTTCTTCCTTGCCAGGTGGTTGTGGAGGTCCATTGACTACTTATCGATTTTTCGGGTCTCTGTCCGCCCCGCGACGGATTGATCGTTATTTCGGCTGTAGCTCTGGCTTCGGCTATCTCGCCGTTCTGGCTGTGCTCTGCCTTGTTGGTCCGCGAGTCGCGGTGGCTCAAGAGATGGAGAATGCGGTGTTGGTGAACATTCCGACGGAATCAGCGATTGTGCCGACGAAGAAGCCGCCTGAGAAGCGGCAGGTGGAGGGTGAGATCGCCATAACGACCATGATTCCGGATGGCGATTATCGATTGTTTAGCGCTACGGTACGCTGCAATGCCTGGCCGACCGGGGTGGAGTACGACCGTCATAGCTGGGGCCACTTACTGAAATCACAGGTTGATTATGTAGTGGAGGTTATTCCCATTATGATTCTCAGTCAGCCGGCGGTCTCGGATTTTTGGGGGAATGCACAGAGCACTAATCAGGAGCTGGTTCCCGGGGTGGCGGTTTCGCCGTTCGGCTTTCGCTTTCTGTGGCGCAGCACCAGGGCCATCAGGCCTTACCTGACCGGCAAGCTAGGGGCTGCGGTCTTTGCCAAGAAGGCGTTTTCGCAAAATGCTAGTTATGTCAACTTCAACATTCAGGTTGATGCCGGTCTTCTGTTCAGAGTGTCAGAACGGGTCGACCTGCGCGTGGACCCGTTCGTGTTTTTTCATGTTTCGAATGGCTATTTGGCGGCGAGCAATCCGGGAATGGATGAGCTGGCCACGAGATTCGGGGTGAACTACCATCTCGGAAAAAAACAGGAGCGGTAGGGAAGATTCATCAGCAGTCCGAGTAGCAGAGTGGGGGAATGGTGATGTAGATGCAGATGGTGTGGCAGCCGCGTCTTTCGTCTGGGGTGACTGTAAATTCGGCTGTGACCTTGTTGGTGTTGTGCTGCTTGGATTGTGCGGCGAGGTGTTGGCCGACTGCGTTGGCCCAGTCTGCGGGTGACAGAAGCCCTGATGGCTGTTTCGTGGGGGTCAGGTGCTTTGGATCCAGGAAGATGCAGACGCAGATGGGACCGTAGTCGGATCTGGCCAGGCAGATCTCGAGGCACTTTCTTCCGACATTTTCGTTGAGGGTGAATTCGACGGGGATCTTGTCGCCTTTGTGCGCTGTCGGTTGCTTCTTGACGTATTCGGCGACTGCCTTGGCCCATTCTTCTGGTGACAGGAGATTTTGTTCCATGGGATGTTTCCTCCTCGGAAGCAGGTTCGGCTGAGTGTGTTGGGACAGCCGTGGGATGTATACACCCGGGAGGGTTATTCAGGCTAACGCGCTACCAGATGTTTCCTGCGCCGGGGGTGTAGGAACTGGCGACGACGGAGTTGGCGATGAGGATGTCGGTCTGGAGGACTCCGCTGAACTTTGCCATGGGCGCGTTGACGGTGACCATGGATGCGTTGATCTCGACCTGAGAGGTGGATAGGACGACGTTTGCTGCTGAGTTGATGGTGATGCCTGTGGGGTCGAGGCGGATGGTGTTTCCGTTGGCGTCTTCGATGAGGACGGATGCGGAGGATTGCTGGAGGGTGATGCGTTGACCGGAGGCGGTCTCGATGACGAGTTGCTCGTCGCCTTCGATGATGGTGTGGTGGCAGCAAGGAAGTGCTCGGGTGGGCATGATCGTGGGTTCTCCTTGGGGAGAACAGTATGCGGGGAGTGGGGATCGGTCAACGAGGAAGGATTGTCGCAAAGCGGTTCGAGCTTCGCTCGAATGCCCACTCATGCGCAAGTACGCGCATGAATGGGGCACCCGGACCCTTGGCTGGACGACTGGTTTCTGGCTCGGTGGTAGTGTGGTTGCCACGTAGTTATTCGAGAAGGAGTGGCGCGCGCGATGGCAACGGCTCAGATATGGAAGAGTTCGAAGTTTACGATTGAACGCACTGAGGGCAAGACTCCTGGCACGGTGATCTTTCGATTGACGGGGCCGTTTACGGCTCGGGATATGCACGCTTCGCTTTCGCCGAGCGCGCTTCGCAATACCTTTGAGCCGGAGGAGGAAGGTGGGCAGGATGCTCTCCATATCCTGGACCTGACCGAGGTTCCCTACATGGATTCTGCGGGGCTGGGGATGATCGTCAGCCATTATGTGCGGTGTCAGGGAAGAGGGGTTCGGCTGGTTGCGGTGGGAGTGAGTTCGCGGGTGGTTCAGCTGTTCGAGCTGACCAAGGTGGATAAATTCTTTCCGAGGTTCGCTACGGTTGAAGAGGCGGATCGGGCGTGAAGAGGAAGGCCACCGTCCTTTACGATTGAAACATTCATGTATTCCAGAGAGGAAACGATATGAAGAAGGGTTATTGGGTGGTTGCGTACCGGTCGGTCAGTGACGAGATGGCGCTGAAGAATTATGTCCCGCTGGCGGTAGCGGCGCTGGGGAAGTTTGGGGCGCGCACGCTGGTGGCGCCAGGGAGTGTGTTGACAGCTCACGAGGATGGGTTGAAGCAGATGACGGTCGTGGTTGAGTTCGATAGCTACGAGATCGCTCTGGCGGCGTATGAGAGTGCGGATTATAAGAAGGCGTTGGATGCGCTTGGTTCGGGTGCGGAGAGGGATTTTCGGATCGTCGAGGGGGTTTAGGGTGTGCCCCTTGTGTTTCACTAGTTCGAGGTTTCGAATGCCCATATTAGCGTGAGTTCGTACTGAGGGAGATGATTATGCTTCAGCGATCTATCGTTATGGTGGCGGCGTGGCTCGAAATCATCGTCGGTGCGGTGCTGGTGGCAGTGCCCGACCTCCTCTGCGTGCTGTTGTTCGCAATGAAGCCTGAGGGAGTAGGCGTTTCCCTTGCCCGCTTTGGCGGCGTCGGCCTGCTTGGGCTGGGGATTGCTGGTCTGCCTTCGTCGGCAACGGGATCACGTCAAGGCGTGGTGGGTCTCTTTGTGTTCAATGTCGGTGTGACTATCCTGCTCGTATGGGTTGGAGTCACCACGGTCCACGGCCCTCTGCTGTGGCCAGTCGTCATTCTGCATGCCGCAATCGCGATTGCATTGACGCCGCAGCTTCTTACCACCAAGGGCCGGATTGTGGAGGGGGCTTGAAGGAAGTCATGTGGCTGAGAAGCTTGTTTTGTCTACCTAGTTTGTTGGGGAGCGGTGGTTCGTGGAGTAATGATTCCGATGTTGTCGACGCCGGCCTGATGTCCGTAATCGATGAGGTCGGCTACCAGAGAGAAGTCCAGATCGGCGTCACCTTTGATGAACATTGCCTTGTCGGTTCGAGTTGCAAAGATTGCGGAGAGCTTCGGCTCAATGTCGAGCTTGTTCATCGAGGTTTCGTTGATCTTGTACGTTACTCCGTGGTCTTTGTCGCCGAGGACCTGAACCACAATTGCTTGCGGCTGTTCAGCATGATCAGGGGATTTGGGTGGTTGCGGTAGGAGAGTGTCGAGGCCACGAATAGCAGTTGGCTGTATGACCATGAAGATAATCAGCAGTACAAGAAGAACATCGATGAGAGGGGTGACGTTGATATCGGCCCGTAGTTCTTTGCTACTACCTGAGGTCATGCCCATAGGAAAGATCCTCCACATCTCCTTGGACACCGGTTACATGATCGATGTTCCCGAGTGCGGAGGTTCGAGCTTCGTTCGGTGAAATTTATCCTTGGCGCGATAAGACCGCGCAAAGATATAGTCCACGATCACCCGCCGAATTAAACGGATTGCTATACTTCGAAAACACTACCAAGGCCAGAATCAAGACGGAGAAACAGGTTGCAATTAAAGGTACGGCAAGTCTCCCCTCTATCCTTCTTCTATCTTTCCCTTCTTTGCTATTCAATTTTCCTGGTTGGATGCGCAGCAGGTGGATCGTCTTCTGGATTGAATCCGCCTTCGGGCGGCGGCACTCCTCCCGTATTGAATCCACCTCCTGTATCGAATCCGCCTGCAAGCGGCCCACCTTCGGGCTCCGAGTTTCTTTATTTTACGAATAGCGGCCTAACAGGTGTGCATGCTGGCAACAGCGTAAGTGTGTCCAGTCTGAATCCTACGACGGGAGCGCTGAGCAATTTTCAGAATGCCGTGAATGCTCCTACCATCGAGTTTGGGCAGTTAAATATGGAGTCTGGCCAACCCAGTATTTTTTCTTCAGCTGGAAATAAATATGTTTACGCAGGAGGAACCAGCCTCATAAACATAGACGAGGTCATATTTCCCTCCGAGGGAGCCAGCAATTATGGGATTTACGGCTTCAGTATTCCCGGAATACAAGGCCAACTCGCCCCTATTACAAGCGTTGGAATGTTTAATCCGAAGACCCCTTTTGGTCAATTTACGGGACTGACTATGGATGGATTGGGACGATATCTCTATACTTCCGACTCTGATGGCTACACTCAGCGCATCAGGGAATTCACGATTGGCGATGGTGGCGCTCTCGAAGAAGGTCCAATCCTCAGCACATCGGCGGTGGACTGGACTCTTCAAGCTGCGGATCCGACCGGAAAATATATATATGCCTGGTGCAACGACTACAACAGTGAAAATATTAGTCTCTCGACTTTTACAATTGATGCGTCAACGGGGTCTCTTACCGAAGTTGCAGGATCGCCTTTTCTCGTGGCTACCGCTTCAAGTAGTTCGCTACTCGACCCTAGTGTACAGTTCATCGGCGGATCAATCACTTTTCATCCCTCGGGGAAGTTTCTTTATGCGAGTTTTTTGCATTATCACCTTCCTGAAAATGCCCCCACGTTCGTCATCGATGACTATATCTACACATTCTCCATTGACCCTGTGACTGGCACTCTTAGTGCAGTCCCTGGTCCCCCTATTTTTCTGCCCAATGTATCTTTAGATCAGATGGTCATGCATCCTAACGGTAAGTTTCTCTATGCCTCTTCACACCTTACAAATGTAAGTAGTCCGGGCATTTTGATGTTTCCCATCGATGGGACAAGCGGAGCTGCGACTGCAACACCTGTTTCCGTCGGAACAGGTAAGACGTATTACAGGCAACTTTTGATAGATCCTTCAAGTTCTGTTTTAGTCGGAATAGGGTCGACGACTATCGATAGTTACACAATTAATAGCTCGACCGGGTTATTGACTGCCGCCGGTTCGCTGACTACAGATTCTGGAACAACTCCAGGACCACTAGCTTTCGGTTCATCTATTATCGTCCGAATCCCCTAGCGATTGTCATGCGGCAATTTCAATTGATCACAACGACGCTTAGTAAATCGTAGAAAGGCCCGCTTACGCGGGCCTTTCTAAAAACTGCAGTAGTAGTAGTTTTCTGGAGTTTGCTTCAAGGGCTAGCTGCAGCCCGAAGTGCTGCCGCAGGACATGCAGCGGTAGCAGGAGCCGCTGCGGGTCATGATGGCTCCGCAGGTGGCGCAGCTTGGGGCGTCGCCCATGTCGTACATGGACTTCATGGCGTCGGCGGCGTGGTAGATGCCGCGGTCTTCCAGGGACAAGTTGCCAGTTGCAGGTTGCGGGTTGTTAGTTGGATCCGGGGCTATTCCCTGTTGTGGGGGCGTGGTGGTGTAGTAGTCGTCCGAGGCTAAAAGACTCGGGCTGTGGGTGCCGCTAGCGAGACCTTCGGGGTCCTTCGACTCCGCGCTGCGCGCTCCGCTCAGGATGACACTGTTGGAAGCGGTGAGGCTGGGGATGACGGTGTTGCCAGGGCTGTTTACCGTTCCTTCGACCGGGATGGCGGCGTGCTGGGGGGCGAGGCCGCTGAAGAGGTCGAGCTGGTGGCCGGAGAGGAAGCGGATCTGGATCCAGCGGAAGATGTAATCCATGATCGACTTGGCGTAGCCGATCTGCTCGTTGCCGGTCCAGCCGGAGGGCTCGAAGCGGGTGTGGGCGAACTTCTCGCAGAGGACACGGAGCGGGACGCCGTGCTGGAGAGCGAGCGAGACCGCGGTGGCGAAGCTGTCCATGAGGCCGGAGACGGTGGAGCCTTCCTTGGCCATGCGGATGAAGATTTCGCCGGGCTGGCCGTTGGGGTAGAGGCCGACGGTGATGTAGCCCTCGTGCCCGGAGAGGCCGAATTTGTGCGTGACCGAGGCGCGCTCGGCTGGCAGACGGTGACGGACGGCGCGGGGCGGGGCCTGCGCGTCGACCGAGTCGCAGTTCTGCATGGCGGCTTCGGTGATGGCCTTGAGCTGGGTTTCGAGAGCAGAGATGCGCGCCTGAGCAGCGGCCTTGGCGGCGATGACGGCCTCTTCGATCTCGATGGTGCCGGCGGCTACGGGGCCTACAGCCTTCCTCTTTCTGGTGCTTTTTGCCTTGCCGTCGGCGGCGGAGACGTTGAGGGGCTGTGAGCCCTTGGAGTTGTCGCGGTAGATGGCGACGGCCTTGAGGCCCTGACGCCAGCTCTCGATGTAGGCCTCGGCGATGTCATCGACAGATGCGTCCTGCGGGAGGTTGACGGTCTTCGAGATGGCTCCGGAGAGGAAGGGCTGGGTGGCGGCCATCATCTGGATGTGGCCCATGTAGTGGATGGAGCGGGTGCCCTTGGCGGGCTTGAAGGAGCAGTCGAATACGGCGAGGTGCTCGTTCTTGATGTGGGGCGCGCCTTCGATGGTGCCGGTGGCGTCGATGTAGCTGACGATGGCGTCGACCTCGGAGTTGGTGTAGCCGAGCTTGAAGAGAGCCGAGGGGACGGTGTTGTTGACGATCTTGATCATGCCGCCGCCGACGAGCTTCTTGTACTTGACGAGGGCGAGGTCGGGCTCGATGCCGGTGGTGTCGCAGTCCATCATGAAGCCGATGGTGCCGGTGGGGGCGAGGACGGTGACCTGGGAGTTGCGGTAGCCGAAGCGCTCGCCGTGGGCGAGGGCTCCGTCCCAGGCGTCGCGGCTGGCTTCGACGAGCTCGTCGAGCTGGGGAGCGATGAAGGGCTCGGCGCTGCGGCGGGACTTGCCGATGTTGTTGACCTCGGCGCGGTGCATGCGGATGACGTCGAGGAAGGGCTCGCGGTTGACGTAGAAGCCGGGGCAGGCTCCGCCAGCGATGTGGGCCTGCTGGGTGAGCGGAGTGGCTGCTCCGAGGGCGGGGCAGGTTTCGGCGATGCGCGAGGACTGCCAGTAGGCGTCGCCGCAGAGGATGGAGGTGAGGGTGGCGGCGAAGTCGCGTCCGGCGTCGGAGTCGTAGGGCAGACCGAAGGCCATGAGGAGTGCGCCGAGGTTGGCGTAGCCGAGGCCGAGTGGGCGATAGTCGTGCGAGTTCTTCGCGATCATCTCGGTGGGGTAGCCTGCGGCGTCGACGATGATCTCCATTGCGGTGGTGACAACGGCGATAGCGTGACGGTACGCGGCGATGTCGAACTGGCCTCCCGGAGTGAGGAACTTCAGGAGATTGAAGGACGCAAGGTTGCAGGCGGAGTCATCGAGGAACATGTACTCCGAGCAGGGGTTGGATGCGTTGATGCGGCCCGAGTTCTTGCTCGTGTGCCAGCGGTTGATGGTGGTGTCGTACTGCATGCCGGGGTCGCCGCACTGCCAGGTGGCTTCGGCGATGGCGTGCATGATGTCGCGGGCGCGGTACTCCTTGACCGGCGCGCGGTGCTTGACGGTGCGGGTGTAGAAGGTGGAGTCGGATTCGACGGCGGCCATGAACTCGTCGGTGACGCGAACGGAGTTATTGGCGTTCTGGAAGAAGATGGAGCTGTAGGCTTCGGAGTCGGGGCCGGAGCCGTCGTAGCCAGCCTGGACGAGGGTCCATGCCTTCTTCTCTTCGCTGACCTTGCAGTCAATGAAGTCCATGATGTCGGGATGGTCGACGTTGAGGATGACCATCTTGGCGGCGCGGCGGGTTTTGCCGCCGGATTTGATGACGCCGGCGAAGGCGTCGAAGCCGCGCATGAAGGAGAGCGGGCCGGATGCAGTGCCGCCACCGCTGAGAGTTTCCATGCTGCCGCGGATGTTGCTGAGGTTTGAGCCTGCGCCCGATCCCCACTTGAAGAGCATGCCCTCGGTCTTGGCGAGGGTGAGGATGGAGTCGAGGGAGTCCTGCACGGAATTAATGAAGCAGGCGGAGCACTGAGGCTTGCGGTAGCCGGTGACGGAGAACTCGACGGCGCAGGTGTGCGGGTTCCAGTGCCAGTTCTGGGCGTCGGAGTTGGGCTCGAGGCGGTCGCAGCCTACGTTGAACCAGACGGGCGAGTTGAAGGCCACTTTCTGGTTGAGGAGCAGGTGGGCGAGCTCGGCGTAGAAGGTGTCGGCGTCCTGCTGGGTGGCGAAGTAGCCTCCGGCGAGGCCCCAGTCGCGGATGGACTCGGCTACGCGGGTGATGAGGGCGCGGACGCCGGACTCACGATCGGCGGTGCCGTTGAGGCCATGGAGGTACTTGGAGGCCACGATGTTGGTGGCGGTCATGGACCAGTCGGCAGGGACTTCGACGTTCTTCTGCTCGAAGATGATGCGGCCCTTGAAGTCCTGGATGACGGCGTCGCGGAGCTCCCAGACGATCTCGTCGTAGGGGGAGATGCCGGGGCGGGTGAAGAAACGGTCGAAGGTAAGGCCGGAGGTCCGGGAGGCGTAGGGGGCGGCGGCGTTGGTCGCCGTCTGTGTGTGTGTGTGATTGGGAATGGTCGCCATGGGGAGGTGCTCCTTCTAAATTTGATGAAAAATTCAAGCTTTTGTCTCACGGTCACGCCGTGAGTCGGGGGTCACGAATTTAGCTTCAGGGCGCTGATTGTGGTTCCCGAGCTAAAAAGTCGGACGCCAGTAAAGAGCGGGGCGAAGCAAAGAACGAGACGAAATACCAGTGTTGCCGGGGATCACTAAGGGACGCTGCAGTCGCAAAAGTACCGCCCCTTATGGGGTGTGTCAAGTATAAAGCACAAGATGTAGTGTTAGCTGTGCGAATACCCCTATTTATGCGCCCTTGCCTCAATGAGATGAGGAAAATCAAGGATTTAGCTGTGGAAGTTTCTGCATCGGCGCGTCGGAGGCGGGATTCAAGCAGGCGCTTTGGGAGGGATCTTGGGCACTTTTGTGAGAGTAGGACTCGAGAAGCCGCATAGCAAGGCGCAGAACTGGTGCAGAAGATGTGGATGGGAGTGGAAAAAGAGGAAAACCAGGACGGTTACGGAAGGATGAGACAGAGTCCATTTCGGGTCTGTCTCGTCACAAATCCGCTGGCAGAGCTAAGGGGGTGCTAGCTGACTCGCTATAATTAATCTTCACATCAGGAGCGCACATGCCCTTACAGACCACCGCAAATATCTGGCACAACGGACAACTGATTCCCTGGGATAAGGCGAATATCCACGTCATGTCTCACGTTGTTCACTACGGCTCCTCCGTTTTCGAGGGCATCCGCTGTTATACGCAGCCCAATGGCGCGGGCGTGTTCCGCCTGAACGAGCACATGGCTCGCCTCGTCGACTCCGCCAAGATCTATCGGATGCCACTGCCCTACACCGTAGAACAACTTTCGACGGCGGTTGTGGATGTGATCGAGGCCAACGGTATCGCGCCCTGCTATATCCGTCCTATCGCTTTCCGTGGCTACGGCGAGATTGGGGTCAATCCTCTGAAGTCGCCTGTCGAGGTTTATATCGCGAACTTCCCATGGGGCAAATATGTTCCGGGCAATGAAGGCGCCGATGTGTGCGTTTCCAGCTGGTCGCGGCTGGCTCCCAACACAATGCCCTCACTTGCTAAGGCTGGCGCAAATTATATGAATTCGCAGCTGATCCGGATGGAGGCCGAGGTTAACGGCTATTCAGAGGGCATCGCGCTCGACGTGAACGGCTACCTTTCTGAAGGCTCGGGCGAGAATCTGTTCCTGGTTCGCGGCGGGGTTCTCTATACGACGCCTCTAGCTAACTCTGTACTCAACGGCATTACGCGCAGCTCCGTTCTCACACTGGCCAAGCAGCTTGGCATTGAAGTGGTTGAGCAGGCGATGCCGCGCGAGATGCTCTACATCTGCGACGAGGCCTTCTTTACCGGCACGGCTGCTGAAGTGACGCACCTGCGGTCGGTCGATCGCATTCTTGTAGGTGACGGCAAGATGGGGCCAATCACTACGGCTCTGCATGAGGAGTTCTTTGCCATCGTCAATGGACTTAAGCCTGACCGCCACAACTGGCTGACTCCGGTGAATGTGAAGGTAGCCGAGCCTGTGGGCGTATAAGATGCTTTTACTGTTACAAATAAAAAGGCGACCACAGTGGTCGCCTCTTTTTCTATTTGGAATGAATTGGGATTCGCTCGACCTCCAGTGCGTTCTATCTCCGCACCGCCCAGGCCATTCCATCTGGTTCTCCGCCAGCGTCTATTTTTCCTACTACATCCATCGTCTTCAAATCGATCACCGCAACATAGTCATCGGGCGAACAGGCTACAAACGCCCGTGCGCCATGCGGCTGCATCACAATTCCGGCTGCACCGGTTCCAATTTTCAATCGCTTTACGACTTTGCGCGAGGGTACATCCACAAATACGAGTTCAGACCCGCCGAGTGAACTAATCAGCGCTGTCTTTCCATCCAGCGTAAACTTCAGCCGATTCGCTCCCCTGGCGTCTACCGCAAGCGTATCGATGACCTTCCGGCTGGCGAAATCAATCACCGACACGGTTCCATCCTGAGCATTCGCAACCCATATCGTCTTTGCGTCGCCCAGTACATCGAAGCCTTCCGGGCCGTTTCCCACCTTCACCACCGTTGCCTCCCAATCGGGGCCACGAGGTCCCGGTGGAGGTCCAGTTGGCGCACCCGCAGGCCTTGGTCCGGGAGGTGGACCGCCTGGGCCCTGGCGGCGCGCCATTAGTTCCATCAACGTCATCGTTCCCGAAGCGACATTTGCAGTGACAATTTTTTTCTGATCCTCTGAGACCCAGATCATGTGGGTCCGGTCTTGCCCGGTTCCCATCACCCAATCGACCCGCTGGGCTACCGGGTCGAAGCGGCCAATCGCCTTCGAACCCTCGACCGTAAACCACGTCTTCCCTCCAACGAATGTCAGCCCGTGTGGTCCGCGCAGGGGATCCAGGTCGATCGCCGGCATCGCCTTCTGTCCCACCAGATCTACCACGGCCAGCGTATGCAGGGACCCTCCGCCGTAGTTCGAAACATAGGCCGTCCGGCCATCCGCAGAAGCAATTACCTCATGCGGATCATCGCCTACCGGAACTTTCGCCAAAACCTTGAGGTTTGAAGGATCGACGATCGCCAGGGTATGACCACGCTTCGACAAAATGAGCAACGAACTGTCGGAAGGGCTCTGTGCCATCAGCAGGTTGCTCGCGAACAAGCATCCAATCAACACCGCACACCATTTCGTCTTCATGCACTAGAAAGATACTCGGCTCCACGGTACACAGCAACGTTGCCGGCGAGTTGGTTTTGTGAGGTCGAGCTATCCCACCTTCGGTGTAGCACTCATGCGATCTCTTCGATGGTCCATTGGTTTACCCTGATAACGACGGCAGCTTGACTGTCTACACATCCCTGGAGTTCGAATGTCTACCGCTCTTGTCACCGGCATCGCAGGCTTCATTGGTTCCAGCATTGCGCGCTCTCTTCTCGCGGAAGGAGCGAAGGTTCGTGGTCTCGATGATCTCTCGACCGGCAACCTTGGCAACATCGAAGAAATTCGTAGCCAGATCGATTTTCGTGAGGCAGATGTGCTCGATGAACACGCGCTGGCTTCGGCTTGCCAAGGCGTCGATTACGTCTTTCATGAGGCCGCTATCCCTTCGGTGCCTAAATCTGTGGCCGATCCGATTGGGACGAATGGACCCAATCTTACGGGTACTCTCAACGTTCTTGAGGCTGCCCGCAAGGCTGGGGTGAAGCGGGTTCTTTATGCGGCTTCGTCCGCGGCTTATGGGGACGATCCAACGCTTCCCAAGACTGAGGCTATGCTGCCTGCGCCGCTCTCGCCTTATGCTGTCCAAAAACTCGCAGGGGAACATTATCTTGCTAGCTATGCTCGTGTCTTTGGGCTTGAGACAGTCGCGTTGCGTTACTTCAATGTTTTTGGACCGCGTCAGGATCCGTCGTCGCAGTACTCCGGGGTTCTTGCCCGGTTTATCTCGCTGATGCTGGCTGGTGAGACACCTACTATCTTTGGCGATGGCACAACGAGCCGGGATTTCGTCTATATCGACAACGTTGTGAGCGCGAATCTGCTTGCAGCCAAGGCTCCCGCTTCCAATGTTTCGGGCAAGGTCTTCAACGTGGCCACGGGTCGCCGTACAACGCTGCTCGAAGCGTACGAAGAGGTGAAGCGTATCACCGGCTATAGCGGTGGCATCAATCATGCGCCTGAGCGCGAAGGCGATATCAAGCACTCGCTGGCGGATATATCGCTCGCACAGCAGGCCTTTGGCTATAAAGTGATCTCGGATCTGGCTTACGGGCTCGAACAGACCATTGCGTGGTCGCGGCAGCCGGTTAGCTAGCTGACAATCTCCTAAATTGGTTCCTTCGAAGGCGTCGCTGCCTGGTCTGAGGGGTGGTTTGCATCCTTTTGCTCTGCCGCGCATTTACACTAGTGGAGCCAATATGAGTGAAAATACGACTCGCGACACTGTTATCCTCGGTTCCGGATGCTCCGGACTTACCGCTGCCATTTATGCTGCACGCTCAAATCTGAAGCCGTTGGTGCTTGAAGGACATGAGCCGGGTGGACAGCTCTCGATTACGACGCTGGTGGAGAACTTCCCGGGATGGCCGGAGGGAATTCAAGGGCCGGAACTGATTGAGAACATGAAGAAGCAGGCGGTGCGGTTTGGGGCGGAGCTGAAGATGGCTCACCTGAGCTCGATCGATCTGACGAAGCGGCCGTTTGAGCTGAACATCGGCAAAGAGACGATTCACACGCGGACGGTGATTATCGCCTCGGGCGCTAGTGCGCGGTGGCTGAATCTGCCGAGCGAGCAGGCGCTGATTGGGCATGGTGTGAGCTCGTGCGCTACTTGCGATGGGTTCTTCTTTTCGGGCAAAGAGATTGCTGTGATCGGCGGGGGCGACTCCGCTATGGAAGAAGCGCTGTTTCTGACGCGGTTTGCGACCAAGGTCACGCTGATAAATCGAAGCGAGAAATTCCGTGCCTCGCCGATCATGCTGGAGCGAGCGATGGCTCACCCGCAGATTGAGTTCGTGACGAATACGACTGTGGAAGAGGTCATCGGCGTTGAAGAAAAAGATGTGAAGGGATTGCGGGTGAAGAACCGCGGCACGGGGACGGAGTCGATTCTTACGGTTTCGGCGATGTTTCTTGGGATCGGGCACACTCCGAATGCCTCGGCGTTCAAGGGGATGCTGGATCTCGATGAGGATGGGTACATCCTGACAAAGAACAACGTGCTTACGACGCTGAATGGCGAGGTGATTCCTGGCGTGTTTGCCTGCGGGGATATTCAGGACCGGCGGTATCGGCAGGCGATTACGGCTGCGGGGTCGGGATGCATGGCGGCGCTTGAGGTGGAGAAGTATCTGGAAGGGCACGGTAGATAGATCCATACTTGATGGAAGTGATGAGGGCCAGCCGATGATGTCGACTGGCCCTTTTCTCTGCGCATCGATTGGTCAGAATTTGTGGAACATGAAGAAGGCTCCGCCGATGAGGCAGCAGAAGGCTACGGCGTGATTCCAGTGGAGCCGCTCTCCGAAGTAGTAGACGGTGAAGACTCCGAAGACGCTTAAGGTGATGATCTCCTGGATGACTTTGAGCTGGGAGGGCGAGAATGTGGCGGAGCCGATGCGGTTGGCGGGGACTTGCAGGCAGTACTCGAAGAAGGCGATGCCCCAACTGATAAGGATGACTTTCCAGAGTGCTACATCCTTGTGCTTTAGGTGTCCGTACCAGGCGATGGTCATGAAGATGTTTGACCCGGTCAGAAGAAGAATTGTCCACATTTGTTGCGCGCCTCCGAGTGTTTTATTTCAAAGTAAGATGCAGGTATATGTCGATTGCAGAGAATATTGCCCGAGTGCGGGAACAGATTGCTGAGGCTTGCCGGCAGGCCGGACGGAGTGAGAGTGATGTTGCGCTGATGGCTGTGAGCAAGGTGCATCCGGTAGAAGCAATTTTAGAAGCTTATGCGGCTGGGCAGAGGCTCTTTGGCGAGAATAGGGTGCAGGAGTTTCAGGAGAAGTCGGGTGCGCTGGGTGGGTTGAGCGATGCGAAGTTTCATTTGATTGGGCCGTTGCAGTCGAACAAGACGAACAAGGCGGCGGAGTTGTTTGATGCGATCGATGCTGTTGACTCGCTGAAGATTGCGCAGCGGCTGGATAGTGCGGCGGTTGCGCTTGGGAAGAAGCTGCCGGTGCTGATTGAGGTGAAGTTGAGTCATGAGGAATCGAAGCATGGGGTTGCACCGGCTGAGTTGATGGGGTTGCTGGAGGCGATGTCGGGGCTGAAGGCTGTGTTGGCGGTGGGTTTGATGACGGTGCCTCCGTGGTCGGAAGATGCGGAGGTGGCACGGCCTTACTTCAAGGAGTTGCGGCGGTTGCGGGATGAGGCAGCGGCACGATTTGCGGGAGTGACGCAGCTTTCGATGGGGATGTCGAATGACTTTGCCGTGGCGATTGAAGAGGGTAGCAACTGTGTTCGGGTGGGGACGAGCATCTTTGGGAAGCGTGTGTATTCGGCGGCGACGTGATGGACGATTTTGCGAGAGACGTGGCGGATGGTTGTACGGTGAGTGTGCGGGTGCATCCGGGGGCTCGGAGGAGTGCGGTGAGTGGGATTCATGGCAGCACGGTGAAGATTTCGCTGACGACTCCTCCAGTGGATGGGCGGGCGAATGAAGCATTGATTGCATTTGTGGCTGAGTTGCTGGGGATTCCGAGGGGGCGAGTTTCGCTGGTGGCTGGGATGACTGGGCGGGCGAAGATGCTTCGCATCACAGGAAAAAATGCGGCCGAGGTAAGGGCAGCGCTGTTTCCTGTCGCCATTGGTTAGCGGTACACTCCCGCCATGCGCTTACCGAATGTGCTTATCGCAGTAATGCTCCTTCCGATCTTCGCCGCTGCACAGAACCCGACTTCTACGGCGAGTGCGGCTCCCACTGTGGCAGAGGCTCAGGCATTCATGGATCGAGTGGAGACGGAGCTGCTCGCCTCGAATAATGAGGCCAACCGCGCGGCGTGGGTTCAGGAAACTTTCATTACTGACGATACGGAGGCCATTTCGGCCAAGGCGAACGAGCGTCTGCTGACGAAGACGAATGAGTTCGTAGTTGCGGCGCGGCGATTCGATGGGTTGCAGATGCCGCCTGATCTGGCACGGAAATTTATGCTGCTGCGATTGAATGGAACTCCGACTGATCCGAAGCTAGTGGCGGAACTAACGCAGGTGTCGAGCGCGCTGGATGGAATGTATGGGAAGGCAAAGTATTGCCGCGGAGGTTCGACGGGAACTGCTTCAACAGGTGATGCGGAAAATTGTCTTGGAATTGACCAGCTTGATGTGCTGATGGCGAAGTCGCGCGACCCGAAGGAACTACAGCAGCTGTGGGGGGGTTGGCATACGATTTCGCCGCCGATGCGGGAGAAGTATGCGCGGCTGGTGGAGCTTTCGAATCAAGGGGCGAGGGAGTTTGGGTTCAAGGATACGGGGGTTCTGTGGCGGTCGGGATATGACATGAAGCCGGAGGAGTTTTCGGCTGAGTTGGAGAGGACATGGAAGCAGCTTGAACCACTCTACAAGGAGCTTCATGCATATGTGCGATTCAAACTGATTGAGAAGTATGGGGCGGCGGCTGAAAGACCGGATGGGATGATTCCGGCGCATCTGCTGGGAAATATGTGGGCGCAGGAGTGGGGAAATATCTATGAGATCGTTGCTCCGGCGCCGGTAGCGAGCGGATTCAAAATGTATGACCTTGAGGGTGCACTGAAGAAGCAGATCGGTGATGTGCCTCCGCTTGAGGGAGCGAAGAAACTGGCGAAGTATGGCGAGGGATTTTTTACTTCGCTGGGGTTTGAGCCGTTGCCGGCGACGTTCTGGGAGCGGTCGCAGTTTATCAAGCCGCGAGACCGCGATGTGGTGTGTCATGCGAGTGCGTGGAATATTGATAACGATCAGGATTTGCGGATCAAGATGTGCATCACGATAGACGCGGACAACTTTACGACCGTGCATCATGAGCAGGGGCACAACTTCTATCAGCGCGCTTACCGGAAGCAACCATTCCTGTTTCGCAACGGAGCGAACGATGGATTTCACGAGGCGATTGGGGACTCGATTGCGCTTTCCATTACTCCGGAGTATTTGAAGCAGTTGAAGCTGATCGATGAGATTCCTCCGGCTGAGGCGGATATTCCACTGCAGTTGCGGACGGCGCTGGATAAGATTGCTTTTCTGCCGTTTGGCTTGCTGATTGATAAGTGGCGGTGGCAGGTATTTAGCGGTGAGACGAAGCCGGCGGATTACAACAGGGCGTGGTGGGAGCTGAGAGAGAAATATCAGGGAGTCGCGCCGCCGGTGGAGAGGACAGAGGCCAATTTCGATCCGGGTGCGAAGTATCACATACCGGGGAATGTTCCTTATGCGCGGTATTTTCTGGCGAGGGTGTATCAGTTCCAGTTCTACAAGGCTATGTGTGATGCTTCGGGCTATAAAGGGCCACTGAACCGGTGCAGCTTCTTTGGGAGCAAGGAGGCTGGGGCGAAGTTGAATACGATGCTGGAGGCTGGGCAATCGCAGCCCTGGCAGCAGACTTTGAAGACCATGACCGGAGAGGACCATCTGGATGCTGGGCCGATGATTGAGTATTTTCAGCCTCTGTATACGTGGTTGAAGCAGCAGAATGCAGCGAACAAGGTGAAGGTGGGGTGGAGTACGGGATCGAAGTAGTCGCTGGTCTTACCGCTGGACCCAATGTAGAGTTGCTCGAATGATTTTCGTGGGCGGAGCTGGTGCTCTAATCCTGCGTTGAAAATTGAGGTGTGCTAATTTGGCGGGAAGACAGTACATTCTGGCGTTGGATCAGGGGACTACGAGTTCGCGGGCCATGGTGGTGGATGAGGCTGGCACGGTGGTTTCGATTGCACAGCGGCCATTTAAACAGATATTTCCGGAGCCGGGTTGGGTGGAGCACTCGCCTACGGAGATATGGGCTTCGCAGAGTGGCGTGGCGACAGAGGCGCTGGCTGCGGCTGATCTGACGGAACACGATATCGCCGCGATTGGAATTACGAATCAGAGGGAGACTACTGTTGTTTGGGATCGGGAGACGGGTGAGCCGGTCTATAACGCGATTGTGTGGCAGGATCGTCGGACGGCGGCGTTCTGCGATGCTCTGCGTGAGCGTGGGGATGGGGATGCGATTCAGGCAAAGACTGGGTTGCTGCCGGATGCTTACTTCTCGGGCAGTAAGATCAACTGGATTTTGAATCATGTCGACGGAGCGAGGGAACGGGCGGAGGCTGGGAAGCTGGCGTTTGGGACGGTGGACAGCTGGTTGATATGGAAGCTGACGCAGGGTGAGCGGCATGTGACCGATGTGACGAACGCTTCGCGGACGATGCTCTTCAACATCCATACGCTGGAGTGGGATGAGGAGTTGCTGCGGATGCTGGATGTTCCGCGGTCGATGCTGCCTGAGGTAGTGGCTTCGAGTGGACGCTGCGGGACGACGAGCGGATTGTTTTCCGGGATTCCTATTGCGGGGATTGCAGGGGATCAGCAGGCGGCGTTGTTTGGACAGATGTGTACATCGCCGGGGATGGCGAAGTGTACGTTTGGCACGGGCGCCTTCATGCTGATGCATACGGGATCGAAGCCGATGGCCTCGAAGAACAGGCTGCTGACGACGATTGCGTGGAAGATTGGCGATAGCGTGGAGTATGCGTTGGAAGGCAGCATGTTGATGGCTGGCGCGGTAGTGCAGTGGCTGCGGGATGAGTTGCAGATGATTCGAACTTCGGCTGAGGTGGAGGAGTTGGCGGCTTCGGTGGAGAGCTCGAATGGCGTGGTGCTGGTACCGGCGTTTGCGGGGTTGGGTGCTCCGCATTGGGATCAGTACGCGAGGGGCGCTCTGCTGGGGATGACGAGGGGGACTACTAGGGCGCATATTGCACGGGCTGCGCTTGAAGGAATTGCGCTGCAGGTGACTGACGTTCTGGGAGCGATGCAAGCGGATTCGGGATTGCCGTCTGGCGGAGTTGCGGGTGGATGGCGGGGCTTCGGCAAATGGACTGCTGATGCAGATACAGGCAGATGTGCTGGGGATCAATGTAGTGCGACCGAAGAATGCGGAGGCGACGGTGCTGGGCGCGGCTTATCTGGCTGGGATTGCTGTGGGGTATTGGCCGAGACAAGGAGGCCATTGCACGACAGTGGCAGGTGGACCGGGTGTTTGAGCCGAAGATGGATGAAGCGACACGGAAGAAGGTGCGGGAGACGTGGCATAAGGCGTTGGAGCGCGCAGAGGGATGGACTCGCGAAGGGGAGACGCTGGGGTGAGTGCACGCGAGGAGATTTTGCGGACGCTCGGCGAACAGACTGGGCCTTGGGATGTGCTGGTAGTTGGCGGGGGAGCAGCGGATTGGGAGCTGCGGTGGAGGCTGCTGCACGTGGATACGAGACTGTGCTGGTGGAGACGGTTCGATTTTGCCAAGGGAACATCGAGCCGGAGTACGAAGCTGGTGCATGGCGGGGTGCGGTATCTGGAGCAGATGAATGTGACGCTTGTGCTGGATGCTTTGCGAGAGCGCGGACATATGCTGCGGAATGCTCCGCACCTGGTGCATGATCTTTCGTTTGTGGTTCCGGCGTTCAGCTACTTCACGCTTCCCTACTATGGTTTTGGGTTGAAGGTGTATGAGCGCCTTTCGGGGAGGCTTTCGTTTGGCGCGTCGAAGCTGCTCTCACGGGAGAACACGATTGAGATGCTTCCGGAGATTGCACGTGAAGGGTTGCGCGGGGGCGTGCTTTATCACGATGGGCAATTTGATGATGCTCGTTATGTCGTTACGCTACTGCGGACCTTTCAGAAGCTTGGCGGGGTGGCGATTAATTATGTCGAGGCTACAGGGCTGTTGCAGCGAGGCGGTAAGACCGTTGGAGTAAAGGCGCGGGATATTGAGGGTGGCGGCGAGTTTGAGTTACAGGCGAAAGTAGTGGTGAATGCGGCGGGGGTTTTCGCGGAGGATCTTCTGGCGATGGATGGGGCGGCACGTGGGTCGCTGCTGGCTATGAGCCAGGGGACGCATTTTGTTCTACCGCACTCATGGCTGTCGGGTAGTTCGGCTTTGATGGTTCCGAAGACTGCGGATGGGAGGGTGTTGTTTGCTATTCCATGGCATGGGGCCACCGTTGTGGGGACTACGGATGAGGGCGTGGATCGCGCTGTGGTGGAGCCACGCTCGATGGTGTCAGAGAGACGTTTTCTATTCGAACATATTGAGCGCTACTTTGGGCGCAGGCCCAGGGCTGCAGAGATTTTGAGCGTGTGGTCGGGGCTGCGGCCGCTAGTGAAGAAGGGTGATGGAAAGACGTCGAAGCTGTCTCGAGACCATACGATTCTGGTGTCGGAATCGGGGCTGGTTACGGTGACTGGCGGGAAGTGGACGACGTATCGGAGGATGGGTCAAGATGCGATCGATCATGCTGCTGAGGTTGCTGGTTTGGCGAAGGTAGCTTCGCGAACTCTGGATTTGAAGTTGCATGGGTGGACCGATCAGTCTGCGAAGATGGCTGAGTCAGAGCGGGTCTATGGGACGTGATCTGCCTTTGTTGCAGAAGTTGTCGGAGGATGAGCCAGGGTTGGATGGGTTGCTGCATCCGCGGCTTCCGTATCGGCTGCGTGAGGTGGTTTGGGCTGCACGATTTGAGATGGCTCGTACGGTTGAGGATGTGTTGGCTCGGCGAACGCGGGCGCTGTTTCTTGATGCTCGAGCAGCGATGGAAGCTGCGCCGATCGTGGCCGATGTGCTTGCTAAAGAATTAGGAAGAAGCAAGGACTGGTGCGATAAAGACCTGCAGGACTTTCGCACAGTGGCGCAAGGATATGTTTACGAGGAAGAGTGAGGACGATGGTCGATTGGTCTGCTGTGATTGGTGAGTTCGTTGGTACGTTTGTTCTGATTGTTCTGGGCAATGGTGTTGTTGCTGGGGCATTGTTAAACAAATCGAAGGCGCAGAACGCCGGATGGATATCGATTACGGCTGGATGGGCTATTGCGGTGTTCGCAGGAGTTGCGGTGAGTGCGGCTTTGGGGGATTCGGACGGACATCTGAATCCTGCGTTTACGCTGGCTTCCGTGATGATGACGGGCAATCCGATACGGCTGGTGACTTATATTCCAGCGCAGGTACTGGGCGCGTTTTTCGGAGCAGTGGCGGTTTGGCTACAGTACAAGCCGCATTGGGAGTTGACCGAGGATACGGATACGAAGTTCGCTTGCTTTGCTACTGCACCGGCCGTGTACAAGCCTGTTTGGAACTTCTTCAGCGAGGTGCTGGGTACGTTTGTGCTGGTGCTGGTGGCTACGGCTTTGTTCTCGAAGCGCGTGGCTCCTGCTGGTGTGGCGGTTGGATTGGGACCGATGCTGGTGGGCGCTCTGGTGTGGGGTGTGGGACTTTCACTGGGTGGTACTACGGGTTATGCGATTAATCCTGCTCGTGACTTTGGGCCTCGTATCGCGCATACTTTACTGCCGATTGCCGGCAAAGGTGGGTCGGGTTGGGGGTATGCCTGGGTGCCGGTGCTGGGGCCTTTGATGGGAGCGGCCTTGGCGGCGGGAGTGGTGAAGATTCTCAGTATGGTTTAGGAAATAATCGCCTGCTATTCCTGAACCACTGCTTTTACGAGATTGCGGGGATTGTCTACGTCGATTCCGCGGCCGATGGCCATAAAGTACGCGAGGAGTTGGAGGGGAACTACTTCGTAGATTGGTGAGATGTACTCTTCGCACTGCGGGATGGCGATGGTGTGGCTGCTTAGTTCGGTGATTTGAGTGTCTCCCTCGTTGACGATGGAGATGACTTCGGAGCCTTGTTTCTTCATATCGCGGAGGAGGTTTAACGTCTTCTCGTAGCGGAGGAGGGAGTCCGGGGCGTGAGGGTCGCGGGTGGCGAGGACGACGAGCGGCGTGAGGCGATTTACGAGGGCGTTGGGGCCGTGTTTGAGTTCGCCAGCGGGATAGCCTTCGGCCTGGATGTAGGCAGATTCTTTGAGCTTCAACGCGCCCTCTCGGGCTATGGGGTAGTGGACTCCGCGACCGAGGAAGAGGAAGGTCTCGGCGGTATGAAGAGTAGCGGAGAGCGCGGATACTTTGGCTTCCCACTGGGGTAGAGCAGCGGTCATTGCCTCAGGGATAGTGTGGAGTTCGTGGAGGTGCGACTCTACTACGGCGCGGGTCATGCGTCCTCGAATGCGAGCGGTGAAGAGGGCAAGCAGTGAGAGGACGGTGAGTTGTGTGGTGAAGCTTTTGGTCGCGGGAATGGCTCGCTCTGCGCCTGCCATGGTTGGGAGGGAGCAGTCAGCCAGCTTTGCCATGGTGGATTCCGGTTTGTTGGTGATGGCGATTGTTGTTGTCCCGCGCGCAGTGGCTTCGCGAAGGGCTTCGGAGGTATCGGCGGTTTCGCCGGATTGCGAGATGACCAGGAAGCAGGGATTTTTGAGCGTGTGTGTAGAGCGATAGATGTACTCGCTGGCGTACTCGACATCGACGGGGATGCCGGCAAGGTCTTCGAAGAGGATTTCGCCGAAGAGTCCAGCGTGACGGCTGGAGCCACTGGCGGAGATGAGAAGGCTCTCTTTCGCGACGAGGGCATGGAGTGCGGGCTCGAAGACTTCCTCGCGGAGACTGTTGCCGTCGCTGTAGGCGTTGAGTGTATCGGCGATAGCGTAAGGCTGCTCGAAGATTTCGCGGAGCATAGCGTGAGGGTAGGTTCTGGTGGCTGGCATCGCGCTGATCACCTCTGAACCAGTCTATTGATAGATAGCGATGAAAAGAAAGAACGGCAAAAGCTGACGGAGCAAACCGATTTCATTCCCACCCATGTCGCGATAAGACTGCGACATGGATGGGGCACCTGATCAGTCTGGGCTGGAAGAAGAAACGCAACTGCAGCCTGGTTGAACGTAGTTAGTTGCCTGCAGTTTTGGCGAGGTCAGGATTTTTGCCCATGCTGATCAGGTTTGCCATGATGCGGAAGGAGCCGGGCACGCCGTCGGGCATCTGGCGGAAGAATGCGTAGGCCATGTAGACGTAGTATCCCTTGCCGTAGCGGGCGTAAAGGAGACCTCCTTTTTGGGGGTCCTGATCGGTATCATGCATTTCGGTGAGGGCGATGTATTTGGGATCCCAATTGCGCATGAAGCCGTGGCCACGTTCTTCGACCCAGTTGTTGAAGTCGGCTGTCGTGATCTTGTTGGGCCAGTTGAAGACTGGGTCTTTCGGGGCGAGGAGTTGAACTTTGGAGTCGTCTTCGACTACTTTTTCGGGATCGCCAGAGAGTGTGAGCGGATAGGGACCGTAGTTGTGATCGTATTCCTGGGTTTGATACTGGACGATAACGACGCCACCGCTCTTTGCGTAGTCGAGTAGACGGTTGTTGAAGGTCTTGAGTTCGGGACGGGCTGCGTAGGCTCGAATGCCGAGGATGATGGCGTCGTACTGCGAGAGATCGCCGGTGGCGATGTCTTGTGGAGACAGCAGAACGGGATGAATGCCGATATCCTGAAGTGACATGGGAACGTCATCGCCTGTGCCCATGATGTAACCGACTTTGAGGTTAGGTGCAGTCTTCACATCGACACCTGTAGTGCGATAGCTCGCGGGACGATAGTACGGGTAGGGACGCAGACCGGGGTAGCCTACGGTCTCAAAGCCCTGGGTGTATTTTTCGCCATTGTATTCGGCCACAGCAGTGATGGTGTAGGGCTTTTGTTGAACAGAACCGGGCGTGACCGTGAAGGTTAGGTTGAGGTCTTCGCCTTCGCGCGTGGTTGCGAAATCGGCTGCCGCGGGGTTGGACGTCCAGCCCTTGGGAAGATCGAGGTGAACCTGTCCCTTTGCTGGTCCTTTTACGCTGCTGTGAAGCTGGACGTGGAGGTCAAACGTGCTGCTCATGACGGGGACGATGCCGGCAATAGGAGAGACTCTGATTGAGATGGCGGGAGCTACAAGGAGAGGCTCGAGGACGGGGCCGTCGCCGTTCATTCGGTGGACGGTCTGGACTACGCTCGTGAGCTTGATGTCGACGTTTTGATAGGCGACGGTGGCTTCAGCCAGAAGAGGATAGGGGCGTGTGGGCAGATTGAGATAGCGAGGGTCGTTGATGTCGTAGTAGGACTGCTCGAGATTGGGGCGGCTAAAGTATGGCTTGGTAAGTTCGGCTTGTTTGGGAGCGGTAACGGCTAATGTCTCGTCGCGGGCGTCGCCTGATGCGAGTGGACCTGTGATGGGGTTTCCTGCGGTTATGGTCCAGCCGGGACCTGCTTCGGACTTCACCTCGACCTTGCTGAGGGAGACGAGTTGCTTGCCCTGATTGGCTACGTGAACAGATACCTTGAGCGAGTCGCCGGGGACGAGCGTTTGCGATGAAGGTAGCTGTAGAGATGCATCGCCACCGGGGCCTGACCGCTGCGGACCAGAACCGTCGGAGACGTTTGCTACGAGAGAAAGGCCGAGTGACTGTTGTAGCGCAGCATTGAACTGCGATCGCTTTGTCTCGAGTTCGTGCGTCATGTTGTAACGAGCTTCGGGGGGTAGCTTGCTCTTTGCAACCTCGTCGATGAGGGCCGTTGTTTGGGCAAGGCCTTTGGCGAGAGTGGGTGCGATGGAAGAAGGATCAGAAGCGTTGAAGTTTTTGATGGCTTCTTCAACGGTTGCATTAAGTGCGTTGAGCTTTTCGCGCCAGTCTGCCTGCTCGTTTGCAGGCGCGTAGGAGGCGATACCGGCGAGAGTGACATCGATGCCGTCGAAGAAGGTTGCCTCGTGAGCCGAGGTGGAGACGCGAGAGGCGTAGAGGTGATACGCGCTGGAGACGGATCTGGGCAGAGGGACAGCGATGCCGCCGTTCTGTGATTTTTGCTCGTTGAGACCTTCGCGGGAGATCTGGGAATACGAGGAGCCAAGGAGTGGGTTGTACTGGCCTACGGGGATTTCAACTGTAGTAGAAGGGACACCTTCGATCCATGTGTTGTCGACGTAGTTACGGAAGCGGGCAGGCGCGTAGTGGCCGGTGGCGTAGTCGTAGATTCCCTTCTCGGTGACGCGGGCAAAAGGAATGCGACCGTAGACCTTGAGGGGTGTCCAAGGAAGCAGACCGGCCTTGATCTGGTCGGGAAACATGTTGGGATCGCCGGCGGCCTTATAGGCCAGCTGAGCCATATAGCCCGATACCTGGTGGTGTCCGTGGCCGTCGGAGACGTTTCCTACGAAGACCGAGGAGACCACGAGAGGACGGGTCATGCGGATAACGCGGACTACATCGTAAAGGACGCGATCTTCGCCCCAGGTCTTGAGGGCTTCTTCCATGGTTTTGGAGAAGCCGAAGTCTGCAACACGGGTGAAGTATTGGTGAACTCCGTAGTAGTTGCCTGCGGCGAGGAGCTCCTGAGTACGCATTGTTCCGAGCTGATCCCAGTAGTCGGAGGTCATGACGTTCTGTCCGCCTTCACCTCGGTTGAGCGTGAGAAGCGTTGTGTCGACGCCCTGGCCGCGGGACTCGTAGGTGAGCATGCCACCGTCTTCATCGTCAGGGTGAGCGACGACCATCGCAAGGCTGGCGCGAGTGTGAAGCTTCTGCAGCGACTGAGAGAGAGCTGCCGAGCCGCGATCTATCGTGAGTGGGCGAGCGAAGGCCGATTGATATTTCGGCGGTTCGAGCTGCTGGGCAGAAGCAAGAGTGCCATTCGCACAGAGAGAGCAGATCAGAAGTGCAAGGGTGGTGCCACGGAGGACGTCGTGTCTCATCTAGCAAAAACTCCTATGGGAGAAGCAGAAAAGCTAAAAACAGGGCTTGGTAAATGGATACCATATGGGCTCACGGGGAGCTTTTGTCGACAGGTAGAACGCTGCTTCAACACAATGATCTTGTTCGGCCAGCTCGAATAAGCCTCTCTACGGTCGAGAACAGATCGTTGGCATAGGAATGAGCTTTTGCTAATGACATTAGACCCGAATTGACCAGAGTTTCGTTTACTCAACTTACTAAGTAAATTTTACTAAGCTTTAGAAGCTGACCAGCATCTTGTCTCATGGATTTGCTAAACCAGGAAGGCTATGATGCGACAGGAGAACGAAGCGCTACAGAAGCCACCTATGGATACCAGCCGCCTGCCATCAACTTCTCGTTCGGCGGCAAATGCCCCAGAGCTGCAGCGGGGACTCTCTGCTGTATCGGCGCTGGGACTGAACGTTATCGATATGGTGGGAGTTGGCCCCTTTGTCACATTGCCGTTGATTGTAGGGGTTATGGGCGGCCCGCAAGCAATATTTGGCTGGCTTCTGGGTGCACTGCTCTCAATGTGTGATGGCTTGATATGGAGTGAGTTGGGGACCGCCTATCCTGAGGCTGGTGGATCCTATGCATATCTAAAGCATCTTTATGGAGAACAAGGACTAGGTCGCGCGTTCTCGTTTCTTTATGCGTGGCAGCTTCTTTTCAGCGCTCCGCTTTCGATCGCATCGGGTTGCATCGGCTTTTCGCAGTACATCTCATTTTTCCTGCCTCGTGCACATGAGCCCTTCGCTTCGACACGGCTACTCGGCGTCCCGATTGTGCTGAGTGGACAGACTTTAATTGCAATGGGAGCCTGTGCTGTGGCATTGATCGTTCTGCAGCGCAGCATTTTGACTATCGATCGCATCGTGCGGTGGCTTGGCCTTGCGGTTGGACTTACGCTGGTGTTCATTATCGTCGCAGGATTTATGCACTTCGACGCTCGTAAGGCTTTCGACTTCCCTGCAGGCGCCTTTCATCTGAACGGTGCATTCTTTATCGGACTTGGCGCAGGAATGTTGATCTCGGCCTACGACTACTGGGGCTATTACAACGTTTGCTTCCTGGGAGCCGAAGTTCGCGATCCGCAACGGACGATTCCTCGAGCAGTACTGGGCTCGATCGGAGTTGTGGCAACACTCTATCTGTTGATGAATATCAGCGTTCTGGGCGTGCTTCCATGGCGAGAGATGATGCAGAACAACGATAGCCATGCGCGGATGTTTACGATGGCCGTCTTCATGGAGCGGCTTTACGGCCACACGGCTGCTGCTGTCATCGTTGTGTTGATCTCGCTGGCGGCGCTTTCTTCAGTATTTGCTCTACTGCTTGGGTACTCGCGTATTCCCTTTGCAGCGGCACGCGATGGAAACTTTCCCGGGTGGTTCGGCATACTGCATCCGAAGCACCGGATCCCGCAGCACTCGCTACTTACACTTGGCGGCATGACATTGGTGTGCTGTATCTTCCGGTTGCAGGAGGTGATTACGACGCTGGTCGTGATACGCATCCTGTTTCAATTCCTGCTGCAGGGAACAGCAACTTTACTGCCGAAACATCGCCAACAACGGAAACTGCGTGGGTTCCGTATGCCGCTTTACCCGCTACCTGTGCTTCTCGCACTGGGCGGCTTTCTCTTCATTCTTTTTTCACGTCAGAATTTTTTAAAAGAGATGCGGACGGCTGGACTCATTCTGATTGCGGGAGCGGCGGTCTATGCAATTCGGCACTTTACCGCAAGGGTGCAGCGAGTAAGCAGCTAGCCGCCAAAAGAGGGTCTTTCGGGGTCGTTTCATTATCCACACAATTTATTTTTTGTATCGAATTATATAACGAGATAGAGCCATTCCTCGTCGAGAATAGGGACACCTCGAAAAGGCACGACGATGGTCCATCTATTGCCTAACTAAAACGTATTAGATAAGGGTAATCAAAGCATTGACCTTCTGCAAGCTCATTAGTTCTTGCCATTTGTTATTCTCAACAGCTAAATTTGCAAGGCAGAAATAAAATTACTCTGAAAGCTGATTTCGAATATATGGTAATGGGGAAAAATCCGGGTTTGTTGTTTGCTTCGAATGCAAGATGGATCGTAGCAGCGGCCGTTCTATGTGGCTCTATGGCAATGGCTCAGGATAAGCCTACCTATCTCGATCCGGCTAAGCCCGTCGAGGTTCGGGTAAAGGACCTGGTGGGGCGGATGACTTTGGAAGAGAAGGTTTCGCAGATGCAGAACCACGCGGTTGCGATTCCCCGGCTGAATGTTCCGGAGTACGACTGGTGGAGTGAAGGCCTGCATGGAATTGCACGGTCGGGGTATGCGACGGTGTTTCCGCAGGCGATTGGGTTGGCTGCAACATGGGATACTCCGCTGATCCATACCGTTGCAACGACTATCTCGACGGAAGCCCGCTCAAAGAATTCAGAGGCGTTACGAAACAACAATCACAGCATCTACTACGGCCTGGATATCTGGTCGCCGAATATCAACATCTTCCGCGATCCGCGATGGGGACGCGGGCAGGAGACGTACGGCGAAGATCCGTTTCTGACGTCGCGGTTGGGCGTTGCGTTTGTTAGGGGTCTGCAGGGCGACGATCCGAAGTACTACAAGACGATTGCCACACCGAAGCACTATGCAGTGCACTCGGGGCCGGAAAATACGCGCCACACGGCCAATATCGATCCTTCACCTCATGATCTGGAAGACACGTATCTGCCGGCATTTCGTGCGACTGTAACCGAGGCAAAGGCTGGGAGCGTGATGTGCGCCTATAACGCGGTGGATGGGAAGCCAGCTTGCGCGAACTCGTACCTGCTGGACGATACACTCCGCAAGGCATGGGGCTTTAAGGGCTATGTGACTTCGGATTGTGCAGCAATTACGGACGTGGCGGTTGGGCATAAGTATTCACCTGATATGGAACACGCCTCCGCCGCATCAGTGAAAGCGGGGACTGACACCAGTTGTGGCAAAGAGTATGCGAGCCTGGTAAAGGCCGTGAAAGAGGGCCTGATCTCCGAGGCCGAGATTGATACATCGGTGGAGCGACTGTTCCGGGCGAGGTTCGACCTTGGACTATTCGATCCGTCGTCCCAGGTAGCTTATGCGCGGATTCCCTTCTCTGAAACAGACTCGGCGGCCCATCGTGATCTGGCGCGACTGACGGCAGAGAAGTCGATGGTGTTGCTGAAGAATGATGGTGTGCTACCGCTGAAGAAGACAGTGAGGACGATTGCAGTGATCGGTCCAAATGCGGCATCACTGGCGGCGATCGAAGGAAACTATAATGCCGTCCCTTCGCATCCGGTAGTTCCACTAGCCGGAATGGAGAAGAAATTTGGCGCGGCGAATATCCTTTACGCGCAGGGTTCGCCGTATGTCGCGGAACTCATGTTGCCGGTACCACGAACGGTGTTTCATCCGGCGGAGGGTGATACTAAGTTTGGGCTCAAAGGAGAATACTTCGACAATACCAACTTCTCTGGCTCCCCCTCATTGACGCGAGTAGATGAGCAGATAAATTTTGACTGGAATTCTGCTGCTCCTGTTCCAAGTCTGAAAGCCTCAGAGTTCGGCGTGCGATGGGCCGGTACGATCACGGTGCCGAAACCTGGGAAATATCCATTCAGCTTCCAGCTTGCGCATTGCTCGCCGTGCGGCGATGCAGAAGTGTTACGCGTCTTTCTCGATGGCAAAGCAGTAATAGAGCAAGTAGAAGAAAAGAAGTTTCGCCGGAGTAACATGGCACCCTACGAGTTAGCCTTCTCCGATACGCGGCCTCATCAGTTGCGGATTGAGTACTCGCATCGCGCGCGGCTGTTCGGAGCGGGGCTCACATTGAACTGGAAGCCCCCTGTCGAGGCGTTGCGCGATGAGGCTGTTGCTGCCGTGAAGCAAGCGGACGTGGCGGTGGTATTTATTGGGCTTTCTCCGGAGCTTGAAGGCGAAGAGATGCCGGTACACGTGGAGGGCTTCGATGGTGGTGATCGTACGAGCATCGAACTTCCTGCAGTACAACAGCAGTTGCTTGATGCAGTTTCGGCAACGGGCAAGCCAGTAGTTGTAGTGATGATGAATGGCAGTGCGTTGGCAGCGAAGTGGGCCAAAGAACACGCGGCTGCGGTATTGGAAGCATGGTATCCGGGCGAGGAAGGCGGCACGGCAATAGCGAACACGTTGTCGGGAGAGAATAATCCTGCAGGACGCTTGCCTGTAACGTTCTATGCCGGAACGGATCAGCTGCCAGCATTCGACGATTACTCCATGGCAAATCGGACTTATCGTTATTTTACGGGTGAGCCGCTGTGGGGGTTTGGCTATGGACTTAGCTACTCCAACTTCAAATGGAGCAATGTGAAACTGTCGGCCTCAAACCTAAAGGCGGGCGAACCGTTGACCGTTGATGCGGACGTAAAGAATACAAGCGCGGTAAAGGGTGAGGCTGTCTCGGAGATTTATCTGAAGGCTCCTGCATCGGCTGGCGCGCCGCGACGTGCTCTGGTTGGGTTTGTCCGGACACCACTCAATGGTATGCAGCAGCAGCATATCCATGTGATCATCGATCCGCGAAACCTGAGCACGGTGTCAGCAGATGGCAAACGTAGTGTGGAACCTGGCGAATATTCAGTGTTTGTAGGTGGGGCACAGCCGGGTCAGGATAGCAGCAGGACCTCCCAAGGCTTTACCATTACCGGGAGGAAAGAATTGCCACGGTGATAAACCTTCTGCGGCACCGACGAGTTTTGTTCGTGCTTGGATCCTTGATACTTACTATCTCGTCTAGGGGATCGCTGGCTGCTGACATGGAAGTGCGGCAGTCCGCTGATCCCCAGGCGGCATGGTTGGCATACACCTCCGTCGATGCGCAGAAGGTGTTTCCATCGATTGCAGTTCCAGATACTTTACTCGTGTTGGGCCGTTCTGAGGTGGAAGGGACGGCTGGGGACGAGTTGAAGTTCGGCTTGAGACAGATGCTGCATCGGGTTCTGCGTGTAGGCGGTATTTCTGACTCGGAGCAAGCACGTGATGTACTCGCGATAGGAACCGAAAGCGAGATTGCGGCCTGGAAGCCTTCGCTGAAGATGGCGAAAGCGCTGGCTCCGGATGGATTCCGTCTGCGCCGTGTGGTTGCCGGGAATAAGAGCTTCGTCCTTGTGGAAGGCGCGGATGAGCGTGGTGTTTTGTACGGTGGCTTCGCACTGCTTAGGCTGATAGCACAGGAACACGCTCTGGTGGGATTGAATGTGGTCGAAGCGCCTTCGGCTCCCGTGAGATGGACGAATGAGTGGGACAATCCTGATGGAACGATCGAACGGGGTTACGCGGGGCGATCGATCTTTTTTGATGGTGGTAAAGTTCGGACAGATCTTTCGCGAGTGTCGGGATACGCGCGACTGTTGGCTTCGGTCGGGATCAATGGCTGCACCATCAACAATGTGAATGCGAATGCGAAGCTGTTGCAGCCTGAGAACCTGCGCGAGATCGCCAGGATTGCGGCAATCTTCCGGACTTATGGAATAAGACTTTCGTTGTCTATCGATATGAGCAGCCCGCAGTCGATTGGTGGCCTGACTACCTTCGATCCGATGGTTCCTGAGGTTGCGGCATGGTGGAAGAAGAAGGTCGACGAGATCTACAACGTAATTCCTGATTTTGGTGGCGTAATCATCAAGGCGGATTCTGAGGGACAGCCTGGACCTTCGCAGTATGGACGAACGCCAGCGGAAGCGGCCAATGTGCTGGCTCGAGCGCTGAAGCCGTACGGCGGCGTTGTGCTGTATCGCGGCTTTGTGTACAACCATCATCTGGACTGGAAGGATCCTAAGGCCGATCGCGCGCGCGCCGGATATGACAACTTCCATAAGCTCGATGGAGAGTTTGACGACAACGTAATTGTCCAGATCAAGCATGGGCCGATTGACTTTCAGGTACGGGAACCCGTATCGCCGCTGTTTGCAGGACTGCAGAAGACAAACACGGCCATTGAACTGCAGGTTTCGCAGGAATACACGGGGCAACAACGTCATCTTGTGTTTCTGGTGCCGATGTGGAAAGAGGCGCTGGATACGGACATGATGATCTCCAAGACTGTACCCAGCCGGGTTCGGGATATTGTCACTGGCAAGACGTTCGACCGCAGTAACGGCGGATTTGTGGGAGTGGTCAACGTTGGGCTGGATGATTACTGGTTGGGACATCCGCTGGCGATGGCGAATCTGTATGGGTTTGGAAGACTGGCGTGGGACCCTACGCTGAGTTCGGCGGCGATTGCGGATGAGTGGACGCGGCTGACGTTTGGGAATGACCCGCAGGTTCGCAGCGTCGTTGATAAGCTGCAGTTGGATTCCTGGCATATCTATGAGAGCTATACGGGACCGCTGGGTGCGGGGACGCTGACGGACATTATTGGTATTCATTACGGACCGGGGATTGAGTCGTCGGAGCGGAATGGTTGGGGACAATGGCATCGTGCGGACCAGGATGGGATTGGGATGGACCGGACGGTGGCTACGGGGACTGGATACATCGGGCAGTATCCTCCGGCGCTAGCGGCGAAATATGAGTCGCTGAAGACTATGCCAGATGAACTGCTCCTGTTCATGCATCATGTTCCTTACACCTATCGGCTGCACTCGGGCAAGACGGTGATTCAGCATATCTATGACTCGCACTATGCGGGCGCTGCTGCTGCTGCTGCGCAGGTGGGCGAGTGGGAGTCGCTGCGGGGGAAGATACCGGAGCGGACTTACCTTGAGGTGGATCGTCGGCTAAAGCTATCAGGCTGGACATGCGATCGTCTGGCGTGATGCTGTGGCGGAGTGGTTCCATGAGACATCGGGGATCGATGACCGCTTGGGGCGTGTGGACAATCATCCTGACAGGATCGAGGCCGAGGCGATGGAGTTGAACGGATATGTTCCTGTCGCGGTTACACCTTGGGAGACAGCTTCAGAAGGTCATGCGGTTGTGTGCAAGGAATCGGGTGGATGCTCGGCTGCCACTGTGTTCGCGCGGCCTGATGGATGGTACGACATTGCGGTTCAGTACTTCGACTTCAATCATGGAGTCTCGCGATATACGTTGCAGGTAAATGGAACTGCGATCGATCAGTGGGTCGCGAATGACACGCTGCCTTCGGAGAAGATGGATGGACATACTTCTACGCGGCGGGTTTTGCGGGGAGTTGCGCTGCACAAAGGCGATACGATTCGCATCATCGGAGTTCCCGATGGTCAGGAACCGGCGCCGCTGGACTATATCGAGATCACTTCGCCTGCTTCACGGGTGGTGAAGGCTCAAGCTGCTGCTAAACGTTAGGAGAGATATGGGTGGTTCGAAGATTGTTGATGCCCGGGTGATTGTGACTTGTCCGGGGAGAAATTTTGTAACGCTGAAGATTACTACTGATGATGGGGTATACGGGGTTGGCGATGCGACGCTGAATGGGCGCGAGTTGGCTGTGTCGGCCTACTTGCAGGAGCATGTTGTTCCTTGCCTGATCGGGCGTGATTCGGAACGGATTGAGGACACCTGGCAGTACCTTTATCGTGGCGCTTACTGGCGGCGTGGACCGGTGACGATGGCTGCGATCGCGGCGGTGGATACGGCGCTTTGGGACATTAAAGCGAAGCGTGCCGGTATGCCGTTGTATCAACTGCTGGGCGGACGGTGCCGCGAGGGCGTTACGGTTTACTCGCATGCGAATGGTCATGATATCTCCGAGCTTTGTGAGTCGGTGGCGCATCATATTGAGCTGGGCTACAAGGCGGTGCGGGTTCAGTGTGCGGTTCCCGGGGTTGCTGATGCTTATGGTGTGAGTCATGGCGACAAGCCTTACGAGCCGGCGGATGGGACGCTTCCGCGGGAGGAGGTCTGGTCGACATCGAAGTATCTGCGGTTCGCTCCGAAGATGATGGAGGCGGTACGGGCGAAGTTTGGGTTCGATGTGGCGCTGCTGCATGACGGACATCATCGGATGACTCCGATTGAGGCCGCTGGGCTCGGGAAGAGTCTGGAGGAGTTTCGGCTGTTCTGGCTGGAGGATGCGACTCCGGCGGAGAATCAGGCGGCGTTTCGGTTAATTCGGCAGCATACGACTACTCCTTTGGCTGTTGGTGAGGTTTTCAATTCGATCTTCGATTGCCAGCAGCTTATCTCGGAGCAGCTGATCGATTATGTTCGGGCCACTGTGGTTCATGCGGGTGGCATTACACATATGCGGCGGATTGCGAGCTTTGCGGATCTGCATGGGGTGAAGACGGGGAGCCATGGAGCTACCGATCTCTCGCCGATCTGCATGGGTGCGGCATTGCACTTCGATTTGAGCGTGCCTAACTTCGGCATCCAGGAGCATATGCCGCATTGCGCGGAGACAGATGAGGTGTTTCCTCATGCGTATACGTTCAAGGATGGGTATATGCATCCGGGTGAGACGCCGGGGCATGGGGTGGATATCGACGAGAAGCTGGCGGCGCGGTTCCCGTATAAGCGGATGTATCTGCCGGTGGCTCGGCTGGAAGATGGGTCGATGCATAACTGGTAGGTGTACCCCCCCCCCAGGTATGAATTTGTAAGCCGTTTTGATTGTTATAGATAGTCGATTTTGTTTTTCCAAATTCGTCATAACAAGTGGGTTACGGGTAAATTCGTCTTTCTAAAGGATTTAGGAGCTTAATGATGAAAAGCCCCGGTTTTGGCCGGGGCTTTTCTTGATTCTTATTTAAGAATAGCTGATGGAGCATAACTCCTATGCAATGCAGATGTCTTTTGTTTTGTTTTGGTTATGCTGTTTTGAGACTTGACATGCGATTTTACTGGGGATTTTTGGAATTAATTTTGTAAGTGGCTTATTTTGTTGGGATATATGGCTTACTTTGGGCTGAAAAGGGCACTGAAAAGCTTGCCGACCGTAGAGAAGGCCAGGGCTTCCAGGCCCTACGCTCCCTTAGAAGACAACGGCAAAGGCAAAAGCAACCGCAGATCCCTGCGGGATGACAAACAAAAGGACAGACAACGGCAAAGGCAAAAGCGAAATACAGGGATCTCTCCACTGCGGCGGCAAAAGCGCCGCCTTCGGTCGAGATGACGTTTGTGGGTGGAACGGATTTTGAGTGGGTGGGATGGATTTGGCTATTGGTTGACGCCGCTGGCTAGCTGGCCGCCGTCGACGATCATGATTTGGCCGGTGGTGTAGGAGCTGGCGTCGGAGGCTAGATAGACGGCGGTGCTGACGAGTTCTTCGACGAGGCCGAAACGCTGCATGGGGACTCGTTGGAGGAGCTCCTGGCCGCGGGGGGAGTCGAGGATGTTGCGGTTGAGTGAGGTGGGGAAGATGCCGGGGGCGATGGCGTTGACCAGGACTCCGGAGGCGGACCACTCGACTGCGAGGGAGCGGGTGAGTGCGCCGACGGCGGCTTTGCTGGCTCCATAAGCGGCGACGTCGCGGAAGGCTACGAAGGTGGAGAGGGATGCGATGTTGATGATGCGTCCGGAGCCGCGGGCGAGCATGGACTTTCCGAAGATCTGGCAGGCGCGGAGGGTGCCGTTCAGATTGATGTCCATGATGTTGGTCCAGGTCTCTTCGGGGCAGTCGAGGGTGGGGATGCGTTTGGTGATACCAGCGGAGTTGACGAGGATGTCGATGTGGCCGAACTCGGCGACGACGGCGTCGTGGAGGATTTGGAGGGAGTTGCGGTCGGCGACGTCGGAGACGAGGCGGAGGGTTTTGCTGCCTCGGGATTCCAGCTCGGTGGCCATCTCGGCGACGCCATCCACGGAGCGAGAGGAGGCGATGACGTTGGCTCCGGCTTCGGCGAGGCCGAGTGCGATGGCGCCGCCGATGCCCTGCGTGCCGCCGATGACGACGGCGATTTTTCCCTTGAGATAATCCATGCTGGTGTTTGGTCCCTGTACTCCGCGAGGTGCGGATTGAATTTATGCTCCTTCAATAGAAAATCGTCTGCCGGTTTTCAGCCATCTTGATTTTGAACTGAGGGAAATGATCAATCCTCAATATACATAATTTATTTTGGTGCAGAACTAAAGAATGTTTGTGGCGTAATTTTGTGAGGTTGAGGTAGGGATGTTGGCTGTTGAAGAAAGCCCAGGGCTAAAGCCCCCTTGTATTTTTCCAGTTTTTCGCAGGGCTAAAGCCCTGCGCTCCCACCCCAAAAAACAAGACATGGACTGCTATTTTATGAGGTCGCGGTAGTCTTCGCGGGTGGGGGTGAAGACGTCGAGGACTTCGGAGGGTTCGAGGGCGGAGGCCTGATGCTCGACGTTGCCGTCGACGATGAAGCTGTCTCCTGCGTGGGCTTCGAAGACTTTGCCGGCTACGTCTACGCGGAGGGCGCCGCTGATGACGTAGACGAGCTGGTGGTGCGGGTGGCTGTGGCGGGCTCCTACCCAGCCTTGCTCGAAGTAGTGGCGGATGAGCATGAGCTGGTCGGTGTTGGCGAGGACCTGGCGGCGCATGCCGGGTTCGGGGGTGAAGGTCTTGGGGTCCTGGTTTTTTACGAAGCTCATGCTGTGTCCTATCTATAGTTTAGATGGAAGTGAGTTGGAAAGTCAGACGGGTACACTGGGCATTTGAATATCCCGAAAGGAGCACTGGATGCTCTCAGAGACCGAGGCTCGGCAATTTGCGCATAGTTGGATTCAGGCATGGAATTCTCACGATCTTGACGCTGTCATGTCTCACTATGCGTCGGAGGTTGCTCTGATTTCGCCCACGGCGGCGAAGCTGTTGAATGATACTTCTGGAACCGTTATAGGCAAAGAAGGCGTACGGAGCTATTTCGAGCGCGGACTTGAGGCCTACCCAAATCTCGCTTTCGACCCTTCTGGATGTGATGTGGGGAATCTCCAGCGTTGTTAGAAGACTGGCGAGTTCATGGAATTCGATGCGCAACAAAAGGTGGCTAGAGTCGTTGCAAATTACACATGAGTAAGGCCCACAACTAAGGGGACAGCTAAGTGGCACTCATAACAATCCTTGAGCGCCGAAATCGGAAATAATCTTCTAAACTATGCTAGCCATGTTTTGCAGGGTGGGAATAACCTGCTTACCTTTGACGATCTCTGGCTCTCCGAACGCTATGCTAATTCGAAAATCTATAAGCTCCTGAAGCTCGGTGATAGGCATGGAAAGCAGTTGATCGCCGTCTTTGAGAAATCTGATGTCAGCCGCCGCTTTAAGCCACCCCCGAGAAAGTCCTTTCGGAAAAGTCGTCTTGAGGACTCTTTCGATTTCTTCCTTTTCGGATTTGGGATAGGTGTGAGCAATCAAGCTCCCCCAAACGGGAATCAGGAGACAGTGTTTGTCCCGGTTGTTCAATGTATGCAGATCCCAGAGAGCCCAGCCATTTCCTCGGGCGTATGGTTCGGTAGCATCGATGGCTTTAATCGCTTCTGGCAGCATTCCCTCTATTTTTCCCATCTTTCCGTCTTCGTATTTTTTGGCGGACTCAAAGATCGGGTAATAAGGCTTTTTGACGCGGGGCTTGGTACCGATCTCGACCAGATGCGTAGCGAGATGATCCAAGGAGCTGCGGAGATTTTGGATAATGTCGCCAATGATTGCGGATATTTCACGCGGAATCGGCTTCTCGAATCGAACATAAAACGTGCGCTCTCGGCTATCCGCGTCGTCCTTATGTGAGAAGGCATATGGGCCGGATTCGTAGAAAGCGTTAATTGCTTCAGTTAGATCGAGCACGTGCTTGTCGGCCCGTTCGGTTTTAACAGCTAGGCGCTCCCGAACCTCTTTCGTATCTGGCATTTGGGGTTAATCACCTGACATAGAGGGATACTTACCTTTGAAAGGTAGTATAGGCGGCCTTCTTTACGTTGGTCCGAGCCGGAGCTCGTGGCACCACGAGCAAAAATACAGGGATTCTTCGCTACGCTCAGAATGACGACGTTAAAAAGTTAAGGGGCGAGCCTTGATCGGCTCGCCCCTGGTGTTTGAGTGAGGTCAGTTCTGTGAGTGGGGATAATCGACTCGGATGGAGAGGATTTCGTAGGGGGTGATGGGGAGTGTGACTTTGTTGTTGGTTACGGTGAGGGGGGAGCCTTGGGGCTTCTCCATGAGGTTGGTTTCAGTGGCAGCAGTGGCTCCCGGTGGGACGGTGAAGGTTATGTCGGATTGCTTGCCGGCCCACTCGAAGACGCGGAAGATGAGGCCGTTGTCGTCTTCAGCTTTTTTGACTGCGGTGAGGATTACGTTCTCCGGGGTGACGGAGGCGTAGGAGTGTTCGAGTGGCATGCTGCCGGTGTGAGAGGCGACTTGTGCGGCGCGGAGCTCGTAGTTGTACTGGTAGCCGCGACGGGCGGTGAGTGCCTGTTGCCACGTTCCGGCGTGTGGGTAGAGGGCGTAGCTGAAGTGCTGGTGGCCGCGGTCGGCTTGGGGATCGGGCCAGGTGGGGGAGCGCAGGAGGGTGAGGCGAAGGAGGTTGCCTACTGCGTCGTAGCCGTATTTGGCTTCGTTGATGAGCGAGAAGCCGTGCTGGCCGTCGCCGAGGTCGGCCCAGCGGAGGGCGGGGACTTCGAACTTGGCTTGCTCCCAGGAGTTGTTGCGGGTGGTGGGGCGCTCGATGTTGCCGTAGGGGATGTCGTACGTCGCCATGGGGCCGGTGGCTGCGAGTGGGAAGGCCGCTTTGAGGAGGACGTGGGTCTCGTGCCAATCGATATCGTTGATGACGTCGACGGTGTCGGTATTGGCGTAGAGCTGGATGTCCTGGGCGAACTTCGAGGACTGCCAGGTGCGAGTGACGCGAATGACGGCGCGCATGGGATTGTTCTCGACCAGCTTAACCGAGTCAACGTTGGTGATGGGGGTCATGTGGTCGAGGGTGCCGGGGTCGATGTTCCAGGCGTCGTATTCCTTGGGGAGATCGTGGAAGGTCTGGAGCTGGTTGCCGCAGGCTCCCTTGGCGAGGGACTCGAAGTTGGACTTCTTGTCGTAGAGGCTGGTGATGCAGCCGGTGGCGGGGTCGACGACTACGCGGAGGAAGGAGTTCTCCATGGTGGTGCCGCTGGCTTTGAGATCGGATGGGAAGGGTTTGGTTCCGGCGGCTACATGGAGGACTTGATAGCCGAGGGAAGGGACGTCTTTTGCGGCGATGAGGATCTTGTAGGTGTTGGTCTTGGGGTCGCTCTCAAGGATGGATGAGGGTACGACGTTGTTGTGGGTGTCAAGGACGGAGATGCCGTTCGAGGATGGGGAGGGGAGTTGGACGGTGGCGGTGGTGATGCCGGTGTGGCTCCATGCCAGCGGGTTGAAGACGAGGATGGGGACGTCGCCGGCGGCTTTGGTGTTGATGTTGGCGGCCAGGGTGTTGAGGGCGTTGGTGGAGATCTCGTTGGTGACTAAGCGGACCTCATCGAAGTCGGCCTGGGCTTCTTTGTAGATGATGCCGATGCCGGAGCCGGCGGCGAGGTCGTGGAAGCCGTTGAAGGCGATCTTCTTCCAGGCGTCGGTGAACTCGGCGTGGGGGTAGGGTTTGCCGTCGAGCCACGCGAAAGAGGCTAACTTTTCGGCGTTGATGGTCTGCTCTTCGGACTCGCGCATGTTGCGCTTGTGCTTGGCCTGGGTGGTCATGACTCCGCGGTGGTACTCGAAGTACATTTCATCTTTCCAGGTGGGGATGGAGATTTTGCCGGGATCGGGCGTGGGGAAGGTATAGCCCTTGGCGATGGAGGTGTAGTTCCATACGGGCGAGTTGGGGGAGAGGTTTTGCTCGGACTCGGTGAAGAAGGATTGGGCGATGCCGAACTTCATCTTCGGCATGATCTTGCCGGGCTGTGCCCAGTGGTTGCCCTCGTCGAGGATGGCGCGGGTGGGGCCGCCGCCGTGGTCGCCAATGCCGTAGAGGTCCATCATCTTTTCCATGCCGGGGGCGCGCTGGCGGGCTACGGCCAAGTCGGCGGAGAGGCGGATGGGGTTGAGGTTGTTGTTGGCGTAGTCGTGCGGGAAGTAGGTGAGGACTTTGCTGCCGTCGGGAGACTGCCACCAGAAGAGTTTGAAGGGAAGCTGGTTGGTGTCGTTCCAGGTCATCTTCTGGGTGACGAAGTAATCCATGCCGGAGCGCTTGTAGATCTGCGGGAGCTGCCAGTTATAGCCGAAGGAGTCGGGGTTCCAGCCGATGCGGACGTCGACGCCGTATTCGTCTTTGTAGAAGCGCTTGCCGATGAGGAGGGAGCGGACCTGGGATTCGCCGTCGGGCATGTTGAGGTCGGGCTCGACCCACATGCCGCCTACGATCTCCCAGCGGCCTTCCTTGATGCGTTTTTTGATCTCTTCGTTGATGGCGGGGTACTTGGTGGCGATCCACTCGTTGTAGGCGGCGGCGGACTGGGTGTAGGTGTAGTCGGGGTACTCGTTCATGAGCTGGAGCGCAGTGGAGAAGGTGCGCTTGACTACGTCGATGGTTTCAGAGACTGGCCAGAGCCAGGCGGCGTCGATGTGCGAGTTGCCGGTGAGGTGGAAGGTGGCTTGTTGCAGGATTGGCTTCAGAGGCTCGAGCTTTTGACGGGCGGAGGTGAGGGAGGCGTCGAACTTCGGCTGGTTGGCGGCGTCGAGAGCGGTGAGATCGACGGTAGTGATGGATTGATTGAGGGTGGCTAGATCCTGCGTGGGGTTCTTGGAGAGCGAGGGGAGGAGGACGGCGCTCGAGAGGAACTCGGTGCGGAGGTCGGAGGGGTTGGGGCGGCCGGGAGCGAAGTCGATGCGCATGGTCGCGCTTTCGAAGGTTTTGACGTCGATGGTGTGGAGGAGCTTGACGGCGATGAGGACCTTGTCGCCGGGCTTGGCCTCGTCGAAGAGGACGATGGGCTCGAGGTCGTCACCGAGGGCTACGCGGCGGCCGTTGAAGTAGATGATCTGCGGCATGGGGCCGTTGGCGGTGGCGCGGAACTGGAACCAGATGCGGGCGCCGGTGAGGTCGTAGCCGTTGAGGTTTTTGGGGACTTCGACGAGGCGGCGAAACCAGATGGAGTCGTTAGGGGATTTGCTGCGGGGTTTGACGACGGGCCATGAAGAGTCGTCGAGGCTGGGGTCTTCGCCGTGGGCGAGGTCGCCGACGTGGGAGCGCCACTCATTGGCTGGGAGGTTGTCGAGGGTGCCGAGGCGCTCGACGACTTTTTGGGAGTCGGCCGGGAGGGAATTGATGATATCGGCGACTTCTTTGGGGGATTGGGCGTGGGCAGTGGTGAAGAGGATTGCGGAAGAGAGAAGAATCTTTGCGGCGGTGCGCAGGGTGGCGAAACGGGAGGGGGCGGTCAAGTGCAACTCCTTGTTTTTCTGTTCGCGCCAATTTTAGGCGACGTAGGTTAGCGGTAAAGCTGAACAGAGGGAGTCTAACCGATTTTGTTCGTTGTTTGATGAGGCAGATGGCCTACGGCCGATTTAAGGGCGGGATATGGATCAAAACTTCGACCACGGATTTGGCGGAGGACGCGGATTTTTTTCAATGGAGATTTGGAGAGAAAGGCATGGATATGCGCATCAAATGATGCTATAAATGATGCGTGAGAACGACGCTTACGCTTGATGATGAGTTGGTGCAGAAGGCTGAAGAATATACCGGTCTTTCGGAAAAGACTGTCATTGTAAGAGAGGCGCTGAAAGCCTTGATTGAGCGCGAAAGTGCTCGCCGGCTTGCGCGGATGGGTGGGATTGCGCCGAAGCTTGAGACTCCTCCACGTCGAAGGCTGAACGAAGGATGATTCTGGCGGATACGTCGGTGTGGGTGGATCATTTTCGCTTCGGTGATCCTCGATTGAGTGATGAGCTGAACCGAGGTGCGATCCTGATGCACTCTTTTGTCGCAGGCGAATTGGCTCTGGGATCGCTGGCACAACGCGAGAGGATTCTTGCAGAGATTGACTCGCTGCCGATGGCACAGATGGCTCGTGTCGATGAGGTGCGCTTGTTGATTGAGCAGCGGTGGCTTTTTAGTCGCGGCATAGGGTACATCGATGCGCACTTGCTTGCTTCGGTATTGCTTACGCCTCATACGCAGTTATGGACTCGGGATAAGCGGCTGCGGGTGGTCGCTGAGTCGCTTGGGCTTCATGCGCTACTCGATTGAGCTTCTCCCATGTCAGGCAAAAGCAACGGCAACGACAAAAGCAGATCCCTTCGGGGATGACAAGCAAGAGAAACAACTGCAAAAGCGGGCAAGAGATTCCATTCCCACTCATCGCGATGAATGGGAACATGATCTTTTTGTGGCTGTTGTAAGGATAGAAGCAACAACAACAGCGAAATACAGAGATCCTTCACTGCGTTCAGGATGACGACGTACAAATATGGGGCCGTGTATCCGGCTGAGCTCTACCGTTTGAGGATGGCTTCGAGATATTGCAGGGCGCGGGGGTCGTTGGATTGGCCTAGCCAGAAGATGGCTTCTTTACGTACGACGGGGTTGGAGTTGGTGTCGGCTACGTGCATGAGCTGGGGGACGCCCTCGTCTTTGGGCAGTTGGCTGAGTGCGAAGACGGCTTTCTTCTTTACGGCGGTGTCGGGGTCGTTTTCGATGGCGGCGGTGATGGCGGCAGAGGCTTTCTTGCCGGCCTTCTGTGCCAGCCAGAAGATGGCCTGGCCGCGGACCTGTGGGTCGGAGTCAGACTTGGCCATCTTGAGAATTTCGTCGACTGCGGCGGGGTCGGAGCTGATAGAGAGATCGAAGGCTAATTTTTCGCGGAGCTTGGGGTCCTGCTCTTTGGTGACGAGTTGCTGGAGGGCGATAAAACCTTCTTGACCGCGTTTGGCTCCGAGCCAGAAGGCGGCTTTTTCGCGGAGCTTGGCGGGGTTGGAGGGTGCGGCGAGGGAGATCAGCGTGTCCGTCGCGGCGGGAGTGGCGTGCATGGCCAAAGTCGCGAGAGCGTTCTCGGTTATACGCTTGTCCTGATTGTTGTCGGGCTGGGCAGCGAGTTTGCCGAGGAAGGCTACGCTGTCGTTAGGATTGACGCCGGTGAGCCATGTGAAAGCTATACCTCCGGCATTGAGACGGCAGCCTGCGTTGGCGGGACGGATCTTGGTGATAGCTCCGTGATCGAGACGGATCAGGACGTACATGTTGGCTGGCGACACTTTCTGGTCGGAGCTGCTCATGCCGTCTCGGGTGTCTTCGAGTTGATATTCACCACAGCATCCATCTTCAGCCTGTGATGCTCCCGAAGAATCTGGACATGAAGAGAAATTCGTTCGTGGAAGAGCAGGCACCTCATATCCAATCCATAGCTGCTGACTTGAGCGCTGAAATCGCGTCACCGTCGCGGACAGTCCTGAGGTGACGGGCTCAGAGTTGAACTGCGTGTTGACGACTTTGGGCTGCTGCGCGGAGATAGCGATGGCCGACGCGCTGAGGACGAGGGCGAAGAAGAGATTGTGCTTCACGAGAGTGCCTCCTTGGGATGGCTGCGGCGTGATTACTTGAGAAGTTCGAGCATGTAGGCGGTGGCTTCCTGGTCGTGCATGATGCTGAGCTGCTGGACGATCTTCTGCTTAAGGGCGGGGTCTTTCTCCGCCTTGGCAAGGGTGACGAGATCGTGGGCATCATTGGCGAGGAAGAGAGCTTCTACGACGGCTTTTTTTGTTTCGGGATCGGAGTTGCTTTGGTAAGTAGCAACAAGCTTTGGCGTGCTGGCTGAGCCGCCGGCTATGCCAAGGTTGCGGATGGCTCTGCGGCGCAGGTCAGGGTCCTGCTCGGTGGTGGCGATGGATCCGAGGACCTCGGCTCCTTTGGCGCCCGCGGGGATGAGACCGCTGATGATGTCGGCTTTGACTTCGTGGCTCTTGGTTTCGTTGTAGAGGGTTTGAAGTTGCGCTGTTGCTCCCATTGCCCCAAGGGTTTGCACGGCGGTTCTGACTAGCTGGGGATTGGATTCATTGCGGGCGGCTTCGACGAGTTTGTCGGGGCTGCCGCTGACGAGATAGGACTGGAGGATGGCTTTCTTTACGGCTTCGTTGGTGGTGTGCTGGTAGATGTCTGCGAGGAGAGGGGCAGATTGGTTGCCGCGAATGGATAACATGCGGATGGCTTTGACCTGAAGGGCTGGGTTCGACTGACCGCGAGCGATCTGGCCGATGAGATCCTGCGCCTGCTTCGAGTCACTCTGAGAGAGGACAAAGAGGGCTCGCTCCTTGAGCTTATCGGAGCTGTTGCCGTTAAGGATTTGCTGAATGGCGGGCATGGCGCGGGATTCGTCCTGCTGCATGATGGCGTTGAGTGCCAGAAGTTTGAGGTCTTCGTCCTGCTCGGCCTGGGGCTGAACGGGGTGGCCACTCTTGCCGCGAATTTCGATCTCGAGAGCAGAGCACTCGTCGAGCCAGTTACTCTTCGGGTGTGTACGGCGAAGTTGGGCGCAGGTTTCGAGAGCACGGGCAGGCTGGCCTTCTTTGTTTTCTGCGTAGGCCTTCCAGTAGAGAGCTCCTTCGGCGCGGTCGCCGCCTTGTTGAGCGGCTTTGCTGAAGAGATCGACTGCGTCGGACCAGCGGCCATCGTCGATAGCTTTTGTACCGTCTGCGTAGAGACTGTCTTTGGCCTGTGCTGCGTCGTCGATGACTGCGGGCGGTCCTATTTTGGCGGCGAAGACAACTGGAGAAGCGGAAGCGAGAACTGCAGTGAGAAATATAGATGCGATTTTCATTTAGATGGAGACCCCTTTCGTGCGGACTGTGCTGTTCTTCTGCTGGTCCGGAATTCTGGAACGCAAAACGCGGACTTCGAAGAGAAGACCGTCGATGTTCATTTCTTTCTGAAGTCGTGCGAGCTGAGCCGGGCTTGTGCTATCGGGCTCATTGACGATTTCTACGAGGACTCGCTCGAGTCGATCGAGCGCGGCGGTGAGTTGCGGATCGCCGGCGCGTGTGGCGCTCTCGCGATAGAGACGGTTTGCAGAGAGAAGGTCCTGAGCTTCAGCTTTTACGGGCATGACAGCGCTGGCGTCGTTGGCGTGATTGAGCTCGACGAGGAGTCGCTCGGAACGGTCGAGATGATCGCCAAGAACGACGAGGATGATGGGCTGCGCGGACTGATTGTTGGCTGCCAGCTGCGTGTTGGGGTGTTGGCGGTGCTCCCATTGGCGACCGGCGAAGAAGGCAGCGGCGATGAGGACAATGCAAGCGGTGGCGTAGCCGAGACCTTGCATGAGATTGAAGTGCAGCCAGCGGCGCTTTTGTTTTTCGTAAATGGGTAATGAGGTGCGAAGAGATTGCCAGACCTGATTGCCATAGGAGGCGTCGCGAGTAGGCACGGCGGGAGATTTGATGGAGGCAAGATCTTGCTGCAGCGTTGCGAAGTTTTCGGCGCAGACGTTGCACGCGTGCAGATGGCTTTCGATGTCTGCGGGATTAACCGCTTCTCCGTAGTAGTGATCGACGAGTTCTTCTTCGGTGAGGTGTTTCATGCGTTTGTCCTTAGTGGCGCGAGACCGCGGCGCAGTTTCTGGACGGCCCTGAATACGGCTTGCTTGGCGGCGTTGGGAGCGATGTGAAGTGCTGCGGCGATCTCGTCGGTGGAGCGCGCCTCCATATGGCGAAGAACGAAGGCGGTACGCTCGGTGGCGGTGAGGCGTTGCATGGCGCGAGCCTGCAGGGCTTCAATCTCCTGACTAAGGAGGAGGCGTTCGGGGTCGGCTGCGGTATCCGCGACCTGAACTTGTTGCAGCGTGGGATCGGCGTCTTCAGCGATCTGGTGTGTGGCTTCGAGTTTGCGTTTGTTCATCATATTGAGTGCACAGTTGACAGCGATTCGATAGATCCAGGTCCCGAATTGAGAACGCGACTCGAAGGTTTCGAGGCGTTGGTAGCCGCGAAGGAAGGCTTCCTGAACGACCTCTTCTGCGTCGGCTTCGTCGCCCGTGATGCGGAAGGCTACACGGAAGACAGCGTGGCTGTGGCGTACGACGAGTGCGCCGTAGGCTTCTTTGTCTCCGGATAGAACCGCCCGGACGATTGAGTGGTCGTTCTCTTCCATTCAGGGCATTAGACAAGGTTTTGGGATTGCGGTTAGGAAGAATTTTTTGCGGATTTTTTTTGAGAGCACTTTCGCCTTTTGAGATGCCGAGGCGTAAGTCGCGCTACACTTGCGGTAGTTGTGGGCCAGGCAAGCCGATTTGCGTGGAGGGTCATGCTAGGGAGCTATCCGCAACATAGAGTGGGATGGGGCCGAGCCAGGGTTTGGGTGTGGGTCCTCTACGTTCTGGTGATCTTGCAGTGCGGGTTCGGGTTGGGGCAGGGCTTGCCTTCGGCGATAAAAGCAGCCGCGGGAGGAGAGTCTGCACAGCCTGCAGCCGCTGCGCCTGCGGCGGCTCCGGAGCCTCCTCAGGTGGATCCGCTCGGAAGGACTACACCGCATGGGACGGTGATTGGTTTTTTGCGGGCGGCCGAGGCGAAAGATTACGTCAAAGCGGCGAAATTTCTTGATGGTAAGCGGTCGCCCGAACAGGCGACTGAGCTTATAGTGCAGCTGAAGTATTTGATAGACCAGGGACTTTCGACCGGTATTGACAACATCTCACGATCGCCTAAGGGAGATCTTGAAGATGAGTTGCGAATGACAAGAGAGAAGATCGGGACCGTAAAGACTCCTGATGGCGAGATGCCGGTGCTGCTCGATCTGGTGAGAAGGCCGGGAGAACCTTCTATCTGGCTTTTTTCGCAGGAAACGTTGAACCGAGTTCCGCAAATCTATTCGAGCGAGCGGCACAATGAATATCAGAAACACTTTCCAGCAGTGGTCGCGACACATTCAGATTTTCTCTGTTCCGTTGTGGCGATGGGTAGCCATTCTGATCTTTGTGGCCATTGTGTATGTGGTGGCAAGTCTTGTCACAAGAGTGTTGCTCTGGTCATTTCAAAGGGTTTTCAGGAAGAGATTTTCCGCGGTTGTAGAGACGTCCGTGCGCGCCTTGAAAGTGCCACTCTTCTGTCTCATTGGGGCGTCCATGAATCGCGTGGCGGCGGCCTACGCTATCACCGCTTTGGGCCGTCATTACTGGAATGTTCTAGGAACAAATTTAATGTGGATAAGCGGGGCATGGCTGCTGGTCCGAGTCACGGACATGCTCCTTACGATCTTGCGCCAGCGGCTTCTGCTGCGTATGCAGGTGGAGCGGGCAACCTTTATCAGCTTGCTGGGACGGGTATTCAAGATTCTGGTTGGCTTGGTTTTGGTGCTGGCGCTGCTGACGCTGGCTGGCGTAAATGTTTCGGCTTTGGTTGCGGGCCTTGGAATCGGCGGCGTTGCGTTGGCACTTGCGGCGCAGAAGACTCTGTCGGATTTGTTTGGCGGGCTCTCGATCGTGATGCGTGGTGCGGTGCGGGTGGGCGACTTTTGCGACATTGCGGGGGTCACAGGGACTGTCGAGGACATCGGGACCAGCTCTTTAAGTCTGCGAACGATGGGCCGTTCGATGGTGTCGATTCCGAATTCGAAGGTCGCAGAAGCGAGTCTGGATAATTTTTCACTGCGCGATCAATTCTGGTTGCGGCAGGTGTTCACGTTGCGGTTCGATACGCCATCCGGCGTGTTGAAGATGGTGCTGGAAAAGATTGAGCAGTTGCTGCTGTCGCATGCGGAGATTGATAAGACTTCGGCACGGGCTAGGCTTATCAATTTGACGGCGTCCGGGCCTCAGATCGAGGTCTTTGCCTACTTTCGGCGACCGGGGGCAGATTGGGCAGTGTTTCTTGTAGAGCAGGAAAAGCTTCTGTTGCAGATGATTCGGATCGTCGAGGAAGCCGGAAGCAGCCTCGCGGCACCGGTTGGAGTGGTGAGGATGGACGCAGAGAAACAACCGGATTCTTTGGACCCTCCAGCGGCTTTGCGCCGAATGTGATCAGAGTGAATCGAGTGACTATTTGACGCCTTTGCTCGGATCCCAAGAGCCTTGTTCCTTCCGGATGTAGATGATCTGACCAATGTGATAGGCATTGTGTGTGCCGATGTGCGCGATGGTCGAAGCCCACTCGGCGAGCTTCTTGTCGTCTGCAGATTCGACTGCCTTTTCCCAGTCGGTGAGGACCTGGTCGAGCTGTTTGACGGTGGCATCCCATTGCTTTGCATCGAAGCTGTTGAAGGTCTCGTCGTTGTTACCGCTGAACTTGGCCGGCGTCTCGCCTTTGAATTTCGCGAGGGACTGCAGGTTCCAGAAGATGAGATGGTTGGCTAGTTGACCGATGGAGTGATTTCCTTTGCCATCGGTCCAGCTGGCTTGCTCCGCGGTGAGACCGGAGACGGCGACATTCGCAGGGACGAACCACTCCTCCTGATTGTGCGTGCTTCGGAGTTGCTCGAGCAGGACGCCTCGGAGGGTGGTGGGCGGCTTTTTGGGTTGGTCCTGAGCGTGGGCACTGAATGGAAGAGCCAGAAGTAGAAGGAGCAGGGCTGGTTTCATTTGCTGTCGACCTCGGGAGTCAGTTTATTTTGGAAAGGCTGTGGCGTTTTGCGTGGTTCTCGATATGCACGAAAATTGTGACGAGCCGCCGCTAGATATTCACCGGATGAGATGGCATTCTCGGACTATGGTCCTTCGTTTATTGATGCTGCTGATTGTTTTGACTGGAAGCCTGTTTGGGCAAGACAACCCTGATTGGACGACGCCGTTTCCTCCACACCGAATTGTGGGGAATGTCTATTACGTTGGCAGTAAGGACCTGGCTTCGTATTTGATTACGACTCCGCAGGGCCACATCCTTATCAACAGCAACCTCAAGAATTCGGTTCCACAGATCCGGAAGAGCATTGAGACACTGGGCTTTCGCTTCAGCGATGTGAAGATTCTGCTGATCAGCCATGCTCACTTCGACCATGCCGCTGGGAGTGCGCTGATCAAGCAGCAGACGGGCGCGAAGTACATGGTGATGGATGCCGATGTTCCGGTGGTGGAGGACGGCGGCAGAAGTGACTTTCAGTATGGAAGGTCGGCGGGTTCGTGGTTTGCCCCGACGAAGGTTGATCGCGTGCTGCACGACGGCGATGAAGTGAAGTTGGGGAATGTTGTGCTAGTGGCGCATCTTACCCCCGGGCATACGAAGGGATGCACTACGTGGACGATGAAGGTGGTCGATGGCGGCAAGAGCTATAACGTCGTGATTATCGGGAGTCCGAATGTGAATCCGGGTTACAAGCTGGTGGGCAACGCGAAGTATCCACAGATAGCTGCGGACTACGAGAGGACGTTTCGAACGTTGAATTCCCTGCCCTGCGATATCTTTCTCGGGGCACACGGAGGCTATTACGGCATGCAAGAAAAATATGCCCGGATGAAGAAGGGTGATGCGAATGCGTTTGTCGATCCCGCAGGATATAAGAGTTATGTTGCAGAACGGGAGCAGGCCTTCAGGACAGAGCTAAAAAGACAGCAAAGGCAATAGTAGTAACGGTTAGCGTTCGAGCCAGGATTTGATGCGGGAGCGGTAGCTGCGGCTCATCGAGATCCTCTGGCCGTTGTGAAGGAGCACGCCGTATTCGCCGTCGATCTCGGGCCGAACCTCTTTGACGTACTGGAGATTGACGATCGACGAGCGATGGACACGCAGGAAGACAGCTGGGTCCAGCTTTTCTTCAAGGTGCGCCATGGTCTCGCGCAGCAGATGTGTCTCGGATTGGGTGCAGATGCGGACGTAGTTCTCTTCGGCGCCGATCCAGAGAATCTCCGAGACCGGCATAAAGATGATGCGCCCCTTTGATTTGAAGACGATACGGGTTGTGTAATTTTTGCCGTTGCTTCCTTTGGGGGAGGCAGAGTGGGGGTTCTGCTTTTTGGAGCGAATATGCTCCAAGGCGCGCTCTGTGGCCGCGCGAAATCTATCCTGAGTGAATGGCTTCAGCAGATAATCGACGGCGTTGATCTCGAAGGCTCGGAGCGCGTAACGGTCGTATGCCGTCGTGAAGATGATGCACGGCAGGCAAAGATCTCCGGCACTGGAGAGTGCGCCTACGATGTCGAAGCCGTCCATATCGGGCATACGGACATCAAGGAAGAGGAGATCGGGGTTGGTGGCGCGCACCAAGTCGATCGTCTCTGCCGCAGTAGCGCTCTCGCCGACGACCTCGATTTCCGGTATCTCGCGAAGGAGCTGACGCAGCTTTTGTCGTGCAAGGACCTCGTCATCTGCAACAACGGCCTGAACCATCATGCACCATACCTTGCTTGTTTCTCTATTGGACGCGCTGAGTGCTGCAAAGGGAGCGTTACAACAACGCGGACAGCGCTATTTTCGATCTCGGATATAGAAAAGCTCTGTTCTGAGCCGTAGTGCATTCTCAGACGATCCTGTACATTGCTCAGTCCAATGCCTTTGCCCGGTGCGTTGCCATTTGATGGCGGACGCAGGCCGGGACCGGAGTTGGTGACGGAGAGACGAAGTTTTGAGCCCTCGGATGAAGCTTCGACTTTGAGGAGTCCCTCACTGCTGATCCGGGAGAGACCGTGGGCGTAGGCGTTTTCGACGATGGGCTGGAGGATCATGGTGGGGACGAGCGCGTCGTGAAGATGGGGGTCAACCTTCATCTCCTGCCGTACGCGCCCAGCAAATCTCCGGTCCTGCATGGCCAGATACATCTCGATAAACTCCATCTCGTCGCTCAACGGAATGAACTGCGCATCGCCTCGTTGGAGGGTGATACGCAGAAGACGGCTGAGTTGTTCCAACATGAGGTCCGCTGCCTCCACATCGCTGTGCATAAGGCTGGAGATGCCGTTCATGGTGTTGAAAAGAAAGTGCGGATTGAGCTGCATGCGTAAGGCTCGCATCTGCGCCTGGACGAGTTGGGACTGCAACTGCGTCGCCGCAAGCTCCTTCTCGCGGTACCGCTGGTAGTAGCCAATTCCTTTAAAGAGGAAGAACGCCGTCCAGAAGATAACCATGCTGTCGACGATTTCAGCGTCAAGTTGAAATGTAAGGCGGTGCCAGAACGACATGGGAGGGCGTCCCAAGGGGATGCGCGGGAAGAGCATGACCCAGATCATCTCTTCGACTACACTGAGCACGATGCTAAGCGGCAGGAAAACCGTGAGAATCGTGCGGGGGGTCGCGTTGTAGATTTGCGGGCGGAACTGCCACCAGATTATCCAGCAGAGCACCCCCCAGAGGAAATACTGTGCGGCCCAAGCAGCGAGCAGAAGATGCAGACTGATGTGATAGTTCCAGAAGCGCGAACTGGTCCACTCCTGCAGGGCGAAGAGACAGCCGAGCAGGACTGCACCTGAGATAAAGATGGCCGGATGCATGAAGACAGGCTGGCTATAGTCTTTTTTCCAGAATTTCAGGTTGAGATCCTCGACTTTCTGAGCAACTCATCTCCCTGTTCGGCGCTAGCGGGGGGTGAGCGGGCTCGCCTATGCGCTATCAGCATAGATAGCTGAGCGGAGAAGAGCGCCCCATGGGTCAGTCTGCTCCACTTGAAGGCAGTTGAGCAATAGAACTTTCATCGATGCAGGAAATGCGATAAGCGCAAGTTATTATTCGTATGGTTTCGATAGACCATTTTTGAGAGCGACGATGTGGTCTTACCTCATCGAGAGGAAGAAGATATGACAAATGGATTCGCACGAAGATTGACGCGCACGGTGGGAGTGGTCGTTGCGATGGGGTGTTTCGTCCCGGCTAATGTGTGGGGCCAGACTAAGCCCGTAACGGAAAAGCTGCGCGTGTACATGGTCGATGTAGAAGGCGGCCAAGCTACGCTGTTTGTCACGCCCGCTGGTCAGTCGCTGCTGATTGATACCGGGTGGCCGGACAATGAGCATCGCGATGCAGACCGTATCGCCGCAGCGGCGAAGCTGGCTGGGATAAAGAAGATCGACTACGTGCTGATTACGCACTTCCATGTAGACCATGTGGGAGGTGTGCCGCAACTGGTCGAACGGATTCCGGTGGGAACCTTTATCGATCATGGGCCGAATCGAGAGCTCGACATCGCCGATACAGCCCGTGGATATGCTGCTTACGAAAAGATCCTGGAAACCGGGAAGTATAAGCATATTGTGGCGAAGCCGGGCGACGTTCTGCCGATTGCAGGAATGCAAGTGACTGCAATCAGTGCAGATGGCAAGCTTATCGATAAGGCCATGCCCGGAGGGGGACAGGCGAATCCTTTCTGTAAGGGCGTCGAGGTACGGCCTGCAGATGTGAGCGAAAATGGGCGATCGCTTGGAGTCCTTATCTCGTTTGGAAAACTCAGGCTGCTCGATCTTGGGGATCTTACGTGGGACAAGGAGATGGAATTGATGTGTCCAACGGACAAGCTGGGGCACGTGGATGTCTACCTTGTCTCTCATCACGGGTGGTATCAAAGTTCGAGTCCTGCACTGGTCGATGCCATTCATGCGCGGGTGGCCTTGATGAACAATGGTGAGAAGAAAGGCGGTTCAACTCCGACGCTGGAGACGATCTCGAAAGCCCCGGGGCTAGAGACGCTGTGGCAACTGCACTATTCGGCCGAGGGTGGAGACGAACACAATACGTCGGCGGAGTTCATTGCGAATCTGCAGGGGACGGATCCGGGACATTATCTTGAGTTGATCGCGGACAAGGATGGGAGCTTCGATGTACTGAACTCGAGGACGAATGAGACGAAGCACTACGCGGCTTTGCGCTAATCGGTGATCGACAGGCCTGAATGCCTTTGTTACCTTGAGGCAATGGGACCAGCAGTTGCTCGTACTGCAACGACAGCACGTGATGGAAAACGATACTACCCGACTCCCGCGCTCGAAAAAGGGCTGGACATTCTCGAGCTGTTTGCGAGTACCCCGGAGGGGATGACGATCAGCGAGGTCGCGCGCCGGCTGAATCGTACGATGTCGGAGATCTTCCGTATGCTGCTTTGCCTCGAGCAGCGCGGATATCTGACGCAGTCAGCAAACAAGGACCGGTACCACCTGACGCTTCGGCTGTTTCGATTGGCGCAGGAGCATCCACCTACGAAGCGGATGGTGACGGAGGCTTTGCCGATTATGCACTGGCTGGCGCATGAGTTGCGGCAGTCCTGCCATCTGGGAGTACTCGATGGCGGCCATGTCGTGATCCTGGCGCAGGTCGATTCGCCTGAGTCAACGGGGTTCTATGTCAAGGTAGGGTCCAAGGTGGACTTGATGCATGCCGCGACCGGGCACGTCATACTGGCTCATCAGACAGAAGATGTTTGTGAACGGGCTATTCAGGAGTGGGCTTTGGAGACCAGAAAGAAGAAGCCTGCAGATTTAGATAGTCACCTTGCGAAGATACGCGTGCGTGGATACGAGCGCCGCGCGAGCTATGAGGTGGCCGGCGTGGTCAATATCAGCTTTCCAGTGTTGAATTCGCAGGGAAACGCGGTGGCCGGCCTGACTGTGCCCTATGTGAAACGGATTGAAGATACGGTAGGCATTCCGCAGGTGATCGCGGCGTTGCGTACCGCGAGCCGGCAGATATCGGAGGCGATGGGCGCAATGCCTCAGGCCGAAGTGTTGCCGGAGAACAGAAGTGCTTTGAAACCCGGCTTGGCGAAGATAAAAAAGTAGTTCGGCAAGCTGTTGCCTAATTTCAGCTTGGGCGAGGTGGTCGTCATACATGCGATTCTTTTGAGCGCAGCGTTCCGTCAGATAGTAGGATGTTGCTGCCTTACAGACCACGGTAATCGGGCCACGAATTGATAATGCCAGCAAGAGAGGATTATGCAATGAAGAACATCGTATTTTGCGCGGATGGGACGTGGAACCATCCGGCTGATCCCACTAAAGTTTCAACTACGGATACGAACGTCTATAAGTTATACAAAGCGCTGCCTACGACGGCGACGCAATGTCCTCGATACGACGACGGGGTCGGAGCTGGCGACCCTCTGTTCCAACATATTCTGGCTGGGGCGTTCGGAACGGGCTTATTCCAAAAGATTAAAGAGGGGTACACCAAGATTGCCCACGACTATAGCGACGGCGATCAGATCTTTCTGTTTGGCTTCAGTCGCGGCGCTTATACGGCGAGAAGCATTGGCGGTATGTTGGCCGCGTGCGGTTTACCGGCGCAACTTACGGATGATGCGATCGCCGATGCATTCGAGATGTATCGTATGCAGCCGGAGTCTCCAGAGCGTGCCGCCGCCAAAGCGAACCTGGTGGCGAAATATGGCAACCGGCCAGTGACGATTGCCATGATCGGCGTGTGGGACACGGTGGGATCGCTGGGCATACCGAGCGTGCTGGGCGGGGTGGATCCTGCGTTGTACGGCTTTCTGGACACGAAGCTAAGCGCATCAGTGAAAGCCGCTTATCATGCGATCTCCATTGACGAGCGCCGAAAGGCGTTTCCGCCTACGCTGTGGGTGAGCGACGATGTTCCGGGTCAGATACTGGAACAGGTATGGTTCAGCGGATGCCATAGTGGCGTGGGTGGCGGGTGCCCTAATTCCGGACTCTCCGATATCACACTGAAGTGGATGCTCGAAAAGTGCGTCAAACATGGGCTGGTCATCGATCCGGCAGTGCTAAAAACTTATTCGGAGTTGGATGTGTCAGTCCATGGCCTGGACGAGATACAGGAATCGTGGAGTGTGCTGTGGGGAATTCCCAGCGTACGGAATGTTTCCACCGACGCCACAATCGCAAACAGCGTCGCTATCCGACTGCAGCATTTGACTACCTATACGCCATCAAATTTAACGCTCACCCCAACGCGTGGACTGGCTACTTGTTATTCGACAATTACGATTTGAGTGATCTCTTTGTGTCCACTAATGGACACTGGAGTTCGGTTGCGGACATTTTGACCAGCGCACCCATCGCAAGTGATTGAAAATACGTTCTCACGATTGGAGCTGAACGTGCTTCTATCGTGCTCGCGATGGATATTTCAAGACCAGATATTAAGAAAAAGAAGATGCGTCGGCAGTGGATCGTTGCCGGAATTGGAGTTTTGGTTCTGGCTGGTTTGGCGTTCTTCGTCACGCGCCTGAAGCCCGCTTCCCCTACTGTGGATCGTGCGACGGTTTGGACCGATACGGTAAAGCGTGGCCCGCTGCTTCGCCAGGTGCGTGGACCGGGGACGCTGGTGCCGCGCGAAGATCGAATTCGGCTAATCCCCGCCGAGACATCAGCAACTGTGGTGCGAATCCGCGTACTGCCCGGCGCGAAGGTGGAACCGGATACGTTGCTGATGGATCTTGTCGATCCGACAGTGCAACAGGAACTCCTGGATGCCCAGCTACAACTGAAAGCTGCACAGGCTGACCTGACGAACATTCGCGCGAAGCTGCAGAGCGATCTGATGACACAGAAAGCTGCCGCAGCGACTGTAGGCGCGGACTTCAGCCAGGCGAAGCTGCAGGCGCAGACGGATAAGTCACTCTATGACCTGGGTGTTATCAGCGGGCTGACGTACAGCGCCTCTAAGGGCAAGGCAGACGAACTGACGACGCGGGATGGCCTGGAGAAACAGCGGCTTACGCTCAACGAAAAAGCAATTGCAACACAGATTGCAGTGCAGGAAACAAAAGTACAACAGGCGCAGGCACTGCTAGCACTGAAGCAGAAACAGCAGGATGCGTTGAGCGTGCGGGCGGGAATCAGCGGGGTTCTTGTTGATCTGCCGCATCAGGTGGGAGAACACGTCGATCCCGGAACCACACTCGCGAAGGTCGTTCAGCCAGACCAATTGAAGGCCAGCCTGAAGATCGCCGAGACCCAGGCACGCGATATTCAGATCGGCCAGCCATCGGAGATCGATACCCATAACGGTGTCATCCCCGGCAAGGTGATGCGAATTGATCCGGCAGTCGTGAACGGAACCGTCACGGTTGACGTAGAACTGGCAGGCGCTCTGCCGCAGGGCGCGCGTCCGGACCTGAGCGTGGATGGCACGATCGATCTGGAACGCATGACGGACGTGCTGTACGTAGGACGTCCGGCGTTCGGCAATGAGAACAGCACGATCAGCTTGTTCAAGCTGAACACGGATGGCAAGACGGCAGTTCGCGTTCCGGTAAAAGTTGGACGGGCTTCGGTTAACAGCATTCAGGTACTTGAGGGACTGCAGGATGGCGACACCGTCATTCTGTCGGACATGAGCAGATGGGACAACACAGATAAGATCCGCCTGGAATAGGCATAGGAGAACGTGAGCATGGCTGAGACGATTATTGAGATTGAGCACCTGACGAAGATCTTCTACACAGACGAGATTGAGACGCACGCACTATCTGGCGTTCACCTGCAGATTGCTCGCGGCGAGTATGTGGCGATGTCGGGGCCTTCGGGCTGCGGAAAGTCGACGCTGTTATCGATCATCGGCTTGTTGGATACACCAACAGACGGTCTCTACACCCTGAATGGGAAGGCGGTAGCGAACCTGAACTTCGCCGACCGCTCGCGCATACGCAATCAAGAGATCGGGTTTATTTTTCAGAGCTTCAATCTGATTGGCGATTTGACGGTAGCCGAAAATGTCGAGCTGCCATTGACGTATCGAACAGGGATGCCTGCGGCCGAGCGAAAGAAGCGCGTGCAGGAGTCGCTGGAACGCGTGAATATGGCGCACCGGATGCGGCACTATCCCGCACAACTTTCGGGTGGTCAGCAGCAGAGGGTTGCCGTGGCAAGAGCGCTGGCGGGTTCGCCTTCGATCCTGCTGGCTGACGAACCTACGGGAAATTTGGACTCGAAGAACGGCGAGGCTGTAATGACGCTACTGCAGGAATTGCACAACGAGGGTGCGACGATCTGCATGGTGACGCACGATCCAAGGTTTGCTGCTCATGCCGAGCGGCAGATCCATCTGTTCGACGGCAAGGTAGTGGCGGAGGGTGAGCTAAATCAACTACTCGCGGAGGTAGAAAGATGATTGTGGAGTTGGTGCGCGATGTGAAGACAGAGGTTCGCGAGTCGCCGGGAGTTGCAGCCGCAGTTGTATTAGCTGTGGCTGCAGGAGTCGGATGCAACGCGGCGTTCTTCTGGCAAGCCGATGGAGAGGAATTACGATTAAGCGCGAGCCGAGGACAATCAACCGCAGATCAGGTGGAGCGCCTACAAGCGCAGAACTGCTCTGAATTGACGCCAGGATTCACCGTGATCGTGGGACTACATCAATACAGCGTTGAAGTAAGTGTGCCGGTGCCTGGCGTACAAACTCTGCTTGAGGATGTGCGGGCTAATGTTGCGGCTGCATGGTGTGAGCGCAGACATGAACATGTGGCTTAGATAGAACGCCGGATCGGACCAGTGGGCTGAGTAGGGAGATAGCGATGAATCGATTGATGCAGGATGTGCAGTTCGCGCTGCGGCAGCTACGGAAGGCGCCGGGATTTACATTGACGGCGGTATTGACGTTGGCGCTAGGCATCGGAGCGAATGCGGCAATCTTCACGCTTGTCCACGCGGTATTGCTGCGCAATCTGCCAGTGGTCGATCCAAAGACGCTGGTGCGCGTTGGCGACCAAGACGATTGCTGCGTCAATGCTGGCGCTCCTGAAGACGACAACTACTCGTTATTTGCCTACGACCTCTACAAACATCTTCGGGACAATTCGCCGGAGTTCGAGCAGCTAGCGGCGATGCAGTCCGGCATTGGCCATGGAAGCATTACGGCGCGAAGCGATAAGAGCGATGCCTTGCCAAAGGCTCTAAGCGGTGAATATGTAACGGGCAATTACTTTGAAACGCTGGGATTGCAGCCCTACGCGGGACGTTTGCTCGCGCCGACCGATGACGTCGAAGGCGCCCCCATGGCCGTGGTGATGAGCTATCAGACGTGGCAGCGGGAGTATGCGCTGGACCAGTCCGTTGTGGGAAGTACCTTCGTGTTGAACACTCATCCTGTAACGATCATCGGTATCACGCCTCCTGCCTTCTACGGAGATCGCATGACGGACTCTCCTCCTGACTTTTTTATCCCGATGTCGATGGAGCCGGTGATGGGACCAACAACCCTTCTTCATCGCCACGAGGCCAATTGGGTTTACATTCTGGGCCGAGTGAAGCCAGGAACTGCGATTGCTCCGTTGCAAGCCAAGATGAGCGGCGAGCTTCGCAACTGGCTGTCACAGCTCCCTTTTTATCAGAGGGAAGACCTGAAGAAGAATCTGGCGAGATCGCATGTGGTTCTTACTTCCGGCGGCGAAGGAATCGCAAACATGCAGGAACAGTACGGCAAGGGACTACGGCTACTCATGTGGATCTCCGCTCTGGTGCTGCTGATTGCGTGTGCCAATATTGCGAACCTTGTGCTTGTGCGAGGAATGGCGCGGCGCGCAGAGACTTCGATCCGCATGGCACTGGGCGCGCAACGAAGGAGGCTTATACGACAGATGCTGACTGAGAGCGTCGTGCTCTCATGCATGGGCGGACTAGCCGGACTGGCAGTGGCTTATGCGGGAACCAGACTGTTGCTCGCGTTGGCATTTCCGGATGCGACCAACCTTCCGATTCACGCCACACCATCTCCTGCAGTGTTGGCGTTCGCCTTTGGCCTTTCGCTTGTTACTGGCCTCATCTTCGGTATTGCTCCAGCGTGGGTCACGTCGCACTCAGAGCCAGCCGAGGCATTGCGCGGATCGAACCGGTCGACTAACGATCGCTCGGGATGGCTACAACGCTCGCTGGTTGTTTTGCAGGCGGCACTTTCCCTGGTGCTGCTGGTGGGCGCTGGACTCATGGCGAAGAGTCTGAATAAGTTGGAGAATCAGGACTTTGGTTTAGTAACGGAAAATCGGGTCGTCGCCCACTTCAGCCCGGACAACGCGGGTTACAAACCGGAGCAGCTACAGGCTCTCTACGAAAAGATCGACCAGGGACTGCGGTCACTGCCGGGCGTCGAGCGAGTCGCGTTGTCTCTGTATACGCCATTGGAAGGGGACAACTGGGGTGAGGGCGTAATTATTCAAGGCCGTCCAGAACCGGGGCCAAATGATTCCGTAGGCGCTTCATGGCTCAGAGTTGCGCCGGATTTCTTCGATATCGTAGGACATCATCTTCTTCGTGGTAGAGGAATTACGGCACAGGATACTGCTACATCGACCGCTGTTGCAGTGGTTAATCAGACCTTCGTCAAGAAATTCTTTCCCCATGGAGAAGATCCCATCGGCGTTCACTTCGGAATTTCCGGCGTGAAGAGCTCTGGTGACTTTGAGATTGTCGGCGTCGTCTCAGACGTGAAGTACAACAACGTGCGTCAGCCGGTTCGGGCGATGTACTTCCGTCCGCTGTTGCAGGTTGCTCACACAGACTCGATGAACGACATTCGCTCGTTGTATGCAGGAGCGATCATGCTGCAGACGCGAGGCCAGGTGCCAGGCCTGGAGTCCCAGGTAAGGCGAACGCTTGCGGGTATCGATCCGAATCTTACGGTATCGCGTTACGATACCTTCGCCGGACAGATCAAAGGGCAGTTCTCTCAGGAGAGAATGATCTCGCGTCTGACGTTGATGTTTGGACTGCTGGCGTTGGTGCTTGCCTCGGTAGGTTTGTATGGAGTGACGGCCTATACAGTGGCGCGGCGCACTCCCGAGATTGGCATACGAATGGCGATGGGAGCGGGGCGCGGTAGCGTTGTCAGCATGGTACTTCGCGAAGCCATGATGCAGGCCGGAGTCGGTTTGGCGATAGGAATTCCTATCGCTCTGCTTTGCGTACGCTACGTGAAGTCGCAGTTGTATGAAGTTGCGGGTCACGATACGACGGTGCTTGCAATGGCGGTAGGGGCATTGGCGGTGTCTGCATGCGCAGCGGGATTGATTCCAGCCCAACGCGCGGCTTCGACCGACCCGGTGAAAGCACTGCGTACCGAATAGAGCAAGGAATATCCGATGACGTGCATCGGAGATGTTGGAGCAGTATTGCGCAATTTTGCGCAGAAACATAGTAGCTATGCTGTTTTGGAAATGGAGCGCGAACAATGATTGAACTGAGAGATCTGGAACGAAGTTACAGGGCAGGCCACATGGAGACATGGGTGCTGCGCCGAATCAATCTGAAGATTCGCGAAGGGGAATTTGTAACTGTTATGGGTCCGTCGGGCGCTGGAAAGTCATCGCTGATGAATGTTCTGGCGATGCTGGATGACCAGTGGCGAGGCGAGTTTGACTTCGGGAGCGTGCCAGTTCAGACGTTGAACCGCAAGCAGCGAGCCGACCTGGCCCGACGAAAAATTGGAATGGTGTTCCAGAGCTATCATCTGCTGGATGATCTGACTGTAGCGGAGAACATCGACCTGCCGCTGTCATACAAAGACATTCCCAAGGCAGAGCGACAGGCTCTGGTCGCGGACACTCTGGATCGCTTTAATATTGTGGGCAAAAAAGATTTGTATCCTGGCCAGCTATCTGGCGGGCAGCAACAACTTGTGGGCATTGCGAGAGCGGTGATTCACAAGCCGGCGCTGCTGCTGGCCGATGAGCCTACGGGCAATCTGCAATCGGTGCAGGCTAAGGAGATTATGGAGATGTTCCGGCAATTGCATGAGGAAGGCACGACTATCGTTCAAGTGACACACTCCGAGACAAATGCAATGTATGGCACGAGGACGATTGAGCTGCGAGATGGATGGATGTACTCCGACACTGCTGAAAGCGGCGTGGGCACGCGGGAGGTGCAGCGGTGAGAAGGCCTGGTTCCCTTGTTGGTTGCATTGGTCTGTTCGCTCTAGCAGGCATTTCGGTACTCGCACAGAACGCTTCTGCGCCGACGCCCACGCCAGCGCTCCGCTTGGATATTCCTCACTCGAATAATCCGATAAATACATACCGGGCAACGTTGGTACCACAACCGAACCTTGCGAATTCGGCGCGGATTGACTCGCTCGTCAAAGATGGTGTGCTGGAGTTATCGCTGAAAGATGCGATCTCGCTTGCACTAGAGAACAACCTGGATCTGGCGATCGCGCGCTATAACATTCCAATTGCACAAGCCGACATACTTCGAACGCGAGCCGGTGGATCATTTCGCGGTGTGAATACGGGCGTTGTACAGAATACGCCGGGCGGCGGTGTTGGCGGCTTCGGTTCAGGAGGTCCGGGCGCGGGAGCAGGCGGAACATCGGGCGGTGCAGGTGGCGCCGGCTCAGGAGCGAATGGCCTGGTGTCGTCGACGCTCGGCACAGGAACGGCAGTGTCTTCATATGATCCCGCAATTACAGGAGAGCTCAATACTGAGCACTTCTCTGCTCCACAGTCGAACCTTGTTACGTACGGTGTGCAAACATTGAAGGAGAATACGATAGCAGGAAACGTCCAGTATACGCAGGCGTTTCCGACAGGAACGTCGATCTCCGCGGTCTTCGAAAACAATCGCGGAACAGCGAACAGTCCGTTCATTTTTCTGGACCCCACCTTAAATTCCTACTATCACGTTGCATTTCAGCAACAGTTACTGGCGGGATTCGGACTCGGACCGAATCTTCGCTTTCTGCGAATTGCAAAGAACAATCAGAAGATTTCGGATGAGGCGTTCAAACTTCAGGTCGTAACGACAATCACTCAGATCGCGAATATGTATTGGGACCTGGTGGCAGCTTATGAAGATGAGCAGGTGAAGAGCCGCTCACTCGACTTTGCAAACCAGACTCTGGACAACGATAGAAAACAACTGGCGCTACAAGCTATTCCCGCAATGGATGTGATGAAAGCCGAGACCGAGGTCGCCAATCGCGAACAGGACCTGACGATTGCGAAGTCAACGCTTCAATTTCAGGAACTGCTGATCAAGAATGCGCTAACGAAAAACCTGGATGATCCGATTCTTGAGGCGATGCCCGTCCGTCCAACCGATCAGAGTGCTGCAGAGAATACAACGACAACTCAGGTGCCGACTGAAGACGTCATCGCGCAGGCGTTGCGCGATCGGCTGGAGTTGGAGGAGTCGAATATAGACCTTGAAAACCGACGTATTAGCCGGAATGCAGCTCGTAATGCATTGCTTCCCTCTGTTGCATTAACTGCGTATTACGGCGGCACTGGCTTGGCCGGCCTATCGAACCCGGCCTCGCACGTGACCTCGTCCTCACCCGAGACCTGGGGAGAAGCGGTAAGAGATGCCTTCAACGGGTCCTCTCCGGATTATTTCGTTGGTCTCTCGGTCAATATTCCGATTCGTAATCGCGTCGCGAAATCTGACCAGTACCGTTCGGAATTGGAGACGAGACAGTCGGAGTTGCGTCTGCAACAGTTGAAGAAACAGATCCGGATCGAAGTGCGCAATGCACAGTATGCGTTGGAACAAAGCGAGGCTCGTGTGATATCGGCGCGCAAGGCCCGCGATCTGGCACAAAAGACATTCGAAATTACGGCTAAAGAACAGGAATTGGGCGCTGGCTCAAGCTATCAAACGCTGACATCGCGACGTGACCTTGCAGTGGCGGAGTCTACACTGGTTGCTGCGCTGACAGCACATCAAAAAGCGAAGATCGAATTGGATCGCTCAGTCGGATCGACGCTTGAGGCAAACTCGATTTCGATAGAATCGGCAAGAGCGGGCGTCGTTCCAGGCGCACAGTAATTGAGACGGAGCGGATTGGCATGACGGTGGAAGACATGAGCATAGACGACAAGGCAACTATTAGAGCAGAGACGCCTTGCAGGCTATTGATCGCCGATGATCAACCTCATATTCTGGAGGCGCTGCGACTGCTGTTGAAGCCCGAGGGCTATCAGTTGGAGATGGTGCGAACCCCGATGCTGGCGCTGGAAGCGCTGGCGAACGAGAGTTTCGATGGCGTGCTGATCGACCTGAACTATACCCGCGACACGACTTCCGGACAGGAAGGGCTCGACCTGGTGACTCGGGTAAAAGAGATGGACGCGCAGTTGCCCGTGGTCGTGATGACGGCATGGGGAAACATCGATCTCGCAGTCGAGGCGATGCGACGCGGTGCGGGTGACTTCATTCAGAAGCCGTGGGAGAATGCGCGACTGCTGAATATTCTACGGACGCAAATGGAATTGCATCGCAGTCAGAAGCGGACTCAATGGCTGGAAGCCGAGAACCGGATTCTTAGGGCTTCTGGCGTGCCAGACTTCATCGCATCGGCACCGTCGATGCGACCTGTCGTGGAGACTATGGCACGGGTAGGACCATCGGATGCGAACGTGCTCATCACCGGTGAACATGGCACGGGCAAGGAGGTTGTAGCTCAGACGTTGCACCGCCTTTCCACTCGCGCAGACCGAACACTGGTAGCGGTAAACACAGGGGCACTGCCGGAAGGAACGTTTGAAAGTGAACTCTTTGGACACGTAAAGGGAGCGTTCACCGACGCGCGTACGGACCGTATTGGCCGGTTCGAACTCGCCAGTGGCGGCACTTTGTTTCTCGATGAGATTGCGAATATTCCGGTGAGACAACAGGCAAAATTATTGCGCGTTCTGGAAACAGGAGAGTTGGAGCGCGTGGGATCGTCAAAGACTCAGACCGTGAATGTGCGGATGCTTTCGGCAACAAATGCTGATCTGCGAGCGGAATGTGCGGCAGGACGATTCAGAGAAGATCTGCTCTTCCGATTGAACACGGTCGAGATCAGTCTGCCCCCATTGCGAGAGCGGCGTGAGGATATTCCAGCGTTGGTGGGGTATTTTCTCTCGCGCTATTCCGCCCGCTATCGTAGACCAATTCAGGGCTTGGAGCCTGCAGCACTGCAGCTGATGCTGCACTACAACTGGCCAGGCAATGTGCGCGAGCTCGACCACACTACTGAACGTGCGGTCCTGATGGCGAGAGGCGACCGTATTGAGGCGGCTGATCTGGGACTGAATGCACAGCGAGCATCGACACAAAGCCTCGATGAGATGAGCCTCGAAACTGTGGAGGCAATCCTGATTCGAAAGGCGCTGGCAAGAACGGCTGGCAACGTGAGCCATGCCGCTGATGCACTGGGCCTGAGTCGAGGAGCACTTTATCGACGGATCGAGAAATATGGCCTCTGACGAGCAGTCAGGGACCAGGATGCAGCGTAAGCGACTTCCGCTTGGTGCATCCGGTCGCCGACTCAGCTTCGAGCGACGACTGCGGCTTTGGCTGTATCTTCTCGGATTACCAACGCTGCTGCTTTGCTGGATTCTTCTATGGCAGCATTCAGTTGACATTCCAATCCAATGGATCGTGATGCTGACACTCGTGGCAGGATGGGCGCTTGCCGTTTCGTTCCTGACCGAGGAGATCACTCGCCCAATGCAAACACTGGCGAATGTTGTGGCTTCACTTCGCGAAGATGACTACTCATTTCGCGCTCGCGGTGGCCAGCGAAATGACGCCTTGGGCGATCTCGCTCTGGAGATTAATGCACTGGCATCTATGTTGCAGGGACAGCGTGCAGGCTCGCTGGAGGCTATGGCACTCGTGGAGCGAGTGATGAGCTCGATGCAGTCGCCCGTGTTGGCGTTTGATCCGCAAGGAACGTTGAAGCTGCTAAATCAAGCTGGCGAGCGAGCCTTCGGACTCCGCGGGCAAACAGCATTGGGACGCTCGGCTGGAAAGCTCAACCTGGAGTATCTGCTGAACGCGAGTGATGACGATCTGATCTCGATCGGCGGCACACAACAAGCCTCACGATGGGTCGTCAAACGGACGAGCTTCAGGCTGCGCGGCGTGCCACATACACTGCTGGTTCTCTCCGATGTAAGTGCTGCGCTGCGCGAGGAAGAGCGCGTTGCGTGGGAGAGGCTGATCCGCGTGCTCGGGCATGAGATCAACAACTCGCTTACACCGATTAAGTCCATCGCCGGAAGTCTGCGTATGAGACTTGCTTCCTTACAAGGTGAGGACAAAGGTGACAGTGACTTTAAGACAGGTCTCGAAGTAATTGAGAATCGCGCAGAGTCTCTGAATCGCTTCCTGCAAGCCTATCGCCAATTGATGGGACTGCCTGCACCAAAGCTGGAAGCAGTATCACTAGCCGCTTTGATGGAACGTGTTGCTCGACTGGAGACACGCCTCCGTGTCTCCATTGCGAGCACAGAAGATGTGACATTGATGGTAGATGCGGATCATATTCAACAGGCACTCATCAACCTGGTGCGCAACGCAACAGAAGCCGCGCTAAGCCCGGACGGCTCAGGCGAACATGCTGCTCAAGTACAGATCGCGTGGGAGAGCGCAGGCAGCGAGGCCGTCATCGCCATACTCGACAACGGCCCCGGATTGACGAACGCCGGAAACCTCTTCGTGCCTTTCTACACAACCAAGCCGAGTGGAACTGGCATCGGCCTGGTACTCGCCCAACAGATCGCGCAGGCACATCGAGGATCAGTGCAGCTTGCAAACCGCACGGATGGACAGACTGGATGCAGAGCGGAGTTGCGATTGCCGCTCTCTTCCTAGAGCCACTAAAAGCGAAGCAGGGACGAATTGCTGTACAGCCTATGAGACCTTCCACTTCGTAGCGAGAAGGTTGAGCTTTTCATTCAGTGTCGGCTCGGGCTTCTGCTGTGGCGTACGTTGAGGACGCGGCGATGTCCCTTGCAAAGCTTTGATTGATAGCGCGATGCGTCTCGTCTTCGTGTCCGCACTCAGCACCTTTACCTTTACAATCTGGCCTGTTTTTACAGCCTCTGCGGGATCTTTGATGTAGCGGTTGGAGAGTTCGCTGATATGAACCAGGCCGTCCTGATGAACGCCAATGTCGACGAAGGCTCCAAACTTCGTGACATTTGTGACGACGCCTTCCAGCACCATCTCCGACTGCACATCGGAGAATTCGCGAACCTTTTCGTTGAAGCTGGGCGCTACGAACTTGTCACGAGGATCACGCCCAGGCTTTCGCAGTTCCTCGAGGATATCGTTCAGCGTGTAGGTTCCTGCGGAGAATTGCTTCGGATCAACCTTCGCCAACAGCTGCGGGCTCTTAATCAATTCAGCGACAGGAGCCTGCAACACATTCGCAAGCTGCTCCACAACAGGGTAGGATTCCGGATGCACGGCCGTCATGTCGAGCGGATTGTCACCGTTGCGAATACGCAGGAAGCCGGCAGCCTGTTCAAAGGTCTTCGGACCAACTCCTGGCACTTTGTTTAGCTGCGCGCGGGAGCGAAACTGTCCGTTCTCGTTACGATAGCTGACGATATTCAGGGCGATGCGCTCCGTGATACCCGAAACGTAGCGCAGCAATGTCCATGAGGATGTGTTGAGATCGACGCCGACGCGATTGACGCACGTCTCGATGACTGCTTCGAGCGACTGCTGCAACTGACGCTGATCGACGTCGTGTTGATACTGTCCAACACCAATGGACTTCGGATCAACCTTGACGAGCTCCGAAAGAGGGTCCTGAAGACGGCGAGCGATGGAGATGGCTCCGCGAACGGTCAGGTCGAGATCGGGAAACTCCTGGCGTGCAATATCGGAGGCCGAATAGATACTCGCGCCCGATTCGCTGACCGTGACGGAAAAGATATTCTCCAAACGTCGTTCGCGCAAAAACTCGCGGACGAAAGCGTCTGTCTCGCGCGATGCCGTTCCATTGCCAATGGCGATAGCGTGAACATTGTGGCGCAGTAACAGCGTCTCCAATATCTTCGCCGCGCCTTCTGCACTGTTCTTTGAGGTGTGCAGATACAGTACGTCGTTCGCAAGAAATTTTCCTGTCTCGTCAACAACGGCAATCTTGCATCCCGTACGTAGTCCGGGATCGATACCTAAGATTGAGATAGGGCCGGCAGGCGGAGCGAGAAGAACCTGATGCAGATTATCGCGGAAGACCTGAATTGCATCCGCATCTGAGCGCTTCTTCAACTCAAGCCTGATCTCCCCCTGGATCGACGGATTGAGCAACCGCTTCCAGGAATCTTCGATAGCCAGTTCGAGCTGTGGTGTCCAGTCGCCTTGTCTTCGAAGTATGCGCGAACGCAGGACGGATGCGGCGCGCAGTGGATCGAGCTCGATGAGGAAGTAGAGAACGGATTCGGTCTCGCCTCGACGAATCGCCAGCATCCGATGCGACGGTATCGTCTTCACAGCTTCGCGGTACTCGTAGTACATCTTGAATTTTTCCTGCTCGTCGATCGCATCGATTGCCTTGCGACTAACGACAATGCCCTCCTCAAACATGAGATGGCGCAGAGCTTTTCGCAGATCGGCGTCTTCGCTGATGATCTCGGCAACAATGTGGCGCGCGCCTTCGAGAGCTTCGTCAACGGTATTGACTTCCTTCTCCACATTGATGAAGCTGGCGGCAAACTCGAGCAGCGGCTGCTCAGTCGACTCCTGCGCCCACAGGTAGAGCGCAAGAGACTCAAGACCTTTTTCGCGTGCAATGGTGGCTTTAGTCCGGCGCTTTGGCCGGTACGGAAGATAGAGGTCTTCCAGCTCACTCTTGTCAAAAGTGGCTTCGATGCGAACTTTGAGAACATCGGTGAGCTTGCCCTGCTCCAAAATGGAAGCAAGAATCGTCTCGCGACGGGCCACCAGATCGCGAAAGTAGGCGAGCTTCTCTTCGATGTCGCGAATCTGTACCTCGTCGAGGTTGCCAGTCGCTTCCTTGCGATAGCGTGCAATAAACGGGACGGTTCCACCTTCATTGAGCAGCGCAATCACAGCAACAAGACTGTGCATGGGCAAGTTGAGCGACTGGCTAATGTGCAGCAGAATTTCGGGGGAGAGGGATTTTTGTTCGGACATAGATGTTCTATGCCCATGTTAGACGGAAACGGTCTGGAAAAACCGGCAGTGTATCTCTGCGACGATGAGGCGCTGCTAAGTGGAGGATTCTTAATGAAGTTATTTAGGCAGCAGTTCCAATGTCTTTACTTCGAACGGGGCCAGCCTAAACTCATGAGAAGTAGAAGCATTCAGTTCGATTTGAGGTCCCTCCGCGTCGGCTTTCCATGGGCTTCTAGCTGAATAAGAGCGGACCGCATCCTCAGGGAGTTCCAGTGCCTTTGCCAAATCGATTGTGATGCTTTGCGGTTTGTCTGACGGATTCCTGAGGACCAAAATCCCTTTCTTCGGCGTCCATGATGCCCAGCCATAAACATTCAGCCACGCTGGATCACCTCCGACCCAATGCGTGTCCTTTAGAATGCTCGCGTTTGTCCGAGACCAGTTTGCCGCCTCGGCAAGCGTATCCCAGTTCTGCGTCGACAGCAGCGACGGAGTGATGTACATCTCCTGCAGTTGTGTGCCTGAGCCGAAGTATGAGTGGACTTCATTCGCAAAGTCGTTGCCCGGATCGGTGTTCAGTTCATCGTCATACCGTGCATAAATAATGCCGTGCAACATGAGAGAGTTGAGCGGATACAACGGCCCACGCGACACGATGTGGGCATACGTGTCTGCATCCCGATAAGTAATCCAGCGCTCACGATTATTCCCTACTCCCGCGAGCTCCTGATCTTCGCCTCCTCGCCAGATCGAATCGGCGTAGAGCAGCCAGAAAGGCGACGCCGTCGTCCCGGTCGTAAGGTTGATATAGATATCGGGCTTCTCATGGCGCAACTCACCGATGAGATGGATCATTGCGTCAAAGTCACTGTCAAAGCGGCTTCCGCGGAAGACCCTGTCCGCATTTCCCGTTCCATCGAATTTAAACTGATTGACTCCGTACTTACGAATCATCTCCAGGCAGACGTCACGAAAGCTGTCGTAATACTTTGGCCCGGAGAGAGCATAGCCGCCGTCCACAATCTCAAAGCCCGCGCTTCTGCCGAATTGAATACGCTCCTGTTTCGGCTTCGAATAGCCTCCCCAGGGCGACATCCAGACGCCGGGCGCAAATCCGTATCGATGAGTGGCCTCGCGGATGGGCGTAAAACCATCGGGAAATCCCTGATTGAACTTCCAAAGCGAGGCGTGGTTATCCCATCCATCGTCGAAGAGAACGGAATCCAGCGTAACGCCGCGCTTTTCATGTAACTCACGCCCAAACGTATTGATTCGGTCAACCGCGGCAGCCTGGTCGTAAGGTGTGAAATAACCAAGGTCATACCAGGTGTTGTAATGCAGGAACGTTCGATATGGATGCGCTCGCTCGCGCTCAATGTAAGCGAGAAACGCTCTCCGCATCTGGCCCGAAGGCGCAACTCCGATTACGGACGAGTACATGATCGACTGTCCCTTGAGCAAGGGGAGAGTCCTCTTCAGATCAGCGACAACATGGTCTCCCACCTTATTGGTTGAAGATAATGGGTGTTCGAACCCAAGGAAGAAATTGCCATCGACGATAGGCGAACCGGCGACAGTTCCTGATATTTGTGCCTCTGGAAGTTGCAAATCAATCAGGCGAACATCATTGATAGCAAGATCCTTGTGAGGGGCTGAGATCTTGAGCATCTCGCGCAGATAACTCGACCCATCACGCAGGACAACAGACAGTTCGACACGCAAATCTCCACTTTCGTCCTCGAGTATGCCTGTAAACTCCTTACCGCCGACACGATCGGAAAGTCGCGATGCGGTGGCATCGGCCGCGACAGCTTGAATTGCCGGCGGAGCGATGAAATGCAACTCCTGCGCTCGAATGATCCTGCCATCGGCAAAGAGAAGGCTGAACAGCGAAGGCACCGTAAGAGTGCGCCGATGCAGGCGGTCGGTCAGCGACAGACTCTTGAAGTGATCCTGTTCAACGGTCCACTTGGCCTCTATAGCTTGATTGGCCAGAAGATATGAGCCAGCTTCGCTGCCGGATACGGCAATCCCCCCGTCGAACGGATCCTGCCCATGCGAGTAGGCGCTAAGGCAAAGAAAGAAAAAGAACAACAGCTTCTTGCAGGCTCGAATCATCCGTCGAGTATAACTTCGCCTCAAACGAGCGCAAAAATCATTTGTTTTGTGCCGAATCACAATACGGCGAAACAAGGCGGCAAAAAGGGCTAAATGCATCACGTGGCAAAGATTTGCGAACCCACGCGTGATAGTACCCATAGCTTGCATCAAAGTATGAAGGCTTGCCTTGCGGTATCGGTCTAGCGTATTGTTCAGCGTTCACAAGACCGACGCGGACGTCATGCTGTTGACGTTCAGGCGAGCCGGAAAAGTTGGGATATAACTTAGCGTATTTCTTTCAGACTCTAACTAGATACGAGGTGAAACGAATGAAACGAGTGATTTTTGCAATGGCTTCGTTGGGCTTCATTACGGTCTTGGTTTCATTGGTGCCAGATATCCGCCGATATCTTCGAATTCGAGCTATGTAGGTACGAAAGATGGTCTTTTCGGATATGTGGTTTCACGTAGATCGCAGGGAGACCAAGTAGCTCTCTTCATAGTTGTTACCTGGTGTTGCCTAAATGACATTTGAAGCGGAAGATGGACGCGTCAATGTTCCAGTGCGGCACTGCGCTCTGCACTGAAAGGAAGCCATCCTAACATGGGATCTCCTCGCCGCGCTGATCGCAAATCGTCACCAATCTCCGAGATCGACGTTCTCTGGATAACTGCTGGCCTAGGTTGCGATGGGGACACAATCGCGATGACCGCCGCCACGCAGCCCAGCATCGAGGACATTGTCCTAGGAGGCCTGCCGTGGATTCCCAAGATGAATTTCCACAATCCATTTCTCGCTTCCGAGAATGGAGACGATTTCATGAAGCGCTTCCATATGGCAGCGGAAGGCGAGTCGAACCCTTTCATTCTCGTCCTTGAGGGCTCAGTTCCGGATGAAAGCAACAAAGACGAGGGCTACTGGGCATCTTTCGGTACGGACCAAGCCACTGGTCAGCCTATTACGACATGTGAATGGATTGACCGGCTGGCGCCAAAAGCATGGGCGGTCATCGCTGCGGGCACCTGCTCGACGTACGGCGGAATTCATGCCATGGAAGGCAATCCGACCGGCTGCATGGGCTTGCCTGATTATCTTGGTTGGCAGTGGCGCTCGAAAGCAGGCATTCCAATCGTTTGCGTTCCCGGGTGCCCTGTTCAACCCGATAATTTCATGGAGACGCTACTGTATTTACTCCACATGGCTTCCGGGCGTGCGCCTATGATCCCACTGGATGAGGCCCTGCGTCCTACTTGGCTCTTCGGTAGCACCTTGCATGAAGGCTGCGATCGCGGCGGGTACTACGAGCAGGCGCAGTTTGCAGAAGAGTATGGATCGCCACTCTGCATCGTGAAACTTGGGTGCTGGGGTCCGGTGGTGCAATGTAATGTGGGCAAACGTGGTTGGATGGGAGGCATAGGCGGGTGCCCTAACGTCGGTGGTATCTGCATCGGATGCACTATGCCGGGATTTCCGGACAAGTTTATGCCTTTCATGGATCAGCCGCCCGGCTCACTATTGTCTTCCGCCGCCGTTCAGACTTATGGGCGAGCTATACATGCGCTGCGACGGTTTACGCAGGCATCACTGAACAAGGAACCAAGCTGGCGACAACGGCGTAGCGCTTTGGGCAGCGTGATGGCGTGAACATCGAACGTAGCGCGTTTGGAGTAAGAGATGTCTACCTTTGTGCGAACAGCACGAAAACGGGGCAGCAAAAAGCAGTTTGATGCCGGTGAAGGACTGCCAGATATTGCCGAAGCGGAGGCTGTACTTCTCGATCTTGCGAGAATCTTCTCCGATCCGGCCACAAGTCGGGCTAATGTTCTGGATGATTTATCCGAAGTAGGAAAAGAACCAGCCGTGGATGGCCACGCACCAAATCTTGAGGCCAAATACCGCGCTCTTTTGGAACAAATACCGGCGGTTGTTTTTATGGCTTATCTCGACAGAGGTATCAGCGAAGCGTATGTGAGCCCGCAGATCGAAGCTGCTCTTGGCTATTCGCGAGAAGAGTGGCTGGAAGATCCAGTGCGTTGGTATCAGCACATTCACGCCGATGACAAGCAGCGCTGGAGCCTGGAAGCCGCCGAGATGTTCCTTTCGGGCAAGCCGCTGCGATCCGCATATCGGGTGATCGCGCGCGATGGTCGCGTGATCTGGTTCCATTGCGATGCCAAGATGATGCGGCGGGAGGATGGTCGCCCCTGGTTTATCCATGGCGTCGCCTTCGACATCTCAGATCTCAAACGCATCGAAGAGGAACTCCAGGAAGAACGCAACTTTGTCTCCACAATTCTAGACACCGTGGGAGCGCTGGTCGTCGTCCTGGATGGCGAAGGACGCATTCTGCGGTTCAACCCCGCTTGCGAACTTACGACTGGATATTCGATGGAGGAGGTTCAAGGCAAATGCCTTTGGGACCTGTTTCTTGTTGCGGAGGAAGCAGACCGCTTCAAGGCCGTCTTCGAGGTGTTGCGCACGGATCTACTGCCTCAGGACTATCAAAGCTGTTGGGTTACACGGCATGGAGACCGGCGGCTGATCGCATGGACGAGTACACTGCTACCCGGCAGTGGAGACACGTCCAATTACATCATCGCTACTGGCATCGACATTACCGAACGGAAACATTTAGAAAAAGCGATCCTGGATATAAGTGCGAGAGAACAACGTCGAATTGGACAGGATCTGCATGACGGTCTCGGACAACATCTGACCGGAATCGCGTTTATGACCAAGGTACATGAAGCAAAGTTAGCAGAGCAGAACCGGTCAGAGGCCGATGATGCAGCCAAGATTGTGAAGCTAGTGAACGAAGCGATTCATAAGACGCGCGAATTGGCCAGGGGACTGCTCCCAGTGGTCTCTGATTCACATGGTCTGATGTCTGCGTTACAGCTTTGGGCGGCTGAGGTAGAAGACCTCTTTGGAGTATCATGCCGCTTTCAATGTGAGAAGCCAGTCCTGATTCACGATGACACGATGGCTACACACCTCTATCACATCGCTCAGGAGGCGGTTAATAACGCGATCAAGCATGGTAACGCACGGAAAATCCTGCTTCAGTTGACTGCCGAACATGGCCGAGGCACGCTGGTGATAAAAGATGACGGTAAGGGTATCGCGGAGAATCCTGTGGGTACGCAGGGTATGGGGCTGCACATCATGAATTACCGAGCAGGGATGATCGGCGGAACTCTTGAAATACGGCGAGACCCAACTCGTGGAACGATCGTTACCTGTGTATTTCAGGTGAAAAATAGCGAAACACATGCGCACGCCTAAACACACTAAGCCGCAAGGTGTCATGCAAGCTAAGAAGAAAACTGTCTTCGTAGTGGATGACCATCCTCTTTTGCGTCAGGGACTAGCGTTATTGATTAACCGGGAGCTCGACCTTGCGGTTTGTGGCGAGGCTGAGGAAGCGCAGGCCGCCATGAGGGCAATTGCAGCAAAAAGACCGGACATATTGATCGCCGACATCTCACTGAATGGTCCGGATGGATTAGAGCTGCTGAAGAATCTTCGAACGTTACATCCGGACCTTCCTGTGCTGATCCTCTCCATGCATGACGAGTCTATTTATGCGGAGCGCGCACTCCGAGCCCGCGCCAATGGTTACATCATGAAGCAGGAGGCCACTGAGAAAGTGTTGGTAGCCGTGCGACGCATTCTTAGCGGAGACATCTACCTCAGCGATCGAATGGCGAATAAGCTGCTGCACCAATACATAAGTGGCTCTCCCGCCGACATGAACTCCCGCCTTTCCACTCTCTCCGATCGTGAGCTTGAGGTGTTCCGTTTAATCGGCGAAGGCCGCAGCACGCGTCAGATCGCCGAAAAACTGCACCTCAGCATTAAGACAGTCGAAACCTACCAGGCCCATATCAAAGACAAATTATCTCTCCGCAGCGGACGCGAACTTGTCCAGCACGCCATTCAATCGACAATCAGCGAGAAGTCATCCTGAGAGGGCGGCCCTTCTTCCCGATGCCAGCCAAGTTCCTCCGCGGAATTTTGTGAAGCGCCTATCGGGTTCTAATCCTGAGTGCGCACCTTTGACAGAACCGTCTCCAGTTCTAATAACCTCCGACGAGAATCCATCAGGGAATCCCTTATATCGCCTCAAGTATTTGTATGAAGGAAAAATAGGGCCTCTCCCGCTTGTGAATCAACTTCGGCGTCTGTTCTTATGGCTTGTTCGCTCGTGATGGGCTATGCCTCGCCCGATATCCCTGCAAACACGAAGCACAGCTCGAGAGGAGAAACCAGCTTATGACAGCGGAAGCAGTGCCTTACGGCCGAGTTACACAAAAGAAACCTGCCGTAGCGGAAGTGCACATCGTCTGGATCACGGCTGGTCTGGGCTGTGATGGAGATTCGGTATCGATTACCGCAGCGACACAACCCAGCATTGAAGATGTGCTGTTGGGAGCAATTCCAGGATTGCCAAAGGTGCACCTGCACAATCCTGTTCTCGCTTATGAGAATGGCAGCGATTTTCTCAATTTTTATTACCAGGCCGAACAGGGGAAGCTTGATCCCTTTGTTCTAGTAGTAGAAGGTTCGATTCCTAACGAAAAGATAAAGAAGGAGGGCTACTGGGCGGCGGTAGGGACAAACCCTCGCACAGGTCAACCGATTACGACTAACGAATGGATTGACCGTCTCAGTCCGAAGGCTCTCGCCGTTGTTGGCTGTGGCACGTGTGCCACCTATGGCGGGATTCACGCCATGGAGGGCAACCCTACCGGTGCCATGGGTCTGGCGGATTACCTCGGGTGGGACTGGAAGTCCAAGGCCGGGCTTCCTATCGTGAATGTTCCCGGTTGTCCTGTTCAACCGGACAACTTCATGGAAACGGTGCTATATCTGCTCTATCAAGTCGCCGGGCTGGCCCCGATGATCCCGCTCGATGATCAACTGCGGCCAACATGGCTATTCGGAAAGACCGTGCATGAAGGCTGCGATCGGGCTGGATACTACGAGCAGGGTGACTTCGCTGCCTCCTACGGCTCTCCCAAATGCATCGTCAAGCTTGGCTGTTGGGGACCTGTGGTGAACTGCAATGTGCCTAAGCGGGGTTGGATGGCCGGGATCGGAGGCTGTCCCAATGTTGGCGGCATCTGCATAGGCTGTACGATGCCGGGCTTCCCAGATAAATTCATGCCGTTTATGGACGAGCCACCAGGCGCCAAGATCTCCAGTACAGCGATCGGCACTTATGGCAAGGCGATTCGGGCGCTCAGGACACTAACCAATACGACGGTGAATAAAGAGCCTAAGTGGCGGCATCCACGTGCCGAACTTACAACCGGGTACAACCAAAGATTCTATTAACCCGAAGTGACAGACAAAGGAGCCACGGATGGCCACGCTCGCTGCTGAAGAAAAACAGATCGCTGGAAAGTCCGGCAACTTAGTGGAAATGAATTGGGATCCGATTACCCGGATCGTTGGCAGCCTCGGAATCTTCACGAAGATCGACTTCGGAACACGTCGTGTCGCTGAGTGTCACAGCACTTCGTCGATCTTTCGTGGTTACAGCATCTTCATGAAGGGAAAGGATCCCCGAGACTCCCACTTCATTACGAGCCGTATCTGTGGCATCTGCGGTGACAACCACGCGACTTGCGCCACCTATGCGCAGAATATGGCCTTCGGAGTAAAACCGCCGCCGATTGCCGAATGGATCGTCAATCTAGGGGAAGCCGCTGAGTACATGTTCGACCACAACATTTTTCAGGACAATCTGGTGGGCGTGGACTTTTGCGAAAAGATGGTTAAGGAGACAAACCCCGGAGTGTGGGAGAAGGCGTTGAAAAAGGAGTCTCCTCACGCAGGAATACATGGTTACCGCACCATCGCAGACATCATGACCGCACTGAATCCCTTTACAGGAGCCTTCTATCTCGAGGCGCTGCAGATGAGCCGTATGACCAGGGAGATGTTCTGTCTTATGGAAGGACGCCATGTGCACCCATCTACGCTCTATCCAGGTGGCGTTGGTACCGTGCCGACAGTTCAGCTCTTTACGGATTACATCGTGCGTCTGATGAAATACGTGGAGTTCATGAAGAAGGTCGTGCCACTGCATGACGATCTGTTTGATTTCTTCTATGAAGCCCTTCCCGGCTATGAAGAGGTCGGGCGGCGGCGAATTCTTCTCGGTTGCTGGGGTTCGTTTAACAATCCGGATGTCTGCGACTATACCTACGAGAAGATGACCGATTGGGGCCGTGGCATGTTTGTAACTCCGGGTGTTGTGGTTGACGGAGAGTTGGTAACCACAGATCTGGTGGACATCAACTTGAACATCCGTATTCTGCTGGGCAGTTCTTACTACGACGATTGGCAGGGCGCAGAGACCTTTGTGAAGACGGACCCGCTGGGAAATCCCGTTGATCAGCGGCATCCGTGGAATCAGAGTACGTTCCCGAAGCCGCAGAAGCGGGACTTCGCAGGCAAATATACCTGGGTTATGTCTCCTCGTTGGTACGACAAGCGCACGAAGGACTACCTCGCGCTCGATACAGGCGGCGGTCCGATCGCGCGTTTCTGGGCGACGGCGCTGGCCGGAATTGTGGACATTGGCTACATCAAGGCCACTGGTCACAGCGTAAAGATCTACCTTCCGAAGACGATGTCGCTGCCCGAGGTCGAGTTGGAGTGGAAGATTCCCAAGTGGAGCAACGCTATTGAACGCGATCGTGCGCGCACGTATTTCCAGGCCTATGCTGCGGCGGCGGCTCTTCACTTCGCCGAACAGGCGCTGGCCGAGCTTCATGCCGGCAGAACAAAGACCTGGAACGACTTCAAGGTTCCGGAAGAGGGCATAGGATGCGGTTTCCATGAGGCCGTTCGCGGTGTGTTGTCGCATCATGTGGTGATTCGCAATCACAAGATAGCCAACTATCACCCGTATCCTCCGACACCTTGGAACGCAAATCCACGCGATATCTACGGCACACCCGGTCCATACGAAGACGCGGTGCAGAACACGCCGATCTTTGAGGAGAACGGTCCGGATAACTTCAAAGGGATTGACATCATGCGTGCGGTCAGAAGCTTCGATCCATGCTTGCCATGTGGTGTGCATATGTATCTGGGCAATGGCAAGGTGCTTGAGACGCATCATTCTCCGATGTTTGGGCTCCAGCCTTAAGTTTGCTTTTTATGGAGCCACGTTGTCGTTCTATAGGCTCAAAGAAGGAGTGACGTGGCTAGCGAAAAAGAGTTCCAGCAGAAAGTGCGGCAGCTCGGCACCCTGGTCGGCGAACTTGACCAGATGCCGGGCAGCGGTTCGAAAGTTGCGGTTCGGGAGCTGGTCCAACTCCTCATGGAAGTCCACGGCACGGGTCTGGAAAGAATCATGGAACTCGTCTTCGAATCGGGGGCTGAGGGGGAGGCGATGATCAACAGACTCGGTCAGGATCCAATCGTTCGCAACTTGCTCCTGCTCTATTCTCTGCATCCAGATGATCTGGAGACCCGCGTGTCGAAGGCACTCGAAACAGTGTGCTCACGGCTACGCAAGTTCGATAGCAAAGTGGAACTGGTTAGCATTCATGAGGGAGCCATCCAACTCCAGCTTCACTCATCCAGTCGCGCACAAGGTTCCGCTGCTAAGAACTTGCGGTCGATCGTGGAAGAAAGCATCTATGATCTTGCCCCGGATTTGACGTCGCTGACGATCCTGGGGCTGGAAGACGAGAGTGTTTCTGGCTTCGTTTCCTTGGAGAGTTTGTTGAAACATCCAGCACACGTGCACGTGTTGGCGGGTTCCGGAGTGGAAGCCGACGGTGCCAATTGAGAACTCATTACGCTTCAGCGGAGAGAGTGTGACCATGCCTACTGGAGCCTCTTCGACAATAGATCCGGCGTTCGCTACGCTCCGTCAGTTCGCTCGCTTAAAGCGTCCGCTGGAGCGTTGCGAACTGTGTAGCGTCGGTTTAGCGCAGCAACATTCACATCTGGTTGAGATCTCGTCACGACAGATTGTCTGCGCCTGTGAAGCCTGCGCTACTCTCTTTGATGGAATGGCGGGAAGCAAGTACAGGCGCGTGTCCAGGCGTGTCCAGCTTTTGGCTAACTTCCGGATGAAGGACGGGCAGTGGGAAGATCTGCTAATCCCCATCAACATGGCGTTCTTTTTCCGCTCCAGTGCAGAAGGTAGAACCGTCACGCTCTACCCCAGCCCAGCTGGAGCGGTTGAATCCCTGCTCCCACTCGATGCGTGGGCCGAGATCGTGAAGGAGAACGCAGTTTTGAGGGATTTGCAACCTGATATAGAAGCGCTGCTCGTCAACAGGGTGTGCCATGCACCCGAACTGCCTCGCGCCGAGTACTATATCGCCCCCATCGACGATTGCTATCAGCTCGTCGGCCTGATTCGAGCAAACTGGAAGGGACTGTCCGGTGGTTCCGAGGTTTGGACGGAGATCGAACGTTTCTTCTCGGATTTGAGATCCCGAGCGGACATAGTAAGTGGAGAAGCAAATGCCTGATCTGAGCTTCAGGATCGAAGAAGCGATCGTCGTCTCATTTGCGGCAGCTCCTACGCTTGCGTTTAAACTCCGTATCGAGAACACAGCTGGTCAGACTATCCACACAGTTGCACTTCGCTGCCAGATCCAGATCGAGGCGACTCGCCGGCGCTATACGGAGGAGGAACAGAGTCGCATGCGCGATCTCTTCGGCAACCCCGACCGCTGGAGCCAGACTCTTCGCAGCCTGCTGTGGACAAATACCAGCGTTGTAGTGCCCAGCTTCCAAGGCACTACACTTGTTGACCTTCTCATCCCTTGCACGTTCGACTTCAACGTAGCTGCCACGAAGTATTTCGAAGGTCTGACGGAAGGAGATATACCTCTTCTCCTGATGTTCAGTGGCACTGTGTTCTATGCCGATTTAGATGATGCCCTGCAGGTGGCGCCCATCTCGTGGGAGCAGGAGACAAAATTCAAACTTCCTGTGAAAGTATGGCGCGACATGATGGATTCCTATTATCCAAACAGCGTCTGGCTGAGTCTGCGCCGCGACGTGTTCGAGCGCCTATACCAATACAAAACGCAACACGGGATCCCTACCTGGGAACAAGCTCTGGAAAAGGTATTGGCCGTTGAAGAGATGGTAAGTTCATGAATCTGGATCGTGTGGAGAAGATCGCCGAGGCTGTGCTCTACGAGGGCTACATGCTATATCCCTATCGAGCGTCAGCCGTAAAGAACCAGCAGCGCTGGAACTTCGGTGTACTCTGTCCACAATCCTACAGCGAATCGCAAAATGGCTCTGAGGCCTGTGAGCTGCAGACGGAATGTCTCCTGCAAGGTAACTCATCGGCGCGGCTCAACGTGAAAATTCGATTCCTGCAGATTGTGAATCGTTCTATCGGACGACTCACCCACCCTCTTCACGAACTCCCCCAAGGCTCAACGCCTGAATTCGAGCCTGTGGACAGACTGGAAGTGAACGGTCAGACGTTCATTGCCTGGCAAGAAGCAGTAGAACGCACGGTAGCCATTCCACCACTGTGTGCGACTGCGTCGGGCCATCTGAAGTCGTTGTTCGGGTTCCCCTCGGGCAGAGAGTTTGAGCCTCTGCCGAATGACGACGGTCTGATCACAGGCATCATCATCCGCGAGTGGGAGGCGTTGTCCGGATCAGTCGAAATCGATTCTAAGCAATGTTCGACCGGCGTGATTAAAGTCACGGTGCGCATTCACAATCTCACTTCGTACGAGCCGTCGCAACATCAAAGCCGCGCCGACGCATTGATGTATTCACTCGTGTCCGCGCACACCATCCTGGTACTTGAAAATGGCCAGTTTATCTCTATGCTCGATCCTCCTGAGTCCCTGAGAAGTCTAGTCGATGAGTGCAGAAATTTTGGTACTTGGCCAGTCCTGGTGGGCGAAGAAGGAGATCATGACACGATGCTGTCATCGCCAATCATCCTCTACGATTACCCGCAGATCGCCCCTGAGAGCCCGGGCGGCTTGTTTGACGGAACGGAGATTGACGAGATTCTTTCTCTGCGAATTCTTACCATGACGGATGAAGAGAAACGCGAGATGCGGCAATCGGACCAGCGCGCTCGCCAGATACTCGAACGCACAGAAAGTATGCCACCCGAGCAGTTCATGAAGCTCCATGCCGCGTTGCGTGGGCTGCGTCCCGTGACCAGGGAGGCGCCATGAACGAATGGGAGTGGCAACTGCTCGAGGACAAGAAGATCGTTGATCACGTCGTGGTTTCAGGCGTTGAAGTAAGAACGGGCGATCGAGTGCGCCTTCGTCCTCGCAAAGGTGGAGACATTCTGGACATAGCGTTGCGGGGACAGATCGCTACGGTCGATAGCATAGAAGAAGATTATGAAGGCAATGCGCATCTCGGCGTCGTTCTCGATGAAGATCCTGGACGTGACCTGGGACTACTGCGCCAGCCTGGCCACCGCTTCTTCTTTGATCTGTCTGAAGTCGAACCCCTCCCGGGTGATGAACAGTGCCAGAGGGACGCTATCCAGAAGCCTCGTATTTTGGTCGCCGGCATTGGCAACATTTTTCTAGGAGATGACGGTTTCGGAGTCGAAGTAGCTCAACAGCTTTCCCAGCGTACCCTGCCAGGAACGGTGCGTGTGACTGACTTTGGCATACGAGGACTGGATCTTGCATATGCTCTGCAGGACGGATATGAAACGACCATTCTGATCGACGCGTATCCTCACGGACAAACACCAGGCACTGTCTCCGTAATCGAGCCGGATCTTAACGGTCCTGTCGCCTCGCGCTATGAGGGAAACTTCATAGAACCACACGCTATGGATCCCATGAACGTCCTGCGTATCGCGACTGCCATGCATGGCAAGTTGAAACGTATTTTGCTGGTGGGGTGCGAGCCGGCCACCCTCGGAGGCGAAGAAGGGAAAATGGGCTTAAGCGCTCCTGTTAGTGCAGCTGTGCACGAGGCGGTAAAAGTAGTTAAGAACCTCGTAGAGAAGACTCTGAATGAAGGTTGAACGACTATGACGAATTAAGAATCTGAAAGGAGACATGCCGTGGCAATGGAACTGGTCGAAACCAGCACGAGTGGAAACGCGAGAGATAAAGATACGCTCTACATGCTTGGGGGCGTGGCCTTGATTGTCTTTGGTGCCGGATTGGTTCTTTCCAATCCCCTTGTCCGCCGTTACATGTCACAGATTGGAGTCGGTAATCTGGCCCACGCTGCGATTCCCGACATAGAGCGATACCTGAAACTGCGGGCGATGTAAGCTGCGAGCACGGCTGGAAAACTACAGTGCACGTTGTTGCGTAAGTGGGAGATAACAGATGGCCCAGATTTCGACAACAGCTGTTGAATCAGTTGAGGCTGCGACGGATCGCTATGTGATCGATGGCCGGTCAAGCCGGTTCACAGTGCGCGCTTTTGCGACTGGATTGCTAGCTGTAATGGGTCACAATCCGACGATTGGCATTCGCGATTTCAGCGGCGAGATAAAGTTCAACCCTGAAAAGCTCGAAGCTGGCTCATTGAAGATCATCATCAAGTCTTCTTCATTGAGCGTGCAGGATGACATCAGCGCCAACGACCTTCGCGAAATCGAGCGCCTTATGAATCAGGAGGTTCTGGAGACGGCAAAATTTCCGCAGATACTGTATGACGCTCCCAGCATCTCCGTCACGGAGATGGCGGAGATGCTCTATTCGGCCACACTCAACGGGACCTTGACGCTGCACGGCGTCTCGCGCAGCCAGCCAATCAGCGCACGGGTCGCGTTGTTAGGGAGTATGCTACGTGCGTCCGGCGACTTCTCGTTGAGCCAGACCGACTACGACATAAAACTGGTTTCGCTTGCCGGGGGCGCACTGAAGTTGAAAGACGAGCTTAAATTTTCTTTCGAGATTATGGCTCGGAGACAAGAGTGAAAACGATCTTTGTGAATACCGCGCAGGCTTCAACGGAGGAAGTGCCTTCATGTGTTTAGCGATTCCAGGCAAGATTGTTGAGCTATCTCCAGATCAGCCGCACCTGGGAACAGTGGAGGTGACTGGTGTGCGCCGCAGGGTGGACCTGGGTCTGTTACAGGACGACATGCCCGTCATCGGTGACTGGGTGCTAATCCACGTAGGCTTTGCCATGACCAAGATCAGCGAGCAGGACGCATTGGAGCAGATGCATCTTCTCACGATGCTTGGTGAAACAGAGCAGGCCATGGAGGAAGTTCGCGGGTATGGTCTTGAGGAGAGTGGAGGTCCATGAAATTGCGCCAACTCCTGTACGGTGTTGCCATCTGAGTCATCCGGTTTGAGGCTCCATATGCGATATGTCGATGAATTCCGAGACCCTGAACTGATTACCAAAGCTTCCGATGAGATTCATCGCCTGGTGGACTCGGGAAGGCACTATCGCATCATGGAGGTCTGCGGCGGCCACACTCACGCCATCTACCGCTTCGGCCTGAAGGACATCCTGCCTTCCAACATCGAGCTCATTCACGGGCCAGGCTGCCCCGTCTGTGTCTTACCTATGGGAAGAATCGACGATGGCCTTGCGGTCGCCAAAAACGACGATGTAATCTTCGCCGCCTTCGGAGACATGATGAGGGTTCCCGGAACCCACGGCAGTCCCTTTGAGCATAAAGCCCGGGGAACCGATGTGCGCATCGTATATTCACCGGCGGACGCGCTCCAACTCGCAAGAAAGAATCCAACCAAACATGTCATGTTCTTTGCGATTGGTTTCGAAACAACAGCCCCGTCCACTGCACTAACACTGATACGTGCCAAGGCAGAAGACATCAAGAACTTCTCCGTGTTTTGCAATCATGTCACCATCATTCCAGCCATTCGAGCGATTCTCGATTCTCCCGACATGCGCCTCGATGGGTTTATCGGGCCGGGACATGTTTCTACTGTCATCGGCTGCCGTCCGTATGAATGGATCGCTCGAAACGAGGGCAAGCCGGTTGTTACTTCAGGATTCGAACCGCTCGATCTGCTTCAGTCCATCGTCATGCTGCTTCGACAGCTCAAGGTCGGCGAAGCTCGCGTCGAGAACCAATACAAACGCGTTGTTCCGTGGGAAGGCAATCGCGCTGCTCTGAAAGTTATGGCTGAGGTATTTCAACTACGGCCATATTTTGAGTGGCGCGGTCTCGGGTTCATCTCTCAATCGGCCCTGAAGATCTGCGACGAATACGCCGAGTGGGATGCAGAACAACGCTTCCCGATTCCCGGCACTCGCGTTACCGATCCCAAGGCCGCACAGTGTGGAGAAGTCCTGAAGGGTGTATTAAAGCCCGCGCAATGCAAGCTGTTCGGCAAGGAATGCACTCCAGAACGCCCAATCGGCGCACTTATGGTTTCTACAGAGGGTTCATGCGCAGCATATTACAACTACGAACATCGGAAGGCGGCGGCCCTGGTGACAAGCATCAGCTCGGTGGCCTGAACGGAAGATCAGTTATTGAATCCCCCTCTCCCGTCGTGCGCTTTCGAGATCCGCAGATTGAAATGGCTCATGGTGCCGGCGGAAAGGCCAGTCGCAGACTCGTAGAAGGTCTCTTTGCCCCAATCCTGTTTGAAAACTCGCGAGCGCCTCTCGGCGATGCTGCGCTTGTCAAGATCGATGGAACCAGCGTTGCAATAACCACGGACAGCTTCGTTGTGAAGCCGCTCAAATTTCCTGGGGGTTCCATTGGCGAACTCGCGGTAAATGGAACCATGAACGATCTGGCCGTTTCAGGCGCAAAAGGTCAAGCCATGGTAGTCACCTTTGTTCTCGAAGAGGGGCTGCCAACATCTGTTCTCGAAGATGAAGTCCAGGCTATGGCTGCTGCTCTTCACAAAGCGGGCGTCAACATGGTCGCCGGTGATACGAAAGTAGTCGAGCGTGGCAAAGCCGACGGCATGTACATCACGACTACCGGAATCGGTTGCTTCATGCCGCAAGTGATACTCGATACGCGATCGGTTCGCCCTGGCGACAAAATTATCGTGTCCGGGCCTATTGGGGACCACGGCATCACTATACTGCTCGCGCGTGGAGAGCTTGACCTTGCAGCTGACCTGTCTTCCGATACCCGTTGTGTCTTGCCTCTGGTAGAAGCGATGGTCGAGGAGGCAGGCCCGGGAATCCGCTGGATGCGCGACCCCACCCGCGGGGGGGTTGCTACTTCCTTGAATGAACTTGCTCGCGACTGTGGGCTTGGCATCGTGCTGTCGGAAGAGGAGATTCCTATGCGCGACGAGGTTCGCGGTGCATGCGAATTACTCGGACTAGACCCATTGCATATTGCGAATGAAGGTCAGTTTCTCGCCGTGGTTGCGCCTGAATATGCCGATGCCGCACTGAACGCGCTGCATCAAAAAGAAGGTGGCGGCGATGCTCTCATCATCGGCGAGGTACGAACCGAGCCTCCCTGTGCCGTCCTCGTAAGGACACGATACGGCGGTAGTCGAATAGTGGACATGCTTGTCGGCGATCCGCTGCCGCGAATTTGTTAGGACGATTGTGATGGAAACAACTTGCAAACTGGCAGCCCGGATTGAAGACCGCCTGCTCATACGGAATGAGATTGTCGAACGTTTCTTCTCGCGAGAGGCGAGGCATCTGGCAGAAGCCTGTCATCAGATGTCGGAGCGCTTCTTGCTGGGAGGACGCCTCTTAGCCTTTGGCCGCGGCTCATACACAACAGATGCGCAGCATGTCTCGGTCGAATTCGTCCATCCGGTCATTGTGGGAAAGCGAGCCCTTCCGGCCCTCGATCTTTCCATGGCTTTTGAACCGTGGCTGCATGCGATCCTCAAGCCTGAAGACATCGTGATGGGGTTCGGCCCTCCAGAAGGCGATCCTGAAGTGATTGCCGCGTTAGCATGGGCTCGTTCCCATAAGGCAATGACCTTCGCATTGCCAGGCCCTGATGGTACATACGCACTTGAAGCAGTCACGCAGGATCCATTCATCCATCAGGAAATGGTCGAAATCTTCTATCACACGCTCTGGGAGACCGTGCATGTGTTTCTGGAGCACCGGCAGCTCGGACAGGACGTTGGGCAATCAGAATTCCTCTACCCATTTCTTGGACAGAGAAAACAGGAGACAAGCGATCTCGTCGAAGAGGTGGCTGCTTCGATCCTGATGAAAGTGCATGACGACACAGTGCTTCGGACGCAACTGGCTACGGAGCAGGCCGAGCAAATCAGCAACGCTACTCTCGCTATCCGTCAGCGTCTATCGCGGGGCGGAAAACTCATTCTCTTCGGAAACGGCGGATCCGCGACCGACGCCAACGACTGGGCCCTGGACTGTGTACTGCCTCCCTATGGTTATCACTCAATTCCGGCGATATCGCTCTCCATGGAGTCAGCCAACATAACGGCACTCGCCAATGACGTCGGCACGGACGTCATCTTCCTACGGCAGTTGATCGCTCAGGCGCGACCGGAAGATGTGGCGATAGGCATCTCCACGAGCGGAGGTTCACGCAATATCGTGATGGCACTTGAGGAGGCACGTAGACGCGGTCTCTTGACGGTCGCACTCCTCGGTTACGACGGTGGCGAGATCCACCGTCGCGGTCTCGCAGACTTTCCCATCATTGTTCGCAGTGACTACATCCCACGCATTCAAGAGATTCAGGCCTCCGCCTATCACGTCATCCGGGAAACATTGGAGGTAGTCGATCGTGGCGAAGCTTGAACTCTATGGCACTTCAACCTGCCCCTACACTCAGGAGTTACGCGAATCGCTCGAGTGGAGCCGACGCGATTTTCTGGAGTACGACATCGAAGCTGATCCCGAAGCCAGAAAACGCCTGCACTCCTTCGACAGCAGCCTCTGCACCGTTCCTGTTTTGGTCGAAGATGGCAAAGTGATCCAGGTCGGCTGGCACGGTCACGGCTGCGTCGTAGGTTGGGAATCGTCATGACGATTGCTTGCTCTATTCGTATTCGCGGCGTGGTGCAGGGCGTTGGCTTCCGCCCCTTTGTATACCGTCTTGCTCAGGCAAATATGCTCACGGGGTGGGTTCTCAATGGCAACAAGGGAGTGGAGATTCATCTGGAGGGTGTCGAGGAAGATTTGGCTACATTCGTTCGAGAGATAAAGATGAAGCCACCGGCTGCCGCCCACATCGCAGAGATTCAAGTGGAATCTACTCCATGCGAGGGATTGAGCGATTTCAAGATTCGAGAGAGTGAGCTGTTCGACCAGCCAACAGTTCATATCTCACCGGACCTCCCAATCTGCGACGAGTGTCTAGCAGAGCTTTTTGACCCATCGAATAAGCGATACAGGTATCCCTATATAAATTGCGCCAACTGTGGCCCTCGACACAGCGTCATCCGCACATTGCCCTATGATCGACCGAACACCACGATGCGCAACTGGCCAATGGATCGCTTTTGCAGCGATGAGTACCACGACCCTGCAAATCGCCGATTCCATGCGCAACCAGTTGCCTGCCCAGCTTGTGGCCCGAAGCATTCTCTCAGTGAAGGCGCACAGACGATCCCCGATGACATGAAGGCGATTGACCGCGCGGCGCAACTTCTCCGCGAAGGTAAGATTGTTGCGGTCAAAGGCCTCGGGGGCTATCACCTGGCCTGCGACGCACGAAATCCCGAAGCCAACTTTGCCTTACGCGCACGAAAGTTCCGAAAGGAAAAGCCATTTGCGTTGTTGGTGAGGGATCTGGAAGTGGCACGCAACCTGATTCAGCTCACTCCCGATGCTGAAGGACTGCTAACGTCGACTGCTCGCCCAATTGTGCTCGCACCGAAGAAGCAGGAGCTTGTCGGCGTCGCTCCCGAGAACGACGAGCTTGGTGTGATGTTGCCATATACTCCACTGCATCACCTTCTCTTTGCCGCTGGCGCCCCGGATGTTCTCGTGATGACAAGCGCAAATCGCTCCAGCGAACCGATCGCATACGAAGATCATGATGCCCGTGAGCGCCTCTCTGGAATTGCCGACGCATTCCTGATTGGTGAGCGCCCCATCGCGCGCCGCGTGGACGACTCCGTGACACGCGCTGGTATCTTCGGCCCAATGATCCTGCGGCGCGCGCGCGGCTACGCTCCCGGAGCAGTTTCGATGCTGCCAACTCGACGCCCAATCCTGGCCTTAGGCGCAGACCTTAAAAACACGGTCACTCTAGCCGTTGATGGACAGGCTTTTATCAGTCAGCACATCGGAGATCTGGATCACTATCAAGCCTTCCGGGCCTTTGAAGAGACTGTGAGAGACCTGATCTCCATGTACGACGTTCGATGCGAAGATCTCCTCATAGCGCACGATTACCACCCGCAGTATGCGTCCACGACGCATGCTTCAACTTTGCCTTGCGCGAGCAAGCGTGCCGTGCAGCATCATCGCGCACACATTGCATCAGTTCTGGCCGAGCTGAGCGAGTGGGAAAAGGCCGTCGTCGGAGTCAGTCTCGACGGCACAGGATATGGAGATGACGGGACCATATGGGGCGGCGAGATCTTTGTTGGAAGTGTGCAGGGCGGATTCGAACGTGTGGCTCACCTGCGTCAGGCACCTCTTCCAGGAGGCGATGCCGCAGCCCAATATCCTGTACAGGCCGCCGCCGGGTTTCTCTCCCAGATCGACGAATTGCCAGGGCTGACCACCGCACCATTCAACTTCGGACCGCGCTATCAAGATGCCACACAACTCATCAGTAGAGGTGTGCGCACATTTTCTACTACCTCCATGGGTAGACTCTTTGACGCAGCCGCAGCCCTGCTCGGCTTTGTCAGAGAGACCACCTTCGAAGGGCAGGCCGCAATTTGGTTGGAGCAACTGGCTAAAGGTGCACCAACTGTGGATGGGTATCCTTTTCCGTTCACCAGCCACGAACTAGACTTCCGCCCGCTACTTGAACATGTGATCCGCGACCGAATGCGCGGACGTTCCACACGCCAGATCGCCCGCGCATTTCAACGAGGAATTGCCCAGGGGTTGTACAGCGCTATCAGGACGGTTTGTGAAGAGCGTGAAATTCGTACCGTTGCCCTCTCCGGAGGAGTCCTCCAGAACGAGTTGTTGCTGGAAGATCTAAAGCCGCTTCTTGAGAAAGAACGACTTCGGGTGTGGACCAACCACGCAGTCCCCCCCAACGATGGTGGAATCAGCCTCGGGCAGGCTGCGCTCGCAGCATTTGAACAGGACGCCACCGATGGAGCATCGTATGCATGAACTCTCCATCGCAATGAGTATCGTGGATATGGCACAGGAAGAGGCGGAGCGACGAGACGTCACGATCGATGCCGTTCACCTCGAACTTGGGCCACTATCCGGAGTAGTCGCAGAGGCTTTGCTCTTCTCCTATGAGATGGCGTGCAGCGGCACGCGACTCGAAGGCTCCCGGCTTGTGATTAAAGAAATACCCATCGAGGTCTACTGTCCTGCCTGTAAGACGCAACGAATTTTGAGCTCGATGCAATGGTTCTGCTGCCCTGAGTGCGGCACACCCACTGCAGAGGTCATCCACGGAAGAGAACTGATAATTACCGCTCTGGAGGTAAGAGATGAGTGCCGAACCGCGCCTGTTGGAAGTTCGTAAGAACGTTCTAAAGCAAAACGACGTGGTCGCTCGGTCGTTACGAGAGCGTTTTCGTGCGCAAGGAACTTTTGTTGTGAGCCTTGTCTCAAGCCCAGGTGCAGGCAAGACTGCCTTTCTCGAAAAAACGCTTGCACTCTTACGGCCACAATACCGCGTCGCTGCATTAGTTGGGGACCTCGCAACGGAAAATGATGCCATCCGGCTAGCGCGCAGTCACGCACCGGTAAAGCAAATAACAACCGGAACGCTTTGTCACCTTGAAGCTGCGATGGTCGAGAACGCGCTCAACGGATGGGACATCGGCGACCTCGACTTTCTCTTTATTGAGAACGTCGGCAATCTGGTTTGTCCTTCATCCTACGACCTGGGCGAAAATCTTCGCCTCGTCCTCCTTTCGGTCACAGAAGGCGAAGATAAACCGCTGAAGTATCCCACCATTTTTAACAGTGCCGATGTGGCTGTGATCACAAAAATTGACATTGCTGAAGCAGTTGAATTTGACGAGGAGTCCATGAAGGCGAACATTCAAGCCGTGCGGCCGGGAATGCGTCACTTCGCGGTCTCAGCCAAAACCGGTGTCGGACTGCAAGAGTATCTGCAATTTCTTACGGTTCGACTCGCTGAATTCACGGAGACAACATCGGCCTAAGATCACTTTCACCAGAGATCTGGCAAGCCCTGAGTGCTCTTTCTCATCGCGGCACAATCCCAATGGTTTGCTTCAGGTCATTGCGAGCCAAAGTGAGAGATAGCCTGGCTTCGAGCAGGTTGGCCTCGGCTGAGGCGGCCTGAGCGTGCGCCTGGGATCGATCGGAACCAAGGATCGTAGATTGCTCGAACTGGCGATCAGCAATGCGTGCGGCTTCATCGCGCACCTTAGCGAGTTCGCTTAAAACCGTTACCAGGCTTTCCACGCGTTCGAGCTTGTTATAGGCCGATTCCACTCGCACTGCGACATCGTCCTGAAGCCTCGCCAGATCGGTTTGTGCCAGCTCGAGCTGCACCTGGGCATCATGCATCTGTGCACTACGGCGTCCCCCTTCGAATAGATCGAAGTTGAAATTGGCACCAAAGGAGCCGAAGTTATGCACGAGGAAAGGTATGCCGCTCTGATAGCTGTATCGGGCAAGACCCGTGATATCCGGAATGTAGGCCGATCGCGCCACAGCAACACCTGCCCGTGCCTTCATGACTTTCTCACGCGCGGTACGGACTTCAGTGTTCTTTTCCTCTGCAAGTCGTAGACCTTCGGAACGCTCAGGCAGTGGATTCTCTTCTGTGTCAGCAGAAGAATCCGGCTCTATCGAAAGATGAGTGGACAATGGCAGACCAAGCACATTTACCAATGTCAACGTCGTATCCTCTTCCTGCTGTGTTAGGGTCAGGATCGCCTGCTGCGCATTCAGCATGCCTGCGCGCGCCTCAAGCGAACTCACCTCCAGCGCTGAACCATTCTGAATGGCGGCGCCTGCCTCCTGCTGCTTTGCCTGACTTACCTTCAGATCTTCCTGAGCAGCCTTCTGCTTGAGGCGTGAGATAAGGATGCCGTAGTAAAGTTCACGTATTTTCAGCGCAATCTGATTTTCCGCCTGAGTCTCCTGGATCTGCGCCAGATGGATATCGGCAGTTGCGGCCTGGTTGGAGGCGTGAATCTTAAATGCCTGCGTAATTGGCTGCACAAGCTGGGTACCGCTCGTATAAGTATCGAGAGCGCCCTGTGAGATAACGGTGTCATGCGACGGAAGAGAAATACCACCGACTTCGAGTGAGTCCTGCGGAACCACAATGTGTGTGAGCTCCGTAATATGCAGAACAGTCGATGAGTTATGTATCTCAGGAAAGTAATATGAACGCGCGATTGTCTTCTTGTTTTCGCTCGACAGAACGGCCAGACGAGCGAGCACAAGGTTGCGGTTCTGCTTAAGCGCTATGTCGATGGCCTGTGGCAGAGTCAGGTGCATCTCGGGCGGATTGGTCTGCACTTGCGACATTGCGGTCGCGTACAGCGACAGGAAGAGAACAGCTTCGAATCGGAGTCGCGAGACCATATCGTATTTCCTTCCTTCGGTCATGCCGGCACCGATACGGATGATGTGCCAGAGGTTGGAGCGCTGGGCGGTGAATCGTCGGATGTCTTTTGTGACGCGGGGGCCGCCTTCCCGATTCTCAGATTCATCTTCATCAATTGCTTGAATTGAAGCGGGAAGCGCCGCATGCAGAGTGTAAGCAGGAATGCCAGAGCGGCTCCCAGCAGGATAAAGAGAAGGCAATCGAGAATGGCGAGCGTAAACGCCTGACGACGTACCTGTAAGGCAAGCAACGTAACCGCCCGCGCGTGCGCGACATCCGGACCCGGTGAGACGGGAGTCATCCCTGCGGTCAGCAAGCCCAACCGCTGCATCGTGGCGGAGTCACCGGCCTGTACGCCGAGCCCCAGCATATTGGAGTGGAATTTTTGGCGTGTTATCAGCGTGTGTTGTAAAAAGATAGCTCCAACCTGGCCACCAAAGAGGCGGACAGTGTGAAAGAACCCAGAATAGGTCAGGATATCCAGAGGACGTTCAAGGCCGCCGGCGTTGATGATGTTCAGTATGATCGCTCCAACCATACCGTTGAAGGCGAATGCCTGCCCCACGGAAAGAACCATCTGCGAAGCAAAAAAGTTATTACCCGCCCAGGCGGAGGTGAGGCTCATGTTCATGTAAGCGACCACGGCGATAAGTCCAAATCCGATGAGCATCACGACACGTGCTTCTACAAGCGTCAACAGGTAGATGGCGAGGCCGCCAAAGATTATCTGAGGCAACGCATTCCATGCCAGCACGGGGCCGATCTGCTGCGGCAGCAACTGCTGTACCGAACCCAGGTAGGCTGGAACCAGAACCAGCGAGAGCAGCAGTGTAAAGCGGAATAACGCGACAATCGTGGCCAGCAGGACAGTCTCACGACGAGCCAGCGAGCCGAGCCGAATAAGAGGATTCGGCATGAATATGCGCTGCGTTGCAGAGGCAAGCACCAGAAAACACCCGGTAACAGTGAAGGCGACAATAACAGGCGAGTGCAACCAGTCCAGTCGCTCGCCCTGGTCAAGCGCCACATAGAGCATCGCCAGCCCGAGGCTTATGTACAGGAAGCCTCCCCAGTCCGGCTTCAGCTGAGGGTCGGAGGATTTGGGCATGGACTGCGGCGGGATGCCGATATAGATGAGAAGCATCATCGGCAGCGCCAGGATCACATTGTTCCAGAAGATCCAGTGCCATGAGAGATGGTTGATATACCAGGCCTCGATATACGTCGTCAGATGAGCACTGAAAATGATATCGACCGCATAGGCGCCGATGCCGAATAAAACGTAGCGCGGTGGAAGCGCGGTCAACACAAAGGAAAGCGTGAGCGGATAGAAGGTGCCTGCTGTAAGACCTGAAAGTACGAGTAAAACCAGCATCACGGGCAAATGTGTGACCAGCGGCAGTGCCAGACTGATGATCGTGAAGACCATCGCGCATGCGAGCAGCACGCGGCGGGCGCCTAGCAATCCCCCGAGATAAACAGAGAAAGGACCGATGAACATCAGGGCCGCGTTATAAGCGGTACCGATCCAGGCTGCAGCATCGTAGTCCAGATGCAGCGCCCCGCGAAGGTCAGGCAATCCAATGGAAAGCAACCTACCGAATGCCGTGGCGGCGGATGCACCTAGCAACACGCCGAAAACGCCGCACCAGGGCCGCTTGCTTATCACCATTGCCACTGTGCCAGGTGGCGGTTCTACAGGTAAACCCGAGGAGGCGGCACTCATCGTCTTGATTCTCCGGTACCTGTATGCACAGTTACAGTGGCGGAAAAACCTGGCCTAAGACGATCCTTCAGCGGATGGTCTGGATCAAGCACGATCTTCACCGGAATACGCTGAACGACTTTGGTGAAATTGCCAGTCGCATTGTCCGGCGGCAACAGTGCAAACTGCGAGCCGCTCGCGGGAGCAATCTCTGCCACCTTTCCGTGAAGCACCACCCCAGGAAAAGCATCGATGCGAATATCTGTGCGATCTCCGGGCTGCATATTCGTAAGCTGGGTCTCGCGGAAGTTGGCAAGAAGCCAAACATCGCCTTGCACGAGTTGCAGAACCTGCATGCCAGGCGTCACCAGCTGACCAGGCAGGACCTTGCGTTCACCCACAACGCCGGCCACAGGTGCGGTGATTCGTGTGTATCCAAGATTGACTTTGGCGACTTGAACAGCCGCCTTCTTCGCCTCAATATCGGCTCGATAGACATTGTCCTGAACGTTGAGCGATTGCCGTGCGCTACGCTCGGCAACTAGACCTGCCTCGCTGCTTTTGATTCCAGCGTTCGCTTTATCCAGAGTCGCTTGCTGCGACGCAAGCATGCCGGAAAAACGTCGTGAATCGGCCTGTGCGGCCTCGTAACGCTGGCGAGTTGTAGCTTTCTCAGCTAGTAACGCGCTTTGTCGGTCGAGTTCAAGACCAGTACGCACCACATCGGCCTTGCTGGTATCGACACCGCCCTGTGCCGCTGCCAACGCCGCCTGCGCCTGGGAAACCGTGGTTTGTGCGGCCACCACCTTGGCGTCGGATACCTTCTTTGCCGATTGACTAGTGGCGTACTGCGCCTCTGAAGCTGCCAGCGCCGCCTCGGCTTGCGCAAGCACGGCCCGGTAGTCTTCGTCGTTCAGCTCGACAAGAACCTGCCCTGCCTGCACCGCCTGAAAATCACTGACGTTAACAGCTCTCACCGTGCTGCTGATGCGCGTGCTCAAAGGAGTCTGATCGGCGCGAACATACGCGTCATTTGTCTTCTGGTCGGCGCGGTCACCTTGCCAGAGAGTCCAGCGCCCTGCAATTAGAAAAAACAACAGAGCTGCTACACCCAGCACAATGATCGGAATCACAGCAGAGCGTTTCAACATGGTCGCTGGTTCTCCTCGAAACTTCAGGCATCTCGGGAAAGCACTATTCGGCTATGTCAGGTTCGCAAAACTACTTCGGCCTATCATTCAACACTGCACCTTAAAAAGCTAGTAGGTCAAGCACCACACGCGCGTTAGAAAATAAATTTAATTCTGCGTCTTAATCAGATACCTGCTCTCCAGCAGGTGTCGATGGAGGTTGGCCAAATAGGAGAGGTATTGATTAAAGCCCGTCGCCATCAGCTTCATCATTCCCGCTCTCTGTCCTACTGCCGCCATGAGGTAGCATTCTCTGCCCATGGTTGAATAGAACTCAATGTTGTGCCGGTCCTTGTTTTGGTTTTGAAAGAATCCGGCGTAGAGAAGAATGTGCGCACCGGCTGACTCCATCCAGAGAGGACTCTTCGCGCTAGTGAGCTGCCGCATCATGAGTTCAGCGATCTGGGTCAGATCCGCGAACTGCCGGAACTCCTGATCGCCGGGGCTGTAATCCGGAGAAAGGATCTCCATCCGATCTACCGACTGCAGGCAAAAATGGCCAAGCACGCTTGCAAGATACACGCCTGTAGAGTCGCAAATCTGAGACCACCGCTCACTCCCTATCGCTTCGCGGAGATGTGAAGCCCAGAAGTTTAGAGCTCGTTCTTCCGTGACACCATATAGATCCTCAAAATCACGCGTAGATGGCATCTCCGTAACCCCGGACCTAGATTTTTCTTCCCATCAACATGGCTATTGTCATCCTGTTTTCATTTTTGGGTCCGGGAATATTTCATTGCCCGTGGCATCCAACTGGGTACCTTCGCCTTCGTAACAATGCGGTTTCTCGCACGGCCAAAGTTGCTCAAACGACACCTTGAGTGTCATCCTCAAAGCATGAATCGAGCAAAATTTCTCTCTGCGATCGTAGGATCTGTCCTGACCATCTCTATATTTGCCGTGTCGCAGGAAAAAGGAAATTGGCATCCAGCGAACTCGACCGCCCAATCCATAACCGGCGATGTGGCACTCTCCGACGAAAGGATATCGATTAGCTTTTCCGGCTTCCCGATGGCTCGAATACGTAGTCTCCAACCATCTGAGGTGAGCGCTGTCTTCGATACAGATGGCAGTACCGCTGCAAGCGGTAGCCTCTACAAGCTGAACATCCCCGCTTCAAAAAAATTTCTGCACAAAAATAGTCTGTGTGGAGCTGAGGATACTCAGTGGATGGTCACCTACGTTGCAGGACGCTCTTTGCATCTTGCATTTTTCTCCGGACAAAAAGCGCCGGACTTCACACCCGATGCAATCGTGAACTCAACCGATCTCTGCGGCATATTTTCCTATGCCCGATAGGTCAACTGATCTCAAGTGCCGATGTTCTGAATACCTGTTGCCCTCGTCCACTTGGAACGGCGCACTCTCCGCTGAGTGCCAAACCGCTGATGCACTCGTTGACCTCGCATATGGGAAAGCGCAATCGCGGTAACATGCATCAACGGTATGGTATCTTTTCGCTGAGCCGGAATGCGGTTCGTGACGAGCTTGCAGACCAGCAAGAGGTACAACGCCAAGATGTCTGGAGGTGGTTGGCGGTATGATCTCACAGCGTCTATCGGCTGCGCTGAGAACGGCGCGTGAGACTTTCCGATTATCACCCTGGACGTCAGGAGCTCAGAACTCAATACCTAGCCACCTCTCGCAGAGACAGACGAAACGTTGCAGGAGCCAACTCTTTCGCTCTGTTCGTAGGACGACTACTCGAAATCTCGTTTTGGTGACATGCATTTGCGCCTTCGCACCGATGACCGTGTTGGCCTGGCTATATCCAGAACATAGGAGCATTACATTCCTCGCCATAAAGATGCTCGAACCAGAGCAGCGCTCGCAACTCGACGCGCTGTGGTCCGAGGCCCGACGCGGCCATGAGAGCCGGTTGTGCGAGCAAATGGCCGACTCACCGCATGGGCCAACACCTGGCTGTATTGACTACGCTTCCTGGCCTGCCATCGCAGGCGACCACTCCTGTTCCGCCCAGGAAATGCTTCGCGACGTGCTTGTTGCCCCATGGATCCTTAAGGTGGAAGCAATTGGTGAAAGACTCGATGTGAAACTCGCTGCCGCCAGGAGACGCGACCAGCGCGTGAATGCGGTGCGGCGTTCCAACATTGACTTGTTGCGCGCAGATCCCGCCTATGTCACACGCGCGATGTCGAACAACGCCCACTTCCTGCTCGCTCGTCCAAACGCGGCTATCGACCCCGAGGCTTATATGTTGACTGTCCTCGGGCCTGGGGCTGAACTAAATGCAGCGGGAACTTACGCCTTCTACCATGAGCGCGCCCTCGCCGCTGCCGCTCGCATTGCCGAAGGCCACCTCTCTCCCGAAGCGCGCGTGGAGGTTGTACTCGCCGCATTTGCCGATGAAGCCTACGCTCTGCACTTTTTGGAGGATGGCTTTGCCGCCGGCCACGTCGTCGGCAATTGGGGAACGACGGCAGTGCGAAAGGGCACCCATGATTATTACAACGAGCACGGGGTGGAAGTTACGACGTGGAACGGGGCTCGGTTCGTTACTCTGGGTGACGCGTTCCTCGACCCAGAGAGCAAGAAACGCGTCGCAACGGCAGTTCGGGACAGCCTCGCACAATTGGCAAGCGCCTTTGATGGCAAATTAAAGATACCGCCAAACAATTCCGAAAATATCCAACCGGATACATTCAATACCTGCACGGAAACACATTTCCCCTCAGTAGCGATCGACAAGGAAGAAGTCAAACCCCTCGTGCCGGTCATCGCGGAGACACCGATCCCGGCCCTCGGAGACGTCCCGGGTCAATTGCCTCGCTTCCGATCTGAATTTGGACCATTCGTGGGTATATCCGCAGCCGTCCTTAGTCAGGGGATGAACGGAGGATTTGGAACTACTCAAAGCGGTGCGAGTGGAACGGCAGGCCTGGAGGCCTCAGTTCGCGTAGGTGTCGGTCTGGAAGGTGTGCTGGATGAATCTGGTGACGGCTTAATTTTTGCGGGGGTGGGTTATCGACAGGATGGGCCCGCACAAGGCGAGACCACCATACCTGGTCGCGGAGCTCTTACATTACGAGTGCGTGCTCCGTTCTGGCTGGTTCCAGGCGACATGGTTGTTGCGGCTCCCCTGTTAGCTCTTACCTCATCAAAAAGATTGAAAACGATGGCAGTGCAAGCAGCCAATGGCGGCCTGATTCCCTGGCAGACAGGCATTGCGACCCCCATCGGCCGATTCCAGTTCGTGCTGGGCCGCGAAGCCGGCATAGCTTGGTACAAGCTTGACACGCACAATCCAATGCAACTACCGACTCCAGGCGTGGCGCCGCTCGACAGTACCCTTGTCACAGTTCGCTCGATTCAGGTGGATTTCCCAATCCTCGAGTATCGCCCATTCCGGTCGTTCGACCGTAGTCAGACCTCTAGTGCTTTGATCCAGTTCTATGCTGGATTCGACAGACCAACCGAAACGTCGGTCGTGTCACCGGTAAACGCTCCCACTCCGAGTCTACGGACCATCGGCCTGGCAGGAATTCGAGTGGCGTTTGACTGGAGGCATTACCTGAAGTGAGGCACGAATCGTCGTCGAAACACGATAGCGTTCGTTAGACAAAGCGCAGATCAGTTTCTTGGTGGTGGAAACGCACCAAGCTGCATCATCAGTCCGAGCATATCCATAATAATGCGGGTGTCTTTGATTCTGCTCTCCTCAAGCCGATCGATCACCATGCCCCAAACCTTAACAGAGCGCCCCGTAGCGGGAATTCCGACAAACTCCCCTCGATGTGTACCGGTCCACTCGAACCGCGTTAGCACCTTGTCTCCGTCGGCCATCTGCTCTTCAACAGAGAAGTACAAGTCAGGGAACGCACTCCGCATACCGCGCAGAGTATCCTTCAAACCCTCTAACCCTGGACCCTGCCCCGGAAACGGAACCTGCTCCACCACATCCTCCCATACGAACTGCGCAGCAGAGTCGATTTGTCCCTGATTGATTGTCTCCTCAATAAACCGTCCGACGATAGTGCTGTTGTCCTGCATTAAGGATCCTCCTTTTTTTGACACCAGATTTACGTCGAATTCTACTGCCTCTCAGCAGTTCCACCGTGGCCGAAAACAGAGCGGTTCCGAACTCGTCATCTTCGGGTTTATTCGGAGGTTCGTGTTCCCGCGCTTTGCCTACTGGCCATGCCTTCCTAAAAAATAAATCTCAAAAAACTGCAAAAAATCACCCACCTCAAAAACGCACATCCACTAACCGTCTTATCCAGACAATCCACCACACGCTGTCCACAAAAACACCACATCTACGCACCAAAATCCCTAAAAACCCCAGCAAAAACCATAATCCACCACAAATAAAAAAATCCCGATAACATACGCAAAGATGATCTCCGTCCTCATCCTCACCCGCAACGAAGAGCGCGACTTACCCGCAGCTCTCGCCTCCGTCTCCTGGTCCGACGACGTCCACGTCTTCGACTCACACAGCACAGACAACACCATAGCCATCGCCCACGCCGCCGGAGCCCAAACCCACCAGCGCACCTTCGACGACTACGCCACCCACCGCAACGCAGCCCTCGCCACCATTCCCTTCAAACACCCATGGGTCTTCCTCCTCGACGCCGACGAGCGTCCCACACCCGCGCTATCAGCGGAGATGCAGCAACTCGCCCTCTCCTCAACCAATGAAACCAGCGGATTCCGCCTCCGCCGTCGCGACTTCCTCTTCGGCACATGGCTCAAACATGCCCAGATCTCTCCCTTCTACATCCGCCTCGTCCGCCCCGAACGCGCCCGCTACACCCGCGCCATCAACGAAGTCATCGAAGTCGAAGGCCCCATCGCCGACCTCACCCATCCCCTCGACCACTACCCCTTCTCCAAGGGCATCGCCCACTGGGTAGCCAAGCACAACCAGTACTCCACCATGGAAGCCCAACTCATTCACCGCCAACAGGGCCTGCAAAATCCGTCCTTCGCAACAGCCCTAACCTCCAAAGACTTCCACGAGCGCCGCCTCCACCAGAAGGCCATCTTCTATACGCTCCCCGGCCGTCCCCTTATAAAGTGGCTCTATATGATGTTTATCCGTCGAGCTATACTCGACGGCTCCGCAGGCCTAACCTACTCCACCCTCCAATCCTTCTACGAATACCTCATCGTATTGAAGACTAAGGACCTTGAGCGCAATCAGGCCTGAGCGCACTACAACTCTGCCAGTCCACACCCAGCTTCGCGCCATAGAACAATCAAATACTGCGCATAGAAGCTTTCTCTTCGTCCCAAAAATCCTTGCAATTACAAAAGTGAGCCGATACGTTGGTCTCACTTCATTTCTTAATTAGCCGTCTTCGCCACTTTTCTATTCGCCTTTTCGGCCTTGGAACACCGTGACGTACCCGCAGTTCCATCACTGCGGCGCGGGCATTTCTCTCTTCATTTCAAAAAAAATCCGCCTCAAGGCGGGTAGGAACCCTTTTGTTTTTTTTCGGAGGTAATATGCAACGAGCAACTGGAAAATCCTTTCAAGTAGCCCTGTACAGTCTCATCGCCTTCACCCTAACCATCCTGTGCGTCCTCCCCAGCAGCGCGCAAACCTTCCGTGGAGGCATCAACGGCACCGTCACCGACCGCACTGGCGCCGCCATCGCAAACGCCTCCATCGTCGCCGTTCAAACCGACACCGGCGTCACCCATACCACCGTCAGTTCCAGCGGCGGCGAGTTCCTCTTTCAGGATCTTCCTCTCGGCACATACAGTGTCACCGCCAGTTTCTCCGGCTTCCAGACCGTCAAAACCGACAAGATCATGGTCTCCGCCGGCATCATCTACACCCTCCCTGTCGTTCTCCAACTCTCTACTTCCACCACAACGATTGAAGTCAACGCTGCAAGCATAGCGCTCGACACCACCACAACAACGCAGACCACGGTCATCGATGCCAGGGCTGTATCGAACCTCCCGCTCAATGGCCGCGACTTCACCCAGATGGTGCAACTAACCCCAGGCTTTGCAGGCTACGTCGGAGGAGGCTACGGCTCCCTCAACGGCACTCGTGCCAACCAGATGAACTGGCAGATCGACGGTGTCGATAACAACGATCTCTGGCACAACATTCCCGCGGTTAACCAGGGCGGCGTGTCCGGTATCGCTGGAATCATTCTCCCTCTCGATGCAGTGGACCAATTCTCCGCGCAGACCCAGGCTGGCCCTGAAGGCGGACGCAATCCCGGCGGCACAATCAACGTCACTCTCCGCGCCGGTACCAATCAAATACACGGCTCTGTCTATTACTTCAACCGCAACGAACTCTTCGGCGCGAAGAGTCCCTTTTCCGATACCAAGCAAAAGGTCCGCAACTACAACACCGGCTTCTCCGTCGGTGGACCCATCCTTAAGGACAAGCTCTTCGCTTTCCTCACCTTTGAGCATCAGCGCTTTGTCATCGGCGAATCCGGTACAGCCACGGAGCCATCGGTAGGCTGGCAAAATCAGGCAAAGGCCATCCTTGCCCAACAAAACATCCCCGTAAACCCAGTCATGCAGGATGTATTGAACCATCTGTGGGGAACGGACGTGCTCGCTCAGGATACGATTGGCGTCCCGAACAACTTTCACTCCAGCGATCCCGAGTACGGCTACAGTTGGAATGGTCTCGGTAAAGTGGACTGGCGCATGACCGACAAGGACAACCTCAGCGTTCACTGGTTCGTCGGTCAGGGAAATCAGGTCGCTCCTGTTGGCTCACAACTACTCGCTTTCTACGAGGAAGCACCCATTCACGTGCAGAACATCGCCATCGTCTACGATCGCGTCATCTCACCCAGCATGACCAACCAACTCCTCGCTGGCGTCAACTACTTCAACCAGGTCTTCAACGATAACGAAACCAACTTCGATGTCCAGAGCCTCGGCTTCATCACTGGAGCTACTCTGTCTAACGCCCCACACATCTCCATCACCAATTTCGATCCTGTTGGCCTGACGCCGCCCGAGGGGCGCAACGACATCACTGGCCATCTTACAGATCAGCTCTCCTGGACCAAAGGCAGACACCAGATGCGCTTCGGTGGCGAGTTCCGGCAGGCCCAGCTTGACGCCTTCTATCAGCGCCACGTCGTCGGATCCTTTAGTTTTGACGGCAGCCGCATAAAGAACCTTCCTGGAGCAGTTCTACCTCCGCAGAACCCCGACAACCTCGATGGCTACCGTTATGCACTCGCCGACTTTCTTGCAGGACTAACTTCTGATGCTTCAATCATCCAGGGGGATCAAAAGCGTCAGGTATTCGTCAACACCTGGTTCCTCAACGCTGGCGACTCCTGGCAGGCTACCCAGAAACTCAACGTTAACTATGGCATTCGATACGACTACGAAGGCCCCCTCCATAACAGCTATCAAAATATGTCGGTCTTCCGTCCTGAGCTTACTAACAGCAACGGATTAGCCTTTCAGGGTAACCAGATCTCCTCTCTCTATCCGAAGTATTGGAAGAGCTTTAGTCCACGCTTAGGTGCGGCCTACGCAGCGGATCAGAACACAGTCGTCCGTGCAGGCTTTGGCTTCTTCTTCGATACACCTAATCTGAATCCCTTCCTCGACAACCGTCCTGGCAACGCAGCTCCTAACGGAGTTCAAGGCAATCCGGGAGGACCCGATCCGGTCTATACCCTCGACGTGGGAGAGACCACTATCGTACCGAATCAGCTCATCTTTCCCTCGGGAACATGCAACACATCCTCAACCTGCGGCGTATTCTCCGTCAACCAGAAGTTCCGCCCAGCCTACAACATGAACTACAGCTTGAATCTTGAGCATACGATCGCTTCAAATGTAATCGCGCAAATCGGCTACGTAGGCAGCCAGGGACGACGCTTGCTTAGCCTGCTCGACATCAATCAAGCGGCCCCTGGCATCTACGCCAACAACTCCGAACGTCAGGCCGCACGCCCCTACTACAACGCGTACTCCCAATACGGCAACATCAACCAGATCGAAAGCATCGGTACTTCCAACTACAACTCCCTGCAGGCACAGCTCCGTCTTCAGAATTTGCATGGCCTCTCTTCTTCCATCATCTATACCTGGAGCCACAACCTTGACGAAGTCACAAGCTATCGTGGTGCCATCCCCCAAGACAATTTCAACTTCAAAGGGGACTACGGCAACTCTGACTTTGATACTCGCAATACCTTCGTCAGTTTTGTCAGCTATGAGATTCCCGGTTCCTCCCGGGGTCCAAAAGAACTCACCCACGGCTGGGAACTCCACTCATTGCTCAGCTTCCACGGCGGTCAACCATTCACCGTTCACGCCTCAGGCGACCTCAGCGGAACCAATGAGGGCAACGACCGCGCCGTCCAGATTGGCCCCATCAGAAAGGGCTTTCAAGGACAAAAACCGGGCGCCAACTGGCTTGATCCAGCTGCCTTTACCGATCCTGCTCAGGGCACCTTCGGCACAACTCGTCGCAACGGATACTTCGGCCCGGGATACTCTGACGTCGATTTCTCCGTCTTCAAAAATACGAAGATCAAAGAGCGCCTCACCATTCAGTTCCGTGCTGAGATGTTCAACCTCTTCAACCGCAATAACTTCGCACCCCCTGGCGGCGGCTTTGTAAACGTCACCGGCGACTTCTCTCTCAACGACACTATCGGCGACTACAACGGAGCCCCCGGCATAGGCGCCGGCGAACCCTTCAACACTCAGTTTGCCGCCAAGATAATCTTCTAAACTCAGCTCTCCCTACAAAAAACCCCACCCAGCAGAACATCGCAGGGTGGGGCCTTTACTTTTGACGAGACCACACCGCTCCCTTCGCACAGCATCGCCGCTAAGGGAGCACTATCCGGCGTTACAGCAGCTTGATGGAAGTGACCTTCAGCGTATCGCCCTCTACATCGCCACTGACGTTCACTCGCAGATGATCCGCCTTGTCCGACGCCTTCAACTGCTTGAGGACCTTCGCGTTACCGTCCGCGTCGAGCTTCAAAACCTGATGGTCAGCCGTAACAATGGCGAATCCACTGTCCTTACAATCGAGAGCGCACTCCCGAGTGTGTGAATCCGCATTGGCCGCCGCTTTTTTCGAGCAGGCCACATCTACAACCGAAACACCGTTGAACGTCTTTGTCTCAGCCAATGCGGGTGCAGCGAACAGACCGAAAGCCAGTAAGAAAGCAAGTATCTTCACAATATCCCCCATCTCAATCAATTGAAAAGCTGACGTGGAAACTATAGCACCAACGTGCCGTCCCATCCCTAGACAGGCCACTTCCAATCCCGAATCTCCTCCCGGTCAATCCCGTTCTCATGCGAGAAATTAATGCTGTCGATGATCTGATCCTTCAGCCATTCCTTCGTATGTGCAGCCGCGACCTGCAGCCGTGGCACCCGGTCGATCACATCGATCGCTATGTTGAAACGATCCACCTGATTCAGAATCGCCAGCTCCAGCGGTGTATTGATATTCCCTTGCTCCTTGTACCCACGCACATGAATATTGTCGTGGTTATTTCGCTTGTATGTGAATTTATGAATCAGCGAAGCATACGCATGGAAGTTGAAGATCACCGGCTTATCTTTCGTAAACAAACTGTCGAACTCCTTATCCGACAATCCATGCGGATGCTCCGTCTCCGGCATCAACCGAAACAGATCCACCACATTCACAAACCGGATCTTCAAATCCATGCACCGCTCGCGCAGAATCGCCACCGCAGCCAAAGCCTCTGCCGTGGGAATATCACCCGCGCACGCGATCACGGCATCCGGTTCCTCTCCCGCATCATTGCTGGCGAAATCCCATATCCCAATCCCCTTCGTGCAATGCTTAATCGCTTCATCCATATTGAGGTACTGCAAATGCGGAGCCTTGTCCGCCACAATCACATTCACGTAGTTCGTACTCTGCAGACAATGATTGGCAACACTCAGCAGGCAATTCGCGTCAGGCGGCAGATAGATCCGCACTACGTGTGGACTTTTATTCGTCACCACATCCAGAAATCCCGGGTCCTGGTGCGTAAATCCGTTATGGTCCTGCCGCCACACCAGCGATGTAATCAACAAATTAATCGACGAGACCGGAGCGCGCCACCGCAACTCCAGCTTGCTCTTCTCCAACCACTTCGCATGCTGGTTAAACATCGAGTCGATGATATGCACAAACGCTTCGTAGGTTGAGAAGAATCCATGCCGTCCCGTGAGCACATACCCTTCGAACCAGCCTTCCAGCGTGTGTTCGCTCAGCATCTCCATCACGCGCCCATCGGCAGAGATCTCGGTGCCGTCAGAATCCTCCGGCAGCACCTCAGCCATCCATGTCTTCTTGCTCGCCTCGTAGATCACCTGCAGCTTGTTCGAAGCCGTTTCGTCCGGTCCAAACACCCGGAAACTCGTCATGTTCTTCTTCATCACATCGCGCAGAAATCCACCCAGCACATACGTCGAAGAAACTTCAATCTGTCCCGGCTTCTTCACATCAACCGCATAGTCAGCGAAGTCCGGCATCTCCAGCGGCTTTCGCAACAACCCGCCATTCGCATGAGGATTTCCAGTGATCCGCTTCATCCCCACCGGGGCCAACTCCTTCAGCTCTGGCACCAGCCTGCCGGCCTTGTCGAACAACTCCTCCGGCTTATAACTCTTCAACCACTTATCCACCAGCTTCAGGTGAGGCGGACTAGTCTTAGGATCGAGAATCGGAATCTGATGTGCCCGCCAGAAGTCTTCCACCTTGTGCCCATCCAGCTCTTTCGGCCCCGTCCACCCCTTCGGCGACCTGCAGAATAATCATTGGCCACCGCGGTCTCTCCGGCACGGTTCCCGCCTTCGCACTCCGTGCCTTCTTCTGGATCTCCCTGATCTCCAGCACGCACCGCTCCGTCACCTCCGCCATCTGCTGATGCATCAACGCCGGATCATGCCCCTCCACGACATAGGGAGTCCATCCATATCCCTTGAACAACCACTCCAGCTCCTCCGCCGAAATCCGCGCCAGCACAGTCGGATTCGCTATTTTGTAACCGTTAAGGTGCAGTATTGGCAGCACCGCACCATCACGCACTGGATTCAGAAATTTATTCGAGTGCCAACTCGTAGCCAGCGGCCCCGTCTCTGCCTCGCCATCCCCCACCACCACCGCGACAATCAGATTCGGATTATCAAACGCCGCACCAAACCCATGCGAAAGGCTGTATCCCAACTCGCCGCCTTCATGAATCGATCCCGGAGTCTCAGGCGTACAGTGGCTCCCAATCCCACCTGGAAACGAGAACTGCTTGAAGAACTTCTGCATCCCTGCTTCATCTTCGCTCTTATCCGGATAAATCTCCGAATACACGCCCTCGAGATAGCAATTCGCGAGCGTAGCAGGCGCACCATGTCCAGGCCCCGACAAAAAGATCAAATCCAGATCGTACTTCTTGATCAATCGGTTCAAATGCACCCATGTAAAGCTCTGCCCCGCATCCGAACCCCAGTGTCCCAACAATCGGTCCTTGATATGTTCCGGCTTCAAAGGCTCCCGCAGCAGCGGATTCTTCTTCAGATAAAGCATTCCCACGCTAAGGTAGTTGCAAGCCCTCCAGTAAGCGTCCATCCTGCGCATCTCATCAGCAGTTAATGTCTGGCCCAGCCCGCTCTTTGCCTTCTTCTGCAACACCGGCGTAGCAACCTTGCTCATAGCAATCTCCTCTGCTGGATAACTTGGTTTACTTCTTCACGAAGCCCCCTTAACCATCCGATCCACATGCATTGCAATCATCAGATCTTCTTTGGTTGGAACGACGAGAACTATTGCTTTTGATTCAGATGCACTTATGCGCCGCAAACGACTCTCCTTCGCATCATTTAATTCGCTATTCACGAGAATCCCCATCTCCTCCATCCCCTCCAAAATCTCCATCCGCGACTGCGCATCATGCTCCCCAATCCCACCCGCAAACACAATCGCGTCTACCCCACCCATCAGCGCAATAAAACCGCCCATCACCTTCTTCACACTCCGCGTAAAAATCGCAATCGCCAGCGCCGCCCGCTCATCCCCTTCCGTCGCTGCCTTGCGCACCCCCCGCATATCATTCGGCATACCAGACAGTGCCACCATACCCGACGCCCGATTCAGCATCGTCTCTAACGAAGCAACCCAGTCCGGCGCCCCCTCTTCCCTCTTCCCTCTTCCCTCTTCCCTTGCCTGTCGCAGCAGATAAAGCATCAGCCCGGGATCGAGATCGCCCGGCCGCGTCCCCATCACCACCCCGCCCGTAGGCGTCAGTCCCATCGTTGTATCAATCGAGCGCCCTGCCAGCAGCGCCGTCACACTGCACCCACTACCAAGATGCGCAATCACCATTCGCGGTGGCAGACGAATTCCCGCCTCCCGCAGCTGCCGCACGATCGACTCACAGCTCAGTCCATGAAACCCATACCGCCGCACGCCCCGCTCGCGATACTCCAATGGAATCGCATACGTCGTAGCCGTCTCTGGCATCGTCTCGTGAAACACCGTGTCGAAGCACGCATAGTGTGGCACGTCCGGAAGCTTTCCCATCATCTCCCGGATGATTTCAATCGCCGACGGATCATGCAGCGGAGCAAACACCACCGCATCCTCCAGGTCCCGGATCACCTCATCCGTAATCCGCACATGCCTGTCCAGCTTTGCCCCCGGATGCACCACCCGATACCCTACCGCATCCACCTGCGGCATTCCTTCTCTGCTCACCGCCTTCACCACAAGCCCGATCGCCTCTAACGAGCTCTCAGCTTTTGCAAAAGAGATGCCCCCACTCAAATCCCGGCCTTCAGCATCGCGGAATTGAAACGAAGCCCTCCCGCTTCCGATCCCACTCACCTCGCCCTCAAATAAAGACACAGGCAGTGCGCCCGTATCTTTATCTTCCGAAGCGAACACCGAAAACTTAATCGACGACGAACCGCTGTTGATCACCAGAAGATGCATCCGAACCCCTACAAATAGAAATGACTATCCACTTGCAGACCGTCCTCAACCCACCGGACGATCTTCGAGCACCTTCTCGTCTTTCTTATGCAGCAGTCCAACGACGGCCTGGTACAGCCGATTCCTCATATCAAACCGGTCAGTCGCCCTCGTCACATATCGAACAATTACATCAACTCCCGCCGCCGCCGGCCTCATATCTACCGAAGGCTCTGCGCTGAAGTGGCTCAACCCGCGCTGCTTCGTTGCACGCTGCCACTCCTCCTCCGCTAGCTTCGCATCTTTTTCCGTCTCATGCTGCACTGCCGTACGAATCGCATCAATCACCCTCTGGCTATTCGGCCCTGCCGGAACATTCACCACGATCTCATCCCACATCCACTGGCCTGTCGTTGAAAAGTTGAAGTACTGCCCAGTGATCGCAAAGTTGTTAATGAACGTCACACGCCGACCCGTAGGATGTCCTTTATCTGTCCAGTTCCCCGTCTCCAGCAGCGAAGTCCGAAACAGCCCAATATCCACCACTTCACCGCCAACGCCGTTAATCTCCACCCAGTCTCCCACGCGGATGCCGTTCTTGCCCATCAGCACAAACCAACCGAAGAACGCCAGGATGAAATCTTGAAATACCACCGTCAATCCAGCCGTCGCCAGACCAAGGATTGTTGGCATCTGACTCGGCACACCAAACACCACCAGCAGAATCAACAATAAAGTCACGAGTTGGATCCCAAGTCCGGCTATTGTTTGCATCGTATGCAAAGTCCGGCGATCCACATTGAGGCGTTCCAGCAACTTCCTGACCCCGGCTCCAATCAGCGCGCCACATAATGCTAGAAATGCAATCGCAGCAATCGACTGCAGCATCAGGTGCATCACAATGCCGTGCTGCAGCTTCACCTGATCATGCCACTTCCCATACGTCGTAGAGAGCTGCTTCTGCGTCTCGATCCGGTCATCCAGAATTCCATGGATCTGTGCCAGTGAGTGCATCTGCGCCAGCCGCGCCACACGGCTCGTCGTCCCGTCCCCACCATGAGCCGCATTCGCTCCGTCCGCCAGCCTCTTCTCTATATCGTCATGCTGAGCAGTCAGCGACGCCACATCCGCGTCTGCCTCAGCCTTTGCCTGTTCAATCTGGTCCATCCGCGACCGCTGATCAAACCACGCCGACACTCTTCCAGCTAGTGTCCCGTACTTCGTCGCCGTCTGCACCGCATTCGGTCCACGTGCATCTGTCTGCTCGTCAAACTTTTTCATCGCGGCTTCGCGCGTCGTCAGTTCCTGCTGAATCTGACCACGCTTGTCCCCGCTCACTCTCGCCAGATCTTCCGTTGCATCAGCCAGCTCATCGTTATCAAGCTGCAACTGTGCCTTGGCAATATCGAGATCGTCTGTTCCCGGAGGATTCACACCCTTCGCCGCAGCCGTCAGGCTGTCCACCTTGGTCTGATCGTCCTTCGTCATCCCCTGCAGCGCAACGACCTTATGTTGCAGTTCCAGCGCCTCGCCTGTCAGATTCCGCGTCTGTATTTCCATTGACGCTTGCCGCAGCGCCTGTGCAAACGCCTGGTCCACCTCATGGTCGGCCAAACGCTCCGCATCGTGTGCGTACCTCTTCTCCTCACCAGATATCGCCAGAGGAGACAGCGCCTGGATCGTCTGCCACGGCTTCTGATCGACCAACCCAGCCGTTGCCCCAAGCGACCCTCCCGACCTCTTTGCTTTCAGGAACGGCAGCGTCGCCATCGAACCACGCGTCAGGAAACTTGCTACCAGACACACCACCAGCACCACCGCTGGCACAGCAATCGAGAGTCTACGCAGAAACTTCATCTCTCCAGCGTAAAACCCTCGATCAGTTACTACAATTCCCCGACAAGGTGATTAGCCATCAATGCTATTGTTTCCACTAATTTGCACTCAAAATATCGTAGTTGTAATTAATCAGCAGTCGCTTCGGAGCCGTCGACAGCTTGCCCAGATTCAACGTCTGCTCCAGTTCATGCGGGCCTTTCATCTTTGCGCCGCCAAGCAAGATAACACGCTTGTCATCAAACTCCAGATAGATCGGCACACGCATCGTAAAGTCTTCGCTGACCCCACTCTGCGCCAGCTTCATGTGAACCGTCGTATCTTCACCCTTCTTTTCAAACTGCGACGATATCGTGTAGCTCGGAATCTCCGTGCCATACACATACGCATTGAAGAACCAGTCCAACCGGTTATTTCCATCCAGATTCAACCACGGAGGCATGTTCTTCTCCATCGCTGCCTTGAAGTCCTCAGTCGTCGCAGCTTTATCCCGATACGTATTGACAAAGTCGCGCATCGCTTTCTTGAAAGGCTCATCCTTGTACTGCGGCGTCCAGTAGAGCATCTGCAGCATGTGCAGAATGTAGGCACCTTTGGGGTAAATAAGAGACTGATACACACGATCTCCCGACCGCGACGAGCTCACCCTCGACCCCATCACTACCGGCCCAACATCGACAGGCCTAATGCCATTCTCATTCTTGGTAAGCAGCCGTTTGCGTTCCTCTGCCCAGAAGTCCAGGTAGGGCTTTATATCCTTATTCGTCTTCATCAGGAAAAGCGAGGCCGAAAAATCCGCAAATCCTTCACTCATCCATTGATCGCGATAGCTGCCAAAGCCCACCGTCTGTCCCCACCACTGGTGTGCCACTTCATGCGCCGTAACCACCTTCCAGTACGTCGGATCGCTATCCAGAAGGCCCAACTGAAACTGGATCGTCGAATCCCAGAAGTAGCAAATGGGCAGATACACCAGCATCGGCCAGCTCTGTCCATAACCACAATAAGACTGCTGCGTCAGCGCAAGATGATCGAATTCCAGCGGCCCAAAATAGTCCGTGTAAATTTGCACCGCCGCATCGCCTTCCGAAGTCGCCCGCTTCAGCATCCCTGTCGTCGACATCGTACCGCCCATAATCTTGCCCGAGAGATTAGTCACATCCGCCGAAGCATCTGTGTTCGCATACGATCTCACCTGCAAATCCGACTTGCGCTCGCTCAGATCAGACTTGAACCGGCCCAGGTTGAAACCCGCCACAGGGATCGGTGAGGAGGTCTGCCACTCGCTCACCCGCATCTTATTTTCCTGGCCATCACGCAACTGCGATCCAGTCGCGACAATCTCAATGTCCTTTGGAGTGCGGAAGATCATGCGATAGTGAGCATAATTTCCCAATGAACCTCGCACATTGGGATACCAGCTCTCGCGCGCTCCTCCATTCACCTGGTAATTCAAGTTGCCCAGATCTCTGATCACATCCTTGCCCACATACGCCGTCGTAATCGCAATCGATTCACCCTTCTTCAACGGCTTGTCGAGCACCACTGCAAATTCCGCGTCGTGATCCTTGTCCTCCTGGATGTAGTCCAGCGCCTCGCCCTTTGGCCCCCACACCCCCGAAGCCCGCAGCGTCGGATAAAGATTCAACGGAAGCACCCTCACGCCATCTTCATTCGCCGTAACCAGCGCCGTCGCCTTACCTGTCATCCGGCCGTTCTTCTCGATCGTCATATCGATCGTCTGCTGGCTAATCCCGAACGTTGTATTGCTCTTCGCCTTCGCCATCGTTCGCTGAGCCGCGCTATGAAAGCCGAGCGTCACATCATAGCTTCCATCGGCGCTCGTCAACAGCCCCACTTCTTCCGGAGCCACCGCCAACGCACCCTGCGGATCCACAAAGTACAACAACCGTTTCGAGAAGATCGGCCCCTTCAAGTTCGCCATAAAGAAGCTGCCGCCATGTCCACTCAACACATCCGCCAGCAATCGCTCCTCAAGGTCGTAACGAAGCGTATTGCGGCAGAGCGTCTGCATCTCCTGCGACGGTCCCATCGCATTTACATTTCCGGCATCTCCGGCCGAAGCTTTCTTCAGCTCCTCCGCCGTCCCATCCGTAAATGCCAGCACCGCCGTTGTAAACGGCTCGTTCAGCACCTCGCTCTTCATCGTCAGCTTCAGCTGATGCCGCTCCATCACGCTGGGCGGTTCGATGTGCAAGACACCCTGCCCCTGAAACACCGCGCCCGTCACCCTGCCATTCACTTCGTTATAAAGAGTCACCGTGCCATCAGTCAGCTGCAGCTCTCCTGCATCGCGCTTCAGCGTCACGCCCTTCACATGAAAGCTCTGTCCACTCGCAGACCGCACCCGCAACGCCTGATATATGGCGTTCCCATTCACAGCCTTCGCCGGATCCATCTTCTCCGGAGCCTTAACTGGCTCAGGCGGAGGCGTCTTTTCCACCCTCTTCACCGCATCCTGGCGCCGTTGCAACTGAGCGCCATCACCCTGGCTCTTCTGCTCTACCGATTGTTGTTGAGCCACCGCACTACCCAAGACGCACACGTACAGAACTGCACTCAAAACCACTTTCGAGGTCATATCTTCTCTATTGTTTTTATGTAAGGAACACCTAAGTATCCCATCACACCCCTCACCAAACAATCCCTCCCACAAAAGTCCCACCCCCCGCGCGCCACAAAATCCCTCGCCAACATCTACACTCAAAGACATGTGTGGAATCGTTGGTTACATCGGCCCCCAACCCGTCGTCCCCGTCATCATTGAAGGCCTGCGTCGCCTCGAGTACCGCGGCTACGACTCCGCCGGCATCGCCGTAGCCGGAGGCCCCACCGCCCTCGAGCTCCGCCGCGCCCCCGGCAAGCTCCGCAACCTCGAAGCCGTCATCGCCGCCAACCCCATCGACGGCACCTTCGGCATCGGCCACACCCGGTGGGCCACCCACGGCCGCCCCACCGAAGAGAACGCGCACCCCCACCGCGACTGCACCGGCACCCTCGTCGTCGTCCACAACGGCATCGTCGAAAACTACATCGCCCTCAAAAAAGAGCTCACCGCCGCCGGCCACACCTTCGTCACCGAAACCGACACCGAGATCATCGCCCACCTCATCGAGCAAGAGCTCGTCAACCATCAAGAAAGCCAGGCCGAAGGCTCAGAGCCCGTTCGCCTCCCCCTCGAAGAAGCCGTCCGCCGCGCCGTCCACCGCCTCACCGGAGCCTTCGCCATCGGCGTCCTCTCCGCCCACGAGCCCAACAAGCTCGTCGCCGCCCGCATGGGCCCACCCGCCGTCATCGGCATCGGCGACGGCGAATACTTCCTCGCCTCCGACGTCCCCGGCATCCTCCACCACACCCGCAACATCCACTTCCTCGCCGACGGCGAACTAGCCGTCCTCACCCCCACCGGCGTCACCCTTACCAACTTCGAAGGCAAGCCCCTCCCCCTCAAAGTCCAGCGCATCACCTGGGACCCCATCATGGCCGAAAAGGCCGGCTACAAGCACTTCATGCTCAAAGAAATCAATGAGCAGCCCCGCGCCATCCGCGACACCACCCTCGGCCGCGTCTCCCTCGAAACCGGCCAGGTCTTCCTCGACAATCTCGACATCTCCGACGACGAGTTCCGCCGTGCCACCCAGATCACCATCGCCGCCTGCGGAACCTCCTGGCACGCTGGCCTCGCCGGCAAGTTCATGATCGAGCGCCTCGCCCGCCTCCCCGTCGACGTCGACTACGCCTCCGAGTACCGCTACCGGGACCCCATCTCCGACCCCCACGCCATCGGCCTCCTCATCACTCAGTCCGGCGAAACCGCCGACACCATCGCCGCCCAGCGCGAGCTCATCGCCAAAGGCTCCAAGACCCTCGCCATCTGCAACGTCGTCGGCGCCGCCGTCACCCGCGAAGCCCAGGGCACCATCACCACCAACGCCGGCCCCGAGATCGGCGTCGCCTCCACCAAGGCCTTCACCGCCCAGCTCACCGCCCTCTTCGTCCTCGCGCTCCACCTCGCCCAGGTCCGCGGCACCATCTCCGACGCCGAATCCCTCCACCTCGTCAACGAGCTCTCCCACCTCCCCTCCAAGCTCGAGTCCCTCCTCTCCCTCAACTCCTCCACCCTCACCGGCATGTCCGAGGGCGTCGCCGCACCCTCACCCCTCTCCTCCGGCACAGCCCGCAAGGGCGCACTCGAGGAGTCCGCGCTCTCCCCCCACCTCTGGACAGGCTCCGAACGACGCCGCGCCCCGCGCCTCTCCCTCGACGAGCACTGCCAGCACCTCGCCAAAATCTTCCACAGCGCCAACGACTTCCTCTTCCTCGGCCGCGGCATCCACTACCCCATCGCCCTCGAAGGCGCCCTCAAGCTCAAGGAGATCTCCTACATCCACGCCGAAGGCTACCCCGCCGGCGAGATGAAGCACGGCCCCAACGCCCTCATCGACGAGTCCCTCCCCGTAGTCTGCATCGCCACCAAGGACCCCAACGACCCATCCAGCGTATTGAAATACGAAAAAACGCTTTCAAATATTCAGGAGGTCACCGCCCGCAGCGGCCGCGTCATCGCCATCGCCACCCAGGGCGACGACGAGATCTGCAACCTCGTGGAACACACCATCTACATCCCCCCCGCCCCCGAACTCCTCCTACCCATCCTCGAAGTAGTCCCCCTACAACTCCTCGCCTACCACATAGCCGTAAGAAGAGGCTGCGACGTAGACCAACCCAGAAATCTGGCTAAGAGTGTCACTGTGGAATAACTTTTCAAAAAAAATAAGGACTACAGGCCCCTACGAAACGCTCTAAAGATGCCAAAAAATACAGTATTCGATCACAATCAGATTCGGAAGATCGCGATCACAGCGGTATTCTCCGACGACTACTTTTACGAAAAGGTCGTTCTCAAAGGGGGCAATGCCTTGTCGCTCGCACTTGGAATTGGCGGCCGAACATCTCTTGATCTTGATTTTTCTATTGAGAATGACTTTGACGACGTGGGGAAGGCGGAACGTCGTCTGCTAGAAGCCCTTGAGCGTCGGTTTGCGGCCGTTGGGTTAGTGGTGTTTGATTTTACTTTCGGTGCGCGTCCGTTCACACCTAGAGAGGGTGCCCCATTCTGGGGAGGATATGTTGCCGAATTCAAACTGATGACGGCCGGACTCTTTAGAGAGCTTGGCGACGATCGCCAAGCACGGGCAATGCAATCGCTAGTTATCGGTCCTGCGAACCAGCGCAAATTCACGATCGAATTGAGTAAATTCGAATACACCAAAGGGAAGCTAGCACGAGAGATCGACAACTTTGATATCTATGTGTACGCCCCAGAGATGATCGCGCTTGAAAAACTGCGTGCGATCTGTCAGCAGATGCCCGAGTATCAATTTAATCGAACTCCATGTGCGAGAGCCCGTGATTTCTTCGACATTCATCTGATTGTTTCAGAAACGGGTGTGAATTTAGGGTCATTAGAAAACAAGGACTTATTGCGACCATATCTTCGAAGCGAAGGGTGTAATGTTGCAGCTTCTGCAATTGATTGCAAAGCAGCGAGAGTTTCATCGTCCAGATTGGGACAGTGTTAGATTATCCATTGCGCATGACGGTCTAAGGGAATTCGACTTCTATTTCGATTTTGTCCTCAAACAGATCGCTTTACTGGAGTCCTTGGGGAACATATAGACGCCACTCTGAGATGTATTCAGGTTTTTTCATGCCGTATGCAAGGTAAAAGTCGAATTTAAGATCGAGATCTTGTAATCTGCGATACCGGGACTCGGGATATCCCGCACGTTCCATGTAGAAGCCGATGACTTGGTGAAACGGATAAATATAGTCTAGCTTCTTGAGCGTTGCGACCAACGTGCCGACTGATACGCGGTCTTTTGCCCCACGATAAGCTTCAAGAACTTGAAGCGGTCCCCCTGCATAAGCAGGGCGGACCGCAATGTCGATGAGAGTTCTCTCAATGCTTGTAACCCGTAGCTTCGCTCCGGCGTAGTTAATACCCACAACTTCCAAATTGTCAGTGTTCTTCCCTGCCAAGAGGGTGACATCCAATTCGTCGAAACGAAAAACGAAACGGGATTCCCGCTGTTTGCCAGCGAAGGCCCGATTTATACCCGCTTGAGTTAAGCCCCCACTGGGGCGTGGTTTTGGACTTTGTTCTTTATTTAAGTAGAAACGTTGGGGGATTTGATCATTCAGGCCGTGGATTGCAATGGCAGTTCCTTGGCAGAGGTATGCGTTGCGCTTTATCGAAAGAGCTATTTCAAATGGCGATGCCTCTTTCCACACGAAACGCTGAATAGTTCTTGTCTGGTGATTGACAGGTACGAGTTCAATTGAACGGAGTTCTCCTTTGATTATCAAAAAATCGATAAAGCGACCCAAGTTTGTACTTCGGCTTAGACGCCAGAATGCTCTGTTCTGCTCTAGAATTCGCGAGATGTCTTCAGCCCAGAAGACACGTCGAGGCTCATCCTCGAACGTTTTAAGGATGTCGGCGCGAGCGATTTGAAGTCGGCTTGTTTTGGACATAATTCACTGGACCCGCGTGGGTATATATACCCACGCGGGTCAGCATACACTAATACAGTATGACATACATTTAATTGGTGGTCACGGTAGGTATATATACCTACCGTGACTCCAGATAAAAATACCGATTACACCTCATAAACGACTTATTAAACAGAAGATAACTCTATCCCAAAATTGGTATTGCAGTTGGTATATATACCAACTGCAACGCGGTAAAATATATAGCAAAGAGGAATATATATATATATCCGGTTTTGGACGGGTGGCCCACATCTGACTCGCTCCGCAAAATCGAAGCTCGAGCTGCTTTCCCTCAACACCGTCTAAAATCCAACCCAGCGGGCATGCCCGACCTCAATCGGGGAAAGCCACGAAAAGGTAAAAATTGATGCGCATGATCATTTTCTTGCCTTTGGGCATTCCTTGTGCCAATAAGCAGCCTTGCACAGACACAAAATAGCGTCCCACAGCTTTCCGGCTTGCCAAAACCACTCCTATGGCAAAACGAAACGGCCAGGTGGTCGACGGACAACGGGCGACTAACCCTAACTACCGACAAGAAAAGCGACTGGTTTGTGTATCCCGGCGGCGGCGACTATCATCCTGATTCCTCCCCACGTCTGATCTTCAAGGCCGACAACAATTTCAGTTTCAGTACAAAAGTCGATGTTACTGCGCACGCAACGTATGACGGCGGGGTGGCCCGCCCTTCCACTCTCAACCAACGACAAAGCTCGGGTACCCCGTCCTTCGCGCTTTTGCGAAGGGTGGGAATGTAAACCGCTTACTCGCCAAGTCAACCTACCTTAGGCCTCAGCAATCACTGCGATCGACACCCTCAACCCGGGGATTCGAACCGGCAACTTCGCACCCTGCCGAGCAGGCGGGTTCTCCGGAAACCACTTAATCCACTCTTCATTCATCCCCGCGAAGTCTGTCTCCTCAAGAACGATGACGGTGGCACTCACCACCCGTTCGAGCGAACTGCCAGCTGCTTCGAGAATCGCAGACACATTCTTCAGGCACTGTCTCGTCTGCTCTTGGATCGTCTCCCCGACAATCTTCCCGGTCACTGGATCCTGCGGCCCCGTACCCGAGACAAACACCAGACCCGCCGCCCGCACCGCCTGGCTGTAAGTCGGCGGCGGAACCGGAGCGTTAGCCGTCCGAATAATGTCACGTGCCATAATCCCCAAATCATCGCATGAGTGGGCATTCGAGCGAAGCTCGAACTCAGCCACCTCACTGCCCGGGATATCCTAACCCCATGCCTCTTGCACAACCTGTAAACCTCCGCGAATGCACTCCCGCGGACGCATCCACGCTCGCTCTCATCGCCGCAGCAACCCTGCTCGAGTCCTTCGCAGGCCTCGTCCCCGGCGACGCCCTCCTTGCCCATTGCGCGAAGAACCATATCCCTGCCGCCTACCTCTTCTATCTCGAAAAACCCGAGACCCGCGCGTGGCTCGCTGAAGTCTCCCCCGGAGCCGCACCCATCGGTTACGCCATGCTCACCGCACCCGACTTCCCCACCGGCCTCATTCAGCCGGGTGACATCGAGCTTAGGCGCATCTATCTCTTCTCCAAATTCCACGGCACCGGCGCCGGGCGCGGCATGATGGAGCTCGCTATCGCCAGCGCCCGCCAACAGCAGGCCAAACGCCTTCTCCTCGGCGTCCATCCCGACAACCTCCGCGCCATCGCCTTCTACCGCAAGAACGGCTTCGTCCAAATCGGAACTCGCACCTTCCAGGTAGGCACCTCCACCTTCGAGGACCCCGTCTTCGCCCTCACCCTCTGAGAGAGGGGGACGGGTGGCCCACATCTGACTCGCTCCGCAAAAATCGGGTGCCCCATATCTCGATTTTGAGATGTGGGTCATTCGAGCAAAGCTCGAACGCTTTTCCTCAACACCGTCTAAAATCCAACCCAGCCCAACCTCAATCAGGGAACGCCACGAAAGGTAAAAATTGATGCGCATGATCATTTTCTTGCTGAATCTTTGGGCATTCCTAGTGCCAATAAGCAGCCTTGCACAGACACAAAATAGCGTCCCTCAGCTTCCCGGCTTGCCAACACCACTCCAATGGCAAAACGAAACGGCCAGGTGGTCGACGGACAACCGAGGCCGTCTCACCCTGACTGCCGATAAGAAAACCGACTGGTTCGTGTATCCCGGTGGCGGCGACTATCATCCCGATTCCTCCCCACGCCTGATCTTCAAGGCTGACGACAATTTCAGTTTCAGCACAAAAGTCGATGTGACTGCGCACACAACGTATGACGCTGGCTGCATCGCTCTTTATGGAACAGTCTCCCACTGGGCCAAACTATGCCTTGAGGCCCAGCCCGGCGGCGGCTTGTCGGTCATCTCGGTCGTGACGCGCGATTTTTCAGACGATGTCACCTCATACCCTGTGAGTGGAACATCCACATTTCTGAAGGTGGCTAAGTCCCAGCGGACGCTCTTTTTCTACGCCTCGCCTGACGGCCGCAAATGGACTATCGTGCGCAAATTCAATCTGGATGCACCCGCTCTCAGCACAGGTTTTTCCGTGCAGTCTCCCGATGGCAACGGAGCGAGCGCGGTGTTTAGCGATTTCCATTACCAGACTGGTCAAATCGATCTTTGGAAACTTCAATAGGGCGGGCAGCCCCATAGGACACACTCTCTAAATGGGGTACCCCATCTCGATTCTGAGATGTGGGCATTCGCGCCACGCGCGAACCGCTTTCCCTTCTCGAACGACAAAATCCCCTAGAACCCATCAACCCACCTATAAAATGGGCACCTCAAAAGGAGCCGCCCATGCCCGACCCCGCAACCCCACCCCCATTCACCATAGAGGTCGAAGACCGCGGCACCACTGCCTACATCTGCTGCCACGGCAAACTCGTAGCGGGCGCCGGCGACCTTCTCTACGACCCGGTCTCCCAACTCATCCCGACCCACCAGCGCATCATCCTCGACCTCACTCACCTCACCCACATGGACTCGACCGGCCTCGGCGCGCTCGTCCGCATCTACGTCAGCACCAAACACAAAGGCGTCGCCCTCGAGCTTCGCAACCTCGGCCCCAAGGTCCGCGACCTCCTCATCCTCACCAACCTCCTCCCCGCCTTCACCATCACCGGCGAACGCAACATCAGGGTCATGTAGCGGACATTCAAACCGAAAAGATAAGGTGCCATAAACTCGGGCACCTCTGATTAACCGAATATCCCCGCGCATCCATACAAGCAGAAAACCCTTGCTTGAACTTAGTCATCTGCCCGTTGTAAGCAGCCTGGGCTTGGTTGGATTGCTGTTGCACCTGTGCACCTGCCGCCTGGGACGCCTGTTCCTTGGACTGCTTGTTGGCCTTGCGCTGCTGTCGTCCGCCCCGTACCGTGCCGACTGACGCTCCAACAGCCGCCCCCGTGCCTGCATCGCCGGCGATCCCTCCGATCACCGCACCGCCCACGGCGCCCTTCGCTGCCCCCTTTGCTCGTCCTCCCTTGGCCTGCGGAGCGTTATCCTCAGCCTGCTCTTGAGCAGCCTCCACTTCCGCAGCGGACGCAGGTGCGGGCGGCGGAGCCTCCGGGTTTATTCCCGTCTGCTGCTGAACCATGCCGTAGCAGTCATACTCATCCCTAAGTTGCTGGTCCTGGCTCTGATTGTTTTTGGGAAACGCAAACATCCCGAGCTTCTGCGCCGCAGAAAACGGAGGCGGCGGCCCATTGGGGACCGCCGGGGCTGCAGTCGATGCTGCAGGCGGAGCACCAGCCGGAGCACTCGGCGCTGCAGCCGGCGTCGGAGCCGCAGCCGGTGCGCCCGAATCAGATTTCTTGCAGGCTGAGGCCACAGACAAAAACAATAAAAGGCATACTGCTCGAACTGTTGAGCGTGTCATCTCTTCCTCCTCGGTATCGCATTGCGTGAGCCTCTATGCTGACCGTTTCAATCTGTCCCCCGGGAAGTGCTCGGAATCGGAGGGCTCGACAACTCACAACCCCAAATCCCTCATCAGGCGTAATCATGAAGACGGATCAGTCTACGAGAGTCGCGCCAGCAATGAGAACTAGGAAAACTCCTAGCCCGAACGGATGGCCCACACATAAAACCACCCATACGTCGCATGAATGGGTAATTCGTGCGAAAAGCGCGAGTTGGCGACCCCGAAAAAGGCTAAACTGATTCGCACGAGTAATATTGGGCCACAATCAAAACCAGGGTCGAGTCTCATCCGCACAGGAGGACATATCCGTGGCCACAGAAGAAACCTCGAAGAATTACATCCAGCGCGCCCTTGAAGTCTCGATCCACATCGGCCTGCTCACTCTACTCGCAATCGCCTGCCTCTGGATCCTGCGCCCGTTTATTCTTCTCGTCGCCTGGGGAATCATCATCGCAATCGCCGTCTATCCTGCATACCGAAAGTTGCAGAGCCTTCTTGGTGGCCGCGGAACGCTGGCCGCAGTGCTTGGAACCCTGCTCTTCCTGGCGGTCCTGATCATTCCCGTCGCCTTACTCACCGAAACCACGATCGAGGGCGCACAAAACCTCACCGCTCACATCAAGGATGGAAGCCTCGCCATCCCCCCTCCACCCGACAACGTCAGAACCTGGCCCCTCATCGGCGTGCCTGTGAGCCGTACATGGAACATGGCTTCGACAAATTTGACCGGCCTGATGCAAAGCTTCGCTCCGCAGATTAAAGCGTTCGTCCCCGCCCTGCTCGCCGCCACCGCCGGAATCGGCCTCACCGTTCTGCAATTCATCCTGTCCCTTCTGCTCGCTGGAGTTCTGCTCGCGAATACTTCCGGTTGCATCGCGGTCTCGCACTCGCTTGCAAACCGCCTCTTCGGCGATCAGGGGCCTGAGTACGAGCAACTCGCAGGATCGACGATCCGAAGCGTCACCAACGGAATCCTCGGAGTTGCAGTGATCCAAACCGTACTCGCCGGTCTGGGGTTTCTGGTCGCCGGACTGCCCGGCGCAGGACTGTGGACCTTGATCTTTCTCTTCGCTGCGGTCCTTCAGATCGGAATCGTTGTGCTCATTCCGGCGGTCATCTACATGTTTGCGATCGCCGGCACCACCAAGGCAATACTGTTTCTGGTTTGGTGCGCCTTTGTCGGCCTCATCGACAACGTGCTCAAGCCCATACTGCTTGGGCGCGGCGCAGCCGTTCCCACCGCTGTCGTCTTCCTGGGTGCTATCGGTGGATTCGTTGCGATGGGCATCGTCGGCCTCTTCGTGGGCGCCATCGTCCTCTCCGTAGGCTACAAGCTCTTTCTCGCATGGCTCGAAGGCCCTGTCGCCGCGCAACAAGGAATTGGCTAACGGTGGCGGGTACCAGAAATACAAACCCACCACTACATCGGGTGCCCCATTCATGCGGTCTCATCGCATGAGTGGGCATTCGAGCGAAGCTCGAACCGCTTCATCTCCCCCAATACAGTACCCGGCCGCACTACTCCGTACTGTCAACGTGGAGCACATCCAGTTTCTGAGCTTCGTTGTGGCTGATCTCAAACGAGCAGGACCAATCCGGTTTTGTATCTTCGGGAATGGGACCGCAGCGCTCTCTACCGATTCCGGCTTCAGACAGAGCCTTCGTAGCGTGCGCCGCGTTATTGAACTCTCTCTGATGAGTCTCGTACCCGTGCTCTTCGCCGACGACGGTGCAATTAACGACGAGCCGGTGACTCTGATCCTTGTGGGAAAGTTTGCAGACGAAGACTGGCATAAAACCTCCAGATCAGCTCATGTTCGGTCACATTGATCTGTCCCCAGATCTGTCCCGACCCATCCCACTCTGTCCGCCATGTACTTAGACATGGACAGTCGTCGGTTCCTCCCCACTGTCCCAGACGAGTTCAATGAGACTGCGAGACAAGGCGAGCTGCGCCTCCGTTATATACCCGTCAGGTGTATACATTCCAGCCACCCGCGTTTCCATATGACGGCTCACCCACCTCTAAACCATCAACCAGTCTAGGGTGGAGTGGCCCGTCCCCACTCTCAACCCACCCAAATGCTCGGGTGCCCCATTCATGCGGTCTCTCGCATGAGTGGGTCATTCGAGCGAAGCTCGAACCGCTTTCCCGCACCAGCAAAATCCAACCATGCCCACTGGGCCTCAAACGTCGCCATCAAACCGACAACTCCACTTCATCACCTTCAGTTGTTACAGCGCCTCCCCTTTCCTCCAAACCACAACGCCAAAGACATCCTCCAACAAGTCCTCGAGAAGGACCGCCAATCCCACAAGGCCTCGCATCGCGCCTACGTCCTCATGCCCGAACACATCCATCTCCTCACGGCGAACCAGAAACCGGCACCCTCGCCTCCTTCCTCAGAGTCTTAAAGGCGAATCCTCCAAACTCCTCAAAGGCACACGCGAAGACTTCTGGCAAACCCGCTACTACGACTTCAACACTTTCACAACGGGCAAATTCATCGAGAAGATCCGTTACATCCACCGCAATCCTGTAACCCGCGGACTCGTCGACCGTCCTGAAGACTATCGATGGAGCAGCTTCAACCACTACGCCACCGGCAAACCCGCTCCCATCGAAATCGAATCCGAATGGACCATCAATCGACGTCCCCCAAGTCATGCAAACGGGGTGGCCCACATCTAAACCCTCCCACACTCTGGGTGCCCCATTCATGCGGTCTCATCGCATGAGTGGGTCATTCGAGCGCAAGTCTCGACACCGCTTCGGATTGTGGCGTGTGGCCCACATCTAAACCCTCCCACACTCTGGGTGCCCCATTCATGCGGTCTTCGCATGGGTGGGATCATTCGAGCGAAGTTCGAACCGCTTCGGATTTGGCGTGTGGCCCTCATCTAAACCCTCCACACTCTGGGTGCCCCATTCATGCGGTCTCATCGCATGAGTGGGTCATGTCGAGCTAACCTCGACCGCCTTCCGGATTGTGGCGAGTGCACCCACATCGAAACCCACACAAATCCGCAGTTTATCTGCTGCAAAGGTGGGCATCCACCAATCCGCCGCATCACCCGACCGACTCATCGAAACAAACACTCTACTTCGGCGGCGCCGGCTTCTTCCCAGCCGTCCCACCCTTCTGCGCCGGAGCCTTGGTATCCGTCTTCGCGTTGCTCTTACCTGCCGTTGTCGCAGCCGTATCCTTATCGCCGGCTGACCCTTCTTCGGCGCATCGCACATCCCCATCACATTTGCCACCAACACACCAGCCAGCACACATACCTTCAGAATCTTCACACTGCCTCCTTAGGAACTTCCTAATGAGGTAATCGTTCGGCCCCGCAAATCGGACGATTTTCAAACCGCCTGAATTCGACCCTCCGGGACGCGTCACTGCTATCAATCGCCTATCCACCACTTACCACCGGCTAAAGAGAGTAATATTCCCGCGGGCCCCCAAACTTAAATTTCCGAAGGAGCCACATCTATGCGTAATACTCTCCTCATCAATAGCAAGCAGTACGCCATCTCCGTCACAGTCTATGCCGGCGAAGGCGATGGCACCCTCATCTATAGAGACGCAAGCGGACACTTTCATCACATAGGCCCCGACCCCGGTCCCCTGACCGAGAAGATCACCGCCGCCATCAAGCACATCGAAGCCGGCGTCGCTCAATTCGAAGCGGCGATCGGCCAAATCAAAACCCACTAATCTTCGAACCACCACCACTCAACAAAACATAAAACCTCGGACTCCCATCACTCCGCGGTGGACCTAACCTCGGGTGCCCCATTCATGCGGTCTCATCGCACGAGTGGGTCATTCGAGCAAAGCTCGAACCGCCTCTCGGCTTGTGCCGGGTGGCTCACATCTAAACCCTCCCACACTCTGGGTGCCCCATTCATACGGTCTCATCGTATGAGTGGGTCATTCGAGCGAAGCTCGAACCGCCTTCCAGATTGTGGCGAGTGACCAATCTCTAAACCCACCCACACTCTGGGTGCCCCATTCATGTGGTCTCATCGCATGAGTGGGTCATGCGAGCGAAACTCGAACCGCCTTTCGGGTTGTGGCGGGTGGCCCACATCTAAACTCACCCACACTCTGGGTGCCCCATTCATGCGGTCTCATCGCATGAGTGGGTAATTCGAGCAAAGCTCGAACCGTTCCCCTCCCCGCCAACACCCAGACCAGTGATAGGCTTCTTCTTATGCCCGGCCCCACCCTGCAACAACGACTCGACATCCTGCTTGAGCATCTAGCCGAAGCCGAACGCGAGTACGCCGCCGGCGTCCCCTACCCCGATCACACCAGCGGCTCCTGGCCCGAGAAGATTGCCGGGCTAAAACATCGCATCGACCTTCTTCGCGAGATCATCGCCAACGAATAGCGATAACCTACACACCGAAGTTCACTTAGGAAACCCTGCGTCCATCCACTCCTTGAAAAGCGCAACCCGATCCGCCGGCCACGGCTCACCCGGAGGCATCGACCCATCGGCAACCACACCATAGACACTCTGCGCATTGGCCGGCACACACATCCACGCGGGATTATCAAGCTCAACCCCCCCGGGCTTCATACATTCAATATCGTCCTCCCGAAAAAGAGGACGAATATCCGTAGCAAAACTGAGAGCCATTGAGCCTCCTTGGGATGATTCTCAACTCAACGACTCTATACTCCCCACCACATCCACCGCCACTCAATAGCCCAGAGGCTCTGGCTCTACTCTGCAATCCGCGAGGGAGGCCCGTGGCGAACAACCGTCTTCCTCGGAACCTGCGCCCGCGAAGTCTGATGATCTTGGCGCACACGAAATACATCGAAGCAAAACGCGCACAGAAAGGCAGAGGCAACTATGACAAAAGCAATAACCGCGATAGTGAGATCGTCCAACATACTGTTCCTCCGGATAGGTCCAGAAATCCAGCCCCGAACTAGCCAGAATCCCTTACACAGTAGTGCCCCTCCCGGCGAAAACGTATCATCGCGCCACCTCCTCAAAATAAATCCGAAATCCGTGCAAAATTTTCGGCCCTCAAAAACTGTCCGTCGGACATCCACCTTTGCCACACAATTCACCACAAGCTAACCATCAAAAAACCACGTTCTGCACCCCACTTTTCTCAAAAACCCCAGCAAAAACACCAAAACAACCCCTCTATAAAATTCCGCCAAAATGAGGGTAGAATTACCCCGAGGTAAACACATGCGCAAAGGAAACACAGCCGTTCTCCTCAGCCTGGCCACCCTCCTCACCCTCCCCGCCTTCGCCGCGAAGATTAAAGGCACCACAACCCTCAAAGACTCCCAACCCTCCGGTGTCAAAGACAAAGAACACAAGCATCAGGCCTACGACCTCTCCTTCGAAGCCCAGGGCAAGAGCTACACCTGCCGCACCGACTCCGGTAAGTCCATGAATGCAACAGACTTCGTAGTAGGCACCCAGATCAACTACGAGATCGACGGCGACAAAACCAAGATCAAAACCCCTCAAGGCAAACAAGTCGAGTGCAAAGTAGTCCGCGTAGAAGCCACCTCATCACCCCAATAAAAGCCCGCGCCAATCCGCCTTCACGCCACGCGATGGCACTCGGAAGACATCTTGCCCGCAAGCGAATCCGACGAAAAAGTAGTCCCTCGTCCGGCCGCATCCCACCAGATGAACTCTCCCGCCGCGTAACGGGCCCCAGAACCCGAGATGACGTTTGCAAAGATCATCGAATTGCCGCCAACCGGAACAATAGCCAGACTATTTCCCGCACCATTGATGTACTCAACCGAAAAAACTCCGGCAGGAAGCCCCATCTTGATCGCCTGCGCATCGCACTTATACCTCACTGCCTTCCGAGAGATCGGTTGCGAGCCGTTCAAGTGAATCGTCAGATCACTCGCCCCCGCAAGAGAGCTACTGCACAATGAAATCCCCGTAACAATCAGAAACCACTTCCACATTGCACCCATACCATTACCTCCATGGCATTCAGCACAGACCTCTGGATTCAGAACATCATAGTTTCACGAGTAGATATCAAGGGTTGAAAATACTGATTCCAAATCAGTAAGTGAATAAGAGTCCCGCGCCGAACTTTTATATTTCACCGAAAATACATCGTAAGCCTAAACCTACATCTGTTTCGAATACTTGGCCTGCTTTCCGATAGGTCGACGCAGGCTTTGCAAGAAAGCCCGATTTTCGCAGTAAAATTATTTCCAGGCTGGAAGTTCGTCCAAATCTTCACATAACGAGGGTCCCGATGGCGAAATATGTTCCTGGCGACGAAGTCGAACAAGCAGCTGGTAAATCCACTCAGGACACAGAGAACTCAAGCCCCCTTCTAGGCCGCGTCAGCCGAAGGTCGTTTCTATCGCACCTCGGAGCCGCGGGCATCGCAGCAACCGCGCCACCGCTTCTCGCTAACACATCTGCCGCCCCGGCCCCTGCCGCACAGGACGCCACTACTGCTCCGGTCGAAGGAACCGTCCCGATTACCCTGCGGATTAACGGCCAGGATCATCACCTTCAACTTGATCCTCGCACTACTCTTCTCGATTGCCTTCGCGAGAATCTCAACCTTCCCGGCACAAAAAAGGGTTGCGATCACGGCCAATGTGGTGCATGTACGGTTCACGTCAACGGCCGCAGAGTGAACTCCTGCCTCTCGTTTGCGGTCATGCATCCCAACGACGAGATCACGACCATCGAAGGCATCGGCCAGCCCGGGCATCTTCACCCGATGCAAGCGGCCTTCGTGGAGCATGATGGCTATCAGTGCGGCTATTGCACCTCTGGCCAGATCATGTCCGCGGTTGCACTTCTCAAAGAGCCCGTCGGGCCTACTGACGACGACGTGAAGCATGCCATGTACGGCAATATTTGCCGGTGTGGCGCTTATCCCAACATCGTCGCGGCAGTACAGCACGCGCGCAGAAACGCATAACCAGATACGCGGAGCAGTTTGCCATGGATACATTCAGCTTCAGCCGGGCCAGTACCGTCGATCAGGCCATTCAATCAGCAGCGCACTCTACCACTGCACAGCAGGGCGCAGAAGTCCGCTTCGTGGCCGGCGGTACGACCCTTATCGATCTGATGAAGCTCACCGTCGAGCGGCCTAAGCAGGTCGTGGATATCAATGGTCTCGCTCTCGACAGAATTGAATCCACGCCGACTGGCGGCCTCATCATTGGCGCGCTAGCACGCAACTCAGACGTAGCACACCACCCCACGGTACAGCGCGACTATGCGGTTCTCTCACAGGCACTCCTCTCCGGTGCCTCCCCCCAGCTGCGTAACATGGCAACGACCGCCGGAAATTTGCTTCAGCGAACTCGCTGCGTCTACTTCCGCGATACCGCTCATGCCTGCAACAAGCGAGAACCCGGGACCGGCTGCTCAGCGATCGACGGTCACAATCGGATGCTCGCCATTCTCGGCACCAGCAAAGACTGCATCGCCACCAATCCCTCCGATCAAAACGTTGCCCTCACCGCTCTAGAGGCCACCATCCAGGTACAGGGACCAAAAGGCCAGCGCAACATTCCGATAAACGCCTTCTATCTTCTTCCCGGATCCACTCCACAGCGTGAGACAGTGCTCGAGCCGGGCGACATTATCACCAGTGTGACGCTTCCAGCTCCAACGCCTGGAACCCGATCTCTGTATCTCAAGCTTCGTGACCGAGCCGCCTATGAGTTCGCGCTTGCCTCCGCCGCTATCGTCATTAATGTAGACGGCGGAAAGATTCGCCATGCGCGAGTTGCCCTCGGTGGTGTCGGCACCCGCCCCTGGCGTTCGCTTGAGGCTGAAGCAGTATTGCAGAGGCCACACTGCAGATACAGCCACCTTTCACAAAGCCGCAGAGGCTGCACTCAAGGATGCACGCCCGGCGAGCGAGAACGGCTTCAAAGTAGAACTATCGAAACGATGCCTCGTGAGAGCCCTGACGATGTCCGTTAAAACCGCCTGACCTAAGCCGATGAGCCAGCAACGCCGTAATGTACCAGGAGACGGGACCAATGATATTCAGTGAATTTCTCGAATTCATCCAATCAGGCCAGAATCAGCAAAGCTCAAAGCCGACACAGGTCTTTGCCCCACCATCCGCTATTATCGGCGCCGATATCGCCCGCATCGACGGTCCACTCAAAACCACCGGCTCTGCTAACTACGCCGCCGATTACAACTTCCCCGGCATGGTCTACGCTGTACCTGTTTGCGCGACCATCGCTAGCGGCAAGATCCGCAGCATCGATACCGCAACAGCGGAGAAGATGCCCGGCGTCCTTCTAGTGCTTCACCACGACAACATCTCTCCACTCTTTCGCAATGCCTCGGGCGGCAGAAACAGCGAAAGCCGTCCTCCCTTCGAAGACAAGACAATCTATTACTGGGGTCAGTACGTCGCAGTCGCGATTGCTGAAACCTTCCAGCAGGCACAGGCCGCCGCCGCCGCCGTGCGCGTCCAATATGACGCCGATAAATTCAATGTCTCCGCTGCGCTCGACGATGCCATCCCCGCTGTTGGAGCGCCAGGCGGACCTCGCGTCGCCAGCAAGCGCGGAGATGCCGAGGCCGCCTTCGCCTCCGCACCAATCAAGATCGACGCAACCTACGTTACTCCCGTCGAAACCCACAACCCCATGGAGATGCATGCCACGGTAGCCGTATGGGATAGCAGAAAGTTCACCCTTTACGAATCCTCGCAGGGCGTCGTCAATCACCACACAGTGATGGCCCAGGTGCTTGGCGTCCCAAATGAAAACGTCGAAATCATCTCGCGATTCATCGGATCCGGTTTCGGCGGCAAGCTCTTTCCATGGCCTCATTCCGCACTCGCTGCAGTAGCTGCGCGACAGCTCAATCGTCCGGTCAAACTCACCGTCTCTCGCAAGATGATGTTCTCGAACGTAGGTCATCGTCCACGCACCCAGCAACGAATGCGGCTCGGCGCAACCGCTGAGGGCAAGCTCGTCTCTCTTCAGCAGGACTACCGGAACCACACCTCCCACATTGATGACATCCGAGAAAACTGCGGCGAGGCGACTCCTTTTCTTTATAGCGTCGCCAACCTTCAGGTCACCTCAGCGCTCGTCAAACGCAACGTTGGTACGCCCACGCCCATGCGTGGTCCCGGTGCTGTTCCCGGTCTCTTTGCCGTCGAATCTGCGATGGATGAACTCGCCATCAAGCTCAAGAAAGACCCGGTTGAACTTCGTTTAGCTCACGACACGCTTATCGACGAGGAGAAGAACAAACCCTTTTCCTCGCGCCACCTTAAAGAATGCCTTCAGGTTGGAGCCACTAAGTTCGGATGGTCCCGCCGCACTCCTGAGGTTGGTTCCATGCGCAAAGGCGATCTGATTCTTGGCTGGGGCGTCGCCGTTGCATCCTGGGGCGCTGGTCGCGGCAACAGCGAGGCATCTGTCAGCCTCCGCAGTGATGGCACGGCACGCGTCAGCTCCGCCACGCAGGATATCGGTACAGGTACCTATACCGTCATGGCGCAAATCGTCAGCGACAAGACTGGTATTCCGACCGACAAGATAGAAGTAGTGCTTGGCGACAGCACGCTCGTTCCAGGACCTATGTCCGGCGGATCGACCGCAACGGCCAGCATCATACCGGCCGTTGCAGACGCAGCCAACGCTGCCATTAAGATTGTCCTCACTACAGCGACGCGCACCACCGGATCGCCATTTCTCCAAAAGGATCCCGCGTCACTTGCCATGACCGCTGGCCACATTCACGCTAAAGGCGAAGCACCCGAGAGCGGCCTCCCTTTCCAGGACCTGCTGCGAATGGCGAATCTCGCCAGTGCCAATGGCGACGGCAAGTCCGGCGGCCTTGGTTCTGACACCAAGGCTCACGATTACTCCACTCACTCCTTCGGCGCTCAGTTTGTCGAAGTCGAATGGGATCCAGGCATCGCGAAGCTGCGCGTCAGCCGTGTCGTCAGCGTTATTGATGGTGGACGTATCATCAACAAGAAAACCGCTACCAACCAGATCGCCGGCGCGGTCGTCATGGGAGTCGGCATGGGCTTGCTGGAACAGACGACATATGACCCACGCAATGGCCATCCCATTAACGATAACTTCGCCGACTACCTTGTTCCTACCAGCGCCGACTCCCCCGATATCGATGTTACCTTCCTTGATATTCCCGATCCGATAATGGGAGAATACGGAGCCCGTGGCATCGGAGAGATCGGCCTCGCCGGCGTAGCTCCCGCCATTACGGCAGCTGTCTATCACGCGACAGGTGTTCGCGTCCGCGAGCTTCCCGTCCGCGTTGAGGATCTTCTTCCCTCTCGCATTTCAATCTAAGCAATACCGCGATCCACTCTCATTACCTGCTACGTGCGAGCGTATCGCGCAGCGTCGCGACCATAAGATCGAGATTTTCTCTGTTGCTGTGGTCTCGATGTGAAGACCGTGATCAAACAGTTTCTTCTGGTTTGGTTATTCGGGGAGCAATCTGAAATATGAACAAATCCCTTGCGTCAGGCCGAATGGACTTCAGCAGATGCCGCTGACTCCCGATTACGCCTACTGGTGACCTTTTGACCAGGTTGCTTCGGGTGCGGCCAACCAGTCATTCTGACCGCAACGAGGCACCACGGAATCTTCGTTGCTGACAACGGAGTGATGAAATGTAAGGGCCTCAGCCAGGTATTTCAAGGCTTAATTGTTACGGGTCCATCCTCGGCCGGATCTCTTCGAAAAGTTTTCGATGGGAGGATGACCGTCTCCCCTCTATCTATGCGCTTTTCTGGCGGCGCAAAAAAGAGAGCCCAGACTACCGTTCCAAGCTCCAGGATAATTCTAGGGAAGGCCCACCAATCTCCACCCTTTGGATAAGCAGGATTCGTGTTGTTTTCTGGTGCGCTCTCTGAGCGTGCGAATATGTTGGACGTCATTTCTCTCCCGACATCTTGATGTAAGGTTGTCCGACCTTTACGTCATCGGGGGCCCCAATACAAGTGCTTTGGAAGATTTTATAGTTCCTTCATAAGTTCAGAAACAGAAATCTTTAGAGACTTTAGCGATCCTGGTGATAGAAGTGGGATCTGACATCATGGCATGCCTTTAACACTATGAAGTATGACTGACGCGCCTTTAAGGTCGCTCGATTCGACATGCAGCCGTATTGCCCCTGTTTGCCCAGGCTTTGCACGGACGATCACGAGTGCCATTCCGTTGAAGGCATCGCGTTCGTGCGAAGAGAACGGCACAAGATCGGTGGGATCTCCGTTGTCAGTCGCTACAATCTCCCCAGGACCTTCCAGCGAGAATGTTATGTGATTAGCCGTGCGCGGAACGGTGGTGTCATTATGATCCACGACACGGACAGTAACGAACGTCAAATCGCGGCCGTCATCGACGATCTGAGAGGAGTCGGGAGATACCAATAGCCTTTCAGGCTGATCGGCGGTCTTCATCACGTCAGTGGCCCACTGCTTTCCATTCTTGTATGCGATCACTCTAAGTTCGCCAGGCTGGTAAACCACGTCATCCCAACGCAACCGGTATTCGAAACTGTTCTTTTTCTTTCTTCCTAGCGATTTGCCGTTCAGGAACAATTCTGCCTCATCGCCTGAGGTATAGACGTGTACAGGCGTGACCTGCCCAACACGGTCCGGCCAAGTCCAATGAGGGAGGATGTGCGCCATCGGGAGGTCCGGTCGCCAGTTAGCTTGATACATGTAAAAGCGGTCCTTCTTGAACCCGGCCAAGTCGATAGCTCCAAAATAGGAGCTTCGCGATGAATAGTAGGGTGAGGGCTCGCCAATATAATCCCAGCCACTCCAAATGAACTCTCCAGCTGAATACGGGTTCTTATCTTGCGAGGCAAACACCCGGTAGGGAGAGGAACCGAAATCTGCTGAGTAGAGATCGTACGAACTGACTTGATGGTTCTTCGGGTCTCCGCCGATGCCGTCGCGGACAGGCGTCCTGACGTCTTTGGTCACAGGAAACAGGTACACTCCGCGGCGGCATCCGCCGCTCTATCCTTCACCTCTCCTTTCAGGGGAGGACGTACGTCGTATAGCAGGCCCGTTGCCCCGGCTAGATCTCCTTTTTGAAATCGCCAGTCATCATCGATCAAGATTCGTTCTCGAACCGGTCTACCCGGCTCTGCAGACTGCGTTTGACCAAGGACCAGGGTCGGATCCAACACCGAAACGAACGAAACAAGACCAAAAACGCAAATTCTCGCGTTCAACAATAAGAGAAACAATTGTTTATTTTTCGAAATAATCATCAAATCTCTAAGTGGTTCCCCTTTTGGCGGAGATCATTTGGAATGCATTCCCGAAGGCTTCAGTCCAGTCGCAGGGTCCTTGAGGGTGTTGCGATCAACGAGAAAAAAGTTGTCCGCGCCGATTCTTCCGTTTGTGTTTCCCAAGACGATGAACCGCACACGGGCAGCAGGAGTGTTCGTGTCGAGAGAGGTCGCTATCTGGACCTTACGCGCTTCTGTCTCGCCTGGTTGGAGGCGTGCAAGATGCAAGGAGATCACTTTTCCCGTCCGGTTCAGCAGCTTTCCGGTCTCATCAAAACTAAGAACGATCAAGCTGACTTCCCCGATCAGTCTGCTACCGTCGTCTTTCAGACCGAGAGAGGCCGCCGGGAACGCGAGGCGAAAACGATCTGATGTTGCCTCGTCCCTGGTAACCGTTAAGGGGATGCCGTCGAAGACCATCAGCCCCTGGCTAGCGGCGGACAGATTGAACCGCGATTGCTGCGACAACTTTCCCGATTCGTCCTTCAAGGCGGGCACATCCGGCTTTGCAAGATAGTAGCCCTCTCGGGTGATTGCCACGAGGGTTCGATCTTTTAGAGCAACCCTGATTCTGCGGAACTCCTTAGGTTTGTCGGCCGTTATGGAGGAGGCGGGCCTGTACGCGAGACTATAGAAGATCTGGCCGTCACTGACTGTCAGTCCTATCATGCGATCGACATCGTTGCGTCCGTGGAGAGCTTGACCACCAGTTGCGGTAGCCATCTTATCGAAGCTAACCGCCCCCCCAAACGGATCATCGTTCGTCAGCACGCCATTTGCATCCAGTGTCGCCGGAGCCGCGGTGACTCCCGCCGGATCGATCGTGTACAGCGTCACGCGCGCATCGCGCAGGAGGTTTATGCATTGAGCGATCGCAGTTTCGAGCGGATCTTCATTTTCTGGCGTCACATCGCTTGGCTGTATGGTTGGGAAGCCTCGACCGATCCAGATTAGGTTTTTGTGACCAGGGTGTCCTTGCGTCGCTTTAGCGATCTCAATCAGGGACGCAAACGCGGCGAGAATATGCTCGTTTGTCCAATTTGGATCGGTGGCACGCCAGTCGTTGCCGACAAAGTGACGGTTCAGCGTATCCAGAATTTCCCTCTTAGATGTCGTGTAATCGTGCAGCACTTGCGTATGATCGAGATTCCTCGCCATCAGCATCAGCGGCTGATCGAGTGTTTCGCCCTGTTTGCCCAGATATTTTTCCAAGGAATAGCGAGCGAAATATTGATCTTCGAACTTCGTGGTCAGTTCATCGAGCACTACGATACTGACAGGCGCATCGGGTTCCAACCTGTCGAGCTCAGCGGTCGAGTGAATCTGCAATCGGTCCGTGGCCCGTCGCGCGCTTAGGCTCCGAAGTCTCGAACGAAACGATTGGCTGCAGAACATCGTCTTCATAGATCGCAAAATCGTCGCGTTTCAGGCCTCGCACTGGCTGACCATTCTTGTCATTCACCACGACATCCAGCGTCACCAATTGAGATCTGACGCTGAGAGTATAGGCCGGTTGCTGTTCCTGAATTCCATTGGTCTGGCCCTGATTTGCAAGTGGGGCCGAGGCGGCGCCTTGCGTTGTTTGAGCGTGACCTGGATGGCAGCTGGCCACAGTAAAGATCAGTATTAATGAAATCCAGCAGCGCGTTTTGAATCCACTCCTGGTGAGAGCCTGCATCATGATATTCGCCTTTCGAAAATGTCGGTGCGCGACCTTGGAAAGGCCCTGAAGAGTGAGACCTGGTCTGGTGGAGCTATTGACGATGGGATCCTTCTTTTACGGGGTGTACCGCTGGCGAAGTCCTTGATCAGGTCATGGTCTTGATGCTCATCTCCAGTCAAGGCGAACTCCGTCCTGGCCATTCGGTCTTGGCCCTGGGCTGTCGGCAAAGAGGTAGCCGGAAGCTAAATCCGCTCGAAGATAGCGGTGTGTCTGCAATGACATCAACGTCAACTCCCCAGTGAAAGTTTCGATCCACTGGAACGTTTCTTTATTTCCCATCGAGTTCGAACGCAAGGTGACAGCACCATTCTCTCCCACTGAAACCAACCGTCCATTGCTCTTCAAAGCGACTCTGCCAAGTCCTTGATCGATAATCAGGAATGGTGTGGCTCTTCTCGCAAGTGCGCGCACCGAGGTTCCGTCGGTTCCCAGTGCGAGCGCAGGCTGATGTTGATGAAGATACAGGGTGATCTCTTTCCCATACGGAATTGGACGTGAAATACCGTGAGGGTCTGGTTCGTGAACATCAATGGAATCGAAGTCGGCGTAGCCACCCTCGTCTCCCGCGCTATTAAAATTGAAGAGGGCAAAACGAACGCCTTGGAAGGTGACACCGATACCCATCATGGTGAACGGAGGTCCGACCTGGGAGAAGGACTTGCCGTCCGTGCTGTAACTGAATTGAGCTTTCTGGGTCATAAAGTCACATTTCGCTCGCAGCCATACTCTCGACGCTGAAATTGCGATCTGCTCCTTGTGCGCTAATTGTCCGTCGTACTGCACGAGTGTGAGATCTCGATCTGTCTTCTGAAGACCGATCCACGCTTCTGGTTGAATGAAGAGCGCAAGGCCTGCCGTGTCCCCCGCTTTCAACCCGACCCCATCCAGAATCGCCGTTGCTGTTGAACGCGGGCCCACGGCACGCTGGGTCAGAGTGTTCCTCGCATCCCAAAGACTGTGTCCAGGCAAACTATGCAAGCGGAGGAATCCTGGTCTCTGGGTAAGCGACCACTTCGCGTCGGCAGGAACATGATTCCATTGCCAGATCGGCTGCAGTGATGATGTTGAGAAATCGTCACTGCGTACATACGGAGCGTGCGGCGCTTCTGTTGATCCGGTGTTTGGCTTGATCCAAGTCCTGGGCGACCGGCCGAGATTACCCGGAAGCCCGAAATACGGCCATCCGTCCTTCCACGTCACGGGCGAAAGAGCAGTAGTACGGCCGATGGCGTTTGCCTCCATCATCGAGAACCCCCACCATTCCCCGGTCGGTGTGTCGACTATCCCACCCTGGTGCATCGCCATACGTCCATCGGCTGACGGATCAGGTGGAAGCTCCGTATACGGTGGCTTCGTGGTCAGTGGTGGCCGAAAGCTACTCAGGCGGTCGCCGAGTACCTGGCCGAACTGTTCGCCGCGGCTGATGTCCTGGTTCACTTCCCAGGGACCGTCAAGGCGATCGGCGCGGGCCACCGGCATACGCATGACGTCCAAATACCAGGCGCTGGTGATGAAGTATTTCCCCTTGATCTTGTAGAGGTGCAAGCCCTCTCCCATGCCAGCGGCCTTGTCCAATATCCGACGCTCCGTTCCAGGAATAATGTCCGTCAGATCGGAGTTGAGCTGCGCCAAGCGAATGTCCGCGTATCCCCACACTACGTAGACCTTCCCGTCATCATCGAAGAGGACAGAGAGATCATGGAAGCCCTTCTTCATCGAAGTATGTGTCCATGGTCCGCGAGGACTCCTGGACGTGTACATCTGCGTGCTCTTGCCATTTACATTGCTGAAGATATAGAAGGTGCCATCGTGGTACCGGAAGCTTGGTGCCCAAATGCCCTGTCCGTAGATATTCTTTCCACCCTCCAGGCGAAATTCGGGACCCAAGTCTAGCCGATCGGCAGCGTAGGACTCGAAATCCCAGTTGATCAGATCGCGAGAGTGCAGGACAGCCAGCCCCGGCATGGAATGCATGGTTGTACCGGTCAGGTAGAAGTCGCTACCAACGCGGATCATGTCAGGATCGGAGAACTCATCGAAGAAGAGCGGGTTCGAAAAAGTGCCGTTGCCATTGTCAGCGGTCCAGGTTTGCGCAACCGCCAGATGTTGAGAGGCGAGAGAAAAAAGCAGGAGAAATGACGCGTTCAGCCTTCTTGCGCGCTGGATCAATAACAGGAATCGCCAACGCGAGAGTTTGGCCTGAGCGAATGCATGTGAGAGAAATGCCTTGGTTAGGCGATCACAAAACCTGGCCTGGAAGGCTCGTTTGCCAAACAGTGGGAAAACGTGTGTCGACGAGATTACGGGGATGCTTGGATCAACGGGGTAACGCAGCATTTCGTTCACCAAAAGTTCAATTGGCTGCAGCAAACCAGGAGGCTAACTACAGATTGCTTCACAGCTATTGTGCCTGCCGAAAATTCCCTGCCCGCGCCTGAGAGGCGAGAATTCTTCGAGAGACAGATCATCACAAATGAGGAGTTGATTCCAGTCCAGAATTCACGCCGAAACGAACGTTGAAGTGACCAGCGACAATAGAATTCAACGAATTCATGGAAGTTATCGTCCTCATCTCATATATATGAAAAAGCTGAGCTCAACCATATACTTTGGTCGGTTGTGTGCAGCACAGAGCGATCTGTAGCATTGGCACGCGATTCAATCGCTCCATCGCTGATCGGTGAAATGCACTGCCCGGGACAGCAACAGGCTGTTTCTGTGCCAGGCTCTTCCAAAGAACGCTGACTCGGATTAGCTCATCGAGGAGCGGTGTCAGCGTACTTCTGGAACCTAGGTGCGGCATGAAGATGATCTCTCGGACATTTGCTCTTGCATTCTGTATCGCGTTCCTTTCCTCAACTGCCCTCGCCCAGACCCGCACCGTGCGGGCCGATGTCTCTCGTGTCATCGGACCGCATACGTCTGTGCCTCTCCGAGTCGTCGGAGCAGGGCGTGCCAATGAAGGCCTCCGTGCGGACTGGCAGCAGCAGCTTGCCACCGTGCAGCGTGAGATCGGCTTTCAGTACATCCGCATGCACGGCATTCTGAACGACGACATGGGCGTGTACACGGAGGACTCGCACGGTAACCCACAATATAATTTCCAATACGTTGACGCGCTTTACGATGCGCTGCTTGGGCTGCACATCAGACCGTTCGTCGAGCTCACTTTTATGCCGTCCAAGCTCGCCAGCGGGCCGCAGACTATCTTCTGGTGGAAGGGTAATATCACTCCTCCCAAAGATCCCGCGAAATGGTCGGCGCTGATCCGTGCTTTCACGGCACACATGAAGGCACGCTATGGCGAAGACGAGATCCAGCATTGGTACTTCGAGGTCTGGAACGAACCCGACCTGCACAACCTCTTCTTTACCGGCAACGTTGACGATTACCTGGCCCTGTACAAGAACACTGCGGAGGCCATCAAGGCCGAGTGCCCGGCCTGCCGTGTGGGAGGGCCTGCCTCAGCCATGCCATGGAAGTTCGAAGAGGCGTTCGAGCAGTACATCACCGCGAAGAATGTTCCGGCAGATTTCATCGCCTCGCATGCGTACGGCGTGACAAAAGGTTTTTTGGACGCCGATGGCAACGCAGGTACCATCCTTGACCCATCCCCTGATTCGATCAGCGGACGCATGAAGCACTCGCGCGAGCTTATCCAGCATTCCGGTCGTCCCAACATGGAGCTGCACTTCACCGAGTGGAGTTCGTCCTACACGCCAACCGACTACCTGCACGACCAGTATCATCAGGCAAGCTTTATCCTGGACAAGATCAAACGGGCAACACCATACGTGGACTCGATGTCTTACTGGACATTCACGGACATCTTTGAGGAGAACGGTCCGCGGTTTACGCCGTTTCATGGTGGCTTCGGCCTGATGAATCTCGAAGGTATCCGCAAGCCCTCTTACTTCGCCTACCGCTTCCTGAGTCAGCTCGGTACAGAAGACATCGCCAGCGACGATCCGCAGACCTGGATCACTCGTTCCCAGGACGGCTCCGTGCAGGCGCTCGTGTGGGACTACACGCCAATTGTTCCGCCAGCACCCGAGACCGATCAAACCTTCTACAAGAAGGAGCAGCCCGCGACGGCCAAGGGTACCTTGCAGCTTCAGCTCGACCACCTTCGCGATGGCAACTACCGGCTGGCAATCTATGCCATCGGCTACGGCAAGAACGATGCATACACTGCCTACCTGCACATGGGCGAGCCGGACCAGATCACACGCGCGCAGGTGGCGGCTCTCAACGCGGCAAGCAAGGGCGAGCCCGAGAGTACCGCAGAGGTCCAGGTACACAATGGGAGGTTTTCCCGTGATCTTCCGCTGCGCACCAACGATGTTTACCTCGTTGTGCTAACTCCAGCCGAAGGCGTCAACGCTCCGCCTAAGAAAGGTTCACGGTAGCTTGGCGAATCAGGCGATTTCCTATTGGAGACAAAGATGCATTTGAACACTCACACCCCCGTGTCCATAATCAGCCGTAGGGCTTTGACCGCCATGGCCGCAATTGTGCTGGCCACGCCCTTTTCCTCCGCTCAGAATCCATCGGCGATCGTCAGCATTCAGTTGGACAAGCCCCTGCACTCGGTGAGCCCTACGCTCTACGGTCTTATGACAGAGGAGATTAACTACTCCTACGACGGCGGCCTGTACGCGGAGATGGTGCGCAACCGAACCTTTCAGGATCACGACTTCAGCGGCGTGGCGCACTGGAACATCGAGCATATCGGGAGTTCGATAGCCTCGATGAAGATCGACCCCAAGGACGGGCCATCGGAGGCGCAGCAGCATAGCCTGGTGGTGGATATCAAGCAGGCAGACAGCGCGAATCCTGCGGGTGTCCGCAATGAAGGCTACTGGGGCATGGCCGTTCGTCCGAAGACAAGCTATAAGGGATCGCTTTATGCGAAGACCGATGCGGCGGATCTGGGTCCTCTGAGCGTCTCGCTGGTGGACGACAGGACCGGAAAGACGCTCGCCGCGACGACCGTGAGCGGCGTTTCGAAGAAATGGGCAAAGTACGAGTTTGCGCTGACGACGGGACAGATCGAGGCTACGGCTCAGGCGCACCTATTGTTGACGGCAGGGCACGCGGGCAAACTATGGATCAATGTTGTTTCGCTATTTCCTCCGACCTACAAGAATCGCGAGAACGGTAACCGGCCCGACCTGATGGAGAAGATGGCCGAGATGCACCCGAAGTTCTTGCGACTGCCCGGTGGTAATTACCTCGAAGGCAATGAGGTCGACGACCGCTTCCCATGGAAGAAGACGCTCGGACCTCTTGTGGGCCGACCGACGCACCGTGGCACATGGGGCTATCAATCCTCCGACGGCATGGGGTTACTCGAATTCCTCGAGTGGACCGAGGACTTGAAAATCGACCCGGTCCTGGCCGTATATGCCGGCTACTCGCTAAGGGGCACTCATATCGTCCCAGGATCGGCTCTCCAGCCCTTCGTCGATGAGGCGCTTGAGGAGATCGAGTTCACCATTGGCGATGCCTCGACGAAGTGGGGCGAGGTCCGCGCCAAGCTGGGCCACCCGGCGCCGTTTCCGGTCAAGTATATCGAGATCGGCAACGAGGACTTTTTTGATAAATCAGGAAGCTACGAGGATCGCTATGCGCAGTTCTACAAGGCCATCAAGGCAAAGTATCCCAAACTGGAGTTGATTGCCACCATGCCGCTGAAGCGTATGAAGCCGGATGTCCTGGACGATCACTATTACAGGCGCGCGGACGAGTTCTTCGAAGATGTAAAACATTACGACAAGGCCGACCGCAATGGCCCGAAGATTTTTGTCGGCGAGTGGGCGACCCGAGAGGGCAGTCCGACGACGAACATGGGCGCAGCGCTTGGCGATGCGGCATGGATGACCGGCATGGAGCGGAACAGCGACCTCGTGGTGATGGCATCGTATGCCCCACTCTTTGTCAATGTGAATCCGGGTGGGATGCAGTGGCAATCGGATCTGATCGGATATGACGCGATGTCGAGCTACGGCGCACCCAGTTTCTATGCACAGTCGATGTTTGCGCAGTACCTTGGAAACGAGGTGCCCACGTCTTCGAGCAAGGGAGGATCGTCGCGCTTCTTCTACTCGGTCACAAGGGATGCTGGGCAAGGCAAGCTCTTCCTCAAACTGGTGAATGCCTCTTCCAATCCGCAGCCGCTTGAGATTCAACTGGGCGGCATAGCCTCGGTCAGCCAGACGGCCAAGCTAGTGTCGCTGGCCGGCTCCGGACTAACTTCGACCAATACATTGACCGATCCGACTCGGATTGTCCCGGTAACATCGACGGCGGATGCGGGGACCAGCTTCAGTCACACCATGCCCGGATATTCGATCCAGGTGCTGGAGCTATCAACGAAATAGCGGTCCATAGCTCGTTCCCCATCCATAAGGTTCAAGCAATCTAGCGGCCCTCAATACGATGACCCAACCAACGGCGCGGACGCGGCCGAAGTAGCTCGCCTTTGCCGCACCTACGATCAAGTGTTCAAGCACAACATCCGGATCGACCATCCACACCTTCAGCGTGTGCCCGCCAGGTTGACTGATCTTTTGTTTAAAGGTGAGCGTTTGAGCGTTATCAGCCACGAGCTTGCCCTAATTTCTTGCCTGCGCCCTGGAAGAAGCCTCTCCTCCGTCGACCATCTGCGGACCGTTATCGTCGATTGATACAGCCAAACGCAGGTCGCGATCAGGAAAGAATTTCTGTGTCGGTGCAATCACTGTACTGATCTCGATACCACAGATATTCCAACTGAGGGGACTGCTTTGGAGGCGTTACCGTGTTCGTGGTTATTGGGAATACCTCCATTGCTGAAGCAATCGCAACGCAAGCTGGCAATACTGCGCTTCCCTTGTACTCAGTGTCTGCGAGTCGGTAAGCCCAAACTGTTCAGCAACTTCTTCGACGCACGTTCAAAAATCGCCGACTGGAGCGCGGCGAAGTACGGCCCACAGTAGCCTCGATTGCAGAACGCCCAACGAGTTCGCGGGGCACTCAGCTATGCGAGGCGGGTACGCCTGCGGCGTACCCGCCTCGCATAGCTATCAACCAGTTGGAGTCGTAGTGAAGTGACGGTTTAGAGGTTGTTCACATCCAACGTGATCGTAGCAGTATGAACGACGGTTCCCGAAGTTGCAGTCAGCGTGAAGGTGCTCGTGTGTGTCTTACCCAAGCTCGAGGAGGAACCGCAGCCGATCATCATGGATGCCCCAACAGCGCTCAGGATCACCAGCATCACCGTCACCAGCCGCTTGCACTTGCGAAAGCCACCGAAGAAAAGACCAATGGCCAGTACTGCAACGGGCGCGAAAGGACGCCCATCTGAATGATTCAATGAAGCGGTTTCATTCGCCTGAACGATAAGAGCGCCGTACACGGTGGCGGTGGGCTGAGTCAGCGAAGTCGACAAGGTGTTCGACTCAACAGACGATTGATTACCGTTACTGGTCACGTATCTCAAGAAGCTACACGTATCGCCCGTATTCAGTCCCGAGCAAGTAAGAACGACATCTCCAGTGAAGCCAAAGAGTGGAGTAAGGGAAAGTGTTGTGGAACCTCCGAGTCCGTTGGGGATATTGAAACTAGTTACGGACGGAGTGAGGATGAAGTCAGGATTGAGAGTATAGATCGCCGTAGCCACCGGACTGTTTGAGTAGCCGGGGGCTCCAACAGCAAAGGCTTTGATGGTCGTGGTGATTCCGACCGAAATCGCACCGCCGGTATAGACAGGCGAACTTATCGTCGGAGTATTTCCATTGGTGGTGTAGTAGATGGTGGCGCCAGGAGTCACATCGCTGATGGTCACTGACTGCACCGCCGTGTAGGTGCCCGCAGCGACGGAGAAGGTTGGAGTTGCCACGATACCAATTGGGTTCACGACCGCCGATTGCGTCACCTGCGATGCAGCCGCGTAGTAAGTGCCGTTGGCGAGGCCGCCCGCCTCGTTTGCAGCCACAACCGTTGTTCCTATGTCTTTCACGGTCAGGATGCTATTGTTCGGCCCGCTCAGAGTACCTGTACCGCTGACGATGCTGAACATGACCGGATTGCCTGTACCACCGCCGGTAGCGACCAGTTGGATTGGCGGTATTGACGTGCTCCAGGTAACGGGAGCCGGAGCGGTAAACGTGATGGTCTGCGGGATGAACGGCACTATGGGATTGCCGCTCAGGTTAACCTCTTGCGTACTGCCACTGGTACCAAAGCTACCGATCGACTGCGAACTGGAAACCGGATTCGCAATCAATGTGTAGGACGCTAGATTATCCGCGATAGTAGCCGCTCCTGTGACAGTCGTATACACAACAGCCGTTGAAGAAGGCGTGAAATCCATGACCAGGTTGCAATGCGCATTGGGAACCAGCGAAGTGCTCGCCAGGCATGCGTTGTTTGGATCAACACTGAATTCATTGGTCGCCGAAGGGGTGTTATCGACAACCGTAGGGTCAGCACTGAAGTTCAACGTCGCGTTGCCCATGTTATAGACGTAAGAAGTTTCCGAGCTGGTATGGGTGCCGGAGCTGTCCGGCTTCAAAGTGTCCGGAAAGGCAGTCGCATTGGCCGGCGAGTTGAGATTGAGTTCCACAACCTGCCCGCCGGTGGGATCGGCAACATAGATGTTTCCCGCCAGGTCAAGGGCCACCCCCGCGGTGCCGGACAGTTTGATCGAACCAGTGTCGAGGACGGACGCCGCTCCATCATTGATGAGGACCAACCCCAGCGTTGAGTCTGCAACGACTAGCGCACCAGAAGGCAGGACTTTCACCCCTGTCGGTGCGACCAGATTTACGCCGGTTGCGCTAACTACACTGGTCACACCCGTTACGCTGTATTCGACGATACGGTTGTTTCCCGTATCCGCGATGAACAGATCGCCGGAGGTATCAAGCCCGAGGCCTCTGGGACCGTTCAGCGTGGTTCCTTCGAATGTCGTCATCGAGGGAATGTAAACAATGTTCTGCGAGTAAGCCGCGTTGTACTGGCGCCCCTGGATGATACGGTTGTTGCCGGTGTCGGCGATATAAAGATTGCCGTAGCCGTCGATCGCGAGACCCTGCGGCTGGTTCAGCATTGTGCCTGCTACTGTCGCCCCCTGGGGCACCACGACAGAAGGAATCATCGTGGCAAATGGCATCTTGGTCACGGCAGCCGTGCCATTACCGCTGTCGAGAACATACGCATTATTCGCGCCATCCATCACCACATCCACCGGTGTCACAAAGCTCGTAGCAAAGCTGGCCCCCCCAACACCGGTAGCACTCACTTTAAAAGTGAGGCCAGCAAAGTTTGTACCGTTGGTGTTGGCCAGTCCGTCTGTCAGACAATAGCTGTTGGCGTAGCCGTTGCCAGCAGCACCGGCTCTGTAATTCTGTGCCGTATTGGCCGTCGTCGCAAGGCAGTCGAGGTCGAGCGAAGTATTGGCGGTATCGGTGACAAAGATATCTCCAAAGGAGTCAACCGCTACTCCCATGGGCGTAAAGCCGACTGCTTTGGCTGTTTTGCTGTAAGACGTATACAACTGCGACAGTGTGACCGCCTTGGAGGCTGTGCCGGGCAGAAACATTGGACGCGGTCCAATGCCTACACCCTGCAGGTTGGCGAGATAAGCCCCATTATTGTAAAAGTCTTTGGCCGCATTGCTATCCGTGGCGCCCATCGAGTTGGAGTATCCCTGGGGAAAAATCCCGCCCGTTATCAGACCGGGGTAAACAGGTTGAAAATACATGAGGGAATACTGGCCCGTATTCGAGGCGCCATAGGGAGTACCGCCGTAGTAGTTCTTTGCGTTGCCATAGGGGAAGCTCTGTAAATATGCTGCATTTGCAGGGCTAAGAGTGTTTGGCGAAGCTGTAAGGGCAAGGGACGTCTGCAAATAGCTAGGCAAACTCCACGTTATATCCAGGTACGGCGCCGCAGTGGTCACTTCAGTTCCTACATTGACCTTACCGAAGTTGTAGCCATTCACCTGAACCTGCATGATGTTTGTGGAACTTGCGTAGTAATAGCTGCCATGCACATCAAATGTGCCGCCGTAGGTCACATTGTTAGTGGCCATGGGAGCATTGGCACCAGAGACAGCAACAAGGAGGTTGAACTGCTCAGCGAAGTTTAATGCGCCGTTTTCCAAAGGCACTTCGGAGAGTTGCTTTGGGCCGGAGATGATCAGGTTGCCCCAAGGATCCGTGGTGACGCCAGTGGCGGCCGTAACTTTAACAATCCCGTTGAGGAGGGTCAAAGATGAGTTGGGGAGATTAGCCACAGTCGTAAGGGAGCCACCGCTGATCGGCCGAAACCAAGCCGCCGCTGCTATTGCCTGTCACGCTGTCACAGTAGTAAGCACTGCCGTCCCCGGCGACGGTTACCTGAGCGTAGGTGTTTGTGGTCAGGTGGTCAGCCAGGACATTGAGCGTACCCGCAGCCGATGTTTTGAACTGGACCACGCGGTTATAGGCTCCGCCGGAAACATTGTCGCCGATGTCCACCAGATAAACGTTCCCGCTCCCGTCCGAGTAGACGTCCCCAATTTGTAGGCCGGTGAGGCTGGATCCGATGCTGCTGGCAGACCATGTGCACGCAGTGGTCGAAGCAGCTGTACACGCAGTGGTGATATTGGTCAGCGGAAGACCGGTGGAACCATAGTTGCTGTTCCCGGTGATCGCAGCGGTGTTGGGAACACCATTGGAGGCAGGGATCTCAATCAATGCACCGCCCGAACCGTTGCCGTTGGACACCCACAACGTCCCTGCCGCATCGACAAAGGCACTGTTCGAATTGGCCGCGCCTAATCCACTGATCAAAGGCGTAGGGCTCGAAACGGTCACCACGGGGCTGGATGCCGGAATCTCATAGAGCGTGCCGGTCGAGCTGCTCACATGGCCGATATAAAATGCGTTGCCAGCCTTGTCTACGGCGACTCTGCCTGGCGAAATAGCAGTAGCCCCGCTGGTGAATAGCGTAGAGGTTGCTGTGGGCACCGCCGTCGGTATGTAGGACGAGTACGGCGTCTGTGCTCCAGCCGAAACCATAACACCACTAACATCAGCCAGCACAGCTAGCATCACGCTCAAGGCCCATATCCTCACTCGAGGAGCACTACCGCCAGATTTACGCACCAAAAATCCCATCTTCATGACAAACTCTCCCATTTTTCTACGCCGGTCTTCAGTACCAGCAATGCACGCATGCGGCCGCTCAGAATACATACTTAACCGACACTTCCATGATTCGTCTTCCCGTGCGGATGGGAGCGGACCCGAACCCAGGCTGCTGATTCGTTGCAGATGCCAGGGCTTGATTAATGTCAGTCGAATTCTGGGTTTGCGTAAAATTCATCGAATACCCGCCTGGATACAGGTTCGAGAACGTGTAGTTGGCACGGTTTATGAAATTGAATGCGGCTAGCCGGAATTGCAAGCGATCTTTCTCGCCAACCTTGAATTCCTTCCTCATCGTCAGATCGCTGTTGAAGAACGCGGGGCCACGTAAGTTGCCGTAATACATGGGGCCATTCGTGCCGAGTGTAGGAAGACGGAATGCTGTGCCATCGACATACTGGTGGTTCCCTTTACCCTTCGGATTTCCAACAAGGGTAGGCTGTATAGCAATATCCGGCGTTCCAAGAAGACTCGAACTAGAGATTCGCAGCGTACACACGGGCGGGGTTCCGCTAGCCGTGCACGTGCTCGTATTGTTGTACCCCGGAATCGACGCCACGGTCCCGGCCGGAATAGTCAAGGTTCCGGTGAGGCCAAAGTTGGACGACATGAGGCTGGTTATGACCGGACCGCTCTGGAAATTTGTGATGCCCGAGATCTCCCAGCCATTTGCCGCCCAACCCAGAAAGCGCTCGTGAACCACATCCCCAAAGGAATACGAATATGTGAGGTTCAGAATGCTCGTGCGATCTATATTCAATGGCAAGTAGTCATTGCGCAGGTTGATCGGATCCGGCCCAGCAACGGCACCCAGGGCCTTACTCCACGTATAGTTGGCGCTAATGCGTGCGTGTCGTGGCGTCCACGAGAACATGGTCTGCATGGCGTTGTAATTCGCATACCCTCTATGGCGAATCGCGTAAATGTTCGCATAGAGAGGGTATTGCCTAAATGAGTCGGTGTCTGCAGTGGTCAGATCAGCGAGGTCCCCGTTACCCAAATTGGTTGGTGGCGCGAATATCGGCCATGTCTGTCCGACCGTCGATGCAGTATCGGGACGCCCGGCATTTGGCTGAGGCTTATATAAAGTCCCATACGGCATGGCATTAATGTTTCTTAGGTTGTTGGCCTCCATAAGATGATCGGATCTGTTCCCTACATAGGAGATTTCGAAGACTGTATTGTGCGGCAGACGTTGATCGAGAACGAGATCGTACGTTCGTACCCGAGACATTTCATCATCGCCCGCCATGCGCGTATAGATACTGCTGTCCTTCACAAATCCCGAGGATGACGACGTTACGTTTCCTTGATTCAGATAAAGATTCTTAAAGGTATGTCCGCTTGCCTGGGTGGAATAGGTTCGCTGGCCCTCTGCTGTTTGCGCAGATAAGAGACCGTCGTTATAGGAATCATGTTGACGATATACGCCATAACCCGCACGAAGAATCGTTTTGGAATCGCCACGGAAGTCATAGACGAAACCAAACCTTGGATCAACGAATACAGGGCGCGTGGGAACACCGGTGAGCGGAATAGATGCATCGATGGCATGGTAGAGGACGCCCGGAGAGGCAAGGTTCGCTCCGCTCGCGTACGCGTTAGCATCGAAAACCGCAACACCCTGACCATGAGGATCTATCCACGGCGTGAAGTGCTCCAACCGAACGCCGGCATCGATTGACATATGCCTGCTGACCAGCCAGTGGTCCTGAACATAGCCGGACAGCGAATAGAAATATAGATTGGTCTCTACCTTTTTGTTGGTCTGACTGATGCCACCAATGATTCCTTCGAGTATGTCCGCGGTGTTGTTATTTGCGCTGTATACCTTGGATCCATCGGCGTCCTGAAACGACGCCGGATGGTAATAATCACTTAGTGATCCGTTGGTCGCCTGCCCTCCTTGCACCTGAGGATTATCTACCCACTGATAGTAGATTCCAGCGCGAAGCGTGTGCCGCTGAATAAGCTTAGTTACGTTGTCGCCGGCGAGCCGCATCTGCTTCTTTGTGAAGTCGCCGCCAAATGTCGGGTCCTCTATGGTTGCAAAGGGCAACGCACCGTAGAAAGCGGTACCGTACGTCTGCAAACTGGGGAGAGCTGTCGATCCGTTATCGAAGAGAAGCGAATAAGGATTTCCTGTAACAGCTGAGGGGGTCCTTAGGTTGAACACCTGGGAGAAATAGGCTCCGCCCGCATAGATCTGATTTGTCAGTGAAGGACTAAGGACAGTAGTCATCTCCATGCTGGCGACATGCGAGGTCGCAGTACCAATAAAGCCTCCGCCCGGCGTGTCCAACCCACCTCCCATTCCGTTCGGAGCAGACCTGCCGTACGTACCTGACGGCTGATACTGTTTTCCACTCTCAAGTCCATACGCTAGAAACATATGCGTCTTGTCTGACAGCGCATAGTCAATGCGGCTCCTAAACTGATAGAGATTGCTATTAACAAAGTCTGTATTGATGTAGTTGTAGGCTCCATTGCTTTGAACATTCGGGAGCGGCATCGAGTTGAGGATGTTCGATCCCAGTGGATCGATATGGGCGCTGATGTCGCCGTTGGTGATGGCGTCCCCGTTTATTCCACCTGGTCCTTGCTTCGGCACCTGACAAATATTGGAATAGATGGCGTTAGGACAGGCATTGCCGACGCGATTCGGGCCCAACATGGCGTTGAGTTCGGCATCGCTGAAAATACCCTTGCGCATAGCTGCTGTCGGGACAAGGGCGCTCACGGTTGCTGCGTATGCGCTATTGTAGGCGTAGACTTTGCGCTGAGCATATTCTTCTGCGCCAGCGAAGAACGTTAATTTTTTTGACCGATTGAACCCAAGTCCCGGGATAAGTACAGGGCCGCCAAAGGTGAAGCCCGGATAGATCTGCCGATCGTGAGGAGCTGGCTGTCCGGAATATTTCGCAATCCAGTCAACTGAATTCAGTTGATAAGTTCGCGCATACGTATACAGCGAACCATGGTAAGCGCTGCCACCCGCCTTACCGATCGCATTGATAACGACTGGACCATGTGCCGTGTCAGCGGTGAAGCTTCCGGTTTGCACCTTGACTTCTGCCACTTGATCGTAATTTACATTTTGAATGGCGAGACCGTATGCCCCGGGATCGGTGATGTCCATGCCGTCAGAAAGGATTGAAGTTGAGTTTGTTTGGGTTCCGTTTCCAGAGTAAGCTCCGATGGCTCCCCCAAAAGAAACGATCGACGGATCGTAAGCCGCATTCGCAAATGTAGTACCGTTTGTGACGATCGCCATTCCAGGAAGGATCTTGAGCAACTCTGTTACATCGCGACCCTCAATCGCCAAATGGTCGATATCTTCGCTGGAGATCAACGTACTGGTTTCACCGGAGTCGGTGCTGACCTGTCCTTGAACATCGGTCACAGTGATTGACACCGCGTCACCAACACCCAACGTGATGTCACGAAAGGTTCGCTGGTCCCCAGGGTTCAAATGAATCCCTGCGAATTCTGAACCTTGAAAGCCACTCGCTTTGATATCGAGCACATAGTCACCCGTCTCGAGACCGGAAAATGAAAAAACACCGGCGCCATTGCTCGCCGTCGCGACTATTTTGCCCGTGGCGACATTTTTCAGTTGGACCTTAGCCTTGGCGATCAGCGCCCCGGAAGCGTCGTGCACAATGCCGTCTAATGTCGCAGCACTTTGGGCAACCGCATTAGATAGGCTTCCAAATACCATTACCGCCAACACGAGCAACGCTCGCACGGCAAAGGCGGCTGAGCCGACCTGGGGGTTCCTTAGTTCGCAGGGAACCGGCTTTGACTCGACCTCCATGCGGTTTGGCATGACTCCAACTGCCATATTGCTGTTTGTTCCTAAGTGTTTCTGTCCTGGCATCCTGTGTAGCTCCTGGCGTGCACGCCGAAATCTGACCTTGTAACGGCTCTCTATACCTGCACACAAACGACCACCTCCGAGCATTCGGGGACTTGCTCGAGCCTCTCGGCAGGAACTTCAGTACACGGAGAATCAATTTGTGATTTGCGGAGCAATCCTAATGATTTGGAAAGAGGGCTCACAACCGACTAAAGTATAGGGGTGGGGAAATATGCACTTGCAGAACTTCCGCACGAGAAAGCAGAATCACTTCACGGCACAGGTGTCGAGCTTCCGGTCGACACTTGTAGAAATTGTGTTTGTGAAGAGGGCTCCTGAACCACCATGACCAGTGTTTTGATCGTCGATGATCACCCAATTACCCGCACTGGACTAGGCGCAATCCTGCAGACACAACCGTCGTATCAGGTGTGTGGGGAGGGCGGAACTGTCCAAGATGCGGTAGCCTTATTTGATCGGCTCCGCCCCGACGTCACGCTTATGGATCTGAAATTGCCTGATGGGTATGGCATCGATGCCATCCGGAAAATCAGACAGATCGATCCAAGCGCAAAGATCCTCGTGATCACAACCTACGAGGGTGATGAGGATATTCATCAAGCCCTTCAGGCGGGAGCACAAGGATACCTGGTGAAGGGAGCTTCACATGAAACGATCTTCCGGGCTCTGCGCAGGGTCGAGCAAGGCGCGGCCTTCCTGCCAACACCAGTGAACAGCATCCTGAGAAACCGGAGTTCCGAGAACCTGACTCCTCGGGAACGGCAGGTCCTCTCCCTGATTGTTGCAGGTAAAAGCAATCGAGAGATTGGGGAACTGTTGAACATTAAAGAAGTCAGCGTAAAAGCTCATGTGACCATCATTCTTTCTCGCCTGCAGGTTTCTGATCGCACGCAGGCAGTCGTCGCGGCACTGAAGCGGGGTTTAGAACACCTTTAGGAATGTACGCAATTGCTTAGGGTCAACTCACCCTGTATAGAGCACCAAAGGTTTCCACCCACGATGAAATTTGCAGCAAACTCCAACTCGATCAGGGGATGCACCTCAGACTGGTCTTTCGGCCGCATCCTGCTTCCTCTCTTGCTTCTGGTTCCTGGCGTAAGCCAGAGCCAACGTGAATCTTTCAGTATCGATTCCTGGGGTACCCGGAGCGGTCTACCCGAGATGTCGGTACAGGCTCTCGCGGTTGAACCCACCGGCGGTCTCTTCGTCGGAACGGCAGGAGGTCTCTGCCTGTTTGATGGCTCATACTGTAAGCCTCTACAAAATCGAGAGATGAGCAAGTTTCCGGCGAGCAATTTAACGGCTCTTCTCCGAGAACACGATCAGTCCCTTTGGGCAGGCACTGAGGGAGGGGGTCTTCTCCACATCACTTCAGGCCACGTTGAGATCTTCGATGGACGGAATGGATTGGATGATCTCTATATCCGGACGATCTTTGAGGACTCCAAGGGACGTATTTGGGTGGGTACAGATGACGGGCTCTTCCGGAGGTCGGGCTCCGTCTTTCAGAGAGTGATCCTCCCCACGAACGGACGACGTCAGGACATCTACGCTATCGTGGAAGACTCCAGGCACAGACTGATCCTAGGCGGCTACGAACTCATCTATCTCGACGAATCAGATAGTCCATCCTTCCGATCAACTGAGGTATCTGCACCCTATCCGATTCGAAGCCTGCTCCTAACTAAAGAAGGCCGCTTAATTGTCGGAACCCTGGGAGGAGTATTTGAGAGTTTAAATGGAAAGTTCAACAGACTTCCGTTCCCGCATGGCGACGTCGAAAGACTCTGCCAATCTCCAGACGGCGCAATTTGGGCTGGTACGGTTTCTAATGGCTTGTGGCGTCTGAAAGGACAGAACGCTTCGCAAATCCTCATCGGAAATGAAGATCCTGGTCTCTCAATACTAACAATGACATCTGATCCAAGCGGGCGCCTATGGGTCGGCACCGAAACTGGACTCAGAAGGATCGAGTCCACGAATGTGCACCTCGATCGATCCCCTGCAGCGGCGATCGATCGCGAGACGTTTGGTATCTCTCCGAGAGGAACCGTACTTCTAGTAAATAGCCAGGTCTACCGGCTCGACACCGGGGAGCCTCAGCCCATTCATTTCCAACTCCCCGGAAGCCCTAAGATACTTAACGTCCTCTACGCAAGCGATCGTTCAGTTTGGCTTGGAACCGCTGGCAATGGAGTCTACCGGCTGGACAGCGACGGGCATACAACACAATACTCCACTTACTCGCGACTTAAGATCGCCGGCGATTTCCCCAGAGGAATCGTAGAGGGAGTGAATGGTGACGTGTGGGTTGCTACCGGTCTTGGCCTGAACAGAATAGGGCATGGCGGCGTTGATCAATTCGGCTCGTTGAATGGACTTCCTAACCGCAATGTTCGCGCACTGCTTCGAGACCGCAAGGGTTGTATGTGGGTCGGCACTGACGGCGGCCCCGCTGTCTACTGCGGCGGACACTTCATCGAGAATCGCGCAACGAAGACCCTGGGTGGCGAAGAGATATCGGCAATAACGGAAGATTCGGCCGGAACCATGTGGCTGGGAACACGTAATCACGGCATATACGCATATCGGGAATCAGATCTCCGTCACTTCTCCACCTCGGACGGATTGCTGAGTAATTTTATTTGCGGGCTCGCCGCAGACAAAGCCGGAACGCTGTGGATCTCGAGCCCTGAAGTCATCTCTTCGATGCCTGTTGATCAACCGCTTGGAGATTCGCGGAATACCGATCTCGTCTTTGCCCGGCCGTATTCGCTCCCAAAAGGAGCCGAAGACCTGAGATTCAGTGGGGGGAGATTCCCGAACGCTCTGGTTGACAATCGAGGTATCGTTTGGTTCGCAACCACCCGCGGTCCGGTGTATGTTGACAGTTCGGTTCCCTCATTCAAACGCGCCTTGGACGAACCAGTTCCGGTTATAACATCGGTACTTGCGGACGATGCATATATACAGAAAGCTCAGCCAACGAGGATCCCTTCCGGCTCAAAGCTTCTCACTTTCAACTTCGAATCCGTCTATCTCGGATCAGAGGAAGATCTGCTCCTTGCCTATCGGCTCGAAGGTGCGGACGATAATTGGACGGTTTCTACCGGCACTCACCAGGTTGAGTACCGAGGACTGCCTGCGGGATCATACACATTCGAGCTAAGAGCCTACAGCCGGGCCCAACCCGATACCTGGAAGACCGCGCGCGTATCCTTCGTTGTACCTGTGATCTGGTATCGCAGTCGCTGGTTCTACATCCTGCTTCTACCTTCTCTGGCCGCCATCTCCCTGTTGCTCTATATGCTTCACCTTCAGCGGATCAAAGGGCGTTTCAGGCTCATTCTGGAGGAAAGAACGAGGCTGGCGCGAGAGATGCATGACACGCTGATTCAGGGTTGCAACGGGGTCGCCATGCTGTTAGAGGCCGAGGCCAGCAGTCGTGGTCGGCTTGAGAGCAAGTATCTAAACATTGCCCGCGAGCAACTTCAGTCAACGGTTGCAGACGCTCGTGAAGCTGTATGGAACCTGCGCCAATCAGAGATGGATTCAGATTCCATCATCAGCATGCTCAAGAACATATCCGCACAAGCTTCGGAATCGTTTGGCATCCCTGTCGCAGTGAGTCACCCAGCGACGCTCCCAAAAGTGCCAGCAGATGCGGCTCATGAGCTATTGATGATCGTTCGTGAGGCTGTGACGAACGCTGGCAGCCATGGACGTCCACGCACCGTAGACATAAGCGCCCAGCATGTCGAAAATCATCTCTTACTTCGGATTTCTGATGATGGAATCGGCTTTGACGTCGAAGCAGCTTCAACTCCGTTGGACGATCACTACGGCATCCTGGGGATGCAGGAGCGAGCAGAGATGATAGGAGCCAATCTGGAGATTACAAGTAGTGAAGGGTCCGGTACCCGTATTCTAGTCTCCCTTAAGGTGGCACCCTAACAGGCTTCTCCCTCGCCAAGTTAGGAACGCCAGTCGGTCGGATTGTCTCCGAATCGCCCCAACTATCCGGAACGCCCGTCATCTCAACTGAGATAGGGTTATGGCTGCCAGCCTCCGCCCAGAGCCTGATACAACTGGACGTAGTTTTGCAGCTCTGTATTCCAGGCCTGCGCCAACGTCAGCTCCGAAGTGAAATATTGCTGTTGGGTGACTAGCACTTCAAGGAAGCTCGTATATCCTCCCGTGAAACGAACATTCGCGAGGCGGGCCGTTTCCTCGTAAGTGCTTGTCTGCTCTGCGATCTTCATCCGAAAGAGCCTGGCCTGGTTGTAGCCGACCAGACTGTTGGCCACATCGCCGAAGGCGTTTTGAACCGTTTGCTTGTAGGTCAATTCCGCTTCACTGCGCTGGGCCCAGGCGAGGTCATAGGCGCTCCTGATGGCACCGCCAGCATAAAGCGGTTGCAATACCTCCCCAGCCAGAGACCAGACAGTCGCCGGTCCCTGGAGAAAGCTGGATAAGGCAGTACTTTGCGCCCCGAACTGGCCCGTCAAAGAAATCTGGGGGAAGAAAGCGGCTTTGGCTACTCCCACGTTCGCATTAGCAGCGATTAGGGTTGCTTCACTCTGCCGAACGTCGGGGCGGCGCTCTAGGAGTGCCGAAGGTAGCCCGGTTGGCACGACCGCCAAATGGGGCTGATCCACGAGGGAGAGGCCGCGAGCGACCGGTCCGGGGTTTCGTCCCAGCAAAATGCTGATCTGGTTCTCCGCCTGCGCAATGGACTGCTGGCTAAGGATGACTTGCGCTTCGGCTTGTTGTAGCAGCAAATTAGCTTGATACACGTCGCTAATTGCGCTGTCACCACCTTTATATTTGATGGTGTTAATCCGAACGATATCCTGATCTGCAACGACATTCCTTTTCGAGAAGTCCAATTGATAATCGAACTGGCGCAACTGGAAATACGCATTCGCCACATCGGAGATCAAAGTTGTTTGAACGATGCCTCGGGCATATGTGGTCGCAAGCAGTTGCGCACGAGCTGCCTCGGTAGCGCGGCGATATTTTCCCCAAAAATCCACGATATAGTTCAGCTGAATTCCGAGCGACATTATGGTTGGACCGTTCGGTACGATCGCGTTGCGTTGATAGTCCACCCCGCCCGAGCCGGAGAGGTTCGGCAATTGATTCGCCCGCGTCTCTCCCACAATTGCCTGGGCCTGGATGATCCGGGAGGCAGCAATTTGCATATCGTAATTGTTGGTAAGTGCTTCCTTGATGAGTGCTCTCAGCGTCTCGTCCTGGAAGACCATCTCCCAGTGCATCTCCGCAAATGGTTGTATGTCGGCTTGGCCGGACAAGTCGGGAGCAACACCGCGGAATTGATCCGGTGTCGCCGTTACCGGACGCTTATAATTCGGCCCAACCTTGCAGCCGCTCATCAGGAGCACCAATACGATAACGGCGAACTTTCTCATGCCAATCATATTTTGGTCTCTTGGGAAGTAGAGTCGGGCTTCTCTTCCGGCTTCTGCTCTTTGTCTTTGCGGAAGAGATTGCCAAACCGCTCAATAACATCGAAGGACACAGGAATGAAGAAGATGGCAAGCAGTGAGGCCGCCAACATGCCGCCGATCACTACTGTACCCAGAACTTGCCTCGAGATGGCACCCGCTCCGGAAGCCAACCATAGGGGGACGCAGCCAAGGATGAAAGCAAACGCGGTCATTAAAATCGGTCGCAGTCTCTGCTTCGCGCCAGAGAGTGCAGCATCGATCAACGATTTGCCACCCTCGTACTCAGCCTTGGCAAATTCAACGATGAGGATGGCATTTTTGGCAGAAAGACCTATCAGCATTACCAGGCCGATCTGTGCATAGACGTTATTGTCGAGCCGTCGCCAGTAAAGTGCTGCAAACGCGCCGAAGACAGCGATCGGGACACCCAGCAGCACGCTCAGGGGCAATGTCCAACTCTCATACTGAGCCGCCATAATTAGAAACACGATAAAGAACGAAAGTCCGAAGACTACAGCCGGTTTGACGCCTTGAGAGGCCTTGACCTCTTGATACGACATGCCCAGGTAGTCGTAGCCCATCTGGTTAGGCATCGTTTTCTTGAACACGTCCTGTAATGCCGCAATTGCCTGTCCCGAACTATAGCCGGGCGCAGCCGAGCCATTGATCTGCACACATTGAAACTGGTTGTACTTCATAACGAACTCGGGACCACTGCGCGGCACGTTACCAGTGAGCGTACTCAACGGCACCATCTGTCCGTCGCTGTTCGTTACATAAAACCTGCCTAGATTGTCTGCTGAAGTTCGATAATCACTCTCTGCTTGGACGTAGACCTGCCACTGGCGACCGAAACGGTTGAAGTAATTCACCAGCGATCCGCCCATAAACGTTTGCAGGGTTTGGTATACGCTCGTTAAGCTTACCTGCTGCGTGATCACTTTTTCCTGATCAACAGTGATGCCCACCTGCGGTACTCCAAATAGTGCGGTCGTCATTACCCCGGTCAGCTCCGGGCGTTTGCGAGCCTCCGCCATGAATACCTCCGCATTCTTTGCGAGAAACTCAATAGGGCCGCCAGAGCGGTCTTCAAGTACAAAGGTGAATCCGCCCGATGTCCCCACACCCGGGATCGCGGGTGGCGGAAATGCAAATGCGATTCCCGATGTAACTTTGGATAGCGCGCCCATCAGGTGTCGCTTGATTCCGTTGTAACTTTCCTCAGGAGTTTTACGCTCCTCCCAATTCTTGAAGGAGACGAAGAAAAAGGAACTATAAGTAGCGTTTACGCCGCTGAGCATGCTGTAACCAATAACTGTGCTGACATTCTCCACTCCCGGCGTATCCAGCATGATCTTCTCGACCAGCTTCGACGCATCGGAGGTGCGCTCCAGAGAGGATGCGTTAGGCAGTTGCAACCCTCCATACATGTATCCCTGGTCTTCGTCTGGAAGAAAACCTCCGGGTATCTTATTTCCGAAAAAGCCCGCAGCAACCACAAATACCAATAACATCAGGAATGCGAAGCCCGCTTTGTGGATAAGATGTTTGCACGTATTGACATAACCATCGGTAACTCTGCCAAACATGCGATTGAAGCTGCGAAAAAAAACTCCCACCGGGCCGCGAGACTCTTTCCTCGGTCGCAATAACATTGCCGAGAGCGCCGGGCTCAGTGTTAGCGCGTTGAAGGCCGAGAAGACAACAGACACAGCGATGGTGACTGCAAACTGCTGATAGAGTCGTCCGGTGATTCCGGGAATAAACGCTGTCGGTATAAACACGGCAGCCAGGATCAGAGCGATCGCAATCACCGGTCCGCCCACCTCTTCCATGGCCCTGACGGTTGCGTCATGCGGAGTCATGCCGCCTTCTATGTGGTGCTCGACTGCCTCGACAACGACAATGGCATCGTCTACCACCAATCCAATGGCGAGCACCAACCCAAACAGCGAGAGCGTGTTGATGGAAAAGCCAAGCAGAGGAAAGATCATGAACGTTCCGATGAGCGAAACCGGAACCGCAAGCAGAGGGATCAACGTGGCTCGCCATCCCTGGAGAAAGATATAGACAACAATGATGACAAGTACCAGCGCCTCGACGAGAGTATGCTCGATCTCCTTGATCCCGGCCGTCACTGCGAGAGTCGTGTCGAGCGCAACAATATAGTCCAGATCTTGCGGAAAGCGGGTCTTCGCTTCCTGCATGAGCGCGCGAACTCCAGCAGTCGTTGCGACTGCGTTTGCACCGGGAGCCTGGTAGATCGCCACCAGGGCTGCAGGCTTGCCATTCAGGCGGCCAATCATGTTGTAGTTCTGCGCACCTAGCTCGACTCGAGCAACGTCTTTCAAGCGCAAGGTGCCTTCGCCCGGTTTTGCTCGTACGATGATCTCGCCAAACTCTTCCGCGGACGGAAGGCGTCCGGGAGCGCGCACCGTATACGTGAATTGTTGTCCGGGAGCAGCTGGATTACCGCCGATCTGGCCCGCCGGGTTGACGTTATTTTGAGCTTGAATCGCGTTGATGATCTCTGGAACCGTGATCTTCAGGTTTGCCAGTTTGTCCGGATTGACCCAGCATCTCATCGCGTACTGCCCAGCTCCGAAGACTGATACAGAAGCAACGCCTGGTACTCGCGTTAGTGCATCGTTCAAATTGATCGTGGCATAATTTGCCAGAAAGATGTTGTCGTAGGTGCCATGAGGAGAGGTAAGGTCGATGAGCATCAGCGGCGCTGCCGTTGACTTCTGCACTGTGATGCCTTGGTTTATCACTACACTCGGCAATTGCGCATTGGCCTGTGAGGCACGCATCTGAGTCAGGATCTGGTCGGTACTGGCAACCGTGTCGATGTTGAAGTCTACCGTCAGCGTCATCTGCCCGTTGCTGGCGTTCAACGAGTACATGTAGTTCATGTTGTCGACGCCGGACATCTGCTGTTCAATCGGAGTCGCTACGGATTGCGCAACGGTTTGGGAATCCGCGCCCGTGTAGTTGCCGATGACCTGGATCTGCGGATCAGCAATATTCGGGAACTGGGAGGTGGGGAGCCCCAACATCGCCACGATGCCGGCGAGGACCATCAGGATCGAAATAACAATCGCAACGATTGGCCTGTTGATAAAGAATTTCGACATATTCAATTGCCCCCGGACGCGGACGCAATGACATATGGCTTGGCAATGACAGGGGTACCCTCCCGCACCTTCATGAAGCCTTCGACTATGACCCTCTCTCCTGGCTTGAGACCCTCTGTGATAATCCAGTTTTTCCCAACACGTTCTCCCACCTTGACCGGACGGAACATTGCTTTGTTATCCGGACCGACGACAACCACCTGATACATCGACTGGACTTCAATAACCGACGCCTGAGGAACAAGCAGGGCATTCTCGTTCGTCCCTGTTTCAATGCGAACCTTGCCAAAGCCCCCAGGGCGCAGAATGCCATCCTTGTTGGGAAACTCGGCTGCAATCTGAATCGTGCCAGTCTGTGATACGACCTCCCGATTTACCAGCACGATCTTGCCTGTCGCCGGGAAAGCAATCCCATTGGCCTGGATGAACTCGACTCGAACAGGTTTCACCGTTTTATCCCCTCGAACCAGCCGCGCAATCGCCTGTGCTCTTTGTAGATAGTCGCTCTCGCTGATATTGAAATACGCTCGGATCGGATTGACCTGCGAGACAGTCGTCATCTTGGTTGTTATTCCCACCAGGTCGCCAACGTTCGAGTTCGAGGTGCCCGCCAGGCCGTCAATCGGGGACAGTACCTTGGTCCAGGAAAGATTCAACTCGGCCTGAACCATGTTCGCTTTTGCAGCATTGACCTGCGCAGTCGTGGCCGCCACCGTGGAGATGTCGGTATCCAATTGTTTTTGAGGTATCGCATGCTGTTCCGCGAGTGGACGATCCCGCGTCAGATTATTTTCCGCTTCGGTTTGCTGTGCCACCGCGACCGCTACCGTTGCCTTCGCCTGGTCGAGACTGGCAACAAAAGGACGAGGATCGATCTCGTAAAGCAACTGGCCTTTATGTACGAAGAACCCTTCGGAATAATTTCGCGTCAGTAGATATCCCTGCACCTTCGGAGTAATCTCCGCATTTACCTGACCGTTCAGCTGCGCTACCCATTCCTGGTAGATAGGAACGTTCTGTTGCGCTACGTCCGTGACCACGACCTCGGGAGGCGTTGGCCGGGGGGCCATCTCCTTCTTCCCGCAGCCGATAGCTATCAGCAGGAAAATTCCGAGCGCCATCGTGGTGATGCTAAGGCTGCGGTCCTGGTGACGCGGCCAAAAAATCAACCCCGGCTTGCCCGTTCGTAAGCTAAAGCTCCGAATTGCAGATCGCGCTTGCATTTATTTTCTCCTCATCCATGTTTCTGAGGAAGCGGGCCCGTGTGTTCTATCGGATCCTTTGACAAGTCGTCGCTAATTACATAAGAGGACGCACGTTATCAAATGAACCAAACGTTGACTACGGCAGATTGGCGCAGAAACGAATGGATAAACCATCGCCAGCGTATCCACGCTAATGTTGATTCTTGTGCTCAACCCCGCCATTACTGCGACTGAATCCTGTTGTAGCTTTTTTTTGCCCGGCCCGGTGCTCCGCTGGTGATTACGCAAGCGAAAAAGAAGACTATTTGAAAAGGGCCGAGGATGCAACTGGGAAAATCGGCTGGCGACACAGGGCTCACAGGATGAATGAAATGCATCAGGCTCCAAAACGGCAGTCCTTTCTGATCCCATATCTCAACAAAACCATAGGCATTTACGTCATCAACGCTTACGACAACTGGTGCAGCACAATAAGGCGAACGGCCAGAAAATAGCAAACAAGTTTCCCGCAAAATTCCCACATTTCCAGTGCAAGGACTATCGTTTCATCCACCTGAAGTGTCCGGTCCGGCGCACTATAGCCAGTTGAAATTGACAACGCTGCAGTCCCTCGTCTCTTGGTGGCGCAGACCGCTGAACACCGCTCCAGCTCCCAGAACCTACACTCGCTCGGCAACCTGCAAGCACCGGCTAGGCGAAATCAACCCGGTCCGAAACATCCGAACCGGTAAATAAGATTTGTATTGGGGACAATTGGTCGGCCTAGTAGACGTTTTTTAGAAGTTCCCAAGATATCGAAGTATCCGGCAGTTCTTCTTTTGGAACCCTTATGATCAACCATAGATAACCGCCGCGTCTTCGAGTGGTGGCGCTACGACGCTGCAATCAATCGGCAGCAAGTTTAGGTGCTCCGCTGCCCACTTGGCGGCGAGACCATTCAATGGGCTTCGGGTGTTGTACTCCTGATAGGCGATCATGCGGCCTATGCGGATGACGAGGTCGTCGAGCCCTTCCGATGCTGCCCAGAAGTCTCCGATGCAAACACTGGCGTCGTCGAAGTTCGGATGAAATACCGGCGTCAACATCCGGCACTGGGGGGCGCGGCGGGGATATTCGAGCGAGAGATGGACCTCGAGTAGATGCGTGTCGCGCTCCAGAATTTCACCGGCCGAGTTTACGTAGATTCCCTTGAGCTGGTACTGGAACTGATACATCTCCGGCGGCAGGCCGGCCGTACCTGTAATGCAGATGACGGATGAACTAGCGAACCGCCGCATGAGGGTTTCGTGATCCAGCTTCAGGCGGCGGGTGCGATGCGAAGCCATGGAGATTCTCCTAGTTGGTCATTTGATAGACGCGGTCGGCGTGTTTGCGCCGGATGATGTCGTTAATGTGGTATTGAAAGTAGATGCCGCCGAAAAAGAAGGTCATGACGCACGGAGCAGCTCCGAATTGCGCGTCGGATGTGATCTTTGAATGCGAGGAGACTAATGGACCAAAAGCGAGGAACTTTGGCGCAAGCGTCGAGGGATGAGTCGCTAACACGTAAATTGTGGGAATTCCTGACTGCAGGAAGAACACCACAAATCATTCAAAAAACAAGAATTAAATGAAATCGTGATTAGAAATCACTTGGTCTAACGCTCTTCGAGCCGCCTAAACCATTCTAAGTTATTGAAAAGAAATGGAGCCGATGAGCGGATTTGAATCGCTGACCTACTGATTACGAATTACGCAGTGCTTTACGCCCACTTCTTTCCTAAACACCAATATTTTCAGAAGCTTACGCATGATTGCCCCGCACGGATGGACGTTTTTTCATTTGCTCGTTCTGCTCACTATTACCAACGTTGTTGCACGATGTTTCCCACAAAATTCCCACATTCCTCCAGTGCCTCAGTCTCTCGTCGTTGCCGCTGCGGGCTACTGATACCCGCTTCGGCGCCCAGAAGAACCTACACGCGCTCGATAACCCGCGACAATCGACCAAGTCACCGCGGAACGGGTTTCTGCCCAGGGGCTTGATCGACATCCGCCATACCAGCGGCTTCCTTCAAACGCCCTGTCACAACTGCCGGAGAAAAGGTCGCGCAGACCTTCGTGTCATTGCAGGGGCAGCCCCGATAGGTCCTATCGTTTTTTCCGGTACTAACGGCAGGAGAGCTATTGTGGCGTGCTCTGATTCTCCTCTTCGTCACCGTCCCCGTAGTTGCCGTCTCCATAGTTGATGGGAGGCTGCGGAATCATAGCAACAATGTTGGGGGTTGCGGTATATACTTTCTCCCCTCCCATGTATGTTGCTTCCAGCCTAATGTCTTTGATGGTGTTCGATGGTACTTTGCGCGGATCCTTCGCAAGGACGACAAAGTCTGCCAACTTGCCGGGAGTGATGGAACCTTTGATCTTCTCTTCGAAGGTCGTGTAGGCTCCATCGAGTGTCCAGACTTTAATCGCTTCATCCACAGTAACTCGCTGCTGTGGCCCAACCACGAGGCCGTGAGAACTCGTGCGGGTGACCATGTCCTGGATACGCAGCAATGGGTCTGCTGCGGAAATTGGCGAATCGGAGTGGCCGGCGACCGGGATGCCCATATCAAGCGCTGTGCGATAGGCATGCATCATCCCAAGGCGGTCTGGGCCATAGGACTGCAAGATGTCTCCGTATTCCCACATGTAGGAGTGAAAGACCAGAATCACACCATCCTTCTTTGCGCGGTCAAGCAGAGCTTGATTCATCACACTCGCATGCTCGATGCGCCAGCGCGCGTCAGGTCTTGGGTTCTTCGCTTCAGCGCGTTCAATCGCGGTAAGGACCATATCAATCTCACGATCGCCATTGGAGTGCGTGGCCACCTGCCATCCCGCGTCCCACCACTTTTGGTAGTCGGCGTCGAGTTGCTCCTGGGTACGGGCAGGTGGAATCCCAAAGTAACCGGGCCGATCGGAGTATGCCTGGCTCAGCCATGCAGTACGCCCACTCAGAGAGTTGCCCTGGTAAGTTTTGAGCGCTGTGACACGCAGTCGGTCATCTCCGAGGCCTCGATTGATGCCCGCTGCCTCGAGCTTGTCAAACGAATCTGCGCTGAACATGAAACCGACACGAACGGGATTGCCCATATCGCGCAGTTCCTGCATGACGCGGAACGTTGATGGACTAGCGCCCGCAATGCCAACACTGGTGATGCCCTTCGCAGAGTACTGACGGAAGCAGGTCATATATCCAGTCAGCTCGTCACTATGCGAGAGCTGATCACGATTCTCAGGGCCCGTCCCCTTCGAAATTAGCCTGCGGGCACTCTCGCGAACTACACCGTTCGGTGTTCCGTCCGGATCGCGGTCGAGAGCTCCGCCCGGCGGGTCCGGCGTATCTTTGATGACCCCTGAGGCTTTCAGCACGAAGCTGTTCACCACCGTGATGTGGCCGGAGCCATGAGTAATGACGATGGGTTGTGTCGTCGAGACTTTATCGAGATCGTGCCGGTTCGGGTGGCGGCCGAGTACGACGTCGTTGTAGCCGTAACCGCTGATCATCTTGCCCGCAGGTGTTACTGAGGCCTGGCGCTTGAGCGCTGCGACTACCTCATCGATGGTGCGCACCTTGTCCGCGCCTAGCCAGACACGGTAGTGCGGCGTGCCCTCGGCGAAGAGTGTCTGCGGGTGAAGATGAGCGTCGTTGAACCCTGGAGTCACGGTCATTCCATGGAGATCGATAATCTTCGTCGAAGCCGTCTTGAGCTTCAGGACGTCGGCGTTGGTTCCCACTGCAACGAAGCGTCCGTTATCGATGGCGAACGCCTCGGCAGATGGCTGAGCTGGGTCAACTGTGATGACATTTGCGTTGATCACGATCACGGTGGCAGCGGACGCAAAAGGCGTTGCAAAAACAAGAAACAAAGCCAGCTTCTTCAGCATTGATAGTCTCGATTCTGTAAAGGTCGGCTCCCAGCACAGGCCGGGAGCCGATTTTGTGTTTAGAAGGTGAACCGGCAGCTCACCTGTATGTTGCGCGGAGTGTTGTTTTGACTAAGCGTAAGTATGGTGCCGAAGGCTGCGGAGCTTACACTGGTCGTCGGCCCGCTGAAGATCACGTTGTTGAGCGCGTTGAACGCCTCACCCCGGAACGTCAGGACGTATCTCTCGCCAATGTGCTGGTTCTTCTCTATGGTCGCATCGAGATTCCAGTTGTAAGGATTGTTGATGTTGGGAAGATAACGGCTGGCGTTTCCAAATGTGAAGTTCGCAGGTTGAGTAAAGGCAGCGGAGTTGAAGTACTTGGCGCCTGCCGCGATGTGAGAACCGTCTGGCGAGCCGCCGGAAAGCTTCGCAGAAATCCCCGTAACATTTGGACGGTATCCGCCACCGCTGAAGGAGTGAGAATTGTTTGTTGCACTGACCGCGAGTGGCCGACCGCTGTCGAAAGAGTAGATCGTGCTGACGCTCCATCCACCAAGGATAGGAGCCGCAACGCCGTGATTGAGAAATGGCTTGTGCGTGCCAAACGGCAGTTCGTAGCTCGTGCTCCAACGGATGACATGAGTCTCATCCTGATCCGAGCGAGACTTGTCGCAACGCGGGCAATAAACATCCTGGAAGCCGGTGTATGTTCCAGCAACACTGGTCATCTCGCCTACGTTGTCGATGGCCTTGCTGAACGTGTAGGCGAAGATCACTGCCAAGCCCTGCTTCATGCGATGCTCAACGGTCAGCTGCGCCGCGTTGTAAGTCGAGTGTCCCATGCCGGAGTTGATCACCTCGAAGTTGAGGAACTGCGGGTGAGGACGTAGTAGTTGATTCGCCGTCGTGGTGGACGTGCTCAACGTAGAGCTAGGATCCGTGATCACTCCGAAGAACGGATTCTTCACTGTTGCCGTAAGCGAAGACCCCATTGCTAAATCTGCATCGGGGATCTGATTCAACTGCAGCGGCACCATCAGATGATTGCCTTCATTGCCGACGTAAGCTGCCGTGACAACAAAGTTGCCTGGCAGAGAACGCTGAATGTCGAACGAGTATTGGATCTGATACGGAATCGCCTGCTGGCGTGGCGGACCTGCGACGGATTGTCCCAAGTCGATTCCGAGTCCCGCCGCGTTGCCGTACGGAGTAGGAAGCCCGGATGGGAATGGGTTGCTGAGTTGATAGCCGGAAAGCGGCACCACACCGTTAGACTGAGCATCGACGGAGGTGGAGACACGAATTCCTCCGTCCGCGTTGGGATACTGCTGCCATGCTGCCGCCGGATGATGGAAGATACCGAAGCCGGTGCGGATGATGGTCTTGTCGTCGAGACGGTAGGCAAGACCCAACCGCGGATCGAAATGCCGCTTTCCAGGGACCTGAACCTCGCGGCTGGTTCCGTTGAGGCCGGGAATTCCGACTCCTCCGGTCAGGTTCGGTATGGAAGGAACCTGTGCAGCAATTGGCGATGGCGCCTCGGTGTCAATGTAGTTGAGCAGATTGTTTTTTTCCACGTCGCCAGTCTCGTAGCTGTAGCGAACACCATAGGTTGCCGTCAGCTTCGGAGTTACTCGGAAAGTGTCCTGAGCGTACAAGCCGTAGTAGTAGTGGGTAGATTGCGTCTCCGGTTCATATCCAGAACTCACGGTCGCGAGACCGAGAAGCAACTCAGCCATACCCGAGCCGGAATCAGTTGACGGCGCCGGTGTCGTACTATTCGGACCGTTGGTGAACTTTGTTCCGGCACTAATGGACATCTGCTCCGGATCCCACAGTTGCGTCGGGTAGCGGCGCAGGTCAACTCCAAACTTGAAGATATGTTTGTTCCTTGCCCAGCTTGCATCAGCCGCATACTGCCATACCGATGATTTGTTGCGTTCGAGCGGGTAGTAGTTCCCCAATGTGCTTACGCCGCCGGTTGCCGACGCTCCGCTGATGCTGAGTTGAGGGGTAAGGGTCGCGGTAACTCCCGGTGTCACAGCCGCACCAAAGCCGAGACTCGCAGGACTCTTCAGCACCGATTCGTCACGATTCGATTCGCTGTGCGCCCAGGAAAGGTGATGCTCGAAGACCAGATTCGGACTGATCACCCAGGTATGGTCAATATCGATATTCTTGCCGGGGATGCGATCGTCGGCATCTTCGGGCGAAAGTCCGTTGCCGAAATAGTCGTTGTAATGAATGCGATTGGTGAAATTCGTATAGTGCCCAAAAATGCTGTGTTTGTCATTGAATTGATGGTCGACACGTGTGTCGTAGCTGTTGTTGTCGTCTGTACCTGGTGCGTTTGAGAAAAAGTTGTTCGCATTGCTGAGACCAGCGCCGGGCTGGTTAGGCATCGGATACAGATTCAACAAAGCAAGGCCGATGGAATTGGGGTTCGTGATCTTGTTCCCAGCAAACGGAGTTCGTGTGAAATTGGAGCCCGTCGAGTTCGACTTCGAACTAGATGGATCGTAGATGACAATCTGTTTTCCATTTGCGTCGAAAGTCTGCGAGAAGTCACCTTGCCGTTCGAGTGCCGTCGGAACGGTTCCAGTGAAATTGCCTGCAGTTGTGTCACGAAGTCCATCGTACGAGAAGAAGAAGAATGTTTTGTTACGACCGTTGTAAATGCGGGGTAAGATGACCGGGCCGCCCACTCTAAAACCGAACTGGTTGCGGCCGAAGCTGCCTCTGGGCAGGTTTGCATGGTTGGCATTGAAGCCATTTGCATCCATAATCTCGTTGCGATAGAACCCGAACACCGAGCCATGCAGTTGATTGGTTCCGGAACGCAGCGAGTAGGCAACGATGCCGCCACTGGTTCTTCCATACTCCGGAGCGTAGGCATCGGTAAAGACGCGTGTCTCATGGACGGAATCTACTCCGGGAATGCCGCCGTCCTGATTGTAGTAAGAGGTCGTATTGGCGGCGCCATCGATCAGAGTGTCGGTTGTAGAACCCTTGGCGCCATTGATGCGGAAGGTGTTAGAACGGCTTTCGCTGGTATAGTTTTGACCGGACAACCCATCATCACCCTTTGTTACGCCGGGCGCATCGCTGATGAGTTGCAACGGATTGCGAATGTTGAGTGGAATTTTGTCAACCAAAGTCGGTTCGATCGTCAAACTACGGTCAGCTCGATCCGTGGTCAATTCGGGTGGAGCGGTATTAACTTCCATTGACTCAGTGGTACCCGGTCTCAAGGTGATGGTGATGACCTTGGATTCGCCAACCTCAAGCGTAATTCCGGTAAGTACGATCGGTGCGAATCCAGGTGCCGTTGCTCGTAGCTCGTAGTGGCCAGGATCAACGGGCGGCAAGATGAAGCTTCCAGTCCCGTCGGTCTTATTTCCAACCATCACCTTCGTCTCGACGTTAGTAAGGATTACGCTCGATGCCGGTATAGTGGCTTGTTGTGTGTCTTGCACCTGGCCGCTGACGCGGGCATTCTGGGCAAAGCAGGAGGCGGCAAGGCAGATGAAAGCGGAGAAGCATCCGGCTAGGTGTTTGCGATACATGTGTCACTCCGTGTTGCTTTGGGATAGATCGAACTTAGTGGTGATTCGGGACGACTCGATGAAGGAGTCATGAACTCGTAGGCACTTAACAGTTATGAAAATGCCCCTAACTCCGTTGAACTGGGTTCTATCTTGCTTCGGTCTTTCGTAATGTCTGGGTTAGCGCCAGTTAGATTCCATAAGGGCAGCAGAATTAGGCCAGCCAGTAACGCCGTGCCCGCAAAGATGAGGAACAGCCGGTCCCATCCGTAGCGCTCACTGACGAGGACCACCAGGTACGGAGAGGCAAGCGCGCCCAGATGCCCTATGCCGTCGATGAGACCGCTCGAAGTAGCCGCTGCTCTTGTTTCTCCAACATCTTGTGCCGCGGCGCCGGAGAGCAGAGTGTCGGGGCCATACGAAAGAAAGCCGGCGAGCGATATGGCGACGGCCATCCCTACAAGCTTGGCGTGGGCGAAGGCCGGCTGAAAGAACATGACCAGAGCAAGAAGTCCGAGCATGACGGCTGATACCGGAGCCCTCCGCGACTGGTTGAAACGATCAGAGATATAACCGGCGAGAAGAGCTCCACCAACGCCAATCAATTCATAAAGGGAGGAGAGGTATCCGGCGGCCTGCACGCCATAGTGCAACTGCCGTACCATGTAGTAAGGCAGCCAGAACATCAGAGCGTACCGACAGAGCTGAAGGAAGAAGTACGACATTCCGATCGTCCAGAGTGACGGCTTGAGGAGCAGCATTTGTAGATCGGTCCAACTGGTATGTCCCTCAGGTATTACCTGCGAACTTTTTTGGTAAGAGTCAGACCCTTCGGCCGAATGTGGCGTATCCGACACGGCGAGGAAGAAGATCGGGACGACGACCGCTAGAAGCAATGCAGGAAAGAGAAATCCACGAACCCACCCGAGTTGAGACATCGGCGCGCTCGGAGAGACGGCCCAGGTTGCAAACGCCGTGGCGAGGAAGCCCCCGAGAACATAGTTCGTGCCCCACCAGGCCATGACAACTCCGCGGTTCTCATAGCAGAACCAGTTGGCCATGGTCTTTACCAGCCCCGACCAGCCCGTCGACTGCCCGACTCCGTTGAGGCAAGCGAAGATCATCAGCCACATGAACGAAGCGTGAACGCCCATCGCAACGTTGCTTGCGACGATGATCAGTAGCCCCGCACCGACCACTCGCTTCGGTCCAATTCGATCGGACAGGAATCCGAAGGCAAACTGTCCGACCGCATAGAGGAGGCTGTACCCAAAGACGATGTTTGCCAGCTGGACACTTCCCAGTGCCGAGGCACCTGCCAGTAATGGAAGGGCAATGCTGAGATTTTTGCGGCAGAGATAAAAGCCCGCGTAGGTAATCCAGGTGACACCAAAGGTAATTCGTTGACTCTTAGAAAGGCTCATCTATTTGCTCTGGGTTTGAGATTCCCATGTGTGCGTCAAATGCAAAACGTTCAACAGGTTCAGTCGGCGCGACCACACCGTTAGGCTGTTCAGTTGCCCTGCTTCAGGCGCAACAACTCACTGCGTTGTGCGAGCTGTCACGGTTATGTAATGAACCCGAGATAGGCTTGTGCTATCGCTTAACGGAATGCCTAACATGCAGGGTTACATCGAAATCCCACTCGCGGAGCTGCCAGCGCACGCGACAACGCTCCTGAAAGCACTCGGAGACGTGTGCGAAAGCGCCCCCTTCAAGACCAGCCCCAAGAGTTGCGAATTCCTGCGGCATATCGTTTATCGCTCTATCGATGGGAATGCGGATGAACTGAAAGAGCGGCTGATTGGAATGAGCCTGCTAGGCCGTGAAGCGACTTACGACACCGGTTCGGATGCGGGAGTTCGTGTACGGGCAAACGACGTTCGCAAGCGTCTGATGGCCTACAACAAAGCAAATAAAGATGCTCGCGCCGTTCTCGAACTTCCATCAGGCTCCTATGTGCCGCGGTTCTATCGAGCACTGGCTGAGATCCCTGAAGCGGCAGCTCCGGTGCAGAACATCAGCTCTGTGGTTGATGCTTACGAAGCGGTCCCGTTCCTAAGTTTGCAGCGGCTCGCAACGCCGACATGTATTGCACTGTTTCTTTGCGTCATGTGTCTCCGCTGGCAGATTGCCCAGGAACATCCCTTCACGACTTTTTGGCAGGGTGTTTTTCAAAGCGGACACGTGTTGCTCTATCTCCCCCCGGCGACCATGCCTGGAACGCACCAACTCGTGGGAATTCAAGAGGTGGAAGCTTCGGCTCCGCTACTTAACCTTGCTGGTCAGTTTCGCAGCCAGGTAACTCTTACTGAAGAGCCAAAAGACACAGACGGCGCTACGCTAATTGCCGTGGGAGAATCATCCGAGGACGATCCGGCTACAGCTTCACACTCACAGGGAAGATGGATACTGAAGAATACCGCTTTGGGCCGCAAGATTATTGATCGGCGGAGTCTATTGAGTTTGCCCACTGTCGCCGGACCGGCTGCTCTGCTAACAATTCAGAACACACCCCATCTGCGAATTACGATCGATGGTACCGATAGCACATCCGTCCAGGCGCTAGTACACCTGCTCTGCGAACACGATTCCTTTCCGGATGCTCTGGCCGACAATAATCAAACTGAGGGCACTACCCAGTTCGTGTTCCCCATGTCACCGAAGGCTGACCCCATCGTCTTCCATGACCCAGTTAAACCTCCACCATCGAGTGCAGAAGGAGAGCGATGAGCGTCGGCACTCCTCCCTGGCATACCTGGCGAGCACGTGTTTTTTCAGCCGCCTGGATACTCTATGCCGGTTATTACATCTGCCGTAAAGATATGGGAGTAGCCCAAGGCACTCATATCTCTTCGCTTGCGGTTACCCTTGCTTGCTTCGGTGCGATGTACGCGGTAGGACAGTTAGTGGGCGGCAATCTTGCGGACAATATTGGTGCGCGGCGGACTGCCTTGGCCGGTGCCAGCATCTCCGTACTCTGCACACTCGCCCTCGTCGTATGTAATCAACCGACACTTATTCTGTTGCTCCAATTGGGCAACGGCTTCGGCCAGGGCTTCGGATGGCCGGCGCTGTTGAAGCTTCTTGGCGGCTGGTTCCGGAACCGTGAACGGAATATCGTGCTCAGCTGGTGGAGCACCAGTTACATTTTGGGCGGCCTGCTGGCCAGTTCTCTTACCGAATGGCTGATCATCACTACTGGATTCGTCGCGCACACTAGCTTTCATCCCGCGTATCTCGTCTCATCGACGTTGCTCATCTGTTCCGCTCTCTTCTTCTTCAAGGAGACGCACGGGCTGCCGGAAGCGCCAGCGTCAGCAGATGACCACGAGGGGGCAACAACAGACACTGAATCGTGGCGTTCACTGCTTGGCAACCGCGCGATCAGGAGCATTTCAGGCGCTTACTTTTTTCTTAAGATGATGCGATACACACTGCTCTTTTGGTTGCCGAACTACCTGATTTCCGACATGGGTTATCGTGCACATGCGGCCGGACATATGTCGTCCTACTTTGAACTATTTGGATTTTTGGGTCCACTCGCGGTGGGTTATACGCTGCAACGCTATTTCAAGCGCAATGTGATGGCTCTCGGAGCAGGAATGCTTTTCGGTCTTGCTTTTCTTTGCCTTCTGCACCCTATGCTGGTGGGTAACGGCTCCTTCGGCCTGGTCCTTTCCATCGCCTTGATGGGCATTCTGGTTCATGGAGCCGATATCTTGATCTCCGGCATGGCCGTTCTGGACAAAGTGCCCATGGGATTGCACGGCCGCGCGGCTGGCCTTGTGAACGCGATAGGTTCGATCGGCCAGGTGCTCTCGCCTTTGCTCATTACCTTGTATGTCTCGCACCTGGGCTGGATCAGACTCTTCGATCTATTCGTCTTCTTCGCATTGGCGTCTGGCACAATCTGTGCGTTTGGTTCCAGGAAAGAAACCAACGTTAGGCCGCTACATAACCGTTCAGCTCTTGAGACTGCGAGTTCGCCACTATAGCCTGCAGCAATGAACTCAAAAAGTGCAGATGTAATCATCGTTGGTGCAGGGATCGTTGGACTGGCACATGCCTATACAGCTGCAAAGGCTGGAAAACGAGTTGTAGTACTGGAACGTGGTCTGGCTGCTACTGGAGCTTCCATTGCCAACTTCGGCATGCTTTGGCCAATCGGACAAACAGCCGGGCGAATGCTCAATCTTGCGCTACAGAGTCGACAGATATGGTTGGCGCTACTAAACGATGCGAAGATCGCGTATCGGAACAAAGGCTCGCTTCACATTGCCTGTCGCCAGGATGAGGCAGAGGTTGGAAAAGAGTTTGCAGAGATTGCGCCGGCGCATGGGTTTGAATGCAGCTGGCTCGATCGCTCTAGCGCCCTTGCACATTCGCCAGCGCTGAATCCCGATACAGTCCTGGGCGCACTTTGGAGTGCAACAGAAGCTACGGTCGATCCGCGCGAGGTGCTCCGGACTCTCCCTGAGTTCCTACACGAGCGATATGGCGTTGAATTTCAGTGGGGCTGTCCGGTCTTCTCCATCGAGCAGGGGCGCATCCAGACAGCCCGTGGAGAGTGGCATTCAGAGAGAGTGATTGTGTGCAACGGGTCCGATTTTGAGACGCTCTATCCGGAGTTCTTCGCAAGCAGTGGCCTGACGCGTTGCAAGCTGCAGATGATGCGCACCAAGCCCCAAGCTAACAGCTGGGAACTCGGACCATCGCTAGCCGGGGGCCTCACCTTCCAGTTCTATCACTCATTCCGTATCTGCTCGACGCTGCCCGCTCTGCAAAGACGCATTGCCGAAGAGATGCCCGAGTACAATCGCTATGGTATTCACACGATGATCTCGCAAACTACGGCGGGAGAGTTGACCCTTGGCGATTCGCATAACTACGGTCTCGTTCCCTCGCCCTTCAACCGTGAAGAAATAGACACGCTCATCCTCAAGCACTTGGAGACATTCACACGCGTTCCGGACCTTTCAGTAGCAGAACGTTGGTATGGAGTCTACGCCAAGCATTTCGATAAGCCTTATCTGCGATTCGACCCGGAGGATGGTGTGGAGGTCGTAACCGGCCTTGGCGGAGCTGGCATGACGCTCAGCTTCGGTGTTGCATCAGAGACCTTCGGCGATCGCTCCCACGGAGGTGCTGCATGAACAAGTCAATTCAGCTTCGCGCTGTCATGCTCGACTGGGCAGGTACGACAGTCGATCACGGTTCCATCGCCCCTGTCCTTGCTTTGCAGACGCTCTTCTCCAATCACGGTATCGCACTTTCGACCGAGGATGCGCGACATGATATGGGCTTGCTCAAACGCGACCACATCCAGGCCATCCTGGCTCTCGCAAATGTTCGCGCAGATTGGCAACGGCGCTTCGGCAACGAACCCGGAACAGAAGACGTCCTCACTCTGTTCGAAGAATTTGGCCCGCTGCAGATGGAGATTGTGACACGACACTCTCAGGTCATCGACGGGGTCGCCGATGTGGTTGGACGATGGCAAACGCGGGGACTTCGCATCGGTAGCTCGACCGGCTACACACGCGAAATGCTGGCCCCGGTCATGGCGCAGGCTTCTGGTCATGGCTACAAGCCGGACGCGTCGGTATGCCCGGATGAGGTAGGTGCCGGGCGGCCAGCTCCGTGGATGCTTGCGCGTAATGCACAGCTGCTTGAAGTCTATCCGCCCTCCCTATGCGTAAAGATCGGAGACACCATCAGTGATATCGAGGAGGGCCGTAACGCGGGCATGTGGACCATCGGTCTCACTCGCACTGGAAACATGATCGGCCTTGATGCTCCCGCAGTCGCAGCATTGCCCGACAACGAAAGAGCAGATCTCATTTCTCGAGCCGAATCAACGCTATATAGCAGTGGCGCGCATTTCGTTGCCGAAGATCTTGCTGCGTGCGACGCCATCCTCGCGCGTATTGAGACGCTCCTGAATGAAAATGACAGACAAAACAGGTTGTTCATTTGAGCAAGTAGGAAGTGACTCATTATTGCTGGATAGCCTTGGAGATGCGTCGTCAGGGCTATCCAGTGAACTATCTCTAGGCCGAGGACGCAGAGGCTGCAGAGGCCAGAACGAGAATCTGCGGCATAATCATCGCTACGAATTTCCTCCATCCGGCTAGCGCCCGTCCGAACTGGCCGCTCAGTTTGGCTTTAGTCAAAACTCCTGAAGACTACCGTCTCCAGATCACGGCACACGTAATTAACGGCACCTTGTCGCTGAACGGCTCAAATATCACACGCTTGGATACGCGGCATCCATCCTCTCCCACCAATGACCGAACAAGTCCTGATAAATGGGCTGCAGGTCCTTCGGGAATGTTCGACTTCCTTCGATAGCGCGAGGCTTCTAGGAACTCCACGTCCAGTGAGTCGATAATTTATCGAAATTGTGGGAATTTCTGGCAGCAGGAAGAACGCCACAAATCATTCAAAACACAAAAATAAATACAATCATGATGATTAGAAATCAGTTGGCCTGATCTCTTTTGGGGGCGCCTAAACCATTCTAAGTTATTGAAAAGGAATGGAGCCGATGAGCAGATTTGAACCGCTGACCTACTGATTACGAATTACGCGGTGCTCCACGCCCATTTCTTTTCTAAAACGCCAACATTTTCATAAACTTACACATGTTTTGCCCGCACGGATGAACGTTTTTTTCATTTGCTCGTTTTGCTCACTATTACCCACGCTGTTGCATGATGTTTCCCACAAAATTCCCACATTCTGTGGTGGTCTCAATGGGTCGACGCAACACTCAGCTCTGACCCACATCCATTGAAAACAAAATCTAAAAAGCGCTGGCTAGGATTAGATCAGCCGGAACCTTACCCTGGCTAGGTTTGGCCACATCAGCCAAACAGATCGATTCTTCAGGGTAAGCATTTCGTGGATCAGTTGGTTAGATAGGTGTTGCATCGACCGGTTGAGCTGACAGTCGAACGCGGCGCGAGTAGCTCCCGGGCACGGACAAGCCGAAAGAATCGGGCTACTCCTTACGGCCAACAGTCCACCCGAAACTTGGGGTTGATTTCTCACCTCAATAAACGACTCGTCCTGCTAGTAATACTTGAACGGTCGGTCATTGTCCGACAAGTCGACTACTCGGCCAAGTGGACACTTTCGAAGTGTCGATGAGTGACTTGGCGATTTTGAGCTCGTTCAGTTTCGCTTCTTCGCGGCCATCCGATGGTTCACGTCTCGGTTTATGAACGCAAAGATGCATGGATAACAGTGATTGTTCACGCATTTGCTCGGGCGCTTGCTCTTCTTTTTCCAAACTCAGTCGCAACCTGCTCCTCAGTCAATGTGTCGAGGTGTAGCTCCCGTTGCGCGCATCGATGTACATGGCGGACCAGCCTCTTCGATACGCTCACTTCCTCAATTCAGGTTCGCGTCCGTTGTGGCTTCGGACTCCGATGGCGACACTGCCGGGGTGGGAGTTATCGGCCGAGAAGGAGTCATCGGCGGGTTGCACCTCATGAGTCCCGCCAAAGTGCCTACCGAGTGTTTCATTCAACTCGCTGGGGCGGGGCTATTAAGGAGCGCGGCAAGCCTACGCCAGGCCCGCAAGCCGAAAGCTTTCAAGCCAGGATGATCTTGCGCGCATTGCCGTCCGGGTCATTTACCATGCGGCATTCGTTATCGAAGATCATGGTGCGGTTGGTGTCAGGGTCGGTCGGCTGCCATGCAACGCCGGAGACGCTGGGCTTGCCGATGGAGGCAAACGCCGCCCAAGACGCAGCCATTTTCCGCGCCAGGGCTTGCGCCTCAAGCGTATTGCCGGTGCCCTGTTCGCAGCGCTTGGTGTTGTCAAAGCAGAACTGCAGATCGGCCGTGTGCCAAGCACCGGGGCGGCCGTCGAACAGGGGCGTTTGCCAGGTGAAGTAGTAGGCGTAGGCGGGGGCGGCATGGAGGTCGTGCTTGAGCCCGCACATCTTCACGACATTGTTCCGCATGAACAGGCCGTTGAGTCCTGGGCGACCGCTGCACATGTACGACAGCGTGGCGGTTTGCTTGTGGGGATAGTTGGCCTTGAGGGTTGTCACAATGGCGGTTGCTTTTTCTTCGCCGTAGGTCTTCGCCAGGCTGGCATGCCACTCCGCCTCAGTAGGAATGGAGGTCATGCTGTTGCCTTCTTCCGAGACCGAGCCAATGAGGATGGGAACGTTCTTGCTCACGTCCGGCGCGGCGTCGAAGAACGAGCGCATGGTGATTACCTTGCCGTCGACCGAGGGAGTCCAGCCGGCGCGAGGATGTCCCGGAAGGCCGGGACCGAAGAAGGCAGGGCCCGGCGGGTTGACCTTGGTGATGGCCGCATTGCCGGCGGCGATCAGGCTCGGCCAGTCCATCTTTTGAAGCGCACCAATGTCGTTCGCCGCAAGGCCGAGGTCCTTCATCATGACGCGTGCGACCTCGCGCTGCTGCTCGCGCACGGGGATGTTGCCGCCACCGCCGGACTGCGCCGCGGCGCGATGGATGAGGCCCGAAGCGGAGGGCATGCCGAGCAGCGTGGTGACCTTGGAGCCGCCGCCGGACTGACCGTAGATCATGACGCGGTCGGGGTCGCCGCCGAAGTTGGCGATATTCTCGCGCACCCACTTGAGCGAGTCGACCAGGTCCGTCATGCCGACGTTGACGGAGTCCTCGTAGGCCGAGCCGCCGATCTCCGAGGCGTCGAAAAAGCCCAGGATGTTGAGGCGGTGATTGACCGAGACCTGCACAACGTCGTGGTGGCGGGCCATCTGTGCGCCTTCATGCGACGGGAGCTCGTAGGACGAGCCGAAGGAGAAACCGCCGCCGTGGTAGTACACCATCACCGGGCGGGAGCCCGCGAGCGACGGCGTCCAGATGTTGAGCTTGAGCATGTCCTCGCTCAGCCAGCCGTCGTCCCAGTCTTGGATGAAGGTTTGCTCGATTGCGGTCCAGGGATGAAGGGACTGCGGGCAGTTGGCGCCGTAGGTGAAGGCGGGGTACTCGTCGGTCCAGGGCGTGGGCGGCTTGAGGGGGAGCCAGCGGTTTTCACCACCAGCGTTTTGGCCGTAAGGCACGCCTTTGAAGGTAAAGACACCGCCAGAGAGGAATCCGCGGACGGGGCCGTACTGTGTCTTGACGATGGCGGAGCGCGGCGTGGAGACAGTGCCAGGCTCCTGGTGCACGCCGGTCTTGATACTGTCAGAGGCCAGCAGCGTTGACGGCGTGGCAGCAGCGATACCGGCTGTGGCGGAAAGAAACAGTGCTTCTCGACGGGTAAGAACAGGTGTAGGGGTCACAGGGTGCGTTCCTTTCTGGCGGTACGGAACTACTCGGGCAGTGCGTAATTGCCGGTCACGTGGAACTTGCCGTTTACCCCCGGGCTCCCGGTTCCCGGTTGCCCGCCGCCCACGCTGAGGCTGTAGTCGCCCTCGGCGATGATGGGCGAGCCAAGCTCGGTGACCATGCCTAGGTCACGCGGGTTGAGGTGGAAATGAACTTTCTGGCTTGCACCCGGGTCGAGGTGGATGCGCTCGAAGCTGCGAAGAGCCACCGTCGGCGCTCCCTTAACGTCAGGGAACTGCAGGTAAAGCTGCACAACCTCGTCCCCCGCAAGCTTGCCTGAGTTGGTCACGAGGACGTCGACCTCCACGGGCTGCCCGGCGGCAACGGTTGGGGAGGAAAGCAGGAGGTCGCTGTAGCCGAACGTGGTGTAGCTGAGGCCGTAGCCGAAGGGGTAGAGCGGCTTGCCGGTGAAGTAGCGGTAAGTCCGGTTCGCCATCGCGTAATCTTCAAAGTTCGGCAGGCCTTCCAGGCCTTTGTAGAAGGTGACCGGCAGCCTACCCGCGGGGTTGTTCTTCCCGCTCAACGTTTCCGCCACAGCCGCGCCGCCTTCTTCACCGGGGTACCAGGCCTCAAGTACCGCGTTTGCGTGGTCGTTGATCCAGTTCACGGCAAGCGCACTGCCGTTCATCAGCACCACGGCAAGGGGCTTGCCTGTCGCTGCCACCGCTTCCACCAGGTCTTCTTCAGGCTGCGGCAGGTCGATGCTGGTGCGGTCGCCGCCCAGGAAACCCGGTTCGCTTACGGGCATCTCTTCGCCTTCAAGCTGGCTGGTGATGCCGACCACTGCGATGATCGCGTCGGCATCCCGCGCGGCGGCAACGGCTTCGGGAGTGACAGCGGGATCGTACTTGCTCCAGATCAGCTCGGCGTGCGGGTCGCCGTCCTGCGTGCCGCCGAAGATTTCGAGTGCAACCTTGCGGCCCTTTTGAAGCTTCACCCGGCCCATGACGGGCTCAGGGTCGTGACCACCGCCGTAGGACGAAGCCACCTGTTTGCCGTCGGCGCTCACGCGAACAAAGCCCTGGCTGCGCACGCCGAGCAGGTACTCACCTGTTTCCGAGGGCGTGAGAAAGCCCGTCCACTCCACACCGAAGCGCTTGCGGTCCGCGACCTGCTTCGGCAGGGTCGCCTTGGAAAGGTTGATGTTCGGCTCTGTGCGCTCCACGAGCTTCTTGGGCACATCGTCAAAGCCTCGCCGGCCTTCGTTGTATTCGGCGTGCAGCCCGGGCTTGCCATCCGGGGTGGTCAGCAGATTGTTGGGCACGGGGTTTCCGTCGAGATGCAGAAACTGGGTGCCCGGTACGTAGGTGATCGTGACACCGGGAAACTGCGAGTGCAGCCCGTCAAGGATGGAGACGATGTGCGTAGGGTGGCCCGCATAGTTGCCGATGAGCGGCTGGGTCTGCTCGGCCAGCGGGCCCACCACTGCGATCTTGCGGATCTCCGGCTTGAGCGGCAGCAGGCCATCGTTCTTGAGCAGCACCATCGACTCCTCGGCCAGCTTGCGCGCGTGGGCGCGATGCTCAGTGCTGTCCAACTCCCTCTCGTCGATGCTCGAGTATGGCACCATGGCGGGCGGGTCAAACATTCCGAGCTTGATGCGTGCGGTGAACAGGCGGATCAGCGCGGTATCGAGAGTGCTTTCGGGCAGGTATCCCTGCTGCACGGCATCGATGTAGGCCTTCTCAACAGGCTCGCCAAAGCGCGTGGTGAAGGTCACGCACTCGTTGTCCATGCCTCGGATCACCGAGATCGCCGCGCCCTGTGCTTGCGTGGGCCGATAGCGATGATTCGCTGCTACATCGCGCACGGCGTCGCAGTCAGAAACGACATAGCCCTGGAAGCCCCACTTGCCCCGCAGCTGGTCCTGGAGCAGATATTGGTTGGCGCACGCCGGCTCGCCGTTGATGGCGTTGTAGGCGCACATCACCGAGGCAGCCTTACCCTCGACAATGGCCGCGCGAAAGGCAGGCTGGTAGGTGTCGACCTCGTCGTGCTTGCTCACGTCGACGTCGGCAAAGTGGCGGGTCGGCTCAGGGCCGCTGTGCACGGCGAAGTGCTTGGGGGTGGCAATGCCCAGGTAGTACTTGGGGTTGTCGCCCTGCAGGCCGGTTACATAGGCCACGCCCATGCGACCGGTCAGGAAGGGATCCTCGCCGTAGGTCTCCTGCCCACGGCCCCAGCGTGGATCGCGAAAGATGTTCAGGTTGGGCGACCAAAAGTCGAGCCCGCCCATGATGCCGGTGTGGCCCTCGCGCAGGTTCTGCACATGTTTGATGCGACCTTCCACACCGATCTGTGCGGCCATGGTGTGGATGCCTGCGGGGTCAAAGGTCGCGGCCAGGCCCACCGGCTCTGGATACTCGGTTACGCCCTCGTTGATCACGCCGTGGAGAGCCTCGCTCCACCACTGGTAGGCCGGAATGTTGAGACGCGGCACGGCGGCGGAGTTGTTCTGCATCTCCGATGCCTTTTCGGCGAGCGTCATGCGATGCACCAGGTCCGTGGCCCGTTCCTCCGGGGCAAGCTGCGGATTCATAAACGGCATATGCGACGTGTCCTGCTGCGCGCCAGCCGGCACGAGCGTTGCCGCGCACAAGACGGCAAACGCGAGAGGCAGTTTCAGATGAAGCTTCATGGCATTCTCCGGGTGTTGCTGAACTCTAGTTGCAGGTGGTGGTGAAGCAAAGGTTCTTGCTGAAGAACGGCATTACGAAGTTCTGGAAGCGGTCCGCCACGGCACTGGTGTGCGTGCCGGGGTAAATCGTAAAAACGTTGACGATGCCGTAGCGGTCAAGCACCTCATGCAGTTTGGTCGCATCGAAGCGCAGTCCATCCTGGTCGCCCACGTCCATCGAGATGGCGCGGTACTGCTTTAGATTGCCGATGTACTGGTCCACAAAGGCAAGCGGCGCATTGGCCGTGAGCTTGGCGACGATCTCCGGTTGCGGAACCCCGTCCTTGGTGGGCAGGTCGAAGTAGAGAGGCGGGTTCTTCGGGTCGGGCGCCCACGCGGCCGCGGTGGCATACGGCGCGGCTGCAAAGCCGGGCGATACGGCAGCGAGTTCGGCCGGCGACTTCGCCGTGGCTGCTTTCTTCTCGCCATCGATTGCGCGCTGTTTCATATCGTCGACCGGCCCCGGCCCGCCGCCGGTCATGGGCGAGAGGCAGCAAGGGCTCATCATGTACAGGGCGCCAAACACGTCGGGGTGTTTCATGCCGATACGCGAGGCGCCGTAGCCACCCATGGAGTGGCCCACCAGGCCGCGGCTTTCGCGCGTCGGCAGGGTGCGGTAGTGCGCATCGATGTAGGCCACCAGGTCGTGGGAGATAAAGCGCTCGAAATCGCCCGTGGTGGCCGAACTGGAATAGAACGATCCGAGATAAACGGTCTTGGAGTCGGGCAGGACGACGATCATCTCTCCCGCACCTTGCGCAAAGGCACCCTCGATCGTCTGCGGCACGTGGATCTCGCCACTCCACTGTTCGGCACCGATGAAGTAGCCGTGTAGCGCGTACAACACCGGGTAGCGGCGTCCCTTGTTGTGTCCGTAGCTGGGTGGGAGATAGACGATCACGTCCCGGTCGGCCGACTCGCCCTCTAGATTACCGTCGAGCGAGGCGCCATGCACCTTGATGCGTTCAACCGTGACAGGCCTGGCGCCTGAGACCGGAGGCGGCACGATGGTTTGAACCTGCGCTGCGAGCGATGCCCCGCACGCCAAGGCGACGGCGAGCATGGTGACGTGGAAGAGGAGCTTGCGGACTTGGAGCATGGCTGGGAACAGACCTCTACTGAATGGGATAGGAGTAGATATTGACGCTGTAGGGGCGAAGCGTGACCGTGGCGGGCAGGGCGCCGAGCGACTGTTCTTCCACCTGCACCTCGGCGGGCGAGCCGGCCTTGACCGTGGCATCGATGGAGTTGGGCGCCATGCGCCACAGCTTGCCGGTGGAGGCCAGCGCTGCACCGCGGATGTCCAGGTGAATGCTATGCTCGGCGTCAGACGGGTTGAGCACTGCGATGGCGAGGGTCTTGCGGTCCCCGCTCAGGGCGGCGCTTACGTCCAGCGGATATGTTGGGCTACCGGGGTTCACCGCAGGCTGGTCGCCGCCCGCGGGAAAGGCGGGCTTGGGCTGCGGCGAGTTGCCGCCCACCTCCACTGGGATTACACCGAAGTGGTCGCGGTACATCTTGAACAGCAGTCCAGTTGGGTTCAGCACGGCCTCGGTGCCGTTGGAGCTGAAAGTCGCCGTAGCAAAGGTGAGGTTCGCCATCTGGAAGATGTCGGAGTGGCGGAACATCTCGTGGAACGCCCAGGCATAAGCCGGAACGGTGTGGTAAGAGTCGCGCTTGCCGGGAAGGAAGTAGGCCCACTCGTCGATGGCGATGGGAACAGGCTTGGCCCTGAGCGCGGGGATGAGTTCCAGGTACTTCTCGTAGTGCTCGTACTTGGCGCGCACCTGCACGGCGGCGGCACGCTGCGACTCAATAAAGGAGAGTGGAGGCTCGATGGGCACCTTCTTGCCCAGCTTCATGTCGGTGTGCTCGGTGCCGGAGGCATAGTAGTGCTCGCTCACCATGTCGATATTCGGCAGGCAGTGCAGGAGCAGCTGGCCGGTCCAGTCGGCCGCGGACAGGTAGTCGGGCACGTACTGCCCATTGATGCGGCGCGCCTGGTTGGCGCCCTCCATCACGTCCGGCATGGCACCGCCGGCAATCAGCATGATGGTTGGGTCGATCTTCCTCATCTCCTTGGCGAAGATGTTGTGCTTCACTTCATACTGCTGCAGCGCCATGGCGCCCATCTGGTAGTCGCCCCATGGCTCGTTACCGATGCCCCACAGCTTGACGTTGTACGGTGCCGAGTGGCCGTTCTGCGCGCGCCACTTGCCCATGGGCGTGGTGGCCGCGCCGTTGGTATACTCCACCAGCTCGTGGGCTGACCAGGCGTCACCGAAGCCGGCGTTCACTGTGATATACGGGTCGACGCCGAGCAGTTTGCACAGCGTCAGGAACTCATCGGTGCCGACGTCATTCGGCTGCAAGGCGTGCCAAACAGGGTCGAAGATGGGCGGCCGCTTGTCGATATCACCCACCCCGTAGCGCCACTCGTAGGAAGAAACAAAGTTGCCGCCGGGGAAGCGCAGAACGCCGAAGCGCAGCTGCTTGAGCACGGCGATAATCTCGGGGCGAAACCCGTTGATGTTGTCCCCGGGCATCAGCGACACCGCACCGACGTGAAACTCGCCCGTGCCGGTGCCCGTGATCTCGAGCGTGGCGTTGTCGCTGTCGGCGTCGGCGGTGTAGCGCAGGGGGTAGGTACGGTAGCCCCGACCAAGCGCGTGGATGGTGATGGCTTGACGGCCGGTAGCGCCGCCGTTCCAGATCAGTGCGACCTTGACGACCGTGCCCGGCGGGCCCTCGAGAATGATGCGGCCGGTATACGTTTTCTTGCTACGAATAAAAAGGCCCGACTGTCGTAAGCCATGCGGCTCGGACGGGCTGAGGCGCACAGCCGGCGATTGGTCGCCGGTGTAGGGAGCTTTGCTGTCCATCGTGACGACGCTGTCGCCCCCGACGGGCACCCACCAGCGCTTGGGGATATTTTCAAACCTGGGATTTCCCGCGGCATTGCCGATCGCGGGCGGAGGCGTGGGCGCGACAGTCGCTACCGGGTAGAAGAACTTCCGATCGACAAGCATCTCCGACCAGATACCCGCATTAACGATATCTCCGCCGTGCTCAAGGAACTGCCCATATATGTTCTTGGAGATGGGCCTGCCTGGCTTCGCAACGTCGACAGTGGCTGTAATGGCAGGCGACTGAGACAGGGCCGCGATGGCTGGAAGAAAGAAGCTGAGAAGAAGCAACCTTTGAAAGAGGAGAGTCCGCTTCCGCGGAACGGTTGTCAATATCAAGCCCATAAGTTAGGACCACCAATATAGTGAGGCCAGGCGACGTTAAGCAAGCGCAATGACTCTACTAAAGCGATTTATTAGCCATTAACCCGTTCCGCGCGGGAGATCATTCCTCCTCCAGGCATTCGATGCAGGCCCAGAACGTTCACCTCATAATGCAGAGTAAGGTCATCCTTTGCAAATCAGGTTGAGCTGAACCTTACGCGTTTCGCCTGCGGAGAGCGCGCCTGCAGCCTCCTGACCTTGCCGGAAAACCGGTTAATGAGATGGTCCGCCGCTTGATCGGCCAGTAGGAGTGGTTGATCGTGGTGGCACGGTTTTGAAGGAGGATCATCGACATGGAGATTCGTTCAGTTGGCATCGATCTAGGCAAGACAACCTTTCACCTTGTAGCACTCGGCCGAAGAGGCGAGGTGCTTGTGCACAGGAAGTTTACGCAGAAGCAGCTGCTCACTTACACCGCTAACCTGCAGACATGCCTGATCGGATTAGAGGCTTGTTCAGGGGCTCATTTCCTAGGACGCGCCTTGAGATCGCAAGGCCACGACGTGCGGTTGATCCCTGCTCAGTTCGTGAAGCCGTTTGTGAAGTCGAACAAGAACGACTTCGTCGATGCTGAAGCGATCGCTGAAGCGGTCGAGCGCAAGAACATGCGCTTCGTTCCGATCAAGACGGATGATCAGTTGGACCTGCAGGCGATCCATCGCGTGCGCGACCGGCTGATCGCACGACGTACCGCAGTGATTAATCAGTTGCGCGCCTTTCTGCTCGAACGAGGTATGGTGTTCGCGAAGACGCCAGCTAAGCTGCGGATGGCGATGCCGGAGATTCTGGAGAACGCGGAGAACGATCTGACGCCCCAGATGCGTAATCTTCTCGAACTGCTCTCGGACGAGTGGAAGATGGTCGAGCAACAGATCGAAGTACTCAGCCAGGAACTGAATCGTATCGCTGATACCGATGCCGGCTGCAGCCGCATCCAGCAGATTCCAGGGATCGGGCCGATCGTCGCCACCGCTATCGTCGCGGCAATTGGCAACGGAGCCGCCTTCCGCAAGGGCCGAGAGTTTGCCGCATGGCTCGGGCTTGTCCCCAGGCAATACTCCACAGGAGGCAAGGCCCGCTTGCTGGGTATAAGCAAGCGCGGGAACCCATACCTGCGCAAAATCCTGGTGCATGGCGCCCGCGCCGCTGTTTTCCGTATCAAGCGAGACCAAGCACCGATCGGAGCATGGATGGATGCGCTTGAACGAAGGGCTCATCGCAATGTGCTCATCGTTGCGTTTGCCAACAAGCTGGCAAGAATTGCATGGGCCGTGTTGTCCAGTGGTGAACCATACCGGCCTTGCACTTCTGCTGCGATATCAGCCTGACAGAGCGCTTTACGACTCGCAACCAGATTTCCAACCAGAGTCTGCATAGGAATACTAGAGATGACAGAACAGTCACAACGGCGTGCCTGAAGCCTGCTGGACGTATAGGTCTACAACGACCGCCCGGTTAATAAGGACAGGCACGCGCGCAACTCATCATGGCCAGGAGCTGCTGTGCTCCATTAAAGGCCGAATACATTTGCGCAGACTATCTCTCACTCTAACTTTCCTCTTGCAGCCGCGCGGCGGACCATACATATTCGGCCACTTACCGAAGACACAGGTCGATCGGAACAGGCTCAATGAGTGCTGAGGCCTGTTAGCACTCGTCGAAGACGACCAAGTTCCGATTACTGACGAGAAGCCGACTGTCGTTACCGATCCAGCGTCGATTGGATGAAGTGGCGATTCAAAACTCGGCGAGAAGGCGCATCTGTTCGGAGAAGGGGTCTGAACACACCTCTAGCTAATTTGACGGTGAGGTCTATCGGAATTGGGACCATCCTTTGAAAACGATGCTCCTGTTGGAACGTTGCCGTCCGGCAGCGCTAGACGCGTTGCTTCCTCGGGGCAAACCTCTACCGGTTGAGTTCCTCGGTTGTCGTTCAGGTCGGTCTTTGTGAATCCGGGATCAGCCGAGTTCACTTTGATCTTCGCGCCGCGCAGTTCGTATGCAAGGTGGACAGGCAGCATGTTTACCGCAGCCTCCGATGCGCTAGAGCTATGAACCTGGCGTTGCTACGCCACGAATGATCGGCTTGAGCGGTACGAGAGATATTGATGCACGAAAGCAACGGCCATGCTGCCTTCTCCTACGCTGCTGGAGACGCGCTTGATCGAGTTGTAGCGAATGTCACCTACACAGAAGAAGCCCGGAAGATTTGTTTCCAGCAGAAATGGAGCACGATCTGCCGCCCAACCTGGCTGGTCGCTGACCTCGTGTCCCGTGCGGACATAGCCGTTTTCGCGTTGGAGTTGAGGTGGCAACCAATTGGTTACTGCATCAGCGCCGATCATGACAAACAGTGCATCTGCAGCCCGCCGGATGACAGGCTCCCCCGTTTTCCGGGTTTCTATTGCTTTTAAGCAATCCGTGCCGTCTGCAGAGGCCACCTGAGTTTCCGCCTCCACCCGAATGCCCGGTACCAGACCAATCTGATCGATCAAGTATTGCGACATGCTTCGCTTCAGATCTTCGCCGCGGACCAGCAGGGTCACTGAACTCGCGTAATCTGCGAAGAACAGGGCAGCCTGGCCGGCAGAGTTGCCGCCGCCGATGATAAAGACGCGCTTTCCTGCCACCATGGGGGCCTCCGTACGTGCGGCCCCATACAAGACTCCACGTCCGATGAAGCGATCAACGCCGTCCGCCTCAAGTCTGCGCCAAGCTACTCCGGTCGCCAAGATCACCGTCTTTGTGGCAACCCTATCGCTGCCATCGAGACCGATTGTGTATGCACCATCGGGATGTGGAATGATCTCTTGGACTTCTCGGGTGAGAACCACTTCCGCTCCGAACTTAACCGCCTGCCGGAACGCGCGTTGACTGAGGTCATCTCCTGAGATGCCATTGGGGAAGCCGAGGTAATTCTCGATGCGAGAAGATGTGCCAGCCTGACCGCCGGGAGCTTTGCGCTCCACCAACAAGACGCTGAGCCCTTCCGAGGCACCGTAGACGGCAGCCGCCAGTCCTGCTGGGCCGCCGCCAATAATCACCACGTCATAGCTTTGGCGATGCGGAGTCGTTTGGAAACCGAGCGCTTCAGCTACCTTGCGAACCGTAGGAGGATGGCTAACCCAAGACGACCCATCCACGACGACAGATAGCCCAGCAACATCGGAAGCTGGATTAGCCGAAGGCAATTGTGTGCTCCGATCGCGGTCGAGCCACTCATAAGGGATTCGATTCATGCTCAAGAAGGTGCGAATCTCCCGGCAGTCGTCATCAAATTTCGATCCAACTATCTGTACGCGGCTGGAGGGAAGATTCAGCATGTACTTCTGCACGACTTGTACCCGCTCGTTCAGAGTCTGTAAGATCAACGCGCTGCACTCGGGCGAGCGTCGAATCAAATCCTGGAGGTGCTGAGGATCGAGCCTTGCCAAGTGGCAAGCTGTCTTCGCGCGGACGGAAGCGGGAGCTGCCGTTGCCATAAGAATGGCCAATTCGCCGAAGAAATCGCCAGGCTTGCGCTCTGAGACTTCAGTTCGACGCCCCATCACATCTTTGAGCACTTCCGTCGTTCCTTCCATCACTACAAAGAAAGGGGTAGGCTCCCCTTCGTGAATGAGATACTCACCCGGTTCCAGATGAATGTCAGCAGTTTGCCGCGAGAGCCACATAAGGTTCGCGTCATTCAAGCGGGAAAAGATTGGTATTTTCTTCAACTCCGAGGATGTCAGCATGGTGACTGGTGTCCTTCTTTCTGTGCGGATAGCAGGGGTCCACGGCCGAGGTATTCAGTATGGGGGGGCATATGATGCACTGAAGCGACAAGAGCGACAAACTCCGGAAATGATTCAAATTCAGTTCTCAAATGCTCCCACTCACGCACAAATAAGGGACTGCGGAACCGCCGCTCAGCGGAACGGAGCATCAACTCCCACATTCGTTTTGGTATGCGGCGTTCGCAAAATAGAAGATAGGTTAATGAAACCAGAGTGCAGAATCGCAACATCGAGATGGTTAAATCGTCCGTCTGCTCAGGAAGCTCTGTACCAACTGGCACACTCAGCCAGAATGCCACCGAAGAGTTCTTCAACAGTTCGTCATACTGGGCAGACATTGCCAGGAAGATTTGCGTCTTCACCTGCACACGGTGATTTAGGACCGCGACAACCACACCGAGGCCTCCCATCAGAAGTGATAACAATGTCGCGTATTGGATGGCGTGTCCAAAGTTCATAGTGGTCACGCATGCACCCCCGATATTGCAGGCATCTCTGCCGGTTTCTCTGAAGCAGCCGAAGCTGTGTGCTCCGTTTGTTCCCAACGGATCAACTTCAGATCCAGCACGACGAAGGAATAGAGGACGGGAACGAGTAGAAGCGTCACGAAAGTAGCGATCGTCAGTCCCCCAATCTGCGCATAGCAAAGAGGCGCCCAAAGCGGGCCGCCGTGTGCAGCCAACGGAAACAGCGCAATCACTGTGGCCGCAACCGTGATCATCACTGGCCGCAAACGAAGGATGCCGGCATCGATCAGCGCCAACTCCAATTCCTCGCCCTCTTCTCGTCGCTCCTCGATAAATTCAAACAGCACAATGATGTGGCTCACAATGACACCGATGAGGCTGATGATCCCAAGGAATGCCATGAACCCAAAGGGCTGGCCCATAATGGCGAGTGAAAAAACTGCACCGACAACGCCGTACGGAATGGCAGCAAAAACGATGAGGGGTTTGAAAGCATTCTTGAACTGTGCGAGGAGTGCCAAGTAAATGGCGCTAACGCAAATGAGCAGCACCGTAGTGAGATCAGCAAAGCCGCTGACCTGCTCTTTTTGCTCGCCTGCGAAGCGGAATATGAACCCGTCGGGAAGCTGCTTCTGGAATGCCTCCAGCTTTGGCATCGCCGCTGCGATTACCTCCGAAGGTAAATGCCCCTGCGTAGGCCAGCACTGCACGGTAATGGTCCGGTACTGATCGAAGCGTCGGATTTTAGGCGTTACCGGACTCAGGGCAGTCGTCGCCACCTGATCGAGAGGCACTGGAGGGGTGTCTTGCCGCGAGAAGACGTATAGACTGTGCAGATCGGAGAGTTGGGACCGCTCTTCCATCTGCATGCGTCCAACAATCGGAACCTGCTTGTTGCCATCTCTCAAAACTCCAGCCGTAACGCCATGAAGAGCCGCACCGACGGAATCGGAGACATCTGCGTTTGTGACGTGCGCCAGGTTTGCCCGGTCCGCATCGACGTGCACGACTTCTCTCGCACTCGGCTCGCCCCAATCGTCTCGAACTCTGGCGGCGATGGGGATGTCGCGAAAGATTTGCTTCAGCTGCTCGGCTTCCGCTCTGAGACGTGGCAGATCTTCACCAGAGATTCTGACCTGAATCGGAATTCCAACCGGCTTGCCCGTTTCGAGAGTCCTCGTATCGATGATTGCTCCAGGAATTTGCCTGTCCAGTTCCGGCTGCAAAAGGGCAAGCAGTGGGGTCGTATCATGATTGTTTTTCGTTCGCAGAATCACCTGAGCATAGTTGGCTTGCCTGTCCTCGGGTGTGGCGCTACTCCAGAAGCGAGGACCGCCGCCGCCCACAAAAGTCGTCATCGATTGCAGAACATCCTTCGGATGTCCGTGCTCCGGATGGCTCCTGCCATACTCTTCCGCCACTCGACGGGTAATGGATTCCACCTGCTGAGTGATCGCGCTGGTAGCGCTCGCGGGAGTATCTTCAGGCAGCCACACGTCGATGTATGAAAAGTATTGAAGATCCTTTGGAAAGAATTGCGGTTTGAGCCTGGAGAACACAACGCCGCCCGCTATCAGCAGGACGAGCGATGCCGCCAGGCACAGCTTCCTGTGTTCAATGGCCTTCTTTGCGGTTCGGAAATACCAACCCGTAAACCCGCGCTGCCGCCTCTCCTCGATAGGAGTTTCGCTCCTGGCTTCCAACAGAAACGAACTGATGAGCGGCACAAAGGTCATCGAGACGAGCAGGGCCGCAAGCAGCGAACAACTAATGACGATGGGCAGACTGTACAGGAATTTGCCTGTATCTCCGGGCAACAGCAGAAATGGCAGATAGGAGACGATATTCGTGACAGTCGCAAACGCCATCGTTTTGAATAGCTTTGTCGGTCCGAGCCATGCGGCGACGGACCGTGGCTGGCCGGAACCCAGTTCGCGCACAATCGCGTCGCCGGACACCACCGGTACATCGACCAATAATCCCAGCGCGATGATCAGCGAAGCGATTGAGACCTGTTGCAGGTCGATCCCGAGCGTGCTGATGACCCCAAACGTAATCGCGAGCGTAATCGGCATGGACACCGCAATCAGAATCGCCGTCCGCCAGCTCCAGAAGCCAATCAAAGCCACAACTACCACCAGCACCAGCGCCTCGATCAAGCTGTGGCTGAAGAGCTCAATGCTGTCGTGTACCTGCAATGGCTGGTCTGAGGTCCGTGCCAGCACCAGGTCGGCCGGCAATGTTTTTCTCACACTCGCCAGATTGGCGTCCACCTGCTTTCCAAAAGATCCGATCTGTTCTCCCTTCTTCATCTGGATCGAGAGCGTAATCGCCCGTGTCGTGATCCATCTGCCGTTTTCGTCGCGACGCGTGTACCGATTAAGGAAGGAAGGGGGATTCTCGTATCCCCTGTCGATGTCCACGAGATCCCGCAAGTAAAGCGGCGTTCCGTTCGGCGACGTGCCTATCATGACATTCCGCAGATCGTCGATACTCTTGAACTCGCCTGTGGTGTTGACGCTGACCGTGCGTCCGCGTGCATTGAGCGTTTGGCCACTCTCCGGTAGATTCCGGGTAGCGAGGATATTGGAAAGATCTGCTGGTCTTAGCTTGTATTGCGCGAGGCGCTGCTGCGAGAAATTCAGAAATACGTTCTCATCCAGTACCCCGGAACGTTCTGCCTTCGCCACGATCGACAGCGTTTTGAGGCTTCGCTGAAGGGTATCGGTAAAGTCGTCCAGGTCGCGATAAGTGTACTTGTCACCGGCCACGGCCTGAAGCGCCGCTGTAGTGTTTGCCGGTTCGTCGATGATCGCAGGTTTCCATGCATCGGGATGAAGTTCGTCGGTTTGCAGGCTCTGATTCGCGAACTTCCTCAAGGCCGATTGCAGATCAGGAGTGCTGAGATTCGTCGCCACGTCCACCCCGGTAAACCCCGCTCCCGAAAACGCGCGCACATCGGAACAAAGATGTTGGGTTGCCATGTCTCGGGTCACCCAAGACAACTTGCGCTCGACTTCGTCGCTGTCGATAGACTTCGGAAAAACCACAACAATGGAACGCCGCGGCTGGGTATGCGTATCCAAACCACTCCGAACCTGGCGGACCTGTGTCTCAACTAGTTTGCTTATCCAAGCGACCTGGGCTGGATCGGCCGTCGGACTCGCTACTGTGAGCATCAAGGCAGACGTATCCCCGAAGTCCTTGATGTACAAAATCGGACTGGCGCCCTGCGGAAGGTCGTGGATGGCGTCCAGCCTGATCTTGACGTCGTCCAGTTCCTTGTCCCTGTCGTACTTTCCCTTTTCTGCCAGCTCGAATTGAACCATCGCCGAGCCGGTTCTGGAGGCGCTCTTGATCTCAGTCACCCATTGATTCAAGGCAATAGCCTGCTCGATCTTCCTGGTCACCAGTTGCTCTACCTGTTCGGACGAAGTTCCCTGCCAAGGTACGATAATCATCGCCTGGCGTACCGGAATGTCCGGGTCTTTCCGTTGCGGCATCTTCAATAGTCCGTAGATTCCCCAGAGCAGCGCAACCGCGAGCGAGACCCAGGCGATGTGTCGCTGTTCGAGGAAGAAGCGGGCGAGATTCTGTTTCTTGTTCGTGGACTGCTCATTCCGTGCGTGTGTCATTGCTGCGTCTCCTAGTTGACCATCCGGATCAGGCTTCCGTTGCTTAGCTGGTTAGTACGGTTGACGACGATTCGTTCACCGGGCGTAAGGCCTTCGTCGATGACGACTGACTTGCCGAAGGTTTCGCCAATCCTCACACTCTTTAATTGCGCAAACTGTTTCCCATCGCGCTCCGTTACAGTGAAGACCGAATAGTTATTCGAGCCGGATTCCGCGGTCATCAAAGCGGTCAGTGGTACTACAGGCACAGTTTGCGTATTCGCTTGCTCTATACGGATGCGTGCGATCATGCCCACCTTGAGCGAGCGATCCCGGTTCGGAAGAGTAACCTCTATGTTGAAAACCCGGGACTCACGGTTGGCGGAGTCGGAGATGCCCGTAATTTGCCCTGTGAAGGTCCGCCCCTGCAATGCATCAAGTTGCACGGGCACGGGTGCTCCTAGCTTGAGGTGTGCCAGCATGCTGTCGGGAGCTCCGAAGTTCACCTTCACGACGCGCGTATCGTCGAGCGTGAACGCCCTTGTCCCTGCAGCAACCAGGCTGCCCGGTTCCACACTCTTTTCGACGATGACTCCAGGCATGGGAGCGTTCAGGCTCGTATCCCCAAGATTGATCCGTGCGGAGACAGCCTCCGCTGACACAGCGCTCAACTGCCCGCGGCGCGCCTCGATCTGACGCACAGCGGCTTCCACACTGGCGGTTGCCGAGGCGTGTTGATTCACCGCCGCATCGTAATCCGGGCGAGTCATTGCTTTGGCGGCATAGAGAGCTTGTGCACGCTCAAAATCAAGATTCGCCTTTGCCTGGTCGGCCTTTGCTCGGTTGAGTTCCGCTTGCGAAACATCAAGCGTACCCTGCGCTGAGCGCTGCTGGCCGACCGCGGAGTTGAGCGAGGCTTCATAATCGGAGCTGCGCAGTCGGGCTAGTGTGGCGCCGGCAGGTATATCGTCGCCTACCTGCACATCACGCATCCGACCATCGACACCCTTCACTCGATACAGAGCGGCGATATAACCGGGTTCCTTGAAGGCCAGTTGAACCTCAGTATCCGGACGAATCTCGCCGGAGTAATTCCAACTGGGCTGGAC
>CAWHRG010000001.1:675000-1306196 GCA_963831665.1 uncultured Acidobacteriaceae bacterium | reverse complement strand
CGTTAACATCGATGTTTCGTGGCTTCATAGTTCACCTCAGACGCGAACTCGCATAGTTGGTGACGCGGCAGGGTCAAGACTCCCTAGACGCCTCTTCTATGGCAACGGCGAGTTCTGTACCCTCTTCTCGTCACCGATTTTGTCTTCGAGCACTACATCTTTGTTGACCCAGGTCTTATATTGCCTTTGCCCGAAGGCTCGCCGACCGCTTGCGTGCGCGTTCACCTCTCCCAGGTTGGATGCGGTTACCGAGTCCGGGGGAGTCTAAGAAGATTGTGTTCGGTCCCTAGCAGCCAAGATGGAACACGAGCCTATTGGAAGTAACTTGTCCACCTATACGAAATGAATGATCCTACCCCAATTCGGTGAGTCCATCTTTACCGCCGTGTATTCAGACAACGAAGAACCTAGATATTCGAGAGGATCCGTGCCGCCATTCCGCAGGCATCTTCGCCGCTACGCAAACATCGAATAATTCCAGGAGCTCTAACGGCTTCTGTAGTTCAGCATGCAAAAAAGTAATTAATCGAAGAGATCACACGCGGCTTATCGCGTATCCTCCGGACGGCAATCGAGTTTCGATCGGAATTACAAATGCGCGCTCCTGCCGCCACGCCCGGAATGGGAAGTCTCCTAACGGAGGAAGGCTGCCGCTTTCGAGTCTGGGCACCCAATAAAAAGCGCTTACAGGTTATCGGCGAATTTTCCTCGACTCCAATCGATCTCGCCCGGACCCTGGCGCTCATACAGTGGTCTGTCGACCCAGTTTTTACCGCCAAGCCCAATGACCGCTATGAACATGTCATTACCAATTGGGGGGGAAGGCAACGATGACTCTCAACTCTGGTACCGTGCCGATGCCCGCGCCCCTCCAAGTTGAATCCTCACCGTCGAAGCATGCAGCTACATCGTTCCGCCCTTTCCCTCTGATCGTCCAGTTTTCAATACGCAACCCTTCGACGACCTTCCCAGCGTTCTCAACAGCCTCGAGTCATACGCATCCGTTTTCAAACCAGCAGTAGAAACAGTGCTCCGCAAGAGCGTGTCTCTCTGTGGCGCCAACTCTTCACCCAGTCGTTGCACTCTCCATGTTTCCTGCCGCAGCTCGGGCAAACCACGTACTTCCAACGAATTGTTCTAGCACTCCTGTTGAGTTTCTTCAGCCGGTTTTCTCGATGCGACTGAGACCTGATGAAAACGACCTCCTGTGTTCCCCATTTCTTTTTTTATCATTGCGGGCATCCAACCTCTCCGTGCTGCGTCATAAAAATCGGCGCACTTTGGTATCCCAGGTCTTAGGAGGTTGATCGTCTAAACCTCCCCCGAAGCGCGCCATCATTCCAAGTCGAAATAGCTGTCCGGATATGAGGAGACAGGTCATGGCTAAATGAAAGCTCTTGCGCGCAGGTTGATGGATGATTCCCCCAAAAAGAGAGACTTGTTAGGTCGCCGAGGCGAATCCAAGAATTGGCGACCGTCGAGGCTGAGCTAACAGAAAGCAATGGGCTCTTTACCGAGCATCGGCTCACTTGCCCGGTCTGTCATCATCATGCCAAGGACCCGTTCTCGTTCCAAATCGTATCCCGTCGGTGCCCATTAGGGCTTCCAAGTCGTGAGATTGTTCTGCACGTGGGCTGGGCCATCGACGGAGATGAAGTCGATCAGTGCAACAGGACACCCAAACTCGAAACCTTGCATCCAATCCACCAGATAGAGCACGACCGTGAGTCCTCCGGCTGCAAGCGTTGCCGCTCTCTCACCGCAAGCCAAAGTAGTTAGTCACCAATTCGGCACAAAGGCCGCTATAGCGAACTCAGCGACAAAATCCTCAAGGGAGAACCACAATGAAGCTTTCTCAGCCAACATCGAAGACCTACGAACTCTCTATGTTTCCAGTCTCAAGAAGGCTTTTGACATGGAACGAAAGATCACAGAAGCTTTGCCCAAAATGATCGAGAAATCCACCGATCCCGACCTTACGAGCGCTTTCCAAACTCATCTCCAGGAGACCCGCGGGCACGTTAGCAAGATTGAGTCTCTCCTTCGCAAAGCTACAGGTGAAGCCTCAACCGAGACCTGCAAGGTAATTAACGTTCTCACTACCGAAGCCAGCGACACTATCAAGGATGTCACCGATCCGACCATCCTCAATGTCGCCCTCATCGGCGCAGCTCAACAGGTCGAGCACCACGAGATAGCCCTTTACGGAACCCTCCGCACCTGGGCCAACATCCTGGCGAAACCCAGGATGCCTCGGTACTCGAGTCCATCCTCGAAGAAGAAGAAAACGCGGACGAAATTCTCACTGGTATATCCGATCGCGTCAATGTACAAGCAGCTGCTTAGAACTCTAGCCGAGTAATCCTTCCTTCTTGAATTCCCCCATCGGCAACGGTGGGGGAAATTTGTTCCAACCGAGTGCTTCCCGTCCTCTATACCTCGCAACGACAAACTCGCCTTGGCTTCGTAATTACCGAGGGAGCTGTACTAATGACCATAAACTTCAGAAGGAATTGGCTGAGGCCAAAGCCCAGCTAGAGCTGCTCGAATAGGACCCACCTATCGACGAACCGGAAATTCAATCGTTCCCTCATACTGGGTTAGGCGGTCGGGAGATCGGTTCCCTGAATATGAACCCATGGAAGCCAGTTGCCCGTCTCGCGAAAGGACATCGAATATCTTTGGACTTCGGTTGGAGACGACACGTCTGATCCGCACGCAGGCATCTTCGGACCGTCCTCGATCAGTTGGAAGAGTGGTCAATCTGCCTTGTTTCTGGGGGCGGGTCGGGCCGCGCTGCTGCAGTTGGCGCATCCGTGGGTGGCTGCTGCGCTTGATCAGCACTCCAATCTACGAACAGACCCGCTTGCCAGATTCCATAACACTTTCCGCGTCGTATTCACCATGATCTTCGGAACTCTGGAGCAGGCATTGGCGGCTTCCGCCACCTATATCAACTGCACACGCGGATTCAGGGAAAACTCCCTGAAGGCTTCGCCGCTTATCCGCAAGGTTCGCCTTATGAGGCTAATGAAGTGAACGCACTTCTTTGGGTGTACGCCACCCTGGTCGAAAGCGCGCTGCTGGCTTACGACAGCGTGCTGCCGCCGCTCTCCAACTGCGACCGGGAAACGTACTATGTGGAGAGCAAAACCCTGGCGGCGCTTTTCGGCATTCCGGAGACTGCCTTACCTGCGGACTGGCCCGGATTCGAAGCTTACAATCGCGCTATGTGGAGGTCAGGCACGCTGGGAGTCAATGCGCTCTCGCGGGAGATGGCGCGAGATCTTCTGCACGGGCGGGGATCCTGGCTGGGTTCCCATTGGTATCGCGCCCTTACCGCTGCATGGATGCCAGAGGTGCTACGAGATGAATTTGCTCTGGCGTATGGCAAGCGAGAAGAAAATGCGGTTATCACGGCACTGAGCCGGCTTTCGCGAATCTACCGACGGCTGCCTGCGGCATTTAGATTTGTGGGGCCATACCAGGAAGCAAACGCTCGCCTTCTTGGAGGTCACGTAGGCCCCTTCACCCGCGCGAGCAATCGATTCTGGATGGGTGAGCAACGAATGATGTTCGCAAGGCCCGAGCGTGTGATCTGACGATTTCGTGGCGGCCGCGGCACGCTGGTGTGTTCGGAGGCTGTGACCTTATGTGATACGATTACGCCGCATTGCATGGCCTGCTGTTGCAGAAACGGCGGAGTCTACCAGCCCGCGTACGTCGGTGCTGCGGTTCCGGACTCCAGTCCGGAATGATCGTGTCACCGACGACGACCAGCATTAGATATGAGCTGTGCCTTGCTTATTAGCTGTTGCTTGCTCGACCAAGGATTGGCAGCGCAAAACTTCGCCGACGCTCCACGCCTGGGCTACGCATCCACGCGGGGTGAAGGGCGGCTCTGCATCAAAGATTTCGCTGATGGTACCAACGCCGTCCTCATGTAGGTGCTGTTCAAATCCACTTAAGAAGGATCGGATGGAATCAAGGTCATCAGGATAGGTTCGGTGCCAAGCGTTGATGAAAGGCCCTATGAGCCAAGCCCAGACAGTGCCCTGGTGATAGGCGCCATCTCGTGTCCGCAGGTCGCCATCATACTTCGCTTTATAGTTCTTGTCATGAGGGGAGAGTGAGCGAAGGCCAACAGGAGTGAGTAACTCCGTCTTTGCGACATCCAAAACTGGCTTCCACTTTTCTTTGCTAAGTGCCGGATATTTAAGCGCAATAGCGATGACCTGATTGGGCGAATCGCAGGGTCATCAACAAGACTGCCAGGTCAGACCATCCTCGTCTTCGGGAGAGTCGACTACATCAGAACAAACAATTTCGCTCTGGGTTCCAGAAGCGTTTCTGAAAGCTCTCATATGCTAGTTCAGCTTGATGTTGGAAACGTTCCACGTTAGAGATCGTTATATCGCTGGTGCGCGAATGTCCCATCAGTTGAAGCCAGTCGCAAATAAAGCGAAGAGCGTTATACCAGAGTGCATTGATCTCTACGGCTTTGCCCCGCCGCGGGGTAACAACCCAATCGCCAACTTTAGCTTGACAACCCAAGTTAGCTGATAACCGGGCGCCCCCTGGCGAAGCAGGCCGTCGATGGGATCGACAGCGATCCCGAAATCCGTACCGCGTAAGTGCCATTCGATGATCTCCACAAGTTTGGGAAGAAGGTACTCGAGTGTTTCAAGATCGCTGCTTGCCTCTAAGTAACGATCGATGGCGTGAAAGAACCATAGGGTGGCATCGGCAGTATTGTATAGGCCCGACGTCTTTCCTTCAGGAAACATGTTGATGACCATTGCGAATGTACGTGCCGAACGAGCGCAGGATATATTCGGCTTCCCGGACGCGGCCAGTTGAGATCGTAAGCCCCTCAAGGGAAATCATGGTATCGCGGCCCCAGTCCGTGAACCAGTAATAACCGGCGATCACTGAACGCACTTCGTCCCCAACGGCATGGGCACGGACTTGGTCTGCCGCGCGGCCAACGGGCGTGATCAAAAATTGATCGGCGGCAAGGACAAGCTCTGCGGCAAAACCTTCACGGGCCCATTTGGGGGCGGAACGAAGCAGACGACGCTTACGCTCAAGCTCAGATTGGAAGATATCTGCACAGGACATGGACAAGGCTGGATTCCAATCTTCGGTTGAGAGCATGAGAGAGGCTGCCTGATTCGACAGATCAGCAGAGAAGGATCCTGGGGACCACAGACCACCTTGCCGATCGTAGCCTCGGGCCTGTTCGATTCGGTAGCGCAGGTTGTCTATCTGGCGAGATGTCATGCTAAATCCACTGTTGTCACCCTGCCATGCCAACTTGAGTGCCGGTATGTCATTGCTTACGCAGAGTTCAAATCCATTACCGACAGCGGTAAAGCGATACTTATCGTGAGGTGGACCCTCCAGACCGCCGTCGTGGAGACGCACGTGCAGAGCGGGTTGAATCTCAATGCGCCCGGTGCCTTGGAGTAAGGTGTAGGTTACGCAACTGGTGTTCTGCGTGTGGACAATGCAAACGCGCTTTTCGAGAATGGCGCCGTCCATTCGATAGGTCCAGACCGGAAGGCCAGTTTCCAGCCGAAACTCTTCAAGATAGGGGCTGACAGGGTCGATCGGCGGTGTTGTTATTGAGGCCTGTTTCTTGGCTCTGGCCCTGTACGAAGTCTTGACAGTCCAAGACAAAGTGCTTGTCGCCCACGTAAAAACTCTCGCGAAGACTATTGACCATCATAGTGCGACCATGAGGAGCGGGCAGGGCGGCGATGAGCCATCCGTGAAATCGCCGTGTGTTTAGTCCGCCGATGGTGCCGGAAGCATAGCCGCCCAAAGCATTCGTAATGATCCATTCCGTGTAAAGACCACGCCGGCTGCGAGTTTGTGGGTCAGAATCTGTGGGGTCCAGCGGTACTTTTCGTATCCCGTTGCTTCAGCCAGAAATCCTTTTCATAGGCTTCTCAGATGCGGTGGTAAGAGAAGTGGCTTCATGCTCGTCGAAGAAATGCATCAGGTCTATTGTGAAGCGGGCGGATGAGCGGCAAGGAGGATGGCGCATTCTCGAGAGATGTGCCATCCATTGTGCGTGATGGGATACATAGCGGAACTCCCGCCATACTCAGGACGTTCGCTGTCCCAGGAGGACTGCCACTGCATTCCGGACGGAGGCGCGAGGAGCGGTTCAGGTAAATGTCTCAGTTCGAGATACGAACCGAAGTTGACGAGAAGAACGGTGGGAATTCCTATGTTCTGGGTCGCGAAAAACGCAGCACGAAACAATCGTCGGTAAGGACTGCGCCATCAATGGTGCCACGCCTCTGAGAACGAATCGCGGAATCTTGCCTTTAAAACAGGAGGGTAGGAAGAACCGCTGAAACTGTATTCCTTCAGGACGGTCGCGTTCAGCAGGATCGAGTTTGCAGCTAATAAAAGTGGCTTCGTCACTTGGATCGGGAATTAGGGTAAGCGCGTTTGGAGTGTTCCGAACAGACTCGAACTGCATAAGGAATTCTTCGCGACCTTTCCGTACGAGTTCTCGCAGGTCGCCCGGTTGATCAGAAAAGTAGAGAAAAGGCCGAGCCGAGCCATACTCCTGCCCCATAAAAAACATAGGAGTTCCAGCGGTGAGCAGCCAGTAGGCTGCCATGGCGCGGTATTTTCGCGGAGAGGAGTTCGCGCGAGGATGGGTTCCTGCGAGAGAGATTGGCGACCTGGTCGTGATTCTCCAGAAAAGAGATCATGTGAAGAGGCTCGATGTGGAGGAACGAGGTACCTCGGCAAGCGCGCTGCCATGAATAGAACTGGCCCTGATAGAGAAAGCCATATTTAGCGGCAGAGACAAACTCCTGGGCGCGGCCGAGATGATCTGTATAGTAAGCCTCGCGTTTGCCGGTCAGGCGCACGATAGCGGAGTGATGAAGATCATCATTCCACATGCCATCTAAGCCATACCCCTGTGGCGGCGGAGCGATCTGGACGCTGAGCTGACGTTCGCATTCACTAAAGAGCAGGATTTTCCTTTCTTTGGCTGCTTCGCGCGCAGCACGTCCGATAGCAGATATAGGATCTGCTCGCCATGACTGCCGGAATCCTTGATGGCCTGAGTCGCGTCGAAACGAAGACCATCGAAGTGATAGTCTCGGATCCACTGCACAGCATTCTGTATAAAAAAGTCCCGGACCGGACCGCTTTGCTCGCCATCGAAGTTGATGCCATTTCCCCAATCGGTGGTTTGTTTGGATAAGTAATAAGGCGGAAGCTGTTCGTGAGGTAATTACCATCGGGTCCGAGGTGGTTATAGACGACATCACGTTAGGCGGGGATGACAGAGTCGAAGCCGCGGTGCGAAGTGCCGCAAGCTGAGCGTCGGTTGGCCGATTGTTATAAATCACGAGCTTGCGACCTGTATCCGCAAATTGTGCCCACACTAGCGAGGAGGTTACGCCCACGCCCGCGTTTGATATCTGCGGCAGGCCACTGACAAATTGCAGCAGCGTCTGGTTGTCGGCGCTCTGATCGAGTCCGGGTACGTTGTCAAATTTGGCGGCAATTGCGTCCAACACCTCCTGATGTGAGGCTGCGAATCCTTTTGTAAAAGGGATCGGCCGGTTGAGGGCGAACCCGTAAGTATTGTTGCCGACTTGATATGTACCCCGTACTGTTACGAGATACGTTGTTCCGGCACTAAGATGGGAGTTGTCGAACTCAAGGTTCAGCTTAATCACCCCGGTCGGCGCCAGTAATCCTGATCCTACGAGCGACGGCAGATTAGCAGGCTGTGTTGCTTCCGCAGCTGAAATGCCCACGTGGGTCAGGGCCACTGATGTGAGCTTCATATTGGTAGCCGTGCCACCACCGATGTTTGAAACCGGGAGGAAGACAAAGAAACTGTTGCCGGAGTTCCCCGAGATGGGTGTCTGGGTTGTGAAAACTGGCAGCTGTGAGAGTGCGGGTTTAGATAGCAGAGCAAGGATTACCAATAGTGGGAGGGACCTGGGCAGTCGCATGTGTTCTGCTCCCTTCACGAATCGATGATTCGCTTAGCGAATCTTGTGAATTCTCAACTGGGTCTCGGTCGTCGCCTTTGCCTGGCCCGTGCAATAGAGCGTGTGAGCAAAGTTGCGCCCATCAAGCACAGCGAAAGAGTGCCGGGCTCGGGAACCACGGTTTGATGACCAGTAATGGTTTCTACCGTGATTGGTGTGCTGGCGTTATCGTTTATGTCTTCAAGAGTGAGATCCATGGGCAACGTTGATCCGAGTGGGACACCGTCGGCCACCATGACACTGAAGAGATCAACAACGCCAGACGTTGCGCCGTTGTCGATAGTGAAATCGACCGAACCAAGCAGTTGGGTCGGGTTGATGGAACCAGGGTCGAAGTTGAAGAAATTCAAGAAGAGGTCAGCCGAGCTTAACGAAAACCCGGTGTTGTTGGTTATGCTGCCGTCAAAGGTCACGCTTCCACCTGGAAGTGTGCTCATGGAGAGGCTCGTCAGGTTTACGGTAATGCTGTCAGCGAAAGCGGTGCCCGACAAAGCGATGGAGAGCACAGCGAGTACGGTCAGTCGGTGGGCCGAAGACATGGGGCACCTCTTGATCTACAGCTGGGTCTGGATTTGAGAATTCCCGAGGATAGGCCGCGTGGGGAGACGAAAACACCATAACGATACGCCGGTTCGACGGGTTGTCAACATGTAAATTCCTTCGCCAGCGGATGGTGGGCGATCCCGGAAGTTGGATTAGCGATGAGTTTCTTAACAGTCTCGTTCCACCCTTAGCGCGATGAAGCTGCGCTAAGGATTGGGCACCCGGGCTTTAGAGGTGGGTCGAGAGGATGGTTCCCTTGTAGGTTAGGGATTTGTCTGGGGTGGGGGTGGGGGATTCGCCGGTGCCGCGGTTGGGGGTGACGAGGACTATGTTGAAGGTTCGGGTGGCGGGCATGCTGGGGTAGGTGCCCTGGCGGTCGCCTATGGTCAGGGTGCGGGTGGCGTCGGTCCAGTGGATGGGGATGAGGGTGTGGGCGCCTTTTTCGTAGGCGTAGGTGTCGCCTTCGTCTTCGTAGAGGGTGAAGTCGGCGTCGGCTCCGGGGTAGATGCGGAGTTCGATGGGGGCAGTCGGGTTTTTCACCGGTGTATTCGATCTCGGGGCCGAGGGGAAGGATCGATCCGGCGCGGATGTAGAGGGGGAGGCGGTCGAGTGGGGCTTCGGCGGTGATCTGACGACTGCCGGATTGAGAGCTGGCCGGTCCAGAAGTCGTACCAGGCGGGAGAAGCGGGTAGGTAGAGGGTGCGGGTAGTGGCTCCGGCTTGAAGGACGGGGCTGACGAGGATGGAGGGGCCGAACATGAACTGGTCGGCGATGTTGTGGGTGTTGGGATCGGTGCGCCAGTCCATGACGAGGGGGCGCATGAGGGTGTAGTCGTCGTTGGTGACGCGCCATGCGGCTGAGTAGATGTAGGGCATGAGGCGGTAGCGGAGCTTGTCGTAGGTGAGGAGGATGGGCTCGACGTTGGCGTAGGTCCAGATCTCGTTGTGGGGTCGGTGGCCGTGGGAGCGGAAGACGGGGCAGAAGGCTCCGAACTGGAACCAGCGGGTGTAGAGCTCTTCGTAGGCGGGCGAGGTGGGGTCGAAGGCGTTGGGGTCTTTGGGGTCGTTGCTGCGGCCGTCGGGTGGCCAGTAGCCGCCGATGTCGGTGGTCCAGTAGGGATTGCCGGAGAGGGCGAAGTTGAGGCCGGCGGCGACCTGATGTTGCAGGCCCCAGAAGGTGGAGTAGACGTCGCCTGACCAGGAGACGGTGCCGTTCTTCTGCTGGCCGAGGAAGGCGGAGCGGGTGAGGATGAGGGTGCGTTTGGCGGTTGCGGGGTGGGCCGCGTCGGTGTCTTTCCAGTGCTGGGTTACGTTGCCGGTATGGAGGAGAGGAAAGATGTTGGTGTAGCGGGCTCCGCTGCCCATGTGGAGTTGCTTGTTGCGGAGGATGGCGTCGCCTGTGTGGGGGTAATACTCCTCGGGTTCGGCAGAGTCGAGCCAGAAGGAATCCCAGCCCTGGGCGTGGAGAGGGCCGACGAGATTGTTCCAGTAGAAGTCGCGGGCGTCGGGGTTGGAGGGGTCGTAGACGTGGGTTTTGGGGATGTCGAAGTGGAGGGCTTCGATCTTTTTGAAGTTGGCGGAGTTGGCGTCCATGAGGCCCCAGACGGAGATCATGGTGTGGAAGTGGTTTTGGTGGAGATCGCGGAGCTCCGCGGGGACGTCGGGGTAGCTGTCGTTGAAGAGGGGGTCGCCTTCGCCGTTGTGACGCCACCAGAACCAGTCCTGCACGATGGCGTCGATGGGGATGTGTTTGGCTCGGTACTCGTGGGCTACGTCGAGCATCTCCTGTTGCGAACCGTAGCGGTCTTTGGACTGGATGTAGCCGTAGCCCCAGAGGGGAAAGAGCGGCGTGTGGCCGGTGAGGTCGCGGTAGTGGTGGATGATGGAGTCGAACTCGGGGCCGTAGAGGAAGTAGTAGTCGACGGTGTCGGCGGCGAGGGTGTCGAAGTGGGCTTCGAGTGGGAAGCGGTTATCGAAGTAGGTGAAGGAGGCGGTGTTCCAAAGGATGGCGTAGCCCTTGGTGGAGAGGAGCAGGGGGATGGCGATGTCGGTGTTGTTCTGGCCTAGTTCGATGACAGAGCCGCGGTAGTTGAAGACACCGGACTGGTGCTGGCCGAGGCCGTAGAAGGCTTCGGTGATGTCGGGGCGGAAGCGGTCGATGACGTGGTGGGTCTGCTCGTTGTTGACGGCGGCGGGCTCGTAGGTGCGGGGGACCTGATTGCCTTCGCGGAGGATGTCGGAGGATGCGCTGTAGTTGTTGTCGGGTTGGGCGTCGGCTCGGGTGTAGGTGAGGTTGCCGGCTCTTGAGGGAGAGGGAGACTTTGACGGCGGAGGTGGTGAGGGTGGCGGCTTTGTCGTCCTGCGCGAAGGCGAACTTCGCGCCGGGGCAGGAGTTGGGAGTGATCCAGGGTTGGGTAGCGGGGTTGGTTTGGGTGGAAGGATTGCCGGGGCCGGCGATGACGTGGATGACGGTGGGCTGGCAGACGATGAGGTGGAGGGTCTCGTCGTCGATGTGGGCCGTGAGGCCTTCGGGTGTTTGCTGGACGGTGATGCGGGAAGGTTGCTGGGCGTATGCGGTGGTGAAGGGGATGAGGCAGAGGGTTACACAGAAGAGTTTCTTCGAGGGCATGGGGCTCCTGTTATCGCGTGGCTAGAGCTACGCGCGGGATGTGCTGTAAGTCGTCGACGAAGTTTACATTGTGCCAGCCGTGCAGGAGAGCGGCGAGGGTTTCGCGCTGGCCGTGGCCGATCTCGAGGGCGAGGAGGCCGTTTGGTTTTAGCAGTGCGTGGGCCTGGGGGATGAGTCGGCGGTAGATGTCGAGGCCTTCGTCACCGGCGAAGAGGGCGGTGTGGGGCTCGTGGTCGCGAACCTCGGGGTGGAGGGTGGGGCTGTCTGTTTCGGGGATGTAGGGTGGGTTGCTGACGATGGCGTCGAAGGGGGCTTCATCAGTGAGCGCTGCGAGGAGGTCGGATTGGAGGAAGGTGATGCGGTTGGCTACGTTGTTGGTTTGGGCGTTGGTTCGGGCGATGGCGATGGCTTCGGGGGAGAGGTCGAGTGCGGTGATGTGGGATTGAGGGAGATGGACGGCTAGCGCGATGGCGATGGCTCCGGAGCCGGTGCCTATGTCTACGATGCGTAGGGGGTGGTTGTGTGGGGAGCATGCGGCGAGAACGGACTCGACCAGATGCTCGGTTTCGGGGCGGGGGATTAGACGGCAGGGGTGACTTTGAAGGGGAGGCCGTAGAACTCCTGCTGGCCGGTGATGTATTGGACGGGTTCGTTTTTCAGTCGGCGTTGGATGAGGGATTCGTAGAGGGATTCTTCGGTGGCGGAGAGCTCGCGTGTGGGGTGGGCGAGGAGGGTGGTGCGGGGGATCTGCAGGGTGTGGAGGAGGAGGAGCTCGGCGTCGCGGTGGGCGTTGGGGCGGAGGGGGTCGCTGGCAGCTAGGGTTTGGGTGGCGAGGGTTAAGGCCTGGCGGAGGGTCACTGATTCATTTTACGGAGTGGGTTTGTTGTGGGGTGGCGGTGATAGGACGGAGAGGAGAAAAGCGGTTCGCGCGTTGCGCGAATGCCCACTCATGCGATGAGACTGCATGAATGGGGCACCCGGCACCCGGCACCCGTCGGAGGTGATCGCTGGTGGCTAGTTGTAGGTGCGTCGGTCAGGGTTGTGGAGATTCTGTCGCGGGGAGGATGGTGCTGGAGACGGTTAGGTGATGGTAGCCGGTGTAGGTGGCGTCGGTTTGAAAGAAGTGGGTTGAATATTTGCTGAAGAGTTTGGTTCGGATGCTGGTTGGCATGTTGAAGACGTGGTCGCCGAGTGTTGTGGGGGCGAAGTCGATGGACCAGAGAAAGGTGCCGAAGCCGGCGCCCTCGGCGTGAGGGACGGTGCGTTCGATGTGGATGGGCTGCATCGTCTGCGGATTGAGCAGGGCCCGGCCGGTTTCGTCGGCGATGGTGGCTGGGCAATTGTCAGTGACGGAATCTTTTGCGGTGAAGGAGAGCAAAAGATGCTGGGGGTCGGGCGGAGGCAATAGTTCGTAGATGAAGCAGGCGACGTGCGCTGCGGTGAACATGGTGAGCGCGGTGTCGAAGGAGCCTTTGAGGACGATGGGACCTTTGACCTGATCGCCGTGTGCGGGTTTCTTGTTGACGGTGTGGACTTCGCGCAGTTCGACGGTTTTGATGGGTTTGTTTGCTTCTCCTGGTTTGTGCGTGACGCGCAGGGTGGAGATGGTGGTGATGTTCTGGCGCTGGCTGTCTCCGTAGAACTCCTGCGAGCGGAAGGTCTCGTCGACGAAGAAGTCGGGGAGCGAGAGAGTGTAGATGGTGGCGTTTTGCTGGAGGCGGGTGAGGACTGTGTCCAGTGTGGGTTGTTGGGCGAGGGTGGGAAGGGCGAGGGAGAGCAGGATTAGTGGGGTTAGAAGCAGACGGGTCGGGGGGAGGCGGCTTCTCATTTTCTAAAGGATACAAAGGCAATACCTTGGCTAACCCAGTCAGCTCAATTTCTTAATGGTTTTCTTGGGCGGTAAATAATTCTCCCGGGATACGACCTTTCGGCCAGTTTCTTTCTCCAATTCAAGTCTTGCGCGTTTTGCAATGCTCCCGCCGCGCACGGCGGCTGTTTGGTTCTGCGGCAACCCCTTTGCAGCTGATGTCTCTGCAACTTGGCGAGTCGAAAGTTCAGCTAGTGCCGTAAAGATGAGTTTAGCTTCGCTCATGTGGTCGCGAAGATTTTGTGACTTCAACCCCTTTAGTTCCTTATGTTCTTTGATAGAGACGCCGGTCCATTCCTGATGGATGATGTTCGTTAGGATGGCGAATTCCTGTCCCGGCTTGACGTCATGAGATGCCCAGTAGTCCGTAAGCTTGTTCCGGGTCTCTTGGCCCGTCATTCGGCTGGCGATCCACTTTTCACTGCGTCCCTGTTTTTTCCAAACATCTCGGGCGCGGTCAATCGAAAGTGCAGGATCAGCAAGTTCCTGCATTCGCTCATAGCCGACTTTTGCCAGCCAGAGTTTGATCGGTTCGGCTTTCTGACTAGGCACCGATTGAACAAGTCTGAGCAAGGTCTCCGCCGTAGCGCAGTCTGTGAGCCGTTCCTTACCATCTTCAGCAGGCAATTTCAAGTGGTTACAATCTGTAACCACTTGACTTCCTTCTTTAGAAAGTCTATTTTTCAAAACCTTCCAATACGTTCCTGCCTTACGGACATCTTGCTGTTGAGTGAGGATTTTTATGATGTCCACTACCGAGAACCACCACTTATCAGTGTGGACGTCATAAATTCGGCGAATTGGTTGATTGTCGAAAAGTGCAGGTTCGTTTGACATAGGGTGCCTAAAGACTACCCATTTCCATACCAAATGCAACTGTGAACCTTCCTAATCATCAAAGCAAAAAGGACGGGGTTGATTCGCTCCGTTTGGAAAAATGACAGGGTGATTGGCTGTTAGCGGGCGTCCAGGACGATGAAGTTGCCGTCCGGGTCGATGAAGGCTACGGTGTCTTTGAGTTTGATGATGGGGATTTGTTCTTTGTGGAGATGGCGGAGGGATTTGCCGAGGCTGCTGGGGCGAAGGGTGATGCGGGCGCGAGTGCCCAGGGTGGGTTGGGCGATCTCGACTTCCTGGCCGGAGTCGCCGGGCATGTGGAGGAACATGGGGTCGCCTGCGATGGGTTTGAAGTTGAGCTGATTGATGTAGAAGTCGCGGGCGGAGGCCTGGTCCTGCATGGAGAGGGAGACGGCGATCATGCGGTCGGCGATGCGGTCGTCGTCGAGGTGCTTGCCCTGGTCGTTGGAGTGGAGGGAGCCGGGGAGATATTGGGTGTACTCGATGAACTGGTGCTCGGGGCCAGTGAGACTGAAGAGCAGATTGCCGGCTTCGGCGGTGCGGATAGGGACGGGGGTGAGGCCGTGGGAGACGTAGTCGTCGTAGACGGCGCTGAGGTCAGAGGCTTCGAAGCAGACGTGGAGAAAGGCGGGGTTCGGGTTGAGTTTTGTGACGGGGTAGAGCTCGATGAATTGATGGTCATTGATCTTGATGAAGGACTCGGCGATGACTCCGTCTTTGGAGAGGGAGAAGGCTTCCTGAAAGCCGAGGCGGGCGTAGAAGTCGCGGGTGGCGGCGATGTCGCGGACGCGGATGGCTACATGGGCTATGCCGGCGAGCGGTGGCGCGGATTGAGACTGGAGCGATGCGGGCAAGAGCACGAAAAAGACAGCAGCCAGCGTGAGTAGGCGGATGATCCGGGGAACGATGAGGTGCTGCTGGTGCATGTGGAAGAACTCCCTTGATCGGCTGTGATGGATTGTTGCCGAGACAGAGGATGGTTGGCTAGAGGAAAGGCAAAGGCGCTCCTTATTTCGCTGCCTTTTGTGCTGCGGGTTGGCCGAGGCCCTTGTCGATGGCGTCGAGGAGTACTCCTGAGGGGTCGGCGGAGTATTCCCAGAACATGATGCCGCCGAGGTGGTGATCGAGCAGGTATTTGGATTTGAGGGCGAGGGATTCCGGGTCCTCGTAGGAGACGAAGATCTGCTTCTGGGGATTGTAAAGATAGGGAGCGTCGGCGGTCGCATCCCAGTATCGGGTAAAGCCGGAGCCAAGCATGGTGTTCGAGATGTCACTGTACTTTGCGAAGACGTTGGGGAGAGGTTTGCCGGGCTGAAAGAGGCCGTGATTGGTGGCGGGAACGTGTCCCCAGACGTGTCCGTAGAAGGGGACGCCGAGGACGATTTTTGCGGCGGGGACTCCGGCCTGCTCGTACTCGCGTACGGAGTTGTCCGCGGAGATATGTTTGGGATCGTTGGGACTGGTGAGCAATGGGGCGTGATGTCCGGTGGTCGGCTCCGACCCTGGCTCGTAGTAGTCGTAGGCCATGAGGTTGACGGTATCGACGTACTTCTGGACTTCGGCCATCTGGGTGTGGTCGAGGAACTCTTGCGAGGCTCCGGCTGCGATGGTAAGGAAGAGGCGACGATGGAGGCGCTTCTCTTCGCGGTTGAAGCGCTGGCGCAGTTCTTTGAGCAGAAGGGTGTAGTTTTGCTTGTCTTCGGGACGGAAACGATTGCCGTTGCCGATCATGCCGGGGTACTCCCAGTCGATATCGAGGCCGTCGATGTTGTGGCGCTCGATGAAGGCGACGACGCTGTCGATGAAGATGGCGCGGCTTCGGGGAGTGAGGGCGGCGTCGGAGAAGTTGCCAGACCAGGTCCAACCGCCGACGGAGGCCAGCACGGTGAGCGAGGGATTCTGCTGCTTGAGCGCGACGAGGGTAGCGAGATTTGCGGCTGTGGTGGGGAAGCCGTCGATGATTTTGCCGTCCTTGATGTTGGCGAAGGCGTAGTTGATGCGCGTGAGCTTGTTGGCGGCGATGTCGCCGGGCTGGAGGACGGCATCCTGCGGAAAGACGTAGGCGACGATCACGTGCCTGGGCGGGGTCTGTGCGTGGAGGCCAGTGTGGCTAAGCAGGACTGTGGCCTAGCAGAGCGAGGATCTGGGTGGCGGTCCGAAGTTTGATGAGGAGATGCAAGCGTCGATGTCCGGCTTGCTGCGGTACGTGGTTCGTATTGTGATTCTGTTTCCTACGGATCATCAAATGATGGCCCCTGCGTGCGATACGACTATCATACGCAGGGAGCGAGCAGAACGTGTTTTAGGCTGCGGTGGCTTCTGCCTTTAGCTTCTCGGCGGTGTAGTGCGCTATGAGAGCGTCGATGGTGGGTTGGAGCATGCCTTCCATGACCATGTTGAGCTGGTGATTGGTGAGGCCGATGCGGTGGTCGGTGAGGCGGTTCTGCGGGAAGTTGTAGGTACGGATCTTTTCGCTGCGGTCGCCGGTGCCTACCTGCTGCTTGCGGTCCTTGGCCTGCTCCTGGTGGATGCGCTCGGCTTCGACCTCGTAGAGGCGGGCGCGGAGGACGCGCATGGCCTTCTCGCGGTTCTTGATCTGGGACTTTTCGTCCTGGCAGGAGACGACGGTGCTGCGTAGGCAGGTGGGTGATGCGGATGGCGGAGTAGGTGGTGTTGACGGACTGTCCGCCGGGGCCGGAGGAGCAGAAGGTGTCGATGCGGAGGTCCTTGGCTTCGATCTTGATGTCGACCTCTTCGGCCTCGGGGAGGACGGCGACGGTGATGGCGGAGGTGTGGACGCGGCCCTGAGTTTCGGTGGCGGGGACGCGCTGGACGCGGTGGACGCCGGACTCGTACTTCATCTGGGAGTAGACCTTGTCGCCCTCGAAGATGGCGGTGACTTCCTTGAGGCCGCCGCCGATGCCGGTTTCGGACTCGGAGAGGACTTCGACCTTCCACTTGTGCTGCTCGGCGAAGCGGAGGTACATGCGGAACATCTCGGAGACGAAGATGCGCGGCCTCGTCGCCGCCGGTGCCGGCGCGGAGCTCGATGATGATGTTCTTGTCGTCGTTGGGGTCCTTGGGGAGGAGGAGGACTTTGAGCTCTTCTTCGACTTCGGCGAGGCGCGGCTCGAGAGTCGAGGAGTTCTTCCTGGGCCATGGCGCGGATGTCGGGGTCGGTTTCGGCGAGCATGGCTTTGGCGTCGGCGATGCCGGTCTTGATGGAGCGGTACTCGCGGAATTTTTCGACGGTGGGCTCCATGTCGCGGTGCTGCTTGGCGATGGCCTGGAACTTCTTCTGGTCGTTGACGAGGGTGGGGTCGGACATCTGATGGCGCGAGGTCGTCGTAGCGGGCTTCGAGTTGGTCGAGGCGGTCAAACATGGGTGCTCCTTGGAGGCAGGGAGTAGGGAATAGGGGGTAGGGAAGAGGGAGGATTGGCGCAGCTAGGCAAAGTCGTGACGGTCGGGGGTCACGAAGGGCCGGGAGGCCGAAACGGCGTAGATCACCGGGTTTGCGGGTGCGTTCATCACTCTACTTAGATGTTACTCCTGTCGAGGAGGGTTCGGGTAATCGGGGCCAGTTTGGTCCGGTGTAAAGTAGGAGCCATGAGCGGCAAACGGCTACAGGTCTTTGCAGCGATAACGGTATGCAGTATTTTTGCGGTCGGATGCACTGAGGTTTCAGAGTCGCACTATTCAACGGCAGCCGCTGCAGCGCAGGATGGAGTATTCAAACGCGGGTGGTTGCCTGACTTACTCCAACCGGATGTCACCGACATATATGAAATCCACGATTTGGATTCGAACCAAGTGGAGGGGCGATTTTCTCTGAATGACGGGGTTTTGCATCGTATTGAGTCCAGCTGCAAGGGTCCGATGGAGATACCAAATCGCGCCAGGTCAGTCCTTAACGTGACCTCATCGAGTGTCAACGCAGTTCGTTGTAACGGCTTCCTTGTAACTGTCGACACAGCTAGGCGAACTGGATATTTTTGGTCAAACGGTCGGTAATTTCCGATGGCGCTATTTCGGGATGTGGCGGAGTTGGCGGAGAGGCTGGCGGGTGAGGCGAGTCGACTGAAGAAGCGGGCGGCGATTGCGGAGGCGATTGTCCGGGTGCATGCGGGGGATCCGGCAGGGGAGGATGCTGGGTTGTTTGCGATGTATCTGGCGGGGACTCCGTTTGCTGAGGCGGATTCGCGGAAGTTGAATGCAGGTGGGGCTTTGTTGAGTAAGGCTCTGTTGGCGGTGAGTGGGGCTTCGGGTGGGGAGCTTACGGCGGCTTATAAACGGCATGGGGATTTGGGTGCGGCTGGGTTTGATTTGTTGTCTGGAGCTGAGGCTGGGGCTGGGACGAAACCCACACATGGCGGTAAAACTGCCATGTATGGGGCACCCGGTTCTTTGGAATCCGGTTCTTTGGCTGGGTCGAAAGAGCCTGATGCTGCTGCGGGGTTGACGTTGGAGGAAGTGGCGGAAGCGTTTGCGGAGATGGCGGTGGCTCGGACTACGGCGGTGCGGGCGGGGTTGGTGGAGGGGTTGTTGCGGCGGGCTTCGCCGCTGGAGGCTAAGTATCTGCTGAAGCTGATGAGTGGGGATATGCGGATTGGGGTGAAACAGAGTCTGGTGGAAGAGGCGATTGCAGTGGCGGCTTCTGTGCCGGTTGCTGTGGTGCGGAATGCGGTGATGCTGGAGGCCGATTTGGGGGCGGCGGTGCGAAGGGCTTTTGCGGGGACGCTGGGGGAGGCGCGGATGCGGCTGTTTCATCCGCTGGGGTTCATGCTGGCGAGTCCGGTGGAGTCGCCGGAGGAGGCGGTGGAGCGGTTTGCGGGGAGTCGCGGATGGAGGAGAGGCAACTGCAACGACAGAAGCAGATCCCTACGGGATGACAAACAAAACTGCAACTGCAACTGCAACTGCAACCGCAACGCAACCGCAACTGCAACTGCAACTGCAAAGGCAAAGGCAAAGGCAAAGGCAACGGCAAAGACGAAGGCAACGGCAAATGCAACCGCAGGTCCTTCGACTCGCGCTGCGCGCTCGCTCAGGATGACAGTTTATTGGTGGGTCAGGATGAGGATTTGTCGGAGCGGGTGGCCGATGGGGCTGAGGATCACGTTAGCAGGTTGGATGTGGTGCACATCGAGGCGTTTCTGGAGGACAAGTATGACGGGATGCGGGCGCAGGTGCATTGTGGCGATCGGGAGCAGGTGGGGAGGGTGGCGATCTACTCGCGGAACCGGGAGGATGTGACGGAGAGTTTTCCGGAGTTGGCGGAGGCGTTTGCAGGGGTGGGAGAGGCGGGGGTGGGGCCGCTTGATTTTTGATGGGGAGATTCTGGGGTGGGATTTGCAAGGCGGGGAGGGCGCTGCCGTTTGCGGTGCTGGGGCAGAGGATCGGGCGGAAGCGGGTTTCGAATGAGTGGCGGGAGCAGATTCCTGTGGTGTTTATGGCGTTCGATCTGATGTATGCCGATGGGGAGTTGCTGCTGGAGCGGCCGCTGCGGGAGAGGCGCAATCGGCTGGAGGCGGTGGTGGAGAAGCTGGTGGAGGTGGCGCGGTCTCCGCTGGTGGTGGATGAGCGGAAGAAGGGAGCGCAGGGGTTGATGTTTGCTGAGCCGGATGGTGAGGCGGTGGAGAGGCTGCTGATCTCGCCGAGCCGGTTGGTGGAGAGTGCGGAGGATATCGATCGGGCGTATGCGGAGGCGCGGGCGCGGGCGAATGAGGGCGTGATGCTGAAGGCGGCGGGGTCGGTGTATCAGCCGGGGCGGCGTGGACTGGCGTGGGTGAAGCTGAAGCGGGAGCTGGCGACGCTGGATGTGGTGGTGACGGGGGCGGAGTTTGGGCATGGGAAGCGCGCGGGGATTTTGAGCGACTATACGTTTGCTGTGCGCGGCGCGGATGGAGAGCTGCTGAATGTGGGGAAGGCTTATTCGGGGCTGACGGATGCGGAGATTGCGGAGATGAGCGCGTGGATGATGGAGCATACGCTCGAGGACCAGGGGTTTTTCAGGACGGTTGAACCGCTGATGGTGCTGGAGGTGGCCTTCAACAACATTATGCGGAGTGGGCGGCATGCGAGCGGGTTTGCGCTGCGGTTTCCGAGGATTATGCGGATCAGGACGGATAAGCCGGTGGAGGAGATCGATACGGTGGAGCGGGTGGAGGAGGTGTATCAGTCGCAGGTGGATAAGCCGGTGGAGTAGGGCTGCGACTGCGGTAGTATTTGGATGTGCAACGACGTGTACGGCTCGCCTATCTTGTAAGTCATCCAATTCAATACCAGGTTCCCTTGCTGCGGCGGATTGCCAAAGAACCGGATATCGACCTGACGGTATTGTTCGGGTCGGACTTTTCCGTGCGCGGGTACCAGGATAAGGGCTTCGGCGTGGCGGTGAAGTGGGATGTGCCACTGCTGGATGGCTATCAGTATGAGTTTCTGCCTGCGCTTCGCGATAATGTAACTCAATCGGTTACAAGTACTATAAGCCGGGGAATTGTTGGGCGTTTGCGTGGGAGGGATGGGCGGCCTGCGTATGACCTGCTTTGGGTGCATGGATACAGCACGGTGAACACAATGCATGGGATGCTGGCGGCAAAGTCTCTGGGGATTCCGGTACTGCTGCGGGCGGAGTCGTGGTTGCGCGACCGATCGCGGACCGGGATGAAGTTGAGGGCTAAAGAGGCTTTCTTTGTTGGACTCGAGCAGATGGTGGATGGTGTGCTATCGATAGGAACGCTGAACAGGGAGTACTGGCAGCACTACTTTGGCGACAGAGTGCCTCTGTTCGATATGCCGTATGCGGTCGATAACGAGTTTTTTCAGAAGAAGAGCAGCAGATGCGGCACTGGGGCGCGAAGAGCTGATGGCTGAGCTGAAGCTTGAGGCTGGGCGCAAGGTGATTCTGTTTGCGTCGAAGCTGCAGCATCGTAAGCACTGCGATCATCTGCTGGAGGCGTACAAACGATTGCTTGCGAAGGGTGATCGCGGATCGGCGCCGTATCTGGTGATTGTGGGAGATGGCGAGGCGAGGGCGGAGTTGGAGAAGGCGGCTGGGGGTCTTGAGGGAGTAAGGTTCTGCGGGTTCCGTAATCAGTCGGAGCTGCCGCGGTTCTTCGATCTGGCCAGCGTGTTTGTGTTGCCGTCGCGACATGAACCTTGGGGCTTGATCGTGAATGAAGTGATGAATGCCGGGCGGACGGTGATCGTGTCGGATGATGTGGGCTGCCATCCTGATTTGATTACGAATGGGGTTGAGGGTTTTGTGTATCCGGTGGGGGATGTTGGCGCGTTGACGGAGACGTTGCGGAAGGTTGTGGATACGCCGGGGCTTGCGGAAGAGATGGGACAGAACGCGCTGGCGAGGATTTCGGGATGGGGATTTGAGCAGGACGTGGCCGGGCTGCGGCAGGCGATTGCGGTGCTGACGAAGAAGATTGCGGGGGAGCGAGTGGAGGATGCTTCCGAAGTCCCGGTTCTTGCAGAGCGCTAGAGAGGAGACCGGTGGATCCGTAGGGATCTTGCTCTCTCTCTCTCTCTCTCTCTCTCTCTCTCTCTCAAAGATTTGAGTCATGGACGGAGCCATCGTTTTTGCTGATTCATGTGAAACGTTGGGGTGGGTGGTGGCATCCCATGGGTATGGAATACAGACAGCTTGGTAAGTCGGGATTGAAGGTGCCGGAGCTTTGCTTCGGGGCGGGGACGTTTGGTGCGGCGAATGAGTTCTTCAAGGCGTGGTCGGAGACGACGCAGGAAGAGGCGGATCGGATCGTCGGGATTTGTATGGATGCGGGGCTGAACTTTTTTGATACTGCCGATGTTTATTCGGACGGCAGCAGCGAGACGGCGTTGGGTAAGGCGCTGTCGCATCATAAGCGTGAGGATCTGCTGATCTCGACGAAGGCTACGTTCCGTTTGGGTAAGGGCCCCAATGATGTGGGATCGAGCCGGTATCACCTGATTCAGTCGTTGGAGCGGAGCTTGAAGCGGCTGGGGACGGACTATGTGGATGTGTATCATCTGCATGCTTTTGACGCGACGACCCCGGTGGAAGAGACGCTGAATACGTTGGATAAGTTTGTGCACGAAGGCAAGGTGCGGTACATCGCGTGCTCGAATTTCTCCGGGTGGCATCTGATGAAATCGCTGAGCGTGAGCGAGCGGTATGGATGGGCGCGGTATGTGGGGCATCAGGCGTATTACTCGCTGGTGGGGCGTGACTATGAGTGGGAGTTGATGCCGCTGGCGCTGGATCAGGGTGTGGGTGCGCTGGTGTGGTCGCCGCTTGGGTGGGGAAGATTGACGGGGAAGATTCGACGGGGGCAGCCGCTGCCGAAGGAGAGCCGGTTGCATGTGACTGCCGCGCAGGGGCCGCAGGTTCCGGATGAGTATTTGTATAAAGTTGTCGACGCGATTGATGAGGTGGCGAAGGAGACGGGCAAGACGGTTCCGCAGATTGCGCTGAACTGGGTGCTGCGGCGGCCTTCGGTTTCGACTGTGATTATTGGGGCTCGGAATGAGGAGCAGTTGAAGCAGAATCTTGGCGCGATTGGGTGGGAGCTGAGCAAGGAACAGATTGCGAAGCTGGATGCGGCGAGTGAGGTTGGACTGGCTTATCCGTACTGGCATCAGCGGCAGTTTGAGGAGCGGAATCCTAAGCCGGTGTAGACGTCTTGATTGATGGTTCTGTTGCTGGGGTGCGGCCGAACTTTGGCTGCGCCCCTCTCTTCGATTGCAACGAAGAGGATTACTGCAAACATCTACCGGCCCTGTTTGCCTGCGCGTTCGGGGTTGTAAGAGAACTTCATGAGGCCGTCACGATAGTCGATGCCGATCGTCATCTGGTCCAGAGCTGTCGTGCCGATGAAGCCCGAGACTTCCATGCCTAAGTCTTTGCTGAAGGAGGGCATTGCGAACGCAATAACGCCGTCCACTTTCTGGGAGATGTTGGCAAATTTGAAGGTAATGCTTTCTGTGTTGTAGACCTTGTCGAGCCTCCCATCGGTTCCGCGAATGTGCATACCATCGATGACGCGTAGCTTTGTGACTTCGCGGGCGACATCGGGAGAGACCGCGGTTGAGGGTGCGGAGGTTGCCAGAAGGAACATCGTCGGCTTGCTGTTGTTCATTGACGCGGGGATCAGGAGGTTCTGGTCGATACGGTAGATGGCGGTCCAGTCCTTCATCTCCGGCGCTACATAGCGGTCGTGGGGTGCAACGGAGGGGAGTGTAAGTCTTACAGTCCTGATTTCGGGGGCCTTGGCGGAGTCGCCCCCGCCCGGATCGCTGGCGGTTTCGAGCGTGGGCGCGGCCGAAGCAGTGTCATCGGGTCGTGGAGGTAGAGGAGCGAGCAGCAGCTTGTGCACGGGATAATCGAGCGTGACGAGGAAGTTGGAGAAGACGTCCAGGCCAATCAGGCCGTCGCTGTCGACTATGTTTCGTTGATCGATGACCAGGACTTCGCAATCGCGAAATTCGAGGGAACCGATTCTGATGTCGTCGACGATTGCGATGTGGCCGGGTTTGAGATCTTCGCTACCGATGCCACCGATTTCCGCTTTGGTGAGGAGTTTGAGGCCTGCGTGCTCGGCGACGGAGCGGCTGATGACGAGGCCTCCGTCTTCGGTGTTGATTTGAAGGCGTGCGTTGTGGTCGTTGAATTTTACGTCAAGGCCAAAGGCGCGGATGCGTTTGGCGTCGTACATCATGTCGGCGAACGGAATTGTCGACGTGCTGGTATTGGAGACGAGACGACAGGATCTGCGGGGTGTAACGAGTTGTTGTTTGAGGTATTCGAGGGAGTAGCGGAGATCTCGGGTAGTGTCCGGATCGTCGCCGTTAGCCTTGGAGAGGTAGGTTTCCAGTTCGGTTACATGTTCTTTGATTGGAAGCGTGTCGATCCACTGCAGGCGGATTTGGGGATCGGCTGGGTCGAGCGCATAGGCAGTCGCGATCTCCTTTGCCGCGGTGGCGTAGAAGGAGTTGAGGCGCAGAACCCTGGCATAGAGCAGATGGAGGCGGGGATAACAGGGGTCAGCCTTCATGGCTGCATCGACATCGGCTTTCGCGAGCCAGGGCGCACCTTCGCGGTAGTGGACCTCGCCGAGTGAGGTAAGCAGAACCGCTGACGCGGGGTTGTGGGAGAGGGCCTTCTGAACTACCTGCTCCGCCTCTCTCACTTTCTGCTGCTTGAGCAGGACCATTGCCAGGCCTGCGGTGAGAGCGGGATCGTTTGGATTGCTTTGAAGCTGCGCCTGATAGAGGGTAGTTGCGCGATCGTATTCGCTGTGGAGGAAGGCGCTTTCAGCTTCGGAAGGAGCGTGGGCATTTGTAACCTTGCAACCGACCGCAAGCGCGGAGGTGCATCTGAAGCAGGTTGCGAGAACAAAGGTGTTAGTCAGGTATCGGAACCATCGGGAGGAAAAAAGAGTGAGCTTCAACGTTGAAGGCTCCTGGTTATGTCTGGAGGTGATTGTGCTGTCAGCATATCGTCGATCGGATTGATCGGAAAGGAGATTCGATGGAGCTGTATCTTACGGGCGCCGATGTCAGTGAGAACGGAATTCTAAGTCTGTGCAGTGTGATTTCTTCGAGAGAAAAGGCCCGCAGACTGATGACTGCGGGCCTTTGTTTTTAGAGCGGGTGTTTGTGTGGAATCGTCTTGAAGGATCGCGAGAGGCGATTAGAACTTCACCAGGAAGGCGACGGTCATCCGGTTCTCGCTGTAGCGAAGATCGGGAGCCCAGCCCGGTACAACAGAACCCGGTGCGCCGGTATTTCCTCCGGGGGGTGTCACGCCTCCAGGCCGCTGAAGTAGGGGACGTTCGCCGCACGGTGGTTGTACTCCAGACGATAGGTGAAGTACTGGCTCGGCATGTAGTCGGCTGTAAACGAGGTGTCCCATGCCTTGTACTGGTCGCCCGGATTCTCAGTGAAGTAAGGCGTTCCTGAAGCGGCCGTTGCTCCGTTGATTGGGGGTAACAGTACCAGATAACGGCCGGGGTTATTGATGCGTCCTCCGCCAACCGTCACAGCGTAGCGATCGCGATCGAACCACACGCGGTTGTACGCCATGAAGCCGAGGAAGCTCTGTTTCGGTCCGGACTTGCCGTTGCCGAAGCAGCTTACACCGCCGCCTGATTCGCAACCGATGTCTCCGGTGAGTGAGGCTGCGGCCTTGCTGATGAGAGAGGCGGGCCTGTCGTAGTACTTGTACTCAACGCTGTCGTCGGAGTGATACCGCGTACGATTGGGGACGCCGAGCGCGTCGCGTCCGACCGCGTACTGGTTGCCGAGGATGGACCATTTACCGTTGGGGCGATAGAGGATCTGGCCACCGATGCCGGGACGATTGTTGGATTTGCCATAGGACTGCCAGCCGTTGACAAACCATGGCTCGATCTTGAGCTTTGCCGTGGGGAACCATTGGACGCGCACGCCATTGAAGAACCAGGGTGTGTTCGAAGAGACGTACGACGGCTGATAGGCCCAGTTGTCGAACTGGTAGTACGAGAACAGGCCGACGTATGACATGAAGATGCCGGCGTCCACGTTGATGCCATGCTGCACGTTCAAGTGATAGCCGCCATAGGCCTCCGAGACGTAGCGATAGGCATCGGCCAGGTTCCACTGGCCTCGTGCGGGGCTGGCATCGTTGCGCGGTGTGGTCTGGGAGTAGAGGCCGAACTGCGTCATCAGGCGAGCGCGCACGTTGTCGTAGTGGAAGTCGCCACCGACTCCGAGCTGGGTCACCTGCACCTCATTGGCGCGGAAGATCTCGCTTGAGCCGCTGATCGTGTTGTCCTGGGGATGATGGAAGTCGTAGGTGTAGTTGACGTCGGAGCGTATCTCCGGCGTGAAGAAACTGGTGGCGTAGGGAGTGTCCTTCGTGCGGGCGTTGCCGTTGAGCCAGGTGAAATCGGCAAAGGCGAAGGGCTCGGACTTTGGATTGTGCGGGTTGGCGATTGCGGGCTCTGCCTCCGAAAGAACGGATGGTGGTGGAGCAGAGGCGTTGGCTGTTGTGATGTGGTGTGCCTCCGGCTGGGCAGAGTTAGCTCGCTTCAGTTCGAGTATCTGCTGCTGAATCTCCTCTAACTTGTCCTGCAACTGCTGAATCTTCTGGTCCTGCGCTGCTTTGGTGTCATCGATATCTATCTGCAGAGCGGGCCCTTGCGTCTGTCCCAACAGATCTCCTGCGCTGAGAGTCAGTCCCATTCCAAGGATCAGTCCCGTGAGACCAAGCCTTTGAATGCGCGACTTCATTTTCGTTTTCACTTTTGCTTCTCCATTCTTGTCAGCGTGGCGCATTCGCGTACACGAACGAAGCGCACAAACGCTAACGATTTGAGCCTAGCGAGCGCGTGATAAGAAGTTCGTGATGAATCCATAAGGAATTCGTAAGAATGCAGTGATGCGATTGGCGCAAGATATTGACAAGATTGACGATTGGCGAAAAGGCGATCTTTGTCGGACGTGGTGCGGAGATGTATAAGGAGAGCGAGGGTTTTCAAGCGCATTGTTTTTGCTGTGCTGATGAATCCGGACTATTGGGGGAGATGCTTTGCGATCCAGATTGATTGTGGTGCTGTTGTCGCTGGGATTTGTGTTGTGCTGTTCGGCCGAGCTTCGCGCGCAGGATACGTCGCATCACACCTTTGGCGTTGCGGGTGGACAGTTCGTGCTGGATGGCAAGCCGTTTCGTGTGATCTCGGGTGAGATGCACTATCCGCGGATTCCTCGGGCTTACTGGAGGGATCGGCTGCGCATGGCGAAGGCGATGGGGCTGAATACGATTACGACGTACGTGTTCTGGAATGTCCATGAGGGCCGGCGTGGGGTGTATGAGTTTACGGGCAATAAAGATGTCGCGGAGTTTGTGCGGGAGGCGCAGGAGGAGGGGTTGTATGTGATTCTGCGGCCCGGGCCTTATGTTTGTGCGGAGTGGGAGTTTGGTGGGTATCCGGCATGGTTGCTGAAGGACCATGACACAGTGGTGCGGAGCAGCGATCCGAAGTTCATGGGGCCGGCGGCGAAGTGGATTGCGCGGCTGGGCGAAGAGCTTGCTCCGCTGCAGATTGGCAATGGCGGGCCGATCATTCTGACGCAGGTGGAGAACGAGTATGGGTCGTTTGGCAATGACCATGCCTACATGGAGCAGATCCATAAGCTGCTGGTCGATGCTGGATTTACGAAGTCGCAGTTGTATACGGCGGATGGGCCGGAGCAGGTGCCGGATGGCTCGCTGCCGGAGCTTCCGGTGGGGATCAACTTTGGCGGAGAGCATGACGGCGATGCGCAGAAGGCTTTCGCGACGCTGAAGCAGTACAGGCCGGATGGGCCGTTTATCAATAGCGAGTATTGGGCTGGGTGGTTCGATCACTGGGGGTCGCCGCATGCGCATACCAATGCGGATAAACAGGCGGCTAACCTGGCGTGGATGCTGGCGCAGGGCTACTCGGTGAGCATTTATATGTTTCATGGCGGGACGAGCTTTGGGTGGATGAATGGCGCGAACACCGATGGCAAGGGAAGTTATGAGCCGGATGTGACGAGCTATGACTACGACTCGGTGCTGGACGAGAGCGGGCGTCCGACGGCGAAGTATTTTGTGTTTCGCGATCTGATTGCGAAGGCTACGGGTGTTACGCCGCCGCCCGTGCCGAAGGTGGCTTCGGCGATTCGTGTGCCTGAGGTGAGAATGATGGAGGCGGCTTCGCTATGGACGAATCTGCCGAAGCCGATTCATTCCGAACAGGTGTTGAGCATGGAGGATGTGGACCAGAACTATGGGTACATTCTGTATCGCACTCATCTGGCGGATGGGGGTTCGGGCGAGCTGGTGCTGGACCAGTTGCACAGCTATGCGCAGGTGTATGTGGATGGAAAGATGGTGGGCGTGATCGATCGACGGCTGAAGCAGGATCGGCTGGCGCTGGATGGGGTCGCGGCGAACGCTCAGCTCGATATTCTCGTGGAGAATACGGGACGGGTGAACTTTGGTAAGACGATTGGCGGGGAGCGTGCGGGTATTACGAAGCAGGTGACGTTTGCAGGCAAGCCGGTTGCGGGATGGGATATTTTTTCTCTGCCCATGGATAGGCTGGGCTCGATTAGGTTTTCGGCGGAGGCTTGCGAAGGGCCATGTTTCTATATGGGAGCCTTTGATTCGAGTGCGGCGGGCGATACGTTTCTGGATACGAGTGAGTTTACGAAGGGGCAGCTTTGGCTGAATGGCTTTGCCCTGGGGCGGATCTGGAATGTGGGGCCGCAGAAGACGCTGTATGCGCCTGCTCCGCTGCTGGTGAAAGGGACTAACGCGGTGATTGTGTTTGATGCTCAGGGAAAGATGGGGCGCAAGCTGCGTGGGTTGGAGAGTCCGGTGCTGGATGGGGCGGTGCGGCAGTAGATCGCTTCAGCTATCCTGCACCTACATTATCTGAGGAATTTGTGAAAACGAAGATCGCAATGCCAAAGCGCTCATCTCGTTTTTGATTATTGCTGGAAGTCCCCTGGATTAGTTCAGATCGGCTCGAGATCAGCTCACTCGATTGAGGCTGATCTTTACCTATGACGGTTGCTGAAACGCTGACGACTGTAGGAGATTTGGCGCCAATTTGGAGCTGGCTGTTTATCTGAGCGCAGACAACGTCCATTCGCTGAATGATGTTTCCTGAGGTTCATCACTGAAACTGAAAGAGTTTGCGGTGCAAGGGTGACAAAGCTCAGTCTCACAGTGGTCTCAGTTTGAGCGTCCAGCTGCTAATGTCCAGGATGCCTTTAAAAGAGCTCGTATCAGCGAGGTGTTGGCTGAATTTGGGAAGATTCATACTGAATCAGTTCAAGAGTCGATTCTGAAATACAGCCAGATGACTGGCTCGTTCGACAAGCAGTGTCCGGAGGCGTCAGGATGCTTTACCTACCGGCAGAGAAGAGAGTGTCGCGTCTCGACAAGTTTCCAAGATGTGATGCCGTGAGTCGAGATCGTTCGCAGATTACTCCGGCAGTCAATGCCAGCGACCGTTCGACCTTTACTCAGCTCGGTTCTTGATTCGCAATAAGAGTGGCCAGCATCCCTCTAGCCCGATGCTTGTGCCAATGTCTGATTGGCAATCCGTCTAGCTCTGAGTCGGTTGCGTGAGCAATGTACGTCGGGTCCGACGTTCTATGGTCGCGCATTTCGGCATGCTTGCCGCAGTGCATCGTACCGGCAATCGCACGAGCCATCGATGACTAGGTCTCCCACGTCTTCGCGGCATAGGTGCCCTGATCGTCATGACTGTAGGGGCCGTTTTGAACAATTTGAAGCTATATAAGCAGATCCCTGCGGATGACAAACAAAAGAGACAACGGCAAAGCTGACAGAGCATAGGTGATCGCTTCTACGTCATTCTGCGCTGCCTTTGGTTTTAGTGGCCGGCGGAGGGGCTGGCGTTTTTGGGTGGCTTCGGGATGAAGAAGAGCAGCGGCAACATTAAGGCGCAGAAGACTGCAAGGTACTGGATGATGTCCAGATAGGCGAGCATGTTGGCCTGACGGTGTAGCTGGTTGTAGATGTAGGCCTGGGCCGAGTGAGAGCCTGCGCCGGTGAGCGGGTTGCCGCCGGTGTGTCCGCCGAACATGCCTTTGAGCTTTGCGACCTGATCCATGAAGGCATGGTTGCCGCTGGTGAGATTGCGGACCATGTTGGTCTCGTGCGCGGCGGTGCGGCGCGTGAGCATGGTGGCGACGAAGGCCGTTCCGCAGGAGCCACCGATGTTGCGGGCGAGGTTGGTGAGGCCGGAGACATCGTTGCTCTCGGACTGCTTCGCCCCAATGTAGGCGAGCATATTGATTGGAATGAAGAGGAAGGCCAAGCCCGAGGCCTGGAAGATGCGCAGGAAGACGAGGCGGCCATAGCTGACGCCGAGGTCCATTGTGTGCATGGTGATAAGCGACAGTGTGAGCATGGTGAAGCCGTAGCCCAGAAGCTTGCGCGGATCGACCTTGCCGGAGAGGAAGCCGACGATAGGCATCATGGCCATCATCATGAGGCCTGCCGGTGAGAGGACCAGGCCGGCGAGCTCGGCGGTGTAGCCGAGCAGTGTCTGGACGAACTGCGGGATGAGAACCGTCGTGCCGTAGAGAGAGAAGCCAAGCACGAACATCAGAATAAAGCCGATGGCGAAGTTGCGGCGCGTGAAGAGAGTGAGGTTGAGGATAGGGCGATGGCCGATTCGCAGTTGGCGCAGCTCCCACCAGATCATAAAGACGAAAGCGATAAGCATCGCGATGGCGAAGAAGGTGATTACAGGCGAGGAGAACCAATCGTCTTCCTGACCCTTATCGAGCACGAACTCCAGCGAGCCGAAGGTCAGGGCGAGAAGGCCGAAACCGAGGAAATCGAGCTTGATGCCGCCCTTCTGTGATTCTTTGACCTGCTTTTCGACCCATGGCGGATCTTCGACGATGCGATGGGTGAGGTAGAGCGAGAGGATACAGATGGGGATGTTGAGGAAGAAGATCCAGCGCCAGTCGAAGTTGTCGGTGATGTAGCCGCCGAGGGTGGGGCCAATGGCTGGAGCGACGACGACGGCGAGGCCGTACATCGCGAAGGCCTGGCCGCGCTTTTCCGGTGGGAAGGTGTCGGCGAGGATGGCCTGTTCGGAGGGGGCGAGCCCGCCGCCGCCGATGCCCTGAAGGACGCGGAAGAAGACCAGCAGAGGAAGCGAAGGCGCGATGCCGCAGAGCGCGGAGCTGATGCCGAAGAGCGCGACGCAGATCATGTAGAACTTCTTGCGTCCGATGAAGCCGGTCATATACGCGCCGGCAGGAAGGATGACGGCGTTGGCGACCAGATATGCGGTCAGAACCCAGGTGGCTTCATCCTGGGTGGCGCCAAGGCCCCCGGCGATGTGCGGCAGGGCCACGTTGGCGATGGAGGAGTCGAGCACCTCCATGAAGGTGGCCAGCGTGACCGTCATGGCGACGATCCACGGGTTGATACGGGGCCGCCATGGCTTTTCTATGTGTGGTACGGCGGATAGTTCCGCGCCAGGTAGTTCGATCGTCGAGGCAGCCATGAGTTGGTGATTGGATTTCGCGTGGGTGGGGTGGGATTCAGTTTGTGATGCAAGGAGGGAAGGTTGGGCGATATTCGGCTAAATTGGGGGAGTCGATACGTGTTAGGAGAGCTTTCTCCCCCGGGTTTCACCTGGCCGACAGCTTAAAGTTTTGAGAGGCAAGGCTTTTTCGTCGCCTTGCCTCTCAGTGTAACTGGTTGAATCAGCGGCTGTAGTTTTGGGTGTAGATGTCGCGGGGAAGGCCGTCGGCGTGAGCCTTGTTTTTGAAGGCGTTGGCCTGGTTCCGGCTCATGGGGCCACCGACGGTGACGAGGAAGGGGGCGTGTCCGGTCGGGGTGAAGACCTCGGGGTTGAGGTCGGGATGCTGCCGGGCGATGACCCCGACTTTCTGCTGTGCCTGATCCTGATGGTTGTAAGTGTAGGCGACGACTCTCCATTGGTTGCGGCGATCGGATGAGGGCGCTGGGCCAGGGCTGGGTACGGTTGCGGCTGCGGCAGGAGGTGGAGCGGCGGGTGCGGCGTCATTGCGGCCCGCGTTGGCCAAGGTGGGGATGGGTTGGTTGTCATTCGAGGCGGCTGAAGGAGCGGCGTGCAGGAAGTGCCAACCCAGGAACAAAAGAAGGAGAGCGCCGATGGCGCTTGCGATCCAGAGACCAGTGCGGTGGGAGGGCGCCGGCTCTACGGGGCGGATGATGCGGTCTCGAACCAGGGGGACGGGGGGTGTGGGTTCGGGGGTTGGATCGGGAGGAGTCGCGGGTTGGGAGCCTACTGGCTCGGGCGTTGGGGGTGCTGGGGCAGGAACGCGGGCGGCTGCTGGCTCAAGGGACGCTGCGCGTGGATCCAGTGCGGCTGCGATTTGAGAAAGACCCCAGGCTCCGCTGAGACCGTTGGGAACGATCTGGTTGTAGGGGGCTGGCAGTGTTGTGCTGGAGGAAAGGGTGCTCTGCTGGGTGAGTGACTGAAGCAGAACGGTGGCGAGGTCGTGGATATCGCGGGTCTTGAGATCGAGACCTTCCTTGCCCTCAGGGGCTTCGCGGATGCAGTCGCTGCGGAGCTTGATGACCTCGCCTGCGGCAAGGACGTTGGCCGCTTCGATGTGCTCGTGGATGAGATTGCGGCTGTGCAGCGCCTGAAGTGCCGCGACGAGACTGGTGGCGACCTGGGTGGTTTCTTCAACGGTGAGGGGACGTTCGCCGAGAACTTCGGCGAGGTTGGCGTCGGTGGTCTCAAGCAGGGCGTAGACGAGCGGGGTGCCGTCGACCACGGTCTGGCCGTACTTCTTCAATGTGACGAGGTTAGGTTGTTTGATCTCTGAGACTTTACGCCAGCGGTCGAGAATCTCAGCCTCATCGAAATGGGCCTCGATCAGGCGGATGACTGCGGGGATTCCGGTGCCGTTGGTGGTGGAGAAGAAGGCGCTGCGGCCTTCGGGGGCGATCAGCTTGTTCAGTGGGAAGATGTCTGCGATCGTTCTTCCTTCGTAGTCGTTCCAAAGTTGCATAAGTAAGTCCATTCCTGGGGATTTTGGCTCAAGGAAGAAGGCCCGGTAACGGCGAGTACGGCAAAAAGACGTTCTTGCACCGGAGTTGTGCACGGCGCACGTCGTCTAGTGAAACCATTATCCTCCAATGAGCTGGCGTTCTCAATCGACGGCGATGGGTGAGAGACTTGGTGGAGTGGTAGACTTCGGTTTTTCCGCTGTTGGCAATATTTTTTATCGGCTGACTGCGGCGATGTGAGGAGTGTCGATGCATCCAGATCTTGAAAAGTTGATCGTGTTGCAAGGGCTTGATGTTGAGGCGAAGCGCCTGCGCGATGAGATGACTGCGCTGCCGAAGCATGTGGCGGGGCTGGAAACCAAACTCAAAGCTACGGTAGGCCAGCGGGCTGTCGTCGTAGACCTGATCGCGAAGGAAGAGGCTCTGCGGCGAAGGCAGGAGCTGGATGTGAAGGACTATCAGGCGAAGATGGCCAAGGTGCGGAAGCAGCTCGATCAGGCGACGACTACGGTGCAGGTGACGGCGTTCGAGCATGAGATTGGGTTTGCCCAGGCCGAGGTGAACAGGTTGGAAGACGCTGAGCTTGAGAGCATGGAACGGAGTGAAGGGCTGGAGGCGCAGAAGGCGCTGGCGGATGAGGCGGTGGCCTCGGATGAGAAGGTTCTAGAGCGCGAGCAGGGCAGGGCGGCGGAGACGATTGCGGCGGATAAGGCTGCGCTGGCTGAGGTGGAAAAACAGCGAGCGGCGGTGAGGCCGGAGATTGGGGAGGAGGCGCTCTCGATCTATGACCGGATCGCAAAGTCGAAGGGAACAGCGGTGGCCGAGGCGCTGAATCAGAAGTGCATGGCCTGCCAGATGATGCTGCGGCCGCAGAAGTGGAACGATCTGCGCGATCGCAGCAACGACGAATCGATGATGACGTGCGAGAGCTGCGGGCGGCTGCTGTATTACGACCCTGCGCGGGACGCTCCGCAGCGAAAGACGGTGCCGGTGGAGAGCATTGCGGCGTCGATCATTCGATCGCTTTGAATTGATTAAGAACGTTGAGGGCCCTGTGAAACGGATTTGTGTAGACATGGACGAGGTGATTGCGGATGCGTTGACGGAGCATCTGACGCGATACAACGAACACTTCGGAGAACAGATTACGGCGGAAGATCTGCATGGTAAGTGGATTTGGGATGTGGTTTCGACGGACCGCCATTCGGTGGTCGACCGTCATATGCGATCAGAGGACTTCTTTGAAGTGCTAACGGTGATGCCGGAGTCGCAGCGAGTGCTTCGACGGTTGCAGATGAACTATGAGGTCTTTATTGCCACGGCGGCGATGGAGGTTCCGACGTCGTTCAATCAGAAGTACCGGTGGCTGGCGAAACACTTTCCGTTTATTCCGACTTCGCACATTGTTTATTGCGGGGACAAGGGAATTCTGCGGGCGGACTATCTGATCGATGACAATCCGCGACAGCTGCGGCGGTTTCAGGGTGAAGGGATTCTTTATAGCTCGCCGCACAATGCGAATGTGACTGGATATCGGCGAGTGAAGGATTGGCTTGAGGTCGAGGAGATGTTTCTGGGCTGACCGCTGAAGAGGACCGACCGCGGATTATACGGATAAAAACGGATCAAAAAACAAAAGCGGATTTCAAGGCGAAGATTTGGAGAGGAATTGTCTGATTTGATCTTTGCTTTAAATCCGCGTTTATTCGTGTGATCCGCGGTCGTCTGTCTTTGTATTTAGGCATAAAGGGCGGCTTCGAACTGCTGAATCGCGCCTTCGGACCAGGCGTGGGTGGATTTGCGCCAGGTGTCGCCCTGTTCTTCGAGGAAGTTAGGAAAGTTCATGCGGCAGTAGCCGGCACGGGCTTCGAAGTCGTAGAGGGCCTGGGCCGTGCCGTCGAGGTAGAGGACGGCTTGCAGGCCGTCGCGGGACCACTCGATTGAGGCGATGCGCTGGGGTTCGGGGCGATTAAGTTCGGCATCGCTCTTGGCGAGTGCGGCGACGTTGTAGATGAGCATGGCGTCGAGGATGCTGTGCTCGTGCTTCTCCTGCGAACGATCGCAGGCGTAGAAGTAGCCGGCGATGCCCTCGTCCTCGAAGACTACGGTCCAGGGAACGATGGGGGAGTTAACGGAAAGAAAGGCTCGGCCGGGGGTGAAGGAAAGCGACTGCATATCTCTCACGATACGATAGATGAAGAAATCTGTACTTGTGTACGAGGCGGGGTCTTGACTGGATTGGATGAGGTGGCCGGAGATTGAGGTTTGCGCGGATTGAGATAGGCCGGCCACAGCAACTCGCTGCGCTGCTCCTGCTGGTTTTTATGGTGCAGTGTCTGTGGGTAGTGAATAAACAGGAGATTTCGCCGCAGGACTACCGGTTTGCACGGTGCGGGCGGGAGATGTGGGAGCGGCCATCTCCGCTGACCGGGTACTTTACGACGTGCGGAAATCTGAATGGTGATGGAACGTTTGCTTACCGGCTGGCTGGGTTTCCGCTGACGGCGCAACGGCTGGTGTTGCTGGCCGGCGACAAGCTCCGCAAGCCCGAGAATCGACTCTATGCGGGTGGATCGCTGAACGGGTCGACGTGGGAGGCAAGGCACGAGCTGTTCAGCGTGAAATACCTGCTGCATCTGCCATTTGTCTTCTTTGCGATGTGGCTGGGTGCGGGGTTGTGGTGGGTGGCGCGAAGGCTTTACGGCAATGAGGGCGGTTTCTTTGCGCTGGGGCTTTATTGTTTCTCTCCGGAGATCGTGCGCTATGCGGTGACGCCAAATAATGATGTGCTGGCGATGTGGGGGCTGTATGGGTTGGTCTACACGGCGATGGGCGTGGCTCATGCGATGCAGGGACCTCGGCGAAGGTGGCGGCCTCGGATTCTGCTGTTGACCGCAGCACTGGGCCTTACGGCGGCTGCGCATCTGCTGGCGGCGATCATTGGGTGGGTAGCTGGGCTGGTTTTGATGATGTATCTCGCTGAGCGGCGACGCAGCCATGTGATGCAGATATTGATCTTCTCGGCGCTCGGCGCGCTGGCGATTCTGTTCGCGTTTTATGGATTTCGGCTGGCACCGTTCAGCTATGTCTTTACGGGAGGCGCGGCGCGGTTCTGGTTCTCGCTGGATAACGCGAAGAACTTTTTCACGAACATTACGAATTCGCCGATCGCGGTTGCGTCTGGGGTGGCGGCAATCCTTTACATAGGGGTTCGGCGGTGCCGGTACTTCGGCAATACTGCTCCGCTGATGATGGCGCTGCTTCTGTTTCCGCTGGTGACGACGCAGGTGGTGTCTCAGCCGTGGCTGTGGGCGCTGCCGTTTTTGTTTACGTTCATCGGCGGGGTGTTCGCGGATGTGCTGGAGACGCGGTACCGGAAGATGTTTCTTGGGCTCTCGGGTGCGTTGCTGGTGATGCAGGTGTTGGTCTGCATTATGGCGTTGCCGGCGATTGTTCAGTGATGGCGTTGATTTTCCAAGAGACTTAAAAGTATTTGATTTGCATCAGACAATATGCAAAAGTCCCTGCATACTGGTTGCGCCTCGTGAATAGTCAGCCTGAAGGATGGTTTTTCGCCCCATGATGAAAGTCTCTCTCCGCACTGTTGCTGCTGTGTGCGTTCTTACCCTGCTTGTGACTGCTGACGGATGCCGCCGGCATCGCAAGAGCAAGTCTGCCCCGAACACGACGAAGTATGCGGAGAACGTACAGAAGATCGTAGAGAAGAGGGTACTGCCGAAGGAGATGCTGGACGCGACGGAGAATCCAAATCTGCGGTGGCCGGATTTTTCGGACTATCAGCCGATCGTCACGCAGTTCTATGACGACCGCAACTATGAGGTGGCGTGGACCCGTGATGATGCTCCGACGGTCTCGACGCTGGCGTTTATCAAGGCGTTTCAGAGTGCGAGCGAAAAGGGCCTGATTCCGGAGGATTATGACGCTTCGCGTTGGGCGGCGCGGTTGCAGAAGCTGAATAGCGATAAATCGGCGGATACGATCTCGGCTTTCGACGTTGCCATGACGGTGAACGTGATGCGGTACATCTCGGATCTGCGGATTGGGCGCGTAAATCCCTCGCACTTCAACTTCGACATTAACGTTGAGGATAAGAAGTACGATCTGGCGGAGTTCGTCTCGGATAACGCGGTGGATGCTACGGATGTGCCGGGTTTGATCGCGAAGGTTGAGCCGGACTCGGAGCAGTATCGGAAGTCTGAGGCGGCGTTGGCGCACTATCTGGAACTGATGGCGCAGCAGCAGCAAGTGAGTTTGGAACCATTACCGATGGTGGAGAAGGCGGTCTCTGTGGGTGGAGACTATCCCGCCGCCGCCGCTTTGTTGACGAGGTTGCGGCTCGAAGGCGACATGGAAGGCGGCTCACCGAAGACGAATGTCTTTGATAAAGAATTATCCGATGGTGTGAAGCATTATCAGGAGCGGCACGGATTTGAAACAGATGGGAAGCTGACGCCGCAGACGATCAAGAGCCTGAATGTGCCTATGACGGAGCGCGTGCTGCAGTTGCAAAACTCGCTGGAGCGGTGGCGCTGGTTGCCTGATCCGTATGTGAATCCGCGGCTGTTGGTGAACTTGCCGGAGTTTATTTTGCGTGGGTTTGATGCCGATCATAAGCTCGACTTCAGGATGAAGGTAGTGGTGGGCAAGGTGATGGGACAGCACCAAACGCCTGTGTTTACGCACATGATGAAGTACCTGGTGTTCAGGCCCTACTGGAATGTTCCGGTGGACATTGCCCGGAAAGAGCTGGTTCCGCACATGAACGCGAATCAAGGGTATCTGGCCAGCAAGAACTTTGAGGTGACTGACAGCAAAGGCAATGTGCTGACGAACTACACGGCGAAGCAGGTGGCGCAGGGTGGCGTGATGGTGCGGGAGAAGCCGGGGCCGAAGAATTCACTCGGGCTGGTGAAGTTTATCTTTCCGAATCAGTACGATATTTATCTGCACTCGACGCCTGCGGTTTCGCTGTTTGACCGGTCGCGAAGGGACTTCAGCCATGGGTGTATTCGCGTGCAGAAGCCGGATGATTTGGCGGCTTGGGTGCTTGGTACGCAGGGTGGAGACTGGGATTTGCAGAAGGTTCAGGCTGCGATGAATAGCGGACCGGACAACCGTACGGTGAGCCTGAAGACGCCTCTGCCGATTGTGATTTTCTATGCGACGGCGTGGGTTGAGGAGGACGGGGATGTCCACTTCTTCGACGATATCTATGGGTATGACGCGGAGATGGACAAGGTGCTGGCGAAGGGGCCGCCGTATCCGATCAAGCCAACGCCGGCAGCTCCGAAGACAAAGGCTGGGGATACGCTGTAGGGCTGGTGTAGACTGCTGGCGTGAAAAGCACTGACTTTAGCCCGAAGGTGGATGCTTATATTGCGAAGGCCGCGCCGTTTGCGCAGCCTGTGCTGGAGCATCTGCGCGAATTGATCCATAAAGGTTGTCCGGAGGTGGTGGAAGAGATGAAGTGGAGTATGCCTTTCTTTGTGTATAAGGGGCAGATCCTCAGTAATATTGCGGGGTTTAAGGCGCATTGCAGCTTCAATTTGTGGGGTGGTGAGGTTGCTGCGGCGATGCGGAAGGATGGTGTGCTGGCTGGTGATGGGATGGGGAAGTTGGGCAAGATTGCCAGCGTGAAGGACCTGCCTTCGAACAAGACGATGATGGGATACATCAAGCAGGCCGCGGCTTTTATCGATGCCGGTGGCAAGACGATGCCCAAGCGGATGAAGAAGGTGGAGAAGGCTGAGGCGGAGGTTCCGGTGGAGCTGGCGGCGGCGTTGAAGAAGAATAAGGCCGCTGGGCTTACGTTTGCGGCGTTCAGTCCCAGTTGCAAGCGGGAGTATGTGGAATGGATCGCCGAGGCTAAGCGGACGGAGACCAAGGAGAAGCGGGTGGCGCAGGCGGTCGAGTGGATGGCGGAAGGGAAACAGCGGAACTGGAAGTATCAGAATTGCTGATTTTTTCGGCGTGGTGAGGGGCGCGATTTTGCTGGGGGTTTGCGATTTTAAGGTGCGCAAAACGTGGTGAAAAGTTCCCAAGGTGTGGTGGATTGCGTGGCAAAGATGGTTTGCTGACGGTCGATTTTTGGGTGGGGATTTTTTTGCAGATTTTCGGAATTTATTTTTGCACAGGGTGAACAGCTGGCGGCGTAACGGTTCATGCCGGTTATATCTTGATGGTCACATCTTGACAATCAAGATGTAGGGAGTTAGTCTTCGGGCCTATGACGGACGCGAACACCGATTTGATTCAGGGCACGCTGGACATGCTGATCTTGAAGACGCTCAGCCTGCGGCCTTTGCATGGGTTTGGAATTGCACGGAGGGTGGAGCAGATCTCGGACGGTGTGTTCAAGATGAATCCCGGGTCGCTGCTGACTGCGCTGCAGCGGCTGGAGCGGGCGGGATGGCTGGACTCGGAGTGGCGACAGACGGAGAACTCGCGGCGAGCGAAGTTCTATACGTTGACGGCAACTGGCCGGAAGCAATTACAGGTGGAGACGGCGGACTGGAAGCGGCGGTCGCTTGCGGTTGCGCGACTGCTTGAGATGGAGGGCTGAAGAGATGTCTCTTTGGCGGCAGCTCCGTTATGGTCTTCGCGGCCTGCGGGACAGGGGCGCACGCGAACGGGATGTTGCCGATGAGGTAGAGCAATACTTTGAGGAAGCCGAAGCGGAGTGGAGAGCACGCGGGCTTTCGCCCGATGAGGCGAAGAAGGCGGCGCGGAGAGAAGGAGGGAGTACGGCGGTTGCGCGGGAGCGGGCGAGCGAGTACGGGTGGGAGAACGGTGTGAAGGTCTTGATGGACGATCTGCGCTTTGCGGCGCGGCAGCTGTGGAAGCATCCCGCGTTTACGGTGACGGCGGTGCTGACGCTGGCTTTGGGGATAGGGGCGAACGCGGCGATCTTCACTGTGGTGGAGCGTGTGCTGCTGGCTCCGCTGCCCTACAGGAACGCTGAGAGGCTGGCGGTTCTGCAGACGCATTGGGAAGAAAAGGGCAAGACGGTTCCGCGTGTGACGGGGCCGGATGCGGCGGATGTTCGTGAGCAGGCGCGGAGCCTGGAGGCGGTGAGCCTGTACAGCGGAGGCAGCCTTGGGGTCCAGTTGAAGGACCACGCTGCGTACACGGTGGTGACGCTGGCAGACGCGAATTTTGCGCGGGTGTTCGGGCTGACGCCGGTGGCGGGACGCCTGTATACGGACGCAGATGCGAAACATACGGCGCTGGTGAGCGAACGTTTTGCGCGGGATAACTTTGGCAATGCACAAGCCGCAGTGGGCCAGGTGATGCGCGTGGAGGGAGAGCCGCTGGAGATTGTGGGCGTGGTTGGGGCGGGCTTCGATTTTCCCAATGGGACGCAGGTGTGGATGGCATCGCCAATGGTGCCGGAGTCGAAGTCGCGGACAGCGTTCAACTACAAGGCGGTGGCGTTGCTGCGTGGGGATGCGAACTTCAAGAGTGCACAGGCGGAGCTGAGTGCGATCTCGGACAGACTGCGGGCGGCGTATGCGAAGGAGAATCGCAGCAAAGAGATGAGGGTGCAGCCGCTGAAGGAGGCGCTGACTGGAGATTCGCGGGCGACACTGATGTTTTTGTGGGCAGCGGCGGGACTGATTCTGCTGATTGCGTGTGTGAATGTGATGCACCTGCAGCTGGTGCGATCGATGGAGCGGCAGAGAGAGCTGGCGATACGGAGGGCGCTGGGGTCTTCGCGCTGGAGGGTGATGCAGCCGGTATTTCTGGAGAGCCTGCTGGTGGCGCTGATTGGCGGCGCGGCGGGCGTGCTGCTGGCGTTTCCGACGGTGCGAGTGCTGGTGGCGATGGCTCCGAAGGAGCTGCCAAGGACGAGCGAGATTCATTTGAATGTGTGGGTGTTGGGGTTTGCGCTGGGGCTGTCGGTGGTGACTGCGGTGTTGTCGGCGATGCTGCCGGCGATGCGTGCGGCGAAGGTTGACCCGGCGGAGGCGCTGAAGAGTGATTCTTCGCGAGGGATGACGCGGCATAGCGCGGGACTTCTGCGTGATGGGCTGGTCGTGGCGGAGGTGGCTGCGACGTTTGTGCTGGCAGTGGGCGCGGGTCTGCTGCTGCGGACGATGATGACGCTGAATGCTCGCGACATGGGCTACGAGACGCGGCAGATGTTGGTGGTGGATGCGGACGCTCCGGCGCAGAGTGAGATGGATGGGCAGAGGGCTGTGCAGCAGTTCAATGAGCTGTTTGGTCAACTGGGACAGCTGCCGGGTGTGGAGCGTGTGGCGGGAGTGATGGGGTTGCCGACGGGAAACTATGGATCGAACGGCTACTACGAGACGAGAGGAGGTCTGCTGGTGGATGCGGATCATCCGGCGTGGTCGTACTTCAGCGTGTCGAGCCCCGGGTACTTCAGGACTATGGGGATTCCGGTGAGGCGGGGAAGGGATTTTGGGCCGGAGGACACGCATGAGAGCGAGATGGTGGCGGTGATCAGCGAGTCGCTGGCGCGGCAGAGTTTTGGCGATGCTGATCCGGTGGGCAAACAGATTCGCTGCGGACTGGACTCGGACAAGTGGATGACGGTGGTGGGCGTGGTGGGCGATGTGCGGCAAGGCTCTCCGGCGGAGAAGCCAGGGGCGACGCTGTACATGCCGATGACCCAGCATCCGTTCTATGCGAACCAGATTCATGTGGTGTTGCGTACGGGGGTGAAGCCGCTGACCTTGATGAGTGCGGTGGATGAGAGGATTGCGCGGGTGGACCCGCTGATTGCGCGGAGGTACACGACGATGGACGCGATGATGGACAGATCGATTGCGGCGGAGAGGTTTCGCGCTGCGTTGATCTCGTTGTTTGCGGGGGTGGGACTGCTGCTGGCGATGCTGGGGGTGTACGGGACGGTGGCGTACTCGGTGGGGCAGCGGAGGTTTGAGTTTGGAGTGAGGATGGCGTTTGGTGCGGAGCGCGGGACGATTCTACGGTCGGTTCTGGGACATGCGACGAGGATGGCGTGCGTGGGGATTGTGATTGGTGTGGCGATCAGCGTAGTGCTGGCGCGGCTGGTGGAGAACATGCTGGTAGGCGTGAAGCCAACCGACCCGGTGAGCCTGGGGTTGGTGTCGGCGGTGCTAATCATCACGGCGTTGGGGGCAGCATTCGTGCCGGGGTGGAGAGCGACGCAGGTGAGTCCGATGGTGGCGTTGCGAGCGGAGTGAGCGTGAAGAGTATTTGAGTGGGGCGAGCGGAATCAACCGATCAAAACAAGAGTCGTCAGCAACCCCCCGGGCACTCCGGCCTGCCAAAATTGACAGCTTTTTTCGATTTTTTGGGGGGCTATAGTACCGTAGCTGAGCTCGACAGCCGTCGTAAGCGATGGTATCCGGTTTCGCCTGGATTGTTCCGAAACTATCGGTCGAAACATTACAGATCAACCGAAAAGTTTCAGAGAACTACAGTCGATCACATTTTCTCGCACGGCAACGTTGATTGACCTAGAGGAGAAAACATGAGAACAACACAATGCTTACGGGCCTTTTCGGCCATGCTCATCGTAACTGCAGCGATGCTGATTCCGTCGCTGCTTCATGCACAAGATGGACGTGGGACCAAACCGAACATTGTTCTCATTGTCGGAGATGACGTTGGCTGGGGCGATCTCGGCGTCTACGGTGGCGGTTTGAACCGCGGCATCCCCACTCCCAACCTCGACCGCATGGCCAACGAAGGCATGACCTTCTTCTCTTTCTATGGTCAGCCCAGCTGTACCCCGGGGCGCGCAGCCATCATGACCGGCCGCAACCCGAATCGCTCCGGCATGACTACCGTCGCCTTCCAGGGACAGGGCGGCGGCCTTCCTCACGCAGAGTGGACACTTGCCTCCGTACTAAAGACCGGCGGTTATGGAACGTACTTCACTGGCAAGTGGCACCTCGGCGAGGATGATTATGCCCTGCCCAACGCCCAGGGCTTCGACGTCATGAAGCACTGCGGTCTCTACCACCTCAACGCCTACACCTACGCCGATCCCACCTGGTTCCCGGATATGGACCCCGAGCTCCGCGCTATGTTCGCCAAGATCACCAAGGGCTCCTTATCAGGCAATGCAGGCGAAAAGCCGCATGAAGACTTCAAGATCAACGGCCAGTACGTGAACACGCCGGAGAAGGGTGTCGTCGGCATTCCTTTTTTCGATGAGTACGTCGAGAAAGACGCGCTCGAATACCTCGATCAAGCCGCCAAGGCAGGCAAGCCATTCTTCATCGATATCAACTTCATGAAGGTTCACCAGCCCAACATGCCTGCGCCAGAGTACATCGGCAAGTCGCCGCTCAAGTCCAAGTACGGCGACTCCCTCTTCGAGCTCGACAGCCGCATCGGACATGTCATGGATAAACTCCGTGAGCTTGGCCTCGACAAGAATACCCTCGTCATCTTCACCACCGACAACGGCGCATGGCAGGACGTCTACCCCGACGCCGGATACACACCCTACCGCGGCACCAAGGGCACCGACCGTGAAGGCGGCGCGCGTGTCCCCGCCATCGCATGGTGGCCCGGTCACGTCAAGGCTAACTCCCGCAATAGCGACATTCTCGGGAGTCTCGACTTCATGGCGACCTTCGCGAACCTGGCCGGCATCGATCTGCCCAAGAACGACCGCGAAGGCAAGCCCATCATCTTCGACAGCTACGACATGACTCCTGTCCTGCTGGGCACCGGCAAATCCAAGCGAAATGATTGGTTCTACTTCACTGAGAACGAGCTCACCCCCGGCGCCGTTCGCGTCGGCAGGTTCAAGGCCGAATTCAACATTCGCGGCGACAATGGACAGGCTACCGGCGGTCTCGCCGTCGATTCCAACCTTGGATGGAAGGGGCCGGAAAAATACGTCGCCACCGTCCCCCAGATCTACGACCTCTGGGCCGATCCCCAGGAGCGGTACGACATCTTCATGAACAACTTCACCGAACACACGTGGACCCTGGTCACCTTCAACGCGGCCATGAAGGACCTCATGAAGACCTACATCCAATATCCTCCGCGAAAGCTGCAGAGCGAAGGCTACTCAGGCCCCATCACGCTGACCCAGTATCAGCGGTTTGCATACGTCCGCGAGATGCTCCAGAAAGACGGATTCAACATCCCGCTTCCCACCGGGAACTGAGCGGATTTCCCTCCCGGAAGAAACAAGCCGGGAGGGGAATTTCATGGCCATATCGATGGCGCTTATCCTCACGCGGGAGCTATCCGTCTTAAAAGTCGACTTGTAATATTGACGATCGATGCGGCGCTCAATTTGGGCGCGATTTCGTTCTAAGATGGTTTCTCAACTCGAGGTGAGTTTAAGATGCGGATATCGACCACGGGCGGGTAGACTTGCAACGATGCGTGTGAATGGAAGTGCAGTACTTCTGGAAGATCTAGATGAGATGGCGATGGTTCCGGCGAGTGCCGGGCTGGATGCGCTGGCCTTCCGACGCAGGTTGATGAACTGGTACCGGGTTCATGCGCGAGAGTTGCCTTGGCGCGGAGTGAGCGATCCTTACCGGACGTGGGTTTCGGAGGTGATGCTGCAGCAGACGCGGGTGGCGGCTGTGATTGAGCATTATGAGGACTTTCTGCGGCGGTTTCCGACGATTGTGGCGCTGGCGCTGGCCTCGGAGGAGAAGGTGCTGGCGGCGTGGTCGGGGCTGGGGTACTACAGGCGCGCGCGGATGCTGCACAAAGCGGCGAAGTTCATCGTGGAAGAGCGGGGGGGAGTGTTGCCTCGTACTTCGGTGGAGCTGCGGACGCTGCCGGGCATCGGCGAGTATACGTGCGCGGCGATTGCGAGCATCGCGTTTGGCGAGAGTATTGCCGTGGTGGATGGGAATGTGGAACGGGTTTTGCTGCGCCTGACGGGAAGGCCCGAGGTGGGGACCGCGGCGGAGAGGCAGTTTGTGCAGGAGCAGGCCAGTGCGCTGGTCCCGAAGAAGCGGATGAACGGGAAGTGCAATGCGGCGGGGGATCACAACCAGGCGATGATGGAGCTGGGGGCGACGATCTGTTTGCCGAAGGCGCCGATGTGTCTGCACTGTCCTGTGTATGGGATGTGCAGGACGAGAGGAGAGCATGCGACGCCACCGCGCGAGGCGCAGAAGAGCAGGCCCGCGGCGTATCTTCTGAGTTTGAGGAAGAGCGGGACGGTGACGGAGGTGCTGCTGGAGCGAAGGGCAGAGGACGCGAGCCTGATGCCGGGGATGTATGAGCTGCCTCCGCTGCCGCAGGATGCGGTTGAAGGACGGGAGCCGATGCTGCGTGTACGGCACTCGATTACGAATACGAACTATTACGTACAGGTGTTTGCGGCGAATGGCCCGGGGGATCGTGGGCTGCGGCGGGCGGTGCCGGCGGGCAAGGACGATCTGGAGTGGGTGCGGACGAACAGGTTGGGTGGAATGCCGCTGACGGGGCTGGCGCGGAAGGTGCTGCAGCGGCTGGATGTGATGGCGGTGAAGCCGGTGCGGATGCCTGACGAAGACAAGGCGTAACGGTGATCGAAGGGATAAAGGCTGATAGAAGCAGGGCGACCGCGGATGGCGCGGATGGACGCGGATTTTTAAAGAACGAGAGACGGATAAGAGCAAAGGCAAAAGCGGTTAGGCGGAGTTAGGTGGCCGAATTTTTTGGTTCTTGTTCTTTTTTCCCGTTTTTATCTCTTTGATCCCCTCTATCTCTTTGATCTCGCTTTTTGATCGTTACGCTTTTTAACGCTTCCATGATCCGAGCATGACGTTGTCGGTTTTGCGGCCCATGGTGGTGGGTGCAGCCATTGGTTTTGCGGCAATGGTGTGAGGAACGAGGTTGGGCGGCCATAAGGGGTCGGTGGCGGCGATTGGCCCGAGGTCTATGTCGGGGATTTTGGTTCCCATGTTGGCGTTCATGGTGTCGATGAAGGTGTTGGCGACGACGGCGTAGGCGGTGTTGGTGGGGTGGATGCCGTCGAGCGAGAAGACGCCGCCGAGGAAGGCAGTGGTGCCGGTGTATCCGTTGACGGTGAGGCCGGAGGTTGCAACTTGGGTGAAGAGGGCGTTGATATCGACGAGGGTGGCTCCGATGGACTTGGCTTGCTGGGCGATGACTCCGTTATAGGCGGTGACCTGCGCTTGTACGGTGGCGGCTTCGGCGGCGGTAAGGACACCGGCGTCGGAGATGGGGGTCTTCTGGGTGCCGGCGAGGATGGCGGAGATCTCGGCGAAGCCGTCTTCGAGGGTGACGTAGTCTCCGGGGACGATGCCGAAGAGGGCGCTGAGTGTGGCGATGGGGAGGTGGGTGGCGGCGGAGTACTCGGCGAGGACGAGCGCGGCGGGCTGGAGGTAGGGCACGAGCGTGACGTTGGGGATGTTGGCGATGACGAGGTGGGCGGGGGCGAGGCTGGAGAGTTGCGTGATGAGCGCGGTGTACTGCGTGGTGAAGTTGGCCACCGATGTCATGGACGCGGGCGTGCCGGTGAGTGCGGCGATGAGGGCGTCGTTATTGCCTGCCCAGAGGAAGATTGTGGTCGGCTGGGCATTGATGGCGAAGGTCGCCTGGCTGAAGTCCTGGCCGTAGCCGAGACCGGGGAAGCCGAGGACGAGCTGATTGATCTGCTGCTGTCCCGGGGCTGGATTGGGCAGGGGGACGGTGTTGGCGATGTCGTTGAGGAAAGCGCCGGGGACGGCGAGATCGGTGGCCTGGGTTGCGGGGTTGTCGCGGCCTGTCGTGGTTCCGGGTGTTGGGTTGATGACGGGCGGTGGGCCGAGCGAATCGAGCTGGAGGACGCTGGGTGCGCCGGGCGGGGCGATGAGGGGCAGGACGATGTTGAACTTCGCCTGGGCTGCTACGAGGGGCGCCCATCCGTGGATCTGCTGGGTGTCGAGGAGGGAGCCGCTCTGGTAGCCGGCGGTGAGGGAGTCGCCGAGGAAGACGGTGTTGGAGAAGTTGCCGATGTTTTTCATTTGGGCGGCCTGGACAGCAGCAAGCGGGTTGGAACTGCCGCTGGAGCAGCCGGCAATGGCAAGCGTGAGGACTGCGATAAGGCTGATGTTTGAGGCTGAACGAGTATTCATTTTCATGACGGCACACTGCCCCCTTGAAACACGCCGCGACTTAACTTGCTAACGCGACGGTGCTGCTTTTTTCAGACGTGGTTTTGTATCACAGGTGGGGTAGGGTTTGGAATGGTGGGGGTTGGGCATCCGCTGACGGCGTTTAGGATAGTGAGTGTGAAGAGTTGGGTGGAGGTATCAGAGCGGCGGCTGACGGCTAACTACAGGCTGCTGGCGGAGACGGCGGGTGCGGGGGTCTCCGTGCTGGGAGTGGTCAAGGCGGATGCTTATGGGCATGGGGCGGAGGTCTGCGCTCCAGTGCTGGCGCGGGCCGGGGCGGAGTGGCTCGGCGTGACCGATGCGGCGGAGGGTATCGCCGTACGAGGGGCGCTTTGGGGGCGGCGGACGTTCGAGTGCTGGTGATGTCGGGGCTTCTGGAGGATGAGGCCGAGGATGTCGTGCGGCACTCGCTGACGCCGGTGGCGTGGACTCGACAGCAGATGGAGTGGCTGGCGCGGGCTGCGGAGCGATGTGGAGCGGGGCCGGTTGCGGTGCATGTCGAGATCGATAGCGGAATGGCGCGTCAGGGTATTGCGGCGGGGGATGAGCTGCGGGAGTTGCTGGAGTGGCTACGTGGGCAGGAGAGGATTGTGCTGGACGGCGTGATGACGCACTTTGCTTCGGCTGAGGTTGCTGACTCGGCGCAGACGCTGGAGCAGCAGGGACGGTTCGAAGAGGCGATGTGGCTGATCGAAGACGCCGGATTTCGGCCTGCGTGGGTGCATGCAGGGAACTCTTCTACGCTGGACAACAATGGCGATGCGACGCAGACCTTGGGATGGCTGCGGACTATCGCGGCGGGATGCGGTGCGCGGGCGATGGTTCGCAGTGGGTTGGGGCTGTATGGGTATTGTCTGCCGATTGAGGGCGAGGCTGTCGCTCATGTTCGCGATGGATTGCTTCCGGTAATGACGTGGAAGACGCGAGTGATCGGGGTTCGCGATGTTTGTGCGGGGGACACGGTTGGATACAACGCGATTTTTACGGCACAGCGTCCGATGCGGCTGGCGTTGCTTCCTGTGGGCTATGCGGATGGTTTGCGGCGCGAGCTTTCGGGGCCAAATGGGGCTTCGGGCGGATGGATGATGGTGCACGGGCAGAGGGCGGCGATTGTGGGCCGAGTGTCGATGAACCTTACGGTTGTGGATGTAAGCGGGATCGCTGATGTTGCGGTTGGCGATGAAGTTGTTGTTTTGGGCGATGGCATTACGGCAGACGATCATGCGCAGTTGGCGCGGACGATTGCGTATGAGATTGTCTGCGGTGTGAGGGCTGAATCGCAGCTTGTGCCTTGAGGGTTTGCACCTGCACGGCATCGACCGTTAAGATCGGGTTTGAAAGAACTGAGAGGAAACACTTCCATGGAATCCACCACAACGGCGCGTCGTACTGAAGATATCGCGCTCGATCTGCTGAAGTTTGTCGCGGCCCAGGCCAATGTTGGAAGCAAGGGCGCAGGCTCCACGGGCTTTGGCGTCGTTAGCGCCGTGAAGCCTGAGGACCAGGTGACGCAGCTGCTGGAGCTGTACGCGCGCTGCCGTCAGGCCGTTGAGGCTCCGGTCGCCGCGAAGTAGTGTCTGCCTCAGTGCCACTGCGGGTTGTCGTTGTCGGTGCGGGTGCCTTCGGGCGCAACCATCTGCGGGTGTATCGCGAGCTGCAACAGGCGGGCAAGGATGTCGAGCTTGTCGGTGTTGTAGATCGCGATCCGGCTACGCTGGCGGCTGCTGCTCAAAAGTTCGAGGTCCCCGGCTTCGAGACGATTGAGGCGTGTCTGGCTGCGGCTGGAAAGGTCGATGCCGCGTCGGTGTGTGTGCCGACGGTGCATCATGCGACGTGCTGCCGAGCCTCTGCTGGCTGCGGGGATCGATCTGCTGATCGAAAAGCCGCTGGCTGCGAACCTTGTGGACGCGGACAGGATTCTAGAGCTGGGCCGCAAGCATAGGCGCATCGTTCAGGTGGGGCATCTGGAACGGTTCAATCCAGCGGTTACGGCTGCTCGACAGTATCTCCACCAGCCGATGTTTTTTGAGGCGCACCGGCTGAGCGTGTTTACGCCGCGGTCGCTGGATGTGGACGTTGTGCTGGATCTGATGATCCACGACATCGATATTGTGTTGAGCCTTGTGGCTTCGCCGGTGCACGAGGTGCGCGCGGTCGGGCTTCCGGTGCTGTCGCGCAAGGTCGATATCGCAAACGTGCGGCTGGAGTTCGAGAACGGCTGCGTGGCGAACTTTACGGCGAGCCGCATCAGCACGGAGCGTGTGCGCAAGCTGCGGTTCTTTCAGCCACATCAGTATCTGTCGCTCGACTTCGCGCGGCAGGACCTGCTGATGATTGACGTGACGGCCGCAGCGGGAATGGATCCTGCACAACTGGCGGCGATGGCGCAGATGGTGCAGCAGGCGGGAGGGCATCCTTCGGCTGGGCTTTCGCTAAGCAAGGTTGAGGTGGAGCAAGGCGAGCCGTTGCGGCTGGAGATCGAGTCGTTTCTGCAGAGGGTCCAGGATCGAAGCACACCGGTGGTTTCGGCTGAGGATGGCCGTGCTGCGCTAGCGCTGGCGCTGGAGATCAATGCAGCGATCAAAGCGCATACGGAACGGGCTGGGCTTTAGATCTCAGAAAGACAGATCTCAGAAAGACAACGAACTTACTTGTTGCGACACACACGAAAACCCTGATCGGGACCCATGCCATTTGCTGCCAGGCTGCCCCTGTAAGCCGACTCGCAGCAGAAAGGGGCTCCCATCCAACCACCGCCCTTCCAAACCCGGCCAAAGCCGCCTTGAGTTCCTTTAGGGTCAGTTACATTCGTCTCCAGATCTCCGTGCCAGTCCCAGCACCATTCCCTTACATCACCTGACATGTCGTAGAGCCCTAACTCGTTGGGTTTCTTACTACCGACAGGTCTTGTTCTGTCATGGTTTTGTTCTACTTTGGGCCAGTTCCAAAATCCAGCTAACTCTTGATCTCCAGAGTTTCTCCAATACCAAGCTACTTCATCTACATCGTCGCTTCCACTGTATGTATAACTCCTGCTTGCCTGAGCGCCACCCGCGGCATATTCCCATTCTGCTTCGGTCGGCAACCGGTAACCATTAGCTCCTGCATTTATCGTTACCGTCCATTTGACATCATCGAGATCGCCAAATTTTGGGTTTGGCTTGTTATTTGGGTCCTTCTTATTCTTGTCGATGTTGTAATACGGTTCTAAGCCTTCTTTTAGGCTCCTTTTATTACAGTATTCGACACTGTCATACCAACTGACCATTTCTACCGGCAAATTGTCGCCTCTGAATTTCGAGGGATTGGTCCCCATTACCTCAATCCACTCTTTTTGAGTTACGTCATATTTGCCAATATAAAAGGTCGATATAGTTACACCTTTTCCGTAGTAGTTGGACTTTGTGTTTTTAAAAGCACCGCCTTTGACTAATACGAAGTTAGCGGGCACTTCTCCGAAACAAGCACTGGCAACAACCATGATTGCCATTAGGATGGATAGTTTTCTCATCAAAGAATCACCTACATCTAGATTTACAAATATTCAGATAAATCAAATTCCACTGGTCCGCGAAGGCAATCCTGCCCACGTCCCTTAGTTTGTCTGAACTTTTGGGGAAATAAATAACGCCGGGGCCGGCGGCTGTGAGACCGTCCGGCCTTAGCGATATCAAATGATTTGCTGGAGATTTGTTACCACACTGTTGCGTTCACGGAACCACTAGCACCGTTATATGCCTCTGTCGCCAGAATCATATAGTTGAAGGTGCCCAGATTCATTCCAAGATTTTGCCAGTGGGTAAAGTGGTTGCTAGTGGTGACTGTGTGGTTTGATCCGGTCGATGACCCGCCCCAGGCGTCCAAGTACTGTTGGAAAGTTGCGGTGCCTACAATGGAAGGTTGGTTGACTTGTTGATGCTCGTAGGTGCTGTATGTATGCCCATCGCTGCTAACACTGCCCTTATACGTTGCATTTCCCGTATAGAGCGAACCAAGCTCAGTGATGTAATATTCGACGAGCGGATTTGTCGTCCACCCATAGACAGAGATGGTGTTATAGCCACTGGCAGAGCCGACGTTGTAGCCTACACTCGTCTGTCCGCCGGGATTCCAGCCTTTACCGCCAACCACATCACTGACGCCAGACCAGGTAATAGCGTAGTTGCCAGGATATGTTCCTGCACTTGGAAATGTCATGGTTGCAGACCCGCCACTGCTATAGAGCGAATAGTAGTAGCCGTTATTCGTGCCCGTTCCATTGTTGCTTACTGTCTGGGCATTTGCTGCCATGGTTATGCAACCGGCAGCTATAAAAGCGGAGAGGATTACTTGTTGAACTTGTGACGAAACGAACTTCATTGAGTGCATATCAATCTTCCTTTCGTGTTTTGGATCTCTGGATGCCAAACTGGCGCGATGAAACACAGGAAAAAATGATTTATTTCGCGACTCCTTGAAACGTTGACTTGTTCGTCAGGACGCGAGCAAAATCCAACTTGCTAATGGTTTGAGCGTTTGACTGCTACGTACATTCAACCAACAATACGGGCGAGCATACTCCCAGCAGTCCTATCATCGGATAGTCATTTCAGACCTACTGCGATCTCCTTTCGAGAGAAAATGATGAATCCGGTAGTTGTCACTTAGTTGTCGCTTGTTGACGACGGAGAGCACACTAAATCAATTAATTAAGATTTAGCAACATTTATTTTGAGTGTCGCAGTAACCGGTTACACTCCAAAAGCTGATGCCTACGAAGTTCATATTCTCTGGGGTGCCCGTCTCGATGTCTTGTGGCGGTTGAGTCAGGAGCAGGTTCAGACAACAGTGGCTTTGTAAATTGTCGCCAGTGGCTTTACTTCCTGCTTGCCTGCTTGGGAGCGATAGATCAATCGCAGTCTATCTTCACCTGGAACGAAAGAAGGCCCGGAGACGATTGTCTCCGGGCCTTTCTCCTGAGCGTTGCATATTCATTGCAGCGGGATCATGACATTGTCATTGACGTGGAGCGATGCTTCCTGGGTCTGTGCTTTGGCCCACTTCTCCTGCTTCGAAGTTGCGAGGTGGCAATTCAACGCCGAACCATTCGCACGTATCGTAGTAAGGAAGTACTGGTTTCCGTATTTGTGGAAGACCAGCGTATTGTCTTTCTGCGATTCATCTGCACCAGGCAGTGCAATCATCATGATGTGAATTGAATCATCCCGGTCTTCAACCCTGAGCACGTTAGGAGTGTTGAAGTCGGTTGCAATGGTGTAGTGTCCAGCGGGCAATGTACGGCCATTGAGGCTGAACGCGAATGGAATGTTTGCCACGGCTGTATTCGTCTGCGCCAAGGCGCTACCAGCGGTGAGAAAACCAGCGGCTAAGATGAGCGAAATTGCAGCGATGCGTTTCATGATGATCTCCTTTTTGAGAGGCTTCCCTCTAGTGCTCTGGAATGCTTTCTCTTCCGGAGCGTGTTACGCCTGGATATATTGCAAGCGCGTGGCCAAACCGGGCCAAACGCTCGCTAATTTAGAGCGCCCCTGTCGATGCAATGAGATAGAACAGCTGCGGCGATTCGCTACGTAACGACTGCCCGCCACGCGTCGTTGCGCCGGTATCCGATCGGTTCCCGGCGAGTATCCGATCGGTTCCCGGGACGGCTGAATATGCCGATGAATGCTGGATCAGCTACACTACGCGACATCGGAGGCCCGATGAAGCCTCGGCTCCTTGCCATCTCAGGTTCGCTCGCCGGCACCGTTCGAGAGCTGACCGACAGTCAGATATCCGTTGGCCGTGACGAGACGAACCAGTTGTGTCTTATCGACCCTACGGTCTCGCGGAAACACTGCACTATCCAGCAGATAGGCGAACAATTTGAGCTCGTCGATCTCGACAGCAAAACGGGTACCTTTGTGAATGGAATGCCCGTGCGACGAAAACTGCTCGACCACGGCGATACGATACGAATGGGCAGCGACGAACTCGTCTTTCTCATGCACGAAGGCGAAGTGATTCCAATCTCGAAAAGACGAGCAAGCGGCGTTTCAACCCCTTTCGCTGACACAGTGCGAATTGCTGCTCCGGCCGGCCTTCCAACATTCGGGATCGAAGTTGGACGCATGGCTCGCGACCTTGCAGCTCTTTTTAGAATCAGCAATGTCATCAACTCCATCCGCAGCTCGCAACTACTACAACATGAACTTTTGCGGCTGATCTTCGAAGTGGTTCCCGCAGAAGAAGGCGCTGTGGTTCTGCTAACGGGCCTTGATGAGGAAACACCCGCAACCTGCGCATGGGGCCGGGAGCAGGGCGCTGACACAAAGATTGATGTTCAACGCGATCTCGTTCATCGTGCTTTCTGGGAGCGGGCCGCCGTCCATACGAGCGCCACTCCAGATACGGGCGAGATGCAGAACATACTTTGCGTACCGCTCGTCGCTGTCGAACGAACGATTGGCGTCATCTATTTAGCATCTCTTCATCCTGCTCCGCCATTTCGCGAAGATCACATTCATTTTCTCGACTCCGTCTCGCGAATAGCAGCGGTCACTCTCGAAAACATTCTTGCCCTTGATGCTCTGCGCAGCGAAAACTCGCGCTTGAAACAGGAGCTCAACCCAGCCAGCAACCTCGTTGGCGAGAGCCGACAGATTCGCCAGATGGAGGAGTTTATCTCCCGCGTCGCGCAAAGCGATTCCACGGTGCTGATCCGAGGAGAGAGCGGCACCGGCAAGGAAGTCGTGGCGCGCTCGATCCATCAAAGCAGTCCTCGAAGCGAACTGCCCTTCGTCGCCATCAACTGCGCAGCGATCCCTGAGACGCTTCTGGAAGCCGAACTCTTCGGGCATGAAAAGGGCGCGTACACGGGCGCAATCGGAATGAGAAAAGGAAAGCTTGAGGCTGCGGCTGACGGAACCGTGTTTCTCGATGAGATCGGCGAACTCGCTCCTCCCATGCAGGCCAAGCTCCTGCGCGTCCTGCAGCAGAGGGAGTTCGAACGGGTGGGTGGAACTCAAACTGTCCCCTTCAAAGCTCGTGTTCTTGCGGCAACCAACAAAAATCTTGAAGAGGCAATCAAGGCGGGAGAGTTCCGACAGGATTTGTACTATCGGCTCAACGTCGTCTCGGTGACCATACCTCCTCTGCGCGAGCATGGCGAAGACATTCCTCTGCTTGCGCTATATTTCGCTTCGAAGTATGCACAAAAGAATAAGCGGCCCTTCAAAGGCATCTCATCTGAAGCGCGTTCCTTACTGATGGGCTACAGCTGGCCGGGAAATGTCCGCGAGTTGGAGAATGCAATCGAGCACGCTATTGTTCTGGGACTCACGGAAGAGATTCTGCGCGAAGATCTTCCCACTGGAATACTTGAAGAGCAATCGGCAAAGCTGGAAGGAGCGCGATACCACGATGTGCTCAACCAGTCCAAGAAAGAGCTGATTCTCGCGACGCTTCAGGAAGCAAAAGGAAGCTATCCCGAAGCCGCGCGACTACTCGGAGTTCACCCCAAGTATCTGCACCGCCTGGCGCGAAACCTCAATTTGAAATCCGGCCCCATATAACAAGGCTTCAAAACCGGCGGGACGATAGGCCTCGTGCGAACGCTGTGGCGCGAAGTCTCATCTCCGATGCTGCTCACGATATGTACCAGGCGCGATTTTCTCCCGATGAGCGCTGGGTCGGCTTCGAAGTCCTCCCGAAGAGCAACGACCAGTATTCCGAATCCGCAGTGTTTGTCAGGGCTACATCAGGCGGGCCGTGGATTCGTATCACCGACGGCAAACGCTGGGACGATAAGCCTCACTGGTCTCCCGATGGGAAAATGATTTATTTCCTCTCCGGACGCAGCGGCTTCTACAACGTCTGGGCGATACGCTTCGACCCCGTTCGAGGCGTATCGGTGGGAGATCCCTTCCCTGTTACAACGCTCGACAACCCCAGCCAGATGGTTCCGAAGTTCATCCCCACGGTAGCCATCTCACTTTCGCAGAATCGTCTCGTGATGACCGTGGCCCAGGACTCCGGCAACATCTGGGTGCTGGACAAAGTTGACCGCTAATAGATGAGTGACTCGGCGATTTGCACTAAGCCGCTAGCGCGGCGGGGTATATTTCTGTGGCGTTTGGATAGAGTTTTGGACACCGAAGGAGGTGTTCATGACTCAGCTACGCCAACGCATGCAGGAAGATCTTCAGCTACGCAACTTCTCTCAACGCACGATTCGCCACTACACTCACACCGTCTCTGAGTTTGCCAAGTACTTCCACAAGTCACCTGATCAGCTCGGGTCCGAACATGTTCGGACGTTTCTTCTGCATCTGCTCAACGAACGGAAGCTTGCCTGGGGAACGATCCAGGGGGCTCGGTCGGCGCTGAAGTTCCTCTATATGAGGACACTGAAGCAGACCTGGTTCGATCAGGAGATCATTAAGCCTAAGGTGCGGCGCAAGCTGCCCATGGTCTGGAGCCGGGAGGAAGTCTGTGCCTTGCTCGATGCCAAGATGAACATCAAGCATCGAGCGTTGCTGGCCCTGTACTACAGCGCCGGACTTCGCTGCCAGGAAGCTCTCGACCTTAAGGTCACTGACATCGACAGCAAGCGGATGATCGTCCACGTTCGCGAAGGCAAGGGCAAGTTCCCGCGCCAGGTGATGCTGTCGCCGAAGCTGCTGGAGATCCTGCGCGCATACTGGCGCGGACGCAAGCCCAAGGACTGGCTCTTTCCCGGCAGGCGCGCTGGACAGCAACTGAAGGCGAACACTGTGCGTGTTGTCTGCCAGAAGCTGCGCGAACAGTTGGGTATCAGGAAGCCACTCAGCCCGCATGTTCTGCGTCACTCCTTCGCTTCCCATCTGCTCGATGCGGGCACTGATCTGCGCAGCATCCAGCTTCTGCTCGGCCATCGCGATCTCGAGACCACCTCACGCTACCTGCACGTCTCCGAAGCCAGGCTGCACGCCACGCCGAGTCCGCTCGACGACCTGCCCATCCACGTCATCGGAAGCGCCCAGGCAGGTGACAGAAGCGCATGAGCGAACATCGGCTGGAAGTGGCCGATGTCTTTCACGCTCACGAGAACCAGTTCCTTCAGCGCTGGGGCCATGTCCTCTCTGACCAGCAGCGGAAGGTGCTGCGCGATATCGGCCGGTGCCGAACCGCTGCGCTCGGCACCCATCTCGAACGTTGCGATCGCTGCAGCTACGAGACTGTCGCTTACGACTCGTGCCGCAACCGGCATTGCCCCAAGTGTCAGTCCTCAGCCCGTGATCGCTGGCTCATGAAGCAGGCATCAAGCCTGCTGCCGGTGTCCTATGCCCACGTTGTCTTCACGGTTCCCGAGCAACTGGCACCCCTCGCTCTCCGCAACCAGCGTCTGTTTTACACCCTGTTGTTTCGCGCCGCTTCAGAGACTCTGCTGGAGATCGCTGCCGATCCCCGTCATCTCGGCGCACGCATCGGGGTGCTCGCTGTGCTGCACACCTGGTCGCAGAACCTGGGACATCATCCGCACCTGCACTGTCTCGTTCCGGCCGGCGGGCTGGCCTTCGATAACTCCCGCTGGGCCGCCACCAGGCGCGGCTTCTTCCTGCCGGTGCGCGTGCTCAGCCGTATGTTCCGCGGCAAGCTGCTGGGCTTCCTCAAGCGGGGCTATCGAGGGAAGCAACTTGGCTTCCCCGGTACGTTGGCTGCACTCTCCCAGCCGCGCGCATTTCACTCCCTGCTCCATACGCTGCGCCGGCGAGAGTGGGTGGTCTACTCCAAGCCTCCGTTCGGCGGACCCGAACACGTCCTGAAGTACCTGGCCCGTTACACCCACCGCGTCGCCATCTCCAACGGAAGGCTCCTCAGTCTCGACAACGGACAGGTGCGTTTCCGCTGGCGAGATTCCAGACAGAACAACCGCAGCGGCGTCATGACCCTCGACGCGGTCGAGTTCATCCGCCGCTTCCTGCTCCACGTCCTGCCCTCAGGCTTCGTCAAGATCCGCCACTTCGGTCTGCTCGCCAACCGCAGTCGCCGTAAGGCTCTCGCCCTCTGCAGGATCCATCTCAACGCTTCCACTCATGACGTCAACGCCCTGCTGACCGAACAGCAGAAGTCCGCGCTCAACCGCTCATGCCCGCAGTGCAAGCGCGGCACCCTGCACGTGGTCGCGCATCGCTTAGCCGATGAGCCGGCCAACTCCTGCACACCGATTGCCTGCCACCACGTCGACTCATCCTGAGGGAAGAAAATGTCGACCTACAGGCCAACCCAACTCCTCGCCACGACGGACTCTCACTCCGCCCACGCTGCCCCATGCCTGGAATCGGCTCCGTATAACCTTGACGTTGGTTGCAGCCAGCCCATGCACACCGCCAGCACACCACCCGACAAGCCTACTCTGGTCCCCGGCGTCCGATTTCATGCCCAGTCAGCCCCATCAACTCCCCCCAAACAGCATTCAATCCCCATACATCCACCGCGCTAACGGCTTACTGCAAATCGCCGTATCCACACTGCTCCGCTTCCGGCAGCCTCGGCGGCTGCAGATTCTTGCCCGCGGAGCACTGTCGATACGGCACTAGAGATTTGGCGCTCATTGAGATACTGACGCACTACTAACTTCCGGATTGCCGACAACTCAGGAGCAGACGCGCGGCAACAACAATGCATTCCCAATCAAGCAGTTTTTTGTCTCGATGCGGATAGAGTCAACCGCGACGGGTCAGCGCCCTCCTGAAGCCTTGTCCTCGCCCAAGCCACCGTATCGGCAAGTGTAACCGGGAATCGACGAAAGGTCGCACTCAGTTCCTTCTCCGCCTTGGCCGCGGTTACGCGGAGGCCCGCGTTCATCAAACGAATCCCTTCGACCGACATTGGACTGTCGTTTCCGGTGATTCGAGACCATGTTTTCGCCGCAGTCGCCAGCGCGATAGCAGCCACAAACGGAATTCGCCTCTTTGGTGGTTTCACACCGGTCAAGTTGGCAAGGTTCGCAACAATATCAGTGAGCTCGGCGAAACCACCACTGAGAATATATCGCTCTCCGAAGCGCCCGACCTGCGCAATGCGGAGCATGGCGATTGCCACATCTCGTGCATCGACAACTGCGGAACCACCTGGCGGGATCATCGGAGGCAACTTATTCGCGAGCGCGTCGTAAACAAGCTTTCCGCTTGGAGTTGGTCCCACATCGTGCGATCCCCACATCCATGCTGGAAGTGCCGACGCGATAAAGAAGCCGTTTTCGCGCGCGAACTCAAACAGCAACGGCTCGACCTTCCGCTTGCTATTCAGATATAGATTGCTCGTTGCGCCCTGCCATGGAGGTGTTCGTTCATCCCCGGGCGAACCATCGGCCTGTAATCCTACGATGCCGGATGAGCTTGTGTGGATCATCTTGCTTACGCCCATCGCATGTGCCGCCTGCGCGAGTTCCATCGTCCCTTTTACGTTGGTGAACTCAACGGCATTGGAATGATCCCCGGGGATGTAGTATTCGCGGAAATAGGCGGCTGTATGGAAGACGACGTCAGCGCCTTTAAGACAGGGCGCAAACTCGGCTACCTTCCGGATGTCTCCGACGACGATGCGGGCTGCCATGTCTCCAAGCATGTGCTGCGCTTTTTCTTTCGACCTTGCAAGTGCCCACACCTCATGGCCGGCCTGATGAAGAGTGCGGACCAGATTGTCTCCTAAAAGCCCTGTGCTGCCTGTAACAAACGCGCGCATAATTCCTCCGTGTGAAATTTGTTTACTTTTGTCCGCTGGTTGAAGGAGTGCCGGGCTCGGGGACGGTCGCGTGGCAATAGGAGCAGCCGCGGTTGGGAACGCCTGTGGGAGGATCGTTCGCGGGATTGTTGTCGGCGTACAGCGCAGCGCGGGCGTAGAGGTCTGAGTTGGCCACGTCCTCAAGGAATTTCCGGTAGGGCCACGTCGCGTAGTTATCGGCGTATTTGGCGTTTGCGTACATGACTTTGGCGGCCTCTACCTGGCCTGCTTTTACCAGGCCGTTGCCGAGATTGAGCATGAAGCCTTCAAAGCTGTGGGGTGCGAGCGCGCCTTCCGACCAGCAGGCTTTCTTACGACCGACTGGGGTCTGAAGATAGAGATACGGTTTCAAGTCCGGGTTCGAACGATCGATTGTGGTTCCCGCGCAGGCATCCAGGGCCTGCCAAAGCGAGTCGAGCGCTTTCTTATAGCTGTCGCTGTCTTTGGCATCGGTGTTGTGCGCGGCCCAGCGGTTGAAGTTGTTGAACTCCGGAAACTGGTAGGCGGCGAAGTCGAGCATCTGGTCGCCTTTTGCGATGAGATCCGGATCGTTGGTCTGCTGGCCTAAGTGAACGGTGGTGATTCCCAGGTATCCGGGCAGGTGGTCGTCGTTGATATATCCGATCAGGTGTTTGCCGTAGTAGTCGAGTTCGAGCGCTTTTCCAAAGAAGCTGACCGCGTTCGGCAGGTCCTGCTGCAAGACGGCGAGATTGAGGTTGGTGTCCCGAGTGTATTCGCCATAGTGCCAGAAGTAGGTTGCCCCGAGAAGAGCGTAAAGCGTGGAATTGTCGGGGTCGTGTTGGATGGCGCCTTGCAGTTGGGCTTGCACTTGGGGAATAGCGTTGTACTGATTGCCGTGATAGATGCTCCAAAAACGTTCGATCGCGGCTTTGCTTGCACCTCTATCGATCTCGTCGCGGTGATCGTCGTCTGCTGCGCCGCTTGCGAAGCCGACCAGTAGAAGTATGGCGATGCCTGACAGCAGAGCGGGGATTATGGGTTTTGCCCTCATCCACACACCAGCAGAATGAGAAATTTTATGAAGCATAGGAACGCTCATTTTATTCATTGCAATTCTCCCTTCGATGGGATGGGCGCCGATGTGGGCGGTGACAACATCCGAATCTGGGATTAATCATGGATCAATAATGTTGTCGTTGTCAACATGAGTTTTTGGTATTTAATTTTGCGGATGCCCGGCTATGTTGACCCTGTCAACACCGCAAGCTAGAATGGCACGACACGATGGGACGAGCTAAACCATACCACCATGGCAACCTACGGGAGGCCTTGCTTCAATCCGCCATTCGACTGATCGCAGAGGTTGGGCCGACGGCTTTCACCTTACGAGAGGTGGCCCGGCTGGCAGGCGTCTCTCACAATGCACCGTACCGGCATTTTCAAGACAAGGGTGCCTTGTTGGCAGCCGTCGCCACGCAGGGCTATGGCGAGCTGACCGATGCAATGCTCGAGGCGGCCGGCAAGGAGTCCAATGGAGTAGACCGTTTGAAACACGCAGGACTTGCGTATATCTCTTTTGCCTTGCGCAGGCCCGAACATTTCACCGTCATGTTCGACGCGCCGTTTCCCAAGCAAACGCATCCTGAGGCAGCTGATGCATCCGAACGCGCGTTCTCCGTCCTGGTGAGTCTTGTAAGGGGCTGCGTGGAGAAGAAGCAGCTAATATCCGGAGACCCGCTGGACCTTGCCCTGCTCGCCTGGTCGATGGTGCATGGCATTGCAAAACTGGCAATCACTGGGCGGCTTCCGTATCGCTCGAAGACGGAGATTCTGAAGTTCGCCAAATTTGTAATCGACGAGTCACTGCCGGTAAGCCAGCGGAAGAACATACGGTCTCAGCATGCCCATGTTTAGAGCTCGTCATTCCTTCCCGAGTGACGGGCAACCCGCACCTTACCTCTCGTTGGCCGTTCGGGCGCGTAACGGAAGGCTTGCCGACAATTAAGGCGGAACAAAAAAAGATCGGTGCACCAACACTCTTGGGCGCGATGGGGGCTCGATTCGAGTGGACGCTGCGATAATGAGTGCCGGTATAAGCCCATGCTACTATGCCAAACAGTCGAAGCGAGTAAGGGGCCAATATGTCGCCAAAAACTCTCTCCCGAATTCAAACCTCGTCTGCCCAAGCTTGGTTCGCCGGTGGCGAGCGTGTCGGCTACGACCTCAGAACCCGGGCCATCATTGCAGCGGAAGACGCGCCCATCGAGATTTTCTTCAGGCGGGAGGGCGAACTTGCGCACGTCGTTTCCTTTCTGCCAGGATTTCCCGATGGCTCGTTTGGATGGGCGAAGATTCTTCCGCATCTACCGAATGCAGCCGAGATGCCGAAGCTCTTTGTCGAGTATGTCGGTATGGGCGATAGCGACAAGCCCAAGGACTATGCCTATTCCACTGCCGAACGCGCCGATCTCGTAGAGGCGATCTGGCGCGAACTGGCTGTCCGGTCCACGACGCTGGTCGGCTTCGACTTTTCCGGGATTGTGATCTCGGAACTCCTGCGACGCCGGCTTGAACGCGCTGAGCGGGGCGAGCCTGCCGGCGGGCCGGAAATACGCGGCGTCTTCATCTTCAATGGCGGGCTCTTCCCGGACGGACATACTCACCCGTGGTTCACTACGCCATTTTTGCGCCTCCTCCCTAACTGGGCGTTCACGGGTCCGGGCCGCTCCTTCACCCTGTTCAAGATGTTGATAGCGGTGGCCTGGTCCAAAGACTATCGGGTGACAGATGCCGAGGTGCGCGAACTCCAAAGCGTTTTGGACCGCCACGATGGCCTGTTCTTTCTTGCCGCCGCCGCAGGTTTCGTGGCCGATCACCAGGCGCAAGGCGATCGGCTCGACTTCGGCCGCCTGTTCACCGCTTATCGCGATCAGTTACCGTTTCTAGTGGGCGGCAGCGACGAAGACTCCTTTGAACACCGGCAGGTAAACCTCGCACGGGAACGGCTGGGAAAACTCGGCCTTCGGATCGAACGGTTGCCCGGCGGTCATTTCACTACGAGTGAGCAGCCGCAAGCCTTAGCGGCTTTGATCACGAAATTCGAGGGAGGACTTTCAGAAACGCCAAGCCGCAATCCGAAAGGGGCGTGCTAGCGCCTGATAGCCCCGTGCCTAACGCAGCGGCCTAAACATTCAAGAGTCTTGAAACCTGTTTCGAGGCCAGCCCGTTTGCCCTAGCGCAATCTTCGTAGACGGCGCCAGGCGCACTGTTCCCGCAAATGGATGTCTGGCTTCCAACGGGAGACGAAGCTCCGCCTCTCCTCGACTTCAAAAAGCTTGGCAGTCACTACCTCATATCGAATACGACGTTAGCAATTTCAGAGTCCCCATCGCAGGTCTCCTAACAAGCTGAAATCTCGGGTTGTTGCCGGATGACGGGCAACTCGGAGGTAATTCTCACTGTTGCGAACAGACCAACGCACTCATTGAAGTCCAGTTCTCAATTTTCGAGAGGATTAGTACCCGCGTGCGGTTCCGCGCGTTTGGTTCTGCCATTGAGCGAACCGATTCGTCGAAACCGTCCAAACAGAATGGCACGTGTGCCTTATGATTCTTTCCGGACAAAGAAGTGTCTGCAAGGCGCTTCGCAGTAACCAACGGAATTTTGAAAGAGGGCTATGGACCATTCATGGACGAGGCGAATTTTTTTGAGCCGGGCTGCAGGCTCCGCGGCTTCTCTCGCGATTGCAGGGTCGGGAAAAAGTGCGCTGGCCTACGGCGCGGACACACCGGGTCTGCGGGGCAGATTTCTGACTCATGTTTCGGTTGTGCGCGTGAACCAGATTGAGGTGACTCCCAATCGTTCGATCGGCGAGGACGAGGCCCCGGACAACAGCCCGGCCCATATCCGCTCGCGGCGGGAAGCCTTTGCCCGAGGCTGTCCGGATGGCAGGATGACCTGGGCGATAAGCTGGTTGGCTCTGAACGACACCCGGCAGGAGTATAAAGATGCGCGGCGCCTGCTCGCTTCCTATCACGACAAGTATGGCGACGAGATAACGTTCATTCCGGGTGGCTATTTCGCGCCGATGTATGACACCCGCGAACATATCCGGGAGACGATTCACAAGTCGCTTCGTTTGATCTCGGAGATGGTGGGCAACGGCTATCGTCCGGAGTGCCTGGTGGCGGGCTTTATGGATGCGGAGGACCAGAACTTCCTCGCCACGGAAGAGGGCATTCATGTATGCCAGGGTCAGATCTGGAGCCAGCACGGCATCGACAACGGCGATGGCGATGGGGGCATCTGCTATCCCTATTACCCTAGTCGCGAGCATTATTTGAAACCTGCACAGGGACCGGCGGATTTTATCGACTGCGTCTGCCTCGACGGGTGGACATGCGATTTTCTGACCGCCCGTCGCGAGGGCTTTCAGGGAGGCTTCAACAGTCGTCTGGGCGTGGGCCCCATCGAGGCAGTAGGAAATCTCGGAAAAGAAGCGGGCCGCAAGGAGATGATGGCGACCACAGCGATGCACTTTGACCAGGGCCACGCGCTGAATGGTTTCGGCTGGGTGACGGGAATCTGGGAGGTATCGGTCGGCCACGATGAGGATCTCGCCTGGTGGCTGCAGGCCGTCAAGGAAAGATGGCCGGACACACAAGTGCTGACCGAAGGGGCTTTTGGCCTGGAGTGGCGAAAGCATACGCCCAATAATGCGTCGCTCAACTACCGGTTCGATGCAAAGGGAACCGGCGCGCCCGGCTCAGAGAAGGAGCTGGAAATCCGGTGGTTCATGAACCAGGAGTTTCGGCTGGCGCTGCTCAATAACTGGATGACGGGCAGTCCTCCCATGGTGATCGACTTTACCCGGTACGATCTGCAGGCGCACGAGCCGCAGGTTTTGCAGCGGGAGTGGAGCCTGATGAACGTGCTGAATCAGAAGGGCACGCGGCCCCAGGACAAGCCGATCCGATTGGGACAATTGACTCCCGAAGATCAGCGGCGCATCTATGCAAGGTATCCGGAGTTGAAGAAACTGGCGTAAGCCCTGCGACGAACGCTACTTCGTCGCCGGGTAGCCATGAAGCTGCGGGCCGACTGCGTTTGAGAAGTTGTAGTCGCCGCGACGGTCGCCGTCGATGGTCCAGAACATGGCGCCGATCATGCCGGGATAGCCTGCGGGATTGCGCAGTTTGTATGTAGTTCCTGCGGGAGCCTTGCCGGTGATGATGTAGTCCATCGCCTTACTGACGGTCTCGGGCGTCGTGTCGCCGGTGAGGAATCCGACGGCAACTTTATCGGCTGGCATGGGTGGGAAGAAGTGCTTCGGATCGCCTCCGACGTTGAAGCCGTGCAGCAGAAGCTCTGTCATGGCGGCGTGGTAGTCCACGGTGCCGGGCTGGTAGATCTCGCCGTCGAGAGCCTGGAGCGGTGGCGTGTTGTAGTCCTGCACATCGATGAAGGAGAGAATGTCGCGGAGGGCATAGGTGATGGGCAGATAAGAGCCGAACTGGCCGCCGTAGCTCGGATAGCCGGACGGGATCTGCGTTCCTTCAGGCACGAGGCTGATCATGAAGCCGGGGCCGAAGTGATCGTGCAGCTGTCGCAGTGCCGAGATGAGGTTCACGATGGATGGCGTCGTCGGATGCTTGAAGTCGGTGTCTCCCGCATCGATCGAAAGCGAGGGGCTTTCGAAGTCGATATCGATACCGTCGAAGCCGTACTCTTCGACGATGCGGGTAACAGACGCGACAAAGTTCGGAACGCGATTCGGATCGGCGAGCGTGAAGTGCTCGCCGCCGCCGCCGAGGGAGATCATGACCTTCTTGCCTTGACTCTTCAGATAGGCAATGTCCGCTTTGAACTGCGCGGTATCGAGTCCGGCAGGCGTGTGGTACTGCATAATCCCTTCAGGCGCATTCTTATCTGGTGTAGCGAAGGCAACGATGACGACGTCCCACTGCGGCGATATCTCGCGGAGCGGAAATGTGGAGCCAGCTCTTCCATAGCCGGACCAATAGCCGATGAGCTTATGTCCGTTGGCGGCGCCTTTGAGAGGAATTGCCGCGACTGTGGGTTGGGGAGGCGCGGAGAGGGTGCCGGGCGCGGGGCATGGTGTGGCTGCCTCGGTGAAGCGTCTGCGCGTCTGGAAAGCTGTAGGTGCTGCCGAGCCCTTGGGAAGCGCCGGTATACCAGGGCAGCAACGCTACATTCTGCAGGTGGAAAGTATCTCCGCCTGTGCGGGAGACGAAGGCCTTCGACGCCGGGATATTGTTTTTCGGGTTCGTATTTGTTGGTTCGAGAAGGAAATACGCAGAGGCCACACCCGTGCCTCCACAGCGCCCCTGGTCTCCGCCATCCACGGAGACGAGACGCATCCACGCGGGAACTTTGTTTCCCGGAGTTGAGGCGGTGTTGCTTCCATGGAACAGAGGATTGTGCAGTGGATCGTTGATGAACTCCGCCAGTTGCTGAGTCAGCGGCTGTACGTCGCTGTCTTCGACGATTGCGGGTGCGTTGTGAAGATACGAGCCAAGCACGAAGGAGTTTCCGGTGGCGGAGTCGACGCCATGTGTCCCCCACGAGCAGCACTCCGTTGCATCGCCCTCGACGTAATAGGTGGTGTTATGTGTCACGGCGACGACGAGCTTGCCGTCCTGCCGCGGGATCTGCTTGAAGAGTTCCCTCTGCAGAAACTCAACATCGACGACCGCGAAGGAGCCGCCGGTCTTATTCGAAGTAAGAACGTAGCCATAGCCGACGGGGACCGTGATCTTTACAGGCTTCATTTCCGGCTTGCCAAGCAAAGTATGCCAGTCTTCAGCTTTAGGAAAAGTAGTGCGCAGCAACGCGTCAGCATATTGCGTATTGTTGCCGGACGAGAAAGCAAACTTAGAGAAGATAGGCGAGCGAAGGATATGCGGTGCATCCGAGACTGCATCCATGACGAAGGGCTTGCCGTCCGTCTTCTTCGCCTCGAAGGAGAGCGTAACCGGAACCAGCACAGTAGGGATGGCGGTGGTCCCGCCCTGTGCCGGATCGCGGCCTACCAGTGTGTAGGCGCCCTGCCCAACGTTATGCACAAAGGTTGGCACGGTGCCTTGCGCGTGTGCGGATTGCAGCGAGAGAGCAGAGAGAACCAGCAGACAAATCGACTTAATGCGCATATCCAGCTTCACGGACCTTTGATACAGGATGGTTGGAGCTAATTCAACTTCTGGATGGGAATATTTTCCGGGATCCTGAGTTCGAACTGGTCGTCTTCGAGCTTCTGATTCAGCGTCATTTTGACGATGGTGACTGTGAGACTGTAGTGGTCGCGCGGTCGCTGAATGACGATCGTCATGGGAAAAGGAATGTCGCCGAAGGTCTGATAGTTGCTATAGAGAGCCTTCGTAACGACCTGACCGTCCTTGTTGTAGATATCCTGCTGGAAAGGCAGCAGGTCGGTACTGTTGATGTGGATGACGCGGAGGGTCCGTTGGGTCTGGCCTTCGGGTTGGGCGAGGATCTGGAGCGCATACGCCGGTTCTTCGAGGAGCTCTTTTTTGTTCTCGCTCTGGATGACACGGGTGTCCGTCGTCATCGAAAGAATCTGATTGGGCCCCTGACCCTGAACAAACATGGAGTCGAAGAAGACGGAGGGGCGCAGATTTTCGAGGGCGTTCTTCGAGGGCGTCGTTACCTCGTTGGTGCCGACCATTGCCTTGTTATAGCGCGGAATCAGAAGCTTGAAGTTAGTTCCGTCGCTGACCATATCGAGCGCCGTGGAACCGAGAACCGGAACGCGCAACAGGACTCGGAGATTCTCCGGCTTGCGCATGAAGATGTAGCCTGCGAGGCTGGTGTACTCCTTCTCCTTGCCCTGGAGACCGCCGCCGGTGACCGCCGCCACCGTAACCGAGGCATTCATGCTATGGATAGCTTCAAAACGGGCGTTCAGCTGGCGGGACATTTCGTCCAGCGAGGTGCTCAGAATGACATCGGCGACACGGGTCTTGGGGACGATGCGGGTCCGGTAGAGGCATCCAGTGAGCGCTGGAACCATCCCGAGGAGCCCTATGGCCAACGCATGTTGAAACTTGATCGTCACAAACTGCAAGTATATCTTTCTCCGCACGGATAGCCCGAGGCCAAAGTCCCATAGGACCAAGACCTGCAACAACAGGGCCTGCAACAAAAAACATGTCGCTATTTGCCTTTAGATGTTTCCGGAGCGTAGGTCGCTTCGGAGATTTTGCAACAAAGTCATTGAAGCTGTGCCTTCTCGGCATGACGATAGGCCTGGACCTTCGCGGTGTGCTCCTTGAGGCTGGTGGAGAAGCGGCTGTGCCCGGCTGCATCGCTCACAAAATAAAGATAATCGGTTTTGGCCGGAGAGATCGCAGCTTTCAGTGCGGCGACACCGGGGTTGGCGATCGGGCCGGGGGGCAGCCCCGCGTGTTTGTAAGTGTTGTAGAGCGAGGGCGATTGAAGGTCGGATGCGTAGATTGTGCCGCGCCAGCGGTCTTCGAGCAGAGCCGCGTAGATGACCGTGGGATCGGTGGCGAGAGGCATGCCCTGCGCCAGACGATTGACGAAGACACTTGCCACGAGGGGGCGCTCGGAATCTTCGCTAACCTCTTTTTCGATTAAGGAGGCCATAGTGACAGTGCGGGCAACATCCTGAGTCAAACCAAGCTGACCGGCGACCTGACGGAAGCGGTGCACCATCGCCGTAAGCATCTGGACGGGCGTGGCGTGGCGCGAGAAGCGGTAGGTATCAGGGAAGAGGAAGCCCTCAAGGGAGTCGGGCGGCGCTGCTCCCGGCTGCGTCCATTCTGCAATCAGCTCGGTGTGCTGCCGTGCGGCGGCGAGGAAGGCATCGCGGGAGCCGAAACCTGCGGTCCTCGACCGCCTTGGCGATGTCGAAGATGTTGTAGCCCTCCGGGATGGTGAACGCCCGAGTGTAGACATCGCCCCGGACGATGCGGTCATAGACCTCGGTCATCGGTACGGGGTGGTCGAACCTGTACTCGCCTGCCTTCAACCTCCCGCCCCGGAACTTGCGGAGCAGGTCGAAGCCATACCGGTGGCGGATGACGCCATTGCTCTCGAGCTGCTGGGCGATGGCCTGGGTTCCCGTGCCTGGGACGATGTCGACGAAGGTCTCGGCTTGAGGGCCGAAGGGCGTATAGATGACGTAGCCGGCGGCGGCCGCGGCGATCAGAGCGAGCAGAAACAGGAACCCGAAAAACTTCAAAATTGCGTGCCTCCGTCGGGTCCGGCCCGATGCATTGGTCTGTCCATATTTTACGACCACGGATTGAGGTGCGGGTTGGGCGTCGGAATCACGGCTAAACCCCGTAGTACGTGTTGTTATCTGCGTCCTCCGCGTTTATCCATGGTCAGTCTCAGGGCTGCCAACGCTTCCCGGGAGCAGCCGCATCGTATAATCAAGTTTTCACTACATCGCGCTGCCGCGGGAACATGTGCGAGCAGGCCAGCAGGATCCGGAAGGCCCCATGCCAGAACAAGTAAAGAAAAGGCTAGAAGAAGAGATCAAGCTGCTCGAACACGAACTGACGACCGAGCTGCCAGCAGAGATCAAAAAGGCCGTCGCCCTCGGCGACCTGAGCGAGAACGCCGAATACCACATGGCGAAGCAGCGGCAGGTGTTCGTCAACGCGCGGCTGGGTCAACTCAAGAAGCGCATGGGCGAGCTGGCGATGGTCAATCTCGTGAATATTCCGAGGGACAAGGTAGGTTTTGGCGCGACCGTTACGGTCTTCGACTCCAGCAAGGACGAAGAGCTCAGCTATAAGCTCGTCACCAGTGAAGAGTCGGATGTAGCGCAGGGACTCATCTCAACGACCTCGCCCATTGGCCGTGCGCTGTTGGGCAAAAAGGTTGGGGACACAGCTATAGTCGTAACGCCAAACGGCAAGCGCGAGCTGGAAGTGTTGAAGCTCACCACGATCCACGACGCTGCTGAGTAGATAAGGCGCACGGTTGAGGCTGTGCCGGTAAGAAAGAAGCGATGAACGGGGCGTGGCCCCTGAGGAAAAGTTTTTTGACCTGGACAAGCGCATTCGGAAAAGGCAGTGGATGGCTCCTGCAGAAGATCGTCAACGGTTTAGCGTTGACCAGAATCTCGCCGAATGCGCTGACTTTTATCGGGCTTCTGATCAATATCGTTGCGGCGTTCTTCTTTGGATTTGCGCGCGGCAACAACGCTAACCGCATGTTTTTCTATGCCGGGCTCATCATCATCGGCGCAGGTATCTTCGACATGGTCGATGGCCGCGTGGCGCGGCAGACCAATCAGGTATCGGTCTTCGGCGCGTTCTTCGATTCGGTAATGGACCGCTACTCCGACGTTGCCATCTTCTTCGGCCTGCTGGTTTACTACGCTCGCGGAAACCGTCTGTTCTACGTGGGATTGGTCGCGTTCGTGATGACGGCGAGCCTAATGGTCAGCTACACGCGGGCGCGGGCTGAAGCGCTGATCGGGACTTGCAAGGTCGGCTTCATGGAGCGGCCCGAGCGAATTGTCTGCGTCATCCTCGGGGCACTATTCAATCGCTGGGGCGTCATGGCGCCAGCTCTCTGGGTGCTTGCGTTCTTCTCCACAATCACGGTGATCCACCGCATCCGCTATACCTACCTCGAGACAGAACGCCGCAAGCTCGTCGCCTCCCGCTAAGAACCTTTTTACGTCGTCATCCTGAACGCAGTGAAGGATCCCTGTATTTTGCCTTTGCCCTTGCTCGTTCTTAAATCCACTCCTTACGCAAATCATCCTGAAGAGCCTGAAAGAGCATGCTGAAAAGTTATGGTCGTCGGTTTTCGGTGGGAGCGTAGGGGCTTTAGCCCTGCGAAACCTCAGCAAATACAAAGGGCTTCAGCCCCGGGCCAGCTCTTGACAATCAGCGGAACGGATCTTTCACAGTCAGTTCTCCAAATCGTTGCCCATGCTGAAGATCTTCGCTGTAAAGAATCTCGCATTTGGCTTCGATCGCCGCTGCCACGATCAAACTGTCATACCAACTCTGCCGATACCTTCCTTCGATCCGTATGGCTTCGCTTATCAAAGCCGCCGAGGAGTGAACCGCCAGCAGAGGCCGAAAGACCGTCGCTAAATACTGTTGCGCGTCATCATGCCGCATCGGCGGACTTGCTTTGTGCAGGACGACATTGAAAAACTCCTGAACAACTTGATAACTGACCACTCCCGCCCGGCGGGCCACCGCATTTCGGATCAGTTCGACTGCCATCTTCGCTTTTTCTGGATACCGCTCATCATGCGAATAAACAAAGACATTTGTATCCAGGAAATATCTATCGCTCATTCATCTCGTCTCTTGTGAACTTGCGATTGACCTTCACGTACTTTAGCCGGTCCATCAGAGCGTCAAATTCCTGGGTGTGTCCTTGCTGCTCTGAAAACTGAGTTAGCCATTCGCGAAATGCGGCGTTAAGAGTCGTGTGCCGCGCTTTTGCGGCCAAACGGGCCTGCTCAATAAGATCTTCATCCGCGCTCAATGTGACATTTTTCACGAAATCAGTGTACACGAAAATAGTGTATGATTTTAAATGAAAATCCACCCCTCAAATTTCCCAGCAAAATCGCTTGTCAAGTTTAGAAATGACTTAACCACTTCATTATCAATAACATCCGCATTTCAAAAGAGTTATTCTCAATCCTCTATAATTGACTTATAGATAGAAAAAGTCCCGGCCAGAAGCCGGGACTTTCACCTTAAAGCCATAAACCTTTTAGAAAGACGAATTTACCTGTAACCCGTTTGAAATGACAATTTTACAAAAAATAAATTTTACCAACCTATTGATTATAAATAGGTTATGAGACACACCTGGGGGGGGGGTACTCCCTGGAACAGGATGCGCATAATGATATTGGTTTGGCGAGGTCGATAATCTCCGCGCCCGCAAAGAACGCTCTTCGCCGCACAGTGATGATGTTGATCTAAGGTTTTCGTTCTCGCTCGTAACGGTACTGCTTGTTCTTGAATATTTCGTTCAGATAAGTGCCTTTGGATGGAGCAGCACGAAAAGCCTCGTACTCTTGTCGTGGCACATCGAAGTAGCGATAAGTTCCGCGCTTCTCGCGGTACACGATCGTCAGAATACGGACCTCGGCGTTGTAGTGCATTGCGGCGATGACGCTGGAAGGCATTCCCGCTTAGGACTCCCGTAGACTTGAGATGCAATGAAGATGCAACCAGTTTTGTTAATTCACGGCGGAGCATGGGATATGCCCGACGATGCAGTTGTCGCACATGAAGTAGGCATCGCCAACGCATTGGCTGCAGGTTACGCGTTGCTGGAAAAGGGCGCTTCGGCTGTGGATGCTGTGGAAGCCGCAGTCGCCGTAATGGAAGACGACGACACCTTCGACGCTGGACGTGGATCGTTCCTGACGCAGGACGGCCGAGTGCAGATGGATGCCCTGCTGATGAACGGAGCTAACCTTCGCACTGGTGGAGTAGCTTGCGTCGAACGGCTTCGGAATCCGATCCACGCCGCGAGGCTGGTGCTCGATCACAGCCCGCACGTCTATTTCGTTGGAACCGGAGCAGAGAGATTCGCACGGCAAAACGGAATGGCTCTGGTGGATAACACGGAGCTGATCGTCCCACGCGAACGCGAGCGCCTGATGGCGTTCCAGAAGGCGGAACTTGAGGGTGCAACGGACACGACGTTTTCAGGGCCACTCGTTTCACACGATACGGTCGGTGCCGTAGCGCTCGACGCTGATGGAAATATCGCCGCCGGAACGAGCACTGGCGGAACATTGTCGAAGGCTCCAGGCCGGGTGGGCGACTCATCACTGATTGGCTGCGGATGCTACGCCGATAACCTGTCGGCTGCTGTCTCGCTGACAGGCTGGGGCGAGCCGATTATGAAGCTGGTGTTAGGCAAGTGGGCGGTGGATCGCGTCGCAGCAGGAGCAAGTCCCGAGGAGGCCGCACGGGCTGCCATCGACTATCTGTTCGAGCGGCTTGGCGGGCACGGCGGAATTATTCTGCTTGGCCCCGATGGCCGCGTGGGATTGGCGCACAATACTCCGCGAATGGCATGGGGCTTACAAACTGCAACAGGAGCAACGTGGGGAGTAACGCGAAACGTCTGATTCATTTGGCGAAACGCATCCAATACAACGATGAACGATTCTTTGTTTTCAAAGCCGGTTCTAGAGGATGACCGGCTGCCGCGCATTCACCAACTTCTGCTGGATTTTTACGGTAAACCGAAGCCGCGAGAGCTGTGGGATCCCTTAACCCAGTTCATTTATTCCTTACTCTCCTCGCGCACCAAGTCCGAGACAACGCTCGCGGCCGTGCACCGCCTGCGGCATCGATTTGGAACATGGGAGAATCTTCGCGACGCTCCTTTGGCTGAGATTGAGGCGACGATTGGAGACATTAATTTTCCGGATCAGAAGGCGATCAACCTCAAGGCTTCGCTGCAACAGATTACAGCGCGGTATGGCACGCTGACCCTGGATTTTCTGGCGAGCTACCGAACCGACAAGATTCGCGCATGGCTCGAACAGTTCCCCGGCGTTGGCCCCAAGACCAGCGGCGCGGTCGTCAACTTCAGCGTGCTTCGCCGGCGCGCACTGTGTCTCGATACTCACCATTTGAGGATCGTTCAGCGCCTCGGCCTTGTGCGTCACGGCGATGTCGCCGTCACGGAGGAGCGGCTGATGCGGATTGTCCCCGAAAGCTGGGATGCAGCGATGCTCGACGAGGACCACATGCTGATCAAACAGCACGGACAGGAGATATGCACCTTCTCCGATCCGAAGTGTTCCCGGTGCCCACTGCTCTCGATGTGTCCTTACGGGAAGAAACACACGAACGCTAAGGCTAGCTCAACCCAGGTGCAACCTAGAACGTAAGCCTTCGTCTATCAATCGTTATTTCCTGCCCTCTTGCAAAATGAATGCTCATTCATGTAGAACTTCGCGTCTTGAAATTTGCCGGCGCTGACGTTGCCAACTCGCATGGCAGGCCACGCGGCAAGGAGCGTTGTTCATGCGCATACGCAAAGCCGACCTTCTGTCCTCAGTCTGCATCGTTGCTTTGTTTCTGATTTGTGCTGTCGCTGCACCCATGCTTGCCCAAAACATCTCGACCGCGCAACTGAACGGAAGCGTGCATGACCCGACGGGAGCAGTTGTACCGGGTGCGACAATTACTGTCACCGACGCCACGAAGGGCCTTTCGCGTACGACGACAAGCGACGGACAGGGCAATTACCAGCTTTTGCTGCTGCCTCCGGGAAACTACACGGTGACTGCAAATGCCCCGGGTTTTTCGAAGACGACCGAGAGTAACGTCGTGCTCACGGTGGGCGAGCAGGCTTCGCTGATGATCACGCTGTCGATCAGCGGCAGCGAAACCGTGAATGTTACAGCGGGCGCCGACCTCATAGAGACGCAGCGGAGTTCGCAATCGACGACTGTGGATCAGGTGCGGATCAACAATCTGCCGATCAACGGTCGCAACTACATCAATTTCACACTGACCAACTCGCAGATCGCTCGCGATGCGGCACCTGCGGTGGGAGCGATTCCGACGTCGGGACTGAACTTCGGTGGTGTTCGTGCACGATCGAACTCGATCAATGTTGATGGCGCGGATGCGGGCGATTATATCTCCGGTGGAACGCGAGCGACGGTCTCGCAGGATGCTGTGCAGGAGTTCCAGATCATCACGAACGGTTTTGACGCCGAGTACGGGCGAGCATCGGGCGGTGTGGTCAATATTGTGACTAAATCAGGAACAAATACGATGCACGGCAGTGCGTTTGGATTTCTGCGCAACCGTTATATTCAGGCGACCAATCCTTTCTCGACCGTCGATCAGCCAGCTTACACACGCGTCCAGGCAGGCTTTACTATTGGCGGACCTATTATCGGGAACAAGACTTTTTACTTCTTTTCAACCGAGATTACTCGCCGGCAGGAGACGGGATTTTCTGTAATTGGCAGGAACAACTTCGGGTTGACGAGCATCGATGTCAGCAAATTTTACGGAGCTCCCGCTGGAGCTCTTACTGTTCAGGGAACGCAGCAACAGCAGGCGTTTCTTGCGGCGATTCCCGCTGCGACGCCGGGAATTCAGCAGTATGTGGCGCTAATTGGATCCAGTTCGTCGCTGGCGCTCACCGGCCAGAATCCCGGATTTCTGCAGCCAACCATTGGGACTAATCGATTTATCACCTCAGGACAGGTGACGCCGACGTCCTTCACTCCGCTGAATCAACTCATTGGCAATTTTCCGATTTCGGAAAAGACTGAAATTTACTCGCTGCGCCTCGATCATAAGCTGACAAACAATCAGCAGGTCTTTGTGCGCGCCAGTGTCAGCCCAAGCTACATCACTGGTATTCAGGAGAACGCAGCCAATCAAAACCTTGGTGAGAATTCGTTCTCGCGCACGGCGACGCAGAGCTACCACGACTTCTCTATAGTGGCGCAGCATACGCTTCTGCTAGGGACCAACAAGGTGAATGAGTTGCGCTTTCAGTATGCGCGGCACCCTGTTCGCTTTGCCAATTCAAACTCTCCGGGAGGCGACGGTGTCGCGGTGAATATTCCGGGATTTGCTTATTTTGGTAAGACGCCGTTTTCAGTTGTTGACCGCATTGAGAATCAGAATCAGTTGCAGGACAACTTTACGTACACACGGGGCAGCCACACCTTCAAGTTCGGAGTTGATCTGCGCTACATTCCGATCAATTTTATAGCGGGGCAGCTCTACAGCGGCGGTGACTACACCTTTGCCGCGCTTAACGCTACGGATGTTTCACCCTTGCTTGCGGGATTGCCGGGCTTCTCGCCAATTCAGGCTTATGGGCTTGGTATTCCGCAATCGTTCGTGCAGGGTATCGGCGTCACGACGTACAAGTACGATCTGAAGACGTTGGGCGCGTTCCTGCAGGATAGTTGGCGGATGACGAGCAGGGTGACGTTGAATGCCGGGATCCGCTATGACGTCGAAGCGTTTCCGACGCAGGGTGCTTTGAATGCCAATACCTATGCGGCTGAGCGCGCTTATGGGATTCGGCAAGGTATTCGGTTGCAGGACACAAATTTTGCTCCGCGGATTGGTATCTCGTATGATCCGCGCGGCGATGCCAGGACTGTGATTCGTGCCAACTACGGGCTGTTCTATGATCGGGCGCCGGGTAATCTGCAGGCTCAGTCGAGTGTCTTCAACTCCACTACTGTTCCGCTTGTGATTCTTGCGGGAGGGTCGCCTTGTACTGCAGCGAGTACGGTTAGTCCCTTGAATCTGAATGCTACCAATACGTTCCAAGGCTCGCTTTCAAATCTCAACTGTCTGCCTGTTCCCGGCCTCAACTATCTGCCTGGCGAACAGCGTTTCGATGCCAATAATCCCAACTCGCTCTTCGTGAATCAGAACTTCCTCAACACAGGATTTCCGCTCGCGATTCTGCCCTCTGGTCTGCCTGCCGATCTGCACTTCGTGACACCGTATGTGCAGCAGATCTCGTTTGGCATTGAGCAAGATATGGGACACGATATCTCGCTCAACATTGCATTTAACTCCACAGGCGGGCGACATCTGAATCGCCCGGTGAATGTGAATCCTGTTAATTCGGCGCTGCTGGTGGGAAACTGGCGGAACGCGGTTGCGGCGGTGAATGCGGGTACTGCGTCTGTGCTGCCGGGGACGCCGGTTTCTGCGGTAGCGAGTGGAACATCGAATCCGCTGACGGTGGCAACTGCGAGTGGAACGATTCCGTGTGGCCTTGGGCCGCAAGGACCTTATGTTGCGCCGCCGCTGCTGAACTTCTTCCGGAAGTCAGGTTTGAATACTTCTCTGGCGCAGTTCCTTGTCAGTCAAGGAGCGGGACAATGCGTCGCGCTTGCCAGCGAGGTAGCAGCTGCCGATGGACTCGGGGTGGGGGTTTCTGTGCCATTCGGCGACATGAATCCCAATCTCACTACCGGGACGTCGAGCTATAACGGACTCAGCGTCAACCTGAGGAAACGCTTTTCCAGCAAGTATGAGTTTCTAGTCAGCTATACCTGGTCGCACGCGATCGATGATTCGACTGATCTCGTGTCAACGTCGGATGCTCCGCAGAATAATTTCAATCCCAACACCGAACGGAGTACGTCGACGTTCGATCAGCGTCACCGCTTTGTGCTCAGCGGTGTCTACAACTCTGGCCGCATGGGTGGTACGGGCTTTGTTCCTGCGGTGTTTTCTGGCGTTACCGTTGCACCAATCTTCGAGGTGTCTTCGGGTAGGCCGTTCAATATTCTTACGGGCACAGACACTAACTTCGACTTCAATCCTCTTACTGATCGGCCTAATGCGGTTGCGGTTGACAGCGGGACCAATAGTTGCGGTGCGTCGCCTGTGCTATCGAAGTATTCGCCGACGGGAGCCTTCAATCTTCCTTGTTATATCGATGCGCCTACGGATGCGGGCATTGGCAGCAGCTACTTCAATGGAGATCTGGGACGCAATATTGGCACCAAGCCATATACGGTCTTCATGGATCTTCGCATTGGCAAGGACTTTACCTTTCCTCATGAGGTAACGCTGCAGCTTACGGCTGATGTCTTCAACATCATCAACAAGAACAATACGCTGGATGTGAACCTGCTCTATACGAATGCGGGGCAGGAGACTGCTGCGTCCGACCCACGGCAGTTCCAGTTTGGGGCGCGGTTGTCGTTCTGACGGAGCGGTTGAAGAACAAGCAACAGCAAAGGCGAAATACAGGGCTCCTTCGACTCGGCGCTGCGCGCCATCGCTCAGGATGACGACCCTTTATGGCATCGCTCAAGATGACGACCTTTATGGCATCGTCTTCCTTCAGGATGACGACCTTTTAAAACGTCACCTCTGCTCAGGATGACCGACCTTTTAGTTCCGCGAGATGGCTCTAGTCGACGTCCAGTGCGGCGTCGATGTCGACGACCAGTCTTTCGCCGGTGACGATCATGGAGTGGATCTTGAGGTTTGTGAGCGTGAGTGCGTAGCCGGTGGTTTCGGTGGAGCGGGTGAGAAGTTGGCGCATCAGCGTGGCGGCGTTGACCTTCATCTGCTGCGGCAGCTTGCGGTCGAGGAATGGGACTAGAAGGAAGTTGAGTTCGCTGGAGTCGCTGAGGTGCTCGATGCGGGCGTCGCGGAAGCCAATGGTTTCGCCTTCGGCGTCGGGGACGAGCGAGACGTCGGCGTCGCGGGTGAGCGAGACTCCGATGCAGGAGCCGTGCATTGCGGAGCCGAGCTTGGCTTTGGTATGGACGTGAACGACGATGCGATCCTGCATGAAGGAGACACGTGGAGATTCCGCGTAGACGTAACAGGCGGAGTTGGCGTCGCCTCGGATGTAATAGCGGCCTTCGGGGCCGTTGAAGAGTTGCGTTCGCAGCGTTCGCTCTAGGGCGTTGGCCGAGATCTTGAGCTCGGCGGCGGAAGCGGTGCGAATCAAGGCAAAGAGAAGGCTGCAGGCTAGAAACAAGCCGAGCTGAAAACGGCGCATAGTGTCCTTAAGCATAAAGGGTGGCGTGGATGCAGGCTTCGCCGTTGTTCGAAATGATCGCAGTCCGGCGGCATGGTCAAAGATCGAGTGCTTCTGTAGAGCACCCCCTGGGGGGTATCTGCTCTGTAAGTCTCATGTTTGCAATAGCTTGGCGATTTTATGGTCGCCAAATTCGTGCAAACAAAGGGGTTGCGGGTAAATTCGTCCAAATAAAAGGGTTATGTGTTGATGGTGAAAGTCCCGGGCTTTTGGCCGGGGCTTTTTCTTGATCTCTAATTTAATTGTAGCGGTTTGGATATAACTCTTTTGCAATGCGATGTCTTTTGTTTTTATGGGGTTAGGTGGTTTGGGGGCTTGACATGGAAATTTGCTGGGGTTTTTGAGAGTTAATTTTGCAGGTTATTGATTTTATTGGGTAAATGGTGGTCGTTCCCGTTGGAAAAATACACGGATTCTTCGCTTCGCTCAGGATGAGACTTCTTTTGTTTAGGTAAGAGGGGAAAGGCAATAGCGATCAAAAACGGATGTCTACGGAATGACAACAAGAAAATCCAACAACAACAACAACAACAACAACAACAACAACAGCAACAGCAACAGCGACAGCGACAGCGACAGCAACAGCAAAGGCAACAGCAAAGGCAAAGGCAACAGCAAAGGCAAAGGCAATAGATTGGTCGCTACGGCTTCGCCTGCGCTCCGGCCTTCGGCAGAGAGGAAGGAATCTCGTGAGATCGGTTTAACGCGGGGCTGAAGCCCCGCTCTACCTCAAGAGCAAGAGCAAGAGCAAGAGCAACAGCAAGAGCAAGAACAAGAGCAAGAACAAGAGCAAGAGCAAGAGCAAGAGCAAGAGCAAGAGCAAGAACAAGAACAAGAGCAAGAGCAAGAACAAGAGCAAGAACAAGAGCAACGGCAACCGACAAGAGCTACAGCAATAGCAACGGAAAAATCATAACGGCTGGGAAAGGTTCCACATTCCCACCCTTCGCAAAAGACGCGAAGGATGGGGCACCCGATCTTTTGTGGCTGGTTGGGGTAATGGCAGAAGCAATAGCAAACGCAAAATTCACCTGGGCAATAGTAACGGCGAAATACAGCTGGTTGGTCTCGTTCATCTACACTGGCTATCGATATGGATCTAATGGAACTCAACGATAATTTTGGTATTCCCGGTGTTCTTTTCTTTGAAGAGCATGAGGGGCTTGTGCGGGCCAACATCAGCACGGCTGCCGCGAAGGCTGTGGTTTATCTGCAGGGGGCGCATATTACGGCTTGGCAGCCCAGCGGTCAGCAGGATGTTCTGTTTTTGAGCAGCAAGAGCGAGTTTGTTGCCGGTAAACCTATTCGGGGTGGCGTTCCGATTTCGTTTCCGTGGTTTGCGAATCGACATGATGGCAAGGTGGGGCCGTCGCATGGATTCGCACGCATTCAGGATTGGACGCTGGCGTTTGCGGCGATTGCCGGTGAGGATTTGCACCTTACGTTTACGCTGGGACCCACCCAGATTAGTCGCGAGTTAGGGTTTGACCACTTTCGTGTGGCCTTCCAGTTGACGATTGGGCGCAGCCTGACGATGCGGCTTACCGTGGCGAATGACGCGGAGGCGCCGCTGGTGTTTGAAGAGGCGCTACATACTTACTTTGCGGTGAGTGATGTTCGTGAGGTGACGGTCTCGGGTCTGGAGCCGACTGGGTTTATCGACAAGGCCGACAATATGACCGCAAAACCGCCTGCGAATGCGCCACTTACCTTTGACGGCGCTACTGACAGGGTTTATGCGGATACGGCGGCTACGTGTGTGATCCACGACAAACTGAATAAGCGGGAGATTACGGTTGCGAAGACGAATTCGAATACGACCGTGGTGTTCAATCCGTGGAAGGGTTTAGCCGATATGGATGCGGACGAATGGCCCAAAATGCTGTGTGTTGAGACCGTGAACGCTGCCGGCAACGCGATTACGTTAGGGCCGGGAGAGAGTCATACGATGGAGGCGCATATTAGCGTTGGGACCGCCTGAGATTCATTGGGAAGGGACTAAGAACAGGCAAAAGCAAGGACAAAAACGAAATACAGGGATCCTTCGACTCGGCGCTGCGCGCCCTCGCTCAGGATGACGACCTCAAAGACTATGCTCAGGATGGCGACGTAAAAGAACTACGCGTCAGGATGACGCCGTAAAGACGTAAGAGAGTGACGCCCAGGATGATGTCGTGAAACGGGCCGCGTTCGATGACGGCAGGAAACGGATTTGTCAGGCGACGGCTGACTCGGTAAGAATCTCTTTTCAAACCCCTAAGGGGCAGTTTTCCGGATGGGTTCTCAGGGCTAAGGCGGTGTCGGAGCCCGGGCTTCCTTGACATGGGGTGTCGGTTACGCGATGCTTATGGGCTAGGCGACATTTTCAGGGCCTGCTCGCGAAGTTGCGCCGTTTTGCGCGCTTTATGTGGGGATGGTGTCGGTTTGCCGAGAAATTGGAACGGAGCTTCTATTGATGTTGGCGATGTGGTTGCAGAATGCACCGGGCGGATTTGGCCTGGGTAACTTGGGCGGACTGGCGCTGCCGATCCTCTTCTTCGTGGTGCTTTACTTTTTGATGATCGCCCCGAACCAGAGGAAGCAGAAAAAGTGGCAGGAGATGTTGAACCAGTTGAAGTCCGGTGACCGCGTGACGACCAACGGCGGTATTCGAGGAACGATTCTCACGGTGAAGGATGATGCCGTGATTCTGCGGGTGCAGCCGGATGGCGTAAAGCTCGAATTTGTGAAGAATGCAATTGCCGCTGTGACAACGGACGACGCGGCTTAAGTTTTCAGGTAGTGGATATACAGAATCAGCAAAATTCTTTAGATTGAACCGTTAGAAACGGATGAGGAAGAAGTAAGGGATAGCGGCGGCGAGGCAAGTACAGGCGACGCGGGCTGCACCTTTCGATAAAGATCATGGGCAAGAATCTGGCCGGTAAGACGGCATTCATCGTTGCGATATTGGTGGTCTTCATCTTCGGCATTGTGGGAATTCCACATGGCGGACTGAAGCAGTCGATTACGGACCGCATCCACCTTGGACTGGACCTGAAGGGCGGCACGCACCTGGTGCTGGAGGTTCATGTTGCGGAGGCGGTTGCGTCGGCAGTCGACCGTGACGCGGTTCGGCTGCAGTCTGATCTGGAGAAGGCCGGGATCACAGGCGTGACCGTTGGCCGGACCGATCCGGCGCGTCCGCAGACGATTTTGATCTCGGGGATTCCGGCGACGAAGCTGAGCGATGCACGCGGTGTGATGCAAGGCACGGACTACGCGAACTATGACCTGGCTACGTCTGCCGATGGAAGCTTCGCGATGACGATGAAGCTGGCGGCGGTTCGCGATCTGAGTGCGCGGACGCTGGATACGTCGATTGAGACGATCCGCGAGCGCATCGACAAGCTGGGCGTGAGCGAGCCGGTGATCCAGAAGTATGGCCTGGGCGAGAACCAGATCCTGGTGGAGCTGCCGGGCGTGGATGATCCGGCGCGCGTGGAAGAGGTGATTCAGTCGACGGCGAAGCTGTCGATTCACGAGGTTGTGGGTGGGCCGTTTGCGACGGAGCAGGATGCGCTGCAGGCGAATAACGGAGCAATTCCGTTTGACTCGATGCTGTTGCGAGGCGTGGGATCGGCTGGTGCTCCGGAGCAGGTTTGGCTGCTGAAGCGGGCGAGCGAAGTGGAAGGCACGGACTTCCGCGATGCGCAGCCTTCGCAGGACCAGAACGGACGGCCGAACATTACGTTCAGCCTGACGACTGAGGCGGGCAACCGGTTCTACAAGTACACCGACGAGCATAAGGGCACGGGCTCGATGGCGATTGTGCTGGACAACAAGGTTCGCGAGGTTGCGGGGATCCAGTCGGCGATTCGCGATCGCGGCGAGATTACGGGCGGATTTACGCAGCAGCAGGCAGAGGATCTTTCGCTGATGCTGCGCACGGGCGCGCTGCCGGCGTCGATCTCGTATCTTGAGACGCGGACGGTTGGGCCGAGCCTGGGAGCGGCTTCGATTCGGCAGGGCGTTATTGCGGCGGTTGCGGGCATGGCGGCGGTGATGCTGTTCATGCTGATTTACTACCGCGGCGCGGGCATCAATGCGAACCTGGCGCTGATTCTGAACCTGGTGATTCTGCTGGGTTCATGGGCTTTACCGGTTCGGTGCTGACGCTGCCGGGTATTGCGGGTGTGATCCTGACGATTGGTATGGGCGTGGACTCGAATGTGCTGATCTTTGAGCGCATCCGCGAAGAGCTGCGGGCGGGCAAGTCGGCTGCGGCTGCGGTGCAGCAGGGATTTGCGCATGCGTGGGTGACGATCATCGATACGCACGTGACGACGATTGTTTCGGCGGCGATTCTGTTCCTGTTCGGTACGGGGCCGGTGCGCGGATTTGCAGTGACGCTGGTGTTTGGTTTGCTGGCGAACCTGTTTACCGCCGTGTTTGTGTCGCGCGTGATCTTCGAGTCGCACCTGCAGAAGAAGGAACGCGGCGCGGCGCTGTCGATTTAGATTTTGAGTTTTGAGAGATTGCGGAGCCTTGAAGGCATCCGCTGAGGGTTTAGCGTGGAACTGTTTCGAAGCACGAATATCGACTGGCTCGGGAAGAAGTGGTACTTCCTTGGGTTTTCGCTGATCTTTTCTGTCGCCGGAGTGCTGAGCATCCTGTTCTGGCACCATATTCCGCTGGGCGTGGACTTCAAGGGCGGAACGCAGATTCGCGTGGCGTTTGCCCAGACACCGAATGAAGACCATATCCGCGCGGCGATGGATAAGGCTGGCGTGCGGGATTTTCGGATCCAGCGGATCAGCGACCCGAGCGGCCATGCGGCGAACAAGGTGATGATCGCGTTGCCGGAGTCCTCGGCATCGGATGCCTCGCACGACGCTGGACGGCAGGCTGTGGAGAATGCGTTGACGGCGAACTATCATGATTCGGCGGCAACGATTGAGCAGGTTGAAATTGTTGGGCCGACGGCAGGCAAGCAGCTGCAGAAGCAGGCGTTGCTGGCGACGATGTATTCGCTGATTGGAATGCTGATTTATCTGTGGTTCCGGTTTGAGTTGATCTATGGCGTGGCTGCGGTTGTGGCGGTGTTTCACGATACGCTGATTACGATTGGCGCATTCAGCTTGACGAATCAGGAAATTACTCTTACCGTCATTGCAGCTCTCCTTACATTGATTGGTTACTCGATGAACGACACGATTGTCGTCTTCGACCGTATTCGCGAGAACCTCGCGACTTCACGACGGGAGTCTTTGCCGGATGTCGTGAACCGGAGCATCAATCAGACGTTGAGCCGGACGGTCATCTCGTCGGGATTGACGTTCCTGACGGTGTTGTCGTTGTACTTGTTTGGCGGCGAGGTGCTGCACGGGTTCTCGTTCGCGCTTGTGATTGGCATTCTGATTGGAACCTACTCTTCGATTGCGGTGGCAGCGCCGATGCTGGTGGCATACCAGGAATGGCGGGCCAAGCGGGGCAAAGTGGCTACGCTTCCGGCAGGGAGAAAGGCCAAGGCGTAATTTTCCCAAAAAAAGTTTCGGCAGTCTGGTTAAGACTGGAACAAATTAGAACAGCTCGGTGTCTAAGCTTAAATAGCTCTTCTTCACAGTAAAGAGGCTGGATATGTTTGAAGATTCATTGATGGAATCCGGCGGCAAGATCAAGACCAAGTCCAAGTACTGGATGATCGCGACGTTTGCATTCAACGGCGCCATCCTGGCGACGATGATCCTGATCCCGCTGCTCTATCCTGAGGCTCTGCCGAAGACGGCCATGACGGCCATGCTTACGGCTCCCCCGCCTCCACCCCCTCCACCTCCTCCGCCGCCACCGGCGCAGGTGATCAAGCCGATCAAGATGGTATCGGAGATCGATCAGGGCCTGCATGCGCCGACGAAGATTCCCAAGGACATCAAGATGCTGAAGGAAGAGGCTGCGCCTCCTCCGCAGGTCGCTGGTGTTGCGGGCATGTCGGGCATGGGTGGCGGAAGCGGCGTCCCGGGCGGTGTGATGGGCGGTATCGGCAACGCTCCTGCTCCTGTGGTCAAGGTTGCACCGCCCAAAGGGCCGGTGAGGGTATCGAGCGGCGTTGTCAGTGGTCTTGCGATCTCACAGCAGAGGCCGGTGTATCCGCCGATTGCACGTGCGGCGCACGTCTCGGGCGCGGTCGTGCTGCATGCGATCATCTCGAAGACCGGGACGATTCAAAATCTACAGGTGATCAGTGGGCCGGAGATGCTGCGAGCGAGTGCGCTCGACGCTGTTCGGAACTGGCGATACAAGCCGTATCTTCTGAACGGCGAACCCACCGAGGTCGAGACGACGATTACTGTCAACTTCAACTTTGGCGGCGGCTAGAAACAGGCAGCATCGGCAGCTCTCGTATATCCCTTGCAAGGCGAACTTTTGGGGGATACACGGGGAAAGATTCAGAAGGTTAGAGTTTTACCAGGAGGAAACATTCAGTGATTCTCGCTCATCTCGCAAACTTCGCTCACGTACCCACCTCGCTCGCCCTCTTCTTCGATGAGGCGCAGGTCGGATTCAGCCCCCTGCAGCTCTGGGGCAACATGGGCAACCTTGCCCGTGCAGTCGTTATTCTGCTCTTCATCATGTCGATCTGGTCGCTGGCCGTCATCATTGATCGCGCTCTGTACTTCTCGGCTGCCCGCAAGCAGTCGCGTGAGTTTGCGCCGAAGGTTGCCGGAGCTTTGAAGGATGGCCGTCTGGACGAGGCGATCAAGGTTGCTGACCGCTCCAAGAAGTCGCACCTCGCCGAGGTTGTCACCGCCGGTCTGCAGGAGTTCCGCAGCTTCGGTTCGGGTGGCAACATCACCGAGCAGCAGGTTGAGAGCTCCAAGCGCGCTCTCGAGCGCTCTGAGGCAATCGTTCATGCCAAGCTGAAGCGTGGTCTTGGTGGTCTGGCAACGATCGGTTCGACGGCACCCTTTATCGGCCTGTTCGGAACCGTGGTCGGTATTTTGAACGCCTTCCAACAGATTGCAACACAGAAGACCTCTGGTATCGGCGCAGTCGCCGGCGGTATCTCGGAAGCTCTGGTTACGACAGCTTTCGGTCTTCTGGTCGCCATCCCCGCCGTTATGACGTTCAACTACTTCACCGGTAAGGTTGAGGCGTTCGACGTTGAAATGGATAACAGCTCCAGCGAGCTGGTGGACTACTTCATCAAGCAGAGCCACCGCTAAACTGCGATCGTAGAAGCCGCACAAGTAGGAACCTGCGAGAGTCACCGCTCTTATTAGTCCCGCCGGATACCGCAAGCGAACGGTATCCGGCGGGGAGAGCAACCCGCAGGAGAGTCAAAAGACAGCAAGAGCCGGGCAAATCCGGACGGAGCCGACGTTATGGGCATCAATAAGCGGGATGAAGGCAAGAAGGTAAATTCAAACATCAACGTGACGCCGATGGTGGACGTGATGTTGGTGCTGCTGATCATCTTCATGGTCATCACTCCCATGCTGAACAACAAGGTCAACGTGGACCTGCCGAAGGCCGATGCCGCGCAGGTAATGGAAGACGCCAACAAGGAAGACGCAGTTATCGTGGCCGTGACACGGGACGGACGAACCTTCCTGGGCGGCGACCAGGTGACGATCGACGATCTCGGCAACAAGATCGCAGCGAAGCTGGAGAATAAGACCAGCAAAGAGGTATTTATGCGTGCCGACACCCGGGCGAATTATGGCAAGGTGATGGACGCGGTCGACGGCATTCGCTCTGCTGGCGTGAGCCAGTTGGGCCTGCTGACCGAGCGGCGGGAAACGGAAACGCCTGCACCGAAGAAGTAAGGATTTGATTCTGTAAGACGGGCGAACTCGCAGGACTTGCGAGCAGCCGGGTACAAAGGAGATTTGCTATGGGAATGGGTGGTGGAAATACAGGCGGAGCGGTTTCGGATATCAACGTAACCCCGCTGATCGACGTTCTTCTGGTGCTGCTGATCATCTTCATGGTCATTGTGCCGGTGACACCGCACGGACTGGATACGCTGGTGCCTCAGCCGCCCAAGAACAAGACACAGGACCAGCCGAACGACCGCACGATTGTGGTTCAGGTCATCTCGAATGGTGCGGGTGCTCCGGCATACAAGATCAATGAGACCTCCTTCAACAGGGCGGATATTGAACCCAAGCTGGCGGAGATCTTCGCGACCCGGCAGGAAAAGGTCATGTTCGTGAAAGGCGATAAGGATCTGGACTTCAGCAAGATCGCTGAAGTCATCGACTTCGGCCATCTGGCCGGAGTAGACAATATCGGCCTGATCACGCCGCGTGTTGAAGCAGGACAGTAGGGCAATCGTATGGGTGGAACTCTCTGGGGCGGTCTGGCTTTGCAGCGGACCGCCCCAGTTTGTCTCTTAGAGGCCTGTCTCAGGACATCCAAGAAGGCACGAAGATCGCTTCGCGTAGTGAATCCCTTGAGTTAAACGAATTAGTAGATAGGAAGAATCTGCCGTTCGCGATGCGAATGACACTGGGTTTTTGCGCTGGATTCACTCGATTGTAGGAATGGAAGACTTGGAATTGCGTTGACTTCGCACTTTCCGTAGGCAAGAAGAAGAGATATGAACTAATATGTCTCGATGGCCCTCTGGTCACAGGGCACGCTATACCGTTACAATTTAGCGGCAAGCAGAAAATTTTTGTGATATGTTTTACCGTCCAACGGACGATACGCGCCTAATTGAAGGAGATAACACGCCCCATGAAATTGACCGCACGGATTCCGGTTACGGCCGCTATGCTGGCGCTGCTGCTTGGTACTGTAACCGGGTGCAATCGCCTAAAGGCACGCGACCAACTCAACAAGGGTATTCAAGCCTTCAAGAACGCGCGCTATGAAGAGGCGATAGACCATTTTCAGAAGTCGATTGAGCTGGATCCGAACTATGAACCTGGCAAGTTGTATCTAGCAACGGCTTACTCGTACCAGGTGGTACCGAATCTCGATACGCCGGAAAACCTGAAAGTTGCGCAGAAGGCAATTGACGGCTTCCAGGCTGTTCTCGCGAAGGATCCAAACGATCTAACTGCGCTGAAGCAGATTGCGTCGATCGACCGCAATATCAAGAAGCTCGATGAGGCGAAGGAGTACGAGAAGAAGGTCATCGCCATCGCTCCGAACGATGCGGAAGCCTACTACACCATTGGTGTCGTGAACTGGATGCAGTCGTATAAGAATGCCATTGCGATTCTGGCGGCCGATGGTTTGACCGATGATGGAAACGGCAATGTCAAGAAGAGTAAGGGCGCTTGTTTGAAGCTGCAGCAAGCGAATGCGGCTCTGGTCGAAGAGGGCCTGAAGTTCCTGCACAGGGCAGTCGAACTTAACCCGACTTACGACGATGCGATGCAGTATCTGAACCTGACCTACCGGCGCAGAGCCGACCTGGCCTGCGGCGACGATGCGGCACGCAAGGCGGATTTGGCCAGTGCGGACGAGTGGAGCCAGAAGGCGATGGGCGCTCGCAAGGAAAATGAACGCAAGAAGGAAGAGAAGAATGCAGGCGGCGTAACAATGCAGTAGTCTGCTGATCTTTCCTGAAACTAAGAAGGCCTCCCGCATCGGGAGGCCTTCTCTTTTGTGGTGCCTCCGGTGGCTTGGTGGAGGTAGGGGGCTGATGATCTGGGGTAGAATTGCGGCTTGCGGCGGACGATAAAAAAAGTTTTGATTGCGAACCGGGGTGAGATTGCACTGCGGGTGATTCGCGCGTGCCGAGAGATGGGGCTGGCGACGGTCGCGGTCTACTCGGACGCGGACAGAGCTGCACTGCATGTGCTCCATGCAGATGAGGCGTATCGATTGGGGCCGGCGCCTGCCATGGAAAGCTATCTGCGGGGCGATCTGATTCTGGAGATCGCGCGCAGAACCGGGGCAGATGCGATTCATCCAGGGTATGGTTTTCTTTCCGAAAATGCGGATTTTGCTGAGGCTTGTGAGGCGGCAGGGGTGACGTTTATTGGACCTTCGGCGAGCGCGATGCGGACGCTGGGGTCGAAGACGAAGGCGCGGCAGGCGGCGGATGCCGTGGGTATGCCGAGGGTGCCGGGGTCTGTCACGGGGCTAGGCAGCGTCGAGGAGGCAGCCCGGACCGCCGGAACAATTGGGTATCCCGTGATGCTGAAGGCAGCCGCAGGCGGCGGTGGGAAGGGAATGAGGGCCGTCTTCAGGCCGGAGGAGCTTTCGGACGCTTACCTGGCAGCCAGCAGCGAGGCGGAGCGAAGTTTTGGGTCGGGTGAGGTCTATCTCGAAAAGCTGATCGAGAGGCCGAGACATATCGAGATCCAACTGATGGCAGATGAACATGGCGGGTGCGTTTATCTGGGGGAGCGGGAGTGCTCGGTGCAGCGGCGGCACCAGAAGGTTATTGAGGAGGCTCCGTCGGCTGTGGTCAGCGAGGATTTGCGGCGACGGATGGGAGAGGCCGCGGTCAGGCTGGCACTTTCGGCCGGGTACGTGAACGCGGGAACGGTGGAGTTTCTGGTGGAGGGCGTCGAAGAGTCCGGAGAGGATAATTTTTACTTTCTGGAGATGAATACGCGGCTTCAGGTAGAGCATCCGGTTACCGAACTGGTGACAGGGCTGGATTTGGTGCGGATGCAGCTTCTGGTTGCGATGGGGGAGCCGCTGCCTCTGCGGCAGGCAGATGTTCGGCTGCGTGGTCATGCGGTGGAGTGCAGAATCTATGCGGAGGATCCGGAGAACAATTTTTTCCCATCGCCGGGGCTGATTACGCGACTGGTGCAGCCGGGGGGGCCGGGGATTCGGGAGGATTGTGCGGTCTATCCGGGCTGGGTGGTGCCGCTGGACTACGACCCTATGCTGTCGAAGCTGGTGGCGTTTGCGGAGACGCGGGAGATGGCGATTGAGCGGATGCTGCGGGCGCTGGAGGAGTATGTCATCGGCGGGATCAAGACGAATATCTCGCTGTTTCGGCGAATTCTGATGGATGAGGATTTTCGCGCTGGAAGAATCGATACGGGGTATCTGGAACGGTTGCTGGCTGACAGGCCTGTGGCGGGTCAGGAGGCCGTTCCTGAGGATGTGGTGGCGATTGCAGCGGCCCTGTTTGCGGCTTCGGCGAAGGGCTCTCCAGCTGTGGGGGCTGTTGAGGAGAGCCGGTGGGCTTTGGCGGGACGGCGGGAGGGTCTGCGGCAGTGATGGTTTGGCTTGAGATCGAAGGGAAAAAGCACAAGGTGGAGCTGCCTGCCGCGGCTGGGAGTGGTGCTGTGGAAGCGGTTTTGGATGGACGGCGGATCGTGGTGGATGTGCAAGTGCTGGAAGCGGGTGTGATGTCGCTGGTGGTGGGAGGGCGGCAGTATCGGTGTGTTTTGGATGGGGATGGGGTGGTGATTGGGGGGCGGCGGTATGGGTTTGAGGTGGATGATCCACGGTCTTTACAGGGGCGGCGGGGTGGTGGGGGTGGGGTGGATGGGCCTCGTCCGGTGAAGGCTCCCATGCCCGGACGTGTGGTGCGCGTGCTGGTAAATGATGGACAGGATGTGGCAGAAGGGGAGGCAATCGTGGTTATCGAAGCGATGAAGATGCAGAATGAGCTGCGGTCGCCGAAGGGTGGCCGGGTGGTTCGGGTGGAGGTTGGGGTGGGGGATGCGGTTGGAGCGGGGGATGTTCTGGCGGTGGTGGAGTAGAGGCTGAGGCTGGACTCCCGGTTTTCGAATCGGGTTGCTTCAGGATGCTCGTTGGGCTTTGAAGCGGCGGGCTTTCATGCGATTGCCGCAGATTCTCATGTCGCACCAGCGTTTGGTGTGGTTTTTACTGGTGTCGAGGAAGAGCCACTGGCACTCGGGATTGTCGCAGGCGCGAACCATGGGCGTAGGTTCCGATGTGATGAGGTTAGAGGCGCTCAGGGCGAGCAGCCAAAGGGGGAGTTCGGCAGCATCCTCCATTCCCTCAAAGCTCCATTCGAGACGAGTGGCTTTCCGATGAAGTCTCTGATGGCGACGTGCTGCCTGGAAGTGCTGCTCCAGGGTTTCGAGCGGAGATGCGGCGGGAGTGCGGCCATCGAGGAAGGAGTAGATGGTGTCGGACAGGGCTTCCCGGAGTTCTCGGGCTGACTCGAGAGTTTTTGCGGCTTTGCGAGGAGTTACGGTGAGGAGGAGGTGCTGGGCCTGTTTGGGGGGCAGGAGGCTGGATTGGGCGGTGAAGTGGACCAGATCGGCGTAGGTGTTGAGAAGCTCTTCAGGGCCGCTCTGCCGGAAACGCCAGTCAAGGGTATTGATGAAATCGAGCGCGGGATGGGCGGCGACAAGCTCGTAGTCCCGGGAGGGAGCGATTTTGGTGATTTTCATGGCTAACCTTTTGTGAACATTTTAATCGGATAACCCCCTATAAACCATTTACAGGTTACCTGGCATCCTATAGTTTAGTAACCATCTATGACTTCTACAATAGTTAGTAGACCATCGGCAAGTTCGGCGTTAAAGAGGCTCGATATCCGGGTCATTCTGGCGTTCTTTGCGATCTATGTTCTGTGGGGAACGACGTTTCTGGCGATCCGGATCGCGGTAGCGGAGGTGCCGCCGCTGTTTGCCGCTGGATGCCGGTTCTTTGTGGCTGGTGTGGTGCTTTATGGATTTATGCGGGTGAAAGGGCAGGCTCGGCCAGAGGCGAGGCAATGGCGCAATCTGGCTTTGATGGGGCTGCTGATGTTTGTTGCGGAGTATGGGCCGTTGTTCTGGGCGGAGAAGTATGTGCCGTCTGGGGTCACGTCGGTGCTGGAGGCGACGCTTCCGTTGATCACGCTTGTGCTGGAGATGGTGGTGTTTCGGCATCAGCCGCTTCAGTGGCGACTGCTGGGGGCAACACTGCTGGGTTTTGGAGGAGTGGGAGTGCTACTGTTGCCGAGTGGAGGGCAACACTTCGGGCTGTTTCCGTGCCTCGCGATATTCGGTGGGGCGACCGCGTGGGCGCTGGGTTCGGTACTGAATCGTTCGCTGGATCTGCCGGAGTCGAGGCCGCTGACCTCGGGTGCGGCGATGATGCTGGGCGGCGCTGGTCTTTTGTTGTTGTCTGCGATGTTTGGCGAGATGCATCCTCTGCCGCACGTTTCGCTTCGGGCTGGTCTGGCGATCCTCTATTTGATCGTTTTCGGTTCGCTGTTAGGTTTCACTGCTTTTGTGTGGCTGCTTGGGCGGATGCCGGCTACGCGGGTTGCGAGCCATGCCTATGTGAATCCGATTGTGGCGGTGGCGTTGGGGTATTTTGTTGCGGGAGAGATCGTTACGGTGCGGATGTTGATTGGGGCGGCGATTGTGATTGTGAGTGTGTTTCTGATTTTGCGTAAGGACAAGGTCGTGGCGAAGACAAAGGCGTAACGGTGATCAAAGGGATAAAGACGGGATAAAAGGGCGGAGCATCGAGCGCGGGTTTCGTGCCGGGTTCTATTTGTCGTCGAAGTGTCTCGGCTACCGTTGGGTGCCGTGCATTGTTATGAGGACCCGGATGGAGCACCCTTATGCTGACGTCCGATTTCCGCGGTATTGCCTGCATAAAGCTCGCAAAAAGAAAGTCCGGCGCTCCCGACGCCGGACTCAGGATAGCTGTTTAAGAGTTGATCACTAGCCGATCACACGTCGGCGGACGAAGCCGGCGACGCCTAAAAACCCGGTGCCCAGAAGAGCGATCGAGGATGGCTCCGGCGTCACCCCTGTGCCTCCGGGATCCGTTGACGTCGACGAAACAAACGTCAGCGACCCTGTTACGAACGTGTCAAAAGGGGGTCCCCCCGCCGGATAACCGAGCCCACTGGTCGCATAATTTCCTGGGCTCCAATAGCAGGGCGTGGAGCTGGGGCATAACGATCCTCCCGCGTAGCCCACAAGCGAGTCCTGCGCAAACAGCAGCCCGACACGATTCAGCGTCGTACTGTCTAAGGCTTGTGCGTATACGAAATTCTGATCGAACACCCAAGAGGGCGGTTCGATACCCTTGAGCGTCGACTGAAACAAGTACTGGTTGAACTCGTCCGTTGTCCCATGCAACGATCCACTCGTGTAGGTAACGAATGCATCGATCGACTGGATCACTCCGGTTGTCGTGTCAATTACGACCGTCCCAGTGACTGGACCAGTGGGTGTAGTTACGTTAGTCAGAGAGAATGTTGAGATAGTGTCGGCAGGACATGCAGCAGCCGATGCCGCTACGATCAACACCACGAGAAAGTGTTTCAGCATAAGCGATCTCCTGAGTTCCATCTACAGCTCCTTATTGAGTTTGGGGAGGCGTCCAGCGTAGCCGTCCCCTGCTCTCAGAAACATCTCCCATTTGGGAGATATCTATGGCACAATCAAGCCCTCCCCGAAAACTGATGCGCTGAGTGACTTCTGCCATGACTCCGATCAAAGAGCTGTCCTCGTTGCTTGCCACCCTCTATGCTGCGCCGCTGGAACCGGAGAGATGGCAGATTTTCCTGGACCGTCTCTGCGCGCTGACTAATACCGCCTGCGGGTATATGGTCTCGATCCGGCCTGAGGATGGGAACGTGCTTCTTGGAGGAGGAGGGCTCAACTTCAACCCTGAGATTCTGCAACTCTACAACGAGCACTATGGGGCGAAGGATCCTTATATTGTTCCGGTAACGTCAAAACCCCGGGTCGGCATTATTCAGGCCGATGAGCTGATTCAACATTCAGACCTCGTCCAATCCGAACTCTACAATGATCTGCTGCGTCGGTACGATCTCGAACATATGACTGTGGTGTCCTGCGAAAAGTTCACTGGCGAGGGAGAATTCTTCCCCCTTTGGCGGAGTCCGAAGCAAGGACCGATGGACTCTGCTTCACTCCATCTGCTGGAGGCGCTGCTGCCCCATGTGCAGACGGCCCTTCGGCTCCGCACGAGAGTAATGGCCAGCAATGCAACCGATCTTTTTGCGGAGGCAGCTTTGGATGCCATGTCGATCGCTGCCCTGCTCGTCACCGGCAAAGGCCGCGTGCGCTACATGAATCAGCTGGCAGCGTCCTTTCTTCAGCGAGGAGATGGCTTGCGACTGCATAAGAATGTGCTTGCCGCGACCGATTCAGAAGAGAATGAGGAGCTTGCATTGCTGATCGCAGGAGCTGTCGCGAACGGCAGGAACGGTTCAGAGGCAGTACGCGGAGGCGGAGCCATCAGAGTTTCGCGCGCCGGTACACCGGGCATTCTTCAGGTAACTGTTCTCCCGGTTCCCGAGCAGAAACGGATTGCAGCTTCCGGGTCGTTCGCGCTGGTTTTAGTCAGTGACCCTTCCTCATTACCCAGACCGCGCGCATCGTTGATGCAGCAACTGTATGGATTGACTCCGGCTGAATCTCGCCTGGCAGATTTGCTTTTAGAGGGTCTGGAAGTTCGCGAGGCCGCTGAGCGGCTGCTCATTACGTTGGAGACCGCTCGCTTTCACCTGAAGCGGATTTTGGCGAAGACAGGTACTCATCGTCAGACGGAATTGATGCGGTTGATGCTGTCGCTGCCAGTTCGTACTGCTCAATAGAGAGTCTCGTGCGCGTCGTCCGGAGAACCAAATTTGTTCAGTAGTGTTGCAGAGACGGGCTACAATCTTGCATCAAAATTTTTTGATTAAGTCGACGAGGGAATACGGATGAGCGATGAGGTGGTTGTGGGCGGGTTGAGCGAGGTGGAGCGGGTGGTGGATACGTTTATCGCTCCTTCGAAGACGTTCAAGGATATTCTGCGGAGCACGAGCTGGTGGCTGCCGTTTCTGCTGCTGGTAGTGATGTCGCTGGTCACCACCGTTGTTGTGGAGAAGCAGGTTGGATGGGAGCGCGTAGCGGAGAATCAGATTCATCAGAATCCGAAGCAGGAAGCGAGGATGGCTGATTTGACGGATGCTCAGAGGGCCGCCCAGTTGCGCGTGACCGGGGTGGTCTATCGGTACTTGAGCTATGGGTCGTTTGTGTTCATCCTGGTCTTTGTGTCGCTGTTCGCTCTGATTTACTGGGCGAGTTTTAATTTTGGCCTGGGAGCGAGTACGACGTTCGCACAGATGTTCGCGGTGTGTATGTATGCTTCGCTGCCGCGATTGTTGACGATGGTGCTGTCGATTGTGACGCTGCTGTTTGGCGGAAGCGCGGAGGCATACGACATGCGCAATCCGGTGGGAACGAATCTGGCTTACTTTATGCCGGATGCGGGACCGGCAGTGAAGGCTGCGCTTAGCTTCTTCGATGTCATCGGGTTGTGGCAGCTTGCGCTGCTTGTGATCGGGATGGCGATCGTGGCGAAGGTGTCGAGAGGCAAGGCCGCGGCGGTGGTCGTGGGATGGTGGGTGATTGGGCTGATTGTGAGCGTGGGCATCGCCATCGTGATGGGTTAGGTTGGGCGACCGCGGATGGTCGCGGATTAAACGGATGAGAGCCATTTTGTTAGCGGTGATGTTGAATGGCTCTATGGGACTGGGTATGAGGTGAAGGTGGAGGTGGGGAGGCCGGCTGCGTTGTAGAGGTTGTTTGAGGGGAAGTTGGACCAGGCGTAGCGGACGTATTGTGGGTCGGGGACGGTGGGGCTGGTCGCGATGATGGTGTCGCCTTCGATTCTGGCTGTGGCTGGGGCGAATTTGCCGTCGGCGCCCGCTACTTCGAAGCCTTGAACTGCGCCCTGGGCTTTGAGGCCTGCGGCGTTGGTGAACCAGACGTGCATGGCTCCGTGGTCGGGGTAGGCGAGGCGGAAGAGCGGGCCGGAGGCTACGAGGTTTTCTCCGAAGGCTATGTTGCGGGCGAGGAGCGAGAGGCGCTCGCCTACGGTTTGCTTGTCGGAGGGGTGGACGTTGTGTTCGTTGCCGATGTCGGTGGTGACGGCCATGCCGGTGTCTACGAGGTGGAGGGTGCGGCGTTGGGCGTCGCGGAGGAGGCCCCAGTCTTCCTTATTGGTGGATCCGAAGGCAGAGATTTGCGCGAAGAGGAATGGGAAGCTGCCTTGGCGCCATTGGTTGCGCCAGTCCTGGATCATGGCGGGGAAGAGGCGGCTGTAGAGAGGTGCGCGGAGGAGGCCGGAGTTGGCTTCGCCCTGGTACCAGATGACTCCGCGGATGGGGAGCGGGGTGAAGGGGGCGATCATCGCGTTGTAGAGAGCGGCGGGACGCCATGAGTCGGGGTTGGGATGCCATTCGCGGCCAGGGATGGTGGGCTTGCCCTCGGCTTTGGCTTGCTTGTCGGCGATGTCGGCGCGCTGCTCGGTGGGCTCGCGGTCCATCTTTTCGGCGCGGGCGGAGAAGACGGGCATAAGGGCGGCGTCGGCACCGAGGGCGTCGAGGCTGGTCCAGGCTTCGGCGGGGGTGCCTCCCCAGGTGGTGTCGATGAGGCCGATGGGGACGTGCTGCTTCTGCTGGAGGTCGCGGGCGAAGAAGTAGGCTACGGCGGAGAAGTTCTTTGCGGTGTCGGGTGTGCACAGCGACCAGCCGGTGGCGGCTTTTACGTCTTCGAGGGGATAGTCGGAGACGTCTTTTTCAACAAGGAGGAGGCGGATCTGTGGGTAATTGGCTGCGGCGATCTCTTTGTCGGCGTCTTTGACGACGGCACTGCCGGGGAAGCCGGCGAGAGGCATCTCCATGTTGGATTGGCCGGAGGCGATCCAGAGGTCGCCGATGAGGATGTCATCGAGCTGGACGGTATTGGTGCCGTGGATGGTGAGGGTGTAGGGGCCTCCGGCGGATTGGGCTGGAAGGCGGAGGCTCCATCGGCCGAGGTTGTCAGTGGTGGCGGTGTTGGTGGCGCCGTGGAGATCGACGGTGATCTGCTCGCCGGGTGCGGCGTCGCCCCAGATGTGGATGGGCATGTCGCGCTGGAGAACCATGTGGCTGGAGAAGACTTTGGGGAGGGTGACTTCGGCGGCTGCATGAGGGGCTGGGATGAGGAAAGAGACGACGAGGATGGATAAGGTAGACAACAGCTTCATGAACGAAGTTCTCCGGTGAACCTTTATAAACCTCCAGCAGTGTCTGTGGGGAGTGTGAGAGAAGAGACTGGCGCGAGTTTGCAGGCTAGCTCGTCTTTGGAGGAGAGGCAGGCGGAGTTTGGGTGGGGTTAGAGGATGAGACTCGGAAGGAATCGGGTTGATAGTTGGGTGGGCGGTAGGTGGAAGGGATAGCGATGGTGTTGCCGTCGCGCAGGGCGCTGAAGTGTGGCGACATGATCTCGACGCCGGCTTCGTTGAATTGGTCCTGGATGTTCTGGTTGAGCTCGCTGTAGATGACGGCGATGCGTATAGGCGTTCTGGTGTAAGCGTTGATCTGGTAGGAGACGTAGAAGTCGTCGAGGCTGGTTTGCAGGACGAAGGGAGCGGGGTCGGGAAGGATGTCTGTGGTGCGGGTTGCGGCGGCGATGAGAAGGGCGTGGATCTGGCGCCATGGCGCGTCATAACCAATGCTGACGGTGACGTGAAGAATGAGGGGCTGGCTTTCGGAGGAAGTGCTGAAGTTGATGACCTGGCTGCCAAGTACGAGTCCGTTGGGGATCGTTACGATGACGTTCTTGATGGTGCGGATCTGCGTGGCGAGGAGGCTCTTCTCTATAACTATGCCCAGGGTGTCGGAGATCTGGACGATATCCCCGACATGAAAGGCGCGGGTGTAGGTGAGCAGGACGCCGGCGACGACATTAGCCACCGCAGAGCTGGAGCCGAGAGAGAAGAGGACTCCGAGAAAGATAGTGACCCCTTTGAAGGCGGGGGAGTCGGAGCCGGGTAGATAGGGGAAGGCGACGACCACAGCGAAGGCGACGATGAGGATCTGGACGATTTTGTGAGTGGGCATTGCCCACTCGGGATAGAAGCCGGGCCAGGTGATGGAGCCACGCGCGAGCTCGCGGAAGATGATGCGGGCCACGCGGAGAGCGACGTAGGCGAAGAAGACGATGACGAAGACGACGAGGAGGCTCGGGAGGTAGTTAACGAAGGCCGACCATCCGGCCCCGACGGGCGAGAGGATGTAGGCAATAAGAGTGCGTCCGTAGCCGCGTGTCCAGGGGAAAAAGCTGAAGACGAGGGGAATGTAGAAGTAGAGGAGAAGAGCGGTGAAGGTGAAGCGGAGGACGCGGGCGATGTTGAGGCTCAGTTGGATGAGGCGGTCTTCTGACACCAGCTCCAGGGATTGCACTTTGATGGTGTGGAGGCGGGTGCCGCGCCAGCGCTCGATGAGCGCGTAGAGAGCGGGAAAGAGGCGGCGGAAGAGAGCCAGAATAATGATGAGTGCAAGGGTAGTGAGGGCAGCGTAGAGGGCGTCGAGGGAGATACTGCGTGTGGTGTACTCACCGCGTACTTTGATGATGGCGTCGCGCATGAGCCGGGCCTGGCTTTCGGCGAGGATGGCGCGAGAGGTGGAATTGGCGATAGCGTCGGCGTCGGTGACGACGGTGATGACGGTGGTGCCGGAGACGATCTGGGTGGCGCCGAGACGGTCCTCGGCGTGGATGTCTTCCGGGTTATGACTGGTGTCCCTTCTCAGCTGTTCGAGACGGATGCTGGTGCCTGAGGCACGGGCCTCAGGTGTGTAGGGACCGATGGGTGTCTTGATGGTGAAGAGCGTTTGATCGCCGAGGGTGACGACTGCGGAAGGTTGGTGCGTTGGCTCTGGCGTTGGCGTGGGTGCTGAAGGTTCCTGGGCTACGAGGCTATACGCGGAGAGCGATAGCACAAGGGCCATGATGAAGAGGTTGATGCGCTTCGCGCCGGGTAGGGCGCGCGAAGCTTAAGGACGGAGGTCAAGCTGCGCATTGGAATGAGCATCCAGCGCCTCGGAGGAAAGGTTTATTCAGTCCAGCGTTTGAAGACGAGAGAACCGTTGGTACCACCGAAGCCGAAGGAGTTGGACAGCGCGTAGTCGATCTTTGCGGCCTGAGGCTTGTTGGGGACGTAGTTCAAGCGGCACTGGGGGTCGAGTTCGACGATGTTCATGGTGGGCGGGGCTGTCTGCTCGAGCATCGCCATGATGGTGATGCCGGCTTCGAGTCCGCCTGCGCCGCCGAGAAGGTGGCCGGTCATGGACTTGGTGGAGCTGACGAGGAGTGCACCGTTTTTTGCGCGCTCGCCGAAGACGTTCTCGATGGCCTGCGATTCCAGAGCATCGCCGAGCGGCGTCGAGGTGGCGTGGGCGTTGACGTAGTCGATCTGGTCGGGCGAGATGCCGGCGACCTTGATGGCGGCAGACATGGCGCGGAAGCAGCCTTCGCCCTCGGGAGCCATGCCGGTCATGTGGAAGGCGTCGGCGGACATGCCGTAGCCGATGACTTCGGCGAGAATCTTTGCGCCGCGGGCCTTGGCGAACTCGAGCTCTTCCATGATGAGGATGCCGGCGCCTTCGCCTACGACGAAGCCGTCACGGTCCTTGTCGAAGGGACGGCAGGCGTGCTCGGGATCTTCGTTGCGAGTGGAGAGGGCCTTCATGGCGGCGAATCCACCGACACCCATGGGGGTGATGGCGGCTTCGGTGCCTCCGGCGATCATGGCGTCGGCATCGCCGCGCTGAATGATGCGGAAGGCGTCGCCGATGGAGTGGGCGCTGGAGGTGCAGGCTGTCGCGGTGGCCTCGTTGGGGCCTTTGGCGTTGTAGCGGATGCTGACGTGGCCGGCGGCGAGGTTGACGATGGAGCCCGGGATGAAGAAGGGCGAGATCTTGCGCGGTCCGCCGGCGAGCATGGCAGAGTGTTCGCGCTCGATGACGTCGAAGCCGCCGATGCCGGAGCCGATGTGGACGCCGAAGCGATCGGCGATCTCGGGGGTGACCTGGAGTCCGGAGTGCTTCATGGCCTCGTCTGCCGCGGCGATGGCGAAGTGAATGAAGCGGCCCATTTTGCGGGACTCTTTTTTGTCGATGAACTGCAGCGGGTCGAAGTCCTTGACCTCGGCGGCAAAGCGGACAGGATGGCCGGTGAGATCGAATGCCTTGATCTCGGCCATGCCGCTTTTACCAGCGAGCAGGCCTTGCCAGACTTCGGGGCACGGTATTTCCGACCCCGCAGATGAGGCCAAGGCCGGTTACGACGACGCGACGCTGCTCCATTGTTACTTTGCCGCCTTCTGGTTCTTTTCGATGTAGTCGATTGCGTCCTTGACGGTCTTGATCTTCTCGGCGTCCTCGTCGGGGATCTGGATGTCGAAGGCTTCTTCGAACTGCATGACGAGCTCGACTACGTCGAGGGAGTCCGCGCCGAGGTCTTCCTGGAAGCTGGCGCCGGGGGTCACTTCTGCTTCATCCACCTGAAGCTGCTCGACGATAATCTGTTTTACCTTTTCATCAACTGCTGCCATGTCGTTCTCCTGTTTGCTTCTTGTAATCAAATCTCTTGACGTATGTTTGCGGGTAATTCCACGCCAACCTCAAGAATACTGAGCGCCTAACAGAGTGTAAAGCAATCGGCGCGTTGGCGTGGGCAGGTCCGCTGCTGAAGTGTAAAGGAACGGGAGTAAATTTTGGATGTTGAATTCACTCAATCTTCTTGGCTTAGGCTGGCCAGATGGAGCGGAGAGAGAAGGATTGGGGTCTGGAGATGCGGGGCTGACCGGGAAGTATGAGGGTGACAACGGGTTTGCCGGGGGTGCGGGAGTAGAAGCGGCGGGTGACGCAGAAGCGGCTGTCGAGGAAGATCTCTACGACGGAGTTGTCGATGAAGAGGTGGAGGCCGGCCTGGGCGGGGAGTCGTTCGGGCATCTCGATGGCGATGCCGTCGATGAGAAGGGTGCGAGGCGATTGGTTTTGATCGGAGCGGATCTCGACGAGAGGGCCGATGGGGTCGATGATGCGGTAAGGGAGTGGATCGCCGACGGCGGCGTACTGAAGGACGCAACGGAACTCCTGCCGGGTATTGGGCAAGTGGGCGGGTTTAGGGTTGGCGGAGACGCGGAGGCGCTCGGTTTGGGGGGCCGGGGAGAGCATGAGGTCGTTGCCGTTGAGGGTGAGGGTGCGGGGTAAAGACATCATGCCGGACCATCCGGCGGCTGCGTATTCGGCCTGGGGACGGGTTTCGAGGATCCAGCCCCAGAGGATGCGGTTGCCTTGGGAGTCGAGTTGGGTTTTGGGGGCGTAGTAGGTGCCTTTGCCGTAGTCGAGTTCACCGGTGCGTTCGGGGTGGAAGAGCATGGTGCTGCGGTCGAGGATGCCGGACTGCCAGATGGTGCGGCCCTGAGTGGAATAGATGAGGATGTGTTTGCCGCCTGTGCCGAGAGGGAAGAAGTCGGGGCACTCCCACATTTCGCCAGTGCCGACGGGGTTGGGGCCGGGCGTACCGGACCACTTGCCCTGGGCCATGGGGTGGAGGTACTGCCAGGTGCGCAGATCGCTTGAACGGTAGAGGAGGACGTTGCCGCCGACTTTGGGAATGCCGGAGGCGATGAGGGTGTAGAAGGTGTCGCCGTCGTGCCATGGAGCGGGATCGCGGAAGCCGGTGACGTGCATGCCGGGTGGTGGGGACGGGATGACGGGTTGGGGGATTTTCTTCCATGTGTTGAGGGTGTCGTCGGTGGCGATGGCCAGGCATTGGGATTCGCGGAAGTTGTTGTTGCCGTCGCTGAGGGTGGCTTCGGCGATGGGGACGGTCTGGACGCCGGTGTAAAGGAGGTGCGGTGTGTTGTTGTGGACGATGGCGCTGCCGGTGAAACAGCCCTGGGCGTCGGGGCCGCCGGGGGTGGGGGCGAGAGCGATTGGGAGGCGTTGCCAGTGGATCATGTCGGGGCTGACGGCGTGAGCCCAGTGCATGTCTCCCCAGACGGCGGCGTGCGGGTTGTACTGATGAAACATGTGGTATTGGCCGCGCCAGTAGATGGGGCCGCAGGGGTCGTTCATCCAGCCGCGAGCGGGTTGGAGGTGGAAGGCCGGGCGCTGGGGGTCGGTAAGAGGCTCGTCTTGCGGCGAGGCTTCGGCAAAGGCACCCTCTAACGGATGGGTGAGAGCGCCGGCAGACGCCAGGGCGAGGGTGTTGAGTACGGTCCGGCGGGTGAGCTTCATGGTCGATAAGCCTCTCATCGCACAGCGTCTTCGATAGTAGGGCATGGCCGGACCTGTTGTACCTGCTGGGGATAAAGTTCGGGTTGGGTTTGGCGAAGATTTGGCGTAAATTTGGGGGATGGAAGCGATGACGATGGTCTGGTTTTTGGTCGGATGTGTGGTGGGTGGTGTGGTGGCGTGGCTGATCGGAAACAGCCGTGTGCAGGGGGCTCGTGCGGCATCCGAGGCCCGTTTGGCGGCGAGGGATGCTGAGGTCGCTGGGCTTCGCGATGGACTTCTGGGGAAGGAACGGGCGATTGAAGAGAAGGTGCGAGAGCTCGCGGCCTTGCGGGAGGCGGGAGAAAAGGCGCGGCTGGAAGCTGGGAAGTTGGCGGCGCAGTTGGATGCAGAGCAGAAGGCAGCCGAGGAGAAGATACAGGCTCTGGTGGCGGTGGAGAAGAGCCTGAAGGATTCCTTTGAGGCGCTCGCTGTCAATGCTCTGGATGCAAATAGCCGGCGGCTGATGGCGTTGGCCAAGGGCGAATTGGATAAGCAGCAGATGGAGTCGGCGAAGGATCTCGCGGCGAAAGAGTCGGCGATCGAGATGTTGTTGAAGCCGATGCAGGAGTCGCTGGCGAAGCTTTCTACGCATAGTCACGAACTGGAGGTAAAGCGGGAGGGAGCTTATCGCGATGTGCTGGCGGAGATCCAGAACATCCAGAAATCGCATACAGACCTGCGTAAAGAGACGACGCAGTTGGTGGCTGCGCTGCGTGCTCCAAAGGTGCGGGGCAACTGGGGAGAGATGCAACTGCGCAAATGCGTTGAGTTCTCGGGCATGGTGCAGTATGCGTCGTTTGAGGTGGAAAAGTTTGTAAGGGGCGAGGATGTTTCGATCCGGCCCGACCTGATCGTAAAGTTGCCGAACGGGCGGAGCATTATTGTGGACGCGAAGACTCCGCTGGATGCGTTTCTGGATGCAAGCGCAACCGAGGACGAGGTGTTGCGTTCGGCACACATGATGGCGCATGCGGCGCGGGTGCGGAAGCATCTGGATGCGTTGTGTGGGAAGGCGTACTGGAAGCAGTTTCCGGAGTCGCCGGACTTTGTTGTGTGCTTTTTGCCGAGCGAGGTGCTGTTCAGCGCAGCATTGGAGCAGGACCCATCGTTGCTGGAATACAGCGCCGAGAGCAGGGTGCTGCTGGCGACGCCGACGACGCTGATCGCGCTGCTGAAGGCGGTGGCTTATGGGTGGAAACAGTCGCAGATTGCGCGGGATGCGCAACTGATTCGCAACGAGGCGTTGAATGTGCAGTCGAAGCTGGTGGGCATGCACGATGCGATCGTCGAGCTGGGCAAGAAGCTGCGCAGTGCGGGCAAAGCCTACGACGACATGCTGGTGAAGGCGGAGGGACGTGGCGGATTATTCTCGATCTCGCGTAAGCTACGGGAGCTGGAGATCGGGGAGCAGGAGCTGCCGGTGCTGGAACCGGCAGCGGTGCAGTTGCGGCCGATGACGAGCGATGAGTGGCAGGGACGATTGTCGCTGGTGGCGGCGGAGACGGCAGAGCCGGAGGAGTAGATCGGCTATGAAGATGATTCGGATGAGTCACGCAGCTTTGGGTGCTGCCGCTTTTGGTGCGGTGGCGGTGGGTGCTGTCGCGATTGGTGCACTGGCGATTGGGGTGCTCAGCATACGACGGCTTCGCCTAATGGAGGCCAGGCTTGATGACATTCACATTCGCCGATTGAGAGTTGATGAGCTGGAGATAGAGTCCATGCGCACTCCGGAGAAGACGCAGGAGGGATAACGATGCCGATTACAAACTATAGTGTGCTGGCGGGTGATCCTGTTTCGGGGAAGGTGGTGACGGGATCGAGTACGCACTATCAGATAACGATGAATGCACCGGGTGGACCGTTTACCGTCGCGGTGAATATTCAGTCGATGGACGGGTCGGAGGTTTTATATGCGATTGAAGAGGGGTTTACTCCGCCGGATGAGACTGGGTTTTTGGCGCTGCCGATGGGAATGACTGCGCTGAAGAGGGAGCCGGGCGGGTTGGCGCTGGACTTTGTGCGATCGGAGATCAATGGCAAGCCGATGATCACGCGCCAACAGATGACTCTGTTGCCGCAGGCGCGTTCGAAGGGGTTAAGCGAAGAGGAGCGCATGCTGAGCCATGCGCGGGCCGCTGCGTTGCAGAATGCCGTGGTGACTCTGCTGAATATGACGATTGCGGATAAGGACGGAGTGATTTATGCGTTCGGCAGTGCGTTCGCGGATGGCGGAAGGGTGGATGGAATTCACGATATCCACATGAACCAGGGGAATCCTGCGAAGGGCGGACATAGCGGAGATAACGGGGTTTGGCAGGATGGGGCGCTGTTGATTCATCTGCCATCGAAGGGGACCTGGACGGCTGTGTTCATTGCGTTCCAGACGGAGTCGTGGAAGACGGATGCTAAAGGGAATCCTGCTTAACTCGCGGTGAGGATGCGGTCTGCGATGGCAGCGGCCTCGACGGCGGGGCGAACGTCGTGGACGCGGAGGATGTGGGCTCCTGCAAAGATGGCGGCTACGTTGGCGGCGATTGTGGCGTGAAGCCGGGCTTGCGCGGGTGGGATTTCGGCTTGAAGGGCTGCGATGCTGGGATGCTCAGCGAGGGTGTGGCCGAGGAAGCCTTTGCGGGAGGCTCCGATGAGGATGGGCTGATTGAGTTCGTGAAGCTGGTCGAGGTGAGCCAGTAGAGGATAGTTTTCGTCGAGGCGTTTGCCGAAGCCAAGGCCGGGGTCCAAAACAATCTTGTTGTGCGGGATGCCAGCGGCTATGGCTGCTTCCAGGCGCGCCTTGAGTTCGATCAGGACTAGCGGCACAACTTGATCTGGAGCGAGTGCGGGAAGGGTTGGCCATTCGCCGGGACGGCCGCGGGTGTGCATCACGATTGCTCCGCAGCCAAGGCTTGCACAAGTGGCGGACATGGCGGCGTCCCAGAGGTGGCCGCTGACGTCGTTGACGATCTCGGCTCCGGCTTCGATGGCGAGGCGAGCAGTGGCGGCGTGGAAGGTGTCTACCGAGAGGATGGTGGTGGGTTTCGCCTTGAGGATGGCTTCGATGGCGGGGAGGATGCGGGCCTGCTCTTCGTTGGGAGAGAGCGGAGCCGCTTTGGGACGGGTGGATTCGCCGCCGATGTCGAGGATGTCGGCTCCTTCGTTGAGCATCTGGAGGGCTTGGGTTACGGCTCGGTCGGGGGCGGCTTGGGGGGTGTAGAAGTGGCCGCCGTCGGAGAAGGAGTCGGGGGTGATGTTGAGGATACCCATGATGACGGTCCGCTGGCCCAGGGTTACGGTGCGGGTGCGGAGGAGCCACTCGAAGGATCGGCGGCGGGCGAAGGACATAGTTTGGATTCTAGATGCAGGGAGTAGGGAGTAGAAGGCAAAACCGGTCTGGGTGCTAGACTGCGCGGATGGTGAGGTTGATTCGCTGTTTGATGATGGTTGGAGTGTGCGCGTGCGTCGGTGGAGCGCAGGTGAAGAATGGCAATGGGCCGATCAGTGTCGATTCGGCGTTGTCGCGGCAGATTGATGTGCTGCTGGCTGATCCGGCGGTATCGCGTGCTCACTGGGGGATTAAGGTGGCGGCGATGGATGGGTCGCCGATCTACTCGCTGAATGAGGGGCAGCTTTTTCAGCCTGCGAGTAATGCGAAGTTGTTTACTACGGCTGCGGCGATGGCGCTGTTGGGCGCGGGGACGACGTTCGAGACGAAGGTGGTGGCGAGGGGTTCTTTTGAGGGTGCCGAGAGGCTGACGGGGGATCTGGTGTTGATTGGCGGCGGGGATGCGAATCTTTCGGGGCGAGAGATTCCCTATGTTGCTCCGGCATTGCGGCCAAAGCCTGCGCCGCCTGCTGCTCCAGCGCTGCGGTATCTGGAGGAGATGGCCGATCAGATTGCGAAGACCGGTTTGAAGGTTGTGACCGGTGACGTGGTGGGAGATGACACTCTGTTTCCTTGGGAGCCCTATGCAGAGGATTGGGCGATTGATGATGCTGTGTGGGGTTATGGGGCGCCGGTGTCCGCACTTTCTATCAATGACAATCAGTTGAAGGTGACGGTGATGCCCGGGATCGCTGCTGGGAAGCCCGCGACGGTAACTGTCGACCCGGCTGTGCCTTACTACACGGTAGATGTTTCAGAACTGACGACGGGCGCGGCGAAGAGTGGTACTCATGTGCAGATGGAGCGGGCGCCCGGATCGAAGGTACTGCGCGTGTATGGCTCGATTGCAGTGGATGCGCAGCCAGACGAAGAGGAGGTGGCGATCCATGATCCGGCAGAGTATGCGGCGATGGCGTTGAAGGGGATGCTGGAGGCGCGGGGGATTGTAGTAACGGGGAAGGCTCGAGCAGAGCATCGGATTTCAATGGATGCGAAAGGATTTCAGGAGAGGATGAAAGAGCCTGGGCAGGAGAAAGCGACCGTGAGTGGCGGAGTGGTGGGTGGCGTGTGTCTGTCGGCGGTGTGGATTGTGCCGGATAAGACTCTGGCGTCGCATACCTCGCCACCTCTGGTGGACGATGTGACGGTGACGAATAAGGTGAGCCAGAATCTGCACGCGGAGTTGTGGCTGCATCATTTGGGGAGGAGGACTTTCTGTGGCGATGGCTCGGTCGTGAGCGGCGCGCGGCTTGTACGGGCATTTTTGGAGCATATCGGGATCGATAAGGATGATTTTGTTTTCTTTGATGGGTCAGGGTTGAGTGGGCATGATCTTGTGACGCCAAGGGCTACGGTGCGGTTGTTGCAGTATGCCAGCACGCAGCCCTGGTTTGCGGATTGGAAGAAGAGTCTGCCGGTGGGTGGGGAGGATGGATCGCTCGCAGAACGGTTTGCGAAGGCTCCGTTGAAGGATCATGTGTTTGCGAAGACCGGGACGTTGGGTGAGGCGCGGGCTTTGTCGGGTTATCTGGAGGCGGCTAGTGGGCGAACGATGATCTTTTCGATCATGGTGGGGAATCATATGCCGCACTCGAATGTGGACCGTGAGGCGATGGACAAGATTGTGGCTGCGATTGCGGCGAATAATTAGCCGAAAGACGGTCTTGCTTCGCACGATATCCCACCCTTCGCAAAAGCGCGGAGGATGGGGCACCCGGGATTTCTGGCCGGGATGCGAGAATGGATTTGTGAGGATTTCTAAATTTTTACTGGTTGGTTTTGTTGGGCTGGCGGGGTGCAAATCGCTGCCGCCGCCTACTCCGCTGGAGCAGTTGAATGAGCAGCAGATGCGTGGGCATGGGGTTTATCAGGCGCATTGCGTTATTTGCCACTATGACCGCCGGAATGGGCCGCTGAATGGGCCGTCGCTGATGGGTATTTTCAAGAAGCCGTATCTGCCGAGTGGTGCGCCGGCCAATGATGACAGGGTGACGGCGACTATTCTGCATGGGCGCAATATGATGCCGGCGCAGGGAAACAAGCTGGATGCGCAGGATTTAGAGGATTTGCTGGCTTATCTGCATACGTTATGAGTGATGAGAGAGTAGTGGCGACGAAGAAGGGACAGATGCTGCCGGGGATTGCGGGCATCTGTATGTTCATGATTTTTATGACGATGTTGAACGTCTATGCGACTTTGCATGGGGCGTTTGGCGAGGGCAGAGCGAAGTATGGCGTGCTTGCGTTGTGCACGCTGCTGGCGGTGGGAATCTTTGGGTTGCTGCGGCTGAAGAAGTGGGGATGGGCGCTGGTGACGGCGGCCTGTTTGTTGTTGAGTATCGGAGATTTCCTGTGGTTTGAGAAGACGCACGTGGGATTTTTTATGGTGCGGGGATTGTTTGTGCTGCTTTTTTTTCTGTACCTGGTGCGGACTGAGGTCAGAGAGCGATTGGTCTGATTTTGCAAGGGTTTTTAGAAAAAACGAGTGCAAGGCGTGGCGTTTTTGTGGACAGTTTGTGGTGAAACGGGTGGATAAGATGGTTGGCGGATGTGCGTTTTTGGGTGAGCGAATTTAACGCATATTTTTCAAATTTATTTTGCGGGTAATCTCGATCGCTATTGACGGATGGGCGCTCCTAATATCTGAGTCGACACGGCGAAGATGAATGCACCAGAACCGGGGCAACGGTGAGGTTTTTTGTTGCCGGAATGTAATGCCTCTGACATCATAGATTCACACCAACACCACTTTGAGGGCAATCAGCCCCGCTGGTTGGGTAACACCCAAACGATCCAGACAGCTACGGTTCGTTCCTATATCCCTATCTCTAATTCTTGTGAGGCGCACGTGCGATTTCTTAAATATTCCTTTCTTCTTCTAGTTCTGTCGCTAGCGGGTGTGAGTTTTGGGCAAAATGCCACCACATCTCTGCGGGGACTTGTGACCGACCCGACAGGAGCTGCGATTCCGGGGGCTGCGGTTGCCATTGTGAATTCAGCGAATGGAGCCAGGGTGGATGCGGTGACGAATGCTCAGGGAGAGTACTCGCTGCAGCAGATTCCACCTGGAACATACACGATCACCGCGACAGCCTCGGGGTTTGGCAAGTTCACGACGACGGCGCAGTTGCTGGTGGCCCAGCCTGCGACAGTGAATATGAAGCTGCAGGTGAGCGTAGACGTGACGTCTGTCGATGTTTCGGCTGCGACGGAGACGATCAATACGACGGATGCGACGATCGGCAACGCGATCAACAACGAGACGATCATGCAGCTGCCGAGCGAGGGCCGCAATCCGCAGACGCTGCTGGCGTTGCAGCCTGGCGTTCTGTTTCTCGGGAGCAGCACAGCCTCGACGGAGAGCCGGAACGGTGTGGTGAGCGGAGCGCGCTCGGACCAGACCAATGTGACGCTGGATGGTATGGACAACAACGACCAGGTGGCGCCTTCGGCCTTTACGGGCGTACTTCGGACGAGTCTGGATTCGACAGAGCAGTTTCGCGTAACGACCTCAAGCTCGAATGCGGATACGGGACGGTCTTCGGGCGGCCAGGTGAACCTGGTAACGAAGTCCGGCACGAATCAGATCCATGGATCGACGTATTGGTATAACCGCAGCAACCTTGGGGTGGCGAACGACTGGTTCAACAAGGCAGCGCAGATTAACTCAGGCGAGCCGAATACTCCCGGCCATCTGATTCGCAACACCTATGGAATCGCTCTGGGCGGCCCGTTGAAGAAGGACAAGCTATTCCTCTTCGGCAACTATGAGGGCAACCGGCAAAACGAGGCGCAACCTACAACACGGACGGTACCGACAGATTCTCTGCGGGCCGGAAACCTGACATACACTGCCGCAGATGGAAGCAACGTGGTGCTAAGCCAAGCCCAATTCGCGAGCATGGACCCTAACTGCTCGGCAGCCGGAACCTGCCCATGGGGTCCGGGCGTGAACCCGAACTCCGTAGCTCTGTTCCAGTCGTATCCACATAGCAATGGATTTGCATCAGGTGATCAGCTCAACACCGCGTCATATAGTTTCGCTGCTTCCGTGCCAGAGATTCAAAATGTTTACATTGCGCGGCTCGATTACAACATTAGCGAGAAGCATCGGATATACGTCCGTGGAAGCATGCAGAACGACACCTTGTCATATGCGCCGTACTATCCGGGGCAGCCTGCGAGCCAGAAAAGCACGGATAATTCGAAGGGCATCTCGGTCAACTACACTTGGACGCCTTCTGCGAATATCGTGAACAACCTGCGGTACGGGTACGTTCGCCAGAGCATTGCATCGACGGGTGTGGGGAATGGGGAATACGTCACGTTGCGCGGATTGGATACGCCTGAGGCAACCACGCGCAGCAGTTCAACACTTGTTCCTTCGCACAACATTATCGACGACTACACATGGACCAAGGGTAAGCACACGATGCAGTTCGGTATGAACTACCGTCGCTTTACCTATGAAAACAGCACGAACGCGAACTCGTACTCCAGTGCCACGGCGAATGCTTCCTGGATGCTGTACTCCGGTTTTGCGGGATTAGGCGGTACCTTCGATCCATATGCTTTCGGTCTTCCGGCGGTGTCAGACGATTTTGGGACGAACTACAACTATGCGGTGAGCATGCTTGCGGGATTGACGAACGAAGAGACGGGCCGGTTCAACTATGAGCTTTCTCCTGATGGAAAGACAGGAGCGCTGCTTGGCACGGGCGCACCAGTAAAGCGGAGCTTCCGTACGAACGAGTTCGAGTATTACGTTCAGGATGCCTTCCGTCCGTTGCCGAATCTAACCCTTACCGCGGGCCTTCGCCACACTATTCTGCAGACTCCGTGGGAGACCAACGGCCAACAGGTGCAGCCGACAGTCGATATGCATGACTGGTTCCAGACGCGCGGCCAGCAGGCCGCGGTAGGTAGCAGTGTTCAGCCGGAGATCTCGTTTGCTCCTGCCGGCAAGGCCCGCGGCGGCAAGCCGTTCTATCCGATGAACTGGCATAACATCGCTCCGCGTTTTGCGCTTGCTTTTGCTCCCGCGCCTGAAGAGGGTACGTGGATGAACAAGCTGTTGGGCGGCGCTGGAAGAAGTTCGATCCGCGCAGGCTATGGCATTTACTATGACCACTACGGTCAGGGCCTAGTGGCGAACTACAGCAGGGCGGGATCGTACTCGCTGTCGAGTGCGATCAGTAACCCGGCGAGCACGCAGACAGCAGATACGACACCACGGTTTACGGGATTGCACAATCTTCCCAACCTGGTTCCTTCGGCTCCGTCGAGCATTGCGTATCCGCAGACGCCTTCCAACGATCCGAACGGTACCGGATTTGCGATTACGTATGGTCTGGACGATCATCTGCAGACGCCGTATTCGCATGTCTTCAATCTATCTTTTCAGCGTGAGCTTCCTGGTGGATTCACCCTGGAGGCCAATTATGTTGGACGGCTGGGCAGACACCTGCTGCAGTCGATCGATCTGGCTCAGCCGCTCGATCTTGTCGATGCAAAGTCTGGCATGGACTACTACACTGCGGGAACGATGCTGTCGCAGTTTGTAGACCAGGGACGCACCGATGTACCGGCGATCGCGTATTGGGAGAACCTCTTCCCGGGTGCAGCAGGAACAGGCGGCGGGGGAGCGGAAGGGTCATCAGCTACGCAGAACATCTATGACAACGAGTGGTTGTATGCTCGTGGAAATGAGACCGCAGCACTGTATGATCTCGACATTCTGTGCACGATGGGCTGCCCCAACAGCCAGCCGGGCCGCTACTGGCCGTTGCAGTATTCGTCGCTTTATGTTGTTTCGTCGAACGGAACGAGTTCGTACAACGCGGGGCAGTTTGTTCTTCGTCATCCGATGAAACACAACGTGCAGGTCGATTTGAGCTACACGTACTCGAAGTCGCTCGATTTGGGTTCAGACTCTGAGAGCAATCCGACAAACGTGTCTACTTCTACTGGAGCGAGTGCGAACTACGGCTTCATTCTGGATGCCTGGAATCCACGGAAGAATTATTCGGTGTCGGACTTCGATACGGCGCATCTGCTGACTGCTGACTGGGTATGGCTGATGCCTTTTGGGCGAGGTCAACACTATGGCGGCAATGTGAATCATCTTGTGGACGCGGTGATTGGGAACTGGAATGTATCGGGCATTGCGCGTGTATCGAGCGGGCTGCCGTTCGGTATCTACGATGGCGTTGGCTGGGCGACAAACTGGGAGTGGGAGAGCTACACGGTGCAGACGGGGCCGATCAAGATGCGGAAGCATCAGGATGCGAACGGCAGCCCACAGGCGTTCGACGATCCTCTTGCTGCTCAGGCCAACATGCGCAGTCCGTATCCTGGTGAGGCAGGCCAGCGGAATCAGTTCCGTGGCGATGGGTACTTTGATGTCGACCTGGGACTGCATAAAGGATTCCATTTTGGCGATCGCTATCTGTTGAACCTAGCTGGCGAGGTGTTCAATTTGACGAATAGCGCGCGATTCGATGTGCACTCGCTTGATACTGGATCAACCGATTTGTCGCAGATGGGCGTGTACAGCGCAACGCTGACGCAGTATCGGCGTATGCAGGTGTCGGCTCGGTTCCAGTTCTAGAGAGCTAACGGTTGTGATTGAGTCCCGCGCTCAGAGATGTTTTCTGGGTGCGGGATTTTCTTTCGGTTGGGATTTAATAGGAGCAAAGTAGAACGATGTCTGACGTGGCGTTCAAAGAGGTGAGAGATGCTCAAGCTTGCAATTCCCTTGCTCCATGTTTCGAATGCGGCTGCGGCTGAGAGCTTCTTTTGCAATCAACTTGGGTTTAAGCGGGAGTTTGCGCATTGCGCGGGTGAGGGCGGTACGGACCCTTGTTATGTGGGATTGACTCGCGATGGCGTTTGGCTGCATCTTTCTTCGTTTTCGGGAGATGGGATTGCGGGCGGTGTGGTGAATCTGATTGTGGATGACGTGGATGCTTTGCATGCGGAACTGGCTGCGAAGGGCGTTGGGATTGATACGGGGCCGGTGGACCAGACGTGGGGTACGAGAGAGATGTATGTGAAAGATGTGGATGGCAATAGTGTTCGGTTTATTCAGCCGAAGTAGTGTGGTTTGGGCTGTTTTAGGGCCGAAATATAGTGGGACGGATACAATAAAAGAGATGACTCCTACGGCTGAGCTTGTGCAGATCGACCTGTCGCCGCGGAAGCCTGCGCCTAAGCCGGCTTGGCTGAAGGCGAAGGCTCCGATGGGCGAGACCTTCCACAACCTGAAGAAGATGGCGCGCGAGCTGAAGCTGCATACGGTGTGCGAGAGCGCGCAGTGTCCGAACATTGGGGAGTGCTGGAACCAGAAGGCCGCGACCTTCATGATGCTGGGGAATCTTTGCACGCGGCGGTGTGGGTTCTGCGCGGTGCCGAAGGGAAGGCCGGAGCCGATTGATCACGACGAGCCTCGACGAGTGGCTTATGCGGTGGCTCAGTTGGGGCTGGCACATGCGGTGATTACGAGCGTGAATCGCGATGACGATAATGTGGGTGCGGCGCAGGCGTTTGTGAAGGTGGTGGAGGAGATTCGGTTGCAGGCTCCCGGGTGCAGAGTGGAGATTCTGACGCCGGATTTTCAGGGGAATGAAGAGTCGCTGCGGATGGTGGTGGCGGTGAGGCCGGAGATTCTGAATCACAATATCGAGACGGTGCCTCGGCTGTATCGCGTGGCGAAGAGCGGTGGGCGGTATGAACGGTCACTGCGGTTTCTGGAGCATGCGAAGGAGATTGCTGCTGAGATGTTCTCGGACCGCGAGGGCGACCAGATTGTGACGAAGACGGGCATCATCGTGGGGATGGGCGAGGAGATGCACGAGCTGCTTTCGGTGTTCCGCGATCTGGCAGATCGCAAGGTGGATATTCTGACGATTGGGCAGTATCTGCGGCCTAGCCGGGATCATCTGCCGATGACGCGGTATTACACGCCGGAGGAGTTTGCTTTCCTGAAGCATGAGGCGATGGGGATGGGCTTCAAGCATGTGGAGAGTGGGCCGCTGGTGCGGAGTAGCTATCATGCGCAGGAGCAGGCTGAGAGTACTGGGCTGGCGTAAGAGAAACATCGGTATTTGCGATTTAGCACTGGTATTTGCGACCAGTTGTCGGAAAATCGCCAACTAACACATAGCAATGGCGCAGAACTGGTCTGTGCACATTCTCTCTCGTAGTTGCCGATAGCCCCGTATCGCGCAAACTTCGCCACTCGCCACGTGTTGGGGACCACCGCAGACTGGTGATTTCACCAGTTGTCTTCACACATTCTTCCGGATAGAAGTATTGTGGAGTCGTGATGGGCAGATCGACCGCGAAGGCGCTCGAATCATCTCCTTTGGCAAAACAGAAGAGGAGCCAGTTGAAATAACAATGGCGAGGTGATCTAGAAGTAGGCACGCTGATCTTGCCGAGGTGACGAACAATCGCGGGTCTGTTGAGAACGCCTACAGGCATCAAGCCCGCAAAAAGACAAGATAGCGAACAACGGAGGGCCGAGTGACACTAATCGGAACACAAGATTGGATTTCACGTCACGGTTCCATTCCTCGAAAGAGCCGACCCAGCCACGATGGCCTACGATCACACCTCCTTCCCTTCTTCCTGATGATTCCCGTCACGCTCGGATCCGGCGGTTGTGCACTTCGAATGGGCCCGAAGGTGGTCGCCCAGAACCGCTTCGATTATTCCACCGTTATAGAACGCTCGTGGAAGGAGCAGATGCTCCTGAATATGGTGCGGCTCCGATACCTTGATCCCCCGTTTTTCCTGGATGTGCAGCAGGTAATCTCCCAATATACGTTTGAAGGCTCAGGCACAATTGGGGGCAGCGGCCTGGGAGGGAGCCCGAGCGCCACGGTTGGCGTCACCGGGCGTTGGGCGGAGAGTCCTACCATCACTTTCAACCCGATGAGCGGTGAAAAATTCACCAGGAGCTTGTTGCAACCCATTAGCCCCACCGATCTTTGGGAGTTGGTTGAAGCTGGTTGGCCGATTTCAGATATTTTCAAAGTCACAGTCAGGTCGATCAATGGGCTTCATGCCACGACGACAACAAATGCGCTCCGGCATCCGGGGGATCCGGACTTCTACCGTGTCATCGCCCTGCTGCAGGAACTTCAGTCAGCCGACGCTTTTGGATTGGATGTGGAGGAGCACGGGGGCAAGGGGACTGGTATCGTGACGTTTTTTCGTGGCCCAACGGTGGACGAATCCTCCATCGAAGCGGCTCGTACCGCGCGCGAGTTGCTCCGGCTCAGCCCCGACGCAAAGGAATTCAAGCTTAGCTTTGGAGCCTTGCCGCGAGATGACAAGGAAATTGCCATGTTGACACGTTCCATGCTGGAAATTCTTATGGAAGCCACGGCAGGCGTGGAGGTCCCCGAATCCGATATAAAGGAAGGGCGCGCAACCAGGATGGACGAGCAACCATCGCCGACGGGAATTAGGAGTACCTTCCAGGTCAGAGTGCTTTCATCATCCGAAAGACCACCGGCGAATGAGGCGTTCGTCGTCGTTCGATATCGGAACCAATGGTTCTGGATCGACGACCGTGACACGATTGCCAAGCGGGGCCTCAGTTTTCTGATGATGTTGTTCACTCTGGTGGAGTCAGGCGCTACCGCAGCGCCACCGGTCCTGACCATTAGCAAACCCTAGAATCCTCCAGCAAAGCACGAGCGACGATCTCCGGCGATCTGTCAGTCCGAGCGTTCTCTTTTAGCTGCTGAATCTCTTTGTAAGTTGCGAATGTAAAAGACACGAAGAAGGCGGGCCGCCGGTGAGTAGCTATCATGCTCAGGAGCAGTCTGAGAGTACTGGACTGGCGTGACAGAAACAGCGGTATTTGCAACCAGTTGTAGTTAAAACAAATTAAGTAAACATAAGCCAACTTATCGTTACTGATGGTTTCACGATACATTTGGCACATGCGCTCACTCCGAATTGGCAGCTACTATGAAATTCCGGCAATGGACTATGAGCAACCGCCACAATTTACGTGGCGGGATTTCTATAGCTTTAGAAATCAGGTGATCCGCCTGCTCAGAGTTTTCGGAGCAGCTGGTCCTCTGGGTGAGGTGGATTTCTCTGCCTCGGAAGAGGATCAGCTGTCCTTTCACTCTGAAGTCATAAATGATCCAGACTTCTTCGTTGTGGATGACATGTACAACGAGCATGACAGGGTTTCGCGAGTGGAATGTTCTCCGTCGCACATTGATGCAGTTCTGGTGGAGTCTCTTGCGGCGATGATGCAGACATTTCCGGGCTGGTACGTCTCTTTCGGCCTTGGGGACTCGGGCTTGGTGATTTTCACTGACGCTGTTTTGGTTGGCGGAAGACGATTCTGGGACTGTGCTTCTGTCGCAGAGATCTCGGAGCGGTGTCAAAGGTCGGTCAACTTTGGCGCCCCGGAACCGCTGACCGACGTCATGTACCAACTCTGGAGAGACATTCTGATGGGGGCCATCGGGCCGTCGGCTCATTTCCCCGAAACTTCTAGTCGGCAATGGTCTGAAATCATTGGGTCGCTTGAAGCAATGCGCTCTCAGCGCAAGGACAACCGTTTAACGACATTTGCATATGACCAAGTCCGGCATGATTTACATCCTCGCACGAGGATTGAATTGCTCCACCGGCTCTTGCCTGATCTGCCAATTCTTTCTAAAGAACAACTCGCAGCTATGAAACGAAATCTTCAGAAGGATCTGGGAAAAGCTCTTGCCGATTCTGATTCTGCTGCAGAAGCATGTACGCTGACTGACGAAATCTGGTTGGGTCTCGAAGCGGCACGCGATGGCTTCAGCCCAAACGAGATCATCAACTGGTGGGCGGACCTATTGCATGAAATTGTGCAGCCTTCAGACCAACTGAAAGAAGTGCTCGAAGAAAAGCTGCGCGATAAGGCCTTGCAATCTGATCCGCAATTCCAACTTTCAGCTCTTTTCGGGCTCGCATGGCTCGGAGCTGATGACATCTCTTTCCTTGCGGACGCTGCAATAACAGATCGCCCTGAATGGAAGAATAATCCGGTGCTGATTAAGTGGTTAGAGAACTTAAAAGCCAAAAGACATTCGTATCCAGACAGAAATATGCTCAATTCACCAATGTAAGTGGTCGGTGAGCCTAGACTGACGTAATCGTCCCGATAAACGCGCTTAGCGGAAGTGATCCGAATTTTCTGAGAGGCGTGCAGCTTTGGTATCAAATAGCAATGTCATGGCAGCGAAAGTTGTGACAAATATTTGCAGCAGTAAGTACCGTTCCGTGACAGAATGTTTTTTTCTGCCGTCAGGAGGCGCTTGTGAGGCTGCTTGCTTGTGTTTATGGGTTGGTCTTTGGTTTGGCGTGTTGCGTGGCGGGGGCGCAGGAGCAGCCGATGCATGCTCCGGATGGTGGTACGCGGGAGCGGCTGGAAAGTCTGACGATTCTGCCGGCGACGAATGCTCCGTTTTCTGCGACGGTCACGACGGAGTGGACGACGATTCTCGTTGATGGGAGCAAACAGACGATCTGGAACCACAGGACGATTGCTCGGGATAGCTCGGGACGCATCTTGCAGGAGCGGCGTTTCCTGGCGCCGAATGGGGACAAGGTGACGACGCCTCTCTCGGAGGTGGATTATCGGGATCCGACCCGGCATGAGCAGTATGTGTGCAGGCCTCGGGAGAAGGTGTGCTACGTGAGCGAGTACAACGCGCCTCCGTCGGTGAGCCTGGTGCCTGCGGGGCCGATGCCGAGTGGGAGAGGGTCGGTACAGCGCGAGGAGTTGGGGCGAAAGACCATTGAGGGCGTGGATGTCGTTGGATCGCGCGAGATTACCACGATGAATGCTGGGGCTTTTGGGAATGAGAAGACAGAGGACATCGTGAAGGAGTTCTGGTATTCGCCGCGCCTGGGGATCAATGTCATTACGAAGCGATTTGATCCCCGGCATGGCGTGCAGAATTTTGAGGTGAGCAATATCAATTTGAGTGAGCCGAACCCGAAGATGTTTCAGCCGCCTGCTGACTATCGCGTGGTGAAGATGAGTGGGCAGTGATTCTGTGCTCGTAGAATGAGGGCATGTCTCGTTTCTCGGAAGTTGCCCGGATTGAAGCTGCGATCAAGAACAAGAGTGCGAAGGAGCTTGAGTGGGCGATTTGGTACTGCCAGATGCGTCAGAGGCTGCCCTCTGCGCTGAAGTCTCATGTGAAGTATTGGAGTGAGATGGAGGATAGGGTGCGTCTGGTGACGGAGCCTCCGGTGGCGGAGGTGAAGTATCCGGCGAAGAAGAAGCGGGCGGGGCGTGGGTTGGGGATGGGGCCGGTGGAGTAGAGGAAGAAATGGCGAGGGTGCTCGGGTCGCTTCGCTCCCCTTGTGAAATGCGGGGGTTCTTCGCTTCGCTCAGAATGACAAACTCAAGAGCAACGACAAAGGCAACCGACAGATCCCTACGGGATGACAAACAAAAAAAACAAGCAACGGCAAAGTCAACACAACAGCAACGGCAAAGCAACGCAACAGCAACGACAACGACAAAAGAACGACAACAGTAGATTAGATTTCCAAGGTTGAAAGCCGGATTGGCTTAGTGTTGTCTTAGTGATGGTGGGAGTAACGGGGTGCTGAGGGTGTCGGTGGTTTCGGTTAGGTAGTAGGTGGGGATGTCGGGGTATTGTTCTTCGACTAGCTGGAGGGTGCGGAAGTCGAAGCTTTGGATCTCGGCGCGGGATTCCATCTTGTTGCGCTTGATGGCTCCGGCGAGCGTTGTGACGAAGGTTTGCGGGTCTACGGTGTGGTTGTGGGTGGGCTCGCCGTGGGGTAGGGGCAGCGCGGCTACGGAGCGGCCGGGTGGGTCGTTGGGGAGCGGGAGGATTTTGGTTTCGATGTTGAAGCGGACTTTGTCTGCGTTGGCGGCGCGGGCTGCGGCGTTGGGTTGCCCCTTGCCGGGGCCGATGCGGTAGTAGTCGGCGTAGAAGCGGGTGAAGCGGAAGAGCTGCTCGACGTAGGTGGGGACGTAGGGGTTGATGAGATGCTCGTGTGCGGCGAAGGCTACGGCGACGGGTGAGAGGGCGAGGTCGTTGCGCTGGTCGGGGAAGGCGGCGCTGTGGAGCTTGTCGCAGATGAAGGTCTGTTGGGCTTCGTGGCTGGAGATGTCGCGGGTGTAGACGCGGTTGCTGAGGGTGTAGGGTGTGCCGTCGGCGCGGCGGCAGGACTCGGGGCTGAGGAACTGGTCGTGCCAGATGAGGGAGACGTGGTCGGTGGTGACGCCGGTGTCGGTTTCGATGGTGGTGATGAGGTGGTCGAGGCCGGCCTCGAAGGCGGGGAGGGTGTTTTCGGGGCGCAGTCCGCGGGCTCCGCGATGGCCGGAGACGTCGAATGAGGCGAAGTAGGCGGCGTCTGCTGGATTGGCGGTGCGCTCTTCGGCGAGGACGGTCTGGAGGATGTCGGGGCGGTCGGAGATGATGCCGTCGACGCGGCGGCGGATGAGAGTGCGGATGACTTCGGGGTCGTTGGGGTTCCAGGGGATGACGCGGAAGCCGGCGCGGTGGAGTTCGGTTACGTCGAGCTCGGGGTAGTCGCCTAGGAGGATCTTGTCTTCGGGGGATAGGACGGGCGCGACCTTGACGCCGTGTGAGAAGGCGTGGGTTCGAGCGGCGGTCATCAGGGTGATGTAGGGATTGGTGGGCATGGTGGCCTGCTGGGCTGCGGCGATGCTGGTGATGAAGAGAAGAGTCGAGGTGGTGCAGGTCCCGAGAGAAAAGATCGGCATAGATGCGAATGATAAAGAAGGAATTCAATGCTGTGAATCTGCTCGATTTATGTTGCTGATTGCAGGACGGTGGCGATGCTTCCTTTTCCCGGATCCGGTTCGGACAGATCATCCATTTCGCGGCATTTCTCTTAGGGTTCTGCTATTGTTGAGACGTTTCCGTGGTCGGCTCCGCGGTCGTTCTAGTCAGCGATTGACCTGAGGAGAAATCCCAATGAAATCGATGCTCGTTGGATTTATAACGGCGGCAACGCTCTTTGGCTTCGTACCTATCATTGCGCAGGAGACCGAACACCATGCGCATTGGGCATACGACGGTAATGATGGTCCCAACAAGTGGGCAACGCTTGATCCTGCTTACGCCGAGTGTAAGGTGGGCCACCGTCAATCACCGATAGACATCCGCAACACGGAAAAGGCAAACCTGCCACCGATACAATTTGATTACAAGTCTTCGCCGCTCACCGTCGTTGATAACGGTCATACCGTTATGGTGAACTACGCGCCTGGGAGCTTTATCATCGTCGGCGATCATCGGTACCAGCTCACGCAGTTCCATTTTCATCATCCGAGCGAGGAGCAGATCGATGGAAAGGGCTTCGACATGGTGATCCATCTGGTTCACACGGATGAGAGTGGAAAGCTGGCAGTCGTAGCTGTTCTGCTGAAGCCAGGAAAGGTCAACGCAGCACTGCAGGCCGTATGGGACCATGTGCCAAAGGAGAAAGATAAGGTGGCTAGAGTCGAAGGAGTGTCGATTAACGCGGCAGATCTTCTGCCGGTTGATCACGGTTACTATACGTTTGTCGGGTCGCTGACGACGCCTCCGTGCACGGAACCGGTCACGTGGTTTGTTCTGAAGACGCCTGAAGAGATTTCGAGCGGAGAAGTTGAGACGTTCGCGAAGCTCTACCCGCACGATACGCGGCCTACGCAAAAGCTGGATGGTCGCGTCATCCTTGAATCAAAGTAATTTTCGACTGTTATCTCGTTAGCTCTGCAATGCCGCAGCCAGTCTGCCGTGCGAGGCTTTAAGTTTTGCCTCTGCGGCAGCGCGGTCGAGTGAGAGCTTCTGCATGGCAATCGCTGTTTTTACTGATCCACTCTCTTCAAGGAGGCGAGCTGCGGTCACCATGTCGACTCCTGTGGCGGCGGCGATGATGCGCTGGGCGCGGTCGACGAGCTTGGCGTTGGTGGGCTGGACGTTGACCATGAGGTTGCCGTAGACGGCTCCGGTTTTGATCATGACGCCGGTGCTGAGCATGTTGAGGACGAGCTTGGTGGCGGTGCCCGCCTTGAGGCGCGTGCTGCCGGTGAGGATCTCGGGGCCGGTGACGGGTGCGATGGCGATGTCGGCGATTGCGGCCATCTGCGAACCGGGGACGCAGGTGAGGGAGATGGTGAGTGCGCCCAGCGATTTTGCGTGCCGCATGGCTCCGATGACGTATGGGGTGCGGCCGCTGGCGGCTATGCCGACGAGCGTGTCGGGAGTTCCAATGCCGCCGGCGCTTTGACCGAAGCCTGCGGCGGTGAGGTCGGCTGCCCCTTGCTCGGGGATGTCTTCGGTGGCCTCGCTGGATTTGCGGAGAGCTTCGTCGCCGCCGGCCATGAGGCCCTGGACGAGTGTGGGGGGGACGGAGAAGGTGGGTGGGCACTCGGAGGCATCGAGGACGCCGAGGCGGCCGCTGGTTCCGGCTCCGATGTAGAAGAGACGGCCGCCTCGCTCGAAGCGTGCGGCGATGGCATCGACAGCTTTGGCGATGTGGGGGAGTTCAGCGGCTACGGCGGCGGCGACCCTTGCATCTTCTTCGTTGATGATGCGGAGCATGTCGAGCGTGGAGATTTGATCGATGTGCTCGGATGCGGGGTTGCGGGACTCGGTGGGGAGTGTGGCGAGGTTCATGGTCTTCAAGTATTCCCTCTGGGACTAATTCTCGCAAAGACGGATCGCAGGTGTGCCCGATACCGCGTCGTCTTTACGAGAATAAATGCGACTGCGAACACTTGCTCTTCCGTCTAGCGGCGATAGTAGGACTCGTCGTAGCCGCGCAGGTAGGATCTGCGGAAGGCGTCGCGGTATGGACCGTAGGGACCCATTGAGGGATCGTAGCCCGGCGTGTCGTGGAAGTTGCGGTCGTGCTGTGGATGATGGCCAAAGCCGTTGTAAGCATCGCGCGCGCCAACTTCTGAACCGAGGCGGAAGCCTTCGTGTTCGGCGCGTTCGATGAGTGGGGGAGCGCTTCGGTAGCCGTTGTAGGGCGGCGGTGGTGGTGCAGAGCGTAGTAGGTGCGGGAGGCGCAGCCAGTCATGAAAAGAGAAGTCAGGACAAGTGGGAGAGTTGCAAAACGAACGAATTTCATAGCGTCCTCACTGTTTCAATCAGCGCATGTGCTTGATGCATGCGCTTCGAACAGGTAAACGCTCGATTGAGAAGAATGTTGTTGTGCGATGCGAGGATTATTGAGTGACGGTCGCGGGTTGAGTTTGTTTCGTCATAATGATTTTGCTGGTATCGAAGCCTAGAAAAGTTCCCTTTGCAAGCAGAGTATCGATCGTTGCGCGATCGAGGTTTGGAGTGCGGCTGAGTATCCAGAGATTCTTTCGGCTTGGATTGCCGACGAGCGCCCAGCGATAGTCGGGATCGAGATCGAGGATCCAGTAGTCTCCGCTGAAGGGCCAGAAGAATGTGACCTTGAGCTTTGAGTGGGAGCGATCTCTCTTTGATGCGATCTTCGCGGTGCCTCTGGACTGAGTTATTTTTCCGTTAGATTTTATGCAGCGGTTGAGGACTCCGATCTTTCCATTGGGTTGTGGTGTGTAGGTCGCGGTTACGTCGGAGATGCATTTGTTCTCCCAGCTCAGCGGCAGGCGCGCGATCTCGAACCACTTGCCCAGGTAGCGGGTCAGGTCGACGTGATCGACGGTCTCCAGCGGCTCGTCTGCGCCGAAGGCCAGCGCCTTGATGCCGAAGATGGCAAGCGCGAGAAGAGACACGCGGGTTGCGAGTTTCATACAGGTGTAGATGATGCGCAGGGAATGTTGCGTTGGTTGCGCGGAGGGGGATTTCGGGGGAGCCGGCGAATCTGGCTAAAAATGCACATTAACGTGACCTCGATTGGCCGGATTGCGCCTGAAATGTCCTTTGGAGCCGTAAAATAGATGGGATAGAGATTTTCTTCAAAGGACGATACAGGTAGATGAGCGTGGATACGCAGGCAGTTCTGGCAGGGCAGGTTGCAGCGGCGGCAAAGGCGGCCGGGCTGGTAGTGGTTTCGAGCGCGGTGGGTAAGGACTTCTCGGGTAATGCGACGACACGCTTCACGCTGGGGCTTGCGGGCAATCAGGCCAAGACCGAAGTGCTGGAACTGAGCGACAAGTTTGACTTCAGCAAGAAGGAGTTGCTGGATGATGTGACGGTGTATCTGGCGGAATCGGAGAAGCGGCTGAAGAATCCGCGGCCCGATTGCTACCTCACTCTACATGGGCTGCTGCCGTTGAGCTTTGGCAAGTTCGAGTGGCCGTTCCACCAGTCGACCTCTGGCGCGGATACGTTCCTGGTGCATGGCGAGGTGAGGCTCGAAGACGGCAACGAGAGCGTGCTGCATGCAAAGGTTGCGGCGGCGATGACACTGACGTTTGCAGAGATCGTGAAGGCTCCGGAGCAACCATTCGCCGAGGGCTTTATCTATAACGCCGTGCGCAAGACGATGGATCAGGGCCAGCTGGAGCTGGTGAAGAGCGGCAATCGCCAGCCTGTGCCGGTGACTACGCGGTACTATAGCCGGTGGCAGAACAAGTTCAGCTTCAACGACACGACTGAGGCGCAGCGGCAGGAGTATCTGGCGGCGAAGGCGTTCTGGCTATCGGGGGTGCTGGGCGGCGGTCAGCCGGTGTGGCTGATTGATCCCCGCGATGCCCAGTATCTGAATACGACTGTGGACGAGCTGAAGAAGACGGTCCAGGCTCTGGCGGGCGAAGGCTTGATCCTGTTGGCGGCGGACACCGAGTATGCCATGCCGACCGAGGCTCTGATGGGCCATCGCGCACAGTATGAGGCTGAGGTCGCAGCGCAGCTGGCGTTTATCAAGCCATCCTTCAACGAAGAGATGCGGAGCGGCCACACGAATATGTAGCTTGTGCGGTAAACGGCCTCCATGCCACTTTTGTGGGACTGATCTTCAGGATCAAGTTCAATAAGGAAAGGGGTCTGGAGGCCTTCCTGTTTTAGTTTTCAGGCATATTTGAGTGCTGTGTTACAAACAAGCGCGTTATCTCTGGCATTCACGGTCTATTTATGTGGATTTGCCAATGATTTTCGGTTCGTGATACTGTCCCTTTGGCCTTAAGGTGCAATTTGACCTGAAAGGAATGAGGAAACAATGAAGCTAACCCGAATCGCTACACCACTGATTGCAGTGGCGCTTATGAGCGGTGCACCCCTTTTCGCACACGCCCAGACTACACAGAATGCAGCACAGACCGAGGAGTGGAACACTCCTCCCGCAGGCACCGAGCAGGCGCAGCAGGGCTACCGTGATGGAGTGGAAGCCGCCCAGCTTGATCGCGTAGCCAAGCGGAAGATCGACGCCAAGTCGTCGCACCTGTACGTCCATCCTCCGGTGAAGGGCGCGGCTCGTGATGAGTACCGCTCCGGCTTTACCGCAGGGTATGAGGCGGCAGTGAAGCACAGCAACTCCGGCGTCTAATGCTTAGCTGATTGCATGAATGCTGTTACAAAGGAAATGGCCCCGATGCGGGGCCATTTCCTTTGCCATCGAGTATCTGCGATGGTCGTGCAGATACGAGGTTGTAGGCTGGAGAGATGTGGACGATGCGGATGTTTTTTGTGTTGGTGGGGCTATTGGGGCTTGGATCGAGAATGATCGTGGCGCAGGACGCTGCGCCTGTGACTACACCGGCTCCAGTTATGCCTGTGACGACCAGAACGGTGGAGGCGCCGGTTGAGGGATTGGTGCGTAAGGATTCCTACACGGTGGCGCTGACGCTGCCGGATAAGCATGAGCTGCTCGTGCAGGGCTTCGAGTTTGAAGGCGTGACGGTGTCGACAAACAAGCTGCACTTCAAACAACTGGCGCCGGGAGTGGTGGAGATTACGAGCCTGGCGTATCTGGTTGGGGACTGGCGGTTTCGCGTGGCCGATTCGGCGAACTACTACGGACTTGGAGAACGCTTCAACGCGCTGAACCATGCGCGCACCGTTGTGCTGAACTCATCGCAGGACAATGCGATTGCGAAGGGGTCGGCAACGTACAAGCCGATTCCTTTCTTTATGAGCACGACTGGTTATGGGCTTTGGCTCGATACGACCGCGGAGGCGATGTTCGATATGAACGCCTCCAACGCGACGGATGTGATTGTGGATGTCCCCGCGCAGAAGTTGAGAATCGTGCTGTTCACTGGGCCGGAGTTTCCTAAGATTCTTGAGCGATTCACCGCATTGGCGGGGCGTGCGATTGTGCCTCCTTACTGGGCGTTTGCTCCGTGGATGGGGCGTGACTATCACCAGAACGCGGCGCAGGTATTGGAGGATGTGGACAAGACGCGTTCGCTTGGTTTGCCCGCCAGTGTGATCGTGATCGATTCGCCCTGGACAACGTCCTATAACAGTTACAAATTCAATCCGAAGCAGTTCGACGACCCTGCAGGGATGGTGAAGCATCTACACGATGAAGGCTACAAGCTGGTGCTATGGCATACGCCGTGGATCGATTCGCAATCGACCACGCCGTGGGAGGCGGGCTTCGCGGACAAGATGCTGGCCCATGCGGAGAACTATGACGAGGCTGCAACGAGCGGTTTTTTCGTCAAGACGCCGGATGGGAAGCCCTACGTAGGCCGATGGTGGAAGGGTATGGGATCGATGATCGACTTCACGAATCCGCTGGCGAAGCACTGGTGGCAGGATCAGGTGCGGCAGGCTATTGCTGCAGGGGCCGATGGATTCAAAGACGATGATGGCGAGGGAAGCTTTCTGGGAGACGTGAAGTTTGCCGACGGCACGGACAAGCGCCTGATGCAGAATCGGTATGCCGTGCTCTACAACAATGCGATGGAAGAGCTGATCCAGAAGGATATGAAGGGCAACGGGGTGCTCTTTGCTCGCAGCGTGACGACGGACGGCCACGCCGGGGCAAATGGCATCGGGTTCCTATGGGGTGGAGACAGCCAATCAAGCTTCAGTCCGGAGAATGGCTTGCCGACCGCTGTAACAGCGGGATTGAGCGCGGGGATGAGCGGGATGCCGCTTTGGACTTCGGACCTTGGCGGCTATCTGAAAGTTGGAACAACGCAGGACCCGCTGGTGCAGATGCGGTGGACGGAGTACTCGGCGTTTTCGCCGGTGATGGAGATTCTGTCGCAGACGAACGAGCAGCCGTGGAACTGGGATGAAAAAACTGGCGGGGCTCCAGGAACTCCCGCGCTTGATGTCTATCGCAAGTATGCAACGCTGCATATGAGCCTGTTTCCTTATCGCTATGCCGCTGCACAGGAGGCAGCAAAGACGGGCATGCCAATCATGCGTGCTCTGGTGCTGCAGTATCAGAACGACGATCGTGCGCGTACGACGAAAGACGAGTACATGTTCGGCCCGGATTTTCTTGTGGCTCCCGTGATCGATGAGAATACGCGACGAGTGGTGTATCTCCCGGAGGGCGAATGGGTGGACTACTGGACAGGCACGCGTTTCAGCGGCGGCAAGACGATGCTGGTGGATGCTCCGGCAGACGTGTTGCCGCTGTACGTGCGTGCCGGTGCGGTGATTCCGAAGATTCCCGAAGACGTGATGACGCTGGTGCCGCAGAGCGAGAGCGGCAACGGCAAGGTGTCATCGATGGACGACCGGCGCGTGTATGAGGTGATCGGCGGTGGCGGTTCGGCGGATACGACGATTACCGACTTCGAGAAACGTGTTGTAGTGCGCGGCGCGAACTCGCTGAAGATTACGGGAGATTCAGCGGCGCACATGATCGTGCGCTGGCGGTTCGACCGGGTGAAGAACGCGACCGTGAATGGCGCCGCCGTGAAGGTGCAGACGGGTGCAACTGGGGAGTTTGTTGAGTTCGACCACCTGAAGGAGAGCGTTGTGACGTGGCAGTAAGTCAGGCCGTGGGCTGTGGGTTGAAGTTGTTGGCCGGCGTTGTGGTGGCGCCGCAGTGGGTGCAGAAGATCGCGTTTGGATCTACGGGGCGGCTGCATGCCGGGCAGCTCGGGCCGGGATGGCTGCCGAGAATCTGGCTGGCAATATAGGCGGCCTGCTGGGCGTTGTAGCGGCGGACGCGGCCGGGCATAAAGAATGCGTCGATGAAGCCAAGGATGGCTGAGATGCCGGTCCAAAAGAGGCACAGGTAGAGGATGCCCATACCGTTGCGGCGAATGTAGAAGTGGTGAATGCCAAAGCAGCCAAGAAAGATGGCGAGGAGGACACCGATGACCTCGTCGCGGCCGGCATGGTGATACTCGGCGTAGAACCAACTGCGCTGGTGGTCGGTCATGTTGGCGGTGTAGATGGGATCGATGGCTTGCATTTTGAATACGCTCCGAACTTGCCTGAAGAGCAGTACGCGAAGTACGGCGCTGCGGTTCCAGCCCGGCGATTCAATGGTTTACAGTTGCGTCACGACCGCCTCGTTGTATTGCTGTGGGGTTTGGCGATTTATTTGAATACGACTTGAACGGTCTGGATTTACAGCTTTGGAGGAGATGGGTAAAGTGTTGGGTAACTTGCGACGTCGAGGCAACGGCGTTTCGTAAAGATCACTCTTACCGGAAAGGCAGGAGGTTTCTATGGAAGCTGTACATACTGGACAATGTGGACTCTGTACTCACTTTGGCGAAACCCATGCGTCGAGCTCTGCACTGGTGACGATTTTAAAAAGCCACGAAGCACCGTTGAACATGCTGGATGAGTGCGGCCATCCCAAGCACGCTGCGCTGCACTTGAAGGTGACGCCGATCAGTGGATGCGATGGCTTTGCCCCTGCAGCACAGGCTTAGCCACAACCCAACGCTTCCTACCCAAGCCACTGTTGCTACTTGAATGGCAAAGTGCTTTGCGCTTTCGGACAAACTAAGAGGCCGCGATCTGATCGCGGCCTCTTAGTTTTGAATTGAAGCAATTTACATATCTTTGACGCCGTCGACAAACGCCTTCAGCTTGCGGCTGCGGCTGGGGTGACGAAGTTTGCGGAGTGCCTTTGCCTCTATCTGGCGGATACGCTCGCGCGTGACCTGGAAGCTCTGGCCGACCTCTTCGAGCGTGTGCTCGGAGCCGTCTTCGAGGCCGAAGCGCATCTTGATGACGCGCTCTTCACGCGGCGTCAGGGTACGCAGAACCTGCGAGGTGTACTCCTTCAGGTTGACCGAGATCACGGCGTCGGACGGACTGACGGCCATGCGGTCTTCGATGAAGTCGCCAAGGTGCGAATCTTCTTCTTCACCGATCGGCGTCTCAAGCGAGATGGGCTCCTGCGCGATCTTGAGGACCTTGCGGACCTTCGCAACCGGGATGTCCATACGCTTGGCGATCTCTTCCGACGAAGCTTCGCGGCCAAGCTCCTGCACAAGCTGACGGCTGGTGCGGATGAGCTTGTTGATCGTCTCGATCATGTGCACCGGAATACGGATGGTGCGGGCCTGATCGGCGATAGCGCGAGTGATAGCCTGACGGATCCACCACGTTGCGTACGTCGAGAATTTGTAACCGCGACGGTACTCAAACTTATCGACAGCCTTCATCAGGCCGATGTTGCCTTCCTGAATCAGGTCGAGGAACTGCAGACCGCGATTGGTGTACTTCTTTGCGATCGAGACGACGAGGCGAAGGTTCGCTTCAATCAGCTCACGCTTGGCGCGCTCTGCGTCCATGTCGCCCTGGATCATCTCGCGCTGGGTGCGCTTCAGATCGGCGATAGAGATGCCGGCGTCCTGCTCGACGCGTTCAAGATCGATGCGGCAGTTCTTCTGCTGGCGCTTGTACTCCTTGCGCAGTTCTTCGGACTTCGAGGCCTCGTGCTTGTTCTCAAGCGTCTTGATCTGACGCTCGAGCGTGCGCATGGCGTCGACGGTCTTGTTGACCTTGTCCAGCAGCCGCTTCTTCTCGCCGTTGGTGTACTTCAGCTCGCGGACGATGCGGTTGATGTAGACATGCTCGCGGCCAATCAGCCAGCGAGTCTTGCGCGTCTCTTTCGCCTTGGCCTTGGCGTCCTTGCCTACAGGAGCGGCGAGTTTCTCTTCGAGCGCGTGGATCTTCTTCTGGTGCTTCAGGATGACGTCGATGCGGCCAACCGTGGCGCGGACACGCGCGGCAAGAATCTCTTCGGTCAGCTCTTCTTCGTCGAAGGTAACGACTTCCTTGATGTTGCGAACGCCGCGCTTGAGGTCTTCGCCGAGGCCGACGATCTCGCGAATGACGATCGGCGAGCGGGAGATGGCCTTCATGACGCGAAGCTGCCCGCGCTCGATGCGCTTGGCGATTTCAACCTCGCCCTCGCGGGTAAGCAGGGGAACCGTGCCCATCTCGCGGAGATACATGCGAACGGGGTCGTTGGTCTTTTCGAGCGTACCGGGTGAGAGGTCGAGTTCTACGTCGTCGGACTCTTCTCCGGCTTCTGGTTCATACTTGTCGCGGTCGCTTCCAAACTTCGACTCACCCGAGAGCACATCGATGCCCTGCGTGTTGATGGTGGTCAGAAGGTCATCGAGATCGTCGGGAGTGGTGATGTCACCGGGCAGCAGGTCGTTGACCTCGCCATAAGTCAGGTAACCCTTCTCTTTCCCTGTGTCGATGAGCTTATCTATGTCGTCTTCGTACTTGTCAATTTCTTCAGCCACGGCTGTGCGCACTCCTGCGAATTCTTCTTAAGATTGGGATGCCATCCGGTCGATAAAAATCGTTATCCAGACGGAAATCTCCCTGGGTTGTTTCGTAATGGCAGGGAGCAGATAGCGGTTTAGACCGCTTTGGCCAGCCGTATGACCTTCAGAGAGGTCAGGGCATTCAAGGGCACACTTCCCCAGCGAATCACAGCATACCACAGTAGTTAGACGTAATCAGTGGAAAAAAGATTCGGTGGGGGTTCCCGAAGCGGTTCTCCCTTCATACCGTCCTGATGTCGTGGGCAACGCCGTAAGTGGATATCTTTGCCGTTAGATCCGTAGTCATGGTGGCAATGGCTGCAACGTAAATGGTAGATCGTTTGGCCTGGAAAAGATTCTGAGGGAAAACCAGTCCTGGCAATGACGATTTGGCCGTGTTTGTTCTTATATCCGGGGTCTGTGGTCTGAAAACGAGGCATTTTTCTTTATTTTTATAGTGGAACGGCGTGATTCGTGAGCCAAGTGGTTAGCTCATCTTCGCTAAGTGAGCCGTCGGCTAGATGGAGAAAGGTGAAATAGAGATCCTCTTTCGCTGCGCTGATTTCCCAGCCATTCAGACTCAGAAAGGTCAGGGAAACTACAAGTGCGGTGCGCTTATTGCCATCGACAAATGCATGATTGCGTGCAATCCCGAAGGCATAGGAAGCCGCCAGTCGGAAAACGTCCGGTTCGTCCGCATAGGCAAAGACGTTAAGTGGTTTTGCAAGAGCAGAATCAAGCAAAGTCGCGTCACGAATGCCGTCAGAGCCACCGTGCTCGGCCAGTTGTTCGCTGTGCATGGCAAGAACGGCTCTTTTGGAGATCCAACGAGGCTCGTTCACTATTCGGCTAGCCTTCTTAGAACATCACGATTCTCTCTCATGACTTGTCTCGCGGCCTTCATCTGATCTGCAAAATCCTGATCGTAAGGGGTTAGTTGGATGCCATCGGGAGTTTCCGAAACATACAGAGTGTCTCCCTTCTCGACGTTCAGCTTCGTCAGAAGTTCCTTGGGCAGAACAATACCAATAGAGTTTCCAATCGTCGTGAGTTTGACGGTGTTTGGCATAAGAGCTCCTTCGTTTGATTATAACAAACGTTATAACGTCAACGTCAACCTTCCAGTTGGGGGGCTGGTCTACGAAGGCGCGAAAGCAACGCCGCGGGGTGCAACGACCGCGGAACATCCAACAAACTGGCCAAAAATGCGGGAAAGGAGTCTTCGGTGATGCGCAGGGACTCGGGCAGAACGTAAATGTTCATGATCATCTCCGAGACCAGTAGCGACGCCGCTGCTGCAAAGAGGCCATAGTGCTTGGCCAAAACAAATGTCAGAACGACCGTGATACTTGTGGCGAACAGATAATAAGCAGCCAGCTTCTGATGCTGATTGATGGCGGCAACAAGGGTCGAGCTGGTGGACCACAGCGTAAAGACCACGACAACCAGAAGCAAAAGTGTCAGGAGTGGGCGGCTGGGAGGAACGTGGCCGCCTGTCCAGTGCGTGAGAAACCAGGGGCCAATCGTCATCATGATGAAGACGATGCCGAAAGAGATGATCAACGCCATCTGGCACGACCGCCTATGCAGCGAGCGGAGCAGAGGAATGTCGTTGGTTCCGAAGGCGCTTGATAGCTCCGGCCAGAAGGTGTTGTTCACCATCGACATCATCTGCAGCGCGACGCGGGAGACAGTGCGCGCGGTTCCAAAGACAACGACGGCGGTGGGGCCAAGCGCATAGCCAACGGCCATCAACGTTCCCTGAAGATTGAGGGCGTTACCCAGCGGGAAGGCCATGAAGGCGAAAGCGGGTCGCCGACAGCCGTCGAATCTCGGACAAGCGGGCATGGCTCCAGCCATAGCGAATCCAGGGAATATCCCGCCGAACCATGATGCAAAGCACGAAGGTAAAGAACCCGTTTGCAGAGGCCAGCACGAGTGCAGTCACACGAGCTCCGCCACCCAGGCAAACGGGAATCAGCATGATCCCGAAGGCCGAGAGCGCAAAGACGCTCTTCATGAAGGAGCCATATGGATATCGTCCCACACACCGGTAGGCGGATTGCAGCAGGGCCTCAAGCTGATTGAGAAGAACGGAGCAGCCAAGGTAGAAGACGACCCACTTGCTATCGGTCGCGCCGATCTCATGAAGTCTCAGGTGTTCGGCTACCGGGAAGAAATAAAGCGTAGCGCCCAGCACCACCATCACGGTCGCGCAGACGATGGAGATGAGGCACCAGCAGCTCTGAAAGACGCTCAGGGCGCTGTCGCGGTCGCCGCGTGCTGTCATCATGGTCATCTCATTGCCGGCGACGTTGCCGAACCCCATGTTGCTGAGACTGAGGTATGTGGGGATCGCAGTCACGATCATCCACTCCCCGTAGAGCGGTACGCTCCAGAAGTGCAGGAAGACCGGCACCTGAACGAGCTGAATGACCGACGCAGCAAATTTGCTGACGACGTTTGAGAGAAAACCGAGGAAGAGGCGTCGTTTCGTTGAGTTGTCCATGGGCCCCGATTGGTGCGGTTTACATATCTCCCCTACAGCGACCTTTGCGGCCGTTGTCGCATGGAGGCGTATAACTTCTGTGCGTACGGACGAACGATCTGTTTGCCTCGTGCAACGACATCGCTCACGCGGGTGGGCAAGGGACGATCCGCGAGAAAGGACTCGAGGATCGACTGGCCATCGATTCGATTTGCCCACGGCTCGAGAATCGGAGCAAGCGCGGCTCTCTCCGAGGGGGCGAACTCATCGTAGGCTGTGGTTACGTAACGGAGAAAGTTCTCGCGGCTGGCTTTATCGATCCAGGTTGTATCCTTCATGCCAGCGCGCTGTGCAGCCACCCGCATCACGCCGTAGAACATCCGCTGTTCATCACGAATCCACATGCCGAACCGGCTGCGAAACTTGTTTCCATCGTGTCCAACTCGATAGCCGCTGATGATCTCGTTCTCGTAGATGAAAGAGCCGAATGGGGCGAGTTGCATGAACATCGGCCAATCGCCGAACGACTCCATGTTCTCAGGGTATCCGCCGGATTGAATCAACATCTCCCGGTTGACGGCGAATGCGGCAAAGCTGGCTTTAGGGCCGTACCTCTGTTCCAGAAGAGTGGCAGGCGGCAGTGTGACTGTGCCGACGCTGAGCAGGTACTCGTTCGAAAGGGTCTTTCCATCGCGATCAATGGTGTCCCATCCTGCACGGACGAGCACGGCGTCCTCGCGTCTCTGGGCCCCACGAATCAGTACCTCGCAGTAATGCGGCCGTGCGATGTCGTCGCTGCTGAGAAGCGTGCACCAGTCGCCGGAGAGGCTGGAAAGCGTGAAGTTCCACTGACCGCTGACATCGCAGCCAGGCGGCGGCTTCACTCCGCGAACGTGCCTGGAGTACTTCTCGATGATCTCCGGCGTATTGTCCGTGCTGTAGTGATCGGAGATGACGATTTCATCCGGCGGGCGGGTCTGATTCAGAAGGGAAAGGATTGTTTCTTCAAGAAATTCGCCCTGGTTGTAGGCGGGGATTCCTACTGAAAACGTCAACGGCTTAGTCATTATTGGCGATTCTAACAACAGCAGGAAGTAGATTCTTGATCAGTCTGCCAACGGTAACTCTTCAAGGCAATGGCTCTTTCTGGTCACATATACTTGGCGAAAAAGTACGGTGCTGGCAGAGAGATCAGAACTGGCGGAGCTTCCGATCGATCTGAAGCTTCTCGGCGGTCAACTGCGCGAGCATAGTCTGATCGCCGCGCCGATCCGCCTCGGCCAGCTGCGAGCGAACCTCACGTTGACGGCGTTCCAGTCGCCGTCTTTCGAGAGTATGCAGCGCATTTTCTACCTGTTCTGTCATCGACTGGTTCGCGTTCGACCCGGAGTCACCGTGATCGTCATGCTGTTGTAATGCGAGAGCCAGCAAAGCCCGCGTTGGCTGGTCCGGCGCGGCATCGAGCGGATTTGGCGGTACAGGCGCATGGGCGAGCGCTTCAAGCACTGGCGCGGCAGGCAGGCTGTCGTACCACTCAGGATGATGCGAAAGCTGTTCTGCGGCAAGAATCCGCGCAGCATCGTGCTCGGGCAGCACCAGCGCCCGCAGCAGAATGCGTTCGGTCTCGCTGGCCGGGTCTTGCTGGTGCGAGCGAACGCTTTCGACCCGCTGGGCCGCGGCCTGCTTCAGCTCCTGCCGCATGATGGCGGAGTCGATTCCCAGCTTCTGCGCGGCATCGGCGGCAAACTCATCGCGGTGGATTCGATTCGGCATCCGGCGAATATGCGGCAGCAAAAAATTCATCGCCTTCACCTTGGCATCAGCGGTACGCGCCGGAAACAGTTGCCGTGCACGATCGATAAGATAATCGCTATGCCGCTTTGCCGTGCGTAGAGCAGCCATGTAAGCCTGAATCCCGTGCTCGCGAACATAGCGATCAGGATCGAGACCGCCTTCGAGTGCGATCACCTTCACCTCAAAGTCCTCTTCCGTCAGCAGCGCGATGGACTTCTCCGCAGCATTCGCGCCAGCCTGATCGGGATCGAAGTTCACCACCACGCGCTTTGTAAATCGACTTAGCAGGCGCACCTGCATCTCGGTGAAGGCCGTGCCCGAGGTCGCCAGGACGTTGCGAATCCCAGCCATGTAGACCGAGATGCAGTCCATCTGTCCCTCGACCAGCAGCGCAAAATCGTTGGTCCGCATATCGGCCTTGGCCTTGTCGAGATTGAAGAGCACCTGGCCCTTCGTATAGAGCGCAGTCTCGGGCGAGTTCATGTACTTCGGTCCGGACTTCTCATCCGAATCCAGGGCCCGTGCTGTGAAAGCAATCGTCTTGCCCTGCTCATTCGCAATCGGAAACGTAATGCGTTTGCGGAAGCGCGCATAGAGCTGGCCCTGCGTTCCATCCGCCTGCTCCTTTGAGCTGAAAAGCCCGCTCGCACGCATCACTTCTTCGTTGAAGTGTGGCTTCAGCCGGTCGCGCATATCGTTGAAGTCATCCGGCGCATAACCGATGCGGAACTTCGCAATCGTCTCTGGGGTAACGCCGCGTCCCGTCAGGTATTCACGAGCCCGCGCCGCCTCAGGACTCTTCAGATGCGCTTCGAAATACTGCGTAGCCGCCTCATGAATATCAATCAGTTGCCGCCGCAACCCAGCCTCGCGAGCCTCTTCCGGCGAGCTGAACTCACGCTTCGGCAGAGGTATTCCGCTCTTGGTAGCGACGACGCGAATGGCCTCGGGAAAGCTGATGTTCTCCAGCTTCATCACGAACGTGAAGACATCGCCCTTCTCGTGGCAGCCGAAGCAATAAAAGTAGCCGTGGTTCGCGTTCACCGAGAACGAGCCCGTCTTCTCTTTATGAAACGGACACAATCCCGTGTAATTCTGCGCTCCCGTTTTGCGCAACTTCACGTAGTCGCCGATGATCTTGACGATGTCGGTCTGCTGCTTCACGGTCTGGGCAAAATTGTCTGACATGGTTCCAATCTCTGAGTGTAGATGAGCCGGCGATTGTGGTTGAAGCCGTATGCATATCGAGCCGGACGTCTATGTCCCTTTAGTTGTAGTGGGATACGCCTTATCGCAAGAAAAATTGAAACTTAATCGCCGATTGCGTGTTTCGATGGAAGTGCACCACGACAGGCCGCAATTGAATGGGCCTGTAAAATCTTTGAGGCTGCGGCGCTCCATTTGGCCGCATGCCGCTCCCCGGGGTAATGAATGCAATTTTTCAGTTCGATTCGTAAAGTTCTAATAGCAGCAGCCCTCACCCTAGTCCCTGCATCGTCCTTCGCAGGAGTTCTGATCTCCGTAAACATCGCACCACCTGCGCTGCCGGTTTACACGCAGCCCCTATGCCCCGGCGATGGCTATATCTGGACGCCAGGCTACTGGGCATGGGGCCCTGAAGGCTACTACTGGGTTCCCGGCGTTTGGGTTCAGCCGCCAACCGTCGGTGTTCTCTGGACGCCCGGTTACTGGGGCTGGAGCAGTGGCGCATATATCTTCCACGCCGGCTACTGGGGTCCGCACATCGGCTTCTACGGCGGCGTCAACTACGGCTTCGGCTACACCGGAGCCGGTTATGAGGGCGGCTACTGGAACCACGGTGTCTTCGCTTACAACCGCAGCGTGAACAACATCAACATCGTCAACGTTCACAACGTTTACACCAAGACCGTTGTCGTGAATAACTACAACCGCGTCAGCTTCAACGGTGGCAACGGCGGTATTCGTGCAGTTGAGTCGGAACAGGAGCGGGCTGCTTTTCACGAGCAGCACTTCCAGCCCACCGCGAACCAGTTCAGCCATGAGCAGGCTATGCGTGCGGATCGCGGACAGCTTGCCTCGGTCAACGGCGGCCGCCCACACACGATGGCCGTGGCGACCGTAAATGAGCGTCGCGATAACCAGCAGCAGCGCATCGCCAACGGCATCCACAGCGGGCAGATGAACGCCGGCGAAGCCGCACGGGCGGAGAACCGTCAGCAGCAGATCAATCAGCAAGTCCATGCCGATCGCGCCGCCAACGGCGGCCACCTCACCCAGCAGGAACACCAGCAGGTCAACCGCGAACAGAACCACGCCAGCCAGCAGATTCACAACGAAAAACATAACGAAGAAAAGGCTCCTCACTAGACCGGAACCATCCCGATCTAGCGTGCCTGAGTAAGCAAACCGAAGCGGCCTGTGCAGTCACGCAGGCCGTTCTTCTTTTCGCGGGCTTAAAATAAACCGTAGTGTCTGTTCTCCAGCAACAAACCGACCGCATCTCGATCGTGCTAGTGCGCGCCCGTAATCCCAGCAACATCGGCGCGGTGGCCCGAGCCATGCACGACTTCGGCTTCCGCCATCTGCGCGTGGTCAACGACTACCCCGTTCCCTTCGAGACCGCCCGCTCCGCCGTCGATGCCTCCGCCATCCTCGCAGAAGCAAAGACCTTCGCCACCCTTGCCGAGGCCGTCGCCGACTGCACCCTCGTGGTAGGAACCACCGCTGTAGGCGAGCGAGCACTCCAGCATCCGTTGCACGCGCTGCCCGAAGCCGCCACCGCCATCCACACGGAACTGACGCGCGAGGAAGGCCGCGTCGCACTGCTCTTCGGCTCCGAGAAGACCGGCCTCAGCAACGACGAACTGAGCCACTGTCACTGGCTCCTGACCATTCCGATGGAGCAGCACGAAGACATTCGCCATCCATCCATGAACCTCGGGCAAGCAGCGGCGGTATGCCTGTATGAGCTCGTTCGCCAGACCGGGGTCCATGTTGGCACAGGCGTTCCGCAGGCCGCCTCTTCAGGCGAAGTTGAGCGCCTGACCACCCTGCTCAACGAAGTACTGGAGAAGACCGAATACACCAGGCGCCATCCCGCCAACTCCGACGAAGCCCAGATTCGACGCCTCGTTTTGAGAATGGGACTTGCGGCTAACGACCTGCCCGTCTGGATGGGAATCCTCCGTCAGGTGTTGTGGCGCGTGCGCCGGGCCGAAGGTACGGAAGACTAATTTGAATCGTCTATCTATTGCGAATCCTGCGGATAACGGTAGACTGGCGTCATTCACAAAAGCAGAAAGAAACCGGAACAAGGTTAGAGGCAGCAAGACGATGTATTTGGGCAACGGTTTGTCGGCGATCTCAGCGCTCGTGCTGGGTTGCGTACTCACAACAGCAGGAATGGCCCAGGGAAAGCAGCTTACGACCGAGGACTACGCGCACGCGGAAAAGTTCCTGAACTACAACGTCAATCCGCTGGTGTATCACAGCGTAGCGAGCCCCACCTGGCTCCCCGATGGCCGCTTCTGGTATCGCGATCGCGGCGCCGACGGCATCACCTTCACCCTCGTCGATCCCGCGAAAGGGACGAAGGCTCCGGCATTCGATCACGTGAAGCTCGCCAACGCACTGACAATGCCTTCATCCGACCGAGAAGCGCAGAAGACGGTGACTGCACCTGTCCATGTCATCAGCTCAGCTCTTTCCCTGACCGATGACGATCGCACGTCTTAGCAGCCACGGCAAGCCAGTTGCGGTGCGACCTCAGTGGAGCTGGCGCCTGCAAATCGACCGATCCCCGGCACAAGGTCGCAGGACTGGCCGTGAGCACTCGCCTCGCCGCCGCTACACCATCAGACATCTCCCCCGACAAGACCAAGGCCGCCTTCATCCGCGACTACAACCTCTGGGTTCGCGATATCGCCACCGGCAAAGAGACGCAGCTCACCACCGACGGCGTCAAGGACTTCGGCTACGCGACCGACAACGCCGGATGGCAGATGAGCGACAATCCCATCCTCGTCTGGTCGCCCGACTCCAAAAAGATCGCAACCTTCCAGCAGGACCAGCGCAAAGATGGCGAGATGTACCTCGTTCCCGTCACCAACGGCCACCCGCAGCTCAAGGCCTGGAAGTATCCGCTCGTCGGCGACAAAGACGTAACCATGATCGAGCGCGTCATCATCGACGTCGACTCACCCAAGGTCGATCCGCCTCAAGATGCCGCCGGACCAGCACCGCTCCACCATCTGCGACGACGTCAGCTGCCGCGGCGGCAGCGGCTGGGACGACGTGCAATGGAGCGACGACGCCACGCACCTCGCCTTCGTCTCCACCTCGCGCGACCACAAGCAGGAGTGGTTCCGCGTGGCCGACGCCGAAACCGGCGACATTCGCGAAGTCATGACCGAAACCGCGCCGAAGTTCTTCGAGAGCGGCAACGACAAGGTCAACTGGAAGTATCTGCCAAAGTCCAACGAGATCCTCTGGTTCAGCGAGCGCGACAACTGGGGCCAGATGTATCTCTACGACCTCACCACCGGCAAGCTCAAGAACCAGATCACCCACGGCGAAGGCAACGTCACACAGGTCCTCGCTCGTCGACGAGGCCGCGCGCAAAATCTACTTCCTTGCTGTTGGCAAAGAGAAGGGCCGCGACCCATACTTCTCGCACTACTACAGCGTCAACTTCGACGGCTCCAATCTGAAGCTTCTCACCCCCGAAGACGCCGACCACGCCATCACACCATCGCTCGACGGCCGTTACTTCGTCGACGTCTACTCCACGCCCACTCAGCCGCAAACCACGGTCGTTCGCAACACCGACGGCAAGGTCGTGTTCGATGTCGCCAAACAGGACATCACGAAACTCGTAGCCGCTGGTTGGGTTCCTCCCACGCCGATCACCGTCAAAGCGCGCGACGGCAAGACCGACCTCTACGGCTTCATGTTCAAGCCCACGAACTTTGACGCAACGAAGAAGTACCCCATCATTAACAATGTCTACCCCGGCCCCCAAACGGGCTCCTGCGGCGGCCGCAGCTTCACGGCGTCACACCGCGACATGCAGGCGTTAGCTGAGCTTGGCTTCGTCGTCGTCTGCATCGATGGCATGGGCACACCCTTCCGCTCCAAGGCCTTCCACGAGTTCTACTACGGCAACCTCGGCGATAACACCATTCCCGATCAGGTCGCGGGAATGAAAGAACTCGCCGCGAAGTACCCATGGATCGACATCGATCGTGCCGGCATGTACGGACACTCCGGCGGCGGCAACGCAACCGCCGCAGCCATGTTCCGCTACCCCGACTTCTTCAAGGTAGGCATCGCCGAAAGCGGCAACCACGACCAGCGAGACTACGAAGACGATTGGGCCGAGAAGTGGGCTGGCCTTGAGGTCAAGAAACCCGACGGCACCAGCAACTACGACAGCCAGGCCAACCAGAACATCGCAAAAAACCTGAAGGGCCATCTCCTTTTGGCCCATGGAACGATGGACAACAATGTTCCGCCCAACAACACCCTGCTCGTAGTCGATGCCCTCATCAAGGCCAACAAGGACTTCGATCTCCTGATGATCCCCAACGTCGCCCACGGATACGCCGAGGCATCCCCTTACATGGCTCGCCGCCGCTGGGACTACTTCGTCCGAAACCTCGCCGGCAACACACCGCCGAAGGAGTACCAGATGAAGCCCTACTCCGCGATTCAGTCTGCCTTAGCGGGTGGACCCAGCGACGACGATCAAACCGATCAGGACTACGCCCAATAACCAAAACACAAACGAAGAAATGGGCCAGCGAGACGAACAAACTCTCGCTGGCCCATCTTTCATCTCTGACCCTTACTCGACAATTTTGCCGTCGGCCTCAGTCGTTGCATTGTGATCGCCACGTGCGCTTGAGACCGTCCACCCGTTGCTGGTATTGGTCAATGTCACCTGCCCTGGCTGCGATCCAGCGAGATCGGCGCGAATCTGAGGATATGCATTCTGCGTCTCCGCGGCGGTCGCCCATGCTGGCGCACCCGAAAGGCTGTAGTGGTAGTTCACCTGAGTCGATGCGCCAACGTTGCTCGTCGTCGGCGTAGTTGCGTCAATACTATCGACCTTCCGGTTTCCATAGCAGAAGTTGCCGAACCCAGGCTGCTGTACATCAGCCGTCCACGCCGACCGCCCCTTATCGGAGAGATCGTAGTTATTCACCTGCTTGCTCGCGATAATCAGCTTTTTCTTCTCAGCAGTCGTTCTCACCAACAAGCCCTGATCGACAAGTGCGTCATACCCCGACGTCTTGCTCGTATCCGAAGTATCAGCCTGCACAGGAAACTTCACCGGGTCGTGCCACAGGCAACTGGGATGTGCGCTGTAGTAAGTATTAATCGCGTTGGTGAAGTTGAGGTGGTTGTCATCTTTCTTGTTGCAGCCAGAAGCGAACAACAGAGTAGCGCAACACAGAGCCAGAGAGCGAAGCGTAAAACAAGTAGTATGCCGCATCATGGTGTCTCCTCTTCCATACCTCGGATGCAGGAGAACCTCAAAGCGTCTAAAGCAAAATTGGTTGCCTGTAGGCAGGATCTTTCACAGCCAGCCTTTGGTCCTCGCAATACGAGCAGCGTCCACACGATTCGCCGCGCCCAGTTTGGCAATCGCATCGGAGAGATAATTCCGTACCGTGCCTTCAGACAGATGCAGCTCCGTACCGATCTCAGTGCTGCTTCTCCCATCGCCCGCCCGCTGCAGAATCTGCCGCTCGCGGTCCGTCAGCGGATCAGGCTCCGCGCTCCACGCCTCAGTAGCCAGCGCCGGATCAACCACACGCAGCCCCTGATATACCCGCCGGACAGCATCAGCCAACTCCGCCGCAGGTCTGTCTTTCAGCAGATAACCCCTCGCCCCCGCATCCATCGCGCGTCGGAGATACCCAGGTCGCGCAAACGTCGTCAGAATGATCGTCCGCACCTCAGGATGACTTGTCTTCAACGCAGTCGCCAGCTCCAGCCCTGTCATCTTCGGCATCTCGATGTCGGTCACCAGAACATCGGGTGAGCAAGTAGACACTGCATCCAACGCAGCCTTTCCATTCGCGGCCCGGGCCACAACGCAGATGTCTGCTTCCAGATCCAGCAACGCTGCCAACGCGCCCAGCACCATCCCTTGATCTTCCGCTATCACAACTCGAATCTCCGCCATTACTGCACCATCCCCGTACTCGAAGAGTTCGCCGTGACCGGAAGTTCAACCACGAGCGTCGTACCGTGCTCACTGCTAATCGAGAAGCGTCCACCCAGCGACTGCACTCTCTCCCTCATTCCGCGCAGCCCATTGCCTTCCCGCTTTATCGGATTAGGCCCATCATCCTCCACCTGCAGCGAATGAAAGCGATCCTCCGTCGTCGTAAAGCGCATCCTGCACTGCGTCGCATGAGCGTGGCGAACAATATTTGTGACAGCCTCACGCAACGCCAGGCACAACACCGTCTCTTCTTCAGCTCTCAGCTTCGGCAAGGTGGATTCACAAGCCAGCGCTACTCCCGCCGTCTGCAACGTGTTGCGCGCCATCTCTACCTCAGCGGCGAGCCCCTGCGACCGATATCCTCCGATTGCCTCGCGCACTTCCTTCAGCGCCGTTCTCGCAGTCTTCTCCACGTCTGCAATCTCATGCGCCGCTCGTTCAGGATCGCGCTCCATCAGCCTTCCCGCCAGCTCCGACTTCAGCACAATCACCGACAGCGTATGCCCTAGAACATCATGCAGATCCCGCGCAATCCTCTCCCGTTCTGCCAACGCCGCCAACTGCTCGATCTCCTCATGCGCTCGCCGCAGCTTGTACTGCGAGCGCTTCTGTTGCGCGACAAAGATATTGCTTGTCCCCACCACAACGACAAAGAACACTGTCACGATCACAGCAATCGGATTGAGATGTATCAACAGGCCTTGGATCACGATCCCCAGGCACTGCGCCACCATGATCGCGACTATCGTCGGCACAGAAGCCACCACAAACGGAAGAAACGCCGCACTGTAAATGAAGAACCCCGTCGCACCCGAGTTGAACGGGATAGAGACCATTCCCAACAGGTAAAAGGCCGCCAGAAGAACATATCGCAGCCTCACCGACCGCGTCCGCATGTAACTCACATAGACAGCCGTGAAGACAGCGTAGATCCCGATGCATATCAGCCAGTACCGCAGCTCGCGGCGCATAATCGGTTCCAGAAAAAAGAACACCGAATATGCCATCCATATATAGCCTGTGCCGCTATGGCCGCCTATGTCCGGGCTCCCACACGCAATTGGATCTTTTTCGCTCATCGTTTCCCCGAAAGTGTACCGCGCTTTAGGCGTTTTGCTGCGCCCGATTGAATACCAGCCAGCTCGTCCCCAGCATCAACATCGTGAACCCCGCAAGCCCCATCCAGTGGCTCACTACCGACGTGTTATTCGCATATCCAAAGATGTGGAGCATCAACTGCGCCAGATGATACGTCGGCAGAGCAGGCGCAATCTGCTGCAGCCAGTGCGGCAGATACTGAATCGGCATCCAGAGCCCGCTCATAAACGACATCGGCAGATAGATCAGATTCACAATCCCCGGCGCCGCATTCGCAGGAACAAGCAGAGCCAGCAGAAAACCCATGCTCGCAAACGAGATCGACCCAACCACGCTGATGCCATACATCTTCACCAACTCACCAGCCGTCAACGACACGCCGCCCATCGTGACAGCAAGCCCCGCCAGCGCAGTAACGATAATCAGTCCAAAGGCAATAGCGCCCATGCACTTTGCAAAAAGGTACGCAGGCGGCGGCATCGGACTGGCACGCTTCACCTCCAGCCATCCCATCGACCGCTCACCCGCCAAACCCACCCCAATGCCGAACAACGCCGCAGCAATCAGCCCAAAGCACGCATATCCGGCAAGCAGATACCGGGCCATGTGGATCCCGTTGCTATGAGCGCCGCGATTCGTCACGCCGAACAGAAGATAAAACATAATCGGAAACGCAATAACCGCAGTTGAAAATCCCCGGTTGCGCAGCAGCTTCAGAAACTCGTACTTCGTCTCTTTGCGATAGATCTCCACAGTCCGGGCAACACCCAACGGCTGCGGCTTGGGATAAGCAATAGGTGAAGTCGACATAACGTTCTCCTTGGAACTGCAAAAGAAAAGTTTCAGTGCGAAGTAGTGAGCGCAACAAAGGCATCTTCGAGCGCCGGACTGGCGATCTCAAGGCCACTCAGCGCCTCATCACGCAACAGCATCTCGCGAACAACATCCTCGGCCCGCGGCGTCATCACGACAACGTCATCGCCGCTCTGCTCCACGCTTGTTACACCAGGCAGTGCAGACAAAAACTCCACCGTCAGCCGTGTACGGCAGCGAATCTTACGGCCAGCACTCACGCTCTTGATCTCAGAGGGCGTCCCTTCGCTGACGATCTTTCCCTTGTTGATCACGACGATCCGATGTGCCAGCGCATCGGCTTCTTCCAGATAATGCGTCGTCAGCAACACCGTCTTGCCGCGATTCGCAAGCGTACGAATCTGCTGCCACAGGCCACGACGCGCCTCAATATCCATGCCCACAGTAGGCTCATCCAGAAACACAAGATCGGGATCGCCGCACATCGCGAGCCCAAACAGCACGCGCTGTTTCTGCCCACCGCTCAACTTACTGAACATCTTGTCTTCAATACCCTCAAGCTGCGCGATCCTCACGATCTCCGCCACCGACAAGGGATTCGCATAGTAGCTACGGAACAAATCAATATGCTCCCGCACTCGCAGTGTCTCGGGAATCCGCGCCACCTGCAGCATTGCGCCCACGCGAAGCCGCGTCGTCGGAGTCTGAGGATCACCACCAAACACCCGTGCCATCCCCGCGGTAGGAGCAATCAGTCCCAGCAACAACCGCACCGCAGTAGACTTCCCAGCGCCATTCGGTCCCAGAAGCGCAACCACCTCACCCGGCCGCAGCGCAAGATTCATCCCATCCAGAGCAACCGTCTCGCCATAGCGCTTCGTCACATTCGTCAACGCAGCAATCATCTGTTGCTGCCGGATCTCTGAAGAAAACCGCTCAACCGCTGTCTCTCGCATCAGTGCAGTAGCTGGCATCATGCCTCCTCTGTTACCTGACTACACCAGAGATCATCTTCCCGATTGGCGCATTCCAACAGTGGAGAACGTCACGAAACGACATGACAACTGTCATGCCTCTTCAGCCGAGCATCGCCACCACATCCTCACGGCTAAGTCCCCGTTGCCGCAGCGTGCGTATCGCCAGCGCATCATGTCGCTTCGCCAGCCGCACGCCATGTTCATCCACCATCAACCGCGTATGAAAATAACTCACACCGGGCAAGCCTAACGCACGCTGCAGCAATATTTGCCGTCGCCGTAGACTTCAACAGATCGGCCCCTCGCACCACCTCTGTAATCCCCATCGCCGCATCATCAGCAACACAAGCAAGCTGATAGCTCGGAAGCCCATCCTTACGCCAAACTAGAAAATCCCCAAAGTCCACACCTGCCGTAAACACCTGCGCCCCCACATTGCCATCAACAAAACCAACAGCCTCGCCATCCGGAACCCGAAACCGATAATTCATCCCCGGCACCAGACTTCGCGACAAAGCCTCACCAACAGGCCGGCACCGCCCGTCATACACCGGTTCATCATCCGCATCTTCATGCGGAGCATGCATCATGCGAGCCAGATCCTTCCGACTGCACGTACACGGATAAACAAACCCTGCCTCAAGCAATCGTTCGAACGCCGCACGATACAACACCCCACGCTCCGACTGCGAAACCATCGGCGGCTCCCACGCAATCCCCAGCCATGCGAGATCCTCAATCATCGCCTCGACGAATTCAGCTTTCGACCGATGCGGATCAAGATCCTCATTACGCAGCATCAGCGTCCCAATTTGTTCGCGAGTACGGATAAAAGCGGTCCAGAAAGTCGCGGCATGCCCCAAGTGAAGAAGGCCAGTGGGGGAAGGGGCCAATCGACCAATGTATGGGACACTCACCCGCCGATGATACGACGATCTAGTATGGTTGCATTATTCGGAGAGAACGATGAATGGAATGACAAATGAAGAGGTACGCCAGTTCCTCGTAAAAAATGAATGGGCGACCGGAATCAAAGTCGAGAATGATCAACTGTCCTATGACGATCCTGAAGCGAAAGCTCTTTACCTGAAATTTCCGGAAACTCCCTTGAGGGCCACCTATTTCGCCAGAGTCGCTTCGCTGCTGGGTGCAGAAGACGAAAGCATGTTCTACGGCGCGGTGTTATGGATAACGCTTCATGGCATTGGTAGTCCGCAACTGGAAAAGACTGGCTGGGCAATGATCGATATGATGCGCCGCAGCTTCGGAGAGAATCGACCGCTTGGGGTAGCCCCAGGTCAGTGGTTCCGAAACGGGGCTAACATCGATCTAGCAGCATTTATCCTTACGTGCTTCGTGTTTGGCTGGGACGCTTACATCATTCCAACTAGAGGTGACCTTTTCGTGCATATTAGCCACGACGAATTCTGGGCCGTTGTGACACGCAATGACGAATCACACAGACGGATTCTTCCTGCCTTGCGAGATTTGGAACCCGAAGATGATCAAAGTTTGATTCGACAATTCTGTCCCCATTCGAAGTACTTGGTTCCGTCAGAATCTACGAGCTAATCTTTCCATTCAGGCCGCGCCGCTACATATAGTCCACCCCATACTGCACCGGAATCTGCGTAAACGCAATCCGCGTTGGCGCACTTTCCCGCGCCTGAAGCATCCCCGCAAAGTGCAGCGTCGTATGCCCATATTTCAAATTCAACTTATCCATCGTCGCCGAAAGCTGTACGCGATTATTCGGATCACCAAACAGATCCTCCTGATGCTCGTTCTCCGGAATCAAATCCCGCAGCGTCACACCCACAAAAAACGGCCTCTGAAACTCCGCCCCTTGCGGCCGCTGCTTCCATATCCCGCGCAACACCTCAAGCAGCGTCAGCGTATCCTGACAATCCCTGAACCGCGCCTCCATCCCCCACCCCGAGTGCTTGATCCCGCTGAAGTGTTTCTTCGCCTTCGCCATCCCGCCGCCTGCTCCCGCGTCAGCGCAAACCGAATCGTCACCGCCATCGACCCTGCATAGAATTTCTCCATCCGTCAGCCGCATCGCAGCCTTGTGCAGCAGTTTATGCGCCACCGACCACGCCCCCTCCTGCGATCGAAACTCCGGAGCCATCACATGCGAGTGTCCCAGTGACTTCTGCACCCCATTCGACACCGGGGCCCCATCGTCACCCGTTTCGCCGCCGCGCAACCAGTGATAGAGCCTGTCGCCCCACACGCTGTCCCAAAGCTTATGCATCCCCGCACGATCGAGCGCGAGCAACTGCTCCATCGTCGTAATGCCTTTCTTATTCAGTCGAACCTCAGTCCGCGCCCCCACGCCCGGCAGATCCCGCAGATCCAGATGCGCAATCGCCCGCGGCAACTGCGAAGGCAGCAACCCAATCAACCCATCCGGCTTCTGCATATCGCTGGCAATCTTCGCCAGATACCGATTCGGAGCCATCCCAATCGAACACCGCAGCGCCACCCCCACGTTCTTGTAGATCGCCTGCTTAATCTCCAGCGCAATCTTCCGCGCCCGCGGAGGCTCCTGCTCCCGCCCCATCAACTCACACACCATCTCATCGATCGAAGGAGTATGCGCTACCGGACAAACCATCTCGACCGTATCCGAGATCGCCTTCGAGTACTTCGCATACTCGGTATGATTCCCCTCGATCAGCACAATCTCCGGACACGTCTTCTTCGCCTCACCCACCTGCGTCCCGGTCTTGATCCCCAGCGCCTTCGCCTCATAACTAGCCGCAATGCAGCAAGTCGTATCCGCCATCGTAGGCACAACAGCCAGCGGCCGCCCCCGATACTCCGGGTGCAACTGCTGCTCCACCGAAGCGAAGAAGCTGTTCAGGTCGATATGCAGAAACCCAAACCGATCGGGATAGGGAGTGAAGTCCATAAGCAAATATGAACAAATTGTATTCGCTTTTTGTTTGCTGCGATGCCCAGGCTTCCAGAGCGAAATTGACTCTGTCTCATGGTATTTTCTAGACATGCAGATTACCGTCCAACTCCCTGACGATCTGGCCCAGCATGCAAATCCGGGCCGCGAGGCGTTAGAGGCCCTTGCGCTTGAGGGATATCGATCTGGCACCTTCTCTCACTTTGAGACAAGTCAGCTTCTCGGTCTATCGCGCTTCGAACTCGATGGCCTTTTGAAGCAGCGGAATATCTCCGATCATGCCTATGATGCAGAAGATATTGCTCAGGACCTCGATGCCTTGCGTCAGCTTCGAGCCAAGGGCAACTTCTCCGAATGATCGTTGTTGCGGACACGTCTCCCCTCAACTACCTCATCCAGATTGAATTGGATGGGTTGCTCGGAACTCTCTACCAACAAGTTCTCGTCCCTCCCGCTGTAATGCAGGAACTCAACCATCCTGCGGCGCCAGCAGATGTTCAAGCATGGCTTCGCCATCTTCCTTCGTGGATCACCATCATCCCAGCCAACGCTGAACCCGACAGCACACTCCAGTTCCTCGATCCCGGCGAGCGTGAAGCAATTCAACTCGCCCAGCAACAGCATGCCGATATCTTGTTGATTGACGAGCGAAAAGGCAGACAGGAAGCACAGCGTCGCGGGCTTCTGACTACCGGAACTCTTGGAGTTCTGATGGCCGCTGCCGACCTCAGATTGATCGAACCGGAAGCAGCTTATGATCGGCTAATCTCTACTACCACATTCCGCAGCACGGCCCGCTTGCGAGCCAGTTTTCTTGACGCAGTTCGTCGCAACCCATGACACATTGCTCTCCCATGGCTGCTGCGAACAAGTACAACCATGCCAGGTCTCGCTACTCGCCCGTCTTCTCTTCCACCACGTAATAGACAATGCCAAACAGGTCCATGAAGCACAGCGAGCTTCCCTGATCGCGAAGAACCGTGCACCCATTCGCGATCAGCCCTTCCTTGGCCGCCCGTATATCTTTCACCGGAAAACTAGGAATCGGCGGCCCCGGATCAAGATCCGCCTCCACCTTCAGAAGAAAGTCCCCCGCGTCGTAGGCGACGCTATTCTCCGTCCGGCTCACCATCTCAAACTTCATCACGTTGGTGTAGTAGTTCTCCGCCGCAGAAATATCCGTGAGGTGAATCGCGACGAAATCATTCGAACGGAAGCATAACAGCCTCCTATACAGAACGCAATATACGCTCCGTCGAATACCTCTGTCCCGCAAATCCTTATCTCTACTTGCTAAAATCGCTCCCTATGGCCGCCGCCGAACATCCCGCTCCTCCCGCAACGAAGCCCACACCCCACCAGCGCAAATTAGCCGAGCTCTCCGCCCGCCACGCCATCGCCGAAGAAGGCGGAGGCATCGAGCGCCGCGCCCGCGAAAGTAAATCCGGCAAGCTCTCCGCCCGCGAGCGCATCGACCTCCTCCTCGACGAGGGCACCTTCGAAGAGACCGACAAATTCGTCACCCACCGTGCAACTGACTTTGGCATGGCCGACCAGCGCGTCCCCGGCGACGGTTTCATCACCGGCCACGGCCGCATCCAAGGCCGCGTCGTCTTCGTCTTCGCGCAGGACTTCACCGTCTTCGGCGGCTCTCTCTCCGAGTCCAACGCCGCCAAGATCGTCAAGATCATGGACACCGCCCTCCGCGTCGGCGCGCCCGTCATCGGCCTCAACGACTCCGGCGGCGCCCGCATCCAGGAAGGCGTCGTCTCCCTCGCCGGCTACACCGACATCTTCCTCCGCAACACCCTCTCCAGCGGAGTCATCCCACAGATCTCCGCCATCCTCGGCCCCTGTGCCGGCGGAGCCGTCTACTCACCCGCCATCACCGACTTCACCCTCATGACCGAGCGCACCAGCTACATGTTCGTCACCGGCCCCGACGTCATCAAGACCGTCACCCACGAAGACGTCACCATGGCCGACCTCGGCGGCGCCGCCACCCACAACGAGATCTCCGGCGTAGCCCACTTCATGGCCCACGACGACCGCGAGTGCCTCGCCACCGTCCGCGAACTCATCAGCTTCATCCCCTCCAACAACCTCGACGACCCACCGCGTCGCCCCACACAAGACCCAGCCGACCGCGCCGACGCCGCCCTCGACACCATCATCCCCGACGAGTCCAACCAACCCTACGACATGGTCGAAGTCATCAAGCGCATCGTCGACGACGCCTACCTCTTCCAGGTCCACGAGCACTACGCCCGCAACATCGTCGTAGGCTTCGCCCGCATGAACGGCCGCCCCGTAGGCATCGTCGCCAACCAGCCCGCCTTCCTCGCCGGCGTCCTCGACATCAACGCCTCCGTCAAAGGCGCACGCTTCGTCCGTTTCTGCGACGCCTTCAACATCCCGCTCATCACCTTCGAAGACGTCCCCGGCTTCATGCCCGGCATCCAGCAGGAGCACGGCGGCATCATCCGTCACGGCGCCAAGCTCCTCTACGCCTTCGCCGAAGCCACCGTCCCCAAGCTCACCGTCATCACCCGCAAAGCCTACGGCGGAGCCTACTGCGTCATGAGCAGCAAACACCTCCGCACCGACGTCAACCTCGCCTGGCCCACCGCCGAGATCGCCGTCATGGGCCCCGAAGGCGCCGTCAACATCGTCTACAAGCGCGAGTTCGACGCCACCCTCCGCCGCGCCGAAGCCGTCATGCCCCAAGGCGTTTCCCTCTCCGAAGAACAAAAACTAGAAATCCTCGCCGAGATCCGCGCCGAAAAAGTAGAAGAGTTCCGCGAGCGTTTCGCCAACCCCTACGTAGCCGCCGAGCGAGGCTACATCGACGCCGTCATCCGCCCCAGCGAAACCCGCCGCCGCCTCAACACCGCCCTCGACATGCTCTCCACCAAACGCGAAAAGAACCCACCCAAAAAACACGGCAACATCCCGCTGTAGAACCTCAATCAAGCGCAACATCACCCTCAAACCCACCTAAACCGTCACCATGATGTGTCATCCTGAACGACGGCGAAGCCGGAGTCGAAGGACCTGCAGTTGCAGTTGTTGTTGCATGTTCTTTTTGTTGTCATCTCCGTAGGGATCTGCTTTTGTCGTAGTCGTTGTTTTTGATGTTGCCTTTTTATGAACCGTAATTGCCGATACCCCTTTTTCGTTCACCGGTTCGATGCGAGCTATCTTAACCGTGATCCACGAAGGTCTCCGCGTACAAGCATAGAGATTGGAAATCCTTCCACGGATTGGTGTCTGGCACTGCGAGGGGAGACGCGCAAGAAAAATGCTTGATGACCGATGAAGACCGAACATGATGTTCACGGATGCGAGCCAATCTCCACGAATTCCTGCCGGACTGAACGAAAGAAACCAGGCTGGCTTTAGATCTTTCGGTTGCCGTAAGCACGGCGCGAAGGCATGAGCTTCAAGGGAATAGCGTTGATTCACGTCGTCTTCGAGCACGGCAACTGGTCTTTTCCAGGATGGAATTTCACTGAGTTTCGTAACGAGCCCTTCAGTGACCTCAAAAGTCGGGTTTGGAAACCTTACGCTGTTCAAGTCTGGGTTCAAGCCGATCATAGAGCTGCGCCCATAACTTGCTCTCCCTTCCCCCACTACCCCGTACCCTGAATCAATGCCCGCAAAACCCATCTCCACCACCACCGCCGACCACTACACCTGGGGCAACAACTGCGACGGCTGGCACCTCGTCCGCACCCCCGACTTCAGCATCATCGAAGAGCTAATGCCCCCAGGCACCAGCGAAACCCGCCACCACCACACCCGTTCCCGCCAATTCTTCTACGTCCTCCAGGGCGAATTCACCATCGAGATCGAACATCACGACTTCACCCTCCACCCAGGAGAGGGAATCGAGATCGCCCCCGGCCAATCCCATCAAGCCATCAACAGCAGCGCCGCTCCGGTCCGCATCATCGTCACCAGTCAGCCTCCCAGCCACGGCGACCGCATCGACAACTAAGTCCTTATCTTGCAAATCGATAAATAAATCGATGAACTCTCGTAAACGCACCTCATCCCAAAAAAGTTTCATTTCGTCACAAAATATTTGTTGACCTTTCACAATTCATCCTGTACTTTCACCTTCATTGCAAAAACCTGACAGAAGGCGCCTGAGAGCGCCACCTGTCCTTCAAGGACGCAGCGGATCTGTGCCTAATGGCTCCCCCTCTGTGTTAAAGTGCACCACGCTCGGAAAAGTTACTGCGATCGAAGTCACGAATTGCGGAACCAACCGAGCTACCAACCTCCACGCAGCATTTGCTACGCGGAGATTTTTTTCCGAGAGGCCAAACGAGATGAGACTCACCCAAAAGCTGTGTTGCAGCTTGAGCGCATTCTTTACTCTGCTACTGCTCACATTCACACTGCTCCCCATCGCCCGCGCCCAGGAAACCACGGGCGCGATTCAGGGCACAGTCACCGACCCCACCGGAGCCTCCGTCGGCAAAGGTGGTTATTACCGCAACAAGCAGCCAACTCATCTGCACCACGACCATCCGTACCACAGGTCAGGCTACTATCGCCTCACCACCCTGCCGCCCGGAACCTATACCCTCATCGTCACTGCTCCTGGCTTTGCTGAGCGAAGCGCGAGGGCATCAGCCTTCAGACAGGGCGTATCCCCACCATCGACCTCTCCCTTTCTGTAGGTGCCCAGAGCACTATCGTCGAAGTCAGCACCGAAACACCCCAGATCGACGTAACCTCCTCTCGCAACCAGACCATCGTCAGCAAGGATGAGATCGACTTCGCCCCTCACGGCCGCTCCTTCCAGTCCGCCATCTTGTTCGCTCCCGGAGCTCGCAACGAGCCTCTTCAAGGCGGCTTTCAGATCGACGGCGGTGCCACCGCTGAAAACTCCTACCTCGTCAACGGCATGGAAACCGGTAGCATGGTCACCGGAAAATCCGCAGCCAACGCTCCCTTTGAGTTTGTTCAGGAAGTTCAGGTCAAGACCGGCGGCATCGAGGCCGAAAACGGCGGCGCGCTCGGCGGCGTTGTCAACGTCATCAGCAAAGCTGGCAGCAACACCTGGCATGGAGAGGTCTGGACCTACTACGAAGGCGACCCCATGGACTCCAGCTATGCCGTTACGCCCCTCTCCCAGTACACGGCCACACAGCAGGGACCCACGCTTCGCTCCGATCCGCAGGGCACCTATTGCCCCTTCGGCACCACCAGCGCAAGCTGCGCCAATGTTGCTCCTCGGTCTGACTATGCGGCCCAGTTCTACACGCCCAAGAAAGATCACTTCCGCTACATCCAACCCGGCTTTGAGGCCGGCGGTTATCTCAAGAAGGATCGTCTCTGGCTCTGGCTCGGTGCTGCTCCTCTCGTCCAGACCCTGCGCCGTACCGTCAACTTCACCAATCCAAGCTGCGCCGCCGCCGGTTGCCCGGGCGCGCGCCAGTTCAACTACAGCGAGCAGACCTACTTCACCAGCGCTCGCCTCGATCTCAAGGTGACGGAAAAAGTTCGTCTCTACGGCGCATGGCAGTATGCCTTTGACCGTTCGACCGGCAACACCTTCCCCGTGGCCGACTCCATCTATGGTCAGTACAACCCATCGACGGCCAACCCCGTTGACTCCTACCAGGGCGCTATCGGTTCCGTTGCTCCCAACGCGATCTACACAGCGGGCGCCGATGTCACCCTTACCTCTAATCTCATCTCCACCACCCGCTTCGGCAGCTTCTACCAGAACTATGGCGATCGCGGTCTTCCCGCCGGCGACCGGTATCTCTGGGTTGGCAACGCTCTCGGAACGCAGACGAGTCTTTCGAGCACTCCGACGAACCCTGTGACGCTTGCCGCCACGAATGCCAATGCCGTGAAGTCGAGCGGAAACTACAACATCAGCCCGAACCTGGGATATGCCTACAACGTAAACTCACGCACCACCTTCGCCCAGGACTTCGCCTTCTTCAAGAAAGGCTTCTTCGGCACGCACAGCCTCAAGGCTGGCTATCAGTTGAACCACCTGTTCGAGAACGTGAACCAGGCCTTTACCAACGATCTCGTTCGTCTGACCTACGGCAACGTCTACTCCCCCGGAACGGCGCTGGGTGCGGCCAACTGCGCGGCCATTGTGGCCCAGAACTCCACGCTCTACGGAAATCCCGGAGGAAGCTCTTCGGGGTGCCAGGGCAACTGGGGCTACGTCAACATCCGTGACGGTAACGAGATCACAGGAACCGCCAGCAGCAACAACCACGGCATCTATGCCCAGGACTCGTGGCAGGTTGCCAAGGGTTTCACCGCAAACGTCGGCGTTCGCTTCGAAAAAGAAGTCCTGCCGTCCTACAACAAGTACCCCTCTGGCATCAACTTCGGCTGGGGAGATAAGTTTGCCCCCCATCTCGGTGCTGCATGGGATCCCTTTCAGAATGGCAAGTTGAAGGTCTCGGCCAGCTATACCGTCTTCTACGACGTCATGAAGCTCAACCTCGCCATCGGCTCCTTTGGCGGCAACTACTGGCACGATTGCGTCTACGCTCTGGACACGGCGGACTTCTCCTCCGTCAAGCCTGTGAAGGATGCATCCGGCCACTATTGCCCCGCAGGCGGTGCCGCTGTCGGAGCAAACTTCGCGGGCGGTGCGCAGCCCTCAACCCTGCGCTTCATCGAAAACCAGGACTTCCGCATTCCGTCCAACGATCCCTCGCAGGGTGCGGCCGTCGACCCGGCGCTCAAGCCCTACCGTGAGCACGAAGCGGTTGCTGGTGTGGCCTATCAGATCAATCGCGACTGGGCTTTCGAGTCACGCTACACTCGCCGCCGCCTGGATCGGGTCATCGAGGACGTCGGTTATGTGGGTGCCAACGGTGAGGAGTTCATCATCGCAAACCCTGGCTTCGGAACAGACGGCGGCGGCCCCACCCCCTCCTGCGCAAGCTGCAAACTGCAGCCCAAAGGAGAACGGAACTACGACGCTGTCGAACTCCGCTTCACCAAAGTCGCCAGTCGGCACTGGTTGGGTCAGTTCGCCTATACCTACAGCCGCCTCCAGGGTAACTACCCCGGTCTTACCAGCACCTTCAATACAGACGGCGGTGGCGGACGTGCCAGCCCGAACAACAACCGGTCCTTCGATCAGCCCCAGTTGCAGTTCACCTGCAGCACGGTAAGCCGTTCGGCGGCCCTCTTCCAACCGATCGTCCCAACACCTTCTCGGCGTTTGGTTCTATCGCGGCAGAAGTGGTTTGCTGGTGAAACATCAGCTCGGTCTCTCACAGTCGATCTTCCAGGGCTCTCCCTTAAGTACCGCCTGGCCGACCGGAACCTCTACCTCCTCGGTACAGTTCGTCGAGGATCAGAGCAGCTGGGTGCCGATCTCCCGTGACTCTCTGGCAACATCGTTGCTGGTTCTATTCAGCACGGTCGCCGCACCCCGGCATACCTGCAAACCGATGCCAACCTTACCCACTATGTGAATGTGAGCAAGACGCACGAAAATCGCAAACTCGGGGAGAGGTCAACTTCTCCAACCTGTTCGGGTCAGCACGCAGTCACCGGCTATACGCAGGTTCCTCTCACTGCAGCGGTCTACCCCCAGACCACCAGCAATCCGATCGGTGTCGATTGGAAAGCGATGGAAACCAACTGGGACTATGTCGGGGTCAGTAACTCTAGCAAGAGACTCGTATCCAGCACCTACGGACTGCCGAATCTCTTTCAGACGGGCCGTCAGATTCGTCTGAAGCTGGCATTCACCTTCTAACGACTTCCTTACGCCGGGGACTGCTAAATGCAGTCCCCGTTTTTTTGTGCGCCTCATGATTGTCTACAGTCGGACATTTATAGCGAGATGCGACCGAATCGATGCTGCGGTCACCTCTACCTTCCCGAAAAACTCCCTCGAATCCCAATATTATTTTTTGGATAATTGTGTCTTGAAACCATAGAAATGTTTTTGGCTTGTCCGTATATCGGACACCCCGCGGTCACCGACACGCCGACTAAGCCTCTGAAAAGAAAATGGCTTTTTGGACCATTTTGGGAATGGCATGCCACTTGCTATGAATTTTTCCCAGTTACCCAGAAATCTGTGCATCCGTCACATTCCGGAATCTTCCGAAACTATGGCTTTGTGCATCGTGAAAGGGGGCTTTGACGACTTGAGGAGCAACAAAACAAATGATGAAGAGAGTATTCGCCCATGTAGTGGTGCTATTTGCGGCCATTACTATGAGCTTCGGCCAGGCTATTTCGGTCAGTGGTGGATCGATTCAAGGTTCGATCACTGATCCCACAGGTGCTGTGGTTTCAAACGCTCGTATTTCAATCACGGATGCGGACACAGGTGTTGCGAAAAATATCACAGCGGATTCCGCTGGTTTCTACAGTGTAGGCCCCCTAAACCCCGGTAATTACACCGTTACCATCTCTGCCCCGGGCTTCCAGATGCTGTCGGTAAAGACCGTTGTCCGCACCGGAACGGCGACAAACGGTAACTTCAGACTCACCCTTGGCCAGTCCAGTGTAATGGTCGAAGTCAATGCTGGTGCCCTGCAGGTCAACACCGAGCAGGCCGGCGTCAGCGACGTCATTACGAAGGAGCAGATTCAGGCCCTTCCCGTAAATGGACGCAACTTCCTTGACCTCGCCCAGATCGAGCCGGGCGTTATCCTTCAGAGCGGTGAGTCGTTCGACCCGACCAAAGCTGGCTACTCGGCTATCTCGGTAGGCGGTGTCTCCGGTCGTACTACTCGTATTCTTCTCGACGGTCAGGACATTACCGACGAGACCGTCGGCACCACAATCTTCAACGTCTCATCGGGCTCCATCGACGAGTTCCAGCTGAACCGTTCAACCCAGGACGTCTCTGGCGAAGTTACGTCAACCGGTCAGGTTCTGGTTTCGACGAACTCCGGAACCAATACTTATCACGGTCAGCTCTTCTACAACTTCCAGGATCACCGGGCTCTCTTTGCCCGTTCGCAGAATGGACAGGATCCTCAGTTTCAGCGTAATCAGTTCGGTGGCAGCGTAGGCGGTCCAATCATCAAGGACAAGCTGTTCTTCTTCGCCAACATTGAGCGCATCAAGCAGGACTCTTCTTCGGTTTCGCCGGTATCCACAGGTGCGGGTGCACTTTTCTCTGCAATTGCAGAGCAGTTCCCGCTCATTCCTACACCGTACCGTCTCACCTACTCGACTGCGCGCGTCGACTACAACGGCCCTTTCGGTGGTCACTACTTTGCCCGTGTGAACTACAACGTCGACTCCGTAGCTTCTAACTTTGGAGACGGCTACTGGATGTATGCCAACCGCGACAACACCCCCGGCTATGCCTTCGGTGCTGACTTCGCGAACGGTCACTTCACGCACTCCTTCCATGGAAGCTACGAGAAGTTCCACAATCAGATCGTAGATAAGACCAGCGGCAACAACTCCATCTATAACGGAATTCCCGGCCTGGCTTTCTATTACAAAGCGCAAAATCTGTATTCAGGTCCCAACGACAACGCACCCCAGGCGACCTTCCAGTCCGATAAGCAGGTCCGCTACGACGGAAGCTGGACAAAGGGTTCGCACAATGTGCGTTATGGCTACAGCCTGAACCGTATCCTGGGTGGAGGCTTCGCTTCCTTCTTCGGCCTCGGACCGCGTGCTCAGTTGAATGCATCAACCCTGCTTGCCAACTGCGGCGGTGTTGCTGGTGCGGCTCCCTGCCCGAACGATCCCCTCAACGGTTATCACGTGAACACCCTGTACATCGGCAACGGCCAGGGATCGTTCACCGAGAATCCGGGTTTCGGTATGGCCGGCGGCGGTGTTGGCGACTGGCGTCAAGGCGCTTATCTCATGGATAGCTGGAAGATTGTTCCAAGCTTTACCCTCATTGCAGGACGTGCGGTGGAGTGTCGATACCGGCCGTGCCAATCAGGATCTGGCAACCCCACTTTGCTCCAGCATCGATACCACCCAGGTCGCTGCACCCTGCACTGGAAGCACGCCAATCTTTAGTCTGTTCGATTCATCCCTGGGCGCCAAGGTTCATCAGCCCTATGCGAACTTTGGACCTCAGCTTGGATTCACGTACAGCCCCGGCAACCACAATACGGTGCTCCACGCCGGCTTTGGCATCTTCTACGAGGGCGATGTCTTCAACAACACCACAAACGCCCGCACCAGCCTTCTCCAGTCGGGTGCGTTCAATATCTACAACCCGTATTGCAGCAACGGAGTCTACTCCGTGCAATTTGCCGACGGAACTTCTGTGTCGGAGGTCAACGGAACCTCCATCAAAACCCTCTGCGGTGAACCAATTGGGCAGTCGGGCCCGGCCTTCGTCGCGTTGCAAAAAGCGTACGAGGCAAGCGCGGCAGCTCATCCCAACTCTCCCAACGCTAGCTACGTAGGCAATACGCTTACCGTGAACAACGTATACGGCGCACCCTACCGGACGCCATATTCGGAGCAGTGGAACGCTGGCGTCCAGAAGGAACTCTTCAAAGGCGCGATCCTCAGTGTCGACTATGTTCACAATTCGACTCTGAAGGTTGGCCAGCAGGTCGACAAGAACCACGTTGGAGCAGCACGGTTCCTCAACGCAACGGCAGCTCAAAACGCCATTGCAGCGACGGCCGCAGAGTTCGGTTGCTCTGGAGGATATAGTGCAGCGGCAATCGACTGCGCCATCCAACAGGGTGCATCGATTACGGACTTCGCAGGCAACGGTCTTGACTCCGGTAATCAGTACCTCGGAGGTAGCCCCGCTTCCTACGTCGGTAATGGTTCCTTGTCGCCTGCTAACGGAGCTGCCTTTGCTGGTGCCAACCCGGCGCTGGGTAACGGAAACTTCATTCTTCCCATCGGACGCTCCGGCTACGATGCGCTGCAGATTGTTTATCGGCAGGCTGCGGTGCATCCGGCTCCGGGTATCGAGAGGATGAATCTGCAGGTCTCGTATTCTCTCTCGCGTATCGTGTCTTCTTACTTCAGCAGCAGCAACAGTGCGGACCAGTTTTTCAGCGGTCTTTCCTGGGATAACGACAACCCAAATCAGTACATGGGCCGGTCTTCCCTGGATCACACCAACCAGCTGTCGTTGGGCGGCTCCTTCATCGTGAAGCACGGTCCAGTAGTTGGCCTCCTGGGTCACTTCTACTCTGCCCCTCCGACAAGCCTGACGCTTGATAACTCGAATCCAACCGCTGGTATCTTCCAGTCGGATGTCAGCGGCGACGGTACGATCGGCGATCTGGCTCCGGGGACGGACCCTGGCGACTACATGCACCGCGTCAAGGGGAATAACCTCGGCAGGTACATCAACAACTTCAACTCGACACAGGCAGGACAAATTACCCCGGCTGGAAAGGCTCTGATAGCATCCGGACTCTTTACCCAGGCTCAACTCATCAATCTGAATGGCGTCGTGCAGCAGCTCGCAACGCTTCCCCAGGCCACCGCGTTGAACAACCCCGCCTTCCGCTCGTTGGATATGAGCTTCTCGTACCCGATTCACATCGACCGTGTGCGTGAAGGACTCAGCCTGGAGCCAGTAATCGCGTTCTATAACGTGGCAAACTTCTCCAACTTCACTTCCAACAACAGCGGCGTCCTGCTGAATACGGCGACTGCTGGAGGATTGACAAACGACAACAGCGGTTACTTGTCCGGTCTCAACAACTTCAGTGCGCTGAACGCTAACCGTAACCAGCGCGGCTCAGGTACGTTTGACCAGGGAGCCGCACGTACGACGGAGTTCCAGCTCAAGCTGAACTTCTAACCCTCGGGCAACAAAACAACAATGCGGAGAGCTTCGGCTCTCCGCATTGTCGTTCGCGGGAGATCCAGAAGAAATCCACAGAAATATCTTCAAAAGCTGCAAAATTTCGGGCTCCCGAATTGAACCCGAAAAGTGACCACAACTTGTCCATCTCGTGGGAACTTTTCACCACAAGCTGACCACCAAAAACAGCCGCAATTCTCCCAACCCCCCTCAAAAACAGGCCAAAATCAGCAAAAATCGGCCTGCCCGAGTGTCAGAAAAAAACTGCGCTTATTTTCCCGTATCGATCTTCAGATCAATAAAAATCTGATTCTTGCTGTCGAACGAACTAATCGTCTTCACGGAGCTTTTCTTGCCATCACGCTCAGCCCAGATCTCATAGTCCGTATTCTGAGCCAGCTGCCCAAACCGGTACGAACCTTTGTCGGTCGAGATAAAGCTTTTCACAGCAAGACTATGCCCATCCTTCAGATAGACCACGGCGCCCTGCAGCAACCCATTCGACTTATCCATCACCCTGCCTTGCACCACCCGCTGCACGGCCCCACGCTGCTGCGCATACAAGCTCACAACCGGCGTAACCACTGAAAATCCAGCAAACGTGCAAGAAAGAAGAACCACCTTACGGAACAAAGAATCAGTACGCTTCATAAATTCAAGTATACGGCTACCCACCGCCGCAGCCTCTTGTTATTCCTCCTCTTCATCGACAAGATGTGCCGTATCTTCTTCGTCATAGCCGGCCTCTTCCATCGGAGCCAGCTCAATCGGATCGATAGAGACAATCTCGAGACCCACCCCACACTCATCGCACTGCAGGGTCTCACCTTCCTCCACCTCATCCACGTCAATATCGAGTGGGTTATCGCATTCGGGACAAATCACAGACATAATCGAGCCTCCAGTCTTTCGGTTCACCACCGCCTATAGGATGATAGAAACAGCGTGCGTGAACATCCGCTATTTTTTTAGCGGCCACGCCACCAATACGTCAAGCTACGATTTTTGCAATGATTTGGTTTCCACAAAGGACGATGATCTTGACTAACAATTCCCGCCTCCTTTTTTGCCTTCCTCTTGCCGTATTCCTCACCACCAGCCTGCATGCCCAGTCGCCAATCACCCCCGCTCCAAAAGACCCCGCCATCGCCGCCGCCCTCCAGCAGGTCTCCCCCGACCACATCCGCGCCACCATCGAAAAACTCGTCAGCTTCAACAATCGCAGCACCCTCTCCAGCATGGAAACCGATCTACCCCCCGGCACCGGTATAAGCGCCGCAGCCGACTGGATCGAATCCGAGTTCAAGCGTATCTCCGCCGACTGTGGCAACTGCCTCGAAGTAAAGCGCGACGACTTCATCGAGCCACCCCAGCCCGGCCCTGCCTCACGCATTCTCAAGCCCACCAAGCTCACCAATGTCTACGCCATCCTCCACGGAACCGACCCCGCCCAGGCCGACCGCCGCGTCCTCGTCACCGGCCACTACGACTCCCGCAACTCCGACAACTTCAACACCCACGACCCCGCCCCCGGTGCCAACGACGACGCCAGCGGCGTAGCCGTCTCCATCGAATCTGCACGCGTCCTCAGCAAGCTTAAGTTCCCCAGCAGCATCGTCTTCGTCGCCGTTGCAGGCGAAGAGCAAGGCCTCAACGGCAGCCGTCACCTCGCCAGGCTCGCTCGGTCCGAGGGTTGGCAGCTCGAAGCCGTCCTCAACAACGACATCGTTGGCGGCGACACCACACCCGGCGACACCGGAGCCGACAAGACCGTCGTCCGTGTCTTTTCCGAAGGCGTTCCTTCCGACGCCACACTCGACCAACTCCGCGCCATCCAAAGCCTTGGCGCTGAAAGCGACTCACCCTCGCGCGAACTGGCCCGAGCCATCGCAGAGATCAGCCAATCGTACTTCACCCCCTCCATACACAGCGCGGCCGCAGCAACGCCCGCCGGGAGGCCACATAGCAACCTGATCAAGGTTGTACCCTCCTTCCATCCCGTCCTCATCTTCCGTCGCGACCGCTTCCTCCGCGGCGGCGACCACACCAGCTTCAACATGGAAGGCTTCACCGCAGTCCGCATCACCGAGTGGCGCGAAAACTTCGACCACCAACACCAGAACATCCGCGTCGAAAACGGCATCCAGTACGGCGATCTCCTCAAATACGTCGACTTCAACTACGTAGCCAACGTCGCCCGCCTCAACGCCGCGACTCTAGCCACGCTGGCCTCTGCTCCTGGCATCCCACAGAACGTCCACATCCTCACCGCCGCGCTCGACAACAACACCGAGCTGACATGGGAAGCCCCCAAGGGCATGCCCGTCAACGCCACCTACGAGGTCGTCTGGCGCGACACCGAAGCTCCCACTTGGACAATGTCGCAGAGCGCAGGCTCCGCCACCAGCATCAAGCTCCCCATCTCCAAGGACAACGTAGTCTTCGGCGTCCGTACCGTAGACGCCGCCGGACACCGCAGCATCGCCGTCCTTCCCACCCCCACTCGACCCACTCGCAGCTTCACTCCACCACCCCCTCCCAAGTCGTAGTTCTCGTATTCGTGGTGAAATAGAGAGCAATGGCACGTTCCGGTCCCATCTCGATGGCTCTTCCACCCTTCGCAGGGTCGACGCGTCGCCTTATCATCATCAATCTTGTCGTCTTCTTCGGCTTCGCGCTCTTCGGATGGGTCGCGCCCGCGCCCCTCAGTATTCTGTTTGGGCACCTTGCACTCGTCCCCGCAGCTGTAGCCCGCGGCGAAGTCTGGCAACTCCTCACCTACGCCTTCCTTCCCATGGGTATTCTGGGCACGCTCTTCGCGATGCTCAGTCTCTGGTTCACCGGCAACTATCTTGAAGACATCTTCGGCCATCGCTGGCTCATGGAGCTTTACCTCTTCTCGTCGATCGCCGGTGCACTCCTGGCCTCAGCACTCACCTTCACGCATATCTTTGGTCTGCGTCCTGACTTAGTCACACTTGGCTCCTGGGCACCCATCTTTGCGCTTCTGGTGGCGTTCGCAGTCATCGCCGGCGAGCAGGAGATTCGCCTCTACTTCCTTATCCGAATGAAGGCGAAGTATCTGGTCGCCATCTATATCCTTATCAGCGTAGCCGTCCTGCTCAAAGGCGACGACCGCTTCGGCGCTCTTACCCAGCTCTGCGGCGCGCTTATGGGTTATCTCTACACTCGATTTGCTCCACGCCGTGGCCTCGTCTTCGGCCTCAGCGAGCGCTACTTCGGCGTACGCAACAATTACTACCGTTGGAAGCGCCGCCGCGCCGCACGCAAGTTCGAGGTCTACATGCGCAAACAAAACCGCGACGTTCACTTCGACAAAGACGGCCGCTACGTCGACCCCGACGAACTCCGCCGCGACCCCAAAGACAAGCGCTGGATGAACTGATCGGTTTCACCGATCAGGCACCCCAACTCGGTACACTGCGAACCATGTTCCACATCATCTGATCCAGAGCCGTATCGATCTCATTTGAAGGTTGTGTCCGAGTGTTTGTCAGTGCAGCCCAGCACATACCCGTGGCAGTGCGCACCATGATTGTCGTGGAACCCGGCAAGCTCCCATTGTGCCACCAGTTACCCGCGCCATCGTCTCTTACCATCCAGCCCCTGGCGTATTTCGCCGACGCCGACTGTGAATAAGCAGGACTAGGCGTAGTCATCATCTTGATCGTCTCCGGCTTCAAAATGCTTGGGATATTCGGCGCCCCACCAACATGATTCAGAAACATCACAAGATCAGCAGGCGTCGCTATCCATCCTCCATGAGAGTCCATCCGTGTGACATTCATCTTGTAAGGATCTTCGCCGTACTGCCCCACGTACACCACTTCGTTTGGAGCACGTTGATTCAGCTTATTCTCAGCGATGCTCATATCGGTGATGCCGCAAGGCGCAAGAATATTGGCCTTAACGTAAACAGCATAAGGCTGTCCCGTAACTTGTTCGATCACGCGGCCCAGCACGCAGTATCCAAAGTTTGAATAGGCCCAGTTTTGCCCGGGCGGATGCGTAAGCGGCAAGTTCTTAAGGGTCCATGTAATCAGCTTCGTCTGATCCCACGAGTCGAAGCGGAACATTGGGTCAGTCGAATCATTTGGCCATCCTCCGGCAGTATGGGTCAGCAAATGATCGACCGTAACGTCCGTCACGTACTGACCATACGGAGCCTTCCCGTATTTCTCTCCCAGCACGCCGGAAGGTCCAAACACCTTGTCGTTGAGATTGAGTTTGCCCTGTTCGATCAGAGAGAAGATCGTCACCGATGTAATAGGCTTCGTCACGCTCGCAATGCGAAACAAACTGGATTGCTGGACCTGTTGCAGTTTTTGCCTGTCCGCCATTCCAACGGCCGCATCGTAGACAAACTTACCGTTCCGCGAGATAGCGATCGAGCTGGCCGGAACGGAAAACGACCTCCTGAAAGCGCCCGCAATTCTTCCCATCTCACCGCGCTGCTGTCCGGTAGGCTCGTCGTTTCCCGGTCGTTGCCCCAGGGCGTCATGCAGGGGCACTCCAACCATCCCGGCAGCAGCCACGCCCAATAAATTACCAATCAAAGAACGTCGACTCAGCGAGTCCGCCATATACTTGCGTATCCTTTTCCGTTTATTTAAGAAAAGCGGGCCCTGAGAAGTTCTGAGTTGGAATAGGATTCTATATCGCGTTGACGGAAGATAAGAACGTAAAATTCGCCCTGAATCAATGGAGGGGTTTGGTGAAGAAATACAACATCAGCTTCCTGCTGTTTTGCGTCGCTTTACTGCTTTTCACCGTAATCAATGTTGGGATCGCTCAACAGCCGCCATCGGAACAGCCCCCCGCAAATGTAGCGGGCAACTGGACCATCTACTCCAAGGGCCCAACCGGCGAAACCTCGACGAAGTTCATCGAACTTCAGCAAAACGGCAATGTTCTGTCTGGCCATTTCAAAGGTCCGAACCAATCAGGCGGCCTGGAAGGCACCATCAACGAACAACACATCGTCTTCCGAACCAAGACTCGCTATGTCTTGACCTTCCGGGGCAGGGTCGAAGGCAATCGCGTCGAAGGCAGGATTGAAGGCACCCACATTACAGGCACCTTCCACGACCGCGCAGGCACCGGCCAGTGGCAGGCCGTTCGCCCGAATCAGGCGAACTAGCTCCGCACCACCGTCTTCAAATGTAGCTCTCGCATCTGCTGTTCCGTAGCCGCACTCGGCGCATCCACCATCAGGTCAATCGCCTTCGCCGTCTTCGGGAAAGCAATCACCTCACGCAGACTCGTCGCTCCAGCCAGAATCATCACAATCCGGTCCAGCCCCAGCGCAATGCCGCCATGCGGAGGCGTGCCGTACTCCAGCGCATCCAGGAAGAACCCGAACCGCTCCTTCGCCTCGGCATCGCTCATGCCCAGTGAGCGGAAGATCTCCGCCTGCACATCCTGCCGATGGATACGAATCGAGCCCGAACCCAGCTCCGTCCCATTCAGCACAATGTCATACGCCAACGCACGCACGGCACCTTTGTCGCTCGTAAGCCGCCCGGCCTTGATGTCCTCTTCATGCGGCGAGGTAAACGGATGGTGCGCTGCATTCCACACCTTCGCCTCCTCGTCCCACTCGTACATCGGGAAATCCGTAACCCAAAGGAACTTGAAGTCTGCCTCGGTTCCAGTCTTCTCAAACCGCTTATGCTTGTCCGCGAACTTCTGCGCCAGCTGCAAACGCAGCGCACCCACGCGCTTGAAGATCCACTGCGGATCGTAGTTCCACTTCTCCGGCGTCCCAAGCTTCGGCGTAATAACAACGACGAGATCCTCAGCCGCCACTCCACCCTCAAGCGTGGGCTCCGCCGCCAGTTTCGCCTCAATTGCATTCGCCAGCGGCGCGAACGTCTCGTTCGTCTTCAGCCGCGACACATCCAGCGAGTCCAGACCACAGTCGCCGAATTCTTTACGAATATCGTCCGTCAACCCGCGGCGCTGCGTTCCGCTCAACCCACCAGCCTTCGGAATCACAAATCCAAGCACCGGCAGCTTCTGCTCAATCTTCAACTGCTCTCGCAGCGCAGGTGTAAGCTCGTCGGTCAGATCGGTCAGCGCAGGCAGCCGCATATCCGGCTTATCAATTCCATACCGGCGCACCGCCTCGTCATACGTCATCTGCACAAACGGAGCCGTCAGCGAAATCCCCGCCGTCTTAAACGCCGCCGTCAAAAATCCTTCAACGATACGAAACACCGTATCCTGCTGCGGAAACGTCATCTCCAGATCGATCTGCGTAAACTCCGGCTGACGATCTGCGCGCAGGTCTTCATCACGGAAGCACCGCGCAACCTGGAAGTACCGGTCGAACCCCGAGATCATCAGAATCTGCTTGAAGATCTGCGGCGACTGCGGCAGCGCATAAAAATCACCCGGATGCACACGACTCGGCACCAGATAATCTCTCGCGCCTTCCGGCGTTGACCGCGTCATAAACGGCGTCTCAATCTCCAGAAATCCATTCTCCGAGAGATACCCGCGAATCGCCTGCGCCACCTTATGCCGCAACGCGAAGTTATGCTGCATCTCCGTCCGTCGCAGGTCGAGATACCGATACTTCAGCCGCACCTCTTCGTTCGCAATCGCATCTTCCGCAGGCGAAAACGGAGGCGTCTTCGCCTCATTCAGCAGCAGCAGTTCCTTCGCGACGACCTCAATCGCACCGGTCGCCATATTCGGATTCTCAAGCCCCGCGCCACGCCGCCGCACCGTGCCCTTCACCGCGACCACATACTCCGACCGCGCCGCCTCAGCCTTGGCATGCGCCTCAGCCGAAACCTCTTTATCCAGCACGACCTGCGTAATACCGGTGCGATCACGCACGTCGAGGAAGATCAGGTTCCCGTGGTCACGCCGCCGGTTCACCCATCCCATCAGCACAACATCCTGCCCGGCCTGCTCCTCGCGGAGCTCGCCACACATCTGCGTCCGCTGCAAACTACCTAGAAAATCCAGTATCATCCATTCACTTTCAAATCTGTATTGCGGAACTAAAAACCATCTGCGCAGGCCGGTACAGATCAGCCTCGCAGAGCATTCACCAACTCGCCCCGCGGAATCTTCGTCTGCTCGCCCGCGCCAAAATCCTTCACAGTCAGAATACCGGACGCACACTTCATCCTCGCCGACAATCACCATCCGTCGCGCCAGCTTATCCGCCGCCTCAAACGACTTCTTCAGCCGAAACGAACCATCGCCAACCTCAACCGACAACCCCGCCCGCCGCAACTCCTGAGCCAGCGCCAGCGCGGCGGCATTCCGCTCCACGCCCATCGGCGCAATATAAGCATCCAGCTTCTTCGCCGCAGCCTCTTCCGCCTGCGCCTGCAGCGTCAAAATCAGCCGATCCTCACCAATCGCAAACCCAATCCCTGGAGCCTTCGGCCCGCCGAGCATCTCGCTCAGCCCGTCATACCGTCCGCCGCCCAGCAGAGCATTCTGCGTCCCCAGCCCGCTCCCATCCGGCACCGTAAACTCAAACGTCGTCCGCGTGTAGTAATCCAGCCCCCTCACCAACCGAGGCTCGACAACATACGGCACGCCGCAAGCATCCAGCGCCGCCTTCACCTGCTCAAAGTGCGACCGTGAATCCTCATCCAGATAATCCGCAATCTTCGGCAGCCCATTGATGATCTCCTGATCACCCGGGTCCTTCGAATCCAGCACCCGCAGCGGATTCGTCTCCGCCCGCCGCTGATTGTCCTCGCACATCAAATGCTTCACCGGCCCCAGAGCCTCGCGCAACGCGGCCACATACCTCGGCCGGTCCGTCGAAGACCCCACCGAATTCAAAGCCAGCCGCCACCCCTTCACACCCAGCTCATCCAAAAACGTAGCCAGCATCTCCAGCACCTCGGCATCGCGCAGAGCACTCTCCGCACCCGACCACGCCGGCCCGATCACCTCCGCGCCAATCTGCCAGAACTGCCTGTACCGCCCCCGCTGCGGCCGCTCCCGCCGAAACTGCGGCCCAATATAAAACAGCTTCTGCAGCATCCCTGCATCGCCCATCTTATGTTCGATATAGGCCCGCACCACCCCCGCCGTATTCTCCGGCCGCAGCGTCAAACTCTGCCCCTTATCGCTATCCGCCCGCCCGCGATCCTCCCACGTATACATCTCTTTCGAGACGATATCCGTCTCCTCGCCCACGCCCCGCGCAAACAGCTCCGTCGCCTCAAACACCGGCGTCCGAATCTCCCCAAACCCATACCGTGCAAACACCGCCCTCGCGGTAGCCTCCACCCGGTTCCAAAGCTCCGTCTCGGGCGGCAAAAGATCGCGCGTCCCACGTACTGCCTTCAAAATAGCCATTCCTTCAAGTGTAACGAACTTGGGGTCAATTCTTGCCCATCCACGCAGAAACATCGATTGTCACGGATAGAGAGATTCCAAGCTCCCGAGACCGCTTGCTGGTTTTCTTGAAGCCGAAATATTCCATTCGCATGCGTGTGCTACAACGTACCTACCGCGCCTTCCTGATGATGAAAAATCTCCTGTATATCAGGCAGGTCGAGATACGCGCGATCGAACTTTATAAAACTTTGTGAGGCCAGATGAAGACGTCAGAGCTTTCTTTCCGTTGGGTGTACCTGCTTCCACTGTTTTTATTAACGATGACCATATCCGGCTTTGGGCAGGCAGGTTTGATCATCTCTCAACTGTATGGCGGAGGAGGCAATAGTGGATCGGCTTTCTCCGATGACTTCATCGAACTCTACAACTCTTCGAACGCCCCGATTGATCTTGGCGGGCTTTCGGTGCAGTATGCGTCAGCGGCAGGTACGAGCTGGAACGCTGCGCTTCTGCCGGAGTACAGCCTGGCGCCGGGCCACTACTATCTAATCCAGGCTGCGGCGGGCACGACGCCATCGCAGGCGCTTCCGACGCCCGACCTGATCCTGACGCTGGGCCCTCCGAGCAATGTCACCTCCACCTTCCTGATCAACATGTCTGCGACTGCAGGCAAGGTGGCGCTGGTGAGCAACACGACACCTCTTACGGTGGCGTGTCCGACGGGCGCGACGATTCTCGACTTTGTCGGTTATGGAAGCACGACATGCTTTGAAGGATCGGGAGCGGCTCCGACGACTCCGAACAATGCCACGTCGATTATCCGGTCGAACGCGGTGGATACGAATAATAACGCGGCGGACTTTACGACCATCGATCCGCCAACCCCTCGCAACACAAGCTTTGGCGCAACAGGCGCCAGCTTCTCCGCTTCCGGCACGGCGACACCTGCTGTCGTGACGTCCGGCGACACGACGCTGCTGACGGTAAAGGTTACGCCCGCGGCTTCTCCTGCGAGCACCGGAATCAGTGTGGTTGCGGATCTCAGCGCAATCGGCGGTTCGGCGTCACAGGCGCTCTATGACGACGGTACCAACGGCGACAGCACCGCCGGCGACAACGTGTTCTCCTTCAGCACCGTGGCGACGACCGCAGCTTCAGGCCCCGTGAACCTTCCTGCGACCGCAACAGACCTCGAGGGAAATCACGCCGCGGCAAGCATCGCCCTTACGGTCAATCAACCTGTGCCTTCGGTGGCGATACACGACATTCAGGGCGTGAAGTCGAAGACGGCCCTGGCGGTCTCGCCGTATGCGGGGCAGGTAGTGCAGACAAGCGGCATCGTAACGGCCATCACGACGTCGGGATTCTTCATTCAGTCGGCGAGCCCCGATGCGAATCCGCTGACGCCCGAGGGTGTTCTGGTGTATGCCGGGACAGGGAAGGTGCCGGCTACGGTTGTGATTGGCAACCTTGTGCAGGTGACAGGTACGATCGCAACCTATCCCGCGGTAACCGCGAGCCACACGCCGGCGACCGAGATCGAAGCGCCGCTGACGGTCTCGCTGCTGAGCACTGGCAATCCGTTGCCTGCCCCGGTTGTGCTGACCGCGGCGGATGTCTCGCCCAACGGCACGATCTATCAACTAACCCCATACGAGGGGATGCGCGTCTCGTTTAGCTCACTGACGAGCACCTCGGGCACGGACGGTTATCTGACCGAGGCGGCAGAGACCTACACCTCAAACGGACAGTTCTACGCAGTAGTTACAGGAACGCCACAACCGTTCCGTGAGCCCGGAATCGATCTGCGCGATCCAGTCGTGGATGCGACCAAGCAGCCCATGGTCTTCGATGACAACCCCGAGCGGATCCTGGTGGACTCGGACACGCTGGTGGGCGCTATACCGGTCAACGTATCTACAGGCGCGATGCTGCCGAATGTGACAGGCGTGCTCGACTTCTCGTATAGCGAAGACTCTTATTACGACCCGGCGCGACTACTGATCGATCCGGCCTACAACACGGCAGGCATCACTGCGGGTATTAGCGTGCAGCCGGTGCCTCTGCCTGCGGCAAACGAGTTCACCGTTGCGTCCTTCAACATCGAGCGGTTCTTCAACCCCGCGCAGGCTACCCCGGACGATCTCTATTACGTTCCGGCCGGCGTGAACGGTTATAACGGCAGCTCCAGCAAGGCCATCGTCTCGACAGGCCAGACGTTTATCTCCGAGGCGGTGGACGTGACTCCGGCAGCGTATCAAACGCGGCTGGCAAAAGTTTCTCTTGCGATCCGCACGGTGTTGAACATGCCGGACGTAGTGACGCTCGAAGAGGTGGAGAACCAAAGCGTCGCCAACGATATCGCGAACCAGATCAACGCGGATGCCGGAGTGCCAAATCTTTACAGCGCCTACAGCACCGATAACTCTACGTTCTACTCGCAGGACGGAACGGGAATCTCGGTTGGGTTCCTGGTAAAGAACAGCACGGTGAATAACCTCGGCTTTACCCAGTATGGCGCGGGCGAGACGTTCACACCCACAACATCGACTTCGCCGATCGCGCTGAACGATCGCCCCTGGCTGGTGCTGAATGCGGGCATCAAGCGGGCGAACGCGAAAGACTACCCGGTAACGGTGATTGTGAATCACATGAAGGCGCTGACGGGAGTGAACAGCACAACGTCCACCTCAACGCGTCAGAAGAAGGAGCTGCAAGCGGAGGACATTGCGAAGTACATTCAGACGCTGCAGGCACAAGGCGCGCATGTTATCTCGGGCGGAGACTTCAACGCGTTCGAGTTCTCTGACGGATACACCGACACACTGGCTACGTACACGAACACGAACGTGCTGCCTGCCAACCAGGTAGTACAGCCGGGCGTGGCGGGGCTGGTGACGCCTCCACTAACGGATCTCGCTCTTCTGATGCCGGCAAACCAGCGCTGGTCGTACAACGAGGACGGCAGCTCGCAGATTCTGGACCACATCGTGGTGACGCAGGATCTGGTGAACGCAGGCGCGCACCTGGCCTATGCGCATCTTGATGCTGATTTCCCCGTAGTGGACTACAACGATCCAACCACAGCGGCGCGAACCTCCGACCACGATGCTGCCGTTGGCTACTTCGCGATTCCCGCTCCGCTCTCCACCGCGACGCTTACGCCTGCAACGGTAAGCTTCGGCAGCAGCGCGGTAGGAGTGGCAACGGCCGGACAGGTGTTCACCTTTACCAATACGGGCGAGACCACAATCGCGATTACCAGCGTGAGCACGATCGGTGACTTTGCCCAGAGCAACAACTGCGGCACAAGCCTTGCGATCGGCGCGACCTGCACGATCAACGTTGTCTTTACTCCGAAGGCGGTTGGCGCAAGGAGCGGAACACTGCAACTGGTGACAAACTCGACCGTAGGAACCTACTCGAGCGCTCTCAACGGAACCGGAACCGTCCCGCCGAACTTCACCGTAACCGACAAGTTCGGCAATACGACGACGCTGGTTACAGTTCTGGCCGGCTCGACGGGAACAGCCAATCTGGTCTTCACACCAACGAACGGACTCACAGGGCCAATCTCACTGAGCTGCGCAGCGATAGGTAAGACTCCTGCCGGCGTAACCTGCGGAATCCCGGCGAACATCACTATCTCCGGGGCTTCGGCTGTTCAGCAGACGGTGTCCCTTACGACAAAGTCCTGCCCAACCTCTCTCCTCGGAAGGCTCGAGAATCCCGGCGGCTGCGGCACCCCGCTCGGACTCTTTGAGTACGTCATAACCGCCACCACCGGAACTACAACCCACACAGAGACGGTGATCCTGCTGGTTCTTTAGAGTAAGGCAATTGAGCAAAGGGGGGCCGGAGGAGATCACTCTTCCGGCCCCTTTTTTTTGCGCTCGAAATACGGTTACTGCAGAGTGCCGATTCGCCTTGCTCCATCGAATCGTAACAGGCTGCCGTCCACGCTTTTCGTGTCGTCATCCTGACCCTGAGCGGAGTCGAATGGGGAAGGATCCCTGTAGTTTGCGGTTGCTGTTTTTCCGTTCACAAAGAAAGACATCTGTGGTCGTAAGCGGCTTATCGGCCATTCGGAAACCATCAACGAATCGATTCAACCTTAACGGCCACGCTCAGCGCCCAACTCACTCAGATAAATCGCCGTGTAGTCCAGGTAGTTCTGCGCATACTGCAGAATCATCTTGCGGTCCTCGTCCCCCAGCGTCTTCTTCACCTTGCCCGGCACCCCAGCCACCAGCGAGTTCGGAGGAATCACCGTCTGCTCCGGAATCACCGCGCCCGCAGCAATAATCGACCCCTCACCAATCCGCGCATTATTCAGGATCGTCGATCCAATCCCCACCAGCACAGCATCTTCCAGCACGCATCCATGCACCGTAGCGTTGTGCCCAATCGTTACCATCTCGCCCACAATCACTGGATAGAGGTGCCGCATACCATGCAGCACAGCGCAATCCTGCACATTGCTCCTCGCGCCAATGCGAATGGAGTTCACATCACCCCTGAGCACGGCATTCATCCACACGCTGGCCTGCTCTCCCAGCACAACATCCCCAATCACCTGTGCCGAAAGATCGACATAACAACTCGCTGGCACAGCCGGCACAATCCCCTGATAGCTCCGCAACATGAAGCCGATTTTACGCCGCCACCCTCGCCTTTACCTTTTGTCGTTGTTCTTGCCTTTGCTGTTGCTGTTGCTGTTGTTGTTGCTGTTGCTGTTGCTGTTGCTGTTGCTGTTGTCTTGTTGTTGTTGTTGTTGCTGTTGCTGTTGCTGTTGCTGTTGTCTTTGTTGTTGCTGTTGCCGTTGTCTTTGCTGTTGTCCTTGCCTTTCTTTGTTTGTCATCCCGTAGGGATCTGCTTTTGTTTTTCTCCCTCAGGAAACCAACAAACGTCATCTCGACCGAAGGCGGCGCTTTTGCCGCCGCAGTGGAGAGATCCCTGTATTTGTTTCTTTCTTTGCCTCCTCATTTACGCCGTCATTCGGAATGGTTTTACGTTGTCATCCTGACCCTGAGCGAAGTCGAATGGGGAAGGATCCCTGCATTTCGTTGTTGCTTGTTTTGTCCCTCACCGAAAGTGCGAATAAGCTATCGCATAAGTACCAATTCATCAATCACTTACAAAATTAATTTCCAAATTCCCCAGCAAAATCCCATGTCAAGTCCCAGATCCCACTAACCGACACAAAATAAAAGAGATCCCTTTGCATAAGAGTTTCACTCCACCAGCTATACTGAATATAGAGATTAAAAAAACCCCGGCTAAAGTGCCGGGGTTTTCCTATTAGCCCGTAACCCGTTTAGAAAGACGAATTTACCCGTAACCCATTTAGAATGACATTTTTGCGAGATCAAATCGAACTATGTTGATGATTCATAAACACTTACGCTGTACCCCCCCCGGGGGGGGTACAGCTATGGAAGAGTTTCACCCGCCACTCTTGTGAGGGAACGGAAAGCCATGAAGTTGCAGGGATTGTTATAAATACCTTGAAAAAATGGAGTATTCTGTTAATATCCCTATCCGGGAACGATTTGGAGGTGTATTTTTCTTGGCAGAGGTTCGAGTACAAGAAGGCGAACCCCTTGAGAATGCCCTGCGGCGCTTTAAGCGTAAGGTGCAGACCGAAGACATTATCAAGGAAGTTAAGCGCCACTCTTTTTATCTGAAGCCAGGCGAGAAGAAGCGTGTAAAAGAAGCGCTCGCTCGCAAACGTAATCGCAAGAAGGTCCGCAAGGAACAGGACTAGTTCACTTCCTTGAAAACATGGCAGGCCGTCTCCTCCTGCTTAGGTTTGACGAGACGGCCACCAAAAATCCGCCGACGATAGACTCCCGCTCTCGATCGGCCTCCGCAGTGACAGACCTGACGACCGGACCTGTCGACCGGACAAACCCAGCACTTTCTCCGCGACTTCGCGGCCCCGGGCCCTATACCGAGTAAGGAAAGACCATCGAGGTTGAGCACCTGCAGAGTTCCTGCACGACGTGAATCTCAGGCAGCCATCCTTTCCGCACCACGGGAGAAGCGGCTATGGAATTTGTGGATCGACTCTTAACTTGCACTGATTGTGGTGGAGAATTCATCTTCACCGCCGGCGAACAACTCTTCTTCTTCGACAAACAATTCAAAAACGACCCGAAACGCTGCAAACCCTGCAAGTCCAAGCGCTCTGCCGTCGCACTGCGCCCCGGCTCAGGGCCAGCTGCTGCAGGCCTATCGCGCACCGAAACCCGAACCGAGTGTTCCGAATGCGGCATCCAGACCACCGTTCCATTCAAGCCCACGCAAGGGCGTCCGGTGCTCTGTCGCCAGTGCTTCCAGACCAAGCAGCGGGCCGCAGTTCCGGCAGAAGCCACTGCTACAACAACTGCGACGGCAGAACTCGTCGCCGCGGCAGCCACCACCGATATCGGCACGATGAGCCAGAAACTGCTCACCGCCGCCACACAGGCTCCGCAAGCCTAACCAGGTCAACGTTTCTCTCCCGCACATCACGATGTGCGACGGAGAACTGTGGCCACAGATACACGAAAGCCCTGCCGAGGCAGGGCTTTCGTGCTGGTACAGGGGAACACTTATGCGTTGACAGTTGGGTCGACGTTCACAAAGCGGCCATGCTGTCCACGATCCTGGAAACGGACGATGCCATCAACCTTGGCGAAGAGAGTATCGTCTTTACCCCGGCCGACGTTTGCGCCGGGCTTGAGCGGTGTGCCACGCTGACGGACGATGATGCCGCCGCCGAGGATGGTCTGGCCGCCGAATACCTTGACTCCGAGCCGCTGGGCGTTTGAGTCGCGGCCGTTTTTAGAAGAACCTAAACCTTTTTTATGTGCCATTTCTATTGCCTCTTTCGCGCGGCCCTCAGGCTGTAGCGCTATGAAAATAAAGTCTTAAGCCTTGAAGCTCTTACCGTTGACCGAGATCTCGTTGATCTTGACTTCGACGAAGTTCTGGCGGTGACCCTGCATCTTCTTGTACTGCTTCTTGCGCTTCAGCTTGAAGACGAGAATCTTGTCGCCGCGGCCTTCGCCGACGACGGTGCCGGTTACCTTTGCGCCGGTGAGATCGGACTCGAATTTGCCCTCTTCGCCGCTGACAGCGAGGACGTCGGAGAACTCGACGGTGCCGTTTTCGTGGGCGGTGGTTTCGATCTTCAACTGCTCGCCTGGCGAGACCAGGTACTGTTTGCCGCCGGTGCGGATGACTGCGTACATAGCTAAAACCTCAAGCGTGGCGCTGGTGCGCGCTGACCGCTTCCTTCATGAATTGTGCTGCATGGGGCGCATACAGGAGCACTGCATCAAGCCAACCGGCCAAGCCAACGCAGTCTTTTTGAAGCTGACCGCCGGGCTCAAACCTGTCGTCCCTGCAACCCTTGAGATGGAGACACACGGATTGCAGCGCCAAACTTAAAAAGTGTATCGCGTTCCGGCCGGAGGGTCAATAAGTGACCGATTTTTTTCTGCGTGGTGAAGATGGTAATTTGCCCGAAAAATGGGCATTTTGGTGGTGCAGAACTCGGTTAAATGCGTGGTAAAGGTGACATGTTTGTGGTGATTTGTGGACAGGAAATACACGCAAATTGGAGGTAACCCATTCCTGCCGCCGACTCTTACTATTTCGTGAGCACGGTACTACTAATCTCCTCCATGGTCTGACCCTGCCCGACCCTGATCGCGCGCCGCTCGACATCGCGCTCCAGGAGATCCTTCTCTTCGAAAGCTCCGTTCCCCTGAATAATCCGCGCGATGCATCCTGTCCATCCCGTCTGGTGGCTGGCTCCAACGCCAGCCCCCGTATCGCCGTGGAAGTACTCGAAGAACAGCACATTGTCGCGCCAGTGCGGATCCGTTTGAAACTTCTCCGAGTTTCCAAACACTGGTCGCCTGCCTGAGCTATCTTTGACGAACGTTCCGATGAGCCGCTCTCCCAGCTCTTTGGCAACTTCGAACAGAGTCATCTGATTCCCGGAGCCCGTCGGACATTCGATCTTGAACGTGTCGCCATAGTATGCCCCGAGCCGTAATAGCGATGTGTATAGCAGGAAGTTCACCGGCATCCACACCGGGCCACGCCAGTTGGAGTTCCCGCCGAACATTCCACTGTCCGAATCTCCCGGAAGATATCCAACCGAAGACTTCTGGCCGTTTATGTCGAACTCAAACGGATGGTCCCGGTGGTAGAGCGACAGCGCGCGAATCCCATGCGGGCCAAAGAATTCTTTCTCGTCGAGCATTTTTGTCAGAATTCTTCGCAGCTTGTCTTCGTTCACTGTCGACAGCAGCCGTCTCCCGGCCATCCCCGGGGTTGAAGGCATGTGCAGGTTCGCCGCCAGCTCCGGATGTCTCATCAGAAACTCCCTCGCATGTTTAAGAAACGTGGGCAGCTTCTCCTGTAGATCTTCTTCGAAGATCGCAACTGCAGTGAGCGGAAGCAGTCCCACCATCGATCGCACCTTCATCTGAAACGCCTGGCCATCCGGCATCCGCAGGACATCGTAGAAAAAACCATCCTCCTCATTCCACATTGTGTCCTGAGCATGCCCCATCTGGTCCATCGCTCCGGCGATCCACATGGTGTGCTCGAAGAACTTGATGACGAACTCCTCGAAGACGGGATAGTTCAACGCGAGCTCCACTGCAATCCGCAGCATTTGCTGGCTGAAGAAGACCATCCATGCGGTTCCGTCCGCCTGCTCCAGATGTCCACCGCCCGGCAGCGGCGCGCTTCTGTCGAAGACCCCGATATTGTCCAGGCCCAGAAACCCACCCTCAAACAGATTGTTCCCTGCGCGGTCCTTTCTGTTCAGCCACCATGTAAAGTTCACCAGCAACTTCGAAAATGCGTATGTTAGAAACTCCAGGTCGCCCTTGCCATTGTTCTTTTCCTTATCGCTGAGGTAAATCTGCATCGTGGCATACGCATGCACCGGCGGATTCGTATCGCCGAAGTTCCACTCATACGCCGGCATCTGCCCATTCGGATGTTGATAATCGTTTCTCAGTATGAGCATCAGCTGGTCCTTCGAAAAATCGGAATCAACTGTCTGGAGGGCCAGCATGTGAAACGCCAGATCCCAAGCTGCGTACCAGGGATACTCCCACTTATCGGGCATCGAAATAATGTCGTTGTTGTACATGTGGAACCACTCGCCGTTCCGCACCTTCTGTCTGATCTCCGGCGAACTTGTCGGCCCGACGTGATGCTCCCTCAACCACACATTCAGGTCGTAGTAGAAGTACTGTTTACTCCACAACATCCCCGCGAGCGCCTGCCGCATCACCATCGCGCGATCGGGATCGGCCTTCACCTTTGCCGGCGTGATCCCGTCATAGAACTCATCAGCCTCTTTCAGCCGCGCGGCAAACACTTCGTCGAAGTGTTGAAACGGCCTCGTTTCCAGTTCCGCCACTGCGCGCCCCAGATGCAGACGCACAACCTCTGTCTTTCCTGCTCCAACATTCAGGGTGTAGTGAGGTGCCGCCTTCGTACCCTCCAACGCGGGATTCACGGCCTCCTTCTGGCCATGGATGAGGTAGTTGTGAAAGGCATCCTTCACATACGGCGAAGCGTTCTTCGTACCAAACAATTTCTCGTTGTTGCTATCGTTCTCCGTGAACAACAGCTCCGCATTACCCTCGCAATACAAGCTGTAATCAGCCAGCGACTCTTGAAATATCGGGTCCGTGTGATGCGCCGATATCGCGCTGAACCCCTTGTGCTGTACCCCTTTCAGCGACGGCCTGCTGCCAGCATCTGACCACATCCACGTATTTCGAAACCATAGGGTTGGCAATAGATGCAGCGTCGCCGCCTCTGGTCCCCGGTTCGCCACGGTGATTTTAATCTCGAGGCTTTCTGCACCCGCCTTCGCGTATTCGACAAGCACGTCGAAGTAGCGGTCTTCGTTGAACACACCCGTATCCAACAACTCGTACTCCGGGTTACTGCGCCCACGCTCCCGGTTCGTTTTGACCAGATCGTTATACGGGTAAGCCGCCTGCGGATACTTGTACAGATATTTCATGTACGAGTGTGTGGGCGTGCTGTCGAGGTAGAAGTAGTATTCCTTCACGTCCTCGCCGTGGTTGCCCTCGCTGTTGGTCAACCCAAAGAGGCGTTCCTTCAGAATTGGATCCTTGCCATTCCACAGGGCGATTGCGAAGCACAGCACCTGATGGTCATCGCAGATTCCCGCCAGGCCGTCTTCGCCCCAGCGATACGCCCGCGACCTTGCCTGATCGTGGGTGAAGTAATCCCAAGCGTTTCCATTTTCGCTGTAATCCTCTCGGACCGTGCCCCACTGCCGTTCACTCAGGTAGGGTCCCCACTTCTTCCAGGGGACGAGCTTTTCGCTGGCTTCCTTAAGTCTTCGTTGTTCGTCTGCCTGTGCCATTGATACCTCCAAGGCTCTAGCCCAGCCACGATACGTGCAGGTGCGGACAGTCGCAAACATCCTAAACCAAGATGATGACAGCGAGGTAGCCTTTGCGCCTGTCCGATGCCAGGGAAGAGGGAAGAGGGAAGAGAGGACGACGCAATGAGAGAGGGTGGCGGTTTTACGTTAGTGGGCCGATGCTTTTTGAGTGCGGTAGTCTGGTGATGGCTGCGATTTGAGTGCGGCTGTGCTGGGGTTGAATGACGATGTCGCGTGTGAGTGTTGTGGCTACGGTGCTGAATGAGGCGGCGGATATTGGTGGGCTTGTCTCGACGCTGACGGGGCAGACGATGGCTGCGGCGGAGGTGGTGATCGTCGATGGTGGGTCGACGGATGGGACGTGGGAGTGGCTGGTGGCGGCGCGGGAGAAGTATCCGATGCTGGTTGCGATTAGGGATGAGAGTTGCAGCTTGAAGTATTCGCCGGGGCCGATTGCGCGGGGGCGGAATGTGGGGATTACGGCGGCTACTTCGGATGTGATTGCTTGTGCGGATGCGGGTTGTACTTATGGGCCGGATTGGTTGGGTCGGCTGACGGCGGCGATTGTTGAGGGCAAGGCGGAGTATGCGGTGGGGGGATCTTGCGTTGATGTTGCGGATTCTACGGTTTGGGATATTGCTTCGGCTCCGTTTTTTGGTGTGAAGCTGAGCGAGGATGAGCCGACGAAGTCTTGTACGGCGCGGTCGATGGCGTTCAGGAAAGAGCTTTGGGAACGGGTGGGTGGGTTTCCCGAGACGGTGTTTCTGGGGGAGGATACGCTGTTCGACCACAAGGTGCGGGCTACGGTGGTGCCGGCGTTTGCCGAGCGGGCGAAGGCGGTTTATCGGCCTCGACATACATTTATGTCGGCGATGCGGCAGATGGCTAGCTATGCGATTACAGATGGTGTGCTGGGGGTGAGGCCGGCTCGGCTGATGCGGAATTTGATGCGGTGTGTGGTGGAGGTGCTTGCGCTGGCGGCGCTGCCGTTTACGGTGATTCCGTTTTTGGTGATTCTTGCGCTGGAGATTTATTTTGCGTTTCGGTTGGATTGGCGGGGGATTCGGAAGCAGCCTGTGAAGGTGTGGGTGGCGAGGTTGGTGTTTTCGTTGATTGTGCCTTGGGTGGTGACTTGGAACCAGATTGTGGGGAGTGTGACGAAGGCGAATCAGCCGAATCGGCAGAATGCCTGAGTGTGGTTGGGTAGGGAGAAAAGACAAACCTTCGGGGCTAAAGCCCCGATTGCGGGGGATTAATCGCCTGGGCTAGAAAGACCAGGCCTACCTCAGAGGCAAAAGCAACGGCAAAGACAGAAGCAGATCTCTGCCCGAATGACTCTCACAGAGACAGGTAACACAAAGGCAGAAACGAAAGACGGATCCTTCACTGCGTTCAGGATGACGACATAAAACGACAACGCAAAAATCTAGACGCGGCCGGCTTTTTTTTGGGCGATGACCAGGCCTCGGGGGGTGGGGAGGAAGACGCAGGAGAGGAGGCCGTCGGACTCTAGTTTGAAGGCGGCGTCGCGGACTACTTTGAGGTGGGAGCTGGCGTCGTGGATGAGGATGATGCCGGTGGGGCGGATCTGAGGGAGGAAGCGTTTGACCTCGGCTTCGCGGATGGGCATGTCGCTGTCGCTGAAGAAGAGGTCGATGGTGCCTTCGATGTGCATCTCGAGGGATGACTCGTTGCGTAGCTCGATCCACTCGGAGAGGCCGGAGGCGGCGATTTTCTCTTTGGCTTTCTCGAAGACTACGGGGTCGAACTCGCAGGAGATGATCTTGCCGAAGCCGTTGATTTTGAGGGCTTCGGCGATCCAGAGGGTGCTGACGCCGAGGAAGGAGCCGGTTTCGACGACGAGAGCGGGCTTGGTGGTGGTGACGAGGGTGCGGATGAACTCGAGGACCTCGGCTTCGGCGGTCATGGAGTCGTACATGTGCCAGCGCTCGGGGTCGGGACACTCGGGGGTGGCGCGGTGATACTCGGGCAGGAGGGCGCCGGCTGCGCGCTCGGCCTGCAACATGATCTTGTGTTCCTGCTTCAGCTTCTTTTTGAAGAGACCCATTGTTTGATTTTAGCTTTCTGGGGCGGAGATGCGCTTGCAGGTAGACTGAGGACTGTTGGTTTGAAGGTGTGAGGTGAAGGACTTGGTTCGGATTAAGGCGTTGAAGTTGAAGGCGGAGGCGCAGTTGCCCCGGTATGCGCATATAGGTGCGTTTGGGGATTTGGCTGCCGATCTTTATGCGGCTGAAGCGGTGGTGATTGAGGCTGGGGCGACGGTTCCGGTGCCGACGGGGATTGCGCTGGAGTTTCCAGCTACGCATGGGGCGCTGGTTGAGGATCGGTCAGGATTGGCTGTGCGGGGCGTGACTACGCTAGCTGGAGTAATTGATCCGGGGTATCGCGGGGAGATCAAGGTGGTGGTGACGAACCTTAGCCCGGTAGCAGGTAGAGGTGAAGGTGGGGGATCGGATTGCGCAGCTTCGGATTGTGCATCGGATTGAGGCTGAGTTTGAAGAGGTTACGGAGCTGGCAGAGGCTCCGCGGGGAGCTGCGGGGTTTGGCAGTACGGGGAGCTAGGCTGATTGAGCTGATTTGGCCTAAGCGTGCGACAATCTTAATAGCGAGCCATGCCAAATCAGCTAGTTCAGCAAGCCAGCGGTACCCCTTCTCCAGCTACCATTACGCCGGAGCTGCTTAAGCAGCACAGCATCACACCGGATGAGTACACGCGCATTGAAGCAGCGCTTGGACGTACCCCTTCCCTGACTGAGTTGGGGATCTTTTCTGTGATGTGGTCGGAGCATTGCTCCTACAAGTCGTCGCGGGTGCATTTGAAGCGTTTGCCGACGAAGTCGGAGCGTGTGGTGCAGGGGCCGGGCGAGAATGCCGGGATCATCGACGTGGGCGACGGGTGGGCCTGTGCGTTCAAGATCGAGTCGCATAATCACCCCAGCTATATCGAGCCTTATCAGGGTGCGGCTACAGGTGTGGGCGGGATTCTAAGAGACATCTTTACGATGAATGCGCGGCCGCTGGCGGTGATGGATTCGCTGCGGTTTGGGCCGCTGGATGAAGCGGAGCCGGATGAGGCGCTGCGGCGCACGAAACCACCAGATTGCCACGGGTATTGTGCACGGTGTGGCCGGGTATGGGAACTGTTTTGGGGTTCCGAATCTGGGTGGTGAGACGCGGTTTGAGAACTGTTACTCAGGGAATCCGCTGCTGAATGCGTTTGCGCTGGGGCTGGTAAAGATCGATGAGATCTTTTATGCCAAGGCTACCGGTGTCGGGAATCCGGTGATCTATGTTGGCGCGAAGACGGGGCGTGATGGAATCCACGGCGCCACGATGGCGAGCGAAGAGTTTACCGAAGGCTCGGAGCAGAAGCGGCCAAATGTGCAGATGGGCGATCCGTTTATGGAAAAGCTGCTGCTGGAGGCTTGCCTGGAGGCGATGGCTACAGGCGCGGTGCTTGGGATTCAGGATATGGGCGCGGCTGGTTTGACGTGCTCGACCTGCGAGATGGGTGCTCGCGGGGATTTGGGTTTGACGGTGGAGCTGGACCGCGTTCCGCAGCGCGAGACGGGCATGACGAGCTACGAGATTATGCTGTCGGAGTCGCAGGAGCGGATGCTGCTGGTGGCCGACAAGGAGCGCGCTGTCGAGGTGCTGGATGTTTTCTCGAAGTGGGGACTGGACGCTTCGATTGTGGGTGAGGTGACGGCAGAGCCGAATATGCGGATTACGCAGCGCGGCGTTGTGGTGGCGAATATTCCGAATAAGTCGCTGACGGATGACGCTCCGCTGTATCACCGGCCTGTGGGGACATGGAAGGCTCCGGTGCCGTTGGATCCTCCGGCTTCGGTGGTTGCTAAGTTGAATGAGCCTCGGGATTATGCTGGCGGATTTGAAGACGCTGCTGGCGAGTGCGAATATCTGCGATAAGCGTTGGGTGTATGAGCAGTATGACTCGATGGTGCAGACCAATACTGTGCAGGGCCCGGGCGGTGAGGCTGGCGTGATGCGGATTAAGGGCACGGGTGGAGTTTCCACAGTTGCCGGGACGCAGGGAGTCGCAGTGTTGGTTGCGTCTTCGACTCCAGAGGGAGCGGCGGCGCTTGAGGGTGAGCGGCCTGCGAAGGGTGAGCGTGGATTGGCGATGGCGCTGGCTGGGAATGGGCGATGGACTTATCTCGACCCGAAGCTGGGGGCGATGCATGCGGTCGCTGAGGCTGCGAGAAAGGTCGCTTGTACGGGGGCTGTTCCGGTTGCTGCTACGAACTGTTTGAACTTCGGAAATCCGGAGAAGCCGGAGATTATGGCGCAGCTTTCGAACTCGATTGATGGGATTGCGGAGGCTTGTACGGCGCTGGGAACTCCGGTTACGGGTGGGAATGTTTCGCTCTACAACGAGACCAAGGGTGAGGGGATTTATCCGACACCGGTGCTTGGGATCGTTGGGATTATTGAGGATGTGACAAAGAGTGTGCCGTCTGCATTCAGAAAGTCCGGGGATGCTGTGCTGTTCCTCTCGGCGTTTCAAGGCAAGGGGCGGCAGGCGAAGCAGGATATGGGCTCGACTGATTTTGCGAAGAGCGTGCTGGGCGAGCTTTGGGGTGCGCCTCCTGTGCTGGATCTGAAGGAAGAGGCTGCGCTGCATAAGGCTCTGGCTGCGCTGGCGGAGAAGGGTTTGCTGAATTCGGCTGCCGATCTTTCGGATGGAGGCTGCGCGGTTGCGTTTGCGAAGGCTTGCTTCCCGCGTGAGCTTGGGGTGAGGATTTCGATGCGGCTTGATTCTGATGAGCCGTTTGCTGTGACGGAGAGGTTGTTCAGCGAGATTGGGTCATCGGTGATTGCGACGGCTGATCCTGCGAAGATCGAAGAGATTCAAGCGGTGCTGAAGGACCATGCTGGTGTGTGGGTGTTCCGCCTGGGCGATGTGACCGCGGGTAACTACGAGATTGTGATCAATGAGAAGCCAGTGATCGATGAGCCTGTGAAGGTGCTGAAGGCCGCATGGGCGGGTGCGATGGAAGCGCAACTGGCGGATGAGGTGGTGACGGCATGAGCGAGCGGTGTAAAAAGTTATCGGTGGCAGAGGACAAAATGCAGGGATCCTTCCCCTTCGACTCGCTCAGGGTCAGGATGACGGCTTCTGGGGTAGATGCGGACGTTGAGTTTGATGAAGACGACGCTACGCCGTTCGATAAGCTGCGTGAAGAGTGCGGTGTGATGGCGGTTTACGGCCATGCCGATGCGGCCCGGATGACGTACTGGGGGCTGTATGCGTTGCAGCATCGCGGGCAGGAGTCGGCGGGCATTGCGAGTGCGGATGGGCAGCAGGTAAACGACATCAAGGGCATGGGGTTGGTGTCGGAGATATTTACCGATGATGTGCTGGCGAAGCTGCCGGGCCACATGGCGATTGGACATACGCGCTACTCGACTACGGGTGACTCGGCGCTGCTGAATGCGCAGCCGATTTCGGTGGAGAGCACGAAGGGGCTGATTGCGATTGCGCATAACGGCAACCTGGTGAATCTGGGGAACTCGAAGGAACGGCTGGAGCGCGATGGTGCGGTGTTCCAGACGACGAGCGACTCGGAGATCATTATTCAGTTGATCGCGCACTCGAAGCGGTCGACGCTGGTCGATTGTATTGCGGACTCGCTGTCGCAGGTGGATGGCGCGTTTTCGATTGTGATGATGACTCGGAACCGCATCTTTGCGGCGCGCGATCCGCATGGATTCAGGCCGCTGTCGATGGGGCGGATTGCGGGTGTGGATGGTGCGCCCGATACGTTTGTGTTCGCAAGCGAGACGTGCGCGTTCGATCTGCTGCATGCGAAGTATGAGCGCGATGTGAAGCCGGGTGAGTTGGTGATGGTGTCGGAAGATGGCGTGACCAGCCGCTACTTCAACACGACGACGGAGCAGGCGAGCTGCGTGTTTGAGCATGTCTACTTTGCGCGGCCGGACTCGAAGATATTTGGGCGCTGGGTGCAGCAGTCGCGCGAGCAGATGGGGCGGCAGCTTGCGCGTGAGTCGGGTGTGGCTGCGGATCTGGTTGTTCCGGTGCCGGACTCGGGCGTGACGGCGGCGCTGGGGTATGCGGCGGAGTCGGGGATTCCGTTCAACCTTGGGCTGATTCGCAATCACTATGTGGGGCGCACGTTTATTCAGCCGGAGCAGAGGGTAAGAGACTTTGGCGTGAGGATGAAGCTGAATCCGGTGCGAAGTCTGCTGGAAGGCAAGCGAGTCATCCTGATCGACGACTCGATTATTCGAGGGACGACTTCGCGGAAGATTGTGCGGATGGTGCGTGCGGCTGGTGCGAAGGAAGTGCATCTGCGGATTACTTGTCCACCTACGATTTCGCCTTGTTTTTATGGGGTGGATACGCCGAGCAAGAAGGATTTGATTGCGGCGAATAAGTCCGTTCCGGAGATATGTGCGTACATCGAGGCGGATTCGCTGGCGTATCTGTCGCTGCCGGGGCTGACGCATGCCTGTACGATTGGCGAGTCTGCCGAGGGGCTTTCGCCGGCTTCGTTCTGTACGGCTTGTTATACGGGGGAGTATCCGACGCAGTGGGTGGATGTGGCGGAGATTTTGCCTGCGGTTACGACTGTTTGATTAGGTGGCGGAAGGCATACCTCAGGGGCTAAAGCCCCCTTATCTCTGCTGGAGTTTAGTGCCCGGGCTAAAGCCCGGGCCTACCTCAGAGGCAACAGCAATAGCAACAGCAGAGGCAACTACAACTACCCAACTACAACTACAACTACAACTACAACGCCAAAAGCAGATCCCCTTCGGGGATGACAAACAAAAAGGCAACGGTAACGACAGGAGCAGCGACTATCTGGACTCGGTGTCGGTGGGGTGTTTGCCGGTGAAGGGTGAGCAGCAGACGGGGCCTGAAGGTTCGTACTCCATGTACTCGACGCGGGTGAGGTCGGGATCGAAGAGATTGAGTTGCACTTTGCCGTCGCGGCCCATCTGGGTTTTGGTGCAGTTGGGGCCTTCGCAGTGGTTGCGGGCGAGGGCATCGACTGCGTCGCTCATCTTGGTGGTGCCGAGAGAGAAGTGGTCGACGACACCGTACTGGTGCAGGGATGGGTTGGGGCCGACGTTGAGCATGTACTCGAGCCAGTCGCTGCCCTCGGGGGTCTGGAGGCTGACGTAGTCGGTGCGGCCATCTTTCTGTCCGCCGTACCAGTAGGGGCGGAAGCCGAGGATGTCGCGGAAGAAGCGGTCTTCGGCGGCGCGGTCCTTGACGAGGAAGCCGGCGTGGATGATGCGGCGGGATGTCGCGTCGGGTGAGGCGACGGGCAGGCCTTTGGGGTGCGTTCCTTCCTGGACGAAGAGGATCAGGTTACCTTCAGGGTCGTGGACGCCGAAGGTGCCGTTTTTGAGGGGCAGGGCAATGGTGACGGCGTGGGCCTTGAGGTAGTTCTGGAGCGCGGCGGCATCGCGGGTGGTGAAGGCGACGGCGGCCATGCGGGACGCGGGAGCGGGTGAGGGGAGAGGTTCAACCTCAAGCCACTGAAGATCGTTGACGGAGTAGCTGGTGATGCCTTTGTTTTCCGCATGGCCGAAGCCGAGGGTCTTGCCGTAGAAGTTGGCGGAAGCGGCGGGATCAGAGGCGTAGACGCGCATGAACGCGATGCCGGTGATCGCGGGACGTTGCTGGGAGAAGGCGAAACAGGAGGCTGTAAGGAGGAGGGCGAGGGCTGCTCTTCGCATGGCGACCACTCTAGTGGACGTGTTGTGCGGCTGTCAAAAACGCTAAAACGATTGGACTAAATCGATCAACCTCTTGGAAACAGCGATGACCCTAAAGAGGCAAGCAAGAACAAATACAGGGATCCTTCCCCATTCGGCTTCGCTCAGGGTCAGGATGACGACATAAAAGCATTGAGGGCCAGGAGGACGACTTGTTTGGGACGATGACGTAAAAAACAGTGCATGGCACCGTGATTTTTAGACTTTTTCGATATCCATGAGGAGATAGTCCATGGACCAAGTGGGCTTGACTCCGTGTTGGCGTAAGAGAGTGGCGAGTTGGGCGTAGTGGCGCGCGGTGTGGAACAGGGCGTGGAAGAAGAGGGTCTTTCGCGAGGAACGTGCCGGACCCATCATGCGGGTCATGTACTCGATGCGTTCGTTCCAGTCGAAGGTGTCGGATGCGAGTAGTTGGCGGAATAGCGCGGTGGCTCGGTCGTGGGTGGAGTAGATGACTTCGACGGTGTCGAAGGGGATGGCGGCGTAGTCGGTTGCGGGAAGGTTGGCTAGACGCTCGGCGTAGCGGAGCTCCACGGCGACGATGTGCTGGAGGAGTTCGCCAACGGTCTTGGTCTGGGCGATGTCACAGGTGAAGGAGAGTGCTTCGGGGTGTTCGGTGAGGAGCTTCTTCCATGCGGCACTGTTCATCTCGTGCCAGGCCAAGATCTCTTCGGCGGTGAGGGCGAGGTTGCTCATGCTTGCTCCTGTTTGAGGGCGCGGTGGCCGATGTCGCGGCGGTATTGCATGCCTTCGAAGGTGATGTTGGCGATCTCGGCGTAGGCCTTGTCGAGTGCCGTGCGGAGATCGGGGGCGACTGCGGTGACGGCGAGGACGCGGCCTCCGGCGGTGACGAGGTGGCCGTTCTTGGTGGCAGTGCCGGAGTGGAAGACGACTACGTCTTGAGGGGATGGTGACGAGATGCCGTGGATGGGTTTGCCTGAGGTGTATTTGCCCGGGTAGCCGCCGCTGGCTGCGATGACGCAGGCACTGGCTCCGGGACGCATCTTGACGCTGAGGAGGGCGGCGTTGCCGTCGATGGAGGCGTTGAGGAGGTCGAGAATGTCGGTCTCCATGCGGAGGAGGATGGCTTGCGTCTCGGGGTCGCCGAAGCGGGTGTTGAACTCGAGGACCATGGGGCCGCGCGGGGTCATCATGATGCCGCAGAAGAGGATGCCTTTGAAGGGTGTGCCCTCGGCCTTCATGCCGGTGACGACCTTCTGCGCGACGTTGGTGGTGAGCCATTGGCGCATTGCTGGGGTAAGGAGGCCGTCGGTGGAATACGCTCCCATGCCGCCGGTGTTGGGGCCGGTGTCGCCTTCGCCTACGCGTTTGTGGTCCTGGGCGGCGGCGATGGGGGCGGCGTGAGTGCCGTCGCAGAGGGCGAAGAAGGAGACTTCTTCGCCGATGAGGAACTCCTCGAGGATGACTTCGGTCTCGTAGGTGCCGAGGAGGGAGCCGGAGAACATGTCGGCGGCCGCAGTCTCGGCTTCGAGGCGGGTGTTGCAGATGACTACGCCTTTACCTGCGGCTAGGCCGTCGGCCTTGACGACTACGGGGAGCGAGAAGGTGAGTAGCTGCTCGCGGACCTGCTCGATGGTGGTGCAGACGGCGTAGGCAGCGGTGGGGATGTTGTGGCGCTGCATGAAAGCCTTCGCGAAGGCTTTGCTGGACTCGAGGCGGGCTGCGGCTTGAGTGGGACCGAAGACGCGCATCTTGCGCTTCTCCAAGGCATCGACGAGGCCGAGGGAGAGAGGAACTTCGGGGCCGACGACGGTGAGAGCCGGGCGCTCTTCCTCGACTACGGAGAGCATGGACGCGAGGCTGTTGACGTCGACGGAGACGCAGCGCGCGATCTGGGCGATTCCACCATTGCCGGGAGCGCAGACGATTTCGGTTACATCTGCTGACTTGCTGAGCGACCAGACTACGGCGTGCTCGCGCCCTCCACCACCGATTACCAAAACCTTCATAGACTTTCAGCGTAGCATTTTGTGGCTGGTCCTGAGTGATCCGAAGTTATGGAGTCCTCGCAGTGCAAAATTGGCTCACTGTTCGGATCTGATGGTAGGTTGCAAATGATATTTGTATCAATAAGCTGAGTCCGATGGTCAAGAAAACTGCAAAGGTAAATCGCGAAAAGAAGGTTCTTCGAGGGCCCAGGCCTCGGCGTGGCGATCCTGCGGAGACTCGTCAACGCCTGATAGCTGCGGCGGCCAAACTCTTCAATCGGGTTGGCTACCATGGGACCGATTCGAATCGAATTGCCAAAGAGGCAGGGTACTCTCCCGGCACGTTTTACAAGCACTTCAAAGAGAAGCGCGATATATTTCTTGCGGCTTACGAAGGCTGGATCGTCTCAGAATGGGAGGCTTTTCAGGTCGTACTCGCCTCGGGGGCGGAGCCGCAGGAGATGGCGCGAAGGCTGGTGGATCTTCAACTGGACTTCCATACTCGGTGGCGCGGCCTGCGTGCTTCCTTGCTGGAGCTTGTCTTTGCGGATGCAGTCGTCAGACGGTTTTACCGCGATCAAAGACGTAGGCAGCTGGACCTAATGGCGCAGCTCCGTACAAGCCTGAACACCAGGCGTCAAAGCCGCGAAGAAGACGCGATTTACATCTACACGATGGAGCGTTCGTGTGACGCTATCGCGCAAGGGGAACTGTCAAATCTCGGCCTCGATCGAGGGGTGATGGTCGAGGTGTTGGTGCAACGGGTAGCGAGTCTTCTAAAACAATAACCGTTTTGTGACCAGAGAGTATTGCGCTCGGCGCGGCATAGTGATAAATCTATCACCAAGTTTTTGCCATGAACTTTCAGGAGAAAAATGGGAGGTACTTAGAATGCGTTACATCGTTCTTGCCGGCCGCGTTTTGTTCGTTCTGATCTTCATCTTTGCCGCACCGCGGCACTTCTCACACGAAGGTATTCAGCACGCGGCCGATCTCGGAACACCGTTAGCTGGCATCCTGGTGCCGTTGTCGGGCCTGATGGCCATTCTGGGAGGGCTGAGTGTGGCTACCGGGTACAAGGTCAGATGGGGAGCCTGGTTGCTTGTTGCCTTTCTCGTACCCGTGACGCTGGTGATGCATTCGTTTTGGAGAGTGGGAGATCCGGCCTTGCATCGCGTTCAGGTGTCCATGTTTGGCAAGAACCTATCGATGCTTGGAGGAGCGCTGCTACTCACTCAGTTTGGTGCGGGTCCGCTTAGCGTTGATGAAAAAGAGAAGCCCGGATAGCTATTTCTTCTCAAGACCCTACCGCCAGCTTTTTAGCTTGGGCCACGCTTCCTGGAGGTTCCACTTGAAGCCTCGGCAATGATAGATGGGGAGCCAGTCGTCGGGGCGGGAGAGCGGGTAGTTGGTGTGTCCGACGATGGTGTAGCTGGCGCACTTGGTCTGCATGTTCTCTTCGTGGCCCTCGCCGAGGACGATTATGCTCTCGCCGGTGTAGTCGCGTGGACCCCAGAGCCAATAGGACTGGTGGCCTCCGATGGATTTGGGGAGGCCATAGCGAGGGCCGAAGAAGTCGATGGCACCGCCGTAGCCGTAGTTGTTGGCGAAGATGGCTGTGCGGCGCTGCTCGTCGGGAGGGAGGGTGTGGTAGTAGGCGGCTACCTGCTGGACCATCTCTTCCCAGCCAAACATGTCGGAGTAGATCTGGGGGAGGACGCTGGGTGCGGTGTGCTCAAATTTTTGCTGCTCGATGCCGAGGGCATGCTCATAGGCGAGGAAGTGCGGGACGCTGAGGATCGGCAGCATGGTCGGAGCATAGATGGCTCCGACGGTGAAGATGCCGAGGGCGAGGAGGGGTTTGATCCAGAGATTGCTCCATAACCAGAGAGGACGACGGGTGTGACGGTCGAGCCAGACCGCTCCGGCAGCGAAGATCATGGGGTAGACGGGCGCGACGTAGTACATCTTGCCGCGGAGGAGCATCATCTGGGCGAGGAAGAAGAGGTAGGCCCAGCCGAGGGCGCGGTAGGGGCGGCCGGGCTTTGAGAAGAAGAAGCAGATGGCGAAGATGACGAGTATGGCGGCGATGTAGCCGAGCATCTCGGCCTGGGCCTTGAGGTAGGGGATAGGTGGGAGGAGGATGTCGCGGCCGCTGGCGCGGACGTTGTGCATCAGCTCGAGGAAGGGGAAGTGGTTGCGCCATTCCCAGAGGAAGTTGGGCAGGGCGATGAGGGTTGCGATCATGCAGGCTCCCCAGAACCAGCGCGAACGGAACGACCGGCGCAGGGGTGTGAGGGCCATGCCGAGCAGGAGGCCAGCGAGCCAGAAGATGACGGCGTACTTGTTAAGGATGGTGAGGCCGACGATGGCTCCGACGAGTAGCCACCAACGCTCGCGGTTGCTTTTGATGATGCGGACGATGAGGAAGGCGATCGCGGTCCAGAGGAGCGGATCGAACGCGTTCATAGTGTAGAGGTGCGACAGGGCGAGGAGGATCGGGGCCATCAGGGTAGCGAGCGAGGCGAGGAACATGGCCCAGCGGCCGCCTCCGAGTTCGCGTGCAAGCAGGCCGGCGAGGATGATGGTCGTGGTACCTGCGAGGGCGGGCAGGAGGCGAAGCGCCCAGAGCGAGGTGCCGATGGTGTGGGCGAGGAGCCAGGTAATCCAGCCGATGAGCGGAGGCTGGTCGACGTAGCCCCAGGCTGGATGTTCGCCGCAGGCAAGGTAGTAGAGCTCATCGCGGAAGTATCCGTAGCGCGGACCGGCGAAGAGGTAGAGGACGATGCGGATGAGAGCGACGGCCAGGACGATGGTCGTTCCGGAGACGACAGGATTGCGAGCGAGCTTAGGGGGCGCGACGACTGAGGTGGGGTTCGCGGACATGGTGGTTGTTACGGACTGTACAACAGAATGTTCCGGCGGAGATGGGCGTGGGGCAGGAACTTTGCGGATGATCTATTTGATGGTGACGGCGATGGCGTCGACGAGAGGCTCGCTTAGCAAGGCTGGCTTGGGGGAGCGCCCGATACGGATCTGGTAGGCACCCTGGAAGGGGAGGCGCTCGGTGAGGGTAAGAGCCACTCCGGGGCGGATTCCCTGAGTGGCGAGATAGCGAAGCATCTCGGGGTCTTTGTCGGAGACACTGGCGACCTTGGCGGTTTGGCCGGGGCGAAGAAGCGAGAGTGCTTGCGGTTCGTTGATGGGGAGCGAGCCATCGAGCGCTGGGATGGCGTGTCCGTGCGGGTCGAACTCGGGATGGCCGAGTTTGGCGGCGATGCGTTCTTCGAAGCGCTCGGAGATGAAGTGCTCGAGACGCTCGGCTTCGAGGTGAACTTCGTCCCACGGGTAGTCGAGGACTTCGTGGAGGAAGGTCTCGAGGAGACGGTGATGGCGAATGATCTCCAGCGCACGCTTCTTTCCTGCCTTCGCGAGCTTTGAGCCGTGGTGCTTCTTGTAGATGACAAGCGGCGGCTCGGAGGCGGCGAGCTTCTGGAGCATGTTGGTTACAGACGCTGCGGTGATAGAGAGGTGCGTCGCGATCTCCGTGCTCGAGACCTGGCGCTCTTCGCGGCCGCTTAGTTTAAAGATGGCTTTGAGGTAGTCGTCAATGGCCTCGCTGCCTGTGGAGATTCCGGGCTTTGGGTCGGAGGACAGCGGCTTCGAGGATATTTTTGCCATAGCGCGTGCTCACTTAGCTTATCACTGGGTTATTATTTAGGTATGGCTAATGTTCTAGTTAGTCCGCAGAAGTTTTTGCCGCGGCTGAGATCGAATGAGATGTGGAGGTACTTTGGCCCGGCGTTTGTGGCCTCGGTGGCTTATATCGATCCGGGCAACTTCGCGACCAACATCGAGGGTGGAAGCAGGTTCGGGTACCGGCTGCTGTGGGTGCTGCTGTGGTCGAATGCGATGGCCATCCTGATTCAATACCTTTCGGCGAAGCTGGGTATTGTTACGGGGCTGACGTTGCCGCAGAACTGCCGGCGCCACTTCTCGCGGCCGATGACGCTGTTTCTGTGGGCTGCGGCGGAGTGTTCGGCGATTGCTACGGATCTGGCTGAGTTTCTGGGTGCTGCGCTTGGGTTCTATCTGCTGGTTGGCCCGACGATGCTGGCGCATGGATGGTCGCGGACGGGGTCACTGTTTGTGGCGGCGCTGGTTTCTGCTGTGCTGGTGTTTCTGATCCTGGCGCTCGATCTTGCGGGCTTTCGCTGGCTGGAGCGCGGGATTATGGCTTTCGTCGCGATCATCGGGCTCTGCTACGGGTTTGAGATTTTTCTGGTGCACCCGGACTGGCGGTTGGCGGCGTTCCATACGCTGGTGCCGACGCTTGATCCGCGAGACTTTCATGGCAGCCTGTATGTCGCCGTTGGAATGCTGGGCGCTACGGTGATGCCGCATGTGATCTATCTGCATTCGGCGCTGGTGCAGCCGCGGTTGCAGGAGATGGCCGAGGGGCCGAAGATGGTCGGTCATGGGATGCGGAGGAGCTTCCTGCGGTTCGAGCTGATCGATGTATTTTTCGCGATGAATGGGGCGTGGCTGATCAACTCGGCGATGATCGTGATGGCTGCGGTGGCGTTTGTGCATGTCGGAAGGGCGCCGAGCATCGAGGAGGCGTACCAGACGCTGGGGCCGCTGCTGGGACCGGCTTCGGCTACGTTGTTTGCGGTGGCGCTGCTGTGCTCGGGGCTGTCGTCGTCGACGGTTGGAGTGATGGCGGGTCAGGTGATCATTGAGGGATTTCTGGACATCAAGTTCTCCATCTTTCTGCGGCGGCTGATTACGATCATTCCGGCACTGGTGGTGATCGCCATTGGATTCGATCCTTTGAGGATCCTGATTCTGTCGCAGGTCGTGCTGAGCTTTACGCTGCCGTTCGCGCTGATTCCGCTGCTCGTGCTGACAAGCCGACGATCTGTGATGGGCTTGTTTGCAAGTGCACGGCGGACCGAGGTGGCCGGTTGGGTGGCGGTGGCGATCATTCTTGTCCTGAATGTCGTGCTGTTGGGGCAGATTGCTTTTGGGGGTTAGGCCCCGGGGGGGGGGTCAATAAGTTATTTGTAATCAATTATTTGTGTAGATTTGTCTTCGCAAAATCGTCTTTCTAAATGGGTTACGGCTAAATTCGTCTTTCTAAATGGTTTAGGTATAAAAAGAAAATCCCCGGCATTGAACCGGGGATTTCTTTTGTTCTAGTTCCATTATAAGGGAGGGAGTAAAACTCCCACGCAATTGATATGTTGTTTGTTTTGTGTTGGTTAAGCCGTTTTTGGACTTGACAACATTTTCTGTGGATTACTTGGCCGGGGCTGTGGAGCCGCTGCCGGTCTGACCGCTACCACTGCCGGATTGGCTTCCGCCGCCGGAGTGATCGCCGCCGGAGCAATCGTGGTGGGAGTCCTTGTTTCCATCCTGGTCGTGATGAGAGTCACGGTCGTGATCGGAGTCGGAGTGGTGAAAAAACGAGAAGAGACCACCTTTACCAGGGTCACAGGCCCAGGCCGGAGTGGACAGCGAGATTCCAATTAGTGATGCCATTACCAAACGGTTCAGTTTCATTACTTCACCTCGTGGAGCGAAGCATAGCAAGCTGTTGGTGGGAGGGGAGTAACACTTTTGGGTTACGTCTGGGGATGGGAAGGCGTTACCCTCGGTTTGGCTAGAGCGCTTTGTGTTTTAGGGGTTTTCGCAGAGCTGCCGAAAAGGCTGGTTGCCGAACTGCGGAAGGAAAGGCCCGGGGCTAAAGCCCCTGTATTTGCGGGCCTTTTTCGCAGGGCTGAAGCCCTGCGCTCCCACCCAAAAGCAACGGCAAAAGCGAAATACAGGATCTCTCCACTGCGGCGGCAAAAGCGCCGCCTTCGGTCGAGATGACGTTTGTGGTTGGGTTGGAGAGAGTCAACGGCAAAAGCAAGAGCAAGAGCAACGGCAAAAACGAAATACAGGGATCCTTCACTGCGTTCAGGATGACGACGTAAAACTAACAACCGCAACCGCAACCGCAACTGCAAATGCAAATGCAACTGCAACTGCAAGTGCAACCACAACCGCAACTGCAACCACAACCGCGCCAACAACAGCAACCAGCATGGTAACGGCGGCTGTTTAATAGCTGCGCTGGTACATGCGGGAGATGCGGTCGTGCCAGCCCAAGCCTTCGTCGTCGAGGCATGCCCAGAGGAAGCCTATGCCTAGTGGGCAGGCGGCGAGGATTGCGGCGAAGATGCGGCGGCGGATCTGGGGGCGGGTGGGGTTTTCGTCGGAGAGGGTGCAGAGGCCGATGCGGGCGTAGCGCATGCCCGGAGTGGCTTCGCCGAATGTGAAGAAGAGAAGCTGGTAGGCGAGGGTGAGGAAGAGGAGGGTTCCGATTGAGGCTATGGCCGCGGGTTGAAGGCCGATGGAGATGGAATTGACGCCCAGTTTGCGGCAGGTGAGGGCAAAGGCGGCTACGAAGCCGAAGAAGGCCGTGAGGATCAGGATGCCGTCGACCATTGCGGACATGAGGCGAAGGCTGAGGGAGGCGGCTTGCGGAGCGGGGATTGGAAGGAACTGTGCTTCGGGGGATTCAGTGATGGGAGCTGGCGTGGGTTGGGCGTCGAGCACCATGGAGGACCACTCGGGAGCGACTGATTCGACGACGGGAGTGGTGGAGAGCTGGGTGGCTTCAACCTCGAAGATGCGGAGTTGGGCCGAGGCGGGGGTGAGGTCAGCCTCTTCGCGGAGAGGGCCTTCGGCCAGACGGGGGCGCGCTTTCCGCGCGGCGACGAGCTGACGGGGGAACTCGATGAGGTTGGCTGGGATCTCGATGGGCGCGATGGCGGGCTCGAAGACGGGGGATTGGCGGAAGGCAATCTCCTCGTCGAGGGCCTGATCCTCGGCTTCGTCGACGGGGTCGTGCGTAGGCGTGGGGTGAGAGGCGGCGTGGGGTTGAGGGGTGGGGCGACCTACGTCTTCGTAGAGACGGACGGTGAAGGCAGGGGCTTCAGTGTATGTGAGGGCAGGAGATTTGCCTGGGGTGGTGAGAACCCATGTCCCAGAAGCGGGACATGGGGCACCCGGTTCTGGGGCTGGTGTAACGGGTTCGAAGATCGCGGGGCTTTCGACCGCGATGGGGCCGGAGAGAGGGACTTCGGCTGCGAGTTGGTCGAGCTCGAAGAGGAGCTGGTTCTGGGCTTCGACGACGGCTTTGGCGCTGAGAGCGGCGACCTCGGCAGCGGCCTCGGCCTGGCGGATGGCGCGCTCAGCTTCTTCCGCGAGGAAGGCGCGGTAGCTTTGGGATTGGGCGTAGCGTTCGGCGACTGAGGCTGCGATGCGCGCTGCGCGAGATTTGGGAGTGGAGTGTGAGGGCTCGGAGTGAGAGATGGGTGTGACGGAGCTTCCTGCAGCGCGGGACTTGCGGGCGCGGTGGGCGGCGAGGCGCTCGGCCACCTGCTCCTTGAGAGCGAAGGGTTCGGCTGCGTCTGTTTGGCCGAAGAGATCGTCTAGTGGTTGTATGTCGCGCTGTGCGCTGCTCATCTGCTCGAAACCTCAACCCGCTTTTGTGAAATCGTTTAGCCTCAAAGAGTGGTCCGTCTGACAAGCTGCGAATCGAACCAGAAGAATGTGAAGGCCCGTCGGCAAGACTCTGTGTCTGAGCGCGATCTGTCGTTTACAGGGAGCAGACTGCGGCAAAGAGTCCTGAAGACTATTTACCTCTTGATAACTATCACTTTGCTGGGGGCAAGTCATCCACAGTTGGGGGCGCAGGAGGTGACGAATGAGGCACCACCGGGGAGCCTTCCGGATGGTCCGGGAGCAGTGAAGTATCCCGAGGCGAAGGTGGTTCCGCAGGAGGACAACACGACCCTGGTGGAGATTACAACAGCGGGGCCGCAGACGAAGACCGGAGACCTCTACGTTCTGAATGACGATGTGGTGATTCACTATCGCGACTGGGTGGTACGCGCCGATCACATTGAGTACGACATGGGGACCGGCGATATGACGGCGACCGGACATCTGAAGGTGACGGGTGGGGCGAACAACGAGGTTATTTCGGCGAGCCATGGCGAGATGAATCTGAGGAATCAGACGGGCCGGTTCTATGATGTGGTGGGGTCGGTGGGGTTGAAGAACTCCGGCAAGCGGATGGTGTATGCGAGCGGAAACCCGTTTCTGTTTACCGGGCGGATGGTGGTGAAGACGGGGCCACGGTCGTACAACGTGTTTGATGGGACGGTGACGTCGTGCCAGCTGCCTGATCCTGACTGGATCTTGTCGGCGGCGATGTTCACGGTGGACAACGATAAGGCGAGCGCGAAGAACAGTGTGTTTCACCTGGCGAATATTCCGCTGCTGTATCTGCCTTATGTGACCCATGCGGTGGATTCGGAGAGCAGGCAAAGCGGGTTTTTGATCCCAGTGCTGGGGCAGTCGTCGACTAAGGGATTCATTCTTGGAGAGCAGTTTTACTGGGCAATCAACCGGAGTACGGATATGACGGTGGGGGCGCAGTATTTCTCGAGACGCGGATGGGAGCAGAGCGCGACGTTCCGGTATCGAGGGCTGGAAAACAACTTTGTGCGGGCGCACTACAACGGGCTGTTGGACCGCGGATTTTACTCGAACGGAACGTATGTGAATCAGGGAGGCGAGGATGTGATCGCTTCGGCCCGGTATGACTTTTCCAGGTATACGCGGGTGGTGGGAGATGCGGAGTATCTGAGCTCGTTTGCGTACCGGCAGGCGTTTACGGAGAACTTCAACCAGGCGGTGTCGAGCGATATTCTGTCGTACGCCTACGGGGTACATCAGGAGAACGGCTATTCGGCGATGGCCCGGATAGACAGGTATCAGGGTCTGAAGCAGACGGCCACGGCCACAATGGCGGAGGAGCAAATCCGTATCTTCCATGTGCCGTCGCTGGAGGTGGCGACGACGGAGCACAGGATTGGTGGTGGGCCGGTGCTGTGGGGCCTGGAGAGCTCGTTTGCGGGATTGAAGAGAGTGCAGCCGAGCTTTGCCACAACGGGGTTGACGCAACGGCTTGATCTGCATCCTGAGCTTGTGTTGCCGCTGAATGCGGATGGATGGCACTTCCGGACGTCGGTGGGTGCGCGCGAGACAATCTACAGTCGCAGCCGGAAGACGCCTTATACCTCGCCGATTCCGGAGGAGTCGGGTAGTGCGGTGAACAGGGCGGATTTTGAACTGGAGGCGGACGTGCGCGCACCGGTGCTGGAACGGACGTTCCACTCGAAGCTGCTGGATACGCTATTTGGCTCGGAGGTGAAGCATACGATTGCACCGGAGTTTACGTACCGGTATGTGACGGGTGTCGATAATTTTCTGAATATCCTGCGGTTTGACGATGTGGACGTGGTGAGCGACACGAACGAGATGGAATATGGAGCGACGCAGCGGCTGTTCATTCATCCAAGGAAGAGCAGCGGGCCGTGTGCGGTGACGGCTGCGGATACGAATGGAGCGGTGGACCCGGATGGGGTTCAGGCCTCTGATCAGGAGGGAAACAACTGCGGCGGGCGGGAGTGGATGAGCTGGCGGCTGACGCAGAAGTACTTCTTCAATCCGACGTTTGGAGGGGCGGTGATCCCGGGGCGGCGGAATATCTTCGAGACAACGCTGAACCTCTCCGGGATTGCGTTTCTTACCGAGCCACGGGACATTTCGCCGTTGATCTCGCGGCTGCGGATGCATCCGTCCGAGAAGGTGGATTTCGAGTGGGACTTCGACCTTGATACGGGGGCGAAGAAGTTTACGTCGAACAACGTGCTGGTGGATGTTCGGCAGGGAAACTACTTTTCGGGGTTGAGCTATGCGCGGCTGAACGCTCCGGGGCGCTTTTATACGGAGGGGGTCTCGTCGTCGGTGTCGAACTTCAGCCAACTTCGGTTCCTCATAGGGTATGGAGGGCCGGCGAAGAAGGGATTGGGAGTTGCAGCGAATGTGGGGCTGGATCTGAATATGACCTCGGTGCAGTATGCGACGTTGCAGACCTCATATAACTGGGATTGCTGCGGTTTCAGCGTGGAGTACCGGAAGTATGAGTTGGGGTCGGTGAGGAATGAGAACGCTTACCGTTTCAACTTTACGCTGGCGAATATTGGTACGGCGGGTAATCTGAAACGGGCGGAACGGCTGTTTTGAGCTGCCGAGATGTAAAGGCTTAGCACCGATTTGCACCGATGACGGTGCTCTGAAGGCGATGGATGTGCGCTGATATGAGGTGATGAGCTGTGTTGGGGGAGGGTTTCGCAGGGGGTGGAGAGGGACCGCGTGAGATAATAGAAATACTGTGTTGACTGGATTTAGGCTGGTTCGTCCCCTTGTTTTTAGCATTATGCTGGCTGCTCTTGGTTGCCACGCGCAGAGTCCTGCGCAGGTCTCCGGGAAGCTTTCTCCTGAACTGACTCGCCGCGTTGAAGTGCTGATCCGGGCGAAGACGAAGGTTCCGCCAAATTACGATATTCAGATTGGGCCTCGGACGAAGAGCGATGTGCCGGGCTTCGACGAGATCGTCGTGATCTTTACGGCCGAGGGGCATGCGAGCAAGCCGATTACATTTTTGCTGTCGAATGACGGCAAGACGCTGGCGCAGTTCAGCAAATATGACATCAGTCAGGATCCGAAGGAGCTGGTGAGCGCGGCGAATCGACCTGCGCGGGGGGGACCGGCGAACGCGCCGGTGGTAATTGTGGGCTTCGACGATCTGGAGTGCCCGTACTGCGCGAAGATGCATGCCCAGCTGTTCCCGGCGCTAACGGCGCGGTACAAGGACCAGGTGCGGATTGTGTATCGCGACTTCCCGCTGGATCAACATCCGTGGGCGATGCGTGCGGCGATTAACGCGAACTGCCTTGCGGCGCAAAGCCCGACCGGATACTGGAACCTTGTGGACTATATCCATGCCCACGCGGGCGAGTTGGGTGGAGAGAACAAGAGCCTGGCGAAGGCGAATGACGCGCTGGACCGTCTAACGCGAGAGGAAGGAAAGCGGCAGAACGTAAATGCGGCTGCGCTGGATGCCTGCATTGCCAAGCAGGATGACACGGCCGTGAAGGCGTCGATCAAGACGGCCGAGGATCTGGGCGTTGATTCCACGCCAGCGCTGTTCATTAATGGAGAGAAATTAGAAGGCGCAGTGCCGCTTGAGTATGTGTATAAGATGATTGACAATGCGCTGACGGCATCTGGCCAAACGCCGCCACCGCCACCGCCTGCACCGACATCCCAGACCCAACCGGCACCGAAGCCCGGAAGCTAGTACCAAAAATGCGGAGAGATTTAGAGTGACGACCTTGTTGACTGATATCAATTTTTTTAGCCCCGCGCGCTTATTCCGCCGGGCCACTGCTCCGGTTGCGATGATTTTTCTGACCGGACTTCTTCCGGTTGTGGGCTGCAATCAGAGCCATAATGCGGATGTTGTCGCCACGGTGAATGGCAAAGCCATCATGCGATCGGAGATGGACAAGGCCTATGCTGCACAGCTTGGCGACGCACAACAGCAGGGGCAGCATCCCACGAATGAGCAGGCTGACAGCCTGCGGCTGAATGTGCTGAAGGGCATGATTGACGAAGAGATCGTCGACCAGCGCGCCGCCAAGCTGAACCTTACGGCGACGAATGAAGAGGTAGACGCGAAGCTGGCCGAGATGAAGGCCCCGTATACCGAGGAACAGTTCGAGGAAAAGCTGAAGGCCAGCAATCATACGCTGGACGATGTGAAGCATGATCTGCGCCGGTCGATGACGTTCGAGAAGCTGCTGAACAAAGAGATCAATTCGAAGATCACGGTGACGGACGCGGACATCACTAACTACTACAACCAGCACAAAGGCGAGTTCAACCTGATCGAGACGCAATATCATCTGGCGCAGATCCAGGTGACCAGCGCGCCTTCGTCGCAGCCGGGCAATCTGCAGAACAGCAAGGCGACCAACGACGCGGAAGCCAAGAAGAAGATCCAGGCGCTGAAGAACCGGCTGGACAGCGGAGAGGACTTCGGCTCGCTGGCGATGAACTTTTCGGAGCGGCCGGAGACGGCGTCAAGCGGCGGGGATATTGGATTTGTCCCTGAGTCGCAGCTCCATGCTGATCCGGCTATCTTTGCGGCAGTGACCAAGCTCAAGGCCGGTGGTGTGACGGATATTCTGCCACTGCTGGATGCGCAGACGAAGAAGGTCGCGGGTTACGCGATCTACAAGGTGATCTCGCGTGAGCCGGCAGGGCAGCGGGACCTGAGTGATCCAGGTGTACAGCAGGCGATCCGTCAGCAGTTGCACGATGGACGCTCGCAGTTGTTGAAGAATGCGTACTTCGAGATGCTTCGAGACCAGGCAAAGGTCGAGAACTTCCTTGCGGAACAGATATTCAAGAACGACGCTAAGTAGTGGTTGTTGTTGTGAATTAAGTAATTTGAAAAACGGCTTTTAGCTTAATGGCTAAAGCCGTTTTCTTTTTAAGCGGGGCGGGCTGGCGGGGAAAGTAAATACAAATACAGGGATCTCTCCACTGCGGCGGCCCACGCCGCCTTCGGTCGAGATGACGTTTTGTGGTTTGGTTTGGGGAAGGCAAAAGCAGATCCCCTTCGGGGATGACAAGCAAGAAAAGCAACGACAACGACAGAGCCAAAGACAGAAGCAGATCCCTACGGGATGACAAAACAAGAAAAGCTAAGGCTGTGGTTCCGCCAGGGTCACTTGATGACTTGAAGGCCGGGCTGAAGGATTTTGAAGACGCTGCCGCCTATCTCTGGGAACTGGTATGCAAACCAGGTGAGGACAGGCACGGCGCCGAAGGTGATGATGCGGATGTAGAAGTCCCAGCCTAGTTTGTTGGGCGAGGTGTCGGTGATGCGGCTCAGGATGGCGTTGCGGTGCATCTGGGCGAAGACGGCAACTAGGCCGATGCCGAGAAAGATGAGCAGAATGGTGAAGCACCAGTCGATGAGCCGGTGGGGCTGGAATGGGTAAGAGTTCCACGCGATGATGGCGAGGACAAAGGCCGATGAGACGAACATCATGAGATAGCGGATGTTGACGAGTACAGAGCGGATAAGCGCGATGTAACGGACGGCGAGGAGCTCCTCCGCCAGGCGGATGTAGAGAGGATCTTGCGGGGCATCGGGGTCGCATTTGATTTTAGATTCCGGCTCCGGCGAATCTCCATGGTCATCGACGAAACCTATGCGCTGCCCACGCCAGTAAGGGATGAGCGTGTGTTGGAGAAGAATCTCGCAGAATTGGGCGTAGCGAATTTCAATGGCATAGATGTAACAGAGGTCGCGGCGGTGCTGTTGATCGGGCATGTCGTCGTCGCCGTCCGGGTACTCCTCCTGCAACGGAGCAGGTGGGGGATTGGAATCCAGGCCTATGTGATATCGGAGGGCTCTGATCTGTTCGTAAAGGCTATCGGCGGCCTCTTTGAGGGGTTTCCATTTATCCCAGTCGTCAATGGCCTTCCGCAATTCCGGGTTGTTAATGAGTTGACGAACGGATTCTCCGGAACGTGCCATGTCTCGCCAGCGGATGTGAAGGCTGCTCTGGCTGAGCATAGTCATCCAGCCCACTTCCTTGATGCGATTGAAAGCGAAACGGAGTGGGAGGCGCTCGAGTGGTTCGAGCAGGCCTCTGCTAAGCGAGCTCCAGATGAAGATCATGCGCAGCCAGCCTGTGAGCGCGATCATGATGAGGGGATAGAAGAGTGCAGCGATGAGGCTCTCGAATGGTGTGGGCCAGCCGCCAGGTTGCAGGAGGAAGCGCTCCAGGCTCTGCATGTGACCGTATCGAATACCTATGGCGAACAGGCCTAGATAAATAATCAGGAGGATGAGGTTCACCAGGATGAATGGCAACGCGGTGAGGCGGCGGAGGATTTCACGCGTAATGAGGAGACAGGTGATGTTTTCAAAGAGGCAGGAGTCGGTTGCTGTTTTGCATTGAGACAAAGAGCAATCGCTGACAAATAAGGGCGAATTGCAAGCGGAGTCCAGACTTCCTGGGAGGCGCGGCCTGCTCATCGTGGAGAAGCGGAGGCGTGCTGTCTGCAGGATGGCCCAGAGATACCAGCCAAGAAGAAGAAAAAGAACGGGGACGATAGGGGAGACACCGCTGCCGGGGTGAATAGAACGATAGCTGAAAAACAGACCAGCGCAGGAGTTGAAGCCATGAGCGTCATCTCGTAGACATATCCAAGCCCAGGTAGTGGGTAGGGAGATGACGGTAACGAGAGCTAACAGATTGAAAAAAGGGTAGAGCCGGATGGGGGACTGATTGCTGCTTGTCGGAGAATGCCGGAGATAGTGGCGGGCTCGCACGATGGTGATGATTACAGCGCCTAGCCCGAAGATGAGTGTGGCGTAGGCCAAAGCAATACTGCGATCGCTGTGGAAGTAACTGATGTAAGGGCAATGTCGCGGAAAGGTCAGGGCAACCATCGGAAAGGCCACGACGAAGGCAATGCAAAAGAGCATGACGGTTCCGATGTTGATATAGACCGTTCTGCGGCGTGGTTGATCGTTCTGACAGATAGCGAGATCGCGAGTGAGGGGCGACCAGTATTGCGCAGACCACAACAAGCCTGCGTGCAGGGCACAAAGGCAGATGATGAACACACACAAGATGGACCAGAGGAGTGAAGGAGCAGCACTGGAGGATGCCGGCGTGAGCGCAGGTGTAACTGGAGTGCATCGGGCTGTCCACGGCGGGGGCTTAGGTATTGGCGGTGCGTCTAATCCTGCCGGTAGAAATTGAGGTATGAAGTGAGAGTCGTTGGATACTGTTGTTTTTTTCGTGTAGATGTTGGGAAGCATCTGGCCGGAGTTGCTTGCACACGGACTGAGAATACCGAGGGGATAATATCCATCACCGCCGACGGCGGTAGCCCATAAGGGAGCCTGAAGGAGGGTATCTCCCGATCCATGGAGGTAGCCGGTAAGGTTTGGCAGGATTTGATGGGCATCCGGTGTGCCCTTCCAGAATATGTAACTGGCTGCGTTGTAGATACCTTCCGCTTGGGAATCCGGGAAGGCGCGGAAGGCGCGACTTGCTGAACCGGAGCTTTCGAGCGAGCTAAGGATGAAGGGAGTGACGCTAATGGAGCCGATGTATTGAACGTTGTCGACGTCGCGCTCAACGAGGCGGTCCTGGCCGTTGTAGAAGACCAGTCTGGCATCGGGACAGGCGCGGTGAAGAAACTGAGCCAGGAAGAGCTCGTCGAGAATATTGGAGGCGGTGATGAGAATGAACTCTGTATGATCTCGCTGAAGGTGATGAGCGATCGCCATCAGCTGCGCCTCTTGGGAGAGTGGGGTCTGAGTGGTGGAGAAGCGAGGAACTGTGTCGTCGGCGCTGGTGTCCTTTAAAGAGAGACTGAGATAAGGCGTTGGGGCTTCGCTGGATGACGATGATGTGGACTGGGCATTTCGCAGGAGCGAAATTTCGCGAGGGAAACGGATATATGTCGGTTTCCATCTATGCTGGCCGGGCTCGGGTGTAGTTGCCTCTCCGAAGACGGTGTTGTCCTCAGTGAGAATGGCAACACGCAAATCGGAAGAGTGGGGAGCAGCACGGCGAAATGCTGTAGTGAGCTGATTCGCTTCGAAGGCAACGTTCTCTCCGAAAGATAGATAGTTGATAGGCGTGGCCGGGGATCGCGAATTGAGTTCATCTGCAGCGATCTGCGTTGACGTCATGCCTGCTGCGAGGACTCCGTCAATGCCTCTGACAAATTTGGCGTTTTCGATTCCTTCGCGAAGAGAAGCTGCGGAACCGGACCAGCGAGGACCGATGAGGGCGAGAAGGTTGTCATGGCCCATGGACAGCCTGGCATTGTGTTTATCCTGGAGCATAGCTTCGTACTGAAGCGCGTTGCGAAGCTGATTGCCATCGACGCCGAGAGCGGGCGACTCACCGACGAGAAAGAGATAGACGACGCGGTGGTAGCCGGACCAGCCGAGGTCCTTCTTTTCGTCGTCGCGAGGGTTGTATTTGAGGATGATAAGGCCGGGTTGTCGCTCTCGTTTGCGGTCTTCCTCAGTTTGGGTTGCGATGGTTGCTGCGTCGGTCGATGACGCGGAGGCAGGCAGGCTTCTCCAGGGCAGCCAGTAGCTGCTGCCGAGATAGCGGTTGTCGGCGGCGGCCTGCATGAAGGCATCGACGGTGCGGTCGAACTCAAGCGCGAAGTGACTGTGGACGGGATCGGGAACGGTGGCGATGATGGCGCGTATGTCTGTCTGATGAACATCTGGTTGGGCGCTGGCAAACGAGGGGATGCCCCAACCGTCGCCCTGCCGTTCGCATTCGGTTTGGGAACTGTCAGGGATTCCCTTGATTTCGGTGTCGAATTTCTTGTCGGTCTCGTTGAGGGTGAGGTGTAGTTCGGGGGATCCTTTTTGGTCTGGCACACTGTTCCAGCGGGATGCAGCCCAGTATTTGCAAGAGGCGAGCCAGGGGCCTTCGCCACTTGCTGGCTTTTCTGTTTTGACAACAGCGGGTCTTGACGTTGCGATGCCGCTGGTTGAGTTAGCAGCAGGCCTTCCGGCGTAGACCATGGCTCCGGCCAGTACAGCCGCGCCGATACCGGTCGCTCCTAATCCCTTGTTCATTTGCGTTGTCCCGCTCGCATGGCTGCGACCCTTGAGACTCCCGGATAATAGGCCCGACTGCGGTGGAGAAGAGGAAACGTATGATCAGCGACTGTTTATGCGAGACGCTGATGGTTCTGGCCTGCAATGAATATCTGTGGCCGGATAGCAATCTCTTGAAGGGAGACAGGTATCTATCCCTCTGATGGAGCGAAGTTTAGCACAAAGGTTGGCGCACGGAGCGTTCCTACTCTGGTTCCCCCGAGTCGGGATAGACGACTGCTTTTTAGTTTGCGATAAGGCCTCTGTCCATCCTTTCAGAGAAGGGTGGCGATTCGGGAGGAACAAATTTTGGCACGAAATGTTGGCCGTCTGCGCCTTAGAGAGTGAAGGGTTGAATGAAGACACTTCACAAAAGGAGACAGGTCATGAAACGCATATTTGCAGTTCTAGTATTCGCTATGTTCGCTGTTGCGAGCTTCATTTCTGGAAAGGAAGCTTCCGCGCAGCCAGCCCGGCCGGGGCACTACGAGACCGTTCAGTATGCGGTGCCGCCAGTTGCGGTGATGATAGTGTGCAACGTTAACGGTGTCGATTATCCGGTTGACTTCAACTATCGGGTATGGGGAGTGAATGGTGACGGAACGTGGTTCGTCGTTGGTCGGATTTTCGCGACTCCAGCTGGGTCGGTCGCGGTTGCAAATAATAGGCTCCGCTTTTCTGCGGCTTGTGCGTGATGCTTCGGGGGGCGAATGCGAACTGTAGGCCAAGTCGAGATGGTTGAGCACCATTGCTGCGGGTCTAGCCATCCCGAGCTTTTGACGGATTAGTTTGCTAATCACTGAAACGAACGGCAACGAACTATTTATTAGACAAGCCAACTGTACAAGCACTGTTGTGGCACTTCAAAGTATAGGGTGGTGTATTAGGGATGACAGTAATTGTCGATATGTATTCGCATTTACTGCATCCGTCTCGGCGGTGGAAATTCATGTGGTTGATTTTTGAGGTGGCGGAGCCATCCTCGTCGATTTCTGCCTGTTCGAGAGAATCATTCTTATCCATTACCAACATGTACACCCAAGATTCGCGTTTAGCGGTTTTGCCGCAAATATAGCTGCCGCTAGCATTTGTATCTATGTCGGAGCATAGTATTATTCCTGAACCGGATCCCCCTTTTGCTCGACTTATTACATCAACTTCCCAAGCGCCAGCTTGAGGAATTTTGGTCATATTTAGTTGATGATCCTGAACTAAGAGGATGTTCTTGAACGTGGGATCCGAGATCTTAGTCCTAAATGTATTAGGAGTGCAAGCAGCGTCAATGCAAACCCAGCCGTCTGAGTCTTTAGTCCAGGCACGGATGGATCCACCCCGCACAGTTACAGGCGAATCATGAGCAGAGAGGATACCGAAAGTATTCTTCCCATGAACAATGGGAACGAGCATAACTGCTCCAATACCAATGGCCAAACCTAACACGCCAGCACCAACTACCGATGACGATAGCTTCATGTCTTGCTCCTGATGTGATTTATCTGGCCGGCTTTGGCGAAATCCCGCGTAAGCAGATGCAGATCGGGGCGCAAAAGATACTGCTGTAAGTCTTGAGGTTGCCAAGTATGTTGCAACGCAGTAACGATGTCAACGACTTTCGTTGAAAAAATATCGTACTCGGCCAGGTCGTTCAACAACTTCGATGCGGCCGCGGCTAAACATGCGCTGCGAAGTTCGGAGTTGAGTTGTCCTGAGGAAGCAAAGTATTTGTGAGCTGCCACAGCGGAGTCGTGAGCCTGCCTGGCCATCCCCAGCGACAGGTATATCTCTGCAGCTGATAGCTCTTCTTTTGCGGCATCTTCAGGACTATCTTTATGTTGTTCCGGAGCAAAATAGGCAGATAGATCTAACAGTGCCTGCTTCTTCATACCCAGGTGAGACTCGGCGAGAACCTCGTCCTGCTGAAGCTCCAATTTTCGATCGGAGACCATCTTTGGATATTCGGCAATCATTTGTTGCGCAAGCGCCAGAGCGAGTCGATATTGCTGCTGGCTCAAGAGCGATTCGATACGAGTCTGACCGGCGCTTGTTACAAGATCGTCACTTCCTGCAATAGTTTGCAGTAGAGCTTCGGACTCAGCGTAGCGACCGAGCCGCCAAAGCGTGTCTGCGCAATCCAGCGCTTCATAGGATCGCATGATTTGTGTGTCAGCCAGTGACCTGGCCTTCTGGAAGTGGACTAAAGCTTCTGGATATTGCTCTACCGCAAAATGGACAGTCCCTACGACCTCTTCAGCTTGGATCATGAGTGTGTGAATGCCAGACTGGGTGGTCACCTCAAGGAGTTCTTTGCCGTCCTGCAAGGCTTGCTTGTATTGACCTTTGTCTCTTTCTGTACGAATGAGGAGCAGCGCGGCTCTGGAGGCTTGCGAGGAGTAGCCGTTCTGTTTGTAATAAGCGAGTGCGGCTTGCGCTGGTTTTATTACCTGATCTGGCTGGTGTTTCTGGTTCATAAGACTGGCCAGAGTGAAATTCGCAACAGCTTCGACTCTGGGCTGCTGGATTCTGATGGATGAGCTGCAATGATTCCTGGAGAGCATCCTCTGCTTCCTGTAAATTCCCTTGATCGAGCTGTGCATTTGCCAGCATAACCAACCCGCTGGCAGCCCAGGAGTCCAGTTGATTGTCCCGTGCGAGATGTATCGCTCGCTCGGCTTGTTCTACGGCCTGCGAGTCATGGTCAGAGTTATATGAGACGCTGCTGAGCTGTGTGAGTGCGCGAATCTCCAGTTGTACGCTGGGGATTTTTTCTGCTTCTTCGATGGAACGTTCGAGGTATTCCTTGGCCTTGGCGGAATTACCAACGTCGTTGGCTGCGTAGCCGCGTTCGTAGTCGAGTTCGGCGAGGCCCTCCTGATTCATCTCCGTTTTGAATATCACCTCTGCATGCTGGAAGGATTTTTCGGCTTGCGGGATATGGTGCAATCGGCTTTGCAGAACGGCTGTGTGCATGTACGGTGCAGGATTGTCTGTATCCAGAGAGGCGGCTTTGGCGTAGTTTTCGAGGGCCTTTGCAGGATCCCCGGCACGTTCATAGGCCATACCCAGGTCCACATATCCGGATGGCTTTTCAGGAGAAGGCAGATGGTTGAGAATCCTATGGTAGAGTTCAACGCCGGCGGGAAAGTCTCCAGTAACTGTCGCGTGGATGGCGTTCAAATACACCTGATCCAGTGCTGTAAGACGAGCTCCTTCAGGAGTTGCAATCAAGAGCTCTCGCTGTGCGTTTCCCTGGAAGTCGAGGTCGGCCCATGCTTCGGCGAGGCGCGCGTGCGCCATGATAAAGAGTTTGTCCTGGTCGATTGCTGCTTCAAATGAGCGAGTCGCTTTTACGTAGTTTCCTTCTCGCAGCGACGAAAGACCGGTGTCATACCATCGGCGCGCTTCAATGCTGGGATGGTAATACTGCCGCGACTGCCACCAAAGATGAATGCCCCACGCGAATGCCGCAAACACGAGCACTACTGCAATTTTAAAGAGCCACGGTCGATCTTCTCTCAGGTTATTCAGATTTGCCGGACCTGCCCTGAGTGCTTCCGCCACCTCTTCTGCCGATTGAAAGCGGTGCCCGGGTTCATAGGCAAGGCATCGTTCGATGATCCTGTCAAAGTGTCGTGGTACTGAGTGATCGATAGCAGAAGGTGATGCGGGGTGATGAGACCGGCGAATGGCTGCCGCGACCGGCGTGGGGGCCGCATAGGGGTGAAGCCCCGTGACCAGTTCGTACAGGACAATTCCGAGCGCATAGATGTCTGTGGCTGGAGATACCGGCTTTGCCTCAAACTGTTCGGGCGCCATGTACTCCGGTGTTCCCATGATCGCCCCTGGAAGCGTACCTGGACGGGAGACTTGAACTGTGGACGCATCGGCGGCAGTTGCATGGGAGGTGAAGTCATGTGCAAGGCCAAAATCCATGAGGACCGTACGCACGGAATTGCCCTGCTTGCACAACATGATGTTGCTGCTCTTAAGGTCGCGGTGAATGACGCCCTGCTGATGAATTAGATGGAGTCCTTCACAAATGCTGATAGCGATGTTCAGGGCCTCCTTCCATGGCAAGGCACCATCGCTATGAAGCTTGTCGGATAACGTGACGCCTTCCAGATATTCCATTGTCAGGAAGGCAGTTGCCACGTGTTTCCCGCTAGCGGGAAGCAAAAATAGTTCGTGGATGCGGCATACCTGCGGACCGCTGACCTTCCTCGCTAGCTGCACCTCTTGGCGGAAGCGTTCAAATGCGCTGGATGAAGATGCGATCCCGGCGCGGATGGTTTTGAGAGCGATGGTGCCAAGCTGCAGATCTTCCGCTTCATAAACTTCACCCATTCCTCCCCTGCCGATCTGGCGAACGATGCGGAAGCGGCCCAGGACGATCTCTCCCGGATAGAAGCGGTTCGACTCCGGGCTAAACAGATTAGACAGATCGGCCAGGGGCTGGTCCAGATTTTGTGTGCCTTGTTCCTCAGCTTCGACAAGTCGCAACAAGTGCTGCTTCAGTTCGAGATCTTCGCCGCAGGCCGCAGCGATGAACACTGCGCGGTGTTCGGTGCCGCGCTCAAGTGCGGCGTGAAACAGCGGCTTCAGGCGTTGCCAGAGTTCCGGTGTCATGTTATCGGCGCCAGCTCTTGATGCAGCCATGCACGAGCCATCGTCCAGTCTCGCTTGACTGTGCGCGTCGATGTGCCAAGCTGCAACGCGATCTCATCAAAAGTTAGCCCTGCAAAAAAATGCAGTTCAAGAATGTCTGCCTGTCTTCGGTCGAAGGTAACAAGTCGAGTGAGCGCTTCATCGACGGCTAGTACATCGACGGTGGCGCCAGCTGCGGCGACTAGTCCCTCATCAAGGGTGACCTGGACCGCGCGGGCTCCTCGTTTGCCAGCCCTGTGCGCGCGGGCAGAGTCCACCAAGATGTTGCGCATGATGTGTGCAGCCGATGCCCAGAACTCGAGCCTTTGTCGCTCCACATGGAAGCGGAGCAATCTGCCATCCGCAGGTAGGCCTCGTGTACCAAGGCGGTTGGCTGGAGCGTATGGTTGCCACGCTCAAAACGCATTTTGGCTGCCGCCAGGCGATGCAATTCCTGGTACAAGCTCGAGGCTAGATCCGATTCGGCGTCACTAACCAACGGCGATGACTGGGGCCCGGTAAGGTCTTCCTGTCGTATCGCAGCCATAGTGCCTCTCGATGCCAGTGTGTCGAAAGTATAGTCCGAAAAGCTTTCTGCTAAGCCAGAAATCCTGCCAGGTGCAGTTACTCTGTCCTACGCTTTCGCGCCGTCTAGAGTAACGAGCCTTTGGTTTCGAGGGCGTCCCCGGTCACTGAAGAATCCAGTTTAGGGGCGGGAATAGCGGATGACGTCGACTCTGGAACTGGCTATCAGACCGCCTTCGATCATCGCGTCGAGGTGCGGGATTAGTTTTTGAATCTGGTCTTCCGTATCGATGACGCTCACCATGATGGGTGCAGTTTTCGAGATGGACAAACTTCGAGCGTGATAGATGTGGGCACTCGCTCCAAAGCCCTCCAGTCCACGGTAGACAATCGCACCTGCAAGATCGAGCTCTTTGCACTTTGCAACAATTGCCTTATATAACGGTTCGCCTTGCCATTTATCTGCTTCGGTAAAGTGGATGCGTAACATTCTGGCCTGAAATTGTTCCTTCATAGCTCATCCCCTGTCTCGCTTGTCTCGATTTGGCGATGGGCATACTTGATAATGTCGACGTCTGAGAGGACGACAAGCCCCTCCTGGACCATCTGTTCCACAATGGGCAGGAAGCCCAACAACTTCTCTTCGGTATCGATAACCGAGAGCATGATGGAGGCGTCATGCGAGAGATGCAGGGGCTTGTCTTTATGAACCCTGCGGTGGGCCCCATAACCAAGAATGCCGCGGTAGACGGTGACGCCCGCAAGATCATTCGCGCGCATGGCGCGAACGAGTGCCTCATACAACGGCTGATCATGCCAGCGGTCGCTCTCGCCAATGTAGATTCGTATCAGCTTTGCTTTGCCTTCAATTTTGAGGTGATGGGGGGCGGGGGCGCTGCTGGGCTTTGATGTTTGTGCAGGTTTGGCAATCGTGGTCTCCTGCAACTCAATCATGCCGGAGCCAGCCATTTCTTCGAGCTTTCCGAGGAGTTGATCGACTTTCTCTCTGGTTTCGATGAACTCAATCTTCAGGGGAAGGTGATCGGATATCTCAACGGAACTTGCCGAATGGATGTGATGATCCGCGCCAAAACCCGCGACACCCTTTAAGACCGTTGCGCCGGAGACGCCGCGAAAGAAGAGGAAGTCAAGAATGCTCGAGTACGTCGAAGCCCCGTGATGCGTCGAGCCCTCGCTGAGGTAGATTGAAACTTTTGTAGCTTTTCCGGCGGATAACATATCTCCTCCTCTGTTCCAGACGAGCAATCCGTTTGCGACACCAGGGCTTTGCTTCATGTCCCAGTAGGCTCATCATGTTGCTCTCATGAGATGGCCTTCGCAATCAGAACACCGAACCACACACCAATCAGGCCAACAAATACGCTCAGGACGACATAGAGCGTGGCGAGCAGGAAAGCACCCGTTTGCAGGTTCGAGAATGTCTCCCACTCAAACGTTGAAAACGTGCTGTAGGCCCCTATGAAACCAATAGGAATCAGGAACCTCCATGCTGCGCTCAACTCTGTGCGTCTTGCGAGAAATGTCAGAGTGAAGCCGATGATGATACATGCGGTGATATTGACTACAAATGTGCCATAAGGAAACTTGGTTCCCATTCGACTGGCGATCGTTGAACCGACCCAGTATCTGGCAAGAGAACCAAGTGAACCTCCAAGCGCAATAAAAAAGAATTTCTGCAAGTTCGATCTCTCCTTAGTTCCACGCGCGTCGTGCCTCAAGTCCGACGGCAGTTCCTGACTTCTAATGTACGAGAAGGTCGAGATAGCGGAGGCTGAAACAGCGCAGCAATGTGGCGGTGTACCGGGAGACGAACAGATCCGGATATCCATGCTTACGTGCATTCATGGGGACTCTACGGTGGATCAGTTCGTGAGCCAATTCTGCAAAACCTCTTTCCACAGAGGGAATACCAGGCGAATTATGAGGAAAGGCGTGTTTGGGAAAATCCATGGCTGACTAAAATTTACCGAACCCAAAAGAATTTTTGGCAGGTTGCTAACTAATCCATTAGTTGTCCGTCTCAATCCACAGAGCGCTGTTTGTTGTCCGGGATTTAAGACTAATGCCGCCAAAGAAGTCCATCACATTGACGGAAGCCGAATTACGACTGATGAAGATTCTCTGGCAGCGTGGAGAATCCCTGGTCGGAGATCTGGTCGCTGCGATGCCACCTGACACCGCTCTTGCCTACAATTCTGTGCTAACGACGGTTAGGATCCTGGAACAAAAGGGCTATGTTCGCCATCGCCAGGAGGGCCGAGCCTATCTCTACAGCCCATGCATCGCCGAGCACGAGGCCAGCCAGTTTGAAATTCGCCACACGATGCAGCGTTTCTTCGGCAACTCCCGGGAACGTCTCCTGCTATCTCTCCTGGGAGACGATGAAGTGACAGCGGAAGAGCTCCAGCGTCTCAAAGAAGCCATTGCCCGAGCATCGGACGATCGCGCAGGAGAGTCCTGACGCCGATGGAGCCAATCACATTGCTATCGCTAGAGAAACTGTCGCAAATCGCCGCGAGTTCACTCGTCTCCGGCATCTGGCAGGGAATCTTATTGGCGGTTGGCGTGGGCCTCGTTTTGCGTTTGGTTCCCAAGACAACAGCGACCATCCGTTTCACCATCTGGACGACCCTCTTTCTTGTTCTGGCTCTGCTGCCATTTCTGAATGCCTTCTCTGGGGCGCAAAACCGAATTCCTGATGCACACAGTTCCATGGTTCATAGCTCGATGATCCAGATGGACATTCGCTGGGGTATTGCAATCGCAGCTGTGTGGGCGCTGCTCTCGCTGATTCGCGCGGTAAAGCTGACAATCAACGCCTTTCGTTTGTGGCAGATTTGGAGGAGAGCAACCCCGGTTGAAACTGATGCAGATTGGAACGCGCTGTCCTCAGATGGCTGGCGAGTCGCTCAGATTTGCACATCAGTGGAGGTCGACCGCCCCAGCGTGATCGGCTTCTTCTCGCCTCGGATTCTCATTCCAGCGTGGCTCTTCGAAAAGCTCACTCCATCCGAGCTCAGACAGATCGTCCTTCACGAGATGGAGCACCTTCGCCGGGCGGACGATTGGATTAATCTGATCCAGAAGCTGGCTCTTGTCCTTTTCCCCGTAAATCCAGCGCTGATCTGGATAGAAAAGCGCCTCTGCTTTGAACGTGAGATTGCCTGCGACGATGCCGTTCTCCGGCTTACCAAAGCTCCCAAAGCGTACGCGACGTGCCTTACAAGCCTGGCGGAACACGCGCTTGACCATCGCACCATGTCGCTTTCGCTCGGAGCATTGGAGAAGCAGTCCGAACTATCTCGCCGGGTGTACAACATCCTGCGCCACGCAGAAGGAATGACTCGGCCACAGGCAACGTTTGTCCTCAGCGGCCTCGTTCTCGCCCTGTTTGGCGGAGTAACCGGTCTCGTACGGTGCCCGCAGTTTGTCTCGTTCTCTGGACCGCGACCGGTAGTTCGCGCTGAAACTCCAATGCCCGCCGCGGAGTATCACAACGTCGTCTTCAACCCATCCACCGTCCCTCACGCGACACTGCTGAAGGCTTCGATGCCGTCCAACCAGTCTTCCGTCCGGATAAGCCTGACCAAGCAGAAGTCTCGCCACCACACTAGTGCCACGCCAACGCAGCGCATGAAGAAAACCGCCAACCGCACGCACCAGGCGCTCATGCTGACCAATTGGCCTGACTCAGACCGTCCCAGAATCATTCTTACCGTGACGGATCAAGATCATTTTCTCGCTCCTTACGCCGCTATGCATACTGATAGCGGCTGGCTCGTTATTCAACTCTAACCGTTACAAATCACCCTTACGGAGAATCAGCATGTCTTCATCAACTAATAAACTAGTAGCCAACGCGAAGCGCGTTGGCGCCCCTGCCGGAGCAGCCGCGACCATCGCTTTAGCAGCCGCATTCGTCTTTCACTACAACGGCGTCCATGCCGCCAGCAGCGCAGCCGCGCCGCTCGACGACAGCAGCGTCTCCTCTCTCACTGCACTCGATAGCGCGGTTGAAGCCGTAGCCGCCCGTGTCACTCCCGCCGTCGTCAACGTCGCAGTCACCTCGGAAGGTTCGTCCGAACAGCGCACCTCCGCCGAGGATCAGGAAGGTGGAGATGGTCTGCCTCCGGGGTTTTCGCAGTTCTTTGGCCAGGGTCGTGGCGCTCAAGCTCCAGCTCAGCAGCAGCTGCAGCACGGCATCGGCAGCGGCATCATCATCTCTCCTGACGGATACATCGTCACCAACAATCACGTCGTCGACGGCGCCGTTCAGATGAAGGTCACCCTCAACGACCGCCGCGTTCTGACCGCGAAGCTCGTCGGCGCAGACAAGCTCACCGACCTCGCTGTCATCAAGGTCGATGCCAAGAACCTGCCCAGCATTCCGTGGGGCGACTCTTCCCAGCTTCACCCCGGCCAGACGGTGCTCGCCTTCGGCAGCCCCTTCGGCTACTTCCAGTTCTCTGTTACTCGCGGTATCGTCAGCGCGACCAACCGCCCCAACCCCTACTCGGACGATCCACGTAAGCCAGGTGGCTACATCCAGACGGACGCTGCGATCAACCCCGGCAACTCCGGCGGCGCTCTCGTCAACGCACATGGTGAGCTGGTAGGAATCAACACCTTCATCATCTCCAACAGCGGCTCCTTTGCTGGCGCCGGCTTCGCCATCCCCTCGCAGATTGTGCGTGCAACTGCTGAATCCATCATCAAGACTGGTAGCGCGCAGCACGGCTACCTCGGCATCAGCATGAACGACGTGACGCCCGATAACGCCAGCTTCTTCCACCTGCCGGATACCAACGGCGCGATCGTTGCACAGGTCTCCTCGGATTCACCAGCAAGCCGCGCAGGACTTAAGAGCGGCGACGTCATTGTCCAGCTCAATGGTCAGAAGGTTGTCAATGGAAGCGCCCTTCAGGTTGCTGTCAGCGGAATCGCTCCTGGCAACAACATTGCTCTCGGCATCATCCGCGATGGCAACGCGCAGACCGTGAACCTCAAGGTCGGCTCGTTCCACAAGGACGGCGATGTAGCCAGCAACGACGACTCTTCGTCACCGAAGAGCGGCAAGCTCGGCCTCGCCGTAGCTGACCTCGATCAGGATGCCCGGCAGCAGCTAAGCGTTCCCGCCCAGGTCCACGGCGTAGCTATCCAGAGCGTCCGCCCTGCGAGCCCCGCCGAAGATGCTGGCCTCGCACCAGGGGACGTCATCCTCGAAGTCAATCGTAAGCCGGTCTCCTCGGCTGAAAACTTCGTCAGCGACGTGCACGCAAATCCCGCCGGCAAGGACCTGCTTCTGCTGGTCTGGTCGAAGGGCAATGCAAGCTACCGCGTGATCCACCCCGACCAGGGGTGATCGAAGCTACGTCACTGAAGTCAGGCGTCTCTCCCAGGCACGACGCCTTCTAAATCAGGACGAAGCAAAATGGCTGCAACGGGCAACCACCTGTTGCAGCCATTTTTTTGCTTTAAAAGACGCCTAGTGCGAGTGCCATTTCTTCTGTCAAAAACGAAGTACTCGAATCGGACTTTAGGGTTGAGAGGAAGACTGTTTCACTCGATCCTCAAGCTCACCCGCACCCGCCTGTTTCCGCTGAGCGAGTGCCTTGGACTCTTCGAATGCGGCGGCTGCCAGTTTTGATTCTCCGGTTTTTTGATAAAGCCGGCCTAACTGGAAGTGTATTGATCCATCATCGTCACTCGGTAGCCCTGATTTAAATTCTTCAACCGCACGCTCGGTGTCTCCCTGATTGGCATAGACCTGACCCAGCAGCGCATGGATACGCGGCAGGAGCTCGGCCTTGGCAGCGAGGCCGGTTTTCAGATAAGGCTCGGCCTCAGAGTAATTGTGCTTCGCAATCAAAACCTCTCCCATAACGTAGTTCGCCTCGGGGTCGGAGGGATTTTCCGCAAGAGCGCCCTGGATCATCTCGGAGGCCAGATCGATTCTCGACTCTTGAAGATAGTTCGACGCAGCCCCAATCAGTGCAGCGAACTCTTTTGGATTGATGCCGAGAGCGACTTTGTATTCCGCCTCGGCCTCGTTGTATTTGCCCCAGTCGCGGTAACTCTCCGCTAGCAGTTCGTGCAGTCGAATCGAGTTCGGCTCGACCTCTCCGGCATAAACCAGGTACAAGACAGCCAGACGCTGCTCCGCCCGAATCGACCAGTACAAACCGAGTTCTTCAGCTCGATAAGCCTGACGGAGCCTTTTTGCTGCCGTGAGGGTAGTTTGAAAATCGCCTGTATAGAAAGAGCACGTCGCCAATAGTGAAAGCTTATCTCGCGAAAGCGTGGCCGTGGCAGGGAGGAGGCTCTTCGTACATCTCCAGTACTCGCCTCGCGTGTAATAGTCCTGCGCAGACTTCGAAGCGGTGGTTCGTACGGTCGAATTCTCCGGCTCATAGCCTTCGATTGACAGCGTCCTTCCTCCACGGATCGATAGCCTCAACGTCGAAACAGCTTCAGGCGGAAGATCGACCGCGTTGGACTGAGCGAGAGCTTGATCGAAGCGCCCTATTTGCTCTGCAGGCATTTCGATCGTCAATATAGATGCGTGGGCTCTTAAAAATCCCGGGTCGAGCTTCCAAAGAGCGCCGAGCGATTTAATTGCAGCTTCTGTCTCTCCTCGTGCAAGAGCGAGACGGATCAGCCCAAGATCAGCCAGCGAACATCCACCTGCCTTCTGGTCCTTCTCCAACTCAGCTTGCGCCTCCGAAATCTCGCCGCGCCGAAGTAAAACCAGACCCAGCGAAGATCGAGTGCAGGGAGGAGCACCAGGAACAGCAAGCAACTTACGATATGCCTCCGTTGCTTCTACCAGTTTCTCCTGATCGTTGAGCGATTCAGCATTGAGTGCCTGAAAGAACGGAGACTGGCGATTCAACGCAGCAAACTTACCCGATGCGGCCTCCGCAATCTCAAGATGAGTGACACCAAGCCTGTACCAAGCCTCTCCGTCCTTCTTGTTCAAATCCGTCACATGCCGATATGCAACGGATGCGTTCTCGAATTGCTTTAGTCCGAAATACGCTCGCCCAAGGCTCATATAGATCTCAGGGTCGTTCGGATGAAGTTGCAGAGCCATCGACAGATAACGAACTGCCTCGGTTCGGTTTCCTAACTGAAGGTTTTCCAGACCAAGAAAGAGCACTGGTACAAACAGCTTTGGCTGCAGCTTGTTCGCGGTCTTAAAGCTTGCCAAAGCACCGGCCGCATCGCCCACCTGATGCTGCATCAAGCCAAGATTAGCCCATACCTCCGGCACATCCTGCCGAATCGCTACCGCACTTTGATACGCTGCAATCGCAGCCGGTATATCGCCCGCAGACTGCGCCTTTACCGCATCCTCCAGATGTGATTCGAAGTCGCTTTGACCGAAGGCACTCGTTGCTAATAGCAGAAAAAGGAAAAACCAGCGGTGAGGTCTTCCGATCTGACTGCTTCGACGCCGACGTTCACAGCGATTCATAACCTTCCTACTGGGTCCATTCAATCTGCAGATCCTCACCTCGGCCCTTATCAGGCAGTGTAAACGCCGCTACGTGATGAGGTGCGTCGAAAGAAGATTGGACCGTCTCTGCACTGCCAGCGATAACAGCTTTTGCGGCAGCAGCGGTGTTCCCGTAGACCTCTACCTGCAGGCTGTTCCACCACGGAACATAACTTCCCTGATGCGGTCCGATATGTACCGTGATGCCCTTAGCGGTCTCTGTGCAAGTAAATTCCATACGCAGGAAATTTCCTTTCCGGTAAGCGAACGACAGCCCGTCATCCAGATAGACCGATCCCTTGCAATCCTTACCTGGGTACACACGTAGGGTCAGCGGCCCTTTCGGAGTTTCACTTGTGCTCTGTGTAAGAGGCTGCATCGGCAGGATAGATCCTTCGCGCACAAACACCGGAAGAACATCCAGCTGCGGCTTGATCGTAATCTGCCGGCCAATAAGTCCCGATGGATTCGCCGTCGAGTTATCGGTCGGCAACATCTTCGCGCCAATTTTCTCACCCGTCCAGTAGTTGTACCAATCTACGGAAGGAAGCTCCACGGGATAGGCGTCGGGCTTTTCGGGATAGATACTTGGGGCGACCAGCATGTTCGGACCAAATAGAAATTCATTGGCTGCATCCAGATCAACGGGATGCTTATCTTTTGTGGCGTCGGGAAACTCAAGAAAGAGTGGCCGAAGAATTGGAATGCCCGTACGTGACATTTCTTCTGCCGCCGTATACAGATACGGCAGGAGTTTGTAGCGCTCTTCGATGTAACGCCTTCGGATATCTTCTTGCTCGGGTCCGTTCACCCAGACCTCCTGATTGGCCGAGGTGTCGCTCGCATGATCACGGTCGATAGGCTGGAAGGTCCCCATTTCGATCCACTTTGTGAGCAGTTCGGGCCCAGGGCTACCGACGAACCCACCCACATCGGCGCCACTCATTCCGAATCCACTCAGACCAAGGTTCAGCAGCATCGGCGTCGTAAGGCGGAGGTGGTTCCACGTGCTGCTGTTGTCGCCGGTCCATGTAGCGGCATAGCGCTGACCGCCCGCGTAACTTGCACGCGTCAGAACAAATGGCCGCTGGTTCGGTGTAAGTGCAAGCAGCCCATCGTAGGTTGCTCGAGAGTTCTCCATCCCATAGACATCGTGTATCTCGAGATGGTTCGTCGTGCGAGGCTTGAAACCCGGTTCATCAATCCGGTGCTGCACATCATCGGGCATCGTTTTGTTTGGAGTGTCGAAGACCGACGGTTCGTTCATGTCATTCCAGAATCCGGCGATACCGTCTCGAACAAAATCCGTATAAAGAGAGCCCCACCATTTGCGAGTGCTCTCCCGCGTGAAATCGGGAAACACCGAAGGTCCCGGCCAAACTTTGCCGATGTAAACGCCGCCGTCGGCCTTCTTCACGAAATGATCGCCCCTCATCCCGCTGTCATAAGGAGCATAGTTTGCATTCGGAAGATATCCGATGTGCAGATCCGTAATTGCCACCACTCTGAGGTTCTGTTTCCTCAGATCTTCAATCATTTGTGCGAAATGCGGGAACTGTACCTGGTCGACGGTGAACGGACGATGGTGGTCCTGATAGTCGATATCCAGGTAGAGCGCATCCGCAGGAATTCTGTCCGCGCGCAAGCGGTCTGCAATCTTTCTCACTTCGGATTCAGGGTGGTAGCTGTAGCGCGATTGCTGAAATCCAAACGACCACAGTGGTGGCAGCGGCGCTAGTCCAGTCAGCCACGCATAGGTAGAGAGCACATGCTTGGCATCCGGCCCATAAAGAATGTAGTAGTCGAGCGGGCCGCCTTCCGAACCGAAAGAGTAAACATCCGAAGACTCCCTGCCAAAATCGAAACTGGTTCGCCACGTGTTGTCGAGCAATACCCCTGCTGTTGTACCCGAACGAGATGTCAAAAAAAATGGAATGCTCTTATAAATAGGGTCGGTTGATTCCTGAAAACCGAAGCTGTCGGTATTCCAAAGACTGTAAGCGTGATCTCTTCGATCGAGCGACCCAGTTTTATCGCCTAGCCCGAAGTAATGCTCGTCCGGAGCCATCCTCTTATAAACGCGAAAGGAAGAGCCGTGAAATTCGACCGGGCGGCCCAGCGCGTCCTCCTGGATCAACGTTCCATTTAGATCGGTAACGCGCAGCCGCATTGTGGCCCGGTCCACTCTTACCCTCAACGCTGCGGTACGAAACCCGATACTTTCACTATCTTCCTCGGCGGAAACACTGATACTTGCCGTCCGGACCTCTGTCAGCACCGCCCAGGAGGCGTCCTCCGGCAACTGTCCGTGTGGCCCCACTCGCACTCGTAGAACATCGTCGCGCAAGGCGGTCACTTGCATCACGGCCCCCTCGCTTCGGATCTCAATACCATTAGCAATCGGTTTGCTGCCAGTCACAGCCCGCAACACAAGGAGCTCCGGAACAGTCGAGATCTTGGTAGCGGAAGCTGGCGGGGTTGTTGCCACCTCGCAAGGCGCCGCAACGCCAAAGAAACCTGCCGCTAGAAAGGCAAGACCTGAAAAAAGAGAGTATTGCTTCTTCATCTTATTGTTCGATTTCCTAGCACGGGTAAATTTAGGCGCATGAGACTGTTGAGCGACCAGAATCGTAACAGTTGGCCTCTAAGAAAAGCGTCTTCTAAGGCCGAGGTTTTGATGAAGTTTCGTCTAGGAAGCAACGATGGACAGCGTGTTCACGACGAGCCATTTTTCCAACAGGCTTTGGTGAACAAAATCGTGGTCTGCCTTAGATTACGGCGGGTATAATCAATCCGCTTTACCGTCTTTCTTTAGACATAAGTTGAGATAGGGGCTTTCTTGTTGCCCTGGATAGAGAAAAGTCTGACTTTTGGTGAGGTAACACTGGTGCAAGGGGATTTCCACATTAATGATTGGTTGGTCCAGCCCCAGATCAACTCTGTGGAAAGAGATGGCAAGACCTGGCATCTCGAACCCAAGGTGATGCAGGTACTGGTTCATTTGGCATTACATCCCAATGAGGTGCTCTCCAAGGACCGCCTACTGGAAGCTGTGTGGCACGACACCTTCGTCGGCGATGACGTTCTCGTCCGATGCATCTCTGAAATCAGATATGTTTTCGGCGATGACCCTAAGTCTTCCCGGATAATCCAGACCATCCCAAAAGGTGGTTATCGTCTTATTGGAGCTGTCACCGCAGGTATCAGTGGAGAAGTTGCTGCACCGCAACCCGTTCCAAATATTGAGTCTTCGACCGTTGAGGCACAGCACACCCAGAAGGTTAATGAACTTGTCTTCCGTTATGACTACGACCTCGGCCATCCAAAAGAGCCACGAGGTCCAATCGGTGACGAGCCTCATTCTCCGTCGCGCAATGGGTTGCCACACTCGGATGAAGCTAATTCAGCCTATCCATTAATAGAGGGCGAAGAATCAAATCACGCTGCTGCCCAGGCGGAACGCATCGCCGTCCGAGACCATGGCTCATCCCGCCATCGTCTTTGGTCTATCATCGCCAGCACTTCGCTCGTAGTTTTGCTTGCAGCTCTGGGAGGAGCCTACGCATGGAAGTCCATGCATCGCTCCGCGGTCGATTTCTTCTGGGGTCCAGTCCTTGGTTCGAACGATCCTGTCCTGTTCTGCATCGCCGATCAGGGTCAATATGCTTCACTCACTCTTCGCGACGCGGCCGACCCCACCCACCAGATGGTCCTGAAGGACAATCTGACCGCCGTCGTCATCGATGATTTAAACGCCGTCGTCCAGATCACCGGCATCCTCAAGTCGAACGACAAAAAATACAGCCTCAAGGGCGAAGGTTCCACCAATCTCACCGATCTGCGAGTCGGTCCCACGATCTTTGTCGGTGCCTTCGACAACGCCTGGACTCTTCGTCTCACGAAATCCCTGCGCTATCACTTCTATAACAATCCTGAGATGACCCAGTTGGGAATCGTCGACAGCAATTCTCCAGCCCACACACCGTGGGTCGTGGACCGGCTCGAACAGATGACGACTAACAACTATCGCGATTATGCGATCATCGCCCGCTTCATCGACAGCGATACTGGAAAGTTGGCCGTCGTCGTTGCAGGCGTAGGTCGAGGGGGAACCATCGCGGCTGGAGAACTTGTTACGGATCCGGTCTATCTCGCCCAACTCGCCAGTGCCGCACGAGCATCAGGAAACAAGAAGAATATGGAAATCGTGCTTAGTACACCGATCATCGACGGTGAACCCGGATCTCCGAAGGTTGAAGCTACCTATTTCTGGTGAGCAATCTCCGGGCGGACCTCTCTGTAGGCTCCTGGCTCTTAATACAAAATGCCCTCTTTGGCTTTGACTCTGCTTTGCGCCCTTTTTAAAGGGCTGCATTTTTAGGACAACCTTACTCAAAATCCATCGCACCGATAAAAATTGTCCCGAAGAAACGCCGAGCCTTCCCATTAATTGTTGAAACTAAACAACTTATTGCATCGTCGAAACCTAGGAATTTCGGTCAGTAAACCTCAGTAAACAATTTGTGATTCTCCACGACATCCGCGCCTCTAGAAATCTAGGGTGGTCGTCGCTCTCAGACAAACTATTCCTTTGGACTTGAGAGCGAGTTTCGTTTTGGAGAGAGCAAATCATTTTGAGAGAGGCACATCAGATGCGATTCATTCAAGGCACAAGATCGCAATTACTTGCGACGATAGTGATGTTCGCCCTGGGCATGGTCGGGTTAACCCGCGCATCCGCCCAGTCCCAGGCGTTCACTGCCACAATCAGCGGTACAGTAACAGACACTTCCGGCGGCGTTATACCCGGCGCTAAGATCACCCTCGTCAGTGCGGAGCGGGGCATTACCAGAGCCTTCACAACCAACGACGCAGGCGGCTACAGTTTCACCCTGCTGCCCCCTGCAGACTATGTGATGAAGGTCGAGCAGCCCGGCTTCCAGACCCATGAGCAACGGGGAATCTCCCTTGCTGCCGGTGCCAGCGCCCACCTGGATATCACTTTGTCGGTCGGTGCCATCAGCCAGGAAGTCGTGGTCTCAGCCGCCGCGCCTCTTCTTAATGCGGACAACGCCAACATCTCTGCCGATATCTCCCAGCGGCAGGTCGTCGAGCTTCCCCTCAACCTCCGCAACGTTTATGGTCTCGCCTCCCTCAACTCCTCCGTCAATAACTCGGCACAGACCCAAATGGTCAACTCCAACGGCATCTCCGGCAGCGCAGACCAGGACATCTCGTTTCTGAACTTTGGAGGCACGCTGTTCGGCACTGCTGCCTACCTCATCGATGGTAGCTGGGACACCGCGCAGGACTGGGGTGGTGTCGTCTACGTCCCTTCCGTCGAAAACGTTCAGGAGTTCAAGATCCAGACCAATGCTTTCACGTCGCAATATGGGTGGAGCAGCGGCAACGCAGTCAACGTCGTCACGAAGTCAGGCACCAATCGTTTCCACGGCGATGTCTTCGAGTTCTATCGCAACAGCGCTCTCGACGCCAACAACTACTTCAACAACCTCAACGGCATCAAAAGGCCTGACTTTGGCCGGAACCAGTTTGGCGGATCTGCTGGTGGCCCTCTGTACATACCTGGTCTTTATAGGCAGACCGAAAAAACTTTCATCTTCGGAATTTATGAAGGACTCCGTCAATCTACTCCTGCAAACTATACGGGCACTGTGCCTACGACCCCGTTTTTGGCTGGTGACTTCAGCGCTCTCCTAACGCCGAATATTGTCGGAACTGATGCCCTGGGACGAAATATCTACCAAGGATCCATTTACGATCCGTTCACGACACGTCAGATAACCGCTGGTCAGGTCGATCCTAAAACTGGGCTTATCGCCACCACAACGGGATTCATCCGCGATCCAATCGCCGGAAATAATCTTGCGGGCAGATTCGATCCGGTTGCAGCAAACATCATTAAAGCCAATTACTGGCCTGCCCCAACAAACGGTGGGCTCGTCAACAACTTCAGTACAGCGGCCGCTTCCACGGCACATTCCGACGAGTATTCGATTCGCGTCGACCACAACTTCAGCGATGTCTCCCGAATGTACGCACGGTATTCGCACAAGGCCGAGGAGAAGGAAAATTCTCCGGATTTCTTCGGAAGCTCCAACCCTGCTGGTCCTGGCGTCGTCAATCCAAATAATCGGTGGAGCTACGTGATGGGCTACACCCATATCTTCAATCAGTCGCTCATATTGAGCGCGAACGCAGGCATGAACCGCTGGATCGAACAGTCAGTGACTCAGGGTGATGGATTCAAACCATCAACTCTGGGACTTCCCAGCGGCCTCGATCCCATCGCTCCGCAATTTCCAGGGATAAAAATCGATAACACCGCAGGTCTTGGCACAGGCGCCATCAATAACCAGGACTCCTATGCCGTTCCCAGAAATGACATTACTTACTCTGCCGATCTGGCCAAAACCATAGGCAAGCACTCTCTATCAGCGGGTTACATGGGCGTCGTCAACCAGATACTGGGCGGCCACGTTTATGGAACGAAGTTCAATTTCCCCACTGGCTCCACTGCCGGACCCGATCCATCCAGCCCGACCGCAGGGACAGGATATGGGTTGGCTTCCTTCATACTCGGTGTACCTGATAACAGTGGTTCTACCGGGATCAACGCTTTGCCCGCGACTCAGAAAAACTACCTTGGCTGGTATCTGCAGGATGACTGGAGAGCGTTGCCGAAGCTGACACTGAATCTTGGATTGCGGTACGAGATTCAAACGGCCCTTACCGAGCGTCATGACAAACAGCAGTTCTTTGACTTCAGCGCAGTAAATCCGATCGGTGCGGGAACAGGGCTCAACACCCCCGGCCAACTCGTCTTCAATGGCAATGGGGTTCGCAGAGGACTATATAACCCGTCATATACCAACTTTGGGCCACGTGTCGGCCTCAGCTACCAACTCAGTCCTAAGGCGGTTCTACGCAGCGGCTATGGAATCTTCTTCATTCCCTCTTACACTGGTAGCGGACCGGCGGACGGCTTCACCCAGACAACACCTATCGTTGGCACCCTTGTCGGCTTCACGCCGAACGATACTCTGAGCAATCCGCTGCCGAATGGCATCCTTCTGCCTCAAGGTAACGCACTCGGTGGTCAACAGGATGTGGGCTATGGTGTGCCAGCTGTGAGGAGCGACCGCGCTTCCACCTATATGCAACAGTGGATGCTCGGCGTGCAGTATGCGTTCCGGACGAATGATCTGCTCGACATCACCTATGTCGGCAATCGTGGCGTAAAACTCTTCGCGGGGACCTTCGAGAGGAATCAGCTCAATCCCTCATACTTCTCTCTCGGCCAGTCGCTCTTTGACCAGGTAGCCAACCCGTTCTATGGGAAGATCCTTGGGAGCGGATGCGGCCTTAGCAATGCCACTGTCCAGCGTGAGCAGCTGCTTCGCCCGTTTCCGCAATACTGCTCGGTCGCGGAGCAGCAGGCGACGAACGGCGACTCCTACTATAACGCGCTCCAACTCACCTACACCCATCGCTTCAGCGCCGGTTTCAGCGTGTTGGCCTCTTACACGTTCTCGAAGTTCATCGACAATGTAGCAGGAAACAACGGATGGGCTAACTCTGGTCCGACGAGCGTTCGCAACTACTACAATCTGGCGGCGGAAAAATCAGTAGACGGAAACGACATTCCACACAGCCTCGTTGTTAGTTACCTCTATGAACTCCCGATCGGTAGGGGCAGGAAGCTGGCCTCGAACGTCAACACAGTGACAGACGCGATTATCGGTGGATGGCAGGTCTCTGGTATATCTACCTTCAAGAGCGGCTTCCCACTCTCCATCGCACCTGCCAACAATACTCTGGGAGTTTTTGGTGCAAACCAGCGGCCCAATATTGTGGCAGACCTTCACGTTCCCAATCGGTCGATCAACAAGTGGTTCAATACGGCCGCGTTTCAAGATCCCGCCCCATTCACCTTTGGCGATGCACCGCGGTATATCTCACAACTCCGTGCTCCAGGTCTCCAAAACTGGGATTTGTCAGCCCAGAAATACTGGAGATTTGGAGAAGTAACCCGTCTGCAATTCCGTGCTGAATTCTATAACGCCTTCAACCACGCGAACTTCTACGCTCCGAATCAGTACTCCGGTTCAGGCGCGGCGTTCGGAACCATAACCAATGCTCTTGGAGCCAGAAGTACTCAGTTCGGCTTCAAGTTTTACTGGTAACCGAGGAACAGAAGTTAGCTTTGTACGTTGGCTGGCCCACATTCGATAGGCTCTTGTGTATTAGCAAACGCGCAAGAGCCTGTCGAAATTTTTGTGCCTGTGATAGCCCGACGTTGTGACCGCCGGTTCGCGAGAAACCTTGTTTATCCGGTCACGAGGGCTTGCTGCCTCCCGCCACTCCGGGAAGACGATGCAGTTATCGAGGCAGATATATTATTGTTATTCCTCGATGAAAACTTCTCGTGCATCTCTTTTATTCCTATTGAGTTTTTTGCCTCTAGCTAGTCGCGCGTTGGAAAAGCCGCCGATCACGCTTGATGAATTTATGAACGCTACCGAGATTCGCGATGCGCGTATCTCGCCCGATGGGTCGGCCGCAGTGATCGCGACCATCGCTCCGGATTGGCAGCAGAATCGCTTCAAGAAGGAGCTGTGGCTCTGGACTCGGCACAGCGGCACCGTGACCTTGCTGACGCACTCCGGACATGACTCTTCTCCGGAGTGGTCGCCTGACGGTCGCTATATTGCATTTCTCTCTGACCGTCCGGTGGCGGACGCTGAAACCAGTGATGACGCAAAAGACGAGGACTCGAAAGACAAGCAGGAGCCGGATCGCGTCTGGCTGATTCCTGTGAACGGCGGCGAAGCTTTTCCACTCTATCGCGAGAAACTGGATGTTCACTCCTTCGCCTGGTCACCAGATAGCTCCAGCATCGACTTCTCCGTCTCCGACCCACTGGCGAAGAAGCTGGAAGAGACGCGCAAGGCGGAGTGGAAGGATGTGGTCCGCTGGCGTGAGCAGCAGCGGGGAGATGCGTTGTTGTCGCTGTCTATCGACGCGGTGGTACGCGAGAACGGGAAGACCCCTCAGCCACGCCAGGAGACTAAGGCCCCCGAAGATCGTCCCAACTATCCAGCCGGAGCGCGGGTTATAACGCGCAGCGCTCTCAAAATCGACATGATAGCGTTGTCGCCATCGGGGGAACAGATCGCCTTTGAAACCGGACCGGTCTCACACCGGTTGGAGAATCCTTCCGACTCGGAACTGTTTTTGGTTGCGACAGGTGGAGGCGATGCGCGGCAGATGACCCACAATCAGGGTCTGGAAAGTCATCTGAAGTGGAGTCCCTCGGGTAAGAGCATAGACTTCCTGGTGAGCGCGGGTGCTGGCTCTATAGAGGGGCCTTACCAGGATGTACAGGGACGCGTTTATTCGCTCGATCTCGAATCGGGCAAGACCACTCGGCTGGGCGGCGATTTTCAGGGGTCGTGGGAAGGACTTACGATTACCCCGGATGGCAAGGTCCTCGCAGCTGGGCTCACAGGTGTGGACCAGCGTCTCTACCGCATTGACGGATCTAAGTTCGAGAGTATCGCAACCCTGCCAGGCAACTATGCCCATCTCGAAGCTTCGCAGCGTGACTCGGCAATCTTGTTCACGCACTCGGGCATCACCGAACCCACACAAGTCTATGTTGCCACCACTCTTTCCGACCTTAACGCTGCCAAGCCGGTGACCGCTCTGAATCCTATTTTTGGAGAGCGGGCGCAGGTGACATGGGAACCTTACCAGTGGAAGTCCACTGACGGAAGTGCCGTGGGCGGGGTGCTGATCTATCCTCCGGGCAAGAAGGGTACTCATCACCTGCGTATGCTTACACTCATCCACGGCGGCCCTGCAGATGCGGATGGCAACCGTTTCGGTGCTGACTGGTACGACTGGGCAACACTCGCCGCAACAAATGGATGGCTGGTCTTTCGCCCAAACTATCGCGGATCGAGCGGGTATGGCGACGCCTTCATGTTAGGCATCATGCCACATCTCGTGTCGGCCCCAGGCAGCGACATACTTGCCGGGGTGGATGCACTGGTTAAGGACGGCATCGCCGATCCCGATCATTTAGCCATTGGCGGTTACAGCTACGGAGGCTACATGACCAATTGGCTCATTACGCAAACATCACGCTTCAAAGCCGCAGTTACCGGCGCCGGAGCCGTAGAACACGCTGCCAACTGGGGCAACGATGATCTCACTTGGGACGACGCCTGGTATCTCTCCGGATCTCCATGGGAGAAGCCAGATTTATACCAAAGCGAAGCAGCACTCTTCCAGATGAACAAAGTAACGACTCCCACTCATATTGTGGGCGGCGATGCAGACGATCGTGTCAGCTATTTTGAACAGGTACTATTGGAACGTGCGCTCGAGAGGCTAAATGTGGCTCACACGTTCCTGGTGTTTCCGGGCGAAAATCATCCGCTGGACAAGAATCCCTGGCATGGATACATCAAGGTGCGTGAAGAACTGAAGTGGCTCGCGAAATATGGCGAGAACTAGTGAAGTATATCGTCGTCGCCGGCTTGCAGGATCGCCATCCATTGAAATCCGGTTCGGAAGCCAGTCCAACGACTGTCCATTCAGGTGTGGGATAAGTGGAAAGCGCGTGAATACGAGGCGGAAATGAGGCTGTTGCAACACACAGGAGAGTGCGGCGTGTAACGCCCATTCTAAGTGATAGTTGTTGCGGGCGGCTTTGCATCAACTATGACGCTACAATACATTGCGAATTGTAGTCGCTTGTTTGTGTCGGACGACACGTGGGCACAATGCACACAATAGTCGAACCACAAGCCGATGAATCGACGCTGAGGATTCAAGCTGTCCATGATTGCCAAGCATCTAGAAGGAGGGAATCGCATGTCGAAGAAGCTTGAAGGAAAGATCGCACTAGTTACCGGTGGGACGAGCGGTATCGGTCTCGCCACCGCAAAGCGCTTTGTCTCAGAAGGAGCAAAGGTCATCATCACCGGTCGTCGAAAGGATGTGCTCGACGACGCCGTTAAGGAGATTGGGGCAAGTGCGACCGGTGTACAGGCCGACGCCGGCAACCTCGCAGACCTCGATAAGCTCTTCGCGCAGATCAAGAAGCAGCATGGCCGTATCGATGTCCTGTTTGCCAATGCTGGCGGTGGCGAGTTTGCCACCATCGACAAGGTGACCGAAGAGCATTTCGACAAGACCTTTGACACGAATGTCAAGGGCGTCTTCTTCACCATGCAAAAAGCGCTTCCACTTATACCCGATGGTGGAACCGTCGTACTCAACGCCTCTATCGTTTCGGTCAAAGGAATGCCGGCCTTCGGTGTCTATAGTGCCACCAAGGCTGCGGTCCGCTCCTTCGCCCGCACATGGACCAATGAACTCAAGGAACGGCAGATCCGTGTCAATGTCGTAAGCCCCGGTCCCATCGACACACCAGGAGTCGACGGTCTCGTCCAGGATCGCGAGCAGGCGAAACAGTTGAAGACTGGTCTGGCTTCCCAAGTCCCGCTCGGTCGCATGGGTCATCCCGACGAGATAGCGAAGGCAGTCGTCTTTCTCGCCTCAGATGACTCCAGCTTCGTCGCGGGCATCGAGCTTTTTGTCGACGGCGGCATGGTGCAGGTCTAGTTGTCGGACAAGGCCTGCCACGTTCCTAAATGGCCTTGGTCATCGCGACCAACCCGGGAGCTTCGATTTCCGCGATGGGACGATTTGACAGTACCTCTCTGGACTACAAAGACAAGAACTCCGGTGCCCGCTGAAGTTCTACGCGTAATTAAGGGCTATATGCATGGATTGAGGAGTATCCGTGCCCGAATTGCGTATGTCGCCGAAGAGTCGCCCGTCCGGGCTCGGTCATCATCAGATACGGCTGCATTGGCACTTTCTGATCGCATGTCCGGAACATCTTGCCGCTGAGCTCACCTGCAGTGCGCGTGCGCTTGGAAGCGGCGGTATGGAGAACTAGAGATTGAACCATATGACTGCAAGCACAAAGGTGCCTACTACCGCCAAACTCGCTTCCGTATGAGCTCCCGCCTTGTAGACCTCGTCTTTGATGTTTCCGGGCTCAAGTTGGGACACGCGTAGACTTGAGAAGTCACGCCAGCCTCAGCCTTGAACTCTTTGACTTCGTGCTGGAACGACTCGAACGCGAGCGCAACTGAGGGTTCAGCAAGACTGGGTTTTTCCCTTTGATTCCGATGGCCAACCTTCCGAAAGAGATCTCAAGCGAGTCAGAGGTACGGGAACATCGCAAGCTGGCATCACTCTCCAGCATAGGCGAGCACATCATCGCGGAAAGGAGCGGTCACTGGATACACTTGGATCGGCCCGATCTGGTCGTTAGCTCGTTGCGACGCTCCTATGGCGTATCTCGAAATCCCTCTCTTCCTTTCCTTTAGAGGCAAAGCTAAATCTCCCTGTTTTGGTCGTTTCCGCTGTATCCGCTGGAGTCCAACGGATTGACTCGCTCGCGGCAGCTCTGCGAAACTCCCGCTTATGCGATACAGCGGCAAGGTGGAGTATGCCCAGGCACGGAGGATAAGGGAACGGAATACTAGTCTTTATCGGTTGGCGCATTGGCCTATATGGATCTGGGTGTTTTTTTTGGTGCCCGGCCCTCTGACTTTTACGCTTTTTGCGCATGGGTTTAGCAGCGGCAATCTAGCGTGGCTGGCGGTGGTCCTGGCCGGAACGGGCGTCGCCGGTTTGCGTGGAAGGTTACCGGGCGTGGAACCACAACCATATATCCTGCGTTTTGATGAGGACAAGCCGAATCCACTCTACCGTCGGGTGTGCTATACGTTCGCGTGGAACGCGGTGCTCAGTTTTGCGCTGCTTAACCTGAGCGGGCTGACGATCGCGGCCGCAACCGGATCGTGGTATATGAAACAGATTTACCACTATGCCTATTTTCCAGTGTACGGAGCGGTTCTGCTGCTGGGGGGCGCAGGCGCGTTGCCGCGTGTGGGGCGCTCGACCAAGGGAGAAGGCACGGAGAGGCGGTACTTCTACGGCTCGGTTTGGTCGGTGACGGTAGCGCAGGCGCTGCTGCTGGCACTTTGGCAGTTACTGCCATCGACACGCACGGCGAACGTGGTGAAGCTGGTTGTTTTTGTAGGTGCGCTCTTACTAATGGCTCTGGCGGCATATCGCGGGGTACTGCCGCGGACGCGCCCCATTGTGCCGGGTGGGTTAATGGTTGCGGATTGACGTACACGCCGAGTTCGCGGAGTCGGGCGTTTCGTTTTGAGTCACTCCCGGATGGTCGACAATTCGGAAGTTGACCACAAACTGCCGTCAATAAGTCCTAAATCGCCAAATTGCCCTGTTACCAAGAATCGACAATTATTGGTTTTTTGCGCATTCGGAGCCTGGCGAATAGTCTAATTAATAGTGACTTCGCAGATTTCACTGCATTACAGGTATATACTGGGTCGCGTTCGGCTTCCCGTGCTCGTCGTTTAAAGTCACTCACGAACTGCAGGGCCCCAAAGCAGAAAGATCGGCGACCCCGATTCCCTTTGACGCGCGCTCTCACAGATAGGCATGATATGGGCCTTAAGCGTCGAGAACATCAACGACAGAACGTGTGAATTCAGGAGTATGATTCGCGGCTCCGCTAGGGGAGAAGCAAATTGACTTCCTGATCATTCCGTGGGAGTTCCTCCAAGCTGCCCGTGAATCCCGTTTAGAATCTCACGTCCGGCAGGAGAGGCTCACTTTGCAAAAGGTATCGAACTCCACGTCTTCGGGAACATGTGATTCTGCTGGCTGACGCTCGCATTCAGCGATTCGGTTGAACGCAAAGGAGGAAAGACATGGCAAATACGACGTATGAAATCCAAGCTAACGCCGCCGCCAGCGAGCCTGGCGTTGCGAAAGTGGACATGAAGTTCGAAATCGTCGTTATCCCCGTCTCGGATGTCGATCGCGCGAAGGAGTTCTACGCGAGACTTGGGTGGCGACTCGACGCCGACTACAACAACGGTAAGGATTTTCGCGTGATTCAATTCACACCGCCTGGCTCCGGGTGCTCGGTCATCTTCGGCAAGAATGTCACCGGAGCGGCTCCCGGCTCAACCCAGGGCCTTTATCTGATCGTTGATGACATCGAAGCCGCGCGCAAGAATCTGCTCCGTCACGGCGTTGAGGTGAGCGAAGTGTTCCACGGCGCCGCGGACTTGTACTCCGGCCCGGACGAGCCCTACCTGTTTGGACGGATTCGAGTCAACGGCGCCGATCCCGAGCATCGCAGCTACCGCTCGTTCGCCTCGTTCAGGGACCCGGACGGCAACGGCTGGCTGTTCCAGGAAATCACGACGCGGCTTCCCGGTCGCATCGACAACACAGCGACGACTTTTGCATCAGCGAACGATCTGGCGAGCGCGTTTCGGCGTGCGGAGGCCGCCCACGGCGAGCACGAGAAGCGCATCGGGCAGCGCGACGCGAACTGGGCAGACTGGTATGCCGCTTACATGGTGGCGGAGCAGTCAGGCAAAGAGCTGCCGCAATGAACGACTCCGCCGGAGCAAGATCACTCCCGGCGAGACGTCGAGGCTCTCGATCACGGGTTCCTGGAGGAATCATGAAACTCACAGGCAAGAAGGCTCTCATCACCGGCGGAAACAGCGGCATCGGCCTGGCCACAGCCCGCCTTTTCATCTCTGAAGGCGCTGAAGTCGCAATTACGGGTCGCGATCAACAGACACTGGATGAAGCGGTCGCCGAGCTGGGATCGAAAGCGCACGGCTATCGCGCCGACGTTACAGTTGCGGAGGACCGCAAGAAGCTCTTCGCTGATCTCGCCAAAGACTTTGGCAAACTTGACATCGTCTTCGCCAATGCAGGCATTTCTGGCAGGACGCCGACTGGCACGACCGACGAAGCCATCTTCGAGAACGTAATCCATACCAACCTCAACGGTGCTTTCTTTACCGTCAATTCAGCCGCTCCTCTCATGAACGACAACGGCAGCATCATCTTCAACGGATCGGTGCACAATTATCTCGGTCAACCAGGCGTGGCTGCCTACGCTGCCACGAAAGGCGGAGTCGTCTCGATGGCGCGGTCCATCGCCGCAGACCTTGCACCGCGCAAGATTCGCGTGAACGTGGTGGCCCCCGGAGCGACAGAGACTCCCATCTGGAAGCGCGGGCCGCGCGCCAATGCCACTCAAGAGGAATCCGCAAAACTTTCCGACTTCTTCTCCTCCACGGTTCCACTTGGCCGTTGGGGCAAACCGGAAGATCTGGCCAAAGCGGTGCTTTTCCTTGCCTCGGACGACTCGTCGTATATCAATGCGGTCGAGCTGATGGTCGACGGCGGATTGACGGGCGCTCCCTTCGGAGCCCCCATTCTTCGCGGCTGACCACAGAGATTGGCAGAGAGGAAACCTATGTCCCATCATTTCGATACCAAACTTGCGAAAGAGGATCCCAGCCTGAACGTGTGTGATCTCTATCTGTTTCAGGGCGCTCCCGATACAACTGTGATGGCGATGACCGTCAACCCTGATGTTGTCCTCTCTTCACCGGACACCCTTCACATTGAGGGTTTGTATGCCTTCCGCCTGGACCTGACTGGTGACGCTCGCGAAGACGTTGTCTTCAAGTTCAGGTTCAACGAACCGAGACATGTGAACGGGGACGAGCATGTCCATGTTCAGAAGTTTCAGGTCCGTAGAGCCACTGGCGAGGCTATCGGCGGGGACAAGGGCGAGCTTCTGATAGAAGGCGATACGGGCAAAGTCCATAGCAAGTCTGGTATTCGTGCCTTCGTCGGAATCGCTCCCGATCTATTCGCCGCCGACGCTGTCGCAATGCACCATCTTCAGATGGCCTTCTACAACGAACACAGGTATGACGGCGATGCGTTCCTGCGCAGTCGTCAGAACTTCTTCAACAATCGCAATATCACTGCGATTGTCCTCGAAGTCCCAAACCATCTGATCGGCAAGGGAACGGTTCATGCCTGGGCCACGGTGTCACTTTACGGCCATGCTCCCGAGATGCAGGTGTCACGTTGGGGCCTTCCGATGATCACGCATCTCTTTCTCAACGATCCCGGCAATCAAGAGGTGAAAGAGACCTTCAACAAATCGGTGCCATCAGATGATATCGCTTTATTCTCGGGATACATCGCAGACTATACCCAGAAGATGGTTACCTATGCAGGATCTGTCATGAACCCGGAAGAATACGGAAAGCAAATGGTCTCTCGACTATGCCCGAACACCTTGCCCTATGAATTAGGAACGGCAGCTGCATTTGATCTCGCGGGATTCAATGGGAGGCCACTGGATGATGATGTTATGGATGTGATGCTTACATTGGTATCAAACAGGCCCCTCCAGGACGGCGCTGCCCCTGATCGAAATCGGATCCGTACCGAGTTCCCATATTTTGGTGAGCCCTACTCGAAGGAAGAACAGAAGGATGTCGTACCATGGCACCCACGTCGTAGTCATTAGAATTAATGCTCAAGCGGCCCTTGGCGTATGAGGAATTGGTTGAGGCTGTTCGCCACTGGTGTGTATTTGTGGAGTTTCCTGTTGTTGTAGTTAGCGAAGCAGGTATCGAAACGATGGTCTGTTCAGAGCAGCCGAAGCGCCAACTTTTGAGGCGAATGGGAACGCAACGGCCGAGTTGCAGGAAACCTTTTGGAGAAAGTCCTCAAAACTTGGAATTACGCGAGCGGCCCTGATTCTCCGCCGACCAGAGTTCGGATAGAAAAGCAGCATTTTGCGGGAATTTCATGGGGTTGCAGCCGCATTCAGAGATGCAATCCCCCACTATCGCTCATGTGTAGGCCTGTGCCTTCGTCTTGGCCCTCTTGATCTCCGTGTCGGTTAACGCCATTATGCCCTCAGAATTCCTCTTTTCCCAAAATACCCCCACCTCGAAAACAAAATACCCCCAGAGATACCCCCACCGCATGCTGGCTTCCACTGTACCGCACAGAATGGTAGAAGATATAAAGCCCAGCATCTGCTGGGCTCTCTGAGAGCCTATTCGGATTTCCTTGGACTCACCAGGACAAGTGAATGGCGGAAGAGGAGGGATTCGAACCCCCGATACCCTTTCGAGTACGCCAGTTTTCAAGACTGGAGCCATCAACCACTCGGCCACTCTTCCTTCTTAGAGTTTAGTACGGCGCAAACACATGGTGCAAAAAAGCTCAGTTCCTCACTGGCAAATTGTCGAACCTGGTCTGGATGTCGCTCTTGGCTCCCTTTCCGAGGCAAACGGAGGCCGAGGATGGACCGCCCTCCCACGCATTGACTAGTAACCGCCCACCGCTGCGATACTGATAGAGTCTAATCTTTAGCGCAATGGCGACAACTAACATCTCGAAGCCGAGTTCCTTCGACCGCACACTGGCAAGCGCGCGTTCGACCATGATGTTCAGCGAGATCGTGCGTCTTGCCGTCGACAGCTTCAAAGCCAGCAAAGTTCGCTTCCTTCTCACCATGCTTGGCATGGTTATCGGCTCGGCTTCTATCATCCTCGTCTACACTCTTGGCCTTACCGGCAAGGACTACGCGCTCAACCTCATCTCCAGCATCGGCCCCAACATGATCGAGATGCAGTACAACGGCGGCACCGTACCGGGACCCGAGAATACTTCCGCACCCGACTACATGACGCGCGACGACATGAACGTCGTCCTCGAACAAGTTCCCGGTATCATCGCGGCCTCACCCATGCTTGAGGACCACGACCGTATTACCATCCCTGGCGGCATCGTCAAGGACACGATGATCCTCGGCGTCTCTCCTCAATACAAAGAGGTTCGAAATCTCGCCATCCTCGCTGGCCGCTTCTTCGATGATCAGGACGCCGTCGCCCATACTAAGGTCGCCGTCATCGTCGCCCCCTTTGCCAATGCCTTGTTTGGCAGTGCCTCGTCCGCCGTGGGCCGCGCAATCAGTGTCAAGGGTATTCCTTTTACTGTCATTGGCGTCTTCAAAGAGAGTGTCGAGACCTTCGGCCAGTCCGAGATCAGCGATCAGACCATCCTTATCCCCTACCAGGTCGCGCGCTACTTCACCGGCACCGATACCCTGAAGCAGATCTTCTTCACCATGAAGGACGCTGCCCTCGTCCCTGTCGCTTCAGAAGAGATTCTTGCCATCATCAAGAGCCGGCACCGGCCGACCTCCGTCTACACGGCCTTCAACCTCACCCAGGTCCTCAATGTAATGGCCCAGATAGCCAATATGCTTACCATCGTCCTGACGCTGGCAGCTGCTATCACCCTTATTGTCAGCGGCGTCGGCATCATGAACAGCATGTTAGCCAACGTCCAGTCCCGCCTTCGCGAGATTGGCATTCGCAAAGCCCTCGGCGCCACTAGTCGAGAGATACGCCTGCAGTTCCTCACCGAAGCAGTTTTCCTCTCTCTGTGCGGAGGAATGATCGGCACCATCCTGGGCCTTGCAATTCCTATGTCGGTCAGCTTCCTTACACCGTTCAAGATTCCCGTCTCCGCATGGTCCGCTGTCGTCTCGCTCGGCACCTCGGTTCTCGTAGGCGTCCTCTTTGGAACCCTCCCAGCAAACCGCGCCGCCCGCCTTGACCCTGTCCAGACTCTGAAGTACGAGTAATTGAGGGCAAAAGAAAAACGCATCTGCCCTCAAAACAATGAGGGCAGATGCGTTTGTATCCTATTTCGTTACAAATTACTCAGCGGCGACGGCAACAACTTCAGCCTCAGGCTGATCGCCTTTGACCGTTACCTTCACGTGGCTGGTCACTTCACGGTGCAGCTTCACGGGAACGTGGTACTCGCCGATCGTCTTCAGCGGATCCTCAAGCGAGATCTTGCGACGATCGATCTTGTAGCCCTTCAGCTCCAGCTCGTGAGCGATATCGCCCGACGTAACCGACCCGAAGAGATGATCGTGCTCGCCGACCTTGCGCTCGAATACCAGCTCAACCGCGGAGAGCTGCGTGGCCAACTGCTCGGCCTCGACCTTCTCCTTGGCGGACTTGCGGATAGCCGAGCCCTTCATCTGCTCGATCACAGCCTTGTTCGCGGCATTCGCCTCAATCGCGAGCTTGCCGGGCAGTAGATAGTTGCGCCCATAGCCATCCGCGACCTTAACAACATCGCCGCGATGTCCGAGCTTAATTACGTCTTCTTTCAGAATGACTTCCATTGCAGTTTCTCCGATTCCGTATGTCGTAAGTTAGAAGCGCGCGGCAAAGGCAAGCAGGGCGATGTTGCGCGACTGCTTGATGGCCAGGCTAAGGCGGCGCTGGTGGCGTGTGCAGACACCCGTCAGACGGCGCGGAACAATCTTGCCGCGCTCGGCGACGAAGCCCTGCAGCAGGCGAACGTCACGGTAGGAGATTGCATCGATCTTCTCGGTGCAGAACTTGCAAACCTTCTTGCGCCGGAAGAACTTGCGGCCGCCGGGGCCGCCGCCGGGAGCGCCTGCGGGGCGGGGTGTACGCGGTGCGCCAGGACCGCTGGGGCGCGCTGCTGGTGTGTGCTGCTCGGATTGCGTGCTGGTCGTTTCGTCAGCCATTGTGTTTCCTCTCTGGTACGTTGTGCCTTCGCCCGCTCCAGACACGCTTTGGAGTCTCTGAACATTCGATCCGAATTCGATCGAGTGGAAGCGGGATACGGCGATTGTGATGCGTTAAGCGATGCAGCGTTAGCCGGCATCGCGAACTCTTTAGCGACGACTAGACGGTGGCTGCGGGCTCGGTTGCCGTTTCGACGACGGCAACAGGAGCAGCAACAGGTGCAACTTCCTCGGCGGTCTCCGTAGCGGCAGCGGTACGGCCTGCGGAGCCTGTGCAACGGGCTGCGCGCTGCGCTTTACCTTCGTATCGCGGATAGCCTTCACCTTCGCCAGACGCTTCTCTTCTTCGTCCATGCGAACGGTAATGAACTTGATCACCTGCTCGGAGACGCGGAGACGGCGCTCGATCTCAGAGATCAGCGAGCCAGCCGCAATAATGGTCAAGAGAACGTAGAAGCCGTCGTTGAACTTGCGCACAGTGTAGGCCAACCGGCGGCGGCCCATCTTCTCTACGCTCTTGATCTCGCCGCCACCATTGGTGACGTTCGCGGAGAAACCTTCAATCAGCTTGTCGAGGTCTGCTTCTTCAACGTCCGGCCGGACGATGAACATGATTTCGTAAGTACGATTCATTCGTTTACTTCTTTCTGCGAAGTTCTGCTTCGCACCTTGCTGGCGTTTCTTCTGCCAACCCGGTCTGGAAATACAGCTCGTTTAACTTCTACTTCCCCTTCGGCTCGCCTTCGCCATTCTCAGGCTCTTGCGGACGACGGTTGAACTCATTCATCGCAGCGCCAACGCCCTGCGTCAATATCATCTCGACGGCATCTTTCACGCGGTCGAGCACTTCATCCAGCACCACAAGCTCCTGCTTGCGCATCGGCGTCAGCAGATAATCCCTGCCTCCCGCCTTTATTTCTCTTCCATCCGCCAGCGCCGGTTTCCCGACCCCAATGCGAATGCGAATCCACTCGTCCGTCCCAAGCGCACCGGAAATTGACTTCACTCCGTTGTGCCCGTTTGCCGAACCGCGCTCGCCTATGCGAAACCGGCCCAGCGGAAATGCAAGCTCGTCGTAAAGAACAATCAAATCCGCCGACGGAACTTCAATCTCAAACTCATTCACCAGTGCGGCCACTGAAAGCCCGCTCAGGTTCATATACGTCTCAGGCTTTACCAGCAGAACATCATGCCCTGCAAGTCTCGCCTTGGCAGTAAGTGCTCTGCCTCGCCGGTTCGACAGCACTACACCGCAATCGTCTGCAATCCTGTCTATCGCCAGAAACCCGGCGTTGTGCGGCGTGAACTGATATTCGATCCCAGGATTTCCAAGTCCGACAATCAGCTTCACGCCACAACTCCAAATCAAGCGTAGAGAGCTGCTTTCCACTCCCTACGCCTATTCCATCTTCTTTACTTCTTAGCCTTCGCGTCAGGAGCGGCAGTCTCCGCGTCCGTCTTGCCCTTCTTGGCAACCTCGGGCTCGGTCGGTGCAACGGCCAATGCATCGGCAGCAGGCGCCTCTTCCTTGATGATCGTGACGTGAGCCACAGTCGCGCCTTCGTCGCCGAGGAACTTGATGCTGCCAGAGTGCGGCAGGTCCGACACGTGGATCAGGCCATGCAGCTCAAGGCCGGTAACGTCCACATCGAGGTGGCTCGGGATATCGCCCGGGAGGCACTCGACTTCGACCTCACGCATAACATGCTCGAGGATTCCGCCCTGGTTCTTTACGCCCGTCGGTACGCCAACCAGCTGAATCGGTACGGAAACGCGCATCGTCTTGTCCATCGCAATCCGCTTCAGGTCGATGTGCAGCAGCTTGCCCTTGATGGGCTCGTTCTGCCAGTCAACGATCATGGCCTTTACAACGCCCGTACCTTCGACATTCAAGTCGAAGATCGTGTTGTGGCCGGCATCGGAGTGCAGAATCCTTGTGATGGCGCGGGGGTCGACCGTGACCGCAACCGCATCCTGTCCCGCACCGTAGATAACGGCGGGAATCTTGCCTGCAACGCGAACCCGCCGAGCGGCATTCTTGTTGAACTTGCCCTCGCGGACGGTTGCGACGATTGCTTCTGTGTTTGCTGTTGCCATGATTTTGACTTCTTCCTTTCGGGCACGTGAGGAGTCGTTAGTTGCCGGTTGCAAGTTGTCAATTGAAGACAATTACAACCAGCTCTAAAACTCCATCCGCTCCCTTTGCGGCACTGCCGCGGTTATGTTTGCAGTCTCAACTGACAACCTGCAACTGAGAACTGGCAACTAGTCGAAGAGCCTGCTTACGCTGGTCTCCATGTGAATGCTCTCAATCGCCCGACCCAACAGGCCTGCAATCGAAAGCACCTTAATCTTCGCCACCCGCTGCGCCTCTTCGCGCAGTGGAATGGTATTAGTCACGATCAACTGTTCCAATCGTGACGCCTCAATACGGTCGACCGCCGGCCCGGACAGCACCGCATGAGTCGCACACGCATAAACTTTTTCCGCGCCCTCTGCCAGCAGCGCATCCACCGTCTTCACCAGGGTTCCGGCGGTGTCGATAATGTCATCCAGGATCAAGCACGTCCGGCCCTGTACATCGCCGATCACGTTCATCACCTCGGTGACATTGATGTCGGTCCGCCGCTTATCCACGATGGCCAACGGTACATCCAATTTCTTGGCGAAAAATCTCGCACGCTCCACGCCTCCCGCATCCGGCGAGACCACCGTCAGGTTCGGCAAATCAAGATCCCGGAAGTAGCTCACCAGCACCGGGCTGGCAAACAAGTGATCCACCGGAATATTGAAGAATCCCTGTATCTGCGCTGCATGCAGATCGACCAGCAGAGCCCGGTTCGCACCGGCAGTCTGCAGCAGATCCGCCACCAGCTTCGACGTAATGGCAACCCTTGGCCGGTCCTTGCGGTCCTGCCTCGCGTAGCCATAGTAGGGAATTACAACCGTGATCCTTCCAGCCGATGCGCGCTTCAGCGCGTCCATCATGATCAGCAACTCAACAAGGTGCTGATCGACCGGAAAACACGTAGGCTGCACGAGAAAAACATCCGCACCGCGGACGTTCTCGAGCAGCTGAAAGTGAACCTCGCCGTCGGAGAATCTCTGCAACCGGGTCTCGCCCAGCGGCACACCGACGAACTTGCAGATCTCCTCGCTCAAAGCGCGATTGGCAGATCCGCAGAAAATCTTGAAGCGTTTCGGCTCTGGAATCCGCCCGGAGCGCTTCTTCTCCGTTGTTGCCTTCGCTTGTCCGCCGGGTGATCCCGAGCCGATTAGCGCCGAAACAGGCTGAGAGTTCGTTTCTGTCTCTTCAGCCTGATCTGAAATAGGGGATAGGACCGCAGTCGTGTTTTGTTCTTTCACGTTGAAACCCTCCAGGTTGGTTGACCTTGGTAGTTCCTGCTGCTTTACGTCTTACCGGAGCCTTGTTGCGACACCGTACTTCCTGCACATCCTCGTTGCGAATACTGCAAAAGCGAAAGACTTCGATCCATCAAACTTCTTACTTCTTCGTTCACTCAGCCATTGTTTTTCATCCGGCTGCCGTGAAACCCAAAATTCGTTCAACTCCTGCGGCACATTGTTGCCGCCAAAGAACCCTAAATTTGCTACTCGCATCTGGCGTCGACTTTTTGGTTGGGCGACTAGGATTCGAACCTAGACAAAGTGCTCCAAAGGCACTTGACCTACCGTTAGTCGATCGCCCAGTAATTCGCCGTAGCCTCTCGAAGTATTGTCTTCGAGCCTTGTAACCAGCGAGGTCACCCTGCGAACATTCTCGCCCAGTACTCGTCTCGGGGCAAGGTCTCGGTTGTGAATGCCTTGACCCCAGAGTTCTGAACGCGCTGCTGAGCTGCCTTTGCGTCCGCCTCGGACCGGTAAAGTCCAAACAAGGCAGAACCCGATCCCGACAGGGCTGCATATATAGCAGGGCTGTCAGTAGCACCCGTTTCACTACCCATCAACTGACGCTTGGTTATTCGCAAGGAGGGATACTGCGGAAACACAACGTCTTCAAAATCATTATGAAGACCATCGTTTCCAATCCCGGTGCGGACAAGCGCGAGAAGGGTATTCTCGGCCAGATCGTTCATCGCGTAAGGCTGGCTTTCACCAGATAAACCCTGTTTTTTCTCAGAGTTAGCATCGCGAACGATACCGGAGGTGCCGGGCTTACGATCACCTGTTCTAGCAGAGAGGGACGCGTAAGCAAGACTCAACTCATTTAGTCTATCGGACTTATCCACAGAAGTCAATCCAGCCCCGTCTCCTTGCCTCTGATCCCAGTCCCGAAAAGCCGCCGGCGTAGAAACCCCCACCTCTGGCACCGCCACCACACACCAGGTCCTCGGGAAATCCGGCATAGGTACCACTAGCTCCCCCCGCCCCAAACCCAACACTGCCCCACCAATCAAGAAAAGAGGCACATCCGACCCTACCTCCGCCGCCAGCTTCAGCCGCTCCACCCCCGATAGTGCCGTACCCAACTCCCGCTCCAACCCTATCAGGGCCGCTACCGCATTCGCCGACCCGGCTCCCATACCTCCCTGCACTGGCAGATTCTTCTGAATCTTGACCTCAACTTCCGCGCAGATGTCCAGCTTTACCAGGCATTTCTCCACCATCTTCCACGCCGTATTTCTCCCATCTGTGGGAACGCGCGCATCATTCGTAGTCAACGAAATCTGAGACCGCGAGCTGCGTGTGGCCGTAACTGTAACTAAATCATGTAGATCCAGCGTCTGATACAACGTGGTCAGTCCATGAAATCCGTCGAGCCGAACCGGCCCAATCGCCAAACCCAGGTTGATCTTCGAATAGGAACGCACAACAGTAGACATGACCTTCGATTCTACCCACCTGTATGGAGAAGGAGAACTCCCGTCTTAGCGGCGAGTAGTATCAGCGGCCTTCGCGTAGTCGCGCGGCCAACCGCTCGGGCAGTCCCGCCATCAGGATGCGGCCCTGAGCGGCAGTAAGGTCATAGGGCACGCGATAATAGACGATCTTGGCCGCATCAGTGTCGTAGATAGCGAAGGCGGCACGCCAATCGTTGTCGCGAGGCTGCCCAACCGAACCGGGATTGATGAGGTGCCGGGTACCCGGCGGGATGGGAATAGTCCACGAATCGGCTTCATTGCGGGTCTGGTACTGTGGGCGCAGTTCGTGCCAGTCATGGTCTTTCTGGGAGAAACCGCCTTGTAGATGAGTGTGTCCGATGAAGGTGATTGCCGTGGACATCTGCTGAAGGGGGGCCCATGCATCACGCATGCTTAGGATGTATTGATCTTCGTTAAGCGGCGAACCATGAGCCAGGGTGACGCCTGCAGGCTGGTCTGGCTGGAGGGGTCCTTGAGGAACAGCACGAAGCCAGGCGAGGTTGTCCGGGGTGAGTTCATCGTGGGTCCAGGTAGCGGCGGCTCGCGCGACAGGATTGAAGCCGAGGGCTGACGTGAGGCCGCAACAGACGCGATCATGATTGCCGCGCACATTGAGCTGGGCGGCGGGACGGATCAAGTCTATGACCTCATTGGGACTGGCGCCGTATCCGACTACGTCACCGAGGTTCCACAGAACGTCGAATGGAGCTGCAGCTTCAAGGACTGCGTTCAAAGCTTCGAGATTTCCGTGGATGTCGGAGAGGATCAGGGCGCGCATTCAGTCAGAGTCGGTATTGATGGAAAACCAATTTCTAAGCTTATCTGGATTTGGGTTTCGGTGAAAGCGCAGGGGCTGCAATGGTTACGGTGTGGGCGTTGCCAGCGTGGCTAGGGGACGCGAACGGTCGGTGTGCATGGTGGGGGCGGAGGCCAATAATTTGCGGGTGTAGGGATGCTGAGGTGCGTGGAAGAGCTGGTGGGAGGGGGCTTGCTCGACGATTTGGCCGTGCTGCATGACGGCTACGTGGTTGGCGATCTGTGAGACGACAGCGAGGTCGTGGGATATGAAGAGCATGGAGAGCGAGTAGGTGCTGCGTAAGTCATTGAGGAGAGAGATGATTTGGGCTTGTACGGTGACGTCGAGGGCGGTGGTGGGCTCGTCTGCAATGAGGAGGCGTGGGCGGTTGACGATGGCCATGGCGATGAGGATGCGCTGACGCTGGCCTCCAGAGAACTGGTGAGGGTAGTCGTTGTAGCGGCCTTCGGGATTGGGAAGAGCTACTTCGTGCATGGCTTCTAAGGCCTTTGTTTTTACTAGTTTGCGAGATAGTTCCGGGTGATGGGTTTGGACTGCTTCGGCGATTTGGAGGCCTATGGGCATGACCGGGTTAAGGGCGGTCATGGGCTCCTGGAAGATCATGGCAATGTTGCGGCCCCGGTGGCGGCGCATGGATTCGGTGGGGAGGGTGAGAAGGTCTTCGCCTGCAAAGGCAATGTTTCCTGTTACTTGCGCGGTGTCTGGAAGGAGGCGGAGGAGGGCCAGCGAGGTGGCGGATTTGCCGCTGCCGGACTCGCCTACGAGGCCGAGGACTTCGCCGGGGTGGATTTGGAACGAAATATTTTTGACGGCTGGATGGGTGCCGAAGGAGATCGAGAGGTTGGAAACGTCCAGCAATGGCGCGGATTTCATTGGTTAGATGGTAGCGAATTTGTGGACAAGGTGTGGTGAAATGCGTGGCAAAGACGGTTAGCGGTTTGCACTAAAACGGACTTTGAGGGAGGGTTCAGCGTCTAAACTCGTGACGAGCTATGAAGAAGATACTGGCGGGTTTGGTTTTCGGTGGCGTGGCGGTGACGGGATGGACCGGATGGTCGCAGACCCATAGGGTGACAGCTCCCGAGAGCGTTGTGCGGGCGGTGGGAGTGTATGAGTGGACCGGAGATCTGACTAAGCCTAAGGCGAGCCGGTTGATTCCGGTGTCGCTCTTTATCGAAGGGCACATCGAGGATGCGGGGGTTTATATCGCGCGGCCTGTGCCGTTTGCGCTGCTGACGGGGAATGTTTACGAGTTGCAGGATGCAGGGATTGCCAAGGGCACGCTGGAGCTGGCGTATGCGCGGCATATGCAGGCGGTCGATCGAGCGACAGGCGATTCGGTATATGACGACGGTTGGTTTGGCTATGGAGCCTTCCACGCGCCTGTTGTAGCGAAGAAGAGGTCTGCGCCGCTCCGGCCTATGAAGACCACTTCAGTGATTACCAGCTCGGCGTCGGACTCGAGCAAGCCTCACCTTACGAACAAGAGCGGGGATGCCGGGACCTCTTCAGGAAGCAGCGATGAGAAGACGGCTTCGAAACCGATGCAGGTAGCGGCGCGTCGGCTGCCGATCCTGACCGGCCTACGATGAAGCGCAGGAGCTCGGATTCGGATTCGAGTGCGGCCTCTACACCGAGCGCGGGGAGCACACCGGCGGATGATCCTGATCGGCCAACTATGAAACGACGCACGAGTGACAGCGGCTCGGACTCTGGGAGTGGGGCGACAACTCAGACCAGCGGGGCATCAACTCAGACCAGCGGGTCTACGACAGCTCAGAGCGGCGGGAATACGCCAGCGGACGATCCTGATAGACCGACGATGAAGCGGCGGAGCTCGGATGCCGGTGACACCACGGCAAGTTCCGGCACGATGACCAGCGGGGATAGCGAGCCTGCGAACGATCCGGACAGGCCGACGTTGAAGCGGCGCTCGCCTGAAGAGGCGAAGAAACAGAGGGCGCAGCAGGACGATATTGGTTCGGTGTCGGCGGTGGAATCGTTGAACGATGATCCGAACCGGCCGAATCTGCACCGAGGGAAGCCGACCTCTGCGATGACGGAGGAAGATCTGCCGAAGCTGAGCGGACTACCGCAGGACCTGCACCAGATGGTTGCCGTGTCGGATGCGAAGAACCGTCCGCCGCATGAGTTTGCGCGTCCGTGGGAGGATGCGGCGGAGAAGACTGCTGTGCTTGGGAAGATGCAGGCTATGGCTCGGGCACAGCTTGCCGCCTATGGCAAGACTGCGTCCAGTGCTACTGCTCCTGCCAAAACCACGGCTGCTGCGAAGAAGAGCCGCTCCTGCGAGTCGCGCGCATCGGGCAACGACGACGGCTCCCGTTCCTGTGGCTTTGTTTGACGAACAGTTGAAGGGATACACGCTGAGCTATGGTGGGGCGGCGACGTATGTGTACTCGGCGCATACGGCAGGGACGGGCGCGGCTCTCCGTTATGTGACCGTTGTTGCGCAGGCGGATGCGCTGGGTGAGTTGAAGCCCGCGATGCAGAGCGTGACGGATGCGGCACATCTGGATCGCACTCCATGGATGCGCTTTGTGGACGTAGTGGATGTGGAGGCGAGCAATCGTGCGAGTATGTTGTTCGAGCTGCGCGCACAGAACGCACGGCAGTTTGCGCTTTATCGGGTGATTGCAGACCAGCCGGAGCAGATTTTTTTGACGGGGACTACGCAATAAATCTCAGCGATTCGGGAATGAGTTGAATCATTTCTCATCGGATCTGGAACAAAACCAAGGCAGCCACACAGACGTGTGGAGGAAAGCATCTGCTAGTTGGTGTCGGCTCGCCAAGGTCCATCGGCGGATGCATTCGCCTAACTCTATTTTTAGAGAGTAGAATCTCCGCTCCTTAACAAAGCCGCCCGCTTTTGGGAAAAATCTTGATTTTGGATACGCAGTTGCGGCGTGATCCCGGTTTTCATCGTGACGGTCGAAAAGCAGGACGAAGCGAGGAACGGCGACGATACTGACTCGGGATTGAACGTGAAGGGCCTTCAGGTTGAGTTCGAAGGAGGAACGTATGAGTCAAGTTCCCGCTGGATATATCCGGCTCGAAAAGAGCGAGCGCCACGCCGTTCCCAATGCAAAGCTAATCGGTCCGGCGAATGCAGACGAAGTGATGACGGTTAGCGTGCGGGTGAGGCGCCGCGCTGGTGCGCCTGCTCTGCCTGACATGGACCATTGGATGTCCGCACCTGCAGGCAAGCGGCAATACCTGTCGCGAGAGGAACTTGCGAACCAATTTGGAGCCGATCCCGCAGACCTGAAAAAGATTGAGGACTTCGCGAAGACCACTGGGCTGAAGGTGGTCGAAAGCAGCCCCGCGCGGAGAACCGTTGTGCTGTCGGGAACAGTGGCGCAGATGAGTGCGGCGTTCGGGGTTAGCCTCGGGAGGTACAAATCTGTCGATGAGGAGTATCGCGGACGCGAAGGATTCATCAGTGTTCCTGCGTCGCTCAAAGATATTGTCGAAGGCGTGTTCGGTCTCGATAACCGACGTATGGCTCGCCGCGCCAGCAATGGCGGCACGGTTACACCGCAGAATCCGGTTCAGGTCGCCCAACTGTATAATTTCCCGACGTCGGCGAATGGCTCTGGTCAGACGATTGGGTTGATAGAGTTCGGAGGTGGCTACTATGAATCCGATCTCTCGGCTTATTTCACAACCAACGAGGGCATTGGCCCGGGATTTACGCCGCCCCTAGTAACGGCAATCGGCGTAGATGGCGTAATGAACTCACCCGGCACTGATGGGCGTAGCGGACGAGGTCACGCTCGATATCTCAGTCGCTGGCGCGGTTGCGCAGGGAGCGAAGATTGCGGTCTACTTTGCGCCGTTCACCGAACAGGGCTGGGTCGATATTGTGACGACAGCTGTCCAAGAGGTCGCAAAGATGCCGGCCGGCTGGTCCATGCCCTCGGTCATTAGCATCAGCTGGGCGTGGGCGGAACTTGAGACGGCTGATTCGATTTCGTTCACATGGTCACAGGCTGCGATTGATGCGGTCAGCGCGGCGTTTCAAGAAGCGGCAGCTCTTGGCATTACTGTGTTTGCCGCGTCGGGTGACCAGGGCGCGGAGTGCCAGATCGACGATAACCAAGCACACTGCTATTACCCGGCGACCGATCCGTGGGTTACCTGCTGCGGGGGAACGTCGATTGAGAACGTCTCGGGATCGAGCTTCAAGGAGGTTACATGGAACGATTTCGGCGTCACGGGCGGCGGAATCAGTGACGTGTTTCCTTTGCCCGGATGGCAGGTCGGAAAAGGTATCCCTCCATCGTTGAATGCAGGTGGCAGGATCGGCCGTGGCATTCCGGATATTGCCGGTTATGCCAATGGCTACAACATCGTCCTGAAGGGCGATGTACTTTACGGGATTGCGGGCACCAGCGAAACTGCTCCGCTCTATGCGGGACTGATCGCGGTGATCAATTCAACTATCGGGTATCCGGTCGGGTATCTTAACCCGATCCTCTATGGGGTGGGCCGATCCGCGATCGTCGACATCAATGACGGCGGTAGCAATTCGTTACAAAGGCTCACCCGGCTATGTGTCTGGTCCAGGTTGGGATGCTTGTACCGGGTTAGGGAGGGTGGATGGTACCGCTCTGCTCACCGTGTTAAAACAACAGGGCACGGAGCTCGGAGACGTCTTCAATATTTCCGCGGCGGCGTGGGCAGCGAACAGGCTCGATATCTTCGTAAAGGGAACCGATGATGCGATGTGGCACAAGTATTGGGGTGACACTGGATGGGGCGGCTTCGAGCCTCTGGGCGGAAGGATCACGTCGCAACCAAACGTAGTCTCATGGGGGCCCAAGCGGCTCGACATATTTGCCAGAGGAATGGACAACGCGATGTACCGCAAGTGGTATGACGGTACCGCGTGGAATGGATGGGAAAATCTTGGAGGAGATCTTGATTCGGCGCCCTGTGCAGTCTCATGGGGACCCAACCGGCTCGATATCTTCATGAAAGGAACCGATAACGCCTTGTGGCACAAGTGGTGGGACGGCAGCACCTGGGGCGGATGGGTGAGTCTTAGCGGCGTATTGACGTCTGCGCCACAAGCAGTCTCCTGGGGTCCGAATCATCTCGATGTCTTCATTCGCGGAAACGATGGGGCTTTGTGGCAGAAGTCGGGGAACGGCAGTGCCTGGGGAGCCTGGGAGAGCCTCGGCGGGATGATTGTCGGACAGCCGAATCCGGTTTCGTGGGGACCAAATCGTATCGATGTTTTCGTCCAGGGAGCTGACAACTCAATGTGGCACCGGGCATGGAATGGCAGTGCATGGGGGGCATGGGACGATCTCGGAGGAGTCATCGCAAGTGCGCCGGTTCCTGTTTCGTGGGGACCAAATCGTATCGATATTTTTGCGCTGGGAGTTGATCGTGGGATGTATCACAAGTGGTGGGACGGAATCGAATGGGGCGGTTGGGAGCCCCGCGGAGGACTCCTTACGTCAGTGCCTTGCCCGGTCAGCTGGGCGCCGGGCCGTCTTGATATCTTCGGAAAAGGTCCGGATGATGCGATGTATCACACCTGGTGGGACGGCTATAACTGGGGCGGATGGGAGAACCTGGGCGGGGTCCTGGCCGCGTAGTCGATGTTAAGGGCTTGTAATTGTGATAGTTACGGTTACAAATTCACTGATATGCATTTTGATGGCGTTGAGCGAGAGCGAAGCTAAAATCCAACTCTTCCTTGTCGAATGAGTGCGGAAAAATCTGGCGACTGGTTGATGGTGTGTGCAAATGGATTAATGTGCGCACGCTGTTTTAATTCCGGGAAGGGCAGGCCATCGGTGACGAGACGGCCTCGCTCGTAAAACAGTTGGTCCAGGCTTCCGTTCAGGAGCAGCCTGTATGTCCACGGCATGGGGTTGGGCAGATCGGCGCTGAGCTGGTTATCGAGTGCTGTCGTGCAGTTCCTGGTTACGGCGTTGTACCACTCTGGATGATCGCGAAGATGATTCAGATAGTCGACGTAGGTTAGGAAAAACTTCCGTGCAACGTCTGCCGGGACATTGGTGCGGTACATATAAACCTCTTCGTCCTTGCGGTAGTTGGTGCGCAGGCGAATTACGTCGCGCTCGTCAGCGGCGATAAAGATCAGTTCGTATTGGCGGAAGAATCCGAGGATCGCTGAGTAGGTTTGTCCCGGTCTGTAGCGGGCTTCGATTGAGAACGCAAGATGTTGATTATTGCCGAAGTCGAAGCTCAGGATCGGGTGGCCTATCCAGCGGACGCCCCAATTTACGAAGAAGAAATCGACTGCACGTAGATCGGAGAGGTTGTATTTACGGTCGGACCAGCAATTAGAGTATTCGGTTTCGGAGCGATAGTCGCAGTTTCTGACGTTGTGCACCGTGATCTGGTCTCCGGTGGTTTCGACCCACGCCTGTTGGGCTACGTCTGCGCGCCAGGGGCCTTTGCCTGTTGGCTTGAGGCTGAGCCACCAAAGCAGGACAACACAAAAACAGATGAGGCACGCCAAGGCTCGATAACGGCGGGTTGCGACGATGAGAAAGATCAATATGCCCAGATAAAGAATTGCCAGCGGGATTCGAAGCCAGGGAATTCGACAGTCTATGTAGATGGCGGCGAGTGCCCAAAGATTGAGCAAGACGAGCGCGAGCCACATGATTGCAGCTCCCGCGGTTCGGCAGATTCGGAGAAGGAGGTGCGACCCTCCGGAAGGTGGCGTAAGAACCTCATGTGCCTGGTCGCCGGTCATAGTGTCCTCATCTTTGCATCGGGACTATTTTGTATGATCTACACGCCATCTTTGTGAGGGATGGTCTCCGATAGAGTACGCCGAACCAAACCTGGCGTACGATTTTTGAAGTTGGGTATGGTGAACGCGAAGGCCGAAGGGACTCTTGGAGACTGGAACTTCGTCCGGTGTATCAACGTATGGCAGGAGTATTACCTCAGAAATCCTTGATGTCTTTGATGGAGGATTATCGCGATGGATGCTTTTGGGCAAAACCTTAAATTTGCAGTGCGCCAGTTGGGGCGTAATCCTGGTTTTACTGCGACGGTGATTCTTACGCTGGCACTTTCGATCGGTGCGAATACCGCGATTTTTTCTATTGTGAATGCGCTTATGCTGACGAGTTTGCCCTACTCGCATCCGGAACGGATGGGCACGATTTATACGCGGATCACTGGGACAAGGTCGTCGGACGAGCGGCATCATGTGAATGGCGAGCAGTGGGAGCTGCTGCGTGATGATGTGCCGGCGTTGATGTCGGCTGTTTCAAGTGGGCGGACGTCGGGTGTCAATCTGCAGGCGGGAACGCAGGTGCAGTACCTTCAGGCGGGGCGCATCTCGGAACACTACCTGGATGTGCTGGGTGTTCATCCTGTTGCGGGACGGAATTTTTCGGAGGTAGAGGATCGTCCGCATGGGCCAAAGGCCGTGATTTTGAGCTATGGCTTGTGGAGGAATAACTTTGGGTCTGATCCCAATATTCTGGGGCGGTCGGTCCTGCTTAAAGGCGAAGCGTACGTCGTGATTGGGGTGCTTCCTGAGGGTGTAACGACTCCGCTGAACGCCGATTTGTATACGGCGTTGCAGGCCAGCCGTGAGGGCGAAGGTAGCGGGACGAACTTTGACGCGATCACGCGGCTGCGCGATGGTGCGACATGGCAGGAGGCGGATGCGCAGATCAATCGCGCGTGGTTGCGCCGTTCCCAACGCTATGAATTGTCGAATAATCCGGGCGCGCAGGTGAGCTACTACTCGGTGCCGCTGCAGAAGGGGGAGACGGCTACGCTGCGGCCGCAGGTTTTGACGTTGATGTTCGCGGCGGGATTCATTCTGCTGATTGCCTGCGCTAATCTTGCGGGGCTGACGCTGGTACGTATGCTGCGGCGTATGCCTGAAGTTGCAACGCGAATGGCGCTGGGGGCCTCGCGGTGGCAGATTCAAAGGCAACTCTGGGTGGAGAATCTGCTGCTGGCGTTTGTTGGTGGGATAGCTGGAGTCGCCGTGGGTTTCGGGGCATTGCGTGGCTTGCTGCTGCTGTTGCCGGAACACTTTTTGCCGGTAGCGAGTGTGCCGCTTGATGGCAAGGTGTTGGCGTTTACGCTTTTGCTCTCGCTGCTGACGAGTGTGCTTTTCGGGATGCTTCCCGCGCTTGCAACGCGAAGGCTCGATCTGCGGTCGGCCATTGCCAGTCGTGCTGTGATTGGCGGAGATCGGTTGAGGTTGCGGCAGGCGTTGATTGTGGGCGAGGTTGCGTTGACTGTTGTGCTACTTGGCGGCTTCGGGTCTGTTGATTCGTACGCTGATTCACCTTCAGACTTTGCCGGCGGGATTCGATGCTACTGGAGTGATGACTGCGCGAGCGTCGTTGGATGATGCGCGATATCACGACCCGGCGGCTTTCAGAAAGCTGCTGAGTGAAAGCATTTTGTCGATGCGGCAGATTCCAGGTGTGCGACATGCTGCTGTTGGGCTGAGTCTGCCGTATGAGCGTGCGTTGAATAGTGGAGTGACGCTCAGTGATGGGAAAGATGCAGGGCAACAGGGTATGACGGGAGTGGTTTACGTAACGCCTGACTACTTTGGCGCGTTGCAGATTCCGGTTCTGATGGGGCGCCCTTTTACCGAGGCAGATGGGCCGGATTCGCAGCATGTTGCCGTTGTGAATGAGACGTTTGCGCGGAAATTTTTTCGTGGGACGAGTCCTATTGGGCGCTATGTGGATAAGGACACGATGATCGTGGGTGTTGTGGATGATGTGACGATTGCGCCGGGGCTGGAGGTGAATGCGCCACTTGCGGGCGAAGAGTCTATGTATATTCCGGCTTCGCAGGTGGACGGCAAACTGCTCTCGCTGGTTCATGTCTGGTTTCAGCCAAGCTGGATTGTCCGTACAGGCCGCCCGGTAGAAGGGTTGACCGCGCAGATGCAACACGCGCTGGCGAGTGTCGATTCCAATCTGCCTTTCTCCGGCTTCTACAGGATGAGCGATCTGCAGGCAAAGACTTTGGCGACGCAGCGTGTAGAGGTGGCTTTGCTGAGTGCGATGGCGGGTCTGGCTTTGCTGTTGAGCACTGTTGGAGTTTTTGCACTGGTGGCAAATATTGTGGCGCAGAAGACGCGCGAGATCGGTATTCGCATCGCTCTAGGGTCTACGATCCATCAGGCTATGGTGCATATTGGAACGCCGGGAGTGCGCGCGTCGATACTGGGACTACTGCTGGGCTTGATGTTGTGCGCGGGCGCTTTGCGGACGATGCAGAGTGTGCTGTATGGGGTGAGCGTCTACGATCTGCCTACGATTCTTGTGGTCGTAGGGGTGCTCGGATTGGTAACGCTGATTGCTTCGATGGTGCCGACTCTACGGATTGCGGGGATCGATCCTGCGAAGACATTGCGAGAGGAGTAAAAGCTCGCAAAGCTGAGCCGGCTTACTAAACTTCGGCGGGATGGGCTAGGTTCTCAATCTGTTGCGAGTCGATGGGGCCTGCCGCCATGAGGATGGGGATGATGAGCTGCAGAATTGAGGGAACGACCTCTTCTGCGGGTGCGTGATGAGGTGTATAGAACCACTGTTTGACGGCGCCGTAGATGGCCCAGCTCGCTGCGGTGCCGATGATGTCGGGTGAGAGGCCGGGAGTGGCGCTTTCTTTCGGCATGCCGTTCATGATGACGCGACGGATAGCGGCGGTGATGGCAGCTTCGACGAGCGGCTCGAAGGCGTTCTGTCGGGTGCACTCGGCTGGGTTGGAGTGCAGGCGGGTGATGTAGTCGCAGGTGGCGAGGATGATGGCGCTGGCGGCGGAAGGACAGGTGCCGTCGAAGGTTACGTTGCGCTCGTGGAGGAGAATGTGGAAACCGCCGGCGACCATGGCTTCGAGGAGGGCGTATTTGTCGGTGTAGTGGTCGTAGAAGGTGGCGCGGTTGACGGTGGCGGCGTCGGTGATGTCCTGAACCGAGATCTCTTCGATGTTCTTTGATTGCATCAGGTTACGCAGCGCGCTCTGAAGCAGCTGGCGGGTGCGGCGGATGCGGGGGTCGCGAACTTCACAGTCTGAGATCGGCATAGCTCTCTTTATTAGAGGCTATCAAATGAAAAAAGAATCTCTAAGGCAACATTTGTCGTCTCATGATTAACGACATACGTTGTTTAGACGTCTTATGTCGATAAAAGGAGATTTTGCCATGTCTACACTACTTCATCTCGATTCAAGTCCATTGGAGAGCTCGATAAGCCGCGAGTTGGCGCGGGAGTTTGTCACCACGTGGAAGAATGCTCACGCGGATGGTGCAGTGATCTACCGCGACCTTGCAGCTAATCCGGCGAAGCCTTTGGATGCTCAGTGGATTGGTGCGGCCTATACACCTGACGACGCACGGACGAAGGAACAGAACGACGCGCTTGCTTTGTCGGATGAGTTGATCGCTGAGTTGGAGAAAGCCGATGAGTATGTGATCGGCGTGGCGATGCATAACTTCAGCATCCCTTCGGTATTGAAGCTTTGGATTGATCAGATTGCCCGGAGGGGAAAGACGTTTAACTATGGGGCGAACGGACCGGAAGGTTTGTTGAAGGGTAAGAAGGCAACGATTCTGGTTGCGAGCGGTGGTGTGTATGAAGCGGGGACGCCGGCTGCTGCTCTGAATTTTGTTGAGCCGTATCTGCGATCGGTGCTTGGGTTCCTTGGTGTGAAGGACGTGAAGGTGGTTACAGCAGGCGGCGCTGCTCAGGTGATGATGGGCGCTGTGGACCGTGATGCATTTTTGAAGCCGACGCTGGAGCAGGTGCGAGCGCATGCAGCGTAAGCCTCTCTGCGCTTGCTGCTATAAGGAGGAATTTCGATGAAGATTGCTACGTTGATCGCCCGGATTTTGCTTGGGCTACTATTTACGGTCTTCGGACTGAATGGGTTTCTGCACTTTATTCCGATGAAACCGCCGACTGGTTTGGCGGGACAGTATATGGGCGCGCTGTTTGTGTCGCATTACCTGGTGGTCGTGTTTTTGGTGCAACTGATCGGGGGAGTGTTGCTGCTGCTGAACCGGTTCGTCCCGCTGGCGTTGCTGCTGCTTGGGCCGGTCCTTGTGAATATTCTGCTGTTCCACACATTCATGGCACCTGAGGGCTTGCCGATAGCCCTGTTTGCAATGGTGCTCTGGCTGATTACTTTTGCGGGAGTACGACAGGCCTTTGCGGGAGTATTCGCGCATAGGGTCGAGGCGTAAGAAAGAGTGGCGGCTTTGAATGGCCGTCACTCTTTGGAGTGAGTTAATCTGCGATGCCGGGGTTGGGTGGGTCGATGCCGAGCGCAGTGGCGAGTGAGACGAGGTGGTCCTGCTCCTGAACGAGGATCTCGCGGATCGACTCACTGAGGGCGTATTCGTTGAGTTCGTCGCATTGCTTGACGCGGCGACGGTACTGGGCGATGGTCTCTTTCTCATTATCGAGATCGAACCGGAGCATGTCCTCGGCCTTCTCAGAGGTCTTGACTGGCTTGGGTGTAACAGAGGGCATGCCGCTGAGATAGTCGATGTGGCCCGCGATGGTGATGGCGTGGGCGAGCTCTTCGGTGGCGTGGATGGCGAGCTCGGCGGCGATGTTCATGTACTGCGCGCCCTTGAGGACCTGCGAGTAATTTACGTAGGCGATGATGGCCTGGTATTCGCGGGCAAGATCTTCGTTGAGGAGGTCGATGAGTTTCTCGCGAGTGATGGTGGGCTTGGGTGTTTCAGGCATTGTTCGGTCCTCTCCGCTCGGTCGTCGATGGTCTTACCGTGAGATGCGCGGAGATTGGTTTTCGTTCTCCGGGGCCGCAGCGGTTTAATGCTGCGGCCATTTCTTTATGCCGATAGGGATGGATAGTCGATGTAGCCGTGTGGGCCGGGAGCGTAGAAGGTGTTGGGCTCGGGACGGTTGAGTGTTGCTTGCTTTGCGAAGCGGAGGGGAAGGTCGGGGTTGGCGATGAAGAGCTTGCCGAAGGCTACGGCGTCGGCTTTGCCCTCGTCGAGAAGCTGCTGGCCGGTGTGCTGGTCGAGGGCTTCGTTGGCGACGAAGACTCCGCCGAAGAGTTTTTTGAGGTTGGGGCCGATGCTGTCGGGACCGACGTGCTCGCGGGCGGCGACGAAGGCTAGTTTGCGTTTGCCTAGTTCGGTGGCAACGTAGCTGAAGGTTGCAGTGGGGTTGGAGTCGGAGATGCCGTGGGCGTCGGCGCGTGGCGCGAGATGCATGCCGACGCGTCCCGGGCCGAATACGGAGACTGCGGCGTCGGCGGCTTCGAGCATGAGGCGGGCGCGGTTCTCGATGGGGCCGCCGTACTCGTCGGTGCGGTGGTTGGAGCCGTCCTGCAGGAACTGGTCGAGGAGGTAGCCGTTGGCTCCGTGGAGCTCTACTCCATCGAAGCCTGCGGCTTGCGCGTTTTGTGCGCCGCGACGGAAGGCTTCTACGACTCCTTTGACCTCGTGGGTTTCGAGTGCGCGTGGGATGGGATAGTCGCGCTGTGGGCGGAGGAGGCTGACGTGGCCGGTTGCGGCGATGGCGCTGGGAGCGACGGGCTGCTGGCCGTTGATGAGTTCGGGGTCGGAGATGCGGCCTACGTGCCAGATCTGCGCGAAGATGTGTCCGCCTTTATCGTGGACGGCTTTGGTGATGGGCTTCCATGCTTCGACTTGTTGCTGACGACCAGAGGCCGGGGACGTTGGCGTAGCCTACGCCGAGTGGGTCGATGGGGATGCCTTCGGAGATGATGAGACCAGCAGAGGCTCGCTGGGTGTAGTAGTCGACCATGATGGGCGTGGGGATGTGGTCGGGGGTTCCACGGAGGCGCGTGAGCGGGGCCATGAAGATGCGGTTGGGGAGGTGGAGGTCGCCTACTTGGATGGGGTCGAAGAGAGAAGGCATTACGAAACTCCTTCGCGTTTGTATCAGTCAACGCGGTGGGGATTGGATGAAATGAAATTTGGGAAGGGTGCAGCTGAAGAAACCCACGTCCTAGATTCAGGAACGTGGGTTTCGTGTCGGTGTCGAGAATACTAGATGGGGAAGGATTTGAGCCAGGCGCGGAAGTCTGGGCCTAGTTGGTCGTGCTTGAGGGCGAACTCGACGGTGGCTTTGAGGAAGCCTAGTTTGTCGCCGGCGTCGTGGCGCTTGCCTTCGTAGCTGAAGCCGTAGACTTTTTCGTATTGGAGCAGGGCTTTGATGCCGTCGGTGAGTTGGAGTTCTCCGCCTGCGCCGGGGGTGATGTGTTCGAGCATGTCGAAGATGCGTGGGGTGAGGATGTAGCGGCCGATGATGGCGTTCTGTGAGGGGGCTTCCTCGGGCTTGGGCTTCTCGACCATGTTCTTTACGGCGAGGAGGCGCGGGTTCCTGGGGTCGGGTGTGCAGTCGAGGCTGCCGTAGTTCTGGATGGCTGCGCCTTCGACGACCTCGGAGCCGAGGATGCTGGATTGGGTCTCGTTGAAGGCTTCGACCATCTGCTTCATGCAGGGGACGCGGGCGTCGACGATGTCGTCGGGGAGGAGGACGGCGAAGGGCTCGTTGCCTACGATCTCTTTGGCCTGAAGGACGGCGTGGCCGAGGCCGAGGGGTTCGGACTGGCGCGTGAAGGTGATCTTGGCGAGCTTGGAGACGGAGCGTGCGATCTCGAGGAGCGCGGTCTTGTTCTTGGCGGCGAGAGAGGCTTCGAGCTCGGGGGAGCGGTCGAAGTGGTCTTCCATGGTGGACTTGCCGCGGCTGGTGACGATGATGATCTCGGTGCAGCCCGCGGCTACGGCCTCTTCGACGCCGTATTGGATGAGGGGCTTGTCGACGAGGCAGAGCATCTCTTTCGGTGTGGCTTTGGTGGCGGGGAGGAAGCGCGTGCCCAGGCCGGCGGCGGGAAACACGGCTTTGCGGATCTTCTGGGGAGTGATGTTTTGTGTCATGGATTCCTTGGATGCAGTTTCGTTGTAGAAAATGCTAGCAGGGCAGCGTTAAAGGTTGGATAGCACTGTTGGGGAGGAGAAAAAAGACGACCACGGATTTTTCGCGGATAAACACGGATCAAAAAATCTAAGTCTTTAATCCGCGTTGTTCCGTAGAATCCGTGGTCGATCTGGTTTTAGAGAACTGGTGAGTTGTCGTGGAGCATGGCTTTGCGGACTACTTTGATTGGGGCGAAGCCTTGCTTCATTAGGTTGTTGTGGAAGTCCTGGAGGTTGAAGGCTGCGCCTTGTTTTTTCTTCATGTCCTCGCGGAGCTTCATGATCTGGAGCTTGCCTAGCGTGTAGTAGAGGTAGGTTGCGTCGGAGGTGCCGCGCTTGGTTTCGACGAGGCCGACGGAGCGTGATTGATAGCCTTCGTTGACGAAGAAATCGACGGCCTGATCGATCGTCCACGGGCCGCCGGTGACGCCCTGGCCGGTGTGGAGCTTGATGGCGTTGATGAAGCGGGCGTCGCGGAGGAGCGCGTCTTGGAGTTGGCCCAGGCGGATGAGTTTTGACTCGCGGATTTGTTCGGGTGTGGCGTTTGGCGGAGGTGCGGCGTAGCCCTCGTCGAGCATCATCTGCTCGGTGTAGTGAGCCCAGCCTTCGATGTTGGTGTTGGCTCCGAGGAGCTTGCGGATGTTGCTGGAGAAGGTAGGCATCCAGAGGAACTGGACGTAATGTCCCGGATAGGCCTCGTGGACGCTGGTGCTGATGATGGTGCCTACGTTGAAGGCGGCCATGTGTTCGGCGATGTGAGCTTGCGTCCAGTCGCGTTCAGGCAGAGTTACGTTGAAGTAGGCGATGGTGGAGTGGGTCTCGAAGGGGCCGGGAGGGTCCATGGAGGCCTGCGTGGTGGCGCGCATGAAGGGCGGCGTCTCCTGGAGGGTGGGTTCGACCTTGCTGGGGATGGTGATGATGTGGTGGGTGTTGATGAAGGAGATGAGGCTGGAGAAGGTGTCCTGGAAGGAGCCGAGGAGCTTGTCGGGCGCGGGATGGATGGTGGCTAGTTCGGCGAGGACTTCCTTGGGTGTCTTGGTGGGATCGACCTCTTTGGCGACGCGGTTGAACTCGGCCTGATTGCGGTGGAGGTCGTCGAAGCCGATCTGGAGGAGGTGGTCGAGAGGGATGTCGACCATCTCGTCGTAGCTGAGCTTCTTGCTGAAGGTTTCGGCGCCGAGCCGGAAGTCGCCGTTGGAGCGCGGGAGAAGGTCGGACTTCATCCATGCGCCGTAGGATTTGAGGGCGTCGATGACGGCGGCGTTGGTCTTGGCGAACTCGGCTTTGTCTGTTGGGTCGGTTGCGTCCTTGAAGGCTAGCGGGACGTCGTTCTGGAAGAAGCTGACGATGCCGTCGATCTGCTCGAGTGCGATCTCGGTGAAGATGCGCGGTGGGTTCTTGAGGTTCTTGCGGGCTTCGACGAAGACTTGCGGGATCTGCTTCTCGCGCTCGATGGCGGAGCGAAGGCGAACATCGACGGGAGCGAAGGGTCGCTCCATCAGGACGAAGATGGAGTTGGTTACGCCGGAGGAGTAGTTGTCGGGATTCTTCTCCCAGTTGCGGATGACCTCGAGGGAGAGGAGCTCGGAGTGGATGTTGTTGAGGAGGATTTGATAGTCGGCTGCGACGTTGGCGTCTAGCGCGGTGGGATCGATTGCGGCGAGTTTCTTTTCGTAGAGGTGGAGCGCGGCGATTTGTTTTTGGACGTTAGCGGCGGAGTAGTCTTCGAGCTGGTTGTTGTACTGGTGGAGGCCGGCCTGGGTGCCTGTGGTGGGGGAGAAGTGGAAGTAGACGTCGGAGAAGAACTGTTCGGAGACGACGTTGAAGGTTTGGGCTGCGCCGTCGGCGGAGAGGCGTTGGGCTGGTGCCGAGGGTGTGAGCATGAGGGCTCCGAGGGTGAGGGCGGTGAAGAGAGTTTGGGCGCGCATGGTGGTTGTGGGAAGTCTACGGGATTTGGATTTGGGTGGGTACCCCCCTCCCCCTATTGATTTGTAAGTTTATTGGAATCATAGGTTTGCGTGATTTGTTTCTTCTAAAATCGTCTTTCTAAATGGGTTACGGGCAAAATCGTCTTTCTAAAAGGGTTATGGGTTTAAATGAAAAATCCCCGGCGTTTGCCGAGGATTTTCTTGATTCTTATTTAATGTGTATCGGATTGAGTGAAACTCCTACGCAAATGGATGTGGTTTGTTTTGTTTGGTTTGGGTGTTTTGGGGCTTGACATGGGTTTTTGCTGGGGAATTTTAGGGTGGGGATGGTAAGTTGTTGGATTTGATTGGGTTGCGGAGCTAACTCCCTTTTCTTGTGAGAGGCGCAGGGCGAAGTCTTGGGGTTGGCAAAAGCGGAAGAGATTTTGTGGGGCACCAAAGAAGCAAAGTGCAAGGGGAAAGGCAAAGGCCAAAACGAAATACAGGGATCTCTCCACTGCGGCGGCAAACGCGCCGCCTTCGGTCGAGATGACGTTTTTTGGGGATGGGATAGAAAGGCAACGGCAGATCCCCCTTTGGGGATAAATAAGAACAGCAGCAACAACAACAACAGCAACGGCTGGCTGGGAGGAGGATTACATTCCCACCCTTCGCAAAAGCACGAAGGATGGGGCACCCGGGCTGGATTGGTCAGGATGGGAAGGCGAAGGCGAAAAGCAGATCCCTTCGGGGATGATAAGCAAGAAAGGCAAGAGCATAGAACGCTTTGCTTAGGTGGTTACGGGAACTACGCCGTAGCGGGTCATGATGGAGCCGATTGCGGCGAGGTTTGGTGAGCCTTCGACGTTGATGACGGCGGCGAGTTCGTGGAAGTATTCGGGGCCGATGAGGCCGGGGGTGAGGATGAACATGACCCGCGCGGTGGATTTGTGGCGATTGGCGTAGGTGTGAATGGTGCCGCGAGGGATGAAGAGTTGTTCGCCGCGGTGGAGTTCGTAGTCGGTGCCGTCGAGGGTCCAGGTGGTGATGCCGTTGAGGCCTATGACGGTTTCGTCGTAGTCGCGGTGGAGATGCGAGAGGAGTATGTGGCTTTTGGGAGGGATGGTCATCTCAAAGAGATCGAGGACACCGTGGGTTTCGTGGCGTGTTTTTAAAAAGGTAATACTGATTTCGCCGACTCGAATGAGTGGATGCATTTCACTCCTGTACTGAAGGAATGATAACGGGTTGCTGGATAAATCGCTAAATGCTGACAGGGCCTAATTTAGATGGGTGGACGCCTGTAGACAGGCCTCAGGAGCGGCAGCCGAGAATCGTGGCTGTTTGTAATGGGCCCGAGAGAGAGTTCGCTATACTCCCGTTCATAAAGATCGATACTCAATCGAATTGCTCCGTATTCCGCGATGACTGATGAGGACTTCGAACTTGTCCGGTATGTGAGCAGCGATCCATCCCCAGGAGAGAGGAGAGTTCATGCGCGGTTACGTGGTTCGGGAAGCAGATGGATCACTTCAGGAGACTGAGCTTCCGCGTCCAGCTTTAAGGACTGGCGAAGTGCTTGTTCGTATTTGTGCGAGTGGAGTGAATCCGCTGGACACTAAGATTCGAGCGGGGAAGGCAGTACATGCCAAGCAACCACTTCCTGCTGTTTTAGGGCTCGATATGGCGGGCGTGGTTGAGGAAGTGGGTCAAGGCGTTTCGGCATTCAAGCCGGGGGATGCCGTGTATGGCATGGTGGGGGGCGTTGGTGGGCTGCAGGGAACGCTCGCGGAGTTCGTCGCTGCTGATGCGAATCTTCTTGCACTGAAACCGGCGATGCTTTCGATGCGCGAAGCGGCTGCTCTTCCTCTGATCACGATTACGGCATGGGAGGGGTTGGTCGATCGGGCAAAGGTGCATGAGGGCCAGAAGGTATTGATCCATGCCGGCGCAGGTGGTGTGGGTCATGTTGCGGTGCAGCTTGCGCGTGCTTTTGGGGCGCAGGTATTCGCGACAGTGTCGCCGGAAAAACGGAAGATCGTGGAAGGCTTCGGTGCGATCCCGATTGATTACCGCTCCACTTCGGTGGAGGAATATGTGGCGGCAAATACGGATGGGCTGGGCTTCGATATTGTTTACGACACGGTGGGGGGCGCTACGCTTGATGCTTCTCTGGCCGCGGTGAAGCGGTATACAGGACATGCAGTTAGTTGTCTTGGATGGGGATCGCACTCGCTGGCTCCGTTGTCGTTTCGAGGCGCGACTTACTCTGGGGTGTTTACGTTGTTGCCGATAATTACGGGGCAGGATCGGGCGCACCATGGCAGGATTCTGGTTGAAGCCGCGGCGCTTTCTGAGGCGGGAAAGCTCAAGCCGCTTCTTAGCGAGAAGCGCTTTACGGGAGCAGACATTGAGGCTGCGCATGCGCTGGTAGCCACTGGTGCTCCGGGTAAAGTGGTCGTTGAGCTGTGATGCTGCTGTGCGACTGCTTTATTTCGATGGTGTGAGGGAGTCGAGCAGAGCGCGGGTTTCGGCGAGGACTTCTTCGGCTTTGGCGGAGGTGAGGGGCCAGCGGAGGATGCCCTGGGGGGTGAACTGGGCTCCGCGTTTGGTGTTGCGGCTGACGAGCTTCATGAGAGTGCCGGGATCGACGGTGGGCGCGGTGGGGTCGGCGCTGCGATCGGCGAATTTGATGTGGAGCATCTCGACGAAGGTTTTCGTTTTGTGTGTGCCGACGCCTTGTTCGATCTGGGTGCGCTTGCGGTCGATCTGGGCGATGCCTAGTTGCTGGCAGTGGAGACGGATCTCTCCGGCGGCGAGGAGATTCAGGACGGATTCGGGTGGGGTGCCGTAGCGGTCTTGTAGCTCGGCGCGGACGTCGGCCAGGGCTGTGTAGTCTTCGGCTCCGGCGATGCGTTTGTACATGCGCAGGCGCTGGTTCTCTTCGGGGATGTAGTCGGCGTCGATGCGGACGGAGATGCCGAGGTTGATGACTGTGGAGGCGTGGGCGGGTTTGTCTTCTTCGCCCTTCATCTTGCGGACGGCCTCTTCGAGCATGGAGGTGTACATCTCGAAGCCGATGGCTTCGATGTGGCCGGATTGCTCGCCGCCGAGCATGTTGCCTGCGCCGCGGAGTTCGAGGTCGAGGGCGGCGATTTTGAAGCCTGCGCCGAGGTCGGAGAACTCTTTGAGTGCGGCGAGACGGCGACGGGAGATTTCGGTTAGCTCTTTTTCGGGTGGGATGAGGAGGTAGCTGTAGGCGCGGCGATTGCTGCGGCCTACGCGGCCGCGGAGCTGGTAGAGCTCGGAGAGGCCGTGGCGGTCGGCGCGATTGATGATGATGGTGTTGGCGAGGGGGATGTCGAGGCCGTTCTCGATGATGGAGGTGGCGACGAGGACGTCGTACTCGTGGTTCATGAAGGCGAGCATGACGCGTTCGAGTTCGGCCTCGGGAAGTTGGCCGTGGCCGATGACGATGCGTGCTTGCGGGACTAGCTCGCGGATCTTGGCGGCGAGGTCGTAGATGGTTTCGACGCGGTTGTGGACGAAGTAGGTCTGGCCACCGCGCTCGAGCTCCATTTCGACGGCGGTGCGGATGAGCTTTTCGTCGAACTTGGCGACGATGGTCTGGATGGCCATGCGGTCTTTGGGGGGCGTCTCGATGACGGACATGTCGCGGAGACCGATGAGCGACATGTGGAGCGTGCGCGGGATGGGCGTGGCGGACATGGCGAGCACGTCGATGTGGGCGCGCATTTGCTTGAGGCGCTCTTTGTGGCGGACGCCGAAGCGCTGCTCTTCGTCGACGACGAGGAGGCCGAGGTCCTGGAACTTGAGGTCTTTGGAGAGGAGGCGGTGGGTGCCGATGAGGATGTCGACTTTGCCGTCGGCTACTTTTTCGAGGATCTCTTTTTGCTCTTTGGCGGTGCGGAAGCGAGAGATCATCTCGACGTTGACGGGGAAGTTGGCGAAGCGGCGTTTGAAGGACTCGTAGTGCTGGAAGGAGAGGACGGTGGTGGGGGTGAGGACGGCTACTTGCTTGGAGTCCTGCACGGCTTTGAAGGCGGCGCGCATGGCGACTTCGGTTTTGCCGTAGCCTACGTCGCCGCAGAGGAGGCGGTCCATGGGCTGGGTGGATTCCATGTCGGCCTTGATGTCGGCGATGGCGGAGAGCTGGTCGTCGGTCTCGTTGAAGTCGAAGGCGTCTTCGAACTCGCGCTGCATGTTGGTGTCGGGCGAGAAGGGTGTGCCCTGGGTGGCCTCGCGCTGGGCGTAGAGCTTGAGGAGCTCGGCGGCCATGTCGGCCATGGCTTTTTTGACGCGGGTCTTGGTTTTTTGCCAGGACTGCGTGCCGAGTTTGTTGAGCTGGGGGGCGGGGCCGGTGTCGGTGGAGCGGTACTTCTGGATGAGATCGAGGCGGGTGAGCGGGACGTAGAGCTTGGCTTCGTCGGCGAACTCGAGGATCATCAGCTCGAGTGGGGGCGCGGCTGGTTCATCCGGAGATCTGTTTGGATTTTCATCGATGACGCGGAGGCCGCAGTAACGGGAGATGCCGTGTTCGACGTGGACGACGTAGTCGCCAACAGCGAGGTCGCGGAAATCGGAGATGAAGGCGGCGGTTTTGGATTTGCTGCGGCGGATGGGGCGCGCGGTGATGTCGGCTTCGTCGGAGAGGTCCTGCGCGCCGAAGATGATGATCTGGCGGGCGGTGGATTTGTCGAGGTCGAGGACCTGAACGCCAGCGGCGATGGTGGTGCGAACGATGACGGGAGTGCGGAGGTCTCCGGCGAGGTAGCTGGACTCGGAGTAGACGTTGGAGGAGCCGTGCTGGTCGGTGCGGGAGCCGAGGCGGTAGGGGACTTGATACTCCTGGAGGAGTCCGGCGAGGCGCTCGACTTCGCCCTGATTGGGGGCGGTGAGGAGGATGCGGGCGTCTTGCTTCATTAATGCGTTGAGCGCGTCGATCAACGCTGGTATCGATCCGTGGAAGCGCTGGGTAGGACGGGTGGCGAAGTCGACTTCGGAGAGCTCGCTGCGGTCGGCGTCGAGGACGTCTACTGCGCCTAGCTGGTCGAGGTCGCAACCGGTGAAGCGGCGGAGGCGGTCTTCGAGATCCCAGGGGGAGAGGTAGATGTCTTCGGGACGGATGAGATTGCCGATGCCGGAGCGGTCGTGGCGTTGCTCGATCTTGTTCCACCAGCGCTCGCCCTGATTTTTGATCATGGCTGGCTCTTCGAGGAAGACGCGGGTGGTGGGGCCGAGGAGGTCGAGGAGCGTTTGGGTGGCTCCGGCTACGGGGGCGAAGAACTCCCAGCCGGGGAAGACGGTGGCTTCGCCTGTGCGGGTGCTGACGTGGGTTTGGAGTTCGACTGGCTCTTCACCGCCTTCGAGGGCTGCACCGGCTGCGCCTGCTCGGGTGAGGCGGGCGTTGATGGCGGTGAGGAGTTTTTCGGTGACTGGGGTTTCGGTGAGGGGGAGGAGAAGGGCGCTCGTCGAGTTGGGAGCTGGAGCGCTGGGTCTCGGGGTCGAATTTGCGGATGGACTCGATCTCGTCGCCGAAGAAGTCGATGCGGACGGGGCGGTCCTGCTCGGGGGAGTAGACGTCGATGATGCCGCCGCGGATGGTGACCTGGCCGGGCATCTCGACGACATCGACGCGGGTGTAGCCGACGGAGAGGAGATGCTCGATGAGCATGTCGGGGATGTGCTCTTCGCCGACGTGGAGGTGGAGGGCGAGGCCGCGGTAGAAGTCGCGGGGGAAGAGCTTCATGCAGGCGGATTCGACGGGGACGATGACGAGGCGCGGGCCGGTGTGATGAGCGGCGATTTTCCAGAGGGTGGCGGCGCGGGTCTCCTGGATTTCGGAGTGGGGGGAGAGGTTTTCGAAGGGGAGGACGTCGTGAGCGGGGAGGCGGAGGACGGCTTCGGCGGGGAGTGCTCCGGTGAGCTCGCAGGCGGAGAGGACGGCGGCGTGGAGGGATTCGGCGGCCTTGTTGTCGGGGACGATGATGACGGAAGGAGCGGCGGCGGCGCGGACGAAGTAGGGAAGGTAGAGGGCGCGAGCGGTGGCGGTGAGTCCAGAGACACGACGACGCCCCGTGCCGGCGCTCAGATGGCGTCGCACACGCTCGAAGGCTTCAGAGTGTTCAAGGTCCGCGAGGAGTTCGCGGACGAAGGGTAGAACCATGCTGAATTCAAGTTTACAGTGTGGGGTTGAAGGTCGTGGTATTTGGGCGCGTGTCAGGAACTCTCGGGCAATTGCATTGATCGGCCCTTATGCGCCGCAGGAAGAACGATCGAAATCAAAAAAATTTTCATCTCGTCACACCAAAAGACTGCACCGATGCGCCAACCTTGATCGGTTTGGAGTAAGATTCGGGCTTCGCGGAGAGACAATCCGCGACGCTGCCCGATTCGGTCGGTGCTTCGGAGGATTCGGACAGCACTGTCTCATTGGAGGTTTTGCGATGAGCTTGTGGCTGAGGGGAATTCTTATTGTCCTGATTGGTACGCTTCCACTTCTGGAAGGCTGCACGCGGCATAGCAAGAGCGAGCGCTACTACCTGGTCGCGACAAACCTCGATGTGGCTTACTGGAAGACTGCTTCGGAGGGGTTTCAAAAGGCTGCGACGGAGTTTGGGGTCACGGCGGATACTCGCGGGCCGAAGAACTTCGATCCGCAGGCCGAGGTGGACGAGTTTCGCAAGGTCGTGGCGACTAAGCCCGCGGGAATTCTTGTGTCGGTGGCGAGCTCGCAGTTGCTCGCTCCGGAGATCGATGCAGCGATAGCAGCGGGGATTCCGGTGATTACGATGGACTCGGACTCGCCTGAGAGCAAGCGGTTGTATTTTATCGGGACGAACAATCTGGAGGCTGGAAGGCTGGGTGGGCATCGCGTGGCGGCGGTGCTGAATGGCAAGGGGAATGTGGTGTTCTTCACGAATCCGGGTCAGCCGAATCTTGATGAACGGTTGAAGGGGTACAAGGATGTGTTCTCGTCGTTTCCGGGGATCAAGGTGGTGGACGTGTTCGACATTAAGGGCGATTCTGGGCACGGCGATGGACAAGGCACAGGAGTATCTCGCCAAAAAAGGCGCGGACAGGGTGGATGCTTTTGTTTGCCTTGAGTCGGCTTCGGGCAAAGACGTAGGTGAGGCGTTGAGACGCGCCAAGGCCAACGGGGATCCGGGCAGGTTGCTGGTGGCGATGGATACGGATGAGGCCACGCTGCAGCTGGTGAAGGATGGAGTCATCGATTCGACGATCTCGCAGAAGCCTTACACGATGGCGCGGCTGGGCCTGAAGGGATTGGATGATCTTTATCACTATCCGGTGAAGCCGCTGACCGGGGATTTTGCGCTTGATCCGTTTTCGCCGTTTCCTGCATTTATCGATACGGGAGTTGCGTTGGTGGATAAAAGCAATGTAGAGACGATTCTGACCAGGAAAGTGGCTGGTTCGCAATGAAGCAGCAGACGGATGGTGAGTCCGTCTGCCGTTTTGGCGATTAGACGGTGACGACGATTTTGCCGATCTGCTGGTTTGACTCCATGTAGCGATAGGCTTCGACGATCTGGGATAGAGGGAAGACCTTGTCGATGCGGGGCTTGAAGTGTCCTGCGGCGATTTGGTCGAAGACATATTTTTTGGCTTTGGTCAGGATATTGGGATTGGCTACGATCTCGAACAGGGTGTAGCCACGGATGGTGAGGGCCTTGGCGAGCGCGGGAAAGAGTGGGTAGGGTGTGGGCTCGGTGGCCAGAGCGCCGTACTCGATGATGATGGCTCCGAAGGCTGCAGCTGTGGCGAGGGTTTCGAGGCCTTTGCCAGCTATGGGATCGAAGATGATGCGGGCGCCTTTGCCGCCGGTGATCTCCTTGACGCGGGCGACAAGGTCTTCTTCGTCGGTGACGATGACGTGATCGGCTCCGATGGCGAGGAGGCCGGCTTTTTTGGCGGATGTGCGCGTGGTGGCGATGCTGATGGCGCCTTCGGTTTTGATGAGCTCGATGGCGGCGAGGCCCACGCTGCTGCTGGCGGCGGTGAGGAGAACGAAGTCCCCTTTGGCCAGGTGGGCGTGGTGAATGAGGCCTCCATATGCGGTGATGTACTGCATCCAGATGGAGGTGCCTTCTTCGGGCGAGAGGTTTGCCGGGTATTCGGCGAGGGAGTGGACGGGGACGATGGCGACCTCGCCGCAGACGCCGTATTTGTTGAGAGGGAAGGCGGGAACGGTGCTGGCGGTTTTGCCGAGCCAGGAGGGGTCGACGTTGGGGCCGATGGCTTCTACGGTGCCGGATGCCTCGTAGCCTAGTTTGGACGGGAGTTCGGGAGTGACGAGATAGTGGTTTTCGCGAAACATGACCTCGGCGCGGTTGAGCCCGATGGCTTTGACGCGGAGGCGAACTTCGTTTGCGGCAGGCTCGGGGAGGGGAAGCTCATCGAGCTGGAGGACTTCGGCGGCGCCGGTTTTGTGGAAGCGTACGATCTTTGCGGTTTCAGATGACATGTACTTACCTCTACTGAATGGATGACGCATTGCCTCGTTAGGATCGGAACAATGCTGAGGCTAAGTGGTGGGGTCTTCCGATTTAGGTAGAGCGGGAAGAGCTTCGGCTTCGGCGTCGCCTCCGTAGATGACCTGGCCGTATTCGAGAAGAGTGACCATGCCCACGCCGCCACAGATGTTGCCGGCCACGGCTGGGATGAGCCAGCGAGGGTAGGAGAGCCAGGGTGTGCTTCCAGTGAGGACGGCGGTGAGGACTTCGCCACTGGCGGCGATGCAGTGCGCGAAGTTTCCGAGGCCGACGACGAAGGCGAGCATCCAGATGATCATGACGGAGCCGGTGATGGAGTGCGAGCCGGAGACGAGCCAGGCTACGGTGGCGATGATCCACCCGCCCATGACTCCGCTCCAGAAGATGGTGGAGGCGGGGTTGTGGATGGCTTCGAGGCCTAGTTGGCCGAGGGAGCGGACTACGTCCGGCTGGACTGCGGTGGTGAGGGAAGCGATAGCTGCGAAGGCGAGGGCTCCGAGGATGTTGAAGGGAAGGACGACTCCCCAGAGGCGCATGGTCTGCCAGAAGTAACGCTTTTCGGCGAGGACAAGAGCTACGGGATAGAGGGTGTTTTCGGTGAAGAGTTGCGAGCGGCCGAGAATGACGACGATGAAACCGAGAGGGTAGAACATTTTGCCGATGAAGAAAATCCTATGGGTAGGGACGGTGCCTGGCGTGGTGAGGAGCGCGATGGCGATGGCGTTGCCGAGAGCGGAGAGGCCCATGAAGATTCCACCGGCGAGGGCTGAGATGGCGAGAGAGACGCTGGAGCGGCCGAGCTCCTGGCGGGCGTTGTTGGCTACTTGCTCGTAGATGTCCTGAGCGCTGGGCCGCTCGAGGTGTTTCTGGGCGTCGTGGGTCTGCGGCGGCGCGGGTTGGCGAGGGCGTAGACGAAAGGGCATGTGGGTGAGATGCAAATGCCTGGAGTTAGGGTGTTGATCCCAGCTTTGCATTGAGGAATCTGTCAATTGAACCGGGAATAAATATCTGCAAATTTATGGTACCGTGGTACATTGGTACACATGAAAGAAACGAAGATCATTGAAGTAGAGCGCGTCCAGACTGGCGTACGGATGGAGAAGAACCTGGTCAAGGTATTGAAAGCGGTGGCAGAACTGAAGGATATGAGTCTGGGGGACTTGCTTGAAGGAATCGTGCTGCATGCATTTGAAGGCAAACCGGCGTTTTCGCCGCAGACGCTAAAAGAGATTGAGCAGTTCAGGAGTATCTATGGACTGAAGCTTCAGGCGACGGATAGCCATCGATTGAAGGAGCGGAGATGAAAAATAACACACTGTTGATTTTTGCGTTCGCCATACTGCCGATAGGCACTCAACAGCTACCGGCGATGGGTCAGACCTCGGCTGCGCCGGCACATGTGAGCAATAGTTTTCAGTTCGTGGTTCCAGAACCTTTTCGCCGTGCGGCGACTCTGTTCGGTCCAGAAGCAGAACGCTGCTGGGCCGGAGAACAGTGGAAGCCTGAGTTTCTGCATCCGCAACCTGGCGAGGACGCGCAGGGAGCTGTCTTTACTGTTGCGCATGGTTCGCACAAGAGTGTCTGGGTCAATACGATCTTCGACCTGGAGGGAGGACGGATGCAGTATGTGGCGTTCCTTCCGGATACTGTAGTGTTCACGGTAGATGTAAAGCTGACGGCGCTGAATGCCTCGGCAACAAGCGTGGCAGTGACGTATGTGCGGACAGCATTGAATGAAACGGTGAATGGAAATGTGGAGGCAATGGGAAAGCGCGACCGCGAAAGTGGTCCAGAGTGGCAGCGGGAGATCGAGGGCTGTTTGACGATGCAGCATAAGGACACGCGTTGAAGGATGTAAGGGCTTGGTAGAATCGAGTTGATTATGTCTACTGCCACTGCACTTTCGCCTGAGATTCTTGCCAAGTACCAGCCTGTGATTGGGCTGGAGGTTCATGTTCAGCTTTTGACAGCCTCGAAGGCCTTTTGCGGGTGCGTGAATCAGTATGGTGGGGAGCCGAATACGCATACGTGTCCGACTTGCCTGGGATTGCCGGGTGCGCTGCCTGTGCTGAATCGCAAAGCGGTGGAGTTTGCGGTGCTGGCGGCGAAGGCGATTAATTGCGAGATTCGCGAGACGAGTATCTTTGCGCGGAAGAATTACTTTTATCCGGACTCGCCGAAGGGGTATCAGATATCGCAGTTCGATAGGCCGATTGCGGAGCATGGATGGATTGAGGTCCCGGCGTTGGATGCGAGTGGTGCGGCGATTACGAAGCGGATTGGTGTGACCCGGCTGCACATGGAAGAGGATGCAGGCAAGAGTGTGCATGATGGGTTTGCAGACTCGGTGAACCGGACTTACATCGATTTGAATCGGTGTGGGACGCCGCTGGTGGAGATTGTGAGCGAGCCCGATTTGCGGACGGCGGATGAGGTATTTGAGTACCTGACGAAGCTGAAGGAGATTCTGCTGTACACGGGTGTAAGCGACTGCAATATGGAAGAGGGTTCGCTGCGCTGCGATGCGAATGTGAGCGTGATGTTGAAAGGCGCGAAGCAGTTTGGAACGAAGGCTGAAGTGAAGAACGTTAATAGCTTTCGGTACATTCGCTCGGCGGTGGAGTACGAGATTGAGCGGCAGATTGGCGTGCTCGAAGATGGTGGGCGCGTTGTGCAGGAGTCGCGGCTTTGGAATAACGCAGAGGGACGGACATACTCGATGCGCTCGAAGGAGCAGGCGCATGACTACAGGTATTTTCCGGAGCCGGATTTGCCGCCACTCGTAGTGGGTGCGGCGTGGCAGGAAGAGATCTTGAAGCAGATGCCGGAGCTTCCGGAGGCGCGGCGTGCGCGGATGATTGCGGAGTATGAGATTTCGGCGCAGGACGCGGCTACGCTGACGGCTACGCGGGCTTTTGCGGATAGCTTTGAGGAAGCGGCGAAGAAGGCGAAGAGTCCGAAGCGCGTGGCTTCGTTGCTGACGAGCGAGTTGACGATGCGGCTGCGTCTGGCGGGGCTGGAACTGGAGCAGTCTCCGGTGAGCATGGCTGGGATTGTGATGGCGGCTGATCTGGCGGAGTCGGGTGAGCTTTCGAGCAAGATGCTGAAGCAGCTGTTGGATAGTGCGTTCGAGAAGAATGAGGATTTTCCTGTGGTGTATGAGCGGGAGAAGCCGCAACAGATCTCGGATGCAGGCGCGATTGAGAAGATGATCGATGAGGTGATCGCCGCGAATCCGAAGCAGGTGGAGCAGTATCGCGGCGGAAAGAAGACGGTATCGGCGTTCTTTGTGGGGCAGGTGATGAAGCTGTCGAAGGGACAGGCGAATCCTGCGCTGCTGAATGAGCTGGTGGTGAAGAAGCTGGACAGCTAGAGCGAAATCATGGAAGGTCTACACGGAGAGCGTAACGGTGATCAAAAGGATAAAGACTGACAAAAGCATGTAGAGCAGCTCGTCCTTATTCTCGGCTCTGTTCTTTATCCGCCCCTGTCGCTTTGATCACCGTTATGCCTTTGTTGTCGCTAGGCATGGACAACTGTGGGTACATCTAATTGCGATTCCGCTATGAAAGGCAGCGGCGAGTGCCGGTAATGGCTGGGCCTCTCATCATAGGATGTAGTTACTACGGTCCTGCGAATGCTTGTCCCTCGCCGTCGTCCGGGCGAAATGTTGACAGGATGGCTTCGAGGCGCACCGGTAGGCCCGCAGATCCGGGTGTGGGGATGTGGTGCCCCGACGGAGTTGAAGGATGGATAATTCCATCATCGACTCGATCGAGCAGGTAGGGAAAGAACGGATTGGATGATAGCCGCGTCAGGAAATCCTGATCGACGATTAGTGCGCCGCGTTCACCGCGGGCGTCCATCGCGCCGAGGTTGTAGCCGTAGTTGTCTGCGGTTTTTGGGTCGGGATGCATTCCGTACAGTGGATCGTCCATTGGAATTGGTATCGCCAGATGAGAAAGCGAGAAAATTCCAGGCGGATAAGGCAGATTCAGTGGGCGAACTTCAGCTTTCAATTCGCCCGGCGCGATGCTGCGCTCGACTGTCGCATCGGTGCCGTCGTCTGCATTTGCAATGACAGTGAAACGGAAGGTCTGGGGCGTGGTGGGCGTGAGCCGATCGACTGCGACGTAGGACGACTGACGCAGGAGCGGGGAGAACTTGAGTGTGCGGTTTACATCAAACAGTACGATCTCGCTCCCGTTGTCGGGTAGATACGCATACAGTCCCGTGAGGATCGCTGGTGTGCTAACGGTGAAATCGATGACCGACTGAAAGGTAATGACCGGCGGCAGGCCGCCGAGTTGTGACGTGCGTGCGAGGCGCTGAATCTGCGCCTGCAGCGCATCGGTAAGCCTGAAGGATTGACGGGCACCGTTTACAGGAAAGGAGTTGTATTTGAACGGATTGAATTCCGGTACGACGCTGAGCCACGCGGCCTTTGCAAACGGCGGGAGGATGGCCGGCAGGGCGGCCAGTCCGGCAAAGCGTGCAAAGCGGGTGATGCCGATCATTGGTGTGAACAGCAGGATTCGGTCGGGACGTGAGAGCTTCGGGTCTTCCAGGGCATCCAGCGCGTACTTCATCGCAAGTGCCCCGCCGTTCGAGAATCCGACCAGATGAAGTGGTGCGGGGGCAGGGACTCGCCGACGCGCTTCGCGTACGGCCAGCCGGGTTGCTGCCATCCAGTCTTCCCAGCGGACATTGGTCAGGCCCGCCGGCACTGTTCCATGACCAGGCAAACGGAGACCGATGGCGAGGAAGCCGCGATCACGATAACGTTGCGCGATATGCCGGAGGCTGTAAGGCGAATCGGTGAGTCCATGCAGAAGGACCACGACGCCGATCGGCTTGCCGTCCGGTTCCAAGACGTAGGAGCGATTCCAATCGTGCGCGAAATGCGCCGGATAAATCGGACTCGCCTCGAAGTAGCGATTGATGGGTACGCGCTCGCCGGGTGCGAGTTTCTGGCTGACCTCGGCACGAACGCTCGCCATAATCTCGTCCTCTTGGGCGAGGTAACGATTCCAGTCCGCCGCGTCGAGCTGATCTGCGGTCAATTCATGGGGAACGAAGGTGTGCCATGGCTGCAGTTCCGGCCCGCTGAGCACCCTGAAAGAACGGACTCCCAGCATCGTAACGCCAACCACTACGATCAGCGCTAATACCCACTTGATAATTCGTCCTATGGTTCGGGTCATAGTCTTAGGGGGCTTCTCCGAGATTTAGTGGTCTTATGGGGCTTCAGCCAGATCAGTCTACGCCGACCTAAACGGATTGCGCTTTGCACTCGCTTTTATTGCGGGAGTCCGATGGTGATGCAACTCGCGGTATTCTCGCTGCCTCTTAGACGAGAGGGAGAATAGCTATGGCAACGAAGAAGGCAGCGAAGAAGGCAACGAAAAAGGCAGCTAAGAAGTCGACTAAGAAAGTTGCGTCGAAGAAGGCTCCTGCTAAGAAGGCAGCGGCTAAGAAATCGAGTTCAACGCGAAAGTACAGTCCGTCGGCAGGCAAGGACGTTGAGCGCGAGATGAAGGCGATGAAGCAGGGCAAGCTGAAGAGCGGCCGGAGTGGGAAGAAAGTCACGAATCCAAAGCAAGCGATTGCGATTGGATTGTCGGAGGCGCGCAAGGAAGGCAAGAAGGTTCCACCGCCGCCGAAGAAGTAGATCATGGTTGGGGCTGCGATTGTCCTGAATCCGGGTGCTGCTGCGATCATCGAAGCTGTATGAACTATGACACGATTGTTCGCAGACCTTTGCTCAGCGCGGTGCTCGGAGACAGGAATGTCTCAACGGTGGAAGTTCGCGAGATTATCTTTCAACCAGGGCAACGGACGGGACGGCATCTTCATCCGTGCCCCGTGGTTGGTTATATCGCTGAGGGAACGGCTATCTTGCAGGTCGAGGGTGAAGCTGCTGTGACTCTTGCCGCTGGAAGTGCGTTTCATGAACCGGCCCGGGCTACGGTTGTGCGGTTCGATAATGCGTCGGAGACGGCTCCGATGAGGTTCATTGCTTGCTATCTTGTGGATGGTGAGCAGGAACTGATTGAGATGTTGCCGGAGTAGGCCTTACTTTTTGTCCGAAGTGGATGCTGTTGTCGATGGTGTCGAAGGCGCCGGTGCAGTTGAGGCGGGGGCGGTTGAGCTGCTCGAGTCTGATGAGGATTTGCCGGCGGAGTCGGATGAGGAGCTTTTCGTTTCGCCGGAGGACTTTGGCTTGGCGTTGCCGTAGCCGTCGGCGTACCAGCCTCCGCCCTTGAAGGTGACGGCGGGAGCGGAGAGGACACGCTCGAGATGTCCGCTGCAGTGCGGGCAGGTTGTGATCTCCGGGTCGGAGAACTTCTGGATCTTTTCTGTGCGTTCGTGGCACTGGGTGCATTCGTATTCGTAAAGTGGCATAGGGTGCAATTCTTTCCTTGTTGATAGCTTATCGTTTTTCGACGTTGCTCCAGTTGCTTTGAAACAAACAGTCGTTTTGCGACGTTCGTCGCAATTTGAAAGGCCCTGCTCTTGTTGAAGAACAGGGCCTTTGGTTTAAAGCGGAGCTATTTTTGAGTGGTGGGACGCCGAAGCTTGGAGTTGGCCGTTGTGCTGGAGCTGGCGGTTTGGGCCAAGGCTGTGTCGATGGTCTGGAAGATCTGGGTGGGGTCGGTGACCTGAATCCAGCTCTTTGGAGTGACGACCCAGATGGTGGGGGTCTGGGTGAGACCTATGCGCTCGCCGAGAGCGTAATCGGCTTGAACTTCCTTGGTGAATGCTCCGGTGGGGTCCATGACGAAGGGCATGGTCAGCTTGTGGGACTGGAACCAGCGCTGGGTGAAGTTGTTGAGGTCTTCCTTGGAGGCGATGGCGGTCTGCGAGGCGAAGACGGCTCCGCGGTATTCTTCGGCGACCTTGGGAGAGACCTTGTCCTGGAGGTAGCGGGCGTTGACGGCAGCGTCGAAGCTCCAGAGGTGCATCTTTAGCGGGAAGTCGTGGCGTACGAGGGGAATCTTGTAGTGCTCGATGGCGGACTGAACCATGGGGAAGGCGCGGGCGCAGGCGGGGCACTCGAGGTCTTCAAAGGTGAAGAGAGCGACCTTCGCTCCAGCTGGGGGCTTGAGCATGGAGGTGTCCTTGAAGGTAGTGCCTGTGTTGGGGGGCGCGGAGTACTGCGCGTGGGCGGGGACCAGGAGGGCGAGGAACAGGGCGGGCGCAACGGCCAGGGCAAGACGGTTCATTAGGTTAAGACGCATAGGCTTATGTTTTGTATTTTATCTGCAGGGACTTAGATGTCGAGTTGGGACCGTTTTTGGCCTAGAGCGAAATCATAGAAGGCATACGGGGAAAGGCGTAACGGTGAATCAAAAGGATAAAAGACTGATAAGAGCGATAGAACCAATTACTTGTTTTTTATCAGTTTTTATCCTTTTGATTCACCGTTACCCCTTGTTGTGGCTGGGCATGGACAACTGGAGCTATAGAATCCAAGATGGAGCCACGTTTCATAACTTCGTGCAGATAATGGTCTTTGGATCTTTATGGAAGGCCTTTTCAAGATTTCGCAACCGCTCCGGGGTCTGGGGACTCTAATCGATTGAGAGGTTTACAGGTTCCTTGCATATTGCTTCGATACGAATGAAGGTTTGGGCGGCGTTTGCCTGTCTTGGTGTGTCTGGTGGGTCCGCGTTGGCGCAGGATGCAAACAGTTTGCCTTCGGCTCCGATGCCCAATGTGGCGACGATTAAGCTGCCGGGTGGAGTTGTGGTGGAGCAGGCTACGCCGGGTGCGTTGCCTTTGAGCCTGGATGATGCGATTGAGCGCGGGATGAAGCGGAATCTGCAGATTGAGTTGAGCCAGCAGAATGAACGGTATGTACATGGGCAAGTGCTGACGGTGAAGAACAGCCTTCTGCCGAGTATGACTGCGCAGGCGCAGACCGGGACGCAGGAGATCAACCTGGCGGCTCTAGGATTCAAACCGGGATCGCTAGTAGCCCTGGGAATTCCAGCGGGAACAATTAGCGAAATCGTTAAGGTGAGTACAACGTCGGCGCAGTTAAGCCTGAACCAGCAACTGTTCAACGTGCCGGCTTATTTTCTGTACCGGGCGGCACAGAAGGCCGATACTGCGGCTTCGCTGACCACGTTGAACACACGCGGGACCGTTGCTTTGCAGGTAGGGACGCAGTATCTGCTGGCGCTGGCCGATGCGGCACAGATTGAGAACGCGCAGGCTCTGGTGAAATCGAATGAAGTGTCGCTGCAACAGGCTACGGCTTCGCATGATGCGGGAGTGGGAACGAATCTGGATGTGCTGCGGGCGCGGGTACAGTTGCAGACGCAGCAACAGGTACTGATCAACGCGGAGAACACGTTTGCGAAGGACAAGATCCAACTGAACCGCTTGATTGGGCTGCCGGCAGGGCAGGAGTTGAAGCTGACGGACACGGCTCCTTACGCGGAGTTTGCAGAGCTACCGTTGGAAGAGGCGAAGGCACTGGCGTTCGAGCGGCGGAAGGACCTGCTGAGTCTGCAGGCGCAGCTTGAGGTGGCGGAACGGACGCGGAAGGCAGTGAAGTTTGAGCGGCTGCCCGCGTTGTCTTTCGATGGCTACTACGGCGTGCTGGGTGAGACGCAAGGGCTGTATCACGGTGTGTTTTCGGCTGCGGGCAAGATGAAGTTTCCTATCTTCCAGGAGGGTCAGCTGAGGGGCGAGCTTGAGGTCGCCGAGGCGCAGAAACATGCGCTGCAGCAGCAGATCGATTCGCTGAAGGTGACGATTGAGCAGCAGATTCGGGCTTCAATGCTGGATGTGCAGGCGTCTGCCGATTTGGTGAAAGTGGCGCAGAGCAACGTGGGACTGGCGACTGAGCAGCTGCAACAGGCTTCGGACCGCTTTGCGGCTGGCGTAGATGACAATCTGGCGGTGGTGCAGGCCGCGGCCACGCTGGCAGATGCGCAGTCAAGGCTGGTGAATACGCTGTATCAGTACAACCAGTCGAAGTTGCAGCTGGCGCGGAATACCGGCGTGGTGGAGACGCAGTACAAGGTTTATCTGGGGCGGTAAGTGCTAGAATTTCCGGCATGAAGATGCGGGGATCGTCATTGCCTATGCGGCTGGCTTGTTGGGCTGGAGTTGGCAGCTTGATGATAGGCAGTACGCTACCGATAGTTGCGGTTAGTCGTTCTGCGTGGGCGTTTGTTCCGTTTGTTGTTGGAGTAGCGATCTTTCTGTTGGGGCAGCGTCAGCTGAAATTAGGCATCAAGAACGAATTATGGACCGACGCGGAATTGGCGCCGCTTCGCAGGCAATTAGGTCATCCTGTGTGGATGGCACTGCTTTTTCTGGGTTTTGGGGCAGTCATTGCTCGGACCATAGTGGCAAATTCATCTCGCGGAACCGATGTCATGTGGGGTTTTATATTGCCCGTGCAAATGATGTTGTCTCTGCGGTCGACGGTGAAGCTGCCCCAGTCTGAGGGTGATAGTGGTCTGCTGAATTTACGTGACTCTAGTCTTATTCGATCGGACCATTGGGGTGAGTCGAGGTAGGACTCATTCTTTTCCTAAAACTTTCCTCCTTTCCTTGATGAAGAATTGATGGCGGTAGCTCTCGCCGTTGCCGTAAATATGAAAACATGGGGTATGGCTGAGGGTGGCAGTAGTACGTCAATGACGGCGGTACCTGCGGGAGTTGCGTTTCAGTCGCGAGACTTCCGGTTGTATCAGTCGGCTCGGCTGATGGTGATTGTAGGGGCTGAGGCTCAATCGGTGGCGGTGGCATGGCAGGTGTATGCCATTACGCATTCAGCACTGGATCTGGGGTTTACCGGGTTGGCGCTATTTCTGCCGGGGTTGTTCTTCATGCTGGCGGCGGGGCATGTGGCGGATCGCTACGACCGGCGAAAGATCATTCTGGCTTGTTATGGATTGCAGGCGGTTTGTACGGCTGTGTTGCTGTGGCTGTCGTTGAGTGGGTGGGCGCTTGAGGGTGGGCGGATTTGGCCGATCTATGCGGTGCTGGTGGGGATTGGGTTGGGCAGGGCTTTTAGTGGGCCAGCGGCGAGTGCGATGCTGCCGAGTCTTGTGCCTAAGGATCACTTTGTAAATGCGGTGACGTGGGGCGCCACGATCTATCAGATTGCGAATATGTCGGGGCCTGCGGTGGGTGGGATTTTGTTTACGCTGCCGTTGGCGGGTGTGCTGTTGAAGTGGAAGGGCGCGGGCGTCGTCTATGCGTTTACGCTGGTGATGCTAGCGGGATTTCTGGTGCTGGTGGGGCTGATCAGGACGTCGATGGCGCCGGTGCAGAAGAAGGCTTTCAGCATGAAGACAGTGCTGGCGGGGCTTGAGTATGTGTGGAAGACGAAGCTGCTGCTGGGGTCGATTTCGCTGGATCTGTTTGCGGTGATGCTGGGTGGCGCGGTGGCGCTGCTGCCGATCTTTGCTACGGATATTCTGCACGCTGGGCCACGGGGGCTGGGGTTGTTGCGGGCTATGCCGAGCGTGGGGGCGCTGGCGGTTTCGCTGACGATGCTGGCGAAGCCTATCAAGCGGCGGGCTGGTGCCGTGATGCTGATGTGTGTGGGGATCTTTGGGGCGGCTACGGTGGTGTTTGGGTTGTCGAAGAGTATGTGGGTGAGCCTGGTGGCGCTGGTATTCGTGGGTGGAAGCGATATGGTGAGCGTCGTGGTGCGGTCGAGCATTCTGCAGTTGGCTACTCCGCAGGAGATGCGAGGGCGAGTAAGTGCGGTGAACTGGCTGTTCATTGGGGCTTCGAATGAGTTTGGAGAGTTTGAGAGTGGATTGACGGCGCACTGGTGGGGTGCGGTGCGGGCGGTGGTGATTGGCGGAGTTGCGTCGATGGTGGTGACAGCTGCTGCGGCGGGCCTGTTTCCGCAGTTGCGGAGAGCTGATGCTCTGACGGCTGAGTCGCTGAGGAGCGCGGAGCAGGAGTTGAGTGTGGCGGAACCTGCGGATTAGTCGAACCCGGATGTTATGGTGGGGTGAGATTTTTTCGGGAGGATGTACGGGGATGAAGAAAGGGTTAAAGGTGGCGCTTGCGGCCACGCTGGTGCTCATTTTGGCAGTGGGGGGCGAGCTGTTCTATCTGCATCGCGAAAGGAACAGACCGATAGTAGTGCATGCTCCGGTGCGGGAGCGGATTGCCGATGATGACCTGGTCTTCCTGAAGCAGAAGCGGCAGGATTCGATGGCGGATATGAAGGACCTGGTGGGGACTACGGTGTGGGTTTCGGCGGGGGGACAGTTGGATTATTACCCTTATGCGGGGCACTCGGCGAACTATGGGAAGGTGGCGGGGACGCTGCTGGGTGCGGAGCCTCTGCTGGTGAAGGGTTTCGTGGAGCAGGTGGCTCCGAAGTCAGGTACGGTTCGGATTCCTGGTGGGGATAAGCAGGTGCTGATGGTGTTTACGAAGCCGAATGATACGAAGCAGTATGCGGTGCCGATGGGGTATCGGCAGGCGGGGCAGTACACGTTTTATGCGGATGAGATTCTGTTTTATGACGATCCGCATGAGCTTTATAAGCACTGGGGGCCGGCGATATGGAAGGCCGTCGATTCGCATACCGTCATCCTGGGGATGAACGAGCGGCAGGTGGAGCTTTCGCTCGGGCAGGTGAGCAAGAGTACGAGTAAGGACTATGGGAATCGGATGGTGGTGTTTGCGAATCTTGGGAAGCCGATGGCTGTGACGTTTGAGAAGAATAAGGTTACGGCGTTTCGGGAGGATCAGGGGTATTGATAGTACCCCCTCCCCTGTCTTAATGTGTCAAAGTATTCATAACAGATGATTTAGGTTCGTACTTCGGTAGACAAAGAGCCCGACTTGAGCCAGGTTTTTTGTCTTTTTTGGAGGGGTGCGTGTCAAGTATCACGACTCCTAAAAGCTATGTCGTGTGGGCATTGATGAGCGTGGGAAGCTCGGTGAGCGCCTGGAGTTCGAAGTCGGGGGCGAGGGCTTTGCAACGTTGGATGTCGCCGTAGCCGTAGGTTGCCCAGCAGGAGAGGAGGTTGGCGTTCTTTGCGAAGAGGATGTCGGTCTCGGTGTCGCCTACTACCAGGGTTTGTGAGTTGGGGGTGAGGGGTAGCAGGGGCGCTATGTGATCGGTGTAGAGGCGGGCGTCGGGTTTACGGTAGGGTGTGTCTTCGGCGCTTATGACTATGTCGATGTAGTTGGCGATTTTGAGTTGGGTGATGAGTTGGTGCAGGCCTGAGCGGCCTTTGTTGCTTACAAGGATGGTGAAGATGTTGCGGCGACGGAGTTCGGTGAGAGTGGGGATGGCCCCGTCGAAGAGGCGTGTGAGTGGGGCCGCTTTGGTGGTGTGGAGGGTGCGGTAGTGCTTCACCATTTCGGATGTCAGGGGCTCTTCGCAGCGGCCTTCGGTTAGGCGGTGCATGGATTCTTCGAGGGTGAGGCCTATGGTTTGGCGGACTTGTTGGAGGGTGGGGTCGCCGAAGTTGTAGTGGAGGAGGGTTTCGCGCATGCAGGTCCAGATGCCTTCAAGAGAGGAGGCAAGGGTGCCGTCGAAGTCGAGGATGATGGTTTTGATTGGCACGTGCGACGTCTAATGACTCAAGTCAATGACTCAAGAGCTCAGCGATCTCTGTTTATCCAGCATCTCGGTTATGCCGTTCGTTTGTTCGGTCGCAACGTTGATGTTCGTCGTACTGCCGCGATGTAAACGACGATCGTCCTACAGGTGCCTGTATGTAAGCGCACAGAAAGACCACGGGTTTCGTTGCTTGAAAAGTTGCGAGGTGATTGGCTAGAACTCCTTTGTATGGTGAAGAGTTTTCGCGGCCTATCTCCTGGGTAATTGCCACTTTTCGTTCATTCCGATTAGTAGAATCATCTTGTTGGACCGTTTCTACCCAGTACTAACCATGCGAATGATCTCTTGTGCTCCGAGAACGTATTCAAAAGCTCCATGATTCCTGGCTCGCGTATTATTTTTTGAATGCATCACGGCACGTTCTGCTTCGGGAATAGCAGACTTGACGATTTTCGGATTACACCTCCACAGTATAGCTTGGATCGTCATTCTCGTTGCCACGGCAGTATTCGGACTGAACTTGTCGACCTCGAGAAATGCAACTAGGGCATTGATTGGTCCGGACTACCCCATGAGAATGTGTACACACGCCTGGCCGTTCGACTATCGCCCACTACAGGCAGTATTCGGAGACTCGATGCTGGTCCTGGCGTTTTTGCGATCCAGAGCCATCCCTTAAGGGACTTTCTTGCTCCGAGTACGACGATACATATCAGCGCTAACGAAGTTTCAACACGACCGCTCGATTTGCGAAAGCTCTATAAAGATTTCTGCCCTCTCAAAGAACGTACGAGTGTCCGTTCAGCTACCAGCTACAGGATGGTATCTGAACCATTCAGACACACCGAATTGTGAAGCAGACCAGATCTTCGACGAGCGTTAAGAGACTATTCATGCCGGACAGCACATCTTGCGCTTGTGGCGATTTTAGGAGTGGGCTTGCACGAGATCAGCCGGTGTTGCGGAGGCCGGCGCTGATGCCGTTGATGGTGGCGGAGATGGCGCGGTTTAGTTCGGGGGAGTCGGGTTCGCCGTTTTTCAGAGCTGTGCGCTTGCGGCGGATTAGTTCGACTTGCAGGAGGCTCATGGGGTCGACGTAGGGGTTGCGCAGGCGGATGGAGCGCTCGAGGACGGGGTTGGTTTGGAGGAGGGTTTTTTGCCTGGTGATCTCGAGGATCATGCGGTGGGTCAGGTTGAACTCGGCTTCCAGGGTGGTGAAGACTCGGTCGCGGAGGGCTTCGTCTTCTACCAGCGAGGCGTAGAGGCGGGCTATGCCGAAGTCGGATTTGGCTAGGGCCATTTCTACGTTGCGGATGATGTCGACGAAGAGAGGGAAGTCGCACATCATGGTTTGGAGAAGGGCGAGACGTTCGGCTTGAGGGAGGGCGGCTACGGATGCATCCTGCGAACCCACCTTAGCGCCCAAATGCGGGCGCGAAGATGGGGCACCCGGTTCTGTGGCGCCTCCGACACCCGGATTTGTGGCTGGGCCGTAGGCGAAGTGATGGAGGGCGTGGCCTACGCCGAACCATGCGGGGACGAGCTGGCGGGACTGCATCCAGCCGAAGACCCAGGGGATGGCGCGGAGGTCGGCCATGGATTTTTTGCCGCTGCGCTTGGCGGGGCGGGAGCCGAGGCGGGCGTGCTCGAGTTCGGCTACGGGGGTGGCCTGCTCGAAGTAGGTGAAGGTGTCGGGGTTGTCGACGATGTGTTTTTTGTAGAAGGCGAAGGAGGTTTCGGAGAGTTGGTCGAGAGCGGATTCCCAGGCGGGGGTGATTTCGCCGGTGAGGTGGGGAGTTGCAGGTTGTAAGTTGTCAGTTGTCAGTTGAGTGTGCTGGATGAGGGCGTCGGGGCGGGCGAGGGCGTCGAGGCTGGCGGCGATCATCAGTTCCAGATTGCGCTCGGCGAGGATGACATCGGAGTACTTCCAGTTGAGGACTTCGCCTTGCTCGGTGATGCGGAGCTCGCCGGTGAAGCTGTCGATGGGTTGGGCGAAGATGGCGCGGTGGGTGGGGCCGCCGCCTCGGCCTACGGTGCCGCCTCGGCCGTGGAAGAGGCGGAGGGTGACGCCGCAGTCGCGGGCTACTTCGTGGAGGGCGCGGTGGGCCTTGTAGATCTCCCAGGTGCTGGTGATCATGCCGCCGTCTTTGTTGCTGTCGGAGTAGCCGAGCATGACTTCCTGATGGTGGTTCCAGCTTTTGAGGAGAGGTTGGTAGGCTTCGCTCGTCCAGAGCTCGCGCATGATGGTGGGGGCATTCTGGAGATCTTCAATGGACTCGAAGAGGGGGACTGGCTGGAGGCCGGGGTCGCTGGATTTTGCATCGGCCTCGACTTTGACTCCGCCGAGGCGGGCGAGGCGGAGGACGTTGAGGACGTCTTCGGTGCTGGTGGCTCCGCTGATGACGTAGAGGCGGATGGAGTCGGGGGCGTAGGTCTGTTTGAGTTCGGCGATGGTGCGGAAGGTGTCGAGGACTTCGGCGGTTTGTGGGGTGAGGGCGGGTGGGAGAGAGAGATCTTTTTGCGTGGCGGTGATCTCTTCGATGGCGGCGGCGTGGATGCGGGCGTGCTGGCGGATGTCGAGGGTCTGGAGGTGGAGGCCGTAGGTTCTGATCTCCATGAGGAGTGGATCGATCAGCATCTCGGAGAGGCGATGGCCGTTGTTCTGGAGGAGGCTGTTGCGAAGGACGGTGAGGTCGCTGAGGAGATCGGTGGCGCTGGTGTAGGGGCAAAGCGCGGGGTTTGGCGGTAGAGGGACGCTCGATTGTGGCGTGGCTCCGAGGCGCATCATGATGCAGGCGATGAGGAGGCGCGTGAATTCGAAGTGGAAACGCTCTTCAAGGGCCGTCTGGCCAGCGGTGCGGAGTTGGGCGAGGTATTTCTTGAGGAGTGCTTTGAGCTCGTCGGAGACCGGGACCTGCTGGGTGGAGCTGCCTAGCTGCTCGAAGACGTTTTGCAGGCGTCGGCGGTAGTGAGTGAGAAGAAGATTGTGGGCCATGGCGAGGGCTTCGCGCGTGGCTTGCGGGGTGACGAAGGGATTGCCGTCTCGGTCGCCGCCGATCCAGGAGCCGAAGCTGACGAGTTGGGGAAGCTCGCAGATGGAGGGTGTCGTGTTTCCTTCCGGTTCGGTGGTTCCGCAGGGGTTGCTGTTGGGGTATTCGGCTGCGAGGGCGGCGGCTACTTCGGCGTAGAGGACGGGGAGGGTGTCGAAGAGGCTGGACTCGTAGTAGTCGAGGGCCATGCGGATCTCGTCGCGGACGGTGGGACGGGCGCTGCGGACGTCGTCGGTCTGCCAGAGAGAGGTGATCTCGGCGATGAGGTCGTGCTGGAGGGCTTCGAGGTGCGGCTCGGGGACTGGGATGCGGTCGAGCTGCTCGAGGAGGTCGGAGATGCGCCGACGCTTGAACATGACGGAGCGGCGGGCGACTTCGGTGGGGTGTGCGGTGAAGACGGGAGAGATGCAGATCTTTTTGAGGAGGTCGTGGGCTTCGGTGGCGGTGACGCCGGCCTCGCGGAGGCGGCGGAGGGTGCCGCGGAGGTCGCCGCGCTGGGGCGGCGTGTTCTGGTCGAGCTGGGCGGAGAGACGTCGGCGCTTGCGGTGGTTGGTTTCGGCGAGGTTGATGAGTTCGAAGTAGAAGCTGAAGGCTCGGGCGAGCTGGTAGGCGGTGGTGAGGTTGTCGGAGTGAGCGTGGACGCGGGAGAGGGCCTGCTGGAGGTTGGAGCTGGCGGCGGTGGTATCGGCTTTGGAGTCGGCTTCGCGACGGGCGATGGCGGTGCGGCGGAGGTCTTCGACGGCGGTGTAGAGGGCGTCGCCGGACTGCTCGCGGAGGACTTCGCCGAGGAGCATGCCGAGGGAGCGGACGTCGCGGCGCAGGGGAGCTTCTTTGAGCTCGCCGGTGGGGGCCTGGAGTTCTGCGAGGCGTTTAGACCAGTTGGCGGATGACCAGAGAGACGGCATTAAATGATTATGCCTTGTGAGGCGACCTACATGACGTAGGCGAGCTTTTCGAGCTCCTCCTGGATGCACTGCAGGGAGCAGCCGCGGAGTTCCAGACGCGAAGCTGCCTTCCGCGCGGCGTGATTGGAGACGCCATATCCGCGGCCAGAGAGGAAGCTGCTGATGAGATCGGCGGCCTGCCAGGAGTCGAGGCCGGATTGCAGGAGATCGTCGCGCAGGCCGGAGAGATCGGCTTCGGCAAATTTTTCAATCGCAAACTTCTGTGGTTCTATGGTCATTTGCCTCTCCCGCCCGGCATTGGATCGCCGAAGTCGTGGGGTGTAGTTGATTAGACGCGGTTACCCGACCTAAGTTGTGGGCCGGCTTGTCGCTTTTTCGTCATCCGGTCGTGTTGGATATGTCTAAGTGTTTCTACGCATGAGGTGGGGAGGAAAGTTCCGTGCATCGAATGAGGTGCGTGTCTGGAAGAGACAACAAAGTGCGGCTCTGCTACTGTCAAAAGAGAGCTTGATGTCTGGACAGCCACAACTTTTCCCGGATCATGAACCAGCGGTGCTGCGCGAGTCGGAGAACGACGGCGAGCGCACAAAGAGGCTGGCGCCAGTATGGCTGCAGCGGCTGTCGTTGTTTGTGCTGGTTCTGTTCTGTGTATACCTGGGTGTGCTGGTGATGGTGCTGCCGTGGTGGACGCGCATCTGGGACCAGAATATGTTTATCCTGTCGCGGCCGTGGCTGGCGGCCATCCTGCATAACGGTGCGGTGCGGGGAATCGTCTCCGGACTGGGACTGCTGGATATCTGGATTGGCGTCTCCGAAGCGGTGCACTATCGGGACTATCGCTAGGCGGACGACAGAGGAACAAGAGAGAGTATGGATCGACCGATGCCGGATGAATTGCAGTCAGCTCCCCTTGCTTATGAGAACTCTGATTTTCTGAACTCGCCGGATGGGCGGATTTTACGCATTATGGCGGAGTATCAGGAGCCGATGATGCGGTTTCGGCGTGAGCGAGTGCAGGACACTGTGGTGTTTTTTGGATCGGCACGATTCCGGGCGCTGGATGTTGCCAGCGCTGAGCTGGAGTTGCTGGCGAATACCGGATCGGCTCAGCCTGCTCCCGCGGAAGAACAGCCGGCGCGGCCCCATGAGATTGAAAGCGGAGAGGCCAGCGCGGAGAAGCTGCAACTGGCGAAGGCTGCGGTGGAGATGGCCGCATATTACGAAGATGCGCGGAAGCTGGCGGGGATGCTCGCTACCTGGGCGCGATCGCTGCCAGGACGTCGGCATCGGTTTGTTGTGACATCAGGCGGTGGGCCGGGGATTATGGAAGCGGCTAATCGTGGAGCGTATGAGGTGGGGGCGAAGACGGTGGGGCTGAACATCAAGCTGCCGTTTGAGCAGCATCCGAACCCTTACATTACGCCGGAGCTGAACTTCGACTTCCATTACTTTTTCATGCGGAAGTACTGGTTTGCCTATCTGTCGAAGGCTTTGGTGGTGTTTCCCGGTGGGTTTGGAACACTGGATGAGATGTTTGAGGTACTGACGCTGGCGCAGACGCATAAGCTGGCGAAGAAGATCACGGTGGTGATCTATGGGTCGGCGTATTGGAAGAGCGTGATCAATCTGGATGTGCTTGCGGCGAAGGGTGCGATTGCCAAGATCGATCTTGAGCTGTTTCAGTTTGCGGATACGCCGGAGGAGGCCTTCGAGATTCTGAAGCAGGGGCTGACGGAGAACCACCTGGAGAGCGAGTACGAGAAGAATCTTCGCCAGAAATGGGAGGCCGAAGGGCCTGCTCCGAATGCGCAGGAGATTCTGGGGCCTGATATCGCGAAGACGCGGTAAAAGATGCGACCACGGATTGGCGCGGATGAACGCGGATTTAAAAAACTGGATTTTTGGTTTCCGCTGGATTTATTTGAGCCTTGGTGGTGCGCCATGGTTTTTATCTGTGTAATCCGCGGTCGGTAACCTTCGAAGTTAATGGAAGTTACAGATATTGAAGCTCCATTCTTGGTGCAGTCACACAACTTTCATGGAGGGTGCTCATACTGGCTCGCAGAAGGCGAGAAATCGGGAGAGACCCCTATGAGCCAGTCGAGTATCTCGTATCTGTGGCGCGAACCAGAGGCGGCGAAGGGCTTTAGAACCGGCGTATCGCTACATAGCCATACGAACCAGTCGAAGGAAACGCTGGACTTTATCTCGGAGCTCTCGAAGGACTGGGGGGTTCTGCAGCCGGTGATGCGGTGGTGCGAGGAGCGCTGCCATCGGAACTCGGGAATTAGGCCTGATTATGCGCGAAGCTACTGGACTCCGCCTCTAACGCCAGCGCTGGCGTTTGATTTGGAGAAGACGCAGATTGAAGAGCGGTTGCAGTTGCCGGGGCTGGTGTCGATTACGGACCATGACGATATCAATGCTCCGCTGTTGCTGCGATCGGTGCCGTCGTCGCGGCATATTCCGGTATCGGTGGAGTGGACGGTGCCGTTTGGAGCGAGTGCGTTCCACATTGGCATCCACAATCTGCCGAGTGCGACCGGTGTGGCGTGGATGGAGAGGATGAGGGAGTTCACGGCGATTCCGGTGGAGACGCGGAATCCTGAGCTGCTGCGAGAGATGTTGGCTGAGCTGGATGAGATTCCGGGAGTGCTGATCGTCTTCAACCATCCGATCTGGGATCTCTATCGGGTAGGCAAGGATCGACATGATGTGCTCGTGAACGAATTTCTGGCGCGGTATGGACAGTATGTTCATGCGCTGGAGCTGAATGGGCTGCGTAACTGGAAGGAGAATCGCGAGGCTGCGACGCTGGCGGGCAAGTGGAACCAGTTGGTGATCAGCGGCGGCGACCGGCATGGCGTGGAACCGAACGCGAATGTGAACCTGACGCGGGCGGAGAGCTTTACTGAGTTTGTATATGAGGTGAGGCGCGAGCGGCAGAGCCATGTGCTGTTTATGCCTCAATATGCAGAGCCTTGGAAGCATAGAATTTTGCAGTCGACGCTGGATGCGATTCGGGATTACCCGCATTTTCCTGAGGGGGCCAGGCGGTGGGATCAGAGGGTTTACCACCCGGATCGCGCTGGTGCGATTCAGCCTCTCTCAGATCTCTGGAATTGTGGAAGAGCGCCACGATTCGTTCTCGGAATCCTGGGGATCGTGAAGATGATGGGCGCGGCTCCGGTGTCAGGCGGACTGCGGATGGCGTGGAATGAAGCCGGCGAGATGCGCACGACGCTGGCGAAGTTGGACGCCTGATCGATCACGGGTTCTCGCGGATTGAACGGATAGAGGCGAAAGGCTTGCCACCGATCTGCGTAGATTCACCGATTTCTCTGATCCGCATCGAAGGCAAGCTGTACTCTAAAACCGTGCGTGTGCCGCGTGTTGCTTATTTCCCTGACTCGTTCCATGAAGTGAATGGCGTGGCGCATACGAGCCGCAACTTTGTCGCGTATGCGGAGCGACATGGACTGCCGTTTCTTTGTGTGCGTGCCGGCGGCAGAGCTGAGGCTTGCGAGCAGGTGGGTGAGTTGCGGACACTGGAGCTTGGGCGAAGCCGCGCTTCGGTGCGGATGGAGAAGGACCTGGAGTTCGATGCGCTGTTCTGGCGGCATGGCGGGGCGATTCGGCGCGAGCTGGAACAGTTTCGGCCAGATTTGATCCACATTACGGGGCCGAGTGAGCTGGGTATGTTTGGGGCCTTCTTTGCCTGGGAGATGGGGATTCCGCTGGCGGCTTCGTGGCATACGAATGTGCATGAGTACGCGGCGCGACGGATGGGCTGGCTGACTGATAGGCTGGGCGAGCGTAGGGCTGCGGTAGAGCAAGGCGTGGAGGGCGGGGCGTTGTGGGCGACATCGCAGTTTTATAAGCTGGCAAGGGTGTTGTTTGCGCCGAATGACGAGCTTTGCAGGATGCTGGAGAAGACGACGGGACGGTCTTGCTATCTGATGCAGCGGGGTGTGGATACTGAGTTGTTTTCGCCGGTGCGGCGGACTCGGACGAGTGAGGATTCGACGGTTGTTTTGGGGTATGTTGGGCGGCTTTCCGTGGAGAAGAACGTGGCTTTGCTGGCGCGGGTGGAGCGCGAGCTTGCGACGATGGGTGTGGGTGGGGTCCGGTTTTTGATTGTGGGACACGGGAGTGAAGAGGCTTCGTTACGGGCGGAGTTGAAGGCGGCTGATTTTGCAGGTGTGCTGCGTGGGGTGGAGCTGGCGCGGGCTTATGCGGATATGGATGTGCTGGTGTTTCCTTCGCATACGGATACGTTCGGCAATGTGGTGCTGGAGGCTCTGGCTAGTGGGGTGCCGGCGGTGGTGACTCCTGATGGTGGGCCGAAGTACATTGTGCGGGATGGGGAGACGGGTTTCGTTGTCGGGGATGATGGGTTTGCGGGGGCGGTTGCGGTGTTGGTGCGGGATCGGGAGAGGCTACAGGGGATGCGTGCGTGTGCGAGGGAGTATGCGCTGGGCTGTAGCTGGGATGCGGTGTTTGGGTGCGTGTATGAGGGGTATCAAACTGCGTTGGCGACTCAGTAGCGCAGCTCGCCTATGTAGACGGTATAGGGTGGGATGGTCATGGACTCGAGGTGCATCGGGCCCATGGCGTTGTCAGAACGCATGGTTGTGCGGAGGAAGCTGCCTTTGAGGTGGAGGCGCTTCATGTCATCTTTGAGCGAGAGCTGGACGGGCTGCGCGGTGAGGTTGCAGATGACGACGATGGCGGGCGAGATTGATGTGACGGCCTGGGGTTTGCGGACCCAGACCAGGACGTTCTGATCGTCGTGGTTGAGGAGAATGCTGGCGCCGGAGGCGATGGTGGCGTTGCCGTGGTGGAGGGCGCTGAGTTGGCGGTACCAGTTGAGAAGGGATTTGGGATCGGCGTCCTGGACGGCGGCGTTGGGGTTAGGGTCGGGTGGGGGGGCGGGGTGGCCTTTTTGGGGTGGTGGCGGGGCTTCCCAGTGGATGTTTGGGTAGGTTTCGGTGAGGCCTAACTCCTGTCCGTAGTATAGGTTGGCGGCGGAGCGGGAGGTGAGGAGGATGGCGGCGAGGGTCTCGGCGATCTCGATGTCGTGGGTGCCGTCGGCGTAGCGGGCCATGCTGCGCTTGAGGTCGGGCCCGTCGGTGAGGAGGACGGGCTGGATGTGGAGATCCTGCATGGCTTCGAGGGCGGGGCGGATGGTTGCCGCGGTGAGTTGGGGTTGGGTTCCGGGGCGGGAATCGAAGAGGAGATGGGGGTCGGAGGCGCTATTTTGCTGGGGTTTTGGTGGGTTGGCGGGGTCGACGTCGGTGATGACGATGCGCTGGCCTACGTAGGTGTTGGTGACTTTGCGGAGGAGGGCGGCCTGGGTGGGGTTGGCGATGTGGAAGCCGGCTATGCCGCGGCTGAGCCAGAAGCGGGCGGTGGCGGGTAAGTCGTTGTTGGGGCTGGGTTTGAGGTCCAGGAGGACGCGGATGTTGCGGCTGCTGGCCTGGTGGATGAGGTCGTCGAGATCGTCGAGTGTGCCGAGGGTGGGATCGATGGTTTGGCCGTCTGGCGCGGTGTTTGTGAGGAGGATGGCGTCGATCCCCAGTGATTGCAGGTAATCGAGGTGGGTTGGGATGGATTTAAGGCCATTTTCACTGAAGTTTTTGGGGTCGAGCTGATAGAGGACGGCGTGCTTCCACCATGGTTGGGAGTTCATGCCGGAGCCGGCCCAGCCGGGACGGGCGAGGGTTTGGGAGAAGGCGGTGGTCGAGAGTAGGAGGGCGAGGAGGAGGGTTCGCAGGGAGGGCATGGGGCTCCGGTTGTTAGGGAAATGCTACCGGATTTTTTTCGGATGGTGGAGGGGTGTTTTTGTTGGTTTTTTTGTAAGAAACGGTGGGTGGGAGGTGGTTTTAAGCGTGGGAAAGGTGGTTTGGTTGTGGTGGATTTGTGGTTGGTTTTTACTTCGGTCCTCGGAAATGGAAATACAGGGGTTCTTCGCTTCGCTCAGAATGACAGGCAAAGGCAAAGGCAAAGGCAAAGGCAAAGGCAGAGGCAGAGGCAGAGGCAGAGGCAACAACAACAGCAACAGCAACAACAACGGCAACGGCAACAGCAACAGCAACGGCAACAACAACGGCAACGGCAACAGCAACAGCAACGGCAACAACAACAGCAACGGCAACGGCAACGGCAACGGCAACGGCAACGGCAACGGCAACAACAACAGCAATAGATTGGTCGCTACGACTTTGTCTGTGCTCCGACCTTCGGCAGAGAGGAAGGACCCTTGTGAGATTGGTTTGACGCGGGCCTTAGCCCCTGAGGTATGCCTTTTCTCCGCGGCATACTGCCACCGCACCACTCATTGGTTCACTGCTTGTCATAAACCGTCTTCGTATCAAATGCTCCCGAATCCATGACCACATGCGTCGTCTTCCGCAGCACCTTCCCATCCCCTGACAGCGAATAATTCGCCGTCAAAATCCCCTCTGCTCCCTGAAAACTCACCCTCTGGGTCACCACCAGCACCCCACCCTGCCACTCACCCTTCACTCCAAGAATTCGAAACGAAGCATCCTCCGGAAACGAGCCATTCGCCAGCGGCATCTCTGCCCCACCCGCCTGAAACCGCAGCGTATAGTTCTGCTTCATCTCCTCCCGTTCAATCGTGATCGCAATCGCAAACTCATCGCCCGCCTGCGTCACCACCTCCATCTGCCGCATCGGAGGCGGCACATCGCCAAAGTCGCTCGCGGCAACATTCAGCTTCCATTCCCCCGTAAGATTCGGCTTCGCCGCAGCCTTCTTCTGTGCCCATCCCATCCCGGCCAGTGCCAGCAACATAAGCCAACCTATCTTTCTCATCTTGACAGTCTCCACTCCCATTAGATTACACTTGACACAGTCATGAATGACATAATCATTCTCAGCCTGCTCCTCGAAGGCCCCAAGCACGGTTACCGTCTCAAACAGGACGCCGCCATGTTCTCAAGCGAACAGCAACTCCACAACAATACGATCTATCCTCTCCTCAAGCGCTTCCTCAAAAACGGCTGGATCACCCAAAAGCAAGCCGACGGCGACCGCGGCCAGACCCGCCTCCTCTACGCCCTGACCGCCTCCGGCAAACAAGCCCTCACCGACAAACTCAGCGACTTCTCCGACTCCGACATCGCCAACCCGCACGCCTTCCGCCTCCGTGTCGGCCTATTCGACCAGCTCGACACTCCAACTCGCCGTCGCATCCTCGAGCTCCGCGACCGCTATCTCATCGGCCGCCTCGACCGCCTTCGTCAGATCGCCAAGGCCCACACCATCGAAGGCTGGCCTGCCAGCTCCATGCAGCACGTCACCAAAGAAGTTCAGCTCGAACTCAAGTGGATCGCCCAGCTCATGACCCAAATCTAAGCCCAATCTAAGCAAGGAGACACCGCCATGCCATCCCTGACCCTCTGGAACGAGACCAACTCCCTCTGGCTCCTCTTCAGCCTCTACTTCGTCGCGGGCATGCGTCACCGCATCCAGATCAAACGTTCCGTTCCGCTGCCCTCGTTCGAACGTATCTGCCTGCTTCTCGTCACTGCGCTTCTTTTCTTCCCACGCACCCATCTCTCTTTCCTCGCCGTACGGTTCCATAACAGCTACGCCATCGCCCTCACTGGACTCATCCTCACCATCCTCGGCCTCGCCTTCTCCGCCTGGGCCCGAGACGTCCTCGGCCGCAACTGGAGCGGCCGTGTCATCATCCAGGTTGATCACGAACTCATCACCGCCGGTCCCTACGCCTACGTCCGCCACCCGCTCTACACCGGCTTGCTGATCGCCCTCACCGGAACCACCCTCGTCTCCGGCGACTACGGCTCCCTTCTCGGTCTCTTCCTCGCCGTCAATATCTTCCGCCTCAAGGCCCAACGCGAAGAGCAGCTTCTCGAAGCCGAGTTCGGCGCCGGATACGCCGTCTACCGTGCCCACACCGGAGGCATCCTCCCCCGCATCGCTCACGTCTGATTGCTTACGTATCTGCTATGCTGCTCTCGTCGCCGCGCTCGCATCTCATCCTGCAGCAGAGGGGAGCAGCAGCATGCCCAGCAAGGTTGAACTCTATGACATAGCGTACGAGGACTACACCTCCGACCTCTACCACCAGATTCGCCGCGATACGTACGGCAACGATCTCGGGCTCACCAGCTGGGTCTCGCCTGACGAGTCCAATCAAATCCCTACCAAGCTCAAAATCGTTGAGGACTCCAACGTCCTCGAGCTGGGCTGCGGCTCCGGCGGCTACGCCATCTATGTCGCCGAGCGCACCGCCTGCCGCATCACCGGCATCGACCTCAACGCCCAGGCCATCCGCAACGCCAACCGCCTCGCCCGCATCCGCGACATGATCCCTCAGGTCCGCTTCCTCCGCGCCGACCTCACCAAAAAGCTCCCCTACGACCCCGACACCTTCGACGCCATCTTCGCCAACGACGTCCTCTGCCACGTCCCCAACCGCCCCATCCTGCTCACCGAGATCTTCCGCATCCTTAAACCCGGCGGCCGCGTTCTCTACAGCGACGCCCTCGTCATCGCCGGCCACATCACCCAAAGGGAGATCGAAGTCCGTTCCACCATCGGCATCTACATCTTCAGCACCCCTGGCCAAAACGAGGCTCTCCTCGCCGCCGCCGGCTTCACTAAAATCAAAGCTACTGACACCACGGCCGAAACCGCCCGCATCGCCACCAACTGGTTCAACGCCAGAAAGAAGCGCAGACAGCTCCTACTGGACCAGGAGGGCGAAGTAGACTACGCCAGGCAGCAGTCCCTCCTTGCCTGCGCCGCCAAGCTAGCCGAGGAAAAACGCATGCTCCGCTACATCTACCTCGCGCAAAAGCCGCCAGTCTAATGGAGTTGTCAGTTCTCAGTAAAAGACCTGGAAATCTAACAACTCAGAACTGACAACTGACAACTATTCGGCATTCCCTCTTCTTCACTTCGAGCTGTAGAATCCCCCACCTCAGGAATTCTCAAAAAAACAAAAGGAGCCACATCATGGCCATCCAAATCTTTGCTTCCTTCAAGGGTGTCAGGCAGGGAGACTTCAAAGGCGAATCCACCCAGAAGGGCCGCGAAGGAATGATTCCCGGCGTGGCTTTCAGCTACGGCGTCCTCGTCCCTCGCGACATTACCTCCGGCCTGCCCACTGGCAAACGCCAGCATCAGCCCGTCGTCTTCACGAAACAGTGGGGCGTCTCTTCGCCGCAGTTCTACACCGCCGCCTACAACAACGAGACCCTCTCCCAGGTCACCTTCAACTTCTACGTCACCGGTCCCACCGGACTCCAGCAGCTCGACCACACCGTCAAGCTCACCAACGCCTCCATCGTCTCCGTCAAGCAGTCGATCCTCCTTCCCCAACAGGGCGGCCCCGTCATCGACTCCCGCGAACTCCAGGAGATATCCCTCACCTTCCAAAAAATCGACATCACCAGCATCCCTGGAAAAACCGAAGCCATGGACGACTGGAGTGTCGCCGTTAGTTAGCAACTGGGAAATCAAGACTGTTGTCTTTTACTCTGAAGGGGTTGCCTTCTGCTCCGAGGAAAGGCCTGCGTTCAACCCAGGTCGTACGTTGTTGCCTGTTCTTTTGTTTGTTATCCCGTTGAGATCTGCTTCAGTCTTTGTTGTTGCTGTCGTTCGTTTCTTATCTCCCTGCCAAGCCCGTCACTCGAAAATCAATTTGTAGTTTCCCCAGAGCACATTTTCTCTGCGGCTACTCCCTTCGCCGGAACATATCGAAATCTTTCTTCATCCCACCGGTAGCGGGTGCATTCGAAATGCTGCAATTTACCAATCTCCAAATCCCTCACCTCCGAAAACGCCGGAGGCTGACCATCTGCCGGGAACTTCCCAGTGCCTTCGACCAACACGCCCCCGTGACTCCCCACCGCAAAAACCGGGTAGAACCAGCGCCTCTCAATCGTGCACAAAGTCGGTGAAGGCCCCGTCGGATCGCAGGAGAGGTGTCGGCTCGTGAAGAACAGTACACGGTGCAACTCGCCACCACGCATCGCGAAGTGTCCTTCGTCCTGCTGGTACAGGCCCGTCCCACCCCCGCTCGCACGGATCACCAGTTGAAAGCGGGTCGGCTCCGCGGGTGCGCGAAGATTTTCCACGTGAACAAACTCGTCAAGAGCATCACCTCTTATGTCGTACCTGCACCAGCAATCCACAGCCGCAACGCGCTCCCAACCGCCGTGCACGGGCGTGGCAATGGCGACGAACATGTCTGGCGCAGCATCGACTTCCACTGCGACTATCGCCTGCTGCGTCGCGTCCTCGCCCAGTGCGGCATAAGTCAAACGCACCTGATCGGGAGTGAGTACCACTTTGCCAATCTCATGACCGGGTGGCGTCTGAGACCACGCGGTTCTATGCGCCTGTTCGTCGGTAAAACCCAACCGTTCAAACGCAGCCAGCCGAATCTTCTCATCCTTCGATCGCAGATCGCTAATGACCGCCTCGGGCGACACCCACCGCACATGATCGCGAAGCACAAAAATATAGCCATCGTCCTCCTTATCGAAACTCGACGGCTTCTGAGCCAAGCCAGACGGAGCGACCATAGACACAAAAAGAAATCCAAGCAACACCTGATGACGAGACATGATCAGAAAGCATAGCCCATTCCGCCCCAGCACCTCTTCCCTCTTCCCTCTTCCCTAAATTTGACCCCCACCCCACAAAGTCCTACCCTTAAAGAGTGCTAATCACCCCCATCCAATTAGTTGACGAGCCTCTCCACTTCGACGAATCCCTCGCCCCCCTCGACTACGCCCCTGACGTCCATCAGGTAGGCCCGATGCCCGTCAAAGGGCAGGCCGACCTCCTCGTCGAGCACCGCTCCTCCAACACCCACGTCAACGACATCCGCCTCCGCGCCGCCTACTCCGGAAACTTCGAGATCCTCTGCGCCCGCTGCGTCGAGCCCGTCCCCACCACCCTCAAGGGCGATTTTGACCTCATTTTCCGCCCGGAAGGCGCCGATGCCGTCTCCGGAGAGCACGCGATTACTGAAGATGAGACCGAAATAGGGTATTATCAAGAGAGCGGTCTTTTGCTGGAGGATGTGGTGCGTGAGCAGGTGTTGCTCTCCCTGCCTGGTCGTACCCTCTGCAAAGCGGACTGCCAAGGGCTTTGCCCCCGCTGTGGTCAGAATCTGAATCTTGCACAATGCTCCTGCGATAAGACCCCGGTCGATGCGCGTTGGAATGCCTTGGCGGGTCTGGCTGACAAGATCGAGGTCAAGCACTAACCTGTACCACCAAGTTTTGCTTCGTCGCCTGCGCCATCGCAAGGCCGCGCAGCGCGATTGAAAGGGATACCGCAATGCCTAATCCAAAACGGCGCCACTCCAAGCAACGGACTGCCAAGCGCCGCAGCCACGACTTCCTCACCCCCACAGGCCTCTCCGAGTGCCCCAACTGCCACGAGCGCAAGCTGCCCCACCGCGCCTGCCGCAAGTGCGGCACGTACAAGGGCCGCGATGTCCTCGTGACTAAAGAAGCTAGCTAACTAACTTCTTCAACTACAACCAGTTTCCTGTTATCTTCTCCTGATGCCGATCGACATAGTCGTTGACGCCATGGGTTCCGATAAGGCCCCCGAACCAGAGGTTCGCGGGGCCATCCTCGCTGCACGTCAGTACGACGTTCGGGTCCACCTCGCTGGCCCCGAAGATGTCCTGCGTCCTCTCCTCCGGCAGCACCTCCGCGGCCAGCATCTCCCCGTCTTCATCGTCCCCGCATCCGAGTGGATCACCATGGACGACAAGGCCGCCCAGGCCGTCCGCACCAAGCGCGACTCCACCATGCGCGTCGGCCTCAAGATGGTCCGCGAAGGCCTCGCCTCTCACACCGCAAGCCACAGCCCAAGTCATGGCCACGGCCACACTCGCGGCCCCTCCGGCCCCGGCAAAGCCTCAGGCTTCTTCACTGCGGGCAACACAGGCGCAGCCATGGCCACCGCAAAGATGGTCCTCGGCATGTTGTCCGGCGTCGACCGCCCCGCCCTGGCCACCATCCTTCCCACAGTCCGCGGCATCCCCTCTCTCCTGCTCGACGTGGGCGCCAACGTCGACTCCGACCCTGACAATCTCGTCCAGTTCGCCGTCATGGGCCACATGTACGCCCAGAACGTCCTCAAGATCTCGAACCCCCGCGTCGGCCTCCTCTCCATCGGCGAAGAGGACTCCAAGGGCAACTCCCTCACCCGCGACACCCTCCCCCTGCTCCGCGCCGTGCCCGGCATCAACTTCATCGGCAACGTCGAAGGCCGCGACCTCTTCAACGGCCACGCCGACGTCACCGTCTGCGACGGCTTCGTAGGCAACGTAGCCCTCAAGACCTGCGAAGGCACAGCCAAGCTCGTCACCGTCTCCCTCCGCGAGGCCCTCAAGTCCACCGTCACCTCGCAGGTAGGAGCCCTCCTCTCACGCCGAGCCTTCGACGACTTCAAAAAGCGCCTCGACTACTCCGAATACGGCGGAGCCCCTCTGCTGGGCGTCCGCGGAGTCTGCATCGTAGGCCACGGCTCCTCCAACGAGAAAGCGATCATGAACGGCATCCGCGTAGCCGCCGAGTTCGCCCACGCCGAGGTAAACTCCGCCATCGAATCCGCCCTCCACACCGCCTAATCACCAGCACCACCCACCCGGCACATTGGTTTTTTGCGGAGAGAGCGGGACTGTTTAAGGGGGATGGGGTGGGCACCCGCAAAGGCGAGATACATGGATCTCTCCACTCCGCTTCGGTCGAGATGACGTTTTTAGGGGAAGTTTGGGGTGACAAAGCTACGGGGTGCCGATGGCGGGTGGGGCGCTGGGTGGGGGAGCGTTGGCGGCGGTTTTGGTGAAGGCGCGCAGGAGTCCTTCGAGGAAGGCGAAGAAGACGTCTACGGCGTAGCCGACCAGGAAGGCTATGGCGAGGGGTGGAAGAGAGGCCTGATTGGTGATGGTGATGTTGTTGAAGAGGCCGACGACGGCTCCGCCGATGCCGGCGATGAGGAAGCGGGCAGAGTTGGCGGCCGATGGGGTGAAGGTGCGGTTGCTCATCTGGTCTTCAAAGGTGCGGAGAAGGTAGGCACAGGTGCCGAGGAGGGCGTAGAGGACGGGGAGGATGCAGGCGGAGATGGCACCGTAAAAGACTGCGATGTCGGTGAGGAGGGTCTGGGCGAAGTAGCGGACGTCCTGATAGGTGTTCGTGATATTGTCGCGGGCGGCGATGGGGTCGGTGATGCCTACGGGGAGCTCGAAGTACCGTTTCCGGTCTTCGAAGGAGGCTGTGTCTTCAAAGGGAAGGCGCTGCTGGGGCAGGACGAAGTGGTTGAGCTTGCGGGCACGAGCGTTGAGGACGCGGACGATGGAGGCGTATTCCTGCAGGTCGGAGATGACGTCGGCTGCACTGATTCCTTTTGGGGGAAACTCGACGGTCTCGCCTTTGGCTGGCGGGGGCCCGAGTTCGGCGCGGAGCTTTACGGCGAGAGCATTAGCGCGTGTGATGTCGTCGCGGATGGCGGTAGAGATGGCAGTGGTGACGAAGGTGGCGATGGAGACGGGGATGATGACGCAGGCGAGGATGATTGCCCAGATGAGGTAGTTGTGGACGGTGGGGCGGGTGTCGTCGTGGTAGGCCTTGAGGCTCTCGGCGGTGACGGGCTTGAGGCGGGAGGCGAGGCTGGTGAGCGCGCCAAGGAGATCGGCGGCGATGTCTTCAGTCCAGCCCTGGGTGGCGGCGGTTCTGGCGCGGAGGATAGCGGCGCGGGTGTCGGGAGTGACGTCGATGCCGATTTCGGCGGCGTACTTGAGGAGACGCTCGGCGTCGCAGAGGGCGTCGGTGAAGTAAGTCGGAGTTTTTTGAGATTCAAGGGGCCCGATGGTAGCAGAATGCGCCATTACTGACAGCCTCCACGTGCGAATTGGGGCGTTCGGGGAGAGACCGCAATAGTACCTGTGTAGCAGGGAAGAGGGAAGAGGGAAGAGGGAAGAGGGAGTAGAGAGTAGGGAGTAGGGGTTGCGGACGGCTGGGTTATGCGGCTGGGTGGTGGAAGAGGCGGATTCCGGCTATTCCGGCGGCTCCGGAGGCGATGCATTGGCTGGCGTTTTCCAGGGTGACACCGCCGAGGGCGTAGACCGGGATGGGGGCGGCTGCTGTGCAGGCTTCGCGAAGGCGGTCGAGGCCGGCGCCGGGGGTGATGAGGTGGCCAGAGATGGATTTTTCGAAGACAGGGGCGAAGAGGATTGCGGTGGGTTGCTCTGTCCGGGCTTGTTCGATCCCGGCTAAGGTGTGGCAGGAGATGGTGATGATGGGGTCGGGCAGGTTGGCGATGGCGTAGCGGTGGCGGATCTGGGTAGGGGTGGGTTGATTTGGGGCTGAGGTGAGGTGGACTCCGTGGGCGGCGGTAGATATGGCGACGCCGGGGCTTGAGTTGATGAGCAGGCGGGTGGAGCTAGTGGAAATGGCTTCGAGGATTTTTCGGGCCAGCAGGATGAGATCAAATGCGGTCAGGTCTTTTTCGCGGAGCTGGATGAAGTCCATGCCCTCTTCGGCCCAGCGGGCGGTCTGGCGGACGAGGGCGGCCTGCTGGAGGCGGTCGTCGCCAGAAAATAACGTTCTTTGTGTGATGGCGTAACGGAGCACGACGATAAGTGTAGTAGCAGAATGTCTATCGGGACTCCATCGGGGCCTGTGGCGGCAAATCAAGGACTTAGAGGTGGTGCGAAAAGGTAAAGTTCCGGGTCTGTGTTAGTTTTAGGCAGTAGAGGCTGTGCTGCCTTAGCGTCAAGACTGGCCCCCGATGCCGCCGTGCACGGGCCATAACCAGGACCAACATCGCCACTACGGCGCAAGAGTATGACTTTATGAGCAGTGTGTACGATCTGATCGTCATCGGATCCGGCCCGGCCGGGCAACGTGCGGCAATTTATGCCTCCAAGCTGGGTAAGAAGGTCGCGCTGGTGGAGATGCGCGAAGTGGTTGGCGGTGCCTGTATCAGTACAGGCACGATTCCGTCGAAGACCATGCGTGAGGCGGTGTTGCACCTCTCGGGTTATAACTACAAGTCCATCTATGGGATGAACTACCGGGTGAAGGAACGCATCACCATGGCGGACCTTGCATTCCGGGTGCAGCACGTCATCAAGACCGAGATCGATGTGACCGAGGCTCAGCTCTCGAGGAACAACATCGAGATGCTGGTGGGTGTGGCAAGTTTTGAGGATGCCACCCATGTGAAGGTAACGAACTCCCGTGGTTCGAGCGTCTACGAGGCCAAGAATATCCTGATTGGCACGGGGACTAAACCGGCGGCTTCGCCGAAGGTGCCGATCAATGGGCGCAGCATCATCAACAGCGACCTGGTGCTGGAGCTGGTGAACCTGCCGAAGACGATGATTATCGTGGGCGGCGGCGTCATTGGCGTGGAGTACACCTGTATGTTCGCGGCCCTGGGGGTTCGGGTGACGCTGATTGAGCGGAGACCGAGGCTGCTGGAGTTCGCGGATCAGGAGATTATCGAGGCGCTGAGCTACCATCTGCGGGACTCGCGGGTGACGATGCGGCTGAACGAAGAGGTGGAGTCGGTCGAAGAGATGCCGGATGGGACTGTGGTCGCCAATCTGGAGAGCAAGAAGAAGGTTCAGGGCGATGCGCTGCTGTATGCGGTAGGTCGGCAGGGCAATGTGGACGAGCTGAATCTGCCGGCTGTGGGGATCGAGTCGGACTCTCGCGGACGTATTCCGGTGGATAAGGACTTCAGGACGAAGGTGCCGACGATCTTTGCGGTGGGCGATGTGATCGGGTTCCCGTCGCTGGCTTCGGTGTCAATGGAGCAGGGCCGGGTGGCTGCGGCGCGGGCGTTTGGGGACGATAAGATTCTGTCGAATCCGGGACTCTATCCGTATGGAATCTATACGATTCCGGAGATCAGTTTTATTGGAAAGACCGAAGAGCAGCTGACCGAGGAGGACGTTCCTTACGAGGTTGGCGTGGCGTACTACCGCGAGATTGCGCGTGGACAGATTCGCGGCGATACGACGGGAAGGCTGAAGCTGATCTTCCACCGGATGACGCATGCGATCCTTGGCGTGCACATTATCGGCGAGGGTGCGAGCGAGCTGTTGCACATTGGACAGGCCGTGATGGCGTTGGGCGGAACACTGGATTATTTCGTGGATACGGTATTCAACTACCCAACTCTCGCGGAATGTTATAAAGTTGCGGCTTTCAACGGGTTGAATCGCGTGAGCAAGTTTGAATAAAAAATGCGGCCCGAGGTGAGGCGAAACAAACATGGCAAAGACGATTGGGGTCACGATAACTGAGAGAGTTGCGGCCGGACTGGTTGTGGACCATAAGCGGGAAGGGGAGCTTCGGCGCTTTCCTGAGAGCGAAGACGATGTCGACGCGCTTGTAGAGCTGCACACGGATGCCCTGGTGGAGACGGTCTGCGAACAGGTGGTTGCGGCAGCGGGCGGGGCAAAGGATATTTCGGCGGTCGGAGTCGCGGTTCCTGGGCTGGTGAAGAACGGTGTGGTGGAAGAGGCTCCGAACCTGCCGCAGTTGAAGGGCGCGCAGATGCAGGAGCTGCTGGCGATGCGGCTGAAGAATTACGAGATCAACGCCGCGGTAACGATTGTGAACGACGCGGACGGGATGGCGGCGGGGCTGGCGTCGGTACATGGCAAGCTGGACAGCATGATCCGCGTGTGGACGCTGGGCGTGGGGATTGGGTATGGCCGCTATCCGTTTACGCCGGGTGTGTGGGAAGGTGGCCACTCCATTGTGACGCTGGATGAGAAGGAGCGGTTCTGCGGATGCGGTGGACGCGGACACATGGAAGGCATCATGGGACACCGGGCGATGCGGCTGCGGTTTCTGGATATGGAGCCGGAAGAGGTGTTTGAGGCAGCGAAGCACGGCGATGCGCGGTGCATGGACTTCAAGCGGCTGTGGCATAAGGCGCTGGCGGCGGCTTCGGCGACTTCGATCCATATGGCAGGACCGGGAAAGATATACCTGACTGGGTTCAACGCGGTGTTTCTGGATATGCCGATGCTAAGGGACTATATGCAGCAGATGGTGAAGATGAGTCCGCTGCAGAGCTACTCGCTGGAGATTGTGGAGGATGATCCGGAGGTAAGGATTATCGGGGCGGCAGTGACGGCGGAGCAGGCTGCCGGGCTGTAAAAGCAGGGAGTAGGGGATAGGGAGTAGGGAGTAGAAGGCTGATGCGGGTTTTGCTGGTGGTGGCGCTAGTGCTGCTTTCGGTTGGGCGTGCCGCACTTGCGCAGGGGCTTGATCCTGATCCGGACAGGGTGTTTGTGACACCGCTGAAGTGGGCGGGTGTGGCGGATGCACCGCACGATAAGGCAGCAAGTGGCGTTGTCTTTTAGTCGTTCACTGCTTCGAGCTCAGGTTGGCAGAATATTGTGGTTCATTCGGAAGATGTTGGCGGGGTCGTACTGAGCTTTTAGTTTGGCCAAGCGGGCGTACTTCGAGGTTCCGTACGCTGCCTTGAGGCGCTCGGGAGACTCATCGGCTGTCATGTGATTTGAGTAGACGGAGGGCAGGACACACGGCTGGGCTGCTGTCCACAGGTTTCGTGCCCAGGCGATGTTTGCAGCGTCATCCGCTTTGTCGGTCCACTCGGCGATGATGGACATCTCGAAGTTGGCATCGCGGTGGTCGAAGGCCATCTTGTCTTTTGGGACGCGCCGGATTGCTCCCTTTATCTCGAAGAGAAGAATGATGGAGCGTGGGGATGGCATGGCGTTCGCGCCTTGGCGGAGGGTTTCGCCTAGTTCGTCGCTGAGTGTGTCGACGAAGTTCGACTTCCAGTAGTACCGGTTTCCGGCGGGGACGGCGTCGTCGACCATTTTTTGCGCTTCGGTGTAGCGCATGGGACGAATAAGGTCTGCGATGGGCGGACCGAATTTGCGAAGAGGCTCGAGGATACGCTCGCCTTCCGCGGTAGGGCCTGCGTAGACCGCGATGATTGCGACTACTGGAGTGCCGTCCGGTGTGTTGAGGAAAGCAACGGTGGTGTCGAGTTCGTCGGGAGTGTTGACGAGGAACTCTCGGTGGAAGTCGATTAGTTCGTTGGCGCGGTCGCGGGGATGGATGAGAAGTCCGGCGAGGACGCCAGGGAGTGGATGGAGACGGTAGCGAAATGAGGTGACGACGCCGAAGTTCGCGCCTGCACCGCGAATGGCCCAGAACAGCTCTGGGTTTATCTCTTCGCTGGCGGTCATCGTTTCGCCTTCTGCAGTTACCAGTTCGACGGAGAGCAGATTGTCACAGACTGCGCCGTGCTTGCCCATGAGATAGCCCAGACCACCACCGAGAGTTAGACCTGCGATGCCGGTATGGGAGACTTGTCCGCCGGTCGTTGCCAACTGATGGGCCTCTGCGGCTTGATCGAATTCTTTCCAGAGGATGCCGGGACCTGCGATAACCTCGCGGGCTGAGGGATCGACGGAGAGATGTTTCATAAGTGAGAGATCGATCACGAGGCCGTCCTGGCATATCGCATTGCCAGCGACGCCGTGTCCTCCGCCGCGCACGCTTAGCGGCAGATGCTCGGCTTGTGCGAGTCTAATGGCGGCTGCTACGTCCGCGTTCGAAGTGCACCTCGCGATCAACGCTGGCGTGCGCTCGATCATTCCGTTCCAGATCTGGCACGATGCTTTGTAGTCCTGGTGATTTGGCGCGAGAAGCAAGCCTTCAAAGTGGCTCTGCCACTGATCTACAAGTTGTGTCATGACTCCTCCCGGAAGGATGGGCGTCATAATACCGTCACCGTTCTGACAAGAGCGTGATTCGCAGAACTTATTTCTGGCAGGTGGGGCAGAAGTGGGTGCTGCGGCCGCCTACGACTGACGCGTTTGATGGGCGTGTCGCAGATGTGGCAGGGCTGGCCGGTGCGGGAGTAGACGTGGTGATGGAGTTGGAAGAAGCCGGCTACGCCGTCGGCGTCTACGTAGTCGGAGACGGAGGAGCCGCCTAGTTTGATGGCGTGGGTGAGAACCTTGATGAGGGCTTCGCGGAGGCGGGTTAGCTCGGCGCGGGTGAGGCGTCCAGCGTGGCGCAGGGGGCGGATGCTGGCGTGGAAGAGAGCTTCGTCGGCGTAGATGTTGCCTACTCCGTGGAGAAGGGATTGGTTGAGGAGCGCGGCCTTGATGGGCGTCTTGCGGTTGCGGAAGAGGGCGATGAAATCTTCGAGCGGGATGGTGAGGGGTTCTTTGCCGGGGCCGGCGTAGGTCTCGGTTGCGACGGAGAGTCGGCCGAAGCGGCGGGCGTCGACGAAGCGGAGTTCGCGGCCGCTGCTGAGAGTGAGGATGGCGTGGGTGTGGGGCGGGATGGGGGTGTCGGGGGTGGAGACGAGCAGGCGGCCGGTCATGCCGAGATGGACGAGGAACTGGGCTGGCTTTTTCTTTCGGGAGAGATCGACGACGATGGTTTTGCCTACGCGGTGAACGCGGTCAATTCGGCTGCCGGTGAGGACTTCGATGATCTCGTCGGGTGGGGACTTGAAGGTTTGAGGCTTATTGCTGGTCCAGACGGAGCGGATGGTTTCGCCGTGGACTCGCTCGTGGACGCCATTGGCTACGGTTTCGACTTCGGGGAGTTCAGGCATGGCCTCTTGCAGTATAGGCCGTGAGTTCTGATGTGACGGGCAGGTGTGTCAGCGAAGCGTTCTTACTGACCTACGACAGTGTTTATGACCTGACTTGCTATCTCCCGGACGATGATGGGGACCATGAGAATAGCGATATAGGCTCCCATGATCACGAAGGGTGAAGCGATCAGGATGGTCAATGTGCGTAGCGGCAGCAGATGTGTGTTCATAAGCTCACCTCAATCTTGAGGATGGTACGTGATTCTGTTCGTTCCGGTTCCCGGTTGGGATTAGAAAGACAACAACGCCTGAAGATTGACGGCGACGATGGCGTTTTTGTGTGGCTATACTTGGTGCCCTATGACGAAGCCGGGGTTTCTGCGTTGCGTGATGTCTTTTGTTGTATCAGCGGGCTTTGTCTCGGCACAGGGCCAGTCGATGCTGCTTGTGGCGAATCAACACAGCCATGATTTAAGCCTGATCGATACGAAGGCGGCGAAGCAGGTTGCGGTTGTTCCGGTAGAGGGGATTACGGGCCATGAGGTGGCGGCTTCGCCAGATGGGAAGACTGCTTATGTGCCGATCTATGGCAATGCGGGTGTGGGCAGGCCGGGGACGGATGGAAGCACGATGTCAGTGATCGATCTTGCGCGCCGGAAGGTGGTTCATACGGTCGACTTTGGGCACGGCGTGCGTCCGCATTGCGTGGTCTATGACAAGAACAGCGGAATGCTCTATGTGACCACGGAGCTGGATAAGACGATCAGCATCATCGACCCGAAGACGCTGAAGATTGTGGGGAGTGTGCCTACGGGGCAGGAGCAGTCGCATATGCTCGCGCTGACGCGGAATGGGTCGCGAGGGTATACGGCGAATGTGGGCCCGGGGACGGTATCGGTGCTGGACATGAAGGCTCGGAAGACGGTGGCGATTATTCCGATCTCTGGAAATACGCAGCGGATCGCTGTGTCGCGGGATGACAGCATGGTGTTTACGGCGGACCAGACGAAGCCGCAGCTTGCAGTGATCGATACGGCGACGAACAAGGTGAAGACGTGGGTGGCGCTGCCTTCGGCTGGTTACGGTACGGCTCCGACGATGGATGGGCGGTGGCTGCTGGTGACGATGCGGGATGCAAAGGGTGTCGCTGTGGTGGATTTGAAGACGATGAAGGTGGTGCGGACGGTCGATGTTCCGGGTGGGCCGTCGGAGGTGGTGTTGAGTGATGATGGGAAGACGGCTTATGTGGCGTGCAACTTCGCCGATCAGGTGGCGATGATCGATCTGGCGGGATGGAAGGTTGCAGGGGTGATCGATGCCGGGAAATTTGCGGATGGGATGGCCTTGGCTCGGTGAGGTGCTAGTTGCAGGTTGTCAGTTGCAGGTTGTTGGTGAGACTGCTTTCCAACTGCAACCTGCAACTGTCAACTGACGACTCGCTCTAGTGGTGGGTGAGGCGGAGGATGGGCAGGAGGCTGGAGTAGTCGTCTGTCCAGGTGCGGAGGCCTGGGATGGGGTCGGCTGGAAGGGCTACGGCGGCGATGTCGGGGCGGTCGAAGAAGGCAGTGTCGTTGCTGACGAGGACCCAGGTGGAGCGGTAGGCTCCGCGGGACTCGTTGGGTGGGCTGTCGACGACTCTGGCTGTCATGTTGGCTGAGGCTGCGAGTTGGGCGATCTCGGGGGCGAGGTCGAGGTATTGGTTGGAGACGTGGAAGGCGAGGATGCCGCTGGGGGCGAGGTGGCGGCGATAGAGCGCGATGGCCTGGGTGGTGAGGAGGTGGAGCGGGATGGCGTCGCCGGAGAAGGCGTCGATAACGAGGACGTCGAAGTTCTGCGCGGGCTCGTGGGCGAGTGAGGTGCGGGCGTCGCCGTCGGCGAAGGTGATGCGGGCTTCTGAGTCACGGAGGTAGGTGAAGAAATTTTGTGCGATGGGCTGGACGATCGGGTTGATTTCGTAGAAGCGGATGCGGTCGCCTAATGTGCCATAGGCGGCGAGAGTTCCTGCGCCGAGGCCTACGACGCCGACGTTGCGATGGCGGCCTTCGCAGCAATGCAGCAGAGCGAGGCCGACGCCGGAGTCGGGTGCGTAGTAGGTGGTGGGGATCTTCGCCTTGCCCGGGGCGAAGAGCTGGGTGCCATGCTGGATGGTGCCGTTTAGAAGCATTCGTACGGGTGCTGACTGTGCGGGTGTGGAGGTCTGCTTGATGCGGAGACTGCCGTAGAAGTTTCGTGTGAGGAAGATGGCATCGTGCTTGTAGCCGTTGTGCAGCATGACGAGCAGGCCGAACAGAAGGATGCTGGCGGTGGACCAAAGGAGTCGCTGGGGCCAGCCGTCGCGCCAGGTGACGACGAGGGCCAGCACGGCGGTGAACAGGAAGGCGATGGCGAGATCGTAGTTGGCGGAGAAGAGTAGCGGGCTGGCAATGCCGATGAAGAAGGTTCCTGCGGCTCCGCCAGCGGCGATGAGGAGATAGAAGAAGGTGGTCTCGGATGATCGTTGCGGGCGAAGGTCGTAGGTTTCTGCGTGGCAGAAGAGGCAGGCGAGAAAGCACTCGAAGAGGAAGAAGAGGATGGTGAGGCCGATGGGAAAGCTGGTTTCGGCTTTGGAGAGCGCGTAGCCGAGACTTGCGAGCATCAGCACGAGCAAGCGGATGACGATGCCGCGGCGGTACAGGGAGGGGAATTCGAAGGCGAGGATGAAGGTGAGCAGATAGGTTGCGAGGGGAAGAATCCAGAGCAGGGGGATGGCGGCGATGTTGACCGTGAGGTGGCTGGTGACGGCGCTGAGTTGCATGGCTGCAGCCATGGGGAGCAGGAACCAGAGCCACTTTACGGCGTGGCGGGCAGGGGCAATGTCAGGTTCGGTTTGTGGCGATGGCGGCGCGTTGGATTGTGTATTGCGGGTGAGGATGGCGCAGAGGATCACGTAGATGGCGAAGCCGATGCCCCAGAGTGAGCGCTGGAGCTTCAGTGTGAGGTGGGGTTCGACGAGGGTGGGGTAGGCGAGCAGGGCAAGTAGCGAGCCTGCGTTCGAGAGTGCAAAGAGGCGATACCAGACGGGGCGATCTTCCCGGCGGGCGAGCCATACCTGCAAGAGGGGGCTGGTGGAGGCGAGCAAGAGAAATGGCAGGCCGATGGTTGTAGCGAGGGCGATGAAGATTGTTGTGACGGGATGGGTCGTGGCGTTGATGGAGTTGAGAAAGGTTGGCAGCAGGAGTGTGGCGGCTGCTGCTGCGAGAAGAGCGATGTGGAGGCCTTGGCGGATGCGTGTCAATGGGCTGCGGTTGAGCCAGTGCGCGTAGAGATAGCCGAGGAGCAGTGTCGTCTGAAAGAAGACCAGGCAGGTGAGCCAAACGGCTGATGAGCCGCCCAGTATGGGGAGGAGGCGTTTGGCGGCCATGGGCTCGACCAGGAAGAGGAGAAACGCGGAGAGAAACGCGGTGGTTCCATAGAGGAGGCGGGATGAGGACATGGAGTACCCGGGGTTCGTGAAATTGCAGGATGTGTACGATTTGCGCGCTGCACGTGCAGGAGGAGTCTAACGATAGATTCACGGATTGCGCTATCGGATTGGTTGAAATGGCACCGTTCGACTTCCATGGGGATGAAAATAAACGGGGCGCAGAGACATCCTTACGGTGCAAGGGTTTGTCTTAGAGATGGTTTACACATTGCAAGACACCTGGAGTGAGCAGAGATGAACGCATCGTTTCGCATCGGGTTGGTTCTTTGTCTGTCGTGGCTTTCTATTTCGCTTTCGGTTTCGGCGTTGGCTCAGCAACCGGGCTCGGCGGCGGCAGAGGCGGCTACCTCGGCGGATCCGGGTGATCGCAACCTGACGTTGGATGTCGTCGTAAGCGACCGGACAGGGAAGGCGGTGCCGGGGTTGCAGGCCCAGGACTTTGTGGTTCTCGACAATAAGAAGCCGCAGAAGGTCGTTGCGTTTCAGGCGTCGGGGGGCGCAAAGGCGGAGCCGGTGGAGATTGTTCTGGTGGTCGATGAGGTAAATACTTCGTTTACCAACGTGTCCTATGCGCGGGACGAGATCAAAAAATTCCTGCTGCGGAATGGTGGGAATCTGACTCATCCGGTGACACTGGCCTTCTTCTCGGATAACGGAACTCAGATTTTGAATGATTCGTCTCGCGACGGGAATGCGCTGCTGGCCTCGTTCGATCAGCACGAGACTGCGCTGCGCTCGATCCGGCGTTCGACGGGGTTTTATGGGGCGGAGGAGCGGTTTCAGCTCTCGGTGAACATGCTGAATTCGCTGACGGTGCGCGAGGCGCAGACGCCAGGGAGAAAGATAGTTATCTGGGTCAGTCCGGGCTGGCCGCTTCTCTCCGGGCCTAACGTTCAGCTGTCCAACAAAGAGTCAAAGTCGCTGTTCTCGTCGATCGTCGCTGCGTCGACCGGACTGCGTCACGCGCGGATTACGCTGTACAGCGTCGATCCGTTGGGCGTGGCCGATTCGGGAAGATACTTTTACTATCAGGAGTTCCTGAAGCCGGTGGCAGAGTGGAAAAATGCGCAGGCAGCCAATCTGGCGCTGCAGGTGCTGGCGACGCAGACCGGCGGGCTGGTGCTGAATGGAAGCAGTGATATCACCGCGCAGGTGGAGCGTTGCGTAGCGGATGCGGATACGTTCTATACCCTGACCATAGAGACGCCGCCTGCAGAAAAGCCGAATGAATATCACGCGATCGACGTAAAGGTTGAACCGTTGGGGCTAACGGCACGGACTCGCCGAGGATATTACGAGCAGCCCTGAAGGAAAGACGTGGACGCCACGAAATTGGGAGTCGCCGGGTATAGGATCGTGCGGGACACGATATGATGGGAGAGGCGCGTTTGCAGCTGCGAGCCGCCTATCCGGCCAGGCCAATCCTTTGGAGACATATCCTTCGTGAGTCAACGCAAATCAGCGGTAATTCTGGGTGCCCAGTGGGGCGATGAGGGCAAAGGCAAGATCGTCGACGTGCTCTCGGAGAAGTTCTCCGTCGTGGCGCGGTACGCCGGCGGCCATAACGCCGGTCACACGGTCATCATCAAGGGCAAGAAGTTTGTCCTGCAGTTGATCCCCTGCGGCGTGCTGCGGCCGGAGTGCAAGGGCGTGATCGGCAACGGTGTCGTGCTCGATCCGATGGCTTTCCTGAACGAGGTGAAGAAGCTGAAGGACGCTGGACTGCCGGTGGATGGACAGCTCTTTGTGTCGAACCGGGCGCAGGTGATTCTGCCGTATCACCGGATGATCGAGTTGGCCGCAGAGAATGCTCCCGGACGGACGAAGATTGGAACGACGAGCCGTGGCATTGGGCCGGCTTATGAAGACAAGATGCATCGCAGCGGGCTGCGGGTGATCGACCTGCTGAATTCTGCCCTGCTGCGGACACACATCGAGAATGCCTGCCACGAGAAGAACACCATCGCTCATGCGCTGTTCGGCACGGAGCCGCTGGACCCGAAGACGATGTACGAGGAGTACTCGCGGGCGGCGGAGCAGATCGCTCCGTTTGTGACCGATACGGCTGTGATGTTGAACGATGCTATCCGGAATGGCGAGAAGGTGATGTTCGAGGGGGCGCAGGGCGCGCTGCTCGATATCGATCATGGAACGTATCCGTTTGTGACATCGTCGTCGGCTACGGCTGGCGGGGCGGTGACTGGAACTGGCGTTGGGCCTACGCAGATCGGCACTGTGATCGGCGTGACCAAGGCTTATGTGACGCGTGTAGGCGAAGGGCCTTTCCCGACGGAGATTCACGACAACTCGGCTGACCTGCTACGAGCACGCGGGCAGGAGTATGGCGCGGTTACGGGCCGTCCACGACGCTGCGGCTGGCTGGATCTGCCGCTGCTACGCTACAGCAACATGATCAACGGCACGGAGTGGCTGGTCGTCACCAAGATGGACGTGATGGACGAGTGCGCAGAGATTCCTGTGTGCACCGGCTACAAGATCGATGGCAAGGTTACGGATGTGATTCCGGCGGATATGCGCGGGTTTGAGTCTATCCAGCCGATCTATACGACGCTGAAGGGCTGGAAGACCTCGACCGAGGGCATCACAGAGTTCGACAAACTGCCGCAGTTGGCGCAGGATTATCTGCGGTTTCTGGAGAAGGAGTCGGGCGCAAAGATTGGCATGGTTTCGACTGGGCCGGATCGTGATCAAACGATGACTTTGCCGGCGTTTGCTGAGGCACTGGAAGCTTAAAGGATTGAGACTATGCTGAGCTTTACTGTGCGGATGACGTTTGAACAACAGGATTGCGAGCAGGTGGCCGAGTGGCTGCGGCACCTGACGGTTGCGTCGCGCAAGGAGCCCGGATGCGTGAGCTACGTTCCTCACTTTGTCGAGGGAGATGCATGCACTGTGCTGATCTATGAGCAGTATGCGGATGAGGCGGCGCTCGAACATCATCGCAACACGCCGCACTTTCATCAGTACGCGATCGGTGGACTTTACCAGAAGATGCGCGACCGGCAGGTTGAAAATCTGACCGCCGTTAGCTGACACTGGTGGAACCTCACTTTTGTGAGGCGTTTCTGTTCGATGATGGGGTCACTACAACGAAAGTTCTTTTGACTCCCGGCGGCTAACCGATCTAACATCCGGTACGGCTATGGCTCGCTCTGTCCGTCCAATCCGGCACTTGCTGTGGGCCGCCGCCGCTGTTCTGGTGTGCGTGCAAGTGGCGTTCGGCGCACGGTTTCAGTCTGGGGCACCTCCTGAAAAAAAGCATGAGGCCAAGCGCCAGGTGGAGTTGCTGGAAGAAGAGTGGCGGATGGCGCAGCTTGCGGGCGATGTCGCCACCATGGACAAGATGCTCTCCGACGACTATATCGGCATCTCGATTACAGGGCAGGTAAGCACAAAGGCGCAGCAGCTCGACCGCGTGCGAAACCACAAAGTGGTAATCCACAGGGTGGATCTGAGCGACATGAAAGTGAAGCTGATCGGCTCCATCGCCATTGTGACGTCGCGCGCAGAGGTGGAAGGCGTCAACGAAGGCGGCCCCGTGAGGGGAACTTTCCGTTACACCCGGGTATATCAACGTCTGCCTTCTGGTGCATGGAAGATCACGAGCTTTGAGGCGGCGCGGATTCCGTCGCCGAAATCGAACAGGGAGCAACCTACTTCTGAACCCGCTGCTCCGCCGGGCGGCGCGACGGCGAGCCGAAGTTCAACAAAGTATGAAAGGTTGTTTCAACGAAAAGACCCCGCCTATTGGCAGGGTCTTTTTCATTTGCGATGCCTGTGGTCAGGCGATCTTTGAGATGGAGATGGAAGAGATCTCGATTCGTTTGACACTGGGGAGATCCGTAAGAACGTTGAGACCCAGTACCCGGCGGTAAAGCGAGCGCGTAGAGCCGGTGAGACATGCATCCTCCGACTCGTGGGGGAAGAGTGGCAGATTTGAGGTTGCAGCGCTGCGACGTTGGGCTGTGAGCAGGTAGGGTTGGGGATATCTGGCTACGCTACTGTTCGCGCGTGATAGCGACGGACCTAACCTGTCTGTCGCGGGGGGGATTTTTGAAGGAATTGCCATGGGAGACCTCGGTTTTGGCGAGGTTTTTCGCCGGTTATATGAGGGTTCGATGATGGCCCTGGCGGAGAAGTTGTATTTATTTTACGCGAGTGACAAATGTTTCGCGCAGTTTTTTCCAGGTAATGTCGAGCGTCTCGGGGAGCACGCGAGTCTCGCCTGTGACAGTCATGAAATTGGTATCACCAATCCATCGCGGAAGCGCGTGGAGATGGATGTGCTCTGCGATGCCGGCGCCAGCCGCCTCGCCCAGATTCATTCCGAGATTCAGGCCGTCGGGACGGTAAACGCTGCGCAATGAGGATTCAGCCTGCTGGGTGAGCATCATCATCTCCTGCGCGGCATCTGGAGGAAGCTTTGCGAGCGAGTCGAGATGGAGATAGGGCACGATGAGAAGGTGCCCGGTGGAGTAGGGGTAAGCATTGAGGCAGATGAAGCAGTGATTGCCGCGATGGACGATGTGGGCGGCCTGCTCGGCGATTTCCTGCCTCATTCCGTGTGCAATGGCATAGTCGGTGGCAGCAAGCATATTGCAGAAGACGCAATGTTTATCCTCTGCCTCCGGCCAGCCGGAGAGAGCAGGGGGGACGCCGGTGCGGGCCTGTTCGTCCGCGCGGGTGATGTAGCTGTAGCGCCAGGGGGTCCAAAGACGGTCCATATATCGGCGAGTATAGCGGTAGAGCGAATATGGAAGGAACGGCGGGACAACTCTAAAGCCACTTGTTGCCTCAGAAATCCCCATTTGATTGTTACTTCCGAAGAATTCGCATCGATGCACGCTATTTCTCATCCAATCAGTGGGCCCGGTCAATGACGCCGCGGTTAAATTGCTGCGCCAAACTGGCGGTTCGGTTGACGTGAATCCTTCAAAGTTCTATGCTTTTAGGTGAGCCACTGCGTGTGGGATCCAAGTGCAGCCGCTCCTCTGCTAGAAGTGATTCATTCCTGCCTGCCGAGCTGTTACGGGATGGAAGATCAGTCAGCGCTTTAGTTTGGCGTGCTGATTTCCCGAAGCAAGCGCTGCCCGAGATGGAACGAATTCTTGGATCCCGGAGTCCGCATTCACCATGGTAGACAACCACAATCCTGACCAAACCGAGAGCAAACCCCTGACCACCGAACTGGAAGTCCTATCGCCCGAAGCGACAGCCGACAATACCGGCCTGTCTTCTGAATCCACCTCAACCCAACAGCACGAGACCGCACACGACACGTCAGCAGCTGGCGAAACAGCAGCGGAGGGCCACGTTGCAACCGTGACCGCCGCCCACGATGAGCCAGACTACGATGCAGCCGATTTTGCGGCTGCGTTGGCGAATTTTGATCGCGAGCAGGCCGCAGAATCTGCCGCCGCCCAGAGCCTGACAGCGGAAGAGGTCATTGTGACCGGCACCGTTATCAAGGTGACGGACAAGCATGTCGTTGTAGATATTGGTCTCAAGTCTGAAGGACTGATTCCGCTGGACCAGGTTCTGGACATCAATGGAGTGTCCAAGTTCCAGGCCGGTGATTCGGTTGAGGTTGTGGTTGAGCGCGAGGAGCCGGAAGGCGGCTATCTGGTCAGCTACGAGAAAGCCCTCCGTCACAAGGTCTGGGACAAGCTGGAACAGGCTGCCAACGACAAGGTTCCCGTCAAGGGCATGGTTCTCAGCCGCGTCAAGGGTGGTCTGACCGTTGACATCGGCATCAAGGCTTTCCTGCCCGGTTCGCAGGTTGAGGTTCGCCCCGTGCGCAATCTCGACGGCTACATTGGCACGGAGATCGAAGTCCGCGTCATCAAGCTGAACAAGAAGCGCGGTAACGTCGTCATCAGCCGTAAGGAACTGCTCGAAGAAGACCAGAACGCGAAGAAGTCGATCACGCTGGCCACCCTTGAAGAGGGCAGTGTTCTGACCGGAACCGTGAAGAACCTGACCGACTACGGCGCGTTCGTCGATATGGGCGGCCTCGACGGCCTGCTCCACATCACCGACATGAGCTGGGGCCGGTTGACGCATCCCCGCGACCTGGTCAACGTCGGCGACGAGATCCAGGTGAAGGTGCTGAAGTTCGACAAGGAAAAGCAGCGCGTATCGCTTGGCTTCAAGCAGTTGACGCCTGATCCCTGGCTCGATGCTACCGAGCGCTACCCGATTGGCGCACAGGTTCGTGGCCGCGTTCTGTCGGTCACCGACTACGGCGCGTTTGTCGAGCTGGAGCAGGGCATCGAAGGTCTTGTTCACGTGTCTGAAATGACATGGAGCAAGCGGATGAAGCATCCGTCGAAGATGGTCAAGCCCGGCGATGAGGTCGACACCATCATCCTGAGCGTGAACCCGAACGACCGCCGCATCTCGCTGGGCATGAAGCAGCTTCAGGAGAACCCGTGGGAGCAGCTGGAGGATAAGTATCCTACTGGTGCGATCATCGAGGGCCGTGTCCGTAACCTGACCGACTTCGGCGCCTTCATCGAGATCGAGGATGGCATCGATGGCTTGGTACACGTCTCGAACCTGAGCTGGACCAAGCGCATCAAGCACCCCTCTGAGGTCCTGAAGAAGGGCGAGAAGGTCAAGGCGATCGTTCTGGGCGTTGAGCCTGAGAACCGCCGCCTGTCGCTGGGCGTCAAGCAGCTGCAGCCGGATGTCTGGGACACGTTCTTCGCCCAGCACCGCGTTGGAGACGTTATCAAGGGCAAGATTCTGCGCACGGCGCAGTTTGGTGCCTTCGTTGAGATCGCTGAAGGAGTCGAGGGCCTGTGCCACGTCTCCGAGGCTGTTGATGCGAACAACCAGCCCGTCTCGATGGATGTTGACTCCGAACACGAGTTCAAGATCGTCAAGATGAACCAGGAAGAGAAGAAGGTTGGTCTCAGCATCCGCGCTGTCGGCGAAGAAGCCAGCCGCGCAGAGGTCGAGAGCTACAAGGAGCGAGAGAAGACCCCCAAGGGATCCTCGAGTTCTTCGTCTTCGTCGAGCAGCAGCAGCACGACGTTGGGCGATCTGATCAACTGGAAGCGCTCCGAGTCCGAGCGCGACTAAGCTAACAGTCACAGACAATAAGAAGGCCGTCCCAAGTGGGACGGCCTTCTTTATTGTGCTGCGATTGACCGTGCCCTTAGGCGGAGACGGAGTGTGATGCCGCGTCTGAAGGCATCTTGGCAGAGGCACGCCGCATTACCTCAAGCTCTGCCGGGGCGAACAGCTCCGGTGGAATGCCACCAACTGCGACAAAGCCGGGATCGTCGCCAAGAGCCTGCGAAATCTGGTTCCAACGCAGGAAGGGCGAGGTAGTGGGCAGTACGATCAGGCGACGCTTCGGCTCCGGGAAGGCGAAGTATGCTGACCAGGTGCAGAGCGTGAGGCACATGACAACACCATTGATGATGTTGATGGTGGAGTACATGTTCGAGTTATGCGAGAGCCATGCGGAATCCACCAGGCTGACTGTCGCCATAAGGCCGAGGCCCAGGCTCACACCGAAGATACGGCTGCGATAGGAGAGGCCCATCGGGCGGATGGCGAAACAGACGAACAGCAACAGGCAGAGCGTGAGAATGCTCGATGTCTGTTGAAGCTGCGTAACCATCGAGACCATGAACTTCAGGCCGGAGAGGTGCGGGGTTAGCGCAACGCCGATAGCAACTGCGATGGAGATCGCCGCGACCCAGCGGAAGACCAGCATTCCCAGAGTCTGCAGGCCTTTTAGAGGAGCCATCGCCAGCTTGAAGATGCTGTAGATGACGAGGAGCGAAAGGACAGATTCCGCTGCATAGCTCGTCCAGTAGACGTAAAAATAAGTCTGATAGGCGAGATGCCGTTCAATCCCTCTCGCGCAGAAATAGAGCAAAGCCAGGCAGATTAACCCAGAGGTGAGCCTGACGATCAAGAGAGCCGTAAGAAACGCATACTTACGTGCGGATCCAGAGCGAACGAGTGCTAACAAAAGAAGAGCACAGAGAATCGGCTCCAGGTACGACAGCAGTCCTACAAAGAAATTTGCCATATCTCGTTTAGCCTCAGAAGACTATATCTAGGTCAAGCCTAGCCTACCTTCGAGAGGCTTACAAGAAATATATTGGCAAATTTTAGCGACCTTGAGCCATGCCGCAGGCATTAGGATCATCGGGAGCGCACATGGGGATAGGCATCGCACTGGTCTTGGCGACAGCGATCTTGGTCTGGCTGGAGGCGGAGGCGATCTGGGTGGAGGCGGCTGCCCCGGTGAGAACGAGGACGACGACGAAGGCGCGAACGATGTTTTTCATTGAATTAGACTCTTCTTTGGGGAGATAAGTTAATGGAAACAAAAGGTAAAGTGGACTTTACATGAACGTCGGTCCTTATTAGCGACCTTGGGCCATTCCGCAAGCGTTAGGATCATCGGGAGCGCACATGGGGATAGGCATCGCACTGGTCTTGGCGACAGCGATCTTGGTCTGGCTGGAGGCGGAGGCGATCTGGGTGGAGGCGGCTGCTCCGGTGAGAACGAGGACGACGACGAAGGCGCGAACGATGTTTTTCATTGAATTAGATCCTTTTTGGGAGGTAAGTTGGTGAAAACAAAAATATTAATTGAGCGTTGCAGAATCCGTGTTCCTTGATTAGCGACCTTGAGCCATACCGCAGGCATTAGGATCATCGGGAGCGCACATGGGGATAGGCATCGCGCTGGTCTTGGCGACAGCGACCTTGGTCTGGCTGGAGGCGGAGGCGATCTGAGTGGAGGCAGCTGCTCCGGTGAGTACCAGGACGACGACGAAGGCGCGGATGACGGTTTTCATTTTCAATTCCCTCTAAAGTTGTATTTACGTCTGAAGATTTCTCTGGACAAACCAGATGAAATAACAATAGGATGACTTAGGATATAAGTCCAATAGAATGAGTTATATAGTGCATTATTAAACGATCTATGTTACTGAAGTAATATCCCAAATTTACAAAGTTGCAAGCTCTTGCATAGACCCCTCTACGGCCGTTCTAAGGTTGTACCTTGAAGATGCGGTTCGCGGGCCGAGCTAAGCCCAGCAGCACTATGGTTTAGTGTTCTGAGCTGGATGGTCGCGCACCGGAGTTCAGTGTAGTCCTAAGGCTGGCGAACTGGTAAACAAGCGTAGAAGCTCAGAAGAGTGGGGATGGGAAGGGTTGGCAGCGTTCTGACCGAATTAGGAAGGCTTGAAATCTTCGAAGATTTGGTTCAGAGGACGGCGCCACACCGCAGGAAATTACGGCACTGGCAGGCGCGAAGGGAAAAATCAAAAAGAGATGATGTCCTGACATCTTGCAGGCTTACGGCATCTGCTCTAGAGAGGACAGATGCCGTGTTATCAGGATTGCGCGGTGGCAGGAGCCGGTTCCACCGGCTTGGCGGCAGTGGCGGATGCAGTCGCTGAGGATGCTGCTGCAGGCTTCTTGGGAGCTGCTTCCGCCTTCTTTGATGGTGCGAGGATGGCGTGCAGTGTTGTGCCTTCCATGCGCGGCATGAACTCCACCAACCCGGCATCACCGATATCGAGGATGAGCCGGTTGATGATCTTGTACCCCAGGTCGCGGTGTGCCATCTGGCGTCCCTTGAAGCGGAGGGATGCCTTCACCTTATCGCCTTCGCCGAGGAAGCGTACAGCCTGGTTCTTCTTCGTCTGGTAGTCGTGCTCGTCCACCGTGACGGAGAATTTGACCTCTTTGATGACAATGACTTTTTGTTTCTTGCGTGCGGCTCGCTCGCTCTTGTCCTTTTCGTAGAGGAACTTGCCGTAGTCCTGAATCTTGCAGACGGGGGGGACGGCATTTGGAGAGATCTCTACGAGATCGAGCATACGTTCGCGGGCCATCTTGAGGGCGTCGAACGGCGCCATGACTCCGAGTTGCTCCCCATTCTCGTCAATCACGCGAATTTCGCGTGCGCGGATGCGTTCGTTGGTGCGGATGAAAGACTTGGCGGAACGTTTATCTATTGGTGGAATAAGTCGCCTCCACAGCGGCCCATCGGACTCGCCATGCGTGTTGTTTGGATTGGCGCAGCTCAGAAAAAATTGCGCCGGAACGAAGAGTATACCACTTACGGGTGGATGTCCCCATCACGAAGGCACCTGCTACAGGAGGGAAGAGGCGCGCTTATTCCCCGTCCTTCTGTCACTTATCGACGTGATTGCGGCGATCCAATATTGTTAGACTGCTGGAGCCACGTTTCGGATGTATCCGGAACGAGTATTCACGGCACAAGAGGAGAATCGAATGAAGCGTCGCATCCTGCTGGTGGACGATGAAGTCGCTGTACTGCTGACCATGAAAGCCATCCTCGAGATCAGTGGGTTCGAGGTGGATACGGCTGCATCAGGGCGGGAGGGCAAATCGAAACTGCACACGCGCGAGTATCAGATGGTCATCACCGATATGCGGATGGAGAACGATGAAGCTGGTGTGGAGGTTATCCAGGCCGCCCGTTCTGCGCAATATCACCCTGCGGTCGCTCTGTTGACGGCGTTTCCGGTTGCAGACGAGGACTGGCAGGAGATGGGTGCCGACAAGATGCTGGTGAAGCCCATGCACGTCAGGATCCTGCTCGAACAGATCGAACATCTACTGACATCGCACGAGGCAAAACTCGCAGCGCTGGGAATCCCGAGTGGCGCGACGACAAGTGTCACCAAGACCCCGGCGAAAAAGGCAGCCAGGACGACCGTAAAGTCAAAGAAGGCCGCAAAGGCGCCCGCAGTGCGAAAGAAGGCTGCGAAGAAAACGGCCAAGGTTGTTGCAAAGAAGTCTCCGGCAAAGAAGTCTTCAGCGAAGAAGGCGCCCTTGAAGAAGGCAGTCAGGAAGCGAGCGTAGGCCAGCCATTTGGTTTCGTACTAACTCGGCGTATGCGCCTTGATATAGGAGCGCAACGCAAGGTTGATGTCCATGGCCTTCTGGACGCCGTTGTCCATCATGCGAAGCCAATCGGAGGCGGGCTCTTTCAACTCGGTCATGCTCAGCAGGTAGCTGGTCTGAACGATAATCTCGAGAGCATTGCTGAGCTCGTGGGCAAGTTTGCGGATTTCAACCGCAACATCTTCGGGAATGGTGTCGGCGTCGAGCGCAGATCGTATTGGAGCTTTTACAGGGTCAGTCATAAAAATGGGAGAAGAGACTACCTCCTGAAGCTAGACGGGTCTGCCGCAGATAAGTTTACGGGCATCGGCACGGAATTGACAGCCGACGCAGCGTTTGTAACACTAAAGACTCGCGGTTAGCGTGTACCGGCCATCTGAGCGGTGGCGATTACACCGTGCCGTAGTGGCGGAATTGGCAGACGCGCATGGTTCAGGTCCATGTACTCGCAAGGGTGTGGGGGTTCGAGTCCCCCCTTCGGCACCAAAGTTTTAGAATGAGCACCTTACGGGTGCTCATTTTTTTATTGCCGTGAGAGGATTAGCACTCATGCTTCCACCGACACCGTAGAATAAAACAAATGCCTGCACAGTTAGACGAGATACTTGCCCATACCTTTCTGAATGTGAAGACCCGCAAGGCGGAAGCAGATTATTCCCTGCTGGAACGCAAGGCTGCGGCCCACATACCGCGCGGCTTTACCGCCAGATTGCGTGCCGTCGCCAGTGATGGACCTGCGATCATCTCGGAGATCAAGAAGGCCTCGCCCTCCAAAGGACTGATCCGCGCCGATTTCTATCCCGAGAAGCTGGCCCGAAGTTTTGAGTCCGCAGGTGCCGCGGCGCTTTCTGTCCTGACCGATCAGGAATTCTTCCAGGGCTCGCTCGAAGATCTCACAACGGCCTCGCAGGCGGTGAAGATTCCCTGCCTGCGCAAGGACTTCATCCTCGATCCATTTCAGATCCTCGAGGCCCGCGCCGCCGGGGCCGATGCCATCCTGCTGATCGTCTCGGCCCACACGGACACCTCTCTCCGCGAGCTACGAGACGAAGCTCACGCTATGGGCCTCGATGTCCTCTGCGAGGCTCACGACCGTGTTGAACTGGAGCGCGCCGTCCAGCTCGGCTTCGACCTTATCGGCATCAACAGCCGCGATCTGCGCACCTTTTCAGTCCGCACCGAAGCGTTGTTCGAGCTTGCGCTCTATATGCCGGCCGGGGCAGTCATGGTCGCCGAAAGCGGTATCCGCACCGCGGACGAGATCGCAAAACTCAGTGAAGTTGGATATAACGCCTTCCTCGTGGGTGAAACCCTGATGCGTCAGCCCGATCCCGCCGCCATGCTGGCGTTGTTGCTCGGTCGCGAGTATCACGTCACAGAGTCCTAACTCATGTGGATTAAGATCTGCGCTAACACGAATCTCGATGACGCACGTCTTGCTGCTGACCTGGGCGCAGACGCCGTCGGCTTCGTCTTCGCTCCCAGCAAGCGGCAGGTAACGGCCGCGCAGGTTGCGAGCATCACACCGCATCTTCCCCGCACCGTGGAGCGCGTCGGCGTCTTCCACACGCAGGATGCAAACGAGATTGCAGGCATCGTAGAACAGGCAGGCCTCACCGCCATTCAGCTTCACGGCGGATCCAATCCCGCGCTTGCAGAGGAACTGCAGAGACGCTTTGAAGGCCGCATCGAGCCTCATCCAGACGATCCACTGGCAGATAGATGCCGACAGTTCAAGTGCAGCGACGGTCAGCCGCCAGCTCGCACTGCTCAACGCCGATGGCGTCATCGACCGTGTCCTGATCGACTCCAAAGTCGGTCAAGCCACCGGTGGAACCGGTATCACCTTCAACTGGGATGAAGCGCGTTCCGTACTCGCACAGTCGGCAGGACGGTTGAAGCTGATCGTCGCAGGCGGCCTGCATCCAGAGAACGTTGCCGAGGCAATTCATCGGCTCAATCCCTGGGGAGTCGACGTCGCGAGCGGCGTCGAAGCTACGCCGGGCAGAAAAGATCCTGAAAGGCTAGCGTCATTCATCAGGAATGCCCGCGAGTCCAAAGCGGCCACCGTCTGAACTCATTCAGCGGTCGAGATAGCTCACACCCGTAAGCTCTTCGCAAATCTTCCACAACCGAGCCGCTGCGACCTCGTCGCGAGCCTGCGGTGCCACCTGCGCGGCCACTACCTCATCACCGCGCATCTCCTGAAAGCCATTCGGCCCATAATAGCCACCGCCTTTGGCATCTACGCCCGTTGCGGCATAGAGCGTCGGAAGCGCGCCCTCCGCATCCGTGTTTAAAATGATCCCGATTGCGTGGCTCACTACATTACGAACCTTCTTCTGCACTGCCGAGTGATCGGCTCTCTCAAAAAGGTTTGTCTGCGCCACTCCAGGATGCGCCGCAATACTCACCACTGGCGAGGAAGCGGCGCGCAGGCGGCGATCCAACTCAAAAGCGAACATCAAATCGGCCAGCTTTGACTGCTGATACGACCCCATCGGCGAGTAGTTCTTCGTTGATTGCAGGTCGTCGAAGTTCAACCTTCCACGCTTGTGCGCAATCGAAGCTAACGTAACGACGCGTGGCCTCTCACTGCGTGAGAGCGCAGGCAGCAGCAGTCCCGTCAATGCAAAGTGGCCGAGCACATTCGTGCCAAACTGCACTTCAAATCCATCTTTTGTTTCCAACCGCTTCGGCGGAGCCATCACGCCTGCGTTGTTGACCAGCACATGCAGTGGCCGATTCTTCCTGAGCTCTTCCGCGGCGAACTCGCGTACCGAATCCAGTGAAGCAAGGTCGAGTATCGCCAACTCCATATGCGGATTGGGAGCTTCGGAGTGCAAGCGATCGAGCGCTATCTCTCCCTTACGACGGTCCCGGCAGGCCAGTATCACCTCTGCTCCCTTGCGGACCAGTTTCAAAGCCGCGTGGTAGCCGATGCCGCTGTTCGCACCCGTGATGAGGATGCGTCTGCCTTCCTGCGAAGGCATCTCCGCGGCCGTCCATGTTCTTTCGTCAACCTTGCTCATAGGAAGTTGGATGCCTGCGGGTGCATCTCGCGACTCAACTTATCGTGCACACACAGTTCTGAAACTATTGGAGTTTACGCCAAAGACATTCCTGCCGTGCCATACTTACCCACGGAATGTCTCTGCCGCTGTTTACAGTCCTCGTTTTTTTCGGCTCACTCTCGGCCGGTCTGCTCGGAGCGCTTACAGGTCTTGGCGGCGGGGTAGTCCTCGTTCCTCTCCTGACGATTATCTTTCACGTCGATCTGCGCTATGCCATCGGTGCGTCTCTGATCTCGGCTATCGCGACATCCTCCGGCTCCGCCGCAGCCTATGTGCGCGAGGGCTTTTCGAGCGTCCGCATCGGCATGTTCCTTGAGGTCGCCACCACCGTCGGTGCAGTCTTCGGCGCCTTTCTGGCGGCCCACGTTCCCATTCGAGCGCTCGCAGTTATCTTCGGCCTTGTCCTCATTTACTCCGCCTACCTCTCCTGGCAGCAGAGCAGGTTACCCCACGAAGAAGTTACTGCCATCAATCCCTGGTCGGACCGCCTGCGGCTCTCCGGCTCTTACCCTGACGGTGCAGGCGGCGAGCATCACTACAAGGTAGACCGCATCTCCGCAGGCTTCGCGACTATGTTCGGCGCAGGCACGCTCTCGGGCTTGTTAGGCATAGGCTCCGGTGCGGTCAAGGTACTGGCGATGGACCGCATCATGCGCATCCCCTTCAAAGTATCCACGACCACCAGCAACTTCATGATCGGCGTCACGGCCGCGGCCAGTGCGGGAATCTATCTTCATCGCGGCTATATCGATCCCGGTCTCGCCTTTCCCGTCATGCTGGGTGTTCTGGGCGGTTCGCTTCTTGGCGCGCGCGTGCTGATCCGCGCTCGTGTCTCGATGCTTCGCACAATCTTCACCATCGTCATCCTCGCCCTTGGCGTGGAGATGATCGTCAACGGCTGGCTAAACAAGCTATGACTCAAACACCATTCCAAGACCGCCCACACCCCGTCCCGCGCGCTGGACCATCGCATCGAGAGCATGATGGGGCGCCTCCTGCAGATTGGAGTCCTGCTCGCTTCCTCGGTGGTTCTCATCGGTGGTGTTCTCTACCTCAAGGCCCATGCGGGCATAACAAAGGACTACAGTACCTTTGCCGGAGAGCCCGCCTCTCTGCGGCATCCTGCGAAACTGTTTCGCCTGCTGATGACTGGCGACGCAAGCGCCATCGTCCAACTCGGCGTCCTTCTGCTGATTGCGACGCCCATCGCCCGGGTTGTCTTCGCCGCCGTCGGCTTCGCTATCGAGCGAGACCGCCTCTATGTGGCAATCAGCCTGTTTGTCCTTGCCGTTCTCGTCTTCGGTTTGCTGCATGTCAGCTGAGTCGATTCCCCCAAAACAATCAATAAAAATTAGGCAACGAAATACCCTTTCTGCCGCAGCACGGCCAGCAGACCTCTGAGCCTTTGGCATCGGGAAAATGACAAAATCCCCGGTATTTCAGGGAGGTCGAACCAACCCAATCGTCGACTTTAAAGGGATCGCTGCAGAATAAGCGAAATATGCAAAAGTATGCGCACAAGTGGAAATTTCTTAGTCGTTGACTCGCTCTAACTGATGATGCAGCCTTAGATGCAAAGATCCAGACTTGTCCGCTTTTCGGGAAAGGACTCATCCATTGCGTCAATATTTTTCTGCCCTCCTTCTACTCTGCGGCCTTGCGGTAGCTCCAGTTGCGGCTCACGCTAGCCCCGTCACCTACGACGTTGTCCTCAATAACGTCCTGGGCAACACGGGGAACGGCTCCGGTTCCTTTACCATCACCAACCCCCCGACTTCGCTGGGGAACAGCTATAGCACGGCGAACGGCGGCCTCACCGATATGAGCTTTACCATCGGTGGCGATACCTTCAATCTCGACAACGCCTTCAGCAACATCCTCGGCAACTTCGGGGAGGTCGACTTTCTGCTCGGTAACCTCGTCTCCGTCGACTACATCGGCGGCGACATCAACAAGACGGTAGACTTCACACTCAAGTCTGGCCTGCTTCTCTACACCTTCAACGACTTCGTCAACGGAGAGCACTCCAGCGGTTACATTACCGCAACCGTCGATCCTTCCAACTCGCCGGTACCGGAGCCAACCTCACTTCTTCTCTTCGGGACCGGGATGCTTGGTCTCGGAGCTCTGGCCTCGCGCAAGCTGGCCTAGTACCTGTACTTGATCGGCCTGCACTGCCCTGGCAGTGCAGGCCATTTTCTTTTAATTACTAATTATCAAATTCTTACAAGCGGGCGGGGCGCGCCATCACGCCACACAACGGCAAGTGCCGTCCTATGCATCCAATCATTACAAGTCACTTTCGATCGGGAAGTTAAGAGCAGCCGCAATTTGCACGAATAAGAACGATTCTGCGTCAATACGCCAGTAATCGGAGGAGTCCGTGAAAGTTGAAAGTATCCGTTTCCCTGCAATCCTGTGTGCTTTGACTTTGCCCCTGGCTGCCTTGGCAATCAGACCTGTAGTCGAGATGGGCCTCTGCGACGACTGGTCGTACATCAAAACGGTTCAAGTCCTGGCCCAGACCGGTCATGTCGTCTACAACGGCTGGGCGACTGCGATGCTCGGCTGGCAACTCTACCTCGGCGCGATCTTCGTCAAGCTTTTCGGTTTCTCCTTCACCACCGTCCGGGCGTCCATCCTGCCTGTCGCGATGGTGACTGCTTTTCTCACGCAGCGAACGATGGTCCGTGCAGGAATCAGCGAATGGAACGCCTCGCTGGGCACACTGGTGCTTGTAGTCTCTCCGCTCTTTCTTCCTCTCACTTTCAGCTTCATGACGGACATCACGGGTCTCTTCTGCATCGTGCTCTGCCTCTACGCCTGTCTTCGCGCTCTTCAAGCGGAAACCGATCGTGCAGCCCTCGCATGGATCTGTTTCGCCGCTGTATCGAACGCAATCGGCGGCACTGCGCGGCAGATCGTATGGCTTGGGGTATTGGTAATGGTCCCCTCGACCCTATGGCTTCTGCGCCACCGTCCACGCTTTCTCCTCTATGGCAGCCTGCTTTATCTCGTTTGCATCGCTTTCATCTTCGCGTCCATTCATTGGTTTCATCAGCAACCATATTCGGTCCCCGAGACCTTAATCCGCGACCGGATCACTCTTAGGACGGTCCCTCTTCTTCTTAGGAATCTGCTGCGCGGCAGCCTGGATACGTCACTCTTACTCCTGCCCATATTGCTGATATTCATCCCCGCACTTCGACGCGGCAATCGTCGTTCCACCATGTTGTTTGTCGCAGGCGGTAGCCTGTTCATCCTGTTTTGCCTCGTCGAGCTTCACCGGCATGTGCTCGATCTCTGGCTTGCTCCCTATCTGGGCAACTACGTCACAATCTATGGACTGATGGAAGATGCTGCGATCCACGGCAGGCATATTTTGTTAACCCCCGGCATTCGACGCCTCGTGACGAGCCTCATTGCGGTATCGCTTATCGCGCTCTTCGCGTTGCTCCTCGCCAGGCTTAAAAAAATTCCTTCCACCTCAGCACCCGCACCGCTCTCCTGGCAACAATTAGGCGCGGTGATAGTGCCCTTCACCATGGCCTACATCATTCTGCTCATGCCACGAGCGGCCTCCAGGGCATACCTCTTCTTCGATCGGTACCTTCTTCCGCTTCAATTGATGGCTCTAATTCCATCCTGCGCTTCTATCAGGAACGACTCCGATTTCGTCTTCCAGTCGCAACCCTTGTTCCAATCGCAATCTTTGCTGCATTCGGCATCGCTGGAACCCACGATCTCTTTGCGATATTTCGCGCGCGCGTGGCTGTGGTCGATGAACTGCGCTCAGCCGGCGTACCACCTACTGCCATCGACGCTGGCTGGGAGTATGACGGCTGGACTCAGATTGAAAACGCTCGCTTCATCAACGATCCGCATATACGCCTCCAGGCCGGAGAGCACTTTAGTCCTCCCAGTACAGCAGGCGACCTCTGCCGACCTGTTTTCCTCGACGACTTCTCGGCACTCGCGCCTCGCTACAGCATTGCTTATGACCCGAAGGAGTGCGAAGGACCAACCCAATTCGCTCCTGTCACTGTTCGAACATGGCTTGGTCCCCGCGACACCGCGATCTACATCGTCAACATAGGAGATTCACAGATTCACTGAATTCATACTGCAGTTGCTGCTTCTGGAAATTGTTCCCCATTTCGACAAGATCAGGAGTATTCATGAGAATTGCATCCAGTCGCCTTCCCGCAGTTGTATGCGTCCTGACTCTACCGCTGGCCGCATTAGCAATTCGCCCGGTCGTCGAGATGGGTCTTTGCGATGATTGGTCGTACATCAAAACCGCACAGATTCTCGCCCAGACCGGTCATATCGTCTACAACGGGTGGGCCAGTCCTCTCCTCGGCTGGCAGCTCTTTCTCGGGGCGCTATTCGTAAAACTATTCGGTTTTTCTTTCACAATCGTTCGAGCCTCCATATTTCCTGTCGCCATGGCGGTTGTTTTTCTTCTGCAGCGATCCATGGTCCGTGCCGGCATTCGAGAATGGAACGCGGCCCTGGGTACACTCGCGGTCGTGTTGTCGCCGCTGTTTCTTCCTCTTACCTTCAGCTTCATGACGGACATAGCCGGTCTCTTCGGCATCGTGCTCTGTCTCTACGCCTGTCTTCGCGCTCTTCAGGCCGACACTGACCGGGCCGCGCTGGCATGGATCTGCTTCGCTGCAATCTCCAACACCATCTTCGGCACCGCGCGACAGCTTGCGTGGCTCGGTGTTCTGGTCATGGTTCCTTCCACGCTCTGGCTTCTCCGTCGTCGCCGATATTTTCTGCTTGCGGGCAGTGTCTTGTATCTCGGCTGCGTGGCATTCATCTTCGCCTCCATCCACTGGTTTCATCAGCAGCCCTACTCGGTCCCCGAAAACCCATTTCTTGAGCAGGTCACCTCGAAAACGATAATAAGTTTCGGCAGAAACATGGTGCACGCCATCATGGATGCGGGACTCTTCGTGCTTCCCATCCTCGTGATATTCATTCCCGAGCTTCGCCGTGGCAACCGCCGGTCCACGATATTTTTTGTCGTCGGGAGCTGCCTCTTCGTTCTGTTCTGTCTCATACAGGTCTACCGCCATTGGCTTATGTATTGGCTCACGCCCTATCTGGGCAACTACATCACGGTCTACGGCTTGATGGAAGACGGCGGGGTACACGGGCGACACATCGTGCTGAGCCTCGGCCTTCGGCTTTTTGTGACAGCCTTGATCGTCGCATCCATGCTCTCGTTCTTTGCCTTTCTTCTCGCGGGCATAAAAAAGCCGGAACCACCCTTCGATCCTGCGCCGCGGCTCTCGTGGTATCAGCTCAACGTTGTGATCGTGCCCTTCACTCTGGCATATATCGGCCTGCTGCTACCGCGCGCAGCCTTCAGCGGCTACCTGTTCTTCGATCGGTATTTGCTAGTCATCACCCCGATGGCTCTGATTCTGATTCTGCGCTTCTATCAGGAGCGCGTCCGTCCCGATCTCCCTGTCTTCACACTGGTTCCGATCGCCCTCTTTGCGGCATTCGCGATCGCAGGAACACACGATATCTTCTCTTTGTATCGCGCACGCCTTGCCGTGGTGAACGAACTTCGCGCAGCAGGCATTCCCCCAACGGAGATCGACGCTGGTTTTGAATACGATGGATGGACCCAGATCAACCTCGCCCGCTTCGTCAACGATCCCCACATCCCCATCCAACCGGGGGACCACTTCGCTCCTCCCAACACTTCGTTCCGGCAATGCCGTCCGTACTTTCTCGATAACTTCTCCGTTCTGTCGCCCCGCTACAGTCTGTCCCTTGACCCGCACGAGTGCCAAGGTCCGGCTGAATTCCCTCCTGTCACCACGCGAACATGGCTTGGCCCGCGCTTCACCACGATCTACGTTGTGCATGTGGGGAATGCAGAAGAGAGCACGATCTCAGCTACGAGCAGGAGATATCCGTGAAAGTCGTATCCAGCCGCCTTCCTGCAATTGCTTGTGCACTTATTCTTCCGCTCTGCGCGCTTGCAATTTGGCCTGTGGTCGAGATGGGTGTAAACGACGAGTGGTCTTACGTCAAAACCGTACAGGTCCTCGCCCAGACCGGTCATATTGTCTACAACGGATGGGCCAGGCCCATACTCGGCTGGCAACTCTTCCTTGGCGCAAGCTTTGCAAAGTTGTTTGGCTTCTCCTTCACGGCAGTTCGCCTTTCCATTCTCCTCGTCGCCATGGCGGTGGCGTTTCTCACCCAGCGAATCCTGGTTCGTATTGGCATCCGCCAGTGGAATGCGACCCTCGGCACTCTTGTCCTTATACTGTCGCCGATCTTTCTGCCACTTTCGTTGAGCTTCATGACCGACCTTCCAGGTTTTTTCGTCATCGTGCTCTGTCTCTACGCCTGTATTCGCGCTCTTCAGGCTGAGACCGACCGGGCCGCGCTTGCTTGGATCTGCTTCGCTGCGATCTCCAACACCATCGGCGGTACAGCGCGACAGATCGCATGGCTCGGAGTTCTGGTCATGGTTCCTTCCACATTCTGGCTTCTGCGCCGTCGCCCTCATTTTCTGCTTGCCGGCAGTGTCTTGTATCTCGGCTGCGTGGCATTCATCTTCGCCTCCGTTCACTGGTTTCATCAGCAGTTCTATTCACATCCCGAGTCTCTGCTGCTTCCTCACTTGACCCCAGGAATGCTCGTCACTCTCGTAAGGAACATACTGTTAGGCATAGTGGATACGCCGCTGCTTTTGCTCTCGCTTTTTCTGCTGTTTATTCCCGCGTTTCCGCGCAACGATCGCCGCGCTACCGTATTTGTTGTCACGGGCGGTAGTCTCTGTCTCCTCTTCTTCCTCTTTGAGCTACACCGGCACATGCTCTTTTACTGGCTAGCCCCTTATCTCGGGAACTACCTCACTGTCTATGGCTTGGTGGTGGACAGTTCACTGCATAGCCCCGGCCCTATCGTTCTCGGCTATGGAGTACGGGTGTTTGTTACCGCCTTGCTCTTCGCATCCATGCTTTCTTTCCTGGCTGTTCTTCTTGTATCCCCAAGAAGATCATCTCCAGATTCAGATCTCGATCCACATATCAGCTGGTATCGCCTCAGCGTGTTGTTCGGTCCCTTCACTCTGGTTTATCTTGCCCTGCTGGTGCCCCGTGCAACGGGCAACTTGTTTTTCGATCGCTACCTGCTTCCGATCATGCTGCTCGTCATTATCATCGTCCTCCGTTGCTACCAGGAGCGGGTACGCCCACTTCTTCCTGTCGCAACTCTTATTCCTATCGCCATCGTTGCTCTATTCAGCATCGCCGGAACCCACGATTCCTTCGCCTTATTCCGCGCTCGTCTCGCAGCCATCAACGAGCTTCGCGCCGCTGGCGTACCGCCGACTGCAATCGACGGCGGTTTTGAATACAACGGTTGGAATCAGATCGAAATGGCGCACTTTATCAACGATCCGGAGATTCATGCCCACCCGTGGGATCACTTTAGTCCACCCGTTAGTGATTCCTTTGGCGTCTGCCCTCCGCTCCTGTTGGACTTCTTCCCCGTGGTGTCGCCCCGTTACGCAATGGCGTTCGCTCCGCAAGCCTGCCTTGGACAGGCTTCATTCGCTCCCGTCACCTATCGAAGCTGGCTCGCCCCGCATTCCACCAAAATCTACATCGTCAAAGTCGGTAATCCATCCAATCGCTGAACACCCTCCTTCGTTGACCGGCTAAACTTCACAACGACATATGCGTTTATTGTGTCGACGGGAGTTACTCTAAGGAGAGGCCTTCTAAGCAAGATGACCACCCAATACTCCACGGGTCGTAGCTCGTCCGGAACTTTCGCCGCCTTCCTCTTCGCGCTTATCCTCGGCGCTGCAGCCCTTGCCGTCTTCATCCGCCACGCCACCACCGGCGTGTTCGCTCACATCGCAGACCGCATCACCGGCCGCACCACCGTCTACGACACCTCGGTTCCGGCTGTCGTCCAGCGCATCCAGCGGCTCAACCGCCTCGAAACAGTCGTCTACTCCATTGACACCGTCGTCGAAGGCTCCAAATCCAGCGCCGTCCTCCCTGACCTGCTCGCGGGCGACCGCATTCTTCTCGTCGTCCACGGCCAGTCCATCGCCGGAATCGATCTCAGCCAGCTCAAGCCCGAAGATGTCAGCATCGAAGAGAAAAACGGCGGCCGCGCCATCCACGTCACCCTGCCCGCCTCACAGCTCTTCGTAACCAACATCGACAACCAGCACACCCGCGTCTACGCCCGCTCAACCGGCCTTCTCGTCCCCGTCGACCAGAATCTCGAGTCCGACACCCGCGCCAAGGCCGAGCAGCAGCTCCAGCAAGCCGCCCTCTCCGACGGCATCCTCGACACCGCCCGCAAAAATGCCCGCGCCACCATAACGACGCTCCTCTACAGCCTCGGCTTCAGCCAAGTCGATGTAACCTAAACCCGACCACGGAATCACACGAATAAAGCGGATAGAAAAATACTTAAAAGATTGCAGCATTGATCTTCCTCCACTTAGCTCTATTTTTCGAATCCGGTTTAGATTTCCGTTTTTGAATCCGAGTTTATCCGCGTAAATCCGTGGTCGGCGTTCCCGCATCACCCAAGAGTCTCCCTCATACTCACCCCGACGTGCTATCTGCCAATGGAGCTCAACCTGAGCTATCATCCATAGCATGAGGTTCCTCTCCAATTACCGCGACTCCGATGACCAGCCCGACGAAAACCCCGTCGTGACGACGGCGCCGCCATTCCCTGAAGACGAAGAGGACTCGACGCTGATCAAGACCGTCGGCTGGGTATCCGCTGGCTTGGGAGCGGTGGCTTTGGGCCTTTTCATCGGCCGCGAGCTTCGCCAGCGCTACAAGTTCAACCACCGCACCCCTTACGACGCCTACGCTCACGCAGGCGACGAGCAGGACGTCGACTTCGGCCTCGGCATCTAGCAACGGCAAAGACACGACCGCGGATCGCACCGATAAAAACGGATAAAAACTGGACCCCGATTGATACCAAATCTGTGGACGACTTTTATCCGAACTGGTTTTCGTCTTTAATCCGCTGTTCAATCGCTGTCAGGCCTTTGTTCTTATCCGCGTTTATCCGCGTAAATCCGCGGTCGCCCGTACTGGTTTACGATAGTCATCGATGACGAAACCAGCCTTTCTCTTCCCCGGTCAGGGCTCACAGTCCGTAGGCATGGGCCGCGACCTCTACGACAACTTCCCCTCCGCCCGAGCCGTCTTCGAGGAGGCCGACGATGCCCTCGGCTTCGCCCTCTCCAAACTCATCTTCGAAGGTCCCGAAGAGACCCTCAAGCTCACCGAACACACCCAGCCCGCCATCCTCACCGTCTCGGTAGCCGCCGCCCGCGTCCTTGCTGAAAAAGGCATCACCCCGGCCCTCGCCGCCGGTCACTCCCTCGGCGAGTACTCCGCCCACGTAGCCGCCGGCACCCTCACCTTCGCCGATGCCGTCCGCACCGTCCGCGCCCGAGGCCGCTACATGCAGCAGGCCGTCCCCGCCGGAGAAGGCGCGATGGCCGCCATCCTCGGCCTCTCCTCAACCCTCATCTCCGAGGTCTGCTCTCAGGTCGCCGACCAGCTTACCCCGCTTCCCACGATGCCCGATGCCAAAACCTTCAACGCAAATCTGGCCATCGTCTCCCCCGCCAACCTCAACTCCCCCGACCAGACCGTCATCTCCGGAGCCGCCGGAGCCGTTCATCTCGCCGCCGAACTCTGCAAGGCAGCCGGAGCCAAGCGCACCGTCATGCTGCAGGTCAGCGCCCCCTTCCATTGCGCCCTCATGCAGCCCGCGCAGGACGCCCTCGCCACCGATCTCAAAACTCTCACCTTCGCCGACCCAACAGTCCCTGTAGCTGCCAACGTAAGCGCCTCACTCATCACCACCGGTACCGCCGCCCGCGAAGCCCTCATCAACCAGGTGACCGGTTCCGTCCGCTGGGTCGAGTGCATCCAGCTCCTGATCGCCCAGGGCGCAACCCACTTCATCGAAGTAGGCCCCGGCAAAGTCCTAACCGGCCTGATGCGCCAAATCGACCGTGGGCAAACCACCGCCAACGTAGAAGACACCGCCTCTCTCGAAAAGTCTTTAGCACTACTTACCTGAACACAATTTTTCGCTTACAAAATGTTTTGGATAAGGGCTTGTTCGGTATAGTCCAGTGATGTTCCACATTAGGGAAGATAAGTGGCTGAAGACTGGCAGTCCCACCTCGCGGCTGCGATTTGAAACGGACTTGGGTCTTCGTTATCTATTGCTAGATGGCAGACGCGCATACCTCCTAGGTATCGGCTGTCAAACCTGTTCATTTTTGTTCGAACGTCTTCCGGGCGCTAACCAAGCGGTCGAGATCGAGTCAACGGCTGAGGCACTCAGACACGGCATCAACTCACTAAATGAGGAAGTTGTAGGTGTCATCGGTCTCGGATTACCCGAGGGGGAGTATCAGACAATCCTTGCGGAGACAAATGTAAAACAAGTGCTTCTGGGCGACAACAACGATTACTTCGTCAATGAGCAAATCGCATTATGGGGAGAGGACAACTTCTGGTGTCTACCGCACGACCCACGCATTTCATACTATCGAGCAGGGGATCGGGACCTTGGCGACGGCAAGAGGCTGTTTAACTTCATAGTCCCGATGTTCCCAACAAAGTGGCTCACCATGACTACTGTTGCGGAGTACGTTGAAGCATTGCGTACTAAAGCATCTGGGACCGCCATCTCAATCGCAATGCTTGACGTTAGGTCGCCCAGTGATTGGGCTGAGGACCGGAACCCTGAAATCGTTGAGCATTGGTGCCTAACTCACTACCTCCTCGATGGGCACCACAAACTGCACGCAGCGTCGGAGAGTGGAAAGCCACTTCAATTGTTGAGTTTTGTTGCATCGGCGAGAGGTACCTCTACCCAAGAGCAGGTCGAAAGAGCCGTCCTTGCTCTGTCGATACCCTCGGAATGAACTGAATCTACCCGCCATTCCCGCAAAGCGGGATAACCATCGTGCGAAAGCGTGATCCACTTTTCCCCATGTTTAAGTCGACACGTTCGGCGCGAAGAATCCCTGAATTTCGCTATTTTAGCCACTTACCTAAAACCGCTTTCCGGAGTCTTTGATTCGAAGCTCGGATAATCAACAGTTGACTCGGGTTTAGAATCGAGACCCATGAAGATACTTCGACTGCATTTGATTTTGTCTATTGCAGGAGCAATGGCGGCCGGTCTCCTTAATACTTCGTTATACGCAGCGACTCCAGAAGAACAGGCGGTCCTCGCCTCTGTGCAGGCGATGTTTGACGGCATGGCAAAGCGTGACGCCGCAGCGATCAAAGAACCTACCCTACCCGGGGGCACGATGGTTCTGATGCGCGATGGCAAGCCAACCCAGATGACATTTGAGGCCTTTGCAGACCGAGTAGGAAAACCTGGAACGACACAGATCGAAGAACGAATTCACGACCCTCTGGTGCGCATCGATAACGATCTGGCGATGGTCTGGGCACCATTCGAGTTCCTGGTCGACGGCAAAGTGGATCACTGCGGGACGGACCTGTTCAATCTTGTACGCAAGGACGGGAAATGGTTGATCGCGAGTGTCGCAGACACCGGACGGAAAGATTGTCTAGTGAAGTAGTAAGTACCCGATCTCTTCCGATTCACCGATAATTCAATGAACCATTGATACAAGCACCGCAAAAGGAACCCACATGAAACCCGGCGACAAAGTAGAAGACTTCACCCTCCAAAACCAAGACGGCAAAGACGTCTCCCTCTCCGACTTCAAAGGCTCCCCCGTAGTCCTCTTCTTCTACCCTCGCGCAGACACCCCCGGCTGCACCATCGAGTCCTGCGGCTTCCGCGACGCCTTCGAAAAATTCAAGAAGGCCGGCATCGTCGTCCTCGGCATCTCACGCGACACCGTCGCCGCCCAGAAGAAATTCAAAGACAAATACGAACTCCCCTACGATCTCCTCGCCGACCCCGACATGATCCTCATCAACCGCTACGACCTCATCAAGCCAAAAAACATGTACGGCAAGCTAGTCAAAGGCGTCAAACGCACCACCTACCTCATCGGCCCCGACCAGCGCCTCATCCACCCCTTCGAAGAAGTAAAACCCGCAGGCCACGCCGAAGAGGTCTTCGCCCTCCTCAAGAAACAGTCATAGTTCAAGAAGGCTCGTCGCGATTAATCAACGCTCGAGCCTTCCTCTCCGGCCTCAATCGCCATCAAACAAAACCGGAGACTCGCGCACGAATGCATCGAACCCTCACCACGCTTCTAGCTCTAACCTTCCTCACCACCGCAGCCTTCGCCCAGAAGGACGTGCCCTCCGCAGAGCAAACCCTCCTCCAATTCATCAACCAGCATCGCGGCGAAAACGACCTCCAGCCCCTCACCATCGACCCCGCTCTATCTCAAGCCGCCCACGCCCACGCCATACTGATGTCGCAACAAAAAGGCGACGCCCAGCACCAATATCCCGACGAACCCGATCTCGTCGCCCGAGCAGCCCAGGCAGGAGCTCACTTCCACACCGTCTCCGAAAATATCGCCTCAGGCTCCTTCCGCTTGGAAGATCTCGACCGCTCCTGGATGAAGTCCGACGTCCACCGCGCCAACATCCTCGACCCCAAAGCCACCGCGGTCGGCATCTCCGTCATCGACAACCACGGCTCTCTCTACATTGTCGAAGACTTCGCCCAATCCGTCGCCGACCTCAGCCTCGACGACATCGAGAAAAAAGCCCAGCAACAACTCAGCGACCAGGGCATCAAGCCAGCCGAAGCGCCCAACGCAAAACAGGACGCCCGCAAAGCCTGCGAGACCCACGCCAACGACGCTCCCAACGCCATCGCCGTCATGCAATGGGATGGCGCCGACTTCACCAAGCTCTCCGCCGCACTCCTCCAACACATGCCGCAAGTACGCGATCACACCGCCGCCGTTGGAGCCTGCCCCAACAAACGAGCCGGCGAAGGCTTTACCACCTATCGCGCCGCCGTGCTGATCTACTAGGCCACTCCGTACAATAAGCTCTCAGGCAAAAAAGGAGAGCCGGAGATGCCGTACGCAATCCCAACCGTAGCAGCAGCCGCTGCCGTCGCGACGGCTGGCACGCTCACCTACGCCGCGCTCTCCGCTCAATCACAACTCTTCGGCCCCACCCTCATCGCCCCCGCCAAACCCAACGAAATCGCCCTCACCTACGACGACGGCCCCAACCCCGCCGCTACCCCACAACTCCTCGAAGTCCTCGCCCGCCACAACGTCCGCGCGACCTTCTTCCTCATCGGCAACTTCGTTCGCCAATGTCCTGCACTCGTCCGCGAGATCGCCGCCGCAGGCCACCTCATCGGCAACCACACCACAACCCATCCCTGGCTGCCGTTCCACTCCGCCGCCCGCATTCGCCGCGAGCTAGCCGACTGCAACGCCGTCCTCGAAGACACTCTCGGCACCCCCGTCCGCTACTTCCGCGCTCCGCACGGAGCCCGCCGTCCCTTCGTCCTCCGCACCGCCCGCGAGCTAAACCTCATCCCCGTGCAGTGGAACATCATTACCGGCGACTGGAAGCCCATCGGCGCCGCCGCCATCGCCTCCCGCATCACCCAGGGCATCATCAACAATCAAAACAACAATCGAGCCTCCAACATCGTCCTCCACGACGGCGGCAGCCTCGGCCTCGGAGCCCCCCGCATCCCCACCGTCGAGGCCACTGATCAGGTCCTCCAGCGCTACAAATCCACCCCGACAAACCTCGTTACTTTAGAAGCCTGGGCCTAACCCCAAACATCGAATCTGCAGGTACGATAAACAAATCCATGAGCACATCTGCTACCACCACGGCCGCGGCCGCCGCGCCGCCCATCGACCCCGAATTGCCCGAACCGTTATCGATGGCAGCGGTCCTCCGCATCTCCATGATGCGACGCCTCTGGTACGCCCAGATCATCTCCGTCTTCGGAGACTTCCTCGCGCTCTTCGCCGTTATCAGCATCCTCACCTTCAAACTCCACGCCAACGCCCAGCAAATCACCGGCGTCCAGATCTCCTACATGCTCCCCATCGCCGTGCTGGGCATCATGGCCGGAGTCTTCGTCGATCGTTGGCCGCTCAAGCCAACCATGGTCTCCAGCGACTCCATCCGCGCAGGCCTCGTCCTTCTGCTCATCTTCGCCCGTCAGCCGTGGCACTTCTACGCTGTCCTTGCGGCCATCAGCGTTGTCTCCAGCTTCTTCAGCCCTGCCCAGGGAGTTGCCATCCGCTCCGCCGTTCCTCTCCACGGCCTGCGCTCCGCCAACGCACTCATGCAGCAGGTCATGTTCGGCATGCGCATCGTCGGTCCCGCCATCGCCGCTTTCATGGTGGCCTCGTTCGGTGCAGTCAGCTGTTACGTTTTAGACTCCGCCAGCTTCGTCGGCTCCGCTCTGATCATCTTCTCCGTGCCTTTTTTGAAAGCGGCCTCCGCACCCTCTCCATCAGCTCCACCCAGCCCCAACGCAGAAGGCCACTCCGCTCTGGGCAGGGTATGGCTCGACATGAAGCAGGGAATCGACTTCATCGTCCACCACGCCGCTCTGCTCTTCGTCATCCTCGCCATGGCCGCCGGCATGTTCGTCATCGGATGCTTCGGCCCTCTCATCGCCGTCTACGTCCGCGACTCGCTCCACGCCTCCACCAAGTTCTTCGGCGTCAGCTCCGCCATGATCGGTCTCGGCATGCTGCTTGGCATCAACGGCCTCAACGCCTTCGGCAAAAAGCTCTCTAACACTCTGCTCGTCTACTCCGGCCTCTTCGGCATGGCCATCGGCCTCTGCATCCTTACGGCGCTCCCACACCTCTGGTCTACAATCGTCGGCAATCTCATCATCGGCTTCTCTGTAGCCGGAATCATCGTTCCATCCCAGACGCTCTTCCAGCAGGCCACCCCGCCCGAACTCATGGGCCGCGTAGGTTCCACCTTCATGTCCATCGTCTTCACCGCGCAGATTCTCGGCCTCATCGTCTCCGGAATCCTCGCGCAGCACACGGGCGTCCGCAAGTCTTCGCCCTATGCGCCATCCTGCTCATCATCCTGATGGCCATCGGCAAGCTCTGGATGGAACCCAAACCCGAACCAGTAATCGCCTAATCCAGCATCTCTGCTAAATCGTGGTCTCAGGCATGACTCTCATCATGAATTCTCCAAAGAGGGGCACGGAGAATGCGGCATCACCATGTGTTGGGCTATAGATCATGCCCTTCTTGATTAATGAATCGCGTATCGGGCCTAAGCTCTTTGTTGTGACACCTAATTGATCGGCTACGCTACCCGAGCGCTGTGGCCCCTGTCCAAGCGAGGCCAAGCCGCGTAAATAACGTTTTTCATTTGGGGTCAGTCGATCGAACCTTACTCGAAAAAAATTCTTATCGAGGGTTTGAAGAATAGACTCATTAGCTCTAGTTATCTCTTCGGCTGTGATCATTGGCCCCTTCGCGCTGTTCCAGGCCTCTTTGCCCCACTCCTGAATAAAGTACGGATATCCCTCTGTCTGTTTGAGAATTAATTCAAGAGCAGCGATTTCAAATGATGCTCCTTCGTTCTCTACGGGACGTTCCAATGCGGCAATCGCGTCCTCGCGTTCTAGCGGTCCAATCGAAGGATATGTAAATAGCCTCTCAGCATACGATTTCGATTTGCCGGCAAGAGCCAGTATTTGAGGAAGACCTGCGCCTACAAGGAGCATCGGCAGGCTTCTTTGCGTCACTTTGTGGATCGCCATAATAAGTGCGCCAAACTCTTTGACACTCAAATACTGGAGTTCATCAATGCAGATCACGATCGCAGTTTCACGGTCTTGCGCCGCCTCTGCGACCGCCAGAAACAATTCTCCCAAATCCGAAGCAAGATCCCCACTATCTGCAGTCCCGCGCTCCATGTCAGAGCCAAACTCCAACTCAAGTTCTCCCACCTTTGCCTTTAAACCGGTAATGAAGCTGCGCAGAACGCGTAGCCCTCGCTTTACTTTCTCGCTTGTATTCGCCATTGCATCCAAACTGAAAAGAATTTGTCGCAAAGGTGGAAGCAACATAGAAGCAAGCGTGCGATCTTCATTAGCTTCGATCAAGACCGCTTTCGCACCTTGGCCTTCAGCCATCGAATAAATCCTGTTTAGCAAAACGGTTTTGCCCACTCCACGCAAACCGACAAGAATTTGACCTTGAGCAGATCTGCCGTTTCGGACGCGACTAATTGCAATATCTGCACTTTCGAGAATGGCGTCGCGACCAGTAAGTTCAGGTGGCTGGGAGCCCGCTCCCGGATTGAAAGGGTTTTTTCGTGGATCCATAATCTATGGAGTTTACATAAAACTAACCTAATTCGCTTAGTTATACATAAATTACCTAGAATTGAATGCTTTCCGTGCAGCCCCCACCACCATCTCCACCTCAGCCGCCCCATGCGCCGTACTCACAAACGCCGCCTCAAACTGGCTAGGCGGCAACCAAACCCCAGCCTCCAGCATTGCCCGGTGAAACTTCCCAAATGCCGCCGTATCTGACGTCGCCGCCCCCGCAAAATCCGTCACACGCTCTGCAGTAAAGAACCACGTAAACATCGACCCCACGCGATTCGTAGTCAACGTCACCCCTGCGTCCCGAGCCACCGCAGCCACTCCCCCTGCAATCGCCGCCGTAGTCCTCTCCAGCCCCGAATAAATCTCACCCTCCCGCGCAATCAACTCTTTCAAAGTAGCAATCCCCGCCGCCATAGCCAGCGGATTTCCGCTCAGCGTCCCCGCCTGATAAACCGGCCCCAGCGGAGCCAGTTTATCCATTACATCCGCCCGCCCACCAAACGCCCCACAAGGCAGTCCTCCGCCGATAATCTTCCCCAGCGTAGTCAAATCCGGCTTCACCCCATACACCTGCTGCGCCCCACCCAGCGACACCCTAAACCCTGTCATCACCTCATCCAGAATCAGCAGCGCCCCATACTTCGTCGTGATGTCTCGAAGCCCCTGCAGATATCCCTCGGCCGGAGGAATAGTCCCCGCATTCCCCACCACCGGCTCCACGATTACACATGCAATCTCATCTGGCCGCGCTGCAAACGCCGCCTTTACGGCTTCAAGATCGTTGAAAGGCAGCGCCAGCGTATGCATCGCCGTCTCCGCCGGAACCCCCGCCGACCCCGGAATCCCCAGCGTAGCCACGCCACTCCCTGCCTTCACCAGCATCGCGTCCGAGTGCCCGTGATAGCACCCCTCGAACTTGATCACAAAGTTCCGCCCCGTAAACCCCCTCGCCAGCCGTATCGCCGACATGCACGCCTCAGTCCCCGAGCTAACAAACCGAAGCTTTTCCACTGAAGGAAAGCACCGTCGCACCAACTCTGCCAGATCCCCCTCGGCCGCTGTCGAGGCCCCAAAACTAGCCCCCCGCCCCGCAGCCTCACGAATCGCCTCCACCACAGGCGGAAACGCATGGCCCAGAATCATCGGCCCCCACGACCCAAAGAAGTCCAGATACCTGTTTCCATCCACGTCAAACAGGTAGGCTCCTTCAGCTCGCGTCACAAACGGAGGATCGCCCCCCACAGCACGGAATGCCCGAACCGGAGAATCCACCCCTCCGGGAAGAAATTGTTCGGCACGAAGTTGCATCTGACGGGAAAGAGTAAGGTTAAGCGGCATCTACACAGTATAAGAGTCCATTAGTGACCGAACGATGACGGAAACGGAACGATCTCAGATCGAAGGCTGTCCGATTCTCCTCTACGACGGCATCTGCGCCCTTTGCAACGGAATCGTACGTTTCATCCTCCGCCACGACCTCCGCGGCGACTTCCGTTTCGCCCCTCTCCAGAGCTGCCTCGCCAAGGAGCTCATCGCCATGTCCACCACCACCAGCCCTCCCGAGGGCGTCATTCTTGTCACGGACACCCTCAGCCCGCACCAGCGTCTCTATCGCCGCTCTGACGCCATCGTCCGCACCCTGTACATTCTCGGCCACCATGGAGATCGCTGGTCACGCCTCAGCAACCTCCTGGTCCGTATCCCTCGCCCTGTCCGCGAGTTCGGCTATACCGTCATAGCGCGGCTCCGTTACCGAATATTCGGCCGCTACGCCACTTGTCCCGTCCCAACCCCCGATCAACGCGGTAGAATCCTTGGCGTGTACGAATAACGCCTTGTCTATCAGTCCCGGCCTCGCACCCTGCTAGACTTTAAGTTCTTCGATCAAAAAACCTATTACTCCCCTGGAGCGCGACCTTGCCGGATGAGACATTGCCCACGCCCGAACTAAAACCAACCCAGGCCACCGCGCCTAACAAGCAGGGCACACCCACAAAATCACCCGCCGCCAAAACCGCCGTCAAAAAGTCCATCACCTACTCCGACGCCGGCGTCGATATCACCAGCGCCGAGCGCAGCAAGCAGCGCATCAAGATGCTCGCCCGCAAGACCTTCAACAAGCACGTCCTCTCCGAGATCGGCGGCTTCGGCGGCCTCTTCGCCCTCGACATCGAGAAGTACCCCAACCCCGTCCTCGTCTCCTCCTGCGACGGCGTAGGCACCAAACTCAAGGTCGCCTTCGAGCTCAACATCCACCACACCGTCGGCCAGGATCTCGTCAACCACTGCGTCAACGACATCGCCGTCCAGGGCGCCAGCCCTCTCTTCTTCCTCGACTACCTCGCCACCGGCAAGCTCGACCAGTCCACCATCGAAACCGTAGTCCAGGGCCTCAGCGAAGCCTGCCGCGCCAACGGCTGCGCCCTCATCGGTGGCGAAACCGCCCAGATGCCAGGCTTCTACGCCGACGACGAGTACGATCTCGCCGGCACCATCATCGGCGCCGTCTCCCGCGACAAGATCGTCACCGGCGACACCATTGAAGTAGGCGACGTTCTCATCGGCCTGCCCTCCAACGGCCTCCACACCAACGGCTACTCCCTCGCCCGCAAGCTCCTCTTCGAAGTCGCAAAGTACGGCCCCGAGCAATACGTCAACGAGCTCAAGGACAAGACCGGCGCCGCCCTCATGCGCACCCACCGCAGCTATCTCGCCATCATCAAAAAGCTCACCGGCGCAGAAGTAGTCAGCGGCATGGCCCACATCACCGGCGGCGGCATCACAGAGAATCTCCCCCGCATCATTCCCAAGGGCATGGGCGCAGTCGTCGACCTCGCCTCCTGGACCGTCCCACCGCTCTTCGAACACCTCCAGCATCTAGGCAACGTAGCCCAGGACGAGATGCTCCGCACCTTCAACATGGGCATCGGCCTCATCGTCGTCGTTCCCGCCGAAAAGGTGAAAAAGGCCAAGGCCGTCCTCAACCGCGCCAACGAACGCCACCACATCATCGGTCGCATCGTTCGCGGCGAACGCAAAGTCAGCTACAACTAGCGTGCAATTCGCCGTACTGTTTTGAGATTGCACAATAGCTCAGTGGAACGAGAAAGCCAATCCAGCGCAGCTGACGATCGAAGTATCGCCCTTGCGGGTCTGGCCCTGATCGCTCGGCTTCGAGAATCTTTTCCTCGTTTTGAGCAGGAATGGTCGCAGCATCTGGCTTTCTGGCGACGGAGAGACTGCAGGTTCTTACAACGACATCAACGTCTTCGCGCACTTCATCGTCGATGAGTTATTTGTGCAACAACAGCACGATGAATGTAGAAGAGCGTTTTTACTTTTAGACGAGTTATTTTTGGCTGGAGACGATGCCACACGCGATCTCATCGGGATTGGCTTTATCGAAGATCTGGGCAACATAACTTCCGGCCGCGCCGATGGGCACATCACAATCCTTCCTTATCTAACGCCCACACTCTATGAGGTCTGGAAGATAATCGACAACCTATGGGCCGGACATCACAGCCTTGCAGAGATCCTCCGGTGGGAAGCGGCAAATTCATCAGAGAATGAAGGCCAGTCCTCTACACTTGGAAGACTTTGGAAACATCTCCCCGCGCAGACGTAAGTCATATGCAAGCCGATAACCACCTCACCTGAAATAGATACAGGGAACCATCCATGCGCCGATCCGGCATTCTCCTCCCCACCGGAGCCTCCAACTTCTGTGCCATTGCCGCTCCCGCCGAGACGTGTTTTTCTACCTCTCGGGCCATGCAGCAAACCCCACGGAGAGCTGTTTGATAGCTTCACCAAAGCACAGCCTCATCTGCCTTGCTCTGTATCTCCTTCTGCATGGCCTGCCGAATCACGCCTGCGCCCAGCCACAATCCGCCCCTCCGAACACGCAACTCCCCAACTCTCCCCAGGCCTCTCTGGGCAGCATCACCGGCATCATCACCGACCCCGACGGCGCCGAAGTCCCCGATGCCCGCGTTATCCTCACCCTCGATGCAGCATCCTCACACAGCGCATCGCCATCTCCGGCAGCGACGGCCGCTTCTCCTTCGCCGACGTCCCACCCGGCTCCTTCAATCTCACCATCTCCGCCCAGGGCTTCGCTCCCCACCAGACCTCCGGCGATCTCCACCCCGGCGAAGCCTGCGACGCATCCCAGATCACCCTCCCCACCGCCGTAACCTCCATCAACATGCAGGTCACCGCCTCCCAGCAAGACATAGCCCAGGCCCAGATCGAAGGCGAGGAGAAGCAGCGCGTCCTCGGCATCATTCCAAACTTCTACGTCAGCTATGTCTCTCACCCGGTCCCACTCACCTCCCGGCAGAAGTTCCAACTCGGTTCGAAGACACTGTTCGATCCCGTCACCTTCGCCGCCACTGGCCTCATCGCCGGAATCGAGCAAGCCAACAACACCTTCCCCGGCTACGGACAGGGCTCACAGGGCTACGGCAAGCGCTACGCCGCCTCATACGGAAACGGAGTCCTCGCCACCTTGATCGGCAACGTCATCCTACCGTCGATCCTCAGACAGGACCCCCGCTATTTCTACAAGGGAACCGGCACCACGCGATCGCGCGTCCTCTACGCCATCGCCAACGCCGTCATCTGCAAGGGCGACAACGGACACTGGCAGCCTAACTACTCTGGCATCCTCGGCAGCATGGCCGCCAGCGGCATCTCAAATCTCTACTACCCAGCCGCCGACCGCGAAGGCGCCACCCTCACCATCGAAAACACGCTCATCGGCACAGGCGGGACCGCCATCGGGAACCTCTTTCAAGAGTTCCTCGTCCGCAAACTAACGCCCCACCTGCCTAAATCCGAAGAATCCACACCCTAAGCCGCCTTACTTCGGTGCCCATATCCGAAACTCCCCGCTGGCATGCAGCAGACTCATCATGTACAGCATCCCGTCGTAGTAACGGCTATACCCCTCAGGCACCGGAGCATTCCAGAGCGCATCTACAAACTTCCGTGCCTGCGCCTTATCCTTCGCCGCAAGACTCGCCACCGCATTCGTCCCCACCAGCCCAATCGGCGAAGGCTTCTCCGGAGTAAATCCCGGCGTCGATCCCATTGGCTTCCCATCCAGCGTATAAACCGGGCTGTAGTGGTCTATCCCCTGGCTCACAAAGAACGTCTGAATCCGGTCGCTCAATACCTGTTCCTCCGGATCCTTATGCCACCACGACCAATCCACCGACCAATTACTCGCCGTCCTCCACGCGTCATATCCAAACTCATCCGACTGCACAAACCTCGTCTGATGCGGAGTTCCATCGAAGTTCCCATACACAGGCGCTAGTCCCGTCTTCGGATTCGTCGTCTTCACAAAATAGTCCCGGCTCACCTCTGCGGCCTTCGCCCAGAACTCACGATCCTCCTTCGGTCCCCACCGCGCCCAAAGCTCGTAAAACGCCGGCAGATGATACGAAGGATCGCTGAACGGATGCTCCATCACGCCGGGCACGAACAGAATCATCGTGTGCTCTTCATTCATCATCGGCCCCACTTTGCGCGGCCCAAACTTCGTCTGCCCGCTCTTCACCTCGCGATGCCGCATCGCTGTCAGCAGCCGTTCCGCCTGTGCCTGATAGTCATAGATTCCCTTGCCGCTGCCCCACCGATTCGCCGCAAACAGCAGTGACATCGCAAAATACTCCTCGCCATCCGGAGCAGGCGTCTCCTCCCGCACCGTCCCATCCGTCTTCGCCGACCAAGAGAAATATCCATACGAGGGATGCGCCGGGTCCGAGATATACATGTGCGTCATCGCCCAGTTCCACAGCGCGTCAAACTCGTCCTTCTTGTTCATCTGCACGGCGATCATCATGGCGTACGACATACCTTCCGTCCGCACGTCATGGTTCGCCCAGTCGGTCACATACGCAAGCGGCCCATTCTCATTCTTCCCCGCCGCAAAAAACAGCGACTGCGTCTCGCCATCGCCATGGAACAGCTGCTGATACGCCGCATTGATCTTGGCATCGATCTCCGCCTGCGAGTGCCCCGCCTCCGCAAACAGATTGCGATACTTGCCCGTCTTGTAAGCGCCCTTCCCATCGCTGTCCACAGCATGTGAGGACTGCGCGAAACCCGCGACACCGCAGAACACCAACGCGGCGACACCTAACCCAAAGAACCTAAAAAAACGCATAGCTCGACTCATCCTCACACGAAATTCTTGTTTTAACGTTTGCAAGCGATCGCAACGAAGGCGTGCTACTAAAACGTTTCAATCATATAGATTCCGCTGCATCCCTGGCCAACTCCATTTGCGGGTGCCCCATCCTTCGCACTTTTTGCCAAGGGTGGGACATTCGTGCGAAGCGCGAACCGCATTTCCTCAACCCAAAGCAATCCCGCATAATAGAAGATCGTCATGAAGAAACTGGGTATCTTACTCTCCGGACGCGGCTCCAACTTCCTGGCAATCCACCGCGCCATCACCGAAGGCCGCCTCGACGCCGAGATCGCCATCGTCCTCTCCAACATCGAAGCCGCTCCTGGCCTTGCCGCAGCCCACGATCTCGCCATCCCCACCCTCGCCATCCCTTCTGCAGGCCGCAGGCGTGCCGACCACGATGTCGAGATGATCGCCCAGCTCCACCATTACAACGTGGACCTGGTCTGCCTCGCCGGTTACATGCGCATCATCTCACCGGCCTTCGTCGCGGCCTTCCCCAACCGCATCCTCAACGTTCACCCATCGCTTCTCCCTGCCTTTCCCGGCCTCGACGCTCAGCATCAGGCCTTCAACTACGGAGCCAAGGTCGCCGGCTGCACCGTCCACTTCGTCGACGAGGCCGTAGACCACGGCGTCATCATCCTGCAAAAAACCGTTCCTGTCCTCGACGAAGACACCCCCGAAATCCTCTCCGCCCGAATCCTCGAACAGGAGCACAAAGCCTACCCCGAGGCCATCTCCCGCGTCCTAAGCGGCGACTACACCATCCAGAACCGCCGCTACCTCCGCCGCACCCCTTAGCCCTTCGTTACACAGCTGCTCCACTTAAGCGGTTGCTGTCGTTCTTCCAGACCAAACCCATACCGACCGGGTGCCCCATCCATGTCGCAGTCTCATCGCGACATGGGTGGGAATGAATCCCTTTCCCCGCCGGCTCTGTTTTGTCGTTACCGTTGCCTTACTCTCCATCCTTCACAACGTCCCGTCCATCCTCCACAAACGTCATCTCGACCGAAGCAATGGACAGTCCACCGTCCATTGCGCAGTGGAGAGATCCCTGTATTTTGCGCTGCAGTTGCTTTCGTCTTTGTCCTTCTTATTTGTTATCCCGTAGGGATCTGCTTTTGTCGTTGCTGTTGCTTTTGCTGTTGCCTCTTGGGTAGGAGCATATGGCTTTAGCCCCGGGGTCTTCTGCTTAAGCACTACGATTTGCTTTCAGAGCATCTCTGAGTCGACAAAGTTCTCCACGAAGTCTATATAAATCAATAATTTATAAAAATAATTCCCAAATTCATCAGCAAATCTTCATGTCAAGCCCCATAACCACACAACTCAAACAAAACAAAGGAAATCCCCGTTGCAAATTAGTTTTATCCAATCCGCTATACTTGAAATAGTAGAAAGAAAAAGAAAAGCCCCGGCCAAAGCCGGGGCTTTCTTTCGCCCATAACTCTTTTAGAAAGACGAATTTACCAATAACCCATTTAGAAAGACGAATTTACGAAGACTAAAACATGCAAATTATTGATTCAATTGCCTTTACAAAACGATACAGGGGGAGGGGGTTACCTCTAAGTCCGCTGTCCCACCCGAGGCTGGTTCTTCGCATCCCCCAGCTTCACCTGCACGTCCATCTTCCTTCGTCCACGGAAGATCGTGATGGTCACCACATCCCCAGCCCGATGAGAGGTCATCACCGCCGACAGGTCCTGCGGACTCGTAATCTCCTCGCCGTCCATGCCGACGATCAGGTCGCCGCCCAGCATCACCGGAGTGTTGCCCTGATAAGCCTGCTGCGTACCGCCCCGTAGCCCGGCCTTGTCCGCTGCGCCGCCCGGAATCACCCGGTCGATCAGGATGCCGTAGTCAGCAGGCAGCCCAATCTGCTCGGCGATGTCCGGTCCGATTGGCAGCGTCACAATATCCAGCGAAGGACGGCGTACATAGCCATACTTCGCAAAATCGTCCAGCACAGCCTTGGCCGTGTTGATCGGAATCGCAAAACCGATTCCGGAAGACTGGTCCGCGCCATTGCTCGCGATCATCGTCGTGATTCCGATCACCTCGCCGCGAGAGTTCAGCAACGGTCCGCCCGAGTTGCCGGGATTCACCGAAGCATCGGTCTGAATCGCGTCCTCAATCGGATTGCCCTGCGGTCCGCGGATCGATCGAATCGCCGAGATGATTCCACGCGTCATCGTGCCCGACAGTCCAAATGGATTGCCGATCGCGTAAACCCGCTGTCCCACCGCGAGATTCCGCGAGTCCGACAGCGTAGCCGGAACAAGGTTCGGAGCATCGATCTTCAGCAGCGCAAGATCATGGTTCTTATCCACCGTCAGGACCGACGCCTTGTACTTGTGCTTGTCCGAAAGCGTCACTTCAACGCGCTGTGCGTTGTCGATCACGTGGTTGTTGGTCAGGATCAATCCCTGCTTATCCAGGATGAATCCCGATCCCATGCCCTGCTGCGGAACCGAACCGTAGAAGAAGTCGAAAGCGACCTGAGTGGAAGTAATATTCACCACCGAAGCCAGCGCCTTCTTGTACACAGCAATGTTCTGCTGCTCTTCACCATCGAACGCAGGCGCAGCCGAAGCCTCAGTCAGGTCGAACGTACCTACCGAAGTCGTACCCGGCTCAACGGAGGCCGAAGTGGTACCCATGACGTGATGCACAAACGGTGCGATCGCGCCCGTCGATCCGACGCGAGTTGTCAGATAGTAGAAGCCGGAGAGCAGAAGAAGAACAAACAGAACGGGGCGCAATTTCATGATGAACGACCTGATTTCCTTCAAGACAGACAATCCCTGCTGTCTACAACCATTGTATCGAGGTACGCACTCTCTAGTCTGTCCGTTCCACCGCCGCAGCTTTCAGGATCGGCCACAACTGATCGACCTGCCACTCCAACTCCGTCAACGCACCACCGTTCGTCAGCACGTAGTCACACAAAGCGCTCTTCTGCTCATCCGAAATCTGTTGTGTCAGCCGCCGCCGCGCCTCAGCCTCCAGCTCATCCCGGCGCGCCTCTGAAATCCGCAGCTTCCGTCCTGCGCGAGCCACAAACCGCTGAATCTTCAGCTCTTCCGGTGCAGTAACCAGAATAATCCGGTCAAACCGGCTCTTCCATCGTCCCTCGCCGCCATAATTCGTCTCAAAGATCAGCGCCGACTCAACGATCACAACAGCTTCAGAATCTCGAGCAAAAATAGCCTCGCTCAACTCTGCCTGCCGAGCGATCACCGCAGGATGAACAATCGCATTCAGCTCCTCGACGCGCCCCTCCGCGAACGCAATCCGAGCCAAAGCCTTTCGATCCAGCGTTCCATCAGCCGAGACAACGGAGTCGCCAAAGTGAGCCACAATCGCGGCGTAAACCGCCTCTCCAGGCTCCATCATCTGCCGCCCGATCACATCCGCTTGAAGCACATGCGCTCCAAGCGCCGCGAACAACTTCCCCGCGGTCGACTTACCGCTGCCCAATCCGCCGGTAAGACCGACCCGAAGCATCGAGCTATTTGATCCCGCGCCGCAGTTTGGCCGCAGTCACCGTATTCTGCATCAGCATCGCAATCGTCAGCGCGCCAACACCGCCTGGAACAGGCGTATAAGCTCCTGAGACCGCGAATGCCGCAGGATGAATGTCACCAACAACCACCGAACCGCGCTTGGCAAAGGTCGCCGCTCGCCCAGCATCACCCGGAAAGAACCCTTCAACCTCAGCCGCATCTGTCACACGATTGATGCCCACATCGATCAATGTAGCTCCCGGCTTCACCATCTCCTTCGTCACGAATCCCGGACGTCCGATCGCCGCCACCAGCAGATCAGCCTCCCGCGTCACGTCGCCCAGATCGACCGTCTTGCTATGGCAAATCGTCACAGTAGCCGAGTGATTCAGCAGCATCATCGCCGCCGGCTTCCCCACGATGTCCGAGCGCCCAACTACCACCGCCTTCTGCCCGGCAATCGGCAAACCGCTGCGCTTCAGTATCTCGATAATCCCCGCAGGAGTGCACGGAGCCAGCGCCGGCTGACCCGACTGCACGCGGCCCACATTCACCGGATGGAATCCATCCACATCCTTGTCAGGAGACACAGCCTCAAGCAGCCGCTTCGTATCCACGTGCTTTGGCAACGGAAGCTGAATCAGAATGCCATCAATGTCTTCCCGTGCATTCAGGTCGGCGACTAAAGCCAGCATCTCGTCAGTCGTAATGCTCTCCGGCGGCGTCAGCATCTCGCTGTAGATACCCAGCTCGCCGCAGGTCTTCACCTTACTGCGAACGTAGATCTGCGAAGCCGGAACCTCACCCACGAGAATCACTGCCAACCCGGGAACAATCCCGCGATCAGCAAGTGCCTTCACCTCAACTGCAACCTCAGCCTTAATCTCTGAAGCAATCGCAACGCCATCCAGAACCTTAGGAGTCTTTGTCATCTCTTCCATGGTATCGCGTCGACGTATCGATAAGATAAATGGATGAGTATCCGAACCCTTGCGGAAGAAGATCTGCGTTGGCTTGTCTGCCCGGTCTGCCATCAACCCCTGCACCTCGACGCCGACAGCGTCCTATGCAGCGGCTGCGCTCGTCGATATCCCATCGTGGACGGAATACCAGCATTGCTGGCTGATCGAAGCGTCGTTTAGGCTCGCTGACCGATGGTCGCGTCGCTGTGCGCTTGAGGCTGAGCAATACGATTCTGGTAACTTGCTGCGACGAAGTCGCGGAAGATCGGATGCGGCTCGAGCGGCTTGGACTTGAACTCGGGATGGAACTGGCAACCGAGGAAGAACGGATGAGTGGGATCTCGACGATCTCAACGTACGTCGCATCGGGCGTCGTTCCCGTGATCCGCAGACCCGCGCCGGTCAGAATGGCCTCGTACTCGCGGTTGAACTCGTAGCGATGGCGATGCCGTTCGCTGATGTCAGTAGTTCCATACGCTTCGGCCGCGAGCGAACCAGGCTTCCAGCACACAGGGCCAAGCTCCAAGACGCATTGTCCCACCCATCTCTTCCACGCCGGTCAGTTCGCGTAACTTATAGATGATCCGATGCGGCGTTGCAGGATCGAACTCGCCAGAGTTGGCATCCTTTAGCCCGCAGACATTGCGCGCGTACTCGATGCAAGCGGTTTGCATGCCGAGACAGATGCCAAAGTACGGAACGCCTTCCTCGCGTGCGTAGCGGATAGCGTTGAGCATGCCTTCGATGCCGCGTTTGCCGAAGCCGCCCGGCACGAGGATGCCATCGAAGTTGGCAAGCTGATAGCGATAATCGAGCGTCGGCCGCCCGTCGGCATCCTTGGTCTCCAGGCCTTCGGCTTCGATCCATGTAACGCGCAGCTTGAGATTGTGGGCCAGCGCACCGTGAACAAGAGCCTCTTTGAGCGACTTGTAGCTGTCTTCGTACTCGACATATTTCCCAACGATGGCGATCGAAACCTCATCCTTTGGGTTGTAGGCACGGTCGACAATGTCCACCCACTTGGTAAGATCCGGCGTCTTCGCTTCGATACGGAGGTACTTGAGCGCGAGACTGTCTACTCCCTCTGCGGCGAACGTCAGCGGCACCTCGTAGATGCTGGCAACGTCGCGTGCCGCAATGACGGCAGGCTCTTCGACGTTGCAGAAGAGAGCGATCTTCGATCGCATCTCCCGCGGCACGGCGCGGTCGGAGCGGCAGAGTAAGATGTCGGGCTGGATACCGATGGAGAGCATCTCCTTGACAGAGTGCTGGGTAGGTTTGGTCTTGAGCTCCTGAGCAGCCGCAATCCACGGGATCAGTGTCACATGGACGAAAACGGTATTATCGCGGCCCAAATCCTGACGCATCTGCCGAATGGCTTCGAGGAAAGGGAGCGATTCGATGTCCCCCACAGTGCCGCCGATCTCTACGATGGCCACGTCACAGTCCGCCGCGACTCTACGCATGGCGTTCTTGATCTCATTGGTGACGTGGGGGATAACCTGCACAGTCTTTCCGAGATAATCGCCGCGACGCTCCTTGGTAATGATTTGCTCGTAGATCCGGCCCGTGGTGAGATTGTTGTCGCGCGTCAGTTTGGCATGAGTAAAGCGCTCGTAATGGCCAAGATCCAGGTCAGTTTCAGCTCCGTCGTCAGTGACGAAGACCTCGCCGTGCTGGAAGGGCGACATTGTGCCGGGATCGACGTTGAGATAGGGGTCAAACTTCATGAGATTGACCTTGATACCGCGGGCCTCAAGCAGGCAGCCGATGGAGGCTGCGGCGAGACCCTTACCGAGTGAGGACACAACTCCGCCCGTTACGAAGATGTACTTTGCAGACATGTCCGCGACCTCTTTAAATGAATTGGAAATTTGTGCAGGATGGGCACGGTTAAGTATCGCAGGGTCGGCGAAAGGAATCAATGGGGTGCTGTTTTGGGGTAATATCGTTCGCTACCCGTATCGCACAGATAAAGGGAGCTTTAGCCATGAACGTAATTCTCTTCGGCGCAACAGGCATGGTCGGTCAGGGAGTCCTGCGCGAGTGCCTTCTCGACCCCGACGTCCAGCACGTTCTGTCGCTCGTTCGAAGTCCTAGCGGTCAGCAGCATACAAAACTCCGCGAGGTTGTCCCAACCGACTTTTACGATCTCTCCCCCATCGAGTCCGAACTCTCCGGTTATGACGCGTGTTTCTTCACTCTCGGCGTTACCTCGGCGGGCATAGACGAGCAGCGGTATGAGCACATCACTTACGACCTCACCCTGGCTGCTGCGAGACCCCGCGGCAGGCTGAACCCCGGCATGACGTCCATCTACGTCTCCGGCGCCGGTACGGACAGCACTGAGTCCGGTCGCATCATGTGGGCGCGCATCAAGGGCAAGACCGAAAACGCGATCCTTCGCCTGCCATTTAGAGCCTCCTATATGTTCCGCCCCGGCTTCATTCAGCCCCTTCACGGGATCAAGTCGAAAACCAGGTCTTATCAGATCTTCTACAACGTTACGACGCCGATCTTTCCCATGTTGAAGGCGATCTTCCCGCGGCACATCGCAACCACCGAAGAGATAGGCCACGCCATGCTCAACATCGCCAGTCATGGTTATCCCAAACCCATTCTCGAAGCTGGTGACATCATCCAGGCAGCCTCAACGACTGCGTGAACACCAATTGTTCTGGGTTATGCTGGGACTCGCATGAATAAGCTGAGGGTGAGCTGGATTAACTTACAGGCGGGAATGCTGCGGCGAATGGACGCGATCGCCGTGAAGCTTGGACGTGCGTCACGAACAGCGGCGCATCTAGCCACAGGTCTTCGCGGAGAGCGTGAGGCTCTATTCGAGCTGCGAAAAATTGGATACACAGTTGTGGCGAGACGATGGAAGAGCACGAAGCTGCGTGGGGATGTAGACCTGATCGGGTGGGAAGGGGATTGTCTCTGTTTTATCGAGGTCAAGACCCGGACTGAACGTGGCTTCGTCCCTGCTATGTTCGCGGTAGACGCAGACAAACAAGAGATGCTGCATCAAATGGCCAGAGCCTACCTGCGGAATTTTCCCGAAAAACACAGGCGGGACATTCCAGTACGTTTCGATGTCGTCTCGGTATACTTGCAGCCATCCGGAACGGAGTTTGAGGTGCTGAAAGGAGCATTCGGATGGGCGTGATCTATACCCAGGGAAGTGATCCGGCGACGCTGGAACCGGCGCGGGCGGGTCGAGCGAAAGTCTGGCAGCAGCGGTGCGCGAGGTCATGCCTTGGCTTGCCTCTCTCTCTGATGCCGACGCCTGCCGTCCGGAGAGAGCGGGAAAATGGTCCACCAAGCAGGTTATCGGACATCTAACGGACTCAGCGGTAAATAACCTTGGCCGTATCGTTAAAGTCCAGGATCTCGAGTCAGATCAGCATCTACCGGGCTACGATCAGGCTTCATGGGTGAGGATCCAACACTACGATGAGCGCGAATGGCCAGAGGTTCTGGGGCTGTGGTTCGCCCTGAACGAACACCTCGTATGGACCATTGCTCATGTTGAGAAGAGCGCATTGACGCACTGCGGTGTCGTCAAGGGGACCCAATGACTTTGGGTTTTCTGATCGAAGATTATGTCGCTCACATGCAGCATCATCTACGCGCCTTGAGATCCTGGGTGAATGTCGCGCTCGAATAAAAGTAGCCGAACTTTTGTTTGGGCCGAATCGGTGTCTAATATAGGGTGGAGTAAAAACGAGGCTGACCGATGACATTGTTGAATTCACCGGAGTACGACGCACCCCGCGAAAAGCGTAAGCGCATTCTGTTGATCGGGGCTGGAGCCCTTATCCTGCTGACTGCTGTGATCGGTGTGGGCGGATTCCTGTTGGGGCACGGGTGGTTTTTCTCGAACCTGCCGGTAGAGCACCGGGTCAGCGAGTTTCTGACGTCCCTCGAAGCCAAAGACTACGTCAAGGCCTACGGTATCTGGATGAATGATCCCGACTGGCAACAACATCCGCAGAAGTATGACTACACACTACAGCGCTTCACGGAGGACTGGACGACGGAGAGCGACTGGGGTCCGATCAAATCGCACCATGTGGACATCTCAAAGCGAACCGGTACCGGTGTCATAGTAGCTGTGCGCGTTAACGACAGCCCGAAGAAGATGTTCATGTGGTACGAAAAGTCGAACGGAACCCTGACCTATCCGGCCCCGTACAACCTCGAGTATTAGCTGGCAGTCCTGTGCGCCTTTCTTGTCCGTAGCTTTTCGGGCGGCTGGTTAGTCTGCAGGCAAGCTCGTAAAGCGATGTGACCCAGATAGGTTGTGACTATGGGTGAGTGGGTCATCAGATTTCTCATCGGCGGCATAGTTGTGAGTCTGTTCGCACTTCTGGGAGACATATTGCGCCCAGAAGTTTCGCGGGCCTCTTTGGAGCGGCGCCTTCCGTTGCGCTCGCGACGGTCGGGCTGACGATTGCCATCGAGCTGTCCGCAGTATGCCGCAATTCGAAGCGCGCTCTAGATGTTTGGCGCGGTCGGTTTTTTTGATATACGCGATCTACGTTATAAAACCGAGAGGCAAAATCGTTTTTTAGAACAATAGATATAGAACTCATTTCCGATCTATTGTTGTATCCTTCTCCAGACCTTTGGAGCCGTAATTATGAAACGCTTTACACTGGCGGTCTTTGCGCTTGCCGCCGTCTCATCGCTTGCTCAGTCGACGCCACCTGCTTATCTCGACCCATCACTTCCCGCTGCAGCACGCGCTCACGATCTGGTTTCACGGATGACGCTCGATGAGAAGAGTACACAGCTGGAAGACTGGGCCACAGCCATCCCGCGGCTTGGTGTACCGGACTACCAGACATGGAGCGAGGCGCTGCACGGTGTCGCAAATGCTGGAGTTGCCACCGTCTTTCCGCAGGCAATTGGCATGGCTGCTACCTGGGATCCCTCTACCGTGAAGCAGATGGGCGATGTTATTTCAACGGAGGGACGCGCAAAGTTCAACCCGGCGCAACGCGAAGGCAACCATCGCCTCTTTTACGGGCTCACGTTCTGGTCGCCCAACATCAATATCTTTCGCGACCCGCGCTGGGGCCGGGGCCAGGAGACCTATGGAGAAGATCCGTTCCTGACGAGCCGAATGGGAGTCGCGTTCGTTCAAGGGGTGCAGGGCGATGACCCCGACCACCCGAAGGCAGTCGCCACCAGTAAGCACTTTGCGGTCCATAGCGGCCCCGAGTCATTGCGCCATGTGTTCAACGTTGATGTTAGCCCGCGAGATCTCGAGGAGACGTATTTGCCCGCCTTTCGAGCCACCGTGGTCGATGGAAAAGTGAAGTCCGTCATGTGTGCCTACAACGCTATCGATAACACAGCGGCGTGTGCGAACAAGGTGCTTTTGCAGGATCACTTGCGCGATGCCTGGAGTTTCAAGGGATTTGTCGTCTCGGACTGCGCGGCCATCGTAGATGTAACGCATGGCCATCACAACGCGCCGGACATTATGCATGCCGCTGCGATCTCAATTCAGGCTGGCACCGATCTTTCATGCAGCGTATCGGGCGCCCGGATTCAATACTCTGGCCGATGCAGTTCGGCAGGGCATTGTCTCTGAAGAGCTTTTGACGCGTTCCGCAGAACGCCTCTTCACAGCGCGCTTTCAGCTTGGTCTCTTCGACGCGCCGGGATCAAGTCCATTCGATAAGATTCAGTTCTCTGAGAATGCTTCAGCGCAACACCGCGCGATCGCCCTCAAAGCGGCAGAGGAATCAATCGTTCTGCTGAAGAATGATGGTGTACTGCCATTGCGCGAAGGTTCGCACCAGATCGCCGTTATTGGGCCGACGGCGGATCTTCTGGCTTCACTCGAAGGCAATTACAACGGTGTAGCGCTCAATCCGGTCTCTCCCCTCGATGGAATAGCCGCACAGTTTCCTCAAGCGAAGATCCACTACGCGCAAGGTTCTACCCTTGCGGAGGGTGTCGGTGTTCCAGTGCCTCGTACTGTCTTTGGCCCTGGACTCCAAGCAGAGTTCTTCGCCACTCCAGACTGGACCGGCCGCCCCGTTGCCGTGAGCACAGATCCCGAGATCCAGCACGACTGGCGCGACACCGCCCCATCACCGGAAGTCCAGACTCATGATTACTCCGTTCGCTGGAGCGGCACTATGAAGGTTCCCGCTCCTGGCAAATACACCTTTATTGTGGAGGGCGGACAGAATTTCCCTTATTCGCCGATAGAGACATACCGCTTCACACTCGATGGCAAGGTGCTCTCAGAAGGCACTCTAAACGCCGGCAAGCCTAATATGGGCGCCTTCACCGTCGCGCCTGGTGCTTCACCTACAGCGCCTCCCGTCATGACTGGCTCGAAGCCGGCGACCATAGAGGTCAACATGGCGGATGCGGGACCTCACGCATTCAAGTTTGAGTACAGCCACTCCGGAGACCGCGCAGGCGGAGGCGTCACTTTGAAGTGGGAGGCTCCCCCACAGGCTCAGATCGACGCAGCAGTTGCCGCAGCCAAAGCCTCCGACGTAGTTCTTGCTTTTGTAGGTCTCTCTCCTCAACTGGAAGGCGAGGAGATGCCGATTAAAATCGAAGGTTTCGATGGTGGAGATCGTACAAGCATCGATTTGCCGGCAGCGCAGCGTCATCTGCTCGAAGCCGTCGCCGCGGCGGGCAAGCCAATTGTGGTTGTGTCTGTCTCTATCCGGCAGCGCACTTGCTCTTAACTGGGAAAAGGAGCATGCTGCAGCCGTAATGCAAGCCTGGTATCCAGGCGTCGACGGAGGAACTGCAATCGCCCACACGCTCGCCGGGGTCAACAATCCAGCTGGACGTTTGCCCGTAACCTTTTACGCAAACACGCATGACCTACCGGCTTTCACGGAGTACTCACTGAAGAACCGCACCTACCGCTACTACACGGGCATGCCATTGTGGGGCTTTGGGTACGGGCTGAGTTACTCGACCTTTCAATACAGTCCGGTGAAACTATCTGCGTCCACCTTGGCCGCAGGTCAGCCTTTGACGGCTAACATCACGGTGACAAACACCAGCAAACAGCCAGGCGATGAGGTTGTGGAAGCATACTTAAGAAACACCGCAGCAGGATGGCCCCATCCATTCGCTCGTTGGCTTTCAACGTATTCATCTAAAGCCCGGAGAAAGCCGCGACGTCTCGCTTGAGCTGAGTCCTCGCTCGCTGTCCAGCGTCGACTCACAGGGGCAACGATCTGTCCTCGCTGGAGCCTACCACCTGAGCATTGGAGGAGCTCAGCCAGCCGAAACCAAGGCAAGCTCGGAGATAGATTTCAATATCACCGGAACAACCAGCCTGCCGAAATAGAGAAGCGCCAAGTCACAAGAGGGAGCTAAACAGCCGCGCTTGCGATCGGCCGTCGCCTTTTTATCATCCGCAGAATCCAGTATCCAGCGAGTGCGGTGTGCCAGATGCTTCAAAGTGTGACCGCTTACGATTTGTCCTAACCTGAAAATAGGCTTGTCAAGAGTCTCCAGAATCTTTGCGAGGACGTAAAAACCTGCCACAATCGCCAGATCTGATCCGAAGGTGTAGCGCGGCGGAAATAGAAGCGCCATAAATAGAAATAGAACTGAATACGCCTGCACCGTACCGTAGAAACGTAAATCGCCTACTCCGCGTAATTCGCTTACGTACCACTGAAGCACGCTGCTTACGCCTATCAGCAGAAGCACAGGCAGCAACCAGAGACCAATGCGCAAATCGATGCGCTCTGCAATGAGCCCTGCTACCAGTGACATGAACACTATCGTCATTGGCAATCTGTCCCACACGAGCCGCGCGTTACTTGGTTCCAGGTGATAATACGAAGAACCAAATGCCGTTAGCACGAGTCCGGTAAAAATAATCAAGTAGAACCAGCGCTCTCTCTTGTCGAGAAAATGTTCAGAAAGCCGCTCTGAGGTGGATCGCAATAAAAATATCAAACCCCACAATCCAAATATGGCGAAAGGCACATTGGAGACTACATCCCCGAAATTGGGAATGCCCAGAAAGCTACGCTGGTCCGCGAACATGTGGTACGACTGTGGCTGCGGAATTCGCGGCAACAAAAGATCAACAACAAATATCACTATCGTGATAACAAACAACACCCTCAAGCCGACTCTTCGTGAGATCAATTCGTTCTCCCTCCCGTCGCCCTCTAAAGCCGCATGCAGCTAGGCTTGTCTTGTTTCTTATCACGAACGAAGCATTACGGAGTTACGATCTGCGTCTCAACAACTAAATCCAGAACATACAAAGTCGAGGGAGTACCAGCGGCTGTAGGATTGCGATCGAAGCGTTTGAGCCTTACTATATTGCGCACGCCTTCTTTGTGAGTGAAGCCTTGAATGTTTTCATAGAGGGGTCGCCATTCTTCAGGTGTTCCGACAGGAAGGCCTTGCTCGTCATAATGTCTTTCACGTACTTGAATACACCGTGTCTCAGGTGCGGGCGGATGTTCGCACGCGATGTGTTGGGGTGCAATCTCCAAAAAGATGGTGATCCCTGGTCCGTAAAGGGCCTCCGGTGTGGCCTCGCCAGTAAATGTCAGCATATCGTTCGAGGCAGATCGCAAGCGCAGGCGTGGCGATTGGCCAGTGTCCATCTCGACATGCAACGGTTTTGCCAGTATGCCGGCAAGCACAGTATCGGCATTCATCAACGCAGGATCGCAGCCCATCATCGTAGAGGCTGGGCCGCCACGCATGGTTAGTTGCATGGGCGCACTAACTTCATAACCACCCACCATTCGATTACAAGGACCTTGGAGGCTCATTCTATTGCCGGAAAAGCTGAGTACAACCGGATGGTCTTGGCTGGGGGGCAGCATGGCGATTCGCCGCTTTCGGCTATCGGTTGCGGATTCAAGAGTCCAGCGATAGCGTTCAAGCGTCTGTGCCAGCCCCTTTTGGGGTGTAGTTTGCTGTACTAGCGTCAGCACTGGATTAAGTGCCGCCCCACTCCTAGGGTAGAGCAGCGAGAGACGGCCTTCGCCTACGGAATACTGTTCCCCGCCGCCATGCTGATCGAGCGTAATGGCGTTGCCGCCAGCCTGCCAGGTGAATAGTCCTCTTACTGTTTGCCCCGTACCCTGCAGTCCCAGATAATGCACTACGCGTTCGTAGGTGCCGTCGCTGTTGAGTGTCAATCTGGTCTTGATCCCAGGACAGTCTGCACACGGAGAAATTCCCTCGTAGACACCCGCCCAGTCGAGCGAATTCTGACTCGTATGTAAATCGGCGCGCTGTTCCGATGGCGCCGATGCTTTCTGCTGCCCACACGCAGGCAGAACCGAGGTCAAAACAATTAGTATTAGCACGGCTTTCATCGGAATCTCCCTACTGGAGTCATTGCCAATAGCGCTGTCGTGGTCGCCATTTTTTCAGGAAGTCATTCGCGGCAACCAAACCCGTTACTTCGTCATCGCCGCGGTTACCTTTTCGAGAAAGCCCACTGGGTACTTCTGTTCGTCAGGCTTGCCGTAGGGGCAACCCTTGGGAAACTTCCAGTGATCATTGACGCAAAATGTGCACGGGCCACGGCCGCGCGTCAAGAATCCTGGATCGCCACCTGCCGGATTTGTGTAAGCCAGTTGGCCCGCTGCGTACATCTGCTCGAGTACGGCCGCCATCATAGTGTGCGGATCATAGAAGTATTGCATCAAGCCTGCCGCGGCACCCGAATTTTTCGCCTTCAGATCTGCCATCACAGCGGGGACATCCTTAATGATGCCGGCGACGACGAAACTTCCGGCGGGCGCTTGGAAGATGAGCCGGGGGTCCTTTTGAAGAAAATCTGCAACAGCTGGATATTGAATTGCAAAGGCCTTAAATGTCTGTGAGTTCATACGGAACTGCGGTATGAAATTTTCCTTGTAAGAAAAATGCGGCGTAATGACGATTCGGGTGGACAGTGCGTATGCGTGGCCTTCAATTGTTATTGAAAAGTGCAATCGACATTCTTGCTGAGTCGTCATGCGTAGCAGTGTGTAGGGTCCATCTTCAGGCAATTTGGGAAGCGCCGTTTTAGTGACTACAAAGTCTCCGAAGGCCTGGCGGAACATGTTCCATGAAGACTGTCCCACCAGGAAAAGAACGGCAGGCTGGGTTTGGACCAACTGCTTCATCGCCCATGCGTTCTTATGAACGCAATTTGAAATGATCGTGTTCACGCTTTGGCTGTTGCCCCCGAGCCACTGCGGACCCCAGTGTGGTGTCGCGCAGGCGATCATGTCGACCTGCCCAACATCTTCACCTACCCGCAGATTCGCGTCGGCGTGTCCTTGTTGCTTGAGGAATTTCTCGAAGCCCTGAAGGACTGGCAGCATCTGGGTGTAATACCCAATCGGCTCCGCGTATACATCTGTTTTATGAGCAGCCGGAACATTCAAACGCGCTGCGAGCAGATCGCCCTTCGCGAATTTCTCTCCCGCATCCACGAGCACTACATACCGCGGTTCGCCAAGTGTTCCAGAAACGTGGATGGAGGATACGCTCGCATCACCGTCATACTGCACCCGGAGCTCGAAAGCTGGGTCGTCGCTGGCACGCGTGAACTCTTTCATTAGTCCCGCCCGCGAAGCCGTGATCTTTCCATCGGGAAGTAAGAACGGCCCAATGAACTTCAGGTCGAAGTGTTCCTGATAGATAGAACGATAGCGGTAGTAGTAGGCATACTTTGTCCAGGGGTCCATCCCCTCTGCGTTAGAAAAACTTGGATAGCACCAGGAAGCGCCGGTCTTTCCTGAAGCGAAGGCTGTCAGGTTTGGATTGATCCCGATAGTCATGATCGGCGCTTTACGGCACCCGTCCATAACCTCAGGGTCAGGAAATGTCTGGGGCCGCGTAGTTCCCTCTATCCATACAAAAGATCCAGTTGTTTTTCCGGCTGATCTCTCCGTTGGCGTGTTCGATTGGAAGTCGTAGCACGGATAAGGCCCATAAGCTTGAGGTGAGTCAGGCGGCCAGAAAAACCCGCAGGTTCCGCAGGCGCGAATGTTGAAGACAAGCTCAATTTCGAGAGGATCTTTGGCGGGCTTCGGATTCAGTTGACGGGGTGGGTCATACAGCATGGGATCGGCCTCTCTGTCTGGGTCTCGATTGGTCAACTACTGGCCAACATTGAAGTAGGACACACACACCGCAATATGCTAAGATTTGCCCGACTTGGAATGCTTGATCATTTTGCGCTTTCGAGTTGACTCTGGTTTTGATGGAAAAAGCAAGCCTGAAAGCTCAGGAACCGCGATGTTTGGTCTCGCCGATCGTCGAGCGTCTCCTGCATCGTTAGGGCTTCGCTGATCGATCCCATTGGTATACACCGAAGTGTCGAACGGTAAGTTGCCCCGGAACACCGGTCAAAATCTTTGCAAGCGGGAGAGATGATGCCGCCTAAGACAAAGATGAAGCGCACGAGTAAAAGACGCACGCCAAGGAGAGCACGGGCGCTTGCCCTGGGCCCAGGTCCCGTTTCAATACAGCTGCAAGTGAACGGACAGACGCAGTCTACGACAGCCGAGCCGTGGCTCACCTTGCTTCAGGTCCTGCGCGAAAACCTGGGATTCACTGGCGCCAAGCAGGTGTGTGATCACGCAACCTGCGGAGCTTGCACGGTTCTCGCAAACGGCAAGCGAGTCTATGCCTGCTCGATGCTTGCGATCGACTCGCAAGACGTTCAACTCACGACAGTCGAATCGCTGGCCACAAACGGTGAACTCAATCCGCTCCAGCAGGCATTCATGAATGCCGATGCTTCGCAATGCGGCTACTGCACGTCTGGCTTTATCATGTCGGCCAGCGCTTTTCTGGCTGAGACGCCCCATCCGAGCCTGGACGAGTTGAAGAAGGGCATGTGCGGCAATCTTTGCCGCTGCGGTACATATGCGGGTATCGCTGAGGCGCTCCTGGCCGTGAGCCAGACGAGCGCTCCCTCCGCAGTGAAAGGTCGTCGCCGTGGCTGACTATTCCTGGCCAGCGGCGGCCGACAGAAAGCTAATCGGTACCAGCATTTCGCGCGTCGAGGATCCGCTGAAGGTTTCGGGCAAGGCTCAATACACGACCGACTTCAATCTGCCGGGTATGTTGTTCGCGACCACGGTAAGGTGTCCTTACCCGCATGCAAAGATCGTAAGCATCGACACCACCGCCGCACAGACAACTCCAGGTTTCAAAGCCGTCTACATAATTCAAAAGGTCGGTACCGAGATTCTGTCGGGCTGGAGACGATGTCGTTGCAGTCGCGGCTGTCGACGAGTTCTCCGCTGCCCAGGCTGCGAAAGCTGTCATCGTGAATTACAAGCAGCTACCTCATCTGGTCGTGGATTCAAATCCGAATCCACCGGCGGGCTATGCCCAACCCATGAAGCCCGAGAGACGCTTGGCAATGCCGACTCGGCCTTCCTTCAAGCCAAGGCCGTCGTGGAGCAGACCTACACGATGCCCGTGATCACACATTGCTGCCTTGAGCCACATGGGAGCGTCGTGACATGGAGTGCCGACTCGCTCGACGTGTACATATCAACTCAGTCGGTGTCCGGAATTGTGACTCAGATGAGTAAGGCCCTCGGTCTTCCCGCAAGTAAGATACGGGTGCGCGCTCAGTTCGAAGGGGGCGGTTTCGGGTCGAAGCTCGCAGCGGATCGGTGGGGACTGGCTGCGGCCCAGCTATCGAAACTGGCTGGTGGGGTACCAGTTCGACTGGTTGTAGATCGGCGCACGGAACAACAGACTGCAGGCTGTCGACCCTCGGCATATGGGACGATCAAAATAGGTTCCAATTCCAAGGGGAATTTGACTGCCTGGCAGGCAACAACCTGGACACTGGCGGAATGACCGGCGGTGCTGAATTTCCTCTACCTTACATTCTGAAAATTCCAAATCAAAAAAATCAACACACCTCGATCCTTAACAATATTGGCAGCGCAAGGTCCATGCGAGCGCCTCGCCAACCGCAAGCCTGCTTCCTTACTATGTGCGCAATCGAAGATCTTGCGGACAAACTCGGGATGGATCCGCTGGCGCTGGTCACAAAGAACCTGAAGCTGGCTGGCCCGCGAGCGGCGGTCTACAAAGAGGAGTTTGCTATCGCCGATGGCTTGATGGGCTGGAAAAAAAGATGGCACCCAAGGAATAAAGGGGATCAGGGGCCGATTAGGCAGGGCCTTGGCCTTGCTTTTCACACTTGGTCGGGAACGGCGCACCCAGCCCTCGTGCAATCTCACGATCAATCCCGACGGCTCCATTGTTGTCTCCGCTGGGACGCAGGACGTCGGCACAGGAACTCGAACTGTGATCGCGATTATTGCCGCCGAGACCTTTGGCCTCGACGTGGATGGCATACAGGTGGAAATAGGCGAAAGCGCATATACCGCGTCCGCAGGATCGGGTGGCGGTGGTTCCGTGGGTGGCATAGGAATCCCGACAAACGTGCACCGGTGGATGCACGGCAGGCGCTCTTCGCCAGAATTTGCGGCAAGAACTCGGAGTCGCAACCGACGCTCTCCAGGCGACCGAAGGCAGATCACTGGCGGCAAGAGCACGATCACATGGAAGCAGGCATGCTCCATGATGGGAGGCCTTCCTATTACGATTCGTGGTACGAATCCCGGGCAGGGCGATCTGAATTCTACCGGTGTTGGCGGTGTGCAGATGGCCGACGTCTCGGTGGACGTCGAGACTGGCGTCGTCAGCATCAACAAACTGGTTGCGGTGCAGGATTGCGGCCTGATCATCAATCAAAAGACAGCACTAAGCCAATGTTACGGATGCATGATCATGGGGATCGGGTACGCGTTGTATGAAGAAAAGATCATGGATGCGAACCTCGGTTGCATGCTGAATCCGAATATGGAGTTTTACCGGTTATGTGGGATTGGCGATACAGGTGAACTCGTCGTCCACCTAATGTCGGGCAAAGGCTACGATGAGCGAGGGATCGTAGGCTGCGGGGAACCTCCAGTGATTTCCCCCGGGGCGGCGATCGCGAACGCGGTCGCCAATGTAATTGGCGTGCGTGTTCCTCATCTTCCGCTAACGCCGGATCGCGTGCTTGCGGCAATCGGAGGACAAGCATGAACGCCTTTACCTATATGAGCCCAACCGATCTGCCCTCGGTGTTGAGTCTTCTCGGTAAAAGCTGGGGCCCGACCGAAGTCCTGGCGGGCGGAACTGACCTGCTTGCGCTCATGAAGGATGATGTTGTGACGCCATCGCAGCTTATCAATATCAAACAGGTCGCTGGACTGCAAACATTGAAAGTGGACAAGAAAACGGGACTGCATGCTGGCTGCCTCATTAAGCTGGACGACCTCGCCAACAACGTAAAGATAGGCAAGCTTTATCCGGCCTTGGTCTTGGCCCTCGGAGATGCTGCAAGTCCTCAGATCAGAAACATGGCCACGATTGGTGGAAACCTCTGCCAGCGTCCGCGCTGCTGGTATTTCCGTAACGGATATGGCCTGCTCGCGCTGGCTTCCAATGGCAAGTCTCTAGTTTTGCAAGGTGACAATCGCTATCACGCAATCCTTGGAAACTCCGGTCCTGCTTACTTTGTCAGCCCTTCAACCATTGCGCCGGTTTTGATAGCATTGGGCGCGACGATTGGGATCAAAGGTCCCCAGGGTTCCCGTTCGATTCCATTGGAGTCCTTTTATGTCATCCCGCAGACGGAAGGACAGCGCGAACACAATCTCCAATCCAATGAGGTTGTGGTTTCGTTGAAGTTACCCCCTCCCGTTCCTGGATCATCGACTGCTTACTACGAAGTTCGCCAGAAACATGGATTCGATTGGCCAGCGGCGACCGCTACTGTTTCCCTGGTCATCAAGAAAAAGATGGTCACCAGCGCCTCGGTCGTGTTGGGCCACGTCGCACCTATACCGTGGCGGTCGAAAGAAGCCGAAGCTGCTCTCTTAGGCAAGGTGATCGATGAGAGCGTGGCCGCTACGGCAAGCCAGGCAGCGCTGCAACCGGCTCGCAGTCTCGGACAGAACGGATACAAGATTCAGATCGCGCGAGTGGCTCTCAGTCGTGCGATCCAGCAGGCCGCAGGTATGACCGTCCCTCCACCTCATCCCGCAGGAGTCAACTCGTGAAGGCTCTTACCATGCTCTCGCATACCGTTCGCTTCGACCGGAAGAATCCGAACATCTGTCCGGGCCTGGTCTGGAAGAGTCAATTTACCCAGGAGCCCATCAGCCGATCCTGACGGACAGGCCACGATCGATGACCAATATTGGTGCGTCTACACGCAAGCCTGCGTAGGACCCGACAACCGGTTGGTCGAACCTCACTTGTGTTCAGTAAAAAGCCGCATTTGCCATCGGGAAGCCATTCGACGTAATCGATAAGCATGCGGACGTGTAAGACAAACTCAACCGTCTAGTCCGAATCAGGCGGTTCGAATCCCCCGGTCGACTTCAGTAGCTCGCCCGACGGGCCGTAGTCTGCTCTGCTTCCCAGGTTCCACTATTGTTCTCCCGGTTCCAGGATGCGGATATGGCATAGGCGTACGCTTCCGATTTGCGTTTGTAGATCGTCGCTGAACTGAACGGGTTATCTTCGTATTTAGGTCCGGCCTTCTCTTGCTCGATTTCAAAGAACCTCGCGACGCGCTTTTGAAGATCGGCGGGGAGATCGGTAACATTCCCCAGCACGCGGGTAAAGCCAACTGTGCTGCCTGATCCGACAATCAGGCACTTCCAGATAAAAGCTGCTTGAGATCCGGGAGTTAGCGTCAAAAATTTTTCCGCCGTCTCAATGCCCTCCATTGCGGTCTTCGCGAGAGCGGCCTTATCTTCCGGTGAGGAGAAAATATCCGGATGGATCTCATTGCCACCAAACATCTCCAGTGCTGCCATCAATTCCGCTCGATCTCCCACTGAGATTTTGCTTGGTTCTCCAGCGCAATGGATCATCGCCATCACCTAAGCGTGCGTGATCTTGACAGTGTCACTTGCATTGGCGCCCGTGTGCTGCCGAATAATTAGATCGATGACATTCGACGCTCATACAATTCCTCCTGCGTTCACTCCTGGCTTTTGTTCGCCGGTGATGGTGGTTGGTGCGGCGGGTTCAGCATACAGGCGGAGCCAGCCTTCGTTGCCTGTCACAGGATCGATGGGGAGGATGGCGTCCTGCGTGGCATTGACGACTTTGTCTTCGCCCCAGGCGGTGATGCTCGTCCTGTGGTCCCAACTCCAGGATCCGAAGGATTCAACGGCGACAGGCATCTTGATCGTCTTGGGATCGACTAGCACAGGGCCGAAACGGAAGGTGGGCGAGATGTTGGCGAGGCCGGTGGCGATCCAGGAGCGGCGGAAGCCGATGTCTTTGCGCGGGAGCAGTCCAGCGGTGCCGTGGACGAGGGCCTGCGGTGAGCCGGATTTCCTGATTGGGCCGGATGGTCATCGAGTCCTGAATCGTTGACATATGGGTGGTTCACCGGGGCGCGGCCCGCAGTTGAGGCCATGGCGACCACAGGTTGTCCTGCATGGAAATTGAGGGTGCCGTCTGCAATGCTGATGCCGTTAGGAGCTTGTTGGCGCTCGAAGGCATGCTGTTTCGACATGTTTAGAATCGAAGCCCACATGGCGGATTGCAGGACGTGGCCCCAGCGCGCGGCCAGCAGGCCATTGCCGCGGGGCAGATCGTCAGTGGTGGCGATGAGCCCCGCGCCGTCCCCACCATCACTTACGGAAAAGGCCATGACGAGAGGCTGGCGCCCGGTCTGGTCAGTTTCAAGGTCGACAGAGACAAGCAGGCAGCCGTTCTGCAGGCGGACCTGTGTGCTTTCGAGGTGGACGAGTACCTCATCGCCCTGGTCGACCCAGACCACGGGGCCAGAAGGCGGCGTTGCCAGGGGCTGGCTACCGTCCGCTGGTGTGCCGATGAGTTGTACGGCGAGCGCCGGAGCCAGCTGCGCGGGCGTATATTTGTTTTCAATCTGCACCGGCGGGCAGTTGGGGTCTGGAGTCGGCGGTGGCGGTGGGACTGGATGCTTCCGAAGATAAGAGAAGCCAATCCAGAGACCCAACAGAAACACGATGGCCAGCAAAACCAGAAATAAGAGCATAGAGGCTCCTGCGGGCACGAAGGAAACAAAGGGGCCGACGAGAATATCAGCATGCCCGGATTGCTGCAGAATATTAATGGCCTGTGGGCGCACCTTTATAACACATGATCTCTAGTGAGGATCAAGCACCACTTGTTACAGAGAAATTGGAGGGCTGTGGATTCTCGGGCAGCCGGACCACAAACATTCCTTACCTATAAGCTGATATCCATTGACGAGCAGCAGAAACAAAGTTACAGTGCCTTCGACAGAAATACCGACATGGGCTCACGGTTGAAAGACTACTCAGCGGCAGATTGTCGCAAAAACAATTCATCACGGTAGCAAGGGGGCACAAAATGATTGCTAGCCGAGCATGGGTCAAAAGGAATATCGGTTTTGATCCCATATCGACACCTGCACCGGTGTCCACTTTCGCTTTCGCTAAGGCTGCCCAACCCAGTAGCACGCCTGAAGACTTTCAGCGAGAGATCATCGACTTCGATTCCAATGGCCCGGAAGGCATGGCTTTTCTGGCGTTCTCAACCGCGACCAATCTCTCTCGTTTTACTGACATCCCGTGGCCTAAGGGGCTTGAGCCGAAGACTGGTGCAAAGCCCAGCGGCCGTGCTGGTGGTCCTTTACCACGCGCCGATGTTCTGGTCGTTACGTGGACAGTAGATGAAGGGCACGCGCTTAGCTGCGTACTGACGCCCGGCAAGGATTCACACGACGACTACATACCGTACACACACAATTACGCGGTCATCGCAAGCAAGATGAGCAAGGGTTCTCCTGCGGTACAAGCAAAACGGCTGGGTGCTTACTGGACAACGACGATCGGCGGCAAAAAGGTGGTCATCTTTAAGTCTGATTCCCACTTGTCTCAGGATACCAACAAGACGATACCGAAGGGCAACAAGAGCCTGCCCAACGCGGATGTATGGACTCAAATCATCTCCGAGGTTCAGCCAAAACTTGTCATCACGACCGGCACAGCAGGAGGAATCGGCAGGCAGTGTGAGGTTGGTGATGTTGTAGTTAGCCCGATCGTGCGCTTTGACTGCGAGAAGTGGCTCAAGAGCGAACCGTTCGCCCAGCAGTCCTACAAAGATAGTGGGGCTTCGACCAAGTATTTTGCTAAGGCGAAGAGTCTTTTCAAAGCCAACGCGGGTCAACTTCCAAAAGACAATACACGGCCTCCAAAGATCGCGCAAAGCAGCGGACTTTCGTCAGCTGTTCTGACGACCGACTTCTTCGGATTCGACACCTCTGATAACCATTATGGCCTTCGCGGCTTGGGAGCCGTCTCGGAGATGGGGGACGCCGTGCTGGGCCTGGTCGCAGCTCAGATGGGAGATGGAGCTCCTCGTTGGGTTGCGGTGCGTAATGTTTCTGACCCTCAGATGAAGGCTGAAGGTACGATCCAGGACCAAGCGCAGCTCGCGGCTCAGATCTACAAGGCATACGGTCGTTGGAGTTCGGTTTGCAGTGCGATTGTGTGTTGGGCACTCATCGCTGCGGAGAAATGAGCGGCGGTCGATTTGCCTGGCTCGTTTATTCACGCCGAGAATGCGTATCAGCTTCCCGGTACCCGTCAGAAAATTGGCTTGCCAACCGCTCACTCGTTGCCCGGTTCTCGTGTTGGGGCGGCGGCTGTAATGCCGCCGCTCCCGCGATCAGTTAAGTAAACCGCGGTAAGCTTTCAAGTTATGGGTTTTATGGTGGGCCCGGAGGGATTTGAACCCCCAACCAAGGGATTATGAGTCCCCTGCTCTAACCGTTGAGCTACAGGCCCTTCAATGACGTACGAGATGCTCGCAAGTTGATGTGAGGAGTTTTTGTGGGGACTCCGCACTGTTTGCTCGCTCCATGGCCTTGTTATTGAAAGCTTCCAATCGATCAAGGCTCGCTCCATGGATTCAGGCGTGGAATGAACGTAACGTTGACTTACAGTCACGCTCGAGTGTCCAGCCAGTCTCATGATTGTAAATGCATCCGCACCCGCTTCGCCCAACCGAGTGAGGCAGGTGCCCGATCCAACAGCAGCGCCGACGTCGCTCCCCACACTGGGAGCGAAGGATGGAGTTGTGTCGAGTACTGCAAGAATGGCCTCCTAAATCGAACTTCGTTGGGATTGCCTCCACCTCGTTTCCAGAAGCCATCCTCTACAGGTGAAGAGCGTTCGCAAATATCCAAACCTGAATCAAACCTTGCTCATGGAGGATGCTTGGGGTTATATTCGCTCCATCCCACTTGGACGCTAATCAGGACTAGTTGCCATGGTGATCTCAATGGGGTCGTTTCAAGAGATGCTCCGCAGCAATGAATCTGGTGGGCGATCGATATCACCCGGAGCAGTGTGGACAGGATCGTGGGGCCAAGGGGAGCGTTCCTTATGAAGACGAGACTCGGATCCGACGTGAAAAGTATCAAGGGAAGGTCTTCCTGTTATGAGGCGTCTCCCGCATTTTCCGGGTACGCCCGCAATGTACGCACGGATACACCCGGAAGATAACAGCGATCGTTGGGTGTGGCCCTCCCGCTCACAGATGTGATGCGAGCCACCCTCGGAAGGGCGCGGCAATGCCTTACGACAAGCACATTTTCATCAGCTACGCCCATCTCGATAACCAGCCCCTGACGCCGGAACAGGAAGGATGGGTGAGCCGCTTCCACGAATCGCTCCAGACAATCTTGACGATGAGAATGGGTCATAAGGCGCAGATCTGGCGCGACAAGAAGCTCCGTGGAAACGACAGTTTCGCCGATGAGATTGTGGCCCAATTTCCCGGGACTGAGGTCCTGGTGTCCGTTCTGAGCAAGTGCTACATCGAGTCGGAATGGTGCAGGCGGGAGATTCAGGAGTTCTGTCGGAGTTGCGGCGAGATTAAGGTTGGCAACAAGTATCGGATCATCAAGGTTGTCAAACTGCCCATCGATATCGGTGACCCGCTGCCCCCCATGATGAAGGATATGCTCGGTTACGAGTTCTTCACCTACCAGGACCAAGAGCAGGGAAAGACGCCCATGGAACTGGATCCTCTTTACTTCCCCAAGCTCGCGCCCCTGTACATCGAGAAGCTATATGTCTTGGCAGATGACATCATCGAAGTTATTAAACAGATAGAGAATCCGGTTGCCGGAGCGGTCGCCAGTTTGCGGTCCCCTTCCTCACGCCCTCAGATCTTCCTTGCCCAATGCAGTCGCGATCAGAGAGAGGCGCGGGAGGCTTTGGAGATGGATCTTCGACAACATGGGTACCAGATCCTTCCGGACAGGCAGTTGCCAAATGAAGAGACCGATTTCATTTCGGAGGTCTCTGCCCTCCTGGAGCAATGCAGCTTCAGCCTCCATCTCGTCGGAGGTTTTTCGGGCTTTGTTCCTGAGGGATCCAGCGGTAAATCCGCGGTGGTCTTGCAAAATGAAATGGCGATAGCGCAAGCCAGGAAAAGTGGGCTACGCAGAGTGATCTGGCTTCCTGCAGACACGGAATCTCGCGATCCTGAACAGCAACGGTTTATCGAAGCGCTGCATAGAGATGCCGAGGCCCAGTTCGGGGCGGACCTGATTACGGGCGACCTTGAGGTGCTGAAGGCCGAGGTGCACTCCATACTCGAAAGTATCGAGAGAGTTGGGGCACAGATTGCCGAGCCATCCCCGGATAGAGATCTGAAACTGCTCTATCTCATCTGCGATCAGGAGGACCGTGAAGCCGTGCTGCCTTTACGGAAGATACTCAAAAATGGAGGATTCGAGGTAAAGATCCCTCTTTTCGATGGCGATGCGGCGACGGTCGATCGCGCTAAGAGAGAGATGCTGGCCGAGTGCAGCGTGGCCCTGATCTTTTATGGCAAAGGGGGCGAGGGCTGGAAACGTGCAGTGGATAGCGACCTGCTGAAATCGAGAGGATATCGTCGAGACAAGCCCCAGCTTCTCCAGTTTACTTACCTTTCCGCTCCTGAGACTGCCGAAAAGACAGAGATGATCGAATTGGAAGAACCCAATCTTATTAATGGGCTACGGGGATTTTCCGAGATCGAGGCCAGGACCCTTCTAGAGGCACTTCAAGTTCGGTGAGACCGTGGAGAAGATACTTCCAAACCAAGTTCGAAATCCATTTCCCGGACTGAGGCCATTCCGCGAGGACGAGGAACACCTATTTTTCGGTCGCGAGAGCCAGGTCCACACGATGATCGACAAGCTTTCCGCGACTCGGTTTCTTGCTGTGGTGGGCACTTCAGGGAGTGGAAAATCCTCTCTGGTCAACTGCGGTCTTCGCCCAGCCCTACACCGCGGACTCATGGCGAAGGCTGGCACGTCCTGGCGTATCGCGCAGTTCCGGCCTGGCGGAAATCCTGTGAAGGCCCTGGCGCGGGCGTTATCTCAGGAAGGCTTGCTCTTTAGCGGGTTTGATTCCAGTACCTTATCCCTGCAAGACATCATCGAGGCATCGCTTCGCATGAGCAAGCTCGGCCTGTCCAGGATCTATAAGGATGCCCGCCTGCCGGAAGGGACAAATCTCCTCATTGTTGTGGATCAGTTCGAGGAACTCTTTCGCTATCGTGAATCGGAATCCCCATTCGCATCCGCTACACAACAGCGCAGTCTTGAGGCCACCGCGTTTGTCAATCTTCTACTCGATCCCAGGACGCAGCCGGACCTTCCCATCTACATCGTTTTGACGATGCGTTCCGACTTCCTCGGAAGTTGCGCCGAGTTAGCCGGACTGCCTGAAGCCGTCAATGAAGGGGAGTACCTTATACCGCGGTTGACACGCGACGAACGCAGGGCCGCCATCGAAGGTCCTGTGAGTGTAGGAGGAGCCGACATTACGCCGGTTCTCCTCACGCGATTGGTCAACGATGTAGGCGACAATCCAGACCAGCTTTCAATTCTCCAGCACGCGCTGAACCGCACCTGGGCATGTTGGGAAAAGGAGGGGAACTCTGAGGGACCGCTCGACCTTCATTACTACGAGGCTATCGGCACGATGGCTCACGCGCTCGATCAGCATGCCGAAAGGGCTTACCGAGAGCTGCCCGGAGAACGTGCGCAGAAGATCTGCGAGAGGATCTTCAAGGCGCTGACCGACAAGAGAACCGATCCCGGAATTCGCCGGCCGACCAGATTCGGAGTTCTTTACCGATTGGCCGGAGCCAGTCCGGACGAAGTGACTGAGGTTCTCAACGTCTTTCGCAAACCGAGCCGGTCATTCGTTATGCCTCCTTTGGGGGAAGCATTAGACGAGCGTACCGTCATCGACATCTCCCACGAGAGTCTGATGCGAATCTGGGAACGCCTGGTCGTGTGGACCGATGAGGAGGTGCAGTCCGCGCAGTTATACAGGCGGCTCTCGGAGACCGCAGCCCTGCATGTCGCTGGTAAAGCCGGCCTCTGGAGCGACCCCGACCTACAGTCCGCGCTCGACTGGAAGGAAAAGGAGAAACCAACTGAGGTCTGGGCCGAACTCTACGGCGGACTTTTTGACCAGGCCATGGACTTTCTGTCTGCAAGTCAGATCCACCGTGACAAAGAACTGCAGGATCTAGAGGATCGCCGCAGGCGAGAACTGCAGCAGGCCCAGGATCTGGCCGCCGAGCGACAGCAGCGGATTGACGAGCAGACACAAGCGGCAGGCCGGCTCAGGATGTGGCTGGGAGCACTCGCTGTTGTCGCTGTATGTCTCCTGTTCGTCGGCATTCTTGCGGGCCGGGAGTGGGTCAGGGCGAGCAACTTGCTAAAGGAAAATGGCAGAGCTCTCAACCAAGCCCAACTTGCAGAAAAGGAAGCACTGCGGCAATCGACTGCGGCACACATGGCGGACCAAAAAGCGGAGATGCGTCTCAAAGAAGCGGAGATGGCCGACAAAGAAATGCGTCTGGAGGGGTTGCGCGTGAGGGATGCCGATCTGGGATCTCAATCCCAACTCGCTTCCCTTGCCGACGACCTCCTTGGATACTCTTCTCCCCAGCAGTCCGCAACTTGGCGCCGTTTGAAAGGCAACGTCCTTTTGCGTCAGGGAAATTACGATGAAGCTCAGGAGCAATTTTCGAAGGTCCTGGAGTCTTTTCCAAATGACTCGTATGCCAGGACCGGGCGCGGATACCTATTGATCCTGCGCAACAAGCCCAATGAGGCTCTGCAGGATTTTCGATACATCCGTGACAATATTGACCGTGGCTCTCCTATCAACGACTTGAATCTCACCGTTGCCACCGCCGCTGTGGGAGATTACGCAGGGGCAGAAAGATCTTTGAAGGATGCGCTCGGCGACATGCGCCACCGCGACTCCGAAGGCGGAAGTGAAGATCTTATTCCGCCTGACATCACCAGAGCGACGGGCCGAGTAACGCTCGCTGCGAATGGAGTAACCTTCGAGACGGCACTTTACTACATGCAGGCGAATCTCGACGCCTATGTCGGAGATCTCTCAGGGTTTCGCGCAGCGCTGCATCGCGCCGACCAGAGCGCTCAATCTCTGTCACCGATCCAGAGAAAGGACGCTTATTTCGTTGCCATGACCTGGGCCTGGCTGCACCTCGGCGTTCGCTGTCCGGACTCCGGCCAGCGTTGCAAAGACTACGGCGCCTTTGCCAGCCAGGCAGCATTGTGGGAGAGGAGCGGCTATAGAGACTGGGCAGTCTGCTACTACGAGAAGTTCGAAGAGAAGGAAAAGCGGTGGTCTGACCCCCGCTATGCCGAATTCGCAAAGTGGGTGGAACAATCCAGGGCGGCACTCGGGCCTGCATATTCATGTCAAAATCTGAGGCAAGAAGAGTCCGACGTTCCGGCTCTGGAGGTCTCAGCCAAAGAGGCTGCTGCTCGAAAAGACTTCCCTAAAGCAAAAGAACTTCTCGACCAAGCTCTTCTCAAGGCGGGCGAATTCGAGAAGATACGACTGCTCCTGCTCAAGGCGGACGTTCTACTTGAACAGGGTCAGGCCGAAAGGCAGAACGCAACAAATCAGGCGGCCATTGCAAAGACTGCGAAGGAACGCGTCGATAAACTGGAAGCGGACAAGCAGGCGGAAGAAGCCCGCCTGCAGAATCTAAATAAGTCGGAGTCAAAGGACACTGCGCACTGGGCGAGCGCAAAGAATCAAATCGAAGAGCAGTATGCGTCAAAGATGGCCGGCCCGAGAGCCGAGCAGATCAACGCCGAGGAGGCAGTTCGGCGGCATCGGCAGGAGGCGACAAATGCCTTTCAGGAGCTCAAGCGTGATTGCACCAGCATCTTAAGAACAAATCCCGCATCGGCAACGGCATACTTCTACCGCGCTTTGGCAAACGATTGGCTCGATGCGAATGCGACCGAGCCAATCCTTCGCGACCTTCATCAAAGCCTGAGACTCGACCCGGACAATCCGGACGCGCTTTCCATGCTGGACGAACTGGCTTCTGACACCCCGCCGGCGCAAATGCAGCACTATCTGCAAGACAATCGTCAGTATTTGGATCGGTTTTATAAAAGATCGCCGTACCGTGCGGACACATTCCTGCACCAGGCCAGGCTGGCACAACAACGGAAGCAATATGTGGACGCGCTTCAACTAGTGGACATCGCCATCGACATGAAACCGAGCGACTTTTCCTTCTACCAGGTGCGCGCAGAGATCCAACGCGCACTTGGCTATGATGAGGCGCAGGTCAAGCGCAATCTCGCGGATGGCTATCGCAAGGCGGGTTACATCTTAAAGATGCGTGGAGACCCCAGTACAGTATTCGCGGATTGGCAGGAGTGGAAGGCTCTTTCCGAGCTTGCCAAGAGTCATGGCAGCGATGAGGTCCGATGCGACTCCGCAGTCGACACTTGCAGCATTACGAAGACGGTCGAGACAAACGGCGAATCGATCTTTAGCCAGATTCTCTCGATCGCTCAGGAAAGCGAGGACCACAAGTCTGTCGAAGCTAGGATCGACAAGGGCAGCGAAGACGGAATCGTTGTAGGTACACAAGGCGACTCATGGTCTCTGCATTCAAAGGAAAATGACGGCCATGAGCGTCGCATCGCCAAACTTGGCACTGTCGAAGTGCTTTCCACCCAGCCACACTCCGCCCTGGTTCGTGTCCAGGTGGACCAGCCCGAGGGCGACGGAATGGTGCGCAAGCGGGACATGGTTCACCTGAAAGCTCGCGTACCTTTGTTGGCCGACCGATCTTCGCTTTGGTCAGTCGCAAAGTATAACGTCACGGCTGTTGACTCGGAGGACAAGGTCGTCTTTGACTATGACATGTTGTACGGAGATGAAACGCCAGAACTCGACGCCAGGCTGTTTCAACGCATGCTCCAGGATATTCACGGCGCGGGCCAACTCTTTGCAGGCCGGCCTGAACTGATCAAGCAGGGGAAATTCGCGAACCAAACCTTGCGTCACGCGATGGAAAATACCGATGCCGCTGACCTCAAGATTTTCATCGACTATCTTCTCAAGTATCCCGGCGACATGTTTGGGCAGCGCCTCGAGATCTACAAATTTTATGCCGCCTGGGTTTATATCGGTGCACCTTCGGAATAGACAACATCTGACATACACGGAAGATATAGCCAGACTGAAACTTGTTTCTTGAGTTCGCCGAAGATCTCCCGATCTTGTACTCGATGATGTCTGGCCGGTCTGCCTGCTGCTTGAGCCTTTGAGGTATGGGAACAGTGTTGACAGCCTTTCGCTGTCGCCAACTTTGTGGTCACGATTCAAACCCGTCCTATACTGGACGGCAGAAGCCTTATCTCTCGAAACGAAGAAAATCCTACCGTGTCTGTCCAAATCCGTGCCGCCAGCGCCATCTTCGAAGCCATCCGCGGCAAACTTATCGTCTCCTGCCAGGCGTCTGCAGGAGATCCGCTCGATCATCTCGATACCCTCACCCGTATGGCCGCCTCCGTCCTTAGCGGAGGAGCAGGCGGTCTCCGTGCCGAAGGCGTTCCGCGCGTCGCCGCTTTCCGAGCCCAGACCGATCTCCCCATCATCGGCATCATCAAGGCCTACGACGCCAACGGCGACGTCTACATCACTCCTGACTTCCAATCAGCTCGGGCCATCAGCGACGCCGGCGCCGACATCATCGCTCTCGACTGCACTCGCCGCCGCCTGACTCAATCCCAGCCTTGGCCCGAGATCATTCGCCGCATCCATACCGAACTTGGCCGCCCCGTCTGCGCCGATATCGCCACCATCGACGACGCTCACGCCGCGCAGCGCGCCAATGCCGACGTCGTAGCCACCACGCTCTGCGGCTATACCGCCGACACAGCGGGCATTCGCACGCCTCCCTGGTCGCTCATTCAGGCACTCGTGGCCGAGCTCGCCATTCCCATCATCGTCGAAGGCCACATCACACAACCACACGAAGTCCGCAAAGCACTTGATCTCGGCGCGCACTGCGTCGTCGTCGGTTCTGCTATTACACGCCCACAGACCATCACTGCGCGCTTTGTAGAAGCAACGTGGCAGTCTTGAAGTCTATTCGATCGTTGTAGTCGGGACCCGAATCGATGCACGATATCGGTCACCGCGATATCGCGAGCAAGCTACTTCAACCGGCGTCTCTTCGGTAGTCATGATCGTTCGCGAAATCGACAACACGCTGGACCTGTTCGGTATTGTCAGCAGGTTCGACTCTTCGCGAGTCGCCGGCAGCGCCTCAATCACCTCATCCGCCCACGCTACGCGCAAGCCATAGTTCTCACGCAGTACGAAGTACAACGATTTATTCGTGAAATTGATTCTTTCAAGACCCGGAAAGAACTTCAGCGGAATACGCGATTCCTCGATGGCCATGGGAATCCCATCGGCCAGCCGCAGTCGCCGCAGCAGCATAACCGGCTCTCCCGGTTCTACCTTCAACTGCAGCGCCAACTCTCCCGTCGCCTCAACCACCGACTGCTCCAGCAGCCTTGAACTCGGAACCATGCCACGTTGCTTCATGTCTTCCGTAAAGCCCATCAGATGCATGATGTTCTTTTCGAGCTTCGGCCGGGTAACAAACGTGCCTCTGCCTTTCTGGCTGAAGGCGTAGCCGCTGCTCTTCAATCCATGCAGTGCCTGCCGCGCTGTCATCCGGCTCACCCGGTACACACGTGCAAGCTCCTCCTCGGATGCAAGCAAGTCGCCTTCCGACAGCTCTCCCGAGTGGATCTTCTCCATCAGCGCTCGCTGGATCTGGAAATATAACGGTATAAACCCGTTTTTATCGAGCGGTTGCACCGCGGATGCAGACTGGACCTGAAGTTTTGACACATACTCTCCTGAAACTCTTGCCTGAAACAAATTTCAACCACACTAACCCTGACCGAACGAAAGACAACGCATTGGAACGCGCGGGCCATCGCTCAGTGCCCGATGAACGGTTGCAGGGGAGGGGAACTGACCAAAAATACATCACGCAACATACTTTCGGCCAGTACTCCTATAGACCACACTCCGGGCGATTAGGAAAAAACGAAGCGCAGTTTCGAGATCTGCAGCCTTCAGTGTTTCCCGAGCATTATGTTTCTAATCGCAAATCAGGCTGGTTGTCTATACATTTGATCATTCCGGACCGAATTTACCAATAAACAAACGAAAAATAGATTCTCTATATCCAACCTTTTTCATCGAAACGACGCACCGACAACCAGTTCCTGCCCGGTTTATGCAAAATCTCCCCAGAAATAGCTATTTGTAGGCGTACTTCGGCCGCCCTGTAACATTTCTCAAATTCATCACGTTTTTATCTTGCACCAAACGTCCAGTTGTCTATACAGTAGGTGAACTTGCTATCCGAGCATTTCAGAAACACAGACGCACAAAGGCAATCCCACCTTCGGAGGTATGCCAGAGATGCAGTCGAGAGAGCAAACCAGCAGCACAAATTTGAATGGAGGTTGCATCATGAGAGCACGTTTTGCGTTGTATAGCTTCTTCGCTCTTCTTCTTGTCTGTTCCGTCGCACTAGGACAGACGATTACAGGCTCACTTACAGGCACAGTATCTGACCCCAGCGGAGCGGCAGTTGGTGGCGCCACGGTTACCGCCATTAATGTCGATACTGGCGTCCAGACTCCAACAACAACCAACGCCGCTGGCGTGTACGCCCTCCGCTTCCTCCAGCCCGGCCACTACAAGCTCTCATTCACATCGTCTGGATTCAGTTCGGCGACTGCCGGCCCCTTCACTCTCGAAGTTGGTCAGGAAGCCAAATTCGATGTGAAGCTGAATCTCGGCTCTGTCACCGAAAACGTAGTTGTCTCCGCTGCAGCTCCAATCCTTAACGCCGAGAACCCGACCACTGGCGACACGATTACAGCCGCCCAGGCCACAGAGCTTCCCCTGCAGGCGCGCAACTTTTCTTCGCTCACCACTCTCGTTGCTGGTGCGATCTCCGTCAATCCCATGGCGCAAAACAGCATCGCCCGCAGCGCATATAACGGCGGCTTCAACATCAACGGCAACCGCGAGCAGTCCAACAACTACACCCTCGATGGCATGGACATCAACGAGGCCATTGACAACTACATCGGCTACAGCCCCAATGTCGATGCTCTCGGTGAAATCCACATCATCTCCGGCAACGCCACTGCAGAGTACGGCAACGCCAACGGCGGCCAGGTCGTCATGACCACCAAGAGCGGCACGAACCAGTTCCACGGCAACGCATTCTGGTTCATCGAAAACACCAACCTCAACGCCAACAGCTGGACCAACAAAAACACGCCGAACCCAGCTGACTTCGGCTCCGTGCCGGTACCCTCAACCGTGGCATCTTCGGCGGCACCTTCGGTGGTCCCTCTTCCTCAGATCGTCTCTTCTTCTTCGTCGACTATCAGGGTGCACGTCAGCACGGCAGCACCACGGAGTTCCGCTCAGTAGCCACCGACGCCATGCGCGCTGGCTTTGCGCCATGCTCGGCACTACCGTTCCTATCACCAACCCTGTCGCGCAATTCTTGATCGCTCACCCCGAGCTCTATCCTGCCCCCAACATTCCCAGTACAATGCCAACGGCATCACCGACAACTACAGCGGCTCCTACGGCACTGCAACCCATAACGACCAGGGCGATATCAAGATCGACGCCAAGCTAACCTCCAAGGACAACCTCTCCGGACGCTTCTCTATTGGTCGTGAAACGACGGTTATACCAAGGTCACGCTGCCGACCGACATTCCGAGCAATAACTCCAACCCGTACACCGGCTTCGTCATTAACTGGACTCACGTTATCTCGCCGAACATTATCAATGAAGCACGTGCCGGCTACAGCCGCACTCGTTACAGAACTACGCCCGATGATCTCAGCGGCAAGTTTGGCGTCACGGGCAACTCGCAACTCGGGATTCCCGGCGTCCAGATCGTTCCTGGTATCTCTACCTTCGACCTTACTTCCTCTGTTTCATTCCTTGATCCGATCGGTACCACCCTCCAGAACAATGGCAATGGTGCCTACGCCGGCATCGATTCAGACAGCATCGTAAACGCCTTCACCTACGGCGATAACCTGAGCTGGCAGCTCCACCGTCACACGCTCAAGTTTGGTGCGCAGGCACTTCGGTACCAGCAAAACCGCTACTACTCTGGTAATGACGGTGCTCTCGGCTGGTTCATCTACAAAGGAACTGCTACCAGTGGCTCGACAGGAATCAGTGATCCATGGTCCGACTTCCTCCAGAACCAGGCCTTCAGCTTCGGTCAGGGCGCAGTCACCGGGCGTTGGGGACAGCGTCAGTGGCGCGATGCCCTCTTCATCCAGGACGACTACAAGATGACCCCCAACCTCACCATCAATCTCGGCATGCGGTGGGAGTGGGATCAACCGATGTATGAGGTCAACAACAAGCAAGTCAACCTCAATCTGGCCACCGGAGCGATCCTGCAGGCCGGTCAGAACGGCAACAGCCGCGCTCTCTACAGCAGCTTCTGGGGTGGCTTCATGCCGCGTGTCGGCTTCGCCTATTCCCCTGAACAGTTCCACGGTAAATTCGTCGTCCGTGGCGGATACGGCATCACCAACTTCCTCGAAGGCACTGGTGCAAATCTTCGTCTCACTCTCAACCCCCCCTTCTTCGTCGATTCATCCTCAGTGTCTGATGGCTCAACATTCTTTCAGACTCAGAATGGCTTTCCCCGTCCCGCCGATGCCACCCAACTCGCTGGCAACGTCCGTGCCTGGGATCCCAAGCTGAAGCCTGCTCTGATTCAGCAGTTCAACCTGACCACCGAAACGCAGCTGAATAACTCGACCTCTCTTGTCATCGCCTACCTCGGCCAGAGCGGAAGCCACCTGGTTGACCCACGCGAAGGCAATCAGAGGACGTGCCCAAGCTGCCCACTGCCGATTACATCGCTTCCCGGACTCGAGGGAGTCTCCGTGGTCAGCCTCACTGAGTCCAAGTCGATGATGAACTATAACGCTCTCCAGACAACGCTCCGCGGTCGCGTAACCAGAGGTCTTGAGTTCCTCGCGAACTACACCTGGAGCAAGTCCCTCACTAACAACCTCGGCTACTACGGCGCAGGTGGCGGAGCCTCTGCCTCGCAGAGTGCTTACTGGCAGAACTCCTACGACAGTGGAGCAGAGTACGGTCCGGCATACTTTGACGCGACCAACATCTTCTCCTTCTCCGGCTACTACGACCTGCCCTTTGGACGTGGAAAGCAGTTCGGATCCAACATGAACCGCTTCGTCGATCTGGCCGTCGGCGGCTGGAAGGTGAGCACAGTTGCCAGCCTTCACACCGGCATGCCAATCACCATGTTCTCCAACCAGAATCCTAACTGGGCGACTCAATCAGCGTACCGACCGTGCCAACCACTACCGTAAACTGAAAATCGTCAACCGTTCTGTAACCAACTGGTTCGGCACAGATCCGTCCGCAACTCCATGCGCGGCTGATGTTGACAATGGCGTCTGCGCCTATGGTGCAGAATCGTCAAACGGTTTCGGCACCGCTCGCGTAGGAACCGAGCGCGCACCGAGCTACCACGATCTGGATGCCGCACTCAGCAAGGCATTCAACATCACCGAGAGCAAGCACCTGGACTTCCGGGCTGACTTCTTCAACGTCCTCAACACCACCAGCCTGGCGCCGCCGACCAACAACGTCTCTGGCGGCATCGGTCTGATCAACTCAACCGTCTCAACCGAGCGCCAGATCCAGCTCGCACTCAAGCTGACCTTCTAACCCACCAAAACAACCAACCGAAACGCCCCTTCCAGACCATCGGAAGGGGCATTGCGCATCTGAGACTAAGAGAAAGAGATGGACCGCCAGCTTGCAACTTACTGATTTGGTCGCCGTGAATCCCACGTCGAACAGTTATTCCCAGCATTCCTCACAATGAGGTTCGTACAGTTCGAAACGCTCCCCTGTTGCACATTCTTCCCGCCAAATGGTGCCATCTTCGGCGGTCCCAACACTCCTAGCGCAGTTGCATCCCACGAGGTAGGCGTCAGAGTACCGTGTTTGAAGGTGAAAACCAACGGATCAACTGAAGGTTTATCCTTCACCGCATCAAACTTCACCGTCACCAGCTTGCCATCCTGCGTCCAATGTGCGTGCCACGTCTGCGGCTCCTTTCCCACCCAGTTCTGCTGGATGAGTGCCGTTCCATCGACCGCAAACTCAATCATCACGACACGATGCACCTCTTGTGTCACACCACCGCTACCGCTATAGATGCCTTTCAGTTTGTCAGCATGAGCTAAGCCAGGAGCCACCAGCACCGCGGCGAGCGCGATAGCAGAGAACGACCAATTACGCATATGCAAGTCCTCCCATAGCGAAGTGATGCACCAGCTATTTCTTGCCCGTGCTTCCCGGAGTCGTATTGGGATCCTCTGGAGCCGAAGGATTCAAATGTCCCAGGGCGTTCTCCGGGGTATTCGAGCGTACACCGGTCTGCCCCGGTCCGGCCGTTCCAGGATTATCTCCCCTCGGCCCTGAAGGCTCAACTGCCGCCTCTTTGGGGGTAGGAGGTCGGGTCTCAGGAGGTGTTTTCGTTGTTTCACTCATAGCTTTTATCTCCAACTCGTAGGAGAGCTAACCCGTTGCCGCAGTTGCCTGTACTTCGCATACCAGGCGAACTTCGGTAATCTGTCTTTGAGTCATAGCCTTTCATCATTCTGGCGATAAACTCAGATAAGAATTCATCCACGCCACAAGCTTATTTGACATCTTTGGGAAACTTGAGCGCCTTTGGAGGCATCGGTAACAGCATGACCCAAAATCAGAACGTAATGACCAAGGGCAGCGAAGCACCGCCCATTCTCGTAACCGGCGGCGCTGGATTTATCGGTTCTAACTTCGTCCTTGACTGGTTTGCCACGGAAGGCAGCCCCGTCATCAACCTCGATAAGCTCACCTACGCAGGCAACCCCGCGAACCTCGCCTCTGTTCGCGATAACCCAAACTACACATTTGTCCACGGCGACATCTGCGACGCCGCGCTCGTCGCCAGCCTCCTCGCAGAGCACAAGCCCCGCGCCATCGTCCACTTCGCCGCAGAGAGCCACGTCGACCGTTCCATCCACGGTCCCGAGGCCTTCCTCCGCACCAACATCGACGGCACCTTCACGCTCCTCCAGGCCGCGCGCCAGCACTACGAAACCCTCACCGGCGAAGCGAAAGACCGCTTCCGTTTCCTGCACGTCTCCACCGACGAGGTCTACGGCACCCTGGCTCCCAACGCCCCAGCCTTCCACGAGGAGACGCCCTTCGCGCCCAACAGCCCCTACGCCGCCTCCAAAGCCTCAAGCGACCATCTCGTCCGCGCCTGGGTCCACACCTACGGCCTGCCTGCCATCATCACCAATTGCTCTAATAACTACGGCCCCTTCCAGTTCCCCGAAAAACTCATCCCCCTCATGATCGCCAACGCGCTCAAGGGCAAGCCTCTTCCCGTTTACGGCGACGGCCAACAAATTCGCGACTGGCTCTTCGTCCTCGATCACTGCCGCGCCATCCGCACCGTTCTCCAAAACGGGCGCATCGGCGAAACCTACAACGTCGGCGGCAACAACCAGCGCGCAAACCTCGACGTCGTCAACACCCTCTGCTCCCTCCTCGACGAGCTCGTGCCCAACTCCCCCCGCAAGCCTCACTCCCAGCTCATCACCTACGTCAAGGACCGTCCCGGCCACGACCGCCGCTACGCCATCGACGCCCGCAAGATTCAGCGCGACCTCAAGCTGGTTTCCACAGGAGAGCTTCGAAACCGGCCTCCGCAAAACAGTCGAGTGGTACCTTGCCAACGCCGCCTGGGTCGAAGACGTCACCAGCGGCGCTTACCAGCACTGGCTCACCCAGAACTACGACAGCCGCGAAGCAGGCCACACCGCACCCACAGCGGAGGCCGCTCGATGAAGGGAATCATCCTCGCAGGCGGCTCCGGCACCAGGCTTCATCCAGTCACGCAGGCGGTCTCCAAGCAGCTTCTTCCCGTCTACGACAAGCCGATGATCTACTATCCGCTCTCGGTGCTGCTCCTCTCGGGCATCCGCGAGATCCTCATCATCTCCACACCCGAAGACACCCCACGTTTCCGCCAGCTCCTCGGCACCGGAGAGCAATGGGGCCTATCGTTCCAGTACGCCGTGCAGCCATCGCCCGACGGCCTCGCCCAGGCCTTCGTCATCGGCAAGGAATTCCTCGGCGGCGAAAGCTGCTGCCTCGTCCTCGGCGACAACATCTTTTACGGCCACGACCTCGCCAAGACCCTGCGAAACGCGGCAGACATCAAGGACGGAGCCACTGTCTTCGCCTATCCGGTCCTCGATCCCGAGCGTTACGGCGTAGTCGAGTTCGACGACCAGCGTCGAGCCATCTCCATCGAAGAAAAACCCACCAAGCCAAAGTCCCGTTACGCGGTCACCGGCATCTACTTCTACGACTCCCAGGTAGTTAGCATCGCCGAAAACCTCAAACCCTCACCCCGAGGCGAACTCGAAATCACTGATGTTAATCGTTGGTATCTCGAGCGCGGCCAGCTACGCACAGAGATTCTTGGCCGCGGCACTGCTTGGCTCGACACTGGCACCCACGACTCCCTCCTCGATGCTGGCACATTCATCTCCACCATCGAACAGCGTCAAGGCCTCAAAGTAGCCTGCCCCGAAGAGATCGTCTATCGCCTCGGATACATCAACGCCGACCAGCTCCGCACCCTCGCCTCCAAAATCGCAAAAAGCACCTACGGCCAATATCTTCTCCGAATCCTCGAGGAGACCGTGTACTGAACTCTCCTATGTCAGTCATCGAAGAGACAAAGATATTCGATCCCGCAGACGGTTTTTCCCCCTTCATCGACGTAGCCGAGCTCACCGACGCTACAGTAGCTAAGCGTGGCGATCAGTGGTGGCTATTTCTCGCCGGCGAAGTCAATGGACACGAAGGCATTCAACTCTTCAGCGCATCGCTTCCCGCCGGAGCACCACTTGCGGCAACAGGATGGCGTTTAACACCGCATCCGCACGATCCTCAAAGAGTCGCTCCTTTGGCAACGCATGAGCGCAGCAAAGCATGGGATCTTAAAGGGGGCAGGCACTGCCCCTCATACGTAAAAGGCCGGGACCCGCAGACCGGCAACTGGGTCGAGCGAATCTACTACGCAGGCGCGGCACAAAATCTCTGGGGTCCTTATGCCATCGGCTATCTCGAATGGGACGGCAGCAAATGGGCTGACCAATCGGACCCAGTCTTTATCGCGAACGAAGACTGGGAGCGCGGCAGTGTCTACGAGCCCAACCTTATCTATGCCGACGGTATGTGGAAGATGTGGTACGTTGCGGGTTCTAACAAGGATGACTACCTGGTTCACGGCTTTGCCGAGAGTGCTGATGGCCGCACCGGTTGGAGCACGCATCAGGTTTTCATTCCTCCAGCCGAAAAGGTCTTCGACTTTTGCGTGAGGAAGAACAAGGCTGCCTACGAAGCGGTTTTTTCAAAAGTATGGCTCAGCAGTACACCCGCACCTGAGGCCACCGGTCTCTGGTGGTGTCGGTGTGACGAGCCATCCTCCAACTTCTCCGACTGGAGCCAACCCATCCAAATCATGACAGCACAAGAGCGCGGCTGGCATGCCGGACCATGGAAGCCCACCTTCCAATTCAACGAGACCGATCCAGAGCACCTCTTCGTGTTCTTCGACGGCAGCTACAAAACAAGCGCCCCTGGACCATTCCCGTACGCCTTTACTCTGGGCTGCCTGGAGATCAAGCGCCCCTAAGCTCGGCTACCACTCAAAGAAGCGATTTGACTGTACTCCGAATAAACCGCTTCCAGACCGTCACGAAGCGAGATGCTTGCCCGCCAACCCAGTTCTTTCATGCGGGAAACATCGAGCAGCTTACGAGGTGTACCATCCGGCTTCGAATGATCAAAAACAAGTTGGCCTTTAAATCCAACCACATCACGTATAAGTTCCGCCAGCTCTCGAACAGTAACGTCTGTTCCGTAGCCCACGTTGAGCAGAGGAGCGGACATCTCTGATCGAACGATGGACTCATAGCTGGCATCGGGCAGTTTCATCAGATAGACGCAGGCGTCGGCCATATCATCACTGTGAAGAAACTCTCGTCGCACTGTCCCCGTTCCCCAAATGGAAACCTCAGAAGCCCCGGACACCTTCGCTTCATGCATCTTGCGTAATAACGCTGGCAAAACGTGCGACGTGGACAGATCGTAATTGTCGTTCGGCCCGTAGAGATTTGTCGGCATAGCTGAAATATACTGAGTGCCGTATTGCCGATTCAGTGCCCAGCAGGTTTCAATCCCTGCAATCTTAGCGACTGCATAGGGACGGTTCGTCGCTTCCAGAGGACCAGTCAGCATATATTCTTCACGAATCGGCTGCGGGCAATCCCGTGGATAGATGCAGCTGGAGCCGAGAAACAAAAGACGCGTTACACCAGACTGCCATGCAGCGTCGAAGGTATTGTTCTGTATTGCCAGATTTTCCTGAATAAAATCCGCAGGATACGTATTGTTCGCGAGAATACCACCAACTTTTGCTGCAGCCATAAAGACATAATCCGGCCGAACCTCTTCGAAAAACGCATTGACCGACTGTTGATCGCGCAGGTCAAGTTCGCCCCTCGTCCTGGTTATGATCGACTCACAGCCTTCGCGCTGCAATCGCCTCACAATCGCCGAACCCGCGAGACCTCGATGGCCTGCGACATAAATCTTCGATCCAGCGAGCGAGGAATTATTCGTGGTATTCATAAGCATCGTATCCATGCTTCTTGACGAGCTGATCTCTTTCCGCTGACACCAGATCGGCCCCAACCATCTCCCTAACTAATTCCGAAAAAGTCACAGTAGGCTTCCACCCCAGGCGCTTTCGCGCATAGGTCGCGTCCCCCAGTAACGTCTCTACTTCTGCAGGTCGAAAATATCGGGGATCAACAGCAACAACTGTTTTCCCATTCTGGTCCACACCTACTTCGTTCACACCCACTCCAGACCAGGAGATCTTGATCCCGAGTTCTTCCGCGGCCACACTTACAAACTCGCGGACACTGTGTTGCTCACCTGTTGCAATCACAAAGTCCTCGGCCTGTTCCTGCTGCAACATCAGCCACTGCATCTCGACATAATCCTTGGCATGGCCCCAGTCTCGCAACGAGTCCAGATTGCCGAGATAGAGCTTATCCTGCAAACCGAGCTTGATCCTGGCAAGAGCGCGCGTAATCTTTCGTGTCACAAACGTCTCGCCACGAAGCGGAGACTCGTGATTGAACAGAATGCCATTGCACGCATACATGCCATACGATTCACGGTAGTTCACAGTAATCCAATATGCATAGAGTTTCGCAACCGCATAAGGGGAACGCGGATAAAAAGGTGTCTTCTCTGTTTGGGGAATCTGCTGCACCAGCCCGTACAGTTCAGAGGTCGACGCCTGATAGAAACGGGTCGTCTTCTCCATCCCCAGAATACGAATCGCCTCAAGCAGGCGTAGCGTTCCAACGCCGTCGACTTCAGCCGTGTATTCCGGCTGCTCAAACGATACTGCGACATGGCTCTGCGCAGCGAGGTTGTAAACCTCAACCGGCTGTACTTTCTGCATAATGTGGAGCAGGCTACAGGAATCCGTAAGATCGCCGTAGTGAAGGATGAGACGACGGTCTCCCATGTGCGGGTCCTGATACAGATGATCAATGCGGTCTGTATTGAAAAGAGAGGTCCGCCGCTTTATACCGTGAACCTCGTAACCTTTTTCAATGAGAGTTTCGGCCAGATATGCACCGTCTTGCCCAGTAATTCCCGTAATCAAAGCGACTTTTTTCAAAAGAAACCTCAAAACCCCACATGATTCTCGATACGGTAAGTATACAGAATCGACCGTCACTGTTTCCTGTTGCGGCACAGGTCAAAACGTTCACTACTACCGTTCGATTTCGTTACGAGGCATGACTGGATTGCTTCGCACGAGAGTCGTAAAATAGAGCCTGTATGGCGTTTCCGATCAAAGTCTGTGTTGTCTGCAATGAAGAGTTCGAGCTGAAGCCCGATAAGCCTGGTTTCGCCAACCGCTGTCCGGAATGCAGCGAACCCGAATCAATAGATACCATAGCGAAGCGCCACATGGACGCCGACGAACGCAAGACAACCGCCGAAGCCAACGAGGCTCGAAGACAGGCAATGCGCAACCTCCTCTATCGCAAGGATAGCTGATAGGGCATGCGCTGGACCTCATGTCTGCCGAGCAGATTGCCATGTCGGCGCAAACTGTTCCCAAGCCAAATTATTGTGGCCCGACACCCTCGGGAGATTTTTGCGCCTTTGCAGTAAATTTGAGGTGTGGGTTCAAGCACATTGAAGGTGTTCTGTCATGGCACTCACAAACACATGCCGGACCGTTCTCAGCATGAGAAGTCTACTCCTGTTGATGGCCGTTCCCATGATGCCCTGGGGGCAGACTCTACAACCTCAAACGCCCACTCCGAATCCTGCCGTCGCCACCGACGATGGCGATCCACGAAGCGATCTGGACAGCTGTCATAGTCATCGCGTGACCAACCTTCCAGGAAGTCACCAGTTCGCCAGTGATTTTATTGAAGCCATAGCCAGCGATCCCGATCCCGGCGCCAAAGATCCTGATGTCATATGGGGTCTCACTGCGGACCTCAGCAGTGCAGTTCCAGACCGGGATCAAGCCATGTATATATCGAAATCAACCAATGGTGGTGCGACCTGGACTCAAGTCGCACGAGTGGATTCCAGATACTTCGACGCGAAAATAGGTGAGGGGTTACGCAACGGTTTAATCGTGGCTCCCGGTGGAACCTACTTTGTGCTCACAACGCAACGGGGAGCCTTCCAGGTCTTTCCTCAGTCGAGCGCATCTGAGACCTCGGTCAACCCTATTATTGGTCCTCGGGTTCCTTATACGCCTCCCAGGATACCCATCCCGAAAAAGCCAGGTGACCCTGTAAGAGCAAACGCCGTCGAAATGACGGCCGACGGCCAACATCTCATAGTCGGCTATGGCTACTTTGACCTCGATCCTCACATCCTCACCTACCGCAAAGATAAGGATGGTTCATGGATCGAAGATGGGCCTCTCCCTCGTCTCCCGACCGAAATGGATATTCTCTCCATGCAGTTTGATGATTCAAAAAAGCTGAATCCAGGCTACCTCTACGTAGGAACTGGCGATCAGGTCTACCTTCTCAATCTCCGCTCGATGAGATGGAGTCGTATCGAAGGAGTGGGACCGGACTCTGCGATCCATGGAATGAGTGTTGTGGGAGGTCTTCATCTAGCAGCCTGTTGGGGTGTTTATAACCCTGCAGGTCCAGGCAGCGTAAGAAGAGTGACCAAGCCGACCTTCCTTTTGCATAGAGCTTCAGACGAGGCAGGTTCCAACCTGCGCGCCTACAGCATTGAGGTCGACCCATCCTTGCCGAAGCGAGAGGTCGTGACCTCGCTCACAGGCGTGTACACAAGCGAGGACAGTGGCGAAAACTGGAGAAGGCTTAATGATCTTCCACAAGAAGAGTTCCGCACCGCGCATTTCAACTCCGACGGAACCATCCTCGTCTCCGGAATCGCAGGCACGTTCCTGGTCAATCCATTCTCCGACGCTTGCTCGCCTCATCTTAAAATTCGCGATAAATAACTCTATCCGTAGTTGATCGAGGGGCCATCAAACGCGTATTTCTCACCCGCTTGAAATATCATAGGGGAGAGCACAAGACACATATTCGATGACCCTCCCCAAAATAACCACAGGTCCCATCCTCCTAACCGGATCGACCGGACAAGTCGGCGGCGAACTCCTCAAACTCCTCCCCGAGCTAGGCGAAGTCGTCGCTCCACTACGCTCCACCATGGACCTCGCCAACTCCGCAGTCCATTCGCAACACCATCCGCGACGTCAAGCCTCGATGGATCGTCAACCCCGGTGCCTACACTGCAGTCGACAAAGCCGAAAGCGAGCCCGCCCTCGCCCACGCCATCAACGCCGAAGCCGTCCATGCCATCGGCGAAGAGGCCCGCAACATCGGCGCTGGCGTCATCCACTTCTCCACTGACTACGTCTTCAGCGGCACCGGCACCACGCCCTACACAGAAACCGACTCTCCCGCTCCCGTCAGCGTCTACGGATCTACCAAACTCGCTGGCGAAAAAGCCCTCGCCGCCACCGGCGCCGGCCATCTCATCTTCCGCACCTCCTGGGTCTACGGAGCCACAGGTAAAAACTTCCTCCTCACCATCCTCAAGCTGGCCCGCGAGCGCGACCGCCTCCGCATCGTAGGCGACCAGTACGGAGCACCCACATGGAGCCGCGACCTTGCCGAGATGACCCTCCAGGTCATAGGTCGTTGCGAGAAGGCCGCCTCAACCGGATCCTTCCCCGAAGTCCTGTCTGAAGTCAGTGGTATCTATCACGCCTCTGGCCGAGGTGAAACAACCTGGCACGACTTCGCCGCCGAGGCCATCCGCATCCAACGCGAAAAAGACGCAACAACATCCCTCGCCCACACCGAAGCCATCACCACAGCCGACTTCCCCACGCCAGCCAAACGCCCCGCCAACTCCCGCCTCAACTGCACCAAGCTCGAGCAACAGTTCGGATGGCGCATGATGCACTGGCACGAATCCCTGCAAGAAGTCCTCGACGAACTCTAGATCATTCCTGCAGCCCTAGGCGATGAAGCACAATCGCTTCATTCGAAGCTGGATTCGCATCATGCTCGGCGAGATAACGACGATGGAGATAGCCCATCGCTCCATGGACGATAACAAACAACACAGCGATTACTGCCATATGAAACGGGCTCGCTTCGATCCACGCTTCACGGCTGACGACATAAGCGACAAACGCTGGAAAAACAACCGCGTAACGAACGAAGCTCACCGGCAGATCGGTCGTCAAAGGCGTGCGCGTCACCGTAAACGGAATGTCAAGAATGCGCAGAAGAAATATATCTGAAAGCAAAATTGACAGACCCACTGCGACCAGCAATTGCGTGACGAAAGGTAGAAGGCCGCGCATTGAGATCGGTGCCACAGTATGCAGTACCGCGACCGAGCCAACAGTCACCGCACTGACGCACAGTCCAGCCCACAAGAAAATCGCCTGCAGATGTTCGCGAAGCGGCTTCCCATGAATCACTCGAAAAACCCAACTACCCTGGAGACCAACAGGAGCGTTGAAAGCAGTTCGCAGGCCAATCGTTATCAGGAACACAAGTGTAGGAACCGTGGCTCGAACACCCCATTCGGAGATGTCGAAACTGATTCGACCTTCGTGAATATGCAATATCAGAAGCCCCGAGATCGCCAGCGAGAGGCCGACGCCCGCATAGATCGAGAGATAAAGTCTCAGCCGTGGCAGGCGCATAAGCGTCTGCGAGATGAAGTGATAAATGGCTCGCTGTTGTGGTGAACGTAGAACCGTGACGTGCAAAACGCTACGAAACACGTGCGCGATTCTGTTCCTGCTGCACGAAGCCGTACTGCCTTCTACCAGTTGGCGAACACGCCTTCCATAAGCCAAGGGATAGTTCACAATGACGAGCACAACAGCGCATACCGTGGCCAGTACCGCAGTTTTAGCAAGTGGAAAAAATAGAGGTAGCGCAGCCGCACCCCACAGAAGACGTTCATAAAGACCAAGAAACCAGAACGGAGGAAACAGTCGAACGGCCATATTTCCAGACTCAAGCAAAGATTGAAGACGGTCGGTGAAAGGCAATAAAAATAAGATCGTCAGAAGAATGACAAGCGAGCACGTTTGCACCAGTGGCGAAATCCATCCAAAAAACTTCCTCCCCAACAGGCAAAGCAATCCCCCCTGTAGTGCAACGAAGAACGCCGCGGAAAACGTTCCAGCCATCCCAACTGTGATGATGTGCGCCGCTAAATGGTGCCACCACATTCGGTGAAGATCCGCGACAGCGGGAAAGAACAGTGCCCCCAGAAAATTAGTTCCCGCTAGCACAAGTGCCAAAAAGATCGTCAGCGCCAGCAGACGCGCAAGCAATAGTCTCCGCTTCGGAATCGGAAGAGTCGTAAGAACGAACACATCAAGAAGGTCAGGAAACAAAAGATCCCACTCAAACAACGTGACTATCCCCATCACGACAAATGCATAGACGGTATAAAAATAGTGATCCGATATCTGCAGCCAGAATGGACGCGGCCCGACCGCGCGAGGCTGATGATACGCAGCAAAGAGATAAAGCGCGAACAGAGCACCAGGCAGCGCAAACATGTATGCCGTCTGCATAATGCGAGTTGGCATCTCTTCGCCAAGCGCTTCATTGTGAACCAGCCGGTGCAGTAGATGACGGGTTAGAACCTCGAACACCGTATTTTCCTGAGCCACAACAGGTTCGTTAGCCTGTACCGCAAGCGACCGTACGCTCTGGTCCGGCCCACGTAGAATGCGACGGAGGCTAATCATGCATCACCCCGGATAGCACCAACAAGCTCGCGTGCTATCGACCGCGTATCCTGCTGTCGAACAAGCTGCGCAAAGACATTCTCCAGATTGCTGAGCTTCATCAGCGAAGTCAGCTCCGAGGGCGGCGCATCCGCAAGAATCTTTCCCCTCGATAGAACGATGACTCGATCGCAAACCTGTTCGACAACCTCAAGGACATGAGAGATATAAAGAATTGCCTTCCCCTCTTTAGCAAGCTCATGCAAAAGATCCTTGAACAGTCGCGCCGAAACCACGTCCAGCCCCGAGAGCGGCTCGTCGAACACCAGCACGCGCGGATTATGCAGCAGGGCCGCAGCAAGCAGCACACGCTGCTTCATACCCTTTGAGTATGAAGAAATTGGCGAGTATCGAGACGAACGCAACCAAAGCAGTTCGAGCAGATGGTTCGCTCGCTGCTCCAGTGGCCGTTCCTTCATCCCCCGCAGCCGCCCCACAAGCTGCAGGTATTCCAGCCCCGAAAGATGGGTATACACATGCGCCTCTTCGGGAACATAGCCAAGAGCAGCGCGAAACCCCTGCATATCGTCCTGAATATCATGACCTTCAAAGAGCACACGGCCTTTGTTCGCCTGGAGAATGCCGGTAATGATCTTCACCGTGGTCGACTTGCCGGAGCCATTTGGACCCAGGTATCCCACCACCTCGCCCGCCGCCACACTAAAGCTGACGTCATCGACTGCCGGAATGCCTCGGTAATGTTTTGAGAGATTCTGAACTTCGAGCATGGCGCTCTCCTTGTCACCCTATGTAGCAAACTACTCTTAGATATTGTCAAGTAGTGTGCTACATAGATAAAATCTCGCGCATGGCTGCCGAGGCAAAACTCTCCCATACCGCCGCGATGATCCTTCAGGCAATCCATGCCGGATCTATCTACGGCTTCAACATCATGGAGCGCACGGGCCTACCCAGCGGAACTGTTTATCCGGCCATGCGACGCCTCGAGCGCGACAGCCTCATCACCTCGGAATGGGAGAAGCAATCGATCGCAGATAAAGAGCTTCGTCCTGCGAGAAAGTATTACCACCTCACGAAGACGGGCCGCGCCACGCTCGAAGCTTCGCAGAAGCGGTACCCTCTTTTGGTTAAACTCTTCGCCTCGCCGGAGAAGGAGCACGCATGAGCTCTCTTCGTTTCCCTCTCAGCATCGGTTCTCGTTCAATGTTGCTATGCGCAGGTCTCCTTGTTCCTTCAAGCCGAAGAGGCGTGTGGCTTGAAGAGTGGCGCTCTGAGCTCTGGTACGTATACCGTTCTTTGGCCCACAGCACTTCTGTCGTCACGCAGGAACGAACAGCCATCATCTTCTGTCTCGGAGCCTTTCAGGATGCCTGGTCTTTGCGGTGTGAGCGCGGAGCCTCGGCGGCTCGCTTCGTTCGACCCTCGCAATCAGCAATGCGTTGTACCGGTGTGCTTTTCCTTCTGGTGATCCTTAGCTTCATTGCCTCTTTACTGTTGCCAAATGTGCGCTCGCAGATCTATCCATCACCCTATCGAGACTCCCGGCACCTGGTGCTGATCTCGCCCTTCGGCACATCCCACAGCAACGCACCAAATGTGCAGATGAAGCAGCTGCGACTCTGGCAAAGACATGGGCAGCATATGTTCTCCGAGTTCGCATTTTATGAGCCCCTCGTCAAACCGGTCCGCATTGCGAGGCATTACACGCCAGAGCTGAACATCGCCCGGGCAAGCGCGAATCTCTTTCCTATGCTTGGTGTTCATCCTTCGTTTGCCGCTGCATCTGATTCGAACTTGCCGACGCTTCTCGTCAGTCAGACCGTCTGGCAACAGCAGTTCCACAGCGATTCCAGCTATCTAGGCCGTATTGTCGAGGTTGGAATCTACAAGGCAATCCTGGCGGGCGTTATCGGCAAGGATCAGTGGCGGCTCCCAGGTACCTTCGACGCATGGCTGCTCGAGCCTGGCGTCAATGTTCCCGCCATCCCGGATACTGCCAGAGGATTTCTTGTCGGCCACCTCATCCCATCGTCAAGAAATATGAGCCTCGGGGGACAATGGCAAATGTCTGCTCGACAGACCGATGAAGAATTTGGAACTTACGAGTGCATCGCGCTGTCCGAGATCGATCAGGCTCCATTTGGTATTTATGTCTTCACTGTCTTACTGGCTTTGATCGCACTTCCTGCTACAACATCGCTTCCACTCGGCGAATATCCTTCCCACAGCGGGAAGATCTCATGGCCTCTCAGGCTCAGGCGATGGATCTTCCTCGCCGTAAAGTTCAGCCTGCTGTTGCCGACTATTTACTTCGTTTCTCAGGATCTCGCGCATCTCTTTGCTTTCACGACAAACACAACGCAGTACGTGCAGATCATTACGTCCTTCCTGATCGCCCTGTTTGGTTTTCGGTGGGTGCTCCGGGATCAACGAAGACGTTGTCCCGTCTGCCTGTGTACATTGACCAACCCGGCTCGCGTCGGACAGCCCTCCCGCAACTTCCTGGATTGGAGCGGAACAGAACTGATCTGCGTCGACGGCCACGGACTTCTGCACGTTCCGGAACTCCCAACGAGTTGGTTCGCCACCCAGCGATGGCTTTATCTCGACTCTTCGTGGAGCGAAGTGTTCCTTGGAACTTGATCGGGCATCTCCACCCGACCTCCGCTTAATCGTCCAGTCTTGTCCCTCAAAAAGTTGGAGCAGGCCAAACTAAGGTCTGCTCCGATCGGAGGATGGTCCTAATGACCGTCGTGCCGCTCTCTGCGAAACTCCACTTCCGATACAAAGGTGCCGGTATGGAATGTAGCTGAGCTCCAGGGTGCGCTCACTATAAAGCGGGCGTACGCATCGCATCCCGAGAAATCAACTGTGAACGTTACGCTTGCAGTGCTGCTCACAGCGATATCGCCCAGCAGGACAGGCAAGCTACCCGGCGTCGTTACAACGGGACTGCACCGTCGTCCTTCAATCTGGTGAAGACTGAAGCCTGTAACCTGAGTCGTGTAAGCCGGACCCACATCGCCATTGGTCGCAGTCAGAGTCAGCAGGCGTGTATCCCCGTCTGCTTTGCTGGCCATCGAGAACCTCAATCCATAGCCGGGCAGTTCCTTCGGATCGACAACGCCCCAATAAGCCGGCTTCGCTTGCAGTCCCATATCAAACGGAAGCGGGTAATCGGTGCGCACGATCGGGAAGCTGTCGAGCCACGTATCATCGTCGGCCATGCCCCAGAAGGTCACAGCACTAACCTTGCCTCGCAGATGTCGAAACGCCTCAAAGTACTGTGCATAGAGCCAACCCTGTGTGGCAAGAACCGAAGCCGGCACGTTGCTGCCATAGTCCGAGGTTTTGTCGCCAGCATTGTAGACGCTCATATCGAGCTCGGTGATCTGCTGTTCCAGGCGCGGGAAGCGTTCAGCCATCGTATCGATAGTCTCAACGATCGCACTCGTAGACGGGTAATTGATTGCGTTGTGCATCTCATGACCAACGCCGTCCAGAGGAATGCCACGTTGCCGAAGATCACGTACAACGCGCACCAGACACGCCAGCCGATTGGAGTCGGTAGTGCTGTAGTCGTTGATAAAGAGCTTCGTGCCCGCAGGAGCATACTGTCTTGCTGCCTGCAGCGCTACATCGATATAGCTCTTGCCTAGCACCTGGTAGAACGGACCGTGGTACAGGCAGTCTGGCTGCGACGGATCCAGCGGTTCATTCACCACGTCCCACGCGTACACCTTCGTTCCAAAGTGCTGTACTTCGCTCTGGATATGCTCCTGGATGTTTGCGATAACCACAGCCTGATTGGCCGTCGAATTAGTTCCATCACCAGTGGCATAGGCCGGCGTTTGCGCCCCCGTAGCCCACACAAGGTTGTGTCCGCGCACCCGCATGTTGCTGCACGTGGCAAGCCCAACCTCGCTGTCCGCATTGGTGTAGTCGTATGTCCCCTTGGTGCTCTCTACCGAACTCCACTTCATATCGTTGCCCGATGTAATGCTGTCGAAGTGAGTCGTCAGCAACTGGGCATGTGGACCGGAAAGATCGGTCGTATCAACCGCAGCGCCAACAGGGAAGAAGTTCGAAAGAGTCTTGTAGATCGATGGAATATCCGTCTGAATAGTGGGTGGCTGAACGTATGCAATCTGGAAGTCGTCGATATAGAACGACACCAGATCGGTGCCTGATGACGGAACGGTCTGGAAATACACAAAGGCCGATCCCGGATCATAGTTGCTTGACATGTTGTAGCCATGAACACTGATCTGGTGCCAGTTGCCGTCGGCCGGTACCGTAACGCCAGGATAGCCAGTGATACTCGGGTAACTGGTATTGCCGTTAACCGTTGTCTGCAGGCTCATATTGATCACGTGGTTGGTGCCATCGGTAGGCGCCAGCATCACCCACGCGCTGAGGTTGTAAGCGGAGCCGACATACATCTTGTTGCTGACACTGATCTGCGGCCCGTCGTAATTGGCAACGCGCCCTGTCGTCAACAGGCTGTGCGTTCCACTATGCGCCGCCGCCGTACTGTTAGCTACGGTTGAACTACCAGTACGCGAAGACCAGCCATCAAGCCCGCCATCTTCAAACGTACTGCTGATGCCGGAGTTGTCCTGCTGGTTCGGGCTCAGCGGCGCAGGCGAGAGCTCACTGATCGTCACACCCGAGAAGTAAAAAGAATCGGTCGCACTGCTGGACTGCGCGTACAGAATCAGGCTCGTAGGTGGCCCCGGCAGATTGCTGAAGCTGAACGTGCCTTGCACCTTCGTCCAGACTGTATCGGATAGCGGTCCAGAAGTCACAAGGTTGCTGAAGGCTCCTGTCGTAGCGCAATCCGCGGTCTTAATGGAAAGAGTAGCCGTAGGGTTGCTGCTATCAGCAGCGGCAAGCAACACATAGGCTGTGACCTGGTAGGTCGCGCCCGCCACAACGTTGTTCACGCCAAGCAGATTCAGACTCGGCCCCATGTAGGTCCCTGTCCTGTTGGTGACCAGAAGACTGTTCGGGTCGTTGTTCGGGTCAAGTACAGGAGGCGCAGCGTTCGTCAGCGTCGGTGTGCCGAATGGAACCCAACCATCCAGACCGCCATCGGAGAAGTTGTACGTCGCAATCGGCGTTCCGCCTGGAGGTGGCGCTGTCTCGGTAATCACCACATTATCCAGATAAAAGGATTGCGCGCTCGTCGCTCCGACCAGCTGCGCGTAAAGCGTCATAGCTGTCGTCGTGCTGCTCACCGTATAACTCCCACCGATCTGCGCCCATCCTGAATCCGACACGGGCACTTGATAACTGCCAATCGTGTCGTAGCACGTGCCGCCGGAACAACTGGGATCGCTGCGCTTTATCGTGAAGTTGGCATTCGTTGCAGCTTCTCCGCTGGTCAGCATCACATAGCCGGTGATCGTGTACTTCGCTCCGGGCACAAGGACGCCGTTCATCGAAATGGAGGGTCCGCCCGCACCACCTGAGCCTGTAGTGGTCAACAGGCTATAGGACCCCGCATAGGCAGCGGCATTGCTGGCGACCGGCGTGGTCGCTCCGTTGAACGAACTCCAACCGCCAGCCGTTCCGTCTTCAAAGCTGTACGTCGCTACCGTCTGCGCATAGACGCGGCTAGCTGCAAAACAATGCTATGAAAGCCATCGCGCAAAAAACCATTAGTTCGCGACGCGAAATTTGTGTGCCTTTTTCGGCTGAATGAAACATCCCAGTCTCTCCCTTTAGGTTGTTGTCTGCTCCAAGGGGCCCGTAATGCCAACCCCAGTCGGTGCTTTTTATGCCGTAACTAATTCGCTTTAGTAAAGCGTGAGGAGTCTAACCATCGATACAATCGCTGTCAACGAACTTTTACAAACTTCCGTTATATTTCACACAAAATTTGTTTGTCGCCCAGGATTTTGTCGTCGCTTTTTACGTTGTCACCCGGGTCTCAGGTCGCGATAGCGTCGAACAGATTATTCTTTTGATATACGCATGAACTCAAAAGCCCTCTTCCTGGACCGCGACGGCATCGTAAACGTCGAAGTCGGTTATCTCCACCGCGCCGAAGAGGTCCGTTTCGTCGAAGGCATCTTCTCTCTCTGCCGCACGGCCATCAGGCTCGGCTACCGCTTGATCGTCGTAACCAACCAGGCTGGCATCGCCCGCGGCTACTACACCGAGGCCGACTTCCATTCCCTCATGGATTTCATCCGAGCTGAGCTCCGCGCCGAGCAGATCGAACTCGACGCGGTCTATCACTGCCCCTACCACCCTGAGCATGGCGTAGGCCCATACAAGCGCGAACACGAAGACCGCAAGCCCGGCAGCGGAATGCTCCGCCGTGGAGCCCGAGAGTTCGACCTCTCACTGGCTGACTCCGTCATGATTGGAGACCGGTGCAGTGACATTGCCGCAGCCAACGCCGCTGGCCTCCGCCAGGCCTTCCTCATCAGCGGAACCGAACCTTCACCCTGCGGAGGCCACTACCTCCCCGTGAACTCGCTGGCCGAGGTCGAGCAATGGCTTCTCGATCGACGATAATCGAACGCCAACGCAGCCCGAAAATTGTGGAAAATTCCCTGCACAATTTCAATCTGGAAAATAGCGTGCATCTGCTATCCATCTTTGCCACACGAACCACCACAAGCTGTCCACAAAAACACCACGTCTGGCGCCCACTTTTTCAAAAAACCCCAGCAAAAACACTCATTCACCACAAACAAAATTTACGGCAAATCCGCCGAAAGAAACGCACTGCCCACAGCATCCTTCGCGCTCACTGAAGGAGTAATTCCCTCCAACGGCCACGCGATGTTCAACGTAGGATCATTCCAAACAATCGACCGCTCCCCCTCTGGATAATAGACATTGGTTGTCTTATAAAGCACCTCCGCCGTATCGCTTACCACAAGAAACCCATGAGCGAACCCCTCCGGAATCCAAAGCAATTCCATCGCCCCCGCCTCATTCCGAGGCTTCAAATGAAACCCAGCCCACTTCCCAAAGTCAGCCGAATCGCGCCGAAGATCCACTGCAACATCCCATATATGGCCACTTAGCACCCGCACCAACTTCCCCTGCGGCTTTCCCAACTGATAATGCAGACCACGCAAAACCCCCTTTGCCGAAAAAGACTGGTTGTCCTGAACAAACTCGCTGGGAAGCCCAGCAGCGGCGAAGGTCGATTGATTGAATACTTCTGCGAACCAACCGCGACTATCGCCAAAGAGTCGGGGTTGAAGAAGCTTAACGTCGTGCAGCGGAGTATCAATAATCTGCATCCAAGCAGTTTAACTAGAACAGGCATGGAAAAAGTGAAAAGAGTGGCTACACAGGTTCAAAAGAGGAATAAAAAGCGAACTATATAATTCTTTTTATCCATACACGGGCATTGAGCGAGTAGACTGTGCAAGTTACGACTGAATTCTTTCTCCGGGTTGTTGGTTATCACAGGCAGTCAAAAATATTGATTTGTCGCGAAACGAACGACGATTGCAAAGAATAAGAAGCGCGGACGTTGACGGCCTTACTGACGAGGCTGCGGAGACGGAAGAAGAAAGCAAGCCGCAACGAAATGTACGCAAGACAACAGGCATGACGGAGGCCCCAGGGTCAAGGCCGTAGGCATGCAGACACAGGACATCAATGCAGGCTGAATATCAATCTCCCGAGTCGCGGGTTGCGGCGATAGAAGATTCTTATTCGTACACCGAAGCGGTGAGCAGACCGGTGAGCGTATCACACCGGGCCAACCGAATTCCATCAGAGTTTTTCCGATATAGAGTGATCAAGCGCTGCGCCGACGTGCTATTGATTCTGGTTTCGACGCCGTTGACATTGCTGACGCTGGGTATCGTATCAGTGATGGTGATGTTGAGCTCGCCTGGTCCAATCCTTTATTCCCATCGGCGAATTCGGAAAAACGGCGCGTTCTTTTCTATGTGGAAGTTCCGGACGATGTGCGTCAATTCTGCCGAAGTTCTAGAGGAATACCTGGCCAAAAACCCTAAGGCCCGCGCCGAGTGGAACGAAACTCACAAACTGCGAAATGATCCCAGGATCACGCCCATCGGCTTATTTCTGCGGAGATACAGTCTGGACGAACTGCCTCAGCTTTGGAACGTGTTTGTAGGCCAGATGAGCCTGGTGGGACCACGTCCAATTGTGGCGGCGGAGGTTGAGAAGTATCGTGATTCCTTCAGATGTTATTGCAGGGTCAAGCCTGGCCTAACGGGCCTCTGGCAAGTTTCGGGTAGAAGTGAGTTGACCTACGACGAGCGTGTGGCGCTTGATTGCAAGTATGTGCAGCGCTGGTCACTTTGGAATGACCTTAAAATCCTGTTGAAAACCTTTTCGTCCGTGATCAATCAGGATGGGGCGTTCTAACGAAGCCTTCAATCCAAAGCCCCATACCTTGCTGTCGGTGTATCGCATCGTCATTCGTAAGGTGCATCTCGAAGCATACGTTCGAACGAATGTTCTGCTTTTGCGGCTATTCCATGGATAGATCTAATTGAGTAGATAGGAGTATGGCCCTGAGATATCTTCTGGCCCGGTGGCCGCCGGTTCAGGCAGGATACTGGGTTGTGCTGGAGATTTTCCGATGTCCATGGAAGGTATGCGAGATTTGCTGAAGGGGACTCTAAGCCGCAGCCTAAGCAGGCTGCAGGCTGAGGACAAGCTGGCAGCAGCGTGGCCGGTAGCCTGCGGCAGGGCGCTGGCGGAAAGGGGGACCGTTGTTGGATTTGCAGACGGCATTGTCCATGTGGAGGTGACCGATGGAGCGTGGTTGCGGCAAATGATGAGCATGCAGGGTCAACTTGCCGGTGAAATGGGACGGATCGCAGGAGTTCCCGTACGCGGGATACACTTTGAAGTGAAGGATCAAAAGAAGAGAGACTACCGTCAATGAGTGAGCAGGCAGGCGTAACGATCGACGATGTGCGGCGAGTGGCCGAGTTGGCGAATCTGGGGCTAACCGCTGAGGAAGAGCCCCGGATGCAGAGGGATCTGAACGCGATTTTGGGTCATATCGCCCAATTGAATGAACTGGATACGGCAGGTGTCCCACCCATGGCGCAGGTGGGCGAAATGCTGGGTGGGCTATTGCAGGATCGCGGAGAGGCGTTGCGTGAGGATAATGTAAGGCCTTCCGTGGATAGGGCTAAGGTGATGGCTGCATCTCCGGAGACCGATGGGCGATTCTTCAAGGTTCCCAAGGTCATCGAGCGATAGCCAACAAGCGACGCGTGAGTGTTTCGCAGGTAGCGCAATATTTCTAAAGGCGGCAAGGTGAGCGTAAAAGCAACGGAATTAGAGAGTTTGACGATTGATGGAGTGCGGTCTGCAGTGGCTTCGGGAGATACGACAGCAACGACCCTCGCGGAGCTGCATTACGGGCGGATCGAGACACAGGATATTGAAATCAATAGCTTTCTGGCTTTGAGTCGCGAACGCGCTCTGCTGCAGGCTGCAAAGATCGATACGCTAGTAGCAAAGGGCGATGCGTTGCCGCCGTTGGCGGGGGTACCGGTGGGGATTAAGGATGTTTTGGCGATGCAGGGAGCTCCAGCTACGGCTGGTTCATTGATTCTAAAGGGATATCGTCCTCCGTATGATGCGACTACCGTAGCCAGACTCGAGGCTGCAGGAGCGGTTTTGTTGGGAAAACTCAACTGTGATGAATTCGCTATGGGGAGTTCTAATGAAAATTCGGCTTACGGTCCCGTGCTGAATCCAAAGGCTTTGGATAGAGTTCCCGGTGGATCGAGTGGTGGCTCCGCGGCTGCGGTGGCTGCAAGTTTCGCAGTTGCAACACTTGGGACCGATACTGGAGGGTCGATCCGGCAGCCGGCGGCTTTCTGTGGGGTTGTTGGCGTCCTTCCGACGTATGGGCGGGTCAGCCGGTATGGGTTGATCGCGTTTGCTTCGTCATTGGATAGGGTGGGGCCGTTTACCAAGAATGTTAAGGATGCCGCGACTGTACTGCAAGTGCTTGCTGGACAAGATGTTATGGACGCGACTTCGTCAGACCGGCCAGTGGACGACTACGTAGGAGAGCTGTCAAAACCGGTGGAGGGCCTTCGGGTCGGTGTGCCGAAAGAATATTTTGGTGAGGGGCTGGATCAGGAGATTAGCGTTGCAATTGATGGTGTACTGGCTGGTTTGAAGGCGGCAGGATGTGTGGTAAAGCCGGTCAGTTTACCCCACACAAAATATGCGATTCCGACCTACTACGTAATTGCGACGGCAGAGGCTTCGTCGAACCTATCGCGATTCGATGGGGTAAGATTCGGGCTGCGGGATGCCGAGGCGAAGACCTTGGCGGAGATGTTCCGTCGTACCCGGGATGCGGGGTTTGGGGCTGAGGTGAAACGGCGGATTCTGTTAGGGACCTATGCCTTGAGCGCGGGGTACTACGATGCCTATTACCGCAAGGCGCAGCAGGTGCGGACGCTGCTGACGCGCGACTTCCTTGCGGCGTTTGCGGATGTCGATGTTCTAGTGGCACCCGTAACGCCGACTCCTGCGTTTAAGTTGGGAGAGAAGACGGACGACCCGGTGAAGATGTACCTGGAGGACATCTATTCGGTCGCGGCCAGCCTTGCGGGAATCTGCGGTGTAAGTGTGCCTTGCGGAGAGACGAAGGGCGGTCTGCCGATTGGTGTTCAGGTATTGGGCAGCCATTTTGGCGAAGCAACGATGTTACGGGTGGCCCATCAGGTGGAAGCTTCGCAAAAGCAGGTCTGAAAACAGTGACGGGTCTGCTTCCTGCATTTTGTGACACTATTGCGCAATGAACCCAGGTAGCTTCAAAGTGTCTCCATTCCACTTCTTTCTCGTTGTACGAAGGCATTCGAGTATGCTGGAGACAGCGATTCCAAAGGGAGTTGTGATGAAGCGGGGAGAATACTGCAGATTGGTATTGAGTCGGCGGCAGCCTCTTTGGAAGAGGAATTGTATTGAAGCGTAAGACAGATTTGAGAGGATTAAGGCAGATGCAGTTCGGTGGTTCCCCCAGAGTCTTGAAGGCAGGATGTGTGGCTTTATTTACTGTGCTCGGAGCGAGCATGTCGGCTGCTCAACTGGGTCAGGGCTTAGGTCAGGCTTTGGGTAACGGTTCGGATCAAACCTCCTGTAGTCCGAACGATCCGACTTGCCAGGCGTATAGTTCCAATCAGATACAGAACACATCGCCGGTTAGTCAGCCTTCGGCTAATCAGCAGGGGATCGTCCTGCAACCCGGGCAGACCGAACAGAACGCCACCAGCCAGCAAGGTACTCAACAGCAACTGCAACAGAGACAGAATCAGCTGGAACGCCTTCCACTGGATCCTCCTACTGAATTTCAGCAGATGATTGCCAATTCGACGGGCAAGACATTGCCGATCTATGGGGCGCATTTGTTTCGAAACCCACCATCTACCTTCGCGCCGCTGAACATGGTGCCTGTGACGCCGGACTATGTCATTGGGCCAGGAGATGAGTTGCTCATTCAAACGTGGGGGCAGGTAACGCTGAACAGCCGCTTCACGGTCGATCGATCGGGCAGCATCTACATTCCGCAGGTTGGCACCTTGCATGTCTCAGGGTTGAAATTCTCGCAAGTCCAGGATTACCTGAAGACGCAGATGGGCAGGGTGTTTCGAAACTTTGATCTGAACGTGAACATGGGGCAGTTACGTTCGATCCAGGTATTTGTTGTCGGGCAAGCCAGACGGCCCGGAAGCTACACTATCAGCTCGTTGAGCACGCTGGTTACTGCGATCTTCACAACCGGCGGCCCGGCACCGCAGGGAAGCATGCGGCACATTCAGTTGAAGCGCGCCGGCAAGGTAATCGTCGATTTCGACCTTTATGAGCTGCTGGAGCATGGCGATAAGACAAATGATGTTCAGTTGCTGCCTGGCGATGTGATCTATATTCCGCCAGTGGGGCCACAGGTGGCGGTGGCCGGCAGCGTCAATGCACCTGCTATCTATGAATTGAAGTCCGCAACCAATTCCACAGTTGGGGATGTTCTGGAGCTTGCAGCCGGACTGACGAATGTGGCTTCGGGAGAGAAGATCCGTCTGGAGCGTGTGGATGAGCACCGTCTCCGCAGCATGAGTGAGGTGAGCCTTGATACCCAGGGACGAGCCACGGTTCTGCATGATGGAGACCTGCTCGAGCTTGTGGCGATCGTGGATCAATACAAGGATGCGGTGACCTTGCGTGGAAACGTTGCGAATCCGGGACGATATGCGTGGAAGCCGGGTATGCATGTCCGGGATCTGATTCCCGATAAGGATGCGCTGATCACGCGGGACTATTGGTTGAAACGCAGCCAGCTGGGCCAGCCGATGATGAGCTATATTCCAACCTGCCTGCCGATGACACCTTATGGAATACCGAGTTTGCGGTATGGAATTCCGGTGGGTGAAGAGGGTGAAAATCCAAACTGGCGATACTCATCTACCAGGAACCCGAATTTGACTGGGATGCCATTCGGCACTGGCGACGGAAGCACAAATGCACTAACGCCGGCTCTGGATGACGCATCGAAGCCGATGACAGATGGCGGCTTGGATTGTGCGCCGATCCCTCTATCTGCGACGTCTGCCAGCGGGTTGAATGACCGCATTACATCCATATCAGCGGCAAACGCGAACGCCAATCAAACTGCGCCGAATGGTATGCAACAGAATCAGCAGAACGCTGTCGGTTCCAATCAAACAGGCGCCACGAGCTCGGCGGGCGCTAGTGTCGGCTCGACACTAGCAAACGCTTCTTCCGGGCAGTTCCGGCCTCGTAACGACATCAAACTCGCTGAGCCCGACATCGATTGGGGCTACGCGGTTGTCGAACGACAGAGTAAGGAAAACCTCACGACATCACTGGTGCCCTTTAATCTGGGTCGACTGGTGCTTGAGGGGGATGCTTCGCAGAACCTGGAACTGTTGCCGGGAGATGTGGTCACGATCTTCTCGAAGGCAGACATTCACGTTCCGCAGGCACAGCAGACGAGGTTCGTTCGACTGGAGGGAGAGTTTGTCTCTTCCGGCGTATATAGCGTTCTGCCTGGCGAGACGCTGCAGCAGCTTGTGAAACGGGCTGGCGGCGTAACATCAGAAGCTTATCTGTACGGTTCGGAATTCACTCGCGAATCGACACGTCGCGTACAACAGCAGAGACTTAACGAGTATGTCGATCAGATAGCGCTGCAGGCAAGCACGACCGCAAGTGCCAACGCGAGTCGCTCGATTAGTCCTCAGGACAGTGCCGCAGTAGCTGCGGCGCAGCAGCAAAATCAGAACATCGTCAATAGTCTTCGACAGGCTCGATCGACAGGGCGTATCGTTCTTGGTATTCCAGTAGACAGTACCAGTATTACTCAAATACCGGATTTGCCGTTGGAAGATGGCGATAGATTTATTGTGCCGCGCTTCTCCTTGACTGTAAGTGTAGATGGGGCAGTTTACAATCAGAATTCGTTTGTGTACGATCCGCACCTTCGAGTAGGAGACTATATACGGTTGGCGGGCGGGGCAAATCGCGATGCCGATACTGGGCGCGCCTATGTAATCCGCGCCGGTGGATCCGTTGTTAGCAGGCAATACAGCTCTTCTTTGCGGGGCAATCGATTTGATTCGTTGCATGTCAATCAAGGAGATACGATTGTGATTCCGCTGAACCTGGACAAGGGTAAGACGATGCGCCTGATCGTGGATATTGCACAGATCGTTGGTCAGTTCGGAATTGCGATAGCCGCTGCCAACACGGTGTTAGGACAATAGCTATGTTGCAGGAGACAGTGTTACCCCGTCCCGAGACTTCTTCTGAACCTGGAGTGCCGCAACCCGAGGGACAGAGGGTTCTAGAGGATGGTGAGATCGATGTGGTGGAACTGGCTAGATTGGTATTGCGTGAGAAGAAGTTCATCTTGCGTTGCGCAGCTGTGTCGGCAACGCTGACAGCGATCATCGTCTATTTGATGATGAAGCCGGTGTACACAGCAGACGCGGTCTTTCTACCGCCGCAAAGCTCGCCCGGCAGCAGTATGTCGCAGCTCGCAAATCAAATGGGAGGAATGATTGGAGGTTTCGCCGGATTGAAGACTCCGGGAGATGTGTATCTCGGGATTCTTAAGAGTCGCACCGTCGCGGACAGAGTGATTGAGCGGTTTGATTTGCAAAAGGCGTACAAAACGAAGAAACTCAGCGCCACCGAGAATACGCTCAAGAGCAACAGCAAATTTGTTTTGGGTAAAGATACCTTAATTACAATCAGTGTGGAAGATCATGATCCGACTCGTGCGGCTGATTTAGCAAATGGCTATCTAGATGCTTTGCGCGTGGAGAATGGTCGGTTGGCTTTGACCGAAGCATCTCAGAGAAGGCTTTTTTTCGAGCAGCAGCTAGAACGGGAAAAAAATTCCTTGGCGGACGCCGAGGTTGATCTGAAAAAGACGCAGGAGCATACGGGGCTTATTGTTCCAGTCGGGCAGGCTCAGATACAGATTGAGGAGATGGCGCAATTACGCGCACAGATCGCGAGTCATGAAGTCGAATTGGCTGCGATGAGGCAAGGTGCCACTGATCAAAATCCTCAAGTAGTTCGGCTTCAGACGCAGATCACGGGTCTCCAACAGGAGTTACAGAAATTGCAGAGTGACCCGTCGCAACATCAACCTGGCAGTGTTCAGTTATCTACAGCGAAGGTACCCGAACTTGCATTGGAATACGTACGTAAGCAACGAGAGGTAAAATATCACGAAGTCTTATTTGAACTAATTGCCAAACAGTATGAAGCTGCTCGTTTGGACGAGTCCAAGGAGGCGCCGTTGCTCCAGGTCGTCGACCGCGCGACGGTGCCGGACGGGAAATCTGGACCCCACCGCCTTCTTCTTATTCTAGCTAGTTGCATTTTAGGGGTGTTTGTTGGGGTAAGCTGGGTTATTCTAAGGAGTTTTATAAAAACCATTCAGCAAAATCTCTCGAAGGCACCACAGGAACGGATTGACGAGTAAGCATGAGCAACGCTCGTTTCTGTAAACAGCCGCGCAGAGTGCTGATCTCGGTAGTACGTCTCTTTGGTTTGGCACTCACCACAAATATCGCGTCCGATTTCTCAGCAGCCAACTCCCTGGCATTGTGAGCGTGTCTCACGGGAATACTTTGCAGCTGGATTATTGGCTTACTGGGCGTTGGTGCAATTGTTGTTTGACGCGGGTGAACGAGACTTGTTTCTTCACAAAGTATAAACAACGCGCTCAAGCAGCTCCGCCATCTTGACGAATAGGACACCGTGAGACTTCCCAAAATCATCGAACAGCACAAATTCATCTTGGATTTGTTATTCTTGCAATCAGTCTGAGACATCAATCAGAGTCAGTCTCTGGAGTTCCATGAAAAAGTTGATTAAGCCGTTTGTTCCGAAGCCAGTTTGGCAGGCTCTTAGTTCAATTCGCCAGCAGTGGTTTACACGATATGCGCGAGACTCCTACTCCCAAGAGGGTGAAGATCTACTTTTGGAGCGGTATTTGTACAACAAAAGGACAGGATTCTATATTGATGTGGGCGCACATCATCCAAAGAGATTCTCCAATACGTACCGTCTTTATCTTCAAGGTTGGCGTGGCCTAAATATCGATGCGAACCCCGGCAGCATGCGAATGTTCCGGCGTATGCGTCCGAGAGACATAAATATTGAAGCAGCAGTATCCTCAGTCAGTGAAGAGCTAACTTACTATGTTTTCAATGAGCCGGCTCTCAATACGTTCGATAAACAATTGGCGTTGAAGTGGGCCGCCGAAAAGTCCTTTATTACGCAGGAAATAAAGACTGTACCGGTTCCATTGTGGAGGTTACTCGACCAGTATGTACCTCAAAATGTAAACATTGACTTACTAACTGTTGATGTGGAAGGACTTGATTACGATGTACTCCAATCTAACGATTGGACTCGGTATTCTCCTGAATATATCCTGGTGGAATGCTTGGAAGGATTGACTTTTGATACAGAAAGTTCAGACCCAATAAAGCAGTTCCTAACGCAGCGACATTACACCATGGCAGCTAAAACAATGAATACTGTACTTTTCAAGCTCGTGCGCCCTAAGCAGGCCGAAAGTGCGGAGAATCTGTGAGTTTTTCCGGAAAGCTCATTTTTTATTGGTAGTGGGTGTCTACCTTACTCCAAAGTTTATTAAAGAAAATTGATCTTAGTTGCATGAAGAAGATCGGCCGGGTTCTCGGGCTGAATGCATTGGCAACAACTCCCGAGATTGCGTAGGATGCTACCGTTGCGACGGCTGCTCCCAAGGCCGAATATCTGGGAATAAGGATCAGATTCAATAGGACGTTACTGATAGCTCCTATTAGTGTTCGATAGAAGCCCAGTTTCAGGAGATTTTCGGAAAAGTCCCAAGGAGCTTGGGCAGTGCCTAAAAACACAAAGACTGATGCCCAAATGTGGACAGCTAAGACCGGCGATGCTGCGTCATAAGCGTTGGAATACAAAAAATGAATAATCCAGCGTGAGCTAAGTGCAATGCCTGAACCGATGATGACCGAGATGAAAGTCATAAAGGAGAACAATCTCTGTAATCGCCCATAATAACGAGCCGGGTTGCCTTTAGCCCGAATGATCGCAGGTGACACAGAAGAAACAATCGCCGATGGAATGAAGTACCAAACCTCCGAGACCCTCGTGGCTGCTGCATAAAATCCTACCGCCTTATCCCCTTGCATGATTTTGAGCATAATCATATCGATGCGCATATAGATCATGATCGCCATACCCGACAAAATTACCGGCCAGCTATGCCTCAGCAAGTCGATTGCTCGCCGCTTGCTGCCGCGCCAAGTCAGAATTCTCCCGCCGGTCCATTGATATACGATTACCAAACCCATTGCACCCAGAGCTAACTCGGCAACCTGTGCTGCCGCGAACGACCACAATGGAGCCTTGATGTGAATCAAGAGTATCCTGGTCCCTGCGACTATCAGAAAAGCAGAGTTTTTTGCCCAGACAGTTAATTTTGATTTGACTTGTGACTGAAAATAAGAGTCGATGGTATCGAATGCTTGAAAGATCAGACCAATGGATAGTAAACCAACTAAAAGAAGCGCTTCAGTATCGGTTGGTTGTACGATCCGAATTGTGGCGATCGCCACCAACGGAGCCAAGATCGACCCTGCGAGTCTTAGAGCTAGTGCCGTACCGAGAATTTCAGATATCGCAGAATCATCACGTACAATTTCCCGAACGACGATCATTTCCAGGCCGAGAGTCGTTAGCGTTCCAAAGAGAGCGATAAACGAAATCGCGAAATTCAGGCTTCCGAACTGCGCGGGTCCCAGGTACCGAGCAACCCATACACCAACGAATACGCCCATCCCCATGCGTACAACACGATCAACCATCAGCCATCCGGTGTTGCCGACAATTTTCCGGAAGTTTGGCGATAATCGATTCAGTAGTCCGATTTCTGATTTGGTACTTTCTAAATAATTCAAGCTTGCTACTTCCTAGGGCTAAGAAATGCCGCATGCATCGATCTTTATCTTTGATTCATCTTATCCCAATGCTGATGTTGCTCTGCCGATCGACGACGTCAAACCGCATGTTGTCGTGTCGGACCGAAATATCGAGCCCCCGCCGGGTCATAGCAGCCTACAACTTGAGAGATTAGCGAATCCTAAGTCTTTCCGTAGGAACCTCCGGTTGTTGCGTACCGCCTGGCGAAAGACTGATGGCGAGAGATGTATTGTCATCGCGGCATCAGGAGTGCGTAGGGAGCAGCTGCTTTTGAATACGCTTTACGCCCTTTCTCTCTGTCCGAATGTTATTTTTTTTGACGGTGTGAGCTTTAACCCGCTGATACAGTCGTGGTTGCTCATCCTCGGATCCGCAGCCCGTGTTCTCGCACGAAGCTTCCTCGGAGGGCTGAGGACCAAGATCAAGAGACTGCGATTCAATCGCAGTCTAAGAACTCGTCCCGACGCCGCAACTCCGGAAGGCCGATTGTTTGGTCTGTACACCAGCGAACGCAGCTTTGATCTTCCGCTCGATAGAGTGATCCACGAACCAGATGCCCGTTCGATTTATGGCGATTATACGGGAGGCTGGTATCTTCCCATGCTTTCCAATCGACGACAGCGCTATTCAGTGCGGACCACTCGCCACCGACTTTTCGAAATCTCCCTTCATGTAGAGGACGTCAATGGCAGCCCGGTAAGGTTTCTATTCAAGGCCGGACGAATCCTTGACTATCCCTATCTGCTTGGAATGGCACGACACAACGCGAGCTATCTAGTCTCGACATGTCGCGAAATCAAAAGTATCGAGCGAGGCATCGACCTGCTGCACTACACCAGCGGCTACTATCACTGGCTGCTGGAAGGCGTTCCGAGAATTCTGGATCTCATCGACGACGAGATCGACTTCGATCAGTACCCTTTGATACTGCCCCCCTTGGAGATGTTTCACCGTCAGGTTCTCGAAATTCTTGGGATCTCACCCGACACTCAAGTGGTTACGGTGGATAAGGGCAATTGGTGTCACGTGCACGATTGCATATTCCCTACTGCCAACTTCCCGTTCGCGGCGCCAGGGCTTGCTGATCCATCGGGGCAGCCAGATGGCGCCTTGTTGCGGCGAATTCGTGAACGGCTCTTGGAGCGTCTTCCAAAACTCACGCCGGAGAGTACAAGCGCGACGAAAAGGCTCTACATTAGTAGACGGAAGGCCACAAAGCGAAAATTCACCATTCAAACCGAAACCGCTGTCAGAGCCATTCTGGAGGCAGAGGGCTTTCAAAGTGTTTGTCTGGAGGATTTACCTTGGTCCGAGCAAGTCCTGCTGGTATCAGGTGCAGAGTTTATCGTGGGTTTACATGGAGCTGGTTTGGCGAACATTCTTTTTGCAAAGGCCAAATCACTCATCGAATTCCAAAACCCTTTTGAAGTCCGGTCGTATTTTGCATTGATGGCCAGAGAGCTAAATATGAATTATGCGTATATTGTTGGCGCGCTCGAGGGGCATTCGGTCAACTTCGACAACATCACGATCGACACTCGAGCGCTCACAGATGTGTTGCATCGGCTAGATGTGTCGCGATGATCCAGAAATCCGGTCCGCGATGCAGAGGCAAGGTCATCTAAAACCGATACTGCCTAGCCGTCGAGCCTGAGTGGACTTGGCCTTGGATCATCAATGCAAAAATCCTCATTGTATTACTACTTTATGGCAGCAGTATTTTAAGTATGAGACGACCGATGGAGTCTATCCACGGCAATAGATATGCCTGCTCCAGCCACCCCGTAAAAAGCAAGTATGTGTCAATCAGTTTTCTTCCCAAAGATTCTTTGGATGCGACGTGCTTTGTGGAGGATCATCAGCCGAAGCGTTTGATGACATCCTCTCTGGTCGATGCGGTCCATGCTGCGCAAAGGCAATAGGCTGGGTGGATGTGCGAGAGGAAAGCTGATTGATTCAGATGCGACCATTTGGATACTGCCAAGATCTGAGGTATGCGTCGCATCTGGTCCAAAGCCGATGTTGGTCACCAAATTGACTCGGGGCACGATGGATAACGAATGGTTGATGAGGTTTGTATATACCCACTGATAGTCCCAGGTATTCGGGCCTGTGCGAGTGTACATTTCATCAAAGCGGTCAGTCCAATATGCAGCTACTGCAGGATCATCGAAGACTTCGTGAAGGAGACGTGCACGTTTTATCTCTGGCCAGCAGCGCAGATAGCGATCATAGCGTTGCCAAGATTGTCTCCACGTGGCCCATCCCCAGATGTGGGCCATCTGAGAGAAGAAATAGCTGTAGTCGGTTTTAAGCTGGCTCTGCACAAAATTTGTGCCCGAAATCATCCCGACTCTAGGGTCGTCTCTATACTGTTCTAACATCTGCTTGCAAAATGGAAAAAACGATGGGTCTGGCACGCAGTCATCCTCTAGAATGATTGCTTCCGTCACGAGAGAGAAAGCCCAGTCCAATCCGCTGATGACTCGTTCCTGACAACCAAGATTCTCCTGCGCAAAGTTGACGCTTACCTCGCAGTCCCAAGTCACCTGGTTGATAATCGCACGAGCGCTTTGACATAGCTCAGTATCGTCTTCACTACTCGTACGAGGGCCGTCAGCCACTACCAAAAGACGGTTTGGCTTTAGCTGTGCTATTGCATCGAAGACGATTTGTGTCGGTCCCGGACGATTGAAGATGATGAATACGATCGGGACAGAGAATCTTGATTCAATCAAGCTTCACCTGACTCTGCAAGAAAATATATAGAGTAAAACACTTCAATCAAAGATTGCTTATCGCTCGCTGAAAATCAGACTCGATGAGGGTTGGGCGCTTATAAAAAAGATTCAGAATTCGCGCACTCCTGAGGTTCGTAGCTATTCTGAATAGATGACTACTTTGGGGCGTCTTGGTAAACAGATGGTAAGGACCACTTGATAACAAGTGTCTCTCAAATCGCGCTGCCAAAACGCGAAGCGATTCCAGGGTGTAAAAAGATATATGTTGTCCGCTCGATGGCATCCAGTACCACCAGTCGGCTACACCAGGGGTGGGTTGTGGAACGAGAACCGTGGAGACAAATACATTTTCCGATACGCTCATTATCTTCGAAAGATCTGCAATCGGATCAATTAAGTGTTCAAGCACTTCGAAGGCTGTCAGGAAGTCATAAAATTGGGATGGCTGATATTCAAAGCCACGAGCGTAGTCGTTAGAAGCATGTCGATCATACCAAAAAAAATTGAACCCCCTGTCTCTCATCAGCCGTACCAGCACTCCGTGTCCGGCACCGAAATCAATTGCATTCGAAGCGTTCGGAAAAAGCAGGCTAAGTACAGCGGAAGTCAGTTCTCGATTTAGAAGATTCCGGTGCATAATGCCTACGTCCTGACTTGCGATTGCGCTCGTATAGGCTTCATTTAACCAATAGGGAGCTTCCGTCTGAACGAAGCCACATGCCCCGCAGCGAAAATACTGGACATGATATTTCCGCAAGACCTCGGTTTCATCGAAAAGTAACGACGGCTGTCCGCATATCTTGCAGTAGGGCGTTGAATTGTTCAGGCTCGACATCGGGGCGATTGTCATCCTCCACTCGTCTTATGAAGACTGGCTATCTCCGCTTCCAGCATCATACCTACGACATGTTTCATAGTGCTCTTTGCTTTCCATCCCAGTCCGCGCGCCGCTTTGAAGGGATCGACTTTGTTGTACAGGATGTCTGTTGGACGCATCAGATGTTCATCAATACTGACATGATCACGCCAGTGTTTCCCAAGCAGACCAAATGCTGTTTCGACAAATTCAAGCAGGGTATGACTGTGCCCAGTCGCAATAATGTAGTCAGTGGGAGATGGTTGCGATAGCATCGCTGCAATCGCCTCAACATATTCCGGCGCCCAACCCCAATCTCTTTCTACACGCAGATTTCCAAGTGATAGTCGTACTTTCTGCCCGCATGCCAAGGATGCAACTGCATGAATGATCTTTCGGGTCACGAAACGCTTTGGCCTTAAGGGCGAGTCGTGATTGGATAAAATACCGGTACAGGCAAACATCCCATACGCCTCACGATAGTTGGCAACAGTCCAATAGGCAGAGGCCTTGGCCACCGCATATGGACTACATGGCCTAAAAGGAGACTCTTCATTAGCAATCGATTCTCCGGTATCCCCAAAGCACTCAGTAGAGCCAGCATTGTAGAGTCGGATGTCGAGGTCTGAAAGTCTAATTCCTTCCAGCAAACTGAGTGCACCGAGCGCAACGCTTTCGATCGTTTCTACCGGCTGATCAAAGGACAACCCGACAGAGCTTTGTCCTGCGAGGCTGAAAACTTCGTCGGGGCGGATGCGACGTAACAGGGTAAGAACACTGCCTACATCCCTAAGATTGAGGGACACGAGACGCACAGACTCGTAAAGGCCGAGACTTCGAAGATTCTCGAAAGATGCCAACTCTGCATCTCGGGAACTGCCCCAGACTTCATAGCCGCGCTGAAGAAGTAATTGGGCAAGATAGGTACCATCTTGCCCGGAAATACCGCAAATTAATGCCCGCTTGCCCATCAAAAGATATTCTCGTATCGACTGACGATCTAAACGGCGTCACGTCGATTTTCATTCGACGACGCAGCCACTCTCTCATAGAGTACCTGAAAATGTGCGACTGTGTCTTTGATCGAGCACTGCGATAATACCGAAGTCCCCTTATCAATTAGATCTTGGCGCAATTGCGGGTCATTTAGCATTTTCTCCATCAGAGATGCAAGTTCCAGCGGATTATCAGGATCGAAGTAAAGTGCCGCATTCTGCGCAACTTCCGGCAAAGTCGTAGCGTTCGATGAAAGGACCGGAAGGTGCGAGTCAAAAGCCTCTAAAATAGGTAGGCCAAAGCCCTCGAATTTGCTGGGAAATATCATTGCTGTTGCAGTGTGAAAGATTACCCGCAACTCTTCTGGAGTCACAAATCCAAGATAGTGAATGTGCTCGGAAACCCCCAGTTCCTGAGCGACCTTGTCAAGCGTCTGGCGAAATTTAGTTGATGCGCCCGTAAAGTAGACATCCGGAGTTAGGCCATGCTTAGACTTTAAGATACATAGTGCGCGAAGGATCAATTCGTGGTTTTTATGCGGCCAGGTAACTGCGGGATAAAAAAAGAATTCGCTTGGCAAATGATACTTCTCGATTGTTTTTTTTTGGGTTTCAATAGTCGGGACTTTGTAGGCGCTAAACACGGAACCCCACGGAATGACCATGATCTTTTCTGACGCAATTCCGTATTGTTTGATGATATCTCTTTTAGTCCAAGCGGTCTGAACGCAGACGTACGTCGCGCGACTGCAAAAGGCTCTGTAGGACTTCTCGCGCAACACAAACTCGCTTTTGGTGAAAAAATGAGGATAATGAAGATGCTGCAGATCCCAAGGTTGATATATAGAGGGTATTTCTGTGAGGTAGGCTGGTTGAGCGGGAAAATGAACAACATCAAATCCATGCAGCTCCACATAACCATCTGAACTCGGCAGGGGCATCATGCTGGTTCGTATCTTGTTCCAGAGCCATCGGACTGGCGTTATCTCACGAATATATCTCTTCAACCTAGAGGTACTTGAACCGGGTAGGCTGACCAACTGACAAGGACCGTAAATATATGGTGCGATCCACTCCTGCATTTCTTGGCGAACGATAAAAGTATATTCTTGACCAGCAATCCCAGACATTGATAAGGCGTTAGCGAGTGCGAGTAATGCAGAACCAACACCTTCTCGCGAGTTCGCGATTCTGCAATCTATAGCGATGCGAAGTTTTCGATTTATGGTCATGTAACACATATGCTTCCTACGATTAGTCTAATCGATCGAATGTGCCTTCGGACATCTTCCCATTTAAACTGGAGTTGTTTCATAGACCGCGGACCTGTGCCGGGAGAGCGCTATCAACGCGGCGATGTTTCTACAGGGCGGAACCAGAAGGGTCGCATCCTGGAAGAGAATATTGAAGAAGGCGGATTGTGCGTGTATAGGCGCAGCCGTTTGGTGGGAACGTGCGGCGGAGCCTCAGCTGGGACGAGCAGAACGAAGGAGTAGGAGGGGTTATCGTGGAGGTCTGGCGACTGGGCGGTTGGTGGCTCAGTCGCTGGCGCGTATAGCCGCGAACTGCAGATTGGGAAGGTTACCTGTCCAAAATGAACGATGCTATGACATTTGCGACGAAGATACAAGAACTACGGCGGCTGGCTTGATTTGAGTTCTGGAGGTAAGCCCTTCTCGTCACCATCCGCTTGAAACGAAAGCAGACAATCGTCGCCAGTTCCCCGATCTACGTTGTCACCCGTACGATCTGGTCCAGTTTTAGGTTGCCCCCACGAGAGCCAAGAATGGCGCTGTGGTCAAGCCTAAAGCTGTTCATTCCTGTACGAGATGGCATACTTCCCGAGATTCCTTGACGCTACCCGCCTTTTCCATTGTGTCGAGATGGAGCTTAACTTATGCTCCCGTAGTTCGCGAGGATTGGCGCGGAAAATAGTCAGTCTTCAGGCTTCTCGGCTGCCACAGAATGTCTACGGTTTGCCTTGCGGTCCATGCATCAAACTGATGCACCTTCTCGCGCCTGATACTGATTCTGTTGTGATGAAGCTTCTGAAAATCCAATGAAACCCTGCGGTCGTACCTTGCGCCGGATGGGAGAATCTAGAGAACGCATGGCAACTGGGAGAGCTTACATGGAAGGCTGCGCGATGAGTGACTCAACGTCAGCCTACCGGATCTACACTTTGAACCATGTTTGGTGCATTCTGGCCAGGCCAGCTGTACAGCTATAAACGTCCTCACATCGCTCGCCTACTGCATGCTGTTGAAGTTAAAACTCGCCAGCCTCTAATCATTAGCTTCCAGCCGAGAATCTCCAGCTATAAATGGGTGTGAAAACCGGGCACGGAGTAATAGAAGAAACTGCGAGCAAGATACTATAAAACTGAGCCCCGCACTATTGTAGATTGTTGAATGACGAGCCTTCTCTGAATAGAGAATTGAAATTTTCGACTGAGGTTGCTTCATGTGTCGTTTGCCTGCGCTGCCTACTTTCACGTTATTCTTCGGATTGCTGCATATCATCGGCTGCGGAGTCGATTCAAATCCTTGCAAGCTTCCCCCCTTTATAACGGGCCAGTCTACCGATCAGATGCTCACGGTCGGCCAAGCCGCCATTTTTACGGTAGCCAGTGCAGGTACTGCGCCCCTTTCCTATCAATGGCTCAAGAACGGAATTCCCATTCCTAACGCTACGAATTCTTCCTACTCTATTTCTTCGGCCTCCCCAAAGGACTCTGGCTCCTCTTTCTCTGTCAAGGTAGCCAACATTTTTGGTAGTCTAAGCAGCAAACCTGCTTCACTCACTGTTAGCCCAGCACTCTCTAGCAACATCCGTTTCGTCGCTTCCTACGGTGAAGACTCCAATGAAGGTAGTATCGATCATCCATATCTAACCATTCAACACTGTGCTACTACGGTTGCTCCTGGATGGGTTTGCGCAGTTCGCGGGGGAGTTTATCGTGAAACAGTTACTCCCGATTTCGGTATAACTATCGCATCCTATGAGGGAGAATCCGTCACTGTTGATGGTTCCGACCCTGTTAGCGGATGGACTTCCTATCAGGGTTCCATCTACAAAGCCAACGTTACCCTTGCAAGTGATGATACAAATCAGATCTTTGTCGGAAGCGAGATGATGACCGAGGCGAGATGGCCTAATAGCAATGATCTCTTCAACATCAACTGGGCTGTCGAGCAGAGGGGAACAGATGTCGATCATATCTTAGACTCCAATCTACCTTCCGTGAATTGGGCAGGAGCGAAAATTCATCTTTGGAGTGGCACTAATCCATTTGGTCATGAAACCGGAGACGTCACCGCTTCAGGCTCCGGCCGAATCAATATCGACGTCGGTCAAGCCGGTACTTGCCCATCGATTTGTCCAATGATTGGCGGCTTTTACTATCTATTTGGTACGCTTAGCGCTCTCGATACTCCACGCGAATGGTTTTACGATTCTGATGCAAGAGTGCTTTATTTTATTGCTCCTGGGGGCGTCGATCCCAGCACGCTAGATGTTCGGGCCAAACAGCGCCAATATGCCTTTGACTTACGTGGCAAATCCGGGGTCACGATCCAAAACATCGCCATCTTCGCCAGCACCATCATTATGGATAAGGCCAGTTCAAATAACATGTTGGATCGAATCAACGCTCAGTACGTTTCTCATTTCACTGCTTTACCCAAAGCTTCTAATGATCCGACTGGCAACAACTTCAGTATTCTGACAGTTCATAGCAGCGATTCAGGCATCATCATAGATGGGAGTGGAAATATCCTGCAAAATAGCACAATTGCTTATAGCGCCGGAGCAGGCGTTGCTCTTGAAGGAATCAATAATACTCTACGAAATAACCTGATTCATGACATCGACTATGTAGGAAATTATGGCTCCGGTATCGACCTCGATGGTAATGGCAATACAATACAATACAATACAATCAACAATATTGGCCGTCAGGCGATCTATGTTACAGGCGTTATTGGCCAGGACATTGGCTACAACAATCTCTTCAATTCGATGATTTACTCCCGCGACGGTGCAGAGATTTACGCCTGTTGTTGGCAGATTGCCTCCGGAACCCAAATTCACCACAATTGGATTCACAATACACAGTCTTTGGTCCATGGTGCTGGCGATGGAAATCCCGCTAGCGGAATATACATCGATATTGGTAGCAGCGGTTTCAATATCGATCAAAATGTTTTCTGGAACAATGAACGTGAAAACATTGTGATCAACGGCGTGTCAAACCTTCCTAACGATAATTGGATCCACAACAACACCATTCCGGATGTCTCTGATGACGGCCATATTCTGATTTCGTATATTTCAAATTGTGGTTCGTCTCGCGTTGTCGACAACCGAATGGTTAGGAGCGTAAAGCAGATTCATTCTGAGTGTGTGACTTCGAACAACAACCCCTCTGCTCCTGGTGCGACAGAAATGAAAGTTCCTTCCGCAGTGGGTTGCAACTTTGAAGGGTGCTCTTCTAATGGCCCTCCCGCTATCTACGATAGTGGATCTGTTACTACATGTCCCGCAATCCAACCCTAATGTGCTCGCAATTTCTTACGCATAGTTGGGGATTCTCGATTGTGTCACCGGTCGAGTCGCTGACGTGAGTCCGAGATGGCTCGTTTCCTTCGGTCAGATTTGAACTCATAGAACGCGCGGTAGTCCGAGTTGTACTGGTGTTCGCAGGGGTACTCCCTGCGCCAGGATGCCACACTCTATGTCATTCAATATGGAGGTAACCCGCTTAAGCTGAAAGTACTCGTCGTCCAGCCGCCATGCACTAGCGTGTAGGCATTGATCACGCCTAGGAAGCGCACATCGCGCATGCCGTCGACGATGAAATCTATCGCCTACCTCCGGTTCGCCTGGCTCCGTAACACGTTCTCGCATTTTTGGGGGGCTTGCGTCTCCGGTTCTTCTGCTGGACGCAGAAATTCAGCGTGATGGACATAAGCGACGCGGCTGAAGACCGTTATACGAAAACGGCTGGAACGGTGCCGTCCTGATCCCGCGCCCTCAAACATATTAGCGGTCTTCATCTAGACTCGTGTTGCTCCGAGATCCCCGTGACCTGCTCTTGTTGGACACGTTCTTCTTCATCTCAGTCCTCCCGTTCAGATCGGACACTCACCCTCTCAGAAAAACAGAACTCATTTGCCTAACCAATGAGTCTGCGTATAATCATTTTGATCGTCAAAAGAAACGCCTTCCATCGGGGTAGTCTTGCGCGGCCATCTTGACACTTTCATTTCGATCTCGGCTGAAAGCTTGAGATCGCGGACGCTTACAGGCATGGCTCCTACGGAACTGATCTCAATAGTCGTAACCTTGTCACATCGTTACGTCCACACTGAACAATTTAATTGCAGCCTATAAAGACATGGGCTTCATATTTTCAGCTAAGGAGTTCGACGTGAACGTCGTTTGCATTAACGAAAAGTTCAGCACTACAAGAAGGCTCACAAAAACGCGGCCCACTTCCCCAAGATTCCTGAGCGATGCGAGTTCTTCATCGAGGCCGGCTTCTTATCAGGTAAAAAGAAGCAATGAGGGCGGTATTCGAACGACAGGTTTGTTTAAGTCGGACGAGCTTGAACCGATAGTTACAGTCATAACAGTCGTATTCAATGCCGGCATAGCCCTCGAGGAAACGATACTGAGTGTTCTGAGTCAAACGTACTCTAACATAGAGTACGTCGTCATCGATGGTGGTTCTACTGATGAAACATTAGAGGTTCTCAAAAAATATGATCACGCCATTGACTATTGGGTGAGCGAACCCGATAAAGGTATCTATGACGCGATGAATAAGGGGCTAAAAGCCTCCACCGGGGACTGGCTAAATTTTCTGAACGCGAAGGACAGGTTTTGTAGCACCCAAACGATACAGGCCTTAGCCAACAACCACCTGCGGGGCACCGCTAAATTCATTTACTCAGATGTATTACTCGCACCAAGTAACTCTAAAGAGTCAGGAATGACTCGCCACATTTGCAACCACGAGAGGCTGATAATCAACCATCAGGCATCTATCTATCACAAGAGCCTCCACCTCGACCACGGGTTGTACATCGTAGCTCCGGGACTAACAATATCGGATTATATATTTTTTAGCCTAATCGATCGAAGTAACTACCTAAAAGTTGCTGATCCGATAGCTATTTATGACACGACCGGCGTCACCCAATCCAAGAGATCCTCAGAACAAAAAATCGTCGTAGATTACTTGACTAATGGATTGTCGAAATACAAGTTCCTGATCTATTTTATTTTTTATTTTTCTTATAGAACCGTTAAGATTAAAGTTTTGAGTCTGTTGAAATCATTGTCAAGCTCGGTAAGAAATATGGTCCACGCACTATTTTAGATAGAACCAGCAATCGATGCTGAACGCTTCCATCGTATCTATGAATTAATTGACCAGAAGATGAAAATTGCGAGAGACAATATTTTATTTCGATCCATTGAGCTACGCAAGATCTTTCTCGTTCTTGCCATGATTCTATATGTCTTATTTTCGCTAGCATTATTTTTTGCAGTAATAAATCCGTCATTGACTGGCGAAACGCAAGATCACATTGCTGCCGATTCAGCTCGATACATCTATTTCGCAGACTCTCTTCGTGAAGGACGCAACGAACCATGGGTACTGTTGGCAATGGCTTCGTTTCCGAATACGCTCTGGTTTCCGGTGCTGTTGGCTCTTTTGATAAATAGCACGTTCTTAACAGTTGTTTTGAATTACGCCATATTTTTTTATGCCGTCTGGCTCCTAGGGCAGGCTGCAAAAATACGAGTTGGTATTTTGCTTGCGTTGCTTTTGGCAAACGCGACCACGCTCATTAGCCTGCTTTCGGTCAATAAAGAAATGTTGGATCTGTTAGCGATAGCACTCTTCTGCTACTGGCTGTCAAAGAGGAAAAAAATGACATTGGTTCTCGCATTAGCGATTGCGATAATAAATCGCTATGAGATTTTCGGAGCCATGTTGTTATTTATATTTTTGAAGAGCCGGTGGAACCCCTTACGGCGCTACAGACTGGCTTCGCTCGTCTGTGTTTGTATTGCAATTAGCATCCTTTTCCCTCTTCTTTCATCAAATCCGACGATCGCGAGCCGTCTTGACGAAGCAGTAGCCACGGCTCAAAGCGAGGGTATCCTTATAACCCTGGACAACTTGCAACTGCATTATCTTTTCTTTATTGCTACCATCCCGAAAATCGCAGATAACCTTTTTTCGGAAATAGTTAATGTGCCGCGATGGTCTACATACAATATTGAAGATGCAGCGAATACATATATTTTGTTTTTTAACAATCTCGCAAGCTTCTTTGTGCTGCTCGTCTTAGCTTCTATGCGTCGCTTAAGCCTTAAGCGGGAGTGGATATATTTTGCGACTACAACTGCTATAGTTATGTCCATCTCCCCAGTCATCCAACCTCGATATTTTTATTCTTGCTACGTCCTACTTTGCCTCGAGGCAGCTCGCGTGAAAGAACCTGGTGAGAAATTTTGGAAGTTTGCAATAGTTAGTCAAAGACAAATATGGCACCCAAAACAGCAATCGTAGAAGAATGTGGAACGTCTTTTTTAAAGCGGTCAGTGGGAGAATGCTATGCAATCACAGTGCATTGGGTTGCCCTAAATTTGTGGTAGAACTCCAAGCCAACCCACGTTTGGATATGCAGACGTTGTGAGGCGCGATCAAAATTATTTTGGCCGTCTCGGATAATGAGATATATGAAACAGTTCCTCTTTGTAGTGGTTCTTTATGAAATGAGCATGTCGCGGTCTTTGACAATGCGCTCATTGCTTCAAAGAAGCGACCTCTTGAGGGATCGCGAAATCCGCATCCTAGTCATAGACAATACTCCGGGAGTCAAGCCGGAGGCTCTGGTTTTAGAGAGCGAAATGCAATACGTTTCTTTTGGTGAAAATCGGGGGATGGCAAATGCCTATCAGTTTGCCTTCTTGGCAGCGAAGGTGGATAGCTTCCGTTTCCTGGTGCTACTTGATCAGGATTCGGAAATAACAACTGGGTTTATTAGCGCATTGGATAAGGTAGTTAATGATTGCCGATCATCGCCTATTGGTATCTGGTGTCCTGACGTCTTTAGTTGCGGCAGACCGATCAGTCCATATTCATTGAATGTCATAGGCTGGCCGAATTTCTCTCCTCGCAGTGATGCCGATGATCTTTATGGTATAAACTCGTTTTCGGTCGTAGATATGAATTTCATTGAACATATTGGAGGATTTAACACTTTTTACTGGTTAGACTGCCTGGATCTTTGGCTCTACGATAGAGCTAGGCAAACCGGATGGAAAATTGGGCGTTTGGGTACTAGGGTGAGCCATGACCTCTCGCTGGTCTCTGGAAAAATATCGTTAGCAAGATTAAAAAGCATTGCCTACTACGAAGCCTGCTTTGCTGTGGAATATGGAACTGTTGCTCGGATTGTGGGCACTATCGTTAGGCTGGTTGTAAGGGGTATTAGGAGAAAAGGGCACGTAGGAGGGTTCCTTAGCTACATATCCTATTTTCTAGAAATACTGAGGGGTGGAAGCATCGGTTTCAAACGCAGAAGTAATAGATCTGCCTAAGGTGAAACGTTTGCCTACCTGTTGAGTGCCGATGACGTGTCGGCGATTTTTCACCCATTCGTGGCTGAGATTCACTGGTTGGGTTGCTAAAGGGAGCCGGGCTATGACCAGCTTAAACTTTAAGCTTCTGGGCATGCTGTAGTCCAGCGAGCTTTGCGGGGCTTGACCATTGTACTGCTCGCGCCGAGATGCCACATTGCACGTCATTCCGTGTTTGAAAACCAGCTGGCGTTGAGTTCGTCGTGCAGCCGCCTAGGAAGTTGTCGATTATGATCGCTCTGTAGCCGAGGCTGGCTGCTGGTCTAGTCAGAGGCGTAAATGGTGGCCCGGTGCACGCTCAGGCAAACCGACACTAGCTTTGGTTCAAGCCGTGTGACGCGCGTGCTGGAGCAGCCAAATTGCGCGGAGCATGGCCACCATAAGGCGGTGCGCTCGGACAACTGCCCATAGTTTCACCTCATACGTCGACGGTCAGCCATGGCTCCGTAGGGGGCTCTCTCATCGGGCGCTTGCGCCGGGGCTCGTACCGTAGCTCGACTGCTGCATTCCCAGCAGGTTGCGGGGCCGTGCGCTCGCTCAGTGGAACCAGCCAGTCGAATGCCACCTCTTCTCTAAGACCGGCAAACTCCAACCGTTTTCGTATGACGGCCTTAGCGCCTCGCTCATGTCTATCCCGCCGAATTTCTGTTTCCAGCCGGAGCCCTGATCCCGCTCGAGCAGATCGCAATATAAGCCTCGTGCTGTTTCAATATCACAATGATCTGCTCTTCGCTGTACAGGTTCTTCTTCATCTCCGTCCTCCCGTTCAAATTACGACAGAAATCTGAACCTCTTCCAGTCGATCTGTCACGGCCTGAACGTTGCTGATATGATGCTTTCCTGGGGCGAACCAAGAAGGGTTTGCGGCGTTAGTAAAACAATGTTTGGAAAGATGACAGATGGCATCCAGTTCTAGGAACATGACAGCCGTTACGCCGCGTATCTCGGTATGCATGGCTACCCACAACGGAGGTCGATTTATTTGGCGTCAGTTACAGACTGTTCTTTCACAGCTCTCAGATAACGATGAGTTAATCATTTCGGACGACTCTTCCACGGATAATACTGTAAAGATCATTGAGAGTTTTAGAGACACTAGGATCCGTTTATTCCCAAATCAGACATTTTATTCGCCTACATATAACTTCGAGTATGCTCTAAAGCAAGCGCAAGGTGAGATTATTTTCTTATCAGACCAAGACGATGAATGGGTGGAGGGATGGGTTGACACGGCGCTTCGTGAACTACGGGATGTAAGTTTAGTCGTATGTGATGCCGATATGATTGATGCGAAAGGGGAGTTGCGCGCAGACTTAGATGTGAAAATCTACCACGGAATTCGGAAGCCGGGAGTATTACGAAATCTTTACCGCAATGGCTACATCGGCTGCTGCTGCGCGTTTCGGAGAGAGGTATTGGACGCAGCGCTCCCATTTCCTGACGGGTTACCTTGGCATGACTGGTGGCTAGGCCTCATAGCGGATATGTTCTTTTCGACGAGGTTTATAAGAAATAAGATGGTTCGCTATCGAAGACACGAAAACAATGCTTCCATGACCGGGGAAAAGAGCTCATTCACTTTGTGGCAAAAAGTCAATATGCGTGTGCGGGTTAGCCTTGCGCTGGCCAAGTTGAGAATCGCGAGGTAACCTATTGGAACGATAGCGTACCAGCCGGACTGTTCGGCGTAAAAGAAAACCGAGAGCGAGAGGGGAGTTCTCATGGATCTATATCTCGAGAGGCTTTCGGATCGGACTCCGATAACTATCGGAATTCAATTAAGATGAATAGATGGTAGAACGACGCTTACCCGTATACACGATAGTCATTCCTACCTTGAACGCTGCCAGAGAGTGGCCAAAGCTGGTCTCTCCCCTTTTAGCACACGAATCCCCGGCTCATGTCTTAGTTCTCGATTCTTCGTCCACAGATGGAACGGCACAGATGGCTTCTACATCGGGGTTCCAAGTGCATCTAATTCCGCGACGAGATTTCAACCATGGTGGTACGCGGCAATTAGCGGTAGAATTCTTACCCGATGCTGAGGTCCTCGTTTTTCTGACCCAAGACGCGGTATTGGTGGATTCCGATGCCATCAGCAAATTGCTAGCATCCTTCACTGACCCAAACATTGCAGCAGCTTTTGGATGTCAGGTCCCGCGAATTGGAGCGTCACCGATTGAGGCGCATGCCCGAATCTTCAATTATCACCCAACGCAATCAAGTGTTCGTTCGTTGGCCAGTAGGGAAGAACTTGGGATTAAATCCATCTTTATCTCAAACTCATTTGCAGCTTATCGCCGAGATGCTCTCATGGCCGTAGGCGGATTTCCGCAGGACGTGATCTTTGGAGAAGACACAGTAACCGCGGCCAAATTCCTGCTTGCCGGTTGGAAGATTGCATACGTTGCTGAAGCGCAGGTCTACCACTCACACAGCTATACATGGACGCAGGATTTCAAACGCTACTTCGATATTGGTGTACTGCACGTGCGAGAGAACTGGCTACTCCAGAAATTTGGGAGCACGGGCGGCGAAGGAGGCCGTTTTGTACGATCGGAATTGAGCTATCTTTGGCCTCGATACTGGTGGCTTATACCTTCCGCGCTGGTTCGCACTGCACTCAAGCTGGCGGGGTATAGGCTTGGCAGAATCGAGAATAAGTTGAGCTTAGGATTGAAGCGCAGGTTGAGCATGCACCCCAATTTTTGGGGGTAGAGTGTCAAGAATTGGTCGTTCACGTGTTCGATGAGATATATCTACATTTTGAAATTCTGTTCTCTGGTTCAATGGCTGACACGTAGTTCCGGATTCCAAGTAACCTGAAACCATCCACTTGTGTTGTGCTGAGCTCCATTTATATATGACGGAATCAGGAAGCGCTCATGCTGAGTGAAGACTTGTGCGGTCCAGTGGCGATTGATCGCGTACGAGGCATTTACGAAACCGTCGGTAATTGTGCCACCGCCAGGTAGGAACAGGGTACCTCCTTTATTTTGGCGGTAACCTGCCTCAACTCGTGTTCGGGCTGAGAACCAATACCCAACGCGACTTTCAATGGCTCGACCATCCCGACCTACTGCATTGCCCAGCATAAAGCCTTTGTTCGTATTGCCATCAAGATATTGATTGTTTATGAAGAAATGTATACCGCCGAAGTCTGCCGGCGAGACCGGTGGAACTGACTGCCTCTACGCGAAGATCCATGTGTGGGAGGAACGGCAACTGCGCGAAGTAAATACCTGGGTTCCAGACAGCGCGACGTGGCGCGGCAATGGGGACTCGGATCATCATCCGAGTAGGCATCGGCGTACAAAGTGATAGATCTTCGAACAAATGGAAGTTTGTATCTGAAGTCGAAATTGCTCTTCCGATCGCCGGGATCGTTGCGGTCGCCATAAAACGCGGTACCATTCCCCACATAGCTGCCAGTCGAATTGAAGCTAAAAATATTTTCTTTGAAACTGTGCAGGGTGATGGGGTGTCCCACGCCCCAGAAAATAGACCAACGAGTGAAGCTGATCTCCAGATTGTCGCCAAAATTGAAGGCCATCTTCTGGCCATTGAACCAGGGACGTGCCGGATAAGAATGTCCCGAGAGTTTGCCCAGGACAATATCGAAGCGATACGTGCCAAGCGTTGAAAAAAAAGGAAATGGATGTGGGCGTGTCGACACAAAGCGGAGGTTATACGTTGGTTCTGCGTTGCTGGAGAAGCGCCAACTGGCCCCATCGTCGTTGGTCCCCAATACAGCTCCTGTTTGCCAAAGGTAAGCGCGTTACCCGCAAATGCAGTGCCCGCATAAAGCTCAATCGGACGTTGACGGTCATATGCGGCGCGTGCGGCTATGGGTTGAATGGTTGCGGTCTCCATCGCCACCGGGAGGGAAGTGATCCAAAGCTATTGATGAGTGCATTGGTTTCGGCGGATTCCGCTGGATTTCCCGGGCTATGCTGCAACTCCTCGCGAGCGTAAAAGAAGAGTCGGCCATAGTGTGCGCGGGTAGAAAAGCCTCCGATGAAGTTACTGCCGCGACCTTGAGGGCGGCCGAAGTCGTTCCACCATGTCTGGCCGAAGTGGAAGCTGTCGTTCAATGCCGGCCCGGCTATTGTACCAAAGCGGGTATAGACCGATTCCAGCGATAGGGCTGCGTAAGAAACTGGCTCGTCTTCGAGTTCGTACTGGAGGTCGGTCATTAAGCGGTGAGCTTCAGTTAGTTGGCGGTGGCTGAAGTCATTTGGTCTCTCGGCAAGTTCCTCTGCAAGCCTGAGCTGGCGCAGGCATTCCTGCCGAGTCCACGGTCGGATGGAGGTGCTCTGTCCCGGGATAAAGCCCATCGCAAACAGGCGGTCCAAGCGCGGGATAGATCCAGCTGTCCATCGGAACGTTGGTCGATCCAATCGTATCTGGATCGGGATCGAAGGGCACCGGCGGACGATTTGCGAACGGGTCCGGCGTTAGTTGGGCAATCGTTTGCTGCAGTTCGGTCGTCGAGGTACCGGTAGTGGGAGTAGGTGTGGTTGTTGGTGGAGGTGGCGTCGGAGGACGTCTGGCGAAAGTTGCCGCCGGTGGCAGAGAGTCGTAGGGATCCAGGTTGAAGTTATGGTGGGCCTTATAGACGTAGTGACCGATCAGCCAGCCCGATGCACTGCCTACAAGCACGTCGGAGGGAAAGTGATTATAGGAAAGCACGCGGCTGACGCTCACTGTTGAGGCCAGGCCATAGACTAATGTTCTTGGTAGCCAGCCGCGGTATTCTTCGCCGATCACGGCAGCCATCGACCACGCGGCGATTGCATGATTTGAAGGGAACGATGAGTTCGAGACGCTTGAGCTAAAAAAGTTTCCCGCGGCATTGTTCACAAGCGGACGATCGCGGCGGAAGACAGCCTTGAGGGCTTCGTTGACGATCAGACTATTCGCTACAGCTTCTCCTGCCAGTAGGCCTGTTTCGTGTGCCTGCGGAGCGTGGTTGAAGAGGCTCCAGGTGAAAGCGGCCCCGGAATTGCACCCAGTGCCACGATGCTTCCAGTCGAGACGTTATTGGCTGTCTTCTGTTCGCTGGTATTGAGGTGGATGGCCGAGGTCATCGTGTGCTGATCGCTTGCGATCAGCGTACCTGTCGCCGCACCCAGCGGAACGAACCACATAGCGTCCTGTGGTCGAATATGGAGTGGGACTTGTCCAGATGACTTTCTGGTCGACCAGAAAGCGCTTAGGTGTTCCTAGAAGGGTTACGTTTTGTGGTCTCGGCGCGAGCACCGGCGCTGGTAAATTGTCCTTAGGCGCGGATGTCTGTGGTGCAGGCTCGTCTGGGAGAGATGTCGAGATATTTTCCGAGTTATGAGCGACGTCCTGAGCAAATCCATGCTGTGCTGTTGTCAGAAGGAGAGACGTCGCAAGGCAAAGGGATTTGGCCAATGCTCTTGGCGTCACATCCAGGGAAGAAGATCGCGGCAGCCGAACGTTGAAGATACTCGAACCCCTTGGCAGGGGCCAACTGACCAGACCCCAGACGACCTGGACGTGTGCTCTCTCCAGTGGATTTATTCTATCGATTTATGCGGATTTCTGTCGCCTTTGCCGACGGCAGGATGGTATCTTCAGCGGTAACATTCGGTCAGCTTCTAAAGGGCGCAGGCGATAGTTCGTCCGCGACGCCCGCGTTCCTACTGGGCGTCTTATCTTGGCACTGCTAGCCAATGCTGGTAGCGCAACTCACATTTATAACCTGATACTGGAGTTTTGCCGCAGCCTGTTGATATGTACTGAGGACATCAAGGCCAAGTAGCCAATTTGTCAATGAGAGAAAGCGGGATCCTAGTAGACCGGAGGGTTGTATATTCCGAGTCGTATGGATTGTTTTAATACCGCATCATTTGGGGTGAAGTTATTTTGCGCTCGATGCCTTTTCATTACCTCGCTCAGCTCATCTGACTCTTCAACTGGTGGCAGAGCAGTACCCGGTTTTTCCCACAGCATCATTGCTTCTGTGAGTTCGGTCTTTCTTGCATGCAGGAATCGATAGCCGGTTCTATTGCTGACGACGTTGAATCCGATAGCTATGAGGAAAACTAATGCGAAGGCGCCAAGCTTTACGTTCTGGGAGACTCGAGCCTTTGACATCATGTGAGCCGCGTAAATATAGGCGAGAACCAGGAACAGGTTGGAATACATCCTGTAGTGAGAAGCCAGACTCTGCAGCACTCCGCCGTCGCCTCGCAGGAATGCGACGCCCATGGAGGTGATCAGAATAAAGAGCATGGAATAAAAGATTGCCGAGTTGGTCCGATAGTATTTTTTCCAGATGGAGTGGGCAAACAAACCAAGCAGAATAATCCCCAGGAAGACGCTTGGCTTATAGTTGCTAACTCCGGCGCCCGAAGCTCCGAGAAACGACATGGTATAGAGAAAGTTGAAATGGTGCGAGGACTGCAGGACCGATTCTCCGACATGTGTTTGGGTGGCGTGAAAGTTGTACCTCCAGAAATACCCTGCCATACAACCGATAGTGAGCGCGGACCAGATAACCAGATGCTTATACTGCCTGTTTTGTATGAGCAATAACGCGCCCACAGGTACGAGGAAAAATCCATTTCCCGATGCACTGATGGCCAGTGCGAGGCTCACGCTTGCGGCGTAAAAAGTTCGAGTGGTATCTCTGCTGAGGAAGAATATCGAAAGAAGGACAAAGAAGATTGCCGGCATGTTTTGAAGAGAGGTCATCGCCCAGTCCAGCGCGGATGCGTATTGGAGTTGAAACATTAGATACGCACACGGAACCAGAACGGGAAGGAGACCTGCGAACTTCTGATCGTTCGTGCAGGCCATCCTGAGTACAACGAGAAAAGAAAGCAATACGAATAAGCTGCCAAGCCCTATCAGGGCTACAAAATTTATGCGTCCAAAAGTGTAGTATTGCGCGGCGAAAACGACATTCTCAAAGATCAACTTGTATTCGTTGTGCTGCGCGGTAAGTGTATTGATTACACGCGAGTGCAGCCCGCTCATTTGAATTAGCGAGTTGAGGAAGCGCAGCACGGAGTCATAGTCGTCCTGGTATGGGATATTGACTGCTTCCGTCAACAAGGTTTTATAGAAAAAAACTATGGGCGCCAGCATCAATCCTATGCTGAACCCTGTGGTTAGCGGGCGCTGCAAACGGCTCTTTTGTTCCGGCATTGATGACACTAACTCCCCTAGCGATCGCAGTCTGGGCCGAGCTTCCCAATGGGTATGGTAAATAAATATCAGGTGAAGCAAACCTGAATCACCGTATTATGTTGAGGGGGCATCGGATTGTGCAATTCCAGCATGGCTGGAAGAGATCCTGATCCGAATATGATTAAAAGGAAAATCGTAGTGACCGGTGCGGCGGGACTTGTTGGCCAGAATCGTACGGGCTGAGTTTGTGCGTAAAAATATGCAGGCTACGGAGCAGCTACTGGAGGCTGCGGTGCGGCATCAAGTCCCGTATCTTGTAGGCATCTCATCCTCGGTAGTCAACTCAATGGCGATAGACGAGTACACCGAAACGAAAAAGCTCAGGAGGCATGGTTCGCGGCGAGCGGGATCGAGCACGCTAGTGCTGCGCCCGACGCTCATGTTCGGATGGTTTGACCGAAAGGTTTATGCAACGGGTTCCGGTGTTTCCTATTCCCGGATTCCGAAAACCAGGACATACAAAATCACGGCAGGAGAGGATGGGCTAGGTAGACCTCATTCGCGCTGTGAAAAAGGCAACAGGCGCGAATGCCCATATTCAACGTATACAGTACGATCTCTTCTGGGTTCTATTGAAAGCGAACGCGTGGTTCGATAAGGATCCGGCTTTTACGGTGGGCAACTCAGGCGCTGGTGACACCCGATGTCTCTCTGAGGTCACCGATAGGCCTGCCATATTTGGGGACGCGCAACCCGCTGGATGGGACGCTGGACAAGACGGTTCATCACTAGCGGTACTCTCAGCTGGCGTTGGATTTTCAGTTGATCTTGAATACACTTACAGATGACGGTGGAGACCCTTCATCGGATAGAGGGGCATGCAATCGCGAAAGTAGTCATCATTGGATCAGGTGCGATGGGATTGGCTGCGGCCTACCACGCCGTGAAGGATGGGCATACCGTCGAGGTGCTGGAGGCAGCGCCCGAGCCAGGTGGCATGGCAGCGCACTTCGACCTATCAGGGCTATCGATCGAACGCTTTTACCATTTTGTGTGTAAGAGTGATGATTCGACGGTTGAGTTGATGCATGAACTCGGAATCGCGGACGCCATACGCTGGCGCGTTACAACAATGGGACTCTTTAAGGGCGGACGGCTTCACAAATGGGGAAACCCGCTGGCGCTGCTGACGTTTCCGCAGATCAGTCTGCTGTCTCGGCTTCGCTACGGATTGTTTGCATTTGTATCGACGCGAAGAGAGCGATGGGATGCAATCGAGACGGAGTCGGCCCGATCATGGATTATGCGATGGTGTGGGGCAGAGGTCTACGACAAGCTTTGGAAGCCGCTGTTTGACCTGAAGTTTTACCAGTATGCGGACAATATCTCCGCAGCCTGGATATGGACTAGGATCAAGCGGGTTGGACTATCGCGCAAGTCCCTGATGGAAGAGGAGCTCGGATATATCGAAGGTGGAAGCCAGACGCTTGTCGATGCATTATGCTCGGCAATCCAAGGATACGGAGGACAGATTCGCGTTGGGTGCCCGGCACGGAAAGTGATAGTGGAAGGGGGCCGAGTGACGGGTGTAGACACGCCCGCAGGCATCATCCAGGCAAACGCGGTAATATCCACGATCCCAACACCGCTTGTCTCTGCAATGGTGCCCGACCTCCCTGTAGAGTGGAAGGCAAAGTACGACGCGATCGTCAACATGGGCATTTGTTGCCTTGTCTTCAAGTTGAAGCGGTCGATGACCCCGCACTTCTGGGTCAATGTGAGTGAGCCCGACATCACCATCCCAGGCCTCATTGAGTTCTCGAATTTGCGGCCGGTTGGAGACGAATCTATCGTGTACGTGCCTTACTACATGCCCAGCGACAACGTGAAGTTTTGCTGGACCAACCAGGCGCTGCTGGACGAGGCATTCGGGTACATGCAGCGTATCAACCCTGCATTGAAGCAAGAAGACATCATCGCCTCTCACGTCGCTCGACTTCGGCATGCGCAGCCAGTCTGTGAGCCAGGGTTCGCTGGGAAGATTCCCCCTGTACGAACCCCGATAGAAGGACTGCAGATCGCCGACACGAGTTTTTACTATCCGGAAGACCGCGGAATCTCCGAAAGTGTGCGGTTCGGGCGCGAGATGGCGGCCCGTTTGCCATCCGTATGACACATTCGACAAGGGCTGCAACAGGGCGTACGCCGTGCCGGTTAGAGATCCGGCGGTTTGTGAGCTTTTGCCGTCACTGGCGGATTGGCCGAGATCTGCAATCTGGGTTCCCGCAAGCTGTTGCGGTGAGTGATGCGATATGAGATTGCTGTCGCTTACCTGATCGGGATGATCGTTGTATTTGTCGGCGAGAAGATTTGTCTTCGACGAGGGCGAACGGGCCTGCCGGAGGTGGTTAAGCTCTTCAGGTTCGGTTGAGGAGCCCAACGGCCACACATCGCATTTCGCAGTGATGATAACGAGCTGCGGCTACAGGTGATAAATGCGAGCGCCTCCGAGGACCAATGCTAGCGTTATGGCCGCGATTACGATTTCGCCGAGCGCACCGACGACGAATGGTCGTGCGCCCTGCTTGAAGAGATCCTTGAGGTTGGTGCGGAGGCCGACTCCGGCAAAGGTGAGCAGGAATGCCCATCGGCTTAGGTTGCCTAAGGCCGCGAGTTGAGGCTTGCTGAAGCCTAATGCGGCGATGGTTGGGTTGGTCGAGGATCCTAAGGTTGCCAATAACGAGATGAACAGGAAGCCGAGGACGAACTTCGGGAACTTCTTCCAAAGGAAAGCTGCCTTGTTCTGGAGTTGGGCTGTTGTGGTGTCGTTGGCTAGGCCTTTGCGTGCCCACTGGATCGCGTAGGCGAGGACGACGAAGCCGATCAGGGCGTTGCGGCAGGTCTTGGCTAGTACGGCGTACTTGCCTGCTGCGTCGGAGAAGAGTGCGCCTGCGGCGGTGGCTTCGGCGGTGTTGTCGACTGCCAGTCCGGCCCAGAGGCCGTAGGCGTGGTCGCTCATGTGGAGCGCGTGTCCGATCAGCGGGAAGGCGAAGAGGGAGATTGCTCCTAGTGCGAGGATTGCAGCGATGGCGGTGGAAGAGTCTTCTTCGTCGGCGTCGATTGCTCCTTGGGTGGCGATGATGGCAGAGACTCCACAGATGCTGGAACCGACGGCGAGCAGCGTTGTCAGCTTTGGGTTGAGGCGGAAGGTGCGGCCGAGCCAAGTCATAAAGGTGATGGAGAGCGCGAGGGCGATGAAGACGAGGATGAGGGAGATTCCGCCGAGCTTCAGGATGTCTCCGAGGACGAAGCGCGCGCCGAGCAGGATGATTCCTGCCTTGAGCCAGAACTCGTAGGTGGCAACGCCGGGACGGAAGATGCGGGCGAGGCCGATGGTGTTGGCGATGAGAGCGCCAAAGAGGATTGCCCAGAGGACGTATTCGATGTTGGGGAAGGTGATGTGATGGGCTTTGGTGTAGGTGTTGAGGAAGTGCTCGACGAACTTGCCTGCGTAACCGACGATGGCGAGCAGAGCAATTCCGGGCAAGAGGCTGACGAACGTGATGGGTTTCTCGGGCGGGCGAGAAGGGTATTCGGTGCGAAGGTCGGGAAGTTCAGCGGATGTGGCCATTGGGCTTTCCTTTGGTTACCAGGTGATGGTCTTGATGAGGCCGATGCGGACGAAGAGGGCGAGCGTGAGCGAGAGGAGGATTGCCCAGGTGTCGGTGGAGAGGCGAAGGCGTTTGGATGCCATGAGAGAAGCTCCTGTGAAACGGATGGAAAGCGCTCGGACGGAAGCCGTTGAGCTGCTTATTTGCAGGGAATTTAGAGGGAATTAGCGGAGAAACTAGCGACAACAACAGCGGGTGGACATGAGGTGCAACGGCGCGAGTTGGCGGGAGACCGTCATGTTGGCTGTAGTTTATAGCAGTTTCAGCGATTGTGAGACACAGATTTGATGAAAAGGTTGCGCGCAACTAGCCACGCTGAATGGGTGTTCAGTGTGGTGTAGTCAGGAGGTTGGTCATGAAAGTTATGAATGTAAAAGCGATGGTTGCAAAGGTGATGACGGTTGGTTTGCTGGCTGGTGCTTTTGCTCTGGCCGCGCCGGTAAAGGCTGAGGCGCAGGGGTTTGCGGTTGGCGTGCGGGTTGGCTCTCCGCGTTATGATTTTGCCCGTCGCGACTACTATGACCATCTCCGGTTTGAGCAGGAGCGTCGTGCGGCTTTCATCCGGCATCAGGAGTGGGAGCGGCGACAGGCGTTTCTTTATCGGCATGACCGCTTCTGGCGGTAATGCAGGTTAGAGTTTCGACAGCAGGGCCGATGCGGAAGATTGCGTCGGCCTTGCCGTTTCTGACTACTTCTCGGTTAGAGGCTGGTAGTAGCGGGTTTCGGGTGAGGCGCAGGCCTGGCAGAGGATTTCTTCCCCGACTTGGACTTCGCGATCGTAGTTAATGCCTTCTCCGCAGCGGGCGCAGGCGATGCGTGCGGACTTGTAGCCGGGCATCTCGCGTGGGTGGATCGGGACGGTGACCCATTCCTCGGAGAAGAGCTCGGCGGCGGGGAGTTCGCGGTAGGCGAGCATCTGCTGCTGGTTCTTGTTCTCGATGTTCGGGTAGAGCTCGCGGGCTCGCTGCTTGGAGGACTCCAAGGCGGCGATGCGGATGGCTCTGCCGGTGCTGAGGTCGACGAACGTTGCGGCCATCTTGCCCCAGTCGCGAAACTTCAGTGCTCGCTTGCCGAGGCGGCAGCCTGTGACGACGGCGATAGCGTCGGTGGCGCAGCGGTCGATCTCGACGTAGGTGACGAGGCGTTTGCGGTCGGCGCCTTTGGGGTCTTCGATGCCGAGACGTTCGCAGCCCAGCATGGCCATGCGGACGCCGAGGATCTGTCCGGCGCAGAGGTGGCCGTGGGCTAGTTCCGCTTCGCCGAGGAGGGCGTCGAAGGTCTGCATGGGGCGATGATACTGCTGGAACGGTTTGGTAGGGTACCCCCCGGGGGTGTCTTTGATATCTCCTTTATTTTGTTTTATTTGATGCTTTTTGTGTCGGCAAAAATGTCATTCTAAATGGGTTACGGGTAAATTCGTCTTTCTAAATGGGTTATGGCCAATGGAAAAGCCCCGGCGGTTTGCCGAGGCTCTTTTTGACTCTTTACTATAGTTTAGTTGATGTAGGGAAACTCCCACGCAAACTGTATTTGGTTTGTTTTGTGGGAGTTGGATGGTTTTAGGACTTGACAAGGGATTTTGCTGGGGTTTTTGGGGATTGAATTTTTAGAAATTATGTCCGCTTAGCCAGAGGGCAGGAGGTCAAGGCACCTCAGACGGCTTAGGCGTGTAAGGCAATAAGTCCAGCGAGCGATCTTGAACCTCATCCACAAGATCACCCCATTTCGCTGCCGTCACCTTCTTGATCTCCACCCACTCGGGGTCTGCAAGAAATCTCTTCCAGGCTGCGTTTTGAGTATCGCGATCCTTCCAGCGCAACAGATAGACAAACTCCTTGTGCCCTGACTCCCCGCTCTCGCTCGTGAATACGATGTCGAAGCCATACCGCCGCATAATCGGCATGCACTGCTGGCTAAAGCGTTCGTGAAAGTGTTGCTCATCTCCGGCGTGCAGCTTGTAGATGCGCAGTTGATACACCGGCTTCTGCGCCATCGCCGCCGCGCAACCGAAGACCCAGAACACCGCCAGCAACAAAGTTCTTAACCACATGACTACCTCTCAACCGTCGATTGATCACCTCAGTAACTTCCCGGCGAGCCAGTAATCGATACTGAACTTTCCCGGACCGGAGCAGATGAGCCAGATAAAGAAAAGCACGTACAAAACTTCCGGAAGGTAGAGGAGATCATCGAGCCAGCTAAGAGGTGAAAGTCCTTTAGGCAAGGTGGAAATGGCGCTGGTCAGGGTGGCGACAATCATATCGATCAATAAAGCCATGCAGGCCAGGCTCGAAAGAAAACCCACGGCTACCAAGGACCCGCCAACAAACTCAACACTCGACACGAAATAAGCCATCTGGCGGGGAAAGGGGACTTTGGCCTGAACGAGCGTGTCGTAAACAGGTTTCGTGCCGCTGGCGACAAACAATTTGTTTGCCCCGGAGATGGCGAAGAACAACCCGATCGAAACGCGTACCAGCAGGATGGCATATTGTTCCAAATCACTGCTGCCTAACAGCGCAAACTGAACCAACCGTTTCCAATCCATCTCGTCGCTCCATCGGAGGATGTGCTGCAACGACGATACCCCATCCTTTCGAGAGACGGGAGTATGTTTCGATGAGTCGGTTGACTTGAGAGCATCGGGTTTGCTTGCCATTCGCCTGGGGTGCTTCGCCATGTTAAGTACAAGGGCGAGCCGCTTGTAAAGGGAAAACACGTGACCGGCGTTACGAATGGCGAGGAAGAAGCGATGAAGCTCACCAAGGTTGTGCCATTCCTCGTTGAAGATGAACTGCTGCGGCTAGGCGCCGTCTTTGAGAAGATGGCGAACTGGCAGTCTTTTTCCATCACGGATGGCCGCCTGATTACGGGGGTAGAACCCCGCATCATCAACCTCCGCGGCCCAGGCACTTCTGAAGTTCATGGCTGAGCAAAAGACAGCTTAGATTTGCTAAGTTCGCAGCTAGCCGTTTTCTACGCGTGACTTTATATCCGAGTACGCCGTATCGATGAGTTTGCTTAGGGCTGCGTTGTCTGTGAGCGTTCCCGGTTTCAGCTTCACATGGCGCATGAACTTGCCGGCGCCTTGCAACAAGTGGGCCGGATCCGGCAGCGCTGCGCCGTGAAAGAACCCCACGTTTACATGTGAAGTGAATACATTGACGTAGCCGAAGGGCGCATCTCCCAAACATGCAACCGGACAGCCGTCATGCAAGAGCTCTCGAACTTCGTCTCCACATTTTCGCATCACCTCAAACCACTGATGCGCGATGACTCCCAATTCACCTTCATGGTTTTTCATCCATGCGTCGATGGCGGCATCCCGTTCTACAGCGCCGTTGAATCGCAGCAAATCCGTTCTCACCGTCGCTCCGCTTTCTGCTTTCGAGATCCAGAACCAGTCTCGTAAATATCTGAGGTCTGGAAATGGTGCATTCTGTAGATTACTCCGTGCGACTCCCCATCCCGGCGGCTCCTGATGCCTTCCTGATTGGCTCCGCCTGCGGTTCACTATCTATCAAGCTGTGAGGATTTTGATGAAGCCTTTGCTCTTAGCTCTCTGTGTGGCGTTTGCGTTTGGCGGTCTGAGCGCCCAGACGCCTGCCTGGCAGCCATCGTCCGGACATACGCAAGTGTCAATATGGCCGGAGGCGGTACCGGATGCGCAGCCAGTCGCGGGGCCGGAGTATGCGGAGGCGGTGACCGGGACCAAGGATCTCGTCGCGGGCAGGCCGTGGGTTTCGGTGGAACGAGTGTCGCGGCCTACGATGACGGTGTACTCGCCGAAGGGGAAGAATACGGGCGTTGCGATGGTGGTGTTTCCGGGTGGCGGCTATTCAATCCTGGCTATCGATCTTGAAGGCACGGAGGTCTGCGACTGGCTGACGTCGCGAGGGATTACTTGCGTGCTGCTGAAATATCGAGTGCCGGATTCGGGTCCGGCTTACCATGACGATTGCCATTGCAACATTCATCCGAAAGCACCCACGGCGCTGGAAGACGCACAAAGGACAGTGGGGCTCGTGCGCTTCCACGCAGCGGAGTGGCATATCGATCCGCACAAGATCGGCGTTCTGGGGTTTTCGGCGGGCGGACACCTGGTGGCCAATATCAGCACGCACTTCGCACAGCGTGCCTACGCACCTGTGGATGCGGCCGACAAAGTCAGCTGCCGTCCGGATTTTGCCGTGGCGATCTATCCGGGGCACATGCTGGAAAACACGACGAAAGAATTTGAATTGAATCCGGAAATTCCTGTTACCGCCAGGACGCCGCCCACATTTTTGCTGCAAGCAGAGAATGACAACGTGGACGGTGTAAAGCAATCGTTGGTTTATTACATTGCGTTGAAGAACGCTGGGGTTCCCGTGGAGATGCACTTGTATGCGCAGGGCGGCCATGCATTTGGACTGCGACGCACGAAACTTCCGATCACGGGATGGCCACAGTTGGTGGAGACGTGGCTGGGGACGATTGGGATGATTTCGGATTAGGTACTTTGGGATCGCATACCACGAAGGAGAGCGGAGCCGTTTCATAAATGTCTGAGCAAGATGTGTGAAGGCAGGCGAGTTGAACAAAGCCGAAGAAGTTGACGAGGCGAAAGTGGTGCATCCAAGCGAAGAGCCGTTCCACTATAGCGGCGTAGCTTGCGTCCATCCTAAGTTTGACTTCGGCGTGACGAGGTCAGCAGATTTGTAGCCCGCTTGGCATAGGTAGACGATCCAATGGAGATGACCAGGAATCACCATCGTCATGCGATAGGTAAAGGTATCCTGATCGGTCGATCGCAGTGACCATTGAATCTCGGGTCGCGATGCAGTTGGTATCGACGTTGCCGTCGATCCACTTCGGCATGTCGCCTCCGCCCAGAGGCTGCAGCGGATCGTTGCTGTCGATCGGGCGTCGATAAACTGCGCCTTGCGCCGTAAAGGGGTCGGCGGCTGCTGAGACGAAGATGTCGTTTCTCCCAAAAGCAACGGCATAGCAGTGATGTGCGCGAAGTCCTCGCTGTTCGATAGTCCATGTCGCTCCAGCATCGCGACTGATGCAAAGACCCGCTGCCGCTGCCGCTATCACGATGTCGGGCCGGGTTGGATGGGCGCAGACTTGATGAACATCGGTGTCGATATCGATCGTGGGCTGCCAGGTTAAGCCGGAGTCGGTTGATCGCGGAACTCCGCCAACGTGGACGTTGGCTAGAAGCACGGCACCATCACAGGTCGCCGCGATGGAACGAATTCCAAGCGGTGGTCCCATCCGCGTGCCGTCGACGATCATCGATCCGGCGTACCACGTGTCGCGGCCCGCTACAGCGTCAAAACCTGTCAGGCATTGCTGCGAACCGTCAGGGTTGATACGCAGGATACGTGCGTCGTCGGTTCCAACAAAGACGACGTTTCCGATTGGTACGCAGCATGAAAGTTGGAGATCGCTTTTTGCTATCGCGGTCCATTCGCCGTTAGAAGCTCGTCGATGGAGCGAGTGGCCGCCGATAATTGCGAGTACTCCTCCACGTCCATCGGCTACCACAGTGCGAACCGATTGACCGGCGAGTTCTTGATGGACCGTTTTGCCGGTGATGCTGAATAGTCCATCACTCCATGTCGCGACCAGAATAGAAGGAGTTGGCATCAGCGGATCCTATTAGTGGAAAGCCTCACAAGCGCGCAAGGCTTTACGAGGTTTTCTGTGACGGCGACAAGACGACGGAGGCTTCGCTGGTCAGGACGCGGAAGACGAAGGTCTCCTGGAGATAGAGCCGCACGGTCGAATCGGTGTGGCTTAGGTAGCCGATGGAGACATCCTGACCGAGGTTGAGCTCGAAGTCTCCTCCGCGGGTGGTGAGGACGACGGCGCCCTCGATTGCGGGAGCCCAGACGATGTTGCCGTCGACGATTCGTTTGACGTGTTCGAGGATGGGATAGCCGTGATCGCGGGTTTCGGCGAGCGCGGTGTACTCGGTGGCTCCGAGCAGAACGGAGTAGGGGCCGTTGACGCCGACGAGACGGAGTTGGCTGAGTGCGTGCGCTACTGCATCAGGATAATCGCGTACGTCCGCAGGCAGCGTGTCGATTGGATTGCTGGTGCTCTCGCGAATGCCTTGGATATTGGCTTCGCTGTATCCGTTGAAGATGGCGCGGTCTTCGGCGAAGGCGAGTTTCTTTGCGGCGTCTTTTGCGGGCTGCCAATCGGAGTCATCGGATCCACGCTCGACGTCGTCGATGGTCTGGCGGGACAGGTCGAAGGGAACACGCAGTTCGACGAGAGGCTTGACTTCCCGCTGGCTTGCAACGATGCCCTCTGCGGGAGCGGCGATGGGGAGGAGGTGGCCGGTGCCAACACCGGGCAGAGCGATTCCTCCTGACGAAGGAGCGTCGACTACGCGGCGCCCGGCGAGATAGCGCTTGAGCGTCCTCGTCGTCTCTTCCTCAATCTGTGCCCATGCGGCGTCAGAGATGGGCGCCAGTTCCCGGTGGAGGTTATTCATTTGACTCTCCTTTGAGTGATCCTATTTTGAGTGAAGTATCTTGTGCGGGCGAAGAGGGGAGCGGGTCCGATGGTGCGGTTTCGACTGACTGCTGTGCGTCGGCGCTGATGTTGTCGAGAAATGTTGACGATGGTGCGAAGAACAGGTTGCCGGTGACTGCGGTGCTGAAGTCGAGGATCCGATCGTAGTTGCCGGGAGGGCGGCCGACGAACATGTTCTGAAGCATGAGCTCGGTGATGCGAGGTGTGCGGCTGTATCCGATGAAGTAGGTGCCGAACTCGCCGTGGCCGGGGCGGCCGAAGGGCATGTTATCTCTGAGGATCTGCATCTCGCGACCGTTCTCTTCGATGTTGGTGAGGGCGTTGTGCGCGTAGGAGGGCTTAACGGCGTCGCTTAGTTCGACGTCGGAGAGCTTGTGGCGGCCGATGATTCGCTCCTGTGTTTCTGTAGGGAGAGCGTTCCATGCCTTCATGTTGTGGAGGTACTTTTGCACGATGACGTAGCTGCCGCCGCAGAAAGCAGCGTCTTCGTCGCCGACGATGGCGGCGTCGGAGGCTTTCTGTCCGCGGGGATTCTCTGTGCCATCGACAAAGCCCATCATGTCGCGATCGTCGAAGTAGCGGAAGCCGTGGACTTCATCGGCAACAGTGACGGTGTCGCCGAGGTTTTCCATGATGTGGGTGGCCAGCTCGAAGCAGAGGTCGATGCGTTTGGCGCGAATGTGGAAGAGGATGTCTCCGGGGGTTGAGACGGCGTGGCGGGGGCCGGAATGAATCTCAATAAAGGGGTGCAGTTCGGCGGGGCGAGGGGAGCCAAAGAGATCGTCCCAGGCGTTCGATCCGAATCCTACGACACATGTGAGGCCTGCCTCGACGTCGCGGAATTCGACGGCACGGACGAGCCCGGCGAGGTCCGCGCAGAAGGAGCGGAGATGCGCGTAAGCTGCGTCATCGGGGCGAATAGAGACAACCAGAAAGATCGCCGCGCGGGTGAGCGGACCGACTACGGTCTGGGGAAGGACGATCTCGTTGAGCTCTTTCGGTGTGTCCATTTCGTCTCGATTGAAGGGGAAGGATTTGCAGATGGTGCATAAGCAGTTTGACACAGTCGGTTTGGGGAATGAAGAACGAGCAACTGCAAATGCAAATGCGGGGGTTCTTCGCTTCGCTCAGAATGACAAGCTAAATGCAAATGCAGATGCGGATGCAAATGCAAATGCAACAGCACAGCGAGCGTAGCAGGGTTGGCTTACCTCAGGGTTAGGTCGGTGGCTGCTGTGGGTTGGGGGATTGTGGCGGTCCAGGGGCTGTTTGGGGATTTGTTGGATTGTTGCAGCTTGGTTTTGGTGGTGGCGGAGGTTAGTTCGTGAGTGGTGGAGTTCCAGCCGAGGGTTTCGATGCGTAGCTGATGCCACCAGGGTTTGAAGCTGCCTTCGGGTGCGGCGATGTGGACGGTGAGGGAGCCGTCGGGGTGGAGTTCGCAGGTGAAGTTCATGCGGAGGTATTGGCCGTTGCGGAAGGCGAAGGATTTGCCGTCGTCCTGATAGAGGGTGCCGTGGCAGTTGTCGCCAGCGTAGACGCGGATGGTGAGGGGGCCGTTGGGGATTTCTTCGGTGCTTTGGGTGAGAGGCGAGATGGGGATGATGGAACCGGCGCGGACGTAGACTGGCAGGTCGGCGAGGGTAGGGGTGATCATCAGGGGATGGGCGGCTGTGACGATGCTGGGGATGGCCTTGGTCTCGGGTTTGGGTTGGGTTTCAGTCTTCGGCTGGGTTTCGGTTTGAGTTTTGGCTTGTAGGGTGCTGGGTTGCTCGAGGTCGCGGGTGGCGATTTTTTCGCTGCGGTCGATGCGCTCGCCGGTCCAGTAGTCGTACCAGATGCCGGGTGGAAGGTGGACTTCGTAGGGGGCGACTTCTTCGGGAGAGGGGTTGGGCGCGACGAGGAGGTCGGGGCCGAAGAGGAACTCGCTGCCTGCGTCGAGGTCGATGGGATGGCCGTCGGTGGTGGCGTTGGGGAACTCGAGGAAGAGCGGGCGCATGATGGGGACGCCGTTGCGGGAGGTCTCTTCGGCGGTGGTGTAGAGGTAGGGCATGAGGCGGTAGCGCTCTTCGATGAAGCGGCGGCGGATGGCTTCCTGCTCGGGGCCGTCGGCCCATGGCTCGTGGGGGCGGCTGCCTTTGACGGCGTGGTCGCGATAGATGGGCTGGAAGGCGGCGAGCTCGAGCCACTTGGTGAGGAGGTCGGGCGGCGGTGAACCGGCGAAGCCTCCTACGTCGGCGCCGCTCATTGAGAAGCCGCTGAGGCCGAGGTTGAGGAGCTGCGGGGTGGTCATGCGGAGATGGTTCCAGGTGGAGCTGTTGTCTCCGGTCCACGTGGATGCGTAACGCTGGCCTCCCGCGTAGCTGGCGCGGGTGAGGACGAAGGGGCGCTGGTCGGGAGCGAGTTTGAGGAGGCCTTCGTAGGTGGCGCGGGAGTTCTGCATGCCGAAGACGTTGTGGATCTCGAGGTGGGTGGCGGTGCGGGGTTGGAAGCCGGTGCCGTCGATGCGGTGCTGGACGTTATCGGGCATGGTCTTGGTGGGGTAAGTGAAGACGGCGGGCTCGTTCATGTCGTTCCAGAAGCCGGCTACACCGTCGTGGACGAAGTCTTTATAGAGAGTGCCCCACCATTCGCGGCTGCTCTTCTGAGTAAAGTCGGGGAAGACGGAGGGACCGGGCCAGACAGGGCCGACGTAGGTGGTGCCGTCGGGATTTTTGACGAAGTGGTCGCCGGCCTTGCCAGTGTCGTAGGGTGCGTAGCCGGGGAGGTCGGGGATGTGAAGGTCGGTAATGAGGACGGTGTGGAAGTGCTTCTCGGCGAGGTCGTGGACCATCTTGGCGAGGTTGGGAAAGTTTTGAGTGTTGACGGTGAAGGGGCGATTCTTGTCCTGGTAGTCGATGTCGAGGTAGACGGCGTCAGCGGGTAGGTGGTCTGCGCGGAGGCGATCGGCTATGCCCATGAGCTCTGTTTCGGTGAAGTAGCTATAGCGGGATTGCTGGAAGCCCAGGGTCCAGAGGGGAGGAAGTGGCGTGGGCCCAGTGAGCCAGGCGTAGGTTTCGACTACTTTCTTGGGGTCGGGGCCGTAGAGGAGGTAGTAGTCGACGGGGCCGTCGGGGGCGCTGAAGGTGTAGTCGGATGTGGACTGGTGGCCGAAGTCGAAGAAGGTGCGGAAGGTGTTGTCGAAGAGGACGCCGAGGGCGCGGGCGGCGCGGTAGTCGATGAAGAAGGGGATGGATTTGTAGATGGGATCGGTGGACTCCTGCCAGCCGAAGGCGTCGGTGTTCCACATGACGAAGGAGCGGCCGGCGCGATCGAGGGGGCCGGGCTTGTCGCCGAGGCCGAAGAAGTGGGAGTCGCCAAATTTTTGCTTGTCGACGACGAAGCTGTTGCCGTGCCATTCGATGGGTCGGGCGTCCTGCTGGAGGATGGTTCCGTTGAGGTCGGAGATAGTGAGGCGGAGGTCGGGGGTGAAGGTGACGCGTAGGGCTTTTGTCTCGAAGCCGGTGGGGGAGGGAGTGACTGTGACGGTGGAGGTGCGGGCTTCGGGGAGGACTGCCCAGGAGGCGTCCTCGGGGAGCTGGCCGGAGTGTCCGGCGCGGACGCGGAGAACGTCGTCGCGTAGGGCGGTGACCTGAAGGATGGTGGTGCCGGAGGTTAGCTCGATTCCGTTGGGGAGGGCTTTGAGCTGGGGTGCTGGCGCGCTGGCAGTTTGAGCGGAGGTGGAGAGGCTAATGCACAGGAATACTGCGGGGAATAGCGCGGGCAGACGTAAAACTTTCATTGTGCAAGATAAACCTATTTGGTTGACTCATCGCAATGAAAGGGCCTACTTCTTGAGGTCATTTTTGTATCACCTCGTAAGTGGTTTTGAATGAATGATAAAGAGATTGGCTTGAATTGAGGCTGACTGACTATTTACCGTCGAGATCGATGGAGTAGAGGTTGCCGGTGGAGGAACGGGCGCGAACGAGGGGCACGTTGTCGGGGGTGATACCGCAGAAAAAGTAGTCGGCGGTTTCGCCGGAGCGGAAGCTGGTGAGGTCGGCTACTTGCTCGAGCTGGCCGCTGGGGACGTCGACTCGGTAGATGGGCTGGGTGGGCGACATGAAGGCGTGGATGTAGATTGCTTTGCTGTCGGCGCTCCAGACGGGATCGGCTACGGAGGTTTCGGCGAGGAGGCGCCAGGTGCGGGCGGCGACGTCGAAGAGCATAAGCCGCCGCTGGTCGAGGGTGATGGCGGCGATGTAACGGCCGTCGGGAGACCAACGGGGAGAGAAGAGGCCTTCGGAGCCCGGGACGGGCGTGATGGTGTGGGTGCGGAGGTCGAGGATCTGGATGGCGCGTGAGCCGCTCTCTTTGCCCATGAGGTCGGGGACGCGGCCGAAGACGAGGGATTGGCCGTCTGCGGACCAATCGGGGTCGCCGGCGTTGCGTTTTTCGGGGTGGAGGGGCTGGGGGCTGCCGCCTTCGGCGGGGACGGAGTAGAGCTGCCAGGCCTGGCCGGGTTCGCGGGCCATGATGGCGAGCTGATGGCCGTCGGGCGACCAGTGGGCGAGGAAGACCTGCATGGAGTCGGGGGTGAGTTGGAGCTCTTCTTCGCCATTGACGCGGGCGCGCCAGAGACGGCCCTGTGCGTCGGTCCATGAGACCCATTGGCGGTCGCGGGAGAAGCTGACGCGAGCTGCCTGGGAGAGGAAGTTGTTTTCGGGAAGGAATTCGCGGCGGTCGGCGGCGTAGCGGAGGAGTTCGGATTGGGTGTCGAGGCCGAGGAAGAAGATGCGATGGCCGGTGCGATCGGCGATGGGGGCCTCGTAGTGGAGGGGGCCGTTGGTGATGCGGGTGGGGCTGGAGGTGTCTTTGCCACGGAGCTGCCAAAGGTCTTCGTTGCCGTCGCGGGTGGATTGGAAGACAAAGTATTTTCCGTCGGGAGTCCAGGTACCGCAGCACTCGGAGGGTGGAGTGCTCCAGCCGGTGAGGATTGGGTGCGGAGTGTGAGTGCCGGCGGGGAGCTCCCAGAGGGACATGGTGTGGGCGAGGGGGTCGATGGTGGTGAAGCGGAGGAGATGGCCGTCGGGTGACCAGCGGAGCCAGAAGGCTCGTCCGGGGACGGTCGCGAATCTGGTGGAAGTCTCGTCTTTTAAGGAGGTTACGAAGAGCTCGTTGCCTGCAGCGTAGAGGATTCCTTCACCGTCGGGCATCCATGTGGCGTCGTGGGCGAGGATGTTGGCGACGCGGAGGGCGCTGCCTCCGCTGACGGGGACGACCCAGAGGGGCTGCTCGGACTCGGGAGTTAAGTGATTGCGGAGGAGCAGCTTAGAGCCGTCAGGGGAGAGGTCGCCCAAGGATGGAGCGGCGATCTCGCTGGGGATGGGGAGGGGAACGGCTTCGCCGTTGGCGATGGAGATCTGGGATAGGGAGGCACGGCCGTTTTCGATGACGGAGGAGAAGATGTGGACGCCGTCGGTGGCGGTGGAGGGGAAGCTTTCCATTGCTGGGGCGCCTGGCGAGATGCGGCCGCTGTTGGTGATCTGGGTGATGCGGAGGGGTGGGTGGGGGCGGGAGCTTCCTAAATAGATGCCCAGGGCGAGGGCGGCTGCGGCGGTGGCGATGTAGATCGCGTGGATTTTTTTCAGGGGTGGTTGGGTCGGGGAAATTGGGTCGTTTTCGGGCGTTTTTGGTGGTTGGGTGGGTGGAATTGTTGCGGCAACTGATGGTGATTGTGCGGTAGCGGGCACCACTGGATAGCCGACGGGGGCGATGAAACGGTAGCCCCGGCGGGCGAGGGTCTCGATGAAGCGGGGGTTATCGGCGGAGTCGCCGAGAGCTTCGCGGATCTTGTTGATGGCAGTACCGAGGGAGTGGTCGAAATCGACGGTGGTGTCTTTGCCCCAGAGGCGGAGTTGGAGATCTTCGCGAGTGACGACTTCGCCGGGATGTTCGAGGAGGGTGGCCAGGACTTTGAAGGGCTGGCTCTGGATCTTGATGCGTCTGCCGGCTTTCCAGAGTTCGCCGCTCTGGAGGTCGACTTCGAAGAGACCGAAGGTGACCCTGGAGGGGCTCTCCGTGAGTTGCGACATGAATTATTTACCTCACGTATATCTCACCGAGACAGCTTCGCTTTTTAAGATACACCTTTTCGGGAGATACGAGTTGATGTGTCGTACTTATGTGTATGAAAATAAATGATTTGACGGATGACGAAGAATTGAAGGAAAAAGGGAGGAACGAATATTGCGGTGACACGTCTGAAAGCGAAATGGTTCTGCTCTCAACATGAAGTTGTGCCAGACCGACCACCAAAAGGACGGCTGGGAGAGCAATTTGGAGGCAGCATGAAACGTTACTTTAGGTTCGAACACACGGCTCATAGATTTTTCTTCAGGATGCTTCTTCTGATCGGCCTGACACTTGGGCTGACGGGAGTGATGAGGGCGCAGACGGATACCGGGCGTGTCGTTGGGACGGTGGCGGACAGTACCGGGGCTCTGATTCCAGGAGCGACTGTGACTCTGACCAATACCGAGACCGGGGTAAAGCAGACGCGGACCGCAGGCTCGGATGGGAGTTTTGTATTTACGGGAGTCACCCGAGGCTCTTACAGGGTGGAGGGATCGAGCCAAGGGTTTGTGACGGCAGTGCAGAACTTCGTGCTGGAGGTGTCGCAGGTTCAGACGATCGACTTCCAATTGACGGCGGGGGCTTCCGATACAACGATCGAGGTGACGGGAGCGGCTCCACTGGTGGACTTGTCCACCTCGTCGGTGGGCGCGGTAGTTCAGGGGCGCCAGGTGACGGAGCTGCCACTGAATGGACGGAACTTTACGCAGTTGGCGCTGCTGACGCCGGGCGTGACGCGTGGGCAGTATGGAAGCTCGGCCTCGGGCGTTAATGGCGATGCAGAGACGTTTCGGAACCAGGAGAGCGGCGGCGGAGCGGTTTCTTCGAACGGACTTCGCCAGCAGGCTAATAACTACATCCTCGATGGTGTGGATAATAACGAGGCACTGGTGAATACGCTGGTGTTCTTTCCGAACATCGAGGCGACGCAGGAGTTTCGTGTAAATACGTCTGTTGCGCCCGCTGAGTTTGGCAGGGCGGGCGGTGCCATTGTTCAGACATCAATCAAGTCGGGTACGAACAATATTCATGGATCGGCTTTCTGGTTTGCGCGTTCGAGCTTGTTCGACGCCAATCCGAACTATCAGTTCTTTGGAGCGTCAAAGACTCCGGCACAACCGTTCAAGCGCAATGAGTTTGGTGGAGCGATTGGCGGTCCGATCATTCACAATAAGCTATTTCTATTTGGTGATTATCAGGGGTTCCGCGAGGACACTCCGCTGAATGCTCAGCTTCTGACGGTTCCTACAGCGCTGATGCGGTCGGGTAATTATTCGGAGTTGTTAGGGCAGGGGAGCACAAACGCGCCAACGATGTGCACGCCAACCGCGGTGGTGAATGGAGCGATCTACGATCCGCTGACGTGCGCACCCTTTGCAGGCAATATCATTCCAGCTGACCGGCTGAATCCGGCGTCGGTAAATTATTTCAATGCGTATCCACTGCCCAACGTTGTGGGTACGGTGAATGGAACACAGAACAACTACCGCACAATTCGGCGGCAGATTACGCACTACGATACCTTTGACGTTCGGCTGGATTGGAATGCGACCGAGCGCGATACATTTTTTGCGCGGTTTGCCTACGACCAGAGCGACTTTACGCGTACGTCGGAGTTTGCGTTGTTGCCTGCAGGGTTTGCTTCAGGCGACAACACGGCGCATGGACGTGGTCCTGCTGTTGGCTATACCCACGTCTTTACACCGAATGTGCTGAATGAGTTTCGTGCGGCTTATAACCGCTATACCTTTACCAATGCTCCGGTATTTTCCGGAATTCCTATCTCCGCGGATCTTGGGATTGTGAATGCGAATCGCAATGCCAATCTGGGCGGAGGCGCGCTGATCGGCGGTAACGGAAATCTCGAGTACACCGGCGATTATGGATTGTATGCAGTTCCTGAAAACACTTATCAATTACTGGATTCGTTGAGCTATACCCATGGGCGCCATACTTTCAAGTTTGGTGCGAATGCCATTCGGCGTGATGTTTCATTCTTTCGTCCTGTTGCGGGTAAGGGATTTTTTAATATCGGTCAGGGCGACTTTACCGGGTATGAACCTTCGGAGTTGATGGTCGGATTTATCGACAACTACAGCATTGGTGCGCAGAGTGGATTTTTTGGAACGCGCAACTATGAGATTGGCATGTTCGGCCAGGATGACTGGAAGGTCAATCAACGGCTGACGCTGAACCTTGGCATTCGGTACGACATTATTACTTATCCGACGGAGATGCATGACCGGCAGTCGGCGCTGAATATGAATACGGGCGTTGTCGATCTGGCGGGCGTGAATGGCGTGCCGCGCTCGCTGGTGAATACGGACTATAACAACGTCGCTCCGCGTATCGGTTTTGCGTATGACTTGTATGGGTCGGGCAAGACGGTGCTTCGCGGCGGATATGGCATGTTCTACTTCCTTGATCGTGGGGGAATCGACAATCAGTTTGGACAGCAGGTGCCGTTTGGCGGAAGCGTAGCGTACACGGCTGCGCAGGGATATCGCATTACATTTACCGGGCAGGGACCGCAGAACCCAGACAATGTATTAGCTGATAACGATAATCGGCTGGCAACTAATCCGCTTCCTTTGCCGGGGTATCCGAACTTCGATCCTAACTTTCCGCCGACGGGCGTGAATATCTTCACGACGAACCGGAATAACAAGATTCCCACGGTTCAGCAGTACAACCTGCAGCTTCAACAGCAGGTAGGAAATGGAACGACATTCACGGTGGCCTTTGTGGGCAATAAGAGCGATCATCTGGCTACCGGCTACAACTACAACACAGTGCACATTGGCGGCGCGCCTGCTTTGTTCCCGAACCTGGGGCAGGTGATTGCACAGTTCAACAACGGAACGTCGCACTATAACTCGCTGCAGGCTCAGCTGAATCATCGGATGAGCAATAGCCTGACACTGACGACCTCGTATACGTGGTCGCATAACATTGATAACTCCGATGGGTACATTGGCTACTCGACGGTGAGCTCTCTGTATCCCTTTGATACGAGCATGAACAAAGGGAACTCACTGCTGGACCAGCGGCATGTGTTTATCGCGAGTGCTCTGTACAATCTTCCGTTTGGGCATGGACAGAAGTTCGGCAGTCATTGGAACCGAGGGTTGGAACTTGCAGCCGGAGGGTGGCAGCTGAATACGATTGTGCAGGCGCAGACGGGAACTCCTGTGACGATTTTGACGCCGCAGTTCGGTACAAATTACAGCCCGCGTTCTACAGCAACTGGTCCTATCTCGCTGCCACACAGTATCTCGGGTCAGTGGTTTGATACGTCGAACATTGTGGCTACGCCGCTGGGGTCGCAGGGTAATATTGCTCGCAATGCTGTCTTCGGTCCTGGGCTTGCGTCGGGTGACGTCTCGATATTCAAGACGCTGCACTTTACGGAGCGATTTGGGACGGAGCTTCGAGCTGAGGCCTTCAACATAACGAATACGCCGCAGTTCCAGAATCCGGACAGCTATACGTCGGATGGTAACTTTGGCCATATAACGGCGACGCGGCAGTACAGCTCACGTCAGTTACAGATGGCGATTCGGGTGCTTTTCTAAGCTGTACCGAACGAAGACACAAGCGCCGTATGGTTGGTTGTCCATACGGCGCTCTGCTTTTATGAACGGAGATTTTTTGTGGTGATGAATTTCGTGCGAATGATGGTTGCGGCGTGGGTGATGCTTCCTCTGCTTATGAGTGCGCAGGGGAGTGCGCCTCGTATGACGAAGGTCGATCCGCCGAATTGGTGGGCGGCGATGCCGAAGGCGATGCTGCTGGTGCAGGGTGAGAATCTGGCTGGTGCGCGGTTTCGGGTGAGTGATGCGCGGCTGCGAGTGGAGAAGACGAAGGTTTCGGCGAATGGGCACTGGGCGCAGTTGTGGCTAAGCGCTTCGCCGGCGAAGACGGAGACGGTGACGATTACAGCGGAGGCGAGTGGAGGGCAAGACTACGCTGCCGTTTACCTTTGCGGCGCGGCGGAAGAGTGATGATGGGTTTGCGGGGTTCTCGTCGAAGGACGTGATGTATCTGATCATGACGGATCGCTTTGCGGATGGCGATGCGACGAACAATGGCGCTGGCTACGATCGCACGAAGCCGCGTGGCTGGCATGGAGGTGATCTGCGTGGGATTATGCAGCATCTTGATTATCTGCAGGATTTGGGTGTGACGACGGTGTGGATTACGCCGGTGTATCAGAACCATGAGGACCAGAGCTATCACGGGTATGGCGCGACCGATATGTATGCGGTCGATGAACACTTTGGCACGCTGGAGGATTTCAAGGCGCTTGCGGCAGCGCTGCATAAGCGCGGGATGAAGCTGGTGCTGGATACGGTGCCAAATCATGTTGGGCCTGCGCATGTTTGGGTGGAGGATTCGCCTGAGCCTGATTGGTTTCATGGGACGAAGGGGAATCATCGCGAGGCGCAGGGGGATTTCAAACCGCTGACGGATCCGCATGCTCCGTGGCTTACGCAGCGGGATGTGACGGAGGGATGGTTTGCGAATGTGCTGCCGGATTTGAATCAGGAGAATGCTGCGGTGGCGCAGTATCTGACGCAGAACGCTGTGTGGTGGATTGAGCAGGCGGGGTTGGATGGCTTGCGGCTGGATACGTTTCCTTATGTGGGAAGAGAGTTTTGGAAGGGATTTCATGCGGAGATTCATGGACTGTATCCGCGAGTGACTACGGTAGGTGAGGTGTTCAATCCGGATGCGACGATTACGTCGGCGTTTGCCGGGGGCGTGACGCGGAATGGCGTGGATACGGGGCTGGATACTCCGTTTGATTTTCCGACTTACTTTGGACTACGCGATGTGTTGCTGCGTGGAGCGCCGATGTCGAAGCTGACGGAGGTATGGCGGCTGGATGCGCTGTATCCGCATCCGGAGAGACTGGTGCCGTTTGAAGGGAATCATGACACGGCGCGGTTTTTGAGTGAGAAGGGAGCAACGACGGAGAAACTGAAGCTGGCGTTCGCGATTCTTGCGACGATGAGGGGGATGCCGCAGATTTATTCGGGTGATGAGATTGCGATGATGGGTGGGGATGATCCGGATAATCGACGGGACTTTCCGGGCGATGCGTTTGTGGAGGGATCGCGGACGGCTGCGCAGAAGGAGATGCATGATTGGGTGAGGGGATTGCTGGAACTGCGGCGCGAGCATGCGGCATTGCAGACTGGAGAGCAACAGGTGCTAGAGGCGGATGCGGACACTATGGCTTATGTGCGGGGAGGGAATTTGCGGTGGGGTTGTGCGGCGAGTAGTGGGGAAGGGCGAGTTCTCGTCGTAGTGAATAAGGGGGATAAGGAGGAGACTCTTGATCTGCCGATGGATCATACGGCTCTGGCGGGATGTAGCAGGGTGAGTGCGCTGTGGGATGCTGATGGTTTGGCCGAGATTAAAGGGGAGAAGCTGCATGTTGTTGTTTCGGCTGGTTCGGCTGAGGTCGTGGGCGTGAACTAGGTGCGATTGATCCAACGTAACTTCGCTATGATGCATCCATAAGGTCAGACCTGCTGGGACAGCCCTGGTTGTTGGTCTCCTTGTTGATCCCATGAATGATTCCAACAACCATGCGAAGACAGAAAGCCCGTGGCTAGAACGGTTGCGGTCATTGCGCAACGTTCCGCCAGTGCTTCGGATACTTTGGGACTCGGGTTCTAGCGTCGTTGTGTGGGGATTGATTCTTCGCGTTATTGTGGCGGTTCTGCCGTTTGCGATTGCGAAGGTGGCGCAGTTCATCATTACGGATATTGCGAATGTGATTCGAGGTGAGGTTCTTGCGCCTCGCTTCTGGACGCTGGTGGGCACTGAGATCGGGCTGAATGTTTTTCTGGGTCTTATCACTCGCGCGATTGATTATTCTGACTCGCTGCTGGCGAATCGATATACGCAGTATGTGAGTGTGCGTGTGATGGAGCAGGCTTCACGGCTTGATCTGACTACGTATGAGGACCCGGCGTTTTATGACCGGCTGGAGCGGGCGCGGGTACAGGCTACGGATCGGCTGGCGATGATTCAGCAGATGGGGCGGCTGGTACAGCAGGTGATTACGACGCTGACCTTCTCCGCTGCGCTTGCGTGGGCTTCTCCGTGGCTGGTGCTTCTGCTGGCTTTTGGCGTGCTGCCGTCTTTTATTGGTGAGACGCATTATGCGTTTCTTGGGTATGCAAAGAACTTTCGGCAGACTCCGGCTAAGCGGCAGATGGATTATCTGCGTCAGGTGGCGGGGAGTCGCGAGGGAGCCAAAGAGGTCAAGCTGTTTGGGCTGCATAAATTTTTCACTGGAAGATTTCAGGCGCTGGCGCACCAGGTTTACGTTGAGGACGTTGCGCTGTCACGCTCGAAGCTGATTGTGGGTGGCTTGCTTGGCGTGATTGGAACGCTGGGATACTACGGCGCTTATGTTTATGTGATCTGGCGGACGCTTCATGGTGGGTACGATATCGGTCAGTTCACTTTTTTGACTACGGCGATCCAGCAGGCGAGCTCGAATTTGCAGCAGGTGTTTTCTACGGCGTCCGGTATTGCGGATCAGGCGCTCTTCCTTACGGATTTGATTGCCTTCTTCGAGATGAAGCCTACAGTTGATGCAAACCCGAATGGGTTGCGCGTGCCGGATACGGTTCAGCGCGGATTTGAGTTTCGCAATGTGTCATTCGCTTATCCGGGAACGACTCGGACGGTGTTGAAGAACTTTAACCTGATGCTTGCGCCTGGTGAACGGATTGCACTGATTGGGGAGAATGGCCAAGGAAAGACAACTGTGGTCAAGCTGATCACGCGGCTCTATGATCCTACGGAGGGCCAGATTCTGCTGGATGGCGTTGATCTGCGAGAGTATTCGCTTGAAGACCTGCATCGACACATTGGCGTTATCTTTCAGGACTTCGTGCGGTTCGAGATGACGGCGCGTGAGAATATCGCGGTTGGCCAGATTGAACATGAGAGCGATCAGGCGGACATCGAGATGGCGGCGCATAAGAGCCTCGCCGATACGGTGGTAAGCAAGCTGGCTGGCGGCTATGACCAGATGCTTGGTCGCCGCTTTGAAAGTGGCGTGGAGCTGTCGGGCGGAGAGTGGCAGAAGATCGCTCTGGCGAGAGCCTATCTGCGTGACGCAGAGCTGTTGATACTGGATGAGCCTACGGCGGCGCTGGATGCACGAAGTGAGTTGGAGGTGTTTGAACGGTTTGCTGAGTTGACCGAAGGAAAGATGGCGTTGCTAATTTCGCATCGATTCTCCACGGTTCGTATGGCAGACCGCATTGTTGTTCTGGAAGGAGGCCGCTTGATAGAAGAAGGAAACCACGATCAGCTTATGTCTCGCGGTGGCGTTTATGCCTCCATGTTTGAAATGCAGGCTGCAAGTTATCGGTGATGCGTTCGTTTGAACGCCATATTTAACTTTTGCATGCCAACCAATGCTTAATTTCCGAAGGAACTTTAATGGCGCTGTTACCAGAAAATATGACGTCCGAACATGGCTCTTCGCTTACGGCGCCGGTAACGGACTTTGCAACGACCGGGCTGCCTGAGAAGCCGTCGGTTACAGAAGCAGAGCTGCGTGAAGATGCTGACGTGCTCGCGAGGGGGTGGCAGCCACTGCCTTCTGCAGTTACTTATGGCGCTCTTTCAAAGAGGCTGGTTGAATTACGAGTTCGCCTTAGCGAGCGGCTGAGAGTCTGCCGCAAGCTTGTTTCTACGAATGAACTGACTCCGCAGCTTGAGTTGCTGGAGAGCTCACGGATGTTTCAGGTGGCGATTCCTACGGACGAGACTGTAGCGTCGTTGTTTCGACAGCTCCCTCATGTTCGCGTGGCATCGGGCGATGACCTGCCCCAGGTTGTCCATCTTGCGATGGGATATCTCGCAGCGGCCGAAGGGATATGGTCGCCGGAGTCGCTCGCGATTTATGTGGAGCAAGTTCAGCGGCATCACCCGTTGCTATTACGAGAGATACAACTGCTGCCTGACTCTTTGAAGCTGGCGCAGCTTCAATTCATTCTCGATCGTGCAGATGAGGCATTCGCTGCGGGTGAGATGCCGCCTATTGAAAGGTCGCCGTTTTCTGCGCCGATTCATAGTTTGAGACGCCTAAGCCAGGCGGAGTGGTCTGAGGTTCTGGAAGCGTTGATTCCGTTCGGTGTGATTCTTCGACAAGATCCGGACGGAGTATTTGAGCGGATGGAATTGGAGACGCGCAGTGCTTATCATCAGCGCGTTGCGGAGTTGGCGAAGTATGCCGACACCAGTGAAGTGGAGACTGCGCAGACTGCGCTTGAGCTTGCTCGGCAGGCGGCCAAAACAGAGATAGCTGACCCGAGGCTTGCCCTGCGTAAGAGGCATATTGGCTACTATCTCTTTGCTGAAGGCAGGGCGGAGTTACAGCATCGTATTGGATACCATCCTCCGATTCCGGAACGCATTCGGAGCTTCATGCGGACTCAGAATGAAGAGTTCTATATTCTTGGGATCTTTATTATTGGTGTGCTGTTAATTACTGCGTTGATTCTGCCACTGGTTCCACATAATGATTTCTGGCTGGTGATGGGCGCGTTGTTGTTTGCTCTTTTGCCTGCTACCCAAGGGGCTGTCGATCTGGTGAATGCTACGGTTTCGGCGATGTTCAAAGCAGAGGCTTTGCCGAAGGTGGATCTTTCCAAGGGCGTTCCTGGTGAGGCGACGACTTTTGTGGTGGTGCCTACTCTCTTGTTGCGCGAGCGACAGGTTCAGGAGCTGCTTGAAGAGCTTGAGGCGCGCTATCTGGCCAATAAAGATCCGAATATACATTTTGGCTTGTTGACTGATCTGCCTGACACGAAGATGCGGCCACCGATAGAGGATACCGACCCGTTGGTTCGGCAGGCGGTGCAATCGATCAATGAGTTGAATGAGAAATATGCCGGTCATCAGGGCGGGTCGTTCTTTCTGTTGCATCGTCACCGTACCTTCAACTCTCGTCAAGGAGTGTGGATGGGCTGGGAGCGAAAGCGGGGTAAGCTCCTGGACCTCAACAGGTTTTTGCGTCACGACTTCGATAGCTTTCCTATTAAGGCCGGTCCGCAGGAACTGTTGAATGATGTGCGATACATCATTACGTTGGACTCCGATACGCAACTTCCGCGTGGAACTGCGGCACGAATGATCGGTACCATCATGCATCCGTTGAACCGGGCAATCATTAATCCGAAGCTTCGTATTGTTACGGCCGGTTATGGAATTCTGCAGCCTCGCGTTGGCATTAGTGTGGCTTCGGCATCGCGCTCGCGGCTGGCACATTTGTACTCCGGCGAGACGGGTTTTGATATATACACACGCGCGGTTTCAGACGTGTATCAGGATTTGTTTGGCGAAGGCATCTTCACGGGGAAGGGCATCTATGAGGCGGAGGTTTTCCATGAGGTGCTTAATCATCGTTTCCCGCGTAATGCACTTTTGTCGCATGACCTGATTGAAGGCGCTTATGTTCGTGCGGGACTTGTGACGGACATCGAGGTGATTGACGACTACCCTTCGCACTACTCTGCCCATACTCGACGTAAACATCGCTGGGTTCGCGGAGACTGGCAGATTACTCGCTGGCTGTTCAGTCTGGTTCCGGATGAGTCTGGGCGGCTGGTGGAGAATCCTATCAGCACGATCTCGCGATGGAAGATTCTGGATAATCTTCGGCGCAGTCTTATTGAGCCGATTACGTTTCTGTTGTTTGTATTTGGCTGGTTTTTTCTTCCCGGCGGGCCGCTCTACTGGACGATGGCTACGCTTGTTCTGCTTGTGCTTCCGGGAATTGTTCAGCTTGGGTTCGATCTTGGACGCGCCTTATTGCACTTGAGTTTTACTGAAGCGCGTGATGGTTTGTTGGCCTTCTTCACCGGCTTCGGCGCTACGGTGCTGAACCTCATCTTTCTTCCGCATCATATGTTGCTATCGCTGGACGCCATTGTCCGCTCGCTGAATCGTACGTTGATCTCGGGGAGGAATCTGCTGGATTGGGAGACGGCGGCAGAATCGGAGGCCGGCAGCGGGAAGACTGCGCTGGATCGTTATCTGAAGGCCTCACCAGTGTTGGCGCTTGCAGTGGCGGTTGCGTTGCTGCCACATCATGCTCATGCACTGCGTTTTGCCACGCCGATACTTGCGCTTTGGGCTCTGGCGCCAATAGCGGCGGCATGGCTGAATTCACCTCCGCGACGGAAAGAAGGGGCGCTTGAGCGCGAAGACAAGTTGTTTTTGCAACAGCATGCGTTACAAATATGGAGGTATTACTCAGAGTTTGGAGATGCGCGCAATCATTGGCTGATCCCGGATAATGTTGAGGAAGATGGAACGCTGCAGATACGGAAACTCTCGCCGACGAATCTCGGGATGCTCTTTAATGCGAGGCAGGCTGCGTATGAGTTTGGTTTTATTACGCTGTCTGAGTTTGCCGAGGCGACACTGGGAACGCTTGGCACTTATGAAGGGCTGAAGAAATATTGCGGCCATATCTACAACTGGTACGACATCGAGACGCTTCAACCGATTGCGCCGTTCACCGTCTCCTCTGTTGATAGCGGCAATCTTTCGGCATCCCTTTATACCCTGCATACCGGTGCGCTGGAGCTGCTTAAACGCCCTCTTCTGCGGGAAGAGAACGTGGGTGTCGTGGAACAGATGTCCGGATTGGGAGGACGAGACTCTTCGGGGGAGAGTGATTCACGAACTTTGCGCTTGCGGATCAAGGCTCTGCTGGAGAAGGAGCCTACGCGTTCGTTGAATGCAGAGAGCAGAGATGCGGAGAGATGGCTTGCTGATGAGGCATCGCACCGTCATGCGGCGCTTGTTCAGTTCGTTCAGCAATATCTGCCGTGGTTGCTGCCGCAGTACTCTCAGCTGTTTGAGCTTAGCCAGCTTGCTCTGCCCGAAGATTTGCGTGTGCCCACATTGCAGGGTGCGGCGATGTATGCTGCCGGCTTGAATGAACGGCTTGCGGGGACTGCGCTTGCCGATCCTGAGACTGTGCCTGTGGTGTCGCTGGCGACGCAACTGCGGGCTTTGCTGGGTGCGGCGCAGGAGAAGCTTTCGAAGCTGCAGGCGGATGTGACAGCAATCGCCGCCGAGGCAGAACGCCATGCCGAAGCGATGGATTATCGCTTTTTGCTGGAAGAATCGCGTCAACTCCTCTCTGTTGGCTTCGACGGTGTGAGAGAGGAACTCAATTCTGCGTGTTATGACCTGCTGGCTTCCGAGGCACGGATCGCTACTTTTCTAGCTGTGGCCAAGGGAGATATAGCGCAGCAGTCGTGGTTTCGTCTGGAGCGTTCGCATACTCTCGTTGATGGGCGTGCGGCTTTGCTTTCGTGGACCGGCACGATGTTCGAATACATGATGCCCGCACTTTGGATGCGTACGTTTCCCGATACGCTGATCACGCGCTCGCTGGAGGCGGTGGCACATATTCAACGGAAATATGTGCGCGAGATTCCGTGGGGAATTTCGGAGTCAGGCTGGGCGAAGGTGGACAATATAGGGCGGTATGGGTATCAGGCGTGGGGCATTCCTGCGCTGGCTCTGAAGTATGGCGCGGAGGATGGGCCGGTGATCTCGCCTTACTCTACTTTTCTGGTGCTGCCTTTTCTGAGAGACGAGGCGCTGGCTAATCTGCGTCGCATGGTGAAGCTGGGGTGGCTCGGCGCGTATGGCTTCTATGAAGCTGCGGACTATACGGAGGGAGGTGAGCCGAAGCTTGTGCGATCGTGGATGGCGCACCATCAAGGCATGTCGCTGCTTGCTATTACCAACCTTCTGCATGACAACGCTATTCAACGATGGTTTCACTGCAATCCAATCGTTCGGGCTGCTGAGTTGCTGTTGCATGAGCGGCCGCTGAACAAAGCTACGTTGAAGGAGCTGGCGAAACGCATTGCGCCGCAGGCTGCCGAAGCGAAGAAGGTAGAGGTTGCGTAGCAGGCACGGCTCAGATGTTTTGGAAGCCTGTCATCTTCATGGCTGCGAATGGCTCGGGGTTCTTCATGAAGGTGCCCCACACATAGCCGGTACGGAGATTCTCTGCCATCAGCAGGCCGATTCCGAGGTCGATGCCGAGGACATCGGGGTTGTACCAGGAGAGCTGTGGGTGAAAGGCATCGACGAAGCCGTAGCGGCCCCATGCGTCATCGCCATAGGTGTCTTTCAATGAGCGAAGGACGCGGAGGCACTCTGCGGGTAGGAACGGTAGAGAGCCGGCGGTGGCGCATGGGACAACTGATCCGTCGACTGGCCCGAGGAGTGGTGGGCCTCCCCATGCGGTGTAGCCGTGTTGCCAGTCGGATGCGGTGACGCCCCAGTAGTCTTCGTTGTAGCCGCGGTTGAGGCTGAGACAGAAGGCCTTGTGCGCGCGCGTCGCTGTGATGGAGTTGGCGAAGTAGTCGGCGTAAGCGTCGCGGCGGTGTGCGAAGTCGAACCACGCGTGAGAGAACTGATGGACGAAGAGAGGGTCGTGGCCGCTGATGTAGGTGTAGGGACCGAACTCGAGCTTTGGACGAGTGAAGCTGTTCCAGTGGTCAGGTGCGATTGGATGCGTTGGAGAGCCGATGGCCAGGAGGTAGAGCATCATCAGCTCGCTATAGTGATCCCATCGGGAGTAGACGAAACCTATATCAGGACGCCAGGCTTTGGAGAATGTCTTGCCCATGTTGAGCATCCAGGCCACTCGACGCGATTGTAGAGTTGCGTGACGAGATGGGTGATCTCGGGGTCGTTGAAGTGGGCGCGACAGGTGAGGGCACCGCAGAGGAAGATCGAAGTGTCGATTGGAGATACTTCGCTGTTGATGAGGGGTTGACCGCTTTCGACGTCGTTGAAGTGATAGAGGAAGCCGTGTTCGTGCGGCATGGAGTTGAGGTGGAATTTGAGGGTGGCGAGTACTTGTTTTTTTGCCTGGCTGGTTGAGATGAATCGCCTTCTGTCGGCGATGCAGAGCGCGGTGAGGCCGAAGCCGGTTGCGGCGACGCTGGATACGAAGCGAGTGTCGCGGGTGCCGGTGGTGCTCTTGTTGAAGGCGCGATCCAGAACCTGCCCGTTGGATGGTTCCACTTGCTCGGTGAAGTAGAGGCAGGCGCGACGCTGCATGTCGTCGAGGAATGCGTCGTCGTCTTCGCTGGGCGAGGTTGTAGGGTAGGTCTCCTGCCGAGCGGCCGGCGAAGCGTAGAGAAGGCTTGAAGAGCTAAAGCCGGTGATGAGGGCGCCGCCCAGGAGTTTGACCGCACTGCGTCTCGTTATAGAGTGCGAGTTGGAGACCTTTATGTCGATCGCATCGTTGGCAGATTTGTCAGGCATACGCAAATGGCGTGCGGAACGTAGTTTAAGATGCTAGTGTGCTAATTTTCCGTTCCTTACTTCGAGGACTACAAGGCCCTGCGGGGGAATATTTACTGTCAGGCTGCCGTCTTTGAGGGCGACCTGTTCTGGTGGTGAAGGTCTGCCGGCCTCTCGCAGGCGGGCGATCTGGTCGCGGGTGGGAGTTGCGGGGCGACCCATTGCATCGAATGTTTTCAGGACGTTGCCGTGATCGGCGTCGAGGCGCCAGAGCTGGCCTGAGGCATTTGGGGCTACGCCGGTTAGCTTCAGCGTGAAGGTTTTGTCGGGGCCCTGGTTGGCTGGGGGGGGCGTGTATGTTGGCCCTGTGCCGAAGGGAGGGGCATAGTTCCAGAGAGCCATAACGAGGGTGCCGTCACTTCGTCTGGTTGCGAGCACGGAGTCGGAATCGACGTGGATGCGGCGATCACCGAGTTCATGAAGCATTGCGAAGGCGTTGAGCGCGGGCTTGGGAATGCTGTCTTCGGCTACGAGGCCGAAGCCACCGTAGAAGGGAGTTTTGACGACGCCCTGTTCTTCGAAGACATCGGAGAAGGACCAGTAGCTCATGGCTTCGGTGAGGCCGTCGCACTGGCTGATGATGTCTGCGAGCCAAGGGCCCATGTAGACGGTGTCGGTAACGTTTGGCTCGTTGGCGTAGCTGGCGTTGTACTCGCTGAAGATCAGAGGTGTTCTGGGAAAAGGGGAAGCGGCGATTTCGTCGTGTACCTTGCGGACGGCGCGACATACCATCTGGTCGCGCGGAATTACTTCGTTTGTGTGGAAGACGTCTTTGGCGGTGTCGTTGGCGTAGACGTGGCTGCTGACAAAGTCTACGGGGGCACCGCTTTGTTTGGCGTGGTCGAGAAAGCTTGCGACCCAGGCGGCCTGAGCGGTCGAGGGACCGCCTACGCGAATGCGCGGGCTCACGTTTTTGAGGGCCTTCGCGGTGTTGTCGTAGAGCTCGTAGTAGGTGGGTTGAAGAGGCTTGCCGGCCCAGAAGTCGAGGTTAGGTTCGTTCCAAACTTCGAAGTACCACTGGGAGACTTCGTCGATGCCGTAGCGATCAACGAGGTGCTGTGCAAAGGCTGTAATCATGTCGTTCCACAGCTTGTAGTCCTTTGGTGGAGAGACATTCTGCTTGTACCAGAAGGCATGGAGCGCGGCGGGATCGGAGGCAAGCTTCTTTGGCATGAAACTCAGCTCGACGAATGGACGAACGCCGTTGGCTAAGAGGCCGTCGTAGATGTGGTCGATGTAGGAGAAGTTGTAGATTGGTTTGCCGTTGGCGTCGAGATCGAAGAGGCCGACTTCATCCATGAAGATGCCGTGGAAGCGGACTGCCTGAAATCCTGTTGCTTTTTTTACTGTGCGGATGTCGTCGCGGTAGTCTTCCCGCAATGAGAGGATGGCACGGCCAGAGCCGAAGATCTGCTCCCAGAAGTGAGGGAAGGGCGTTCCTTCCGATGTAGCATCCACATGAATAATGCTGGCCTGCTGTGCGGAAGAGGAAGGGGGGCTGGTCTCCTGTGAGTGGATGGATGGAGTAGCGATTGCCAACACGAGACCTAGTACCGCCAAGCTGCGAAGTTGCATTGTCCTCCTTTCACAGCAGGAGTTTCCCATCTATTCTGATGCGATAAACGCCTGATTTTCTTCTTTACCAGTTTTTAGACGAGGAGTTATCTGGGATGGGAGCCGCGATCAAGGTGGTTCAGACACGGAATATTCGCATTTCCGTGCGATTGCCTGGCATAAACTCAGCTATATGGCCGGAATCCTAAAGCTATATTTTACTTTATTGTCTGCACTGGTACTGACTTTTGCAGTTGCGAGCGGGATGGCGGAGGAGATGACACAGGCTTCCTCCTCTGGCTCGGCGAATGAAGTTGTTCTGCATGGGACTGTTACCGGCAGTCAGAACAATACCTATATTGAAGCTCCCTTTCAGGTACCTCCGGGCACGCAGCGCGTCACGCTTACTTTCAGCTACACGGGGAAGGAGCAGAGGACGGCCCTTGATATTGGATTGCTCGATCCAAAGGGGTTACGCTGCTGGAGCGGCGGGAACAAATCAACGCTGACCGTGAGCGCTACCGATGCGACGCCGTCGTGTCTTGCCGGCCCGATTGCTGCTGGAACCTGGAAGCTGCTGATCGGTGTTCCTAATATCCGCCCAAACGTGACGGCGACTTATACGGCTAATGTCTTTTTTACCGATAGCGGTCTTGTTCGCGACCAGCCAGTTGTGCTTCGCAGTCCGTTACGTTCCGGGCCCAGGTGGTTTAGAGGCGATCTGCACATGCACACCGCGCACAGCGACGGATCTTGCAATAGCCTGGGCGGCGTGAAGGTGCCTTGTCCAGTTTTTGTGATTGCCGAAGCGGCGGCGCGCAGGGGGTTGGATTTTATTGCGATCACAGACCACAATACGACTTCACAGAATAACTCGATGAGGGAGTTGCAGCCTTACTTCGATAGCCTGCTGATGATTCCGGGAAGAGAGATGACGACCTTCCATGGTCATGCGAATCTGTTCGGCACTGTGGCTCCGCTGGATTTTCGCGTTGGCTCGCGTGAGGTTCCGGATATCAATACGCTTTTGCGCCGGGCTAATCAGATTGGCGGTTTGATTTCCATCAACCATCCGAATGCTCCAACGGGGGAAGCGTGCATGGGCTGCGGCTGGAATCCAACGCCGGAGGCCGACCTAAATCTGGTGCAGGCTGTCGAGGCAGTGAATAGCGGTGCTGAAGATGGTCCGTTCGCTGGGTTATCTTTTTGGGAGAAGCAGCTTAACCGTGGATTTCGGCTTACAGGAATAGGGGGCAGCGATAACCATACGGCGCAGCGGCCTCTGGATGAGGTGGGCTCTATCGGTAGTCCGACGACGGTTGTGTATGCGGCGGAGTTATCGACGCCTGCGATTCTCGAGGCCATTCGCGCTGGGCACGTCTTCGTGGATCTGACAGCGAGCAAGGACCGCTTGCTTGAGTTGCGCGGACAAAGTGGCGATGCGAGCGCCAGCATGGGGGACATGCTAGCTGCCTCGGCAGGAGCGGAGGTTGAGTTTTCGGTTCATGTTGCCGGTGTGGATGGATCGAAGCTCGTGCTCCTCGAAGATGGGCAGTCGATGGCAGAGTCTTCGGCAGAAGTGATCCATGGACAGGAGCAAACGATACAGATCCACTGGAAGAGCGATGGGAAGAGGCACTGGATTCGCGCCGACGTGCATGGGCCGGATGGCAAGCTTTGGCTGATGGGGAATCCCATCTATGTGAACTGGCCGACATCAGGCGATGCGAAAGTTACGCGATGAATCCAGCAGTTGTCAGGCGTGTGCCGTCATTGTGTGGGAATGAGTCTCCCGTGTGACACAGTCGGCCTGCGGGCCTTTCTTTCCTTGAACGATGTCGAAGGTTACTTCGTCGCCTTCTTTGAGAAATTTGTAGCCTTCTTTCTGGATGGAGCTGAAATGGACGAAGACGTCAACGCCGCCGTCGTGTCCCAGAAAGCCGTAGCCTTTTACGTTGTTGAACCACTTCACTTTGCCTCTGTACTGGGCCATGAGAATTATCCTTGTAGTGTTGTGTGTTGTGATTTCACGCGATGAAGGTGCACATGGCAACGATGACGGCTGCCATGTAGATGTGGGCGCGCTGTCGTTGAAGGGTGTCTTCGGACGCGCTGTCGTCGTTGGGATCGGACTGTTCCGTAGCGGATTCCAGAAACCAACCAAAAGCAGCAAAGCAAGCCAAACTTCCCAAGGTGATGAGAACGGTACTGTAATCTCCAGACATGTCACACCTTCTTCTTGTTTTTGTCAGCCTGTGAATCGTCCTAAGCCACTCTGGCGGGAGCGGTCAAAATCGCCACTGAACTGCTTATCGGCATAGTGGCGAGCATCGCTGGAGCGTTTCAAAAAAATTAGCCGGTGCGAATTGGGCACGGAACGGCGGCTCAACGAGGGAGAGATGCGGAAGACTCTTGTTTTGTTCCAATTGCAGTCATTCGGCGAGTGAAGTCATCGCCTTTCGTCGTGTAGACTTTTGGACATGGGAGAGAGGGCCCTCTGTGAACTTTGAAGCGTTCGATGGCTCCTATGTAAGCAGGCTGCGCGCGGGAGACGCTTCGACGGAGCAGCATTTCGTTGGCTACTTCAGCGAGTTGATTACGTTGAAGCTGCGTTCGCGGGTTCGTGCGCCAGAGATGATCGAAGATCTGAAACAGGAGACATTTTCGCGTACGCTTACATTGATACGCAGCGAAGGCGGCGTTCGCAATCCTGAGCGCCTTGGGCCGCTAGTCAACTCTATCTGCAACAATGTGCTGATGGAGCAGTACCGGGCCTCCGGCAGGGTGGAGGCGCTGGACGAGGCGGCTGCCGAACAGATCGCGGAGACCAGGCCAGATGCCCTAAGTATGGTTATTTCGCACGATACACGCGATGTAGTGCGGAAGGTTCTGGCAAAGCTGAAACGGCGGGACCGAGATGTGTTGCGAGCGATTTTTTTGGAAGAACGCGATAAAGACAAGGTTTGCCGTGAGATGGGGGTCGACCGTGAGTACCTTAGGGTTCTGCTGCATCGGGCCAAAGGAGCGTTTCGGGAGCTCTATTCAAGGCGAGTAGGAGAAAAGCTTTGAGATGCACCTGCCGCAGAACCATTTTTCAGAAGGTTGAAACGATTACACGGGACGCCACACTATGGAGAAATAGAGGCCTTTTGCGATGAACCATCAGGATGCACTCCAGGAAATGGCTGTAGAACGCTATCTGCTGGGCGAACTCAGCGGAGAGACGTTGGACAGGTTCGAGGAGCACCTCTTCGACTGTCCGCTGTGTGTGACGGAGCTGCGGGCCGGAAGCACCTTTATCAATGCAGCACGCGGTGAGTTGAGGACTGCGATAGAGGATGCGCCAGTGAAAGAGGGTCCGTTCCAGTGGGTCTCAGGCCTCCTTCGACCGAGCTTTTTGGCTCCAGCGCTGGCGGTTTGCCTGCTGGTGTTGGGGGTCGAGAGCTTCATTTTGCTGCCGGGCATGAGGCGCGAGGTTGCACAGGTGGAGACGCCGTCGGTGTTGAATAATCTAGTCCTTGCAAACGCGGGAGCCCGGGGGGATTCGGTTGCCGAGATTGTTGCGCCGCAACATGGAGCGTTTCTGCTCTCGGTCGATATTCCGGGACGGAGCGGATTTTCGGGTTATTTGCTTTCGCTGTACTCTCCTTTGGGAGCACAGGTGTGGCAGACGAAGATTTCGCCCCAGCAGGCGATCGACGCAGTGCTGATCCATGTGCCCACCGACATCACGAAGGCAGGGCTGAATACACTTCTGGTCCAGGGTTTGTCGTCGGGTTCATCGGGGGTTGATGGTGCCGGTGGTAAGCTGGAAGACCTTGCGCGCTACAAGTTCCAACTCGACGTTTCTAAATAACCTTTTGCGAACGGAGAACCAATGAACGCCAGTACAGAAAGACAGTTTTATTACCATGCCGATGCCAGCCCGGTGGGCGGCCACATTACGCATCCCTTCGAAAAGATTATTTCGACGGAGGCATCGTCTTCACTGGCCCAGGCTGGTGGGCACGTCAATGGCGTTCACGAGTCTTACCGGTTGGATCCCATCGTCGCGGCGCAGAAGGCTTACTCGCATATTACTGGAGCTAAGGACCACAAGACCGGAACGTGGACGACGCTGACGACTTCGGTGGTCGAGTATTTGAATGTGCTTGAAGTGGTGACGGCGGACCGGATTGTGGCTCGGCTGGCAGTAGAACATCCGGCGCTGGGTTATACGCCGAAGGTATCTTTTGTGGGGGCCCAGTTCATTAATCTCCGCGTGAATGGACATCCGGTGAACGTGAAGCTCAACCGGAGCCTGCTCCATCCAGGACATGATGACTTTCCCGCAGAGCCCCATATAAAGGATAAAAAGTTTATCCAGAAGGTTGCGGAGCATGGCCGTAGAATTACGAAAGCGAAAGATGCTCCACAATGGGTCAAGACACGGTACGGGTGGATAGGAAAACCGGAGGAGCACGAGAAGAGAGGGCACGTCCTCACCTCCCTGGTGGAGGAGATAGAGGAAGTGCATGGCGCGACTACTTGTGGCCACGTAATTGTGGTGCCGGACTTCGGCAATCTCTTTCTCGGCGAGCTATCACTCGATCACGCCGCCTTTCAGCTAACTATGCTACGGATGGAACTTGGGTGCCCCGCTGTAGGAAATTTGAGCATGGCAACCGCCTCTTCGAATGGCAGAACTTATCCATAGCTATTGGAGCTTTAGCGCTAATATTCGCTAGTGGATGTAGGCACAAACCACAGATGGAACCTGATGTGGTCTATGCCCAAATTGAAAGTGAGTTGTTGTCGGGAGAACTCTCTAACGCGCACTCCCACGCGAAGGAAGCTTACGAATTTTCCCAAAGTAGTCGCCCGGAATGGGCGGCTACCTTTCGGGTTGAATTAGGCAAGGTTCTCATCTATGAAGGCGCTAGTGGCGAAGCGCTACCAATTCTCCAACAACCGATTCCAGCCCAGTCTGATGTCGAATTGCGGGTAAAACGATATATCTTTCTTGCTTTTGCTCAGGCTCGCCTTGGGATGTCGGCGCAGGCACAACAGAGTCTTTCAGCGGCGGAACAACTCAATCCTAAGGGGGTTCTCCGAGCCGAAGTTATCAGCATTCGGGGAGTTATCGACGTCGATAAGGGTGATCTCGATGACGCGGAGCGATCGTTTCTGGAGAGCCTAAAGCAGGCCCGTCTAAGTGATGACCAATTCCTTCAGATGCGAACACTAACAAACCTTGGTGTTGTTGCTCTGCAGGAAGAACATTACGAAGATGCACTTGTACGATTCGGAGAAGCGTCAATGCTCGCGAGAGACATCGGTGCGAAGATGGGTCTCGAAAAGGCGACCGGCAATGTCGGCTGGATTTATTACAAGACCGGAGATTTCCAGCGATCCCTTGTTAATTCAATAGAGGCGGAAAAGCAGGCATCCGAGCTTGGTTCAACGATCGATCAGGTTACCTGGTTAAACAATGCTGGGTTGAGTGAGTACAGACTAGGGGATCTGGACGGAGCTCGCCAATTTTACGAGAGATCGCTAAAGCTTGCTCAATCAATTCAAAACCAAGAAGAGATACTTGACGCACAAGTGGATCTTGGGTTTCTTCTGCTGCGACTGAATCGGCTAGATGCGGCTGAGGTTCGTGTTCGGGAGGCGAATCGCATTGCTGAGGCTTCAGAAAATGAAGGAGCAAAGCTTGAGCCAGCCCTATTGAATGCTTTACTTCTGAAGAAGCGTGGGGATAGACAGGCAGCCATCAAGACGTTGCTGCAGGTGGAAAAAAACTCCGGCGATGTTCCCTCGTTGAGGTGGGAAACCGAGAATACGCTGGCAGGCATTTACATTGAGGATGGGAAGACCGCGGATGCGGGCTATTGGTTTCAGCGGTCTATCGATACCTTTCGGCAGCAGCGGTCGTCGCTTACCAGTGTCGATTCGACGCTTCCGTTTCTTGCGAATGGGAATGATCTTTACGGGGACTATACCAAATATCTGATTCGTGAACGTAAGACGGATGAAGCTTTGAATGTTGTGGATGAGAGCAGGGCGGAGGCGCTTGCGGATGGTTTGAAGCTTCCGCCGCTTAAGCGGACCAGTATGAATCCTCGCGCGATTGCTTCTCGTGCGCAGGCTACGATTCTGGTTTACTCGGTGCGGCCGAAGACATCTTATCTGTGGGCTATTACTCCTTCGCGGCAACAGTTCTATGAGCTTCCGGGGAGTGAGACGATTGTTCCTCTGATTCAGTCGCATACGAAAGCGATTCTGGCTTCGAGGGATGTGCTGGCTCAGGAGAATGCTCCAGGGCGCGAGCTGTATCGGGCTCTGGTGAAGCCCGTGGAGGGGATGATTCCGAAGGGTGGAAGGGTCTTCATCATCGGGGATGAGGCTTTGAGCGGCCTTAACTTTGAGACTTTGCTTGCTGGAGAGGAGACGCCGCACTTCTGGATTGAGGATGTTGCTATTACAAATGCCAAGTCGCTTCTGCTGCTCTCCGCTAATAGCGAGAAACAGGAACGCTATGCGGACAGGCGGATGTTGCTGATCGGCGACCCGGTCTATCGCGAGAGTGAGTATGCGAAGCTGCCGAACGCAGCGCAGGAGGTTGCGAATGTCGCGAGTCACTTTGCCGCCGATCATCGCATGGTTCTGACCGGGGCGGAGGCCTCGCCGGATGCTTATCGCGATCATCAGCCGGGTGGGTACTCGTATATCCACTTCGTCGCTCATGCCACGGCCAATATGACGGCTCCTCTTGATTCGGCGGTGGTGCTCTCGCCGGATCATGGAGATTCGGGAACTTATAAGCTGTATGCGCGGGATATTCTGCAGCAGAATCTTCATGCCGATCTGGTGACGTTGTCGGCCTGCTATGGTTCTGGATCACGGCAGTACACCGGTGAGGGGCTAGTGGGACTGGCCTGGGCGTTCCTGCGTGCGGGCTCGCACCATGTTATCGGGGCTATGTGGGAGGTCAGCGATGCGTCGACGCCACAGCTGATGAACAACCTCTACGGCGAACTGGCCAAAGGCAGCCAGCCGGATGTCGCCCTGCGATCGGCGAAGCTGGCTATGCTTCACTCAAACGGAGTGTTTCGCAAGCCGCTCTATTGGGCCCCGTTTCTGCTCTATGCGGGTGCTTGAGAAGTGCGGAAGAGAAGCCCGACGCCTAGAGCGCCGGGCTTTTTATTTGGCAGAGAACCAAAACAAAGTATCCATCAATCGATATGCAGTAAAGGCGTAGCGCTGAGATCTCTCTGGCCTGTCTCCCGGCAGGCCGGAGAGAAAATGCGCGCTACGAAGAGATAGTGCGGGTCGCTTCAAAAACGTTTCCCCACGGGTAGATTCTTTGACGTGAACTTCGAGAGCGCCCTTCTGCGTAACTGTGAGCCACGTTACCAAATGGATTGGTTCCTGGCTAGAAAAAGAGATGATCCAGCGGACCCTGTCGGGAAGAGAAAAGTTACCTATGTTACTGAAAAGATAACAATTCATGCGACAACATTAACGGCTTAAGTAATTGAATATATTGTGTTTATCGTTCAGAGCGTTTGCTCGCCAAACGACCTCAAAAGACATCGGTAACAGTGCAACTTTCGGGTGATAGGTAGCTCAAAAGCGGGAGGTTAGGGTTTGTTACGAAAGTTATGTAACTAACCAAATGCCGCGCCTCAAGGAACCTATGACATCGAGCTTTCATCGTTCCCTCAGACTCTCGGTACTCTCCTTCCGCAACTATGCGGGTATCGCTCTGGTATTGCTATTGGCAATGTTGGTTCCCGCGGCTCGCGCTGCGACCCCAATAGACACGACGACTACGCTGGCGATCTCGTCGAACTCGGTGCCGTATAGAACGCCGATTATTCTGACGGCGACTGTGACTGAGACCATAAGCGGGTCGCCAGTCAGCGCTGGATTTGTACTGTTTTGCGATGCTACGGCGACCTTCTGCGAGAACAACTCGGCTCTCGGCCGCGTTCAACTGACAGCCGCCAATGCAACGGCGATCGTCAAGATCGGCAGTGGTCCACAGGGCATTCATAAATACAAAGCCGTCTATCGCGCCAACAACATCTATGCGTCCAGCGTCTCAACACCGGTCTCCTACACGGTGCAAGGAACCGATTCTACGACGACGACGATCGCCTCATCGGGAAGCGTGGGTAAGTACACGTTGATAGGAAATGTAACCGGAGCGGGTTCTCCATTGGCCGCGCCAAGCGGGGATATATCTTTCATCGACATAAGCGCCGGCAATAAGATTCTTGGGAAGGAGGCGCTCGGTGCGGGAGTGCTGAACGAGACCTTCACTCAGGCTCCTAACTCTCCCTTTTCGATCGCATTGCTGCCGTCAGATTCGAGTACCGATTACAGCAGATCGGTTGCGATTGCTTCGGACTACATCGACGGCGACAACAATCTCGATGTAGTAACCGGCAACACCATTGACCACACGGTCACGGTCCTGATGGGCAACGGTGATGGAAGCTTTCAACCAAAGGTGAACTATTCCGGTTGCTTGACGGGCAACGCGATGAAGATTTTGCTTGCCGACTTCAATCGAGACGGAAACATCGATATCGCATTGGGATGTTCTGATAATACGAATGGCGGCCTTGTTATTTTGCTTGGAAATGGAGGAGGAACGTTTCAGTCTCCCGTTTCCTATCCGTCAGGAGACGTCGCTGGTCTCGCGATGGGCGACTTCAACGGCGACGGAATCCTGGACATCGTCGTCACTGACCATAAACAAAAGGATGTAACGATCTTTATTGGAAATGGCGATGGCACCTTCAAGGCCGGAGCCATTGCTGAGAGTACTCAAACGTCAGCGAACGATGTAGTCGTAGCCGACTTCGATGGAGACGGTAATGATGACCTCGCTTTCGCTGTGAACGCTAGTAATAGCTCCAACAATATATGGTCCGATCTCTATGTTGCATCGGGTAAAGGTGACGGCACTTTTAACACGCCGGTACTGGTGGCATCTAATATTGGTGAATTTCTAACTGTAGGTGACACGAATGGCGATAACTTACCGGACATAATCTCTACTACAGTTCAACTTGCCCATAGTAGTGGCCAGAATGTGGGCAATAGCCTCTTTGTTCTGATTGGAAACGGCAAAAAGACCATCTTTCAAGCAGCCGCTACTTACGTTTCCGACATTCCTTCAGACCCGCATCTTGCTGATGTAAACGGTGATGGAAAGCCGGATATTATCGCAGGTGGAAGCTACGGTGCGCTTGTCTACTTAGGCAAAGGCAACGGTACTTTTCAGGCCTATTCCGAACCGGTTATAGGTGGTTTTGCCCTTACTTACGCTGTCAACGCTGGTGACTACAACAACGACGGCAACGCCGACCTGATTGGCACCGATGCAAGAAACCCTCAAGCCGCAGTTTCCTTGAGCGAGGTGCAGCAAGTTGCCGATGCAAGTGCACTGACCGGAGTGGCTCTACTTCCTCTTGGTAGCGGTACTCACTATGTCGATGCAAGCTACCTTGGTGACTCAATCTATGTGGGCGGTACTTCATCGACAATTCCGCTGCTGGCTGCGCCTACACCCACAACATTAAGTCTTGCGGTATCTCCAACATCAGGTACTGTGGCCGGTCAGCCGGTGACCCTTACCGCCACATTGGATCCTTACACTGTGGGACCGCCAACCACGACAACGAACGGTGGATCAGTCAAATTTTTCAATGGCGCTACTTATCTTGGTTCGGGAACGTTGAGTAGTGGCGTTGCCACTCTAACGACAACGACTTTGCCTCCCGGGGGCGATGCGCTGCAAGCGGCTTATCCTGGCGACACCAACGGCAACTACAATCCCAGCAGTTCGAGCAGTGTAAAAGTCACTGTCGCGAGCATCCTTTTGGCGTCCTCGCCGAATCCTTCGGCCTATAAGCAGACAGTTACCTTCGTAGCTACGGTTCCATCTGGTGAGCTTGGAAGCGTGACTTTTAATGATAGTGGAACAGCACTGGGAACAGTTACGCTTTCTGGTTCTACAGCATCCTTCACTACTTCAACTCTGACGGCTGGATCGCACGATGTGACAGCGGTCTATAGCGGGGACACAAGCCATGGCACTCCTGCTGCCACCTCTCCGATTGTGACGCAAGTTGTGAATATGGTGACGCCATCACTTGTGGTTACGACTTCAGGTCCAAGCACCTATGGCGACGCTGTAACAATCACTGCCACTCTATCGTCGTCCGGACCGACGGGTTCGGTAGTGTTCACCAGTGGCATGACGAATTTGGGTACGGGGACAGTAAACACATCGGGCGTAGCGACGTTTACCACGTCGGCGTTGCCGGCTGGAAGCGACCCGATCACCGCTACCTACGGCGGAGATGGGAATTACAACAATGCAGCAGGCTCGACGACGCAGGTGGTATCGAAGCTCTCTCCGTCGGTGACGCTTTCCTCTTCAGTCAATCCTTCGATGGTGAATCAACCCGTTACGTTTACTGCAACTGTGTCGGGTACCGTCTCTGGAATCGTCACGTTCTTCGATGCCGCTACAGCGCTGGGTACTGCGAATGTGAGCGATGGTTCCGCCGTTGTCACCACATCGACGCTGTTGGCTGGAACTCATACGATCACCGCAAGCTACAACGGTGATCCGAACAACCCCGTCACATCATTGCCTTTGACACAGACGGTCAACAAGGTTAATCCTGTGCTGCCGCCTCCTTCCGTGTCGTCGGCCAATACTACAGTTGGTAGCCCGGAGACGATCAGCGAGACGGTGCCACCGGGAGTGACGGGTCCAGTAACCTTCTATGAAGGTTCAACCCCGATTGGCACGGCCCCGATTGTGAACGGCGTAGCCACCATCACTGTAACGACGCTACCGGCGGGCACTGATCCGATTACGGCCAGCACTCCAAGCGATGCGAATAACAATTCCGCCACGTCACCGGCGACAGTCGTTACGGTAACGAAGACAACACCAACAATTACGCTGACCTCGTCAATCAATCCGTCGTCTGCAGGTCAATCAGTAACATTCACAGCGACCGCACCGACTGGAGCAACCGGTTCCATAGTGTTTCTCGACGGAGCGGCAATGTTGGGCACCGTCAGTCTGACGACTGGCCAAGCGTCTTTCACTACCAGTTCTTTGACGACTGGCTCCCATATCATCACGGCAGAGTATGGTGGAGATTCAGGCTATAACGCAGCTAATTCCTCGCAATTGACACAGACGGTCAACAAAGGAACTCCTGCGCTACCACCACCTGCTGTCTCGGCACCGACGTTGGCATCCGGTAGTTCGGAGACGATCTCTGAGACTATACCTACTGGTGTAACCGGCCCAGTTACCTTCTATGACGGCTCGACCGTTATCGGGACAGCGCCGATCGTGAACGGAGTGGCGAGTATCACTGTTACCTTGTCGACGGTCGGTACAGATTCGATTACAGCCAGCACGCCCGCGGATGCCAACAACAATGCTGCAACCTCGCCCCCAACATTGGTGACGGTTACAAAGATGACTCCATCGCTGCCTCCGCCGACCGTGTCGACGACAACACCAACCCCGGATACGCCAGTCACAATTACGGAACAGGTGCCACCGGGAGTTACGGGGCCCGTTACGTTCTATGACGGTTCTACTGTGATTGGTACGGCTCCCGTGGTGAACGGAGTGGCGACTATCACTGTCCCTTCGCTGCCGCTTGGGCAGAATCCAATTACCGCGTCGACACCGGGAGGAGACACCAGCAATGCTGCAACATCGCCCGTTACGCCGGTCGTCGTGTCGAAGACGATCCCAACAGTGACGCTGACCTCTTCGGCAAACCCGGCTGATTTCAATCAGTCTGTCACCTTCACGGCGACCGTACCTGCGGCCGCAAGCGGCACGATGACGTTCCGCGACGGAGCTGTTGTCTTAGGCACAGGAGCTATCAATACCGCGGGGATTGCTATCCTTACTACCTCAAACCTGGCGATTGGCTCGCATACCATTACCGCATCCTATGGTGGAAACAGCACCTATGACGTCGCTACCTCCGCCCCTCTTGGAGAGGTCATAGGCAAGATTCCTACGGCTGTCACTCTTACACAAAGTGCCGCCTCGCAGTTGCTGCATAATACGGTCACTTTTGCAGCAACGGTAACTGCAGCGAGCCCGACTCCGACAGGGACAGTTACGTTCCTTGAGGGGACGACTGTACTGGGAATGACTGCACTGGATACAAATGGAACTGTCGTTGCCTTGGCGAAGTCGGCGGCTGCGGCATATGCAACAAGTGCGCTGACTACGGGACCACACCAGATTGTCGCAGTGTACTCGGGAGATGCGAGTTTCTCTGCAAGTACTTCGGCACCGGTGACATATATAGTTCAGGATTTTACGAACGCGGTAAATGGGACGGCCAACCAGAATGTGTTTCCGGGGGATAAGACAAGTTATAAGTTTGATCTTGCTCCGCTGGGTGCAAACACATTCCTTAGCGATCTCAACCTGACGGTTACGGGATTGCCTCCTGGCACCACTTACACCTTTACGCCAGCAACGATCACTGCGGGCAGCGGCACTACGAGCGTTGTTCTCGACATAACGACTAGCAGCTCGTTGAGTGCGCAGAATCGAATGCCAAAGGGCAATCCGATGTCGCAGCGTGGTTTGCCGATTGCGCTGGGAATGCTCGGCCTGTTCGGCCTTGGCGTGGTTCGCAAGCATGGACGCCGAATGCCGCGCATGTTGACGGTGTTTCTGTTGCTCCTTGGATCTCTTCTGCCGGTCGCTGGACTTAGTGGCTGCGCCGGCGGTTATTTCACGCTAACTCCTACAACTTATTCGGTCAGTGTTACAGGTACCGAAGGGTCGATTCAACATACCGCAACTGCAACGCTGGTCGTGCAGTAGGAGAAAAATTGATGCATTTTAGAAGCGCTGTTTTATTGCTGGTCTTAGCTGCACTCTCAGGAGTTCTTCACGCTCAGGCGGTTCCATCGGGAATCGGGCTGGAAAACATTCCGAGAGTGGAGATCGGAGCGAACTACAACTACTTTCACGCGAATGCGCCTCCAGGTCAGTGCGGGTGCTTTGGGCTGAATGGCGGCAGCGGGAGCGTTATCGTGAACCTCAGGCCCGCTTGGAGCGGCGTGGCTGATATTGCAGTTGCGTTCGCTAACAACGTTGATAATACGCAACAGAACATTACCATCATCAACTATCTGTTTGGACCTCGTTACACACGGCGTACTTCCAGTCGCTTCGTTCCTTATGGACAAGTACTGTTCGGTGGTGCAAAAGAGAATGTCAATTTCGAATTCACTATCAATCGCAATTCCTTTGGGCTGCTCGGTGGAGGTGGCGTAACTACAAGGATGGGTCGGCGATTTGGGCTTACGATCGGTGATGTGTCCTATGTCTACACTCGGATCCCGAACGCCAAGAATAATACTCAGAACAACATTCGCGTGATGACAGGAATCACTTACCGGTTTGGTGGAAGCTAGGTGGGTTGGCTGACGATGTTGCGGGCAGCGATGCGGGCGTCGCGGATGAGGTCTGGTAGGCCGACTCCGTGGTAGCCGTTGCCCAGGAGTGTGAGGCCTTCGAGGGCTTGGACTCGGTTGGTTAGCTCGGCCATGCGGTCGAGGTGACCTACGCTATATTGCGGGAGGCTGCGGGGCCAGCGGCGGATCACGGTGACTTGCGGCTCGGGCATTGGGCCGAGGATGCGGGCTAGTTCGAGGCGCGCTATGGAGGCAATCTCATCGTTGCCGCAGCGGAGGAGACGGTCGGCGGCTGCTCCGCCGAAGAAGGCGCGGAGAAGGCGTCCGTTCTCGGGGATGCGCTCGGGGAACTTCTGGTCCATGAAGGTTGCGGCGAGGAGAAGGCTTCCGGAGCCAGCAGGGACGAGGAAGCCGAAGCCGGGAGGGATGGTGAAGTCAGATGCGTTGGCGAAGCCGAAGCCGACGACGACAGCTGAGCTTGCGTCCATCTGCATCAGCTCGGCTATGCGGCTGTCGATGGGATCGAGTAATGCGCGGGCTGCGTCGATTGGCGCAGCGATGATGATGTCGTCGAAGCGCTCTACTTCTCTGGCTGTGCCGATGAGCCAACCTTCGTCGCCGTTGGAGATGAAGCTGACTTCGTCACCGAGGCGAATCCATTCGCGTGGAATGGCTGCGATCATGCGATCGATCAGGGTTCCGAGGCCGCTGCGGAGTGTGGTGAAGATTGCTGGCCTGTCTGCGTTGGCCTTTGATTGAAGGGCTTTGATCAAGCTGCCTTGTTCTTGTTCCATTGTTACGAAGGGCGCCATGACTGCGCGGACGCTGAGTTTATTTACGTCGCCGCCGAAGACTCCGCTGAGGAGAGGAGCGCCGATTTTTTCGAGGACTTCAGTGCCGAAGTGGCGGTGGATGAAGTCGGCTACGCTCTCGTCGTGTTGGGGAGCGGTGTTTTTTAGTTCGTCGGCCCGGGTTATTTCGGCGTGGAAGGCTAGCCTGGCTTCGGGGCTGAAGAGTTCGGAGTTGTCGAGCGCGGTGAGGTCGGTTGGGACCATCATGCGCATTCCGTCGGGCATGGATTGGAGGTGGCCGTTGAGGAGAACGTACGTTTTGCGGGTGGCATCGTTCGACGGAATGATTTCGTCGGCGAGGCCGAGTTCTTCTGCGAGGGCTTTGGCCCAAGGTTTTTCGGTGACCCAGGCGTCGGGGCCGCACTCGATGATGAAGCCGCCTTCGCGGACGGTTTCGACGATGCCTCCGAGGCGGTTCGAGGACTCGAAGAGAACTACCTCGATGCCGGCTCCGTTACGCGCTTGTTGCGACAGCTCATAGGCCGCCGTGAGACCAGCGATGCCGCCGCCTACGATTGCTATCCGCTTCACAGTTTCTCCCTATGTGAGGGTAGAGCATTTCGTGTTTGATCGGAGCGGTGGTACCCCCCCGGGGGTATCTCTGTGTAAGTCATTTATAATCAGCTATATGATTTATTTTCTCTACGCAAAAACTTCATTCTAAACGGGTTACAGGTAAATTCGTCTTTCTAAAGGGTTTAGTATCAATAAATGAAACCCGGTTTTGTGAGCCGGGCTTTTCTGATCCTGTTTTAATTGTAGCGAGCTGGAGATAACTAATTTGCAATGTATATCTCTTTTATTTTTATGTAGTTAGGTTGGGTCGGGACTTGACAGGTTTTTCTGTGGATTTCTTTTGGTGGTGTGCATCTTGTCGTAGCTACTTTCGAGCTTGATGGTCTTTATAGAAAACGCGTTTGGGTGCTTAGAGGTTTTATGAAACGTTTTTACCTCATTGTTTTCCTTTGCTTTGGCTCGGCCTTTTGTCAGCAGATGTCTCCTGCTGCGCAAAATCCCCGCACTTACCTCGATTCCCCAAATGGTACGCAACATCAGACAACCACTCCGAATCTCGCCACCAGCGATCTATCGGCACTGATTCTTGAGTACAACGGTGCAATCCGAATCCTCGAAGATGGCCTTCGTAATAACTGGCCGGTCGAGCGCTATCTCTATGGAACTCCCATTCCTGGTTTGGCAAATACCCAAGTGGAGAGATCTCGCGGATTGGTCCGGGAGGTGGTTATGCCGGTCCGCGTCCGAGGATGATTTGGGATGAACGCCCTCCGTCGAATGTTGAAATTCTCCGTGCTCTTGAAGGCCTTCGTTCGCAGCGAGGTCTTTTGGTTCAGATCGAGGCACTGCAAGCCGAGGGCGGTTCCGGCAAAGACAACAGCAACCGCTGATCCTTCGTTTGCTCGCAAGATGCGCGTGTTACTTCGCTCAGGTGAATGTCTCGTTACTAGTTCGGTGTTTCGAGTGGTGGGGAAGCTGGATTCGCTCTGTAGCAGGTCGTAGTTTCCTAAAACCCCGTTTTGAGGGAACTACGGGCTCACGTCTATTTGGAAGTTGATCCTTGGTGTTCCGTGGGTTAGTACACGCAAGAGCGTTTATCAGGACCGATGACCTCCGTCGTCATCGTCGGGTTTTTACCAAAGCACGCTGTTCCAAGATCAAAGGAACGTGTATCAACGTCGACATCGAGTCTGGTATCTTGGCGATGTTTGGAGGTGGGCGGGTGCAAGACCAACTTCAGGCAATGCTTCGTGGCCAACTCACCGACATCGTGTTTGGATCAGTTTTCCTGTTCATTGGATCGGCAGCTTGCTCCATTGCTGCCATCCGTCGGCGGAGCGGCGGACTTCTCGTCATCTGGCTAGGGATATGGAGCGCGATGTATGGAACCGGACTCCTGTTTCGCTCGCCGGCTGTCGTTGAGGCTCTGCCGCTCGTGCTTCAGACGACCGTCCCTTACGTGAACACTCTGATCGCGTACCTGCTCTCTGTCGCTGCCATGTTGGCCTTCTTGGAATTAACCCGGGGGAGAATTCGGCTTCTTATCAAGATCCTGATTCTTGCCGAGGTGGTAGTCGCTGTTGTCGGAATTGGCTGGTTCGCAGGTGGCGGGTCAGCCGAAAAGTTCATCCCCCACCATAGGCTTCTCTCCGATTGCGGCCTCCTTGTCCTCATAGCTGTGGTCACCGTCAAGAAACTGTCTGACAAGTTCCTGGTTCTATTCAACCGCCGCGTTCTAGCGGCAGGCACGCTCGTTTTTGCAACTGAGGCTCTGTGGTCTAACGTGTTGCACCCGCTGCATTACCAGCAATCTGGCCTCTCAAGCCATCTGGCTTTTGCCGTGTTCCTGCTTTCGTTCGGGTACGTCGCCGTGCAGGTCACCCTTGCCAAAGAGCGTCGCTTGCTGGCGATCGAAGACGAGCTCAAGGTCGCCCGGGAGTTGCAGTTCTCAATCCTTCCGCCATCTGTTCCCGAGGTCCGCGGCCTCCGGATCGCGGTTGCCTATCGGCCCATGGCGGCCGTGGCTGGTGACTTCTATGAGTTCATTCCCGTCGATGGGAAGCAGGTGGGATTCCTCGTGGCGGACGTCGCCGGACATGGTGTGCCGGCTGCGCTCATCGCTTCGATGATCAAAGTGGCGATGCATTCCGTCGTGATCTGCGCGCATGAGCCGCACGAAGTATTGCGGGGCTTGAACCGAACCCTTTACGGACAAATGCACAATCGATTAGTCTCTGCGGCCTATTTGTGGCTTGATACCGGGAGTCGAAAGGCACTGTATTCAGCGGCAGGGCATCCGCCGCTTCTGCGCTGGCGAGAAGGCAAGCTGGAAGGCATCGAAAGCAACGGTCTGCTGTTCGGAGTCATCCCGGAAGTCGATTACCCCGTTTGTGACCTATCGATCCACCCTGGCGACCGCTTCCTGCTGTACACAGATGGCGTGATTGAGTCCCAAAATGCCAGCGGCGATTCCTTTGGCGACCGGAAGCTTGAGCAAGTGGTTCGCGACAATCAGTCCCTTCCGCCTTCTGAGTTATCCGAGCAAATGCTCTCCGAAATATGCGTTTGGCAATCCGCCTCGGTGGCCCAGCAGGACGACATCACAATCATCGTCATCGACGTGGTTTAGTCATGGCGGATGCCAGCGAGACAACGGAATGAAGCTTTAGTGCGCCTAGAGGACATCGCGCAGCGTGACGTCGTATGTATGGGAGATCTCGCCGCGCTGCACCTGAAGGTGAAGGACTGTGCCGACGGGCTGCTTGAAGAGTGGGTCGTTCGGATCGTCTGATGGCTTGGTGCCATTTATCGTGAGGATGCGGTCTCCTTGCCTGAGGCCTGCGGCTTCGGCCGGGCTGCCGGGAAAAACAGTCTTGATCTCATCCGAATCGTGGTTGTAATCGACGAGCATTCCGCTACGATTGAAGCTCGCAGGCTTGTTCCATAACGGGGTCTTTTCGAGATACATGACTGCATGTTTGCAGTCGACGGTGACGATGAAGCGATTCAGGATGTCCTGGCCGATGTTGCCGGCAAGCTTGTCATTGAAGCTGTCGTTTGCGGTTTACAGGCGCGAAATGGGGCCTTCGATCTTCAGCTTGCCGACCTGAAAGCTGTGCAGGCGCACGTACCATGCGGGGGGTGAATCGCCGCCGAAACCTCGGCCGTTATAGCCGCGATAGTGTGCGTTGAGCTTCTGCACGAGATCGTTCTGGGTGACGAAGGCGGAGCTTAGAAACGTTCCTGTCTGGTTACCGGAGTCGACGAGGAAGCGGCCTTTGATACCGTCGACTTTTGCTTCCACATCGATGCCGTTGCCGTTTGTGTGCAAGAAGAGGGGAACTGCTTCGCCCTTGCCCGGATAGTGGAAGTGCGTGCCTTCAAAGAAGGTGATTTCGTTGCGCCTGAAGTCGATCTGGACAGCGAACATCTGCATGAACTCCCAGCCGACGAGCATTTGCGGCGTGCCCACGTCGGAGGGGATGTCGAGCACGTAGAACGTCTGGTTTTTAATGTTGAGTTCGCCGATGGTGAGTGTGTCGACGTAGACGGTTCTCGCTTTTACGCAGCCGCCGATGGCGCCGAAGTCGTTTGTTTTTTCGTCGATCCTGAGGCCAAGCTGCTGCGCAAAATTGGCGCTGATGATGTTAACTGCGCTGGTATCGAAGATGGTGCGATAGGGGCCTTTGCCGTCAACCTTCATCTGGAAGATTAGACCGCCTTCGGCGGGGACAGTGACGTGCCAGCCGGTGGGGACTGCGGTGCCAGTGGGAGTTTGTGCGGCCACGGGTAGGCTTGCAAGCAGGATGGAGGTAAGGAAGAGAAAGCCCAGTCGCATAGAACGCATTGCCAAAATCATACGCGAAACAATCTGTGATCGAGCTCCCAGAGGTTTACCTCTTCGTCTGTGTAGCGCAGTAGATCCCGCCGACTGCACTCATGGCGAGGATCACTGAGAAGATTCCCTGCACCCAGCGGCTGGAGTAATCCCGTTCATCCCACATGGAGTGGAATTGTAGCGCAGTCTCTCCTGCGAACTGGGTACCCAACGTGAATCAAATCTGCCTATCGTTCCCGAAAGTCGGGTTGTCGGCAACTTCGCCCTTAACTTGCGAGTTGCCGAGGAACCCCGCGAGCGATTGGGTACAGGCTTTCTATGCGCCCCGATCTACCACCTGATAACGCAGGAAGAGGTAATCTGTTGCGCTTTTTGTGCTGATGAGCTTCCACCAGGGAGCCGTCGCGGGAGAAAACTGAACGTTGGCAACCAGACCTGGTCGGGGGTGCACTGCGTCTCTCCCCGCAATCTGAGGCGCCACTGTCAGGAAAAGTTCATCCATGAACCCACCTGCGAGAAATTCGCCAAAGAGCGTCGGGCCGGCTTCGTGTAGCAGCAACTCCACTCCGGCTTCCTGCCTGAGCAACGTAAGGATCGCGGAAGGAGATATGCGCTCTTCTGCCGTAGAAAGCGCCTTCACCTCGACTGAGGCGAGCGCGCCCGATCCACTTTGCGATAACCTTCGTTTGCCTTGTTCCGTAGTCAGTATGAGCACCCTGGTTCGCGGTGTATGAAACACGGCGCTGGTGAGGTCCAGTCCGCCCGTTCCCGTGACAATCACTACGAGTGGATAGTCCGGCTTTCGGAGCACCTCGGTTCGATACTTTTGGTATAAATCTTTCGCTGCCGGATAGACAGCTTCCGGTAGCCAGGAACCATGCGGACCAGCGGCTTGAAGCGTTCCCGAGCCCACTACAATCGCGTCTGCTGAGGCCCGCAACAGACCCATAATGAACCGATCTTCTTCGTTCGAGTTACTGATCTGAGCTCCTTCCGATTGACCCGGCAAATTGAAGCTCACGACACCGTCGAGTGTCGACACGAAGTTTGCGATGCAATAGGGACGCTCTTCCGGAGCGGGTGGAAAGGAAAGATTTCCGTCGTATCTGGCGCGAAGACCTTCGGGGAGGGCTGTTCCCGAAGGCTCAGTGGGTTGAGTTGCGAACAGCGTGCGAATAGGCTTCATAGTAAAAAGGCTACTTCAATCCGGAAGTTTTTACGGCGCGGTTCGGACCCTAGTTTGCCGATGGGCATCTGCGAGCGGACTTCCCGCTGGACGAATCAGGAAAATTGGAACGGGTGTCATGATCTAGCGCTGCGAACGACATTCCTGCGAATCCTGCTTCTCTCGTACCAGGCCCAATTTGCCGCAATCACCGGCGGTCTCAACCGGTGGCTGCGACACCGACTTGTTGCACTGACCTGCGAGCGGTCTACTTCCCGCTCGCAGTCGTCGGCGCACTGGCAATCACTTTGCCTCCGCGAATGGCATAGCGGACCTTTGCGAACGCCAGCGGATCGGAAGCGGGATCGGCAGACAGCACCGTCAGGTCGCCTTTCTTTCCGACGGCGATACTACCCTCCTGATCCGCAACGTGAAACCGCTGCGCCGGAGCTGTCGTCAGCATCGCGAGAACGTCGCGATAGGAGAATCCAGCCAGCGCGAGCTGGTGATACTCCTCCTTGACGTCGTAGTCCTGGAGAAAGCCCGTATCGGTGCCGAACATCAGCACTCCTCCGAACTGATGAAACTTGAAGACCTCCGCCCGTATATCGGCTATGTTCGAATCCCTGGAAAACAGCTTCAGCGTCGGAATCATCGACATATGCAGAGCGACCATCTGATGAAGAAGGTTGTCGTCGATCTCTTCGACAACCTCCGGTGCATGCGCCAGCACGTCGACTCCGCTCTGCATGGCAACGCGCGTTCCTGCCAGATTCGTAGTGTGGGCGAAGACCAGCTGACCATGTTCATGACCCGCAGCGACGGCCGCGGTAGCGATATCAACCGGCATGGGGACGATGTGCTCGGGCGTGACGATCGAACCCGTAAAAAGCTTCACAATATCCGAACCCGCCGCGATGTTCTTACGAACGTCCTCTGCAGCTTCGGCTGGGGTATTGGGCTGTGGCAGCTGAGCCAGGAGTTCCGGCGGCAACCCTTTGATATAGTACGGAAGCGCGTTTGGCGGAAAGAGTCCCACTCCCGCGGTATAGATGCGAGGCCCGAGCACCTCGCCGGATTCGATGCGACGGCGTAGAGCGACGGTGATATCAGGGAACGAAGCAGTATCCACGACGGTAGTGAAGCCGGAAAGCGTGACCATCTCCTGCACCTGACGCGTGAGTTTATCGGCAGGCTGGCTCGATGCACCCATCCACTTCGCTTCCATGAAGTGGACATGCGTATTCCAGAAGCCGGCGAACACAACGCAATCCGCGCACGGTAGCGTCTTCACCCCTGCTGGAACGGGAACATGTTTGCCGAATGCCACGATCTTTCCTGCACGGATGACGATCGTGGCGTTATCGACCGATGCGGCGGTCGGCGAGGCGTAAACCTTCGCGCCGATAACAGCCAGGTCCTGGGCACGTGTCACCCAGGAGGAAGAAAGGAGCAAAGCGAACAGGAAGAAAGAACGCATATCCCGAACTATACGGAATGATCCAAAGGTAGGTTCCGGAATACTGGCGTTCATCCCACCATTAATTGTCACAAACTCCAGAGTTATCTGCAGCGAAAGCCGCCGAGGCCCAGCACTTCCAGGATCGAAAGAGACCGCCCCATCCTCCGCTTCAACCTTTGCCTTGCGCGAAGGGCCGCTCATCACGGCCGCCAGAAAGATTGCCGCGTCGAGCTGTTCGATTGCGCCCACGAGGAAACCCCCGAAATACGCAGCCCCGTCATCGACTGGATGCGGAGATATCTGGCCGCAGGGTCATCCCGATCTTCCCTTCGAGGAAAGGGATGTTACCGACAGATGAGATTGAGTAGAGCCCTTCGCAAACCTGATGTTGATTTTTGATCCATTTGCTAGAGGCGAGTGTATTTACCAATCAGACTGTCGTTCCCGCAAAGTCGGGCGGTTTCGACCGGTCGAAATTCGAGCTCGTCAGAACGTAGCCCGCTGGGTCGCAATCGGCAGCGCAGGTTTTGCGCAGTCGATGCGAGGCTTGTCTCCGATACAAACAAAGACGCTAGCGCTTCCCTGGATTCGGACGTGTTCTTCTCTGAACGCGGCGGTCCGCAAAACGGGCTTAGCGTGATTGCAAACGACACCAAAGTGTGGCCCAATACCTTGGTCCGATTGTTTTGCCTTTCCCCGTCAGGCTGGTTATCGATACGAATGAACCGGAATCAGCAAGTGAGCACGTTTTATCGGAATTGGAGACGCCAATGGGCAGCGTACAAATCGAACAGAAGAGCTATGAGATGCCCCCGCGGGACGGGATCAGCATCGCGCATTTTCTCACCGTGAAGGACGTCGAGCGATCGGCTCGCTACTACGAAAAGGTCTTCGGCGCTCGCATTCTGAGCCTGGGAGACGGCAACGCGCCGGGATACCTTCAGCTCGCGAATATCTGGATGATTGTGAACGTGGGGGGCGGCCCGACTCCGGACAAGCCAACGGTATCGCTCAGCGTCCCCGACCCGAATCACATCAGCAGCTTTATGAATTTCCGGGTTGCGGATATTCAGGCTTGCTATGAGTTATGGAAGAGTCGAGGAGCAGAGTTCATCACGGAGCCGCAGCCCAAGTACGGAGAGATCCGCTGCTACATCCGCGATCCTGACGGCTATATCATCGAGGTCGGTCAAAGTACAGATCTTACGTACGGTTGACGCGTGGTCCGGGTGCGTTTGCCTGGATTTGGGGTCAGTATGTGTAGGGCCGAACATGGTTAGGACGCGGTCGGTTTCGTCCTCGTTGCGGTTGCGCCGCATGAGGCGCTCGACCGTTATGAGACCCTTCCCGTGTGTGCAAGAATTCTCTCCGGACACGCGAAAGACCCAGGAGGTATTGATGAAAGCATTGCTCTTTCGCCAGACTGGTGAACCGAGTGGCGTATTGAAAGTGGAAGAGATCCCTGCTCCGCCTGTTGCCCCTGGCGAAGCGCTCGTCCGGGTGCTGCTGACCCCGATCCACCCATCGGATCTGCACATGGTGCGCGGGCGCTATGGCTATCAGCCGGAGTTGCCAGCCAGCCCGGGCATTGAAGGCGTAGGGATTGTGGAGGCTGTAGGTCCGGGCGTACAAGGTTCACTTGTTGGAACTCGCGTAGTTTTTGTGGACACATGGAACACCTGGCGCGAGCAGATCGTGTGCCCAGTGGACAAACTTGTACCCGTTCCAGACGGCCTGGATGATGCAGTCGCCGCTACCTCCTACACGAATCCTTTGACTGCATGGGCATTGACGAGATCAAGTCACAAGCTCAAGGAGGGCGAATGGCTCCTGCAGACGGCGGCTGCTTCCACCGTCGGGAAGTTGGTGCTTCAATTGGCGCAGCAGTATCGATTCAAGACAATTAACGTCATCCGTCGGCGCGAGCAGGAGACAATCATACGCAACCTCGGAGGCGATGAGGTGATCTGCACAGAAGACGAGGATCTCACGGCGCGCCTGCGGGAATTGACCGCGGGCAAGGGCGTTGAACGAGCGATTGACTGCGTTGCCGGGGAACTTGGCGCTGAGGTTGCCCGCAACCTTGCACCCGCTGGAACGATGCTTGTGTATGGAGCTCTTTCCAGTCATCGGCAGACGGACCCTGCGAAATTCACTATGCCGCTCTTCGCTCCGCGTTTGATTTATTCGACAGCGACGGTTCGAGGGTGGTGGCTTCCGCGTTGGGTGCCTTCCCAGCCGCTTGCCGAAATGCGGGCAGCGACGAGCGATCTGCTCACCATGTTGTCGAACGGAGCACTTACGGCGCCAGCGATTGTGCGGTATTCATTGAAGGACTTTCAAGAAGCGGTACGCCTAGCCGATGGTGAGGCTGGACAGCAAAAGGTTTTGCTGGACTTCTCCGAAATCAATCATTCCTCCTAGGGACGGGCGGCGTGAGTTGAAGGCGTTGATAGAGCCGGGGCGCGTGATGACTCTGGAACTGAGGGGTGTGGACGTGAGAGGATTTGTGTATGAGTGATTTCATTCCTAAAGCAGGCGGAATAAAGATAGGCGGTCTGGGTCGTAAGGCGCAGAAGCTGCAGGCGGCTCGCGAAAAGGCTGCGCAGGTGAAGAGTGGCGCAAAGCCGGTTCCCGGGGCTTCGGCGGCTTCGTTTAAGGCGAAGGATTCTTTTGCGAATACGAAGAAGACTACGTTTCAGCGTAAGGCTGTTTAGTTGAAAAGCGACAGTAAGAACAACTGCAACTGCAAATACAGGGTTCTTTCCCTTCGACTCCGCTCAGGGTCAGAATGACGACCAAAACAAAAGCAACGCCAACGGCAACTGCAAAAGCTGGCGAGGAAGAGGATTACATTCCCACCCATCGCGCTGCGATGGATGGGGCACCCGATATCCAGTGGTGCTTCAGGGCGAGATGACGTTTCGTGGTGTGGGGAGGGACGGGGCTTATTTGTCTACGTCTGCTTGTATTTGCCGGTGGCGATTTCGGCGAGGGCCTGGGTGAGGATAGGGGAGTCGTTGAGGCTTTCGGCGCGCCAGAGTTTTAGGCCTAATTCGTGGGCTGTTTCTTTGAAGGCTATGTCGATGTCGTAGAGGATTTCGACATGGTCGCAGAGGAAGCCTATGGGCTGCATGATTACGCCTGCGTGGCCTTCGTTTTTGATGGCTTTGAGGGTGTCTTCGACTGTGGGACCGATCCATGGGCCGCCGCTGATGCCCTGGCTTTGGAAGGCGAAGAGCCAGTCCTTTTCGGTGAAGCCTACGACGGCGAGGCGGTCGGCTACGAGTTGTGCGGTGCGCTTGGCTTCGACGGGATAGGGGTCGGGTGTGTCCTGCATTGCTGTGCCGGGACGGGCTCCTGCGATGGAGGCTTCGCCGGTCATGATGGTGCGGCAAGGGACGCTGTGCGCGGTGAAGAGCACGGGGATGCGGGTTCCGGATTGGGCGCAGGCTTCGGCCCATACGGGCCAGAGCTTTTCGGCGAAGGCCTGGGCTAGGAGAGGATGTTCGGCCCATCCGGCTACGAAGTCGACTTGAAGGCCGGCGGCGGCGCTAAGGAGCGCTCGGCGATAGAGGCCTACGCTGGTGCGGGAGTTTTGTGGGGCGAGGCAGATGGCTTTGATGTGGGTGATGCCGTCTACTCGCATTTGGGCTACTATATCGGCAACGTAGGGGTGCCAGTTGCGCATGGCGACGTAGACGCGGGGGCCGTTTAAGGCTTGTTCGAGGAGACGGCCTTGCTCGATGGTCCACTTGGTGAGTGGGGGCGGTTCGATACCGGGTGTTTCGCCGAGGCCGATTTGTGCGTAGCGGTGTTGGAGTTCTTCGACGACTTCTTGTGGGAGGGCGCGGCCTCCGGTGACTTTGCTGAGGTACTCGGCCATCTCGTCGAGGACATTGGGAGTTCCGTGGGCGAGGAGGAGGATGGCGCTGCTTTGCCTTGGAGCGTCGGTCATCTCTGAGGTCATTGCGCGCCGAACTCCTTGACCCACTTGACGACGTTGATGACGTTGTCGACGGGGGTGCCGGGGACGATGCCGTGGCCGAGGTTGAAGATGTGGCCGGGGCGTCCGTCGGCGGCGGTGAGGATCTCACGGACGCGGGATTTGAGGACGTCTTCGGGGGCGAAGAGGGTGATGGGGTCGAGGTTGCCCTGGACGGCGCAGCCGTAGCCGATGGCTTTCCAGCCGAGGTCGAGAGGGATGCGCCAGTCGAGGCCGATGACGTCGGCTCCGGTTTGCGCATGGTGGGGAGGAGCGATGCGGTGTCGACGCCGAAGTAGATGACGGGGACGCCGAGGGCCTGGATGCGGCGGACGAGTTCGGTGGTGGGGGCGAGGCAGTACTGGCGGTAGTCGGTGACGCGAGAGCGCTCCGGCCCAGGAGTCGAAGATCTGGATTACGTCGGCGCCGGCTTCGACCTGTTGCTGCGGCGAAGCCGGCGAGGACGGTGATGAGCTTTTCCATGAGGAGGGCCAGGCGACCATGTCTGGCTGGTCCTGGTCGAGGCTCGTACATGAGTTTTTTTGTTTCGATGTAGTTGCGGGAGGAGCCGCCTTCGATCATGTAGCTGGCGAGGGTGAAGGGTGCGCCGCAAAAGCCGATGATGCCTAGCTGGTCGCCATCAGGGCGGGGGGCGGAGAAGTGGGAGCGACTTTTTCGATGGCTCGGGCGACGTAGCTCAGGTCGTCGATGCGGTCGGTGCGGAGGGCGCGGACCTGCTCGGCGGTGCGGATGGGGGAGTGGACGACGGGGCCTTCGCCGGCGAGGAACTCGAAGTCGAGGCCCATGGGGGTGAAGGGGAGGAGGAGGTCGGCGAAGATGATGGCGGCGTCGACGCCGAGGCGCTCGGCTGCGGTGATGGTGACTTCGGCGGCGATGTCGGGGGTGCGGCAGATTTCGAGGAGGGAGTGGTGCTTGCGGACGGCCATGTACTCGGGCATGTAGCGGCCGGCCTGGCGGAGGAGCCAGACGGGGGTGCGGTCGACGGGCGGCGGAGGCAGGCGCGGACGAAACGGCTGCTCGCGGTGATTTTTTCAGCGGGGGATTGCGCTGAGAGGCGTTCTACGGATGCGTCGGTCAAGAAAAGGGTCTCCCTTTCGAGCGTAGCATCCGCGGATGGGATTTCGCGAGTGGGCCTGGTTAATGCATGGATGCCATGCGAAAGCGTAAGCCGTTTGTCGTCAGTCTTCGAGGCGGAAGGTGAACTGCTCGATGACGGGGTTGGTGAGGACTTCGCGGGCGATGCGTTCGACTTCGGCCTCGGCGACGCTGGTTTCGAGGCCATCTTCGAGGGTCAGCAGGAAGTACTTTCCTTGCCGCACATCGGCTACACCGCGGTATTCCATGCGGCGGAGGGCATCTGCAACTGTCTGCCCCTGGGCATCCAGCACGGTTCGTTTGAGAGTGACATAGACATGAGCCTTCATCGTGTTTGATTATAGACATGATGCAGCTTTTCCTCTCAGAGAGGATCGTGAGCCGATGGTAAGCATCGGCAGGAACGAGCATCTGATCTGTGCAGGCCACAAAATTTTTGCAACGAGAAGAGACAATCAAACTTTATGACGAATTACCTTGAGCTTCCCGTCGGGGCCAAATCTCCCGAGGTGATCAATGCGGTCATCGAGATTCCTCACGAGGGAATCAATAAGTACGAGTACGACAAAGAACTGCATGTGTTTCGGTTGGACCGCAATCTGTATTCGCCTGTGCATTATCCGGGTGACTATGGATTTATCCCCAGCACGCTGGGCGATGATGGCGATCCGCTGGACGTGCTGGTGCTGGTCGATGCGCCGAGCTTTCCGGGATGCGTGATGGAGGTTCGTCCGATTGGCCTGCTGGAGATGATGGACCAGGGGGTGGGCGACGAAAAGGTGCTTTGCGTTGGCAAGGGTAATCCCCGGTATAAGGACGTGTGGAACTTCTCGGAGATCTATCCGCATATGCTGAGGGAGATTACGCACTTCTTCTCGATCTATAAGGACCTGGAAGGGAAACGGGTTGAGGTGAAGGGCTGGCGCGATGCTTCGTTTGCCCGCGATAAGGTGATAGAGGCGCAGCGGCGGTTTATTGAGAATAAGAGCTGACTAAGGCTGCGAAAAAGTAATTGCTGTTTATGAAAGAGAATGAGGGCCGCTGGTGAAGCGGTCCTTTTTTCATGCGTGCGGGCGTCTGCGTGCGAGCAGGTAGACGAGCGGGCCTGCGGCGGCGATGATTGCGGCAAAGACCAGCGCGGGTAGTCCTGCGGCTCTTTCTGTGCGGGCGGCGTAGAGGGCGAAGGCAATCAGGACGGCAGGGCCTATTCCTATGGCAACGGCGATGCTCATGCCTCCGGGGACGCGGAAGGGGCGATGCATGTTGGGTTCTCGAACGCGAAGGATGACGAGGGCGACGAACTCCAACAGGAGCGCTGCTCCGTAGAGGACGAGGTCGATGGTAGATGAGGCGCTCGAAGGTGAAGCCGAGGGCGAGAGCCCAGCCGAAGCTGCAGGCTAAGACGCTGACCCACGGGACGCCGTTCGGTACAGCGCTTGGTGAAGATGCGGGGGAGCAGGCCGTCTTCGGCCATGGCGTAGGGAAGGCGGGTGTACGAGAGGGTGAGAGCGTTGAAGGTTCCGAGGCCATCGAGCGATCCGGCGAGAACGACGGATAGTGCGAGAGCTGAGCCGCCGAGAAGCATGGCGGCGTCGACCCAGGCTCCGGTGGAGAAGCGCGCGGATGGGATCCCCGCCATCCAGACTGCAGTAAGCGGGAGCATGTAGACGCACATGACGGTTACGGCCGAGGTGAACATGGCGCGAGGGTAGTTGCGCTGTGGGTCTTCGACCTCCTGGGCGATAGTCGAGGCGTTGTCCCAGCCCATGTAGTTCCAGAGGGCCACGAGGACTGCGCCGCTGAGGTCTACTTCTACGGGTGGACCGCCTGACGCTGCGGCCGACTCCGTGTCGAAGACTGTGCCAGAGTGCGAGGCCGATGAGGACGACGAAAGGCGAGAGGGAGATGGCCATCATGCGTTCAGAGCCGCGGCCTACGGCTACGGCTCCGCGGAGATTCCATACGGTCGGAGATGGCGACGATGGAGAGCTTGAGCAAAAGGCCTCTGTAGCCGGCGGTGAGTGTGGGAGCTATGTGCGAGAGATAGAGCACGAAGGTGGTGGGATAGATGGCCATGTCGAAGACGCTGGCGGCGAGGGAGAGCCAGGCTTCCTGGAATCCCCAGAAGGGACCCATGGCGCGGCGTACCCAGTGATAAAAGCCTCCTTCATAAGGCATGGCGGAGGCGAGTTCGCCCACCATCAGTGCGGTGGGGAGGCTCCAGAAGAAAGGAATCAGAAGCAGGAGCAGGAGAGCGCGGCTATAGCCTGCTTTGCCGATGATGTCTTCGAGGCCGTAGGGGCCGCCGGAGACCATGAAATATGTGGCTGCAATCAGCGGCAGCAGCCGCATCTTTCTAATGTTTCCTAAACTTCGCGGCACTCTGGCCCTCTCATTTTTGAAGGTTATAGAGACAAATCTACTCGATGGAGGTCCAGATTCGGCAGTCGCAAGTTATAATCACGAGAGCCGTGCAATAAGTGTGGAGAGTTGGCCGAGTGGCTGAAGGCGGCGGTTTGCTAAACCGTTATAGGGTCAAAAACTCTATCGGGGGTTCGAATCCCCCACTCTCCGCCAGAAACCTTTTCCTAATTTCCTTCAAATTTGAGCTGATATCTCATTATCAGAGACTTACAAGGTGTCGTTGCCTGTGTAAATTGGGTAATTTATACCCCCGTGGACAACGCTTCCCCCTGTTTTGCATTAGCTTTCATGATTTTCCCCTCACCCATATGTCCATAAGAGAATCGGTACCCCACACATCTCCCACAGTGGGCGTCTTGGCAATTAGGCGATTCATTATTGGAATCACACGAAAATCAGGGTTAGGGCCAACGTGATAACCCTTTTCCATATGAAAACGATACGCCCCATAGGCTAATAGATCAGCCGCTTGCAGCATGGTGACTTTGTAGCTACTGGCAGTCTCAAAAGACGTCCATCTACTCCAGTTTGGGTGAGTCTGATATTCCCTGTGCAATTCTTGCGCCCTTGAGGTAGTCTCGACATCCAGGCTGTCGAAAACTAGACCAACCTCCTCTCCTGGATACCGAATTGCGGACTGTTGAATCGTGCTTTGTATGGCGAATTGCATCATCAACAAAGTCATATCTCCGAATTGCGAACGAATCCATTTTGGGAGCTGCGAAAGGCTGTAAGTCAGCAAAGCTATCCCACAAGGAAGAACATCGCTTTCGATAATGAGGTTCATTAAATCGGTGAATATCGCGTGACGCAACGTAAATCCCCATCCTCTGAAATCTTCAAAAGCATTAACGCAAGCAGCCGCGTGAAATCGACTCGGTCGATTCGGCCATGCGGGGTTATCCAATATTTTTCGCCATTTTATGTCGAGTTCAGCCCACGCATCCTCATGGGCGATTGCGCCACAAAACGAGAGCACATGGGACTCTTCTTTTTTGGGTCCATGGCTTTCGTCGAAATATCCATAGATCATGCCAACCAGCTTCCACGTAGAGTTTGGCCCATACAAAAAGAGTAATGCGGAAGATCTACGTACGGAGTTGTCCGCGAAATTTGAAGCAAGCAGCCGCTAAACCAGTCCCGAGAAGTAGCAGGGAAGAGGGTTCCGGTGTGTCGGGAATATCTTCCTTGGTGACCGTGAGGGTATCTCCCCATGTCGTAAGGTCTAGGTCGTTGAGCTGACCTGGTGGCAATGAAATCACTTGATAGATATCTACCGTTCCCGATGTGAACACATAGCTACCCGCTGCAAATGTTGGATCATCGAAAGTCCCCTGAGTGATTGATGGACCTGTCTCCGTGAATTCATAAACAACGCCGGTGTCCTTCCATTCGACGCCGAATGAAGGAGCTCCGGACTCGGGATCTTGGGTGAAAAACCCAACGTCAATACCACCACCAACGTGACCTTTTGGGAATACGTAGCCAACGGGAGTGGGAATGTCTGAATCGGCGGCGGGTACATTTACGACAATAGAATCGTACCCGGGCATGCCCTGCAAATCAGGGGGAAGGGAGAATACAGGCTCTTGAACCTGCCACACCAACTCGGAAAACTTATAAATTACTGGGTTCGGGTAACTCTGGATCGGTGTCGGGACGTTGAAAGTCAAAGTAAACGTGTCGATTGTGGTGGCGTACGCAGAATTAATCAGCGCAAGAGTAATAGCGGCGAGACTAAGCATTTGGTTCAAGCGCATAAATTGTCCTCTTACGTGCTGGGTTCCGTCGGTCGAGTCTCTCGCTAGTCGGATCCAAAGTCTACGCCGATTGATGCACTGAAGGCTCCGTGCTGCCTCCATGGGATTACAATCTTGCGCCCACCTTGCGCATCACGTTTTTCCCCCGATGCCCAATTTGGACGGTTCGGCGCGTATCTACTGGGTTTGACTACATATCCACAACCAATGGGCTTGTGCGGAGATATGCCTCAAGATATAGTGGCTTTATTCCACGGTCTCTTCTGTTCGGAGAGGTTAAGAGGGAATCCGGTGAGAGTCCGGAACTGCCCCGCAGCGGTAAGCAGGTACGAAAGCCCAAGATGACACTGGATCCTTTGGATCTGGGAAGTCCGGCAAGTAGGTTGGAACCTGCAAAGTCCGAAGACCTGCCATGGAAATATTCGCTCGCGCCTCCGAGGGGAGGCGAGGTGGCAGTGTTGTTCGTTCTCAACCGTAGAACGAGCCGCTGTTTCTTCGCACGCTTCTTGAGGCCAAGGAGATTTATCCGATGGCCGCAACTGAAAATCAGATCGCTACTCAGACAAGCCTCTCCGACCTCACGCCAGGCTTCCCTGTGCGTGAAGAGACCCCCGTAATGCATGTCCGCAAGCGCAACGGAGCGCTCGAAGCCGTTGACGTGAACAAGATTGTCCGCGCCGTTCAACGTTCGGCTTACGGGCTTAGCCATGTAGACGCGATCAGGGTGGCGTCCAAGACGATCGGTGGTCTGTATGATGGCGCGACCACGCGCGAACTGGATACGATCTCTATCGATACCGCTGCGTCCCTGATCGCCGAAGAACCACAGTATTCCCGTCTTGCTGCTCGTTTATTGCTTGCGACGATCGTGAAGGAGGTGTCTGCCCTGAATCTTCATTCGTTCTCGCAGGCCATCTCTTACGGGCATCAGGAAGGCGTCGTCAGCAAGGCAACGGCTGAGTTTGTCCAGACTCATGCACGGAAGCTGAACCATGCGATTGACGACACCTTTTCAGACCGGTTCGAATATTTTGGCCTGCGCACTGTCTATGATCGCTATCTGCTTCGCGATCCAATCTCGCGAAGCGTAATTGAGACACCGCAACACTTCTTCCTGCGGGTCGCCTGTGGTCTTGCCGGTACACCGCATGAGGCGATTGAGTTCTATCGTTTGATTGCGTCGTTGGACTATATGCCTTCGTCGCCGACGCTGTTCAACTCGGGCACGAAGCACGCGCAGATGTCATCCTGCTACCTGCATGATTCTCCGCTTGACTCACTCGAAAGCATCTACGATGCGTACAAGAACGTAGCGATGCTTTCGAAGTTCTCGGGTGGCATCGGCCTTGCGTTCCATCGGGTACGGTCAGAGGGTTCGCTGATCCGTGCGACCAACGGACTTTCGAACGGGATTGTGCCATGGCTGCGCACGCTCGACAGCTCCGTGGCTGCCGTAAACCAGGGTGGTAAGCGCAAGGGAGCCTGCTGTGTCTATCTTGAACCCTGGCACGCGGACATCGAATCATTCCTGGAACTTCGCGAGAATACCGGAGACCTCTCCCGCCGTACGTACAACCTTAATCTCGCGAACTGGATTCCTGATCTTTTCATGCAACGGGTTGAAGCGGACGGCATGTGGTCGCTCTTCGATCCGAAAAACGTTCCTGAACTTCCGGATTTGTATGGCAATGCTTTCACTACAGCGTACGAGACGGCAGAGGCGAACAAGCTCTATCACAGGCAGATCAAGGCGCGTGATCTTTACGCGCGTATGATGCGCTCCCTGGCTGAAACTGGCAATGGATGGATGACGTTCAAAGACGCCACGAATCTCAAGTGCAATCAGACAGGCAAAACTGGCAATGTAGTTCACCTGTCGAACCTTTGCACGGAGATCACAGAGGTCACGTCCCAAGACCAGACTGCGGTCTGCAATCTAGGCTCCATCAACCTTGCGCGTCATGTGACTGCGAACGAGAACGGTATCCCCTGCTTCGACTTCGAGAAGCTTGCAGCGACTGTGCGGACCGCTATTCCGATGCTCGATCGTGTCATCGACATTAACTACTATCCCATCGCTCAAGCCGCCAGTTCGAATGCACGTTGGAGACCGGTGGGTCTGGGGTTGATGGGACTGCAGGATGTCCTCTTCCAACTTCACCTGCCCTTCGATTCGACAGAGGCTCAGGCTCTCTCGACGAAGATTCAGGAAGAGATTTATTACAACGCCCTTGTCGCTTCCTGTGAGCTGGCTGAGAAGTTCGGTCCTCATGAGACCTTCGCCGATACACGTCTCGCGCAGGGTCGCTTCCAATTCGACCTTTGGGGAGTAATACCGTCAGAGCTTGAACGGTGGAACTTGTTGCGAGAACGTATCATTCGTAGCGGCGTTCGCAACTCACTGGTGATCGCCATCGCACCGACAGCTACGATCGCGTCAATCGTTGGCTGCTACGAGTGTATCGAGCCGCAGATTTCAAATCTCTTCAAACGCGAGACGCTGTCGGGTGAGTTTCTGCAGGTCAACCGGTACCTGATCGACGAGTTGCAACTTCGTGGCCTGTGGACTGAGGAGATACGGATACGCCTGAAGTTGTCCGAGGGCTCCGTGCAAGGCATCGCCGATCTTCCCGACGATCTCAAGCTCCTGTATCGCACGGTTTGGGAGGTTCCGATGCGCTCGCTCATCGATATGGCCGCCGCTCGCAACGCTTTTATTGACCAGTCTCAATCGCTCAATCTGTTCGCTGAGTCTCCGAACATTGGCAAACTCTCGTCGATGTATATGCACGCCTGGAAAAAAGGATTGAAGACGACCTACTACCTTCGGTCTCGGCCAGCGACGAAGATTGCTAAGACGACCGTCCAGAGTCATGCGCGTCCTGCGGCCGAATTAGTTGCTGTAGCAAGCTCTCCATCTGAGGCGGTGGCCTGCTCTCTTGAAAATCCCGGTTCCTGCGAGGCATGTCAGTAGATCGTCTTCTGTTCTGCGCACAATTATTGCAACACCCTGAAAGTGAGTTTTCTATGTCCACGACCGTTGTTCCTCCTGTGTCCTCGTCGTCTGTCGCCGTTCCCGAGCACATCCTTGATCCGGGCCTTTGCCTCACTTTGCGACCGATGCGTTTTCCCGTCTTCTACGATATGTTCCGCGACGGCATCAAGAACACGTGGACCGTCGAGGAGGTCGACTTTCAGACAGATCTGGTAGATCTGAAGCAGCGTCTTTCGCCGGCGGAGGTTCATGTCGTACAGCGGCTGGTCGCGTTCTTTGCAACCGGTGACAGCATCGTTTCCAATAACCTCGTGCTCAATCTGTACAAGCACATCAACTCCCCGGAGGCTCGGTTATATCTTTCGCGCCAGCTCTTCGAGGAGGCAGTTCACGTTCAGTTCTATTTAACGCTGCTCGACAACTACGTTCCCGATCCCGAAGATCGCATTGCAGCCTTCGCGGCTGTCGAGAACATCCCTTCCATCTCCAAGAAGGCCGACTTCTGCATGAAGTGGATGGACTCCATTCAGGAGCTCGACCAGCTAACGACACGCGCTCATCGCCGCCAGTTTCTCCTGAATCTCATCTGCTTCGCCGCATGCATTGAGGGTCTCTTCTTCTTTGCCGCCTTTGCCTACGTCTACTTCTTCCGATCCAAAGGACTCCTTCATGGCCTCGCGGCTGGCACAAACTGGGTCTTCCGCGATGAGAGCTGCCACCTCGAGTTCGCCTTCGAGGTCGTCAACGTCGTGCGCGCGCAGGAGCCCGATCTCTGGGATGCGGAGCTCGAAACACAGATTATCGAGATGCTGCAAGAGGCGGTCGACGCCGAAGCTCAATTCGCGGAAGACCTTCTTTCCGGCGGTGTCGCTGGGCTCTCACTCCGTGATATGCGACAGTATCTCGGTTATGTCGCTGACTCCAGACTCCAACGCCTCGGTATCGCGCCAGTATTCAAATCAAAGAATCCCTTTTCGTTTATGGATCTACAGGACGTTCAGGAGTTAACGAACTTCTTTGAACGTCGAGTCTCCGCTTATCAAAGTGCTGTTCAAGGGGAAGTGGGCTTTCACGAAGACTTCTGATCTGCATGCATCAGGAGTCTTGATTCGGATAGCCAGCGACAATTGGAGTACGGGACGATGATCGCCTCGGCTTTATTCCGCAGGATCGTAATTCAGATTAGGCCCGAGCCATCGCTCGACCTCTGCCACGCTCATCCCTTTGCGTTCGTGATAGTCGGCGACCTGATCGCGGTCGATCTTGCCGAGACTGAAATATCGCGATTCGGGGTGGGCGAAGTAGAGGCCACTCACGCTCGAGCCAGGCCACATCGCAAACGACTCAGTAATCATCATTCCGGTGTTTGCCTGCACATCGAGCAAGCGCCAGAGCGGGCCCTTCTCCGTGTGGTCGGGGCACGCTGGGTAGCCTGGAGCCGGTCTGATCCCGCGATATTTCTCCTGAATCAATTCCGCTGGGCTTAGGTTTTCATCACAACCGTAACCCCATTCATCCCGCACTCGCTTGTGCAGGCATTCGGCGAAGGCTTCAGCCAGACGATCGGCGATGGCCTCGGCCATGATTGCGTTGTAGTCGTCATTCTCGGCTCGGAAGTGGTCGCACAGCTCCTTCAGCCTGATTCCGCTGGTTACCGCGAAGGCACCGATGTGATCGGGTAGCCCGGTTTCTTTTGGGGCGATGAAGTCGGAGAGCGATCGGCATGGCTCGCTGCCTTCTCTGTTCGCCTGCTGACGGAGGAAGTGAAATCGCTCGAGTACTTCTGTGCGTGTGTCGGCTTTGTACAGCTCGACATCGTCGCCAACGGCACTGGCGGGAAAGAAGCCGTAGACGCCACGCGCGGTGATCAGGTTCTTCTCGATGATCTTATCGAGGAGAGCGTTGGCGTCCTTGAAGATCTGACGCGCCTGCTCGCCCTGCTCGGGATGTTCGAGGATGCGGGGGTAGATGCCTTTCAGGCCCCAGGTGTGGAAGAACGGCGACCAGTCGATGAAGTCGCGCAGTGTTGCCAAGGGAAAGTTGTCGAGTACGCGCACTCCGGTGAACGCGGGTGTGGGCAGGTCTTCAGGGCGCCACTCGATCGGAGTTCGCCTCGAGCGAGCGGTCTCGAGGGAGACTACGGTTTGGCGAGGCGCGGAGTGGGCCTTGCGCAGGGCCTCGTAGTCGGCGCGATGCTGCGCGACGAACCCAGCCTTGCCATCGTCGCTCAGAAGGCTGGTCGTCACGGGGACCGCGCGACTGGCATCGAGCACGTGAACCACTGGCTCGCTGTAGTGCGGCGCGATCTTGACGGCTGTGTGTGCCCGGCTGGTGGTTGCTCCGCCGATGAGCAGAGGCAGCTTGAAGCCCTGGCGCTCCATCTCCTTGGCGACGTGCACCATCTCGTCGAGAGAGGGTGTGATCAGGCCGCTGAGGCCGATCATGTCCGCCTTTTCGGCCTTGGCACGCTCGAGGATCTTCTCGCAGGAGACCATCACGCCGAGGTCGATGACATCGTAGTTGTTGCAGGCGAGGACGACGCCGACGATGTTCTTGCCGATGTCATGAACGTCGCCCTTGACCGTGGCGAGCAGGATCTTTCCCTGCGCTTTGACGACTTCGCCGGCCGCGACCATTGCGGCTTTTTCAGCCTCCATGAAAGGCGTGAGGTGCGCGACGGCCTTCTTCATGACGCGGGCAGACTTAACCACCTGGGGCAAGAACATCTTGCCTGCGCCGAACAGGTCACCTACCACGCTCATTCCGGCCATCAGTGGGCCTTCGATAACCAATAGAGGGCGTCCCAGCTTGACGCGGGCTTCCTCGGCGTCGATCTCGATGTACGCGTCCAGACCCTTGACCAGTGCGTGAGAAAGACGCTCCTCGACTGTACCGTTGCGCCACTCTTCGGCCTTCTTTTCACTCACTACCGCGCCAACGTGCTTCAGCGTTTCACCGTAGTCCACCAGGCGCTCTGTCGCGTCGGGGCGACGGTTGAGCAGCACATCCTCGACCATCACCTTCAGCTCGGGCTCAATCTCCTCGTACACCTCGAGCATTCCGGCATTCACGATGCCCATGTCCATACCCGCCGCGATGGCATGGTACAAAAACGCAGAGTGCATGGCCTCGCGAACCTTGTTGTTGCCTCGAAAGCTGAACGAAATGTTCGAGACGCCACCGCTCACCTTTGCATGGGGCAGGTTGGCCTTGATCCAACGGGTGGCGTTGATAAAGTCAACTGCGTAGTTGTTGTGCTCCTCCATGCCGGTGGCAACGGTGAGGATGTTCGGGTCGAAGATGATGTCTTCGGGTGGAAAATCGAGTTCGTCGACCAGTATCCGGTAGGCGCGCTCGCAGATGCGGATCTTGTCTTCGTACGTCGCGGCCTGCCCCTGTTCGTCGAAGGCCATCACTACTACCGCAGCGCCGTACTTGAGCACCGTAGCGGCGTTCTGGCGAAACTTCTCTTCGCCTTCCTTCATCGAGATCGAGTTCACGATGCCCTTGCCCTGCAGGCACTTCAGCCCAGCCTCGATAACCTCCCATTTCGAGGAGTCGACCATAAACGGTACCTTGGCAACCTCGGGCTCACTCGCCAGCAACTGCAAGTAACGTGTCATTGCCGCGACGCCGTCGATCATGCCCTCGTCCATGCAGATGTCGAGGACATTGGCCCCGTTCTCGACTTGCTGCCGGGCCACGCTTACGGCTTCCTCGAATTTGCCTTCCTTAACCAGCTTCGCGAACTTAGGCGAACCGGCCACGTTGGTCCGCTCGCCGATCATGATGTAGACGCCAGGCTGCTGGGTAAAGGGCTGAGATCCCGACAGACGAAGCGGCTTCGTTTCAGTAGCTCCGCTCACGCTGCGACCTCAATCTGACCGATCTTCCGCGGAGGCTGGCCTTCGAGAGCTTTGGCGATTGCCGCGATGTGCTCGGGCGTGTTGCCGCAGCAGCCACCGGCAATATTGATCAGCCCTCCCCGTGCAAAGTCGCCCAGGTAACGAGCCATGTCTGCAGGCCCCAGATCGAAACCGGTCTCCGAGAGGGGATTCGGCAGACCGGCATTTGGGTAGCACGAGATCGCCACATTCGCTTTCTCGGAAAGCTCTTCAAGAAACGGATACATCAGGTCCGGACCGAGAGAGCAGTTCAGCCCCACCGACAGCGGTTTCACGTGCTTCACCGCGTTCCAAAACGCCTCAGTGGTCTGCGCCGAGATCAGCGTCTCGCCGCCACGTCCCACAGCCGCCGAGATCATCACTGGCAGCTTCCTACCGTCCTGATCGAATACCTCACGGATGGCGACAAGTGCCGCCTTGGCGTTCAGCGAGTCAAATATCGTCTCGACCAGAAGCAGGTCGGACCCGCCGGCGATGAGCGCACGCACCTGTTGCATGTAGGCGGTCTTAACCTGGTCGAAGGTGACCACCCGGAAGCCTGCATCATCGGCATCGGGTGAGTTCGAGAGAGACACAGTCAGCGGCCCGATCGCTCCCGCCACGAACCGCTGACGCCCGGTTTCGTTCCCGACACGATCAGCCCATTCGCGGCACTGCTGCGCCGACTTCTCATTGATCTCCCAGGCCAGATTGTCGAGGAACGGATCTTCGATGATCTTCTGGTAGAACTCCGGATCCTTCCGGCCGCCGTGCTCCCGCGGATCGTCCACGAAGAATTCGCTCTGGGTAATGCTGGTTGCGCCAAAGGTGTTCGTTTCGATGATGTCCGCGCCGGCGTCTAAAAAGCGGCGGTGGATGTCGCAGATCATCTTCGGCTGGGTCAAGGAGAAGAGGTCGCCGTTGTTCAGCAGGTCCTTCGTAGAGTCCTTGAAGCGCTCTCCGCGGATGTCCGTTTCCGTCATGCCGTAGGTGCGGATCGTCGTGCCCATCGCCCCGTCGATGATGGCAATTCGACTATCGAGAATCTTTTCAAGAGGATGTTGGTGGGCTTTCGTCATGTCTCCCTGATGGCCTTGAGCTTAGCTATTGTCGGCAATAGGATCTCCCCGGGTTGTGGTTTCCAGACCTCAACATAAGGGGTACATTCGGCAACGCAGCATGCCTTCTTCATTATAGTGATACCGCGAAGGTATCGCAGTGCGGGCGGTGGGAACCTCTTATCGGAGTGGGGTAGTCCATAATCGAACTGCTTCCGAGTAGCCCAGCATCGGCATGCCTGATGCATTCTCTCAAGGTTCATACGTCGCACGACGAGGAACCTGCCATTATGGTGTAGTTGCTTTCAGAGCGGAGTGTGCTGTGAACGAACACATGTTCATTTTTCGCGACATCGCAATGGTTTTTGCGAGCGCCTTAGCCTTCGGCCTCTTGTTCTGGCGCCTCCGACAGCCACTGATTTTAGGCTACGTCCTTGCCGGTCTATTCCTCAGCCCACTCACGCCGGGTATTCGCATTCATGACGTTCACACGTTCGAAGTCATGTCCGAAGTTGGCGTCATTCTCCTGATGTTCTCAATAGGCGTCGAGTTTTCGATTCCTGAGTTGTTGCGGGTTAAGTGGGTTGCGCTTGTTGGCGCGCCAATCGGCATTTTACTTTGCATTGGGCTTGGTGCTGGTGTGGGCATGCTTCTGGGTTGGCCGTTCGCCCAGGGCGTTGCAGTTGGTTGCATCATCTCCGTTGCCAGCACGATGGTTTTAATGCGCTTGCTCATGGACCGCGGCGAGCTCGGCTCAGAGGCCGGTCGTGTCATGATTACGCTCACGCTCGTCGAAGATCTGGCTGTTGTCGTTTTGACCGTTCTGCTTCCCGAATTCGGTACTTCCAGCTCTGCGAATTACATTCATGTCCTCTGGAAGATCAGCAAAGCCCTTCTTTTACTTGTCCCAGTTGTCTATGCCGGATGGAAGATCGTTCCACGATTGCTCAGTCGCATGGAAAAAGTTGGCAATGATGAAATTTCCCTTCTTTTTGCGCTCACCATTTGCCTCGTTGTTGCCGCGATCACGGAGGCGATTGGACTGTCGTTCGCACTTGGAGCGTTTGTCGCCGGGCTGCTTTTCGGCAGCTCCAATTACGCGCATAAACTCGCCGCGCAGACTCTTCCTATTCGAGATGTCTTCGTTGCGCTCTTCTTCGTCACCATTGGCATGTTGATTGATCCGCGCACATGGGTTTCGAACTGGCGAATTCTTGCTGTCATAGTAGTGATGGTTCTCGTTGGCAAATTCACAATCTGGTTCTCCATCGTTCGTCTGTTCAGCTATTCCGCTCAGACTGCGTTGCGTGTTGGTATTGGACTTACGCAGATCGGCGAGTTTTCTTTCATACTCGCCCAGGTTTCTCTGTACGCCGGCTTGATTGGGAAAGATATTTACAATGCCACCCTGGCCGCTTCTCTTGTCACCATCCTGGTTAATGCCACTCTCTTCAAGCTTATGACGCCCACCCCCGCCACTCTCGCGGAGCAGCGACTTGGCGCGTGACATCCGCGAGTCGTTCCAAAGCAACTAGAAGTTGATGGTCGCGCACTTATGGCAATCGACATATCTATATATCTATTTATGTGAAATTTATCCTTCCATTTCCTGTAAATGCAATGTGACGAAATATAGGTTTTGGCTTTCTGATGAGACGTGGGGGGCATGCGCAGGAGATAAAAACGCAAGACCTCGATCGACCGGATATTTTGTGAACGGATCGTCGCTCGTGGATTGCCATTCGTCACGGCCTTTTGTCATTTGTCACAAAATGTTTAGGGCTGCTGACAGTGGGTCGGGTCTATAGCGGCGTTAGTGTGTCTTGAAAAGTTATTTAAATCAATTAGTTGGAGATCTAAAAGGCACTATTTTCCTGGCGATATGCGAAATCGACTAACGGCAACTCGATTGCTTTTTACTCCTTCGAATCGAACAAGCGTTAGCTCGACCTGACTGTTACGACACAACCTCCAGGGAGACTCCAATGCTTACCAACTTCAAATCCATCTCAAAGTATGTTTCTTGCAGAGTGACCCGCTCTGGCGTTATCGCTGTTTTCGCGTTGGCCGGGCTATGTATGGTTGCTGTCGCCCAGGAGACGGGTCAGATTGCCGGCGTTGTAACTGATACAACTGGAGCTATTGTTCCAGGTGTGACGGTTACGGCGACGAATATGGGGACGAATGCCGCACGATCTGCTGTGGCGACGGATACAGGCTCCTATATATTTACGGGCTTAGCCCCTGGGGTCTACACGATCTCGGTGCCGGCGACCGGGGGTCTCGGCGCGTTTTCCGGACGGGCCGAGGTGACCGTGGGTGGGCGATTGACCATGGATGTGAAGCTGATTCCTGCCGGTGCGGTGGAGATAGTGACGGTACAGGGAGAGGGTGGAGTTGCGGTAAACACACAGAATCAGGAGGTGTCGCAGGTCGTCAGTAGCCAGCAGGTGGCGCAACTGCCGAGCCTTTCGCGCAATCCCTATGATTTTGTGACGATTGCGGGAAATATCAGCTCAGGAGATAAGGTGGCGTCGAGCGGTGCGACATCGACCACGGGCGACCAGAACGGAACAACCCGCGGCGTAGGGTTCTCACTGAACGGGCAGCGGGCAACGGGTACTCAGATTCTGCTGGATGGTGTGGAGAACAACGATACATTCCTTACAGGACCGGCGCTGATCCAGATTCCGATCGACGCGGTGCAGGAGTATCGCGTGCTCACAAGCAACTTTGGGCCGGAGTACGGTCGCGCGTCGGGCGGTGTTGTGAACGTCGTCACGAAGAGCGGGTCGAACGCTTTTCATGGCGGAGCATGGTTGTACAACCGGCTCTCAGCGTATACGTCGAATACGGCGACGAATGCGCAGAGCGGCATTCCCAAGGGCAACTACACGCGCAACCAGTTTGGCTTTGCGCTAGGAGGCCCGGTCATCAAAGACAAGCTCTTCTTCTTTGCGAGCCCGGAGTGGATTCGGGTTCGCGGCAATGCGAGCAACCAGTCGCTGATTCCGACGCCTGAGTTCCTTGCAGCTTCTGCTGCCAATACGCAGGCGTTCTTCGCTCAGTATGCTCCAAATCCGCCGAGTTTCTCGCAGACGATCACGAAGGGAGATCTCGGGGTGGCTCCGATTCCAGGCGGCCCATTCTCTCAGCTTCCAGACTCGCTGCCTGTATGGGGAATCGTCAACTTTTCGGCTCCGGCCAATGCCGGAGGCGGCAATCCACAGAACACCTGGTACTTGGCGGCGCGTGGAGACTACAGCATGTCGGACAAGACGCAGATGTCGGGCCGGGTTGCTGAGTACCACGAGATCGATGAGGTGGGAGGCCTGTTCAGTTCTCCCTACTCGCAGTTCAACGTAGGCCAGGCTATCCGGGGCCAGACCTTCCTGTATAGCCTGACGCACACCTTCACACCGTCGATCGTAAGTAATACAAAGCTCAGCTTCACGCGTAACTCGACGGACCAGAGCTTCGAGACGGCGCTCGCCGCTACACCGACGCTATTTTCTACACAGCTCAGCTGCGTATCAGGGTATCCAGGTGCAACTGCCTGGCTTCTTCTCTATTAATGAAGGAACCGGAGGCTTACCTGCTGCGGGGCCGCAGAACACGACCCAGATCAACCAGGATTTCGACTTTCTGAAGGGCCGCCACTCGATCAAGGTTGGTGTACAGCTCTTCTACATCCAGAACAATATTACTTATGCGGCTTATGCGCAGTCGAATCAGGGAATCGGGTCGAATAACCGCGATTCGCTTGATAACTTCGTGACCGGCAATCTTGCGGTGTTCAGGGCGGCTGTATATCCCCAGGGCGCGTTTCCATGCGACCGAAACTATCTGACAGGCGAGCTGACCCAGACGCCTGGATGTACGCTGACCCTACCTGCTACGCAGCCGAGCTTTTCGCGCAGCACACGGTACAAGGAGTGGTCGATTTACGGGGAGGACTCGTACAAGATGACTTCTAAGTTCACCTTCAACTACGGCCTTCGTTACGACTCTTTTGGAGTTCCCTACGAGGCGCATCCGAGCCTGCAGTCGAACTTCTTCCCTGGGACGGGAGGGAGCCTCCAACAGAACATTCGCAATGGCCAGGTGCTGACAACGCCGAATAGTCCGAATGGGCGTGTGTGGGATCCGCAGCATGGCACGTTTTCTCCGCGTGTGGGCTTCGCTTGGGATGTTAAGGGCGACGGCAGGACATCGATCAGGGGAGGCTACGGAATCAGTTACGAGCGCAACTTCGGCAATGTGACGTTCAATATTATCCAGAATCCTCCGAACTATGCAGTGGTCACCATCAATAACACTCCGATTACGACGAGCAACAGCGGACCGCTGGGTGGATCTTCGGGTACACGTCCCCCTTCCTCCGAGTTCGTTGCGTGCTGTCGATCCGGGGATCCGCGTGGCGCAGACCCAGTTCTATAGCCTTATGGTTGAGCGGCAGGTGGTCAATAATGTCGTGGCTTCGATCGGGTACGTGGGCTCGCGTGGCGTCCACCTGTACGACATCAAGAACTACAACCAGCAGGGAGCGGGCAATGTGTATCTGGGCGATCCGATTCCGCAGTTTTCGGACGCGAACCCTGCTCCAGCGGGCGTTAACGGATACTCACGGTTGATCAACCAGTACAGCGATATCAACGATCGCGGCACGAACGGAGACTCTCACTATAACGGCATGAATATAGGCTTGCAGGTGAACAATCTGCACCACACTGGCCTGAGCATGACCGCCAACTACACTTATTCGCATTCGCTGGACGACGTCAGCTCGACGTTCTCGGAGAGCAACAGCGGATCGAACGGCGTCGGCAACCTGGGTTACCTGAACCCGTTCAATCCAGCGCTTGACTACGGATCCTCGGACTACGATGTGCGCCATCGGTTTGTGCTCGCACCGATATGGCAGACGCCGTGGTTCCACAACCAAGCCGGCGCGAAAGGAAAACTGCTTGGAGGTTATCTTTTGACGGGCATCTATATCGTTCGCTCGGGGACGCCGTTTACCTTCTCCGACAGCACGAATTCACTGAATGCAGGCGCCGGTTCGGGAATTCCGCGTTATCTTCCTTCGGGGCCTATAACAGGCACGAAATTCAATAAGAGCACAGGGCAGGCGGGTGCGAATCTATACAATCTGGGTGCACTTCCCGCGCCATTCTCATACCTTAACCCTGCTACCGGCGATTATCTGTCGTATCCGCTATCATCTCTGCCGTATAGCAATGGATTGAATGATGGCATCTCCGACTTTGGACCGTATCCAACTGGGATGACAAGGCGAAACGCATTCGCTGGGCCGGGAGCGTGGAACATTGATTTTGCCGTGAGCAAGAACACGCGGCTGACCGAGCATGTCTCACTCGAGTTGCGGGCGGAGGGATTCGATATCTTCAATCACCACAATATGTACGGACTGAATGCCATCAACGATGTAGGAAATTACTTTGACGGCACGGCGTCTAGCCAGGCGACTTTACCGATTCAGGGAAGAAAAGGTGGGGTGAACGGCGGAGCGAACGATGAGCGGCGTTTCGGTCAGTTTGCGGGGCGAATCATTTTCTAGACGAGTCGGAAAAGTCTCAGGGCTGAGTCTGGTCCCACATGTGTTTGCGCTGATATTCCTGTGTCTCCTTGAACTTTGACTGCTCATCGTTGGAGCGGAATGCCGGACCGGTCGGCCAGAGAGAAAAATCGCGAAGAGCGATTCGCTTCGGTGTTCCGTTGAGCTTCTCCAGGGCGGATTGCATCTCCAGCAGCGCACCGCGTGAGAGGGCAAGCTCGTGCTCGTCGGGTTGATAGATCGTTCCGACGGGATAGTCGAGATAGGGAGTGCGGGTTTCTTCGATGTGACAGCCCAGAATATGCGCAACGAGTTTGCCCTCGGTAAAGTTCACCATGCGCGTATTGCTCGCAGCAAAGGCAGGGAAGTCGCGGATGTAGATGCGGCCAGGGTAGAGGCTGTCGCCGGTAAAGAGGATGGCTGTCTGGCGATCATAGAGCGCAACGCTGACCGCATCGTGCCCCGGAATTGCGATCACGTCGATCATGCGATCACCGAGATCGACCGATCCGTGATCCTCCGGCCAGTTCGCGATGGCGTAGAACTTCTTCGTTGCCTCAACGGTAGCGGGAACGAAGTCGATCGATATAGACGGGTCTTTGAGAGCCTTCAATTCTGCGTCGCCCGCCGTATGGTCGGAGTGTGAGTGCGAGTGCGCGACGATCAGAGAGATGTTTGAGCGATTGTTTCGCAACAGCCACTGGTGCACCGTATGCTGCAGAGCGGGCGCAAGATCTCCGTTGCGCGATCCTGTGTCCAGCAGGAGAGCCCGTTCATTGCCGAATAGTAGATACAGGAAGGGCTTCTCAAAGTCGGTACAGCCAGACTGCCGGAGAATAAAGAGGTCGGGGTTATACTCGTGAACCTGCCACTCCGGCATCTCCATGCACTTTGGACCACCCGTGTTCCACGTTAGGGGAAGACTGCCCTTGCGAACGCCTCCGCCGTCAGGTTGGGAGGTCTGAGCCTGTGAGATGGATATGGAAAGAACAATTGCCGCCGCAATGCCCAAAGCAAAACGCATCTTTGCCACACAATCTCCTTGATGCTTATCAAACATTCTGAGGCTGCAAGGTTTCGTACCTTAGTCGGTAGGCTTCACAGCGGGCGAGGGTCGGGAGTTACCTGTCGCGAAGGTAAAGAATGCGTTGCCGGCGCGGGTCAAAACCTTGTCGTGACGCGAGATGAGCGCGAGATCCCGCGTCAGTTCGACACCCTCTACGTCGATGGCGTGGATAAGTCCTGCGTTCAACTCGGCAAGGACATTGATGCGCGGCAAAAATCCGATTCCCAAACCAGCCAAAATAAGACGCTTCAGCAACTCGTTCGAATCGAGTTCCATGGTGATGCGCGGGAACAGTTTGCTCTGGCTAAATAGCAGATCGAGCGACTCGCGCCTGCGTCCGCGTTTGGGGAAGAGCAATCCATATCTCGCAACATCGGCCAAAGTGACCGATTCGAGAGAAGTAAGCGGATGTGCCGCTGGAACGACGAGCACCATCTTGTCCTCGTGGATGATCTCGACGTGCAGGCGGGGATCCTTGATGGGCATGGAGGCAACACCAAACTCCACTTCGTGGTTGAGAACCAGTTCCAGAGTCTTGGACCGCTCGGCGCGGATAATGTTGAGCGCGACGCGAGGGTATTGCTTTTTGAACTTGCTGAAGAAGAGAGGAAGAACGTAAAGCGCGGTGGAGTCGTTTGCGCTTACCGTCAACGAGCCACGTGGCAGGCGCTCCAGGTCGGTAAGCATAAGACTGATATGTTTCAAGCGCAGGAGACAGTCTTCGGCAAAGGGTTCAAAGACTCTGCCCGCCGCAGTGAGCGTGACTTTACCGCCGCCACGATCGAGAAGGCGGTGGCCAAGGTGGGTCTCTAACGACCTGATCTGCGCAGAGATAGAGGGTTGTGTGACGTGTAGCTTTTCTGCCGCGCGAGAAAAGCTTTTTTGCCGCGACACTTCGAGAAAAGTCTTTAGCTGATCGAAATCCATTTGGACCCATTCCGGAGAGGTGAGACAAGAAATATCTGACGCCTGGACGGAACTCCCAGACGCATACCAGTTTTGAGCGATCTGCTTATGTCTACAGAGTACGACTACGGATACGAATAGCCTAATCTACAAGGCTGCTAGAGGAAACACCCATGCGACGGATAAAGAACATTTATATTGGCCTATTTCTTATATAGGCGATAGGCAGATTCCATGTTCCTTGGATTTTCGCGCTCCTACCCCTAATGTTCATTTCACCACTTCTCACAAGAAACACACTTTGCGGCCAGGGATGAAGAGCTCTGGTTTTGCAGAAGGTGAACTATCTCTTCGACTCGTTCGTGCACCCCTTTCCCGGAGGAAGTCTATGCAATTCTGTAGGAATAAGTTCGCTACCGCCGTTCTCTTGATGTTCGCGTCTTTCATGACTGCGATGGCGCAAACGAATACGACATCATTGACAGGCGAGATAAAGGACGCCACCGGAGCCGCCATCTCTGGCAGCGCGGTAATCCTGACGAATCCGGAGACGGGCCTTACGCAGGCGACACAGTCCGGCAGCGAGGGCCAGTTCAGCTTCAATCAGATCCCGCCCGGCAAATACACGGTCAAAGTGAGCGCCGATGGATTCTCGGAGCAGGTGCAGAAGGTCGAGCTGCTGGTGGCGACTCCCGCCAGAATGGTTTTCAAGCTAGCGGTTGGAGGAGCCAGCACTGTTGTCAGCGTAGAAGCAAGCATCGCGACGATCAACTCTGACGACGGCACCCTAGGTAAGGCGTTCAACAGCGCCCAGGTATCGAGCCTGCCTTATCTGGCGAATAACGTAACCTATCTTTTGTCACTTCAGCCCGGAGTCCTTGCACTCGATCCTGGCGCAACCACGGGCGGTCTCAACCAGGATCCTCGCACCGGGACGATCAATGGTGCTCGCCAAGACCAGACCAACGCAACACTGGACGGTGTAGACAATAACGACCAAAACAGTGGATTCGCTTTCAATGGCGTTCTTCGCTCCACCCGCGAATCAGTTGAAGAGTTTCGCGTCGTAACGACGAACGGGAATGCCGACTCAGGACGTTCCTCAGGTGCTCAGGTTTCGCTCGTCACCAAGAGCGGCACGAACGCGTATCATGGCAGCGCTTATTGGTACTACCGCGATCCAGGGACATCGTCGAATAATTGGTTTTTGAAACAGTCGCAGATCGCCAGCAGTCAGCCGAATGTCGCGGCGAAGATTCTTCAGCACACGTACGGAGCGTCTTTTGGTGCACCAATCATCAAAGATAAGCTCTTCTTCTTCGGGGCATATGAAGGCTTCACGCAGGCCACTAATTCGGTAGTTACCCAAACCGTCCCTTCCCTTCTGGGCGGAGGTGGCTTGATCACCGGAAATGTCAGCTACCAGAACTCCTCAGGTGGCATCACGACACTGAAGCCATCGGATATCGCCGCGATGGATCCGAATTGCACAGCAAATGGTACCTGCCCTAATGGGCCTGGCACGAATTCTGCATGCTATCGCCTACTACAACCAGTTTCCGAAGGCGAACTCGAATACGTCTGGAGATTCACTAAACACCGGCGGCTACACCTTCGCTTCTCCCGCGCCAATTCATCAGTTCACGAACATTGCTCGTCTCGATTACAACCTGACCTCAAAGCAGTCGGTTTTCGTTCGCGGTAATCTGCAGAGCGACAACCAGTCATCGACGCTTCAGTTTCCCGGTCAGGTAGCAGACTCCGAGTATCTTTACGGCAACAACAGAGGTATAGCTGCTGGTCACGTATGGAACCTCAGTAACTCGCTCATCAACAACTTTCGTTATGGATATATCCGCCAAGGAACGGCAACCCGTGGCGCTGGAAGCGCACCGAACATCAGTGTCGCCGGCATCAGCTCACTCACTTCAACCACCACGTCGAGCATTTACATCGTGCCTACGCATAACTTCGCGGATGACGTGACCTTCACCAAAGGCAGACACACGATTCAGTTCGGTTTCAACCACCGTCTTATCAACGACAACCGTTACGCCGATAGCACGTTGTATCCCACGGGAAATGTCTCTGCCGTTCTGCTTGCCACGGCTGCGATCGCCGGTAAGGGAACAAGTCTCGATCCAGCTGCGTTCCCGGGTACTATCCTGCGGTCGGCGCTACTTCTCGCACCTTCTATAACAACGCAATCCTGGCCAACACCGGCATCATTACGTTTGCCCAGTCATATACAAACTATTTGATTCAGGGCAGCTCCCTTGTGCCGGCTCCAACCGGGACGGTTCCTTCGCACAACTATCGCTCCTTCGAGCAGGAGTACTACGTCCAAGACCAGTGGAGAGCGACTCCGCATCTTAGCATCACAGCCGGTCTTCGCTATACCTATCTCGGTGTTCCATACGAGATCCATGGCCAGCAAGTAGCGCCAACCTCGCCGCTGATCGACCTTCTGCATAATCGTGTCTCCGCCGCCGCAACGGGCGCAGCTTACAACCAACGTATCGTCGTGGCCCCTGCCGGTCAGGCGAACGGAAAACCAAATCTATGGACGCCGCAGAAGATGAATTTTGCGCCGCGTGTTGCCATCGCTTACGCCACACCTGACAACAGAACATCAATTCGCGGCGGCTTCGCTCTGGCATACGATCACTTCGGCCTCGGCGTCATCAATTACTACGACGCCAACGGAGCATTCGCTCTCTCAACGCAAAATCCCTTTGCCTATACGAACGTAGATACTGCTCCTCGCTTTACGGGATATCATGATGTTCCAATCGGTTCTGTTAACGCTGGTCCGCAGGCATTTCCGATTCAACCGGAAGACCAGAACTTCTCCTTTCGTAGACAGCATCAACAGCAATATCAAAACCCCGTATGCTGAGACCTTCAACCTTACGGTGCAGCATGAGTTTGCGCGGGGCTTGACAGTCACCGCGTCTTACGTAGGAAGACTTGGTCGTCACGTCCTTTCCGATCTTGACGTCGCACAACCCAGCAATGTCTTCGATCCAATGAGCGGTCAGACATACTTCGAGGCCGCGACTAACTACGCCAAGATGGTTGATGCTGGAGTATCGCCTGGCAATGTGCCTAACAACGGCTACTTCCAGAACTTTTTCCCGAATGCGAAGTACAAAAATTCAAAGCAAATAAATTACACCGGAGCTCAAGCGTACTACGCGTACTTGAACGACAATGATCGCGGCAACGAGACAGATCCACTGTTCAACTTCGACACCGACCCATGCATCTCCGACGAATCGGCCAATCTTCCTCTTCTTTTATCCGCAGTACTCTTCAATCTACGTGCAGTCGTCAGTTGGGACCAGCAACTACAACGCGCTTCAGCTCTCTGTACGGCACGTCCTGCGATATGGGCTTGAGTATGACGTCAACTACACCTACGCCAAGTCAATGGATCTAGGGTCGTCTCCAGAGCGTGCTGCAAGCAACCTCATTATCAACACGTTCAACCCAGCAGGGAACTACGGGGTTTCTGACTACGACGTTCGTCACAACATAACTGCCAACTATAGTCTGCCCCTTCCGTTTGGACACGGAACACCATTCGTCAACCAATCTAACCGTTTGGTCGATCGAACTGATCTCGGGTTGGTCCTTGAATGGCATCGTGCACTACAGCACGGCATTCCCTTTCAACGCGGTGGCCTCGGGTAACTACGGTACCAACTTTGATATCCCCAGCTACTTTGTAAAGACCGGACCGATTGCTACCGGTGGCCATCGTTACGTCAACGATACCGCTCCGCACATGAGACCGCCTTGAAGACATGACGCCCACTCAGTCCTTCGCGAATCTTCGCTATGCCTATCCTGGAGAAACTGGTCAGCGAAATGCTTTCCGTGCCGATGGCTATATGGCCATGGACAACGGTCTCAGCAAATCCTTCAAGACCTTCAGAGAGCAGCAGTTCAGGGTATCTGTTGAAGTCTTCAACGTGTTGAACAACGTCCGGTTCAGCTCGCTGAATTCTTCGGGTAGCGGGATTACCGCCACTCCAAGCTCTGTTGGGAACTTTGTCAACGGCGCGAGCACGAAATTCGCCCAGTACACAAACCTACTTGTCCAACCGCGGCAGATGCAGTTCTCTGGAAAGTACATCTTCTAGAGCAAGCATTTAGAGCGCGGACACGCGAAGAATATCTCGCGTGTCCGCATCTTCTTTGGAGAAGCTGTTGATTGTGATAGACCTTCGATAGGGGTTAGAGATGAATCTGCGAAGCATTTGGTTGGGTTGCGCTATTGGACTTGCAGGACTGCAAATCGCTGTTGCACAAGAAAAGGCTCCAAGGCCTCCGAAAAGTGCAGAGACTGCTCCTGAGCGAGGTGCAGGCAGGGACACTGGCCGAGCGGAAAAATCTGGCAAGTCGGAAAAGACTGCTTATGCTTATGTGCTGCCCGGCGCCGACGGTAAGGATATTCCGTTGTCCTCTTTCAAGGGCAAGGTGGTTCTGCTCGTTAATCTTGCGAGGAACTCCAGCTACAACGAGCAGCTTCCCGCTTTGATCAAGTTGAGCGAGACATACAAGGAGAAGGGGCTGGTTGTGATCGGAGTTCCATCCAATGACTTCGGCGCAGCCGAGCCGGGTACAGACACCGAGATCCAGAAATTCTACAAAACGGATAACAAGGTTCCCTTTTCCGTTATGGCGCGTTCTTCTCTAATCGGCGATGAAAAGATTCCACTCTACGATTACCTCACTAAGGGAAAGACACCTCCGACGGGAGGTAACGTCCATTGGAACTACACGAAGTTCCTGATAGATAAGAATGGAAAGCTAATCACACGACTGGAGCCGGACGTCGCTCCTGATTCACCCGAGATGCTCTCCACTCTGGACCAGATATTTTCCGGCACCTATAAAGCCAAACCGAAGGAAGAACCCGCAGGACCACCCAGCGGCGACACCCAGATTTAGTTGGATAGCAGGAGAAGCATTGCCGCGGCAACGCTTCTCCCTTTTTTTCGATTGAATTTAGAGGGTCTCGAGATAGCGACGCCATCCGCCGAGGTGTGTGATGTCGATGGCATCTTCGGTCGCAGCGGGCTCAACCAGAAAGCCTTTGACCAGAGTGCCGTCTTCCAGCCGAAGTGTTCCAATCGAGAGAGGTTGCGGAACTCCATCGACGAACGTCCCCACTGTGTCCGCAGGAAGAGCCCATATCTCGACCTCGATGCCCGGGCCTTCAAAACCCGGAACACGCACGAGCCCTGGCTTTGGAGGCACCGTTCCTTTTAGCGCATAAAACCTGTAGTCAGGATGGGTCCGGCAGGTGCGTATAAGCTGCCCTCCCCGCTGGGTAAGTTGCCAGTTGAGCGGCTGACCGGTGAGGTGCGCGCCAACCACAGCCATCAGGAGACATCCGTGGGGCTGAGGCTCAATGGATAGACGAGCGGTCTCGGCCAGCTTTCTCGTCGAGCCACCCAAAGTCATAGCCAGCTCGCGATGCAGGCGGTCCGCCAAACCTAACAGCGATACCTCTTGGAACGCCTGCCCAATCAGGCTGACGCCGAATGGCAATCCGTCAGGCCGCATGCCCGCCGGCACAGCAACCGCCGAGAGATCCAGCAAATTGACAAAATTGGTGTAATAACCCAGGTGGCTGTTCCGCTCGATAGGAGTCTCGGCGATCTCCTCGATGGTATATGTGCGCGGAGCAGTCGGAAGAAGCATCACATCGAAAGATCTCCAGAGCTTCCCAGTCTCTTTGCGAAGAGCTTCGAGCCTGTAAGCAGCGTTGAAGGCATCAATGGCAGAGTAGTTCTTTGCTCCAGAGATGATCGTCGCTACGGTCGGATCCATTTTATCGGCATGTTGCTCGATAAACGGCGCAATAGCCGCATACCGCTCTGCAACCCACGGACCTTTGTAGAGAAGTTGCGCCGTGGCGAGAAACGGAGTCAGGTCAAACTCAACCGGCTGGCCGCCGAGCGCGATCAGTTTTGCTACCGCCGACTGATAGAGAGCGGGATTATGAGTATCTCCGTAGAACTCCAAAGTGCTGACGCTCGGAACACCAAAGCGAAAGCTGGAGGCGGAGCTCCACGGTGCTGCTCCATCGCCAGTCTTCGGAGCACGGGAGTAAGGATCATGTTCATCCAGGCCACGAGACGCGCTTAGGACCAGAGAGGCATCAAGCGCGGTCTCTGCGAAGATAGAGACGCAATCCAGTGTGCGGCACGCTGGGACAACACCATAAGTACTCAGGACGCCGCGTGTGGGCTTCAAACCAACAAGGTTGTTGAACATTGCTGGAACACGTCCCGAGCCCGCGGTATCTGTGCCGAGCGAAAAACTCACAAGGCCGCTTGCTACGGCAACAGCAGAGCCGGAGCTTGATCCTCCGGAGATGTATCGCTTGTCAAAGACGCTGGAGCAAATCCCGTAAGGCGTTCTTGTACCTACCAATCCCGTCGCAAACTGATCCATGTTGGTCTTGCCCACTAGAATCGCGCCCGCATCTTCCAGCCGAGCGACTACAGTAGCGCTCTGCTGCGGTGTGTAGGCATACTCGGGGCAGGCTGCAGTTGTGGGCAAACCGGCGACATCGATGTTGTCCTTAACCGCAAATGGAATTCCGTAAAGCGGCAGCTTTGCGCGGTCGAGTGATTGCAGCTCTTTCGTGCGCTGGATCGCCTGCTCCCGCGGAACCAGCGAAATCCATACGGGATGAAGGCCCTCTGCATCGATTCGAGCGTAGATCTCTGCGACGACGGCCTCAGGCGTTAGTTGGCCCGATGCATATGCTTTGTGAAGCGACGTGATATCCATGATCTTCTTTCGCTGCCTTTCACAACATGATTATGAAGGCCGGATTGAGACAACCAGTTGTCCGCCGTTCACTAAAGCCCCGAGGTCGCAATATATATCCTCGACCTCACCGGCCACATGCGATGCAACCACGATCTCGGTCTTCATCGCATCGAGAACGATCAACTTCTCTCCCTCCGCGACGACCTGTCCCTTCTTGACGGCAATCTGGAAGATGCTCGCGCTGACAGGCGAGGAAACGCCCTCGCATCCATCAGGAACGGTTGCACTGTCGCTTTCATCAGGCATCTCCGGCGGTTCGACGACCGCAATCAGGCCGGCTGCGCGCCACCGCTCACGCTCTGCGTCGAACGATTCTTTTTGGTGACGCTTGAACTCTGCAGCTTCGGCGCCGATGGAATTTAGAAAATTCTGATACTCGGCCAGATTGAAGGTCGTCTCTTCGACCCTGAGCTCGTAGCCACCGCGCGGGAAGCGCTCACGAGCATCCAGCAGCTCCTCAGCAGACACTGGATAGAACCGTATCTGATCGAAGAAGCGCAGCGACCACGGAATTCCTTCTGCGAACGCAGGAGTCGATTTCCATGTATTCCAAACCTGAATCGTACGCCCAACGAGCTGGTATCCGCCCGGTCCTTCCATTCCGTAGACGCACATATAGGCGCCGCCGATGCCGACCGCGTTCTCCGGAGTCCATGTACGAGCGGGATTGTATTTCGTGGTGACAAGCCGATGGCGAGGATCAACTGGCGTCGCCACCGGTGCCCCCAGGTAGACGTCTCCCAAACCCAGCACAAGGTAACTTGCTTCATGCACGATGCGATAAACGTCATCGATCGAATCGAGTCCGTTGATGCGACGAATGAACTCAATATTCGACGGGCACCAAGGCGCATCAGGCCGCACAGCCTGCATGTACTTCTGTTGGGCGATCTTGGCCTGCGGGTCGTCCCACGACAAAGGCAGGTGAACAATACGCGAAGGAACAGTGATGTCCGTAAGCTCCGGCATAGTCCGATCCAGTTCATCCAAAGTCTGGATCAACTCTGCGCGAGCAATCTTTCGGCTGTCGTAATGAATGTGAAGAGAGCGCACTCCCGGCGTGATATCGATAATGCCAGGAAGGTCTGCAGCGCGGAGATTCTGTTCGAGAACATGTACGCGGAATCGCAGATTCAGGTCGAGCTGCAACTCGCCATACTCCACCAGCAAATATTTGTCGCCATCCGCACGGAAGGTCATCGACTGTGCACGATCGAAGATCTGTTTCAGTATTGCCGGCTCAAATGTTGATGTTTCAGGAAGCGCCGGTGGCGCAGCTTCGAAGCTGCGTAAAAATTCATCCTGCTCTCGCTCCATCGCTTCAGCCTGAGCCAGCGTGATTCGTCGGAACTGGACCAGATCACCTGCCTTGAGCTGACCAAGCTTCCACAGCTCGGCCTGCACGATTGTTGCGGGGCAGACGAATCCTCCAAGACTCGGACCGTCCGGTCCAAGCAGGATCGGCATATCGCCCGTAAAATCTATCGTCCCGATCGCGTAGGCGTTGTCGTGAATGTTGGAAGGATGCAATCCAGCCTCACCGCCATCCGGGCGCGCCCACTTAGGCTTCGGCCCGACCAGCCGTACCCCGGTCCGGTCGCTCTGGTAATGAACCTTCCACTGCGTCGAGAAGAGCATCTCGATATCTTCTTCGGTAAAGAAATCCGGCGCTGTGTGCGGCCCGAACAGGACAGCGATGGTCCAGTTGCGCGTCAGGGTGGGTATATAGCTCGCAGGCAGAACGGTAGGAGTTTCAAGTTTCAAATCCTGTTGTCCAAGGTGAAGCACATCACCCGCGCGCAGACCGCGTCCGGCCTGACCGCCAAAGCCACCTAGCATAAAGGTGCTGCGGCTACCAAGATAGGGCTGAGTATCAAAGCCTCCCTGGACGGCAAGGTATGTGCGAATACCCTCTTTTGAAGCTGCGCCCAGCGAAAGTACGCTCCCTGCCTTTACTGAAATCTTTTCCCATCGCGGTATAACGACACCATTGAGCTTCGCCCCCATATCAGCCCCTGTCATGGCGATATAGGTATCGGTGTGAAACTTGAGACGGCCGCCCATGGTCGCGAACTCGATGGCCGCAGCATTTTCTGCATTGCCCACCAGCCGATTCGCGATGCGAAACGACAGATGATCCATCGGACCTGACGGCGGCACGCCAACGTTCCAATAGCCGACGCGTCCTGGATAATCCTGAATCGTAGTCTGCGTTCCGCCTTCGAGCACCTCAATCGCACGGCGTGCAACAGCAAATGTGCCAAGGAAAGAGGTTGTAACTTTACCAGATACAAACTCTGGAGTTCGTGCAACTTCACGGAGATATCTCAGATTCGTCTCAGTGCCGTCGATCGCCGTAGCTGCCAGCGCAGCGTCGAGTTTCTCTAGCGCCTCCCGACGATCTTTCCCATGCACGATAATCTTCGCGATCATAGGATCGTAAAACGGAGTAATCGTCGTTCCCGACTCGATCCACGTCTCGATGCGAGCAATCTTCGCGCCGGGGAACTTCACAAGGGTCAGCTTCCCAGGAGTTGGCTGAAAGTTTTGTGCCGGGTCTTCAGCATACACACGAGCTTCGATTGAAGCCCCAGCCGGCTTGATCGCAAACGACTCCAATGGTGCCAGATCGCCGGAGGCCTGACGAATCATCCACTCTACAAGATCAATTCCAGTGACCTCTTCGGTCACGCCATGCTCCACCTGCAAGCGCGTGTTAACTTCGAGGAAGTAGAACTCGTTCGTGTCGTCGTCGTAGATAAACTCAACAGTTCCAGCCGAAGCATAGTTGACAGCCTTCGCCAGCAATACCGCCGCGGAATAGAGCTGTTCCCGAGTGGCGTCCGTCAGACCCGGCGCGGGAGTTTCTTCCAGCACCTTCTGATGACGTCGTTGTGCGGAACAGTCGCGTTCGCCCAAAGCAAGCACGTTACCTTTTCCATCGCCAAAGATCTGCACCTCGATATGCCGCGCACGCGATACATACTTTTCAAGATAGACACCGCTATCTCCAAAATTTGCGCGGCTCAGGCGAAGCACAGACTCATACGCTTCGTTGAGCTGTTCAGCCGAATGACACACCCGCATGCCGATACCGCCGCCGCCACCCGAGCTCTTTAGCATCACGGGATACTTCAGCGTCTCCGCTTGCTTCAATGCATCTTTAAGGCTCGACAGCAGACCAGTCCCCGGCAACAAAGGAACATCGCAAGCCTTCGCCGTGGCACGCGCTGTATGTTTCAGTGCAAACGCTTCAATATGCTCCGGTGCGGGCCCAATAAAGCTGATGCCCCGCGCGGCACATGCGCGAGCGAAATCAATATTCTCGCTGAGAAAGCCGTAGCCGGGATGAATCGCTTCGGCTCCCGTCTGTTCCGCAGCAGCAAAGATAGCGTCGAAGGAGAGATAACTCGCAGCCGCCGGAGCTTCGCCGATCAACACAGCCTCATCGGCCTGCAACACGTGCAGCGAGTTCCTATCAGCGGTCGAGTAGACTGCAACCGAACCCACACCCATGCGGTGTAACGTACGTTCAATCCTGCAAGCAATTGCCCCACGATTGGCAATTAGAACCTTCTTAAACATTCAAACTCCTAATTCGCATCCCAGATAAGAACCCGCACGGGCGTCGGGTTATAGGCATTACATGGATTGTTCAATTGAGGGCAGTTCGAGATCACGATCAGCGTATCCATCTCTGCCTGCAACTCAACATACTTTCCTGCGTCGGAGACGCCATCTTCGAACGTCAGCTTCCCGGCAGGAGTCACGGGTACGTTCATAAAGAAATTGATGTTGGCAGTCAGGTCCCGCTTGTCCAGTTCGCGCCCAGTCTTCTTCGACCAGTCGAGTGCACCCTTCAGAAAACTCTGCCGGCAAGCATGCATGGAGCGTTTCTCAATCGCATAGCGAACCATATTGCTCTCCGTCGCGCATGCGCCGCCAAGCGTATCGTGTCGTCCGCAGGTATCCGCCACAATCGTTAGCAGAACATTGCGTTCGGTCGACATAAGCTTCGTGCCCGTCGTCAGATAGATATTGCCCTGCTCGCGAATCGTATCCTGCGCGCTATATCGATCCGCGTAATTCTGCGCGTTGTAGAAGAGCGTATCGACCGCTTGATTGCCTTCAAGATCAATGATGCGAACGAACTGTCCCTGAAGAATCTCATGAACGAAAGAGTTACCTGCCTCGACGTCCGCGCTGAAGATTGCATCTTCCGGCACACGCGTACTGGTTTGAATCACGGTTTCTGGCATCTGAAAAAAACTCCTTAGGGCTAGAGAAAATACCGCTCGGTAATCGTGAAGCCGCGCCTGTTTTCCGGACGGAAGTTGCGGCAGACGTCATCCGGCCCCGGAGCCTCGACATTCTTGATCGTCAGTTTCACCGGTCGTTGCACATACTCACTTGCAGTATCCATCGGATGCTGGCAGCTATTAAGAACAACGAGCGTGTTCATCTCCGCCCGCAACTCTACTGCATCGCCAGCCGACGAGTGATTTGGAATGAATCGCATGCCGCCGTCTTCAGCCACTTCGATCTTGCTAAAGAAGTTCACATTCATCATCAGATCGCGGCTATTCAGCCCATACTTTGCCAACTCAATCAGAAAGCCATCCAGCGCATTCTGGTGCCAGTCGTTCTTCGCTTCCTGATACGTGCTCTTGCCGTACTTTTTCTCAACCAGCCGAGCATCCGAGCATCCTCCTAGAGGATCATGCCAGCCCAACGTATCGTCGGTGATGGAGCACAGTATCCGCCCCATATCGGAATAAAGAACTGCGCCCGTAGTTAGCCTCGCGATATGCTGCGCCTTCAAACTGTCAGGCAGGTTCAGTCGTTCCGAAGGGTTGTCTGCATTCAGAAAAATCGCACCCACATTACTGCTGTCTTCGAGCGCTTCGATACGAAGTGCCGTTCCGCGCTTCAGCACATGCGACCACGTCGACGATCCGTGGAGCGTCTCCTCCCAAAGGATGGATTGATTCAATAGAGCCGTCCTTCTCCAGTGTCTTTCACTGGTAATCGAGCACCTTACGAAGATGCCTATTTCTGATCAGGCGAAAGCCGCCAGACATTCTCTTGGCGAAGATTCGACAGCCATATCGATCCAAAGCCGAATCGCATACCATCGCCTCCTTGGCCTGCCCACTGCTTCACCACCTTATTCGTTGCGGCATCCACCTGTGTTAATGGGAAATCAAACATCGTTGCCCATACCGATCCCGCGCCAAACGTAATCTCACCACCGCCACCGGGAATCCCACACGCAATCGTCGCGACGACCTTGCCGCTCTTCATATCAACACGAGATATCGTTCCGTCGCCCTGATTGAGCGTCCAGACTGATCCTGCACCTACCGTCAGGAACCGAGGCTTCGGCCCAACCGGAATCGTGGCAACTACCGCGTTCGAGCGCGGATCAACCTTCAACAGCTGATCATGCTCAAACGACGAGACCCAGATAAATCCCTCTCCAAACGCAGGATTATCCGATCCGGAGGGAAGCTGAACAGTAGCCGATACCGCATTCGTCTTCGGATCGATACGAATCAAAGCCGACGGCTTCGTCACCATCCAAACCGACCCTGCGCCCACCGTAATTCCACCTTCGGAGTTCGACGCGTCAGCCGGAACCTCAGCAATCGACTTTCCGGTAGCAGGATCAATCCGCAACAGAGTATGCGTGCCACAGCTAGGCACCCAGAGCGAACCAAACCCATCCGCTAATCCGGAGCAGGGCCGCTGCACATCTGCAATCAAACCAACCGTATTCGTAGCAGAAATCAACTGGACGACATGATTCGCCCGCGCACTCGCAACCCACACCGAATCCTTCGTAGGCACCGACCAGTCCGGACTACCTTCTACGGGAAAAACGGCCTCTGTCTGAATAGCCGACAAGGAACGCGACACCCCCGGAGTAGCCACTCCCGGACGAACGATCCGAGGCGGGCGCACATGCGCTGCAGTCACAGGCTGCACAGCCGGAGAAACTGGGGTCGGGGCCGGATCCTGCCCGAACGCAGAGGTAGCCATCGCCAGTCCCGTTACTGTAAGAGCGCAACTGGACAGCCGCAATACTCGATTGTAAAAAGACATCTCTTCAAAGCTCCCTGGGTGGAACCGTTGGTTGGAAAGGATATAAGCGATGCAAATCGGATATCTCTACTAAAACAAAAAAACATCCCACCGCACGAGACTATTGAAAATTTCTATTAGGTGTATAGAGAAAGTCATCTCCATAGCAATTCTCTATTAGCGAAATTGGCCTATTCGATATTGCATCGTTTTATCGCTCCAACGACTTAGACTCTGGGCAAAGGCAACCACACAACCAAAACGATTCCTAACTCTTCACCCGGTGAAGTCAGCAGATAGGTACATATAGTGATTTCCAGCAAAAAATCGGTTCTCGGTCTCCTTTGTTTTGGGCTATTGGCCCTTTGTCTTTGTCCTCCCGTGTCGGCAGTCGCTGAGGTGCCCACTTTCACCGTCGGCTGGTCGGTCTATGCTGGCTGGAATCCCTATTTCTACATGCAGAAGTCCGGCATCCTGAAGAAATGGGCCGATAAGTATGGAATCGCCATCAAAGTGCAGCGTTTTGACTACGCCGCCTCCCTCGACTCCTTCGTCGCCAAGAACATCGATGCCTGCACCATGACCAACATGGAGGCGCTGGACATGCCCGCCGCCGCTGGAGTCGACTCAACGGCAGTCATCGTCGGCGACTACTCCAATGGCAACGACGCCGTTCTCGTTCGCAACGGCTTGACCTTCGACAAGCTCTCCAGCCAGCCAGTAATGCTGGTCCAGAAAACGGTGTCAGAGTATCTCCTCGAACGCGCCTTGGTGATCAACAATCAGCAGGGCCAACTCGCTAAACTTCGCCTGATCAACACCTCCGACTCCGACATCGTTCCTGCATTCATGAGCAATTCATCCAACCAGGCCGTCGTCACCTGGAAGCCGCTCGTCTCCCAGATCCTCGTCGACAAGGGCGTCCACTCCATCTTCGACTCCTCAAAGATTCCCGGCGAGATCCTCGATCTTCTGGTCGTACGCACAGAGGTGCTCAACCGGCCCGACGGCTCCGGCGCAAAATTCGCCAAGGCCATCAACGGAGCCTGGTACGAGACCATGCAGAAGCTCAACGGCAGCGGTCCTGCCCAGCAGCAGGCCCTCAAGATCAGCGCCGCAGCCTCCGGCGACTCGGTTGATTCCTACAGAGAGCAGTTGAAGACCACCTACTTGTTCGCAGACCCCAAGGCCGCCGCTGACTTCACAACCGGCCCCACGCTGAAACAAAAAATGGAGTTGGTCCGTCAATTCTGTTTCAAGCATGGGTTACTGGGCAAAGGACATCAAGTCTGTAGACGATGTAGCCATCGCCTATCCGGATGGTTCTATTCAAGGCCGCAAAGATCGTGTGCGGCTCCGCTTCAACCCGACGTATATGCAGGCTGCACAACAGGGGAAACTCTAGATCTTATGGCGATCCATTCTCCATTTGATATTCAGGCAAGGCCGAACCGTCTCTTCGCGCAGGCTCTCTCCTGTCTGTTGTTCGTGCTGTGTGTCGGCCTCTATATCCAGACGTCGACAAAACGGCACCACGAGAACCCTGAGGATCGCGTCGTCCCCAACATGCACCAGTTGATCGGCGGCATCCACGCCTCCGTTCTTGAGCCGGCAGAAGAAGACGACTATATCGCTCCCGACAACGCCTCCAAGTGGGAGCTTTTCCGTCACTCAATGATCTGGAGGGATACCGCCGCCAGTGGCAAGCGGTTTCTCGTCAGCCTTCTATTCCTCGTCCCAGCCGTCCTGCTTGCCCTTCACATCGGCTTGTTCCCCTACTTTGGAGCAGGTTTTCTCCGCTTCGTTCTCTTCTTCGACAAGATCGTAGCCCTCTCCCTGCTGCCCATCCTCTTTATCCTCTTCGGCATCGACGAAGCCTCTAAGATCGCGCTCATCGTCATCGGTGTCGCCCCCACCATGATCCTCGACGTCACTCAAATGGTGAAGGCCGTTCCCCGCGAACAGATCGTCAAGGCCTTCACGCTCGACGCCAACAACTTCGACGTAGCCTACCGGGTCATCCTCCGTCAGATCTTTCCTCAGATCATCAACAGTCTTCGGCTCAACCTGAAGCCCATGATGCTCTTCCTCTTCGCCGGAGAGATGATCGCCGCCTCCGATGGACTGGCCTACCGCATCGCCATCATGCGCCGCCACATGGGCATGGACGTCATTCTGCCGTATGTCCTCTGGGTTGCCTTCTTGCTCTACCTCATCGATCTTTCACTGCGCGTACTGAACAGGAGGATGCATCCATGGTTTCAGTCCTGAGCCCCGATGAAACCCTGAACACCTTTCAGAAGGCGCCGCAGCCTCCGGCCATTACCATCTCAGGTGTCTCCGTCTCCTATCCGGTCGGCAAAAAGCACCGCAAAACGATTCTCGAAGACCTGAATCTCAAGATCGAAGAAGGCGAGTTTGTCGTTCTCCTCGGCGAAACCGGCTGCGGCAAAAGCACATTGCTTCGCATGATCCTCGGACAGGAGCGCCCCACCGCGGGCGACATCGCTGTCACCGGAAGCCGCGTCGAACGCGTCGATGCGCGCTCCGGCTATGTCCCGCAAAAATACTCCCTCTTCCCCGATCGCACCGTCCTCGACAACCTCACAATGGGTCCCCTCACCTCGCGCTACCACATACTCGGCAGGATGAAGCCCGGCTTCCGCGCCTTTCGCAAGCAGGTCCGCGAGGAGGCGATGAAGCAGCTAGCGCACATGGGTCTGCAGCCCACCGATGCGGCGAAATATCCGCACCAGCTCTCAGGCGGTATGCAGCAGCGAGTAGCCATTGCTCAGGCACTCATGATGAAGTCCCGCGTCCTCCTCATGGACGAGGCTTTCAGCGCCCTCGACCCTGGAACCCGCAACAGTCTTCAGCGCCTTCTACGTTCTGTGTGGGCGGAGCTGAAACCGACCATCGTCTTTGTCACCCATAACACGGCAGAGGCCCTCTTTCTTGGCACCAGGTTGATTGTCCTCGCCCGCACAAGCCACAGCGACGGTTGTGGCGCCCGCGTTGCGCTTGACATGAAGCTTCCTGAATCCGGAATGAGCCTCAGCCGCAACGGCAAAGAATTCCTGGACCTTGTCGATCACATCGAGAGTTTCTCTCGCAAATCGTACGAAATGACTTCGCCTCCCGGAGAGACGATATGAAGCACTTGCTTGCTTTGAGTGGCTGTACTGTTTTGGGCCTGGTTCTGGTTGGCGGCAACATCGCCAGCGTGCATGGTGCGGAAAAGGATGACACCGCCGCAGCGCCTGCTGCCGACAACATCCGTTTCTTTAACGAGAAGGTACGCCCCATTCTGACGCAGAACTGTTACAAATGCCACACCACGGAGGCCATGGGCGGCCTCCGCCTCGACTCCCACGCTGGAGTCCTGAAGGGCGGTGAATCAGGCCCCGCCATCGTTCCTAGCGATCCCGAACACAGTCTGCTCATTCAGGCAGTCCGCCAGACCGGCGACCTCAAGATGCCGCCCCAGGGTACCAAGCTCCGCGAGAGCGAAATCTCTGACCTCGTCGAGTGGGTTAAGCGCGGCGGCGTCTGGGATGCAGCCGAAAGCACCAAGCCAGTAGTCGCCACTCTCACGGCAGCCCAGGCCAAGGGCTCCCCCGGCGACGAGTTCTTCGAGAACAGAGTCCGCCCCATCCTCGCCACGCAATGCGGAACATGCCACCAGGACCGCGCCGCTGGCGGCCTTTCGATCTCTTCGCAAGAGTCGCTCTTGAAGGGCGGTAAATCCGGCCCGGCCATCGTTCTCGGCGATCCAGACAAGAGCCTCCTCATCGAAGCAGTCCATCAGACCGGCACCCTCAAAATGCCGAAGGGCGGCAAGCTCACGCCGGAAGAGATCGCCACCCTCACCGACTGGATCAAGATGGGCGCCCCATGGCCCAAGAGCACCACTCCCGTCCGCATTCAGGGTAAGCAGATCACCGATGACATGCGGAAGTTCTGGTCCTTCCAGCCGCTCAAGATGCCCACGATCCCGCAGCCGAAGGATGCAACCTGGGCCAAGACCGATATCGATCGCTTCGTGCTGGCGAAGCTTGAAGAAAAGGGCCTCAAGCCAGCGCCCATGGCCGACCGTCGCACTCTCATCCGTCGCGCAACGCTCGATCTGACCGGCGTCCCACCGAGCCCGAAAGAGATCGAGGACTTTGAGAAAGACCAATCGCCCGACGCCTTCGCCAAAGTAGTCGATCGCCTACTGGCATCGCCTCGCTATGGCGAGCGTTGGGGCAGGCACTGGCTCGACGTCGCCCGTTACGCCGACGATGACATCCGCGGTCTCGATCCCCGCGGTCGCGGCTACATGCCTCTCGATGGCGCCTATGTCTATCGCGACTGGGTCATCAAAGCCGTCAACGACGACATCCCCTACGACCACTTCATCAAGATGCAGCTCGCCGGCGACCTGCTCGACAAGAAGCCCACCCCCGACGATCTCAAGGCCACCGGCTTCCTCGGCGGAGCCCCGTGGATCTGGGATCAGGCCGAGCCGGTACAAGGCCGCGCCGACGAGCGCAACGAGCGCATCGACGCCGTCACCCGTGGCATGCTCGGACTCACCGTAGCCTGTGCTCGCTGCCACGACCACAAGTACGATCCCATCCTGCAAAAGGACTACTACGCTCTCGGCGGAATCTTCGCCTCCTCTACTTATAAGGAGTACGCCTTCGTTCCCGAGTCAGAAGTCGACTTCTGGCGCGAGAAGTTTACGAAGTCCGAAAAGACCGAAGAGGCCATGCAGGCCTACACCAAGACCGAAGGCGATCAACTCGCCAAAGCCTACGCAGCGCAGACCTCTGCCTATATGGTCGCCGCCTGGAAGGTCACCGGCAAGCCCAAGGACAAGTTGGAAGAAGCTGCCAACTCCGCTCGTCTCGACCCCGAGATGCTCGACCGATGGGTCAAGTTCCTCGCCAAAAAGCAGAGCTACTATCCCTACCTCCACGACTGGCAGATGATGATCGCTCAGGGCGGCACAGAGGACCAGGCCAAATTCCTCGCCGACTCCTTTCCAGCAACGCATCCTTGCGCTTGAGCTCGAAGAGAAGCAGCTCGAAGAGGACAACGACAAGATCAAGGCCAAGGCCGGTGTCCCAACCCGTCGCAAGAAGGACGCGAAGCCAAACGAGTTCGATACCTACGACGAGTTCTGCCCCGGCTGTACGCTTGAGCTCAAGGTGATGACGCCGGAGAAGGCCAACCTCTACAGCGAACTCTTCGTTCGCTCCCTCAGCTCTGGCGAGGAAGAACGCGGCGAACCCGGCCTCTTCGTCTTCCGTGGATGGGATCTCACACGCCGTCTAGGCCAGGCGGAGCAGCAATATCTCCTCGCAAACGCTCCTCCATCCGATGGTCCTCGCGGCGGTCGAAAGAAGACCACCGACATCTATCCCTTCGTTCACGGCACAGCAGACAAGCCGAAGGCCGTCGACATCGCCCTCGACCTTCGTGGCAACCCCAACAACCACGGCGAAATCGTTCCACGCGCCTTCGTCACCGTCCTCGGACCTGCCAACAAGAAGCCTTACACCAATGGCAGTGGAAGGCTCGATCTGGCAAACGACATCATCGCGAGCCCCATCTCCTCCCGGGTCTGGGTGAATCGCGTATGGAAGTGGCACTTCGGTACCGGTATCGTCAACACGCCCGACAACTTCGGCGCCGTCGGCGACCCACCGTCCAACCCCGAGCTCCTCGACTACCTCGCCATCGAATTCCGCGACAACGGCATGTCCCTCAAGAAGCTCCAACGCATGATCATGCTCTCCGCCGTCTATCAGCAGAGCACCAGGGAAACGCCAGAGGAACACGAAAAGGATCCGCTCAACCGCTTCTACTCTCACTTTTCGCTGCAGCGTCTCGACGCCGAACAACTCCGCGACTCCGTCCTCTTCGTCGCCGGCGATCTCGACGAGAAGACCATGGGCGGCCCTGCAAAGGAGTTCGGCCTCGACAACACGCGCCGCACCGTCTACGCGAAGGTCAGCCGTTTCCGCATCGATCCCTTCCTGCAGGCATTCGACTTTCCCAATCCGACCTTCACGGCGGAGCAGCGTTTCTCAACCAACGTGCCTGTGCAGCGCCTCTACTTCATGAACAACGCCTTCGTCTACGCACAAGCGGGCAAGCTCGCCGAGCGCGTCTACCCCAAGCCCGACGATGCAGCACGCATCACCGAAACCTATCACCTGCTCTACGGAAGAGCACCCAAGCCGGACGAACTCCAGCTCGGGCTCACCTTCCTCAAGACAACCCCGGAGAAGCCCGGCTATCTCGTCGACCAGGAGCCCATCACAGCCTGGAAACAGTACGCACGCATTCTCTTCAGCTCCAACGAATTCGAGTTTCTTAACTGATAGCGCTATATACTCCGGGCAGCCCCACGAGCAGCCCGGAGGATGAAACAAAAAATCCCAGGAGGCAAGCCGATGTCCTGTCAGAAACCGAAACCAATCACTCGCCGTGACGCTCTTCGCAAAATCGGTGGCGGATTCGCCATGATGAGCTTCGCGAGCATCGTCGGTGAGTCGATCGCAAAGGCTGACGTTACAAATCCCACCAGCCCGTGGATGATCAAAGACCCCCACTTCAAGCCAAAGGCCAAGCACGTCATCTTCCTTTTCATGAATGGTGGCCTGTCGCACATCGACAGCTTCGACCCCAAGCCCATGCTCACCAAGTACAACGGGCAGCCCATGCCCGGCGGCGATCTTGGCCACGAGCGTAAGACCGGCTCCCTCATGAAGTCTCCCTTCGAGTTCAAGCGCTATGGCAAGAGCGGCATCGAAGTCAGCGAGCTCTTCCCCAACGTGGGTGAATGCATCGACGACATCTGCGTCGTCCGCTCCGTCTACACCGAAATCCCCAACCACGAGCCCGCGCTCATCATGATGAACACAGGAGCCAATGTCGCCGGCCGTCCCTCCATGGGCTCATGGCTCACCTACGGCCTCGGCACCGAAAACAAGAACCTTCCCGGCTTCGTCATCCTCTGTCCTCAGGTTCCCACCACCGTCGGCCCACCGCTCTGGAGCTCCGGCTTCCTTCCCCCGGTCAATCAGGCGACCTACGTCTCCACCGACACCAAGCAGAAAGAGTTCGATCCCTACAAGCTCATACCCAACATCCACAACGACCGCTTCGACATCAAGCAGCAGCGGCACGAGCTCGACCTCATCAAGAAGCTCGACGAACTGAACATGGCCGACACCCAGGCCGACCCCCAGCTCGAAGCCACCATCGGCTCCATGGAAACCGCCTACCGCATGCAGACCGAAGCCCCGGAAGTCTTCGACGTACGCAAGGAGAGCGAAGCCACCATCAAGATGTACGGCGAGGGCAGCACTGCCCGCGGATGTCTCACGGCAGCACGCCTCATCGAAAAAGGCGTCCGCATGGTGCAGGTCTACTACTCACAGGGCGACCCCTGGGATGCACACCAGGACATCCAGGCCCACCGCAAAAACGCAAAGGACTCCGACCAGCCCTTCGCCGCTCTGGTCAAGGACCTCAAGGCCCGCGGCCTCTTCGACGACACCATCATCGTCTGTGGCTCAGAGTTCGGCAGAACGCCCGTCGTCGAACTCGGAGGCTCTGGCACCCATGCCGGCCGCGACCACAACCCACACGGCTTCAGCATGTGGCTCGCCGGTGGCGGCATCAAAGGCGGCATGACCTACGGAGCGACAGACGACTTCGGTTGGAAGGTCGTCGACAAGCCCGTCCACGTTCACGATATCCACGCCACCATCCTCTATCTCATGGGTATCGACCACACCAAGCTCACCTACCGTTCCAGCGGTCGCGACTTCCGCCTCACCGATGTCTCCGGAACGGTCATTCACGATATCATCGCCTAGTCAGCGCTGCGGGCAGAGCCGTCCTCTCGGCTATGCCCGCGCCTCAACACCCGAAGGAAGAACAAGCAGACATGAAGTATAGGAAATTGCTAACGGCCGCAGCAGTTTTTACCATCTCTCTCGCAAACACCGTCGCTGTAAACGCCTCAGGCAAGTCCGACGAACCGCAAACCATCGAGATCCACGCCAAAAAATTTGCCTACGAACCAGCCGAGATCACTCTCGTCAAAGGAACGACCTACAAGCTCCACCTCACCTCCGACGACGTCCCTCACTCCCTCCGCATCAAGGCTCTCGGCTTCAACGGCACCATGAAGCCCGGTGTGTTCAATGACGTCCTCTTCACCCCGGAACAAAGCGGCGACTTCAAGGCGGACTGTGGCCTGTACTGCGGAGTCGGTCACACCAAAATGTCTTTGACCGTGCACATTACGGATAAGTAGATTGCGTCTATCCAAACACCTCATTCCAGTCTTCCTCGTGATGACCCTGCTCACCGGCTGTCGCGCAAAGGCACCCGGCGCAACCGAGAGTGCAGCCGTCGACTGGACCAAGCATCACATCACAGTCGGCGGCAAGCATGACAAAAACCCCGTGCCTGCCACACCGGAGAACATCGCCGACGGTAAGCAGGCCTTCACCTCCTACTGCATGGTCTGCCATGGTCTCGACGGCCAGAACACCGGTGTCCCCTTCGCGGAGATGATGTCCCCACCTGTACCCTCGCTTGCCAGCGCACGGGTACAGGCTTACACCGACGGCCAATTGAAATGGATCATCGAAAACGGCCTCTATCCCTCAGGCATGCCGCCCTCGAAGGGAGTCTTCAACGATGACGACATCTGGCGCATGGTCCTCTACATCCGAAACCTTCCCAAGCAGGGAAGCCTCGGCGACCCCGCAGTCTACGGCGGCAGCTCCAAATAAGTTTCTCGCCCACTCCGGCAAAGCTTTTGTTCTTTAATCTGCGTCGCGTAGCTGCCTTGTGCGAGTATTTTGTGCATGAGGATTCCGGCCTCGGCGTGTCGAGCTCTCCTTTTGGGATTGGGAGTCTTGGCCGCATTGGCCATCGGCGCGGCGGGACAAGATCTTGAGGCCCGGGCCTACTCTGCTTCCCCCGTCGGCACAACGTTTGCCGGCGTGGGCTTCGGTCGATCAAGCGGAGACATCTCTTTCGATCCGACAGTTCCAATCACAAATGCGAGTGCCACGCTGTACTCCCCAGTGCTCGGGTTTGGACAGACTTTTCCTCTCTTCGGGCGCCAGTCACTGCTCACCATCGGACTTCCATATGCGTGGGGCAACGCCTCAGGCGACGTCGGCAACAACGAGCAAAGCATCTATCGGTCAGGATTGGCCGATACAAAGACCCGGTTTTCGATAAACCTGCGGGGGAATCCCGCTATGGGATACAAGGAGTTTGCAAAGCGTCCGCATCGCAATTTCATTATCGGGACCAGTGTGACGATAACCTCGCCCACCGGGCAGTATGCCAATACAAAACTGATCAACATCGGCACAAACCGCTGGTCGTTCAAGCCCGAAATCGGATTCTCTTATCCGGTCAAGAAGCTGGATCTGGACCTGTATGCCGGAGCATGGTTCTTTACAGACAATCGTAGTTTTTATACAGGCAACTCCACTCGGTCGCAGGGTCCACTCTCTGCGCTTCAAGCTCACATCAGCTATACCGTGCGCCGTGGACTATGGGTGGCATTCGATTCAACCTGGTACGGCGGCGGCGGTGTAACCGTAGACAATGGGACACCCACAGAACGGCAGGCCAACACGCGGCTGGGCGCTACTGCGTCCCTTCCGCTAGCCAAACGACAGTCGTTCAAAATCGCATACAGCTCTGGTGTCAGCGGCAGGATCGGATCGAAGTTCACGACCATCTCTGCCGGCTGGCAGTACATCTGGTTCAACCATCCATAGATCTGTGGATTACAGCGTTCGAACCTGTTTTGGTACACGTTATCCACTGGTATTTGCCCGTTTACCGGAATTTCTCTTGATTGACGCGGCTTTGCCACGCATACTCTGAAAAGAGTCCGCTCTATGTGTAAGACGGTTGCCAACCGAGACACCAACGTGACCCGATATAGCCGTCAAGACGTTCTGCGAATCCTTCACTTGCATACCCGCCAGCTTACGGCGTGGGAGCGAGCCGGCCTCATATCCCCCAACGAACATTACTCCTTCGAAGATCTGGGCCAACTCCGTACCCTCCGCGATCTGCAGGCTACCACCCGCATCTCCGTCAAAAGCATCCGCGTCGCCATCGACGCCATGCAACGTGTCGCAGGCATGCGCAACCCATTGCTCGAGGCCACCGCCGTTCGTCGAGGCTCACGCCTCGCATTCCGATACGCTGGCGCCCTGGTTGATCCTCTAACCCAACAGCTCGCGTTCGACTTTGAAACCACTCCCAACCGGAAGCTTCAGGTGGTCGGCGTTGCAACCCCGAACCCCGCCCGTCAGCTCGCCGAACTGCAGGAGATGTTTCTCCGCGCCGTCCATCAGGAGGAAAATCCTGCGACGATACCCGCCGCAATCGAGATCTATGAGTCGATCCTCACGATTCAGCCATGCCACGCTCCGGCGCTCATCAATCTTGGTACCATCCACTACAACCTTCGGAAGTATGAGCTGGCCGAAAGCCTCTATCGTCGCGCCACCATCGCCGACCCCGAGTACGCCCTCGCCTTCTTCGACCTCGGCAACGTCCTCGACGAGATGCAGCGCCTCGAAGACGCCACCGAGGCCTACCAGAAAGCAGTAGCGCTCGTCCCGCAATACGCCGACGCGCACTACAACCTCGCCCTCGCCTACGAGCGGCAAGGCCAACGCCGCCGGGCACTCCGCCACTGGCTTACCTACGTTCGTCTCGACCCCGTCGGTCCATGGGCGAGCCACGCAAAAGATCAGGCCCGCAAAATCCTTAAATCCGAAAAACTCTCCATCGTCAGCCGCCGCGGACGCCTCGTCAAAGTAGCCGGTTAGTTACTGTCGAAATGAACGCCTATTCACTCCCGGCCCCAAGATGCTAGACTCACCTTTTTCCTGAGGTGAATGAATGCCGCATCAACCGGGCCCAACAGCACTGACCCAACTAAGCGAAGACGAACAGATGTTCCGGGACACCGTCCGTCAATTTGCCGTCGAGCAGATTGGCCCCCTGGTCCGCGGCATGGATGAAGCACAGCAGATGGATCACGCGCTCATCAAAAAGCTCTTCGACCTCGGACTGATGGGCATCGAAATCCCGGAAGACTACGGCGGCTCAGCCGGAACCTTCTTCGAAGCCATCCTCGCCGTCGAAGAAATATCCTCCGTGGATCCCTCAGTCGGCGTCCTCGTCGATGTCCAGAACACCCTCTGCATCAACGCCATCGTCCGCTGGGCAACCGAGGATCAAAAAGCCAAATACCTCACCCGTCTCGCGGTCAACACCATCGGCGCCTACGCATTCAGCGAGGCCTCATCCGGCTCCGACGCCTTCGCCCTCCAAACCCGCGCCACCAAGCGCGGCGACGACTACATTCTCAACGGCCAAAAACTCTGGATCACCAACGCAAAAGAGGCCGGCATCTTCATCGTCTTCGCCACACTCGACCCTGCCGCCGGCTACAAAGGCATCACCGCCTTTCTCGTCGAAAAAGACACCCCTGGCTTCACCCTCGGCAAAAAAGAAGACAAGCTCGGCATCCGCGCCTCCAGCACCTGCGAGCTGATCTTCCGCGACTGCGTCATCCCCGCCTCACAGGTTCTAGGTGAGCCCGGCAAAGGCTACAAGATCGCCATCGAAACCCTCAACGAGGGCCGCATCGGCATCGGCGCCCAGATGTTAGGCCTCGCCCAGGGAGCATGGAACCACGCCGCAAAGTGGGCCAAAGAGCGCAAGCAATTCGGCAAGCCCATCGTCGAGTTCCAGGCCATGCAATTCCAACTCGCCGAGATGGCCGCCGACATCGAAGCCGCCCGCCTCCTCGTCTACAACGCCGCCCGCCTCAAGGACGCAAAGCTTGACTTCCTCAAAGAGGCCGCCATGTGCAAATACTTCGCCTCCCAGGTAGCTGAGCGCGTCGCCAGTCTTGCCGTCGAGGTCTACGGAGGCTCCGGCTTCGTCAAGGACTACCCTGTCGAAAAGCTCTACCGCGACTCCAAGATCGGCAAAATCTACGAAGGCACGTCCTTCATGCAGCTCGCAACCATCGCCAAACTCACACTTGGCCGCTTCTAATCGCGTGGTCCGACCAGAAGGTCTTACACTAAGAGTAAGGTCTTGTTGAAATGAAGGTCATTGCCAAACCGGTCGCGACCCGCACGCCCCTGCCTTTTCTGGGACTTGCCTGCGCCGTCGGTGTATCGACGATCTACTACAGCCAGCCGCTTCTCGTGGCGATGTCGCACACCTACAACGCCACAGCCGGTCATACCGGATTCGTTGCCGTGGCGACCCAGGTCGGCTACGCACTCGGCCTATTGTTCTTCGTTCCCCTCGGCGACGTGCTCGAGCGCCGCGCCCTCATGATGCGGATGTACGCCGCCGTCGCCGTCGGCCTTCTTCTGGTCGCAGTGGCTCCCACGTTGACCTGGCTGATCGCTGGCAGTGTCGTAATCGGGATGCTGGCCTCCGTAACCCACATCGTCCTCCCCATCGCGCCCGATCTCGTCTCTCATCAGGAGCGTGGCCGCGCCATCGGCATCGTGATGACAGGCCTCCTTCTCGGCATCCTTCTGGCCCGCACCTTCGCCGGATGGGTCAGTAATATCCACGGCTGGCGCTACGTCTTTGTGGTGGCGGCAGTGTTGAATGCCTGCTTCGTCCCGCTGCTCCACCGCGTCATGCCGAAGCTACCACCCAAACAAAACCTGAAGTACAGCGACGCCATGCGTTCCCTCTGGACGCTCTTCCACTCCCAGCCCCTCCTCCGCGAATCCAGCATCCTCGGAGCCTTGATCTTCGCCTCCTTCAGTTGCTTCTGGACGACCCTGGCCTTCATGCTCGCCTTCCACTACGGCATGGGCCCCGGCGTCGCCGGAAGCTTCGGTGTCGTCGGAGCAGCAGGCGCCCTCGTAGCCCCCATCGCCGGGCGCCTCTCCGACAAGTTCGGCTCCCGATGGGTCATCTCCGTCGGCATGGCCTTGCTCGCAGCCTCCTACCTCATCCTTTGGGGTGGCGAAATGCTCTGGGTCTCGACCGCATCCCACATGGCCATCCTCGTCCTCGGAGTCATCGTCCTCGACGTAGGCGCGCAGATGTGTCAGGTAGCCAATCAAACCCGCATCTTCGGCCTCGTCCCTTCCGCCAGAAGCCGACTCAACACCGTCTACATGACTGTCTACTTCTCCGGAGCAGCCGCTGGCTCGGCACTGGCAACAATAGCCTGGGTCCACGGGAAGTGGAATGGTGTCTGTCTCTTAGCCCTAAGTCTCATCGGTCTGGCCGCTCTCCGTCACGCAACAGGAAAACGCGGACCCGAGATCGGCCATCCGCACGCCACCCGCGAAGACGAGCTAATGGAAGCCTAAAAAACCTGATCAAGCCGCAAACGTTATTTTTGACGTCGTCATCCTGAACGCAGTGAAGGATCCCTGTATTTCGTTGTTCGTCACTTAGCCCACTGGCAACCTTTGACACCTCGTCCCGATGAAGAGTACATTTCCATACCAACTAGTGGGTATGGAAATGACCGACACTAAAATCGACTCCAAAACAAAGCTTCTCAACGCCGCCCTCCACGTCATCCGAGCCAAAGGCTACACTGCAACACGCATCGAAGACATCTGCGAAACCGCCGAACTCACCAAAGGCAGCTTCTTCCACCACTTCAAAAGCAAAGAAGACCTCGCCCTCCAGGCCGCCGAGCACTGGAGCCTCGTCACCGGAGGCCTCTTCGCCTCTGCCTCCTACCACTTCCTCCCCGACCCACTGGACCGCCTACTCGGCTACATCGACTTCCGCAAGGCCCTTCTCCGCGGCGAGCTGCCCCAATTTACCTGCCTCGTCGGAACCATGGTGCAGGAGGTCTACGACACCCATCCACCCCTCCGCGACGCCTGCGAAAAAAGCATCAGCGACCACGCCGCCAGGCTCGAAGCCGACATTGCCGAGGCCATCCAACTGCATGGAATCCGCCCCGACTGGACCCCCGAAAGTCTCGCGCTCTACACCCAGGCCGTCCTTCAAGGTTCTTTCATCCTGGCCAAAGCCAAAGGCGGCCCAGCCATCGCTGCCTCTTGCATCGACCATCTCCACCGTTATATCGAGCTTCTTTTCACCCAACCCAACCCAAGGAGAGCGCCTCATGACAACGAGCCAGCTGCCATCCATTGAAACCCCACCGGTGCATCTCGATCCGCCCACGTTCGAAGACGGAGACGCCATGCTCATCGCAGGACTCCAGGGCCACTTCAACCAAGACACAGCGGGCCAAATCCCCCTGCAATGGTTACGCTTCATCTCTCACATCGGCCACGTCCCCGGCCAGATCGGCCGCATCGCCTACGGCGTATGTCTCCTCTCACCCGACGGATTAGACTATCTATCCGGCGTTCAAGTCGCAAGCTCCACCGGCCTTCCCGCAGACTTCAACGTCGTATCCATTCCCGCACAGCGATACGCCGTCTTCGCGCACAACGGACATGTCTCCAAACTAGGCGAAACCTGCGACGCCATCGAGCGTCTGTGGCTCCCACGATCCCACTTTCACCATCCCGAAAACTCACCCGACCTCTTCGAGCGTTACGGTGAAGGCTTCGACCCAAAGACCGGCACAGGCGATATCGAGGTATGGGTTCCCATCGGCTAGTTCCATCAACCAGCACAAAGGAGAACCAATCATGGCATCAGCAACCCTGAACGTTCGTCCCTCCATTGACGAGGCCACCATCCTCGCGCTCATCGAAGACCGCCACAAGGCCCACCACAATAAAGACGCCGCCGCCATCGTCTCACCATACACAGCCGACGCAACTATCTTTAGTCTCGCCCCACCACTTGCCCACCACGGCATCAATCTCAACGAAACCCAGACATGGCTCGACACATGGGACGGCCCCATCGACCTCGAATCACGCGACTTCAAAGTCACGGTCAGCGGCGACTATGCCTTCTGCCACGGCTACATTCAAATGACCGGAAACCCCAAAGCCGCTGGCCGCCAAATCAGCTTCTGGATGCGTTCGACGATATGTCTGCACCGCGAAGGAGACTCCTGGAAGATCATCCACGAACACACCTCGGTCCCGTTCTACATGGACGGAACCCAACGCCCCGCCTTCGACCTCAAACCCTAATCGTGTTCGCTGATCATTCTGGACAAACAACAACACCTGGACATGCTGAACAAACGAAAATCCTTCATGCTGAACAAACGAACGAGCCCGCGCATGCCGAACAAACGAACGAGCCCGCGCATGCCGAACAAACGAGAAGTCCGTACAAACCGAAACGCCTGCATTTTTGCTTTTTGCATTTGTCTCTGAGGTAGGCCTGGGCTTTAGCCCAGGCATCAAATGCCGCCACCGAACGGGCTTCAGCCCCCGAGGTTTGCCTTCTTGTCCAGCGGAATCGTGCAACACTGACAAAATACTGAAATCGTCTTGTTTAAGGGCACGGCTTCAGCCGTGCCGCAAGACGCAACAATTGAAAAGGGGCTTTAGAGGGTGCTGAAAAAGCAGTTTTTTCTTTGCGAAGATGATGACGGGTAGGTTTTTGAAGAGGGGTTTGAGGTTTATTTTGCGGTGTTTGGGGCTTGGGGCGCTTCAGGGAGCGACGTTTGGTGCGGTTGAAGCTCAGCTTGCGACGGTCAAGGTCGTCATGCGGACGAGGTTGTAAGCGGCAGCGGCCAGCGTGAAGTTCCAGTGCAGCTTGCGATGCCCTCTGTGTCGTGTCTTTGCCAGGTTCGCGGTCGTCTTGAGCCAGCCGAAGAACCGCTCCACCCACTTCCGCTTCTTCTGGCTCTGGACATACTCGGGCCGTTCATAGATCGCCGGATCGACCAGGCAAGGCCGTCTGCACTTGTATCTCGGCACATGCGCCTCCACTCCCATCTGTCGCATCGCGCCGACGAAGTCCTGCTCATGGTAGCCCTTGTCGGCAGCCACGATCTTCGGCTGCATCGTCTGCTTCAGCCGCCGCATCATCCGCACTGCGGCCACCCGCTCCTGTGTCGGCGAACAGGTCGTGACCTCGGTGGCCACCACCAGTCCATGCTCGTTCTCGCTCACCACATGCGCCATGTGCCGCAGACGGAAGCCCATCCGCATCCCCTTGCGATACAGCCGCGCCTCCGGATCGGTCTTGGACTCGTGGGTGTCAGACTTCAACACGCTGCCACCATGCCCGGAGCCCTTACCCTTAGGCGGCCAAGGTCCAGCCTTGGGCTGATAGCTCTTCTCCGAAGCCCACGCCTCGATCAGCGTGCCGTCCACCGTAAAGTGCTCATCCGATAGCAGGCGCAGTTGCCGCGCCGACGCCACCACCGAAGAGAAGAACACCTCAGCCACCTCGCCGGACAACAACCGCTCCCGGTTCTTGCTGAAGCTCGTCGCATCCCACACACGGTCGTTCATGCCCAGGCCAACGAACCAGCGGAATAACAGGTTGTACTCCATCTGCTCCATCAGCATCCGCTCGGAACGCACCGAGTACAGCATCTGCAAAAGCAACGCGCGCAACATCTGCTCGGGGGGAACAGACGGGCGGCCAAGCCGAGAGTACATCTGCTCGAATCGAGTCTCCAGACAACCCATCGCTTCATCGGCCATCACTCGAACTCGACGCAAAGGATGATCCAACGGCACTCTCTGGCTCAGGCTCCCGTAGCTGAACATCTCTTCCTGATACTGCTCGTCTCCTCGCATCTCTCCTTCCTACCAAATCACCCTGTTTAAAACATAGAGACTTTTTCAGCACCCTCTTTAGCCCCTGAGGTTTATTTCCCGGACGATCTAGATAATTTTTATTCGGTAGGTGCTTGGAATACCGCAGGAAGTCCCGCCACTGGTTTTGCCCTAACCGCAATAGCGACTTCACTGTACTGTGGTCCCCATTCCACATGTAGTGACGTGTCGCAGTCTGCTCGAATATCGGCGGCTAATGTCTTCATGAACTCTTGGTCTGCGGCTGGCCCAGTGATTTTTACACCGAGGTCGACCAGCCCTACTTGCACTATGCGGCCAATGATTGGATTCACCTCGATGCCTGCGCGAGTAATGATATCCATGATTTCCAAGGAAAATACTATCCCCTCGGCATCACCTTGGAGCGAAGAGATTGCTATTTTGCGTCCGGAAAACTCAGGAGCGAATTTACGTATACCACGTCCGATCCTTTCTCTAGAAGATTCACTTAGAGTTCGCGGCGCTAATTGCTTTTCGATTTTAATGCGAGCAAGTTTTTCTTCTTCAGCAACACGGTTGGCTTCTGCGGCTCTCTCGTCGGCCTTACCCGCGCGCTCATTTGCTTTTCCTGCCTCTTCATTTGACGCTGCCGCTTGCCGCAGTGCCTCTGCAATCTTTCCATTCTTGATATCGGAATCTGCCTTAGATATGCGGTCTTTTTCGGTAATAATGGCTTCTTGCGTAAGCGCCAGTGAACTACTTCTTTTACTCATCACAAACTGTGTGAAAAATACACCTAATGCGAGTATTGCGGTGAGAAAAACCAAAACCATATACCACTTATTCCACGCGGCGATAGATGCACTCAAGTCGTGGGCGCGAGCGGTTAAGCGTTCGATTTCTGACACCTTTTCACCGCTTTCCTTGACGCTTTCGCTCATATTTGTCACTGGAGCCGTTAGGAGAGTTACCTATAAATGTATATAACAAAAAATATCGACAGCACCGAGGCTGTCAGGGCCAAGAAGGCCACTCCCAAAGATAAGAATTTGCTATTAGGACACAACCCGCAGCCTATGGCTGCGTTGCGCGCTATCCACAAGGGAAGTGGTGAGCGAGGCAGGGCTCGAACCTGCAACCGTCAGCTTAGAAGGCTGATGCTCTATCCATTGAGCTACTCGCCCATCGTGGGGTCCTCTTTGATTGTAGCGGGGAAGCAGAGACACGGGGAGTACGGATGAAGGAACAGCCTACCCTCGAAAATAAATATCCCCAAAAAACACCTCAAATTACGCCCATTTTTCGCATGTCAAACCCCAAAACAGCGAAAACCCGCGCCAATCAACGAGATTCGCATTGCAAAGGAGTTTTGTTCGAACCCGTAGAATAGAGATATAGATAAAACAAGTCCGGGATCGAGCAGAACACCATTCTTCCGTGATCATAAACAACCTAAGTCCTTACGCTGCACGAATTTGGCCGTAACCCCTTTGTTTGCCCGAATTTAGCTGACCATTATAGGGCTAAATTGTTGCAAATATTAGAGTTACAAAAGAGAACCTGGGGGGGGATACACCCTCGCGGGCGAAAATCGAACAACCGCTGCTAAGCCAGCGCGAGGTCTTTTGTCCTTAGCAACGCGGCGACATCCTTCAGCGCGGCAGCCCAGTTCTCCTCCGCGCTATCGGCGTCGTGGCCAAGCGCCTTGACATAGAGACTGATGGCGAAGCCCTCCTGGGGTCCGGTGATATCGACCATCGCAGGACGAAGCACACAATCGAGCATGGCATAAGGATGGTCAAGCGGAGCAACCCGACGGTCAAGCCGGTGCAGCAGTTGTTCATGTTGGTGGAACGACGCGAAGATCGAGCGTTCCCGCCACAGAAGATCGATGTAGCTCGCGAATCCCGCGGGTGCCTCATCGGCCAGATGGTCCAGCTCCAGCCGAAGCCGGTCCAGTTCGTCGGTAGCATCAATCGGCCACGCATCGCATTTGGCCGTGAAAACCGGAGAACGTGAAGCATTCAAGGCCCGCAGAGCATGCATCAGCGGCGGATACAGTTCCGCCTCAGGTAGATGGTCAAGGTCGTAAGGATTGTCGCGCAGATCGATAAATCGTCGATCGGGATTCGATGGATCTGACCACGGAACGACGAGGACAGGATCATCGGCGGAGCACTCGACGGACCATTCTGAAACCATCCGTCAATGATATCTGCTTCTCCGCCCGCAGTTGCAGTCAGGCATGGCCAAGCAGGAAGCGCAGCGCAGTATGTTCCGCCCAATAACCGTCGTAACCGCTCGCGGAGTCAGGTGCAGCAAGAAACGCGCAATGACCTCCGTGATCGGTCTCGATATAAGTGATGTTCGGATTAGCAAGTATCAGCTGGCGACTCGCCGGCAAAATCCGCAGAAATGGATCATCAAGAGCATGAAGAATCAGCGTAGGAACAGCAATAAGGTCGAGCACACGCGCGGCCGCAGCCCGATAGTAGTAGTCATCCGCTCCCGGTAAAACCGGAGTAGAACGCAGTAATACGATCGTCGAACTCTCGTATCGAGCGAACCCCGACAGTTCGACTCGGATCGTAGACGTGAGGAAACAGAGCAGCCTTGCGACGAAACCGCCGAAGCAAAGCATACAGAAACTTCATCTCGTAAGGTCGGTTCAGCGGCTGGTGAAGCGCATCCGCCGAAGGAGCAAGATCAACCGCAGGAGAAACGCCAATGACCGAATGAAGCTGCGGAGGAATCGCATTGCCAAGCTCACCAGCGAGCTTGAGCACAAGATTACCGCCCATCGAGTAGCCAACCAGCGAGATCGACTCGAGCCCATATTGCTCAACAAAGAACCGCATCACAGCAAGCACGTCGCTGGACAAGCCGGAATGATAGAGCGTAGGCGTTAGCGCCTCTGTGCCTCCGCAGTTCCGCATGTTCATGCGGATGATGTTGCATCCGCTCTGCCACAGCTTGTTGGAGTTGCCGACGACGTACTGAGACCACGACGATCCTTCAAGTCCATGCACAATGATCGCCGTCGGTCGCGAAGCCCGCACGTTCTCCGGCTGCCAATGGCAATCGCACCGCACCTGGCTCGCGATCTGTCGATCGGTCGCAGGCGCAACCTCGACAAGCTGCGACTCTGCAGGCGGCAGCACATCCACTCGTGGTAGAAAGTTACCGGCGATCGTCTGCACATGACCATTGCGCAGAAAGCGCCGCGGCATGAACTCCGCAGCGTGCGCCACAATGCTTTCGAGCGCGGTCGCCATCACCTTTGTCCTGCTTTAGCAACATCAGTCAGAAAGGAGACAGCATTCAGCGCGCCGCTAGGCTCGTCCTCATGCTTGAAGTAGATATAGACATCACGCTCTTGAGCTAGCGCAGTAAAGCGTCGCGCGAAAGCGTCCAGCTCTTCTGGCGAATAGGCTCCAGTGCGACGAAGACGGAAGTTCGCATAGCTCAAAGAGGTATGTACCTCCGGCGTAGCCAGCTCATCACTCTCGGCAACGCAAAGCGCAGCATTATGTGCGCGCAGAATCGAGTAAATCTCCTCCGTGAACCACGATTCATGGCGAAACTCGAATGTGATCGGAGTCGTACCAGCGACCGTCAGAGCAGGTGCAGCGAGAAAGTCGGCCAGCCGCTGTGAATCGGCCTTGAAGTTAGGCGGAAGCTGGAAGAGCAGAAGCCCAAGCTTACCCGCCTGACGAACCGGCTCAAGCACTGAGACGAATTGAGCCACGTCGGTACTACAGTCGCTCAGTCGCTTGAAGTGCGTAATCCGCTGCGGAGCCTTGAAGCTGAAGCGAAAGTACATCGGCGTCGCACCCAACCAGCCTTCGAGCATGTTGGCAGTAGGCAGAGCGCGAAAAGTGTAGTTGACCTCAACCGAGGTAAGTTGGGAGGAATAGAACTCGAGGAAGCGATTCGCAGGTACGCCAGCCGGATAGAACTCCGGCTTCCACGTCGGATAAGCCCACCCCGAAGTTCCGGCAAATATCCGCACCGAAGCCGCTGATTCAGCAACCGCAGACGACGGAAGAGGCACTTGGGATACGCGAGGCAAGGTTTAACCGCAGCTACGCTAAAATTGTTTTGAAATTTTGGGGCGGCTAGTGGGTTTCGAACCCACGACATCCGCTGCCACAGAGCGGCGTTCTGCCACTGAACTATAGCCGCCGTATACTAAGAATTATAGCACCGAGCCCCGGGCGGAGGCGATTTCCACTCGATTTTCGCAGTCAGCCGGGTCCGAAGCGAGGACCGATGTCCTTCACAGCCAAACCCGAGGTACTTTCGCCTCGAATAAAGAGCGGCAAAAAGATCTTCGACGATGAAAATCTCGATCTGCTGTCGCACCTTCTCGACGACTTCATCAAGGTTCCAGGCACTCCGGTCCGCTTCGGACTCGACGGCATCGTCGGAGCCATTCCCGGCATCGGAGACCTGATCGGCGGCATCGCCTCCTGCATCATCATCATTGCAGCGTGGGTTCGTGGCGTCTCCTACGCAATAGTCCTGAGAATGGTCGCCAACGTCATAATCGAGGTTTCAATTGGCAGCATCCCAATCCTCGGCGACATGTTCGACATCGCATGGCGCGCAAACCGCCGCAACTATGCTCTACTGACAGGCAGCATCTACGAGCCGCGCAAGTACACGATCCAGAGCTGGCTGTTCCTCGCCGCGCTTTGCCTTGTTCTAGCCGCCCTGGTAATCGTGCCAATTATCTTGGTCACATGGATGGCCGCCTACATCATGCGCTCGCTATTCGGCATGGATATTCACTTCCACACTTGGTTGTGAGCCCAGATCGCAGCCGATGCGATAAACTAAAAGCAGTCGGGGCGTAGCGCAGTCTGGTAGCGCATCTGCTTTGGGAGCAGAGGGTCGGGGGTTCGAATCCCTCCGCCCCGACCAACAAACGATCTCAAATCATCTCATATAGTCCAATAATGACACCGAGAACCCGCTAATCATGCGGGTTTTATTATTTTCTCGTCTCAATTGATATCACTACGTATCATGAAATCCAGATGTTCCTGATGGCATTTTTGATGATTTTATAGAGCTTAGGTGATGGCATTTTGCTGACTGACACTGAAATCCGAAAAGCTAAGCCGAGGGCCCAGCCGTATCAAATGACCGACGGTCGCGGACTCTTCTTATGGGTTACGCCTACTGGAGCCAAACTCTGGCGGTGGAAGTACCGATTTCAAGGCATCGGGAAACAGATGAGCTACGGCCGATATCCAGATGTAACGCTCGCTGATGTTCGTGAGCGCCATGCTTCCGCTCGGAGGTTGCTAGCCTCTGGCATCGATCCGATGGCTCAGCGCAAGGCCGAGAAAACAGCCGACCGAGATAGCAATGGGCTGACGTTCCGTGAGGTCGCTGCTAAGTGGCATGAGCACTGGAAGGACGGCAACAGCGCTCATCATGTGAAAGCGACGTGGAGCCGCTTGGAGACGAACGTGTTCCCGGCCATCGGTGATCGTCTAATTAATGAGATTGAAGCCCTTCAGATTGTAGTGATGGTCAAAGCCATTCAGGATCGTGGGAAGGTAGACATTGCTAAAAGGGCGCTCGAAACCACGGGCAGATTTTTCGATATGCCGTTGCTCATGGTCACGCTAAGCGTAACCCGGCAGCTGATATCAAGCCCGGCGACATTCTGAAGTCGCGTCAAAAAGTAAATCATGCCCGTGTGGATGCGAAGGAACTTCCTGTGCTGCTGAGGGCGATTGAAGTCTATCAGGGTAAGCATGTAACTCGATTGGCTATGAAGCTGCTAGCTATGACCTTCGTTCGCACCAGCGAGTTGATCGGAGCCAAGTGGGAAGAGTTCGATTTGGAGGCTGCGCGGTGGGATATTCCCGCCGAGCGAATGAAGATGCGCACGCCCCATATCGTGTCGCTCGCCCGGCAGGCGCTTGATGTGCTGGCGCTATTGAAGCAGCTGAACGGAAATAGTGATCTGGTATTTCCCGGCGAGCGTGATCCCAAGAAGCCGATGAGCAATAACACAATCCTATTTGCGCTCAAACGCATGGGCTACGGAGGCGTTCAAACCGGGCATGGTTTCCGTGGGATTGCCTCGACAATTCTGCACGAGCAGGGCTGGCCACATGAGCACATAGAGCTGCAATTGGCTCACGCCCCGCGTAATGCTGTCAGTGCAAGTTACAACCACGCGCTCTATCTGGAGCCGCGAGCGAAGATGATGCAGGCATGGGGTGACTTTCTAGAGCAGACTCAACGTGGCGGGAAAGTAGTCCCCTTCAGGGCGGGCGCTGCCTAAGTTTCTCTTGGTCTACCTGAGCTAGTGGACAAGGCCCAACTCAAACGCCCAAAGCATCTCCCAAAAGCGGATATGGGCGCAATCCTGTGGAAAACTGCCTCCGCGCCGCGTCTTTGCTGGGAAATATTTGCTATTGACGACTTCGTTACTTAGGTTACAGCAGAAACCTGCTGGTTTTGTGTTGCAAAATATTCCAGATTGATTCAAAATCCTCCATAGTCGTCCTGACAATTGGAGAATAGTTATGCAGCCCGCACTCCCTGAAATAGGATTTCTCAGAATTTGGCAGATTTGCGGGTGATCGCAAGCGTGGTGTCACGCCACTAATCCCTATTTCTCGTTCAACATGGTTCGATGGCGTAAGAAATGGACTTTCCCGCAAGGCATTCTGATAGGCCGCGCCCGTGTGTGGACGGTTGAGAGCATTCGGGAGCTGATCGCCAGCACAAGTGCGGGGGGGGGTGCGATGACGGCCCCTCACTTTAAATACGCTTCCCACGAACAATGCCTCTATCGCTGTCACTCCAGACGGGTCACTTATATGTGTATCCGTCGAGGTAAACACCTCGAGCGGCAGTCCACTCTACGGAGTAGTCTTCGTGCACACCAGCGATCAAAGTATTCTTTCGATCGTCACTTTTCCCCATACTCCAGATTCCAACGTCGGACTTGGCATCACATCGGATGGCACTCTCTACCTCGCCACCTCCGACGGTATCGTCCTGGTGAACACGAGCAATCAGAGCTATGCGGGGCTCCTGCAGTTCGGAGCAGGCCCCACCGGTATCGCAGTCGCCCCTGACGGAGCAACACTCTACGTAACTAATTCCGGCGCTCCAAACACCTCAAGCCAGACCCCGCCTAGTGTTTCAGTGATTAAGGGGGGGCCTTCTCATCAAAACAATCGAGGGAATTGGGAGTAATCCTCAGGGCATAGCCATCATGCCTTCGCTCCCGCCGACGATCGTTACGCAGCCGGCCAATCAGACCATCGGCTCTCTGCAGTCTGCTACGTTGAGTGTAACTGCCACTGGGACACCTCCGCTGACCTACCAGTGGTATCAGGGCCAAAGCGGAGACACCTCCACCCCAATCTCCGGCGCCACCGGTAGTTCCTACACCACGCCCGCCGCGCTAAACGCTACTACGAGTTATTGGGTGGCCGTGAGCAACCTGGTGACCAATGCGCTATCGCTCACTGCGCAAAGTGCCGCCGCCGTTGTCATGCCTACACTTCAGGCCCCAGCCTGCACGCTCGCCCTGAAGGGAACCGGTTCGTTCCTGACCGTTGTGGCGAGTGCAAGCTGCACCGACCCGCAGTTGGAGCCGCTCGTTACTACTCTTTCCTGGGGAACGGGAACCCCCAACCAAACCAACAGCGGCTCGTTGGTCGTCACAAAGACATTGACCCCGGCCGCCACGCCTTACACCGTCACCGTCTCCTCGAGGGATCTCTCTCAGCTTACGGGAGTGCGACGCTGTTCCTGATACTCTCCCCGACCATGTCGGTATTCGCGGGTCAAGCGGCCAACGTGAGCGTTAATGTCCCCGGCCAAAGCTCCGGAACGCCCATCAGTGTCAGCTTCCAATGCACCTCCGTGATCGACTCCAACGGTACTGTCAGCTTGCCATCTGCACTCGGCATCTCCTGCGTCTCGACTCATTCGGTGATCACACTGAACCAGAGCCCTCAATCGGTCACTATCGCAATTCAAACCACCGGCGCTGCTACCACGACCGCGCAGAACGCGAAGCATGACGATTGGACTTATGCGCTTCTGCTTCCGTTTTCGGCGCTGCTTTGGCTGGGCGCGGCACGCCGTATCACGCGGGTTCGACGTACCGGGTTCACGTATCTCTTCGTCTTCATCTGCGGGGTCATTCCTTTGTTGTCCACCTCTTGCGGTGGCGGGTTTACCTCACCACCGAAGGTCACGCAGCTATCTATTCCTCCGGGCAACTATCAGATAACCATAGTAGACGTGCCGTCCTGCTCGGGAGGAACGTGCCAGAACTTCACCGGTTTTATACAGACCACCTTGATCGTGCCGCTTACGGTAAGTCCGACACAGTAGATGGAACGGCCCCAGGCAGACCTAAGCCGGGTTGGCCTTCGCTGGCATCTGGAGGAAAACAATGTTCCGTCGCGCTCTCAATGTGACGATTCTGACAAGCCGCTTCAGTGCATTCACCATGCTGGCGCAGACCACATGCGGCAGTACGAAACTGGTTTGCTTGTTGCCGACAGCGCTGCACACGAATCCTCCGACCTTCAACTTCTTCAACGAGACCTTCGCCACGCAGATCGGACAGCTTCCACTAGCGACCCCAGCCTCGGGATTCATCTTCACTTTCGACAAACAGCAGGGCGTCTACAAGGCCTCGCAGGAGAGCTTCGGCCCGCTACTCGCTGAGCGGGTGGAAACCATCGGCCGGCACAAAGTCTACGTTGCTTTCACCTATCAACGGTTCGCCTTCAGCGAAATCGACGGCAACGATTTGCATCACCTGCCCATCCTCTTCTCCTTCCCCTCCAGCCAGAACGCTACGGTGATCACCGCCACCGACAACCGCGTGGACTCGAGGGTCAATCAGTATGTGGTCTTCGGCACCTTCGGCTTGTCCGATCATGTCGATGTCTCTGTGGCGATTCCCATCGAAAGAGTGTCGCTGGGAGTGGCATCGAAGGGAACCGAATTCAGCACATCCAGCCCCGCGACCTCGTCGTTCACGGAGTATCTGCCAGGCGTGGCCAGCGGCTTGGGGATGTTGTCTTGGCCGCCAAGGGGACCGTGTTCCGCCGCGAGCAGTATGGGTTCGCGATCGGCGGGGAGCTGCGTCTACCCTCTGGAGATGAGCAGAACTTCCTTGGCTCCGGCACCGTAGGCATCAAGCCATACATAGTGGTTGCGCGACGAGGAAAGATCGCGCCCCATCTGAACCTCGCCTACCAATGGAACGGAAGCTCCCCTCTAGCCATCGATCAGAACGGAAAGCAGGGAGCGCTCCCCGGTTTCTTCGGTTACACCCTCGGAGCCGACATGGGACTGTCCAGGCGATTCACCTTCACCGCCGACTGGGTCGGTCAGCACTTCTTCGATGCGCCGCAGGTCTCGACCCCAAGGAACGTGACCGTCACTGTCAACTCACAGGAGGCAGTCTTCTCCACCATCGTGCCCCTCAACGGAGGGTACAACGTCAATAACTTTGCCGTGGGAGTAAAGGCCAACCCGTGGCGTAATCTCCTCGTGCTCGGAAACCTCACAATCAAGTTGGACGATGGAGGGTTGCGAGCACCCGTGGTGCCCCTGGTCGGCGTATCCTATCCTTCTGAAGGCTGCGCCCTCCTTCTGAGGCCTAGTGGTGAATACAATTCGTTCTCGCCACTCAGTCCTATCCGCGTCATTTTCTATATTTCGGCGCAACCACAAATATCGAATGTTTCAAAGCGGACTTAGCTATCAAGATATGAAATCTGTTTGCCAACTGCACTCAGATTTGCAGTGGGGGGTCGCCCCATTTGCGCGAAGGTTGGACTTCTCAATGGTGATCGCGAGTTTGGGTGGTGCAGTATCCTTTGGGATGAGTGTTCGCCCTTGCTGGTTGCCGTTCGTGCCGCGTTGTCAATCGCGTGGGCCAACGTGGGTCCATTATGCGTTGAGGGGATGGTTTCCGAATAGCCCGTCATTCGGGAGCTCAGCGACTCTTTTCCGAGAAGCCGACTGGGATCTCGCCAGCCAATTCCTGCCGAATGGGAGGGAGAGCAGAACCAGTCGATAACGTTCGAGGAGTAGGATACTGCCTCGCGACGAAGGCATCGTACGCGTCGCCAAAACAGTAGTGTGTCCAATCCGGCACGAATCCTTACTGGTGGACTAGACATACGGATAGGAAAAAGCCAGGCAGTCTCTGGCTGCCTGGCGGGGAAATCCACTACAAAATTTTTACTTTACGACCTGCTTCAAGATCCCTGAGCTACTGGCGTTGAATCTCGCAGTCGCGGCATAGACTGCCGTGATCGAATGCGTACCAACGGCCAGAGTCGAAGTAGTAAATGCTGCTTTGTGGGTGGTGACGTTAGGTGCAATTGAAGCAAGCGTTGTCGCGCCGTCCTTGAAGGTTACAAAGCCGCCCGGGTTGTTGCCGGCTAGAGCAGGCGTAACCGTGGCAGTGAATGTAACCGGGTTTCCATGAACGGATGGGTTGACCGAAGAAACGATCGTAGTGGTTGTGTTGGACTTGATAGTGAAGGTGACCGACCGCGTGGCTTCTGCGTTGCCGGCCCTATCTACGCTATGGAAGGCGACCGTGTGGGCGCCAAGCGTCGCGACAAGGAAGGACCCGGCATAGGCGTGCAGGGTTCCGCCATCAAGCTGGTAATAGGCGCTGCCGAAGCCGCTCAGGTCATCTGTCACGGTGAGCTTGACCTGTACCGCAGAGGTATAGATGGTCCCACTTAAAGTGCCGGTGAGCGTTGCAACTGTATGTGGAGCTGTTTCGTCGATTTTGACTGCAGCGCTGTTGAGTGCACTGAAGTTGCCCGCGTTATCTCTGCTGAAGAAGCGGACGGTGTGAACAGCAGGATTAACGATGTTGAATGCAGCCGAGTAAACAAGGCACGCGCCCAGGTTTATTGAGCTGCATGCCGCGTTGTCCACGGAGTAGTAGGTTTTGGCGATACCGGAACCAGTCGTGCCGCCAGGATCGCTGGCAGACAGCGATACCTTTACGGTCGTCTTGTTCCAACCAAACGAATCGGGCAGCGGCGCTTGCGATTCTCCGCTGTTCGGCGCAATGCTGTCGTAGCACAGAGAGCCGTATTTCAGATCGCCTGATCCGAAGCCGGTGTTATCCCATGCCCTGAGGTTGAGAGTGTGGCAGCCCTGACCGGCGCTGGCCAGATTGAGTGAGCCGCTCACAGCATTGTGGAACTGTGGACCACTGTAGAAGGAGTTACCTGCTCCAGGTCTTGCCTCACGGAAGACATCGCCTGGATCCGTATCCCATGCTCTGCTGAAACCGGATACTCCGGTTACCGGCAGGCCATCGGTCTCGGTGTCGGTCAGGTTCCAGCCAACCAATTGATCGGTGTTGTACCAGTGTCCTGTCGGAGGGCCTGAGAATGTGGCCGTAGGCGCGCCGAAATCTCCCGCCTGATAGGTATTGATGGCCCACGCAAGCTGGAACATGTTTACCGATCCCCAGCCGGTCACTAAATCGTAACCGGTACCGGCACAATGGTAGCCCAAGCCGTACAACGCAGTGATGTTGTTGTTGTTGCAGCCTGAGGTAATGTCATAGAACGGATAGTGCGGAGCATAGCCAGGATTTTCTCCGAACCAATAGAGGTACCAGTTTCCATTTCCGAGCGGTGCGCAGGAGTGGTGATTGCAAAGACCGCCGGATATGGTGCTGCTGAGATAGAGCAGGTATGAATTCTCGTTAGCGAAGAACCCAGCAAGTTCCGGAGCAACAATACTCGTGCCGCCATTACCGCTGAGAACGCCACCGGCGAAGATGTTCTGTGGAGTGTTATACCAGTCGGCATTGAGAGCGAGATCAGGAACTCCACGACTGCTCAGCCCCAGACTCGATTGAAAGCTGGAGTTGAAAAATACGCGCTCAGACCGCCGGTGCTGCCACCGTCGTTGCGAGCGCAGCCATCGGGTCCGCCGCTCCAGGCGACCTCGGAAATAAACACCGGTCCGGAAGAGAGCGACAGTGTAGTGCCACCGGCGCCAACCACGTTAGGGCTGGAAGCGGGGAACTGCACGGCCTCCGTATTGCTGCAACCGGCAGTAGCGCCCTGATCGCCGGAGGCTGCCACGAGAGTCCAGCCTTGGCCGACCATCTGGCTAAAGATGTTGTTCGCTGTATTGATGTCGCTGGCACCGATACACGAAAGCTCGGTGCAGCCCCAGCTCGTACTGAAGACCCGTGCTTTGCCGTCGTTCAGTATGTGGTTGTAGATATCGTTAAAAGTTGAGAAGTTTGCGTTGACACCGTCATACATGTAGACCATGGCTGTGTCGACGTAACTGCCAAAGCTGTTGGACATGGCAGTGGACCATTCCATATCCATCGTGCCTTCCGTGTCGCAGCAGGCAGGTGTTCCGTCAATGTAGAACTGCTGCCAGTGATCGGCCAGGTAGGGATACTGGTTATGGAAGCCAGTGAAGTCCGCCCCATTTTGCGTGCCGGCTGTGGCGATCGCAATGGATGTGTCAGGCGGCGTGACGCCGGGATTGCCCAGCGGGTTGCAGCAATGCCCAAAGCCATACAGTGCGTTGGCATCATAGGCCTGCGAACTGAATATGTCTGTGGGGTCATATGCGCCACCCGTGATGTTAGGCGAGAGACCGTTAGGAAGAATGTTTTCTGGCGGCTTCTGCGAGCTGCTGTGGTTACCGGATTTGCCCTCCGCATGCACAGGGCCGGCAGTGTAGGTCGAGAAGCTGGGCTCAACGGCGTTCTTGTTTGCAGGGTGCAGCACGTTAAGGTTGTTCAGGCCACCGATGGATTCAATGATGGTGCTCATACCTTGTGGAACCACAGGATCTCGATCATTGGAAAAGAATTGATTTGTGCCTAGCTGATAGTTGTTAATGCTAACGCTGAAGGCTTTTTCAATTGTGGCCGAAGGAGCTTCTACATCGACGATCAGCCGGTTGGCATAACGGTTCGTGACGGTCATACCCTGAGACTGCGCCCACTCGGCAACTGTGCGCTCATCTTCGACTGAAGGACCGAATCGTGCGTTCCATTCATCTGCTGTGAGGAAGTGATGGAATTCCGGCGAAGTTTTATCTTGCAGATCGTCGAGGAATTTTTGCTCTTCTTCCGGGTGTGGGGGCTTCAACCCGATGACCAGACGCAACATCTGCGTTCCGTCGGAGTGGCCAACGATTTTTGCTGTGCCGTCTGCCACAGCGAGCGGCGTATGCTTCCCAGTCGGTTTCTGCGTGGATGTTTGACCGAGGACCGGGAAGGCCGCTAGGAAAACGAAAAGCATGGCGACGAACCCACAAAGGGTAGCCTGCTTTCCACGTGCTGCCGGATTCGGGCTTTGCTGGAAATCTGCTACCTGATTCAGGCACTGGTTATACGTGTGGTTTTTCCAGATGCGACAATTCTTTAGGCATGACATAGGAGGTGCTCCTTCTCGTTATCAGGGCCCATCCATGAGTTTGTCGGGGAGATTTGGCTTATAGCCAAGGGTTCTGTCACTCAAGGTTTCTTGCCAAAGAGCATGAACGAAGACGAAAGTGCGCTAAGCACTCCCTCCTGCAGGAAAGGAAATACATCTGCGCCACGCCGCTACACCGGCCTGCACCGCTGCATCCCCCCTCTTACGAGGACCCGGAGCATTTGCTCCAGCGGGATTCATAACCTCGTTCCATAGTTAGTGACATGTGGAGACGGGGCGTTTCAGTTTTTCTGCTATTTTTCTGAGATCCAGGACGCCCGGCGACCGCTCAGGACTTGGCATCTCGCTTCCCGCAAGACGGGTTTCGGTTCGAAAATCGTCCACCAGGCCGACCATTTACTTTATTTTTTCCATTCAGCAATTTACCCGTGCATTTACCGGTAACTACAAATTGCTGGTGGGTGCCTGAAAGGGGACGAGAAGCATACGAAGGAAGCGTTCGCACCGTGGAGAAGTTCGAAAATGTCCTAAGGCCGAGCAATTCAATTTTCAAATGAAGACAAGAATAGCAAAGGTATCCCCCTTTACTTTCTTTACTTTTTCGATCGTGTTGAATATTTTTTGCTTGCCCGCGAGTCGGTGTTCGGTTAGTCTGCGCTCTCCATATGAATATTTATTCTGCCGGGCCTTTGGGTTTCTTTCGCCTTGTTTTGTCTTTCTGCCTTCTTGTTACCCTACTAGCTGGGTGCGGTTCCACACCGACGACTTCAGGATCGGGCTCTGGCGCCGGAGGCAACGCGAAACCGCTTGCCATTTCTTCGGTTTCTCCCAAGGACGTCCCGGTCGGTTCGTCTGCCGTCGTAATCGACGTGACCGGCACCGGATTTACCTCGACCACCGTGATCCAACTCTCGGGTGCCGCCGTCCCAACGACGTACATCAGCGGCACTGAGATCCGAGCGACGATTCCAGCGTCTCTGCTACAGAACGGCACGATTCTCAAGCTCTCCGTCGCGGACGGTACTCAAGTTGTTGCCGCAGATACCGGCAATAATGTGCAGGTGGATAACCCTGAACCCACTGTTTCTGCCCTCGCACCTTCGAGCGTCCTCGTAAATGCGCCCGCGGGAACCATCACCGTTACGGGAACGAATTTCGTTTCTGGCATCATGCTTACGGTCAATGGCAGCCCCCGCAATACCACGTATGTCAGTGCGACGCAGCTTACGGCGAACCTGACCTCAGACGACTTCCTGAACGCTGCGTCTCTGCTGTTGAATGCAGTGAACCCTCAGCCCGGCGGGGGAGCTTCTGGAACTATTCCTCTGGTTGTTACAAATCCTGCGCCTACTGTTACATCCCTCTCGCCAAGCGCATTGAATGCCGGATCGGCCGCAACTGTTGTCAACATTGTTGGCACCGGTTTTGTCGCCGGCACGGGGCTTCTGGTAAACGGTGCATCGCGTCCGGCAACACTCGTCAGTGCAACGGCCATGACGGTGGCGCTTACGTCCGCTGACCTCTCAACCGCAGGATCGCTCGGTATCACAGCAGTCAATCCGGCACCAGGTGGCGGCGTCTCGTCCTCGTCGTCGATCGCGATTAACAATCCGGTTCCCGGAGCGATTACACTTACTCCGGCTTCGGCCATCGCAGGAACCGGTACAGCTCAGATCACCGTCAATGGGTCGAGCTTCGTTCCGGCTACTGTGGTTTATGTGAATGGCCAACCGCGCACGACTACCTACGTAAACGCCACACAGCTTGTTGCATCACTGACCTCCGCAGATCTCGCCACAGCAGGAACTCTCCCTATTGTCGCCACGAATCCAAGCCCTGGCGGCGGCAGCACAGCTGCAGCCTCGTTGCCTGTGAATAATCCTGCTCCGGGTTCGATCACTGTCACTCCGAGCCTCGTGACGACTGGTACCGCGACAGAGACTCCAATCACAGTTACCGGCGCGAACTTCGTCCCATCAACTGTGGTCCAGATCAATGGTAGCTCACGTTCAACAACCTTTATCACCTCGACGCAACTGCTGTCGTCACTTACCGTGGCAGACCAGGCTTCTGCAGGCAGTCTCTCTATCAACGCGTTCACGCCCACACCCGGTGGCGGTACGTCCAGTGCTGCGTCGATCGCGATCAACAATTCGGCTCTCGGCGCCATCAGTCTGTCGCCGTCGACCGTACCGGTGGGCGGCACCACCAACACGATCATCACGGTGACGGGAACGGGCATGGTCCCCGGCACCGGCATCCAGGTTAACGGTTCTGCTCGCGCGACAACTTACGTTAGTGCGAATCAGGTCAGCTTTGTTCTGGCTGCTTCCGATGTCTCGGCAGCCGGAAGGCTTAATGTGACTGCAGTCAATCCGGCGCCGAACTACAGTGTCTCGGTTGCCGCAACTCTTACGGTGGCAGCCCCAACTGCGACACCAGTACTCACCTCCCTCAGTTCGACCTCCGCGATTGCAGGATCGCCGGCGTTCCAATTGTCGACGACGGGAACGGGCTTTACTAGCGGCTGCACGCTTCAGTGGGATGCCACAACTCTGGCCACGAGCTATTCCTATGGTTCGGTCTATAACCCGTTGACGGGAACGTATATCACGGGCTACAGCCTCTACGGGCTGATTCCAGCATCGTTGCTGACGACGACGGGATCGGTAAGCATCACCGCTAACTGTCCCACAGCAGTCATTCCTACCTCGAATGCCATCACTTTCAATGTGACCGACCCGCCGGTACCAACCGTAACTTCACTCTCCGTGACAGCTGGCCCTATCGCTACCGACACGAAATTGACCGTTTACGGCACTGGCTTCTCCTCGGCATCGACCGTCTCCTACAATAGTCAGCCCGTTTCGACAACTTACTTGAACTCTATTTCACTGAGTGCCACCATACCCGCCTCACAGTTACTTTTCCCCGGAACTGGAAACGTCACAGTCGCGACACCGGCTCCCGGAGGCGGAACCTCGAATGCCCTCGTGTACACCGCGTACGTACCCATCGTTAACAACAGCATGGTCTACAACCCCACCAACGGACTCATTTATGTTTCGGTGCCAAGTTCAGCCGGCCCGGCATACGGTAACTCCGTCGTCTCGGTTGATCCCCAGACCGGAGCAATCGGAACGCCGATCCGTGTTGGAGCTGAGCCAAACAAACTTGCCGTCACCGATGATGGCAAGTTTCTGTGGGTCGCACTCGATGGAGCAGCGGCTGTCTGCAGAGTAGACCTGACTACTGGAGCCGTCGGGCCGCAGTTTGGATTTGGCGGCAATGGTGGCATCTATCAGTCCCCTGCAACCGTCACCGCAATGATCGCCCTGCCCGGATCGGACAACTCTGTCGTCGTGAGCACCAATGGTGAATACTCGCCGTCCATCGGCATCTACGACAACGGGGTTTTCCGCGGTACTCCCTCTACCACGTACAACTTCAACTCCGCCTATAGCGCGCTCCAGGCCGATGGCTCGCGCGGTGAGATCTATGCCGCAGTGGACAGTACTTACGCGGTGTACACGTACTCGGCCAGCGGATTAACACAGCAAACCACTGCAAGCAACGGAACCTACACCAACTACTCCCCGGCCGATCTACAGATAACCGGGTCGCGTGCCTATACCGACGTGGGCAAGGTATACGATTCGGAATCCGGCGCTCTGCTGGGCACCTTCTACCAGAGTGGGACAATCGTTGCGGGTGGAGCAACAACTGCCGATACCACGCTCGGCAAAGCCTTCGTGCTCGACAGCGCCACTCAATACGGAAGCATCAACCAGATCCAGATATTCAACTTGTCTGACTTCAATCCCACGGGCTCTTCCGTCATTCCGATCTCCGTGTCCCCTACCAGTTCCTCTCTTTCGACCCTGATTCGTTGGGGAACGAACGGCCTCGCATTTAGGGCCTCGGACGGAATCTACAGCATTCACTCCAACTTGGTGAAAGACGTGTCGACTTCCAACGCGGACCTTGGAGTCGCAGTGACAGCACCCTCGTCCGCGACTACTGGAACTAACACAACTTACACTGCAACGGTCACAAACGACGGGCCGTCGGCCGCAACCAACTTGACGCTGCAGGCAACTCTGCCGAGCACTGGCTCGATCGTCTCCGCAACCTCCTCCATAGGCAGTTGCTCAACATCCAACGGCATCATCTGCAACCTCGCTGGCTTGGCCAGCGGCGCGAACGCCACCATATCGATCGTGGTTGTACAGACAGCCGCCGGCAACGGCACCGTCAGTGTTCAGGTCAGCGGATCGGAGAATGACCCCATCTCAACAAACAACCAGGGAAACGCAACAGTGACAGTGACCGGATCGGCTTACTCCTTGGTTCCCTCGGTCGCTTCCATCAGCCCCAGTGCCATCCAGACGGGAACACCCGATACCACGATCACTGTTACCGGCGCTAACTTCGTCGCCGGCTCCACTGTCAACCTGGACGGCGCGACGCTCAACACTAACTTCATCAGCAGTACGCAGCTAACTGCCACAGTTCCGATGGCCAACCTGGCCAACATGGGCTGGGGCGCGATCACGGTGTCCAATCCGGCACCCGGCGGGGGTATATCCCAGAAGCTCCCGCTCACCTACTTTACCGTCCTCACCATTGGCCTCAACCACATCCTGTACGAGCCATTCTCCGGCAAGCTCTACGCCAGCGTCGGCTCCGGCTCCGGAACGGTGACCGGAAACTCGATCGCACCCATCACGCCTGCTACGGCCACCATCGGCACACCTGTTTACGTTGGAAGCCAGCCGACAAAGATGGCGATCTCCGACGACGGCAACATCATGTATGTTTTGCTCGGCGGCGCGAATAGCTTCGTCCGTTTCAACCTGATGACGCAGCAGTCCGAGTTCAGCGTTACCCCGACGTTCACCAACTACGGCACACCCACAAACGGATTCCGCGACGTCGCTGTCCAGACCGGTTCAGAGAACACGCTCGCCGTAGACTTTGGCTATACCAGCGGCTTGGGTCTCTTCGACATCGATCCTGTCGCAAAGACCGGAACCGAACGGGGTACTGGCACGGGCATCTATACGGGTACCAGCCTCCACTTCTACAACCCCCAATCGCTGTATCTGTTCAATTCCGACAGCTGGGGCACTTTGGATCTGTACCCGATAACGGGCGCAGGGTTCAGCTACAGCCCAACTCATACGAGTTCGACTCTGCTGCACTTCGGCACCTTCAAACTCATCGGAAAAATTGCCTACGCCGACGCAGGCGGGGTAGCCGATATCACCACTTCGCCGGCCACCCAACTTGGCTACTATTCTCCGCTGACACAGTACGGAGCAAATGCGAAGGTCGAACCGGACACTTCGTTGCAGCGCACCTTCTTCCTCGGCAACAGCGTCCCGACCTCAAACTTCTACGGGCCACCGGACGGCATCGTTGTCTACGATCAGAACACGTTCCTTCCCACCAGCACTCTCCCGCTGAACATGATCAGCATTGAAGGCAACACCAGCTACACGGGTGTTGACCTAATCCGCTGGGGACAGGATGGTCTCGCAGCTCTCACCAGCAGCGGCCACCTTTACCTGTTGCGGGGCGCTGCGGTGGTTCCTCAGTTGTTGAATCAGAACTCCGCAGCGGTTCTCTCTTCAAGCTCCGTCGCGACGGTCGCTCATGGCTCTGGCAACACGCTCCTTACACTCACCGGAAGCAACTTCGTCCCAGGGGTCGCAGTCATGTGGAACGGAAGCTATCGGACCACGACAATTGTGGATGCAACCCACCTGACGGTGGCCATCCCTGCCTCCGATCTTGCCACCTCCAGCACGGCAACCCTTACTGCCGTGAATCCTGGAGCTGCAGCTTCCTCGACGCTCACAATCACGATTCAGTAAGCTAATAGCCCGTCTGTACTCCTTCCAGAGTTCAGACGGGCCATGTATTTAGGCTTCCTGTCGATCGATCCCACGCAACAGTTTCTTTCTTTGACCTTGATCTCTCCCAATAGAGAGTTATCGTTTGGCTAACTTCGATTGTTGAGATCGCAACTCGCCACGAAAGTTCGAAAATCGTCTACCAGGACCGACCATTCTTCATTTTGAGCCCTTTTGAAGATCATCACGAAGGGCTTTCTGTATGTGGGTGTCTACAGAGCAGTTCGAAAATAGCATTCTGAGCAATTTGGCCTTTTCGGTCGAATTTTTCGAAACATACAGTGAATAGGTGTCTGCAGGAGAGCTTGCATCTGCTGTTGTCCTCTGCGCTTGTGTTGGCCGTTACCAAGCCCGCTCGCCTCTATGCGTCATGGCCCATTCTGGAAGAACATGTTGCAAGAATCGCAGTCATTTGGTTATCCGTCTCGCCGTCTTGAAATGGCTAGTGACCGACGACGATATGTTCCTCGAATGCGCCGATATTGCCGGCAGATATCGCCGTCCTCCGGCGGCAGAGTGTAGTAACCTAACTTGATCCGAACAGCGTTGCGCACGTTTACCTCCAGAAGATGAGGAGTCCCGCAAAGTGTCATTGGACATATAACCTTGCCAATCGGCAACGTTATGGGCTCAGTTTGTGGGACAGAATGTGACGTAAGCATAACTTTGCCGATTGGCAAGATTATGTTCTAAATGGGTATCGGTCAGTTGGAATTGGCATGGTCAGTTTGGAGATATGAATGGGGATTCGAGTCGTCTTGTTCGCAATTGCGCTTCTATTTGCGAGATCGTCGTTTGGTTCGGTTGGCTTCCAGGAAACTACTATCCCTGATCCCGAAGGTAGACCGATCGCAGTCGGTATTTGGTATCCCAGTAACGCACAACCTTCGGCGCAACCACTTGGATTGTTTAGCCAGACCGTAGCGGTTGACAGCAAAGTGTCTGGAGAGCGCTTACCGCTCGTTCTGATATCGCACGGTGCGTACGGCTCCCTGGCCAGCCACTATGACACTGCAATTGCACTAGCCCAAGCCGGTTTCGTGGTTGCTGCCTTAACGCATACCGGCGACAATGACAGTGATCAGAGTTACATGGGTAACCGCAAAGATTTAATCGACCGGCCTCGACAGGTCAAGGTCGTCCTTGATTGGATGCTTTCATCCTGGGCTAACCATGGCAGCCTGGATTCGGAAAGAGTTGGAATATTTGGCTTCTCCTTGGGTGGCTTCACAAGTTTGGTAGAAATCGGGGGCACTCCTGAATTGGCGAGGATGGCGCTCCTCTGTTCGACAAGCCCGAATGCTCCCGAATGCGCCTTTATCAAGCAAAGCCACGGAGACCAGCTAGAGCCCAACCCACCAAAACCAGTTTGGGTTCATGATGCGCGAATAAAAGCCGCAGTCGTGGCAGCACCAGCGGTAAGTTTTCTCTTTGGGCCGGGGGATTTGCGACAGGTCAGCATTCCAATTCAACTCTGGCGGGCGGAGAATGACACGAATGCTCCCGACCAATGGAACAGTGCTCTCGTCCGCAAGGAGCTTCCAAAGCATCCGGAGGAGCACATCGTGCCGGGAGTGGATCATTTTATCTTCCTTGCTCCTTGCAGCCAGGCACTTGCTGCGGCGGTCCCAAATATCTGTCAAGACGCACCTGGTTTCGATCGAGCGGCATTCCATCGCGATTTCAATCAATCGGTGGTTAAGTTCTTCAACGAAAAATTGAAAGATCGTTGAATTGCCGTCGTCCACTGGAGTTGCGAGGGCTCATTTGGAAATGGTTCTACTTTGCAGAGGGACAGCTCTTCCAGTGGTTTTACTGGAGACTCTCACTTGATTTACTTTAACTGGAAATCCGCCGGTGGATCCGGCACGGGTCGAACCACACAGGCAGAAATTTCACACCTCCTTCGAATCAGTTTTCCGGGGTGGATCAACTAACAAGAATCTCCAGTTGTCCCCGGCTGAAGAAAACGGGGCAGGACACAGGGTCTCTTATGGCGCCACGTCTACGTCCACAGAATCTAGCGGATTCTGTTTACGAGCAACTCAAGTCAGAGCTTTTTGAATTTCGTCTGTTACCCGGAGACAGATTCACAGAAGGAGAAGTAGCTGAACGCACGGGTGCCAGCAGGACGCCCGTCCGGCAGGCACTCTATCGACTGCAGCGCGAGGGATTTCTGGATGTGAACTTCCGCAACGGATGGGAAGTGCGACCGCTCGACTTCGCTCAACTGGATGCGATGTACGAGCTAAGGATCCTTCTGGAGCAAGCGTCTGTGCGTCGCATGAAGGAACTGGATTCCACTGAGTTGAACGAAGTTCTGATGCCTATTGAGGCCAGATGGCGAGTTCGCCCAGCGGATCGCAGCAACGAAGCTGCTGAGTTCGCGAAATGGGATGAGGAGTTCCATTGCAGCCTTGTGGCCGCATCCAAGAACAGTGAGTTTGCGCGTGTTCATTTGGAAGTAACCGAGAAGATCCGGTTCGTGCGCCGCCTCAGCTTCACGGAGCACGCACGCATCACTGCGACCTACAAAGAACACAGTGCCATTTTGGAGACTCTTCGCCACCGAGAGTTCGAGGCCGCTGCGGATCAACTTGCCATCCATATCGAAGTGTCGCGCGCCCAAAATAGAAAGATCACCCTCCTGAAGTTACAAGATGCTCGCAAGAGCTTGTAATCATCTCTGATTTGACTGCCCACAACGATCCATACGGTATCACTAGAGCGGTTCCAACCGAGCGTGTGCGAGAGAGGAATGACTCGCCAGCGGTGGGATCTCTCGCGATATCCCAACTGCGCGACCAGTTCATCCAGTAGTGTTCTGACTTTGTTTGATCGAATTGTGCAATCCATCCCGGCTCGCCGATTTCATATCAAATAGGCCAAATTTATCGCGCGGATTAGATGTCTCTATACTCCCGCATCAGCTCCAAAAACCGCTTTACAAAAGATTTTCAGTTGAATACTGTCTTGTATACAGTACAAAAATCACTCAGGTTACTACCTGCCGCGACGCCAAAGATAGCGTCCTTAGGACATCTTTATCTCGGAATGAGCTATCTTTTGCAGCTCATTTGTAAGTAGGAGTGTCTCGTTCGTTTCTGTGAGCTGTACGTTTTTTTAGCGCCGCATTGATTCGCATTTCGCATTGGACAGTCCAACTGAGAAAGGGTTTACGATGAAAGTTCAATCCCTCCTAGGTCACACGTTGTTGCCAAGATTTACAGGTAGTGTCCCGAGTCATAGTAAGAGACAGAATTTTTTGCCAAAGATAGTTAGTCTTCGTATCGCACTTCGCTTTGTTTCCCTGGTCGCCTTCCTGTACCTGGCAGTTTCTGCCGGATTGTGCCAGGACGCAGCGACTCTTTCCGGAACCGTCAAAGACCCAACTGGTTTAGGAGTTCCCGACGCGCTTGTCATTTTGACCAATCAGAAGACTGCGGATATGTGGAAGTCCGTGACTGGCGCTACGGGCACCTACTCTTTTACGGGCCTCTTAGCCGGCGACTACAAGATCCAGATCAGTGGTCATGGCTTTGCAGACCTGGAGAAGGTGATTGCATTAACCGCTGGCCGGAACAATGTCGACCTGCCGTTGATGCTGGCAGGGAACGTGGAATCAGTCTCCGTCGACGCAAAAACGGACCCCTACAGCGTCGTTCCTGATCAGCCGACCGATGCCGTCTTCGGGCTGAACCAAAAAATTTCGGATATTCCACGCTCCATCTCAACCGCAGATTCCGCACTCCTGGATCTGTACTCAGCCAGGACGGTAAACGATCTGGTCACCGTTGTACCAGGCTCGTATACGGCGGCTTACTTCGGCATTGCGGGAAGCGTGTTTCTCCGTGGTGATATCGCAGACAACTACTTCCGTGGATTGCGGCGCGTCGAGAACCGAGGAAATTACCAGACCCCGATCTCTGCCTCGGATCACATCGAGATTGTTAAGGGGCCTCCAGCTCCAATTTACGGTCCGGGCAGAATTGGTGGATTCATGAATTTCTATCCAAAGACGGTGCGGAGCGAAGGCGCAAAGTGGATGGAAGAGGGCCATGGTGCGATAGTCGCGCGGTATGGCGAATACGACGACAAAGTCGGCAGTGGCGAGTATGGAATGCCTTTCAAGATCGGTTCTCATCGTTCGGGCGCCTATGCGTTCTTCGAAACGAAGGACTCGCACAGCTTCTACAGAGGAGTCTTTGATAAATACAAGCTTGGCCAGATTGCGTTCGATACGGAACTCACCCCAAAGTGGCGGCTGGCGTACGGCTTTCAGGGTTATAACGATAAGGGGATCCAGGCACTTGGTTGGAATCGAGTGACCCAGGATCTGATCGACCACGGGACATACCTGGCTGGAAGCCCGTCCATCAATCTTGCCTCGAATGGATCGAACATCGGCCCGAATCAGATATCCCCGGGATTGTTGAACACATTTGCATGGCAGCAAAACATGGGTGCAGTGTTCCCCTATTACGACAACTCACAGTATTATGCGCTGAACCCAGCCACAGTTCACTTCGTTACGCTGCCTCTAAACCAAATCATGGTAGATGGTGCAAATGACTTCCTGAGCGCAACAACCTACACCGCATATTTCGACGTCATCGGCGAAATCAAGCCTGGAGTAACCTTCAAAAACCAGTCTTTCTACGATCGGCTTAATTCGCAGAAATTCAGTAGTTATGGCTTCGGCGCCGACTACAGACCCTGGACTGTCGAAAACAAGTCGACACTGGCCTTTAGTTGGCATCCGAATTCCGTGGTCACGATGAATGCCTTCACCGGATTCGACTTCTCCAGGGTTCAGGTTTCGGCTGGCGAAGAACGCGACGACTACCAGGTGGTTGACCGTCGCGATCTTTCGGCTGGGCCAACTGCCAACGATCGCATGGAGGGCCCTTGGGACAGCACACCGGCAATTCCATTTCAATACCTGAATATAGGAACGTACACGGATAACGGTCTCTTTTGGCTTTCCAATATTGACTTCTGGAATAAACTCGTCTTTACGTTAGGCGCACGCCTGGATCGCTACTCGCCCGATTTTTGGGGCCGAGATTCTGGTTCCGGACCACTTACCCATGAGACAGCCAAGAATACCGGCGGACTTCTCAATGGCAGCGTGAGCTACAGAACTGCATTTCACCTTACTCCATACTTCACGGCGGCGACTTCACGCTTCCTGGATCTGGGACAGGGAAACGAGATCGATGCTTCCGAGATTCCGGGTGGAACCTATATCCAGCCCTCTAGCCTTTACGAGGGTGGTGTGAAGGCCGACCTCGACCAGAAGTTCTATGCGTCTCTGTCGGTCTACCGGCAAAAGCGCTCCGCATGGGATAGCCAAACGCTGTCGCTCGATTACTTCAAGGCCAAAGGCGCAGAATTGGAAGCTCGTGCGTTCCTTCTGAAACGCCTTACTTTGACGGGCGCTGTTACCTGGCAGGAACCGCAACAGCTCAATGCACCTTTTCTGCTCGACATTCCTGTTACCCTGCTGGGTCTCACGCCCGAGCAAGCATATGGGGGTAAATTCGAAGGCGTCGCAAATATATTCCCTCACACAGGAGCGTATCCGGTGGCCGGACAGCCACATTGGGTTGTCAGCCCATTTGCGACAGTGAACATCACAAGGAACGTCGGGTTCTTGGTCGGGACGACGTGGGTAGCCGCGGTCAAGGCCGGATACATTAGCAACGTAGTGCTTCCCTCCTACGCGCTCACGCGCGGCGGAGTCTTCTATCGCAGAAAAAACTATGAGGTCAACTTAGGGATCAACAACATGTTCGACGCTAAATACTTTCAGAGTCAATACCTATTCGAGGATTCTCTGGTCAAACCGGGAGAGCTGCGCACAGTAGGCGGTACGGTCAAATATTCATTCTAGTGTTGGAGGAAGCTTACGTTGCTTATCAATGATTCTGCAGTTATGGATGAAGTATTGGCTCTTCATCACGAATATGAAACGGCCCTGGTTAGCAATAACGTGGAGAAACTGACGGCGTTCTTCTGGGATTCTACCCTCGCGCTTCGGTTTGGAGTGGCAGAAAGCTTGTACGGTTCTTCGGAGATTGAGGCATTTCGGAAAGCTCGCCCTGCCATCAATCTCGAACGGGAAGTGCTCAATCTCAGGATTGTAACTTTCGGTAGTCAGTGTGCCACGGTGACACTGGAATTCAAACGTATGGCAAATGGAATCCCTAGACACGGTCGTCAAAGCCAGGTCTGGATGAAGTTTGAGGAGGGTTGGAAGATAGTTAGTGCACATGTCTCATTAACGCCAACGTCGTATATGGATGCTGCTGCCGGATTAATCGGCTTGCCGATTCCTGCCGAGTACAGAGAGGGAGTGCGTCAGAATATCGAACGCACCTCTCAGATCATCGCTCCACTTCTCGGGTTTTCAATATCGGAACAGACTGAGTCCGCGCAGGTGTTTGAACCATGACAATTCCTTTCATTCCAAATGATGATGCAACAGCTCTTTCTCTAGACGTTCGGACTCGCAAGCGCTCAGCTCGCGAGGTCACCCTGGCGTCGCTCGAAACAATTCGACGCCACGATAGCAACCTGAACTGCTTCACGATGGTTCTGGAAAACCAAGCCCTCGCGCAGGCAGACGCAATCGACAGCCGCATCGCAGCCGGTGACGATCCGGGCCCGTTGGCTGGCGTTCCATTCGCAGTCAAGAATTTGTTTGATATCGAAGGTCAGACAACCATCGCAGGCTCCAAGATCCACGCGGAGAAACCGGCAGCAGACAGAGACGCAGCTGTCGTGGAACGTTTGAAAGGAGCAGGGGCTGTTCTTGTGGGCGCGTTGAACATGGACGAGTATGCCTATGGCTTCACGACCGAGAACACGCATTACGGCCCGACGCGTAATCCGCACGATCCGGAACGTGTCGCGGGCGGCTCCTCAGGTGGCTCCGCTGCAGCAGTGGCTGCGGGCATGGTGCCATTGACTGTGGGATCGGATACGAATGGTTCGATTCGCGTGCCGGCTGCTCTTTCCGGTGTGTATGGATTGAAGCCAACCTATGGCCGAATCTCTCGTGCGGGCGCGTTCCTGTTTGCAGAGAGCTTTGATCATGTCGGTCCATTTGCCCGTTCTGTGCGCGACATCGCTCTTGCCTTCGATCTTTTGCACGGGCCTGATCCACGGGACCCTGTCGCGAGCAAGCGGCCTGCCGAAGCAGTGTTAGTGGAACTGGAACTCGGCACGAGCGATTTGCGGATCGCCGTAGCCGACGGCTATTTCAGCAGCCAAGGCACTCCGGAAGCATTTGAGGCAGTTCGCAAGGTCGCCAAGGCTCTTGATGTTCAGCAGACCATAACGATTCCTGACGTCGAGAAGGCTCGGGCCGCCGCCTATATCATCACCGCTTGTGAAGGGGGCAATCTCCATCTGCCAGATCTCCGAACCCGACCGCACGATTTCGATCCTGTAGTCGTGGAACGATTCCTGGCCGGAACGTTGATGCCAGCCTCCTGGTATTCCCATGCGCAACGGTTTCGCAGGGTATTCCGCGATCGCATGCGAGAGCTGTTCCGTACAGTAGATGTAATTCTGGCACCGGCCACTCCTTGTTCTGCTATTCGCATCGGGCAGCCAACGATTGTGCTGGACGGCAAGGAAGTGCCTTCACGACCCAACATGGGAATCTTCACCCAGCCCATCTCGTTTATCGGACTGCCGGTCATGTGTATTCCGGTCTTCGAGCCGGGCTCGCTTCCACTGGGAGTACAAGTGATCGGAGCCCCCTATCGTGAAGCCTCTGTTCTCCGAGTTGCCCGGCAGCTCGAGCAGATGGGAGTCTCCTGTGCGCCGATGGTAGTGCCCGAATTGGTAACCGCGTCTGAAGGGGTGGCATGAACAAATCCAGCCGATTCACACGCAGAGAATTCATCACTTCTCTGACGATGGCCGGAACTGCCGCTGCATTCGCGCAACCACCTCTGCTGAAAGGAGTGGAGCCGCCGTTGGTCATGGGATTCCTTTACGGCGGCCCCAAGAATGACCTCGGCTACAACCAGTCGCACGCTGAAGGAAAGCAGAGGGTAATGTCTCTGCCTTTCGTTAAAGCCATCGAGGAATCCAATATCACCGAAACTGTCGCGGTAGAAGAGGCGATGCGCGACATGATCCATCAGGACGGCGCGCGCGTGATCTTCGCCACATCCTATGGCTATCTCGATCCCTTTGTCCTTCGAGTTGCGCGAGAGAGTCCTGACGTGCAGTTTTTTCACTGCGGAGGTTCCTATCGTGAAGGAATCTATCCGCCCAATATAGGCATCTACTTCGGCTTTATCGACGAAGTTGAGTACCTCGCCGGACTAACTGCCGGATTGATGACTCGAACCGGACGGCTGGGTTTTGTTGCAGCCAAGCCCATCCCGCAGGTGTTGCGCAACATCAACAGCTTCATGCTTGGCGCGCGCAGCGTGAATCCATCTGTATCGATGAAAGTTTTGTTTACTGGCGACTGGGTGCTGCCGCTGCGCGAGGCGGAGGCGGCCAGCAGCCTCGCCGATCAGGGCGCAGACGTGCTCACAGGACATACCGGTTCACCCCGAGTCATTGTGCAGGTTGCTGAGCGGCGCGGGATATGGGCTACCGGCTATCAGTTCGACCAGTCGGTAGTGGCCCCGCACCGCTTCCTGACAGGGGCGGAATGGTCCTGGGGAGTGGTCTACAAGCGGTACGCGCAGATGATTCACGAAGGCAAATCCGTAACCAACGGAACGATTCCGCGACGCATGACCGGCACACTCAAAGACCAGTTCTGTCGATTGTCTCCATTCGGTCCTGCCGTAACGCCAGCGATTCGTAACAAAGTGGCACAGGTTCAGGAGCAGCTTCTCAACGGCTCTCAGGCGATCTATCAAGGACAGTTGCGCGACAACAGAGGAAGGATCGTTATTCCTGCGGGTAAGACGCTTTCCATCGAAGATCCATCCCTCGACGGCATGAACTGGTTGCTCGAAGGAATCGAAGGGGAAGTCAAATATCTATGAAGCGTCATTCCATGATTCTTTCCCCGAAGTCCATTGAATCTGTCGCAATTCCGGTCATAGCCTTTCTGATCGCGATGGCGTTATTCGGCGCATTCTGCGTCTTCTGGGGCGCGCCTTTTTTGGGTGTTTTCTCTTCCATCTATCGAGCCGGATTCGGAAGCTGGTACTCCTGGCAAAACAGCTTGTTGCGCGCAGCTCCTCTGATGCTCTGCGGGCTTTGTACAGCACTTCCGGCGCGCGCCGGAATCATCACAGTCGGAAACGAAGGCGCCTTTGTGATGGGAGGACTGGCTACCGCTGCCGCTGGTCTCGCGACGCAATCCGCACCCGCATGGGTCAGCCTCTTATCGATGGCCGTCGCCGGTATCGTTGCAGGTGGCATCTGGATCGCTCTCGCTGCCGGACTGCAGCATTATCGTGGCGTCAACGCCGTTATCAGCAGCTTGTTGATGAATTACATCGCGATTGCCTTCATGCTGCAGTTGGTAGAAGGGCCTATGCGCGATCCGAGCAGTCTGAATTTTCCAGCAACCTATCCCATTTCATCGACGCATCAGCTTGGCCGGCTTTTCAACTCCCGCGTTCACATGGGCCTTGTCTTTGGAGTGGTTGCATCGCTTCTCGTATGGTTCTTGCTTGAGCGCACTGTGTGGGGCATGAAGGTGAAGGTCGTCGGCGGAAACTCCCGAACAGCTAGTTTGGTCGGTCTACCGCTGGGCGCAGTAATACTCACGGCAAGTTTTATCGGAGGAGGATGCGCCGGTTTGGCCGGTATGGTGGAGGTCGCCGCCGTACACGGTCGAGCCAGCCACGCCATAGCGGCGGGGTACGGATACGCAGGCATACTGGTCGCGTTCCTCTCTCGCCAATCCCCGCTTCGCATCGTGATCGTCTCACTGATCCTTGGTGCAGTGATCGCAAGCGGTGGCAGTCTTCAACGCGATCTCGATCTCCCCGATGCCTCCATTGCGGTATTTGAAGGGATCGTATTCCTACTGATTCTTGCTTCGGAGACGCTCTACGGGCGCTTTGAATTTTTCCGGGATACGCGCGATGCGATTTTAATTCCGTCAATCTTTGGGTGGTCGCCGCGGCGCTGCTCGGAGCCGCGATTCGCGGCAGTATTCCCTATATGTTCGTCAGTCTCGGAGAGTGCCTCACAGAAAAGAGCGGCCGAATCAATCTAGGCATGGAGGGCATCCTCCTTATGAGTGCGATGACGGCATTCGCCGTTTCGCAACGAACTGGCTCGCCATGGCTCGGAGCGCTGGCGGCTGCAATCGTCGGTGGGATTCTCGGACTCCTGCACGGTAGCTTGACAGAGCTGCCGGGTGTCAATGACATCGCCGCTGGCATCGCTATGTTCGTCTTCGGCAGCGGGCTGGCTTTCTTCTTTGGAAAGCAGTTTGTCGCACCCATGGCGCCGCAATTGCCCGTGCTTGAATTTGGCAAGTGGGCATCGAATCCGGCGCTACGCGCTGCTCTCCGGATCAGCCCACTGTTCTTCCTCGGCATCATAACGGCGTTCGTTCTGCACTACGCTCTGAAATACACGCGGTGGGGACTTCACGTTCGTGCCGTTGGAGATGCGCCCGAGGCGGCGCGCTCCATGGGCATCTCCGCTCGTCAGCATCGATTAATCGCCACAACCATCGGCGCAACCCTGGCAGGCATCGGCGGAGCGCACTTGACGCTGTACTTCCCGGGTATTTGGTCAGAGGGCATCTCGGGAGGGCAAGGTCTTATGGCAGTGGCTCTTGTAATTTTTGCGCGCTGGGCTCCGCTTCGTTGCCTTACGGTTTCCCTGTTCTTCGGGGCCGCCCAGGCCTTGGATCCCTCGTTGCAAGCCTTGGGGTTCGGTGGCTTCTACCATCTCTTAAATGCCTCGCCATATATCCTCACTCTGATTCTGATGATCGTTTCCTGTTCCCGCAGCCGTAAGTTGATTGGTATGCCCGGAGCCCTGGCAGGTAGAGGATGAAACAGCCACGTTTGGTCGAAGTCAAATCCATTAGTAAGTCGTTCGGTAATTTTCGCGCACTGGACTCCGTGAATCTCACCGTTCGCCCTGGAACCTTTCACGCTGTCATTGGAGAAAACGGAGCCGGCAAGAGCACCCTTGCCAAGTGCATGCTTGGCTTCCACACCCTCAATGCTGGAGAAGTCGCGGTCGATCAGACGCGCATTACCAACCCTGATGACGCTCGACGTCTGGGCATGGGCATGGTGTTCCAGAACTTTACGCTGATTCCGTCCATGACCGTAGCGGAAAATCTATTGGTGGCTCGCAAGGACCTGCCCGCGTTCCTCAACTGGCGCGAAGAACACACTCGTTTGCAGAAGTTCCTTGAGACCGCTCCGTTCTCAATCGACCTCGAGAGCCGTATTGCGCATCTTGCAGCAGGACAGAAGCAAAAAGTAGAGATCCTGAAGCAGCTCTATCTTGATACAAAGATCCTCATACTGGACGAACCTACCTCCGTTCTTACGCCAGCCGAGTCGGATGAAGTGATGGGTGTACTCGCCCGGATGGTTGAGAGAGGCAGCTTAAGCGTAGTGCTGATCACTCACCGATTGCGCGACGTGATGGACTTCGCTGACGATGTCACAGTGTTGCGCCACGGCCGTGTCGTCGCATCTCATGCAGTCGACCAAACCAATCCAGTCAAACTCGCCGAGTTGATGATGGGTGAGTCGCGGCCTCCCGAACCTGTCACCAAAAAAAGCAATTCCACGTCGACCGCAACCGCGTTGGAAGTCAAGGAGCTGACTGTCCGCGGTGATAACGGATTGGTGGCCGTGAATCAAGTCAGCCTAACTGTTCGCTGCGGAGAGATTCTCGGCGTAGCAGGCGTCTCAGGTAACGGTCAGCGAGAGCTGGTTCAAGCCATCGCAGGCCAGCGCGCCGTCGAGAGCGGCGAGATTCGTGCCTTCGATGAGCAGTTTCGTCCCACTCGCAGCGGCATCCGCAAGGCTGGCCTCTTCACGTTGCCTGAGGAACCCCTCGAGAACGCGACTGTTCCTTCCATGAGCATGGCGGAAAATATCGCTCTGCGGAAATTCGATCAGCCTCCATTCTCGAAAGCGCGCTGGTTTCTCAATCGCTCAGCGATTAGAGACGCTGCGTTGGCGGTCATTCGAAACTTCTCGATCCGCCCTCCCTATCCGGACGTTCCCATTCGCAATCTCTCCGGCGGCAATGTACGACGGGCAGTGCTCGGGCGCGATCTCATGGGTAGTGAGGCCAGAATTCTGGTGGTTGCCAACCCATGCGTCGGCCTCGATTTTGTCGCCACAGCATCCGTGCACAACCATCTCGTCGAACTGAGAAATAACGGCGGGGCGTTACTGCTCGTAAGCGAAGACCTCGACGAGCTGGTCAAGCTGTCAGATCGAATCGTGGTAATGAGCGGCGGGGCGATCGCGCATGAAACGCTTCCCTCGGAGCTGGACCGGACAGTTGTTGGAAGTTATATTGGGGGCCACGCCGCTGCTTCCGCTTCCTAAAAAATCTACTCCTAACTATGACCTCTTCCGCCATCTTGTCGCTCGTAGCGTGCCCTCTTTCGATCCTGCGATGTGCCTGGGCGACGTGTTTGGGTGGAGATATCTCGGTTTCTCGATGGAATCCTCCGGAACCGCTCACATAGATTAACCTGTCGAATGATTCATGGCGACATCGCACCATCAAAAGAAAGACTGGGATGGCCATCGCGAATGGGTCTCCATCGTAGTAGGTTTGATTAACGTACTTACCGGAAAATGTGGGTCTAGTACGACGATGTTCGGTTTTGCCGAGTAACCGGGCACCCAGGCAGAAAGTCCGAACAGTTTCCATTAGAGCCGCACATTTTCTCGGGTTATTGCAGCTTTGCATACTCCGACTTAGCAGTAATGAGGATGGGGATGTCGGGGTCGGCGTCTCTCCAGAGTGTGAGGAAATTCTGATAGGAAGCACGCGCTTTGACGTTGTCGCCGGATAGGGCGTACGCCCTGCCCAACCCAAGATACGCCAGCGATCCGACCGGTTGATTCACGACAATACCCGGATGGTCGATCAACTTCTGAAACTCCGCGACAGCAGCTAGCCCGTTATGTGCGGCCAGATATGCCTGCCCCCTTACCCACACAGGGTAGAGGTAGGGAAACGCTAGTGTACCGCCCAGTTCATACGGCATCACCGCTTCCAGATCCAGGATTCCCTGCGAGGGATTGTTCTTACTGATTTCGATCGCACCATGAATAGTTGGCAGGCAGTAGAGTTTCAGCATTGTATCCGTCGAGGAGGTTTTCTCCAGTTGCTCGACAAGCCTCTTCGCTTTGGCTGTATCCCCCGCGCGTGCCAGCGTTAACGCTACCAGCAACTTGACGTCGCTTCCCGAGCGCAGTGACAGTGCCGCCTCTGCGTCTTGCCTCGCTGCGGCCTTGTTCCCGAACTCGGCTTCCCGCAGCCCTGCGGTCGCGCGCCAAAGCGCCGCCGTTTCCTTAGAGCCGGCGCGCACTGCGGACTCCAACGCCCGTCGTGAATAATCCCGCGCCCGCACGAGCCGTCCGTAATAGGCATCCGTGTCTGCCTGGCCGGAGAGCATGGCATCTTCGTCTCCCGCTCGCCCCGCCGCCCAGGCGAGTTGTTTCTCCATCCCCTTACCGTCCCCTCGCCGGAAGGCTAGGAGATATAGATTCCCCCGGATGTAGAGTCCATCGAAACCCTTCGCCTGGGCCTCTCGCAACACGTTCTCCGCATCGTCTAACCGGTCCAGCGCAATGTAATCAAAGGAAAGGTTGCCGTATCCCGTCGCCGTTGGCGCGAGCCGCAGCGACTCTTCCGTCTCGATCACTGCTTTGTCGTATTGCCCTAGCCGTTGGTAGATGGCACCGAGGTCTAAGTGAGGTGTGCCATCCCGGGGGAAGCTTTTAGACCACAATTCGTACTCTTCAATCGCTTTCTCCAGCTCTCCCGTGACCGCGTGATAGTAAATAGTTGAGATTCGGTATCTCTCGCGCTCGCTTACCCGGTCACGCAACTCATACGCCTTGGTCGCATTCTCCGCCGCCAAATCTGCCTGATTTAGATTGAAATACGAGAGGCTCAGTGCCACGTACGCCAGCGCAAAATTTGGATCGAGTTCAATTGCACGCTTATAGAAGGGAATCGCTTCCGCATCGCTCATCCTGCGTCCAGTTCTGCCACCCATGCTGTACGCTTTCAATGCTTCCAGCGAAGGCGTGGTTGCCTCCACCGGCACATCGAATTCTTCCACAGTGGCCAGCGATTCGCCGAGCTTCCACCGTAGCTTTCCTGCTGTCTTTCCCAAGGTCTTCAGCACGTTTCGCTTGTCCGCCGCTTCCTCTTGTTCGCTGGCCAGAGTGTCCCCGCGACCACAACTGATCGCATTAAGTCCGATCACGTACTGGCCCCCGAGATTGGAGATCGATCCGAGCACCGTCGCCTTGCTGCCCGTACGAATGCAAACTTCCCGTGCGAGTTCGGGCGTGATGTGTTGCGCCGCCGGCTGGCCCATCAACCGTAACGTCTCCTCGATCTTGCGGTCGGAAACAATATTTAGGAAAGGTGATTGACTCAGTTCAATCGTCAGAGCCTGCTTTAGCGCATCGTCAAAGACCGGATCGCCGGTCTTGTTGACGAAGTCCGCCAAGAGCACACTGTCTTTCTCAGTCAGCGGTGCCGCCCTCGACAGGTGAGTTCCCACGCGCGATCGCCAATAGAGTCCTCCGGCTACAAGGGCAATAAGCGCCAGAGTCATTACGCCGGCGAGAGGCTTCGAGATGGACAATATCCGCGAGCTCAGCCGCAAACCGGAGCGCGATTCCGGTTCCGAAGCACCCACAGGGTTCAAGCTTGCCGTTGCGATCCGGTCCGTGTCCATGTCCCGCTTCAGCCGCTGTAGATCCGCACGCATCTCCGCCGCGCTCTGATAACGCAGGGCCCGATCCTTTTCGAGTGCCTTGTTGACGATTCTTTCCAACTCAGCGGGCAAATCGGGATTCAATCGGACCGGAGCCACTGGAACGCGATTGAGTATGGCGTCGAAAACTTCTGCCGCGCTGTCTCCTCGAAACGGCGACTGTCCCGTGGCCATCTCATAGAGAACCGCTCCAAATGAAAACAAATCGCTCCGTGCATCCAGCTCCTTGGTTCGAGCCTGTTCTGGTGACATGTAAGCAAGGGTTCCCAAAATACTGCCTGGACTTGTTAGATCGTCGAGGTGCGGATCTTTGGTTACTGTGGATTCCACGCCATTGGTTGCTTTCAGCGTCGGGGCAAGCTTAGCAAGACTGAAATCGAGAACCTTGGCGTGGCCTCGCTCAGTAACGAAGATGTTCGCAGGCTTGATGTCTCGGTGAAGGATGCCTTCGCTCTGAGCCGTGTCCAGAGCGTCGGCGATTTCTATCGCGAGAGACAGCACCGTCTCCGTATCGAGTGGTCGCCCCGCAATCAGAGATTTTAGCGTCGTTCCTTCTAGATACTCCATGGCGATGAAGGATTGGCCTTCATGTTGGCCTATCTCATAGATCGTGCAGATGTTGGCATGATTCAGCGCGGATGCCGCACGGGCTTCACGGTCGAAGCGGCTCAGTGCTTGTAGGTCTGAGGCGAACCCGTCAGGAAGGAACTTCAAAGCGACGAAACGGTGGAGCGTAGTGTCCTCCGCTTTATAGACGACGCCCATACCACCGCTGCCAAGTCTGTCAACGATATGGTAATGGGAGATGGTTTTGCCGATAAGAGAGGACGAGTCTGCCATCAGGTGGTCATCTTAGGTTGGGCTAAGAAGCAAGTCAACGAAGGGAGGCAGATTCGGGCGATGGCAAAGCTGGAAAAATTTTATTGATATCTTGTCATCATAGAGAGCTATGTCGCCCGTAATGGATTAGTCAGTCGAGCTCGCCGCACGCCGACTTCCTTTTTCCTGTGCAAGTTGGTCGTCTTGTCGCAGTACGCGATGATTTTGGAGGGATTAGGTTTATTTGATGGAGATCAAAATGGAAGTTTACGATGACGACCTCAGGAAGTTCGAAGCTGAGGGCGCAGCACCGTTACCGGTCGCGAATGATCAAGGTGACGTTGAACACGATGGAGTTCGGATAAGATACGCCACTTACGGGGCGGGCCCGGCTGTGATCCTGCTGCATGGAGGCCTCGGCCATAGTGGTAATTGGGGCTATCAAGTTCCAGCGTTGGTCAGGAGCGGCTATCGTGCCGTTCTGATTGACAGCCGCGGTCATGGCCGCAGCACGCGCGACGCGCGATCGTTCTCGTATGAGTTGATGGCATCCGACGTTCTGGCAGTGATGGATGCGTTGCATCTTGAAAAAGCTGGCCTGGTGGGCTGGAGCGATGGCGCGTGCACCGCTTTGATCCTTGCCGCGAAAGTTCCCTCTCGCGTTGCGGGCGTGTTCTTCTTTGCCTGCAACATGGACCCGAGCGGCGTAAAGCCATTTGAAGCTACTCCAACTCTGGACCGGTGCTTCGCTCGGCACGTAAAGGACTACGCCCAGCTATCGGCTACGCCGGAGCACTTCAAAGACTTCGTCGAAGATGTAGGCGTGATGCAGCGGACGCAACCCAGACTACTCCGCAGACGATCTCGCGAAGATCAGCGTACCTGTCGCGATCGTACAAAGCGAGCATGATGAATTTATCAAACGCGAACACGCAGAATATTTAGCCCACGCTATTCCGAACGCCGAATTCATCTTTCTCGACAACGTCAGCCATTTTGCTCCGCTGCAGAGGCCTGAGCAATTCAATACGGCAATACTTGAGTTTGCCGGTAAAGTTCTATCGAAGGAAGGAGCGCCTAGCTGACCTGGATTATTGCCGCTAAGTCGAGATTTAGGAAGTTGAGCGTTTTTTGTCTGGACCAGCACCGACCTTGATGCGACACAGAGGAGGAGAGTCTAGAAGTGGCGGAGGGCGAGGACTGCGTTTAGGCCGCCGAAGGCCAGGGAGTTGGAGAGAGCGATTTTTTGCTTGGATTGGCGGGGAGTATTGAGGATTATGTCGAGGTTGAGGGTGAGGTCGACTTCGGTTACTCCGGCGTTGGCGGGGAGTTGTTGCTCGTGAAGGGCAATGATGGTGGCCAGGGCTTCGATGGCCCCCGTGGCTCCGATAGAGTGGCCATGGAGGGATTTTGTGGAACTGACTGGGATCTGTGAGGCATGAGGGCCGAAGAGTTGGTGGATGGCGGCTGCTTCGGTGGCATCGTTGGCTTGTGTGCCGGTGCCGTGGGCATTGATGTAGGTTACGTCTTCGGGGGAGGCGTTTGCGTCTTTGAGGGCTTTGCGCATGGCATTGGCTGCGCCGTCGGGGGCGGGCTGGGTGATGTGGTGGGCGTCGGCGGACATGCCGAAGCCCACGATCTCCGCATAGATGGGGGCTTTGCGGGATTGGGCGGATTCGAGGGTCTCGATGACGAACATGGCGCTGCCTTCGCCGAGGGTCATGCCGTCGCGGTTGGCTGCGAAGGGCTGGCACTGCGTGGGGGAGACGACGCGCATCGAGTCCCATGCGCGGAGGAAGCCGAAGGTGAGGGGGGCCTCATGGCCTCCGGTGATGGCGGCTGTGACCATGCCTGAGCGGACCATGTGGAAGGCCATGCCGATGGCGTGGGTCCCGGAGGAGCAGGCGGTGGAGATATTGAGGACAGGGCCGGTGATGCCGAGGTCGATGGAGATATGGCTGGCTCCGGCGGAGGCCATGGTACGCGTGACGGTGAGCGGGTGGACGCGGGCGTCGCGGGCGTAGAGCTTGATGGTCTCGGTCTCTTCGGATTGGCGGCCGGCGCAGGCGCAGCCGACAATGATGGCGATGTCATCTTTGGCGTGGTGATCGAGAAAGCCGCTTTGCTGGGCGGCCTGACGGGCGGCGACGATGGCGAACTGGGCTGTGCGGTCGGTGGCCGCGATGATGCCGGAGGCGAGGTGCCCGGCTGGGTCGAAGTCTTTGACCGCGGCGGTCTGGGTGAAGCGGAGGCCCTGGGTGGGGCCGGGTGCCTCTGGGTAGGGCGGGAATGGGGCGATGCCCGTGGCGCCGGTGAAGAGGGAGGTACGGAAGGCTTCGATGGTGTTGCCGACGGGGGAGATACAGCCCAGGCCTGTGACGACTACACGGTTCACGCTTTCTCCTGTGCTGGCTAGGGGGTGGGGATGAAAGGTTTTGCTGCGACGAGCTTTTGCACGCCGTCGACCATATCACCTACGGTTTTGATAGAGCCAAGGGCTTCGTCGGGGATCTCGATGTTGAAGGCTTCCTCGACCTCGAAGGAGATGTTGATCTTATCTAGGGAGTCGACGTTGAGCTGATCGAAGGTGCTCTCGAGGGTTATGGTGTCCTCGGGGATGCTCTTGGCTTTGGCGATGATCTCGATACAGCGCTTGGCGATGTCTTCCATGGTGGTGCCGCCTTCTGGTTGTTTAGCTCAACTTACAGGGATGCTTGTGTGAGTGTAAAGGCAGCTTGGGGTGGAGTTGTGTGAAGAGGTGTTGAGGAAGGAACGTTTTTTTGGATCGGTCTGCGAAAGGAGGCATACCCCAAGAGCTAAAGTCCATTTTTGTCGGTTCTGCTGGCGTAAAACTGTAGCAACTGCAGGGGTAGGGCAACTGCAGATCCTTTGGGTGAGAAGTCTAATTCGTGAGGAAATAGAGGAGGGAGGCCAGGACGCCGGTGGACCCCATCAGCCGGAGGTGGGCGTGGCCGATGTGAACCTGGAGGAGATGTGAGAAGAGATCGGGGTTGCGGTGGAGGGTGGTGAGAGATCTGGTCATGAGGGCCGGGGAGCGGTCCATCAGGAGCATGGTCCGGGACATAAAGTGAGGGAGGCGGTGCAGGCGGGCGTGGGCGCGCTCGTAGAGGGCGAGGTCTTCGACGCGGAGGGCGTGGGCCAGTTCGAGAGCCTGACGGAAGCAGAGGGCGAGGCCTTCTCCGGTGATGGCGTCGACCGAGCCGGAGGCATCGCCGATGAGTGCGATGTTGCCGGAGGTGACACAGCGGAGACGTCGGCTCATGGTTACGGCTCCGCGGGGAGCGTCACTGGGAGTGGCTAAAGTGAGGCGGTGCTGAAGTGCAGGGAAGAGAGCGAGTGCTTTTTGGACGTTGGTGAATTTTGCGGAGGCGATGAAGGCGACGCAGATCTCTGACGGGGAGACCGGGGTTACGTAGGCCTGGGCGTGGTTGGTCCAGTAGACCTCGACGAGGTCTGTCCAGGGAGTGACACTGAAGTGCTGGCGGAGAGCGATGCGACTCGGGCCGCTGGAGGCCTTTTCGAGCTGGGCGATCGCGCGGATTTTGGATTGATGGCCGTCGGCACCGACGATCCAGCGGGGACGGAAGGCTTCTTTGCTGGTGTGGACCTGGTGGCCGTGAATGTCTTTGACGATGGTCTGCCAGTGGAAACGGACACCGAGTGCGAGGGCGCGATCGAACAGAAGCTGGTGAAGCACTGTGCGGGGAAGGCCGCGTCCGTTGCCGTTGGGAAAGATGGCCTCGGAGGAGTGAGAGCCGCCGATAAAGCGAATACCTCGAAGGGGGTGGCTTGAGGCTTGAAGAAGTTCCTGCGTGGAGGGGTGATCGAGGTGGATGCCGAGCTGGGCGAGAGCGGCCAGGGTGTCGGGCATGAGGCCTTCGCCGCAGGCTTTATCGATGGGGGGCTTCCTGCCGTCTACTACTTCGACATGGAAGCCTTGACGGGCTGCGGCGATGGCAGCGGCTAAACCGGCTGGTCCTGCTCCAGCTATGAAGACGTCTACCGCACGATCGGTATGGGAAATGCTCATGGACCTGCTTACATGGTTGACGACCTACCACTGAAGCAGAACGAGCTCCGAGCAGAAGGCCGGACCCATGGCGGCGAGGATGCTGTAGCAGCCGGGGGTCCCAGGGTGATTGAGGAGGTAGTCCTCCATGACAGCGAGGACGGAGGCTGCTGAGAGATTGCCGACTTCGCGCAGGCTCTTCCAAGAAGGGGCGAGAGCATTGGGTGGAAGGTTGAGAGTGGTCTCCATGGCTTCGAGAACCTTGGGGCCGCCGCTGTGGAAGATGTAGCTACAGATACGGTCCATGGTTAGACCATTGTCGGCGAGAAAGGTTTCGACGTTTCCGCGGAGGTGTTCGTTGACGACCTTGGGGACGTCGGGGGAGAGGACGATCTTGAAGCCGGTGTCGCCGATGTCCCAGCCCATGATGTATTCGGTGTTGCGGTAGAAGGTGGAGCGGGTGGAGACGACGCGGGGCGCGGGTTGTTCGATGCTGGTTTGGCGACGGCCGATGGGAGTGTCGGCTCCGGCGATGATGACGGCGGCGGCACCGTCGCCGAAGAGGCCGCAGGAGATGAGGTTGGCGATGGATTGGTCATTGTCCTGCCAGGTGAGGGAACAGAGTTCGACGGAGAGGAGAAGGGCGTACTGATCGGGGAAGGCGCGGACGTAGTCGGCGGCGCGTGCGATGCCTGCGGCTCCAGCGACGCAGCCGAGGCCGAAGATGGGCGTGCGCTTGACAGTGGTAGGGAAGGGCATCCGATTGATGAGCCGGGCGTCAATGGTGGGGCTGGAGATGCCAGTGACAGAGGCGAAGAAGATGGCGGAGATGTCGGCGGCGGTGAGGCCGATTCGGTCGAGGGCGGTGGTGATGGCTTGTTCGCCTAGCTCGAGGGCAGCCTTAATCCAGGCGTCGTTGGTGGGGCCGAAGCCGAAGAGGTTCTCGTAGACATCGAGGGGGAAGACGAGGTTGCGGAATTCGACGCCGCAGTTGGCGTGGAGGCGATTGAGCAGACGGGGCTCGTCCATCCGATCCTGCCAGCGGTTACGAAGCGCTTCGGTGATCACTGCCTGGGAGTAGCGATGGGGTGGATATGCCGTTCCGACGGATGCAATGCGCATGCTTATAGGAGCCCTTTATGGTTGCCGTGGTTCGTTGAATGGACTGCATGACTGATGACTGCGTGAGCCCGGTTGAATGCTCGCGGCTTCTTGAAGACGAAGGAATTACAAGAACGCGACATGATGGATGCAATCCAGCCTACACGCAGAATGTAGATGTGGCATTTGAATTCCGATGGAGAGGATATCAGGGGATGCGGGCGAGCTCGCGGGCGTAGAGAGAGTTCTGAGGGTATTCTCGTGAGAGTTCAGCAAGGATTGAGCGAGCTTCGTTGGGGTGGTTGTCGCGGAGGGCGGCGACGGCGAGCATCATGCGGGCGAAGGGAGCCAGGTAGTGGCCCTCGGCTGCTGTCAGGCGGAGGAGGCGGATTCCCTCTTCGCGATTGGTGGCCGCGCCGGTCATGCCGAGGATCCAGCGGATGGGCGCGGATTTGAGGCTGAGCATGTAGTTCTCGACGCCAGAGGCGAGGTAGGCGTCGTAACGTGTGGGGTCGCTGGCGAGAACGCGCTTGGAGAAGGCGCTCGCCTCCTTGCTGTAGTTGAGGGCAGAGATATCACGTTTGTCGATCATAAGGGCGTAGTCGGAGCGCATGCCGGAGACGAGGGTTTTGACGTAAAGGGCGGTGGCATCGTTGGGATTGCGCTGCAGGACCTGGTCGGCGAGGGTTGAGGCTTTGGCGGTCTGGTCGTCGAAGTTCTTGCGGACGGCGGGGTCGGGGATGAGGCGCTGGCGGTTGTCGAATCGGGACTGATCGGCAAAGAGCTGGACGTCGATGACGTGGAGACGGTCGAACTCGCCGAAGAGCCAAGCAGCGGCGTCGGAGACCGGACCCATGGGATCTTGGGGGTGGTCGCGCATCCACTGCTGGAACTTGAGGTGGGCGGCGAGGAATTGCAGGTTGTACATATCGTGGTAGCCGGCATCGAGGGGAGTCGCGCCCAGAGGGGTCGCAGCTGAAAGATAGAGGGGCAGGAGAAGGACAAGGATGAGGAGGGTAATGTGGAAGCGCATAAATGTGGGGATTACTTGCATTCTTTCACGACCTCGTCAGGGCTTCCCCTCGGTTGGACGGCTCAATAGGGAAAAGGAGACCCACCGAGTCATTTCTACTCTACTAGTGAGATGCAGGGGCGGAGAGTACAACTGTCGTCGAAGATTTGGGTTATTATCGAACAGGGAAAGACGGTTCACTTTTATGTGCAGATTTATGCATATTAGTGAGCCGCCACCATTTGCAAATTATTGAAACAGCAAATGGGTACTTTGGTTACTTAGTTGCTTCTTAGAGGTGACAAGTGAGTTTGTCGAAGCAGGTACCTGCTGGCTCTAAACTTACACATGTCATAAGTTAGAAAAAAGAGTCGGCGCTCACTCCCGTCAACGTACTTCAGTACGATCCGCTTCATGCGGAGATTAGGAGGACTCAATGCAGCCTTACTCTAAGCTTTCTGCCCTAGGAGCGGTGCTCGTTCTGTCAACCGCTTTTGCGTCCGCTAACACTATCCAAATCGGAAGCTATGCCACGGGCGACCCCGCGGGCAGCTTCGGCAATACGTCCGTAGCCTTTGATTCAGGACCACTTGGAACGCCACCAACGACGTACGCTTTAACTAACGTAACTCCGACCTGGCATGCTGCACTCGGCTCGTCGGAGTGGGTTGGCAGCACCGCAACTTCGGGCCCGGATGGTACGGTCGATCCACCGAAGGGCACTTATGTTTACTCGACGACCTTCATGGCCGATTCAACCTACCACGGGACGATCGATGTTCTAGCCGATGATACGACCAGTGTTTGGCTGAATGGCGTTATGATCGCTAGCGCGGGTGGGGGCAGTGATGGTCACTGCGAATCCACGGGCATCAACTGCCTGATCCCTGTGACAATTCCGATTGGTTCGTTCGATACCGGCCTCAACACACTGACGTTCGATGTGCTGCAGGCAGGGATTGAAAATCCTGGACTTGATCCCGAAGGTCTGGACTTCAACGGATCCATCTCGAACACCCCCTCCACTCCTGAGCCGAGCACGCTGTTACTGCTCGGAACTGGCTTGATCGGTGCTGCGGGTGCTATGTTCCGCAGGATGCGCGCATAGGGAGATATCAAGCAAGGTCTAATTAGAGAACGGAAGGGACGATGCAGAATGGAGAGATCGAAGCTCTCCTTCTGCATCGTTTTTCATTCCGCGACAGAATTTTTGGTCGTTTACCGGAATTAACTTTTCCGTTTTTCCATGCAGAATGTTGCACATCTTAAAAACGGGATATTCCTAAATCGTTGAAACACTGTGTGAAAGTTTGGCCATGTAGTTGCATTTCAACAGGACAAGAAGCCTGCAGCAGCAAGAGGACCCCGGCCCTAAGAAAGGACTGGAGTTCAACGGAAGAGTTTACAGGCACTCTTGCACGAGCCGATAAGGCACGCACTTCAGTACGCCCGCTCCATGCGGAATTTAGGAGGATTAATGCAGCTGTACTCTAAACTCTCTTCCCTGGGAGCGGTGCTCGTTTTGACAACCGCTTTCGCGTCGGCCAACACTATCCAAATTGGAAGCTTTGCTACGGGCGACCCCGCCGGCAGCTTTGGCAACACTTCTGTAACCTTTGACTCAGGACCACTTGGAACGTCTCCGACGACGTTTGCTCTGACCAACGTGACCCCGACCTGGCATGCTGCACTTGGCTCGTCGGAGTGGGTTGGCAGCACCGCAACTTCGGGTCCGAGTGGCACGGTCGATCCGCCGAAGGGTATTTATGTTTATTCGACGACATTCATGGCGGATTCAACATACTCCGGTACGATCGATGTGCTTGCGGACGATACGACCAGTGTTTGGCTGAATGGCGTTATGATCGCTAGCGCGGGTGGAGGCAATGATAATCACTGCGAATCCATGGGCATCAACTGCCTGATTCCTGTGACAATTCCGATTGGTTCGTTCAATAACGGCCTCAACACGCTGACGTTCGATGTGCTGCAGGCAGGCACTGAAAACCCTGGCAAGGATCCAGAAGGTCTGGACTTCAATGGATCTATCTCGAACACCGGCGTCACCCCTGAGCCAAGCACACTGCTGTTGCTCGGAACTGGCCTCATCGGTTCTGCAGGCGCACTGTTCCGCAGGATGCGCGCTTAGCAGTATCAGGACGGCTAAATCGCTGACCTGTTGCACGATCTAGGTAAGTGACTGTACAGATGATGCAGGGTGGAAGAGGCCTAAAGTCTCTTCTCCTGCATCGTCGCAACTTTAGGATCGTATTAAAGCCCACTTTGGAATGGGCTTTCACCTGTTGTGCAGAGTATTGTATAGTGCGGGTGCAGTATATCTAAGCTGATGAACATCATGAGGGAAGTTTGGTCACACACTGTTGCACTTCGTGACCTGCACAAGAAGGAACTTGGGCCCCTAAGTAAGTCTGAAGTTGAACGGAGAGCGTCGGAAGACACTCTTGCACGCACCCCATCAAGGCACGCACTTCAGTACGATCCGCTTCCTGCGGATTTAGGAGGATTCAATGAAGCTGTGCTTTCAACTTTCCACCTTGGGAGCGGTGATTGTTCTGTCAACCGCTTTTGCGTCCGCTAACACTATCCAAATCGGAAGCTATGCCACGGGCGACCCCGCGGGCAGCTTCGGCAATACGTCCGTAGCCTTTGATTCAGGACCACTTGGAACGCCACCAACGACGTACGCTTTAACTAACGTAACTCCGACCTGGCATGCTGCACTTGGCTCGTCGGAGTGGGTTGGCAGCACCGCAACTTCGGGCCCGGATGGTACGGTCGATCCACCGAAGGGCACTTATGTTTACTCGACGACCTTCATGGCCGATTCAACCTACCACGGGACGATCGATGTTCTAGCCGATGATACGACCAGTGTTTGGCTGAATGGCGTTATGATCGCTAGCGCGGGTGGGGGCAGTGATGGTCACTGCGAATCCACGGGCATCAACTGCCTGATCCCTGTGACAATTCCGATTGGTTCGTTCGATACCGGCCTCAACACACTGACGTTCGATGTGCTGCAGGCAGGGATTGAAAATCCTGGCAAAGATCCCGAAGGCCTGGACTTCAATGGATCCATCTCGAACACCCCCTCCACTCCTGAGCCGAGCACGCTGCTACTGCTCGGAACTGGTTTGATCGGTGCTGCGGGTGCTATGTTCCGCAGGATGCGCGCATAAATGATTCGATTGTTGTGATGATGCAGGAGGAAGAGAGCGAAACTCTCTACCTCCCGCACCGTTGTGCGGATAGGGAGTAATTTTTCCGTTTTGCCGCGCAAAGCCCTGCACAGTTCCGAGCAAGATGTTTCTAAGTTATTGAAATACAAAGTAGTGAATTGGCCACGCAGTTGCTTTTATTAGACGTGGAATAAGTTTGTGCATTAAGGGACCTCAGCCCCTGCAAGGACTGGAGTTCGATAGAAGAGTGAACTGGCACTCTCGCACGCGTCATGGCACGCACTTCAGGAAATCCGGATTTATGCGGAAATTCAGGAGGGGGCTCGAATGCGGTTGTATCCTAAACTCTCTGCTCTCGGGACAGTGTTTGTTTTGTCGGCTACTTTTGTGTCCGCCGACACTATCGCAAGCTCCGCTACTACGGTAACTTTTGCGGGCTTCAGCACAACCGCTCCAAACCCCGCCTTTTTACCCACAGGAGGAACGGCGACCTTTGATCTTGATCCGGGTAGTACTTGGGTTGGGGCATTTGCCGGTTCGAGTTGGGTGGGTTCGACCTCAACCGCCGGTCCGATAGGCACCGTCAATTTGGCGAAGGGTTATTACGTCTACAATTACGAGCTCGACCCGGTCGACGGTGCTGGTCTGTATTCGCTCGCTTTGACCTTGCTGGCAGACGATACGGCCGAAATCGTACTGAACGGTAACGTTATAGCGCCTTTCGGTGCGCTTGGCGGCGACGGCCATTGCGCGGATCACCCTCCAGGCTGCTCAACAACTACTGTATTTGTTTTGCCTTTAACCTCTGTGCTTCTTGAAGCTACAAATGAACTCTCGTTTGTCGTCCGCCAAGCAGGTGTACAAGGGGCGGGAGGAATAAATAATCCTTCGGGTGTGGACTTCTTTGGAGGAATCACAGGAGGAATCACATCACACAGCAATACGCCTACGACTCCCGAGCCCAGCACTTTGGTGCTGCTCGGAACTGGTTTGATTGGGTCAGCGGCCGCCTTGTTCCACAAGAAGCGCGTGTAGTGAAGTAACGCGAAGACCTTTATCTAAGCCCCACATGAAGTGCCGGGAGCACTTCATGTAGGGCTTTTTTTGTATGTGGCATTTTCCTACTCAATGTGAAAAAGTTTTCACTCTATGAATGGAATGCACACGCTAAGTTATTGAAATAAATGAAATTAATTTGGCACTCAAGTTGCAATAAAAAGCAGCAAGAAAGTTGCAGCAGTAAGAGGGAGCCGAATTGGCTCAATCTTTGGTTCTTAGAGCCAGTTCGGCTGCTGCACTACTGGTATCAAGGCTAATTCCAGAACCACCCCGCTATAAGCGGGTACCTCGGGAGGACTTAATGAACCTTTGCAGCAAACTATCTACCTTGGGAGCGGCACTCGTACTGACGACCGCTTTCGCTTCGGCTGATTCTCTTCAAATCTCCAGCTACGCAACAGGAAGCAATGTTGGTGCCTATAACGGATCCACTCAGTATGTTGGAGGCGATACAACGACGGTAGCTCTCGATCCTCAAGCGCCTTCGGTCTGGCATGCTGCACTCGGCAACTCGCAGTGGGTTTCCTATGGCGATACAGGTCCCGGTGGATCGATCATCTCTCCGGACGGTACTTATACCTATACGACGACGTTCACTCTCGATGCGAGCAACTATGCTGGCAGCATCGAGGTTCTGGCGGACGACACCACCGATGTCTGGCTGAACGGTGTTCTGCTCCAATCTGAAGCTGCTCCTGGCAGCGACGGTCATTGCCAGGAATTCCAGCCCAACTGCCTCGTCCCAACGACCGTGGTTCTGGACGGCAATCTTTTGGCTGGTGTGAACACGCTGACCTTCAATGTCAAGCAGACCGGTGAAGGCGACCAGGGTCTGGACTTCGACGGCTCGATCTCTCAGACTCCTGAGCCCAGCTCTCTGCTGTTGCTCGGTACCGGCCTGATCGGCTCTGCTGGTGCTCTGTTTCGCCGGATGCGCGCCTAAATTCAGAACTAAATGCTGTGGCAGGTGAAAGCCTCCACAGCAAATGTTTTGTTCCCTTTTCAAACGGTGAGTGCGAAGGAATTTTTTCGCACTCAATTTTTTTGCTTGGGTATGGGCAAGTGATTTAGTGCAGTACTTTATGGGCGAGATGCGCTCGTTCGCGAGTTTCAAGGTGTTGCGATTTGCGCACGATTCCCATTGTGATACTTTCTGCTGCCACTTTTGAGCAATATTGCCGCTCCACTTTCGGGCAATGTTGCTATTGGGATGCGAGGGCTAGACTCGCGTTCATAGGTGGTACCTGGCTTGATTCAACCAGTGGGCGAAGGAACAGACCCACGCAAAAAGATGTTCGATCTCCGATGCGGTAAATGCGGTGCGTGCAGAACTGTCAGTACTCGGCTTGGTTGGCTCAGGTTTCAAGTAAGCCTCTCTTTGTAAGGAGAGGTGCAACCACCAAGGGTTTGTTCGGGTCAGGCAGTTCTTCAGAAGGGGTATGTCTGAAGATGCTGAATGAAGACCCGAAGACAGTTCCACCCCAGCGCCTCTATCGCAAGAAGGAGATAGTTGTGAACGTATTTGCTATATTTCTGGCCGCAATGTTTGTGATGCATCCGCGTGCTTCGAGCAAGCCAGCCATTGCCGTTGCACCTGCCGGTCAGGTAGGCATAACGATTGCCCAACCTCCATTTGGCTTCAATGTGATTCCGAACTCGATGCGGCGGATCTTCGCCACCGTAACAAATGGAACATCGAATGGGGTGACGTGGCGGGTGAAGTCCGGTACGGCGACGCTTGCTTCGACGAGTGGTTTGTGGGTTGACGTGACAGCGGGCGCTACGGGATCGACATGCTCATTCACGCCGCCGAATTCCCAGGGACAGTATGCTGTGACATCGAATACGACGTTCACGATTGAAGCGACTGCAATGGACGATGTTACGAAGGTGGCGGACATCACGTTCAATGTCTGCAACCCGTCGGTGTCAGTCAACGTCGTTCCTTTCTATCGCACGCTGTATGTGAATCAGCCATCGGATGTGCAGAGCTTCATTCTGGGATCGACAGACCAGACAGTCCACTGGGCGATCACCTCGCAGCCAGCGGGCGGGGATGGCAAACTGTCGGATACGACATTGCGTGACACGGTCTTTACCGGAACGGTACCGGGGCGCTACATCCTGACGGCTACCAGCAACGCGGACCAGAGCAAGAGTTCGACAGCGATCATGTATGTGACCGGCCATAAGATGCCGTTCAAGGTCACGCCGAACCAGACGGAGCCAGTAGACTGCACGGTTGATCCGGCGATGTTGGGCACCGTTTATGAAGTTGGACCATCGCAGGCTTTCAAGACGCTGGCATCTGTGCCGTTCCCGACGATGGCACCGGGTTCAACCGTAAGGGTGCATAACGAAGATACGACGGGACTGCATCCGACCGAGTATCACGAGTATGTGCAGATCTCACAACAGGCGACTCCGACTCAGCCTTTCCGCATGTGCGGCGTTCCCGATTCGTTGGGAAACCTTCCGATTCTCGATGCGGCGAATGCCACCGGGCGATCAGATACGAGTCAATATGAGCTCCTCCGTACGGCGTCATTACATCTGCATAGCTCGTCAAACTGGTCATACTGGCCAAACTACAATGCGGCTGCCAATGTCGTAGTAGAAGGTTTCCATATCCGCAACGCGAGAACAGGAACAAGTTATACCGCGCCAGATGGAACGACGGCACAGTGGCAGAATTTCTCCGCTGGGTTACGAATAAACCAGGGGCACAACACGACGATCGTCGGCAACGATGTCGAGAACTGTGGTGAAGCCGCATTTTCGGCCTTCAACGAAGGTGCCTCGTATGGCGATACGGACTTCAATGTTCTATGGGAAGGCAACCATTTCCACAGCAATGGTGCGGTCGGCTCGTATCTCTCGCACCAGACTGTATATCCAGGCGTGGGGAGAGGTGGTGCAGTTCAATCGAATTGAGAACTACATGCCAGGAGCGCAAGGCTCTAACTTGAAGTCTCGCGGTATCCAGAGTGTCATTCGATACAACTATATGGGACCGGGTGCGGCGCGCCAGATGGACCTCGTCGATGTACGGATGCGCTGGCTGAGATGTCGTTCCGGGCTTTCTTTGGGGGGGGCGTAACAGGCTCAGCCCATGGAATTTATCCGGCAGGACTTGTATCCGGCGGATCTGATTGCCGCTGAACAAGAGGCATACCACTCCCACTTTGTTTACGGAAATATCTATCTGGATGAGTCAGGCGTCCCGATCCACTTCAGTGAAGATCAGGACGGAGGCGAGGGATCGCGGAAAGGATCGTTATATTGGTACAACAATACCTTTCACTATCTGCTGTGTCCCCAGTGTGACGGACAGAAATGGACGTTGTTCGACACATCTTCCGGAGGAGGAGATTTCTCTCCTCACGTTGAGTATCAGACAGTCCAGATCTTCAATAACGTGATCTGGATGGACGATCCGGCGAGGCCGATATTTCAGTGGAACAACTACACAGCGTTAATTGGAGTTGCAGGAAAAAACTTAATCACTGCAAACTGGGGGACCAACAACCAGACCGCAGGGGCAGGTCCCGGAAGCGGCTGGAACACGGATGCTAATTCGCTGGCATATCAGGGAGCAACGAACATCGGTTCGCACCTGACGGGATTCAACAACACGAATCTCATCCCGGTATCGTCGATGCCGTTCGATGCGAATACCTACATTCTCAACAGTACTCAGGCCGCAAGCACGGCTGTACCAGCGGCAGTCTGCGAGATGCCAGTTCGGTTCGCGTTCCTGCCGAGCCTCGGGTATGCGGTTCCGCGCATAGCAGCGCCGAACCTGGGTGCAACGGATACGGCAGCACAGACGGCAACAGAGATGAACATGGTGGCGACAACAGGGCGGTACAACACACGTTACTCAAACTGCCGTTGAGTCGGGTTCCATGCGTTTGGTGAGCATGTCGAACGCACGATTCATAGGACCAGCAAGAGCCCGCGGGCATGCGGCCGAGATGATTTTGAATCGGCTGCTGTCTTCGGGCTCGAGTATTTTGAAGGCGTAGGCGAGCAGGAAGAATGTAACCGTAGCGACGATGCTGCCAGTGATGAGTGCCCAGACGGGCGCTAGCCTGAAGGAGACACCATAGGCTGCAACCGATGCAGTGATGCTGATCATCGTTATCTTGGCGAGAAAGCGCCAGGGGAGACGAATGTTGTCGCGGTAAATTCCAAGGATCCACATGAGGCCAATGGCTGTGATCTGTGCGGCTCCGCTGCCGAGAGAGGCTCCGAGCGCGCCGAGCGATGGAATGAGGTACCAGGCGACGCCGACATCGATAAATGAAGCGATCACAGTGGTGACGATAAAGTACTTCTGGCGATCGGTGCTTTCAAAGAGGCTCTGAATAGGACCGAGGAATGCCTTGGGCAGGCAGAGCAGAGGCGAGACAGTGGCAACGAGGAGCGCCCCTTCGTACTTGGCCCCGTACAAGGTAAGAAGGGCCGGGGCGGCGAGTGCGACGGCGATCACGTGGAGCGGGATCGAGATGAGCGCCAGATAGCGGACCGAGGCGGCGGTCATGGCCGGAAGCCGGGATCGATCCCGGCCGTATTGTGCGAAGACACTTGCACCGGATGCCGAGGCGAAGACGGAAGGGAAGATGAGGAGCCGCTCAGCGAGATTGAAGGCTACTGAATAGAAGGCGATTTGGCGGATGTCCGCGGATAGATGTTTGAGGAGAAAAAGCTCTGAACGGTCCCAGACGATAATGGTGAGAAGCAGCCCCATGATGCTCTGTAAGGCGAAGCGCATCATGCGGGGACGGAGGTCGGGCGGCGTGTGGATATTGTCCGATGGCCACGCGAGGATACGGCGTACGGTAGGAAAGAAGCGGACAAGGCAATCGGCCAGGCGCATGCCGAGCATGGCTGATGCAATCCCGATAACACCCCAATGGAAGACGATTGTCAAAATCGTCATGATGAAGAAGACAACAGTGGACGCCACGGAGCCAGGGAGATTTGCGGAAAGCTGTTCGGAAGCAACGTTGGCTTGAGCGGGAACGAAGTTGACCATCGAAGGCAAGATACTGGCAACGAGGAGAAGCGAGGCGGTGCGGTACTCGGTCGGAGCGTCGTGAAGCACCCAGGCGACAGCAAGCAGGGTGCCTATTGTGGCGAGGATTGCCTGGAGAGTGATGGTACGGACGAAGATGAATCGAGCGGTCGCCCGATCGCCGCCTCCGATAAACTCCGCCATGTATTTGCGGGTGGTCGCCGGGATGCCTACACTGCCCAGACTGCCGACTATACCAACGAGCCAGTTAACGTAGATGAGATAGCCCATCTTCGACGGCCCGAGGGTGCGGGCTATGGCGATGGAGGTAATCAGCGAGCTGACAAAGCCGATTACATTTTCAAGGCCATACCAGGCAGTGTTACGAGCGATCGTTTTGGTGTTCACGAAATCCTAGTATCTCTCTTCGAGCGCTGAGGGAGAAGCGCCCGGCCTTAGCTGAGGCTGCTAAGCGCTTTCTCTGCGTCCTTTGCGGTCTGGGTGTTGGGAGCCAGGGCAGCGGCCTTCTTTAGGTGAAGTGTGGCGTCGGCCGTGTTGGCCAGCTTGCTGTAGGTCATACCCAGATGGTAGTGGATGGAGGCGCTGTTGGGCGCCGTCTTGAGAGCCTCTTCCAACAGACTGCGGGCAGAGGTGTAGTTGCCCTTTTGATAGTAGACCCACGCCAGGGTGTCGGCGGTACTGCTTGAATCTGGTAGCGCGCGGCGGGCAATCTGGGCGAGCGAGAGGGCGACGTCGCTGTTCTGGCCGGTTTCGACCATCAGGTAGGCGAGGTTATTAGCGGCGATGGGCTGCTCCGGCTGGATCTGGAGGGCCTTTTTATAGGACTCCATGGCCTGATCGCGGTTGCCCTGGGCTTCTTGGAGAGAGCCTAGGAGGGTATAGGCCCGTGCATCGGTGGGATGGACCTTAAGCCACTGCTGCCAGGTTTCGATGGCCTTGCCAGTGTTGCCCTGACTGATCTGGGCGCGAGTATATGCGATGGTTGCCGACGGATCGGCGGGGTTGAGCTGCATGGCCTTCTGTGCCGAGTCGAGCGAGGCCTTGGAGTCGCCGGTCTGGATTTGTAGATCGGCGAGCAGGTCATACATGTCGGAGTTGTTGGGTACTTTGGTGATCTGTTCCTGCACGCGGCTGATGGCCTTGGCTGGCTGCTTCTGGAACATGTAGGTTGAAGCCAGGATGCGAAGAGCGCGGGCGGAGTTGGGGTTGAGGGCAAGAGACTGCTCGAGCAGGGCCTGACCCTCGGGAATGTGCTGCTGTAACAGTTTAAGCTGGGCTAGTTCGAGATAGGCCCCCGCGTTTTTGGGATCGTATTTGATGGCGGTGCGGAAATCTGCCTCAGCTTTGTCGTAGTCCTTCTGGCTGCCTTCTGCCATGCCGCGCCAGATATAAGGATTCGCTGACTGCGGTGCGACAGTCATGGCCGTTTCTGCGGTTTGCGCGAGGCCTGAGAAGTCGCGAAGTTCCATGGCGGTCTGCGCAAGGCCTTCCAATGCTTCCATGTTCTGAGGACTGAGCCTGGCTGCGTCGCGGAAGGCCTGCTGCGCGGCAGGAAGGTCGCCTTTAGCGCGAGCGGCGCGGCCCAACCATATCTTGAGCTGCAGATTGTCGGGATTGGCCTTTGCAGCCTTCTGGAGATCGTCGAAGGCCTCTTTAGCTTTGCCGTCATTGAGCAGAATCAGACTGTTGAGCAATGCGACGTTGGGTGCGGAGCTGTCCGTCTTCTCTAGTTCGGCAATGACGGTCCTGGCCTTGGCGAGATCTCTCTTCAGGATCAGGATGCGTGCGTACGCGACTTTGAGGGGCGTGCTCTTAGGATGCTTCGAGATGAGATCTGCGTAGACGGCCTCCGCGTGGTCAAGCTGTTTGGCGCGGATGAGGTAGTTCGCCAGCATATCGGCGCCGGCAGTGGTGTCGTTGATGTCGTCCGATGCCTGATGCAGGGTCTCTTCGGCCTTCGCTGTATCACCCTGACGCTGGTAGAGATCTGCCAGCGTTGCGCGGGCTATCTCGTTTTTAGGATCGGCGGCGATGGCTGCTTTCAGATTTTCTTCGGCACCCGCCAGATCGCCCTTTTTCTGGAGCAGGGCGGCGAGGACCAGACGAGAGGTGACGCTCTTACCGTCGATAGCTACAGCTTTGCGCAGTTGAGCTTCACCGTCGGCCGCGGTGGCGGGGTCGCCGGCCTGGAGATAGCCCAGGATGGCGTGGAAGTTCGCCTTGTTCGGATCAAGAGAGATGGCATGTTGAATCTGGGAGATGGCGCCCGCGTGGTCTCCCTTTCGGGCGGCGATATTGGCAAGCAGGGCGAAGGCGTCGGCGTTGTTGGCGTCGATGGCGAGGACGGCTTTGGCCTGTTCTTCGGCCCGGGCAGGTTCATTGGCTGCCACCAGCATGTTGCCGAGATCGATGCGTGCCTGCAGATTCGAAGGCTGCAGGTCAACGGTCCGCATCAGCTCGGCGTAGGCCGGCAGCATCGATCCCTGTTTGAGATAGAGCTTGGAGAGCTCGTAGTGAGCGGCCGCAAAATTGTGATCCACCTTGAGCGCATTGGAGAACTGGATCGCAGCTTCCTTTAGCTTGCCTTCGTCGGCGTAGCGTTTGCCGCTCTCCAAATACTTCTGCTTCTGTTTATTGGGATCGCGGTGGCAGCCCGTGGTGAAAGCCATTGTGAGCGAGAGGGCCAGAACCGTGGAAATCCGAAGCGTCAGTGGTGTTCTCATCGTGTGTTCCTCGTGATTCTTCTTTGAATAGCTCTTACATCGTGGTGTTGCTTTGTGTCGCTGTGTGTTGCGAGGCGGTCAGGTTTTCAAGGTCCTCGCGCATCTACCGGGATCTCAGTCCGGGATGAACTTTGGTAAATAGGGCGCCATCTGGCTGGCAAAGAGCACGGCGCGATCTCGTGCACTGCTTATAGGCTCAGATGGTGAGACTGGGGTGATGACCCGCACCAGAGCGCCGTCGGTCCGGTTGGTGCGGATGGCATCGGTGACCATGGTGAGCTTCGCCTTGTACTCGTTGGCGATGCTGCGGCCGTGTGCCTGATACCAGTAGATAACGAACTGCCTGGACTCGCCGTTGGTGATGACATACTCCCCAACTTGATAGTTTCTGCCGTTGATGTCGCGCAGAGTGGTGTAGCTCGAGGATTCAAAGGTCCATCCGGCCCCCGGAAGGCAGTGCTGAGGGGAGTGGATGGTCTGTCCAGTGCGCTGAGTGGGGAAGTAACCGATAAAGAGACCGACTGGCGGGACTCTATCTCCGCCGGCAGATGGATTGCTTGACGTAGAGGAGGCGGTATAGATGCGATTGAGAAAGTCACCTTCTCCAAGTACGGCGAGGGCTTCGGAATCGATGGGCAGATCATGTGAACTCCAGCCGCCGATGGTCTGAGGCATCTCGCTCAGGGGCTGACGCGCGGGAATGTAGTCCTTGTCTCCACGACCGTGGAGAACCACTGCGGTTGCTATGAGGAGCAGAACAACGGTCCAGAACCGGGGGGATTTCATATGGTTTGCCTGCTCGTCGTTGGAAAGAGCCGCATGATGCGGTGGATAAGGTAGAGGCAGCATAGTGAGACGACGAACATGACCCAACCCGAAAACTCATGGAAGAAGCCGAGCGCCTTCTGCGGATCCCAATATTGCACGCAGAGGCCGGTACCGACGATTCTGGCGACATTGGCCGCGACGGCGATGGGGATGCTGGCAATGGCCAGAATAACGCGCCGTGTGGTGGTCTTTTCGAGGAAGTAGCCGTAAAAGACCGCGAGGGTGAAGAGGCTCATCAGCGAGCGGATGCCGCTACAGGCTTCGGCGACTTCAAGCTTCATGACCGGCAGCTGAATGATGTTGCCCTCTTGCAGCACGGGGACGCCGAGCAGCGGCAGAATCTGGCTGGCGAACCGCGAGGCCATCAGCTGAAGCGGAAAGGTGATCTGGTTGAAGATGATGGTCGGAAACGGGATGGCGAGCAGGAGAACAAGTATCGGAAAACGCAGCTCGCGGAGCATGGCGCGGCCGAAGAACGTCCACACGAGGCCACCCAGCATGAGAACGAAGGAGAACCGGGACGTGAAGAGCTCGACTCCGTAGACGCCGAGAATGAGCACCGCAATAGCAAGGAGGATAAGGGGTATACCGCGCCAGGACTGCTCGACCTTCACCGTGCTGAGGGTCTTCCTCTTGTCCCAGATAAGAAAAGCGGAGAAGAGCGGTACAAGAAACCCGTGAGAGTAATCGGGGATGTTGTACCAGTCTACGAAGAGCTTGATCGCGATGCGGAAATAGACGGCGATGAGCAGAGCGACGATGACGGCGAAGGGAAGGAGGTTCTGTCGTGAGAAGAGCCCACCAAACAGTGGGCCGGGAGGCGTCCGCTCCTCTTCATCCGCAAGAAGCGTTGTAGGGGATATCTCGGGTTGCATCCTGGCCGCCGTCATTCGTAAGACGTTATACTTCACTCATTACTTGTATGCAATTTGCGTGCCGTAGAATAAATACTAATTAGTAATCGTTCCAAACGTATGTCCCACGAAAGTGGAAGCTAACGACCCATGGAAAGGGAAAAACATTTCCCACATGTGCTGATAATCTGCACACCACAGGAGTACGCTGATTGGGGCGCTCGAATCCAGTCCAAGAGGTACTGCAAGATAGTCTACATGTCTATATATTGCAGTGACACTGGAAAATATTTACCCGGAGTCGTGTTTTGGCACTCGCCGTGCATGTGATGAATGTGTCCTAAAAGGGGCCTCATGATTGGTTGCTTTGCGCAGGATGGCGAGGATAGATTCAGTGGCAAGGCAATAGCTACGGCTCATGCATATCTCCCATGCATATCTATTGATGGACAAATTGACGTAGAGGTTGAGAAAGTGGTTTGCGGCGGTCGGCTTCGATGCCGGTGGGCCGGACAGTCAGAGGAGGCTGCAAAGCAAGTGGAATCAGCGGTTTTGCAAACACGATCTCAGAAAAGACGGCATGAGTCATCGGACAAGGCATTCGACCGGTTTTTAAGGTACGAGAGACGTCCGATGAAGTGGCTTTACGCGGCGTTGATCGCCGGGCTGATTGGTGTGCCGGGTACTGGCATCGCGCAAAGTACCCAGTCCGCACCGACCCAGCCAGCCCAAGGCGCAACGCCACCAGTCACTGCGCCTGCGACAGATGCGTCGAAGCCAGCAAAGGATAGCGCTGTGCCAGCGAAAAACGGCTCCGCGGCGGCGGTTCCTGCAGCACCAACCCAGGCTGGCCCCGCAGATGTAACGGGCAAGGATGCCGCTCACTACGTTATTGGGCCCGAGGATACGCTGCAGGTGACGGTATGGAAAGAACCGACGCTCTCCGGTACATTTCCGGTTCGACCCGATGGGATGATCTCGTTGGTACTGGTCGGCGATTTACCGGCAGCCGGACGCACCCCGATGCAGTTGAGCGATGAGATTACCACCAGGCTGAAAAAATATCTGCAGGATCCGAGCGTGACGGTGCTGGTGATGGCGGTCAACAGCCAGCGGATTTATATGATGGGCGAGGTGGGGCATGTAGGGCCGATTACGCTGGCTGCAGGCATGTCACCTTTGCAGGCGATCGCGGCTGCTGGCGGGCTCAGCCCCTTCGCCAATTCGAAGAAGATCTACATACTTCGTGGCGAGGCAGGCAAGCAGCAGAAGATACCGTTCAATTACAAGCTTGCGCTGAAGGGCGACAGCACGCAGGATATCAAGCTGCAGCCAGGAGACACGATCGTCGTCCCATGAGATGCCTAATGAAGATGTGGATTCCAGTGTCGATGATGCTTCTGGCGAGCGCTGCTTCGTACGGACAAGCTGTGCCAACGGCAGAGGCTTCGACTGGCTCAGGACCAAGCCTGTCGTGGATTGATGGAACGCTCCATTATTCGTTGGGCGTCTCCCAACTGATTCAGGATGGGCTATACGGTGCGGGCAATGTGACGGGGGCGACCAATCTCTCCGGAAGCGCGGGATATGCTTCGATGAGCAAGGACAAGCCGTTTTCGATGCTCTACGCAGGCGGTGTTCTGTTTAACACGGGGAGCGGCCAGGGCACACAAACCTATCAGAACATCGCAGCCTCGCAGAGTTTGATTCGAGGAAGGTGGATATTTAATGTATCCAACTCATTCAGCTTTCTGCCGCAGTCACCAACGACTGGCTATTCGGGCATCTCCGGTGTAGGAGATCTTGGGACGACGCCGATCTCGGGTCCATCGCAGGGCCCGGCGGGCGGTGTGCTGACGTTTGCGGCAAACCGCATCAGCAACACACTGTCAGGCAGTATTGAGCGGCGACTGACCGGATCGACTTCGGTGAGCGGTTCAGGCAGCTGGTCGATACTGCACTTTCTGGATCAACAAGACGGTTTGAATACGACACAGCTTTCAGGCCAGGTAGGTCTGAACCACCGGATCGATGCGCGCAATTCAGTCGGTGCCAATGCGGTTTACTCAACCTATAGCACGGACGAGAACAGTTTTTTCAGCCAGGCGGTCAGTTCTTCGTTTCAGACGCGCGGCTTGAACTTTACCTATTCCCGGCTATGGACCCGTGCGCTCTCGATGGACGTCTCGGCGGGTCCGCAGTGGATCAATAGCTCCGCCGGCACGGTGCTTGAGAACCAGCTCAATGTGGCCGCCAGCGCCGGCTTGAGCTATACGCGGAAGCAGACAAGCATGGGTGTGCATTACGTTCGCGGCGTCAACGGCGGGTCCGGAGTGCAGACAGGCGCGTTGTCCGACACCATTACGGCGTCTATCGGACGTCCGCTGAGTCACAACTGGATGGGCTCGGTGAACGGGAGCTTTGCGCATACCTCGCAACTCTTGTACCAGCCATCTGTACCTGGTGAAACGATACCGTCAGGCGCGAATGTATCGTACAAGACATTTTATGGCGGAGCGCAACTTACGCGTGCCTTGGGGAGATCCTGGTCATGCTTCATGAGTTACAGCGCGCAGGACCAATCCATCAATAACGCGCTCATCGGTCAAAACGCTTTCAGTGGTTTTTCGCAAACGTTTGGATTCGGGATCACATTTGCGCCGAGATCGACCCGTCTCGGCGAGTTTTAAGGAGTCAACTATGCTTGGTCATCGTGCATTGACGATGGAAGATTACGGCGCCATTTTGAAGCGGAGATGGTGGATCATCGCCATTCCGACTGTGGTGCTGCCGATCATCGCGCTTGCGATTGCATTCGTCATCCCTGCACAGTATGTTTCGCAGACGCTGGTTCTGGTTGAGCAGCAAACGGTGCCGGATGAATACGTAAAGCCCGTTGTGTCGGAAGACCTGACGGCGCGGCTGGCATCAATGAAAGAACAGATATTGAGCCGTGCGCGGCTGACGCCGATTATTGAGCGGTTCAATCTGTTTGGCACGGGAAAGACGTCGATGGATGACCGGATCGATCTGACTCGGAAGAATATCGAGATTAAGCCGATCCACTCGGAGATGGCGCGGACTGGCGGACTGCCGGGCTTCTTCATCTCGTTCAGGGCCTCGGATGCCCGCACGGCGCAACTGGTGACCGGCGAGATTACGTCGCTGTTTGTGAACGAGAACCTCAAGTCGCGTGCGACCTCGGTGGAAGGAACGCAGGACTTTCTCAGGGGGCAACTAGCCGACGCGAAGCAGAAGCTGGACGATCAGGACGCAAAGCTTGCGACCTTTCAACAGAAATACGTCGGCAGGCTGCCGGGTGAAGAAGCTCCCAACATGAACATGCTGACGAGCCTGAATACACAACTGGATGCCATGACTCAGGCGATTGCGCGGATGGAGCAAGACAAGAGCTATGAAGAGGCGATGCTGGCGCAACAGCAGAGCATGATGGCGCAGGTGTCGGATCATGGAGCCGCTGCTCCCCAGGCGCAGCAGGCTGAGCTGCAGGCGCTTCTAAACGAAGAAGCGGACCTGACGAAGCGCTATACAGACGACTATCCAGATGTGGTGGCGGTCCGGCGGAAGATCAAGGACCTGCGGAAGGAGATGGCGGCGGCCCCAGCACCGGCAGCGACGTCGACTCCGGTTACGGTCTCTGCCCCGAACCGGAACGACTCAATCGCTGTACAGCAACTACGTGCCCAACTGCGGGCGCTCGAGCAGGGCATTACGCAGAAGAAACATGATCAGGCAGCGCTGCAGGGGCAAATTCGGATGTACCAGGAACGAATCTCGTCGAGCCCGCTGGTGCAGGAAGAGTACAAGGCTCTGACTCGGGATTACACCACGGCGCAAGCATTCTATGACGACCTGCTGAAGAAGATGAATGACTCCAAGATGGCAACGGACCTGGAGAAGCGTCAACAAGGTGAGCAGTTCCGCGTGATGGACGAACCGAATCTTCCGGATAGCCCTTCGTTTCCAAACCGCATGGTCTTTGCCGGTGCGGGTTTGGCTGCCGGGCTTTGTCTGGGGCTGATGATTGTGGCGTTGATCGAGTATAAGGACACATCACTGCGAAGCGAGCGGGATATATGGGCCTTTACGAAATTGCCAACGCTGTCCGTAATTGCCTTTGCGGGCGAGGCGGAGTCGGTAAAGGCAAATCGAGGATGGAAGTTCTGGCGGCGCAAACCGAACATGGCAGCGGCAGGTAAGCCGCTGGTGAATGCGGGTGGGTGACGATGTATAAAAGTTTTTTCAAGTTGCAGCACAATCCGTTCGGAACGAGCCCGGACCCGCGGTTTCTCTACATGATGCCGCATACCCGGGAGGCTCTGGCTTGTCTGGAGTACGGCATCTCGTCGCGTAAGGGATTTACGGTGCTGACCGGAGAGGTGGGGACAGGGAAGACCACCCTGCTGAAGCGGGCGCTTGGCTCCTTCAGCGGCAGGCGCGTGTCGACGGCGTTTGTGTTCAATCCCCGGCTGGATGTGCTGGACTTTCTGGAGTTTGTGCTGACCGACTTCGGTTTGGTTCCGGCGAACCGGACCAAGTCGGGTATGTTGCTGCAGCTCAATCGCTGGTTGATTGAACGGTATCGCATGGATGAGACCTGCGTTGTGGTGGTGGACGAGGCGCAGAACTGCTCCTGGGAATTGCTGGAAGAGATACGGCTGCTGACAAACCTTGAGACGTCGTCGGAAAAGCTACTGCAGATCGTGCTTTCAGGACAACCTGAGCTTGAAGAAAAACTGAGGCAGCCCAGCGTGCGGCAACTGAGGCAGCGGGTTGCGCTATGGTGCCGCACACAGCCGCTGACCGAGAGCCAGACTCATGCATATGTCGCGGAAAGGCTGCGCATTGCGGGTGCTACATGGCAGATATTCTCGCTCGACGCGCTTGATCTTGTGCATCGGTACAGTCGGGGCATTCCGCGCATCATCAATCTACTGTGCGAAAACTCGCTGATTGTGGCTTACGTGGAGCAGGTGCAACAGGTGACCCCCGCGATTGTGGAAGGCGTGGCGATTGAACTGGAGTTGGAGACGCAGCCGTTTCTGATCTCTTCTGCAGGAATGAGCGGAGGATCGCAGTTGTCCCGCAACGCCGGCGGCGATGCCACTAACCTTATGACAGCGATTAACGGTGAAACTACGGGAAGGCAAGATCGATGAGCCGCATTTACGAAGCACTCCAAAAAGCAGAGTCAGAGCGAAAACAGGAGCGGCAGGGGCGCGAGCAGGAGTCCGTGGAACAGCCGATCGCTGCACAGCCATCGCGTGTCGCGGCAGCATTGGCTGAGTATGACGCTGCGGTAGCTGCAGCGGCGGTGAATGCACCAATGGTCTCGGCGTTCGATGCTCCGCCCCCAGCGGTCGAGAACCGGGACGGCATAAATTGGAACGCGATCGTGAAGCGTCCGTGGGCTCTTTCGTTGGAACATCTCCCTGCGCTGCAGGAGCGCGGTCCTTCGGTAGAGCAGTTTCGAAGTCTGCGTTCTCGACTCTTCGAACTACGCGACATCAGGCCATTGAAATCGGTCCTGGTGAGCAGCGGACTGCCGCAGGAAGGGAAGAGCTTCATCTCGATCAATCTGGCGATCAGTTTAGCGCGACATAAAAACAGCAAGGTGCTGCTGATTGATGGCGACATGCGCCGCTATAGCCTGCATGAGCTGTTGGGCTGTGAGTCTAATCCCGGCCTGGCGGATTACCTGGCGGGCAAGGCAAGCATCGACGAGATTCTCCAACAGCAGGCGGCGCCTGCAGATGAAAGCGGACCTCGTGCGTTTCTGCAGAACCTTACCTTCATTGGAGGCGGGAACGGCGGAGACAAGGCAGCCGATCTGTCCGGCAATCCTCGGTTCGGTGAACTGATCAAGCTGGCCGCGCCACACTTCGACTGGATCATCGTGGACTCGTCGCCCGTGCTTCCTGTATCCGATGCGGTGAATCTTGCACGGTCCTGCGATGGCGTGCTGCTGGTCGCTCGAGGCGGAGTCACCAAGTATCCCGTCGCGCAGCGCGCGACATCTGAATTGAAGTCAGCAAATCTTCTGGGCTTTGTGCTCAACGCCGTACTGGATCAGCCTCAGGTTGGCAGCTACTACGGATACGACGCCGCCACCAAGGACTGAAACAGGAGCATCTGACGCGATGATTCGGCTATTCAACGTGTACTATCCAACGCGGACCATTGTTCTGCTGCTGTGCGAGGCGCTGATTGTAGGCGGTTCGTTTCTGCTGGCGGCGGCGTTGATCCTGGGGCCGGATACGTATCTCGTACTCAATTATGAATATGGCGCACTGAAGATCATTGGCCTGACTGTTCTGACGCTGCTTTGCTCGTACTACTTTGATCTATACGAGCCGCAGCGCATCTCTGCACGCTGGGAGATTTATTTTCGCCTACTGCTGGTACTCGGATTTCTGTCGTTTCTTCTCTCGGCGGTGATCTATCTCTTTCCTGCGCTGGACATCGCTCATTATGTTCTGCTGCTGGGACTGACGTTTCTGACGGCAGCGTTGGTGGCGTGGCGCAGCGCTTACGAGTGGATTATCGGCAGAGAGATATTTCGGGAGCGAGTCTACGTTCTTGGCTCTGGAGAACGTGCGCGAATGGTTGTGGACACGCTGGGGAACCGTAGAGATGCCGGGATGAAAGTTGTCGGCTATGACGGAGTCCCGCTCGAAAAGGCAGAGCGCAAAGAAGCTTTTTCGGCCGCGCTCGAATCATTCCGCGGCCCAAGGCCTACGATCGATCGCGTTATCGTTGCGATTGAAGACCGTCGTGGAGAACTGCCTCTGCGTGAACTACTGAAGCTACGATTCGACGGCGTGGTGATTGAAGAGGCAGGGACGTTGTTAGAGAGGCTCACCGGCAAGCTGTATCTGGATGGCCTCCGGCCGAGTAGTTTTATTTATAGCGAAGGGTTTCGGGTGCGGCCCTCGCAACAGATTGCGCGGCGTCTGGTATCGACGCTTACGGCTGCGGTGGGGCTGCTGCTGTTTCTACCGTTCTTCCCGATTGTGATGTTGCTGGTGCGCCTGTCTTCGCCTGGGCCTATATTCTTTCGCCAGACGCGCGTGGGACTTGGCGGGCGCAACTTTACGGTCTTCAAATTCCGCACCATGCGGACGGATGCGGAGGTCGCCGGAGCCAAATGGGCAACCAAGGACGATCCGCGCGTAACTCGTGTAGGCATGTTCATGCGGAAGACACGGCTGGATGAAGTTCCACAACTGTGGAATGTGCTGCGCGGCGACATGGGTTTTGTAGGGCCGCGACCGGAGCGCCCTGAGTTCGTGCCGTGGCTCTCCGAAAATATTCCATATTTCGACCTTCGCCACATGATTCGCCCTGGACTAACGGGATGGGCGCAGGTGCGGTACGGATACGGGGCGACGCTGGAGGAGAGCCGCGAGAAGCTTGAGTACGATCTCTACTACATCAAGCACATGTCGCTTGGCCTGGACCTGCTGATCATGTTCGAGACAATCAAGACGATTCTGCGGCGCCGAGGGGCGCAATGAAAGTAGCGTTCTGGATATCGCTGACGGTGATTGGCTACACCTATGCGGGATATCCATTGATCATGTTTCTGCTGGCTCGTTTGAAGCCACGCAGGTGGAAGCGAGAGCCAGTCCATGCTTCGGTCAGCGTTGTGATGGCCGTACACAATGGCGCGCATCTGCTTCGCGAACAGATCGATCATCTGACAGCGCTTGATCCTGCTTATGTGCGCGAGGTGATCGTTGTCTCCGATGGATCGGATGACGGAACGGCCGATATTCTTCGCCAAGTGAACGACTCGCGAGTACATACGATCATTCTTGACGAGCAGGGAGGAAAGGCTGCTGCGTTGAATCAAGGGATCGCAGCGGCTTCGAGTGAGATTCTTCTATTTGTGGATATTCGTCCCAAGGTTGCACCTGGAGCTTTGAAGGCGCTGCTGAGCAACTTCGCAGACCCGACAGTGGGTTGTGTGGCTGGGGAGTTGGTTCTGAATGCCGTTGGACATGATGCGGCGGCATCTGCGGTGAGCGGTGTTTATTGGAAGTATGAGCAGTGGATCCGCAACTGCGAGGCTGCGTGGGACTCTCCGGTGGGCGTCTACGGAGGTTTCTATGCAGCTCGACGCTCCCTTGTAGCCGCATTTCCGCCGGGAATCATTCTCGACGATATGTTTCAGCCGTTGGCGATTATCGGGGAGGGTTATAGAAGCGTTCTCGATCGTACTGCGATCGTTACCGACACATGGCCCGGTAAGGTTGCAGGAGAGTTTCAGCGTAAGGTCCGGACTCTGGCGGGTAATTATCAGCTCGTTTCATTAGCGCCATGGATTTTAAGTTTTCGTAATCGCGTTCTCTTCCAGTTGGTATCGCACAAGTTGCTGCGGCTGGTGGTCCCCTACTTCTTTGCATTGTTGCTAGTGAGTTCCACCTGGCTGGCAGGGGAATCGACAGGCTGGAAGGTTGTGGCTGCGCTGCAATGGATATTCTGGTTGGCTTCGGCGTTCGCGTTGAAAGTTCGTATTCCTCTGATCCACCGTTTTGCGGCAGCAGGAAGCGCACTGCTGGTGTTGAATGTGGCGGCGGTAACAGGTCTTTACAAGTTTCTATTCACTACCGGACCGCTCTGGAAGATATGGTCGGTGAGTGGATGCGTAGCTGAATCGTCCGTTTCGACTAGCTGAAGAGGTCTGAACTAAGCGTTTCTTGGCCTGCAATAGAGGGCCATGTAGGCTTCCTCCATATGCTCCAACGTGAAGTGCTCTTCATAGGCAGTCTTGGCGTTACACGCGAAGACATCTCTGCGGCCTGGATTGGAGGCAAGTTCTACGATGGCGTCGGCCATAGCTGAACTATCGCCTACCGGAGTGTAGAGGCCGCAGTGGGCGTTGCGTACGACTTCGGCCATTCCGCCGACGTTCGTCACCAGAGCGGGAAGGCCGACGGACATCGCCTGAAGAAGAGACATGGGCAAACCTTCAGAGACAGAAGACATGGTGAAGACGTCTGCGGCGGAGAAGAAGCGGGCGACATCGAGGCGCTCTCCCCAGAATGTGACGTTGTCGGCTATTCCCAGTTCGTGAGTCAGAGCTTCAAGCGGCTCGCGCATGATGCCGTGGCCGACGATCCAGAGCTGCAGACCTGGGACTCTGGGGATAGCGAGCGCAACAGCTTTAACCATCGTCGGCAGATCTTTAATCTCGGCTAGTCGGCCGACGAATAGGAGCGTAAAACCAGACTTCTCGGGACGGTCTTCCGGTGTGGAGACCACAAGTCCGTCGACGCCGTTGTAGACGCGTGTGATGCGGTTGCGCTGGGCGAAAGGGGTCTTACGCAAGTTCTCACGAGTGGCATCGCAGATGGCTACGACCCAATCGCAGAAGAGAGAAATGACGTTATAAGTGACCTCGGCCCTGGTGTCGAAGGGCGGAGCGACCAGGCTGTGCCGCGTGGAGACAATGGTCTCGACGCCGGCGAGCCGGGCGGCTGCAGCGGCCTGGAGAGTCGGTGCTGGATTATGGCAATGGACGACGTCCGGCTGCATCTTGTGGAACACCCGGAAGAAGCGTATGGCGGTACGGGCAACAGGGCCCTCGCCAATGACGTGGATTTGAAAGCCTTCCGCGCGGAGTACCTCAAGAAGCGGCCCCAGGCCGGTATAAACGCAGACGGAGACGTCGTGCCCGTTAGAGCGTTGTACGCGGCAGAGTTGGACCACAAGTATCTCCGCACCTCCCATCTCAAGACTGTAGACAACGTGGACTATTTTCATGGGGCTGAGAGGTAGTTACTGTGGAGAAAAGATGCGCGGCAGGAGCAGCTGTTATCGAATTTACAGGAAAGCCTCCCGGTAGCAAACCTGCGGTCTGTGCTCTAGTGACGCACGAGGTTTTGGACGCGAAGCATGACGTAGACCACCGCAATCAGGGCAATCGCACCGATAACCGAGAGACGCATGACACGCGGAAGCTTCATTCGCTCAGGCACGAGCCCTTGATCAAGTGCCATCCGGTACACAACCTGCACCATGCCACCGTAGATGAAGAGCGTCATGACATAGGCTCTGGAGAGAAACCATCCGGCGGTCAGGAACCCCGTGAAACTGATCACCATCAATCGCGCGAGCCGGCGGATCTCCGCTTCGGGCAGCTCCTTGACCTCTTCCTCCATGAAATACGGGTTGGCCATCGCAGCAACATTTCCCCTGGCGTCGCCTGAGGGAGCGAAGTTGGTAGATTCCTCTGCGGGCGTGACGGATTCAAGGTACATCGGGCCGGCATGTGCGGCGCGGGCCGAGAGAGCTCGCTCGAAGGGGGTTTTCTTTTCTTCTTCCTCGGCTAATTGCTCCTTACTTTTGCTGCTAGTGCTGGCAACAACAGCATCTCTGATTGTGGGAATGAGAAACATGACCCAGAAAAAGAGGCCAAACAAGCCCAGTTCCGCCGCACAAACCACGATCGTGTTGTGTGCTGTGATGACGTAGTATTCCGTGAATCGCCGAAATCCGACCCCGAAGACAGGGTGAGATTTCAGGAGCTGGAGTCCGGTTGACCAGGCTTCCATCCGATCTGCGCCTTGTTCGACGGAAATTTCCCGCCCACCTGACCAACCGATCACCGTGGCAATGGCAAATAAGGCTGCTGCAATGATCACTGAGGGAATCGTCCCGATCTTGCGCCGCGAACTGACTAAGACAACTGCGAGAAAGGCGATGATGCCACCGCGAGAGTGGGTCAAAAACATTCCGAACAAGAGGAGTCCGGCAGGGACAAGAACGAAGACAAAATTTCGCGGAATTTTTTTGGGAGCCCAGAAGAAGAATAGGCAGGGAATCAGACTGACAAGGAGCTGAGTGAAGTCGTTTGGATCATTGATAAACGAGAGGCCGCGTAGCCTGAAGGATGCCGTGGCATCGTGTACCTCAATAAGGTAGGGGGAATTGACATTGCCGGCTAGAATCGCGGTGTATCCCATATAGATGGAAAAGAGGCTCGCACTTACAAGTACGACGATAACCATCTGGAGATGGCGCTTTGTCTTACAGTTCAATAGAACAAAGAAGAAGGCGAAGGTGCTGGGGAGAAAATCAAGTAGAGCGTCGGGTGCAAGTCGGGTAAGTCCATTGACGACGAATGACATGAGAACCGCGATCCACATGCCGATCAGAGCGTAGGTTTGGGACATGCGGCCTACGCCGCTTTGTTGCAGCGACGGAATCGAGGCAAACAGCGTCAGAACGGCAATGATGACCTCAACATGGTATTCCGCAAGCGAGCCGAATACGGTTGCGGGAGCCAGGTACGCGGTCAGAATGTAAAGTAGCGTGAAGAAGAGTCCCATACAATGTTGAAGTGCCGTAGATGCCATAGTATTGCATCTGCAATCTCTGCAGCGGAGCAGGCCCTGACAAGCATGAGTTTTCAACGTTTCCGCACGCGTGCGGCGAAAGATTTCCTGGTCGGTCATACATCATTCCCCGTAAAGCGCGGGGGAGCGAGCCTTTTTCCCGGGATGAGAGGCCGATCGTGAAGTTACCTCGCAGCGCAGAGATATGGTTGCCCGGCTATGTGCGTGATCGGGCACGGCATCTCTTTGGGCGCACGGAGCCTGTGCGTTTGTGGGTCGCCATTACGGATCACTATGAGCCGCTGGGAGGAAAGGTCTCCAATGAGACGGCTCGGCGGAGGGTAAGCCGCTGGCAGGAGGCGTGGCCACGGATTGCCGACGCTGCTCCGCGCGATGCGGACGGAAAGAGGCCGTGCTACAGCTTCTTTTATCCGCAAGAGGAGTATCGGGCAGAGTTGCTGGCCCCGCTGGCGGAGATGACTCGCGAAGGTATCGGTGACGTGGAGGTGCACATTCACCACGACAACGAGACCCCGGCCGGCTTTATCGAAAAAATGACCACCTTCTGCCGCACTCTCCGCGAAAATCACGGCCTGTTGCATGACCACAACGGACGAATGGTCTTTGGCTTCATCCATGGAAACTGGGCACTGGATAACTCACGTCCGGATGGGAGATGGTGCGGCGTAACGGGAGAGATTGAGCTGCTGCGCGATCTGGGCTGCTATGCAGACTTCACCATGCCATCCGTTCCTTCTCCAACGCAAGGCCGCGTAATCAACCAGGTCTACTGGTGCACCGGATCGCCCGGGCGACCAAAGGCGTTTGACCGTGGCATCGAGGCGACGGTTGGTGGCGGGACACAGGGCGATCTGCTGATGATCACCGGCCCGCTTGGTCTGCGCTATGCCGACCGGCTTGTCCCGCGAATGGAGATGGGCGAGATTGCGGTCAACGATCCGCCGACGCTATACCGCGTGAAGCGTTGGCTGGATCTCGCTCCGCGTGTCGGGGGAGATATATTTTTGAAGCTCTTCTCCCATGGCGCTCGCGAGGACAACGCCGACACGTTGCTTGGCACCCCGACGAAACCGAGCGGCCTTCAGCAGATCTTCCAATGGCTGCATGAAGTCACGCAGCAACGCCAGATTGAGCTGCACTGGGCCAGCGCCTATGAGATGTTTTGTGCGGTAGAAGCCTTAACAAACGGAACTGTGCCAGTCTCACAGAAGCCGCTCGCCTCAAACAGAGGAGTCAGTTGAGTTGAACGTTCTGCTGATTACCTTCTCATTTCCACCGGCTGGCGGAGTTGGCGTATTGCGCGCTCTCAGTTTGGCAAAGTATCTTCCCGAGAATGGCGTTCGGGTGGATGTGCTCACGGCTCGGAATGCTCCATCTGTCGGCAGGGACATGGCGCTTCTGCGGCAGGTACCAGAGAGCGTCACGGTGCATCGCACCTGGACATTGGATCTGCCGTTCTGGCTGCGAAAGGCAGTCAAGAAGGGCATCTCCGGCGGGGGAGGGAAGGCGACGTCCAGCGCTGCTGGAAAGCGTGGAAATCCGCTGAAGCAGTTTATTGGAAATCTTCTTCTGCCCGATCCACAGATCGGCTGGCTGCCCTTTGCTTTGCCGGCGGCGGAAAAGATCATCCGTGACCGGAAGATTGACCTCGTGCTAATCACGGTTCCACCCTTTTCATCGGTGCGACTGGTGACGCGCCTACGGAAGATCTTTCCATCGCTGCCCATTGTGGTCGACTTTCGTGATGAGTGGCTGAGCACCACGATCGACCTTGTAAGCTTCAACAAAAACAGTCGGGCCCGCATGGTCGCGCATAAGGCCGAGGCCGAGGCAGTACGCGATGCGACGGCCATTGTGCTGGTAACAGAGGCTGCACGCAAGGAGTTGCAGCGGCGGTATCCAGGTGTGCCAACCAAAAAGTTCCACTGCATCCCGAATGGCTTTGATACGCCTATATCTGCGCCCGGATCTTTAGACCCGCCTCCCAATTCTGAGGCCCAAAAGACTGTCCTTACCTACATCGGCACGGTATACGGATCGACTGATCCCGCGGACATTCGTTCAGGCTGTCTTGGAACTTCCATCCGAAGTGCGTTCAAAACTCCAGGTTCGCTTCATCGGACATATCGAAACCCCCGCATATCGAGAAAAGCTGATGAGTCTAGGCGACACGGTTGAGCTCAAGGGATTTATCCCACAAGCCGAGGCACTACGGGCGATCCAGGACACAACCTATCTCCTGCTGATTACGCACGATCGGATTAACGTCGCTGCCAAGTTTTACGACTATCTGGGTGGAGGCAAGCCGATTCTAGGGGCAGTCCATCCCGATGGCGACGTGCGACGCTTGCTGGAAGAGACGGGCGCGGGCTGGTGGGCCGACGTCGACGATATCGATGCAATTCGTCGAATGTTGATTGATGCTGTCGAGAGGCAGGCGATGTTGGCAGAGGTCTTTCGGCCTGATCGGGAGCGCATCGGTGCCTACCATCGAAGACCGCTTGCACAACGATACGCTACCTTGCTACGCGAAACGACGTATCGCTAAGAAATGGTGTCAGTAGATCCGCGTGCGGGACGAGAGGGCAGGGCGTATCGTTCGCTCGTCGGTCTTTTTGGACACGTTAGGAACACGGATGGGCCGCGGCGGAACCTCGGGCATCCCTACCTCGCTCAATTTATAGAGCAGGGACCGATAGCTGATCTGTAGCCATTTCGCTGTCTTCTGACGGTTCCAGCTATTGGCTTGCAGGACCTTGAGGATGATCTGCCGCTCGAGATCGTGTGTCGCCTGCTTGGTGATGTTTTTCAGCGAGATGGGTTCGCTGAGATCGATCTCGGTGGTGATGCCGCCCCGTGGTGTAGTCTCTGGCATCAACTCCGCCACGAGCGCCTCTTCACTGCCAATGAGGACGTAACTGCGGATGAGGTTTTCCAACTGGCGGATGTTACCCGGCCAGTGGTAGTTCTGCATCAGGCGGACGGCGCTCTTTGAGAGTAATTCCGGTGTATGGTGGAAGATTTTTGCATAGTGGGCAATAAAGTAGTCAATCAGAATTGGAAGATCAGCAATCCGCTGGCGCAAAGGCGGCAGATTGATCGTCACGGCATTGATGCGGAAGAGGAAATCCAGGCGGAAGGTGCCGTCCTCGACCTGGCTGCGTAGATCGGTGTTCGCCGCTGAGACCAGGCGTGTCGTGATGCTGCGTGGCTCATGGCCACCCACGCGGACAAAGGTTCCATCCTGCAGCACCTGCAGGAGTTTGGACTGAACTCCGAGATCGAGGCTCCCCACCTCATCGAGGAAGAGAGTTCCCATGTGTGCCTGCTCGACCCGGCCAAGTTTGGTCGTCATGGCACCTGTAAATGCGCCTTTTTCGTAGCCAAACAGCTCTGTTTCGAGCAGAGAGTGTGGGATGGCCGGACAGCTTACCTTTACCAGTGACCCCTTTGACCACATCGAAAGGGCATGCAGTAGACGGACACATATCTCCTTGCCGGTTCCACTCTCGCCTTGAATCAGGACGGGAACATCGGTTTCGGCTACCCGCTCCAGCTTCGTTCGAACCGCCTGCATAGCCGCGGTTTTACCAAAGATGATGTCCAGCGGCGGAAGGTTGAGCGCGGCGACGGATTCAGTGTCGTGCATCAAGGTCATTTTGTCCTATCGAGGGAGCAGTCCGGCAACTCTGCAATGTCCTTCACATTGCACGTCGAGCGCCAAATTATCCGGAGCTATAGTAAATCTTGAAGGGCAAGCTGTGAGAAACCGAGCACAAATATACGAGGTGGACCCAATGCTGGACTGGAACCGCATATTTATCAATAAATACATGGGTACCAATCAGCTTCGCACTAAAGTAACCTGCCAAAAAAATAACCCTTTTTACTCTGTACGGGTCGACGCTAGCATGTAAGCTAAAGCAATTGGAGATTGAGGAGTGGAAAACCTTTATCTCTTTTGTCGGCAAAATTATTAACATTTTTCTGTCAAAGTTCTCTGAATCCGGTCTAAAATTCGCTGTGAAGGCTGAGGGTTTTCTCCCCACCTCTTGGCCGGTTCGACCAAAAAGGTTAGTGACGAACTCGCAAGAGAGTTGTTTGAGTTCGTAGACTTGGCAAGGTTTGGGCGATAGACACCAAACCGGCAAATTAGGGGTGTTGTATGTCCGCTTCATTGTCATATCCGGTTTCCACTATCAGGTCCAGTTCAAAGGCCCGGCCAAAGGTTCTCATTCTGGAGCCCGATCTGGCGGTACTTGACTACCTCCGGTTGACGCTCGGAAATCAGTATTCGCTTAATCTATTTTCGGAAGAGCAGTCGCTGCTCGATAGGCTCGAGCAGCAGGATGAGCCTGATCTGCTGTTGCTTGCACTGCACACCAGTCGCGATCCTCTCCCGCTGCTAACGCATATCCGCTGCACGAAACCGCATCTACCGGTTATCGTACTGTCGTGCTCGGCGGAGCTGCGCGATCTCGAGATGGTGATACGCCTTGGCGTACGCGCGATTGTGATGAAGCCGTTCATCGGCAGCGACATCGAGCAGGCCATTGAGGAGCACTTGGCGACTTCGGAGAAGAAAGTCTCCGCCGCCGATACGCCACGCGAGATTCCGCTCAATGAGTCGCACTCTTTTGTCCGCTCGAGCAAACGGATGCGTGATCTCGAGGCGCAGGCAGCGCTGGTCGCCCGTGCCGATATTCCGCTTCTGATCCTGGGCGAGAGCGGCACAGGCAAAGAGATTCTTGCGCTTTATACGCACATGATGTCGGCCCGCAGCCAACGCATCTTCCTGAAGGTGAACTGCGCTGCTGTTCCGGCGGATCTTCTGGAAAGCGAGTTGTTCGGCTACGAACAGGGCGCATTTACCGGTGCTGTGAAGACCAAGCCCGGAAAGTTCGAGATGTGCTCGGGTGGAACGATCTTTCTCGACGAGATCGGCGAGATGCCGGCAATTCTGCAAGCCAAGCTGCTGCAGGTGTTGCAGGATGGAACATTCTCTCGTCTCGGCAGCCGTTCGCCGATGAAGGTGGATGTGCGTGTAATCGCTGCGACCAACATCAATATGAAGGAAGCAATGGCGAACAAGACCTTCCGCGAGGACCTGTACTACCGGTTGAATGGGTTCACGTTGAGCATTCCGCCGCTTCGCGAACGTAAGGAAGAGATTCCGGTGCTGGCAGAGTACTTCATGCGCAAAGGGGCCAAGCGGTATGGCCGCGAGGCGCTGTCGTTCTCGCAGAATCTTCTGCAAACGCTGAATGAACACTCGTGGCCCGGCAACCTGCGGGAGCTGGAGAATGTCATTAATCGGTATCTCGTGCTTGGCGACGAGAAGGCTATCGTGGATGAGCTTGCACCCACAGCAGCTTATCAGGGAGCTGCAGGTACAGTTGCAGAGGCACCGAACGCCGCGGGACTGAAGGCAATGGTAAAGAGTCTCAAGGGAGATGCGGAGTCCTTGGCGATCGCGCAGGTACTGGAGGGAGTGGGATGGAACCGGAAGGCAGCGGCAAACGATCTGCAGATAAGCTACAAGGCTCTGCTGTACAAGATCAAACAGTACGATCTGTCTCCCCCACGCCCATAGCCATTATGAAGGATGATGCCGAGTCGGTCAGTTCCTACAGGGTAGTTGTTCGCTATGAAGATCGGGCGGTCCGGGGGTTCGCGGATGTGAGCGAACTCGGGTCGATCGATCAACTGTTGCGCAACGACTCGCAGTATCCTCTTGACTCCATTCGACTTAGGTTGCTTGACTCAGAAACGGTGGAAGAGGTTCCGACGAAGGACGCCAAGGCGGTGTTCTTCGTCAAGACTTTCGATGGAGATCTTCGGCACAGGGCCCTGCATTTTCATGAACATGCGCCCATTGTTCCGGGGCTTTGGGTTCGGGTTTATTTCCACGATAACGAGATGATCGAAGGGATCATCAGCAATACGCGGGACTTTGTGCTGGAGGATGGGTTCTTTCTGCGGCCTACTGACCCGAATGGGAACAACAAGCTGGTCTATGTTTTGAAGGGCGGCTTGAAGGATTTCCATGTTCTTGGGATGAGGAATCCCCCGAAGAATCTGAGTTAGTCTTCGAAAAAAATGGTGCGTGGTGGTGGGCGAAAATTTGCTCGTTTTCCCTGGGGTTTTTGGGGAAAACGGGTTTTCAGCGTGGTGTTTTTGTGGTCAGTTTGTGGTGGATTGTCTGGTTAGCGTGGGTAGCTGATCTGCTCTTTTTCAGATCTGGAAATTTTGCAGTTTTCTCAACTTTATTTTGAGGGTCCGGCAACCGTCCAGAACCCGAACAGCGTAACGGTGATCAAAGGGATAAAGACGGGATAAAAGAGACGAAGCTTTCAGATTCTAACCGTGTGAATTGTAGGATTGACGGTCTTTCAACAACTTAGTGACACATGACACAGCACTAAACAGCGGGCGAAAACCCGTCGAAACCCTTATTGGACCCGCAGTTGGACCCACGATGGGTATTGGAGAGCGCGATAAAACGCGGCACGAACGGCACTCCAAAATTGCAAACCCGACAAAGTGAGACATCCGACTTCGCTTCTCAGATATGAGTACACCCGTAGTTTCCGAAAACCCCGTTTTGGGGGAACAACATTGGCCGGCCCTTACATGCCGAACGGGACTATGGGTTGTCCGTGTTAGCTACGAATGACGAAAGGCGAGCTACAGACCAAAATGTTGCAGCGTATGTCAGTCCGTTTAGAAGTACGATCATGAGGCAGAACTCGAGAAGACTGTGATGCCAAGGTCGCAACGCCAAACTTAGATACGGACAAAACAGAAAGATGATGTGCTCGACTGCCCCTTGAGGAGGCAATGGAAAGGTTGGGCGGCCCCGTAGCCAATCGAATGCAGCGAGGGCAGCAAGCGCACCGACAACCCCTCCAAACCAAGCGGTCCTCGTAGTTGCGATGGCTTTCTTCATGACGCTAGATAATACAGGCTCGCAAGCCACCTCAGGAGGAACATGTGCAATCGCCCGAAAAGTCGGGTTTTCGGCAAGTTCGGTCAAGTTGCCGAAAACCCCGTTTTCGGAGAACGGTCAGATGCATGCATCAGCAATCAGTTCACGACAGTAGCAGGGACCGAGTTATTGCCGACAGAAATCTTCGGAGGAGCGGTAGCAATCACATCGAAAACATGGTTGAGACAAGCGACTTCAAAATGCATTAGAGGCGCGGGATGACCGCCCGAGGCATATGTGGTTCGCTCGGTAAACTCCAGAAGGTGAGATTGAGAGAAGATGCGAAAAAGCCTCCCCGTAAAGACCTCTGGAGGTTCAGGGTAGCGGCCATAGGACTCATTGAGAACGGTGTAGGAGATCATGTGATTACGATCGAACACCAGTTCGAAAACGCGACACGTTTCATCCTGCTCGATCGGGCTGGCACCCAGCCTCAAAGCGGCTAGAGGTCCGGTATCGTCGGTAGCTGTGATCGGAGCTTGAGCTTTGGCCTCAACCAGGGTCAGACCGAGTGTGAGTTCTTCAAGCTCCCGAACTTCTGTAGCGAACAGATAGGTGCATTCGTCGATCAGACGAGCACCTTCTTGCCAAGGAACCTCAATCATTTCAGCCGTTTTTGAGATCAATGCAGCCTCCGGACTTGACCTGTTATATCGCAGTGCCCGTAAAGTCGGATTTGCGTAAACTTCGCGACCATTGCTCGGTCAATCCATGAGCTACGGACAGGACTGCAGGTATACCACCGCAAACCGCAGAGTATGCTATCGGCGGAGGATCGAACGATGGCAGCATTCTTCTTCGTCTCTAGTGTTTCTTCTGCTCTTATCAGTCTTTATCCCTTTGATCACCGTTACGCCTTGTCGGTCTTCTCTAAGGAAAGCCTTGGCGCAGGCAATCAAAAGCCCCGCCAGTGGCGGGGCTTTTGTTGAGGCTAACGAACAGCGTTCTAGGGTTGGACGATCTGGGTTGCGTGCGATCCGTTTGCTACAGCCGCGATGCCCGTAGGCAGGCCAGAGGCAGGGAACGGTGTGTTCTCGACCGCTTTGAGCGTGCCGTTGTGCGGATCGAGTTGCTGACCCGAGACAGTTCCGTCGAGGTTGTTCGCTACGAAGAGGTAGATGCCCAACGCCGGCTCGATAGCCAAAGCTATGGGCGCCGTACCCACGGCTGTGGCACCGGTTGAGGCGCCAGCCGTTGCTGACGGTGTGCCAGTGGCCGAGTTGATGGCATACGAGCTTACTGTGTTGGCGTTATAGTTTGCGACGTAGAGGTAGAGGCCACGGGGATCGATCGTAACCGCGACCGGGAAGAGGCCGGTGCTGAACGGTCCATTGACCATCGGCACCAGAGCGCCGCTGTCCTGAACGACGTATCCGATGAGCTGGTTTGCAGCCTTGTCGGTGACGTAGACAAAGTGGCCCCTGGGATCTTCGACGATCGCGCTGGGCGTAACGCCAGCAGGAAAGCCCTTGGCAACCGTGGGACCGCCCGGAACCGCAGGGCCGACCGTTGTTCCAGGAACTGGGGTGAGCGCGCCAGTAGACGCATCCCGCGTGAATCCGAGTACCGCCGCGCTTGGCGATGCCTCCTGATCGACGATGTAGACGTAGTTATTGAAGCCGTTGAGGGCGACTGCGACCGGGTTATTGCCGACGTTCTGGTTCAGAGGCGTCGCGAGGCTGTTGTCTGAGTTGATCTTGAAGATGGAGACGCCGCCGGGGCCGGGATTCGTCGCTGAGTAGCCAGTCTGGTACGTGTAGGTAACGTAGAGAAACTGGCCCGCGGGATCGATGCTCGCCGAAGTGGGGAAGGTTCCCGTTATCGGATAGGTATTCTTCGAGGTCAGCTTGCCGTCGGTGCCGACAGCGAACTCCTGCACGGTCGAGTCGTCATGGTTCAACACGTAGACGAAGAGACCGTTGGGTGCGGCAAAAACGCCGTTTGGGTTGTTGCCTGCGGCGATCGGAGAACCGGTAAGCCCGACCAGTGAGCCGGACTGGTAGTCAACGGCATACTCGGCGACGCCGCCGCCCTGACCGTTCTTTGGAGCGGTGGTCACATAGACGTACGCCACGGTATAGTCGCGGGTGCAGGCTGTAAGACCGAAACCCATCGCCAGGGACATCATTGCGGCTGCTGCTCCGCGGCCTATCTTGTTCAAACTCATGTGCGTCCTTCATCCCGGGGGCTTTGGCCACCCGTTAAATTCTATCTACAACCAGTTGGACTGCGCTGTTTTCTAGTGCGGCGGTACAGCCGGCACCGTCACCAGGCAGGTCGGCAAGGTGCTTGCGGTAAAGGGTGTGTTCTGAATCTGCCGCAGACTTCCGTCCGTTGGATCCAACTGCATTCCCGAAATCGTATTGCTCAGGGCGTTCGACGTGTACAGGTAGACGGCGTGAGCTGCGGTGGCAATGGGAGATCCCACAACCGTGATGCAGGTGGCGCCTGAACCGGCCTGTACGCTGGCTGCCACGGTGGAGGTAACCGGCTCGCCGTTCGGGCCGATGGTATAACCGCTGACCGTACCACCAGTGTAGTTCGCTACGTAGAGAAACTTTCCGGTCAGATCGAAGCTCATGCCCATGGGGCCTGCGTCAGTTGGAGCAGATCCATTCGGAACCAGGGTCGGGGTGCCGTCTGCACCGATCAAATAAGCTGTGACCGTATTTGCGGTCTGGTCGGTCAGGTAAAGGTGAGCGGAACCGGAGTCCTCGATGATCCCGCTCGGGGTGATACCGGTGGGGAACCCTGTCGAGGGAACATTGCCCGGGTTGATCGTAACGCCCGGCAACGGGGTTAGAAGGCCGGTCGAAGGATCAGCGGAGAAGCCGAGGAGATTGTTCGTCGATGCCGCATCCTGCTCGATGACGTAGACCCTATTGTTCCTGGCGACGATGCCCACTGGATTGCGGCCAACGTTCTGATTTTGCGTCGCGGGCAATGGAACAAGCGAACCATCGGCATTGATGGAGAAGATCGAGATACCGCCCGGGCCCGGGTTGGCAGGCGTGTAGAGTTGGCTGTTATCCAGGTTGTTCTGATAGGTGAAGGTGACGTAGAGGAACTTGCCTGCGCTATCGATGGACGCCGCCGTGGCAAAGCTGCCGCGGATGTTGTAGGTGGCCTGTGGGTAGAGCTTGCCGTCCGTACCGATGGCGAAGAAGACCACGGAGGAGTCGTCGCGATGGATGGAGTAGACGGCTTTGCCGCCTGGCGCTGCCACGATCGTCACGGGGTTTCTGCCTCCCGATGGGATCGGCGAGTCTGCCAGGGTGACGAGCGTGCCGGACTGGTAATCGACCTTATAGCCGTTTATAAGTCCGGGATTGGCGTGGGCGGTCGTCGCGTAGAGGTAGGCTACCGTGTAGTCATTGCTGCATGCCGTCAGGCCAAGCCCCATCGCCACAGACACGATCGATGCTATTGAGGCTTTTGCCGCGCGGCGGCCTATCGTATTCAACGTCATGCGCTTCCTTACTCCGGTGCGACGTACTGCTCACCACAGATATGAATCAAAAATAATCTTGTATAGCTGTTACATCCTGGCTATCCAGCCGTAGCTGGATAGCCGCAGTGGTGCCAGTTAGCTCACGTTGCCGCTGACAGCCAGGCACGTTGCCTGTCCTGTTGCCGGGAACTTCGACCCTCGCTGTAGATCGGAGAGCTGACCGGTTTTCTTGTTGATCTGCTTTCCAGTCACCGTACCGTCGATGTTGTTCGACGTGTAGATGTACTGGAGGGATGGGTCTTCCACCATGCAGGTAGGTCCGGCTCCGACCGCGTAGGGGTTCTCAGAACCGCCGGCGGTGATCGGCTGCAGCTTGCCGGTCGACGCATCGACGATGCTGAACGCGGAGATTGAACTCGTGGCAGGATTGGTCGCGTTGGTCGACGACTTGTTCACGACATAGAGAAAGGCTCCCGTGCTGTCGGTCATCGAGTAGACGGGGTTCGAGGTTCCGGGCAGGTTCGCGTACGGGCTGCCGGTTACCGTGTTCAGCGCGCATCCCGAGCCGCTGGTGTAGGGCAGGATGTAGCCGCCGGGGCTAGCATCCGTCGCGCCTGCGTCGGTCAGGTACACGAAGTTTCCGTTGGAGCTGATGGACGTCAGCTGCTTGGCTCCGGTGGTAATCGTGGAGTTCGTGGTCAGGGTCAACTGGCCGGCGGTGCCCACCGAGTACGGGAAGACAGTCTGGTCGCCCGAATTGACTGTGTAAAGGCAGCCTCCGCCGGAGAACCGCATCATGATCGGCTTCGGTCCTACGGGGAAGTAGGTCAGCTGGGTGCCGTTGGCGTCCTTGATCTGCTGATTGGGTATCAGTTGCAGGCGGCCCGTGGTCTGGTCGATCCCGAAGACAGTGATGGAGCCGTTGCCCGATCCGTCGGGAGCCACCTGATCCAGCACATAGAGGAAGCTGCCAGCGGAGTCGCTCACAGCCCAGACCGGTGTGGAGCCCTGGCTCGAGTAGGACTGCTGGAAGGTGAGGACACCGTCATTACCGACGCTGAACGCGGCGATATTTCCGGCGACGGCCGGCGTGGTGCCGACTGCGGGAGCTCCCTGGTTGACGACGTATACAAAGCGTCCGCCGCTCTTCACGACGATCGACACCGGATTGGTGCCGCCGGAGGTGAACGGAGACCGGGGAATCGCCGTCAGGTTGCCCGTGTTGTGGTCAATCTTGAAACCGGCAATCTGGTTGTACTGCGTGCCCAAAACCCACATGAAACCAATCGTGCCAACACCGCACGCCGTCATGCCCACCATCGCCACGGAAACTACCAAGGCCAACGAAACCCGGCCGAACCTGCTCAACTTCATGCGCTTCCTTAATCCTCGCCAGTGATCTGCCTTCGACCGCCTGTTTGCTGCGAGCAACTCTGTAGGGATACGATTCCTCCGCTAATTGTAGAAGCAGTCGCGACTTTATGCCACTTTCCGGGGAGGGAATCGGCAAAGAGGAAGCCGCTTGCGGCTCTCGATTGGGGAGCATTAAATGCGAAGCCCAGGCCGAAGCCCGGGCTGTTCGCGGTTCGTGTTGCGGTTTACCAGACGCGGCAGGCGTTGGCCGGCATCATCGGCTGGCCTACCTTGCAGCCAAAGGCTTTGCCGAATTGGTCGAAGTTCTGCACGCTACCATTGGCGCGCCAGCGGCCCGCCGAGTGTGGATCGGTCTTGGCCAGCAGACGCGCTGTCTCTTCGCGGGCGTTCTCGCACCACACCTGGCCGAAGCCGATGAAGAAGCGCTGCGCCGGAGTGAAGCCGTCGATCTTTGAATCCAGATCGGTGCCGTCCTTCGCCAGCGTCGACATCAACGCGGCGTATGCGATGTGGAGACCACCGTTGTCGGCCGTGTTCTCGCCCAGCGTCAGCTTGCCGTTCAGGTTCTGACCGGGTGCGACCTCAAAGCCGCTGTACTCCTTGACTTCGCAATCGGTGCGCTCGTCGAACTTCTTCTTGTCCTCGGGCGTCCACCAGCTGCGTACGTTGCCCTGCGGGTCGTACTGGCTGCCCTGGTCGTCGAAGCCATGCGTCATCTCGTGGCCAATCACCACGCCGATGCCGCCGAAGTTCACCGCAGGATCGATCTTGAAGTCGTAGAACGGCGGCTGCAAGATGCCGGCGGGGAAGTTGATGTCGTTCATCGCCGGGTTGTAGTAGGCGTTGACCGTCGGCGGCGTCATGCCCCATTCCTTCTCGTCGACCGGCTTACCGATCTTGTTCAGGTCGCGGCGCTGGTTGAACAAAGCCGCCTGCTCGACATTGCCGATTGGGTCGTCGCGCTTGATGGTCATCGACGAGTAGTCGCGCCAGTTCTCCGGATAGCCGATCTTCTGACGGAAGGCGTCCAGTTTTTTCTTTGCTTCGACCTTGGTCGTGTCGCTCATCCAGTCCAGCTGCTTGATGTCTTCGTCGAGCGCGACTTCAAGGGCGTGGACCAGCTTCTCCATGTTCTCCTTGGCTGCGGGTGGGAAGTTGCGTGCGACCCAGTCCTGTCCAACGGCCTCGCCCAGCGCGCGATCGGTTGCCGCGGTGCAGCGCTTCCAGCGGGCGGTCAGCTCTTTCTGGCCGGTCAAGGTTGCGCCGTAGAAGTTGAAGTTCTCATTGACGAAGGCATCGCTCAGGTTCCCTGCGAAACGGTGAACGGTGTGCCAGCGCAGGTAGCTCCTGAGTGCTTCGATGTCGGCGGTCTCGAGCTGCTTGTTCATTGCCTTGAAGAAGTCGGGTGTGGCGACGTTCAGGGTCTTCAGGCCGTCCTGCTTGTGCGACGCCAGGAAGATCTTCCAGTCGAAGTTGGGGGTCATCGCCTGAATGTCTGCGATGGTCATGATGTGGTACACGTTGGCCGGGGTGCGGCGATCGACGCGAGGCATAGAGCCTTCGGCGAGCGCGGTCTCGATGACCATGACGTTCTTGGCTTCGGCGGCGGCCTGCTCCGGCGTATCGCCAAGCAGGACGAACATCTTCGTCATGTGCTCGACGTACTGCGCGCGTATCTTCTTCGAGCGCTCGTCGTTGTTCAGGTAATAGTCGCGGTCGGGCAGACCGAGGCCGGCCTGGTCGATCTCGCCAATCTGCTTGGTCGAGTCTTTCTGGTCCTGGTCTGAGTCGAAGCCGAAGAAGAACTGCAAAGCGAACTTCGCGTTCATCTGGCTGAGCAGTGTGGCCACGGTCTTCTTGTCATTCCATTCGGCGATCGTCTTCAGGGCGGGCTCGATTGGCTTCGCGCCAAGCTGGTTGGCCAGCTCCGAGTTCATGCAGGCGGCAAAGTAATCGCCGTACTTTTTCTGCAGCGGAGTCTTCGGCGCATCTGCTGCGGCCTTCAGGTCGGCGTAGAGCAGATAGTTGTTGTGTTCGCGCAGTTCGTTGAACCGGCCCCATCGCGTCTGGTCGGCTGGGATGGGATTGTCCTTCTTCCAGTTGCCGCAGGCAAACGCGTAGAAGTCAACGCAGGGATCTACCGTTTTGTCGATAGCTGACAGATCGAAGCTGACGGGCACCTTTGGCACCGAGGTCGGTGCGCTGGGGGCATCGGCGCCGATAAACGATTGTCCCAGGCAGATACTGCCGGACAGGACGAGAAATGAAGCGACGGACTTGAAGATCATGGTTATTCCTTTTTTCTTCTTTACGAAGTGAGAATTGCGAAATGGCCTCTGAACGAAGATAACCGGATACCTGCGAGGAGCAAAGAAAAAGCATTCTTTGCCATAACGGGTATCAGGATGAAGTTTAAGCGACCCAACCCCCAAAAAGAACGGGCCCAGGCAGCAACCTGGACCCTCTCGTCACATTTTCTCTTTCGTTATCAGGTTTTAGAAGATCTTCATGTGGATGGTCAGGTATTTCTTCGGGTCTTTCCGGATGGTCGTCACCAGGTTCGTGCTCTCGGTCAGCAGGGCATTGAGGTTGGTGTAGGCGGCGTCATCCGTTGTGAGCTTGCCCAGCGTGCCCCTGCCCTCGTTGATGCCCGAAACCAATGTATTGATCTGCGCCAGGGTACTGCTGAGATCGTTGCGGAACTTCGGGTCTTTCAGCATCAAGCCCAGACCGCCCTTGCCTGCGTCCGCGTCCGCCAGGATGTTGTTCGCATGGGTGAGCGTGGAGTTGAGGTTGTTGTAGAGGGTCTCATCCTTCAACAACCTGCCTGCAGTCCCCTTGCCGCTGTTCAGATTATTGGCAAGACTCTGCAGCGTGCCTGCAGTGTCGTTCAGACGGTTGTACAGCGTGTCATCGGTCATCAGTTTGCCGATGGTTCCGCGACCGTTGTTGAGATTTTTCTCAAGCGTCAACAAAGCGTCGACGGCGTTGTTGGCTTTGTTATAGAGATCGGGGTTGTTGATGAGCTGGCCTATCGAACCCTTGCCCGATTGCAGGTTGTCCACGATGACGTTCATCTTTGCCAGAATCACGTTCAGGCTCTCGATGGTGCCCTGGCTGGCCTTGACCACATCGGTCAGGCTGGGCGTCTCGGTGGTCTTCAGCTCGTCGCCATCCTGCAGTTGCGGGCCGACGGCAAACTGGCTGTTGATGTCGACCACTGTATCGCCCAGTACACCGACAGTCGTCAGCGATGCCTTGGAATCTTTCCTCAACTCGCTGGCAAACTTCTCGTTCAGCTTCATTACCACGCGCACCGGCGTCAGCTTGCGGTCCGGCGTGTTCACCACGGTGACACTTTTTACGGTTCCGATGGTGACGCCCTGCAGATTAACCGCCGCGCCTATCTTCAGGCCGGCCGAGTTCTCAAAATAAGTTGTAATCGTCAGCTTGTGCGCCAATATTCCCAGTCCCGACGAGCTGGTCATCAGGAACAGGAGCGTCACCAGGATGATGCTTGCGATTACGACAACGATGCCCACTTTCAACTGGGACCATCGAACCTCCTGCTGGCTGGGCATAGCTCTCCTTCAAGTCTCTCGGAAATACAAACAGCACGGCATTTACTGCCCGCCTGTGCCTGCTTTTGACACATCGCAGCAGGGGTGTCTGGTAGAGAGGATACATCAGGAAGCCGTTTCCTCACACTCGTTTGCGAACACCCTTGCGAGGCAAAAGTTCTTTATCTTCAATGGATGCCGAAAGGTATGCTTTGGTTTCAATACCCCATTCGGGTGAGCATGCTAATCCTCCACCGAGACCACCGCCATGGCTATGTCGCCGCTGTGCGTCAGACTTAGCTGAATATTGCGCACGCCCATTGCATCAGCCCGTTCCGCCGCTCTTCCGGTGAAGTGCAGCGTGGGCCGTTCGCCGGGCTGCCGCTGGACCTCGATCTCCTTCCAGCGCACGCCTCGGCCGATACCTGTCCCCAGGGCCTTCGCTCCAGCCTCCTTGGCGGCAAAGCGCGCGGCGAAGCTCTCCGCCCAGTTCTTTTTGCGCTGGCAGTAGGCGATCTCGCTTGCTGTGAACACGCGGTTCAGAAACCGCTCGCCATATTGGTCGATGCTCGTATGTATGCGCCCGATCTCGATCAGATCCGTTCCCAACCCAAGTACCATCCTGCCGCACCTCGCTCTCACTATCCTCCTACAGATCGGGCGGCTGCGAAGAGGTAACCGAAGGGCACCCCTCAGTCACATGACTACCGTGTCGGTCGACCCATCACGATTCCTCTGTAGTCTCCGATGAAGGGCCTATCGGCAGATGTGTCCCGCCGCGGTGCCAGACGACGCAAATGCAACCTCTCGACATCCAGGGTTTCAGCTACGAAGAACGGCAAGGCCTGCTCCCAACGCTGACCACGGCGTTTGCCGATTGCGGCGGCTGGATACTTGATCGCAAGACGCTCTCGCCCAGCATGATGGAGTTCCGGCTGGAGATTCAGCTTCGCGCGGCGGTCGATCTCTACGCCTCCATCGTCGCCTCCGGCCTCGAACTCACCCGCTCCGGACATCTTGCGCTGACCGAGCTTTGCGCCTGCCGCAGCCACCAGGCTGCGTCCGCCGACATCAACAGCGTCGTTTCCATCCGGATCGAGATTAGCTTCCTCGATGACATGACCCTGCACTCTCTATTGATGACTGGCGCACCGCACGCCTGATCTTTCCAGCATCTAAGGTGGTATGTTCCGGAATCGCCAGCACGCCGGCGAACTCCTCGCTGCTCTACTCTCTGCTTATCGCGGCCAAGAGAATACGCTCGTCCTCGCCCTTCCTCGCGGAGGCGTGCCCGTCGCCGCAGTTCTTGCCCGCGAACTCGGCCTGCCTCTCGATGTCTTCCCGGTTCGCAAACTTGGCGCGCCCAGTCAGCCTGAGTACGCCATGGGAGCCATCGCCGTCAACGGCCTCGTCGTCCTTCACCAGCACGCGATAGCCAGCCTCCGCGTCTCCCAGTCCGCCCTTGACACCGTCATCGCCCGCGAGCACGAAGAGCTTCTCCGCCAGGAGCGTGTCTACCGCGATCCCCGTCCGCCCCTCATCCTCGCGGGCAAGACGGTCATCCTTGTCGACGACGGCCTCGCCACCGGCTACACCATGCTCGCCGCCATCCGAGCTGCGCGCGAACAGCACCCCGCCCGCATCGTCGTCGCTGTCCCTATTGCGCCGCCGGAGACCCTCGATCTCCTCCGACCCGAAGCCGACGAGGTCGTCTGCGTCCACATCCCGCGCGAGCTCTTCGCCATCGGCCAGTTCTACGAAGACTTCTCCCAGACCACCGACGACGAGGTCCGCGATGCTCTGCGCGAGTTCGCTACCGGCCCAGCGGCACGATAGTCCGCCGGTGCATCAGGCTCTCCGGCCCCCCGATTGTGAGAGTGCCGCGCTGCCATCGCCCGTGCGTCAATACCAGCGCCAGTCCCGAGGCATCCTTCCCCACCTTGAACACCGGCTCGCTCGTCACAGACGATCCCGCCGGCACCGCAGTTGTCAGCGGCACGCTGGAGATCGCGGTCGACTCATCCCACCTGCGCCCCCGCGAATCCAGCAGAAAAGCCTGCACCTGTCCGTCGCTTCGGATTCCTTCGCGCCCACGGTTCGACACCCGCACTGAAACCCGAACCAACCGGCTGCCATCGTGAATCAGGAACCCCGGCACCTCTTCCACGCCCGTCACGGCAAAACACACATCGCCGAAGCATTGATCGCTTCCCATGGCCACAATCCTCTGTGGCTGCATCAGCGAAGCCCCCATCATAACTGCGAGATAACCCGCCCAGATCGCGAAGATCCAACCCAGATGCCGCAGCGCCTTGGCCCGCTCTCCGAGGAACAGCGAGATCGATATCCCGATCGTTCCCACGCACCGTCCACGCGACCAATGCCAGCAGCAAAAGATTCCAAAAGCTCATCCGGCAACCCCACTCACGATAAACTCAAAGTAACTCATGGCACCCATCATTCTCGCGCAGGACCTCGGCAAAACATATCGTTCCGGCAAACTTGAAGTTCCTGCCCTCCGCAAAGTCAGCTTTTCGGCCGACCCTGGCGAGTTCGTCGCCATCGTCGGCCCCTCGGGTTCGGGTAAATCGACCCTCTTTTATATCCTCGGCGGCCTTACCCAGGCCACCAGCGGCTCCGTGCTGATCGACGGCATCGACTTCGCCCGCCTCACCGACGCCGAGCGCACCAAGATGCGCCGCGCCAAGATCGGCTTCGTCTTCCAGCGCTTCAACCTGCTGCCGACGCTCTCGGCCATGGGAAACATCGAGATCGCCCACGACATTGCCAACCTCGGCGCTACCGATCCGAAGCCTCTCGACCGCCCCCTGCTCGAACACCTCACCGACCTGCTCGGCATCAAGGGCCGTCTTGAGCACCGGCCTAACGAGCTCTCTGGAGGCGAGCAGCAGCGCGTCGCCATCGCCCGCGCCCTCATCAGCCGCCCGGCCATCGTGCTGGCCGACGAGCCCACCGGCAATCTCGACACCAAGAACTCCGACGCCGTGCTCCACATGCTGCGCACATCCAGCCGCGAGCTCAACCAGACCGTCCTGATGATCACGCACAACCCCGAAGCCGCCCAGATCGCCGACCGCATCCTGCACATGCGCGATGGCGAGATTACGCACATCGAGAACGGCAAGGGGTAGTCGCCTTTCTTGTCATCCTCGAAGGGGATCTGCTTCTGTAGTGTCTGAAGCCCTTTCTGCTACCATCGCGAGGCATGGCGGACATTCACCACGAACCATCTGAACCAAAATTCGCGGACATCTACCGTCCGATGTCCGATCTCGAGCTCCAGCAATTAGCCGACGATTGGTACGATCTTATCGACGAAGCCCGTCAGGCGCTGAAGGCTGAGTTTTCTAATCGCAATCTTGAATTCATCGAACCCCCTCTTCCTGTCGATGATCCTGTCGAGTTCCGCGATCTTGTAACGCTTCGCCGTTATCGCGACCTGTCCGAAGCTATTGTTGCTCGTGCCGTCGTCGAATCGGCAGGCATCTTTTGTTTTCTCAAGGACGAAAATCTAGTCCGTCTCGATTGGCAGATGTCGAACCTCGTCGGAGGAATCCGCCTCCAGGTTGGAGCCGCCGACGTCGAAGCCGCCGAAGCCGTTCTCTCACAGCCCGTTCCCGACTCTATTGATATTCCGGACCAGCCAGACTTCAAACAACCTCGCTGTCCACGTTGTAGCTCCACCGATATCGCATGGGAGCGTCAGGGCCGTAAAGCCGCTCTCATCTCTCTTTACCTGTTCTCTCTTCCTGCCCCACGCGGCTCTGAATCATGGCACTGCAGCTCTTGCGATCTGCGTTGGGCAGAAGAAGATGTGTAAACCATATCAACGCAAAATCCTTAATCGAGGAACCCTGATGAAGCTCCTGCACACTACCTCCCTGCTCCTCCTGCTCGCCCCCTTAACACAAGCCCAGATCCCCAAGGGCTACAAGGGCAAGCCCTTCCAGGACGCCTTCCACATGTCTGGCCCGCAGGTCATCCCCGGTCGCCTTCAGACCGTCCTCTACGACCTCGGCGGCGAAGGCGTTGCGTACCATGACACCGACAAGATCAACCACGGCAGCGGCGAGCTCAACTACACCAAGGGTCACTGCGAAGAGGGCGTCCTCAACTACATCTGCCACTTCCGCGAGAATGAAGGCGTCGACATTTCTTATGTGAAGAAGCTGGCCGATCTCAACCACCCCAGCATGGTCTTTCCCGAGTGGCAGCAACTCTATCTCGGCTGGGAAGAGACCGGCGAATGGACCAACTACACCGTCGACATCAAAAAGCCCGGCCGCTACAAGATCGTCGCAATGTACTCACACACGCCCAACACCGTACAGTTCTCGCTCAACAATCAGCCTGCCGCCGACTGCAAGCTCCCCGTCGATCCCTGGACGCAGTTCCCGGATCGCCACGACCCCGACTGGATGATCTACCACGCCTGGAACCGCGCCGAATGCGGCGAGATCGACTTCCCCAAGGCAGGCCCGCAGCTTCTTACCCTGCACTACAAGACCGGAAACAACCTTGCATACTTCGACTTCATCCCCGTCGAAATCAAATGAAAAAAGCCGCCAGCCCGAGAACATCCGGACCGGCGGCCAGATCAAAAACAGCGTAACGGTGATCAAAGGGATAAAGACTGATAAGAGCAAAACACCTTCAGAAACCGATGTTGTCTCTTTTATCCTGTTTTTATCCCTTTGATCACCGTTACGCCTTTGCCCTACTCCGCAGACTTCGAGTTATTGCTGCGGTCGTCATCCGGCAGCACGTGATCAGGATCGATCACCACCGAAGCGATCGGCTTCTTGTCATCGGACGACCAAACATACTCGCCCTTGCTCAGCCACGTCTCAACTGGCAGCTTCGTCCGGACCGACGTGCCATCCGTGAACTTCACCTCGACAGTGGCAGGCAGCACAAGCTGGCCCTTGTTCACGATCGTCATGGTGGGCCCGCTGATCTTCTCAACCGAAAGATCAAACTTCCAGTTGTTCATGTACCAGCCGCGCCAGAAGAAGCCGAGGTCTTCGCCGCCCTCGCTCTGCATTGCACGGAAGAAGTCAGAAGGCGAAGGATGCTTGAACGCCCAGTCGCGAATGTACTTGCGGAAGGCCCAGTCGAAGCGCTCCGGCCCGAGGATCTGCTCGCGCAGAAGCACCATGCCGTACGCGCCCTTGAAGTAGCTCACCGGATGTCCAAGCCTTCCCGGATAGCCATCGGCAGGGAAGAGAATTGGAGGCGCCGCAGGGTCGTCGAGCACCTTCAGGATCATGTCTGGCGGATTGCCACCGGCGGAGTACTCTGAGTCGCGCTTCGGACCATACTTGCCGCCTGCATACTCGTCCGACTCGAAGATGTCGATGAACGTGTTGAAGCCCTCGTCCATAAACGCATTTCGCCGCTCGTTCGAGCCGACGATCATCGGGAACCAGTCGTGCCCGATCTCATGCGCCGTCACCCAGAACAGGAACGAGCCCTTGTCTGGAATTCCGTCGAACACGATCCCCGGATACTCCATGCCCGTCGAGAAACCGGCCACGCTTACCGCCGCAGGATACGGATACGGATACCACCGCTTCGAGAAGTTCTCCACCGAGTTCTTCACATACTCGGTCGATTTGTTCCACGCATCCTCGCCCACGCTCTCGGGCGGATACACGCTCATCGCCAGCGACTTCTTGCCGTCAGGAAGATTGATCTTCGCCGCGTCCCACACAAACACCGGCGACGCGCTCCACGCCACGTCGCGCGTGTGGTCCATGTGGAAGTGCCACGTCAGCGTGCCGCCCTGCTTCGGCCTGCTCGCCGGATCGCTGACTTCGGCTGGCGTGCGAATCAGGATCGTCTTGTCGCTGTTCTTCGCCTGCTCGTAGCGTTCCAGCTCGGTCTTCGTCAGCACGTCCTTCGGGTTCATCAGTTCGCCCGAACCCGCAACGATCATCTCGGAAGGCACCGTCACGTAGTAGTCGAAGTGCCCGTACTCCAAATAAAACTCGCTCCCGATGTAGGGCAGTGTGTCCCAGCCGCGCAGGTCGTCGAACACGCACATCCGCGGATACCACTGCGCCATGTCGTAGATCTCGCCCTTCTCCGACTTGCCCCACGACGTCCTTCCGCCCCACACACCGGGAATCTGGTAGTGGTACTTGATGTGGATCTTCACCTGCGCGCCATGTGCCTTCAGCGGCTCAGGCAGCCGAATCTGCATGCGCGTATCGGCGATCACATAGTCCGCCTTCACGGTCGTCTTGCCCGTCTCAATCTCTACGGAGTCGAAGCTGTATCCCTCGGTCGATGGCCGCGGTCCGCTCTCATCACCGCCGCGACGTCCTCGTGCCGCCGCTCCGCTTGCCAGCCGCGAGCGCGAATCTTTCCGGTAGATGTTCTGCTCCACATGCAGCCACAGGCTGGGCAGCACGTCAGGGCTGTTGTTCGTGTAGGTGATCACCTCGGTCGCCTTCAGCTCCTTGGCCGCCGTATCCAGCTCAGGCCGCAGCTCGTAATCAGCCTCGTTCTGCCAGTAGCTCGGTCCCGGCGACCCATTGCCGGATCGGTACATATTCACCGGATCGGGCAGCGACAGCGGTGCAAACGTCTTCACCGGATCGTAAGTGGACGGGCCTTGCGCCCATGCCATTGGCAGACTTAAAGCAGTCAAAAGAAACACAAAAGGATGTACACGGCACCAGCTATGCATCAGGCGAGATTCCTCTTTCCAGAATTGTGGTGAGCTTTAGCGCTATAGACGTATCGATCGCAACTCTGGACGCAACAAGCACTTAATCGCGTCTGCATAACCATCCGTGGTCGCTTTGCTCTCGCCGTTTTGGTTTCTGAGGTAGGCCTGGGCTTTAGCCCAGGCACGCAAGCACTACGAGGAATGGGGCTTTAGTTCTGAGGTTTGCTCTGTCGTAAATACCTCATAAACAATAACTTGCAACAAACAATGCAAAATTCCCCAGTAAAATCCTTTGTCAAGCCCTCATCATTGTAAATACCAGAAAATAAACGACATACATTTGCAAAGGAGTTTTGCTCAACCCGCTATAATTAAAACAAGAGCAAAAAAATCCCCGCATAAAAGCCGGGGATTTTGCATTTAACCCTAAACCCTTTAGAAAGACGAATTTAGCTATAAGCCCTTTGGAATGACTATTTTGCGAGCCATCGTTTTTGTAAATTGCTGAATATAAACCGTTTATAAGTCGATACCAGGGAGGGGGTGTACATCAAAGACTTGGAATGCCCGCAATAAACAATTGGAAGGGAATTTTTACCAGAACAGCCCTTTCAGTTCCGGTTCGGCCTGAGGCAACGCTGTCTCTCCCAGGAGCTGGCGCAGGTTGATCTCGATCGTATGTGTGATCGAGGTCAACGGCACATCATTAGGACTGTTCTCGAATGGATCCTCGAGATCGCGGCCGATCTTGTCCAGCGCCAGAAAGATGAAGCCCACGAGCGTCGATCCCAGCGGTGTGTACCAACCCATCGACGCTATCAGCGCAAGAGGAAGCAAGAGGCAGTAGATATGCACGAAGAGTTCTGGAAAATAGTAGTACTGCCGCGGCATCGGTGTGTTTTTGATTCGCTCCGCCCCGCCCTGCGCATCCGCAAGATCGTTCAGGCTTTCATCCATGGCAATCCATTGCCATCCTTCGATCCAGCCGCGATCCCTGCAGTCCTGCAGCATATCCGCCATTTGACGCTGCAAGGTGAACGGAATGTTCTTTTCGTCTCGAAGTGCGATCAACTCCGACTCGTTAAGCGTCTGGGCCAGCTCTTCCCAGGGCTCCAGTCGCCGCAGATGTTGCCGCAGCGCATGAACGTAGGCGATCTGGTGATAAATCATTCGCCTCTGTATCGTCGCCAGTTCAGCCGAGTCTGTACGATCTGGAGCTCGCATGGCGATGACCTGTCGCGCCCAGCTCCGCGAGTTGTTGACGATGGATCCCCAAAGCGTCCGCGCCTCCCACCATCGTCCATAGCATGACTGGTTCCTGAAACTCAGAACGACGCCGATTGCGGAGCCATAAAGAGCCAACGGAATATGAGGCAGCGACACCCAGTTCCAGTGCGCCAGCTTGTACAAAAGCACGACAATTTGGTCGTAGACCGCCAGCACCATCAATGGCTTGCCGACGTATTTCAGCATCAGCCATATCTGCCGCGAGCGATAGACGATCACGCCTAATTGCCCTCGACGAGAACAGGATGAAACGCTCGATCGCCGTTTTCCGCGATTCTAACTTCGCCTGTGGCGATGTCGTAGACCCAGCCGGAGATCGTCAACTGCTCCCGCGCCATCGCTCCGGCAACGGAAGGATGCGTGCGAAGATGCTGGAGCTGCAGCAGGACATTCTCCTCAGTCAGCCGCTTCAGTCGGTCGCTCGGGTTTTCGTCCGGTTCGGAGAGAGAGTCCGCAACGCTGAGAGCAGCCTGCGCGTTTCTCAGCCATCTCTTCACAGTCGGCATCGAGTCTGTGGATTCAGGCTTGAGCAGTGCCTTCATCGCTCCACAGTCTGTATGTCCGCAGACGACGACGTGCTTCACCTTGAGTGCGCTGACCGCGTATTCCACGACTGCGCTGACTCCGCCAAGCATCTCGCCGTACGCCGGCACAAGATTGCCGATGTTACGAGTCACGAACAGCTCGCCAGGACCCGATTGAGTGATGAGCTCGGGATCAATCCGCGAGTCCGCGCATGCCACGATCAGAGCCGCCGGCTTCTGCGGCTCACTGGCTGCTTTCTCGTATGTTTCAGCCTGCGCCGGATAAACCTTGGTCCGAAACCTCCGAATTCCCGCTTTCAACAGGTCAAGTTCGTCCATGAATGTTCGCTCCAGAGTCTTGCTTCGTAAGCTGTTATTGCTTCCACTTGATGTTGCACCCAACGGCGAACCGCTGGTTCGGGTCTGGGCGCTTGCCCGTGATCACAGCATCCATCGCCGCCCGCAGATCCTTGCCAGTTACAGGAATGTCGTTACCGGAATCGCCGCGTCGCGGCCTGCTGTCGTCCAACTGTCCACGATACACAAGCTTCATCTCACCATCGAACAGGAACAAGTCCGGAGTGCAAGCAGCATCGTACGACCGCGCGACCTCCTGTGTCTCGTCGAACAGGTAAGGAAAACGGAAACCCAAACGCTCAGCCTGCTTCTTCATCGCGTCGGGAGCGTCTTGCGGAAACTCGACAATATCGTTCGAGGAGATCGCCACGATCCCGATCTTGTCCATGTAGTCGCGGCCAATCCGTGCGAGTTCTTCCTCGACGTGCTTCACGTAGGGACAGTGAACGCAGATAAACATTACCAGCAACCCCTGGCGATCTTCGGCAACGTCGTCGCGCCCAACCGCCTTGCCCGTCACGACATTCACCAGCTCGAACGGCGGCGCCACAGTTCCAAGCTCCACCATCGTCGATTGCGTCCTGGACATAACTTTTTCTCCCTCGATGTTCTCATTCTAAGCTGTGCGGTGTTTGCTGCTTACCGGCCTGATGCCTCATGCCGATCCTATTTGATGTCGGCAACGCGGTTTGACCTACTCTAATAGAGTCGGATTTCGTCCTGAGAACCCATGCTTGTTCCCCGTACTTTGCCCGGTGGGCGCACCACACGACACGCTCTCCCCAAAGGTCCGAACGGCCTGCCGCTCTGTCGCTGGTGCGAGCTCGAGATACTGGCGAAACGCCGCCGTACCTTCTGCAGCGACTACTGCGTCCATCAGTGGCGTCTACGCACCGATCCAGGTTACCTCCGTGACCAGGTCTTTGCCCGGGATCGAGGACGCTGCGCCGCCTGCCAGATCGATACTGTAGCCGCATACGCCGCCCTCAAACGAGCTCGTGGCTCGGTGAGAGCTGCGGGTCTGCGTCTCTACGGCATGAAGACCATAGCCAGCCGCCGAAGCCTCTGGGACGCCGACCACATCCTCCCCGTGTCTGAAGGCGGCGGTCAGTGCGATCTGGATAACATCCGTACGCTCTGCCTGCTCTGTCACCGTGAAGCCACGCGCGTCTTGCGTGCGCGCCTGCGGCTGAATCGCGAAACGGTCTGAATCGTATTCGCGCTCGCGGGTTCAGTCAGCTATTACCTCTTGCCTTCATCGTTATCTGTGCGTATGGTTTCTCTCATTCCGGACCCACTAAGACAAAGACTTGAAGCAAGCCCAGCAGACTTGCGAGTAACGCCAGACTCAAGCCATAACGGCTGGCGTACTTCATTCCGGGAGATAGCTCTCATATATGTCTTTACGCGATCCAATCGGCTGGCCTCAAAGCTCAGCAGCGCAGTATTGCAAGCGTCTTGCAGTTATCTCGCGGCCGTTCCTGTGCAGTTTTTCGGTCGCCGACAGGAGACTTCTTCCTGAATCCTTTATCAAGGCCATTCAGGAGAGCCCAAATGAGAACCATCTGAGTGATGACGAGATTGCCCTGGCGCTTTACAAATCTCCACTACTTCAGTCGCGCCTTGCTGTCATCACGCAGTACACGACCAGCAAATGGCTACTGGAGCAGGAATTGCAAGCGCGCGGCAAGTGGCCGAAAAACCCGGACAACACTTACCGCTACGGCCCAAACGATGATGCTTATGTGATTGCCGCGGAGCATCCGACGATCGGCCTCTGTTTGTCCGGAGGGGGTATACGCAGTGCCACCTTTTCCCTCGGAATACTTCAGGGACTTGCCCGTATAAAGCTTCTTTCAAGGTTTGACTATCTCTCCAGCGTCTCCGGTGGAGGATATATCCATCAATTTCTTGCCGCCTGGATATATCGCACCGGCAGTATTGAAGCGGTGCAGGAGATGATGGACCCTCTACCGAACTGTGTCCATGGAGATGGTGCACCGGACCCCGACTACGCCACTGTACAGCCCGAGCCTATCCGGTGGCTGCGCCGCTACAGCAACTATCTGACACCGCAAAAGGGGTCTTTTCTGCCGATACCTGGACGATGATCGCTATCATTGTGCGCAACGCGGGCCTGAATCTCTTCACACTTATCTCAATGCTTCTTGCAATCCTGATTCTTTTGCCTATCAGGAGCGCAAGGCCGCCAGTTTTGCTTTTACACCGCTTTACTCGGGATACAGTACTGGCTGGACAGAGTCCATGGATGCGACGCAGCAGTTCAACGGCTTTATTCCGACGACGCAGTGGGCCTACTCTCGCGGTGGCGGCATCGCGATGGCTACGGCCGTCGCTACATCAGGTGCGGCTGTCAGCCCGAACTCCGGCTTTCACACTAACCCTGCCGTGGCTTTCCTGCTCACCATGTTCAATGTTCGCCTTGGCTGGTGGATTCGTAATCCTCGGCGGCAGTTCTTCCAGCAGAATCCCCCTTCCTCGCCGGTGTTCGGGATTATTCGTCTTGTGATGGAACTTTGCGGAGCCGTCAATGATACGGCTCATTACGTCTACCTCTCTGACGGGGGACACTTCGACAATATGGGACTCTATGAGCTTGTCCGCCGTCGCTGTCGCACGATCGTCATCTGTGACGGGGAACAGGATCCATATCTTCAGTTTGATGGTCTTGGTCAGTCTGCGCGTAAGATTCGGCTCGACTTTGGCATTGAGCTTGATCTCAAGGATATCCGCCACATGAAGAACGACGATACCAGTCCGGGGCATGTTGTCATTGGTTCGATCACCTATCCGGAGGATCCTGCCCACCCCGGGACGATCATCTACATCAAGACCTCGCTCGATGGCGATGAGCCTGTCGATATCGTCAACTACAAGCGGGAAGACCCATCCTTTCCTCGGGACACAACCCTCAATCAGTTTTTCACCGAGTCGAAATTCGAAAGCTATCGTGTACTCGGATCGCACATCGCAACACATCCAACCGTAGTTTCCAGGCTCAAGCAATATCTGGATAAGTAGGTTCTGGAGACTCGCTGTGTGGGCTGGCATGGGAGAATGAAGAGACGATGTTTGATCCCCATACAGTGAGTCTTTCAGGGCTGCAGCATTCGGCTTATGTGCGGTTCTCTGTGCTGGCGCTGAGCTCGATCTTCTTTCTGGTAGACCCGTTTGCAGCGTTGCCGACATTTCTGGCAGTAACGGCTGGTGCTGATGAGCATCGGCGCAAGCAGATGGCGTGGAAGGCGTCGTTGACAGCGCTGGTGGTGCTGAGCGCATTTGCGATTGCGGGACAGTTCATTTTTCACATGTTCGGAATTACGCTGCCAGCATTCGAGATCGCGGGCGGGATCATCCTGTTGCTGATTGGACTGGATATGCTCGAGGCGAAGCGGTCGGCTACGCAGGAGTCGAGTGAAGAGGCAACCGAGGCGCAGATGAAGGAAGACGCAGGGATCGTCCCGCTCGGCATACCGATGCTGGCCGGCCCGGGGTCAATTACGAGCGTGATGGTGCTGGTGGGACAGGCGCAGACCAGATGGCAAATGGTAGCGATTCTGGCTTCGATCGCAATTACAGCGGCGATCTGCTACCTGGTGCTAGGGAACTCGGGCCGGGTGGCGAAGGCGATGGGAGAGGCCGGCGTGCGGATACTTGTACGCATTATGGGTCTGCTGCTGGTGGCACTTGCGGTGCAGTACTTCGTGAATGGCATGGTGGATTTGGGTGTGATTACGAAGCCGTAACGGCTCTTGATTGCAGTTTTACCCCAATCTGGAGACATCACTAACTGCACTGCGGACGAATTGCCTTCAACGGACGAGCAAAGCCGAGGCGGCGACAAGCAGACCAACGGCTCCGACGCTGATTCCGAGGAAGAAGTAGGTTCGGTTGCGGGTGAAGAGGGTTATTGAGGAGAGGACGACGGCAATCTGCAGGAGGGCTTCGCCGAGGTCGTATCGGGAAGCTTTGCGCTCTGCACGCGCGACCTCGCTCTCGAACTCGTGGGCTTTGTTCTGCTCTTCGGCAAGATCAGACTTCCACTTTTCGATGTGAGCCTTGTATTCGTTGATTTTTGTGCGAACAGCCGCCGGATCGGCGGTGGGCTGGATGGCCAGGAGGTCGACGGTGACGGCGAGATTGTCCATACGGATCTTCTTGGCCTGGTACTCATTCCATTGATCGCTGGCGCGGGCCTCCATAAGCACGGCTTCGGTGTGGGTGCGATGGCCGATAACGGTGACCATCGCGACGAGGACGGCGAGAATGGAAATAGCAAGCGAGATGCTTTTGAGCGATTCACCGCCGGACTCGCCAGATTCCTTCATCTGGTTTGCAAACTCCTGAACTTCTTGAGGTTCCATAGTGAAAATGATTTTAGTCTGCCGCCGACCTTCCCTTAGTTGACACAGTAATTGTTCGTTGCAATGATCGCAGGGGAACAGCCGTTATATGCAGGTCTGGCGCTTTCGGCCCAAAAATTCAGGAAGCTCGAAGAGTATCTGATCAATGCAGCTCGACGTAATCATTCCGACCTACAACAGATGCGTATCGCTGGAACGAGCTGTAAGAAGTCTGCTGAGTGCTCCGATCCCGGAAGGCAACCAGGTCAGGGTGATCGTGGTCGACAATCGCTCGACCGACGCAACGAGATCGGTAACGCAGCAACTCGCGAATGATTCGGACGGACAAGTTCTTTATGTTGTGGAGAATCGCAACCAGGGACGATCGTTTGCGCTGAATAGCGGAATTGAGCACGCGACAGCGGAGTTGATCGGCTTTATCGATGACGATGAAGAGATCGATAAGGATTGGTTTCGATCGATCTTTGCGGCCTTCGGTGATCCGTCGGTCGACTTCATTGGTGGGCCATATTATCCGCAGTGGCCTATAACGCCACCTGACTGGTTGAATCACCCGCATACGCGTTGTGCGATCGGATGGGCTGATTTTGGCGATGTTCGACGACAGTTCGATAACGATTACGACGCGCTGATGATGGGTGGCAATAGCGTCTTGCGACGATCCTGCTTCGACAAAGTTGGAGTGTACTCGACACTCTATGGTAGGACTGCAAAACGGCTGCTCGCTGGGGAAGACGCGGATATGCACGCACGTCTCATTGCCGCTGGACTCAAAGGTTTCTATCACCCGGAGCTGATTATTTACCATCACATCTCTGCGGACCGCATGAAGAAGAGCTATATGCGAAGTTGGGCATTCTGGGCTTCTGCTTCGGAGGGATATGGGGCGCGGCTCTCGAAGAAGTCGCAGGGCCGTTCTTTTTTGGGACTTCCTCTCTACGTTTATAGAAAGGCTTTGGGAGCGCCTCTGAGATGGAGCAAGGCGTTACTCTCTGATCGCAATGCGGCGAATATCTTTCATGAGGAACTATCCGTCTGGCGTTTCGCCGGGCAGTTTTACGGAAGAAATTTTATGTCGCATAAAACCGTGTCAGGATGAAGATTCTCGGCCTTTTTATCTAATTTTGAAGCCGGATGCGTTTAAGCCAATCTTTCTTTACCCGCGTCTTTATTGGGTAAAATCGCTTTTTCTACAGAAAACGTTGATTATCCACAGCCCTGGAGGTTGCACGGAGAGGCAGGGATTGATAATCTCAGGAAGTCGCAGTGAGCTGTACCGGCCGCGACAAGATGTAGAGCAAGAAAAGAAAAAATGTACGGCTTGCACGAAAGTGAAAAGCAAGGTACTCTAATCAAGTACGAGAAATAAGCTTCGCACCTTAGCTCTGAAAGTAATGAGCAATGTAAAAGGGACGACGGAGCGCAGTCCAAGCGTTTGATTCGCGGTCGAGAGCCTGAAGGCCTACCAGCAATCTAAACCCAAGATACTGCAGTTTATAGAAGTAAGGAGCTAAGTGCTCCGCGGCCAAGTTTCGGTCGTTACGATGTTTTGAGATTTTGTGCTGTGCGGATGAGTCGCTTGGATGGCTGATTTGAGAGAAAGAAAAGCTCAAAAAAGTGAAAAACAAGTTGACACGAGATTGAAAGATTGATAATCTCAGAAAGTTCGCTAAAACGTCACGCGCTGCTAAGTGGTACTCGGAAAGCCTGAAGTGAAGGCTGGTAACAAGTAAGACGAGGGCCAGGGTTAGCGGCAAATACAGACGAAAACAGCGCCTTAAGTTCGAGGACACGACTCTGGCATTGCCGAGTTAGTCCTTGATCCAAAGCTGCCCGCTCAGGCGGATGCAGTCAGGATCTTTGACAACATAGTTGAACGTGCCAGTCGTGAGATGATACGAAATTTGGTTTAGTCATTCTCACTAGTTATATCCTTCGCTCCTTTCGAGCGAGCGGAGGCGTCTGATCCACCCCGACCCCTGTCGATGGGTGGCAGACAAACCAAGATTAAACGAGAGTTTGATCCTGGCTCAGAATCAACGCTGGCGGCGTGCCTAACACATGCAAGTCGCACGAGAAAGGGGCTTCGGCTCTGAGTAAAGTGGCGCACGGGTGAGTAACACGTGAATAATCTACCTCCGAGTGGGGAATAACTGAGAGAAATCTTAGCTAATACCGCATAACACTTACGAGTCAAAGCAGCAATGCGCTTGGAGAGGAGTTCGCGGCCGATTAGTTAGTTGGCGGGGTAATGGCCCACCAAGACGATGATCGGTATCCGGCCTGAGAGGGCGCACGGACACACTGGAACTGAAACACGGTCCAGACTCCTACGGGAGGCAGCAGTGGGGAATTTTGCGCAATGGGGGAAACCCTGACGCAGCAACGCCGCGTGGAGGATGAAGTATCTTGGTACGTAAACTCCTTTCGATTGGGAAGATAATGACGGTACCAATAGAAGAAGCCCCGGCTAACTTCGTGCCAGCAGCCGCGGTAATACGAGGGGGGCAAGCGTTGTTCGGATTTATTGGGCGTAAAGGGTGCGTAGGCGGTTTGGCAAGTCTTGTGTGAAATCTTCGGGCTCAACCCGAAGTCTGCACAAGAAACTGCCGGGCTTGAGTATGGGAGAGGTGAGTGGAATTTCCGGTGTAGCGGTGAAATGCGTAGATATCGGAAGGAACACCTGTGGCGAAAGCGGCTCACTGGACCATAACTGACGCTGAGGCACGAAAGCTAGGGGAGCAAACAGGATTAGATACCCTGGTAGTCCTAGCCCTAAACGATGATTGCTTGATGTGGCAGGTACCCAATCCTGCCGTGTCGAAGCTAACGCGATAAGCAATCCGCCTGGGGAGTACGGTCGCAAGGCTGAAACTCAAAGGAATTGACGGGGGCCCGCACAAGCGGTGGAGCATGTGGTTTAATTCGACGCAACGCGAAGAACCTTACCTGGGCTCGAAATGTAGTGGAATCCGGCAGAAACGTCGGCGTCTAGCAATAGACCGCTATATAGGTGCTGCATGGCTGTCGTCAGCTCGTGTCGTGAGATGTTGGGTTAAGTCCCGCAACGAGCGCAACCCTTATCTTCAGTTGCTACCATTTAGTTGAGCACTCTGACGAAACCGCCTCGGATAACGGGGAGGAAGGTGGGGATGACGTCAAGTCCTCATGGCCTTTATGTCCAGGGCTACACACGTGCTACAATGGCCGGTACAAACCGCTGCAAACCCGCGAGGGGGAGCTAATCGGAAAAAGCCGGCCTCAGTTCGGATTGGAGTCTGCAACTCGACTCCATGAAGCTGGAATCGCTAGTAATCGTGGATCAGCATGCCACGGTGAATACGTTCCCGGGCCTTGTACACACCGCCCGTCACATCACGAAAGTGGGTTGCACTAGAAGTCGGTGCGCTAACCGCAAGGGAGCAGCCGCCCAAGGTGTAATTCATGATTGGGGTGAAGTCGTAACAAGGTAGCCGTAGGAGAACCTGCGGCTGGATCACCTCCTTTCTAAAGAGAACATCTCGGCATATTTCAATGCCCTGCGAATGCGGGCGGCTATGATCTCAGATCATCCGAATTGAAATAGTGACCGGGTACCATCTGCATAAGCGTAAGCAAGTGCAGATGAGCCTGAACTAGACCCTCTTTATTTCGTTCTTCGGTCAACACCGATGGTCAAAAGCGGCGTAGCTGCTTTGCACGTTCAACTGTGTCCTCGAAACCTTTCGAGAGAGCTCGATTTTTGACTCGCAAATGAGTCAACAACAGAGCAGCCTGCGCATCAGGCCTTCGGGTCTGGTGCTGTAGAGTCGGGCCTGTAGCTCAGTTGGTTAGAGCGCACCCCTGATAAGGGTGAGGTCGGTAGTTCGAATCTACCCAGGCCCACCACCTTTATCCCGACGATCAGGTAAACTGATTATCAAGGGGCTGTAGCTCAGCTGGGAGAGCACCTGCTTTGCAAGCAGGGGGTCAACGGTTCGATCCCGTTCAGCTCCACCATAACCTCTCGATTGGCATGTTCGACATGTAGGTCAAGCGATGTCTGCTTGAGGTTGAGTCTCTCTGATTACGGAGATTGAACCTTGAGCAGGAATGCTCAAGCCGCCTTAGGGTGCGATGCGTCAACGTAGCAATACGGTACGCTCAACGATTTTTGACAACTGAATAGATTGGGTAAATATAACTACAAGGCTGAGCAGCATGTCTTCGGGTAGTTTCCGAAGAAAGCTGTCAGTTATTGAGTGTCTTTAGAATAATTTTCGTGTTACCGACCGGAGTCTCGCAAGTTGAGATGAGGGTTGTACGACACAGGCGTGGACTATATCAAACGTAGATAGCTCTATGTTGCAGAGGTTGTTGCTCTGCTGCGTGCGAGTAAATTCTATGGTCAAGCTACTAAGGGCGCACGGTGGATGCCTTGGCAGAAACAGGCGATGAAGGACGCGGCAAGCTGCGATAAGCTTCGGGGAGCTGCACACAAGCGTTGATCCGGAGATTTCCGAATGGGGAAACCCACCTAGGTAAAACCTAGGTATGTCCTACTGAATTCATAGGTAGGAACAGGCGAACGGAGGGAAGTGAACCATCTCAGTACCTCCAGGAGGAGAAAGAAACCTCGATTCCGAAAGTAGTGGCGAGCGAAATCGGAACAGCCCAAACCCGTGACATTTCGGTGTCTCGGGGGTTGTAGGGCCTGCAAAAGTAGAGTTACCAATCTGGTCGATAGCTGAATCTTCTGGAAAGGAGATCCAAAGAGGGTGACAGACCCGTAGGCGAAATTGATCCAGACTCGAAGCAGGTACCTGAGTAAGGCGGGGCACGAGAAACCCTGCTTGAATCCACGGGGACCATCCCGTAAGGCTAAATACTCGTTTCTGACCGATAGTGAACCAGTACCGTGAGGGAAAGGCGAAAAGCACCCCATTGAGGGGAGTGAAAAGTACCTGAAACCGTGTGCCTACAAGCAGTGGGAGGACTATGCCCGTAAGGGAATGTCTGACCGCGTGCCTATTGCATAATGAGCCGGCTAGTTATTCTTGTCAGCAAGGTTAAGCGTGAGCGAGCCGCAGCGAAAGCGAG
>CAWHRG010000001.1:0-670000 GCA_963831665.1 uncultured Acidobacteriaceae bacterium | reverse complement strand
TCACACGGAAGTGGTTCACTTCGAACGCAAGAGATGGCCCGTATTTTCTGATAATCAGGTCAGAATGGCCGATGCCTCACTGCGTCGCGAATACGAGAAGGAAATCCAGCAATTAGGAGCTCAGACAAAGGAAGCGATCGATCAGGGCGCCGTGACAGCCGACCATCTTTCCAACGTGGAAAAAACCTGGGAGACCTACCGCGATGCCTGGGTCGCATTTGCGCGTCTCCGCTATCCTGCCGCCGTCGACGCCATCCGTGCCAAGATCACCCTCGACCGATACCGTTACCTGAAGACCATCTCATAATTGCTAGTAAGTGGTCCGCACCGTTCAAACAACGGTCCTCTACTCACTCTCCTGGGCAACAATGGAAGATGGCACCGCTTCCCATAGAAGTTCGAGTGGTGTAAGCTGTCTTCCATAGAAGTTCTAGTGGAAGGTGGCGATGCGCAAGAGCGGTCAATCCGATGGAGAGATGCTGAAGGGCACGCTGGACATGATGATTTTGCGCACCCTGGTGACGGGAGACGCACATGGACATACGATTGCCAAGGTCATTGAGCGGACATCTGAGGACGTTCTGGAGGTAGAGCAGGGTTCGCTGTATCCCGCTTTGCATCGACTGGAGGATCGTGGATGGGTCTCCTCTTATTGGGGAGCTAGTGAAAATAACCGCAAAGCGAAGTTCTACCGGCTCACCGCGGCGGGAAAGAAGCAGCTTTTGCGGGAGACGAATCGCTGGCGACAGATGACCCGTGCGATCGGGTTGGTGATGGGAGAAGAGATTCTGGATTGATGGAGGCGTCAGATGAACTTGCGCAGGTTTTTTCACCGGAGACGCTCGGACGCCGAGCTGCAAGAGGAAGTTAAAACTTATTTAGAGGAAGAGACTGCAGAAAACGTCGCCCGTGGGATGCCGTCGGTAGAAGCCCGGCGTCAGGCTCGGATCAAGCTCGGCAATCCTCAGCGAGTCCGCGAAGAGCTTTGGCAACAGAACACGATCACGATGATCGACAACCTCTGGCGCGATCTGAAATACGCAGCCAGAACCTTGAGACGGACACCGGGATTTGCCACGATTGCGATTCTTGTGATGGCGCTGGGTATCGGCGCGAATGTGGCGCTCTTCACGGTTGTACGAAGCGTCCTGCTCGATCCTTTGCCTTTCTCGGCTCCGAATCAACTCATCGCTTTGTATGGAAAGTCCGACACAGGCAAGGGCGGCATCGTGGCGGCGGGCGATTTCTACGATTGGCAAAGCGAGTCCCACAGCTTCGAGCAAATGGCGATCTGGCGATGGACCGGCTACAACATGTCCGGCAATCGCAACGAGCTTCCGGAATTTCTCCAAGCCGTCACATCTTCATGGAATCTGTTTTCAACACTCGGCGTGCAGCCCGTTCTAGGCAGGTCCTTCGTTTCTGCAGATGATATGGACGGTGCGAGTCCCACGGTTATCCTGTCGTGGAGCTTCTTCAAACGCCGCTTCAATGCGGATCCTTCGATTGTCGGAAAGAGCATCCGCCTCAATGGTCAGCCGTACACGGTTGTGGGCGTGCTCCCGCAGTGGTTCACTTTTCCCGATCCGAAGATTCAGTTGTGGGTCCCGTACCACAAAGGAATTTCTTCGATTATCCTGCATAGTCATTACAGCCATACAAGCCACGTGATTGCGCGACTCAGGTCTGGCGTTTCCTTGAGTCGTGCCACGGAGGAAGTAAACGCGATACAGCACGGAATCTTTACGCGCTTCGGCGGCGTCGGCCCAGTGGCCCCTGCGGTCGTTTCGCTTCCGCTGGTCGAGGACATCGTAGGCGACGCCAAAGCTCCTCTCTCGATGTTGATGGTCGCCGTTCTCTGCCTCTTGCTCATTGCATGCCTGAACCTATCGAATTTGCTGGTTGCCCGGGCCGTCGCCCGCCGTAAGGAGATGGCTGTGCGCTCGGCGCTGGGGGGCAGCCGCATGCGGCTCATCGGTCAGCAAATCACGGAGAGTGTGCTCATCTGCCTCTCGGGTGGCGCGTTGGGTATTGTTCTCGCTGGCGGTGCGGTGCGCTGGCTGACGACGTATTGGCTCGATCTGCCGAGGGCCGACGCAATTCATATCGATGCAACGGTGCTGGCCTTCGCTGTTGGAACTACCTTCCTTGCAGGAATACTCTCCGGGATGCTTCCTGCGATGCTGCATACGGCCACGGTCTCCGCGGCACTGCAGGACAACGCCAGAACCCTGGGTGGGTCCGCTTCGAAGGCGTCGTTGCGCAAGGGACTTTTGACCGTCGAGCTCGCGCTTACGGTCGTTCTACTGGTTTGTGCCGGGCTACTGTTCAAGAGCTTCCTTCAGCTTGGCTCGGTCGATCTTGGTTGCGGCACTCAAAATATCCTCACCATGAAGTACTTTCTTCGCGGAGAGAGCTATTCGAAGCCAGAGCAGATTGTTTCGGCCCAGACGCAGCTTCTGGAAAGAGTTCGTCAACTGCCCGGCGTGGCCGCTGCGGGACTCACCAACGTGGTCCCAGGCGATGGGGTATACGGCGACACGACCTTCTCCATCCCCGAGCATCCTCCGGAGCCGCCGGAAAAACGTGATTCTGCTATCTTTCGCACGGCAGATCCCGGGTATTTCCAGGCTATACAGATTCCACTGGTCAAGGGCCGCTTCTTCACATCTCATGAGCGGTTGGACAACAGCAACTTCGTGATCATCAACCAGAAACTGGCGCGTGAATTTTTCCCGAACGAAGATCCTCTCGGCAAACATCTCGCAGTGAGTTGGCGCAGCCCGTCTCCTGAAAACTTTGAGATCGTTGGCATCGTCGGAGATACGCGTTATTTGCTTAACGAGCCAGTTCGCAGCATGATGTGGTTTCCTATTCTGTCTGGAATCCCCGGCATGACATCGGATACAGCTTCTGGTTGTGAGGTCTACGACTGATCCGATCGCGCTGGGGATCCCGATTCAGAAGACCATCGCTGGGATCGACCCCGATCTTCCCGTCTCGAATGTGCTCACCATGCAGCAGGTGATCGGCAAATCCACCTCCAACTCGAGCTTTGAAGCACGTCTGCTGGGGGCGTTCGCCACGCTTTCTCTGCTGCTCGCCGCCGTGGGGTTGTTCGGAGTGCTGTCTTATCTTGTCGTCCAGCGCACCGGCGAGATTGGCATCCGCATCGCTCTCGGTGCGCAGCGTGAGCAGGTTCTTCGGCTGATGCTGGTGGATGGTCTGCGGCCTGCGGTGATCGGACTGGCCCTCGGGCTTGCCGCCAGTGCTGTCGTTACGCGCGAGATTCAATCTATGCTCTATGGAACGCAGCCGCTCGATCCGGCCGTATTTGGTCTTGTCAGCCTTGTGCTGCTGTTGGTCGCAGGAGCAGCTTGCGTGATTCCAGCGTGGCGAGCTTCGCGGCTTGATCCTATGCGGGCACTCCGGATCGAATAGCATCGTAACGTCAGTTAGTGTGGGGGTATGGTTAAGCAAAATTGTGCGGGAGATGACTGCCTTGAGACTTTGCCATTGGGTTCGTGGATTTTTGTTGGGAGCTTTGGTGGCTGGGTTGTGCGTCGGCCCTCTTACTTCCTTTGGTCAGACGCAGCGGGCTTCGACTGACGCGAAGGCTTTGCGGGTGATTGGGTTTATGACGGACTTCGATGTTCGCGATGATGCGGTGGGGATATGCAAGGCGGTGATGAATGGTGTGGCTCCGGGGGTGCGGATTCTGGATATTACGCATCAAGTGACGCCGTTCGATATTGCGGAAGGGGCGCGGTTTCTGGCGGGGTCGGCACCTTATTTTCCTGATGATGCAGTGTTTGTTGTTGTCGTGGATCCGACGGTGGGGAGTGCGCGGAAGGCGATTATTGCGAAGTCGAAGAAGGGGCAGTTTTTTGTTGTTCCGGATAATGGGCTGCTGACGCTGGTGCAGGATCGCGATGGGATTGTGGCGGCGAGGGAGATCAGGAATCCTGAGTGGATGATTGGGGCGAAGACCTCGTCGACGTTTCATGGGCGGGATATCTTTTCGCCGGCGGGAGCGCATCTGGCTCGTGGGGATGATTGGACGACAGCAGGGCCGGTGGTGGATGTGGCGAAGCTGGTGAGGCTGGATATTCACTATGCGACGGTGCGATGCGGCGGGTCTGCGGGGAGAGACGATTGGGACGGATGGGCCGTTTGGGAATCTGGTGTTGAATGTGCCAGCGGAGACGTTTGCGCGGCTTGGATATGTGGTGGGAGATGTGGTGCCGGTGGAGATTGCTGGAAAGAAATATGAGCTGCCGTTTGTGAAGACGTTCAGCGATGTGCCGGTGGGGAAGGGGCTGCTTTATATCGATTCGCGTGGGCGGCTGAGCGTGGGGATCAATCAGGGGAACTTTGCGGAGACGAATGCGGTGCAGACGGGGGCTTCGATTGTGATCCCGATGAAGAAGTAGCGGGGCTACTGGTTCATCAGGATCACGTGGGTTAGTGGTTGTCTTTTGTGTTGATCGATGAGTCTGCGGATCTCGGCTTCTACTCTGCGGAGTTGGGCGTCGATTTCGGCGTTGGATAAGGCCTTGCCGCCGGGGCCGATGCCTACCTTTGTGCCGTCAGGACTGACGGTGATACGGGTTCCGTCGTGGCCGGAGTAGGTCTTGGTGCCATCGGGGGTGGCGGTATAGCTGTCTCCCTGATGGGTGGCGTAGGTTTTGGTGCCGTCGACTGAGGTGGTTAAGGTCGTTCCGTTGCTCTCGGTGTAGGTGTGGGCTCCGTCGGTGCGGGTGGAGATGCGGGCGCCGTCCTTGTTGACGATGACGCTTGAGCCATCAGAACCTGAGATGTTGACGCCGTTTTTGCCGATGATGACGCTCGAGCCGTCAGAGCCGTGGATGGAGAGCGGCGGTGGCGGTGGAGGCATAGGCGGGAGGGGGGCTACAGAGGCTTTTTTGAGGGCGATGTCGCCTTGGCTGGTGGTGATGCGGATGAGTGCGCCGCCCTTGCCTACTGTGCCGCCGAAGGTTTTGCGGTTGTCGTTCTCCTGGGTGGGCAGGGAGAAGTCGTTTTCGATGTCGCCGTTGGTGGTCTCGGCCTGCACGGTGAAGTGAGCTTCTTCGGGAACGGTGAGGTTCACGGTCCCGTTACGGTTTTCGACGGTGACGTTGCCGAGTGGGGGGGCGGCGGTCAGGTCGACCGAGCCGTTGCGGTTGGTGACTGAGATGTCGCCCGAGATGCGGTCGAGCGTGATGTTGCGGTTGCGGGTGATGAGGGTGAGCGGACCGGCGGCCTGGTCGGCCGAGAGGTCGGCGTTGGGGCTGATCTCGACTTCACCGTCGAGGCGGGCGAGGCGGAAGTCGGTGCGGCTGGTGTGGAAGCGTGTTGTACTGCGGACGCGCTCGAGGTGGGTGGTACCGAAGAATTCACCGTCGAGATTGACGGGACCTGAGATGTCGGAGACGGTGAGGTCGCGGCCGCGGCCTTCGAGGCTGATGGGCCCGGTGATGTTGTGGGCGGAGAAAGAGGAGTCGCCATTGTTGACGTGTGCGCTGACAGGGCCCGTGATGCCGCTGAGGGTGACATCGCCGTGGTTGGCAGTGAGGCTGGCGGGGGCTTTGAGCTCGGAGACGTGGATGTCACCGTGGTTGGCTGAGACGGTGGTTGCAGCAGCGGCAGGCACGGTGATGACGAGATCGGCGCGACCGCCTTCGACAGAAGCCAGCTTGAGGTTGAGCGTGGTGCCGTCTTTGGTGAGGCTGGGGCTGAGTTTCTGTGCCTTGTTATCGGCGTCGGAGTCGGAGCGGGTAAAGACTTGTTTGTGGACGGAGACGTGGATCTGATTGTCGTCGCTGGTGCCGGAGACGGAGATGTCGCCGCGGGGATTGTCGATAGATAGTTCTGTTCCGGCGGGGAAGGCCTGCGAGAGGGTCTGATCACTCTCGTGTTTGTCGCCCATGAATTCGTCCAGATTATCCTGGTCGATGTTCATAGCTTTGCCGAAGATACGGCCCTCGTGAATACCGCTGACGAAGAAGCCTGCGATTCCGAAGAGCAGAAGGAGGGTGAAGACTCCGCCACCGATGCTGCGCCGACGGAAGGGAGTTTCGCCGGAGTGCAAGTACTGATCGACGGCCCACTCGAGCAACATGATGAGACCGGCGCCGACGAGCAGGGCGGGCCACCAGCGTCCGTACCAAAGCCAGAGATCGTGGCCAGCGATGCGACCTGTCTGCACGAGCAGGAAGACAATGCCGATGCCGATGACCATAAGCGGGCCGACGACAGAGCCTCGACGCATGCCACGAAGTTGCTGCCGGTAAGCCTGTTGCTGGGCGCGGAGCATGTCGCGCTGCATGCGGGCCTGCTCCTTCATCAAACGGCGCTGATATTTCCAATCGTTGCCGTACGGGGGACCGGGGGGTGGGCCTGGAGGTGGATACGGTGGGGTTTGGTTTGCCATTGGATCAGCGCCCTTCCTGGTCATTCTGGTTGGAGGGGACGATAGAGGTGGACGCCGGGCCCTGGGGAGGAGCGGGAGGAGTCGGTGGGTAGATAGGCATTGAGGCTGCCGCGTTGCTATAAGCCGTACGCTCGAAGACAGTCATGAGACCGGCGACGATGATGAAGAGCGGCCAGCTTCTGCCCCATGAAAGGATGCCGAAGGTAGAGAGCAGGAACATGACTCCAACCAGAACGACCCAGACTGAACCTCGGAGAGCGCTGAAGAGACGCATGCGATAGAGAGTCGTGCCATCGTCGGCCATGCTGGCACCAGTGAGCGTCATCTTGTGGACGAAGATCCAGACGCCCAGGCCGATGAGAAAGAACGGAAGAAGCTTGTGAACAGGGAAGCCGTGGAAGATACCGGCGTTGCCGATGAGGAAGAGGACGCCGAGACCGATGAGCCAGACGGCTCCAGCAGGGAAACGATTCCCGGTGTAGGCCAGATTTGCATCGATTGGTGGAACCGGTGGCATGTAGGAAGATACCGGCGGCGGCGTGTAGGAGTAGTTGCTCCAAGGGTCTCCCCAGGCGGGAGGCGGCTGTTGCGGTGGGGGATATCCGGCAGTTGGTGGAGTCGTATATGCGCTGGCGGTGGGTGGTGGCACAACCGGGCCCTGCGTGAAGGGCGTTTCGGTATAGGGAGCTGCGCCGGGAGTTGTTCCCGGAGTTGCGCCGGGGGCGGCCCATGCCTTGCCGAAGCCGAGGCGTTCGCCGAGATCGTTCAGACCGAAAGGGTTGGGAAGAGGTGTTCCGTCGCGGCGAGCTTTTGCTGTGTGATGTGCTTCGAGGATCTGATAGATGACCCAACCAGCGATGAAGAGTCCAAAGATGCCGTGTTCGTCGGCCAGTGTGATGAGAATGGCAAAGACGACGAGATGGACGATTCCTTTGGCGTACTGGCCGTTGTACATGGCGCCGACGCCGGGGATGATGCCGAGAAGAGCGGCAAGGGCCGGGTTCGGTTCGCCGTGACCAAGGGGAGGGATGGTCGAGGTATAAGCGGCGTTGGGATAGGTGTAACTACCTGGCGCGGATGGGTCGGGCGGCGGAGCGCCGGATCCGGCTAGTTTTGCTGCGAGGCAGGGCTCGCAGAAGACGGCTGTGCCGACGGTCCGGGTGCACTCCTGGCAAAGAGGTTTGCCGCAGTTCTGGCAGAATGCGATACGCTCGCGATCAGGATGGTTGGCGCAGTTCATACGAGTCTCCCTTCCTGTATGTCCTTCATAATGCTGGGTGAAAAGATAACAAAAGCCTCAATGGGAGCCGTATGGGACTCGCGGTACGTGGTTGAACCGACGGACCGCAAACTGCCTCCGGGGACTATGCGCTGGCTAGTGCCGGATTTAGGGCGAGGATGGCTTTGCTTTTGATCAGGGTTTTGTCCTCCAGGCTTCTGGTCGTTGGGCTGTTGCGCGCCAGAGGGCCTTTGATTCTGGTCCGGGGGGGCCGAAGAACCTTGAGGGGCCGGGGTGGGATTGTCGTTGTCGGTGGAACGCTGGAGATCGCGAACGCGGGATTCAAGCTCGTAGACGACACGGAGATTATCTCCGTAGCGGACGACGCGAGCCTTTGCCTGATACGCGCTCCGCATGATGTTGGATGGTTTGAGGTCGCTGATGCGAAAGTCACTGATGCGAACGCCGGTGAGGTTGAGGGTCAGGGCGATGGAGAAGAATGCCATGGCGGCTGTCATCGCGAGACGGGGCTGCAGGAGTGTCTGTCCGATGGAGCGAAGATTGAAGGCCGAGGCTACACGGGTTCGGAAGGGCAGAACCTTGGCGGGACCGAATGCGGCAGGGTAGGCGGTGGGGGCCAGAGTGGGGCGTCCCAGGATGGTATTTGGCTGCGGCTGCCGGATATAGTCGGTGGGGCCGAGAACGATATGCGATTTAGCCTCAGCTGCGGCCAGACCGCTGGTCTGGGCGAGAATGCGTTCGAGGAGCGCGGGGGGTGGCTCCGGCCGGGGAGACTTTAGCATCTCCATCCAGGCGGCTCCGCGCTGAGCGTCGGCGAGCATGGCGCTGCAACCTTCGCAGCCGATCATGTGGAGGTCAAAAGCTGCCTGATCGGCGGCAGAGAGTGTGCCGTCGAGTGCATCGGCGAGCATCGCCTCACACCGGGCACAATGTTCTGCGTCTGCCCCTTGAGGGGGTTTCGCGCTGCCGAATTGGTTGATGTCCGCCACTTTAAACCACCTGCCCTTCTATACGTTCCAGTAACCTTGCAAGTTCCCCGCGGCCGCGACTGATGCGGCTTTTGACGGTGCCCTCAGGAATCCGAAGTACCTGGGCGATCTCTTTGTAGTCCATGTCTTCGAGATCACGCAGGATAACAGCTTCACGAAGCTCGGGCGAGAGTTGTTTGAGTGCCGCCTGGACGCGCGCTTTGAGTTCGAGGCCAGCGACGTGATGCTCCTGAGATGGGCGGGGGTCGGCCAGCCGCTCGGCCATGGTGGGGCCGTCCTCTTCGCCGTCGAAGGTGGCGTCGAGGGAGTCGCTTGCCCGGTCGAGGCGGGTGCGGCGGAAGTGGTCGACAAGGAGGTTCCGGGCCAGGGTGGTGATCCAGGTCTGGAAGCTGCCCTTCTGGGTGTCGAAGCTGGCGAGATTCTTGTAGAGCTTGAGGAAGACGTCCTGGGTGAGGTCTTCGGCGTCGGAGGCAGAGCCGGTGAAACGGTAGCAGATAGCGTAAATACGTCTGTGCTGGGAGAGGACGAGCTGCTGCCAGGCCTGTGCGTCACCGGCCATGCACTGGCGAACCAGTTTGGCGACGGCTTCCTGTGCTGCTTCCTGTTCTGGGGTGCGCTCCAACTTTGCCTCTGGCGTATTTTGCTGTGGGAGCAGTGTACCGTGCGTGACGGGTGGTGGCGGCGTGCTTTGTTGCCTTACCTGCTCATGAGTACCGGAGCGGGTAAGGGGGCGCGAGGCCGGTTTTCGGCTGGATCTTACGCCCGCTGCCGGGATCGCCATATGTAAAACGCCCATGAATCTCTATACGCATGGGCGTTCCCGCTGGTTCAATCGCTACCGCTAGGGTGCTGGCTCCATGATGACGCCGCAAGCGATACGGTTGCCCGCGTTGCCTGTAGGGTCGGTTTTCATGTCATCCGGCTTCTCGTGGACCATGATGGAGGTTCCACCGTTGGCCAGGATGGAGTCGGGCGAAGAGGGGTCGAGCGAGAGGTAGTTGACCTTGAAGGTGGCCTGGCCAACGTGGCCCTCGCCGATGGTGATGTTCTGGGGCATGTCGCCGTTGTGATGGCCCAATGGATTCAGGCGGCCGTGCTGCTTGTTGTCAGGGTTGAAGTGGCCTCCAGCGGTCTTAAAGTCGGGGGCGTCGCAGAGCGGCTTCTGGTGGATGTGAACAGCATGCTCGCCTACGGGCAGGTTTTTGAGGCTGACCTTGATGGTGAGGTCTTTTTTGCCTTGGGTGAAGGTGGCGGTTCCGGCGTCTTCGCCAGCGCTTGTCTTCAAGGGAACGACGACTGGGGCGATCTTCTTCGCCTTGGCGAAGGCTGGAGTGACGAGGAGACTGAGGGCGACGGTTGCAGCTGCAGTGAAGCGCATAGGACGACTCTCCTACTTAGAATCAGATGCTTGAAATCGGACGCAGGGTAAAGCATACAGGAGGTGGGACTGAATTCTCATTATTCGGAAGAGGGAAGAGGGAAGAGGAGGGAAGAGGGAAGAGGGAAGAGGGAAGAGGGGAAGAGAGGGAAGAGAAGGCACCGGAGAGGAAGCGGTTGGGCTTGATCTCCGGTGTGAGGGGATGCGGTCTCCGGCTCTAGCCGAGGTATTGGACGTGGACGTAGGTGCCGAGCCGGGTGTTGTAAGCGAGGTACCAGCCGGGATGGTCAGGATCTTCGTAGATGACGATGTCGTCGGAGTCCCATAGCCAGCCGTTGACGTAGGCAAAGTCGTAAGGGGCTACGCTGAAGTAGAAGCCTCCAAACCAGAAGCGGGATGGTCCGCCGCCGCCCAGACGCCAGACGTGGGACGGGCCGAAGCCGGCGGTGAAATGGCCGTGCTCCCAAGGATGGTCGAGATGGTAGTGGGGGTCGTGGGGGCCAGTGTCGTGGCCTACCCAGTGGTTTTCATCGACGTGTGGGGCGTTGGGGTGGCCGGGATGGTCGACAAAAGTGCGATTCGCCGATGGCGGGGGGCCGTGGTAAGGTTCGGGGCCGTTTCTGGGGGCGGGATGAGGAGCCCCTCCGCCGGGATGGCCTCCGCCGGGATGTTGTTGTGCAGCTACAGGGAGGGAGATAAGAGAAGCGATCAGGAATGAACCAAAAAGTGTCTTCAAGGGTAAACCTCCGGTTTCGACTTTTATTTCTGTGCCGACCGGATCGATGTGATTCGGTCAGCACAGATCTAAAGTTGAGATGCCAGAGGGCTTATGGGAGTTGAGTGGGATTTTTTTTGATCTTCGGGCAACTCTACTTGGAGGCGTTAGCCGACGGCGGGGAGTTCGAGCTGCTCGGAGTGGTGCTCGTCGAGGAAGGGCTGGAAGTGGGTGCGGCAACGGGCTTCGTAGAGGCCGGCGGCGCCTACGACGACGAGCTCCTGGCTTTGGCCGAGGCGCTGGGTGTGGATGGCGGGTTGGCCGCAGACCATGCAGACGGCGGAGAGTTTGGTGACCTCGTCGGCGATGGCCATGAGGGCGGGGACGGGGCCGAAGGGCTCGGCGTTGAAGGTGGTATCGAGGCCGGCCATGATGACGCGCTTGCCGAGGTGGATGAGCTCGACGCTGAGGGAGATGATGGTTTCGTCGAGGAACTGGACCTCGTCGATGCCGACGACGTCGGTGGTTTCGAGGAGGGGGAAGAGGGCTTCGCGGAGGCGGTCGACGTTGGCTACGGTGCAGGCTTCGTGGGTCTGGTCGCTGTGGCTGGCGATGGAGGTGCGGTGGTAGCGGAGGTCGATGTCGGGCTTGAAGCAGGCTACGCGCTGGCGGGCGATGCGGGCGCGCTTGAGGCGGCGGATGAGCTCCTCGGATTTGCCGGAGAACATGGGGCCGGTGATGACTTCGAGGCGGCCTGGGATGATGTTAGTCATGGGTATTTGCCTATCCTAAACGGGTAGGGCGGTGGATATTTGGGGTGAAATTTTTGCGGATTTTTTCTGCGTGGGGAAAGTGCGTTTTTGCTGAGGGTTTGGGGGAAATTGGGGTGCTGGACGTGGTTTTTTGCTGGTTAGATGGTGGTGGATTGTGTGGTGAAGATGGTTTGTGGATGTGCGGTTTTTTGGGGTGAATTTTTTTGCAGTTTTTGGGATTTATTTTTGGCGGTGGCGGAGAACCCATGTCCGAGAGTCCGGACATGGGGCACCCAGATTTTATGGCTTGCTAGACGAGGGGTTGCCAGAGTTCGATGCGGTTGCCTTCGGGGTCGGTGATCCAGGCGAAGCGGCCGTAGTCGGCGTCTTCGCGTTTGGGGTCGATGGAGACGGCTGCGGCGGCTAGTTGGGTGAGGAGCGCGTCGAGGTCGTCTACACGGTAGTTGACCATGGCTTGCTGAGGGCCTTCGTTGTTGCCGGGGCCGAAGTATTTGGTGTCGGCGGGAAAGAGAGACCAGGTGGTCATGCCGGTGGTGGCGGGGACCTCGTCGGTCCAAAGAAAAGTGGCGCCGCCATAGTCGGCCAGTTGAATGCCGAGATGCTGGGCGTACCAGGCGCTGAGGGATTTGGGGTCGCGGGCGCGGAGGAAGATGCCGCCTATGCCGGTTACTCGGGCCATTTGTGGACTCCTTTCGGTTGCGACAAGCTTAGCAAAAGACCAGGCAGGCGACTGTAAACAGCAGATCCCCTTCGGGGATGACAAGCAAGAAAGGCAACTACAACTGCAAAGGGGGCAATTGCAAGAGATGAGGAGGAGGCGACGCGAATAGTTAAGTTGTAACTTGACAATTTCTATTGAATTCGATAGTTAAGTGTCTACTAAAGTTTTGGACTTAAATTCGGAGGGAATAGTCTCCATATCGAATTGAATAGAAAGAGGAGAAAGAGATGAGAAAACTAGTGGTCTTCAATCATGTTTCGTTGGATGGGTATTTTGTGGATGCGAATGGCAGCATGCAATGGGCGAAGATGGATGTGAACGATGCGGAGTGGAATGCGTTTGTGGCAGAAAATGCCAAGGGCGACGGGACGCTCGTGTTTGGGCGCGTGACCTATGAGTTGATGGCGAGTTATTGGCCTACGCCGATGGCGTCCAAGCATGATTCGGTTGTGGCAGACAGGATGAATCAGGCGCGGAAGGTGGTGTTTTCGAAGACGCTTGATGAGGTTTCGTGGAGCAATACGACGTTGGTGAAAAATGATCCGGCGACGGCGATACGGAGGATGAAGGAAGAGCCTGGTGACGGTATGGTGATTCTGGGAAGCGGAATGATTGTTTCGCAGCTGGCGCGGGAGGGATTGGTTGATGAGTACCAGATGGTAGTGGATCCGGTTGTTCTGGGCAAAGGGAGGACGATGTTTGATGGGCTTACGGAGAAGTTGAGTTTGAAGCTGACGCGGTCTCGGGTGTTTGGGAACGGGAAGGTGTTTTTGAGTTATGCGCCGGGTGCGTGAATACAAAAGACAACGGTAGACTTTGGGTCCTGTGAGGAGAAGGAATTATGAGTGAGAGATCTGTGACGCACGCAACTTTTGTTATCGAACGCAGCTATCCCACGCCACCGCAGCGGGTGTTTGCTGCGTTCTCTGACCCGGTGAAGAAGCGCCGCTGGTTTGCCGGAGGCGAAGGCAAGCAGGTGGATGCGTTTGAGATGGACTTTCGGGTTGGCGGCAAGGAAATGATGACCACACGGCTGCCGGAGACTACGCCGTTTGCGGGTGTGCCGTGCACGAACGATACGACGTATCAGGATATTGTTGGGGAGAGAAGGATTGTTATTGCTTACACGATGACGATTGGAGAGAGACGGATTTCGGCTTCTCTGGCTACGTTTGAGTTTCTGGCGGAGGAGAAGGGAACTAATCTTGTGTTCACGGAGCAGTCGGCTTTCTTTGAGGGCGCGGATGGGCCGCAGATGCGCGAAGAGGGATGGCGGTATCTGCTGGACTCGCTGGGAACTGAGTTGGAGGGACGGTGAGAGCCGCTGCGAAGGCGAGCCGGAAGGTGAGGGTCGACCGGGTGTTTCATGCGCTGGGCGATCCTACGCGACGGGCGATTGTGGAGAGACTTAGTAACAATGGGCCGGCATCGGTTTCGAGCCTGGCTGCGCCGCTGCTGATTACTCTGGCTGCGGTAGTGCAGCATCTTCAGGTGCTGGAGGAGAGCGGGCTGGTGCGCACGGAGAAGATGGGACGGGTGCGTACTTGCAGGATTGAGACTGCGGGGCTGTCGGTGGTGGAGCAATGGATTAATGATCGGCGGTCGTTGTGGGAGAAGCGATTTGATCGTCTGGGAGAGTTGCTTGCTGAGCCGGATGAGTGAGAAGGGTGTCCATCTTTGGACGGCGAATATCGCGAATGAACAGTGTGGGAGAATCGTCATTTTGTAACTCGCAGAAAAATAGGGAATAAGAGAGTCGGGGTTTTGGATGGTTACGTGCTTCTTTGTTCAGCGGAAATCCTTGCTACGTTACTGCTGATGCCGGCTCCAAAGGAGAGCGACGATGACGACTCTGATTCAGGACGTTCGATATGCGCTGCGGCAGTTGAAGAAGACGCCGGCGTTTACGGTCACGGTGATGCTAACGCTGGCGTTGGGGATTGGGGCGAACGCGGCGATCTTTACGCTGGTGCATACGGTGTTGCTGAAGAGCCTGCCGGTTGCGGATCCGAAGATGCTGGTGCGGGTGGGCGATAGCAACGACTGCTGTGTTACCTCGGGGACGAGGGACAGCGGCGATTACTCGCTGTTCTCTACAGAGATGTATGAGCAGATGAAGAAGAGTGCGCCGGAGTTTGAGGAGTTGGCGGCGATGCAGGCGGGCTTTGGGTACCGGCCGATCGTTGTGCGTGGCGCGAACGAGACGGATGCGCGGTCGGTGATGGGCGAGTTTGTCTCGGGCAACTACTTCCGCACGTTTGGACTGCGGCCAAGCGCTGGGCGGCTTGCTGACGGACAGCGATGATGTGAAGGGCGCGCCGATGACGGCGGTGATGAGCTATACGGCGTGGCAACGGGATTATGCAGGCGATGCGGCGGTGGTGGGCAGCACGATCTGGGTGAATACGAAGGCAGTGACGGTGGTGGGGATTGCGCCGAAGGGGTTCTATGGCGACCGGTTGATGAGTACGCCGCCGGACTTCTATCTGCCGAATGAGACGATGACGGTTTTGGCGAATGTGCCGTATGTGCACGATCCGAATGTGAGTTGGCTTTATATTGTTGGGCGCATCAAGCCGGGCGTGTCGGTGGCGGCTCTTCAGGATAAGCTGAGCGCGACGGCGAGGCAGGAGTTTGCGACGACCAAGAATTTTTCGGACGGAGATGGCAAGAAACTGTTGGCCAGAGCGCATGTGGTGTTGACGCCGGGCGGTGCGGGTATTCAGTCGATGCAGGAGGAGTATGGAGCTCATCTGCGTCTGTTGATGTGGGTTGCGGGACTGGTGTTGCTGGTTGCGTGCGCGAATATTGCGAATCTGCTGCTGGTGCGCGGCATGGCGCGGCGGATGGAGATGTCGCTTCGTACAGCGCTGGGGGCGGGGCGTGGGAGGATTGTGCGCCAACTGTTGACGGAGAGTGTGTTGCTGGCGGGCATGGGTGGGCTTGCGGGGCTCGCGGTGGCGTATGCGGGGACGCAGATGCTGCTGAGGCTGGCGTTTCCGGGAGAGCAGAACGTTCCGATTGATGCGAGCCCTTCGGGGGTGGTGGTGGGGTTTGCGATTGGGCTGTCGGTGCTGACGGGAGTTCTGTTTGGCGTGGCTCCGGCGTGGATTGCGGCGAGGGCTCAGCCGGCGGACGCTTTGCGGAGCGGGTTGCGCTCGACATCGACGGGAGCTTCGCGGTTGCAGCGTGCGCTGGTTGTGCTGCAGGCGGGGTTGTCGTTTGTGCTGCTGGTGGGGGCGGGATTGTTTGCGCAGAGTTTGAACCGGCTGGAGAACACGGACATGAAGCTGGATGCGCGCAATCGATACATTGTGCACATCAATCCGCAGGCGGCGGGGTACACGGCTACGCAGGTGGAGGCGCTTTATCGCACGATGGAGGAGCGGTTTCCATGCGCTGCCCGGAGTGGTGAAGGTGGGGATTTCGACGTATACGCCGATGGAGGACAACAACTGGGGCAACGGCATCCAGGTGCAGGGACAGCCGAATCTGACACTGGGCGCCTCGTTCGTAAAAGCGAATGCTGATTACTTTGATTCGGTGGGGACACGTGTGGTGATGGGACGCGGAATTGGTGTGCAGGATACGTCGACGGCGCCGCCGGTGACGGTGGTGAATAAGGAGTTTGTGAGGCAGTTCTTCGGGAAGAAGAATCCTTTGGGACACCGTATTGGCGAACCGAATTCACCTGGGGATTACGAGATTGTGGGTGTGGTGGAAGATACGATTTACGAGAGCGTGCGATGGAAGAACCACATGATGTACTTCGTACCGATGATGCAGCGACCGGTAAATACTAAAGAGCCGATTGAAGATGATTTGTCGTTGTATGCCGGGGCGATGGTGATCGAGACAGACAGGCCGATGGACAACATGGAGACGCTGGCACGGAGGACGCTGGCGGGCATCAATCCGAATTTGACGATTGTGAAGTTTCAGACGTTCGATCAGCAGATTGGCGACCGGTTTAGCGAAGAGCGAATGCTGGCGCGGCTGACGATGTTGTTTGGTGTGCTGGCTTTGCTGCTGGCTACGATTGGGCTGTATGGCGTTACGGCGTACACGGTGGTGCGACGGACGGTGGAGATTGGGATACGGATGGCTCTGGGTGCGGACCGCGCGGGTGTGGTTGCGATGATCATGCGCGGAGCGATTGCTCAGACGGCGCTTGGCCTGATGATCGGGATTCCGGTGGCGCTGCTGTGTGTGCGGTATGTGAGGGCACAACTTTATGAGGTTACGAGTGCGAATCCGCTGGTTATGATTGGCGCGATTGTGACTCTTGCGGCTGCGGCGGGCATTGCAGGGTTGATACCGGCGCAGCGTGCGGCTTCGACCGATCCGGTGCAGGCTTTGAGGACGGAGTAAGCGTGCGGAGTGTGTGAGTTAGAGGCTAAATGCGCTCGACGTAGACGGCGGTGCCGTAGGCGAGGACTTCGGTGACTCCGCGCATGAGCTCCTCGGCGTCGTAGCGGACGGCGATGACGCCGTTGGCGCCTAGCTGGGCGGCGTGGAGGGCCATCATGGCGAAGGAGTCCTGACGGGTTTTTTCGCAGAGCTGGGTGAAGATGGTGATGTCGCCGCCGATCATGGTTTGAAGGCCGGCTCCTGCGAGGGCGAAGATGTTGCGGGAGCGGACTACGATGCCGCGAACGAGACCGTAGTTGCGGATGATGCGATGGCCGGGGATCTCAAGGGCAGTGGTGATGAGGGTGGGATCGAGTGGGAAGTGCGGTGGGGGGTAAGTCGACATAGGTGGTTCGCTCCTGTTGCTTATGAGCATACGCAGGTGTGCGGGGAATGTTCCGTTGGACTGGAGGGGGAGGGAAAGGCATTCGGGTCGCTTCGCTCCCCTCGGAAAAGACAAATACGGGGGTTCTTCGCTGCGCTCAGAATGACAAGCAAAGACAAAGACAAAGACAAAGACAAAAGCAAAAGCAAAAGCAAAATACAGGGATCTCTCCGCTGCGGCGGCTTCGCCACCTTCGGTCGAGATGACGTTTGCTTTGGGTTGATGGAAGGACAGGCAAAATACAACAGCAAACTGCGAGAGCTGACTAGGGTCTGTGGGAGAGGATGGCGACGAGAGATGTTACGGCGCCGATGTCGATGGTGCGGGCTGCGAGGGCTACGCCGGTGATGAGGTCGGGGGCGAGGTCTGCGGCGACCAGGACGGCGGCGGCGTTGAGCAGAACGATGTCGCGGCGGGGGCCGCGTTCGCCCGCGAAGATGGCGGTGAGGATGGCGGCGTTGGTGGTGGCGTCGCCTCCGATGAGGGTTTCCATCGGAGCGCGCTCGAGGCCGGCGTCTTCGGGTGTGATGGTGGAGAGGGTGACGACGCCGTTGTGGACTTCGGCAAGATGGGTGGGGCCGCTGATGGAGATTTCGTCTAAACCAGTGTTGCTGGCGGCGGCGCCTTTGCCGGTTTCGCTTTGGCCGTGGACGACGAAGGCGTGACGGGTGCCGAGGAGGGCCATGGCTTCGGCTACGAGTGGGACGGCGTGAGGGGCGTAGACGCCCATGACCTGCGCCGATGCTCCAGCGGGATTAGTGAGGGGACCGAGGAGATTGAAGACAGTGCGGACGCCGAGGGCTCGGCGAACGGGCATGACGGCCTTCATCGCCGGGTGCAGAGATGGCGCATGGAGGAAGGCGAAGCGATGCGTGCGGAGGGCGGCGGTGGCTTCGACGGGGTTGAGGCCGACGGGGATGCCGAGGGCTTCGAGGACATCGGCTGAGCCTGTTTGTGAGGTGATGGCGCGGTTGCCGTGCTTGGCCACGGACGCTCCGGCGGCGGCGGCGACGAGGGCGGCGGCGGTGGAGATGTTGAAGGTGCGACTACCGTCTCCGCCGGTGCCGCAGGTATCGACGAGGATGGCTTGCTCGGCTGGCGAGAGCGGGAGGTGGGTGGCGGCGTCGCGCATGATGTCGACGAAGCCGGCGATCTCGGCGGGGGTTTCGCCACGGGCGGCCAGGGCTCCGAGGAGGGCGGCGATCTCGATGTCGGTGAGTTCACCGGCGAGGATGGCTTGCATGAGGGCGCGGGCTTGCTCGCGGGAGAGGGTTCCGCGGCCTTCGATGAGGTGCTTGAGGTGGGGCTGGAGGGGCATTGGATTAAAGCGTAGCAGGTAGGTGAGGTTGGCTGGCGACGACCGCAGGTTGCCATGCGGATTTATCTGTAGTCCGTGTCAGGCGGTTGGATAGATTGGCATTTTGGTCAGGCGAGGGGAAATGCTCTGAGCACCTGATATTGCGATCCTTCCGGACGGGTGAAGCTTTGATAGAGGCAGAATTCACCCGCTTTGAATGTCTGTCTAAATGCGGGATCGTTTGGCTGACGAGAAACGAGCTTTATCCGTCCTTTGCTGCGGGCCAGCGTGACGTGCGGCTTGAAGGGGCGCTGCTCTCTTGGAAAGCCGCAACGCTCCATTGTGTGGAGGACTTGCTCGGCGAGGCTGAGAAGATTCGGTGAGGGCTCGACTTTTGCGAGGAGGATGCCACCATTGGCAAAGATGTCGACGCCGTTGAGTCGGAGGTGTATTCGATCGGCATGGACTGCCGCGAGGCTTTGTTGAATCTGCTCGAGGAGTGATGGCTCGACATGCCCGAGGAAGCTTAATGTTACGTGCATATCCTGCGGACAGATGAGACGGATGTGCGCGCTGCCTTCGCGTTCTGGTGGAAGCAGAGAGTGCGTCGCACGTGCTAAGGCCTCTCCGAGCGACAGTGGCAGGCCGATGCCAATGAAGAGCCTCATCTCTGAAGAATACGTCTGATTGATTTTTTGATTGCTGGGAGCGAAGAGGCAAATGAAGCTCGCTTTGTGCGCAAAGTTTTGCGTTTGGCCGTTGTGGGAAATTGGGATTTATTGCGGTCTTGAAGGGATTTTCGATTGGCTGATTGATTGCTGGGGAGGAACACTGTTTCCAGATATTAGTACGGGGTTCAAACAGTGCCACAGTTGGCCGGGCCAAGGCCGTTAGTTTCATCCGCAATCGATTCAGTTTCCACATCGGTGCTCGCAGATCAAAAGGTCGAACGACCGAAACAAGCGGCGTCGGTTTTTGGCGTGGGGGAGGCGGGTTCACGGGGCCAGACCTCTGATTATCTGTTCGTCAGCAATGTCCGCTTTCTAGCGATGATTTCAATTGTCTGGGTTTCACGCGATCTATCAGTGGGGACATGTATCGCCGCCAGTTTCCTATGTTCAGATCATTCTGCTGCAGTTGATGAAGTTTGGAACCATCGGCTTCTTTCTTATCTCTGGATATCTGCTGGGGGAAGGAGTGACGCGGACAAGCCCGCGGAGATACTTCTATCGTCGCGTGAACGCGGTGTTTGTCCCGTGGGTGCTCTGGAGCGTTGTATGGTTCGTTATCGCGCTGTCACAGGATCTGTTGGGTGACAATCACCACCGCCCCCTGGGATCTTCTCTTCATGATCTGGGGCAACTGTATCTGAAGTTTGTCTTCACTCAATCGATCTATTGGTTCGTGCCGAATTTCTTTCTTTGCCTTGCCATTGTTCTCGGGCTGCACAAAAGAGTTCCGGATTATGTCCAGGGGCCAATTTTTCTGTTGCTGAGTTTGTTTTATGGAGTCAACGCGTACATAAGAGTTATTCCATCGATGCATATGTCAGCGTTGTTTGGATTTGTCTTTTATCTATGGCTCGGCTCGTTTGCTTACCGTCACCGTGAGAAGTGGAACCGCTGGATGGTGCGAACGTCGTGGGTTCAGCTGGCGGCCTTTGCAGGCGTGGCTACGATATTTGCTATTGGTGAAGTTCACATGCTCCAGAGGGTGGGAGCTGACGATAGCCTTAACACTCTGCGTATCTCGAACCAGATATATTCAGTCGTTGTGGCGCTGCTGATTGTAAAGAGCAAGCGTGCCTTGTTTCCGAAGAGAATTGATGTCAGGTCGGAGACCTTTGGAATTTTTCTTATTCATCCGATTTTGATTGAAGTGTTTCAAATCGGTTATGCACGTATGTCGTATTCCTCGCGGGAGGGTATCCGAGCGAACGGACCGCTTACGATACTTCTAAGCGTGGTGACGTTCGCTATCCTTTATCTTTTTTCGGTTTTGCTGACGAAGCAGATTCGAAGAATCCCGTCGCTGCGCTGGATGGTTGGGCGATGATCTTGCTGTATTGAGTGGGTGAGGAACTCTGCTGGAATTTCGATTGTTGTGATGATGTGTTGCATGGGCGAACGATAACCGCACCGTTGTTCGCGTTTCGGATTGCGGGTGTTTGTTTGCGTCCGCTACACTTCTCGCGCGGGCGGAAATATAGAGAACACCTATGAAAATTCATGAGTATCAGGCAAAAGAGATTCTGCGGAAGTACAACGTGCCGGTTCCCGGTGGGGAGATGGCGACTACGCTGGAGCAGGCCGACACGGCGGCGAAGAGCTTGTTTGCGGCGGGAAATGCCGTTGTAGTGGTGAAGGCGCAGATCCATGCGGGTGGGCGCGGCAAGGGCGGTGGCGTGAAGGTTGTGAAGTCGCTGGAGGATGCGAATGCGGCGTCGAAGGCGATTCTGGGGATGCAGTTGGTGACACATCAGACCGGGCCACAGGGACAGAAGGTGCAGCGATTGCTGATTGAAGAAGGGTCGGCGATCGAGCGTGAGCTTTACCTGGGATTGGTGCTGGATCGGGCCTCGGCGAAGGTGGTGTTTATGGCTTCGCAGTCGGGTGGGATGGAGATTGAAGAGGTTGCGCATGCGACGCCGGAGCTGATCTATAAGGAGTACATCGATCCGGTGGTAGGGTTTGCGCCGTATCAGGCGAGGAAACTGGCCTTCAAGCTGGGGCTGAAGCCTACGCAGATTGCACAGGCGGTCTCGTTTATGACTGGGCTGTATAAGGCGTTTATCGAGACGGATGCCACGCTGATGGAGATCAATCCGTTTATTACGACGAAGGATGACAAGTTGCTGGCACTGGATTGCAAGATCAACTTCGACGATAACGCGATGTTCCGGCATAAGGACTTGAAGGAGCTGCGGGATCTGGCGGAGGAGGACCCGCTGGAGGTTGAGGCGAGCAAGTTTGCGCTGAACTACATCAAGCTGGATGGGAATATCGCCTGCATGGTGAATGGCGCCGGGCTGGCGATGGCGACGATGGACATCATCCAGTATGCGGGTGGGTCGGCGGCGAATTTTCTGGATGTGGGTGGCGGTGCGAATCAGGAGCAGATTGAGAATGCGTTCGGGATTTTGTTGAGTGACAAGAATGTGAAGGCGATCTTCATCAATATCTTTGGTGGGATTCTGCGGGTGGATGTGCTGGCTACAGCGGTGGTTGCAGCGGCGAAGAAGCTGAATGTGACGCTGCCGATTATTCTTCGGCTCGAAGGCACGAATGTTGAGGAAGGACGGAGGATTTTGAAGGAGTCGGGCTTGAAGTTTGAGGTGGGATCGACGATGAAGGAAGCGGCTGATTTGGCTGTGGCGGCTGCAAAGGCTTAGCCAATCGAATTCACTGGGTGTAACGCAATGAGCATGATGGAAGGAAAGAAGATCGCCATCGTAGGCGGAGGTCCGGGAGGACTGACGCTGGCGCGGCTGCTTCAGATGCATGGCGCAGACGTTGCCGTGTATGAGCGCGATTCCAGCCGCGAGGCGCGCGTTCAAGGCAGCGCGTTGGACCTGCACGAGGACTCGGGGTTGGAGGCTTTGGAGGAGGCTGGTTTGTTGGACGCTTTCTGGGCAAACCACCGCTCCGATCTCGACCGTCTTCGCCTGACCGACAAGAACGGAACCATCCTTCACGATCACTTGCGCAGAATGTCCGGTGCGGGGAAGCGCCCTGAGATCGAGCGTGGGCCTTTGCGCGACATCCTGCTGGATTCGCTGCACCCTGGTACGGTGCACTGGAACCGCAAGCTGGAGTCCGCTGAGCTTCGTGGCGATCAGGTTACGCTGCATTTTGTGGGCGCGGACAGCGTCGTTGCAGATATCGCCATTGGTTGCGACGGCGCGAACTCGCGGCTTCGCGCGCTGGTCACGCCCGTCCGACCGGAGTACGTTGGGGTCTCGCTCGTGGAGGGCGTCGTTCCAGCGGCAAAGGACGCGGTGCCCGAGCCGTGGAACCTGGTTGGCGGCGCTGCACTGATTGCGCTGGGGAGTGAGCGAACCATTGGGATGGGAACCAAGCCCGATGGAAGCATGCTGTTCTACGCCGGATTGAAGTGCAGCGATGCAGACGGTAGGCGGAGCCTGGAGGAGGCGGACACCTCGCAGAAGCGTGTGGCTTGGTTTCATGCGAACTTCGAAGGATGGAGTGAGCTGTGGGAGCCGCTGTTCGCGAGGGCAACTTCGATGGTCTGGCGTCCGCTTCTGGTCTGCCCGGTTGATCAGCGCTGGGACTCGAAGCCCAATCTGACCCTGATCGGAGATGCGGCGCACGTAATGCCGCCATATGCCGGAGAGGGAGTGAACATGGCGATGCTGGATGCCCTGATCCTGTTCCGCGCGCTGCACAGCGCAACAGACATTGCCAGCGCGATTGCCTCTTATGAGGCCGAGATGTTTGCCCGCATGCAGGACATGACACAGGACACGATGTTGAATACCGAGATGTTTTACGCGCCTGATGCTTCAGACCGCGTAGTAAATCTGTTTCGAAGTTTTGGGGGAGTCGCTTCGGCGCCTTCCACCGTAGAGCATTGACACCGGTCATATGGGTGCATGCGTATCAGAAGGTTTGGGAGCGAAATACTTCGCGCATTGCGTAGGATTGGATAGGAGAGCGAAATGGCAGTTTTAGTTGATAAGAATACGCGGCTGATTGTGCAGGGAATTACCGGGCGTGAAGGGACGTTTCATGCCAAAGGTTGCGCGGAGTATGGGACGAAGGTTGTTGGTGGAGTGACGCCGGGTAAGGGTGGCACGATCCATGAGGGATGGCCTGTGTTCAACACTGTCGAAGAGGCGGTGAAAGAGACGGGGGCGAATACGACGGTGATCTTTGTGCCGCCGCCGTTTGCGGCGGATGGGATTCTTGAGGCGGCTGCCGCCGAGATTCCGTTGGTGATCTGCATCACGGAGGGCATTCCGGTGCTCGACATGGTGAAGACATGGGATTTTGTGAAGAACTCGAAGTCACGGTTGATTGGGCCGAACTGCCCGGGGGTGATTTCGCCGGGTAAGGCGAAGGTCGGGATTATGCCGGGACGGATTCATAAGGAAGGCTCGGTGGGGATTGTTTCGAAGTCGGGGACGCTGACGTATGAGGCGGTTTATCAGCTGACGACGCGTGGGATTGGGCAGTCGACGGCGATTGGAATTGGTGGCGATCCGATCATTGGGACGACTCACATCGATGCGCTGAAGCTGCTGAATGAGGATCCTGAGACTGAGGCGATCATCATGATTGGCGAGATCGGCGGGTCGGCGGAAGAGGCGGCGGCGAAGTACATCAAGGAGAATGTGAAGAAGCCGGTGGTTGGGTTTATCGCGGGGCAGACGGCGCCTCCGGGGCGTCGTATGGGACATGCGGGAGCCATTATTTCCGGCGGCGAAGGAACGGCTGCGGAGAAGATGAAGGCGATGACGGAAGCGGGTATTACCGTGGTGAAGTCGCCGGCTGAGATTGGTGAGGCGATGGCTCGGGTGCTCGGAAAGGCGTAAATATCGTCTGCTGCGGCTGGGAAAGCCCGAGGCTAAAGCCCCTTATTGCGCAAGGTTTTTCGCGGGGCTAAGCCCTGCGCTCCCACCCAAAACAAACGCAGATTTCCGGTGGAACTTATCAGGGCTTATCGTTTCTGCCGTCGGTAGAAGAAGCCGGCGGCGAGGAAGACCAGGGCCACCATGAAGGCTAGCTGGGCGTGCTGGATAGAGTGGAGGCGGAGGCTTATTAGTCCATCCACGAACCATGCGATGCAGCCTGCGAACCATAGCCATGCGGTGTTGCGCATCTTTGGTTGGATGCTTGAGATTGGAAAGGCGCATAGGGCGCATATACTCGCTTTATGCGTCATTTCTTTTTAGCTGCTGCTGCCCTTTGTGCGGTCTCTGGCTCGGTTTGTCTTCAGGGACAGGTTGCACCAACGTTCACTGTCAGCTTTCCTGCGTCGGAGTCGGCTAAGCCTCTGGATGGGCGTGTGCTGCTGTTGCTCTCGAACGATCCATCGGAGGAGCCGCGGATGCAGATAGACGATACGCCGCGGACGCAGATGGTATTTGGCGTGACGGTGGATGGGTTGAAGCCGGGTGAGCCGGTGGTTGTGGGGGATAAGGCGGATGGGTATCCGTATCGGAGTTTGAAGGATGTTCCGGCGGGCGACTACACCGTGCAGGCAGTGCTGGATGTGTATGAGACGTTCCACCGTGGGGATGGCAAGACGATCAAGCTGTCGCCGGATCGCGGGGAAGGGAAGCATTGGAATCTTGCGCCGGGAAATCTCTACAGCACGCCGAGGAAGATTCATATTGGGCCGGGGAGTGCGCCGGTTGCAGTGACACTGGATAAGGTGATTCCGCCAATTGCTCCTGTGGCTGATACAAAATATGTTCGGCACATCAAGATACAAAGCGATTTGCTGACGAAGTTCTGGGGTCGGCCGGTTTATCTGAGTGCGATTGTGCTGGTGCCATTTGGATTCGATGAGCATCCTGAGGCGCGTTATCCGCTGGCAATCTTTCATGATCACTTTGTGGATGACTTCGATGACTTTCGGACGACTCCGCCGGACCCGCATTTGAAGCCGGATTATTCGGAGCGGTTTCATTTGAAGGGATACAACCGGATTCAGCAGGAGGAGGCGTACAAGACTTATAAGCAGTGGACGAGTGCGAATTTTCCGCGGATTCTGGTGGTGAAGATTCAACATGCGAATCCTTACTATGACGATTCTTATGCGGTGAATTCGGCGAATCTTGGGCCTTATGGTGATGCGATTGAGAAGGAGCTGCTGCCGGCGATTGAGAAGCAGTTTCGTGGGATTGGGCAGGGCTGGGCTCGGTTTCTCTATGGTGGGTCGACGGGAGGATGGGAGTCGCTGGCGGCGCAGATCTTCTATCCGGATGATTACAACGGTGCGTTTGTGGCGTGTCCCGATCCGGTGGACTTTCATGCGTACATGACGACCGATCTGTATGACCAGAAGAATATGTTTTATCTGCAGGGGGCGAATAAGCAGATAGAGCAACCGGCGATGCGGGATTACCTGGGGCATACGCTGATTACGGTGCGGGATAACGTGGCGTATGAGGCGGCGCTGGGAGATCGTGGGCGTTCGGGCGACCAGTTCGATATCTGGCAGGCGGTGTATTCGCCTGTGGGTGAGGACGGGTATCCGCAGCCGATCTTCGATAAGAAGACGGGGGTGATTGATCCTCAGGTGGCGCAGTATTGGAAAGAACACTACGACCTGAATGCGAAGCTGCAGCGCGACTGGCCGACCCTGGGGCCGAAGCTGCAGGGCAAGCTACATCTGTATGTGGGGAGTGCGGATACTTACTTTTTGAATAACGCTGTCTATTTGATGGAAGATTTTTTGAAGACGACTGGTTCGACTCCGGGAAGTGTGCCGTATGAGGGCGAGGTGAAGTATGGCGATCGCGCGGAGCATTGCTGGAATGGCGATCCGACGCTGCCGAATGCGTACTCGCGGCTGCACTACAACACGATGTATCTGCCGAAGATTATGGAGCGGATTGAGAAGACGGCTCCGGCTGGGGCTGATTTGAAGAGCTGGCGGTATTAGCCCGGGGGATGGAATTTGCCTATTCCATCCAGTTTGTCATCATGATCGGCAGCTTGATTCTTTTGAAGTGCCGCATATTATTGGTTACCAGCACCGCATCGGCTGCGATTGCGTGCGCCGCGATGAGCATGTCCATCTCACCGATAAGATTGCCTGTTCGCGTTAGTTCGTGACGTATCTCGGCATAGAACTCGGCTGCGGCTGGCTCCCAAGCCAGCATCTGCACTGAGTTCAGAAATTTCTTTACTCCTACATGCAGCCGGTGTTTAGGAGGCAGTTTCTTTAGCCCGAAGAGCAGTTCGGCTCGGGTTAACGCCGATACGCAAACCTCGTCCGTACTTAGCTCCCTGAGTTTACCCAGCACGTGTTCCCCGCCATAGTCTTTAATGATGTAGCTGGCGATATCCGTATCGAGCATATGTAGCATTAGTCTTCCTCACGGAAGAGTGTACGGTCGGTTGTGGGGATTCGATTCATTGGACGATCTTTCATAAAGTCTTCGGGTACGTTGACGGTTTTCATAAATTCGAAAAAATCTTCCCACACTCTCGCTCCGGGCCGCTTTGAAAGGATGACATCCTGCGTTTTTTCATCACGCGTGATGTAGACCTCATTGCCCTCGAAGCGGAACTCCGCTGGGAGCCTGACTGCTTGGCTAGCGCCATTCTTGAATAGTTTTGCAATGCGTGTCTGGGTCATAGTAAAGATCTCCCACGTTATGAGTATATATCTGCTGATATATACTTTCGTTGCGAGTTTGCGAACAAGGTAGACTAGAAGTACATACTTCTCACTGAAAACTGAGAAAAACCGAATATTGGAGAACTACGTTGTCACAGCGCACATTCAGCATCATCAAGCCGGACGCGGTCAAGAAGGGCTACGCAGGCGCTATTCTTGCCGAGATTGAAAAGGCAGGATTTAAGATTGTTTCCATCAAGAAGGTCTCCATCTCGAAGGCGCAGGCCGAGGGCTTCTATTACGTTCATGCGGCGCGTCCGTTCTTCGGCGAGCTGACGGAGTTCATGTCGAGCGGGCCGATCTTCCCGATGGTGCTCGAGAAGGATAATGCGATTGCCGATCTGCGCAAGCTGATGGGCGCGACGAATCCGGCACAGGCGGAAGAGGGAACGATTCGCAAGAAGTTTGCGGCGTCGATCGGCGAGAATGCGATTCATGGATCGGATGCAGAGGATACGGCTGCGTTTGAGATTGGCTACTTCTTCGCTGGATATGAGCTGAAGTAAATTTTTCTGCATCAAATAAGAGAAGGGGCGGCACGCGGATCATAGGTTTTTGATCCGGTTGCCGCCTCTGATTGTCTGACGCAGTGCGTCTGGAGATTGATTGATGAAGCTGAAGTTGCCTCAAGGGCCTTTTGAAGCGTATCTGTTTGATTGCGATGGCACGATTGCAGACTCGATGCCGCTGCATTATTTGGGATGGAAGCATGTGCTCTCGGAGTGGAACTGCGAGTTTGCCGAGGAGCATTTCTACTCGTTGGGCGGGATGCCTGTGGCGGAGATTATTGCGACGCTCAACGAGCAGCATGGGCTGAGTATGCCGGTGGAAGAGATGCGCAGGCGCAAGGAGGAGTTTTATTTTGGGCTGCTGCCGCATTTGAAGGCGGTGCCTGAAGTGCTGGAGCATATTGAGTTGAGCCATGGGCAGATTCCGTTTGCCGTGGTGTCGGGAGGGACGCGGGATTCGGTGGTTGCATCGCTTGAGTCGCTGAAGATTCTGGACAAGTTTGAGACCCTGGTTTGTGCGGGTGACTACAAGATGAGCAAGCCACATCCTGAGCCATTTTTGATTGCGGCGGAGAGGCTGGGCGTAGCTCCTGAGGCTTGTCTGGTGTTCGAGGATACGGATATGGGGATACAGTCGGCTACGGCTGCCGGGATGGCTTCAGTGAAGGTCCCGGGGCCGATGGACCGGATGCTCGTGGGTTAAAAGCGGCCTACGGGTTGCCATGCGACACCGTGACGCTCAAAGACCGGACGAAGGGCGAGATTGAAGGATTTTCTGGCGTCGTTGTAGCCGAGCCGGATTATGGTGGATGGCAGGGGAAGAAACTCAGGGTTCCAGTTGTCCGAAAAGTGGATAAAACCCGGTAGCATTTTTGATGGATTGTCTCGAAGATCGATAGCGGCCCTTAACAGGCTGAAGGTTCCGATGTCGGGAAGAATGAGCTGAAAGTTGGTGCTCATCTGGTCGGCGAAGGCGCTGTAGTCCCGCTTCGAGATATTCATAACGAAGATTACGATCTTTGCCGGATGCAGATTTGAAAATGCCTGCTCGAACTCCCAAAGAAGTCCCGTTCCTGTACCTGCTCTGATGACGACGAGCGGAGCTGAACGCATGCGGTCGAGCACGACACCTTTCCACTCAGCGTCCGTTGCGTAAATTCGAGCGGCGCCTGGTAGTGGTAGCGACTCGCCAGGGCGACCGATTGCGACCATATCGCCGAATGGTCGCAACACGTCGGCAAGCTGTTCTTCTTCCGTGGTGAGGCCAGACAGCAACTTCTTGAAGGTGGTTGAGGTGTCGGTTTGAAAAGACCGCAGGTATAGTACGTTCGGTCTGGAGTCATTGAGGGGGCCTGCGGGATCTGCGGCTTTGGCTTTTGCGGCTTTCTGGCGTCCCCGAAAATACATGAAGAGGCCAACGATCATGACGATGGGGCCGAACAATCCGGCTGGATTGTCGTCAGGGCCACCCAAAGCAGCATAGAGAAGTCCGCCCAGGATGATGAGGCAGATGCCGACTAGTTTTGACCCGCCGCCGGATGTCGTTCTTTGGTTCTCAGGCATGCATTTCCGCCCTCCAGCTGGCACAAGACCGTTATTACGGCATAGGCATCAGCGTTGCGATTTGGCTGTCGTGGCCGCGAAAGAAGCTCTGCTTCGTGGAAGTAGTGAATTATATTCCGACACGTTCCTTCTTTCTTGATAGAAAGCGCGCATCCAGTGGGGTGGTGGTTTTACCCTTGATAAGCAACGAAGCTATTTTGAGTCATCCTGAAAGGCGTTCCTATGGCAACTGTAAAGCTCTGGACCGACGAAGAAGTGTCAGCCGATCCTCGTGTAAGAAAAGTCTTCGACGATATACGCCTCACTCGTAAATCCGACTTCGTGAATAACTTCTGGAGGGCGCTTGCTAATCAACCGGCGCTGCTGGAGCGAACATGGTCGAGCATCAAGGAAGTGATGATTGAGCCCGGCGAACTCGATCCATTGACGAAGGAATTAATTTACATCGCTGTGTCGACGGCGAATAGCTGTAGTTATTGCGTGCACTCTCACACCGCAGCTGCGCGGTCCAAGGGGCTGACGGATCAGCAGCATGCGGAGTTTCTTGCTGTTGTAGGCATGGCGAGCGAAACGAATGCGTTGGCGACAGCGATGCAGATTCCGGTTGATCCGGAGTTTGCAGTCGAATAAGGATTACGTAGTAGATGTCTGGTAGTCAGGGCTTTCTTTGGGTAGCGTGACGATCCAGAAAAGTATGATGACGACGTAGGCAGCCGATTCAATGTAGGTCCAGCGATTGAATGCTGCGCCGTTGTGTTGAGCACCTGCGATTGTGCGGCCAACCTGACAGACTATGCTGGCGCTGGCGTAGAGCGCGAAGCCTTGTATAAGCCGGTGGATTTGCGGCGGTGTCTTTCTGGCGAGAGACGTTAGAAAAACCCCAATGAAAAGCGAAGAGCTGAACAGAACACCTCGATCGATTAGTGCTCGCGGGTTGGCGTGGATAAGGGTTGAGCCAACGAACGCGAATGAGCACGCTGCAATCAGAAGAAGAGAGAAGGTAGCAAGCCTGCGCAGGAGAGCGGGCGCTTGGGAGCTTTCGCGGTGGGATGGATTAGCGGCGGGAGAGTTCACGATTGCGGAGAAGAGCTCCCATGCAACGGCGGTCTGAAGAATGATGTCGACAACGGCGAGGCCACTGAATACGAGCATGCGCGAGGTGCCAAGGAGATTGCTCGAGACGACATATAAAGCAATCGCGCGAAGAATGTAGAAGACGATCAGACTGGTGAAGAATGGGACGCGCCGGAAGATGCCGCGCGCAATCAGAAGGGCCAGCAGTATGCCTTGTAAGGCAAGGCTGAAGACCCAGAAGACCAGATTGAACTTCATCATGGAGGAGAAGCCTCTCTAGACATAAGCGGGGTGCACCGTGCACGAGTATTCACTGTGTAGTGTGTCAAATGCTAATCGTCGTCTGGCATGGTGGAAGCCTTGAGTGACTGAAAGTATTTTGGCGTGAATGTGACTGGGATCTGCGTGTAGGGTTGTGGGGTCTGCGAGTAGTTGAAGCAGTCGCTGAAGTCGTCGGCGGTTGCGTCCCGAGTGCCAAGCGAAGGCAGGCTGAAGACCTCTTCGGTGTATTTTAAGAATCCGGAAAACTCGTGGACTGTGTGCGAGATATAGCCGTGGTTTGCATAGGGGGAGACAACGATGAGGGGGACTCGAAATCCCAGGCCCATGTTGTCGACCATCGGCGAAGGAACGTGATCGTACCAGCCTCCCCAGTCATCCCAGGTGATGAAGATCGCCGTAGAGTCCCAGTACTGGCTGGCACCGATGGTGTTGGTGATGGAAGCTACCCAATCGGGGCCCATTGCGGTGAGGCCTTGCTCCGCATGGTCGGAGTAGTTAAAGGAGGGGGTGATCCAGGTGACCTGGGCAAGATTGCCGCTTTGAATGTCGGTGAGGACGGTGGGCGGCGGCGAAATGACATTGGTAGACCAGTCGGAGCCAAAGCGGATGTGCTTGATCGCGTCGTAAGCAGACCAGATATAGCCGCCACCGTTCTTGTCGCCAGTCTTCGCGGCTGCGTAGTATCGCCACGATATGCCCTTGGCGTTGAGGAGGTCGGCCATGGTTTGATAATCGAAACAAGGATAGGGGCCAGGAAGACTTGTGCCATTGGGCCCGATAAGGGTGACGGTAGTTGTTGCGGCTGAATCACAGCCCCAGACGCCATTCTCGTCAGGGTTGTTGTCGGCTTCGGCGGACTGGCCGGCGATCAGGTATTGATGGGCTACGAAGCTTGGGCCTGTGTTGGATTGGAACATCCGATCGCCTAGTGTGTAAGCCTTGGCGAGTGTCCAGATTGGTACGGTTTCGGACTGTGGGACGTAGGCGTATGGGAGATTAGGAATGGGATAACTGGGAGCGTGGGCGAAGCCATCCATCTTTCCGTTGTCGTAGTCCGTGTACCACCCTTTGTGGGTGTGATCGAGGTCGGTTCCCTGCTCATATGGAATGGGCTGGAGCGGGACACTCACGCCGTTACTCATGCCCGATGTGACAGTATCGGCGCCGGGGAAGCCGTTGAAGAGATTATCGAAGCTGCGGTTCTCCTGCATGATGATGACGACGTGTTTGATAGTGGAAGACGCAGTGGGAGGTGGAGGCGGTGTTGGCGGTGGGGGAGGACTCTTGCTACCACCACCGCAATTGGTGAGCAGAGCGGTTGTCGACAATAAGATTGCACAGAGTACACGGGACATAGGTGTTGACTCCCTGGCCGTGGCTGAGGTGCAGGCCAACGTTGTAGACCGTTCCCGGATGACGGTCTAACCTGAAACGATATCACTCCTGCGGTTTTGTGTGATGACCGGATGACTCCCCGAGTTGTCAACCACTCGGAATGTATGAGCAAGCTTATGTCCGCCATCCGAGAAGAAGCCGATATGGAATGGATAGAGCAATTTCCCCTGACGCTGACACCAGAGCACAGCATCAGGGGAAATGCACTAAGTAGCCGGACGCGTCCTACGATATGTCGCGAGTCTTACTCGACATACGGCCAGCCGTTTGAATCAAAGCCCAGCCGATTGATTCCCAGGGTTGGCGTGCCGCTGTTGTTGCCGTCGTAGTAGTGGTAGACCAATGTAGGCGTCTGCGTACCGCTTACTGTGTCGGTAAAGACGCTCATGCCGCCCGGTCCGTCAACGTTGCCGTGGGAGCTGAGCAGGATAGTACCACCGCCTGCAGTCAGGGCTGTGCCGCCGCGATCTACATAGGGCCCGGTGACACTGGTCGAACGGCCAACGATGATGCGATAGGTACTATTCACGCCGTTGCAGCAGACGTTGATCGGGGCGAAGTAGTAGTAATAGCCGTTCCAAGAGTAGATGAATGGCCCTTCTTCGCCAGCGGATGGATTGCCTCTTTGAGCGATGGTATAGACGGTAGTGTTCGAGGTGGACTGGAGACCGGTGCTGGGGTTGAGCTGCATGAGGTGAATGCCGTCAGTCCAGGATCCCCAGACCATCCACCAATTGCCGCTGGTGTCTGTGAAGGGTGCAGGGTCGATGGCATTGTCCGTGGTTGCCCAGAAACCGGAAGGTGGCGAGTTAGTGGTGCTGGTCCAGGACCGTGTCACGAAGCCCTTGTCCGTCCAGGGGCCGTATGGGTTAGAGCTGGTGGCGACGCCAATTACCGCCTCGGCTCCGGTACTTGGTTCATAGGGAATCGAGTAGTACTGATAGTAGGTTCCGCTTTGATACATCAAGCTGGGAGCCCATATGTCTGTATTTGCTCCACTGTTCCACGATTTGGGCGTCTGCAGGCCGGTCCAGGAGGAGAAGTCCGGACCGATGATTGGGCAGTTGGTATAGCCGCCTTTCTGGGTCGAAGTGCAGCCTGTGTATGGGGTGAAGGTCGTCAGATCGGTCGAGCTGGCCAGCGTCTGGTGCGTACCGTAGAGCCAGTAGGTTCCGCTCGTATCCTTCAGCATGTAGGGGTCGTGTACGTAGATGCCGGAGCCCGTGACCGCTCGTGGCGCAGGATAGGGCGAGGTTCCCGTATTCACCAACTGCCATTCCTGGCAGGTACAGTTGGTCGAACTCCACTGGTCAATCAGCGCCGTATCAAGCGTGCTGGCATTGGCTACTTCCAAATATTTGCCGCTGTTCACATTCTTGATCATGTAGTTGCCGTCGGATGCCTGGGTTATGGTCCAGAGGTGGTCAGCGGTGCCGTTGTCGGCCCACTGGACGATCGCTGCGCCGTTGGCGGTGGAGGCGTTGGTTACGCCCAGGACTTGATGGGTATACATGTTCTCGATGTTGTACTGGTTGCTGCCCATGGGCATGAAGTGCCAGAGGTGATCTGCGGTTCCGTTGTCGGCCCACTGGACGACAGCCGCTCCCGCAGTCTCGCTCATTCCGGTAACTCCGAGCACTAAGCCGCTATTTACGTTCTTGAGTTTGAATTCGACACTATCGCTGACAGTGATCTGCGCGCGGGTGCATGCTGTCAGGCTGGCCAGAATGGCCACGCAAGTGAGAAAACGCTTCATTAAATCCTCCTTCAAATTGTGATTTGTGGGGACAACAAAACTCCGTGTTTTAGGCAGAGCCGGACAATAAAGGCTTGCAAACCTGGGATTTTGCGTCATTTTGGAGACAGTGTTCAGTCAAACAGGATTTCAAGATAACGTTTACCGAAATTTGCATAATTTCCATTGGCTGCGGAGCATATGTGGAAGAAGATGAGCCTGTCAATCTAAATTTCTTTGGTCATGGATTGAGGAGGCGATTGGGTAAATGGGCAACCGCTCAGAATCGCTTTACAGGCGCTTGTGGAAGTGAACGCATCGGTCGACGATCTCGAAGCCTAATGACTTGTGGGCGTTTTGCGATAGTGTGTGATCGATCCATGTATCGGAGGCCATTTCGATGCATCCTTGCTCACGCGCCCATTGCTCGGCGGATGCGCATTAATGCTCTGCCGATTCCCTGATGACGAAGTGGCTCGTAGACGAACCATCCTTCAATGAAGCCTACGGGATGTGTTGGATCACAGCCGTCGGCGTGCGAGCGCAGGCCTATCTGAAGGAAGCCAGTGAGTTTGCCAGTGTCGTCGGGAGCGACAAAGATTGCTGCAGGAAGAGAGCCGTAGTGACCGAAAGTGAGGAGAGCGGCGATCTCCATTTTGTGTTCGTCGGCAGGAGTGTCGGGCCAGAGCAACTCGCACATCTTTGCGATCTCATCGGCATCATGGAGGTGTGCTGGCCGGACGGTTGGATTCGGCATCGAGTTGATTACTTGGTGAAGAGACTGAGGTCGATGGAGTCGGACATAATCTTGTAGCCGGCGTCGGCGGGGTGGAGGTGGTCGCCGGAGTCAGCGGCGGGGGCAAAGACGGTAGGGTTGGCGGGGTCTTGCGTGGCTTTGTCGAAGTCGATGAAGCCGTCGAGCTGGTCTGGTGGTGCGGATCCATTTGTTGACGGCCTGACGCATGGCTTCGCCGGCGGGTGAGGAGTATTTGGCTCCGACGTAGGGGGTGAGGGTTGCGCCGTAGACCTTGATGCCGTGGGTGTGGGCGCGGGTGGCGAGTTGGCCGAGGCCGACGATGAGGTCTTCGGCGGTGACGACGTCGTAGGGTTTGACGGGGTCCTGGGCGTGGCCGATGTCGTTGATGCCTTCCATGATGATGAGGTACTTGACGCCGGCCTGGGCGAGGACATCGCGGTCGAAGCGGGCGAGGGCGTTGGGGCCGGTGACGTCGTGCAGGATGCGGCCGCCGCCGATGCCCTGATTGAGAATTCCGAGGTTGGCGGTCTTTTTGTTGGCCTGAAGGCGACGGGCGAGGTCGTCGGGCCAACGGGTGTTGGCGTTGCGGGTGCTGAGAGCGCCATCTGTGATGCTGTCGCCGAAGGCTACGATGGAGGCGGCTTTGCTGTTGGCCATGACGTCGACGCCTTTGAGGAATGGCCAGTTGTAGATTTCGGTGGGGGACTCAAGGGCCTTGGCGCTGACGACGTTGCCGGGGGCTGTGTAGCTGGTCTGATCGGCGAAGCTGTGATGCGTAATTTGCTGCATGGGCTGTGCGGGGACGAAGAGGCTGACGGCTACGTCGGCGAAGGAGGAGAGCTTGAGGTTGGCGGGGTCGCTGACGACGAGGGCTCCGGCTGGGATGGTGATGGAGGGGCGGCCGCCAAAGGTGAGGGCGCTGGCGGAGGCCGGGTCGATTTCGTTGCCGGTGGTGCGGAGGGCGATGCTGGCCGCGTTGATGGTGAGGGGATCGAGGCCGAACTCGTTGGAAAGTATGATGCGGGCGTGTGAACCGCCGAGAGAGATGTGGACGATCTCGCGGTAGGTGGTGTCGGCGGTCCCGAAGAGGCCTTCGGCGTTCGGCATGGCGACTGGAGAGGTTGCCCAGGTGCCGACCCAGTGGTCAGGCGGTGCGGCGATGGCGTTTTGGGGGATGCAGAAGAGGCAGAAGAGCGCGAGGTTCAGCAAGGAGGGAGCGCTGAGACGAGGTTTCATGGCCGTCCTAAGGTTGATTGATTTGACGCACAATCTTACCGAGTTTCGTGACGGCGCAACAGTTGAAGTATATTGGCGAGGTTGCTCCGGTATGCGTTATCTCGTGGCGAATGTGCCGGGGGATGGAATTCGGGGGGCGAAGGGACAGAGAAAAAATGACGAAGAGTTTGGCAAAGGTTATTCTGCTTACCATGACAACTGCAATGGCAGCGCACGGTTCGGTAACGAAGGCGGCATTTGGAAACACATCCGACGGCACGCCAGTGGAAATTTACACGCTCAAAGCTGAAGGCATCGAAGCGCAGGTGATGACGTATGGCGCACGGGTGGTCTCGATCAAGACGCCCGACCGCGATGGCAAGGTGGCGAACGTCGTTCTGGGGTATAGCGCGCTGGACGGCTATCTCGAAGATAAGACGACATACTTCGGTGCGATTGTTGGCCGGTATGGAAACCGTATTGCATTGGGCAAGTTTTCGATCGATGGCCACAAGTATCAGGTACCGGTAAACAACAATGCGAACTCACTGCATGGCGGCACGGTCGGCTTTGACAAGCTGGTGTGGAAGGCGCGCGAGATTGCCGATGGTGTGGAGATGACGCTGATAAGCAAGGATGGGGATCAGGGCTATCCTGGTACGCTGACCGCGCATGTGCGGTACACAGTGCACCACGGAGCGCTGCGTATTGACTACAGCACAACGACTGATAAGCCGACTGTGGTGAACCTGACGAACCACTCCTATTTCAATCTGGCGGGCAATGGCAAGGGGACGATTCTCGATCACGAGATGATGATTCCAGCCGACAAGTTTACGCCCGTGGATGCCGGGTTGATTCCGACCGGCGAGCTTGCACCTGTTGAAGGAACGCCGTTTGATTTTCGCAAATCGACTGTGATCGGCAAGCGCATTCATGACGATAACGAGCAGTTGAAGATCGCTGGTGGCTATGACCATAACTGGGTGCTTCGCGGCCAGAACGGCGAGACGAAAACGGCAGCGCGGGTCTACGATCCGAGCAGCGGACGTGTGCTGACTGTGACGACGACGGAGCCGGGCGTGCAGTTCTACTCGGGTAATTTTCTGGATGGGACGAAGTTCGGTAAGGCGAAAGAGGGGCATGTGAAGAATGCAGCTCTGTGCCTGGAGACGCAGCACTTTCCAGACTCACCTAATCATCCTTCGTTTCCGTCGACGGAGTTGAAGCCGGGTGAGACACGGCACAGCACGACGACCTTTACTTTTACGACGCAAGGAAAGTAACGCTGGGCCTGCGCGGTGTTTTCTTCCGCCGCGCAGGGCTTCTCTGGACCTTGTTCTCTGGGTTTCGAAGGATGAATAAAGTCGTTCCATCTGCGGATGATGCCGTCGCCGATATCGTTTCTGGCTCGACGATCATGCTTGGTGGTTTCGGGCTTTGCGGTATTCCGGAGAACCTGATCGCGGCTTTGGTGAAGCGGCGGATTACGGGACTTCATACAATCAGCAACAATATGGGCGTCGATGGCTTTGGCATGGGATTGATGCTGGAGGCGGAGATGATCGCCTCGCATGTTGGCAGCTATGTGGGGGAGAACCGCAAGCTGGAGTCGCTGGTGCTGCGCGGTGAGCTAGACCTGACGCTGGTTCCGCAGGGGACGCTGGCGGAGCGGATTCGTGCGGGTGGCGCGGGGATTCCGGCGTTCTATGTGCCGACGGGGCTGGGTACGATCGTTGCGGAGGGGAAAGAGACGCGTGAGATCGACGGTCGGGAGTATGTGATGGAGAAGGCGCTGCGTGCGGATGTTGCGCTGATTAAGGCGTGGCGCGGCGATCGCTATGGCAATCTTGTCTATCGGAAGACTGCGCGGAATTTCAATCCGGCGATGGCGACTGCTGCGAAGCTGACAATCGCTGAGGTGGAGGAGTTGGTCGAGCCGGGAGTGCTTGATCCGGATTTGATTGTGACGCCGGGGATTTATGTGAACCGCGTTGTGGTTGGGGCAGCGTACCGGAAGCCGATTGAATCGAAGTTTATCCAATCGGGAGGTGTGGCGTGAGTGGCAAGGAGCGGATTGCGCGGAGGATTGCGCGGGAGTTCAAGGATGGATTCTACGTCAACCTTGGCATCGGTCTGCCGACGATGATCGCGGCTTATATTCCTGCCGGAATGGATGTGATGTTTCAGTCGGAGAATGGGATGCTGGGTGTGGGCCCTCCACCGACGGAGGCGGAGGCCGATCCGGATTTGATTAATGCCGGCAAGCAGCCTGTGACTGAGCTGGCTGGATGCTCGTTCTTTGGCAGCGAGGAATCGTTCGCGATGATTCGTGGCGGGCATATGGATATGAGCGTGCTCGGCGCGATGCAGGTGGATGAGCTCGGAAATCTGGCGAACTGGACGATCCCGGGGAAGATGGTGAAGGGCATGGGCGGCGCGATGGATCTGGTGGCCGGGGCGCGACGGGTGATCGTTGCGATGGAGCACCAGACAAAAGATGGTGCGTCGAGAATTTTGAAAGAGTGTACTCTGCCACTGACAGGGAAGAGGGTCGTGCACGACATCGTTACGGAGCTTTGCTGGATTCGCGTTACGCCGGAGGGGCTGATGTTGACCGAAATAACGGAGGGCATGGATGCCGCGGACGTTCAGGCTCGCACGGAAGCGAGGCTGATTGTCTCGCCTGAAGTACGGGTGATGATGGTCGACGGTGCAGGATCATAGCGGCGGCGGTTATGAACAATGCTCGCGAGGATGTGCTCGACATATTTCTGTATGCGTTGAAGGCTTCGCGGATTGAGCCTGCGATGGAGCGGCTGCGCTTTAAAGATGGTGCGATCGAGATTGATGACCGTCGCTATGTGTTACGCGAATATGGGCGTTGCCTGGTTGTGGCGATAGGGAAGGCCGCTCATGTTCTGATTTCATCTTTTCTGCGGCAGCTGGGCAATGATGCGGAACGGTTTGAGGGCATCGTTGTAGGGACAGAGCAGGGGCAGGCTTTACCGCGGACGTTTCGTGTGTATCGCGGTGGACATCCAAGTCCAAATGAAGAGTCGATTGCGGCGGCGGCTGATGTCTTGAAAACGCTTGGATCGCTGACGGATAGGGACCTTGTCGTTTTTCTGATAAGTGGCGGCGGCTCTGCGATGCAGGAGCAGTTTTTGCAGCCGGAGTTGCCGTTGGAGACGATTGCGGCAACGCATAAGGCGTTGGTGGAGAGCGGTGCTCCTATCGCTGCGATGAATGCTGTGCGAAAACATCTCTCGGCGGTGAAGGGCGGGCGACTTGCAGCGGCTGCTGCGCCCGCAGAACAGGTGACACTCTTCGTTTCGGATGTGCCGCAGGGTGAGTTGGATGCGCTTTCTTCGGGACCAACGCTGCCGGATCGCAGCACGGTCGATGATGTGTATCGGATTGTGGATGAGTATGGATTGATGGAACGCTTTCCTGTGGCGATTGCGGAGATGCTGCGGTCAAAAGCAGTGGCCGAGACGCCGAAGCCGGGGGATGCGATCTTTGCGCGGTCGCATTGGTGTGTTCTGCTGGATAGTTCATCGCTTGAAGAGGCCGCTGCTGCTCGTGCTAGAGAGCTGGGATGGTTGGTAAAGATCGACAACAGCTGTGATGATTGGAGCGCGGAAGCGGCGGCAACGTATCTTGTGGATCAGCTGCGGGCGATAAGAGGAAAGAAAGAGCGAGCATGCCTGCTGTCTGCAGGTGAGGTTACGGTGCGAGTGCCGCCGGCAGCCACGGGAAGAGGTGGACGCAATCAGCACTTTGCCTTGTTATGCGCGAAGGAGATTGCTGGGGAGGGAATCGTCGTGCTCAGCGGCGGCAGCGATGGCGTGGACGGCAATAGTCCTGCGGCAGGGGCAATCGTAGATGGAAGAACTGTTGAGCGTGCTTCCAATCTGGAGCACCACGTCGTTGATGCGCTGGCTGCGTTTGATTCTTATTCGTTGCTGACGCTGTTGGAGGATACAGTCGTGACGGGACCGACTGGAAATAATCTGCGGGATTTGCGAATTCTGCTTGAGGAATAGTTCTAGCGAAGCACCAGGCGGTTGAGCGCGGGCCAGTATGCCATCAGTGAGACGAGAAAACCCATGAGGCAGGCAAGCGCGATGCTATGCAGCAGAACGAAGCGAAGGATGGTGCCCTCGGTGCCGTAGGTGTTGGTAGCGGTGGTGGCGACGACGATGCTTTGCGGCGCGACCATCTTGCCCATGACTCCTCCTGTCGAGTTTGCGGAGGCCATCAGATAAGGCGAGATGCCGAGCTGTTGCGCGGTCATCTTCTGCAGGTTGCCGAAGAGGACGTTCGATGATGTGTCGGAGCCCGTGGAGGCCGTTCCCAGCCAACCAATCAGCGTGCCGAAGAAAGGATAGAAGACTCCAGTGCGCGCAAAGGCGAGGCCGAGGGTCGCGTCCATGCCGCAGTAGCGGCTGATGAAGCCGATGGCCATCAGAGCGGCGATTGTGACGACTGTGAAGCGGAAGGAGACGGCAGTCTGGAGCAAGACCTGCCAGATGACGCGCGGGTGCAGGCCCATGCAGAAGCCTGCCAGCAAGGCTGCGATGAAGATGCCCGTGCCTGTGGCTGAAAGCCAGTTGAAGTTAAAGACGGCAGCTTCGGCCGCGGGCGCAGGGACCGCCGGTGGCATTCGCAGCACCATCTTGTGCAGGCCTTCGATGGGAATTTGTACGCTGGTGGCTGCGTCCATCCGCTGCGAGATGCGGGGCATTCCCCACACCATGACGCAGAGCGTCAAAATGATCCATGGGACTGCGGCACGAAGTGCGGTTGCACCGCGGTCGGTAGTGATTACGCGTGAGTCTTGCGTGATGTTCTCGAGCGTTGCATTGAGGATGCGTTTTGGTTTCCAGACGTGGACGAAGGCGACGAGAACAGCGATGCTGAGGCTCGATGCCGTTATATCGACTAGCCATGGGCCATGGAGCGTCGAGACCGCAAGCAGTGTGAGTCCGTAGGTTGAGCCTGCCAGGAGGATCGCGGGCCAAACCTCCAGCATTGCGCTGAAGCCTGCGAAGGCCCAGATGAGCCAGAATGGAACCAGCACGCAGAAGGGCGCGATGATGCGGCCGATGACGCGTGAGAGCAGTAGCGTGTCTAACCCGGTGATGCCGTGCAGGGCGACGATGGGGGTCCCGATTGCGCCGAAGGCCACGGGCGCGGTGTTCGCCATCAGCGCAAAGCCTGCTGCCTGCAAGGGAGAGAAGCCGAGGCCAATGAGGATTGTTCCGCAGACGGCGACGGGCGTTCCGAAACCCGCCGCCCCCTCGAAGAATGATCCAAACGCAAAGGCGATGAGCAGAAGCTGTAGCCGGCTATCTTCGGTTACGCCGATGAGGCACTCCTGCAGCAGTGCGAATCTTCCTGCGCGGACGCTTAGGTGATAGAGGAGGAGGACGGGAAAGACGATCCAGCAGATGGGGAAGAGTCCATACGCGGCGCCGAGGCCGGCCGCGAGAAACGCCATCCGGGGCGGCATATGGAAGACTGCGAGCGCGATGGCGAGCGCCGTAGTCATGCCAGCCAGCGCGGCGAGATGTCCTTTGATTCGCAGGCCTGCCATGGCTATCAGAAGAACCAGCAACGGAAGCGCTGCCCATATGGCAGAGAGTAGCCAGTGATGTGCGGGATCGTAGCTTTGTGGCCACGGCGAAGTAGGGTTTCGGACGCGCAACAATATGAGGGCGGCACTCGCGAGTCCGCCTGGGTGATTGGCTGGAGTGAAGACGGAGTCTACGATGCGCGCGCCTCGCCGAGAAAGTTGACGCCTAGTATGCCCGTTGGCGAAGCTCGCTGTAAAGATTCATCTGGACTTCGTGTGAACTATGCGGAGGTCTCTGAATCTCAGTTGAGTTTGAGATGCGCTCGCATCAGATCGTCCACGTCGCCGATTTTGTCGGTCAGCTGATTTAGCTTGTTTGCCAGACCCTGAATCTCTGATTCGGCACGGCGGTTGACGTCGTAGTCCAGTTCGCCGCGCGCACGGTCTTTCTTGTCCTGTCGGTTTTGACTCATCATGATTACGGGAGCCTGGATGGCTGCGAGCATCGACAGGAAAAGGTTTAGCAGAATGAAAGGGTACGGATCCCATGCTTTATGACCCAAGCCGATGTTGAGCGCGGTATAGATTACCAGAACGGTGAGGAAGGTTAGGATGAACGTCCACGATCCGCCGAATCCTGCGACTGAGTCAGCGATGCGCTCGCCAAAGCTCGATTCCTCTTCGATGATGTCGTTGATATTGCGGCCGGCGCGGCCCCGTACTAACTGCTGCGACGCATGGAACTGTCGGCCCAGCACGGTAAGCATATCCATGCCGGCCATCGGTTTGCGTTGCAACAGCTCAGCGATGTCGTCGCGACTGATCTCCAGGCATGCCGTCTCCTGCATGGCCATCGCTGTGGTCTGATGCGGAGTCTGCTCCAGCATGGAGGCGAATCCGAAAAACTCGCCGCTGCCGGGCTCATCCACCAGCACCTCCTGATGGTCTTCATCGACGGTCGTAACACGGACCTGTCCGGACATCATCACGTAGGCGTGTTTGCCGGCCTCGCCCATTTTGTAGATGCGCTGACGGGCAGCGAACTGCTTCAGCTCGACCTGCGCGGCCAGGACAGCCAACTCGTCGTCATCCAGCAACGCGAACAGTGGGATTTGTTTTAATGCAGCGGGGTTACATGCCATGGATCATCACCTCGTTTTGACTATTGTGCCTGTGATGGGTCGCTTCTTATATCCCAAGGAACATTAAAAGTAAGTGGCCTGGATGCAGGATAAGAGTCCCTCTTTCGTGCTCTGTGGTCTTTAGAAACGGGATAGAATCGTTTGCTCATGGCGAAGACGCGCAGCAAACGTATCTCGATCGCGATCGTGCTCGGCATCGGTGTTCTCGTTAATTACTTTGATCGAGTAAATCTTTCGGTCGCTCATGATGCTTTACAGGGCACCTTCGGTATGTCAGATGTTCTCTTCGGCTACCTTCTAAGCTCCTACAACTGGACATATGCTGCCATGCAACTTCCCAGCGGAGCGCTCCTGGATCGGTTTGGTGTTCGGCGGGTTATGCTCGTGGCTATTATGCTCTGGTCTGTCGCATCCGGCCTTGCGGCTGTGGCTCCGACCATTGTGTTCCTGTTCGCAGCGCGTTTCCTGCTTGGTATCGGAGAGGCCCCAACTTTTCCAGCCAATGCCAAAGCCATCGGCCTATGGTTTCCGGAGCGTGAACGTGGAGTGCCGACAGCCACCTTTGACGCGGCAGCCAAACTTTCCATCGGACTTGGTACGCCGATCCTTGGTCTAATCCTCCTGCGTTTTGGCATGCGCGCGAACTTTGCCACCACAGCCATTCTGAGTCTTCTCTATGCGGGCCTTTTCGCATCAGTCTACCGGGATCCCGATGCTCACGAGACGACGCAAGACGTGGAGATACGGGAAAGCCCAGCACAAGAAGTTCGGTTGCTGTTTCTACTACGACAACGCAAGATCCTGGGCGCCGCTCTCGGCTCCGGAGCCTACAACTATTGCTTTTACCTGCTACTCACGTGGTTGCCGGTCTATCTGCAAAAAGGTTTGAAGATGACCGCGCATAACGCGGTGCTCTGGTCCGCTGTCCCCTGGTTGTTTGCAGCTGCGGCCGGATTTTTGATTGGCGGTGTGCTGGTCGACAAACTGCTGCGTCGCGGGAAGAACGCGAATCTGGTACGTAAAACTGTTCTGGTGTGTGGGACTTCATTCGGATTGTTTGTGCTTGCTCCCGTTTACCTTCATCAGCCCGGTATCGTGGTCATCTGTCTGACGTTGGCGGTCAGCGGGTTGGCAGCAGCATCTCCGGTCGTCTGGACGCTGCCGTCTCTGCTGGCGCCTAGTGGGGGAACAGGAAGGGTCGGGTGGAATTCTGAACTTGTCTAATCAGGTGGCTGGTATTGCTGCGCCGATTGTCACGGGCTACATCAGCGGTTGGACGCACTCCTTCGCGGGAGCCTTTCTGATTGCAGGGGTCATCCTGCTGATCGGAATTGCGAGTTATATCTTTCTGCTTGGGCGCATTGAACGAATCCACTTACCGATTTTGGCTTAGGTCCGTTATGGCTAAACGCGAATATTAAAAGTAAGGTGCCCGAGACGGATAAGATTGTTGACTATGCAAGGGGGTTGTTCTTTTGGGTATCTTCTGAAACTAATGTAGTTGCTAAATCTTCCGTTACTCGACGTTCTCTTTTGAAAGCAGCGAGCGGGGCCGCTCTCTTACCGCTCGCGGGCGGAGCATCAGTGTTTTCCTGGTCGGAGTCGGTGACACAGAAAGCTCCTGCGAAATCTCCGGGATCTGCAGATAAGTGAGTTATGCAAAGAAAGCGCTGGGTTGAATATGCAGAGTCATTGAAGCCACAGTTGAAAGAGACTCCTCAATTGCCGGTGTCAATTGTGAAGCCGGTCAGCGATGCCAGCCGCTTTCTGCGATGGCGGATGGATGTCGAGTCGAATGGCGCTGATCTTTCAAAATGCCTGCTCCATAAAGGAGATCAGTTCATTCTCGATTTCGAAGGTCATCGGACGGGGAATTTTGAATTTCACCTGGTTGGCGAGGGCCGGTCAATAGATTCTCCTGTGCGGCTCAAGCTGACTTTTGGTGAAGTTCCAGGAGACGTTGCAGAGCCTTTCGATCCGTATCGTGGTCAACTGAGTAGCGCGTGGCTGCCGGAAGAGATCATAACGGTGGACTTTCTTCCTCAAATGGTGCGAATGCCGCGCCGGTACGCGTTTCGCTATGTGAAGGTTGAAATCATCGACACGTCGCCAAACTTCGGTGTGCGTTTCTACGATACTAAAGCGATCGCTCTTACTTCCGCGCCGGGACAGCCTGCTCCTCTACCGACGGACACTCCTGATTGGATCGTGCGCGTTGATCAGGTTTCCCTGGCGACCCTGCGCGATTGTATGCAGACTACGTTCGAGGATGGTCCACGACGTGACCAGCGGTTATGGATCGGCGATCTCCGGCTCCAGGCGCAGGCAAGCTACGTTACGTTTCCAAATCACGACCTGGTCAAACGCTGCCTCTACCTGTTTGCCGGCTTGCCGCGTGAGAGTGATGGGTTTCTACCCGCGTGTGTCTTTGAGAAACCAACGCCTAGTACGACCGACACATTCATTCTGGACTACGCCGCGCTGTACGGGGCTATCGTGCTGGACTATGCCAGAGCGACAAACGATATTGCAGCGGCTCGCGAACTATGGCCTGTCGCTCATCGCCAGCTTGAATTGCTGTTTCAATATGTGGACGAGCAAGGCCTGTTTCAGATACCCAAGGGGTACTGGGCTTTTATCGACTGGAACATGAAACTGGATCGTAGCGCGGCAATGCAGGGCGTCATCATTTATGCCGGACGAAGGCTTTGTGAGCTTGCGGAGCTAACGGGCAACACTGCACAAGTCAAAACCTATTCAGCGTTGTTAGACAAGATGACGAAAGTGGCGCATGAAAAGTACTACAGCACGGATCTCAAGGTCTGCATCAGTGGGCCAGACAAACAGGTGTCATGGGCATCGCAGGCCTGGCTAACATTGGCTGGTTGTCTTAGTAAAGAAGAGGCGTCAGGGGCTCTGCGTCGAGCGGTCTTCGAGGATAAGACGGCGATTCAACCAGCAACTGCATACCTGTATCACAATGTCACCCAGGCCATGATCGAATGCGGGATGCGAGAAGAGGCTCTTCAACTGATCAAGAGCTACTGGGGTGGCATGGTTGAAGCTGGAGCGGATACTTTCTGGGAGGCGTATGACCCGAATGACTCCAATTTTTCACCCTATGGCGACGTCCACATCAACAGCTTTTGCCATGCATGGAGCTGCACTCCAACCTACTTTTTCCGCGCTTCTAAATTGACAGGATGAGCTGTTCGGAGAGGATGAATGGAGCACCGAGAGGGAATTGAACCCTCGAATACTGGTTTTGCAGACCAGCGCGTTAGCCACTTCGCCATCGGTGCCCTCGCTCCGCCGCGTTGCACGGCGGAGGGCTTATTACAGTTTAGATTACCTGGGCTGCGCAGTCGTACGCAGGTAGGGCTTCACCGTCTTGTAACCGGGGAAGATCTTGTCGGCGTCCTCATTGGAGACGGCGCCAGTGATGATGACATCGTCGCCCTGCTTCCAGTTTGCTGGCGTCGCTACCTTATGTTTCGCAGTCAGTTGCATGGAGTCCAGCACGCGAATGATCTCGTCGAAGTTGCGGCCGGTGGTCATTGGATAGGCCAGCGTCAGCTTGATGCGCTTGTCCGGGCCGATCACGAACACGGTGCGGACAGGAGCGTTATCCGCAGGGGTGCGGCCCTCGCAGCTATCGCCTGCATCGCCCGGCAGCATGTCGTACAGCTTGACGACGTTCAGTTCTGTGTCACCGATGATGGGATAGTTCACGGCCGAGCCGCTTACTTCCTTGATGTCTACGGCCCACTTGCCATGATTCTCTACGGGATCGACGCTGAGGCCAATGACCTTGGCACCACGCTTGGCGAAATCGCTCTCGAGGCCCGCCACGGCGCCTAGTTCGGTCGTGCAGACAGGAGTAAAGTCCTTGGGGTGAGAGAACAGGACAGCCCAGTTGTCGCCGATCCATTCATGGAAATGGATGGTGCCATGTGTGGTCTCTGCTGTGAAATCAGGTGCTACATCATTGATACGGAGTGACATGGTCGATTTGCCTTTCGGGTTTTACCCTAATTCTTTTTTGAATAACCGTCATCCAACATCTTTTCAACCAGTAAAAAACCCACCCGGCATTCGCTCTGGGTGGGTTCTGTGCTTCTCGAAGCTGCTTAGTTCGATTCGCTCATCCACGCACCCGCGCACGGCTACAGCAACAGCAGCAGAGCGGGGCATTCGTGTTGGGCGTCATCGTCATCGAATATTTTGTACCGCGGCTAGCTCAAGAAGCTAGCATGAAGCAGGTTGGCCCCATTGCGGTCTAACCAAAACCATAGTCGCGAGGAGCTTCCCGTGTCAACTGAAGAACATTCCGAACCCTTGAAGATCTCATCCGCAGTGTCCGCGGAAGCTCCTCCAACCGCCCATGCGGCCTTCGACTTCGCGCAGGTCGATGTCTTCGCGGAACGTCCGCTTGAGGGCAACCAGCTCGCAATTTTTACGGATGCACGGGGCCTTTCAACCGAAGAGATGCAGGCGCTTGCCCGTGAAACAAATCTGTCGGAGACGACATTCATCCTTCCTCGTGAACCCGAGATCGAACGCGACCGCGGTGTTCAGGTGCGCATCTTCACCACCGAAGAGGAACTGCAGTTTGCCGGCCATCCCACGCTTGGGACTGCGACCTGGCTCTATTGCAACCATCCCACGTTCAAAGGTGCGGAGCAGATCACGCTCGATCTCCGCGTTGGTCCTATTCCCGTGCGCTTCACTCCGCCCAAGCCCGGAGAGCACGGCGTCTTTGGGACGATGCGACAGAACGATGCCACCTTCGGAGAGGTTCACGATCGCACGGCGCTTGCATCTGCGCTCGGGCTCTCTATCGACGACCTCGACCCGAACATTCCCGCGCAAACCGTCTCCACCGGCATGGCATTCTGCATCGTGCCGCTCAGGTCGCTCGAAGTTGCAGCGCGCCTCAAAATCCAACAGCACTCCGCCAACGCTTATCTCGAACGCAGCGATGCAAAATTCTTTCACTGCATCACACGCGCCGAGGCAGGCTCGGGCGCAGACTGGCACGCGCGTATGCAGTTCTACAACGGAGAAGATCCGGCTACTGGTTCAGCCTCTGGGTGCACGATCTCTTATCTTGTGCGTCATGGCCTTGCGGCCAGCCGTCAGCCCATCGTGATCGAACAGGGAATCGAGATGCTTCGACCGAGCCGCATTCACGTCTCGGCGACACTCAGTCAGCGCGACGGGCACGAATATGTTTCTGAAGTGTTCGTCGGAGGGCGCACCATTCCTGTTGCAATGGGACGCTTTTTCCTGCCGTGATGCACTCGATATTCACAGGCACACATAATGAATCTCTAATAAATTCGCACGTTTCCGCACAGCGGTGGATGTGCAAGCTCTAATATTTGCCATTTTCGCTCTAGCTTCGCTGTTGCCAATTTGGTCGTGCATTCGTACTGTTGGAAAGCGTTGACGACGACTACGCATGCAACGTGCGCGGTTGTCGACGATGAGTCTTTCGCCTGTATTACGGACAACTTGAGTTGAGAGACGCCTGACTGCCTGCAGTCGCACGTCGCCCAGCGCACCATCGCTGCCTGCAAACGCAGTTGGAGTCGAACCGCCTTTCGTGGCTTCGTCCTTCACTGTATCCGCAGCAGACTGATCCCCTGCGCTTTGGAGACGCGCGTGGCAACCTGCCAGGCAAGGGCATCTCTCGCAACCCCATGGTCCGGCAGCCTTGCGCTCCGGACCGGTGGCACTGTTCCTTCGGGAAGCAGACGCTAGAGTTTTGTCTCTTCGTTCTGCTTCCCTTGGGGAGCGGTCGGCCCACCACGCGCTGGAGTATGCTTCCAGCCGGGCCACGGGGCATTTTTGAACACACCGTACCAGTGTGTCTGCAAACCAGCAGATGCCCCGGGATGGTCCATCGGCCGGAGCACGCCATAAGGCGTCGTCCGGCAGAAAACGAGACTGCATTGCGGCCCAAGAAGACGATTCTCTGCGTAGACGACAACGAGCAAGTACTCTCTGTCCGAACTTTCCTCCTCGAAACCCGAGGCTATCGTGTCATTGCAGCGCTCTCCTCACAGCAGGCGCTTGAAGTTGTAGAGCAGTCGGTTCCCGGCTCTCTCGATCTTCTTCTCTGCGACCTCATCATGCCCCAGATGGACGGCAACGAGCTTGTCCGCCGCGCTAAACAACTGCAGCCCGGCCTGCCTGCAATGATCGTCTCCGGCACAGTCAACGCTTTCGATCGCGCGTCCTGCGCTGATGTCTTCCTGCCCAAGGGAGCCAGCTCTCCCGCCGAGATGATCGAGCGCATCCGGGTACTTGTCGCCCGCAAGCGTGGACCGAAAAAGGCTCACTTCAGTCAGCAGCATAATCACATCATGACCGCCGCAGTCGCGTCATAAGCTTCGTTTTGATGTCCCATCCATTGCGGTTTTAACGCGATGGATGGGAAGGATGATCTCCAAGGGACGATCGCTAAGCCTCCACGAGTCCATACTTCCGCTGCCATTGCAACTTCAGCCGCGCCCACACCGCATCGATCTCCTCGCGTGGAATAGCCGGATCAGGCTGAGAAGCGAAACGCGAAGCTTCCACTTTGGCCAGCTCCAGCATGGCGCGGTCTCTCACCAGATTGGCCACGCGAAACTCGGGCAGTCCCGCCTGTCGCGTGCCAAAAAACTCCCCTGGCCCCCGTTGCTGAAGGTCAAGCTCCGCCAACTCAAATCCATTCTGCGTTCGTACCATCGCATCCAATCTGGCTTCGGCCTGCTCACTCACATTGCCGCCTGTCATCAGGATGCAGAAGCTCTTCGCGGCACCACGTCCAACGCGTCCGCGAAGCTGATGCATCTGAGCGAGGCCGAATCGCTCTGCGTGCTCGATTACCATCACGGAAGCGTTTGGAACGTCCACGCCTACTTCAATCACGGTAGTCGCGATCAGCACATCGATGTCTCCGCGCTGAAAGCGTCGCATGGTCACTTCCTTGTCATCTGCGCTCAGACGTCCATGGAGCAATCCGAGCCGGAGCCCCGCTAGAGCTCCGGCGCGTAATTCTTCGTACATATCCGTAGCCGCACGCAACGCTTTCTTTGGCACAAACAACTTTTCCGTTTTTGCGGCCTTCGTTTTTTTCTTTTGAGCTGATCGTAGTGCGGTGGAAGAACCTGCGGTCTTCTTCCCAGCTTCAACGCCTGAAGCCTCAGTCTCTTCGTCGCGAGGAAAATCCAGCTCGGGCTGATCGTCGCTGGCTCCCTCAATCACTGGATAGACGATATAAGCCTGCCGTCCTGCGGCAACCTGTTTCTTCACGAAAGTCCACACATCGTCGGCACGTTCGTCGGTCGTGCGACGTGTAACAATCGGCGTCCTGCCGGGCGGCAACTCATCGATCACACTCGCATCGAGATCTCCATAGAGCGTCAGAGCCAGCGTTCGTGGAATAGGCGTAGCCGTCATCACCAATACATCGGGGTCCAAGGCGCCTGGCTTCTTCATCAATCGGAACCGTTGCTGTACGCCGAACCTATGTTGCTCGTCGACAATCACCAGTCCCAGATTGTCGAAATCAACTTTGTCTTCGATCAACGCATGAGTTCCAATTGCCAAATCGCTCTCGCCTCGAAAGATTCTTCCCCGTGCCTCTCTCTTTGCCGCGACATCAAGCGATCCCGTTAGCAGCGTCACTCGATACGGCCTGCCCGTTCGCGGCGATACCACACTACCCAGAAGCTTCCTCGCCGAAAGATAATGCTGCGTCGCCAGAATCTCTGTCGGGGCCATCAGGGCCGTCTGGTAACCATTCTCAATCGCCACCAAGGCCGCCTGCATCGCGACGATCGTCTTGCCTGAGCCCACGTCCCCCTGTAGCAGACGCCGCATCGGCTGGGCCTTGCGCATGTCCGTTGCAATCTCGCCTAGCACGCGCTTTTGCGCTGCCGTTGGATGAAACGGAAGCACCTGCTTGATCGCCTCGCGAACCTTCACGTTTGTCGCAAAGGCTGTGCCCTCGCGTTCGCGCATACGTCGCCGCTTCAACTCCAGTCCAAGCTCCAGATAGAAGAGCTCTTCAAAGATCAGCCTGCGATTTCCCGGAGTGGCCGCCGACATCAACTCTGTCATCGGCGTTCCTGCTTCTGGAAAATGAACTGCCTTCAGGGACTCCAGCCGTCCTGGCAGACCGAGCCTCTTCCGCAGAGCCTCCGGCAAAGTCTCAGGCACAGAGTCGACGCCGCCCGTACCTAACTCCTCGAACAAACTCCAGATCACTCGTCGCAGCCACTTCGATCCCAGCTTTGCGCCCCAGGCCGTCGTTCCGCCCAGCGACTCGTACACGGGCACAATCCGGCCGACCTCCAGCATCGCAAACTCAGCCTCCGTGCCGCCGGCCGAAGGCAGCACCTCAAACTGCGGCTGAATCATCTTGAACTTGCCGGCGCTGCTGCGCGAAGCCTCGAGCTTCCCATACAGCGCCACCATCTGGCCCACCTGAAACTTGTCCCGCAGATAAGTCCCGCGAAACCACATCGCCTTCACTGTGTTGAGCCCTTGCCCGACCGTCATCTCGAACAGGGGCATATGGCGTGTTTGTAGCAGCACAGTTCCCCGAACCTCGCCGATCACCGAAGCCATCATGCCAGCCTTCAAGGCGGTCATTGGCAGTGGATTCAAGCGATCTTCATATCGAAATGGCAGGTGATACAGCAGGTCCTCCACGGTTTCGACACCACGCTTAGCCAGCTCAGCAGCTACGCGTTCTCCCACGCGCTTTACAAATTTCATCGGAGTAGAAAGTTCCAGTGGCACAAAGCGATGCTACCAAGAAGCCCGGAGGCATTCAGGATTAGCCATCTTCAATTTCGGCCTGGACGGCACAATCAACCTACGAATTCGCTCGGTTCCAACGCGGTGGTCCTATAATTCCATCACTTCCCGAAGTACCGTCTGGACGGACGAGACAGCTACTGGCACCGGAGGATTTCACAATGACATTCATGGAGCGTTGGTTTGAAGAAGTCTGGAATAAGGGACGTGAAGACGCGATCGACGAGATGATGTCTCCTGATGCCAAAGGTCACGGCCTCAAAGGCCCCGACGGAAAGGAAATCGACGGTATGACAGCGTTCCGATCCTTCCACAAGACCTTCCGTTCGGCATTCTCCGACATCAAGATCAAAGTGGAAGAGACCGTCACCGAAGGCGATAGGACGGTGGCGCGCTGCCTTGTTACTGGAACTCATACAGGAGATAGCCTAGGAAGGCCTTCGACGGGCAAGCCGGTGACTTTTCGCGGAATGTCCATGGTTCGTCTTAAAGATGGAAAGATTATCGAGTCATGGAATAACTTCGATTTCATGGCGATGTACCAACAGCTCGAATAGCTGTCACGGAGACGAAAACGCGATCATCATGAAGTGCTGCTTACTGCGAGTCTCGCAGAGCCGTGCCTGCACGTGCGCTCTTCCTTCCGAAGCTCCCCTGCTAAACTAGGCTCGACAACAAATCTCGCGAGAAAACATGCCCATCGTAGAACTCCAGCAGGTCCGCAAGGCCTACGACACCAAAATAGCCGTAGAAAATCTCTCCTTCAGCATCGAACCCGGCAGCATGTTTGGCCTCCTTGGTCCCAACGGCTCCGGCAAAACTTCGTCCATTCGCATGATGATCGGTATCACGGTTCCCGACTCCGGCAATGTGAATCTCTTCGGCGAGCCCTTCGACCGCAAAAATCTCCATCGCGTCGGTTATCTGCCTGAGGAGCGCGGTCTCTATAAGAAGATGAAGGTCATCGACCAGCTCATCTTCCTCGGCCAGCTCCACGGGCTCGACGCGATCACCGCAAGCAAGCGCGCTCACGTCTGGTGCGAGCGCATGGAGATCACCGAAGCCATCCCCAAGAAGACCGAAGAGCTTTCAAAGGGCATGCAGCAGAAGATCCAGTTCATCGCCGCGCTTCTCCACGAGCCCGAGCTCATCATCATGGATGAGCCGTTTAGCGGCCTTGATCCCGTCAATGCCTCGCTGCTCATGGACACTCTCGTCGATCTTCGTAAGCAGGGCCGCAGCGTCCTGTTCTCCACGCACCGCATGGACCAAGTCGAAAAGCTCTGCGACGCCATCTGCCTCATCCACAACGGTCGCCTCGTTCTCTCCGGTGGCATGCGCGAGATCAAGTCCCGCTATCCTGCCAACCGAGTTCTTATCAACTTCACTGGCGATGCCTCCTTCCTCAACCACTCCTCCATCGAGAGCGCAAAAAACTACAACGGCATGGCAGAGATCAAGCTCCACGAAGGCAGCGATGGACAGGCTCTTTTAGCCGATGCCGTCACAAGGGCGCGCATCACCCGCTTCGAAGTCATGGAGCCGACCCTTGAAGAGATATTTATTGAAACCGTAGGAGGCAAAGTCGATGCATAACGTCTGGCTCATCGCAAAGCGCGAATACCTGGAGCGCGTCCGCACCAAGGCCTTCCTGATCACCACCATTCTCATCCCAGTCCTCATGGGCGCCGGTATTATTGGCTCCGTCATCATGGGCGGCAAAGCCAAATCCACCTCGCACATTACCATCGTCTCCCCGGACCAGCAGCTCGCGACCGATCTTCAATCCGAGCTTCAGAACGGCAAAGAAAGCAAGATGACCGTAGATGTCATCTCGCCCGGCAACAGCGCTACACGAGCCACGCTGGACTCCATGCTCGCCGACAAACAGCTCGATGGTTATCTCTGGATCACGCCTGCTTCCAGTCAGCATGCCCGTCCTAACTTTACCTACACCCCGCGCTCTGCCGGCGACATCAGTACCAAAGAAACCATTACTTCCGCCCTTCGCACAGTGCTCATGCGTGAAGGTCTGGCCCATGAGGGAATCGTAGCCTCCGACGTCGACTCCCTTATGCAGCCTGTCGAGGTCAACACGACTCAGGCAGGTAAAAACGCCGACACCACCTCCAGCTTCGTCGCCGTATATGTTCTCTTTTTGCTCATGTATATGGCGATTCTCCTTCATGGTATGAATGTTGCTCGATCCATCATTGAGGAGAAGACCTCCCGCGTCTTTGAGGTCCTGCTTGCGACTATTCGGCCAGAAGAGATGATGGCCGGCAAGGTCATCGGGGTCGGCGCGGTTGGGCTGACACAAGTCGCTGTCTGGCTTGCCACTGCCTTCCTGCTGACTAGTGCATCCATTCTCTCGGCCGTTGGCAGCGGGGCAGTGCACGTATCCCTCGATGCTACGCAGATAATCTTTTTCGTCGTCTACTTTCTGCTTGGCTACCTGCTTTACTCCAGCGTCGCAGCTGCTCTCGGAGCGATGGTCAACTCCGAGCAGGAGCTCCAGCAGCTGAACATGATCCTCGTCATGCCGCTGGCTGGTTGCATGTTCGCGCTTGCCCCAGTCATCACTAATCCCAGCGGTACGCTCTCGCGCATTATCTCGCTCATCCCTTTCTGCACACCGCTGATCATGTATCTGCGTATCTCGCTAGCCATGCCTCCCGCGTGGGAGATCGCCCTCTCGATCGTGCTCATGATCGTTACTATTTACGCTATCCTCTGGGTAGCCAGCCGCATCTACCGCGTAGGCATTCTCATGTACGGGAAGAAGCCGAACCTGCCTGAGATCCTCCGCTGGCTGAAGTACAGCTAATTTCGGGCCCTTCATTAATTCGTTAATAAGAAGGGGGGATTTATGGCCATCGGAAAGCGAAGGATGCTGGTTGCTGCTGTCCTCGGCTTGTTCGTAGCCCTAGGGCTGAACTTTGTGCAAACTAGCCTGTCCGATTCCCCAAACATGAACGTGGCTCGAGAGGTTGCTTCCATCATGATGCTGCCAGCTCTCTTGTTCACAACGACGACTAGGCAGATTCATAGTAGAAGCACTATTACAATCACACTTCTCGACTTCGCTTTCTATACCCTCTGCTTCTATGGGCTATTTTCAATAACCGCCCGTCGCAAACAGAAACCCTGACGTACAAATCCGCGATCGCCGCCCACTGTAAACTCATCTTCGTGTCCCAGACTTTTAACCTGAAGCAACGCATCGCCCTCGCCGTTGTTCCTCGCCTGGCGAGCATGGCCATCTGCTGCCTCGGCGTAACTCTCCGCTACCGAGACATCTGCGATCCAGGAGCGCGTCCCGGTTATGACACGCCGCCTCCCGCAATCTATGCCTTTTGGCATCGTTGTCTGCTCGCCTGCGCCTGGCGTTTCCGCAACAATGGCGTCACCATACTCATCAGCCGCAGCTTTGATGGCGAACTCATCGCCCGCACGGTTGAGCGTCTTGGCTTTGTGGCTATTCGAGGCTCCAGCTCTCGCGACGGCGCCAGTGGTTTGCGCAATCTCCAGCGCGCTTATCTTTCCGGGCATTATTGCGCTATTACTGCCGATGGTCCCCGCGGTCCTGCTCAAATCGCCAAGCCCGGGGTTACTCAACTGGCCAAACTCGTCGATACCACCGTAAGCGCCTTCTACGCCCACCCAGAGAAGGCCTGGGAGCTTCGATCCTGGGATCGTTTCATCATTCCCAAGCCATTTTCTCGCGTCACCATCGCCTGGACCGCTCAGGTTGCCGCCGAGCAGGCTGCTGTGCAGGCGATACTCGAGCACTCGGTCGAACTGGCGAAATCGGGGACAGCATAGCCGAGGTTGGCGCACTAGAATCAAGCAGTGCGTGTAACTGACTTTCACTTTGATCTTCCGGAAGAGCTTATCGCTCAGTCGCCGCCGCCTGTACGTGGGACGAGCCGTATGCTCGTGCTCGATCGGCAGGCTGGTGAATATCGCGACGATTTCTTCCGCAATCTACCAGACCTGCTCCACCGGGGCGATCTGCTGATACTTAACGATAGCCGCGTAATTCCGGCCCGTATTTATGCGACGCGCGCTCGCGGTCGCTCATACACAAGCTGGATCGCCCGATCCTACGGGTCGCATCGAGGTTCTTCTTACTCAGCAGCTCAGCGAGCATGAGTGGGATGCGCTTGTTCGGCCGAGTCGTAAGGTTCAGCCTGGGGAGCGCCTTCACTTTAGTGCGCCTGATGAAGGGGAAGTTCTTCTTGAGGCTGAGGTTATCGCTGCGGGAGAGTTTGGGGAGCGGACGCTTCGGTTCGCTCCAGTTGCGGATTTCTTCGCTGTTCTCAATAGGATTGGTCACATGCCGCTGCCTCCCTATATTCATCGGGAGGATAGGGTGGAGGATCGGGATCGGTATCAGACTGTGTTTTCGCATGAGCCGGGGAGTGCGGCTGCGCCTACTGCGGGGCTGCATTTTACGCCGGAGATACTGGATTCGATTCGCGCTAAAGGTGTTGAGATACAGACAGTTACGCTGCATGTGGGGTTAGGAACTTTTCAGCCTGTGCGGGCGGAGATGGTGGAAGATATTCGGCTTCATGAGGAGCATTACACTTTGCCGGAGGCTACGGCTGAGGCGATTAATCTGGCGCTGAAGGAGGGGCGGCGGGTGGTTGCGGCGGGGACTACGACTACGCGGACTTTGGAGCATTGCGCGCAGGTGGCGAGTTTAGAGGGGTTTGAGCCGCATGGGGGGCTTCGGCTGCGGGCGCACTCGGGGTCTACTAGTATTTTCATCTCGCCGGGGTATCAGTTTCGGGTTGTGGGGGGATTGCTTACGAACTTTCATCTGCCGCAGTCGACGCTGTTGATGCTGGTGAGTGCTTTTGCGGGACGGGAGAGGGTTCTGGCGGCTTATGCTCATGCGGTGAGGGAGCGATACCGGTTTTTTTCGTATGGGGATTGCATGCTTTTGGTGTGATTTTTTTGAGGTGGTTTTTGGGTGGGGTTTTGCGAAAAATGGGCGGAACTTGATGGTTTTTTCGTCACAAGTGATGGTGAAATGCGTGGTAAACGTGGTTAGCGAACTGCACTTTTTCGGCCTCTGAGCTTTTTGCAATTCGGTGAAGATTTCTGTGGAAATCGTCGGGTGAGGTGGAGAGGTGGGAGGCTGCCTCGCGTGGGTCTTCGCCGGCGCGTTACCATCAAACATTCATGGCAAAGACACCGACGACGCCCGCAACTTCTGCAGCTACTGACGCAAAGCCTCCTATTTATCTACTCGACTCGATGGCCTTTATCTACCGCGCTTATCACGCGATGCAGCGGCAGCGGCCTATGTCGACGCGCACGGGGATTCCGACGGCGGCGACGTATGTCTTCGTCAACATGATCAACAAGCTGCGGAAGGACTTTTCGCCGCAGTATCTGGCGGCTGTGTATGACGTGGGGGCGCCGGTTCATCGCAATGAGCTGGCGACGCAGATGAAGGACGTCAAGAAGTTCAATATCAAGACGCAGCAGTTTGAGGTGATCGAGTACGGAGGGTATAAGGCGAACCGGACGGAGACGCCGCCGGATCTGATTCAGCAGCAGCCTTATATTCGGCGGGCGCTTGAGGCGTTTCGGATTCCGATCCTGTATTACGAGGGGTTCGAGGCCGATGATGTGATCGGCACACTCTCGAGCAAGCTTTCTGCGCTCGGCCACAAGGTCTACGTCGTGTCGTCGGATAAGGACATGATGCAGTTGGTCAACAAAGACGTCAGCATTCTGAATCCGACGAAGGACAATTTGATTCTTGATCCTGCTGGTGTTGAAGCAGCACTAGGTGTGCCGCCGGAGCGCGTTGTTGACGTGATGGCGCTGCGTGGGGACTCCATCGACAATATTCCCGGAGCGCCGGGTATTGGGGATAAGGGCTCGGTTGAGCTGATTCAGCAGTTCGGCACGGTTGAGGCCGCGCTGGATCGCGCGGATGAGGTGAAACGGAAGACGTATCGCGAGTCTCTGCAAAACAATCGCGACAATATTCTGCTGTCGAAGGAGTTGGTGACGATCCATACTGAGGTTCCTATCGACTACTCGCTGGATGCGATGCGCACGCAGGCGCCAGATATCGCGGCGTGCCGGGCGTTGTTTTCTGAGCTTGAATTTACGACTCTGCTGAAGGAGCTTGCGCCTGCGGTAGATAACACCGTTATTGACTTCAATCTGAAGCCGACTGCTAAGGATGTGGCGCAGCTTTTGAAGGAGGCTCGGGAAGAAGGGAAGAGGGAAGAGGGAAGAGGGAAGAGCGAACTGAAAGGGATGGCTATTGCGATCTTCGAAGATGCGCGGGCCATTGCGGAGGAGGTTGCCGCGGAGGCGCTGGATGAGGGTGCTGAGCCTCCTCCTGCGGAGAATATGTCTCTTTTTGGTGCTCCTGAGGCTTCGCCTTCGGCTACAGTCGTCGCGGCTCTGCAGCCAGTAGAGGACCCTGCTTGTCGGCTTGGTCTTGCTGTTTCGGGTGGGGCTGCGCTTGAGGTGTCGCTTGATCTGCCGGGTGTGAAGGAGGCGCTTGCCGATGAGACGCTTCCTAAGGATGTTCATGATCTGAAGGCGATTCTGCGGGCGCTTGCTCCGCACAACGTGAAGCTTGCGGGCGTGCGAAACGATGTGATGCTGCTGAGCTATCTGGTGAATCCGACGCATGCCTCGCATACGCTGCCGGATATTGCCGCTCGTACTACCAGCCGAGCTCTGGTGCATCAGGTGACGAAGGATAATCCGAATGATCCGAACCGTCTGCCTGAGGCGGCTGCTGCGATTGTGCGTCTGGCCGATGCGCTACATGAGCAGATCGCTGAGTCAGGCCCGGTGGAGCATCACATCATTGCGGATGATCCAGCGCTTGGCGGCGCGATGACGACGGAGATGCTGTTTGCGACTCCTGCTGCAGCTGGGACAAAAGCGGAGGGGGCTTCGCCGTTGATGGAGGTGTACGAGACGATCGATCTTCCGTTGGTTGCGGTTTTGCTGCGCATGGAGCAGGCTGGCGTGCGCATCGATCCTGAGTTTCTTCGCGGGATGTCGACGCGGCTTGCGGTGGAGATCGATAACCTGGCCGAGCGAATCTATGCGGACTCGGGGCATCGGTTCAATATCAACTCGCCGAAGCAGCTTGGCGATGTGCTGTTCAACAAGATGATGCTGCCGAAGCCGATGAAGTATGGCAAGGGCAAGGTGGTTTCGACGGCGCAGGATGTGCTGGAGGAGTTGGCTGAGAATCATCCGATAGCCGCGCTTGTTATTGAACATCGCCAGCTTCAGAAGTTGAAGTCGACTTATCTCGATCAGCTTCCGGCGCTTGCGGATTCAGAGGGCCGGATTCATACGACGTTCAATCAGGTGGGTACGGCGACGGGTCGTCTTTCGAGCACGAATCCTAATCTGCAGAACATTCCTGTACGGACGGCTGTAGGGCGCGAGATTCGTGCGGCGTTTATTGCGGCTCCGGGTAATGTGCTGATGTCGGCTGACTACTCGCAGATTGAGTTGAGGCTGATGGCGCATTTTTCGCAAGATCCGCTGCTGCTGGATGCCTATAGAACGGGCAAGGACATTCATACGCTGACTGCGAGCGAGGTGTTTGGCGTGGACGCGGCGACGATGGATAAGGAGACGCGCAATCGGGCCAAGGCGGTGAACTTCGGCATTGTGTATGGCATCAGTCCGTTTGGGCTGTCGGCCCAGCTCGGCATCGATCAGAAGACTGCGAGGATCTATATAGAGACGTACTTTGAGCGCTATGCGGGTGTGCAGCGGTTTATCGAGGAGACGCTGGATACGGTTCGACGGGAGCAGGCGGTTCGGACTTACTTCGGACGTGTGCGGCCTATTCCGGATATTCAATCGCGGAATCCGAATATGCGCGGCTTTGCGGAGCGTACGGCTGTGAATACTCCGCTGCAGGGGACGGCGGCGGATTTGATCAAGCTTGCGATGCTGAAGATCGATCAGGTGATTCGCGATCAAAAGATGAAGTCGCGTATGACGCTGCAGGTGCATGACGAACTACTGTTCGATGTTGTGCCGGACGAGGCTGATGAGATGGAGAAGATGGTGAAGCGCGAGATGGAGCATGTGGCGGAGTTCAGCGTGCCGATTGTGGCTGAGGTGGGTGTGGGCCAGAACTGGCGGGATATCAAGTGATCCACCTCTACGATTGAGAATAGAGAACATGGACGCAAAAATGCATCGGGATTACCCCATAGATAACTGTGCTAAAGCGATGGGCGAAAACCTTGGAAACTGTTTTAGATTTCTGCGTTCGGAGTATGGAGAACTTCACCGAGAGTATAGCTATTACAAGCAGCTTTACCATCAGGGCGCAGAAGTTGAGCAGCTACTTAATAGTTCGGCACCGGATTTTTTTAATTTAGTTAAGACGCTTCTTCATGACAGTCTTGTTTTGAGGATCGGAAGGCTGTGTGATCCCACAGATTCCCGCCGCAACTCCAATCTTTCACTTGATAGGCTGGCACAGAATGCAGGGACAGACAAATCCGAACTCGAGGTGCTTGTGGGAGAGGTTAAAGCTGCGGCCGTACCGTTCATTAAATGGCGAAACAAAGTTGTGGCACATACAGATTTAACGGTTGCCACGCAGGGCCTGCCTGACTCGATTCCGATGCTCGATGCTGAGAAGGTTCTTTCAAAGATAGAGGCTTGCCTGAAGGTCGTGGGAGCAAGATATGGATTTGCGGACTTACCTATCTCAGACTTGGGTATGGATGCAGGAAGCCTCATCAAGTACCTCCGTGCAGCGGGACCCGAAATAGAAAGACAAATGCAAAATTGAGGATCGGATTATCGGCGGCTGGCTCAATTCCACGTAGATACCGACAAACCGAAACAATATCAATAGGAAATCGCTAAACGCCGAATTCCTGTGATAAGTTTGGCAGCGGAGAAAAATGGATGCCTTTCTGTTCGGTGAAACGTGTAACCTCTGCAATTACTCTTCTGTTTTCATTCGCTGCCTATGCACATGCTGCCAGTCCTACCACGGTTAAAACCGATAAGGGTAAGGTTGAGGGTGCGCTTACTACCGATGGAAAGGTCGCGGCGTTCAAGGGGATTCCTTATGCTGCGCCTCCGGTGGGCAATCTGCGTTGGCAGCCACCGCAGGCTGCGGCGAAGTGGGGTGGGACGCGGTCGGCCAAGGACTTTGGGTCGCATTGCATTCAGTCTTCCGGTTATCCGGATATGATCTTTCACGATCCTGGGCCGAGCGAGGATTGCCTGACGTTGAATGTGTGGACTCCCGTGGGAGCGAAGAAGGGCAGTCTGCCGGTGATGGTTTGGATCTATGGCGGTGGCTTCGTCAGCGGAAGCACGTCGGAGAATCGGCAGGATGGGCAGTTTCTCGCGCATCGGAATGTTGTCGTTGTTTCGATGAACTATCGGCTCGGCATTTTTGGATTCTTCTCGCATCCTGAGCTGACGGCGGAGTCGGCGCATCATGCTTCGGGCAATTATGGCCTGATGGATCAGAGTGCGGCGCTGGAGTGGGTGAAGCGTAATATTGCGGGGTTTGGCGGCGATCCGAAGAACGTTACGATCTTCGGCGAGTCGGCTGGATCGTTTTCGGTTAGCTCGCAGATGGCTTCGCCGTTGTCGAAGAATTTGATTGCGAAGGCGATTGGCGAGAGCGGCGGAGCGTTTTACAGCGGCGGCCTTAGGTATCCGACGCGCGAGGTGAGTGAGAAGAACGACAGCGAGTGGGCTCAGACGGCGTTTGGTACATCGAAGCTGGCTGATCTGCGGAAGCTTTCGAGCGATGAGATTCTGAAGGCGGCAACGGCGAAGACGACTCCGGCGGCTCCGCGGTTTGGGCCGAATGTGGATGGGTATTTCCTGCCGGATTCGGTGCCGAATATCTTTGCTGCAGGGCAGCAGGCTCATATTCCGTTGATCGCAGGATGGAACGCGGATGAGGTGCGCGGGATGGTTTTGTTTGCGAAGCCGCCGGTGACGATCGAGACCTTTACGGCGCAGGCGCAAAAGGAGTTTGGTGAGCGGGCGCAGGAGTTCCTTGCGGTATATCCGGCGGGTACGGATGAAGAGGCGAAGGTTTCGGCGGGGGATTTTGCCAGCGACAACTTTATTGCGTATTCGACGTGGCGATGGATTGAGGCGCATGTGACGACGGGGAATTCGCCGACGTATCGCTACTTCTTCGATCTGGGGTCGCCTGGGGATAAGAACCATCCGGCGATTCTGGGGGCGTTCCACTCGGATGATATTGAGTATGTGTTTGGGACGCTGGACTCGCGGCCTGAGGCGGTGTGGCGGCCGGAGGATCGGAAGCTTTCCGAGCAGATAGGCCAGTACTGGACGAACTTTGCGCGGACCGGCGATCCGAATGGGCCCGGACTTCCGAAGTGGCCTGTGACCGGGCCGCCGGAATGGATGGTGATGCATTTGAATGCGAATCCTATGGCGAAGGTGGATCCGTACCGGCCGCGGTATGTTTTTCTTGATTCGGTGTGGGGCAAGCCTAGGCCGTAATCGGGGCTAAGTCCTCTTGATTGAGTGCGAATGCGCGGACTGGTAGACTTAAAGTTCTGCGCCGTGCATTCGCGCAAAGCCCAGGATTTCTCAAAGCGGATGAACCGCTGCGAGCCAAAAAGGAAGACTCAACCAAGTGGATCAGCAGACCAAACAAGCTCTCAAGCACGATCAGTTCGTCGATACGACACAGCATGGCATCGAGTGGGCGACGGAGAATCGCAACTCGCTCATTCGCATCAGCGTTGCTGTCGTGATTGCTCTTTTTATTGCGATTGGCGGTTATTTGTTTTATCAACACCGCTCCGAGCAGGCCACCATTGCGTTTGGCGAGGCGATGCAGTCTTATCAGACACCGCTGGCTCAGCCAGGACAGCAAGTGCCTCCCGGGGTGAAGACTTTTCCGTCCTCTGTTGAACGTGCGAAGGCTGCCAATAAGCTGTTTACAGCGACAGCCGATAAGTATGGCATGACGCCGAGCGGCAAGCTGGCTCGTTATTTTGCCGGGCTTACGTTTGTTGAAGCGGGCGAGAATGCTTCGGCAGAGAGCACGCTGAAGCAGGTTGCCGGTGGCATGAATGCGGATCTTGCAGCGTTGGCTAAGCTTTCGCTGGCGCAGCTCTATCGTCAGACGGGCCGCGATGCTCAGGCGATCGATCTGTACAACGAGCTGGCTGCGAAGCCGGCGAGCACGGTTCCTCCAGGACTGGCGCAACTTCAGCTGGCAGAGCTTTACGAGAACCAGGGCAAGCCTGATCTCGCAAAGAAGGTTTATGCGCAGTTGAAGGACAAGGACGCCAAGGGACCTGCGGGCCAGTTGGCTGCTCAGAAGCTGAATCCTGCTGCTGCTCAGGCTGGTCCGGGCGCACAGTAGTTTTTCAGTGGCCGTGCTCGTCGTGGTGTAACAGCGCCGAATGGGCACGGTCTACTGGATTGCTCACGTTTTGCGCTTCGGTGCGAAGCTTTGTGAGGAGGCGCCACTGGTCTTTCTCGCGCGGCTCAGGGTTCCATGCGGGAAGTGTCATCTTCAGATAGTTCGATAGCGCGACGGCTTCGGGCTCGTACAGCGCGCGGATGGTGTGCAGGCGGTGGGCGGAGGCTGGATCGCCGCAGAGGCGCAGTTGGACTTCGCCGAGGGTATCGCATAGCTGGCCAAATGCCCCGGGCGGGAGGCGGTTCTCGTCGCTTTGCCTGAGCTTGGCTACATCGGCCTCCAAATGAAAGACGTGACCCAGGTCTACGAGGGCGTGGCGGGCCATCACGAAGGTCAGTTGCGCTTGTCGCGAGGGCGTTCCCTCGATCACTGAGATGAGCAGGGCGCAGGTGTCGAGCATGGCTACGAGTGCCGACAGCCAGCTTTGGTTATCGTGCTGCGATCGGTAGAAGCAGAGGAGCGGGTAGGAGATGTGGGACTCGAGGATCTCAGCGGACCAGCGCTCCCATTCCGCCAACAGGATGGTCAGGGCCTCTTCGCCGCCTTCAAAACCATGACGGCGAAGTAGTTCCACCGCTGCCGGGGGAGAGCCGGCGCGGGCATCGAGCAGGGCGATGCTGACCTCGCGCCGTGAGAAGGCCTGATAGAGCACCGGCAGATAGCCGATGACCAGGGCGACGAAGCCGAGGCCAACCCCCGATTCCACGATGATCAGGGTTCGGGCACCGAGGCTGTGCGGAACGACGTCTCCCAGACCGAGGGTAAACAGCGTGGTTCCGCTGACGTACAAGTCTGTTCGATACCGTGAAAGACCACGTACCGTCTGGACGCCCATGATGTCGGTGAAGGGCGATCCAAGGGCGTAGAAGAAGAAGCTGAAGCCGATGATCAGCAAACCCGCCCATAAGAGGAGAAGAAGCAGGAGCGAGAGAGGACCGTAGACGCTGTAAATCTGCTCCCGGACGCGTTTGTTCCGGGTGTGTTGGGCCATGGAGGCCCAGGCTCCCCAGGTGGCCGCAAAGAAAAAGTTTGTGATGCGGAATCTCCCCGTCGGCCTGCGGGGCAGGATGATGGTTTGGAAGGCATCGAGGGCGACCCCAAGGCAGCAGGCGATTCCGGCAATGAATGCAAGCAGATACAAGCTATAGGCCCTCCTAACTCCATGTCTGACGAATCACTTCTAGAAACCTTACCAGAGCTAACAATCGGATAGTTGCGACGTCATTTCGTATAGGCAGGAGATTGAGCAGTGAATCTTTTACATTTTTCTTACTTTTTTGATCCTATAAATACGGTTTAATTTTTATTAGACAACCAATCAGATATGAGGCCTAATCTTGAGACCTCACCTGTTCGGTGTGGAAGATGTGAAATGCGAGACAAGGAGATCACCATGCAACGAGTGCTGGTTGTTGACGATGATCGACTGGTCGCTGATACGTTGGCCCTGATCTTCGAGAAAAACGGTTTTGACGCAAAGGCCGCTTACTCCGCCGACGAGGCACTTCTATGTGCCCGTGAGTTTGTCCCACACCTGTTGTTGTGCGATGTGACGATGCCGGGCAGGGACGGCCTTGCGCTCGCGCTCGACATCACGCATGAGTTTCCAGACTGCCGCGTTATCGTTCTGACGGGGTTTTACTCCAACCTGACGAGCGTGCGCGAGCAGGCCAACAAGATGTCCATGCCTATGGGCATCCTCACCAAACCGTGCCAGCCTGCGGAGCTTCTGCGCCATGTCAATGACATGTTGGCCAGCGCCTGATCCGCAGGTTAGACATGCCTGACTTTGGTCGCATTCTTATCGTTCTTGGGCTTGTCCTTGTCGTAGCTGGATTGATTCTGGTTGCGCTTGGGCGCATGCATGTGCCGCTGGGGCGCCTGCCGGGAGATTTTTCGTGGCATGGTCGAGGATGGTCGGTTTCGTTTCCGCTGGCTACTTCCATTCTAATTAGCGTTATTTTGAGCCTGATCTTCTGGGCGATCAGCCGCTTCCACCGGTAGCCGTGAAATACCCATGGGCACGATGCTAGACTCAGGCGATGCCCGGAAAAGACGAGAATCAGCCGACCCTTGCGAGCCTTCGAACTCGGGGTGGCAGGGCTCGTTCTCCGAAGATGGCTTCGTCTCTCCCGCCTCAGGCTGAATTGTTTTTCTTCCAGGAAGAGATTGCTCCGCCGGAGCCGGAGAGTTTTGCGCCGACGGCTCGAGCTTTACCTCCCGAGCCAAAACCGGTGACAACGCCGATCCCCGAACGTCGAATATGGACCGTCCGCAGTCTCGTTACCAATATTCGTCAGCAGGTTGAGGGTGCTTATACCGATATCTGGGTCGAAGGTGAGATATCGAACTGCCGGCCTGCAGCTTCGGGCCATGTTTATTTCACCCTGAAGGACGGCGAGGCTCAGCTTCCGGTCGTGCTCTTCCGTCGCCAGGCGATGCTGCTCCGTTTTCGCCCCGCGGATGGTCTTTCGGTGCTGGTTCGTGGACGCATCTCCGTGTATGAGAGTCGGGGTCAACTGCAACTCATCGCTGAGACCATGGAGCCTCGCGGCGCCGGTTCGCTTCAGCTTGCGTTTGAGCAACTGAAAGCCAGACTCCTCGCCGAGGGGCTCTTCGATGCCGACCGCAAACGCCCGCTGCCGGCGTTTCCGCACTGCGTTGGCATTGTGACGTCGCCTACGGGCGCGGTGATTCGAGACATCCTCAACGTCGTCCGCCGCCGACATGCACGGCTCAATTTACTGGTGTATCCGGCGACTATGCAGGGATCGTCCAGCCCAGGCTCTGTGGCGGCTGGTATTCGCTGGTTCAACAAGAATTCTTCGCTCGTAGATGTCATCATCCTTGCTCGTGGCGGTGGTTCGATGGAAGACCTCGCTGGGTTCAACGATGAAGCTCTCGCCCGTGTCATCGCTTCATCTGAATTGCCGATTGTCTCTGCGATTGGGCACGAGACTGATTTCACCATTGCAGACTTTGTCGCCGATCTTCGTGCGCCTACGCCTTCGGCAGCGGCGGAGATCGTTACTTCCGCGCAGCATCGCGTTGAAGATCGCGTCCATGCGCTCGAAGCTCGTGTCCTTCGAGCCGGCCGCTTCCATCTGGTGCACGCCCGCCAGCGATACGCGCGGCTCTCGGCGGAGTCCGTGCTGGTTCGTCTGCGCGATGCTGTCAGCCGTCGCGATCAGCGCATCGACGAGCTTCGGTTCCGCCTCGAAGCTTCTTCGAACCGTCGCCTCCGCATCTCGGCGCATCGGCTTAGCGTGCTCTCGGATCGTCTGCGCCGCCACGATCCTTCGCTCCGCATCGCAACGACGCAGCGCCGTCTGCAGCAATCCAGAGAGCGGCTTTATCGCAGTGCAGCTCAAGTCATCGCCGATCGGCAGACACGCTTGAATCGAGCGACCACGCGGCTCGAAGCGCTCTCTCCCGTTGCCGTACTCTCTCGCGGATATGCGCTGGTCTACGCCGCTGATGGAACCCTTTTACGCTCTGCCACGGATACTGCGGCGGGGCAAAACATTCGTGCCCGTCTCGCCGAAGGCACGCTTGACGCCCAGGTAACAGCAATAAACGCATTGGAGAAACGCAACTCATGAAGAAGCTTTTTGGGACGGACGGCATTCGCGGAATCGCCGGTCAGTCTCCGCTCGACGCTCCTACGATCTACGCTATCGGCCTCGCTCTTGCACATCACCTCGGCGCATCTCCCCGTGTTCTGCTGGGGATGGACACGCGTGAATCAGGCGAGTGGATCGCCGCTACTCTTACGGCTGGCCTGTGCGCAGGAGGAGCCAGTGTTGAGAGCGCTGGCGTTATCACTACTCCGGCTATCGCATTTCTTACTCGCACGCATGGCTTCTCTGCCGGCGTCGTTATCTCGGCCTCGCACAATCCATGGCAGGACAATGGCATCAAGGTCTTCGGCCCGGATGGTTATAAGCTTCCCGACTCGACTGAGTTAGCGATTGAAGATGAGATCTTCCGACAGCTTGCTGCATCCACAGCACCGCCGCAGCGGACTGTACCGCCCGCAGTGAATGATGCTGACCGCGCTGATTATGTGCGCTTTTTGCTAGCTGCTGTGCCGGGGCTTTCGCTCGACGGCAGGTGCATCGTGGTTGATTGTGCGAACGGCGCGGCGTCAACGGTTGCGCCGCAGCTCTTTGCCGAACTGAATGCCAATGGAGGTGGTGAAGCGATCATTACGCACGCCAGTCCTGATGGCCGCAACATCAACGAGAATTGCGGTGCGCTCCATCCTTCTGTTGTCGCCGCTGAGGTTGTTGCACATAAGGCTAGTTTGGGCATCACGTTTGATGGCGATGCCGACCGCGCGCTCTTCGCCGATGAACATGGCTGTGTTGTGAATGGTGACGCTGTTCTTCTGCTCGCGGCGCGGGATCTGCAGGCACGTGGGCTTCTCGCGAACGACACTGTTGTGGCGACAACGATGTCGAACATGGGCCTCGAAGCTGCTCTCAAGCGCAGCGGCATCCAGATGCTTCGTGCCAATGTGGGGGATAAGTATGTCCTCGAGCAGATGATTGCGACAGGCGCGGCGTTGGGCGGTGAGCAGTCGGGCCACATTATCTTTACGGGCCGCAGCACTACTGGCGACGGCCTGCTGACTGCACTGCTGCTGCTCGATATCGTTCATCGCAGCGGCAAGTCTCTGAGCGAACTGGTTGCCGACCTGAAGGTCTTTCCGCAGGTGATCGTCAACGTGAAGGTGCGCGAGAAGAGGCCGCTGGAGGGCATCCCCGCAGTGGCTTCTGCGATTCGTGCGGCAGAGGTAGAGCTCGCCGATTCTGGCCGAGTGGTTATTCGTTACAGCGGAACGGAGGCGCTGGCTCGCGTCATGATCGAGGCTGAGTCGGAGCCGCTGATGCGTCACCACGCCGACACGATTGCTGATGCGATTCGTGCCGAGCTTGGTGTCTGAAGCTACCGTGCGGGCATGGTCGCTGCGGCGCTGTACCCGATCTCCTTGTCGGCCCACTGGATGAAGTACTTTACGTTTGGCGCATCGGTGTGGCCGCCGTCGTGTTGTCTCCAAGCAAGCTCGCCGCCGATTGGACCTGTGTTGACAGGTGGCATGACTGCATTGTGATAGTCGTCAGAGACGCCTAGATCGTGTGCACCCAACAGCCTGTAGACGGGTCCCGCGGCTACTGCGGCCATGTAGCTGCCCTGGTGATCGAGCCACTTGGCGTCGCCCGCGGCGGGGATGCCGTAGCTGATGAAGAGTGGACGGGGCGCGGCTAGGGCGATGAGTTCATGTGAGTCTACAGGCAGGTCGCCGGGATTTTTGCTGCCGAACTTTGCTTCGGAGGCACCGTATTTCATGAAGTTTCCGGCCATCCAGTAGTACTCGCCGCCGGTGAGGCTCTCGACGGCTTCGCCGAAGTTTCTGCGCAGAAGCGTAGTTCCGCCTTTGCCGGAGGAACCGATCAGTCCGATGGCGAAGCGTGGTTCAAATGCCATTGTTACCAGCGCGGCTTTGCCGTAGCGTGAGACTCCCTCGATGCCGACGTGTTTTGCGTCGACTGCTGGGTCGGTTTCGAGATAGTCCAGGCCGCGGGCTGCTCCCCATGCCCAGGCGCGAAGGGCGCCCCAGTCTTCCGGCTTACGTGGCTGCCCTTTGTTGACCAGGCCGATGATGCCTCGAGTGATGCCGGCGCCGTTGTCGGCCTGAATGCTTGCGGGGTTGATGGTGACGTAGCCCCAGCCGTCGGCGATCAACTGCTGGTTCGTTGGCGGATCGCCTGCGGGACGTGGGCCGAAGGAGGGAAACGTCGGGGCAGGAACGACACTGTAGCCGGGGTATTGATTGAAGATTGCCTGCAGCTCAGGATCGTCCTTCGCGAGCAAGGCTCTGAGCCTGGCGTTGATCTTGTCCACGTCTTCCTGAGTGGGCTGCGTAGGAGCCGGAAGGCCGCTGCGGCCAAACATCATCAGCACTGGCACAGGGCCTTTGGCGTTGGCAGGAACGACGAGTGTCATCGAGATATCGACGTTGATGGCGGGGTAGGCGGAGTTGTCGACGTGGCCTACGAGCTGCTTTGCGATCACGGGGATAAAGCCGATCATCTCCTTGTCGGTAACGGTCGTGGTCCAGGTCACCTTGGGAGTGTTTTTCGGAACTCGACCGTAGACCTCGCGCTCCAGGTCCTCGACGATCTCGGGGCGGCGCTGATTGCGCCACATCTCGGCGGTGGTGACCTTCTGGCCGTTCTTCAGCGTCAGGACATCGGGCAGATTGGGGTAGGGGTTCGCGAGCGATTCGTCGTAGTTGGCGTGGTTGGGCGCAGACTCGTTGCCGCTTGGGCCGGGACGAAGCGCTTTGATGCCGAGCTGATCCATCATGTTCTGATGGTCCTGGTCGGCGGTAAAGGTCACAGGAGGCGGTGCGCTCTGAGCGTTGGCGATGGTGGCGCAGGTGAGAAGAGCGCCGGCGAAACGTAGAAAAAACCCTCGGGCCGAACGATGCATGTACAGAAGCTCCTCCTGTGAGGCCATTTACGATAAGCTGGAAAAAATCGTTTTAGTTCGGCACCAATAGTAAATCGTGGATATGAGATTGATACAGAGCAAATCATTGATTCTTAATTTCTTCCTGGTTGCAGTGGCCTCCGTGGGGATGGCTCAGACACAGTCCACGACGGCGGCTCAGGGTAGCTGGGTTGGGTCATGGGCGTCTTCGCAACAGATTCCTGAGCCTCAGAACGCGCTTGCTCCGGAGGATCTTCGCGATGCTACGCTGCGCCAGATCGTGCATTTGTCTGCTGGAGGGCCGAGCCTTCGGGTGCATCTGTCGAATGCGTTTGGAACTAAGCCGCTGCACTTTACTTCGGTTCATATCGCCAAGCCGGTGTCTGCTGGTGGGGCGAAGATCGATCCAGCGAGCGATAAAGCGTTAACTTTCTTTGGAGAGAGCGATGTGACGGTGCCGGCGGGCGCGGAGTTTGTCTCCGATCCGGTTGATTTTCCGGTGGCTGCGGGCTCGAATCTGGCCGTTACGATGCATTTTGATGTGCCACCTGCCCAGCAGACAGGGCATCCGGGGTCGCGGGCGACATCGTATGTTGCTCATGGCGATTTGGTCTCGGCAGCCGATCTTCCGGAGGCAAAGAAGGTCGACCATTGGTATCAGTTGGCGGGGGTGGATGTGATGACGCCATCGAATGCTGTGGCTGTCGTTGCGCTGGGGGATTCCATTACGGACGGGCATGGAGCGACGACCAACGGGAATGATCGCTGGACGGATGTTCTGGCGCAGCGACTTCAGGGTTCGGCTGCGACGCAGGCCGTAGGAGTATTGAATCAGGGGATCGGCGGGAACCATCTTCTTACGGACGGTCTGGGGCCGAATGTGCTGGCTCGTTTCGACCGGGATGTGCTGGCGCAGACCGGTGTCCGGTATGTGATCGTGCTCGAGGGTGTTAATGATCTTGGTGGATTGACACGCAATGGCGAGGTGTCGGCGGCGGAGCATGGTGCGCTGGTTCGCAGGATCGAGGAGGCGTATCAGCAGATCGTTCTGCGGGCACATGCTCACGGAATCAAGGTAATTGGGGCTACGATTCTGCCTTATGCGGGGTCGGACTACTATCATCCGGGACCGAGCAACGAGGCTGACCGCGAGGCAGTCAATCAGTGGATTCGGACGTCTGGCCACTTCGACGAGATCGTGGACTTCGATAAGGTCGCACGCGATCCTGCCCATCCCGATCGCCTGCTTCCAGAGTACGACTCCGGAGACCACCTGCATCCGTCACCGGCAGGCTATAGCGCTATGGGAGCCGCCGTACCGCTCTCGCTTTTTTTGCACTGAGAGGGTCGCGGACCTCCCTGTCTGGCTTGCGGCGGGAAGTACGAGCTTATCTCACATGGATTGAATACTTTGCGCATTAAAGTGTGGGTGGGTCTGCCCACTACAAGCTCGGCGGAAGCTAAGAGGAAACAGTGCCTTGTTGCCCATACGTCCCCGCTGAACTAAGCTGGAATCAATCATGTATGAAGATTTCAAAGTGACCGACCGCTGGACCGGCGAAGAGCTCCATTGCAAATGGAAGGGAACCGTTGTTGCTATCGCAACGCGCCACGCCGATGCCACCGATATCCGCTTTGCCGTCAATGACAAACCCGTCTGGATCGCTATGCCCAACCTCGCCTGGGTCGAGCAGAAGCGCCGCACAGGATACGTCATTACCGACTATCTGGCCGCGCAGGCAGCGGGTCGCTACCTTGAGCACGCCATCAAATCCGGCTACGATAACGGCCGCGAGATGTATACGATGACCGTCGAAGAGGTGCTGGAGCACGCAGACGCTGTGGTGCGAGAGGCTGGCCACACCGATAAGCTCCCCAGCCTACCCGTCATCGACGCAGACATTCGTCCCGAAGACGAACTGCACATCCATCTACCTGGTGAGCCAGCTTAAACCCTGCGAGGTCAAGCCCTGATGTTCACGCGACGCCGATTTCTTGTGCTCTTTCCGGCCTTTGCCGCCGCAAATCACAGCTTCGCCTCGCTGCCCTTCAAAAAGAAGAAGATTGCGCCTCCCCCTCCGGTCTTCGTCTATTTCGGGACCGATACGAATAAGGACGTCAGCAAGGGAATCTATCAGTCCAGCTTCAATCCCACGACGGGTCAGTTGAGCGTGCCTGTACTTGTCGCCCCGACAGCGAGGCCTTCGTTCCTTGCGTTGTCGCCCGCACGCAACGGACAGAAGCGCTTTCTGTATGCAGCGAATGCGGTGAATGATCCAGCAGCGACGGTGACGACCTTCTCAATGGATCCCGCTAGCGGAGCCATCAACCAGCTTGGGCAGGTATCTTCGGGCGGCGCGGGACCAGCGTATGTCTCGGTCGATGCCTCCGGCCACGCAGCTTTTGTTGCCAACTACTTCGGTAGTACGGTTGCGTCCTATCACGTTCAGCCTGATGGCACCCTCAGTCAACCCGTCACCGTTATCGACTTCAAGGACAAAGAGAAGTTTGGTTCGCGCGGCCCGAACACTGTCCGACAAGACATCCCTCACCCCCACTGCGCCACCGTCTCGCCCGACAATCGTTTTCTGCTGGTGTGCGATCTCGGGAGCGATACGATCTCGGTTTTTGTAATTGATAGCGAGACCGGGCATTTGACGACGAACGATCCTCATCTGTTCGACGTTCGTCGCGGCTCGGGTCCGCGTCATGTTGTCTTTCACCCGAATGGGCGGTGGGTCTACTGCATCAATGAACTGGATAACACGATCGACCAGCTGCTGTGGACGCAGACAAGCTCGACTGAAAATCCTCAGGGCCTGCTGGTGAATACGAATTTCCACATCAAGACTATTGGGGGAGACTTTCCTGCTGAGAAAAACACAGCAGCCGAGGTCGCGGTTTCTCCCGACGGCAATTTTCTTTATGCCAGCAACCGTGGCGAAGATACGCTGGTTGTCTTCTCGATTCGACCGAAGAAGGGAGATCTGCTGTTAGTGCAGCGAATCCCGTGTGGCGGCAAAGGGCCGCGCCACTTCACGCTAGACCCCACGGCACAATGGCTGGTATGCGGCAATCAGGATTCAGCTTCGGTGACGGTCTTCCGGCGCGATGCAGCGACCGGCAAGCTTATGGGGCCCGTTCAAACTGCGCCGGTGGACTCTCCTCTATTCACACTCTTCGCCTGATCATGTTTGTCCGCAAACTCATGATCGAACGAATCGATGCTGGAGGGGAAGCCTATCCGTGTCCTATCAAGTGGATTGATAGCTTCTCCATGCGCAACTTTACGAACGACGCCATCTTCGATGACACTTTGCCTGTTGGCGATGGTTTGCTTGAGGTGGGTTATCGTGTGCCGCTCGATCGCTTGCAGGCCAGCATGGAGGATTGGTTCCGTCGCAAGGGCTATCTTGCGGCGGGCGACCGCCTCCGAATTACGGAAGCGGTGCGCCCGCAGGTGTAATTAACTCTTTGGCAGGGTCGCCATGTCGATGACGAAACGATACTTTACGTCACCCTTGACGACGCGGTCGTAGGCTTCAGCCAGCTTGTCGATGGAGGTCAGCTCGATGTCGGAGACGATGTTGTGGTCTGCACAGTAGTCGAGCATCTCCTGCGTCTCGGTCATGCCTCCAATCATCGATCCGGAGAGCGAGCGGCGGTTCGCGAGGATGGTGAAGGGAGCGATAGATAGAGGCTCTTCGGGCAGGCCGACGGAGCAGAGCGTGCCATTGAGCCGGAGGAGGTTCAGGAGGGCATTCATGTCGTGCGGCGCGGAGACGCAGTCGAGGATGAAGTCGAAGCTGCCAGCCTGCTTCGCCATGGCATCAGCATCCTTTGAGATGACGACTTCATCGGCGCCCAGCTTCTTTGCATCCTCAGCCTTGCTGGCCGACGTGGTGAACTGCACCACGTGCGCTCCCATGGCATGAGCAAACTTCAACCCCATGTGACCGAGGCCGCCGAGGCCGACGATGCCTACTTTCTTGCCGGGGCCAGCGTTCCAGTGGCGCAGCGGTGAATAGGTCGTGATGCCAGCGCAGAGGAGAGGAGCGACTGCTGCCGGATTCAGCTTCGGCGAGATTGTGAAGGTGTACTTCTCATCGACGACGATGTTGTTGGCGTAGCCGCCGAACATCAGTTCGCCTTTGTAGTCGCGCGCGTTGTAGGTTCCTACCATCCCTTTTTCGCAGTAGGGCTGTGCCTCGGCTTTGCAGTTCTCGCAGACGCGGCAGGAGTCAACCATGACACCGACGCCCGCGAGATCGCCTTCTTTGAACTTCTTTACTGACGCGCCGACTTTACTGACGTGTCCGACGATCTCATGGCCGGGAACCATGGGATAGATTGCGTTGCCCCACTCGTCGCGCACCTGATGGATGTCGGAGTGACAGATTCCGCAGTAGGCGATTTCAACGACGACGTCGTTCGGGCCGGGGTCGCGGCGGTCGAAGCTGAAGGGAACGAGAGGCGACTTCTTATCGTGCGCGGCGTATCCGTGAGACTTCATTGGTTACTCTCCAAATGGCTTCGGTTTTCAAGTTATTCGTCGTAGTGAAGTAGGCTCAGGACGTCGTACTCAGGGAACTTTGCCCGACCCTTGAGGAAGTCGAGCTCGATTGCGAAGCCGAGACCAGCGATCTCTCCGCCGAGCTGGCGAACGAGTTGGACGGTTGCCTGCATGGTGCCGCCGGTGGCGAGCAGGTCGTCGACGATAATGACGCGCTGGCCCGGTTTGATCGCGTCGAGGTGGATTTCGAGGGAGTCAGTGCCGTACTCGAGGTCGTAGCTTACCCGTGCGGTTTTGGCGGGCAATTTCTTTGGTTTGCGCACTGGAACGAAACCTGCATTGAGGCGATAGGCGAGGGCCGGGGCGAAGATGAAGCCGCGTGCTTCGATGCCAAGTACCAGGTCAATCTCTTTGCCGATGTAATAGGAGGCGAAGGCGTCGATCAGTTGTGCGAATCCCGCCTTGTCCTTGAGTACCGTTGTAATGTCGTAGAACAGAATTCCTGGCTTGGGGAAGTCGGGTACGGTGCGTACAAGTTCCTTCAGCGGTTCACAGTTGATTGGCTTCGTCATCTCTTATTACCAGGCTCCTTCAATCTCAAATGGGCCGAGGTTTGCGCCTTCGCTCTCGGCCAGTTCATGTTCTACGACGGCATCGACGCGGCTGCCACGAGAGCCTTTGTGCAGCTCGGCCTTCAGTTCAGCTAGTACATCGGGCTCGCCAGCAGCGATGATTTCTACATGGCCGTCATCGGTGTTGCGGACCCAGCCGCGCAGGCCAAGCTCCGCGGCCTCACGCTGGACAAACCAGCGAAAACCGACGCCCTGCACGCGTCCTTTGACTAGGTAGTGGCACACCATATGTAGGTTATTGCACTCGATAAACGTATGCGTTAGAGATAAACCGGTTTCCAATCGTCTGGCCACCTAGACGCATACCAGTTACATTCTGAGTTTTGCCGAAGAGTCTCCGCAGCTCTTTTATAAAGGGATCCTTCGTAGGAAGAATCAGGATTGGAGGGCGATCATAAACAAAGTGGCCGTGCAATGCCATTGCCACCTGCTCGTATGCTTTGAGCGGGTGTGTCTGGTCGAAGGCGGGCGAGGAAAGGACAAGACGCCAATTGCTATAATCGGACGACTCCATCCAAAGAGCTACAGCGACTTTGAGCTTAGCGTCGTCGAGAGCTTCAAGCACTTTCGCCCCAGCATCGACATCGAGATTTACCAGCGTCGCTTGATCCATGGCAACACCCCATCATTTCTTCTTGTGATTGCGTCGATGATCGCCTCTGCCTCATTCTTTGTCCAAACGGCGTAGCGGCTCTGTTCCGTCCAACTCTTCACTAAACCCCAACTAGCATCCAACTTTGGATTTCCTCGCGTCGCAGCCGCAAGCTCCGTATTTGGGTCTGCGAGCTTTGCGAGTTCTCCGAGATCGTGAACGTAACTCTTTTGAGCCAGGCTCTTATCTGGAAAATCATATCTTCGCACGCCTTTGGCAATACAGGCCTTCAAAGCGCACTCTACAGCATATCCTGCCAAATAGTATGCACCGCTATACTCTCCTGCACCGAAGAGAATTTTTGCTTCTCGAATTCTGGCGTCGGATAGTTTTTGAAGGTCAGCCCGGTTCATCGCAGATTATCTTATGCCCGGCTCATGTATGCGCCTTCGGCGGTGTCTACGCGGATCTTCTCGCCCTCGTTGATGAAGGGAGGAACCTGGACGACAAGGCCGGTCTCGAGCTTGGCTGGCTTGGTTACGGAAGATGCCGTGGCCGATTTGATGCCCGGTTCGGTTTCGACAACCGTCATCTCGACGACCAGAGGCAGTTCGATGCCGACAGCTTTGCCATCATGGAAGCTTACGGCGATCGTCAGGTTGGGCAGGAGGTAGTCGACGGCGTCGCCGAGCGTCTCGCGCTTCAGCATGGTCTGCTCGAAGCTCTCGTCCATGAAGTAGTAGTCGTCGCCGTCGTTGTAGAGAAACTCCATCTTGACTTCATCGACGATGACGCGATCGATGGGATCGGGCGAACGGAAACGCTCTACGAACATGGCGCCGGTGCGGACGTTGCGCAGTTTGGCCTGGATGAAGGCGCGCAGGTTGCCGGGCGTGCGATGCTCTACGGAGAAGACGAGGTGCAGATCGTCCTTGAACTTGATAACCATGCCCGGGCGCATTTGCGTTGCGGGAATCGACATAAAAAACCCCTGATCTGTGCTGAATTTCAGCTGTGTTGAGAATTGTTCGATGGGCGCAGCAGCGTGGCTGACGCATCACCCATAACCCTTCTATTGTATCGCAGCGAGTCGTGGATTGGGCTTAGCTGCCGCCAAACAGCCGCTTGAAGAAGTGTCCGATGGAATGGACGATGTCTGATGGAGGTGGCGCAGGTGGAGGCGGCGGTGCCTGTGCTGTTCCGGCAGAGGACGCTTCAGATGCAGTTTGGGCTGCAGGAGATGGAGAAGTCTGCGAGGTTCCGCTGCCAGGTGGTTCTGTCGCCGCGCCTGCGCTTGAATCCGTTCCGTTGCCCCCGGATTCGCCATAACTGAATGTCGTCGAAACCTGCGCGTGGACAACTCCGGGGGGTGCTTGTGGAACTGGTGGTGTGGGAGCCAGTCCGTCGCTTACTGCGGCCGGGAAGGGGTGTTGGTCCGCTGCCGTTTTCGCGGCAACTGGACTTCCCGGAGCCGCGGGTGTCGTCGAAGTTACACCAGCGTCCGCTACCGATACGACGGGCTCTTGCGGGCACCCGCAGGCCGAGCTCTCGTGATCAACAACTTCTTTCAGACTGCCGTGCTCGAAGAGGACATGCTGGCCAGCGCGTAACTCGTAGGTTGACTCGCCGAACTGATCCGCAATGTTTAACCCTGGGGCCGCCGCGCCTCGATTCTCAACGCAGGTGTCGCCGTTTTTTGTTACACGAATCCGTAGATCAAGTGGCCCTTCGTTGCGCATAGAAAAACGCAGGTCCGGGGTCATCACCACATCGTTTGTAGTTGCGGTCATCTGGACTTCAATTGCTCCGCGATCCAGTGCCAGCATCAGCGGGGCGGGTGTTGCGCCCTTGCCCGCTGTTATGTGAAGTCCGCTAGTTGCACAGACGCGAACGGTGCCGCCCCGGTTTAGCGAGACTTCTGCCGCGTGATCTCTGGCTGTGACAGTTGTGTTTCCAACCAGAACTGCCTTTCCGTTTGTTACTTCGAGTGCACCGGCGACCGTGGCGTCCTGTACGCCAACTGTGCCGATAGGCTGCTGCGCCTCTGCCACACTACACGCTACGGCAATCATCACCAACAGCCGATACATCTTCACGGAGTCTACCCTACATCTTTAGGAAATTTTGAATGATCTGTTTGCCATGCACGGTCAGCACGCTCTCGGGATGAAACTGCACGCCCTCGATGGGTAATTCGCGATGCCGGAGTCCCATGATCGTCTCGCCGTCGGCAGTCCGGGCTGAGATCTCCAACTCGTTCGGTAGGCCCTTTTCTGAGACGATCAGCGAGTGGTATCGCGTGCAGGTCATGGTCGAGGGAATCCCTGCAAAGATGGTCTTGCCGTCGTGCTCCACCTCGCTGGTCTTGCCGTGCATCAACTTGGGGGCCCGCACGACTTCGCCACCAAATACTGCTCCAATTGCCTGATGTCCCAGACAAACGCCAAGGATCGGTACGCATCGTTCGCTATTTGCGAAGTGCTTGATGAGGGCCATGCTGATGCCTGCATCCTGTGGGGTACATGGGCCTGGCGAGATCAGAATTCGGTCGGGATGGAGTGCCTCGACCTCGGCAGGCGTCAGTTCGTCGTTGCGCCGAACGATCATCTCGGCGCCAAGCTCACCCATGTACTGCACGAGGTTGTAGGTGAAGGAATCGTAGTTATCGAGAACGAAGACCATATCTGTTTTCGATTCTACGCCGCCCTGCAAGACTACTGCTGGCGCGCTCGCTCAATAGCCCGAACGACCGCCCTGGCCTTGTTGCCGCACTCCTCGAACTCTTTCTCCGGTACGGAGTCTGCGACGATTCCCGCGCCTGCCTGAATGTGGCCCTGTTTACCGTTCATATAGAGAGTGCGGATGGCGATGCAGGAGTCGAGGTTTCCGTTGAAGTCGGCGTACAGGATGCTGCCGCCGTAGACACCGCGACGCGCTGGTTCCAACTCCTCAATGATCTCCATTGCTCGAACCTTCGGCGCGCCGCTCAGGGTACCGGCAGGGAAGCAGGCGCGAAACGCGTCGATCGGCTCCAACCCTTTGCGCAGGTTGCCTTCGAGCGAACTCACCAAATGCATTACGTGGCTGTAGCGCTCGACGAACATCAGGTCTTTGACCTTTACAGAGCCGAACTCGCTGACGCGGCCGACGTCGTTTCGACCTAGATCCACGAGCATGATATGTTCGGCAACTTCTTTTGTGTCGGAGCGGAGGTCGGCTTCGATGGCCCGATCCTCGACCTCGTCGGCGCTGCGAGGCCGCGTCCCGGCGATGGGTCTGTATTCCACCGTTCGGCCATGGACGCGAACCAATAGTTCCGGCGAAGATCCCACGATATGGGATACCGTTGGTTTCTTCGCTTCCTCGCCCTCCAATCCAAAACGCAGGAAGTACATATAAGGCGACGGGTTAACGATTCGCAGTGCACGATATACGTCGAACGCATCGACTCCAGGCTCGCAATCGAATCGTTGCGAGAGGACGCATTGGAATACATCTCCCGCTGCGATGTACTCCTTGATCTTCTCGACTGACTTGAGGAATGTTGCTTTGGGTGTACGGGCTTTCAGCTTTAGCTTGCCTTCGGATTTCTTCTTTCGCGCGATTGGCAATGCACTGGCCAGTCGCTTCTCGAGTCGGTTCAGTCGTCGCACGGCCCTCTCGTACGCGCCTTCACGGGACTCGCGTGTCAGGTCCGCCGTGACCATTAAGTGAATTTCTTTCTTTACATGGTCGAAGGCCAGCACCTGGTCGAAGAACATAAGGTAGGCATCTGGCACCCCGAGCTCATCCTTTGCTGTGGAAGGCAGCTTCTCGATCTGCCGGACGACGTCGTAAGCAAAAAAACCAACTGCGCCCGCTGTAAAAGGAGGAAGACCCGCCAAACGGGCTGGCGTATGACCGCTCAATGCGCGTTTAAGTTCCTCGAAGATGTCGCCGGTAAATGAACGTGTGCGACGGCCTTCCTGTACGGTAATTTGCTGGCCTTGCGCGACGATCTTTTTATAGGGTTGTATTCCGATGAAGGTATAACGGCCTACATGTTCGCCGCCCTCAACCGACTCCAGCAGGAAAGCCTCCGACTCTTCGGCCGCCATGCGGAGAAAAGCAGAGACGGGTGTCTCGAGATCGGCCGTCACTGTCCGGTATACGGGCACCAGCGAGTGCTTGCGGCTCAACTTCAGGAAATCACGGGCAGAAGGCAAGGAATTCGAATTGGCAACGGGCATGGCTGCCTCCATCATAACTGTCCTTTGTGCCATTTTCGGTCGTATCTAACTTGTTGGTATTGAGGGCTATGGGCGTCGTGCGGGTGGTTGCACATCGTCAATCCGGAGGCCTATACTCCTTCAGTTTGGCCACAGACCGGTCTGGCTCAAGCTGTATTCTGCTCTCATTGAGGACAAAACGATGGCCGGAGAATCGCTGATACCACCAACAGAAAAAAGGGACTCCAAAATGTCAGTACTTACCTCAACCTTAACGCTCGAACAGGAGACTAATCCCTGGGAAGCCCAGGCAGCCCGCTTCGACTTTGCCGCAAAGAAACTCAATCTAGATCAGGGAATCTGGAAGGTACTACGCCAGCCGACCCGCGAACTTATTGTGCATATTCCTGTCAGCATGGATGACGGCTCTATAGAAGTCTTCACCGGCTACCGGGTTCAACACTCGGTCGCCCGTGGCCCTGCGAAGGGTGGCATCCGCTACTCACCCGATGTCTCCCTCGATGAGGTTCGTGCCCTGGCCAGTTGGATGACCTGGAAGTGCGCCGTCGTCAACATTCCGTTTGGCGGTGCTAAAGGAGGAGTGATCTGCGACCCCAAGAAGATGTCGCAGGGTGAGCTTGAGCGCATGACTCGTCGCTACACTGCCGAGTTGATTGAATTCATCGGACCCGAAAAAGACGTCCCCGCTCCCGACATGGGCACTGATGAACAGACCATGGCCTGGATTATGGACACCTTCTCGATGCATCAGCGTCAGACCGTCAACGCCGTCGTCACCGGCAAGCCTGTCAATCTCGGCGGCTCGCGTGGACGTCGCGAGGCTACTGGACGTGGAATTTCTGTCGTCTGCGACGAAGCGCTCAAACATCTTGGCATGACCATTGATGGCTGTCGCGTGATCGTTCAGGGGTTTGGCAATGTCGGCTCAAATGCGGCAAAGCTCCTGGCCGAAAAGGGGTACACGATTATCGGGATCGCAGAGTACGATGGCGGCCTTTACAACAGCGATGGCATCGATATCCACGCGCTGACCGAACATCGCAAGCGTGCAGGGACTATTACTGGCTTCAAAGGCGCGGAGGCCGCAGACAAGGAAGAACTACTTACTTACAACTGCGACATCCTTATTCCGGCGGCGACTGAGAATGTCATTACCAGTCTTAATGCCGACAAGCTTCGCTGCCGCATCCTTTGTGAAGGGGCCAACGGTCCGACGACGACTGTGGCAGACGACATTCTCGCCGACAAGAAGGTGTTCATTATCCCTGACATTCTTGCCAATGCTGGCGGTGTCACGACGAGCTACTTCGAGTGGGTACAGGATCGCATGGGTTACTTCTGGACCGAGGCTGAGGTTAACCAGAGGCTCGACAACATCATGACTGAGAGCTTCCACGATGTTGTCTCCTATGCAACGACTCATAGCGTCAACAACCGCATCGCCGCTTATATGGTTGCTATTGACCGCGTCGCTTATACAACCAAGCAGCGCGGTATTTACGCTTAGTATTTTTCATTCCGACCAGATGAGAGCAGTACTCCAAAAGCCGCCCTCTTCTCGAACTCGTTAATAAGTAACTTTAATTGTTACTTTCTGGGAGACTGTAATCGGAATAGGTCCTTGGGCGGTTCCGATTACGTTGATTGTGTATGTTCCTGGCCGTGTTCCCAGGTCTGTGCACCTGCCGCAACCGGTCATCGCTGTCAGGCTGCAGAACGCAACGAGCGCGATCAGAAGGCCTTTGATTGTTCGTCGCTGCTTCTTGCCGGGAAGGAGCAGCATCATAAGTATCGCAGCCATCGACGTGGAGTACGGCAGGCTGCTGTAATACGAAGTTGTCGAGCCGCAGTCGTGCGGGGCTGTTGTGCTCAGGAGTAACGTAGTCGATCCGCCGCCCGTCCCAATCATTGGCGATCCAAAGGTGCAGGCAGATTCAGTCGGTAGATTCGTGCAGTTCAGTTGCACTGGCTGGCTGAAGCCGTTGGCAGGGGAGACCTTTACCATCACGCTTGCCATCTGTCCTACCTTTACGGTTACGGGTGATGCGCTGATGGTGAAGCTCGCTGACGTTGCCGGCAATGGAGATATGATCTCGGCTAAGGGTGCGGAGACGCTGGCTCTTGCCATTGCGTCGCCGGTGTAACTTGCTGTTATATTGTGACTTCCGGTGTAGAGAGTAGATGTAGTGAAGGTGGCGGATCCAGTGCTGTCCAGCGATTTCGTTCCCAGAATTATGCTGTTATCAAGGAACGTAACTGTTCCGTTTGGTTGCTGGGGCGATTGAGGTGACTTTACGACGTTGGCCGTGAAGGTTATGGTTTGTCCGCTGGTTGCGGGGTTTGGGCTGGATGTCAGCGTTGTAGTTGTTGTCGCTTGCGCCGACTGAATCACTTCGTTCAGCGCCGCACTTGTCGACGATGCGGAGTTTGGTGTGACTTCGTAGATTGCTGCGATTGCGTGAGTTCCTGTGGATAGGGTCGAGATGGATAGCGTTGCTGTTCCATCTGAGGTTAGTGTTCCGGTTCCGAGTACGTTCGTTCCGTCGAGGAAGCGGACTTGTCCTGAGGCGGTTCCGTGCGTTCCTTGTATGGTTGCGGTGAAGGTTACGTTTTGGCCGTAAGTGCCAGGATTGCTGGTGCTGGAGATGCTGGTTGTAGTTGAGTCCTGCAGGACTGTTATGGTTGCTGCATTCGAGGTCGAAGCTGAGTGTTCGGCATCGCCTGAATAGACAGCGGTCACGACGTGCGCGCCTGCGGTGAAGTTTTCTCCGGCGCTTGCAGGGCAGCTTGCGTCTACAGCGGTTGAGATGACGCAGATGGCTGAGTTGTTGTCGTAGAAGGTGATTGTTCCGGTCAGGGGGCTTCCGTCGCTTGAGTTTACTTGCGCGTAACCGTCGACGGTCTGGCCGAAGTAGATTGTGGCTGGCGTTGTGAGGGTGAGAACGACGCTGCTCAAGATAGCTGTCGAGGCCGACATCGGGGCGAATGATAGGGTCGCAGCGATGCCGAGGATATTCAGAGTGAGTTTGCGGATCGATAGTGGGCGCAACGTTTGCTCCGTCTCCAGACGGTTTCTTTATCGGCACGTTGGGCCGAAAGGAGAGGAGATGGTGCGGTTTCGTTGTTTCTAAAGGTGATTTATGCGTTCATTGCGTCTTCGCGGGCGCGTTGCAGGGTCTTCACGACATCGCCGGTTGGGTAGAACTCCATTGCGATTATGTTTTTGTAGTTCAGTTGCACCAGTTTTTTGTAGATGTTGTTGTAGTTGACTTCGCCGGTGCCGGGTTCGTGGCGTCCGGGGACGTCGGCTACGTGGATGAGGCCTACTTCGGCGATGTTGTTATCTAGCTTTTCGATGAGGTTTCCGAAGCCTCGTTGCTCGTGGTAGAGGTCGTAGAGGACCTTGATGTTCGGGCTTGCTACGGCTTTGGTCATCTCGAAGGCTTCGGTTACGCCGTCGAGGTAGATGGTTGGGTTTTCGAGGCGATCGATTGGCTCGATCACTCCGACGATTCCTGCTGGGCTGAGCAGTTCTGCTGCTCGTTTCAGCGTCTCGATTGAGGCGTTGTGCTGGCTCTGAGCTGGTGCGCCTTCGATTCGCTTTCCGGAGAGCAGGATGATTTGTTTGCACTGCAGTTGCTGGGCCGTCGGAATCAGAGCCTTCAAATCCGCGAGGAAGGCTTCGTTTCCGGTCGGGTTGGCGAAACCTGTGGTCATGCCGGCCATGGCGTCGACCGAGATGCCGAGGGCTGCCATTCGGGCCTGGATTCGGCGCTTGTCTTCGTCGGACCAGTGTTTGAACTCATCTACCAGCTCGACGTGCCGATAACCTGCTTGCGCGACTCGTTCGAGGTTCTGCTCGAAGGTGCCTTGTTTGTTCAGCGCCCACATCATGACGGAGAACTGGGAGGCTGCCAAACCTTTGTCCTGTTCGGCGAGGCTGGTTGATGGCAGCGCGAGCGCTGCGGTGATCAGTTGGGCGAAACTTCTGCGGGTCAGCATCGGAGCATGGTAGCAAACGGCTGTCGCGTGGATGCCTCGGTGTGGCAAAATGCTATTGTCTGTTCCGCTTTTGGCTTGCGCCAAAGTTGCCGGATTTCAAAGCGTTTGCGCCGATGAACCTGCCGAATTCCATTACGATGAGCCGGATTGCATGCGTTCCGCTGCTGATCTGGATCCTGTCGCCCGCGTTTCCTTTTCAGGGACACGGTCAGACTGGGCTGCGTGGCGGCGAGCAGGAGATCATCGCGTCGGTCGTCTTTATCCTGGCCAGCATTACGGATGGGCTGGATGGCTACCTGGCGCGTCGGCGTGGGCAGATCACCACGATGGGGATGCTGCTCGATCCGCTGGCCGATAAGCTGATGGTTTCGGCAGCCTATATCGTGCTGGTGGCTTACAACCCTCGAATTGTTCCGCCGTGGATCGCTGTGCTGGTGATCGGGCGGGAGTTTCTGGTCTCAGGGCTGCGGTCGATTGCGGCGGCTGAGGGTTTCACGATCGAGGCGAGCGAGATTGGCAAGCTGAAGACCGTGATTCAGATTGTTTCGGTGGTGGCCGCTATTCTGGCTCACCGGTGGGACTACTGGAACTGGGGCGGTTTTATCGTCGCGGTGCACTTTATCGCGGTGACGGCGATTTACTGGATGGCGACGGTGTCGATTATCTCGGCGGTCGATTACTTTGTGGGGTTCTGGAAGAAGATCGACCATGCCTCGGATAGGCGGCGGAAGAAGCGGAGCTTTGTGCTGAGCCGGAAGCAGAAGCCTGCGCCTCCTGCGCCTGAACATCCTTCTCGGATTGTGTGACCTACCCCCCCCCCGGTATCTCGTTCCGTAAGTTATTTGTAATCATATATTTGCGATAAATTAGATTTGTAAATTCGTCTTTCTAAAAGGGTTATAGGCAAATTCGTCTTTCTAAAGGAGTTATGGGTTAACGGGAAAGCCCCAGCTTTTGGCTGGGGTTTTTTTTATCTTCTAGTTCTATTCTAGCGGATTGGTGAAAACTCCTTTGCAAATGGATGTCGCTTGTTTTGATGGAGTTAGGCGTTTTTGGGCTTGACAAGCGAATTTGCTGGGTTTTTTGAGAGATTTATTTGTAAGTGTCTGAATTAATTGAATTAAATGTTTATCGCAATGGGAGAATACGAATTCGTGTGCGCTTCGGATCGACAGTCACCAACGCGCCCTCTCCCAGTTCGGATGTCATTTGTCGGAGAGCGCCAATAATCTGGTCGCCGATCACGTCCGGACTGACATCTTCGGCACGGATTTGCACTACGCTCGGCTTCCTGCCTTGAGTTGCGGCCAGCATTGCGCTGAAATCGAGATCGTGAGTCAGGACGACGTAGCCGTTTGCTTCGGCATAGGCCATGATCTCCGAATCAGGGGCGTTGTTTCGGCCAAACGCTGACCAATGAGCCGCCTCGATTCCCGCATTGGTCAGGAAACTGATCCATCGCGGTGACAGATTCATATCTACAAGCAGCTTCATGCGGTGGCTAGCAGGACCTCGCGTTCTTCGGAGCGCCATGCGGCGTAGCGGAGGGCCTGCATAATGTCCTCTCGCTCCAGATAGGGGTAATCGGCAAGGATTTCTTCGACGGTGTGACCGGACCCGATTTGTCCCACGACCATACCAACGGTAACGCGCATCCCTCGGATGCAAGCCTTACCACCCATAACCTCTGGTTGTTGGGTAATGCGATCGAGTTTCTCCATGCGTGCTCCTTATTTCAGAGACTTACTGTCCTGCAGCGGTTGTGCTCTTGATAGTAATAGCATTTGCTCGCATCGGACGTCCCATCGATAGCGGAGATCGATGTGGGCCAATGATAGGTGGTACTGAGAGTCGGTCGTCCTTCGGACGATGTCCTCCACATCAGAATCGAAGTGTGGGTATCCGGCTGTCGGCGATTCGAATCCGATCGTCCATGCCTGACCCCTTGTCGAAACTTATGTGGGCTTCGACAAATCAGTCTCAGTGACTAAATTAGCGTTTCGTGACAAGGTTAGTGGCAGATTCAATGCAAACCATCTGCATCTCGCCTTTTCGCTCCGGCGTGAATGGGCAGACCTCGAAGTCACCATAAATGGCATTATCGCCAGGGTTAAGCTTTAGGTTTCGAGGACTAATGGGATCGTCAGCGTCATCGGGGATCGGTCCTGCCGTGACACCCAGCATCCGCTTTGTTCCCACGGGCCAAAGCCGCAGACGGATCGTGTCAGCCCCTGGAGTTACCCTTCCATGAACTGAGTAGCAGGCGCCGATGACCTTGGGATTTTCCTTGCACTTGGGTGCCTCAGCGAATGCAGGGATCACCAGCATGAGCAAGACTAAAAATCTCTTCATGATCTCTTGATCCTATCAATTGGTTTTGGAAGGAAGTTTTACTGGCCGAGAATGGGAACGCCGGGTAGGTTGTCGGCGATGCGGGCTTTCCATTCGGCGGGGCCGGTGTTGTGGACGCTGATGCCGTTGGAGTCGACGGCTACGGTGACGGGCATGTCGTTGACTTCGAACTCGTAGATGGCTTCCATGCCGAGGTCTTCGAAGGCGAGGACGCGGCTGCTCTTGATGGCTTTGGAGACGAGGTAGGCGGCGCCGCCGACGGCCATGAGGTAGACGGCCTGGTTGTCGCGGATGGCTTCGATGGCGGCGGGGCCGCGCTCGGCTTTGCCGACCATGCCGAGGAGGCCGGTCTGGTCGAGCATCTGGCGGGTGAACTTGTCCATGCGGGTGGCGGTGGTGGGGCCGGCGGGGCCGACGGCTTCGTCGCGGACGGCGTCGACGGGGCCGACGTAGTAGATGAAGCGGTTGCGGAAGTCGACGGGGAGGGTTTCGCCGCGGTTGAGCATGTCGGTCATGCGCTTGTGGGCGGCGTCGCGGCCGGTGAGGAGCTTGCCGGAGAGCAGGACGACTTCGCCGGGCTTCCAGGTGCGGACGTCGTCGCGGGTGACGGTGTCGAGGTTGACGCGGCGGGCGCTGGAGACGTCGTAGGTGAGGTTGGGCCAGGATTCGAGCGAGGGTGGGTCGAGCGGCGACGGGGCCGCTGCCGTCGAGGTGGATGTGGGCGTGGCGGGTGGCGGCGCAGTTGGGGATCATGGCGACGGGGAGGTTGGCGGCGTGGGTGGGGTAGTCGAGGATCTTGACGTCGAGGACGGTGGTGAGGCCGCCGAGGCCCTGGGCTCCGATGCCGAGCTGGTTGACCTTGTCGTAGAGCTCGATGCGGAGCTCTTCGAGTTTGTGAGGTTTGGCCTGCGGCCGCGCGGGCTTTTAGCTCCTGCATGTCGATGGGGTCCATGAGGGACTCTTTGGCGAGGACCATGGCCTTTTCGGCGGTGCCGCCGATGCCGATGCCGAGCATGCCGGGAGGGCACCAGCCGGCGCCCATGGTGGGGACGGTTTTGAGGACCCAGTCGACGATGGAGTCGGAGGGGTTGAGCATGGCGAACTTGGATTTGGCTTCGGAGCCGCCGCCTTTGGCGGCGACGGTGATGTCGACTTCGCCGCCGGGGACCATCTCGACGGAGACCACGGCGGGGGTGTTGTCGCCGGTGTTCTTGCGGGAGAAGGCGGGGTCGGCGAGGATGGAGGCGCGGAGCTTGTTGTCGGGAGGTTGTAGGCGCGGCGGACGCCTTCGTCGACCATCTGCTGGAGGGTCATGAGGGGTTGGCCGTCGTTGTCCCAGCGGGTCTCCATGCCGACCTTGACGAAGGCGGTGACGATGCCGGTGTCCTGGCAGATGGGGCGGTGGCCTTCGGCGCACATGCGGGAGTTGATGAGGATCTGGGCCATGGCGTCTTTGGCGGCGGGGGACTGTTCGAGCTCGTAGGCGCGGGCGAGGTTGGTGATGTAGTCGTCGGGGTGGTAGTAGGAGATGTACTGGAGGGCGTCGGCGACGGACTGGATGAAGTCGGATTGCTTGATGGTGGCCATTTTCGGAAGGGTGCCTGTTTGTAAGGCTATCAAAAATGGCGACGTTCGTTAGTGGGACTGCGGCGGGTGGCTTTCCTGGGGATTGACTGAGCAGGATTTATTGACCGGTCGTGGGTTCCTCGTTGCAGGCGGTATTGATGAGAAGGGCTACCTGCGGCGAGGTGAAGAGCTTGCTGGAGATGGAGTGGGCGCTGATGTCCTCGCGGAGGATGACAAGCGGTTGTTGCGAATCGTGTATCTCGAAATAGAGACTTAGGCCGTTGGCAGGGTCAAATTCTGAATGGACTGCGGTGAATTGCGAAAGATTGATGATCGCGAGCGCTAGCAGGACGGTTGCTATCGAGCGGGTGATTGAGTTCGTTTCCGGCAGCATGACGATTTCTCCTTCTGTCTATTTGTCGAATGAGCGACGGGGAAATCGACAGGTTATGGAATTTAATTTTGATGGGCTGGGGTGCGTGTTAAACGGCAAATATAATTTCAGCATTATGTCGCAGCTACAGCAGCTTTTACTTGGGCACATCGACTACTCGGGCTGGGCCACCGGCCAGATTCTAAATGCATGCTCTCCTCTTGATTCGGCTCAACTTGATCTCGATTGTGGTGCTTCGCACAGGAGTATTCTTGGCACGCTTCGGCATATCCATGATGGCGAGCGGGTCTGGCTTCGGCGACTGGAAGAGTTCGATAATGACCGGCTTCCGTCCGGTCCGGCTCCGGAGCGGAGCTTCGAATATCTTGTGGAGTCGTGGCCTGTACTCAGGGAGGGCTACAGGCACTGGCTTGAGGCCGCGGCCGATGCCGACCTAACCGAAGAGATCTTGACGATACTGCCGGGTGGCGAAGAGTTCCATGTTCCTCGATTGCAGATTATTTTTCACGTCATCAATCACACGAGCTACCACCGCGGCCAGATCGTTACGATGCTGCGCGCGTTCGGCGTTCAGCCGCCGGATACTGATTTGACCGGCTACTACGCCACGATGCCGAAAGTTGCCAAGAGGTAGCGACGCCAAATACACGAGCAGAGGCAGATTTAGTCTTAGTTGTCGCTGGATTCTTGTGTGCGATTAGCCAGAGTAACTACCATGAGCCGCGAAGGTCGGCGGTATGAAACGGATACAAACGTGCATTTTGTTATCTGCTGGCCCGGTTTAATCGGTCGGCAGAAGCGGCCAACCATGTCTGCAACCCACGGCATCTGATGAGTTGGTCGATCGACTGCACGAAGGCGCTTGAACCATTCTGAGACTCAAGGGCGCGCCGCTCAAAGCACGACAAATGAAAATCGAGCCACTTGCTTACTCAAGCGAGAAGGCGGAGGTGTGTATGACCATCGAAAGCAAGAAAACGCGGCTGTTCGCGTTGCTTACTCTATCTGGCACTTTGTGGATCGCGGCTTATACGCGAGCACAGGCTCCAGACAACTCGGCTAGTAACAAGCAGCACGATGTTACTGCCGACCAACAATCCAGCGCCGCGTCTGATCGTGCCGTTACGCAGAAGATACGCAAAGCACTGATTGCAGATAAGTCGCTCTCAACCTACGCACACAACGTAAAAATCATCACCGTGAACGGGGCGGTCACTCTGAAAGGCCCTGTGAAGTCCGATGAGGAGAAGCAGGAGGTCGCTTCAAAGGCCGCCGAAGTAGTCGACGCGACCAAGGTCGACAATCAACTGACTGTCAAAGCTGAATGAGCACTCTCTAACCCAGGTAATCAGGAGGAAGTATGGAGAACAAGAATAAAGCCGTCTTCGGAATATATCTCACTATCGCCGCTGCCGAGGCAGCCGTCGATCGCCTCGTTGGAGCAGGCTTTTCGAACTCTAATGTCTCGGTTCTGATGGAGGATAACGAGAGTACACGCCAGTTCGCTCATGAGAAATCAACCAAGGCGCCTGAGGGCACAGCCACCGGAGCTACAGCCGGCGGGGTCCTGGGTGGGACGCTTGGTCTCCTCGCCGGTCTTGGAGCACTCGCGATTCCAGGTGTGGGCCCACTGATTGCGGCAGGCCCCATTATGGGAACGCTTGCGGGAGCAGGAGTGGGCGGCGCTGTTGGCGGCCTGCTGGGAGCCCTGGTTGGCCTTGGCATTCCCGAGTACGAAGCCAAGCGTTACGAAGGTCGCGTGAAAGACGGAGGAGTCCTACTCTCCGTGCACTGCAACACGTCCGATGAGATCCGTCTTGCCAAGGATATCCTGAAGGCGACGGGCGCAGACGATATCTCATCGGCTGGTGAAGCGTCAGGAGATAAGAGCGCACGGGATCGCGACGAAGTGCCGGTGACTACGCGTTAGTAATCAAGAAGAACTTGGCCCTATCCATTGCAGCTTCATTCGCGTATGGGTAGGGCTTTCTTTGTGTGTGCTTGATTTTGATCGATGGCGGCGTAACGTTTATCAAAGGCATCGCCGGCATCGGCGACGGAGGTATTGCTCTTGTTCGTACCGATGGCATCGAAGATGAAGGGGACGCTATGAAGAAAACCCGAACAGAGACAGACTCTCTTGGAGTGATTGAAGTTCCAGCGGATGCACTTTATGGCGCACAAACGATGCGGGCTGTGGGGAATTTTCCGATTAGTGGGTTGAGGGCTAGTGTGTTTTTGATTAGGGCGCTGGCTATGGTGAAGCTGGCGGCGGCGGAGGCGAATCGGGAGTTGGGGTTGATTTCCGAGGAGCAGGGTGGGGCGATTGTGCGGGCGGCGCAGGAGGTGCTCGACGGGAAGCATCATGAGCGAGTTTGTGGTGGATGTGTTTCAGGCGGGCGCGGGGGTGAGCCTGCATATGAATACGAATGAGGTGCTGGCGAATCGGGCAAATCAGATTCTTGGTGAGGCGCTGGGGAGCTATAAGAAGGTTCATCCGAATGACCATGTGAACTATGGGCAGTCGACCAATGATGTGTTTCCGACGGCGATGCGGTTGAGTGCTCTGCTGGCGTTGGAGGAGCTTTATCCGGTGCTGGAGGGTTTGGCGGGGAGTTTTGCGGCGAAGGCGGTGGAGTTCAAAGATGTGTTGAAGGCCGGGCGCACGCATATGCAGGATGCCGTGCCGATTACGTTGGGGCAGGAGTTTGCAGCGTATGCGGCGGCGGTGAGGGAGTGTTCGGCGGCGATTCGGCGTGGGTCGGTGGGGTTGCGGGCGTTGGGGTTGGGTGGGTCGGCGGTGGGGACGGGGTTGAATACTCATCCGGAGTACAGGCAGAAGGCAGTGCTACGGCTGGGGAAGATTGCCGGGGTGGAGGTGCATCCGGCGTATGACCTGCGGTGGGCGATGCAGTCGTGTGCGCCGATGGCGGAGGTTTCGGGGGCGCTGCGGGGGCTGGCGCTGGAGATGGTGCGGATCTCGAATGATCTGCGCCTGCTTTCGTCGGGGCCGAATACTGGGTTCAACGAGATTGCGCTACCGAGTCTGCAGCCGGGGTCGAGCATTATGCCGGGGAAGGTGAATCCGGTGCTGGCGGAGCTGACGGCGATGGTGGGGTTTCAGGTGGTGGGAAATGATGCTGCGGTGGCGATGGCGGTGCAGGCGGGACAGCTGGAGCTGAATGTGATGATGCCGGCGATGGCGCACAATACGCTGCAGTCGATCACGATTCTGACGAATACGCTGCGGGAGTTGGATGTGCACTGCGTGCGGGGGATCACGGCGAATCGGGAGCGGGCGGCTTTTTATGCGGGGAGTACGATTGCGCTGGCTACCGCGCTGAATCCGTATATCGGGTATGCGAAGGCTGCGGAGTTGGTGAAGGAGTCGGTTGCGACGGGGCGGTCGATTGTGGAGCTGGCTCGGGAGAAGAAGCTGCTGAGTGAGGAGCAGATTGCGGAGATTCTGGATCCGAAGAATATGACGGAGCCGCGGGGAAGGGTTTAGTTACGGTGGTTGTAAAAGCAACTGCAAAAGCAAAGGCGAAATACAGGGATCCCGTTCGACTTCGCTCAGGGCAGGCTTCTCCACTGCGCAACGGACGATGAAACCGTCCGTTGCTTCGGTCGAGATGACGTGCTTTTTGGGACGGGGTGGAGAAAGGCCGTCCCGCTTCGGCGCCTACTTGATGCGGCCGAAGCGGTAGACGACGCCTACGTTGACGCCGAGGTTGTTCTGGATGGAGCCTCGCGAGCCGGTGCCTGGTGTCGTCGGGCGAGAGCCGGAAGAAGGTGCCGAGGTAGGTCGGGGTGACGCGGACGGCGAGGTTGGGGTAGAAGTTGTAGTCGAAGTTGGCGCCTACGCTGAAGACGGGCGCGGAGTCTGACTCCCAGACGTGGAGGTCGGCTGAGGAGAGGCCCTTGGCGCCGCCGTCGAATTTGCCGATGGCTGCGCCGCCTACGCCGAAGATGCTGATGGCGGTCTTCTCTTTGGCCCAGAGGCGGTAGGAGGGGCCGCCCATGAAGGTGTACTGGGAGATCTGGGGGTTGCTGGAGGTTGAAGATCGGTGTTGCCGACCTTGGCGTTGCCGTAGGAGCCGCGTACGTCGCCGGTGATGCCAAGCTTGGGGTTCAGGGAGTACGTGCCGGTGGACCAGAAGCTGACCTGGTTGTTCCGCTGGAGGTTCTCGCCGGAACGGAAGCGGAGATAGCCGCCGCCGCCGCCGACTTCCCAGCGGTGGGTGTAGGTGTCCTGAATCGTCCTTTCGATACGAGCCTTGCGGTTCGCATTGGACTCGCGGCGTTGCCGATGCGTCGACTGCGCCTCGAGGGCGCTTACTCCGCTGGCTATGAAACCTGCCAGCAACATTGCAGTTGCACACTTCACACTCAACCTGAAACCGAACATCAACGATTACTCCTGCAGAAGCATTGCTTTGCTATTGTGGAACTCGAAGGCCGCGGTTGCGGACCGATGGGGTCGAACTGCGGGCCATTCCCTTTATTAGAACATCCGCCGCCGTTTCGGGGGTGGTACCACGGCAATAACTTGCGAAGGAGTACGTCACAAATGGCGAAAAAGAGCGGCGGCGGGGGTTTCGGCAAGCTTTTTCTGGGTTTTTTGCTTGGGGTCGTGGCGGCGGCGGCGGGGCTGTTTCTGTATCTTCGGTTCGGACCGCTGCCGGTTGCGGTGGTCGATGCTCCGCTGCCGTTTGAGAAGGAGATTGTGCGGCTGCCACTGGATGCCCGCATCGAACGCGAGTCCAAGACTGCTCCGTTTGGCACCAGCGAGGATGTTTTTGAGGCTGGAGCGCATGTCTATCGTGTCCAGTGTGCGAGCTGCCATGGAATTCCGGGGCACGATGTGGGTTATGCGAAGCATATGTATCCTTCGGCTCCTCAGCTCTGGAAGAAGCATGGGAAGAGCGATGTTGTGGGCGTTAGTGATGACGAGCCCGGTGAGACGTACTGGAAGATTGCGAACGGGATTCGGCTGAGCGGGATGCCTTCGTACAATCATGTGCTGTCGGATACGGAGATGTGGCAGGTGAGTTTGTTGCTGAAGAATGCGGATAAAGAATTGCCTGATCCGGTGACCAGAATTCTGAATGGCCAGTAGCACTAACTTTCGCAAACACTTCAGACTCTGCTACCTTCATTCGCGAGATGAAGTGGCCTTCAGTGCTTCATCGAATTTCGCCAAATCGTATGGTTTGACGAAACGTTTATCTATCGGCGTTCACTACTTCATCGCATGTCTATCAGGGTGGGACCTGATAGGGCATAGTTGGGCCGAGCTGTTTCTATACCGCACTGGTAAGAAGTGCGATGGGCCTATTTTGCAATCGAATTTTTAAAATGAAAGAGAGGCACATCATGCCTTGCTACTTCTTTTCCGAGAATAAATACATCAGAGTTACCCGCGGCAATAGTGGCCCGGGTCAGGTTGATTTGGGATATCCAGCGCCGATCTCGAACTGGGGTTGGGGGAACTTCGGGGCGAATGGCATTGATGCTGCGCTCTACAGCGGTCCGAAGGACTACTTCTTCTCCGGCAATAAATACATCCGGGTTACGCGCGGCAATACCGGTCCCGGCACGGTCGATGCGGGATATCCGGCGAACATTTCGAACTGGGGTTGGGGTAACTTTGGAGCGAATGGCATCGATGCCGCGCTCTACAGCGGTTCCAAGTGCTACTTCTTCAAAGGCAACAAATACATTCGGGTTACGCGAGGCAATACTGGTCCCGGCACGGTTGATGCGGGATATCCGGCGAACATCTCGAATTGGGGTTGGGGAAGCTTTGGTGCGAATGGTATCGATGCAGCGCTCTACAGTGGTCCCAAGTGCTATTTCTTTTCCGGCGACAAGTACATACGGGTAACACGCGGCGACACCGGGCCGGGTACAGTGGACCCGGGATATCCGGCACCCATTTCGAACTGGGGCTGGGGTGCATTCGGCGGCTCTGGAATCAAGGCGGCGCTGTTTAGCGGCACTGATCCGGCTGTTCCGGGTAATCCTGTGCCTGTACCGCCATCAGGTCTCGGTAGTAATTCCAACTACATCTTCGACAGCAAATGCAATCCGCTACTAGGTCTTACGGTGACTATCAATGTCACGCAGGACATCGTGTGCAAGTCTGTTTCGGGAAGCACGACGTCGAGTGAGACAAAAGGCTTCGGTTTCCAACTGAACGCTTATTCGCCAAAGAAGGAGAAGAGCGCATGGCAGCAGTATGTCATCGCTCTGTTTGGGAATGAGATTACGGGCGCGGTGGATAACTGGCCCCTTACCGGACCGAATATCATCAACAATTTTTTCAGCATGACTGAGCTTCCGGGCAAGATCCCCGCCGGATACCAGCTGAAGATCGCTCTACACAATGATGCCAAGAACAACATTACCGGGGCGACCTATAGCGTAGTAGACAATCATGGGAAGACGCTGGCAAGCGTGACGAAGGTGTTGACGTCGCTCTCGGGTGTAACGTCTGCTGATATTGCGCCTATCATCGCGTTCGAAGTGAACCTTGTCGGGCCCGTAAACAGCGAGAGCGCGGTGCTCTCGTCTGGCGAGGGGTCGATTATCTACGAAGCGACGACTCCGATGACTGCGTTGAACGCCGAGCCTTCGTGTGCGGAGTCTGGATACATTACGGCTGAGACGGCCAATAGCGTCTATGGCGTGTTGAACTCGGGACCAAGCACGGAGTTTTCGCAGTCGTTCAATATCACCAGCGGGCTGGCGATGATCCACAAGCAGGGGAAGGTACGACCTGGCTTGATCTATCTGCCTGACTCGAAGTAACGGAAGCTTACAGCAAAAGAGGAGAGGCGTTGAGGCCTCTCCTCTTTTGCTTAACTCATCGGGTTTAGTGGAGTGTGTAGGTGATTCCGGATACGAACTGGAAACTGTTGTTCTGGAAGCCAATGGCCGGATTGCTGAGGTAGCTGTTGAGTATGCTCACGCTAAGACTGAAGCGATGGTAGACCGGAAGGGCCAGGCCAGCCGCGGCCACGGCGGACCAGACGTTCGTATCGTTCCATGACTGAATGAAGGTTCCGCTCTGGGTGAAGAGCATTTTGCCAGGCAGGGTTCGCGAGTAGGATTCGCCGAAAGAGGAACCGATCAGGTCCTCATTTGGTGTGGGCGGTGTGAAGTTTTGTCGTTGATAGTGGATGTCTGTTCTGAGATCCAACTCTTGCCTGGCATCCTTGATAGCTGTCCAGCCGACACCGACGCCGTATATCTGACCGAAGTCCAGGCCCTGGGAGAAGTTGTGATCGTACTGAAGGCCGGCGAGGAAAAACATGCGGGGAGTGAAGTATTTGTCATGCTCAAAGTCGGTATGGAAGATGTGAGTCTTTGCGACCGCGTCCTGGCATCCGGGAGGAGTTTTGCTCCCATTGCAGTAATCAGGAAGCGGGGCCTGCGGTTGCGTGAGTTTGCCGTATGTCTCGCTCAGGTCGAATGTGGTACGGGTGCGGGGTGGCAGAAAAGAAACCGTTGGGATAGCTCGTATCAGGGAGACGCCTGCCGTCAACGTCTGGCCGAAGGAGGTTGACTGGAGGACTGTGGCCCCGCCGGTGATGGAACCGTTCCATCCGTACCAGATGCCGGGATTCTCTACGACTTCTTTGTTGAAGGTTGCGCTGTCGATGATGTAGGCGAGTTCCTTGTCCGATACCGTTTCGGGTGTGCCGTTCGGGTGGGTGAGGGTCAGGTTGTTGTCGGTGATAGTGATGCTGCCCGGCTGCCTAGAGGTGCGGGTGATCTTCTCATCCTTCTTGAGAACGGTGAAGCTGCCGTTGGAGCGCAATTCCTTGACCTTGTCCATCGAGATGGTCACTTCGCCGACGATGTCGCTCTTGAAGATGACGTTGTTGCCTTCGCCGCGAACGAGCTTGCCGGTGAGCTGGTCTCCGTTATTGAAGATAACGACGTCAGGCGGCGGGGCAGGAGGCTTATCCTGTGCGGTTGCTGGCTGGGTCAGGACGCCTGAGATCAGGCACAAGACTGCGAGGCTCAAGATGCCCCACGAATGGACGTGCGTCGGTTCTTGGTAGGCGCTCATCCGTTAAAAATAGCGTAGGCTCAAGACGAGGGACGACCCGGTATGCATCCTGTTGTTCGTGTGATTGGAAAAGTATTGCGTCTGGTAGGTATCTCAAGCCCAGAAGACGCGCTGCCCAAGCCGAAGGACGCCTCTGATCCTCCCTCGTGGCGCACTGCCGCGAAGCAGGCTGCGCCCAGGCCGGAAGACTCATCCCGGTAATTTCAGGAAGTCAGGATTTTGGTGTCACCAATAAGGATTCCGTGGTTTCCCGATGGAATACCTTTTTCAAGGCAAAGCCGGGCTAAGTGCATGATTTTCAATCTGCTTCATTTCTGGTGCAATTTTTTGGTGGGAGGGTATTGCCAATCGTATTCCGATAGGCATAGTATCCGTTTCGCGTTCGGTGCAGTTCGCTTATCGCGCGCGTGCCAGAACAAACTACTGCAAATGAAGCGTTTCCAAACAAACTCCGTATCAGTGTGACAAGGACAACAAACTTCCTGATGGGGCGGTTAGACCCCTCAGCGTGTTCGGAAGGTAAAAAACATGGCATGGTACGCCTATTGCATTGCAGAAAGACAGGCTTTTCCGGAACTTTGCCGGCATCGCCGCCCGATGCCTCTTGCCGGGGTGTCAGGTCTCTTCGGTAATCAAACATTCCTTTTCCCAGCGAGCGATCTGGCGATCATCGTCTCCGAGCACACGCCCGAAGACCATGCCCGCCTAGACCAGCAAGCTGCAAAGGACCACGCCCGGGTTATAGCTGATTGCTTTAAACATTCCACGGTTCTGCCTTTTCGCTTTGGTACCACGTTTCAGGACGACGACGCGCTGCGCCGTTCGGTCCGGTCCAATCAACGCCATTTTATGGCTAACGTCGAGCGTCTTCGCGGCAAGGCGGAGATGCACCTGAAGGTGCTGGTGGACGACACATGTCCGGGCAACTCGGCTCGCGATATGACCGTCGGACAGCAGTATCTGACCAGCCTCCGAGAGAGCGCGAGCCGCCAGCGGGAGCGCCAGTCCAAGGCACGCGCCCTCTCGGTGCAGATGCACCGTATGTTTCTTCCTCTTGCGGAAGAGATCACCTGCAAGCGGACCGATTCTGGCAAGATGCTTCTTGATATCGCCCATCTGATCGACAACAAGACCATCGAGCGATACCAGAACAAGTACACGTCGGCCACGCAACAGTTGAAAGAATGCAGGATGCAGCTCTCGGGCCCATGGCCTCCGTACCACTTTGTGCATCGGTCCAATTCACAGCAGCACTCCGCTTAATTGCTAGTGGCTCACTCCCCTGTCCCCGATCCTTTTGATCGGATCGCACGACAGGGGAGTTGTTGTTTCTAGAGGAATAATTCTTTTTGGAGAAACGGTGTTTTCTTCATTGGACACCCTTTGATTCATGTGCGGCATCGGAAGTATCAGTTGCTAAATGAGTCGGTGAACGTTGTGTTCGGACGATTCACACACTCAAACGATCAGGAGAACGTTCATGAAACGCTGTGAGAAGGTCTTATCCTCCCTCGTTTTTGTGGGGCTTTGTATTTCAGGGACTACAACCACTCTCTTCGCTCAGGAAGCAAACCCAACCTCACAAAACTCCTCGACGCAGAATCCTGAAATAACCAAGCAGGACAACGGGATTTATCTGTACCGCGTGAAAGTCGTGCAACGCGATTTGGATGCGGTGAACTATTTGCATCGCAGCGGGTCGACGAAGATAGGCTTCAAGGGGACGACGCTGCTGCCGGAGGCGAAGGGAGAAGCGAAGGTCACCAGCGAGCGCGGCGGAATACACATTGAAGCCAGGTTTGAGGGCCTTACGCCAGCGAATGGCTTTGGGCCGGAGTATCTGACTTATGTGTTGTGGGCGATTAGTCCGGATGGTCGTCCGAACAATCTTGGTGAGGTGCTTCCGGCAGGCACGAAGAACAGTATCGATGTAACGACGGCGCTGCAGTCGTTCGGGATGATCGTTACGGCTGAACCGTATTTCTCTGTGACGCAGCCTAGTGATGTTGTCGTGATGCAAAACGTGATTCTGAACGATAAGACGAATGGTGTGCTGGAGAAGGTAAACGCGCACTACTCGTTGCTACCGCGTGGTGCTTATGCGGAAACCGACGGATCGAAGACGGTTGCGAATCCTATTACGCGCGACGAGAGATCTCCGCTGGAGTTTTATCAGGCCAACAATGCTGTCCGCATTGCTCAGGCAGCGGGCGCGGATAAATATGCTCCGGAGATTATGCAGGAGGCGAAGGAGGATCTGAAGAATGCCGCCGATCTGGATAGCAATAAAAAAGGCGATCGCAAGATGGAGATCACTTACGCCCGTCAGGCGGTAGAGCGCGCCGAGGATGCACGGCTGGTGACGCTACGGGCTCAGGCAGCGGAACGCCAACGTAATGCGCAAGACGCGAAGGTTGAGGCTCAGGCACAGGCGCAGCAATCGGAGCTTGAGGCTGAACGCGCCAAGGCGGCCCAGGCACAGGCCGATGCTGAACGTGCACGCGCCGAGGCAAATGCGGCCGCCGCGAGCGCTCGCGCAGCCGAAGCCAACAAGAGCGCGGAGAGTGCCAATGCTGTCCGCGAAAAACTACGTGGCCAACTGAACAGCGTTCTAGCGACGAGCGAGAGTGCTCGCGGCTTGATCGTGAACATGTCAGATGTGCTGTTTGATACGGGCAAGTACAGCCTGAAGCAGAACACACAGATCAGCCTCGCGAAGGTAGCGGGAATTCTGCAGGCGTACCCGGGACTGAAGTTGCAGGTGGAGGGCTACACCGACAGCGTGGGTGGCGAGGCATATAACCAGAAGCTCTCAGAGAACCGCGCCGATGCTGTACGGGATTTTCTGCTGGCGCAGGGCGTTTCTCATGACAACATCACCTCAACCGGGTATGGCGAGAGCGATCCGGTGGCAGATAACAGTACAGCCAGCGGACGCTCGCAAAACCGCCGAGTGCAGTTGGTCGTTTCAGGCGATGCAATTGGCGTACAACAGAGCAGCCCCGAGGCTTCTGCCGCAACAGTCCCTGCAACTCCGCAGTAGATGTTTTTCCTATATTGAACAATAAGAGGCCACTGCGAGTGGCCTTTCTGAGTTGTAAACCGAGCTGGAACATTGCGCAGATTACGGACGCCAACCCAGCGCTTTGGCTGACGGTCAGAACAGCTCAGCCAGCCTAGATGTGGATCGTCCAGCCTAGCTCTGCAAGCTTCTCCTCGACGTCGGCGAGCGCATTCTCCAATGCTGAACGCCTGTGAGGGCTTGAGGTTCGCTCCGACAGGATGCGCTCCCGCTGCAGTTCGAGCGCCTGGAGTTGCCGCTTGCGATTTGCGGCTTCGGCGCTGGTCTCGGCGGCGGTTGGCTTTGGAGCATCGGCCTGCGATTGCTGTTCTTCCACGGATTTACTCTCCCATCCACGCGACATGAACTCATTCTACGCCGCTGATGATGAAAGCAATATAGATTTGCGAGAGGGGAGTATTCTTCCGTACATCCAAAAGATAAGTGAGAACTCGATGCTTGCATGCCCGGTGACACGATTTGGTTTAGAACATCTGGAGACTAGAGAACTGCCGATGCCGCAAACAACGCCTGGAGCGGTACTGATTAAAGTCCATGCCGTGTCGTTGAACTACCGCGATCTGCTAATGGTGAAAGGATTTTATAACCCGAAGATGGCTCTGCCGCGTATCCCATGTTCTGATGGCGCGGGAGAGATTGTTGCGATTGGCGAAGGTGTCACTCGGGTTGCGGTGGGTGATCGAGTGTGCGGCATCTTTATGCAACGCTGGCTGGACGGAGCGCTGACAGCAGATAAATCGAAGGCTGCGCTCGGTGGAGATGTGGATGGGATGCTGGCTGAGCATGTCGTGCTGCATGAAGACGGAGTGGTTCGCTTTCCTGCGCATCTGAGTTATGAAGAGGCTGCGACGCTTCCTTGCGCGGGCGTCACGGCCTGGAATGCACTGCAGCACGGTGGCGATCCTGCTCGCCCGGTGGCTGCTGGGGAGACGGTTCTGATTCAGGGCACGGGCGGAGTTTCGATCTTTGCTCTGCAGTTCGCTACGCTGCTGGGCGCGAAGGTGATCGGTACATCGTCGAGTGTGGAGAAGCTGGCTCGCGCTTCTTCGATGGGACTCGCAGCCGGATGCAATTACCGCGACAAGCCGGAGTGGTGGAAATGGGCGGTCGAGGTCACCGAGGGTGCTGGCGTGGACCGCATTATCGAAGTCGGAGGGGCGGGAACGCTGGGCCAATCGCTGCGTGCGGCGCGAGTGGGCGGCATGATTGCGCAGATCGGCGTGCTTAGCGGCGGAGCTGTTACGGATGCGCTCGCGCTTACGCCGATCCTGCATAAACAGCTTCGCGTGCAGGGAATTTATGTCGGTTCTCGAGCGATGTTCGAGCAGATGAATGAGGCGATTGCGAGGGGTATGCTGCGCCCTGTTGTCGATCGTGTCTTTGAATTGGGGCAGGCTCGCGAGGCTTTTCAATATATGGAATCCGGATCGCACTTCGGAAAGATCGTGATCCGTATGGTGGAAGACTGAGCACATTTACGGGGCCAGACGGCGTTTCGGCTGCTTATAATCGGTAAGATTGTGCCAAGGGGAGTTTCGGTGATCGTTGAGTTGGAAGGTCTGCAGAAGGTTTACGACGGCAAGCAGCGCGTGGTTGCCGTGAACGGGATTGACCTCAACGTGCACGAGGGAGAACTCTACGGTCTGTTGGGACCGAACGGTGCCGGGAAAGACCACGACCATCAGCATCTGCACCACGCGAGCGCTTCCAACGGCAGGCAAGGTGCGGATAGCGGGAATCGACGTTGTCGCTGCACCGTCGATGGCCCGACGATGCATTGGAGTCGTGCCGCAGTACAACACTCTCGACCGCGCCTGCACTATTTACGAAAACATTTATTTCCACTGCCTATTCTTCGGCTTTTCGCGGGCCGAGGCCAGGCAACGGACCAATCAACTGCTCGCACAGTTTCACTTGACCGAGCGCGCCGATGCTTATCCTGCTCAGCTCTCCGGAGGCCTGGCGCAGCGCGTTCAGATCGCCCGCGCTATCGCGCATCATCCCAAAGTGTTGTTTCTTGATGAGCCCAGTGCCGGGCTCGATCCGCAGAGCCGCATCGCCATGTGGGAGGCTGTACGCGGCTTACGGGAAGAGGGGATCACTGTCGTCCTTACTACGCACTACATGGAGGAGGCCGACGAGCTTTGCGATCGTGTCGCCATCATCGATCATGGCAGGATCCTGGTGGAGGACACTCCCTCTGCGTTGAAGAATTCAGTAGGTGCGCAGCGCGTCTACGAGCTTGATCTCCGCAGCCAGGAGAACATTCCTAATCTGGTCCAGGAGTTGCAACAGAAGCCCGGTGTGGCCAGTGCGGAGGCGACAGTAAAGGGTGTTCGTATTCTCGCCGAAGGCACGGAGGGGCTTTTGTCTGAGGTTGTCCACGCCGCGAACCCGTATGGCCTGCGCGATTTGACTATCACCGAAACCAGCCTCGAAACCGTCTTTATCCGCCTTACGGGCAGAGACCTTCGCGAGTAGAAACGGGGAAACCCTATGACCCAACTGGCCCAACTCGAAACACCTGCATGTAGTCCTGAGATTCAACGTCAGCCAGAGAACTCGACGTTGATGCAATATGGCCGCGCTTTCGCCGGGCTCTTTCTGCGCGATCTGCATGTACTTCGCCGCGAACTCTTCCCCTTCGTTATACGCGTCTGCATGAACCCGCTGCTGTTCCTGTTTGTCTTCACGTTCATCATGCCGCACATGAGCGGGGGCGCCGCTATGAATCCGACAGCCAACATGGCTGGTGCAAATTTCAGCACGGTTCTGTTGCCGGGCCTGATGGCCGTTGCGATCATGTTTAGCGGAATCGCCGCCGTTGCCCTACCGCTTGCGCAGGAGTTCGGCATTACGCGCGAGATCGACGACCGTGTCATGTGCCCGCTGCCCGTGGCCGCAGTTGCTCTCGAGAAGATGTGCTTCTCGGCCATGCAGAGCGTGATCGCCGCTGCGGTTGTCTTTCCGTTGGCCTATTACATTCCGGCTACACCGGTATACGCGCACGTCCACAACTGGCTTTACCTTATCGTGATACTCGTTCTGGCGAGCCTTACGTCGGGCGCGCTTGGCCTCACCATTGGGACTAGTGTAAAGCCGCAGCAGATCGGCCTCATCTTCGGCGTCGTGGTGATGCCTATTACGTTTCTTGGCTGCGTTTATTACCCTTGGGCCGCGCTGTACCCCATCCGCTGGCTCCAGATTGGCGTGCTTTTCAACCCGATCGTCTACATGAGCGAAGGCCTGCGTTCTGCGCTTACCCCAGGGTTACCCCACATGCCGCCGCTGCTGATTCTCACGATGCTTGTGTTCTTCCTCGTGCTGTTGACCTGGCTGGGAATTAAGGCTTCCTGCGCCGAGTTATCGGCTAAAGCGTAACTGCGAGATGACCGGCTGCCTTCTCTCGCAGGTCCGCGGCGATGAGCTGCCCGTGGAAGCGGCCGTTTTCGATGAAGATCTCGTTTGTCCGTTCGCCGGCGACGATCACTCCGGCCAGATAGATGCCCGGTACATTGCTCTCCAGTGTGGAAGGATCGCAGATGGGAACGCGGTCGTTGGCCTCGTCCAGCTTCACGCCCAACTGCTCGATGAAGTCGAAGTCAGGATGATAGCCCGTCAGCGCGAAGACGAAGTGATTCGGAAGCGTGATCGCGCCCTGGGGCGTTTCGATGGTCACATTATCCTCTGAGATTTGCGTTACGGCGCTGTTGAAGTACGCGGTGATCTCGCCATTCTTCACGCGGTTGTTGATGTCCGGCAGGATCCAGTACTTTACATGCCGATGCATCTCCGGGCCGCGATGCACCAGCGTTACGCGCGCGCCGTGCCGCCAGAGGTCCAGTGCCGCAATGGCAGCGGAGTTCTTCCCGCCGATGACAATTACGTCGAGCGATTGAAAAGGATGCGGCTCGTCGTAGTAGTGGCGGACCTTGTGGAGGTCTTCGCCGGGAATGCCGAGGTAGTTCGGCAGATCGTAGTATCCAGTGGCAACGACAAGTTTGCGGGCGCGATGCTCCAGCGGGCGGCCGAACCTGTCCGTTGTGTGAATTGTGAAGCTTCCGTCGCTGCCAGCGACGCGATCGACTGTCTCATACTGTCGCACGTCGAGCTCGTAGTGCTCAGCTACTTTGCGATAGTACTCCAGCGCCTCGTTGCGGTTAGGCTTCTGGTTCGGACTGGAAAAAGGAATGTTGCCGATCTCCAACAGCTCCGGCGTCGTGAAGAAGGTCATGTTCGCTGGATAGTGGAACAGTGAGTTGCACAGGCAGCCTTTATCCACGAGCACCGCCGTGAATCCTGCCCGTTGCGCCTCGATTGCGCAAGCTAAGCCTGTCGGCCCCGCGCCTATCACCAGCAAGTCGACTATCGCTGCATCGCTCATACCTTCATCTTACTGAAGGCTGTGAAACTAGCTGTCGAGCATCACCAGCTTATGCGCAATTGCAAACAGCGCCAGCTCCAGTCGCGTGGATACGCCGGTCTTGTCGAAGATGTTGGAGAGATGCCGCTTCACGGTCTCTTCGCTGATGGCGAACTGCTTGGCGACATCCTTGTTGCTGCAGCCTTCGACGATGCAGGTTACTACTTCAAGCTCTCGCGGTGTCAACCCATAGGTCTTCTTCTCCGGTGTGGAGGCCGCTTCTTTCATCAGAGCATTGAGTGCGGTGACAAGATTCGCGACGCGCTCGCCGCCGATCCAGTAGTCACCTGAGAGGACGGCGCGCAACGAGATTGCGAGATCGCCGGCTACGGCGTCCTTCAGCACAATGCCTCTGGCGCCAATCTGCAACGCTTCGATAATCTGCTGCGTCGAGATGGTGCTGGTCAGCAGAATAATTTTGACCCGCGGCGATTTGCTCATGATGGCGCGCATCGCCTCCAGGCCCGGCAAACGAGGCATCAGCAGATCGAGCAGAAGAATGTCCGGTTCAAGTTCGAGCGTCTGCGTGATCGCGACGTCGCCGTCCTCGGCCTCGCCTACAACTTCAAAGCCGGCCTCATTTTCGAGCATATTTTTTACGCCGAAACGTACGACCGGATGGTCGTCAGCCACGACAATTCGGATTGGTGCTACTGCAATAGCGGTGTCGGCAGACTTCTTCAATACTTCAATCATGCGCGAGGTTCTCCTGTCGATCGAGTGAACTGACCTATGATTTCGTGTTCGACCAGAATACGCCGGAGCCGTTCCACGGCCAGTATGAATTCCTCGTGTGTAGCTACATGATTAGTAGCGTCGAGGCCCTGTTCTTCCATTGATGTTGCAAGTTTTTGCAGTTCTGTTGCGCCAACCATCCCGCAACCTCCCTTGATGGCGTGGGCTTCTCTTCGATATGAAGCATCATCGCCCTCAGCGGCGGCCTGCTCTATTGCGAAAAAACGCCTTCCAACATCCTGGAGGCAGAGCGTATAAAGTTGCTCCATCTGCTCCCTTCGCATTGAGGCGGCGAGCTTCTGGTAGACAGCCCGATTCAATACAGCTCCATCTTCACTGACGTTAGCTTGCGCGTCTGCTCGTGGCGCACATCCGGAGATGGTCGCCGCAAGTTGGTCTACCGTGAACGGTTTCAACAGAAATCCATCGAACGCGAGCTTGTCGGTCCTCTTTGGCTCGCTTCCGCTCATTGCTAACAGCATCATCTGCGATCCGTACAGACTGCGGAGCTGTAGTGCGAGATCCGCCCCAGCGAGTCCCGGCATCTGCATGTCAGTCAATACGACCTGCGGCAGGGCATGTTGTGCCTGCAGGTGCTGAAGAGCCGCCTCGCCTGAATTTACAGCCTCGACCGCATATCCCTTTTGCTGCAGCAGCAGAGAGAACAGCTCCCGGCTCAGAGCGTCATCGTCCACCATTAGCAGGCGCGGTTGCATTGCATTGTTATCCATGTTGGCCAAAGAGTATCAATTGAGACAGCAGAGTTCCACTCCTTATCTGTTGGCGGTACAGTAATTGCCATGGGCCAAGAGGAATTTCACGATCCGGCTGAGCGTTACGGGAAGGATGAGAAACTGATAGCCGAGGTCGCGGCCCTCTCCGCCCGCGTCGAAGTACTCGAACATGAGCTCGCGGCGTTACGGGGCCGAAGAGATGATCGGGCGGCATCGGCTACGGTTACTGCAACAGTGCATTCGCCGCCGTTCGTATCTTTAGATTCCGTCGTTGTTGAGAAGACGGTTCCGCCACCACCATCGCTATCCTCTTCACCACAGGCGTCGACATCGTTCGAAAATAAGCTTGGTGCGCAGATATTCAACCGCGTCGGCGTCATCGCGCTGCTCATCGGAGCAACCTGGTTTTTGAAGCTGGCAATGGACAATCACTGGATCGGGCCGCTTGGGCGCATCGTTGCGGGACTCCTCGCTGGGGCTGGTGTCGTAGTCTGGTCAGAGCGCTTCCGCCGCAAAGGTTTCCCCGCGTTTTCGTATTCGCTGAAGGCGATTGGCAGCGGCGCGCTATATCTCTCACTATGGGCGGCCTTCCAGCTTTACCATCTGCTTCCGGCTGCAGCGGCTCTGGGAGCGATGATTCTGGTCACAGCCTGGAACGCCTATATGGCATGGGCCCAGGACAGCGAGCTACTCGCCGCATATGCCCTGATCGGGGGGTTGGCGACTCCGTTGCTGCTTTCCACCGGTGGCAACCACGAGATATTTCTCTTCACCTATCTTCTGGCTATCGATGTTGCCACAGTCGTGCTGGTTCGTCTTAAGCCCTGGCCGCGATTGTTGCTCGGAGCCTTTCCTGCGACAGTCGTGTACTTCATAGCGTGGTACATGCAGTTCTACACACGCGAAGATCTTCTCGTAACTTCCATCTTCATTGTGCTATTTTTTCTGGCCTTTGCGAGTGTCTCGATCGTTTCGTCGGAGGCTGAGGAGACTAGCTTTCATCGATCCTTGAATGGGGTTATCGCCGAGATACTTCTGCCTTTGGCCAACGCAGCTTTCGTCTCGTTGGCCTTTTATTCCGTGCTTCAGGATTCAGGCCATCATGCCTTCCTTCCCTGGCTCATGATCCTACTTGCGTCAACATATCTGGGCTTGATGCGTCTGCCGCAAAGCAAGGTTTCAGCGGCAATCCATCTCTCGCTTGCCGTGGTATTTCTCACGATTGCCATTCCTCTGAAGGCGAGTGGTCATTGGATCACCGTGGCATGGTTCGTCGAAGGTGTGGCCCTGGTTTGGGTCGCCGGACGAGTCTCAGCCGGGGCTTCAGATGAAGCTTCTCTTGCCAGCTCTGGCCGCGTACTTCGCTGGCTTGCTTCTGGTGCGCTGCTGTTGGGCCTCGGTGGTTTGTTTAGCGTGTCCTTCTGGTTCGACTCGGCGGTGCAGCGCCCCTTCTTGGATGCGGACTTCGCTACAGCACTGATTGGTATCGCTGCATTTGCAGCCGCAGCATGGCTATCGTTCCGTGCAGAAAGCCACAGCGGTGAAACATCGTCAGAATGGACTCGATTAGCGCTGGCTTGTGTCGTTGGAATCAGCATCGTTGCCGTGTTGCTGAGTCTGCGGGAGATTGCGCCTATTAGTCCCGGTTCCTTACAGCATCCCGCATTCATAAACGCTGAATTCGGTACAGCACTGACAGGTATCGCAACGCTGGCCGCAGTTGCATGGGTAGCTCTACTTAACTTGCGCAAAGAGGGTTCATCACCATACTGGCTGCTGCTCGCAGGAGCTTCGATCATCGCGATTAATCTCATCGCACTGCTTGCAGGAGTTCGCGAGATTGAAGCTCTTTGGGGGCGCGCAACTGTTGATACGGAAGCGGACTTGCAGCGTGCTCTCGCGGTTTCGGCCTTTCTCATGATTTATGGTGGAACTCTTCTTGCCGTTGGTTTCTGGAAACGCACGGCCTTTATCCGCTGGCAGGCGCTTATTCTCATCGTCTTCACGATCGCTAAAACCTTTCTCTACGACATGCGCAACCTCAGCCAGGGATATCGCGTTGTCAGCTTTCTCTGCCTGGGAGTGTTGCTCATGGCGATCAGCTTCGCCTATCAGAAAGACTGGCTAGCTCTGCGCGACCCAGCGGCGCACGCAGATCAGAACTCGGGAGCTGGCCGGTGAAGTCCATTGTTTTGACGCTGCTTCTCTGGCAGGCCGTTTCTCCCGGCCTTAGCACCTCTGTCGCCGATCCGCAGTTCTTTCGGTACCAGCGCACCATCACACTTCCTGCGGGCGCCGGGCAGACGTGCATCGTGATCTCTCCACAGATCTTTCCCAACGCAGCGCCCTCACTCAAAGACCTTCGTCTTTACCAGGAGCGCCGCGAAGTTCCTTACGCGATTACTCTCAGCGAGCCCTCGCAGCCCGACAGCGAACCCGCGCGCGTGCTCAATCTCGGACTTCGCGGCCGCACGATCGTCTTCGATCTGGCGATGCCCGCTCGCCCCTATACCGAGGTTGGACTTAGCCTCGACGGAAAAGACTATCTGGCGACGGCGACGGTCTCCGGTTCAAACAATCTCAACGCTACGCACCCCATTCACCTTGGCGAGTTCACGCTCTTCGATCTCAGTTCGCAACATCTTTCGCGCAACACGACACTCGAGTTGCAGGAGTCAAGTTTTCCTTACTTACACATCGAATTGACGGCCTCGCCCGCGCCGGGTAGCGTCAACTTCACCGTGACCCCGAAGATGGTCGCCGGCGCTACCGTCCCACCCAGTCGCGAAGCGCAGACGCTCTACACTACAGCTGTCGAGACCAACACCATCGTCCAGCGTGGTCACAGGACAATCGCAACATTTGTGCTGCCGGAGCGCATTCCGATCGAGCGCGTCTCTTTCAAATTAGCGCCCGATTTCAGATCCAACTTCAGCCGAGATGTCCGGATATCAGATCGGCCCGCAGGCACTCCACCAGCGGCTGGTGAGAACATTGCAGGCACGATTCTTCGCGTCAAGCTCACACAGGCCGGCCGCGAGATTCACGAGCAACAGCTCAGTGTTCCTGCAACGATTGGTTCCAATCTGCAAAGCGCAGCCATCGTTGAGGTCACCATCGAAAACGGCAATGACTCACCATTACCGCTCGCCGCAGTACGTCTGGAGATGCGCGAACGTAAACTTTGTTTTGACGCACTAACTGCCAATCCACTGACGCTCTACTACGGTGACCCCGCGCTCACTGCGCCGCAGTACGACTATGCTCGCCTCTTCTCAACCGCTGGCTCTATACGTACAGCAGAGTTAGGGCCCGAGCAGAAGAACCCTATCTACCGGCCTCGTCCCGACACGCGCCCCATCACCGAACGCCACCCGGAACTGCTCTGGATCGCGCTGCTCGTAGTTATCTGCAGCCTCGGTGTTGTGGCTGTGCACTCATCGAAGCGTTTGCCTCGTTGAGGCTAGTGGATCGCTGCATCGACCTCGCTAATCCAATTAGGCGACTTGAGAATCTCGCGTGGCTTCGATCCATCTGCCGGACCGACCAGGCCATCGTTGTACATCAAGTCGATCAGGTGAGCGGCGCGACCGTAGCCGATGCGTAGACGCCGTTGCAGCAGGGAGGTGCTCGCCTTGCCGAACTCGAAGACCAGCCGCACAGCATCGTCGTACATCGGATCGTTGTCGTCGCCATCCGAACCGCCTTCACCTCCGCTGCCTGCCTCTTCCTTGGGGCCTTCGAGGAAGCCGTGGACGTATTCAGCCTCGCCCTGCGCCTTCCAGAAGGCTGTCACCGCTGATATCTCCTTCTCGGTGACGAACGGTGCATGAACGCGCTGCACTCGGCTCGTACCAGGAGGAAGATAGAGCATATCGCCGCGCCCCAGCAGGCTTTCAGCGCCGTTCGAGTCGATGATGGTGCGTGAGTCCACCTTCGTTGCAAGACGGAAGCTCATACGCGTCGGTACGTTGGCCTTGATCAAGCCGGTGATGACATCGACCGAAGGTCGCTGCGTCGCCAGCACAAGATGAATGCCCACTGCACGAGCCATCTGCGCGAGCCGAGTGATCGACTCTTCCACATTTGAGCGATCGAGCATCATCAGGTCTGCCAGCTCATCGATGATGATGATGATGTAGGGGAGTGGCTCTTGATTTACGTCCTCGAAGAGGTATTCGCTGCCGTGGTCGAAGAGCTTGTTGAACTGGTCGATGTTGCGAACATGATTTGCGGCAAGTAGCTTCAGTCGCCGCTCCATCTCGCGCACTGCGTTGCGAAGAGCGTTCGCCGCCAGCTTTGCCTCAGTGATGATCGGTGTAAACAGATGCGGAATACCTTCGTACATTCCCAGTTCGACACGCTTGGGATCGACGAGGATCATGCGAACCTGCTCGGGTGTGCTCTTGAACAGCACGCTCATGATCATGGCGTTGATCGCGACTGACTTACCGGAGCCCGTTGAACCTGCGATCAGTACGTGCGGCATGCTCGCCAGATCGGCAGTAACGATGCGGCCGTTGATGTCCTTACCCAGTGCAATCGCCAGCTTGCTCTTTGACGTCGCGAAGCTCTCGCACTCGACAACATCGCGTAGCCAGATTGTCTCGCGCTCGGTATTTGGTACTTGAATGCCGACCGTGCTCTTGCCGGGCATCCGTTCAATCAGGATTGACTCCGCCGCCATTGCTAGGCAAAGATCATCGGCCAGTCCGGTCACACGGGCATACTTAACGCCAGCTTCGGGCTTGAACTCGAATGTGGTTACAACGGGGCCGGGATTGATATGCGTTACCTGTCCATCGACATCGAACTCGGCGCATTTTTCAACCAGCACGCGGGCCTCTTCGCGCAGCGCGTCCTCACGCACCGAGGCTTGCTCCTCGCTGCGATGCAGCAGCGACGAAGGCGGCAGTTTGTACCCGCGCACACTCTTCGGCACAATCGTTACGGGCGTGATGTCCGCATCGGCGCGCTTGCCAAACGAGATGTGTTCCTCCGTTGCAGCAACAGGAGCGCCTGTAGGCATGGGTTCCGCAGCGATCTTCTTTGTCGCGCGGACCGGAGCAGGCGTCCGCACAGGAACAGCTTCCTTGTGATCGTCCGTACCAAAATCAAAGTTGCTCTCATTGAAGTTCGATTCATCATCGAGAGCATGCAGCGGAGCGGCCGCCTTCGCCAACGCCTCCGCGAAGGGAGCTGCCGCAGCCTTGGCTGTGCCGATCGGCGTTACCGGTGGAGCATCGACGAGAGTGCGAGGCATAGCCTGCCACATGGAACCGGCCTCTGCTGCAAGCTCTTCGTGCGGCGTCAGCGAGATAGGCTCGATCTTCTTCTTTCGCCCCAGCCAGCCGAACAGGCCGCCCAGCAGCGTTGTGTTCTCTGGCTCCTGGTTCTTTCTCTCCGTGGCTTCGGCTAGCTCGCGGGCACGCCTCGCCTTCGCATCTGCCAGTTCGCGCTTGCTGCCGTAGTTTTCGCTTGCAATCGCAGCATCTGCATTTTTTCTGTGACGCCACCGCACCCAGCGATCCCACATCGCCTGAATGAATGAGAACCGCATCGTGGCCCATTCGCGCGCCGTGTTGAAAGTAAAAGTAGTTGCAAGATAGAGCGACAGCGCGACCATCAATCCAAGCACGATGATGGCTCCGGGCAGATTTAGATAATGCACCAGGAAGTCGGCGAGCAGACGCCCCGTCGCTCCTTCAATCGGCAACGAGCGGCGCCACATCATGTGCCCTGGCAGCAGCGCGATGGCAGCGGGTCCGAAAATCACCCACATCATCAGACCAACGGCTTTGGCCATCGGCGATCCCGCCGGACGAGAGCGCATCCAGCAAAGCCCAAGCCGCCCCAATACCAACGGGAGAAAGAAGGCCGCAATTCCGATCAGTTGTAGTGTGGCATCGGCAAGATAAGCACCAACCATGCCGGTCCAGTTATGGGCTGGCCGACCTTTAAGATACGAACCCACGGTATTGAAAGAAGGATCCGAAGGCGTATAGCTCGCAAGCGCCAGTAGAAGAAGGCCTGCAGCCACCAGCACGATCATCCCGATGATCTCGTTCAGGCGGCGGTTGCGCGTCGGTGTCGAAACAAGTCGTAATGTTTTCATTGGGGAGCCTTCATTCGGGGTACGCGCGGCCTCTCTTGCACCGGTGCCCGAACGGCACACCGGGCGGTCGGTACCAGGGCCGTAAACCACCAGAGCACCTCGATTATCCCAGAGCGCAACATAAATTGGTGGAAACGTGCCGGCTGGGGTATCCGGATGCAAACCCGCGCCCGAACCCGGCATCTATCTCCATAACACTCGCCGTTGGGCCCATAGTGAGCCCGGCGGACCTTAGAACCGGCTGGCAGGGGAGCGGGATTTTCGCGATTTCTCCGGCTTGCCGTCGGCAAAGGAGAATCGCAGACAGCCGGCGGACCCTGCCCAACCGACACGCATTTCAATCCACGATTGAGGTTTCTATGCCCACCGATACAGCCAAGCAGCATGAGATGGAGCGCGCTCTAAAATCGCTCATCAACACACTTCAGGACAGCCAGAAGGGCTTCGCCGACATCGGCGATCACCTGAAAGACGAAACTCTCAAGCGGTATTTTCTCGCCGAGTCGCTCAAACGGGCAAGCTTCCGCGGAGACCTCGAAGAGGTTCTCCACCAGAATGGTGTACATGACATCAAGGAATCAGGTACGACTGCCGGAACCCTTCATCGCGTTTGGGGCGATCTCAAAGCCAGACTGGGTGGCGGCGATCACACCCTCCTCGAGACCGCAGAGCAAGGCGAGGATGAAGCGAAGAAGGCCTATAAGGATGCTCTCGATCAGGATTTGCCGTTGCCTGTTCGCCAGTTGCTTGCGGAGCAGCAGGCTCACGTTCTCACCTCGCATGATTTTGTGCGCGATCATCGGGACGCGCTCGCAGCGAAGTAAAGAACGTTAAAAACAACAAGGGTCGCTAGAGCTTCTAGTGACCCTTGCCCTTTTTAATACCCTGCATGGTGCAGTGCAAACACAACTACAGAAGCCACAAGACAATAGATTCCAAATAGATACCAGCGTCCCTCTTCGAGCCAGCTGCTCAGCCACTTCAGCGCTACCAGTCCGGCAAAGAACGCAAAGACTGCGCCCAGCAAACTTGTTACTACGCTGCCATGCAGATCAATGGGAGTGCCAGCAGTCACCGCTTCATGGGAAGCCTTTACCAATCGCAACGACTCCCGCGCGACCACCGGCGGCGTCAGCACTACGGCCAGTGCGAAGCTGAATCGTTCGGCACGTTCTTTGCTAGCGCCGGTCAGCATGCCGGTTGAGATGGTTGCGCCCGACCGCGAAAATCCGCGGAATGGGAGGCAGAATCCCTGGATTGCGCCGATCCAGCCGGCCTGTCGCATGGTTACGCTGTCGCCATAGACCTTAGGGTGTGCACCCATGCGCCGCTTCTCCATCAGCCCGGCAAGCAGAATCAAAAGCCCAACTGCGGCCAATGCTGGAGCGATCAGATCGAGCCGGCCGAATAGGAGCTCGATTTCTGCCTTCGGCGCGCCTCGGAACATCGTCTTCTCGATCAGCTTCTTCACCGCTTCGCCGATGACAGCCGTTAGCAGCGTCGCCCAGATCACTCGGATCGCAAACCGTTTGAATGCATCCGAGCTCGAGAAATACGTCTTCTTCCACTGGTTCCAGAAGTACGCGATCACGGCAAACATTGTGCCCGTATGGAGCATTACCAGCAGCAGAGTCATCTGCGGCGACGTGGGGTCAAGCCCCATCAACTTTTCAACAACCACAACGTGAGCGGAGCTCGAAACGGGCAGCAACTCGGCCAGGCCTTGCACAATGGCAAGAACAATCACTTTGAAAATCGGCATAGCCCCATCCTAAATGCTCTCTGTAAATTTACGTTGCAGCCTCTAGGAGAGAACCTTTTCAAACACCGCCGAGGTCTTGGTTTGCCTGTAGCCTTCTCGCAGATAGAAGCTGTGCGCGCCCTCCCGCGTGCTACGCGACGTCACCCGCAGTACCGTAAACCCTTTGTTTTTAGTCCAGGCCTCTACCTCGGCACACAGTCGTTTGCCTACCCCAAGGCCACGTACTCCATCCCGAACTACCAGCCCGCCGATCAGTGCATATGGAGCGGCCTGCAGATGTTGCACAATCGAAGCCTCGATCCAACCCACGACATCCCCACCTACACAAGCGACCAATGCAACCTGGTTCTCCGAATTCGCGAGCAGCGTTGCAATTCGATCCTCAATCGTCGTCGTCGTGGCCTCATAGCCTAACTGAACAGTAAGGTCCGCCACTGCCGCCGCGTCTTCGAGCGCAATTACGCGCACATGCAATGCTTCTGCAAGCGCCACGCTAGTCACGATCATTCCCGTAGATCGGAATCCCCTGCGCGACGCGAAACGCGATACTCGCTGCCCGGGCCGTGTAGTCCGACTGCGGATACTTCGCCTTCATCTCCTGCGCCAGAGACTGTGTCTTTGCTGCAGCATCGTCGGCCTTCCTCTTGTTCTCTTCGACCGTATACATCGTTACGGCTACGCCCTGCCGATACGTCGCGTTGTACAAAGCCTCCGCCGACCTAGGCCCATCCGGAAATTGCTGCGCGTACTTCTCATATAGCCCCGTCTCCATCTCGGGACACTTCGGCAAGCCCTGCCAGTCGCCGCAGAGCTTGTTGTCCAACAGATCGAACGCCGCATATGCCGCATACTTCGACCCCGGGAAACGTTTGATTACGCGCTTCATCTCGCCGTCATAGATCTGCGGTCGCAGCATGGCGTCCTGTTCCTTCGCGCTCGGCAGCGTGCTGATGTCCTGCTTCTCAAGCTGCCAGCGAATGTCAGCTGACCGCCACGCTGCCTCGCCCGCCAGCGGCGAATCGGGATAGTATTCAGCTACTCTGCGATAGAGGAGATGCGCTTCCATCGCCGCGTCTTTTGGCGCATGGGGCTGGGCAGCTTCAGCCTCCAGATTCGCCGCAGATCCAAACAGAATGGTGTCGCCGCCTGGAGTAGTTGGTCCCACAACACCTTTGTCCCGGATCCAGCCTGAGGCGGGCGTCACATTTTCATCGTCGCTGAACTCCGGTTTCTGTTCAGCGTCCTCTTCGACATCCGTGTTGGCGAAGACCTTCACCCACGGGCCGCTACGCTCTACCACGACGACCTCGTGGCCTGGAGTCACCAGCGAAATTCTCTGCGAATCGGTATCTGCTGCTACGTAGACGTTCGACGCATGGAGCACTGTAGCCCGTGCAGCGCGATCGTACCCGGAGGTCTTGTCCTTTTTCTGACCGGACGCGATTCCGCACGCAGCAATCAAAACCACCGTAGCCCAACCAATCCGCTTTAGCCGATAACCACGCATAGAAGATCCAACTCGCATCATCGTATTTAGACGCTCCGGCAACACTTGCGAAAGCCGCCTTTACCCTACGCGTTCGGCCAATTCACTCTCAAGCTTCTCGCGCAACGCTGGTTCCAGGTTTCCTCCACTCAGCACAACGGCAACCTTTTGCGCTTTGGGCAGCTCATGCGCATGATACAGCGCGGCTGCCAATGTAACTGCACCGCTGGGTTCCGGAACCAGCTTCGTCGCGGCCAGCATCACACGCATCGCAGAAAGAATCTCATCTTCGCTCACGGTCACAATGCCGTCCACAAAGCGCAGCACATGCTTAAAGTTCAGCGTGCCAAGGCTCTGTGTGCGCAACCCATCTCCAATCGTCCGCGTTGTCTTTGCGGCGGGCCACTCAACCAGCTTCTTCGTATCAAAGCTCTCCTTGGCGTCGGCGGCAAGCTCCGGCTCCGCACCCCAAACTTTTACATTCGGCGGCGCAAGACCCGCTTCTGCCGCAAGCTTCACCGCCGTAGCAACGCCGCTGAGCAATCCACCCCCGCTCACTGGTGAAAGCACTAGATCCACGCTTGGCAGTTGCTCCACGATCTCCAATCCGCACGTCGCTTGCCCTTCAATAATCTGCAGCGCATCGTAAGGCGGAATCATCGCATACCCAAACTTCTCTACCAGTTCCTCGGCCTTTGCCTTGCGCTCGAGCGAAGCAGGGCCAACCTCCACGATCTCAGCGCCCAGCGCACGAGTCGCGGCCTTCTTCACCTCGGGAGCGTTCGACGGCATCACGATCACGGCCTTCGCCCCGAGCACTCGCGCTGCATAGGCCACACCCTGTGCGTGATTTCCACTCGAGTAAGTAATCACTCCGCGCTGCAGCGCATCAGGCGATAGCTGCGAGACCATGTTGTATGCACCGCGCAGCTTGAAGCTCCCGATGGGCTGCTCGCTCTCCGCCTTGATATAAAGGTCGAACTCAGGCTCGGCGATCTTCGCCATCCGCAACCGCGCACGTTCCACCCGATACAGCGGAGTCCGCACCGCAACACCTGCGATCCGCTCCTTAGCTGCCTGTATTTCGTCCAAAGTTACAAACGCGCTCATCAAAAAATCCTCAGTTTCATTTAATCGTCTGCATCATCCCTCACAGCGTCCTGTTGACGGAATCATGTTATCCGCTTCTCCGTGCTGCAGAGGCACCGGGTCGTCATCGTCTTCAGTATCCCATGCGGCGAAAGACCGGCCATTTCCTTTCGGCGTTAGTTTCCCGGGGTAGAGAAACAAAAAGCAGATCCCCTTGTGGGGACCACCTTCGAATCGAAGATATGGGGTGCAGGGGGCGGGTTTCCGATACACTGAGATATACGTTCTGGAGATGAGTTCTGATGGGTACGATGGAAGTTACACCAAACGAGACAGAGACCAAAGAGCCTGAAAAGCAGACAGAGACGCCCCTGGAGTCACTGGCGTCGATCTGCAGCGTGCTGGCCATTGGTCTTTTCGTCATGACATTCATCTTTCAGAACTTCGAGATTCCCTCGGCTTCGATGGTGAAGACGCTGCTGATTGGCGATCACGTGCTGGTCGATCGCATTTCGTTGGCTCCCCCGGCGAAATGGGCTCCGTTTATCCATTACCGCGATGTCCGGCGCGGGGACGTGATTGTTTTCCTGAAACCTGGAAATCCCGACCTGTTTCTGGTGAAGCGGGCGATTGCGTTGCCTGGAGATCGAATCCATCTGCGTAATGGGATTGTGTATTTGAATGGGGTGGCGCAGGATGAGCCGCAGGCAGGCAAGCCGATGGATGATGGTAATCCGCAGCATGCATTTAATGCTTTTCGGGATGACTTTCCCAATGTCCCCCCGGATCCGTATTCGGACGTGACGGCGAGCTGGCAGTATGAGTTGCCGAGCCACATCCAGGGAGAAGACCTGGTAGTGCCGCCGGGCAAGATATTTGCGATGGGCGACAACCGGACCGAGAGCCTGGATGGGCGGTACTGGGGCTTTGTTCCGCGCGAGAATATTGTGGGGCGGCCGATGTTTGTGTACTGGTCTTTTGAGACGCCGGCGGATCAAATCGACAAACAGAGCATTGGGGAGCGGCTAGCGTTCATGGGGCACATCGTGTTGCATCTCTTCACCCAGACACGGTGGTCGCGCACGCTTCATCTGATTCGGTAAGAGAGGGTCGATCCGCGCGGGATGTTGTAGGGCGGCGGGAGAATTGTTCATGCAGGAAACCGATCCAACATACGCGCAGGATGCTGATACGCGGCAGGGGCACGGCGGAAAGCTTCGTCACCTGAGTTATGTCGGCGTGGCGCTGTTCGTGCTGGGTCTGCTGGTGGTGCTTCCGCCGTTGATCAACGTAAACCGGTTTCAGCGCAGGATTGCAGCGAGCATTGGGGGAAGCCTGGGACGGCCGGTGCATCTGGACCGGGTGACGTTCAATCTGCTGCCGCTGCCGGGATTTACGTTGGAGAACCTTGTAGTAGGGGAAGATCCGGTGTTCGGGATGGAGCCGATTATCCGGGCCAACTCGGTGCGGGCTACGCTGCGAATCAGTTCACTGTGGCGCAAGCGAGTGGAGTTTTCGACGATCAGCTTTACGGAGCCGAGCGTTAACCTGGTGCGGGCGGCGAATGGCAAGTGGAATCTTGAGAGTATTTTGCTGCAGGCTGCGCATATTGAGGCCGCTCCGACGGTGCAGGTGAAGGCGGGGCCTGCGCCGAGGTTTCCGTATATCGAGGCGACCGGGGCACGGCTAAATCTGAAGCAGGGCGAGGAGAAGATGCCGCTCTCGCTGACGGAGGCGGAGTTTGCGCTTTGGCTGCCGAATTCGCAGGAGTGGCATGTGAGGCTGCAGGCGCGGCCGTTGCGGACGGATACGAGTGTGTCGGACGCGGGCGTGGTGCGGTTGGAAGGGACGCTGGGGAGGGCGGCTTCGCTGGGTGAGGTGCCGCTGAATCTGCAGGGCGAGTGGCGGAATGCTCCGCTAGGCGATGCGAGCAAAGTGCTGCTGGGGAGGGATGCGGGGCTGCGCGGGGAAGGAACGCTGACGGCGACTGTTCGCGGAACGGTGGGCAAGAGTGCGGTGCAAGCGCGGCTACGGCTGGATGATACGCGGCGGGCGGATTTTGTGCCGCAGCGGACGCTATCGGTCGATCTGGAGTGCCAGGGAACGGCGACGGAGACGTTTCATGCGTTTGAGAATGTTCGGTGCAGCTGGCCGCCGGTAGGGTCGGGGGTGCAGACGCTGGCGCTGGCAGGATCGTTGCCAGATATTCGGAGGGCGAGGTCGGCTACGCTGTCGGTGGGGACGCCGGGGATTCCGGGGACTACGCTGCTGGACTGGCTGCGGATTGCGAGCGCGAGGGTTCCTGCGGATGTGACGGCCGGTGGCATGATGACGGGTAGCGCCTCATATCATTCGGGAGATGCTTCGCCGTGGCAGGGTGAGGTTCTGGTCGCTGATGCAAGATTGAAGAGCGCGAAGGCGGGGACGGAGTCGCTGGTGGCTGGGGACATTCGTTTGCGATCGGTGGCGCAAACTGCTGAGCCACATGGGCGGCGGAGGAGTTCGGCTACTGCGACTTCTGGAAATGCGTTTGTGCTTTCACCTACTTTGCTTGCGCTGGGGGGGAAGGAACCGGCGACGATTGAAGGGCGTGCCGATGCCTCGGGTTATACGCTGCATCTTACGGGGATGGTGACATCTCAAAGGCTGCTGGCCCTGGGGGCTGCGTTGCCGCAGTTGGGCGATGGCTTGGACGAGGTTGTGCCCGTGAATCGGACGACGACGGGGCCGTTTCGCGTCGATCTGGTGGCTAACAGGCCGTGGGGTGGGACGCAGGTCTGGCGGGATGCCTCTGTGACTGGCGGGCGTGGTCGGCGTGGGGCGAGGCGGTAACTTCGATCACTACTGCTATTTGACTATGGCGTTGTAGCCGTCAGAGAGGAGTCGCTGGCGCATGACTTCGGCGTCTTTTTTGGTGGCGAAGGGGCCGAGCTGGATATGGAGGAGTTTATCCTGCGGCTCGTGCCGGATGGCTACGGCATAGCCTCGTCGTTTGAGTGCGGTGAATAAGCTGTCGGCGTCTTCCTGATGGGAGACGGCGGCTACCTGGACGAGTGCGGCCCCAGGGGTCGAGGCTGCTACGGTGGGAATGGGTGGTGGGGTGGGTTTTAGAGTCAGGGTTGGGGTGATAGCTGGTTTTGGGGCAGGGGCGGTTGGTGTTGAGTCCAATGCTACGTTGTGGATGCCAGGAGGGGGAATGGGTAGCTGTTGGGCGGTTCTTGTCTGGTCGTCGGCCCCGGGCGCGACCGGTGCGGCCGAGGCGTATTTGCTGGAGGAAGACGGTAAGGTGGCGCTGCCGGGTGACGGCTTGGAGGTGTTCGAGGAGAGAGTGGCGGCTGGTTCAGCGGGGATCGGCGCGGTTTGCGACTGGGTTGACCTGCGTCCCAGCGTGTAGCCGAAGCCGAAGAAGACGGCGCAGATGAGAGCCAGAACGAAGAAGATGCCGAGGATGGTCGCGGCTCCCAGTGAGATCTCGCGATCACGGTGGGGTTCGTGAAGATCATGCAGATCGGTGTCGTCTTCGTATCGCGTGTTCACGGTCAATCCTTCTTACTTCCTAAGCATCGTTCTTTGCACTGTCGGGTGCTGGTACTGCGATGGTCTTGTTAAACAGGTTAATCAACTCCATGGGGAGGGGGAAGACGATAGTAGTGTTCTTCTCGACACCGATCTCGGTGAGGGTCTGAAGGTAACGAAGCTGGAGGGCAAGGGGCTGGGTTGCCATAAGGGCGGCGGCGTCGACGAGTTTGGTTGCGGCTTTGAACTCGCCTTCGGCGTGGATGATCTTGGCACGGGCTTCGCGCTCGGCTTCGGCCTGCTTGGCCATGGCTCGCAGCATCGACTCTGGCATATCCACCTGCTTGACCTCGACCGAGACGACTTTGACTCCGAAGGGAGCGGTGTGGCCATCGATGATGGTCTGGATCCGCTGGTTCAACGCTTCGCGATGAGCCAGCAGACCGTCGAGGTCCACCTCGCCCAGAACGGATCGCAGGGTGGTCTGGGCAAACTGCGAGGTCTGGTAGATATAGTTTGCAACCTGAATGACAGCTTTGGTGGGGTCGACGACACGGAGGGTAATCACGGCGTTAACCTTGAGGGTGACGTTGTCGCGGGTGATGACATCCTGCGGGGGGACTTCCATGGCCTCCTGACGTAGGCTGATGCGGACGATCTGGTCGACGGGGCGAAAGACGAGGATGACGCCGGGACCTTTGGAGGATTCCCGGACGCGGCCGAGACGGAAGACGACTGCGCGCTCGTATTCCTTGAGGATCTTGATGGAATTGACAATGTAAAGAACGACGATGGCGATAGCTAAGAGTACAGGGATGGATATCATGGGTTAAAAACCTCGACCGTGCGATTGTAACGGAGGGCTAAGGTGGGATGTGGGGCGTTCTTTTCCAGCTCAGGCGATCCCAGACCAGCAGATCGGGAGAAGAGGGTAGAAGGATTTAGAACGAGAAAAGCGTGGTTATTTTGCTATGCAGCATCTCTAGAAGTCCTAGCCTAATATCTGATCGAATATAGACTTCATTTGGCTTAAGCCTTTTCCATAACGTGTAGCCACTACGATTCATGAAGGTGCGATAGCTCCGGGATCGAAACAGATTCTCAAGGATCACTACCCGAGGCCGGTACTTTTTAGTTGATAAGCCTCGCATAACGTTAAGTTCCCAGCCCTCAACATCGATAGCTAACAGATCAATCTCTGTTAGCTCTGGGTAATGGTCTTGAATGATAGTGTCTAGCTTTCTGACATTTACCTTTATGGTATTGATTTCTCGATCGCTCCCTTTCTTCTGAAGGTCATCAGCAAACCCTCCTTTGATTCCAAGGGAGGAGAAGCTCTCAAATGAGACGCGACCGCCAAGGTACTCGGCATCCTTCAATGCCACGACATAGAAGTCAACCCCGTCTTTATCCTGATCACTACATGCGTATTGGAGAACTTCGTGTCCCAACGCTCGATGCATGTCACAGAAATCTGGATTCGGCTCTATCGCTATTACAGTCCAACCTCGTTCACGATAGCTCGCTCCTATAGAAAGATAGTCCGGACGAGCAGCTCCTACTTCAATGAGTACGCCTTTACCATTTTCAGGAAAGAAGCGCTCTCTAACTGCTGTATCGATTTCTTGTTCTGCTGCCATTTTCACTCCTACGATGCCGAGTATACCTGCTAGGGCTGGTCTCCTCGATCATGCCGTTTCGCTTACGTTTCAAAGCTTACGGAGGCTAGGGACGCCACTCGTTCTGGCTCCGAAAATACCAGCCGAGTGCAGGAAGACGCTGGTATGACACTGAAGATTCGCGGTGTTGACGCCTACGCCTAGAGCAAGCGTAAAGATAGCTACGACGGCGAAACGGGGGACCTGTCCAGTTGGCGCCGCCATATTCAGCGATAAGAGATGGCGGCGTCGCGTGGCTTTGAAACCGATGTTAGAAGCGGAGGTAGAAGCCTGCTCCTGGCTGGATGGTGGAGGTGTATTTCTGGATGGTGAGGTAGTTCTGGTAGAAGTCGGGGGCGAGATAGAACTGCTGGCGGAACAGGCCGCGGACGCCAAAGTGCTCGGTGATGTGCTTTTCTACGCCGACGTTGTAGTAATAGACGCCCGCCGGTTGACGCTGTAGAGCCTGGCCGCCGCCGGAGGTGGGCTTGAAGCTGAGTACACCGACGCCGCCGCCGAAAAAGGGCTGCATGCCGAAGAACTGCCGGCGCGGATGTGCGACGTAGCCGAGAGTGTACTCGCTGTTGTTGGTCTGGACGCCGCCGATGAGGTATTGCTCGCCCTGGTCATTGGACCAATGCTGGGTGTAGCGGGAGTAGCCGTAGTTGAATTCGAAGCCAACCCAGGGAGACTTGGTATAGCGAAGGGTGACGAGTGCGCCGAAGGTGTTGGCGCCGCTTTGCGTGAGGGGAACGCCCAGGTAGTTGGTACCGCTGACGTCGCGAGTGAATTCGCCCACGCCGCTGACTCCGAGATCGACATGGGAGAGCGTGCGGTCGAGTGCGGACTCGGTTTGCCCCTGGGCGGTTGATCCTGCGAAAACTCCGAGCAGGCAAAACAAGAAGATCCAGACACAGGACTGGCGAGACGAGTTCAACATCAAGACGAAACTCCCTTTTTACGAAGATAGTGCTCTTTCAGTCTACTCTGTGAGGGCGTGATTCAGGGGGTTGCGGGTTCGACGAGGAGGGTGAGGCCGTCGATGCTGCGGACGATGACCTCGGCCCCTATGGGGAGGGACGGCAGGCCGGAGAGGCGGGCTTGCCAGAGTTCACCGCGGATTTCGACCTGTCCGGAGGGTGCCAGAGGTGTGGCTGCGATGGCAATAGCGCCGATCATGGCCGGGGCGCCGGTTAGAACTTTGCTGCGGTGGGCACGGAGGGCTATCCAGGCGAGACCGAAGGAGATGCTTCCGAAGCCGAGACCGGCGCCGATGGCGGTGGCGAGGTGGACTCGGAGCTCGGGGATGGGGGCGTCAACGAGGGTGGCGAGACCGAAGATGAGACAGAGGATACCGGCGAGGGCGAGAGCGCCGTGGCTGGCGAACTTGATCTCAAGCATCATCATGATCAGAGCCGCGAAGAGAAGAGCTACGGCGGTATGCCGGATGGGAAGGAGATTGAGGCCGAAGAGGGCGAGAAGGACGAGGAGGGTTCCGAGGGTTCCGGGGACGACGGTTCCGGGAACGTTGAACTCGAGGTAGATGAGGAGGCCGCCAAGGACGAGGAAGAGGATGGCAATGTCGGGGTTGGTGAGTCTGCTGAGGAGGCGCTCGCGCATGGACGGAGGCGTGGTGGTGATGACGGCGTTGTGGAGATGCAGGATTTCAGTGGTGCCGTTGAAGCGGTGAATCTCACGATTGTCGAGCGCGGCGAGTAGGGAGGCGTCGTCGGGGGCGACGATGTCGATGAGGTTGAGCTTGAGGGCTTCTTCGTCGCTGTAGGACTTGGAGTTGCGGATGGCGTCTTCGGCGGCCTTGATGTTGCGTCCGCGACGGCCGGAGTAAGAACGAAGGAAGGCTGCGGCGTCGTTCTCGATCTTTTGTTTGAGGATGGGGTCGAGGATTCGGCCTTCGACGATGGGATGGGCGGCGCCAGCGTTGGTTCCGGGAGCCATGGCGGCGATGTCGGCGGCTTCGAGGATGAAGAAGCCGGCTGATCCGGCGCGGCTGCCAGACGGGGAGACGAAGACGATGACGGGGACAGGGGAGTTTTCGATGGCCTGGACCATCGCGCGGGTGGAGTCGAGAAGACCGCCAGGGGTGCCGAGTGAGAGCAGGACGGCGGTGGCGTTCTGGTGGGCGGCTTCGTCGAGGGCTCGTTGCAGGTAGTCGGCGGTGATGGGCTGGATGGTGTCGTGGATGGTGATTTTGACAACTCTCGGCTGCGGCTGATCGGCGTGGAGAGTGGGAGAGGACAGGCAAATGCAGAGCGCGATGAGGAACGTAAAGGTGGACTTTATCGCGCGGGGTTTCATGGCAGGCTCTGTCCGCGTGCTTGAAGGGCTTGTCTCATGCCCTGGGCCGCGGTGTTGTTGGGCTCGATCTTCAAGGCGTTGCTGACGGCTGATGCGGAGGCGGCGGTCTGGTTGGCCTGGAGTTCGAGGCGGGCGATGACGAGGTAGGCGTCAGCGTTGGGCTTCAGCTTAATGGAAGTCTGAGCCTCGGCACGGGCTTCGGCCACATTGCCGCTCTGCTCGCGGATTTGGGCGAGACCGGCGTGGGCGGCGGCGCTGTTGGAGTCGGCTGCGATGGCGCGCTGGAATTGCTGCTCGGCTTCGGGGATGAGGCCCTGGGCGATGTAATCGTGGCCTAACTGGGTGTACTGGGCAGCGCGCTCGGCGGGTGGAAGCGATGCCATGCGGATGGCACGCATTTGATCAAGCTGGAACTCGGCCTGGCGGAAGGAGGCTTCTGAGTAGGTGCGGCGGATGCGTTCGAGGGGCTCGAAGGTTGCGGCGCCGGGAGTCGGTGTTGCGATGGTGGTGGCGAGCGGTTTGCCGGTGGCGATGAGGGCTTTGAGCTGGGTGGCTTCAGCGTCACTCGGCTTGAGTTTGAGTGCCTGATCTACGGCTTTCTGGGCTCCGCTGAAGTCTCCGCGACGGAGGAGGGCGATGGCGAGGTTGTATTGGTAGTCGGGATCGTTAGGATCGGCGGCGACGGCGCGTTGGAAGAGGGCGACGGCGTCGCGGCCCTGACGGCTGGCGGCTACGGCTTGATTGTTGATGACCTCGGGAAGAGGAAGACGGGAGGCGACGAACTTGAAGGCGGTTTCGGCGTCGGCGTACTTGGCTGTGTTGAAGCGAGAGAGACCAAGATAGAAGCTGGCTTCGAGAGCGCGGCGATCGTTGGGCGGGACCTTGGCGAAGGTTATGGCGGCGTGATCGTAGTCTCGGTCGGAGAACTGCGCTTTGCCGAGTGCGAGAAGAGCGGCGGGGTAGTTGGGGGTGTCCTGGGTGGCGAGTTGGAGGCGCTTGATGCGCTCGAGCTGTGAGGTTGCGGAGACGCCGCGGATGTAGTTCTCGAAGGCGCTGAGAGAGACGTTTCCAGAGGCGCTAAGGAAGGTCTGTTGGGAGATACTGAACTGCGGGTCGATCTGTCGGGCGATGGTCCAGGCGATGGCGTTTTCGACGTCGAAGAGGCGGGCTAGTTCACCGGAGTCCTGGAGGGGCTGGGACATGCGGAGGTTATGGACATCGAGGACCTGGGCCTGGACGTAGATGCGTGACTGGTTGACGGTGTAGCTGCCTACGATGACGAAGTCTGCGTCTAGGGTTTGGGCGATGCGAATGGTGGTGGCGCGGGAGGGCTTGAAGTCGACGGGGAGGCCGAGGTGGTCGAGGGCATACTGGCGATCGTCGCGGGAGATGGTGAGGAAGCCGGAGGAAGAGAGGCGTTGATTCAGGGTGTCGGGGAAGGAGTCACCGATCCAATTGAGGTTCGCTTGGCCGGAGCGGTTGTCGAAGGGCAGGACAAGGACTACTCGACCAGTGGGTGAGGGTGTGGGTTGCGCGACGGCAGGGAGGACGCAGAGGAGAAGGGCAAGAACGAGGCAATGACGAAGGGAGAGGAAGCGAAGTGGAGTGAACCGGCGCACAGGTTGAGTATAGAGCTTTGAGGTGAGGGATGGCGGAGATCGCGTGGGTGCGGTTGGCTTTTAGTAAGCTTCTCCCGATAGTTTATTTCCGTGATTCAAATTTGTTTTCAGGTGGGGGAATGTGAGTGATGTTGTTTCGATGGCGGCTTGGCGCGGGTGTGGCGGTGATGTTTTTGGGTTTTGGAAGTCTGCTGGCACAGGGGACGGCTGCGTCGAAGGGGCCGAAGGTTGTTGTGATTAGCCTGGATGCTTTTGGGGCGGAAAGTTTGCACGATCCTCATCTGCCTGCGCCTACGCTGCGTGAGTTGATGAAGGCGGGGGCGTATGCGGTTTCGATGCGGCCGATCAATCCTACGGTGACTTGGCCTAACCATACTTCGATGGTTACAGGAGTGAATGCGAGCAAGCACCATGTGGTAGTGAATGGGCTGATCGTGAATCAGCGGATGGTTACGCCGCCGAGGATCGATTCGAATGCACCGAAGTCGAAGCTGGTGGCTGTGCCTACGGTCTACGATGCGGCGCATAAGGCGGGACTTACGACGGCGGAGGTGGATTGGGTTGCGATTGAGAAGGCGGATGGGATTACGTGGCGGTTTGCGGAGCGACCTGATCCGAATGGGTTGATTGAAGGCGAACTCATGAAGGATGGGGTAGTGAGCCGCGATGATCTTGTTCACTTTGGCAGGCCTTCTCAGGCATGGCGCGATCGGATTTATACGGCGGCTGCGGCTGACATTATTCGGAGACATCATCCGGACTTGATGCTCTTTCATCTGTTGGCGCTGGACAGTATCGAGCACGAGACAGGGTTTGGGAACAACTCGGGACGGAATACGATTGCGTTTCTTGATGATCGGTTGAAGGAGATTGTGGATGCTGTGCGTGAGGCTGGTGAGTTGGAGCGGACGACCTTTTTGATCGTTTCGGATCATGGGCAGCAGAGTGTTTATAAGCAGCTGCATGCGAATATTTTGCTGAAGCAGGCGGGGTTGCAGGGTGGTGCGAATCCTACATTTTGCATTCCTGAGGGTGGCTTTGCGTTGGTTTATCAGAAGCATGCCACTGCGGGGTCGACGGCCGCTTTGAAGGCTGTGTTTGCAGGGAAGCCTGGGGTGAGGGCCGCACTGGCTCCGGAAGAGGCGGCGAAGGATGGGTGGCCTGTGCCGGCGACGACAGATCAGGCAGCGGATTTGTTGCTGTATGCGGCTAACGGATATGAGTTCAGCGAGGGAGATGCGAGGGAGTTTGTTACGGATACCAAGGAGGTTGGAGCGCATGGGTATCCGAACACTGAGCCGTTGATGCAGGCTATTTTTGTTGCGTCAGGCGCAGGGATTGTTGCGAAGGGTGAGATTCCGGCGTTTGAGAATCTGGATGTGGCGCCGACCATTGCTCGGTTGCTGCATGTCTCGTTGGGCGATGTGGATGGGAAGGTACTGGGGGATATTTTGCGGGAGAAGTGATCTTCTACCGGAGCCTTAGCGAGGCTTCGACGCTGCGGGGGAAGCGGAGGACGGCGGCCCACTCGCCTTTGCGGTGAGATTGCCAAATGACTTCGCCGTGGAGCAGGGCTGCGACTTCTGCAGGGGAGAGGTCGCGGTGGAAGTCGAAGTATTTGGCATCTGAAGATTGGTTGCTGCGACCTAGATCGACCTGGTTTTCAGGCGGTGCCCACTTGGTGGAGAAGATGAGGGCGGTGTCGTAGGTTCCGGGATCAGCGGCGGCCTTCTGGATCTGGTCGATGGCGAAGTTGTCGATCTGGGTGGTCTTGATGGGGGTGCGGGTGTAGCCGAGTTCGGGTCGGGACATCTCGGCAGTGGCGGGCCACGCGGAGAGGACGGTTGCTTGAGGGTAGCGATGTTCGATGAGGTGAATGGCCTGCTGGTGGAGGACGATCATGTCGCGGTAGGTGAGGTTGTCCTCTGGGGCGAAGGCGTAGGGTGGGTTGATCCAAATACCGGCGAGGAAGGCTGCGGCGCTGAGAGCTGCGAGTGCCCACCACTGACGCAGGTGGCGATACCAAGTGGTGACGCAGAGGATGATGACGAGCGGGTACATCGGGAGGAGATAGCGCGTGAGGAGTGCTCCGCCGAGGACAGAGAAGGCGATCCAGTTGGCGATGAGGATGACTGCTATGGATCTAAGTGCTGGTTTGCGGATGGCAGGTGGGCTGTTGGTGTCGACTGGAATGAAGAGGACTGCGATGGCACAGGCAACGGGGACGAACATGTTCATGTGGGTCGCCAGATGAAGGAAGCGATGCCACAGGCAGAGGGCGATACGGTGGGCGTCGAGGTTGGCGGTTGCGTTGTAGCGGAGGAATTCTGGGTTGCCGAAGATGAAGCCGGTGCGGTGGCGGTGGTAGGCGTACCAGCCTACCAAGGGAAGGATCGGGGCCAGAAGGGCAAGGGTCCAGTTTCTGTGGGTGCGCCGGCCTTCTTTGTTGCGGAGCCAGAGGATTGATTGCCAGAGGGCGAGGGCGACCGGCGTTACGATAGCGGTTTCTTTAGAGAGGGCCGACAGAGAGAACATGATGGCAGCGAGGTTTTGGTTTTGTGCGCTGCTTTGTTCGGGGGCGGCTTGATCGAAGTAGAAGGCCAGGCCCCATAGGGTGAAGGCTGCGGCGAAGATGTCGGCGTGGGCAAGGGTGCTCTGCGCGAACCAGACAGGGTAGATCGCGGTAAGGAAGACTGTGGTTGCAGCGGCGGCGTTGCTGGTGAGGGATTTCGCTAGCTTGTAGAGGCCGAGGAGCGCGGCTGCGCTGACCATGCAGACGAGAGTGCGGGTTCCGCTGACGACGTAGCCGGAGAGATGCCACCAAGCGGCGAGAAGGATGGAGGGCAACGGCGGGTGGGCGTTGGTGATGGTGGTCTGGGGGATGAGGGTGCCGGTGCGGAAGAAGTCCCACGCGGCGGGGATGTAATAGCCGGCCTCGTCCCAAAAATAGGGAAGGCGGAGGAGGGTGTAATGCGAGAGGTAGACGGCTACGAAGAAGAGAGGGTAGAGCATCCAGAGCGGGATGTCGCCACGTTTCTGGTCGCTGGGGTTTGGTAGAGGGCGCACGCTCGTCTAGTGGACGGGGCCGCCGGGTTGTGGGAGCTGCTCGAGGGTGATTGCACCGAAGGCCTGCTCGTACTGGGCGAGATTGTTGCCGAGGATGTTCCAGAGGGCTTTGGCCTGCTGGGGACTGAGGTAGATGCCCTGGAAGTTCTGGACGGTAAGCTCGTCGGGAGCATCCTGCGACATGGTGCCGAAGACCAGAAAGAAATCCCAAACGCTCATGCGCACCTGGACGCTGTTGGCGTAGCCGTCGCGGTAATTTTCGGTGTTGGTGAGCTTGAGGGAGGGTTGGTCTGCGGGCGGTTTTTGCTGGCTCATTGTCGAGATACTTTCCGGTGCTCTTTATAGATAAAAATTGGTGCGAAAGGGGGGACTTGAACCCCCACGGATTGCTCCGCCAGATCCTAAGTCTGGTGCGTCTGCCAATTTCGCCACTTTCGCGTGTTGTGAATCAATGGTTTGCGGCTTGTTTCTTAGGATAGCAGCCGCGTTACTAGACTCAACTTAGGTTGAGTCTGGTACACCATGCTCTGTTGGATTGTAGCGTGAGCGGGCGGCTCTGCGACAGTGCTGATTTAGTCAGGCACCGACGCAGAGGTCAGCTGTGGGCTCCGACGACCTCGAAGGGGCGCATCATCTCGTTGTCTTCGTGTTCGAGGAGATGGCAGTGCCAGACGTAGCGGCCGGTGTAGCCCTCGAAGGGAACGATGATTCGAGTGACCTGGCCGGTCTCGCAGCGGACGGTGTCCTTCCAGCCGGATTCTTCGGGAGAGGCGGGGATGGCGGGAGCTGTGTAGCGGAGTTCGGCTTTGTCCTGATAAAGGAAGACGTCGAAGCTGCGGCGGTCGAGGAGTTGGAACTTCACCAGATGTAAGTGGATGGGGTGGGTGTCTTCGGTGAGGTTGACCAGTTCCCAGATTTCCGTTGTGTTGATGACGGGTTTTTCGGTAATGGGCATGTGCCATGGCGTGTTGTTGAGCAACATGCCCATCGACTGCTGGACTTTGTCCATGTTCTCGTCGAGGGTGAGGCGTCGCGTTTTGATCGCCTGGGTTTCGGGGATACGAGGGACAGCTTTTAGCGTGGGTGGCAGGGAACTGGTGTCTGCCGCGCCGGTGGATGCGACACGGAACTGCATGATGTCGAAGCTGTCGCTTTTGAGGATGATGTTTTCGCCTGCGTGCTGGCTGAAGTCGAAGATGATGTCGGCACGCTCGGCTGGAGCGAGCAGGATGCGCTTCATCTTTATGGGTGATGAGAGGAGGCCCTGGTCACTGCTGATCTGATGCATCGGCGAGAGGTTTCCGATTGAGAGGCGGAAGAAGCGGGCGTTTGAGCCATTCATCAGACGGAGGCGATATTTGCGCGGCTCGACTGCGAGGTATGGGAAGAGCTTGCTGTTGGCGAGCATTACGTTGCTATAAACCTCAGGGACCCAAGGAGATTTGGGGTCTCCTGAGACCGGGTATTCGAGTTGGCCGTCGGAGCGGAGGAAGCGATCGAAGAGCAGGATGGGGATCTCGTACTTCCCGCGCGGGAGGTTCAGTGCGTCTTCGGCTTCGTCGCGGATGATGAAGAGACCTTGGAGGCCTGCGTAGATGTTGAGGCGATTAATGCCCATCGTGTGATCGTGGTAGAAGAGCAGTGACGAGGCTTGGTTGTTGGGATAGTGATAGAGCAGGGATTTGCCGGGGACGACCCAGTCTTCGGGATATCCGTCGCTGGCCGGAGGAGTCTTTCCGCCGTGAAGATGGATGACGCAGCGTACTTCGGGCTTGTCGGCTTCGGCCCCGTGTAGGGTGTGGTCGATGGGTAGGAAGTGTTTTAGAGGAAGTTCGTTGGCCCATTCGACGAGGAGGCCTTGACCGCTACGGGTTTCGAAGATGGGGCCGGGTGAGGTGCCGTTGAATCCCCACATGTGGGTGGGAGGCAGGTCGCGGTGAACCTTCTGGTGAATCTCCTGCATGGCTACGCGATAGAAGAGGAGGTTCTTCTTTTGGTCGGTGGGGTCTGGTTTGAAGCCGGCGCTTTTCATGACTTCAGGAAGCGGCAGGGGATCGACGTATGGCTTCAATGTATTGTGATCGAGTGCAGTGGATAGGGGCGCCATTCCACTTGCTACTGCCGCCTTTTCTATCGATAACCCGGTTGCCAGCACTCCAGCGCGGCGTAGAAACTTTCTTCGTGAAATCAATCGAAATGCCTCTTCTCTAATCGTATGCAATTAAGGAACGAGGGTGCCAGGAGGAGTTTCCTCCGGCACCCTTTGTTTCTAAACGAACGGCTTTGGTGCAGACAGCGTTTAGTTTCCGTTGACGGGGCGGCCTGTGTTCTCGTTCAGGATCAGGGTCACGTTCGGCGGATTCTTGAAGTCGAACATGTTGGTGAGAACGCCGGCGCGGCTGTCGAAGGAACCATCGATACGCTGACCGCCGACCCAGTTGTCTTCGATGAAGCGAAGGATGGAGGACTGGTCGGTGATGGTGTGATCGACGAAGTTCTGCTTCGCGAAGGGAGAGATGACCAACAACGGAAGACGAGGACCGTAGCCGCAGCGGCCTTGTGCATGAAGTGCGGTTATTGAAGAGAGAGAGGTCGAGCCATCACCGCAGGATCCAGTTGCGACCAGAGCGTCGGCCGAGGTCGATGACTGGTTTACGATCGGGCTCATCTGGTGATCGTACCAACCGTCGGAGTCGTCATAGGCGATGACTACGGCGGTGTGTTCCCAATCCTTCTGCTGCTGCAGGAAGTTGATGACGCCAGTCACGAATGTCTGCTCGTCGAGGGGATCGGAGTAACCGGCGTGGCCGTCCTGATAGCCGGGGGCCTTGAGGAAGCTGACAGCGGGGAAGTTGCCGGCCTTGACCGCAGCGTAAAAGTCGTTGATGTCGTACTGGTGGTTGGCCGCATCGTCAAAGCCGATGTTCTTCACCGAGGACGGACGCGTGTGCTTGGGATTGGCTGTGGAGGTGTAGTACTGGAATGGCTGGTGGTGGGGGATGTAGTCGGCCTTCTTGGTAAGGGTTATGGCCGAGGTCGTGCTGCGGCTGCAGCCGGTCGATCCATTGGCATTGACCTTTGTCAGGTCGAAGCCGCCCTCAAAGAAGCCCCAGGTTACGCCCTTGCTGTTCAAGAGGTCGCCGATGTTCTGGCCGCCGAACTGAACGGCGCTCGAACCGGAGCATACGTCTCCGATGGGGTCTGCATCGTTGATCAGTGTAGTTCCGCCGCTGCCATCAGGAACTACGGAGTCTCCTGCACTGATGGCGTCAACGACTCCACCGGTCTGGCCGGAGATGAGGTTGATTGCGCCGGGGGTTGAAGGCCCGAAGGTGGTGTTGAAGGAGTTGTCGCTCATCGCGTAGTTCTGAGCGTAGTTCCAGAGAGCCGTTACGGTGTTGCCATCGTAGTAGCCCATAACGAGGCCATTGGTCGTTTGTCCGTTCGGCGGGGGGCCGGGGGTTCCGGTGTACTTCGGGAACCCGTCCATGAGGCCGCCGTGGAAGGCCTGCTGCTCTGGGGTGTAGTCGTGATCCTGGTCGGCGGTAGCTGCTTCAGAGCGATCGAGACGGAACGGGTTCGATGCGCCAGGACCATTCAGGGTTTTGTTGAGGAAGTTTGGATTGTTGAAGAGAAGCGCGTCTGTATAACCGTTGACGGCTGGGGTGCCCGCTGCTGCCTTGAACTTCGGTTCGCCCGGCGGGTTGAGAGCGACGGGGTAGGTTCCGAAGTAGTGGTCAAACGAAACGTTTTCCTGAAAGATCACGACCAGATGCTTGATCGGCGTGGCGGTCTCTCTGGAGTTGGCTTGTGCATTGGCGAGGGCTGGCCCCGCAATTTGTCCAGCCACCAGCAGGGTGGCTAGAGAACTCGCAACTAATCTTTGCATTGACTTCTCCTTATATGAGGCCTCGACCGGGCCACTACTCCAGAGGTGTAGTCAAGATTCATGAATAAATTGTGACGGCGATATATACGCTGGAATAAATACGGTACGTCAGTTGCACGCGGCCTTTGCCCACGGACGGTTAGCCCCGAGGAAAAATGCACCGAAACAAGGGCAGTCTTTCCGTAAATAATTGTGGGCGGTGAGAAGCACAGGGTGAGGATTTTGTGAACGAGCTACCGAAATTTGCGGTACAGTAGTCTCACCATTGTTAACAACCTATGACTTTTTATCCGTAGCTTCACCGAGACGCGGTTCCCGAAGTGTCTCTGCGGACGAACCTCCATCCTTTCAACGCAACAAACATCTCCATTTTTCTTGGCTGTAAAACGAAGTCGATTCTCAAAATTTTTGATACAGGACGAGGTGTTTTTCATGGGGATTTCGAGACGCGATTTTCTGATGCGTGTTGGGCAGGCTGGCGGTTATAGCGCTGCTTTTGCAACCATGCAGTCGCTGGGACTGATGCCGATGAAGGGCGAGACGGTGAAGCCGATCGGTGCAGCTCCCGGTAGTGGCAAGGGCGTAAAGGTCGTCGTACTGGGCGGCGGCATTGGAGGGCTCGTCACGGCTTATGAGCTGAAGAAGCTGGGCTATGACGTGACGCTGCTGGAGGCTAGAGAGCGTCCCGGAGGGCGCAACTGGACTGGCCGCAATGGAACGAAGGTGGAGTTCGTCGACGGAACAACACAGACCATCAATTGGGAAGAGGGCAACTATCAGAATCTGGGGCCTGCACGTCTGCCGAGCACGCATTGGACGATGCTGGGATATTGTCGTGAGTTAGGTGTGCCGTTGGAGGTGGAGATTAATACGTCACGCTCCACGCTGCTGCAGAACGATAAGGCTAACGATGGGAAGGCGGTACCGCAGCGGAAGGCGATTAATGATACGCGCGGCCATGTGTCGGAGTTGCTCGCAAAGTGTATTTCGCAAGGCGCTCTCGACCAGGAGCTTTCGAAAGAAGATCGTGATCGGATGACGACGTTCCTGCGGATCTATGGACCTTTGGACAAGACCGGCGCATACGTTGGATCAGACCGGGCTGGGTATAAGACTCCGCCGGGAGCTGGGACCCAGGTTCCTGAGGTGGAAGCACCGATCGATATGCACATGCTGCTGGATGAGGGCTTCTGGGGTGGCATGTTGTATGAAGAGGCCTGGGATTGGCAGGCGACCATGATGCAGCCGGTGGGTGGTATGGACCGGATTCCGTTTGCGTTTGCCAAGGCTCTGGGGCCAGTGGTGCAGTTTGGTTCGCCGGTGACTGCGATCAAGAAGACGGCCAACGGTGTGAAGGTGAGCTATAAGCAGAAGGGCGTCGAGAAACAGCTTGATGCAGAGTACTGCGTGATCGCGATACCGTTTGAGATGTTGAAGAAGATTCCGCATGACCTGTCGCCGGAGTTCGCGAAGGTGGTGGATCAGAGCACAGCAGCGGGAAGCTACAAGATTGCTTGGGAGAGCAGACGGTTCTGGGAGCAGGACTACAACATCTACGGTGGGTTGTCGTTTGTCGCGCAAGGTCCAAGTCCTGTTTGGTATCCGTCGAGCCGGTTGATGCATCCAACGGGCATTGTTGTGGCGGGGTATACGGAAGAACAGGGAACTCCGTTCTGGTCGATGTCGATGGACGAGAAGTTTGCCGCGTCGCGCGGGACGATTGAGAAGATACATCCAGGGCACGGGAAGGAATTGAAGAATCCTGTGTATTGCGGCTGGCGGCATGTGAAGTGGAATGAAGGCTCGTGGATTCGCGGATATGGTGGTGGACCGAGTGGATATAACGTAATTATCGAAGCTGATGGTCCGATTTATTTTGCCGGCGATACGGCGAGCCATGTTGTGGGTTGGCAGGAGGGCGCTGCATTGAGTGCGCGGCGAGCCGTGGGGATGATCAGCGACAAGGTAAAGGCCGCTCGGTTGGACGGAGCGGTCAAGGGTGCGGTGCAGGGCTAAGTTTTATTCGCAACTATCAGACTGGAGTGTGTAATGAAGCTTAAGAATGTTGTGATGGCGGGGGTTATTTTGGCCTCCGCGTGTGCCGCCGAAGCTCAGGTCGCGGTGAAGCATTTGCAGCCGAATGAAAAGTCTCCGATTGCGACTGGCGTGTGGGCCGGGGATACGCTGTATCTGAGCGGACAGCTCGCCGATCCGGTGACGCCAGCTGATCCAGCGAAGGGGACGGCGGCGGTCTATGGGGATACGAAGGCGCAGGCGTTCAGCGCGCTGACTAAGATCCAGGGGCTGTTGAAGGCGCAGGGATTGGATATGAAAGACGTCGTTAAGATGACAGTGTTTCTGGCTGGCGATCCGGAGAAAGGTGGCAAGCTCGACTTCCCGGGACTCCAGGCGAGTTATACGCAGTTCTTTGGTACGGCTGATCAGCCCAATAAGCCGGCACGCAGCGCGATGCAGGTTGCAGCACTGGCGGCTCCCTGGGCGCTGGTGGAGATTGAAGTGATTGCTGTGAAGAGTAAGTAAGTTTGTTAGTTCGTCAAAAAGGGGACCTTGCGGTCCCCTTTTTGATTTGCTCTGGATGCTACTTCGTTATTTCAGTTTCTAAGGCTGGTGTGGATTTTAGTTCTCGGGCGCGTTGCTCGACGGATCTCATGACGCGGAGCAAGTTGCCACCGTAGATCTTTTTGATGTCTTGGGCGCTGTAACCTTTTTCGAGTAGAGCGCGGGTTAGAGCGGGGAACTTATCGTAGGAGTTGAGGTCGGGAGGAACACAGCCAACGCCGTCGAAGTCTGTACCTATGCCAACGTGATCGATGCCGCCGACTTTTACGGCGTGATCGATTTGCGCGACGACATCGGTGAGCGTGGCAGGTGGAACCTTGGCGTTGAACTCGGCCTTCAATTTTTCGATGGCTGCGGCCTTGGCGGTGGGATCTTCGATCTTGAGTGCGGCCATGTACTGCTCGCGCATTGAGGCTTCGAGAGGCTCGGCTTCACTGAAGTAACGCTGCGAGAGAAAGTCGCAGCCGAAGTTGATCTGCATGACTCCGCCCTTAGCGGCGAGGGCTTTGATCATGTCATCTGTCATGTTACGGGTGTAGCTGGAGACGGCACGGCAGCCGGAGTGCGAAGCGATGATGGGTGCAGTGCTGGTTTCGAGAGCGGCATAGAAAGTTGCGTCGGCGGTGTGGGAGATGTCGACCATCATGCCGAGGCGGTTCATCTCGCGGACAACATCTTTGCCGAAGGGAGTGAGGCCGTTGTGATGTTTGATTTTGGGATCGTTGACGTCCCCCTGCGAGTCGGCCCAGTTGTTGGTGTTGAAGTGGGTAAGGGTCATGTAGCGAACGCCGAGAGCATAGTAGTCGCGGAGCAATCGCAGGGAGTCTTCGATAGCGTGGCCGCCTTCGATACCCATGAGAGCGGCGATTTTGTGCTCGTTGTGGGCGCGAACGATGTCATCGGCCGTGGTGGCGAAGACGAAGTCGTTGGGGTGAGCGGCGATGATATCGGTGCGGACAGTGTCGATCATCTGGAGCGCGCGGTTGGCGGAGTTGTTGTCCTTGACGTACTCGGCTCCGACGTAGACCGCGAAGAACTCAGCTCCGAGGAAGCCTTTCATGCGCGGTAGATCGGTTTCGCCGCTCTTGTTGGGAGTGGCGATATCGTAGCCGGAGACCGTGCGGGAGGTGACGTCGTTGTGGGTATCGATGAGGATGGCTTCGCGCGTGATGCGGTCGACCTCAGTCTGCGTAACCTTGTGCGGCTGTTGAGCGACGAGCGGGAGAGTGAGAGCTGTGATAGCTGTTAGAGCACGGATCCGTTGCGTTGTGAACAAGCGTAGAGCCTTTCTATAAAGAAAAATAAGTCTACCGATGAGTTTCTATTTTTGAAAGATGCTGAGCCAGTAACTCACGCTATAGAAACAAGTTTTGACGGCGTTGGAATACTGTAGCTCAAATTCATTTTACTAATGCATAAGATATTCATTCGTTTAGCAAGTGACTGCAGATTCTTGAATGAGGATAGAAGAAATAAATATCTACTATTGGATTCTGCAATAGGGATTTATATTGTCAATTTTCTATTGACACGCTGTTTATACTTCGCTAGGCTCGTTTCCATCACCAAAAAGGCTATTTCTCACGTCGGTGAGACCAAGGAAGATTACGGTCTCTCAACCAAGTAGTGTTTAGCTCCTACCGTATCGCGGGTTTTAGCAATGCAGGCCAGAGAGGCGCTCGCCTTATTCTGCCTACCGTATCTCGTAAGTTCAATTTGCTTGTCGTTATGACGTTTGCTTCGGCGGCTCTTGCTGAAGAGCAGATCGCAGAGATTCAGCAGCTTATAACAAAGTGGCATTCTAACTAGATGCAATTGTAAGTCAGTGAAAGGCCGACGACGGACACCTATATCTGTCGGCGAGGATGCTAGATATAGCGACCGAGATGAAACTATGTCCTTGACTTACTGGCATTTCTAGTCAGTTTACTTATGTTTTGGGATTTGACTGCAGACTGTCACGCGTCAATTTCCGAAAGATGAAATGCAGCTAATCCGTTGGGGGTATTTTGATGATTTGGTTGAATTTAGAGAAGAATTGCAGGCTATTCTTACTGTTTGTGCTGATGATGGCGACAACTGGGATAGCAATTGCGCAGTCGAACTACGGGGCAGTGCGCGGCATAGTCACCGATGTGCAGGGAGCGAGTGTGACCGGCGCGGCGGTTTCGCTAACAGCGGAAGACACAAAAATTGCTCGCACTACAACAAGCAACGGCGCCGGGGAATTTGTTTTTAGTGCGGTTGCGCCTGGAGTTTATACGGTTGTCGTGACGACGGAGGGGTTCAAGAAGTCGGAGACAAAAGGGATCAGGGTTGACGCAGGTAACACAATTCCATTTGACGTGAGACTAGAGCTTGGTTCGACGAGCCAAAGCGTAGAAGTGACCGCATCTGACCCGATTGTGAACAGTGCTACGTCGTTCAACGGACAACTAATCGACTCGCAGAAGCTGCAGAATTTGCCGAATCCGGGACGTAATCCGTTTCTGTTTTCGAAGCTTGATAACAACGTAACAGCAGTGGGCGACCCGCGGTTCGTTCGGTTCCAGGACCAGAGCGGATCGTCGACGATTTCAATCGCGGGCGCTCCTCTGAGTTCTAACAATTATGCTGTGGATGGCATTCCGATTACGGACTTCAGCAATCGCGCGGTGATCATTCCGTCAATCGAGGCGGTTCAAGAACTCAAAGTGCAGGCGAATACCTATGACGCGGAGATTGGGAGATCGAGTGGCGGTATGTTCAATACAACGCTGCGTTCGGGATCCAGTTCCTTGCATGGGGTGCTGCAAGGTGAGACACGGCAGACGAACTGGGGCGCGAATCTGTTTTTCAATAACCGAACGCCGTATACAACGAATGGAGTTACGCAGCCTACGACACCGCGTGGAGCGGCCGAGTTCTATAGCTATGTTGGATCGATTGGCGGCCCTATACCGCTACCGAAGATTTTGGGCGGCAGGGATAAAACATTTTTCTGGTTGACGGAGGAAGGATACCGTCAGCGATCTCCTTTGACTGCGGCTAACTCATTTCCTGTACCGACATTGTTGCAGCGCGGCACCTCGATTGCGAATGCCGGCGATTTTTCCGAGATCGGAACCGTTGATGCAGACGGGAACTGCATCAGCGGTCGATGCATTTACGATCCGCTTAGTTCGCCACGCAAGGCATTCCCCTTCAATAAGATTCCTTCGGATAGGATCAATCCAATCGGATTCGCCATTCTCTCCGTCTATCCGCAGCCGAACACGAGTGTCACCTCGTATGGCGGTTTCAACTTCAACGGCGGCGATACGCTGGGTGATCGCGCAGACGAGTTCGTTGGAAAGGTAACTCACTCCTTTGCTGATCGCTGGCTGGCCGATTTTTACTATATGCACTATGGCTCGAAGGAGCCCGGCGGAAACGCTTTGCAAAATTTCGCTGGGAGCTCTTCGTCATATTTGCTGTATCGGAAAGTGGATGCCATGGGCATTCAAAATACGATTACATTGAATCCGACTACTGTGTTGACTGCGGGCTTCGGCTTCAATCGTTTTCCGAATGACACAAAAGATATCAGTGCTGGTTTTGATCAAGCGAAGCTTGGCTTCCCCTCGACTTATCTCGCCGCACTTTCAAAGTCGGGATTTCCGGCAATTACGGGTGATGCAGGTCTGGCAAGCCAAGGCACGTCAAACTCTGGACCGGCAGTTTATTTTTCGCGGAATTTTGTGGCTGGGATAGCAAAGAGTCTCGGTACTCACAGCTTGAAAGCGGGGTATGTCTTCCGTGCGATCAGCTTGACCTATACCAGCTTGAGCAATACAAGCGGCACCTTCGCTTTTGATAGCACGCTAACAAACTCCGGACTCGGAAGCACTGATCCTCATCCATCGAGTGGCACCGGAGCTACCGCGGCGGATATGTTGCTGGGATATCCGACGTCAGGGTCCCTGGTTGTGCCTACTCAATTGGCGATCACATCTCAATACAATGCGATCTACGTGCAAGACGATTATCGCGTGACGCCGAAACTGACCTTGAACCTGGGACTTCGGTATGAACATGAGCCCGGTGTGAGCGAACGCCATAATCGATATTCTGTCGGCTTCGATCGTACAGCGGCTTACACTGTCGCTGGATCGAATGTTCCAGCTGTAGGCGGTATCCAGTTTGCCGGCCAGGATCACTACGGGACATCCACCGGCCAAACGGTAAATAAGATTTCGCCACGCGCTGGCTTCGCATACGCGATCACGCCACAGACAGTAGTTCGTGGCGGATATGGTCTTTTCTATCAGCCGCTTGTATATAGCGGATCGGCAGCACTTGCTCCCGGTTTCGTGCTGACCAATGGCATTCCATCTCAGAGCGGAATTCCGGCGATTAGTCTGTCGAATCCTTTCCCAACCTTGAGTACGACACCTACCGGAAACACCCTGGGTTATAGCACCAGCGTTGGCAGCTCTCTTTCGTTGATCGACCAAGCACGCAAGGCCCCATTCTTTCAATCCTACTCAGCCGATATCCAGCAGGAGCTGCCGCATGGCTTTGCTTTGAAGATTGGTTATGTTGGAGGGCATGGAAGGAACCAGCCTAATAGCGTAAATATCAATCAGCTACCGGATCAATACTATTCGCAGGGCAACGCCGCACTCATTAACAGAGTACCGTTCCAATTTGCCGGTACGGGAGCATGGAGCAAGAGTACTCAGCCATTCAATCAGACGCTGCGTCCATTTCCTCAATTCACCACTATCACCGATTCGATCAGCGATGGTGTGACTGACTACAACGCGTTGAATGTCAAAGTGCAGAAGTTGTTCTCGAATGGTCTTACGATCCTCGGAGCGTTTACCTGGGCTTCGAATTGGGACAATCTGTGGGGTGCGAGCAGCACTTTGAATCCATTGCTTTCGGGTAACAACGGAGCACAGGACGTGTACAACGTATCAACGGAGTATGCGCGTGCGATCAACGATATTCCAAAACGGACAACGCTGGCGGTGACATACGAATTGCCTTTCGGCCGCGGCAAGCAGTTTATGGGGGGAGCAAATCATTGGGTGGATCTGGCTGTAGGGGGATGGAGGTTTAACAACGTCATGATCATTCAGGATGGCGCTCCGCTGCCGATAACGCAGACGACTAACGCCAACTCTGCTTTCGGCAACCAGGGCACGCGTCCCTCGCTTGTGCCTGGGGTCAGTCCCTGTTACTCAGGAAGCCCACAAGGCCGTCTGAATAAGTACTACAATCCGGCGGCGTTCACTTCTACTACTGCAGGCAACTATGGTAATTCACCTCGCACGTTGAATTGCTATGGGCCGGGTTATACGAATTTCGATCTGTCTCTGAACAAGAACTTCCATCTTACGGAACGCTTCAACGCAGAGTTCCGTGCGGAAGCCTTGAACGCTTTCAACACTCCACAGTTCAATGGTCCTAACCTGGCTTCTGATAGTTCGACGGCGGGCAAGATCACAGGTACGCTTGGCTTTCCCCGCTTGGTTCAGTTAGGCGGGCGAATAACCTTCTGACAAAAGCTAGGGCTCACTTTACAAAGAGGGTGCAGAGAAAATCTGCACCCTCTTTGCTGTTTTACTTCAGTTGACAGTAAGTGAGTCGCACCGCTAGAGTCGCATCTCATGGATTCCTCGTGTGAAAATCCGTCATGAAGTTGGCATGGTTGTTGCTGGTGATAATTACCTCCTCACGCCGACTATGCTTTCCGGATTTTTCACAATCAACAGATAGGCTTTGAATAAGATCTGTCATAGGAGAATGTGATGGCTGAGGCAACTTGCGATATTGGATTGATTGGACTGGCGGTGATGGGCCAGAATCTGGTTTTGAATATGAACGACCATGGATATAAGGTGGCGGTCTTCAACCGGACGGTGTCGAAGGTTGACGATTTTATAAATCATGAAGCGAAGGGAACGCAGGTCGTTGGCGCTCATTCGGCCGAGGAGCTTTGCAGTCTGCTGAAGTCTCCACGACGGGTGATGCTGATGGTGAAGGCGGGCGACGTGGTCGATCAGACGATTGAACATGTGCTGCCGTACCTCGAGAAGGGCGACATTCTTATCGATGGCGGAAACTCACTTTTCACGGACACGAACCGGCGAACCAAGGAATTAGCTGATAAAGGGATTCTGTTTATCGGTACGGGCGTTTCTGGCGGTGAAGAGGGCGCCAGGTTTGGTCCTTCGATTATGCCGGGGGGGAATCCTGCGGCGTGGCCTCATGTGAAATCGATCTTCCAAGCGATTGCGGCGAAGGTTGAAGACGGAACTCCTTGCTGCGACTGGGTGGGACAAGATGGTGCGGGCCACTACGTGAAGATGGTGCACAACGGGATTGAGTATGGCGATATCCAGTTAATCTGCGAGGCTTATCAGTTATTGAAAGATGGGTTAGGGCTGACTGGCGATGAGTTTCATGATGTGTTTACAGAGTGGAACAAAGGAGAGCTTGATAGCTATTTGATTGAGATCTCGGCTGCGATATTTGCCAAGAAGGATGACGATGGGCAGCCGCTGCTTGACAAGATTCTGGACACGGCAGGGCAAAAGGGGACAGGCAAGTGGACGGCGATTTCGGCGCTGGATCTGGGCCAGCCAGTGACTTTGATTGGGGAGAGCGTGTTTGCGCGATGCCTCTCAGCGCTAAAGGACGAGCGGGTCGCCGCTTCGAAGGTATTGCAAGGGCCGAAAAAGGTTCTGACAATCTCGGAGAAGAAAGAATTTATTGAGGACGTTCGGCGAGCTTTGTATTGCTCGAAGATGATCAGCTACGCGCAGGGCTACATGCTGTTGCGTGCGGTGGAGAAAGAGCAGAACTGGGAACTGAATATGGGTGGCATCGCACTTATGTGGCGTGGTGGCTGCATTATTCGCAGCGTGTTTCTGGGAGACATCAAGGCGGCATTCGACAAGAACGCGAAGCTGCAGAATCTTTTGTTGGATGACTTCTTCTCGAACGCATTGAATAAATATGGATGGTCATGGCGTAAGGCCGTGATCCATGCGATCGAGATTGGAGTGCCGATGCCGGCGTTTTCTTCCGCGCTCGCCTTCTACGATGGCTACAGAACGGAGAGGCTTCCGGCGAACCTGCTACAGGCGCAGCGGGACTTCTTTGGTGCGCATACTTATGAACGAGTCGATAAGCCTCGGGGAGAGTTCTTCCACACGAATTGGACGGGGCAGGGCGGACGAGTTTCGTCGTCCACGTATAACGCCTGAGGATCGATTCTATGAGGTGGTAAAAGAGCCGCGAGGAATGCTCGCGGCTCTTTTGATGGTGTGGATAGGCAGTAGTGACGAAGACAACTGGCGACCGGCTTCGCTCTGAGCGCCACCGATCGCAGTTGCAAGCGCCTTCGATTACTTAAGGTGTTGCCACGCGTCGTAGGTGAAGATGCCAACGATGCCTGCAGTCATGACAGCGGCGGCAACACCCAGGATTCGCACAAATGGCTGTATTTTGTTTACTTTGCGAACGATCTCGGATTGTTCGCGTTGCTCGTTCGATTCGGCTTCGTTGAGGAAGAGCTGATCCTCTTCATAGCGGGTCAGTTGTCCGCGATAGGCAAGCAGTGCTAGAAAGCAGGCTGCAATTACCGCCCAGACAATGAGCATGACGGGTATGACGCTCATAGCAGGTTCCTCCGCCCTGTAGCAGGGTCTTCCGTTGTGGGGCGGTCTGCGATACCCAGGGAGCCGGCTTTGGGCCCGAGATAACGTGCCGTCCGATGGCATCATACGCCTGTGTGTGAGCTGGAAACCAGCCTTTTTCCGGGGAGTAGGGGGTTAGTGACGAGTGACCCAATGGAGGGTGAAGATAGCAACGGCGGCGACGGTGATGACCACCGCGAGGAGCATGATGGCGATGAACCAGGCGGCTCGATTGGCTGTTTTTGGCGTAGGTTGGGTGATGCCAAAGGTGTTAATGAAGATATTTGCGAGGAAAAGTAGAGGTTTCATAGCGTTTAGAAAGGGTGCATCTTCAGGGCCGGGGGAACATCTATTGATAAAGTACGCCTTTTGGTGCGATGGAGTGCTTGCCGCCTTGGTGGCGGGGGACTACACTGAATAGGTAGATATACAAGGAGATTTGCCCGATGGCTACTGCGACCGTAACCCCAACCGCTGAAGTTGTAACTGGCGCGCCTGCTTCGACTCAGCCGGTAACATTGACTGCTGCGGCTATTGCGAAGGTGAAGGAGATTATGGCTACGCAGGATCCGGTTCCTGCTGGTCTGCGGATTGGTGTGGTTGGCGGCGGATGCTCGGGTTTCCAGTACTCGATGTCGTTCGAGAACCAGAGCGGGATGATGGACAAGGTCTATAAGTTCGACGATCTAAAGGTGTTTGTGGACGCGACCTCGGCTATGTATCTGAGCAACTGCACGGTGGATTATGTGGAGACGCTTGAGGCTGCGGGCTTCAAATTTGAGAATGCCGCGGTGAAGAGCACCTGCGGTTGTGGGTCTTCTTTTAGCGTTTAGTTTAGGATTTTTTTTGTGAATGAGCCCCGGCTTCGGTCGGGGCTTTTTTGCGTTTTATGGGCGTTTTTTGAGGGGGTTTTGGAAAAAGTGGGTGCGGGAGAGTGGTTTTTTGTGCGCAGCGTGTGGTGATTTGTGTGGCAAACGTGGAGAGTGAAATGTCGTTTTCGAGGGGTCGAAAATTTTGCAGAAATTTCAGATTTATTTTTCGATGGGCGAACCGGAGGAACGAGCGCTTTTTCCCGGAAACTGTCCAAAAACTGAAGGCAGACCGCGGATTTTCACGGATGAGATGGATTAAGAACGGGCAAAAGCAAGAACAAAGACGAAATACAGGGATCCTTGCCCTTCGGCTTCGCTCAGGGTCAGGATGACGACGTAAAACAAACAACCGCAAAATTAATGGTTGGTCAGGATGGTTTTGCCTCCTGCGGAGGCGAGGGTGTGGACTGGGCCTAGGGCGGCGAGGGCGCGGGTGCGGGCGGCGGGGTTGTAGGTGAAGAGGAAGACGCGACGGGGGCTGGACCAGAGTTGGCGGAGGCCGTCTTCGGTCTCGAAGATGTGAGGGGCGTCGGGCCAGAAGCTGCCGTACCAGAGGCCGTTGACATTGCCGTTAATGAGGTGGACCTGGTGGCCGGTGTAGAAGACGAGCGTGGAGCCAGAGGTGAGTTCGCCGTCGAGGATGATGAGGTCGTCGGGTTGAATGCCAGCCTGGTTGATTGCGAGGGCCAGACTTTTGGAGCCGAGGATGGGGTAGAAGCGGGCGAGGCCCTCGTGGGCGGCCAGCAGGGTTACAGTCATGGCGGCGGCGAGGGTGAGATTGGCGGCATAGGTGCGTCCGGAGCGGCGCAGGAGATAGCTGCCGAGGCCGATGGCGAGCATGCTGAGAGCTACGGCGGCGAGAGGGCCACGGAAGAGACCCATGGCGTCTCCGGTGAGGTCGAAGAGGTGGCCGAGGGAGAGGTTGTAGAACTCGGGGTTGGCGGCGAGGAGTGTGGCGATGTCGGTGCCCTTGGCGGCGTGAGGGGCGGTGAGGGCGAAGTATCCGCAGACTACGGCGATGAGGGTGGTGAGGGGGACGAGGAACCAGACGGACCAGGCGAGGGCGCTGCGTTGAGCCTTTGTGTTGCGGGCGTCGGCGAGGGCGAGGAGGCTTGCGGCTATGAGGGCGAGGGCGGGCAGTGCGGGGAGGTTGTAGTACTCCTGCCGGCTGGAGAGGGTGAAGAAGCCGAGGACGAGGAGAGCCCAGAGGATGAGGGAGAGGGCGGCTTCGTGCTGGCGGGGGAGGTTTTGCGGCGATTCGGAGGAGAGCGATTCGTGGTTTGCACGAATGTCCCACTCATCGCGAGACTGCGATGGATGGGGCACCTCCGCAGATTCGTTGATCCCACCCTTCGCAGAGTGCGCGAAGGATGGGGCACCCGGGCTTTCGGGGTTGGGAGAGGAGAGTGGTTCGTGCTTCGCATGAATGTCCCACTCATCGCGATGAGACCGCGATGAATGGGGCACCCGGAGGTTGGCGGGGGTGAGTTTTGTGCGGAGTGCGCGGATTTGTTCGGTGAGGCCGCCGGGGAGGAATGCGACCCAGGGCATGATCCAAAGGGCGGAGAGGAGCCAGAAGAGGGGGATGGGAACCTGGCCGTAGTCGTGGGGGATTCGGTGGCCGAGAAAGCGGGCTATGTGCTCGTTGTAGAGATAGAACCAGGCCCAGCCTCCGGTGGCGGGAAGGCCTACTCCGGCGGGTAGAGGGATGGCCGGGGTTCGAAGGGCGGCGAGGATGTGCCAGGGGGCGGCGATGGCGAGGAAGACGGCTGTGCCAGAGATCAGGTGCAGGCGGAGGAGTAGGCGGAGTTGCTTTGTGAGGGTGAGGTAGAGGAGGACGAAGCCTATGGGGAAGACAAGTCCGATGAGTCCCTTGGTGAGAACGTTGAGGGCCATGACGGCTGCGAAGGCGAGGCAGGGCAACAGCGCAGATTTGTTCATCCCACCCTTCGCAGAGTGCGCGAAGGATGGGGCACCCGGGCTTTCGGGGTTGGGAGAGGAGAGCGGTTCGTGCTTTGCACGAATGTCCCACTCATCGCGATGAGACTGCGATGAATGGGGCACCCGGTTTTGTGGCTCTGCGAACTGTGGTTGGAGGCGGTCGAGGGCTATGAGGAGGAGGTGGACTGCTAGCGTCATCCAGAGGGCTAGCAGGATGTCGGGGATGTAGAAGCGGGTGTAGAGGTAGGGGCCGATGCTGGTGGCCATGGCGAGTGCGGCGTAGAAGCCTCCGCGGTCGGGGCTGTCTTTGGGGGAGATGCTGCTGAAGAGGCGGATGCCGAGGGCGTATACGGCAAGAAGAAGGGCGAGGACGCCGAGGGCGAGCGGGATGCGGGCGGCCCAGTCGTAGGGGCCGAAGATGCGCATGGAGCCTGCGGCCATCCAATACATGAGGGGTGGCTTGTCGAAGAAGCGGACGCCGTTGATGAAGGGGGTGATGAAGTCGTGGCGGCGGAGCATCTCGCGGGCGATCTCGATGTAGATGGAGTCGACGTCGTCGAGAAGGCCGGGGGTGAAGAGGCCGCCGATCTGGAGGATGAGCCACGCGAGGATGAGGATGGCGATGGAACGTAGGCTCCAGCGGTGGGTTGGGGGTGCGGATTGTGTATTGGCTTGCACGTCTTCTTTATCTGGAGGTGAGGCTCGTTGGGGTATCGAGAGGGCGGTCGGTGAAGAGAGCTTTGCCGGAGGTCTCGTGAATGAGGATTTTGTTGTTGAGGAACTGGTCGACTACGTCTCGTTTTTCGAGGGGGACGAAGAGAATCTTGCGTTGGCCGGTGCCCCAGATCTTCAGGAGATCGTCTTGAGTGAGGAAGATGTGCGGGGCGTCGGGGAAGGTGGAGCCGAAGATCATGGAGCTGGAGCGGCCATCGACGAGGAGGACATCTTTGCCGAGGTAGAAGGGGATGGAAGAGCCGTAGGACTGGTCGCCGAAGAGAAGGATGGTGGTGTCGGGCGCGATGGCGTGGTCGGCTTCGAGTTGCTGAATCTTTGCGGCGAGGTTCTGCGAAGAGAGCATGGGGCCGAAGCGGACAAGTGCGATGTGTGCGGCGATGAGGAAGACGGCGCTGGTGAGAGCGACGGTAGTAGTTGCCGCGAGGTGGCGGCGTTTGGTGCGGAGGACCCATGCGATTGCAGGGCCGATGGCGAAGGCAAGAGCCGCGAGGGTTGCGGGAAGACGCAGGGCAGCGAAGGAGGGGCCGGTGAGGTCGAAGAGGTGGGACATGGAGAGGGTGTAGTCGCCTACGCCGCGATGGGCGAGGAGTTCTCCGATGTCGGGGACGAAGGGTAGGTGGCGCGAGGTCCAGAGGCCGATGGCGAGGGTGATGGCGACGGCGAGACCGATGACGGTGAAGGTGGCGTGGGCGATGGTGAGCCAGCGGCGGAAGATAGGGGCTTCAGATGCGGCATGGGGCTGCTCGGCGCGGACGAGGGCGGCTGCGATGAGCATGAGTAGCGGAAGATAGGCAGGGAAGGTGTAGTACTCCTGATTGGTGGAGATGGCGAAGAAGATGAGGATGAGTGAGGAGTAGAGGATGAGGAGAAGAGTGGTGCGGGTGGCGAAGGTGTCGACGGAGTAGCGAAAGTATTGAAAAAAACTTTGTCCATTTGGATCGTCTGATCCGAGCGATTCGAGATGTATGGCATCGCGGGAGGCGCTTCGGCGTTGTTGAAAGACCCTCCAGCCTTTGATGAAGGCGAGGGGGAGGAAGAGGCTCCAGGGGAAGAGCCAGACGATGTGGAGGCTCCAGAAGAGATAGCCGGGGAGCTTGTTGTAGTCCATTGGGATAGCGCTTGCCGAGGAAGCGCAGGAAGTGCTCGTTGATGAAGTAGAACCAGAAGAAGCCGTGGCCGTTCATGCCGCCGGTGTTGCGCAGGCCGGCGAGGATGTGCCAGGGCGCGGCGATGGCGAAGAAGAGAAGCAGGCCAGTGAAGGGTCGGAGCGTGTGCCACTTTTTGTAGCTGCGGGTGAGGATGAGATAGGCGATGGCGCTGCCGAAGAAGAAGACCGGGGCGACGAGGCCTTTGGTGAGGACGGCGAGGGCGAGGGCCGTCCACATGGCATAGGCGTAGAACGTTGTTCGACCTGAGGGTTCGCCGGTTGCGGCTGCGAACGATCCGCCTTCGACGGAGACGACGATGGGTTTCGCGAGGGCGTTGAGGAAGCAGTAGAGGGCTGTGCAGAGGAAGAGGGAGAGCCAGACTTCGGGGATGTAGATGCGGGTGAAGAGGAAGACTCCGGCGGAGGTGAGGACGGCGAGTCCGGTGTAGAAGGCGGTGCGGGCGCGGAAGGCTTTGTCGGCCCAGTGGAAGCCGAGGAGGGCGAGGAGGAGGACGGCGATGGCCTGGGGGAGATGGGCGGCGAAGGTGTTGAAGCCGAAGATGCGGAAGCTGAGGGCGTCGAGCCAGTAGGGGAGGGGGGCTTTTTCGAGATAGCGGATGCCGTTGACGTGGAGGGTGACGAGGTCTCCGGTGAGGGCCATGTGGCGGGCGGCGTTGGCGTGGGTGGCGTCGGCGTCGTCGAGCAGGGGCGGGGCGAAGAGCGCGGCGAAGAAGATGATGAGCCAGAGGCCGCTGAGGATGAGCAGAGCGGTGGAGCGCTGGGGGCCGTCTGTGGGTATGGGAGTTACGCGTTCGACGAGTGGCTCGGAGGAGGTTTGATCGATCATAATTTCCGCTTCTACCAGCATAAATTGTTGAGGACTGTTGCAGGTGCAGGGGTGTCCAAGGATGATTTGAAGGCGAAGTGCGCTGCGGGATGTATCTTGCTTGTGGTGATGATTTTTGTTTCTGAGGTGATGGTTCAACGATGCCTACGTTTGCCGCGATCGATATTGGGTCCAATTCATGCCGGTTGAAGATTGCGACGGTGCATATGCACCGGTTGAAGACGCTGCATGAAGACCGCGAGGTGACGCGGCTGGGCGAGAGTGTCTTTCAGACGGGTGTGATCTCTCCGGAGGCCATGGCGGCGACGATTCGGGCGCTGAAGCGCTTTCATAAAGCAGTGCAGATGCATGTTGCCGATAAGGTGCGGGTGGTGGCGACGAGCGCGATGCGGGATGCGCGGAACGCCGAGGCGTTTACGGAGTGGGTGCGGTCGGCGACGGGATGGGGTGTGGAGGTGATCTCGGGGCTGGAGGAAGGGCGGCTGATCCATCTGGGCGTGGTGACGCATGAGGTGGGGGCGCGGGGTCGGTGTCTGCTGATCGACCTGGGCGGCGGGAGCTGCGAGGTGACGGTGTCGGATGGTGGGCGGATCAAGGCGATGGTGAGCATGTCGCTGGGTGCGGTGCGGCTGCAGCAGGAGTTTTTGCAGACTGACCCTCCGCAGAAAGAGGACGTGGCGCGGTTGAAGCAGTTTATCGATCGCGAGTTGAGGAAGGCGGAGAGGAAGCTGGGAACTCCGCGGGTGGGCCTGGTGATTGCGACGTCGGGGACTGCGGCGGCGCTGGCTGAGGCGAGTGGCCATGTAAGGAAGAGCGCGGGGAAGAAGTCGCTGGCGAAGAAGAGATTGGATCGGGTGGGGGCGCTGACGGCGGATGCTCCGGATGTAAGGCACTTGGCGGACCGGCTGGTGAAGATGAGCAATGAGGAGCGCGCGGCGGTGCCGGGGATTGGGCCAAGGCGGTCGGAGATTATTGTTGGCGGCGCGCTGGTGTATGCGAATTTGATGGAACGGCTGGGGTTGAAGGGATTTCGGTATTCGCCGCTGGGGCTGCGGGACGGGATGCTGGCGCAGATGCTGGCGGAGGTGGATCTACGGACTTCAGTGCATCAGAAGATTGAAAGTGAGCGCTGGGCGGGGGTTTTGGAGGTTTGCCGGCGGTATGGGATTGAGCTGAGGAAGGTGGAGCCAGTGCGGGAGCATGTGGTGCAGCTTTTTGATCAGCTGGCTCGGGTGCATGAGTTGCCGGAGGAGTACAAGCTTTGGCTGGAAGCGGCGGCGATGATGCAGGATGTCGGTAAGTTTATGAATCATCAGGGACATTACCGGCATACGCAGTATATTCTGGCGAACTCGGAGATCTTTGGGTTTTCGCCGGAGCAGAGGGCGATTGTGAGTGCGCTGGCTCGGTATTTGGGGAAGACACGGCCGGATGCGATGGATCGGGTGATGCGGGCGATTCCGCTGGAAGAGCACACGCATGTTGTGCGGGCGGTGGTTTTGCTGCGGCTGGCGGTGGCTTTGAATCAGGATAGGGCTAGCGCGGTGGTGCAGATGCGGACGCATGTTTATCCGAAACGGGTGCTATTGGAGCTGGTTCCGGGGCGCGGTGGGGCGGAGTTGGAGGCGTGGTCGTTGAAGAAGGAAGCGAGTTATTTTCGCGAAGTTTTTCGGCGGGAGCTCTTTGTCGAAGTGGCGTAAAGTGCGCGAACGGTGCGGGGATCGAGGAGCCACTGGAGGGTTGCGGGGCCTTTCATGAGGGAAAGGCGGGCGAGGGAGCCTTTGCGGAGGCGGACCTGGGCGGTGGCGTGGGTGTTGGCGGGAACGAGGAGATTGCCTAAGAAGCTGTTGATATTGGGGTTATGGCCTACTACGAGGATGTTTTCGTGGCCTCGGGTTTCGTAGAGGAGCTTCTGGAAGTCCTGCTGGGTGGCCTCGGGGGCGAGGGCGTTGGAGAGCAGGATTTGGGACTCGTAGCCGGTTTCGGTGCCGATGAGGGAGGCAGTCTGGAGGCTGCGCTTGAGGGGGCTTGAGACAATGAGGTCGAACTGTATGTTCAATGCATTCAACACATGCGCGAGGTGGAGGCAGTGGCGTTTGCCGTCTTTGTCGAGGGGGCGCTTGAGATCGAGGAGGGGATTTTTTCTGCGGATGCCGGCGCTGGCGTGACGAAGAATGAAGAGGTTCATAAGGCCTTTTATTTTAGCGTTTTCCTGTAATTTTCGTTGGTCAGCAGACGGCGGAATGTGTCGAAAACGTGGATATCGTGTGGTGAATGTGTGGCTAGTTTTGCGGCTTGTGGGGGTCGTGGTGGAAGACTCCGGGATCGGGTTCGTCGAGGTTGGGGGAGGCTGGCTCGGGGTTGGGAATGGGGTCGGGGATAGGAGGAGCCTCGGGCTGGCCAGTGAGGGAGGCGATGGGGTCTTCGGGTGAGAGCGGGGCTGGGTAGATAGGGTTGAGGGGGTCGATGGGAGGGGTGAAGTCGATGCGATCGACTGGTTCGGGCTGCGCGTCGGGGTGTTTGGGGTGGAGCGGGTCGGCGGCGACGGGTGTGTTGGCGATGGGAAGGATGTGCAGGGGGTGGGGATCGATGATGGGGAATTGGAGCGAGAGGGCTGTCTCGGCTCCGCGCTGCCAGAAGCGGGTGAGAAGCATGAGGAAGAGGCCGATTTGGACGAGGAGGAACTGGGGCCAGACGCGGGGCTGGGCGAGCGTGTGCATGGCGATGCGGCCAGTGAAGACGACGGCGGCGGCTCCGAAGATGGCGAGGAAGAGGAAGGTGCCCCAGGCTCGGCCGAAGTTGTTGCGGAGGGTTCGGAAGGCGGGACGGATGGTGTGGCGGACGCGGCGGTCGGGTTTGCCGTTTGGGCGAAGGTGCTGGCCTAACTGGACGGTGTAGACCTCGACGAGATCGAAGTAGAGGCGGAGGACAGAGGCTACGAGGAAGATGAGGACGAGGCCCGTGAGACGAAGCAGAAAGGAGTGGAGGCCGACGACGTGATTGTCGACGTGGGTGGCCCAGCGGCGCTGCAGGGCGCTGAGGCCGCCGAGGATGAGGCCGCCGATGATGAGGGCGAGGAGGGTGATGCGGATGAAACGCCAGAAGAAGAGAAAGCCTTGCTGGAAGAGGGTTCCGAGGCGTGCGGGGTAGGAGGTCTGGTAACAGAAGAGGGTTCCGGGGACGAGGAGGAAGTAGATGGCGAGGTAGACGAAGATGCCAGTGTGGGCTGCTGAGAAGGCGCTGCCGCCGCTGGGGCCTTGGTGGAGGTGCATGATGGTTTCGGCCACGGTGCCGAGGTCGAATGCGCTGATGAGGCGCTGATTGGCGAGGGAGTGGTCGAGGATGCTCGATAGCGAGTGATGGAGGCCGAGGGAGAAGAGGATTGCGAGGCCGAGATTGAAGACGTAGGTCCAGAGGAGCGCGGGAAGGCGGCGGAGGGTGATGCCAAGGCCGTGAATGAGAATGCTTCGTTTGCGCATGGTTTTTTGTCAGTTGCGGGTTGTTAGTTGCAGGTTGTTGGTTGTGGTTTTGGGGATGGGTTTGGGATGATCGCAGCTTGTTATCAGGGTTGCGGTGAGGGTGAAAGAGAAGAGGAGTTTGCGGTGGTTGGTTTTGTGAGGGGCAGGAAGGCAGACCTCAGGGGCTAAAGCCCCGGTCCGTGGGTGGGTTTTAATGCCTGGGCTAAAGCCCAGGCCTACCTCAGAAGCAAGAGCGTTTTTGCGTGCGATGGGAAGGCAAACTCCAGGGACTAAAGACGGTGAGGAAAAAGTCTGATCATGGTAATTGAAGAGAAGGCCCGGGGCTAAAGCCCCTTTTGTTGGATGGTTTTTTCGCAGGGCTAAAGCCCTGCGCTCCCACCGAAAAGCGACTGCAAAGGCTTTTCCCGCAATCTCTAAAATCCTGCGTTCGCACGGAAGAGCAAGGGCAAGGGCTCTTTGATCATCGCGGTTTTTGGATAATGTGGGCATCGTGGGTCCTGTCAGACGATCCAGGTGACTAGTTGGGAGAGGAGTTGCGCGAAGCTTACCCAGAGGTTGGTTAGCTTGCGGGTGGCTAGTCTGTGGGGGTCGACGGTGTAGCTGTTGTTGAAGAGATTTTTGTCGAGGAGGACGGTGTGGTCGGGGTCGATCTCGGCGGAACGGATTTTGGTGTTGCGCGTGTAATCGTAGCGGACCCAGCGGTCGACGCCGTCCCAGTGCTCGCGCTTGCGGGTGCCGTCTTCGAAGATGATTTCAACGGTGACGGGGAGGATGAAGTCGCCTTTGCGGTGGAGGACGACGGTGGTGCGGTATTGGAGGTTCTTGCGTTCTTTTTCGTCGGTGGGTTCGGGGAGCCACCACTGGACTGGATTGGAGTCGATACTGTCCACGGCGTAGTCGAGGATCTGGGTGCCGTAGACGGCCTGGTTGAAGAAGGGGCGGAGGGTGGAGTTGGTTGCGGGAACGGCAGAGAAGTCAGGTTGGCCTGTGGGGGTTAGGGGTGGGGTGGTGGGGAAGGGCTGCGGTTGGGCGAAAGTAACCGCAGGTTCTTCGACTCCGGAACCCACTGCGTGGGTTCCTCCGCTCAGAATGACACTTCCATCGTCCGTTCTTGTTACAGCGGCATTGTTGGTTGACGCGTCACCATTGGCTGGAATGATGCTCCCATTTCCATTTGCTGTGCCTGTTCCATTCAACGTGACGCTGGGTTGTTTGAAAGTGCTGCTATGTGAGGTTGTCGGCGTGGTGGGTAGGGCTTTGCCGTTTTTGATGGCTACTTCTTCGATGGTGCGGAGGAAGTCTTCGGTGGTGGGGTGGGTGAAGCGGAAGCGCATGAACCAGGTGCGCATGGCTTCGTCCATGGTGTCGGTGCCGACGAAGCCTTCGAGGGTTTGGAGGAGGGTGGCGGTTTTGCCGTAGGTGACGCCTCCGTAGGACATGCTGTCGCGGAACTTGAAGGCCCAGCGGGTGACGGGATCGTAGTCGGGGACGTAGAGATATTCGAGGCGCTGGTTTTCGTAGTCTCCGGCGTTGACGTAGGGGCGGTCGAGGACGGAGGTGTTACGGCCGAGGATGGCGTCGAGGACTTTTAACCTCGGTGTAGGAGTTGATGCCTTCGTCGAGCCACGCCTCCTGAAACTCATTGGTGGCAACCATGCCGTACCAGTATTGGTGGCCGAACTCGTGCATGGCTGTGATCTCGGTGATGTGGGTGGGTTCGAACCATGAGGTATCGCCGGTGAAGAGAGTGGGGTACTCCATGCCGCCGATCTCGGAGCCGGGCTCGGGGTCGATGACGGTGACGATCTTGTAAGGGTAGGGACCGTAGCGGCGATCGAACTGCTGCATGGTTTTCTGAATGATGGAGAGGTAGCGAGGACCGGCGCGAGGGTGAGCACGGAGGGCGAGGACGTGGATCTGGACGGGGCCCATGGAGGAGAGGAAGATGCCGTCGGTGACGGTGAAGTTGGGACTGGCGGCGAAGGCGAAGTCACCGATGTCTTCGCCGTAGAAGCCTACGGTCTTGTTGCCTGCGGCGTCGATGAACTCACCAGTGGGGACGCCGGAGGCTCCTACGATGAAGCGGCGGGGGAGGGTGAGGTGGACGGTGAAGGTTCCGAAGTCGGAGAAGAACTCGGTAGTGGCGTGGTACTGGTGGCAGTTCCATGCGCCGTGCCAGAAGACGCCGGGTTTGGGAAACCACTGGCCGCCCATGATGAAGTCGCGCTTGTAGCCGTTGCGGGCGACGGAGAGAGGGAACTTGTCGTGGAAGGTGATGTGGAAGGTGATGGAGTCGTTGGGTGCGAGCGGGTGGGGGAGAGTGATCTCGGCTACGGTGTGGTCGTCGGCGTTGTTGTCGTCGGGCGCGATGAAGTGGAGGGTGGGGGTGAGGTCGCCGAAGGTGTCGGCGTCGATGTGAGAGATGGTGATGCTGCCGCGCTTCTCGTCGGGGTAGGAGTTGTCACGCTCGTTGTCGCGGATGCCGCCGTTGAAGTGGGTTTCGCGGGTGAAGGTGGATTCGGGACGGAACGCGTTGAGGTAGAGATGGAAGGGGAAGGTGTTGAGAGGCTGGCCGGTGAGGTTTTTGTAGGTGAGGGTCTCGGTGGCGTCGAGGGTCTTTTTGTCGGTGTCGAGCTTGGCGTCGATGGTGTAGGCGGTGACGCGGGTGGAGAGGGGCTGGCCGTTGGGGGAGTTGGTGGCGAGGCTCTGGGCGTGGCAGAGAGGAGCAAGGAGGAGAGCGGCGACGAGAAGGTGTGTTCGCTGCATGTGGGAATTGTAGGGGAGAACGTGAGATTGCGACCGCGGATTTGTACGGAAGTGGCGGATTTTAAGTACGGATTTTTTATGGGACGCTGGGATGCAAACGGCGTAACGGTGATCAAAGGGATAAAGGCTGATAAGAGCGAACACAAGAAAGAGGATGCTAAAGAGCTTGTCTCTGTCTTTGTCGCTGTTCTGTTTTATCTCGCTTTTATCTCTTTGATCACCATTATGCATTTGTTGGGGCTTGCCAGAGTCTCGGTGGTGAGGAGGCCGCCGAGACGGTGTTGTTGGGCGATGCGGGTGAAGTTGGATTGGGTGAGGGGGGTGGTGTGATCGGGGAGGGCGGTGACGCGGAGATTGGTGAGGATTCGGAAGGTGAGGTAGAGGCTGCGGATGTAGGCGCGGGCAATGGGGCGCATGGGGCCGCTGGGTGGGATGCGGAAGTCGGAGATGAGCCAGATGGCTTGGGGTGTGAGGTGCGGGGTGATTTGGGTGATTAGGGTTTCGAGGTCGGTTTGAGTGAGGCAGTCGATGAAGAAGTGGGTGACGACCAGGTCGTATTTTTTTGTGGGTTCGGGGTGGAAGGTGAGGGCGTTAACGTGGTGGGTTTGCAGGCGGTTGGCGTAGGGGGCGCAGCGGTGGCGGAGGAGATGGAGCATGGTGGCGCTGGTGTCGATGACTTCGGCTTGTAGGTACGGGTTTTGAGAGAGGAGTTGGAAGAGGAAGCGGCCGTCCCCGTCGCCGAGGATGAGAGCGGATTTTTGTTGGGTGAGCGCGGGGAGATAGTGGGTGCGGGTTTGTTGGAGCGTTGGGCCGAGGGTGAGGTATTCGAGCCAGCGATAAGGGCGGGCTATGGGGTTGAAGTTGGCGGTCTTGGCGTTGAGCGAGATCATCGGAGGGTCGCGCAATGACGGGCGATGGTGTTGAAGTTTGGGACGGCTTGCTTCATAGGTGCTTGTTGGAATGGTAGCTGGTTGAAGGAGTGCGGTCGTGCTGCGCACGATGCCCACATCTCAGAATCGAGATATGGGGCACCCAGTCTTATTGGAGGAAGGGTAGGAGGAGGATGGGGGTGAGGAGGGCGAGGTCGGCGGCGGCTCGGAGGGGAGTGGCGGGGATCTTTGGGTTGAGGCGGTGGAGGATGAGTAGGAACGCGGCGGCGAGTGCGGTGGCGGCGGAGATGGGCCAGGGGGCTCGGTGGTCGAAGACGGCGATGGCGGTGGCGGTGAGAGTGAGGGTGATGGCGAGAAGTGGGAGTGGGTGGGGTTGCGGGGCGTGCTCCCAGGCGTAGATGAAGAGGCAGTTGAGGCTGCAGAGGGCGGCGAAGAGAATGGCTGGCGGAAGCAGGGCGGGGCGGAGGGTGGGTTGGCGTGCGACCGTCGGGATGAAGGTGGCGGCGGCGAAGCAGATGCCTACGGCGAGTTCCTTAGGGTAGCGGTGGGAGTTTTGCGTGGCGTGGATGAGGATGAAGTATCCGAAGACCAGGCCGCCGAGGATGAGGTAGAGATGGATGGCTGCGATTTCGAGGCGGGGGAGGAGGATGGCGAGGGCTATCGAGGTGAGGATGATGCCGGTGAGGAAGGCTCTGCGGTGTCGATGGTGGAAGTGGTGGCGTGCTTCGAGGGCGTGCTCGTCGAGGAGGCGGTCGGCGGCGTAGAGGGTCCAGACGGCGAGGAACATGGCGAGGATGGAGGCGGCGGGGAGGTGGATGTGGTTGGCGCGGGCTATGAACCAGGTCCAGAGAGTGGCTACGGTGGGGGCGTCGAGGGAGAGGAGGTGCCAGAGGGTGAGGGGGTTGCGATGGCGGAAGGGCTTGGGTGGCGCGGGGTTTGGCGAGAGCGGCGTCGAGGATGGTGTTGCGGTGGCCACAGATTTTATTTTAGGCCGCGGAGGATGGGAGTAGAGTGGCTCGCATGCGAATCGCGTTTGCTGCGATGAATTGCTGAGTTTAATTTCTGGAGGAGAGAGATGGCGAACGTGGATCCGTTGGAGGAGTTCTCGTTTCAGGTGGACTGGGGTGGCCAGAGGACAGGGATGTTGCGTGTGAGCCCAGTGAAGCTGAGCACCAGCGTGGTGGTACATCGCGATGGTAGCAACCCAGAGTTTTCGAGCCAGAAGGTGCCGGGGCTTACGACGTACGAACCGATTACGCTTGAACGCGAGATTGTGCCGCATGATGCGGAGTTCTGGATGTGGGTAAATCAGGTTTTGAGCGAAGGCGGTGGCGGGGGTGGATATAAGCGAGACGTCACCATCCGCCTGTTGGATGGACAGCGTAACCCTGTCGTCGTAGTGAGCTTGCGCAACTGCTGGCCTAATGCGTACGAAGCGTTACCGGCGTTGAATGCGGAGGGATCAGGCGTCGCAATCGAACGGCTGACGCTGGAATATGAGAGCTTTGAATACTCCAATCCCTAAGCGATGGTGAAGGCTCAGGCGGTTGCTTCGATCTGGGGTTCGGGGCGTTCTTGTTTTGAACCGGTCACCCATAGGTTGGGGTCGATGTCGTGGAAGACGTTGTCGCGGCGTTCGATCTCGGCCAGGCGGGCTTCCTGGGCGACGGTGATTGCGCCGGTGGACTCGAAGGTCTGCCACATGGCCTTGATCTCGTTGAACTGATCTTTGTGGGTGAGGAAGCGGATCTCGGCGTAGTCGCGGGCGGCTCCGGTGGTGATGAGGAACTGCCAGTCGGAGGACTCGAGGAGGAGGAGCTCGCGGCAGAGCTGTTGCGCGATGCGGGTGCCGAGGGCGGAGTCGCGCCAGTGGCCAGCGGTGCAGACGTCGCGGGTGAAGAGCTCGGCGGGGTAGATGTGGGTGTAGGTCCAGCTGGTGTCGGGATTCATCCAGACGTGGTTGTTGCCCTCGGCGCCCCATGAGCCTTCGTGCATGGCGATGAAGCCGGCGCGGGGGTAGCGGTCGAGGTATTCGGAGCCGCTGATGAGCTGGATGCCGGTGTCGTAGTCGTGGAGGATGCGGGCGATGGCTTCGAGCCAGAGGGGGCCCTCGAACCACCAGTGGCCGAAGAGCTCGGCGTCGAAGGGGGAGCAGAGGATTGGCGGGATATCGTCGTTGAAGCCGGACTTGAGGGCCTCGTAGACGAGATGGACGTAGTTGGAGGCGTGGTCGCGGGTGCGGGCGGCGGCTTCCTGGGGGTAGTAAGGGAGCTTGTCGCCCATGTCGACCTTGGGTCCGGTGACGCGCCAGTAGCGGTGTCCGCCGGGCCAGCGCTTTTTGTGGAAGTCGAGATAGACGCCGTCGCCGGGGTAGCCGCTCTCGCCGGACCAGACCTGGACGCCGGTCTTGGGGTCGCGGGGAAAGATAGTGGTGGCGTAGCGCTTGTCGTAGGGGCCGTCGACGTAATAAGGCTGGTAGAGGCTGCGATGCGGGCCGTGCGTCATTTCTTCGGTTTTGGGATCGCGGGGGACGGAGCCGTTGAGGAGCTCGTAAGGCGAAGGGATGCGCTGGGATTCTTCGACGAGATGAGTGTCGACGAAGAAGAAGTCGATGTCGGACTCGGAGAGGGCCTGCTCGACGCCGATGCGGTCGAAGCCTGCAGGCGTAGGAGAACCGTCGGCGAAGGGGACGGGGTAATTCCAGAAGCCGGCGGGGCGGTAGCCACACTCGGGCGCCCAGATGCCCTTGGGATGCTTGCCGATGTGGCGGATGTGGGTGTCGACGGCGGTGCGGATCTGGGCGCGGACGCTCTCGTCGGTGCCGAGGAGAGGCATGTAGCCGTGGGTGGCTCCGCAGGTGATGATTTCGATGAGGCCGATGTCGTTGAAGTGGCGGAAGCCTTTGATGATGTTGCCGTCGAGGGCGTTGAACTCATCGAGGGCCTGCGAGAAGAAGCGGTACCAGAAGCGTGCGGTCTCGGCGAGGTGGTCTTCGCCGGACTGGATGAAGTAGGCCTCGTCTTCGCGCGCGGCAACGATCTTGCGCATGAGGTAGTTGGGGAACTCGGCGATGAAGACGGGGTGGGAGAGCTGCTCGAGCAGGATGGGGGAGAGATTGAGGTTGCAGTTGAAGCGGATATTGTCACGCTCAAGATTTTTGAGGACGCGGAGCATCGGGAGGTACGTTTCGGCTGCGGCTTCGTGGAGCCACTCCATGCCATGCGGCCAGGTGCCGTGGTTCACGACATAAGGGAGATGCGCGTGCAGGGTGAAGGTCAAAAATCCTGCGGGACGGGCCGCTGCGGTTGGAGATGCCTGCGTCAAGACGGAGTACCTCAGAATGGATTTTTGGTGGTTGGCGCGACCTGAACGATTATGAGGGTGCTGGTTTTGAGTCTACACCCGAGGGGGCAATTGTACGAGACACACTTATTCTGTCTGCCTTGCACGAGATTGACGTAATGGAGATGAGATGCAACTTCTGTTATTGCGGCTGCTCTGGAGTTGAGTTGATTGGGCGACGCTGAGTTTCCTGGGTGCTGAGTGTGTTCGAGGTGGGGATGCGGATGGCAAGGGTATTGGTGAGCTTGAAGTTAATCAGGCTTTCGGAGGGAATCTGAACCTGCTGGCCGCGGGTAATGGTGTTGGCTCCTGCACCGAGGCCGCCGCCGGATGCAGCGCCGATGGCTGCACCTTTGCCGCCACCGATGAGGCCGCCGAGGATAGCGCCGACGGCAGCTCCGCCGCCGACTTTGGCTGCAGTATTGGCACCGCGGCCCTTGCCCTCGACGCTATAGGAATCGGTGGTGACGGCGAGCGATTCGCCGCGGCGGTTGATGCTGGTGAGTTCGACGGCGAGCAGGGAGTTGCCTTTGTAATGGGCGGCCTCCTGGACCGCGGAGACACGGCCGGAGACATTGGTACCCTGGCGGATGGCGACGAGGCCGTCGACTATGACGTCTGTGGCGAGGGTGCCGGAGAAGGACTGGCCCTGCTGGGTCGTTGCGCTGTCAAGCGTCTGAGTGATGCGGACGGGAATGGTGGTTCCCGACGGGATGGTCACGTCACGGAAGGCTGGTGGGGAGGTGGCGGGGGCACGAGCGGCAACTGCAGGAGCGGGAGGAGGTGGAGCTGCTCCTGGGCGACGGCTGGCGGTTGGCGCTCGATCGGGACCGCTGGCGGTGCTGGTTCGGGCTTGGGGGTGATGACCTTGGCAGGCCGCTTTGGAGCTACCGGAGCCGGAGGTGGCGGAACGGCCGCTACGGCTGGAACTGGTTGCTGGGCAGGCTGAACCGAGAGATTGTTGACTACGGTTCTGATACCGGCGATCTGGGCGGCGTCGGCGGCGGCGAGAGATCGGGCTGCTTCACTGCTGACGTTGCCAGTGAGGGTGGCGACGCGGTTATGAACAGAGGATTGGATGGATTCAGTGCTGAGAGCACTTTCGCCAGCGATGCGGCTTTGAAGGGATGCGCTGAGGATGGAGTCGTCGACGGCTGGACTTGCGGGCTGGCTTCTCTTGCATCCGGCGGTGCCTAGTGTAAGAACGAGGGCTGCAATGACTGCTATGGTGTATTGCCTGACGTGCGTTCTGTAGACGTGCATACCTACCCCTTGGGTTTTGACAATGAGTGTCATGTTGGTTCTGGGTTTCAGCGCTGCGACCACTGTAACTCACTCAATTTATTATCTGATGCAAAAGGTGTCCTCAGAATCTTATCTATGAGACGAAATGAAAAGCGAAGAGGGATCAGGTCGCGGTTAGCTGGGGCGCGCAACCTAACTGACGGGGTGGGCATCCCTAAAAAGATACCTTGCTGCCAGCCACGCAAGAGGCGAAGCAGAGGTTATGCTGGAGCTGTCAGCAAGCGCGTACAGAATTGACGCGATAACGGGTTATAACAGCGGAGCCAGCTGGCTTCGCATTTGTGCTGGAAGAGGAGAATTGAGATGGCAGACAACGACAACGGTGTAAGTGGGTTGGGATGGTTTCTTGCAGGGCTTGGTATCGGCGCAGTCGTTGGAGTGTTGTATGCCCCCAAGGCCGGCAAAGAGACGCGGGACGATCTGGTAGCCAGCGCGATGGACGCGAAGGAGCGAGCGGCGGTACTGGCACAGCAGGGACGTGAGCGTGCTGCACAACTTACGGAGCAGGGCAAGCAACAGGTGAACGAGTACGTGGATCGCGGCAAGGAGTACTATGACCGCGGACGTTCGCAGTGGTCGGAGTACCTGGAGAAGGGCAAGGGGCTTGTACAGGAGCATCAGAGCAAGGTCGCGGCTGCGTTCGATGCCGGCAAAGAAGCCTATGTGAGCACGACACACGATACTCACTCGTAGTAACCAGTTTCTGATGTGAAAGATGGGCCTGGCACAGCCGGACAGGATGGCCGGGCCTTCTATTTTGTGTTTGAAAGAGAACTGAAATGATGATGTCAGCTATGTGCGTGTGGCTGCAGGATGTGGACTCGATCTCGTCAGGAAACTCGCGGTGGCTGATGTTCTTTGTGGCCATGGTTGCCGTTGCGATGGTAACGCAGGCGGCTGTGTTTGTCGCAGCGGCGGTTGGGATCGCGAAGACGCGCAAGCGGATGATTACGATTGCCGAGGAGATCAGGGCGAAGGCTCTGCCGATGATCGAGAGGACACACGGGCTGGTGCAGGAGTTGCATCCGAAGATCAATGTGATTACCGACAATCTGGTGGAGACGAGCCACATTGTGCGAGCTAAGGCACAGGAGTTCGATTCGACGGTGACGGATGTGAACGAGAAGACGCGAGCGCAGGCGGCTCGGGTGGATGACATGGTGACGTCGGTGCTGAATACGACATCGCATGTTGCATCGACCATTCAGAAGGGCGTTCAGATTCCGGTGCGAGAGTTCTCGGGACTGATGAATGGCCTTAAGGCGGGGTTGGATGTGCTGGTGGGCCGGAATAAGAGCGCGCCGCCACGTCATCACGATACGACGATTCCGTTTGAGCGTGGGACTTCGCGCGCGGCCGGTTATGGCGTCAAGGATGACGATATTGGTTTGTAGCTAAAACGGAAAAAGGATGTGAGAGGTGCGGCTTCGGCTGCGCCTCTTTTGCTTGCGGGACTACTCGACAGGGTTATTTTCAGCAAGGCTGTTTCAGCAGATCCAGCCGCCGCCTACGACTTCGTCGTCCTGGTAGAAGACGGCGGATTGGCCCGGCGTGATGGCTCGCTGCGGCTCGTCGAAGATGGCGTGGATTTTGTCGTCGCTGTCGCGACGAAGAGTGGCTGCGGCGGGGACGTGACGGTGGCGGATCTTGATGGTGACGCGGAGTTCTTCGCCTGCGTGGAGATCGGGGATGGAGATCCAGTTGAGGCGGTTGGCGTAGAGGTCGCGTGAGAGGAGATCGTCGTCGGAGCCTACCGTGACCTGGTGGGAATCGGGGTGGATGGCGAGGACGTAGAGCGGGTTGGGCGAGGTGAGGCCGAGACCCTTGCGCTGGCCGACTGTGAAGCTCTGGATGCCCTGGTGGTGGCCGATGACTTCGCCGGTGGTGGTGACGAGCTCGCCTGCGGTGTCGGGCAGGGGCTGGTTCTGCTCTTCGAGGTAGGCCTTGAGGAAGGTGTTGTAGTCGCCGCCGGGGATGAAGCAGATCTCCTGCGAGTCGGGCTTGGTGGCGACGTCGAGGCCGGCGTCGGAGGCCATGACGCGGACGGCGGGCTTCTGCATCTCGCCTAAGGGGAAGATGGTGCGGGAGAGCTGCTCCTGCGTGAGGCCGAAGAGGAAGTAGGTCTGGTCCTTGGTGTGATCGGCGGGGCGGGAGAGGATCCAGCGGTTGCGCGTGGGGTCGAAGTGGTTGCGGGCGTAGTGGCCGGTGGCGATGCGGTCGGCGCCGATCTGACGGGCCGTGATGAGGAGCTGGTCGAACTTGAGGTGGTTGTTGCAGAGGGTGCAGGGGATTGGGGTTCGTCCGGCGAGATACTCGGAGACGAAGGGCTTGACGACCTCGGCTTCGAAGCGCTCCTGCTGGTTGACGACGTAGTAGGGGATGTCTAGCTTCTCGGCTACGTGGCGTGCGTCGTAGACGTCGTCGATGGAGCAGCAGCGGCCCTGGACGGCTTCGGGCATGCCCTCGTGGCCGGCGAGGCGGCGCTGATTCCAGAGCTGAAGGGTGAGGCCGATGATCTCGTGGCCCTGCGAGCGCAGCAGTGCGGCGACGGCGGAGGAGTCTACGCCTCCGGACATGGCTACTGCGATCGTGTTGTTGGGCTCTGCGTGCATACTGCTTCTATTTTCGCAGAATCGGGCGGGAATTGCTGGGCGAGAGAGGCGATTAGACGTAATGGCAGACTAAGGCAGTCGGGTCGCTTCGCTCCCCTCGGAAAGACAAATACAGGGGTTCTTCGCTTCGCTCAGAATGACAAACAAGAGCAAAGACAACGACAACGACAAAGACAACGACAACAACAACGACAAAGACAACGACAACAACAACGACAAAGACAAAGACAAAGACAAAGACAACCGCAGATCCCTGCGGGATGACAAACAAAAATACAGGCAACAGCAAAGGGCAGAGTGCGATTATGCGGAGGCTATGGTTTCGGGTTTGGTGTAGGTGGGAGAGAGCTCGCGCAGGTGGGCTACGGCTGCCGGGACTAGCTTGATGGCTTGATCGACTTCTTCCTCGGTGGTGAGTTTTGAGAGGGAGAAGCGGATGCTGGCGCGGGCTCGGGCGGGTGAGAGGCCCATCGCGGTGAGGACGTGCGAGGGCTCGGTGGCGCCGGATTGGCAGGCACTGCCTCCACTGACGGAGAGGCCTTTGAGATCGAGAGCGATGACGAGGGCTTCGGCTTCGACGTGGTCGAAGTAGATGTTGGTGGTGTTGGCTACGCGTGGGGCGGCTCCGCCGTTGACGCCGGCTTCGTCGACCTGGCTAAGGATGCCTTGTTCGAGGCGGTCGCGGAGGGCGGCAAGCTTGGTGGCGCCTTCGGTGGCGAGCCACTGCTGTGAGATTTCGGCGGCTTTGCCGAGGCCTACGATTCCGGCTACGTTTTCGGTTCCGGCGCGGCGTTGGCGCTCGTGGGAGCCGCCGTGCATCATCGGGTTGAGGCGGACGTTGCGGCGGACGAAGAGGATGCCGATGCCCTTGGGGGCGTACATCTTGTGGCCGGAGATGGTGAGGAGATCGACGTCCTTGAGCGGGCCGTGGGGGCTTAGGTCGAGCGCGACTTTGCCTGCTGCCTGGACGGCGTCGGTGTGGAAGAGCGCTCCGGCGGCGTGCGCGATGGCGGCGAGTGCGGCGATGGGTTGGACGACGCCGGTCTCGTTGTTCGCGTACATGATGCTAACGAGCTTGGTGTTGGGGCGGATGGCGCCGATGAGTTCGGCGGGCTCGATGACGCCTTGCGCGGTGCAGGGGAGGAAGGTGACGTCGATGTTGCGGTGCTCGAGCGACTCGGCGGCGTGGAGGACGGCGTGGTGCTCGATGCTGGTGGTAATGACGTGCGTGCGCTCTTTGGTGGCGGAGAGCTCGGATGTGATGGTGCCGAAGATGGCGAGATTGTCGCTCTCGGTGCCGCCGGAGGTGAAGACGATCTCGGAGGCGCGACAGTGGAACAGGCGGGCGATGGAGTCGCGGGCGTGATCGACGGCGGCGCGGGCGTGCTGGCCGTGCTGGTGGATGGAGCTGGCGTTGCCGAAGTGCTCGATCCAGAATGGGCGCATGGCCTCGAAGACCTCTGGCAGCAGAGGCGTGGTCGCGTTCGCGTCCATGTAAATGCGGTTCATGACTTTATTTTACCTTTCTGTGTGACGAACGATGGCGCGAGCAAGGGTAGAAGTCTGATAGGCTGAGCCGGTTATACGGTTTTTAACGACGACAGGAGCGTAAGACGATGATGAAGCAGATGGTTATGACGTTGGCGCTGGCGGCTTGTTGCATGACGGGAGCGCAGGGACAGATGGCGAATGCACCGAAGATTGCGCCGGGAACGATGATTGAGCCGGCGAAGACTTTCGGGGACATGCTGAGCGCCTTTGAAGAAGAGGTGACGGGCGCGGCGAAGGCGATGCCGGCTGAGAAGTATGGGTTTGCGCCGAGCGCCGCGATCTTTGCGTCGTCGCAGAAGACGGATTATCTGTCACCGGATAACAAAGGCGTGCGGACGTTTGGTGCCATGGTGGCGCATATTGCGCAGGCGAACTACTTCTTTGGCAGCCAGATCAGCGGTGCGAAGCCTGACACCGATGTGAAGGCGATTGGATCGCTGACCGACAAAGATCAGTTACTTGCGGCTCTGGCCGGCTCATTCGCATTTGTGCATAAGGCGATTGGAACGTTGACGGCGCAGAATGCGTTCGAGAGTGTTAAGGGAACGCAGACGCGAGCGAGCTACGCAGCCTTTGTGGTGGCGCATGGGTTTGATCACTATGGGCAGCTCGTGGAGTATCTGCGGATGAATGGGATTGTGCCGCCTGCCAGTGCGAAGTAGGTATTGGCTTAAACAAAAAGAGCAGTGACGAAGGCTGCTCTTTTTATTTTTACGTAGACAAGACGGGAATGGCACTCGGGTCGCTTCGCTCCCCCTCAAAAGACAAAATACAGGGGTTCTTCGCTTCGCTCAGAATGACAAGCAAAACAGGTGTGAAGCAATTAGTCGCAACCGGTCTAGCGCTCCGACACGGGGATGTATGGGGAGGGGTAGGTGGGGCCTACGTAGTCGGCGCGGGGACGGATGAGGCGATTGTCGTCGTGCTGCTCGATGACGTGGGCGGCCCAGCCGGCGATGCGGCTGACGGCGAAGATTGGAGTGAAGAGATCGATGTCGATGCCAAGCGTGGTGTAGGTGGAGGCGGAGTAGAAGTCGACGTTGGCGTTGAGCTTCTTCTCCTGCTTGACGAACAGCTCGATCTTGCGGGACATGTCGAACCACTTGGTGCTGCCGTGTGCTTTGCCTAGCTCCTCGGACATGCGGCGTAGATGCGTGGCGCGGGGATCTTCGGTGTGGTAGACGCGGTGGCCGAATCCGGAGATTTTTTTCTTCTCGGCGAACATCTGGCGGACGTACTCGACGGGGTCGGCGTTGGCCTTTTCGATGGCGTAGAGGAGGCGCATGGTGGCCTCGTTGGCTCCGCCGTGGAGCGGGCCCTTGAGTGCGCCGATGGCTCCGGTGATGGCGGAGTGGATGTCGGCCAGAGTTGCGGCGATGACGCGCGCGGCGAAGGTGCTGGCGTTCAGCTCGTGATCGGCGTGGAGGATGAGCGCGATATCGAAGGCACGGGTGGCAGTGTCGGAGGGCTTCTCGCCGTTGAGCATCCAGAGGAAATTGGCGGCGTGTGAGAGCGAGGGGTCTGCCTCGACGACTGGCTTGCCTTTGCGGATGCGATCGAAGACGGCGACGATCATGGCGATCTGCGAGGTGAGCCTGAAGGACTTGCGAACGTTGGCTTCGTGGGAGCAGTCGGCTTCGTCGGCGTCGTAGATGCTGAGCAGTGAAACGGCAGTGCGGAGGACCTGCATGGGTGTCGCGGAAGTGGGCACGCTGCGGAGCAGGTCGATGATCTTGGGATTGAGTTTACGAGCTTCGGCGAGGTGTTTGGTGAACTCTGCGAGTTCGGTCGCGTTGGGGAGTTTGCCGAACCAGAGGAGATAGGTTGTCTCTTCGAAGGTGGAACGCTGGGCGAGCTCGTGGATGTCGATGCCGCGGTAAGAGAGAACGCCGGCGTCACCGTCGATAAAGCAGATGGAAGAGCTGGTGGCGACGATGCCTTCCAAGCCTTTCGTTGCGACAGCGGTAGACATATATGGCTTCTCCCGGGGTGAAACTTAAGTACATTTGGTTATAGCGCAGGGAAGAAACCATTGTCACGGTTCTGTGGGCGAATATCGAATTAGTTGTGCGACGTTCGTGTTACGCCGTGTCGAGCGGATTCCGATCTGGAGCATAAGCAGAGAGCTCGATCGATGGTGTTTCGTTATAGATAAGCTGCGCGATGATCTGCGCGGTTGCAGGAGCGAGCAGGATTCCGTTGCGATAGTGGCCAGTAGCGAAGAGATGATTTATCTGTCCGGGAAGTGGGCCGAGGATGGGAAGTCCGTCTGGGGTCGCGGGTCGGATGCTGGCCCAGGTTTCCAGCTCTGGCGCCTCGGTTAGGAGAGGCAGCAGTTCGGCGGCTCTGGCACGGAGGTTGGCGATGTCGGAGGAGTGGACTGTTGTGTCGAAGCCTGCGTCTTCTATGGTGGCCCCTATGATGGCGCGGGGTGATACCGGATCGGTGGTTCGAGGGACAATGTAGATGTCCGGGGTGCGGACGACGAAGTGGAGCGGGAAGGATTCCGGAAGAGAGACGGAGAGCATCTGGCCTTTGCGTGGAGTGACGCGCAGATGCGGGAGGCGGGATGAGGTGATGGCCCAGGCTCCTGTGCAATCTATGAAGAAGGAAGGATGAAGGGTGCTGGCAGGCGTGTGCACTTCGATGGGTTGATCGAGTGAGCGAACGATACGGACGGGAGTGTGAGGACGGAGATCGATGGTTGTGGCGCGGACGGAGGCGAGAAGGACGCGGGCCAACTCGCGGGGATCGAGGCTGTGCTCCTGGAGGAGGGTGAAGCGGTGGTCGCGGGGGGTAAGTTGCGGAAGGAGATGGGACAACTCTGTGTCGGTGAGCGTATGGGAAGATGCGAGGGTTTGGGGCGGGATCGCCTGGAGGGTGGTGTTGGTCTGGAACGAGACGTGGAAGCCGGAGAGATCGTGAAGGCGGGCAAGGTAGTCAGGATAGAGGGAGATGCTTAGACGGGATAAAGGGCTTAGCTGAGAAGGATTTTCGGGGTCGTTGACGGCGAGCATTCCGGCGGCTGCGCTGGAGGCCTGGGCCAGGGGGGCGCCTTGATCGAGGACGGTCACCCTGGCTCCGCGATGATGGAGTTCGAGGGCGAGCGAAAGGCCGATGATGCCGCCGCCGGCGATACAAATGTCAGGACATGTTGCAGAGGAATGCATAGAACGAGTTTAGTTGGATTTGGGAGAGGATATAGTCTGTGAGTGCAGGTTTGCGCGAGCCGGCGGGAGTGTGATGAACCGTGTGGCGATGCGTCCAACAAAGAAAGCACAGGAGGCGTAATGAGCGAAGAGGGGTACGTAGCGGAGCGGTCGGTATCTGGAGCATTGCTTGGTGTGGTGGTGATTGCATTACTGGCTGCGCTGGGCGGGCTGGTGTGGTGCTATGGGTTGCAGAACCGTCAGGCCGCTACCGAGAAGAGGCTGGCAGCGGCGGACCAGAAGAACGTTGACCTGGCGCAGAGGCTGGAGGCGACCAATGCCCGGCTGCGAGCTACGAGCGAGACTCTGGGGCAGAGCGTCGGAATCACGCAGAAGCAGATGGAGGCGCGGACGCAGAGCATCATCGCCTCGCAGAAGGCGGCAACGGCGAAGCTTGAAGAGGCCCAGGCGGCGACGAACAAGCAGATTGGCGCTGTATCGACTGATGTGGCGAGCGTGAGGACGGACGTTGGCGGCGTGAAGACCGACGTGGCCACGACCAAGAGCGATCTTGAGGCGACGAAGACTCAGCTGAATCGTGTGATGGGTGACGCTGGCGTGATGAGCGGTCTGATTGCGACCAACCACGGTGAGCTTGAGATTCTGAAGCACAAGGGAGACCGGAACTACTTCGAGTTCACTTTGCAGAAGGGTGCGAAGCCGACGCTGCTGTCGACGATCAAGCTGCAACTGAAGAAGGCGGATGAGAAGCACTCGAAGTACACGATGAACGTGAGCGCCGATGATCGCAATATCGAGAAGAAGGACAAGGGTCTCGATGAGCCGGTTCAGTTTTATACAGGCAAGGACCCGGTGCTGTATGAGCTGGTGGTGAACGTGATTGAGAAGAACAAGGTGTCGGGTTATCTGTCGACACCGAAGAACCCGACGACAAAGGCTACGGCGCAGTAGCGAATTATTGTTGCGGTAGAAACAGAAGGGGGACGCTTATCGCGTCCCCCTTCTTGCTTTGCCTGTTTGAGTTATTACTTCTTCTTCGCTGGAGCCTTTTTTGCTGCTGGCTTTTTTGCTGCTTTCTTGACTGCCATTTGCCTATTCTCCCTAGTGATTAGACATTGACACCGCAACATGTTCAGTTGCAGCTAACGAAGGTATAGATTTACGTAATTTCACTGTCAAGAAAAATCTATACATGACTGCAATTTTTTTTTGAGCGTATGCATAAAGAGTCGGAGGAGTGAGATGCGATTTTGAGAGTCGAGAAGCGAGATGACGCTGTCGGGTGAGAGCACGTGATGGGTGATGAGCCGTATACTGGCGCGTTCTGTTTTTGATTTTTGCGAGTGCAGTGCGATGAGGTGATGCGATGAAGGATGTAGTGATTGTCTCTGCAACGCGGACTGCAGTGGGGAAGTTTCAAGGCGCGCTTGCGGAGATGAGTGCGGTGCAGCTTGGTGCGGTGGCGGTGCGGGAAGCCGCGCGTAGAGCGGGGATTGATGCGACGAGTGTAGATGAGTGTGTGATGGGATGCGTGCTGCCTGCGGGGCTGGGACAGAATCCTGCGCGACAGGCAGCGTTGCAGGGTGGGCTTGCGGATACAGTGTCGGCGCTGACGATCAACATGGTTTGTGGCAGTGGACTGAGGGCCGTCGCGATTGGCGGCGCAGAGTGTGATGATGGGCGACGCGGAGATTGTTGTCGCGGGTGGGATGGAGTCGATGTCGAATGCTCCGTATCTTCTGCCGCAAGGGCGGAAGGGATTTCGCATGGGCGACTCGGTGGTGGTGGACTCGATGGTGAAGGATGGGTTGTGGTGTGCGTGTGAGGACTTTCACATGGGCATGACCGGGGAGCTGGTGGCGGAGAAGCATTCGATTACGCGAGAGATGCAGGACGCCTATGCGCTGGAGTCGCACAGAAGGGCAAGTGCCGCGTGGCGGGAGGGACGGTTTGATGCGGAGGTCGTTCCGGTAAATGTTCCGGGGAAGAAAGGGGTCACTGTGTTCGCTCGAGATGAGAGCGTGAGGGAGGATGCTTCGATGGAGGCGCTTGCTGCGCTGCGGCCGGCGTTCAAGAAGGATGGGACGGTGACGGCGGGAAATGCTCCGGGGGTGAATGATGCTGCTGCGGCTGTGGTGGTGATGTCGGCTGACCGAGCGGCTTCGATGGGGTTAACTCCGATGGTGACGATTAGGGCGCAAGCTACGAGTGGGGTGGCTCCGAGGTGGGTGATGCTGGCTCCGGTGATTGGAGTGCAGCGGGTTCTGAAGAAGGCGGGGTGGGATCGGGATGAGGTGGATCTGTATGAACTGAATGAGGCGTTCAGTGTGCAGGCGCTTGGGGTGATGAAGGAGTTGGGACTGGATGCTTCGAAGGTGAATGTGAATGGTGGGGCAGTGGCGATTGGGCATCCGATTGGTGCCAGCGGGGCACGGGTATTGGTGACGCTGATCCACGAGATGATGCGGCGTGATGTGAAGAAGGGTGTGGCGGCGCTTTGTCTGGGTGGAGGGAATTCTGTGGCGTTGGCTGTGGAACGGTGAGGGCATCTCGGTGCATCCTAGGAATAATGAGCGAACATACGGAACGATTTACCGGACGAGTCGAAGACTATGAGCGATACAGAACACGGTATCCAAAGGCTGTGATCGATATATTGGTGGAGCGGTGTGGGCTGCGGCGGGAACATATGGTCGCAGATATCGGCGCGGGCACAGGCATGCTGGCGGAATTGTTTCTGGAGAATGGGAATGCTGTTGTCGCTGTGGAGCCGAACGATGATATGCGTGGCGCGTGCGAGAAATTGGCCTCGGCTTGGCCTGGATTGATTGTGAAGAAGGGGACGGCGGAGGCGACGGGACTAAAAGATGCCTCGGTGGACTTCATTGCGGTGGGTAGGGCATTCCACTGGTTTGATCTGGAGCGAACGTCGAAGGAATTTCGGAGGATACTGCGGCCCGATGGTTGGGTGGTGCTTGCGAGCCATAGCCGAGTGCGGGATGATTCGCCGCAGTCGCGGGAGTATGAGGCTATGCTGCGGGAGCATGGCACGGATTATGCGGAGAATCGCGAGCGTTATGAGATTGCTCCTCGGATCGATGCGTTCTTTGAAGGTGGTGAGTTATTTCGCAAGGAGATTGCTGGAGAGCAGCGGCTGACACTGGAGGAGCTGATTGGACAGACGCAGTCGTACTCGGTGACACCTGAGCAGGGACATGAGAAGTATGAGGGGATGCAGCGGGCGCTGCGAGGAGTTCTTTGCGCGATGGGAGACCGATGGAGTGGTTGTGATGAAGACGGCTGCTAAGGTGGCTTGTGGGAGATTTGCCAGGGAGGCGATTTAGCATTCGATGATGTTGAGGGCGAGGCCGGCGAGCGAGGTTTCTTTGTAGCGGGATTGCATGTCGAGGCCGGTCTGGTACATGGTGGCGATGATCTGGTCGAGGGAGAGTTTGTGGTCGCCGGTCTCGTGCATGGCCATGCGGGCGGCGTTGATGGCTTTGACGGCGCCCATGCCGTTGCGCTCGATGCAGGGGATCTGGACGAGGCCGCCGATGGGGTCGCAGGTCATGCCGAGGTTGTGCTCCATGGCGATCTCGGCGGCGTGCTCGACCTGCGCATTGGTGCCGTTGAGTGCGGCGACGAGACCTCCGGCGGCCATGCTGCAGGCTACGCCCACTTCGCCCTGACAGCCGACTTCGGCTCCGGAGATGCTCGCGTTCTCTTTGTAGAGGATGCCGATGGCGGCGGCGGTGAGGAAGTAGCGAATGAGGCCAGCTTCTTTCTCTGCGTCGGATCCTTCAATGAAGCGCATGTAGTAGTGGCCGATGGCGGGGATGACTCCGGCGGCGCCGTTGGTAGGGGCGGTAACGACTCGGCCTCCGGCGGCGTTCTCTTCGTTGACGGCCATCGCGTAGACCGTGACCCAGTCCATCGGGGCGAGCGGATCTTTTGAGCCTTCGGTTTCGAGGCGGCGCGCGAGACGCGGGGCGCGGCGGCGAACGTTAAGGCCTCCGGGGAGTATGCCTTCGATCTCGATGCCACGTTGAGTGCAGGACTGCATCGTTCGCCAGAGGGTGAGGATGCTGGCTTTGATTTTTTCTTCAGGGTTGTCGGCGTGCGATGCAGGCGTTGGACGGTTAATGGAAACAGATGGATCGTTCAGGAGAGCCACTTCGTTGTGAAGAACGAGTTGGGCGACGGTGAGGTTGTGCTGTTGCGCGGTGGCGAGGAGGTCTGCGGCGCTGCGGAAAGGATAGGGGACGGTGCGGCTGCTGGTTTTGCTTTCGGCAGTGCGCTCGGCTTCGGAGACGATGAAGCCTCCGCCGATGGAGTAGAAGATTTCTTCTGAGAGAACGGCACCAGCTTCGTCGAAGGCTGTGAAGCGCATGCCGTTGGGGTGTGAGACGATGCCGGGGGTTGGGTACATCTGGTCGCGGTGAAAGAGAAGATGCTGTGACTCGACGAAGGGAATGGTTCGATGGCCGAGAAGGTTAAGCGTGCCGTTGGTGCGGATGGCGATGAGTTTTGCTTCGATCTGCGCAGGGTCTACCGTATCGGGGGCTTCGCCGAGGAGGCCGAGGAGGATGGCGCGGTCGGTGCCGTGGCCGATCCCGGTGAGGGCGAGTGAGCCGTAGAGATCGACGAGGACGCTGGCGGTGCGATTGAGGAGATCCGCGGCGTCGAGTGCGTAGACGAAGCGCAACGCTGCGCGCATGGGGCCGACGGTGTGGGAACTGGAGGGGCCGATGCCGATCTTGAAGAGCTCGAAGAGACTGGTGTTCACGCTGCTTATTGTAGGCGTGGCCGAGGGGCTTTGTTTGTGGTGCTTCGTTTGGTCTTCTTGTCGGCTTGTTTCGCCTTGACGTTGTTATAGGCGGTGGCGAGTGCGCCTTCGATGGTAGCTTTGTCCGCTTTGAGATCGATGAATGTCATGCCCATGCGGCCCCATCCGCCCTGTACAGGTTGGAAGACTGTGGGCATTTCGGCGATGAAGGCTTGCTGTTGTTCGACAGTGAGTTTGAGGACGCCGCGTCCAGTTGCCTGTGCGGAAAGAGTGGCGAAGATGCGGCCATTGAGACGGAAGTCGGGACTGCCCATGTGAGAACTTTCGACGGCTTCCGGTAGTTGGAGTGCAAGGCGACGGAAGAGTTCGACGCGCGAGTCCATATGCCGGTGATTTTACTTCTTCGAGTTCGCCAAGGTGACGGATGAAATAGAAGGCGGGGTGCTATACTCGGCGAAATTCTCTGCCTCAAGGTTGCTCCAGGCTCATCATGCTCTTTACGGCTCGCAGTGCTGCAGTGTATGGGATCGACGCCCACATTATTGATGTTGAAGTCGACTTCTCCGGGATCAAGTTAGATAAAGAACAGTTCAACACGGTGGGATTGCCGGATGCGGCGGTGCGGGAGAGTCGCGACCGGGTGCGGTCGGCGATTAAGAACTCCGGCTTCGATATTCCGCCGACGCGAATCACGATCAACCTGGCTCCGGCCGATCTGAAGAAGGAGGGTTCGGGGTTCGATCTTCCGATCGCGATCGGGATACTCGGCGCTTATGGTGCGCTGCACATCAAGGAGCTGGACGACTTTCTGCTGGTGGGAGAGCTGGGCCTCGATGGCAGCCTGCGGGCAGTGCAGGGGATGCTGCCGATCGCTGTCGCAGCCAAAGCGAAGGGAATCCCGAATCTGATCATTCCTGCGAGCAATGCGCGTGAGGCGGCAGTTGTGCAGGGAGTGAATGTCTATCCGGTGAAGTCGCTGCTGGAGGTGCGGGAGCTGCTGAACTCGTTCTCGTCTTGGATCGGTGAAGGCAACGCCGTTGAAGGTGGAGTCAGAAAATCTGCTGAATGAGATGCAGCACTTTCCGTTCGACTTCAAAGATGTACGCGGACAGCTTGTGGCAAAGCGTGCGTTGGAGGTTGCGGCTGCGGGTGGGCACAACATTCTGATGATCGGGCCGCCGGGTTCGGGCAAGACGATGCTGGCGAAGCGGCTGCCGTCGATCCTGGCTCCGCTGCGTTTTGAAGAGGCGCTGGAGACGACGAAGATCCACTCGGTGGCAGGTGTGCTGGATGCGGAGCAGGGACTGGTGACGCATCGGCCGTTCCGATCGCCGCACCATACGATCTCGGATGCGGGGCTGATCGGTGGCGGGATGATACCGAGGCCGGGCGAGGTGTCGCTGGCGCATAACGGGCTGTTGTTTCTGGATGAGCTGCCGGAGTTTCCGCGGAACGTGCTGGAGGTGCTGCGCCAGCCGCTGGAGGACGGGACGGTGACGATCGCGCGGGCGGCGATGAGTCTGAACTTTCCGGCGAGGTTCATGCTGGCGGCGGCGATGAATCCGTGTCCATGCGGATACTTCAACGACAAGACGCCGGGAGTGCATGTGTACGCCGCCGATGATTCAGCGATACGTCAGCAAGGTCAGCGGGGCCTCTGCTGGACCGGATCGACATCCACATTGAGGTGCCGGCGGTTCAGTACAAGGAGCTTGCGGGGCGGAACGGCGGCCGAGGGGTCGACGGAGATTCGGGCGCGAGTGCTGGCGGCGAGGGAGCGGCAGAGCGCTCGGTTTGGCCAGGCGGGGGAGACGGACGAAGGGGTCGTCGAAGGCGGCTTCACGGCAGATATTTGCGAACTCGCAGATGAGCACCCAGCAGATACGGACGTATTGTGAGCTGTCGTCGGATGCGGAGCGGTTGCTGGAGCGAGCGATGCAACAACAGGGGTTGAGCGCCCGGGCCCATGACCGGATATTGAAGGTTGCGCGGACAATTGCCGATCTGGGTGGGGAGCAGGATATTGCAGTGAAGCACATCGCCGAAGCGATTCAGTACCGAACTTTGGACCGAAGCTACTGGTCATGATGAGGTAAAATGGACGAGTAACACGGGATAAAGGGATCCATTTTTGATGAGATGTAAAAATTCCGTTTTTGGGATACTTTTATCCTCAGCTTTCCAAAATAAGTATTGACCTGAGTGTGCCAGACAGTTACTTTTCCTAATGTCGAAGCTGCTCCGGTCAGAAGTGACCGCCGACGACAAGTAGGCAGTCGGCTTTGACAGGAAGCATCTGGAATTCCGATTGTACCGTGTTGTTTTGTTTCACGCCTGGGTTGCCCCCGTTGAACGATTGGGAGAGCAAGACTTGAAAACGATCTGTGGCTGCAAGATGGGCCGCGGATGTAAGTTTCTGTCCGTCTATCGGGCGGAAGTGGTTTGGATTGAGATATTTGCACTAGATTCGGAATCCTAGAGCGGGTCTTCTGCGTCTAATGATTGAGTGAAGGCAGGAAGTGTTCTGTCGAGAGTTAAAAACCAATATTCAGGCAGTGAGCGCTATTAGACGCTTCAGCCTCGAGAAATTGAAAAAGGAGAAACACTATGCGCTCAGATCTTATTTTTGGAGCCCTCACACACGTCACGAACCGTTATGAACTCTGCCAGTTGGCGTCGAAGGCGACGCGTAAGCTGCACAAGCCTAACACCCGTCTGCAGGACACGACGAACGATGTTCTGGACCGCTTCAAGGACACGATTCCGATGGATGGAGTCGAGGCTGTCGTAGAGAAGGTACAATTGCAGGAACGCCGCGCAGCTTAACGCGCGGCTTTTCTTCCACCCTAACCTAACCGTTATCCGCTTTATAACCCCATCCGCAGTACAATTTCCTTACATTTGGCCTTCCGCACGACCCCCTCGTCAAGCAGATCCCGCCTCAGTTCCAAACAATCCCTCCTAAATTCAAACCTCCAGGTAAAACATGACGATTTCTGAACTAAAAGAACACAATATTGCGGAGCTAGGTAAGCTGGCCCGTGGCCTTGATATTGCCGGTACCAGCGGCCTGCGGAAGCAGGATCTGATCTTCAAGATTCTGCAGGCGCAGAGCGAAAAAGAAGGGCACATCTTCGCCGAAGGCGTGCTTGAGATCCTGCCGGATGGCTACGGCTTCCTGCGTTCGCCCGACTACAACTATCTGCCTGGTCCCGACGACATCTATGTTTCGCCTTCGCAGATCCGCAAGTTCGACCTGAAGACCGGCGACACGATCAGCGGCAACGTACGTCCTCCGCATGAGGGCGAGAAGTACTTCGCGCTGGTGAAGATCGAGGCGATCAACTTCGAGTCGCCCGAAGAGACGCGCAACAAGATCCTGTTCGACAACCTGACTCCTCTCTATGCGCAGGAGCGCGTGAAGATGGAGACGGTGCGCGAGCACATCTCCGGCCGCGTGATGGACCTGCTGACGCCCGTGGGCAAGGGGCAGCGTGGGTTGATCGTTGCGCCGCCGCGTACCGGTAAGACGATGCTGCTGCAGTCGATCGCGAACAGCATCACGTCGAACCATCCCGAGATCGTCCTGATCGTTCTGCTGATCGATGAGCGTCCGGAAGAAGTGACGGACATGCAGCGGTCGGTGAAGGGCGAGGTTATCTCGTCCACGTTCGACGAGCCGGCGGCGCGTCACGTACAAGTCGCCGAGATGGTGATCGAGAAGGCAAAGCGTCTGGTCGAGCACAAGCGCGACGTCGTGATTCTGCTGGACTCGATTACGCGTCTGGCGCGCGCCTACAACACGATCGTTCCGCCGTCGGGCAAGGTGCTCTCAGGTGGTGTGGACTCGAACGCGCTGCAGAGTCCGAAGCGGTTCTTCGGTGCTGCCCGCAACATCGAAGAGGGTGGTTCGCTGACGATCATTGCAACAGCTCTTGTCGATACCGGCTCGCGCATGGACGAGGTCATCTTCGAAGAGTTCAAGGGTACGGGCAACATGGAAGTCATCCTGGATCGCAAGCTTGTCGACAAGCGCGTGTTCCCGGCGATCGACATTCAGCGCTCCGGTACGCGTAAGGAAGAGCTGCTGATCCCGAAGGAAGACCTGCAGCGGACCTGGATTCTGCGCAAGGTGCTGAATCCGCTGTCGCCGGTTGAAGCGATGGAGCTGCTGACCGACAAGCTGGCGAAGACCCGGAACAATCAGGAGTTTCTGCACAACATGAGCTCGATCTAAAAACTCCAACGATTGGTTTGCGAGAACGCCGCTCAGAAGAGCGGCGTTTTTTTGCTGTGGCGGAGTACTGTCTTTTTATCGCAAGCCGCCGGATGCAAGCAGGGTTTCACCTGTGAGCCAGCCTGAATCCGAGGATGCAAGAAAGACTGCGATAGGAGTGATGTCCTCGGGTTGTGCGATGCGTCCGAGCGGCGTTTGAGCCTCGAAGCTCTTCTGGAAGTCGCTTCCGATGATGCCTATCGAATGAACGCCTTCTGTTTCGACCATACCGGGATTGATGGAGTTCACACGGATCTTCTTCGGACCGAGTTCTTTCGCGAGGACATGCGTGACTGCGTCGACCGCGCCTTTGGTTGCGGTGTAGACCGCTGTTGTTGGGGGATTGAGTGCAGTCGCCGTGGATCCGATATTGATTACGCTTCCACCGTCGGCGGGAAAGAGCTTTGCTGCTTCCTGAGTGGTGAGCAGGAGGCCGAGAACGTTGGTGTTGAAGTGCCAGTGAAAATGCTCTTCGGTGATGTCTTCGAGTGGAGCGAACTTGTAGACGCCTGCGTTGTTTACGAGGACGTCGAGTTTTCCGAAAGACTTTTTGGTTTCGGAGAAGAGACGTTTTACGTCTGATGCTTTGGAGACGTCCCCCTGTACGGCGATAGCTTTTCCGCCGTTGCTCGTGATCTCCGCGACGACACGATCGGCGCCTTCCTTACTGGAGGCGTAGTTGACTACGACCGACGCGCCTTCCTTCGCAAGACCTTTGGCGATATCTGCGCCGATGCCTTTGGATGCGCCTGTGACTACGGCTACTTTGCCCTTTAGCTTGCTCATGATTGCGACCTTCCTCGTTTCATCGATTAGATGTTTTTACAACTATCGAATAGATGAGGGTAGGGAGGAAAGGATTCGACGCGGCGATTTTATTTGTTGAGGTACCGTGTCAGCACTTCAAGGAACTTTGCCAGCCACGCTGGGTGGGCTGGCCAGGCGGGCCCAGTGACCAAGTTGCCATCGGCAATTGCATCAGTGACTTCCAGCGATACGAAGGTTGCGCCGGCCAGTTCGACCTCTGGCGCACAGGCTGGATAGGCATTGACGCGCTTGCCGGCGATGACTCGGGCAGCGGCCAGAAGCTGGGGGCCGTGGCAGAGGGCGGCTATGGGTTTGTCGGCTTCGGAGAAGTGGCGGATGATCTCGAGGACGCGAGGGTTGAGGCGCAGATACTCGGGGGCGCGGCCGCCGGGGATGACGAGGCCGCTGTAATCATCGAGACTGCGGATCTCGGAGAAGGTGGCGTTGAGAACGAAGTTGTGGCCGCGTTTTTCGGAGTAGGTCTGGTCGCCTTCGAAGTCGTGGATAGCGGTGCGGACGTACTGGCCAGCTTTCTTATCGGGGCAGACTGCGTGGACGACGTGGCCTACCATCTGAAGGGCCTGAAAGGGCACCATGACTTCGTAGTCTTCAACGTAGTCTCCGACGAGCATGAGTAGATTTGCGGTCTTGTTCATGAGGTCCTTTCTGCTGCAGGTCTAGTAACCGTTGGCGATGAGGTACTGCTCGGTGAGTGTGAATTTGGCAGCGGCGTCCGCGTTTTGACGCTCGACGTATTTGCTGAGGACGTCGACCTCGATGTTGATAGGAGTGCCGGGAGAGAGAGTGCGGAGACTGGTGCTCGCATAGGTGTGGGGAATGATGGCGATGATTACCTCGTTGCCGACTACGGAGGCTACGGTGAGGCTGATGCCTTCGATGGTGATGGAGCCTTTTTCGACGACGTAGCGGGTGAGTGCATCGGGAATGGTGAGGCGAAGACGCCAGTCGGTGGTGGTGGGAGATTCAGGTGTGATGGGTTCGAGCGCGACGAGTGTACCGGTGCCATCGACGTGGCCCTGGACGACGTGGCCGCCGAGGGGAGAGCCGGCGGGAGTGGGGAGTTCGAGGTTGACGACGGACTCGGGTTGGAGAAGGGAGAGCGTGGTGCGAGCGATGGTTTCGGCGGCGAGATCGGCGGAGAAACGTGGAGGGAAGGCGTTTGGCTCGATGTTGAGAGCGGTGAGGCAGACTCCACTGACTGAGACGCTGTCGCCGGTGTTGAGCCGGTTGAGCAAGGGCGAAGGCGCTGCAATGGTGATGCGCGTGGCTCCCCCGGTGGGGGTGATGGCGAGGAGAGTTCCGGTGGTTTCAATGAGACCGGTAAACATGGCTATAGGTTAGAGCATTCTCGGGGGTGAAGGGTTTCAGCTTATGGCTGGGGCCAAGGGTCGTGGAGGTAGCCGGTGACGATGGCGTCGGAGCCGAGGGTGCTGCGGGTAATACGATGGAGGGTTTGTTCGAAGAGGTAGGGCGAAGGAATACCTTGTGCGAAGGGGATGGACTGATCGCCCAGCTCGGTCTCTGCGTAGAAGAGGACGGCCTTGTCGACGAGATTCTGGCGAAGGAAGGAGCCGTTGAGGTGCGAACCGCATTCGAGCAGGAGGCTGAGAATGTCACGCTGGGCGAGGGTAGCGAGGACGGCGGGGAGGCTCAGGCGTCCGGCATGGTCGGGGATGTGGTCGACTTCGACGCCGAGGGAGCCGAGGGAGGCGGCTTTTGCGGTTGAGGCGAGTTCGCCGCAGAGGATGAGGAGATCGTCGTGGGCGGAGAGGACGAGTTGCGAGGTGAGCGGAATGCGGAGGTGGGTGTCGAGGACGACGCGAAGCAGGGGACGGTGACGTAAGGGAACGTCACCGCTGCCGGTGTCACTACGGTCAGTGAGAAGGGGATTGTCGGCGAGGACGGTGCCGATGCCGGTTAGGACGGCGTCGGAGGCGTGACGGAGCAAATGGACTTCAGCGCGTGCGGCAGGTCCGGTAAGCCAGTGAGGTTGATTTGGGAACCGGCGGGCAGGTGGTGGGGCCAGTTTTCCGTCGACCGATAATGCGGCCTTGAGCGTCACGAAGGGAGTCCGAGTGCGGATGAAGTGGGCGAAGGCTTCGTTGAGATCGCGGGCTTGTTGTTGCAGGATGCCTGTGGTGACTTCGATGCCAGCGGCCTGTAGTTTGGCGAGTGCCCCTGCCGCTTACCAACGGGTTGGGATCGACGGTGGCGACGACGCAGCGGGCGATTTTGGCTGCGATAAGAGCGTCGGCGCAAGGGCCCGTGCGGCCGTGGTGGCTGCACGGTTCGAGGGTGACGTAGGCGGTAGCGCCTTTGGTGGGGAGGCCGCGTTCTGCTGCCTGTTTCAAGGCGACGATTTCGGCGTGGTCGCGCTGCTCGTAGATGTGGGAGCCTTCAGCGAAGATGTTGTTGTCGCGAACGAGGACGCAGCCGACGTGAGGATTTGGTGACGCAAGCGCGGCAGTGTCAGCGGCCAGCTGGAGGGCGCGCTGCATGAGGATTTCGTCTTGTGGGTGTGACGGCATCATGTTGAGGATAGCTGGTTTGGGTGTGGGCCTCCAGATGGGGATGAAAAGGAAAACGCCCCGGATGGCCCGGGGCGTTTCGATGCTGGTTTCGTGACGGATTTATTGAACTCGCACCTCGGTGGTCAACTTGATGTCCTGCGAAGAGCTTCCGATCATCAGGTTCAGCGGCTCAGCTTCGACCTTGAGACGTGCTTGCTTGTCATCCCAATAAGCCAGAGTTGAGGCTTTCAACGGAATCTGCACGGTTTTGGTTTCGTGAGGCGCGAGTGTGACTGCGCTGGAAGCCCTTGAGCTCTTTGGCTGGACGCTCCACCTTCGACTTGGGATGCTTCACGTAGAGCTGCACAACTTCATCGCCTGTCTGGCTGCCGGTGTTGGTAACGTCGACGCTTACGGTCACCGTTCCATCGTTCGCCAGCTCCCTCGAGCTTGTCTTGAGGTTGGCGTAGCTGAAGGTTGTGTAGCTGAGGCCGAAACCGAAGGGATAGAGTGGCTCTCCCTTGAAGTACATGTAGGTGCGGCCGTTGCGAATGTCGTAGTCCATCATCGGAGGCAACTGATCGATGGATTTAGGCCATGTGGTTGTGAGACGGCCACCAGGGTTGTAATCGCCGAAGAGGACTTTAGCGATGGCGGTGCCTTCGTCCTGTGAGGAGTGGGCCATCTGGAGAATCGCTGGAACGTGGGCCTGCGACCAGTTGATCGCAAAGGGGAAGCTCGAGATCAGCATCACTACGGTCTTGGGATTGACGGCGTATACCTGCTTGACGAGCTGTTCCTGCGCTAGTGTGATGCTCTCGCGGTCGCGGCCTTCGCGGCCATCGCTGGGCACAGTGCAGGGCAGCGTGCCGCCGCCATCCCATGGAGTGTTGTGCCAGTCGTGCGCCATATCCGGGCCGCAGGTTGGATCGTTGCCCACGACAACGACGGCTACGTCGGAGGCATGAGCTGCTTTGATCGCAGCATTGCCGGTCTCATCGGGTGCGTAGTTCACTTTAACATCGGGGCCGACGATATTCTTTATTCCCTGCAGTGGCGTGACGGCGTGTGGAGGAAAGCCACCGTACCAGTCCCAATGGACCGAATCGGCGAGCGGGCCGATGACGGCGATGGATTTGATCGAATCCTTCTTGAGCGGCAGGAAAGAGTTTGTATTCTTCAGCAGGACCACAGACTCGAGCGCCATTTTTTCAGAGATAGCCTGGTGCTTTTCGGTGGTCCAGGGTTCAGGCGAATCTTTGATCTTAGAGAAAGGAACCATCTCCGGCGGATCGAGCAGACCGAGACGAAGCGTGACTCTAAATTTCGGACGTAAGAGATCGTCGATCTCCCGTTCCGTGATGGAGCCGTCTTTTATGGCTGCCTTGGTCTCATCTTTGTAGGTGTCGAGGAATTGATTGATCCCGGCTTTGAGGCAGGCGACGACGGCTTCCTGATGAGTCGCAAAGCGCTTGTGCGAGGTGACGAGTAGGTTTACAGCGCCGCCGTCGCTCGAGAGAACGTCGACGCCCCACTGCTTCTGTACGATGCTTCGGAGGATGGGGTTGATGACCATGGGGGTGCCGTTCCAGGCGTTGTAGGAGGCCATCACGGCTTTGGCACCGCCATCGAGGAAGCCCATACGGAAGGGGACGGAGTAGTACTCCCAGAACAGGCGTTGATCGAAGTTGGAAGACGAACTGGTGCGGAAGTTTTCGTTGCTGTTGGCGAGGAAGTGCTTCAGCAGTGCAGCTGACTGCCAGTACTTGGGATCGTCGCCCTGCAGTCCCTTGACGAAAGCTGTGACCATCGTTCCGTTGAAGAAAGCATCTTCGCCGTAGACCTCTTCGCTTCGACCCCAGCGCGGGTCACGTGCGAGATCGGCCTGAGGGCCCCAGAGCATCAGGATCTGGCGATCGTACTTCGGCGTCTGGGTGATGAAGCGGGCTTCGTAGCCTTCTACACCGGCGGCTTGCCGCACAAGTTCGGGATCCCATGATGCACCCATGCCCGGAGGCTGAGGGAACTGCGTCGTCGTGATGACAGGGCGCTCAAGCTTTCCGCCACCGCGCTGGACGACGCCGTGAATTCCTTCAGAGCTGCCGAAGTTGGGAACGCCGAGGCGAGGCACACCGGTTTGCGTTCCGAGGCAGTCGATCTTTTCATCGAGAGTCATCTGGGAGAGAAGATTGTCGATTCTCTTTTCGGCGGAGAGGGAGGGATCTTTGAAGGGGTATTGAGGCTGTTGTGCAGGCGCTGTAGCGAATCCTAGTACGAGAAGACTAAGAATACCCGAAAGTCTCTGATTCCTGGTGAACGGCTGTTGGATCAAAAGGTTCCTCCGTCGCAAATGCACATCGGCGAGATTTTGCATGCAAAAAATCTGTTTTGCGAGCGCACCAAGACTATCACGCCGAAGCGGGCTAGTCAGTGGGCTAAATGCTTTGAATAAGGGATTTTGGGTGTTGCCGGCCGGCCCGTGCTTCGACGGTTTTAGTCAACGTTGGTATAGCGTCTCAAGCGAGAGGAATATGACTGTTCCCGCAGGTGCCTCTTTCCAAACGGCAATAAGGACAATGACTGGAACGTCTAATTGCATGTGGATCGGGCGTATTAAACTGTTGGCCGCATCTGGGACAGAGCCATCGAACAAATCGCAAATAACAGATTAAGTAAGGGCCGACGGCTATGGGCATGAACTCAAATGCGCCAAGGTTGCGCCAACGCATCGTAATAAAGATAGCTAGCACTGCTCCCACTGGTAGCGAGATACAAGCGGCGAGCCAGCGCCTCGTATACTCCTTCCAGGCTGCTGGATATTGCGACGGGTGCAGTCTGCTCTTCAAAATGGATTCGCTTCGCTTGCTTGATTTTTCCTAGTCGAGTAGAGAGTCGATGAAGGCCGCGCTATCGAAAGGAATAATGTCTTCGATTTTTTCGCCTACGCCAGCGTAGATCACGGGGAGTTTCAACTCGGTAGCGATGGCGAGGACGATGCCGCCCTTCGCGGTTCCGTCCAGCTTCGTCAATACGATGCCGGTGACGCGAGCAGCTTCGGTGAAGAGGCGCGCTTGCTGGAGTCCGTTCTGGCCGGTGGTCGCGTCCATGACGAGGAAGGTCTGATGCGGAGCGCCGGGGACGAGCTTTTCTGCGGTGCGGCGCATCTTGTCGAGTTCCTTCATGAGGTCGGTCTTGGTGTGAAGGCGGCCTGCTGTATCGGCGATGAGGATGTCGATGTTGCGAGCCTTGGCTGCTGTGCATGCATCGTAGAGTGCCGCTGAGGGGTCACCGCCCTGCTTGGTCTTGATAACAGCAACATCGGAACGCTGTGCCCAGACCTCGAGCTGCTCAATGGCTGCGGCGCGGAAGGTATCGGCGGCGCAGAGCAGGACGCTGCGGCCCTGGTTGCGGTAGAAGGCGGCCAGTTTGCCTGTGGTGGTGGTTTTGCCTGTGCCGTTGACGCCGACCATCATGATGACCTCTGGCGGCGTTGCCGGATGCTGGATCGGATGGGCTACGCCGTCGAGGATCTGCTTGAGCTCCTGCTTGAGGAGTTGCTGAAGCTCTGCGCCGCTGCTGATGCCTGTGCGGAGAGCACGCTGGCGCAGGTTCTCCATGATGATGGCGGTGGTCGCGCTGCCGATATCTGCGGCGAGCAGCATAGGCTCGAGACTGGTGAGAGAGGCCTCGTCGACTTCCCGGGTTAGTGCGACTACGGAGCTGATCGACTCGGACAAGGACTCGCGGGTGCGAGTGACCGCTTGCTTCATTCGGTCGAAGAAGCCGAGTCTCTGCTCCTGCGGTTCTGGAGCGGAGGGTGTGTCGGGTTGCTGCTCGGATTTGTCGCGTTTGCCGAAGAGGGAGAAAGCCATCTCTTCTAGTTTAGCGGATAGGGTGGATTAGTATGGGTGTGAGCGAGGTGTTAGCTATGTCGACTAAGACGCTGGTGCCCTTGAGCGAGTATCTGGAGACGACGTATCACCCTGACTGTGAATGGATCGATGGTGAGCTAAGGGAGCGAAATTTGGGCGAGTTACCACATGCGAGTGTGCAGGCTTTCTTTACGGCTTTTTTTACGATTCGCAAAAAGGAGTTCGGGGTACGCGTCTACCCCGAGTTGCGGTTGCAGGTTTCGGAGCGGCGGTATCGCATTCCCGATGTCATGGTGATGCGGAAAAGTGACCCGGCGGACGCGATCGTTACAGTTCCGCCTTTGCTCTGCATCGAGATTCTTTCACGGGATGACCGGATGAGCGACATGCAGGAGAAGGTCGATGACTATCTTCAGATGGGAGTAGAGATGGTCTGGGTGATTGATCCGCGACGACGGAAGGCGTTTCAGACGGACGGGCGCAGTCTTCAGCCGGTTGACGAGCTGACAGTACCTGAAACGGCTATAAGGGTGGCCGTTTCCGAGATATTTGCCGAGTTGGATGAGCTTGAGGGCAAGCTCCCGGTATAGGGTGGGTTATTCGTCGCGGCCGGGGCGGGACATCAGATCGCGAATAGCGTCCTTGGGGCTTTTGTTGTGATGAAGGATTGCGTCCATCTGTTCTGTAATGGGCATCTCGACACCGTAACGTGATGCGAGGCCAAGAGCGGCGGCTGTGCTGCGTACACCTTCGGCCACTTTTCCGTTGAGGCTGGCGAGAATATCAGGAAGCTGGCGGCCTTTGCCTAACTCGACGCCGACGGTTCGATTACGCGAGAGGGCGCCGGTGCAGGTGAGGACGAGGTCGCCGATGCCGGATAGACCGGCGAGAGTCTGGGGACGCCCGCCGCAGGCTACGGCGAGGCGTGTGATCTCAGCGATACCGCGGGTGATGAGCGCCGCAGAGGAGTTGTGGCCGAGATTGAGGCCATGTACTACGCCGGAGGCCAGCGCAATCACGTTCTTCAGAGAGCCGCCTAGTTCGACGCCGGTGACGTCATCGTTGGTGTAGAGGCGCAGGGAAGCGGAAGAAAAGTCGCGTTGGATGGTCTGGGCGACGTTAGGGTCTACGGATGCTGCGACGACAGCGGTAGGTGCCCCAGCGGCAAGCTCCTGTGCGAACGAGGGGCCGGAGAGAACGGCGAATGGATTGCCGGTGATGGAGGCGACCACCTGCGACATGCGTAGAAAGCTGGTCTCTTCGATGCCCTTGCTGGCAGAAACGATGATCTGGTTGGGGGTCAGAATGGGGGCGATGTTGGAGATGACGCCGCGCAAATGTTGCGAGGGAGTAACGGACAACAGAATATCTGCTTCGAAGATAGCGCCGGGCAGATCGGATGTGACATGGATGTCGGGCGATAGTGCGAAACCGGGAAGATAGCGGAGATTTTCGCCTGATTCCGCGAGCTGATCGGCATGGTCGGCGGAGTGCGCCCATAGGACGACCTCGTGACCGCCGCGACGTGCAAGCGAGATGGCCAGAGCGCTGTACCCCACGCCCCGGCGCCAAGTACAGCGATGCGACTCAAGCTGGCACCTTCCTGGAGCCGAAGCGGCTCTCTGTGCCGGAGAGGAGTCTGCGGATGTTTTGATGATGCTTGACGATGATGAGCAGAGGGATGAACAGGAAGCCGGCGATGACGATGGGTGTTCTGAATGGAACGAAGTAGAAGGCAAACAGCGGAAAGACGGCTGCCGCAATGATGGAGGCCAGCGAGACGTAGCGGGTGATCAGAAAGACGACCAGAAAGATGCCAAGGATGGCCAGGGCGCTGGGCCAGCTGAGTGCCAGAAAGACGCCAAGGGCACTGGCGACGCCTTTCCCTCCGCGGAAGCCGAGCCAGACAGGAAAGACATGGCCCGAGGATAGCTGCGACAGCCGCAGCGACAGCGAGGTCGTAATTGCCCGGCGCGAGATGCTGGGCGATCTTTACAGCGACGAAGGCCTTGCCAAGATCGAGCAGCAACGTAGCGATACCGAGACCCTTGGCTCCGGAGCGAGCTACATTGGTGGCGCCGATGTTGCCGCTGCCGGTGGCACGAATGTCCTGCTTGCGAAAGATTCTGACAAGCAGATAGCCAAATGGGATCGAGCCCAAAAGGTATGCCAGCGGGATGGAGATGAGCCAGGGATTCATGGAGTTATCTGGATGAGTTTACCAAGCGTTGATGTCGATGACGCGGGTCTTACGGCATTGTGACCGAAAGAATTTTAGAGCAAATGGCGACGAATTAGCTCCAGCGCGTGCTGGGTGGCCCAGTAACGGATGCGGTCGCGGTCGCCGGTGAGGTTCAACTCTTTCACCTGGGTCTCTTCGCCGTTTGCCAACGCGACGTAGACGAGACCGATGGGCTTGTTAGCGTCGGGGCCGGGCTCCCCGGGGCCTGGTCCGGCGATGCCAGTGATCGCGATGCCAAGAGAAGCACCGGTGCGGGCACGGATGCCTTCAGCAAGAGAACGGGCTACTTCAGGTGAGACGGGACCCTTAGAGGCGATGAGTTCGGTAGGGACATCGGCGAACGTCGTCTTGAGGGCGTCGCTGTAGACGACGGCCCCTCCGAGAAAGTAGCGCGAGCTGCCGGGGATGGCGGTGAGCCGCTCCGAGAGAAGGCCTCCCGTGCAGCTTTCCGCGGCCGCGAGATCGAGATGGCGCATACCGAGGTGGAGCAACACGACCTCTTCGAGCGACTCGCCATGAGAAGAGAAGATGGCGTCGTCCATCTCGGCTTCTATCTTCTCGGCTAACTCATCGACGCGGGCCTGTGCCTCGGCGAGAGTGGGCTTGGCGCAGAGAAAGTGCAACTGGATCTCACCGGAGCCAGCGAGGATGGTCGTGTCGATATCGGTGAATTGCTGGTAGATGGGAGCGGTGCGCGCGTCGACTACCGACTCGGGGATCAGCGCCATGCGGAGCATTCGTTTTGCGAGATAACGGGACGGCAAAGAAGCGGCGAGACGGGGCTTGCACTGGAGATCAAAGAGCGGCTTGAGTTCATTGGGCGGGCCGGGGAGCAGGATGACAATCTTGCGGTGGCCGTCAACGGCGGTGTCGAGGTATTGACCGGGAGCGCTGCCATTGGCGTTGGCAAGCATGGTTGCACCGTCGATGATATCGGCCTGCTTGGCGTTATTGGGTGGCATGATGATCTTGCGGGCGGCGTAGCGCTTGTAGAGATCGGTGATGATTGCGGCATCGCGATGGAGTTCGAGGTTGAGTGCGGCGGCCACGGCCTCGCGGGTCATATCGTCCTCAGTGGGGCCAAGACCGCCGGAGAAGATCACGACGTCCGCGCGGGAGATGGCAATACGTGCCGCGCTGGTGAGATGCGCGATGCTGTCGCCGATGATCGTCTTAAAGGCAACAGAGACTCCGAGGTCGTTGAGACCCGCAGTGAGGTAAAGAGAGTTCGTGTCCTGGCGGAAGGGAGTCAGCATCTCGGAGCCGACAGCGATGATTTCAGCGATCATGATTTTTTGTGAGACTCTGACCTTTTCTAAATCTGTTCTTAATCCATAGTAGTGGCTTTGATGAGGCGCTGTGATATGACTGATTGTCATAACGATAAAGAAGGTGTGTCGGTTAGCCACAGTGATCGCTGAAAAGTGTTTGTTGTTTGTTCTGATGTCCACGATGATGTCTGTTGCCCAAACGGCAGAGAACGCAGGTTCGCAAGCAACCGCCGCCGGCCTCAGGATAATCGGCGTTCGCGCACACCTCGAGAAGAGTCTGGATGCGAAGAAAGCCAGGGAAGGGGATATGGTGGAAGCCAGCCCGGAGGTGAAGATTCACCTCGCGGATGGGATTGATCTCGATAACCACAGCCGATTACTTGGCCGCATCGATAAGGTTCAACCGTATGTTGGAGGCAGCGATTCGGCCATCGGCGTTACCTTCGACAGGATCCGCATGAAGGACGGACAAGAGGTTCGGATGAAGGCGACGATCCTTTGGATCGGTGAAGCGCCGAATGTTCTGAATCCAACAGTTGTTTCCGCGCCGGCCGATCGCACGACACCCGGGGTCGGTGTGGGAGCGGGAAGCTCGCAAGTACCGCCGACACAGGGATATCAGGGTTCGGAGATATCGGGAGCGGTGAATCAAGATACTAAGCAGTCTGCGGACAAGGCTTCGCAGTTGCCGCCAGGAATATCTGTACAACGGGATGCGATCCCAGGGGTGAACTTCTATAGCGATACAGGCCGAGCTGATTCAGGCTGGTTCCGATCGCAGAAAAGAAACGTATCTGTGCCCAGTGGGACCGTGATGGCGTTTGCGATCGTCATATTGACGAATAGTGACGTTAAGCCTTTAGTGCGCTAAATCAAGGCGCGGCCTTGAATCGCCAGGTCGACGTGGTAGAGCGCATCGCGGGTGGCGAGAGCGGCGCAACCGTCTTCGAGGAAGGCCAGACCTACGATGTTGTGGCCGGATACCGCCAGGGTCGCTTCGCCCTGCGGAGTGATGCGAATGATGCCACGCTGGCCGTGGAGACTGGCGGCGACGTAGAGGTTGTCGTCCACATCGAAGGCCATGCCCTGGGCGCGGCCCAGACCCTGGTAGAAGACGGTGGTGTTGCCGTCGTGATCGATGGCGTGGATAGCCTGGTTCGAGGATGTTGTGGGACCAGTGACGAAGAGGGTGCCTGACTCGTTGAAGGCGAGGTGGTAGGCAGCAATCGAAGGCTCGAGGGTGGCGTAGACGAAGATCTCGCCGCTTAAGCCGGCTGAACTGGCGCGTGCAATCTTGAAGATGGTTCCGGAGCGGTCTCCTACAAACAGATTGCCGTCGCGGTCGAAGGCGATGCCGGTCGCGATACCCATGCCTTCTGCGTATGTAGAGATAGCGCCCTCGGGCGAGATACGGTAGACGGTGCCCTCGGCACGGGAACTTGCGTAGAGGTAGCCGTCTGGACCAAAGGCCAAGCCGGTGGGATTCATAAGGTCGCGGACGAAGGGCGTGATCTGAAAGTCTCGCTGGATTTTGAAGATTGAGACGGGGGTGGCCTGGCCGCGCGAGCCGGAGAGTGTGGCGAAGACATTGCCATCGGCGTCGACTGCGGGATTGGCTACGGGGTGGAGGTTCTCGGCCATCGGCACGGCGACTCGAAGGTAAAGGGAATTGCTGGCGAGGCCGTTGTGATGCACCACGATGTCGCCGGTGATGGAGCCCTCGGGAATTTTGACGACTGCGCGGGAGGGACGACTGAGAGTGATGGGGGCGAAGGTGTCGCCGATGGTGGCGTGGGGGATGCGGGTGGACGGGCCAAGGTGGGCTCCATTGAGCTGGACCTCGCCGCCTGGCATGGCAGCCGCTGGGGAGATGCTGTCCAGATGTGGTGTGCTGGTGTGCGAAGGGTCGGGTTTGAGGAGAGAACGGAGAGATGTCATGGCCTGGGTTTTAGCGTAGACCGCTCATGGGAGGAGTGCAAATGCAATAAGTTGCCTAGAAGAAGATGTGGGCGAGTTGGGCGCATGCCAGGGCGAAGAGTCCGGCGGCTACATCGTCGAGCATGATACCGGTGCCCTCGGGGAGGCGTTCGAGCTGGCGGATGGGGGGCGGCTTGAGGATGTCGAAGGCGCGGAAGAGGAGGAGGGAAAGGGCTGCGTGGCGCCAGTCGGCGGGGATGGCGATTAGGGCGATGAGTTGGCCTGCGGCTTCGTCGATGACGACGTGGCCGGGGTCTTCGCGGCCGGATTCGCGGGCTACGATGGTCGCGGCCGGAATGCCTATGAGAGTGACAGCAAGCGCAGCAACTGCTGTGCCAATGGCGAGGGCCAAAGGCGATGGGTTGAGCGCGTGGGCGGCTGCGTACCAGAGAAGGAGAGCGGCTATCGAGCCGTAAGTTCCGGGACCGGGCTTGAGAAAACCGGCTCCGAAGAAGGTTCCGAGCGTCCAGGCCCAGATGGTCTTCTTTTCGGCAGGAGGATGGAGTTGGATTTTGGAATTCGCCATTAGGGGTAAATCGGTCGCTCGGGCTGATTGAGAGTTTACAGCCTGGTGCTCCCCACCCTCTCCCTAAAATGTGTCAAAGTATTCATTCGATTGAAGTTATCCTGGTACTTTGGTGTATTAGACCATGTTTTTGCTGTGTTTTTCTGCAAAGTATTCATTCTTTATATCGTTATCCATGCAGGGGAACGGACTTTTTTCTGCTCGCGGTGTGCAGACTCAGTCTTCGTCGCTGGAGTTAGGGTGACGATTGGATTTGGAGCGAGCGAGTTCTTCGAGGAGGTCGGGGTCCTGGATGGGTGAGGAGATCTTGTAGTCTCCGCTGGCCCATTTGCCGAGGTCGAGCAGACGACAGCGGTCGGAGCAGAAGGGAAAGTCCTCATCAGTGGCTAAGACGACTTTGCGGCAGGTTGGGCAGAACAGAGCTTTCGACATGGCGTTAATCGATTTTAAGTCCCTTGAGGGTGTGACCGCCAGTTAGACGATAGAGCGCAAGAGGCCGCCTTCGGCGCGCAGAGCTGCTCCGTTGGTGGCGGAGGAGAGTGGGCTGGCGAGGAAAGCGACGAGATTAGCGATCTCTGAAGCCTCAATGAGGCGTTGCAGGAGCGAACTCTGAGCGGTGCTTTTCGAAGAACTCGTGCTCGGCCTGTTCTGGCGTTGCGTTGGGGATGGTTGACATGTCTTCAAGAAACTCGACGATGCCTTCGGAGCGAGTGGGGCCGGGCATGACGGTATTGACGGTGACGGCGGTTCCTTTGGTTAGCTCGGCGAGGCCGCGTGAGATGGCGAGCTGCGAGGACTTGGTGACGCCGTAGTGAATCATCTCTGGCGGCGTCATGACGCCGGACTCGCTGGAGATGAAGATGACGCGGCCGTCGTTGCGCTGAAGCATGCGCGGGAAGTAGTGGCGCGAGAGACGAACTCCGCTGAGGACGTTGGTCTCGAAGATGTTGAGCCAGTCATCATCGGTGATGTCGGCGAAGTCTTTGGGCTCGTAGATGCCGAGGTTGTTGATGAGGATATCGGTGTCGGGAACCTGTTGGATGAGGGATTGTGCGCCTTCAGCGGTGGCTACGTCGGCGACGATGGCCTTGACGTTGGTGAGATCCAGCCAGAGCTTTATCCAGCTTCTCTTTGCTGCGACCGGGGACAGTGACGGTGACGCCTTCGGCGGTGAGGACCTGCACGATGGCAAGTCCGATTCCGGCAGAGCCTCCGGTTACGATCGCCGTCTTGCCCTTTGAGTTGCAGATCCATGAAGTTCTCCGGGACAACCTTGATCAGACGTACCTGAAGTAGATGTTTCGGTGCCCCGGAGGATTCATTGGAGGTAGAGACCTACGACCACTGCAAAGTATGTACGGAATCCGCCGGTAGATCGAAAACCAGGGAGCTTGAGCCGAGCACGAGCTGAATCTGTTTCTCCGGGCCGCGATTGGCGAGCACTACCACATAGCTCCCATCAGGATTGTGGAATCCAACATGGGAGATACGATTCACGGAAGCCTGCGCGGCGCTATCTGAAACTCCGTCTGTACGAAAGACCTTCGCTCCGCGGCGCACATGTTTCGAGTAGTGCGCCATCGCCCAGAAGCGTCCGCTGCGGCTTACCTTGCGCGTCGTACTGTCAATAGTGATAAACCCACGGCCCGTGGTCGGGGCTCCCGGCACAATATCCCCTTCTTCATGAACGCCGATGTAAGGAGTTCCCTTCTCATCGAGTGCAAGGTTCCACACCGTGATGGAGCGCGACCAGTTTCTGACGACGTTGTTGGCCCACTCGGCCCAGCGCGACCACGCGGTCATTGGATCGGGGAAGGGAGCTCCAACTACGTGAGGCTCGCGCTGAGGTCCGCCCTCGGTAAAGTAGGCGTGCTTTTGAGGAAAGGCATTGTGCACCTGCGTCATCGCGGAAGGCTCGCCTGCATAGCCATGCCACGCAATGCCGTCGATAAACTCGCTGGCCTTCGGATCGCTCAACTCAGCGATAGCGCGTCCCCACAAGGTAAAGTTGTGATCCAAAACCCAGATCTTCGTTGGGCTACCGGTTTTGCGGAGTAACGGCCCGAGATGTTTGGTTACAAACAAGATCTCGTCTTCCTGAGCCAAGAGGCAGGACGCATACCGTCCGTCCACGGTGGTGTCGACTTCGTTCTGGACCGTGACCGCGTTGATCTCCACTCCCTCGGCTTTGTAGGCGTCGAGGAACTTTTGGAAATACCGCGAATACGGTTCAAGGTTGCTCTTGCGTATCGTTCCGCCCAGCATGGAGCGGTTGAACTTCATCCATGCCGGTGGGCTCCACGGCGTCGAGAAGAGGAACAGATCGGGATTGAGCTTGCGTGCTTCTCTGAGCGCGGGAAGGATGTAGGCTTTGTCGTGGTCGATTGAAAACTTCGTAAGCTCGGGATCATCCTGTTCGCTGTCGTCGAAGCTGTAGAGGGATTTGGAGTAATCGCTTGCTCCGATGCAGGTTCGGCAGACGTTCATCGCCATTTCGTCGGGAGCGAAAAGCTCGTGCATCAAGACTGCGCGTTCGTCGGGGTGAAGCTGGTTCAACATGTAGCAGGCTGCGTCTGTGAACGCCGCGCCGAAGCCAAGCATCTCCTGTTGCGTCGATGTTGGATCGAGCACGATCGCGTCGGATGCAACTGCGGTGACAGGCTTCCACGTTAGTGCATCGCCCTGGGCGTGCCGTCGATCCCGGAAGGTGCTCCAAACCTGCACAGACCCGGTGGCTCCTGTACTGTCAGCCAAAGCCGGAATCCAATTTGATGCTGCCAGTCCTGCTACCGTGACCGAAGCTGCCTTAAGGAATCCTCTGCGCGACCCGCTTGGCATCTATACTCTTCCCCTTTTCAAGACTGGCTGAATGCCTCTTTGAAGGCCAACCAAACTCTATAGGGGTCAATCTTTTGGGTCAATTTGTATGGTCTGGACTTTGGATGAAAGGAGAGCTATTCGAGGATGCGGGCGACTACGTCGTAGTCGTGGGACTCGGTAATTTCGGCGCGGTAGAAGGTGCCGGGGACGAGAGTTTCGTGGGGGCCGAAGTCGTTGATGAAGACCTTGCCGTCGATCTCGGGGGCGTGGAGCGAGGTTCGGCCTTCCCAGAGAAGTTCGGTCTCTTCGGACTCGCCTTCGACGAGGAGGTCGATCTCGCGGCCTACCCACTCGACTTTCGTTTTGGTGCTGATTTTTTGTTGGAGCTTCATCAGCTTGCGGCGGCGAGCCTGGATGGTGCGGTTGGGGACCTTGAGTTCGTCTGCTAATTCGAAGGCCTTTGCGCCTTCTTCGTCGGAGTAGGTGAAGACTCCGAGCCAGTCGATCCTGGCCGCAGTGATGAAGGATTCGAGCTCCTTGTAGTCGGCTTCCGTTTCGCCAGGGAAGCCTACGATGAAGCTGGTGCGGATGACGATGCCGGGGACGATACGACGGGCCTTCGCGATGAGGTCGAGGAAGATTTGTGCGTTGCCGCCGCGCTTCATTGTTTTGAGGACTGAAGCTGAGGCGTGCTGGAGCGGGACGTCGAGGTACTTGGCGATGTTGTCGTGCTTCGCCATGGTCTCGAGCAGGTTCGTCGTGACCTTGTTGGGATAGGTGTAGAGGAAGCGCAGCCAGCGCAGGCCGGGCAGGACGGCGAGGGCGTCGAGCAAGGTGGCGAGGCCGTCGGTGAAGCCGAGGTCTTCGCCGTAGCAGGTGGTGTCCTGGCCGATGAGGGTGATCTCGCGGACGCCCTGGGCGATGAGGTTTTCGGCCTCGGCGATGATCGACGACATGCGGCGCGAGCGGAACTTGCCGCGGAGCTGCGGGATGATGCAGAAGCTGCAAGGGTGGTCGCAGCCTTCGGCGATCTTGATGTAAGCGCTGGCGCGTGGTGTGGTGAGGATGCGCGGCGTCGCATCGGTGTAGAGATATTCGGGGAGCGCGGCGGTGGCTCCGTCCCATGACTCGCGGGAGAAGCGGCCCTGCTGCTGGCGAAGATCGCCTTCGGGGCGGGACTTTGTTCCGGCATTGGGGATGTGCGCGATGTGATCGCCAGTGTGTGCGAGAGGCTCGTCGCCGTGAGTGGTTCCGGTCTCGGCGAGCGACTGCACGATGCGGAGCTGCGGGGCGACTTCGCGGTCGTTCTCGGGATCGGCGAGGGGCCGCGAGTGCTGGCTTACGGCGCTCGGGGCACGGTCGATAAGTTGACTGCTCACGGCTGCAAGTTGCGCTACTTCAGCGTCGGTCTGGGTCTTGCCGATGGCGTGCGTGTGGATTGTAGTCTGGGGCGAGCCTTGCGGAAGGATGGTGAAGGGCGAATTGCCTGCGGGCTGAGGCGCTGGAGTGAGGCCTGCTGCGGTGAGGATGGCTTCTAGCTCGCCTGTGCCTACGACTGCGTCTACTTCGGGGATGTTTTTCTGGATCTCGTCGCGGTAGCGCTCTACGAGACAGCCTGCAACGATGAGGCGCTGGGCTTTGCCGCCGTTCTGCTGCTTGTGCTGCACCATCTCGAGGATGGTGTTGACGGACTCCTGCTTGGCGGAGTCGATGAAGCTGCAGGTGTTGACGACGAGGATCTCGGCGTCTTCGGCGTTGGGGGTGAGCTCGCCACCTGCGTGGTGGAGCAGGCCCATCATGACCTCGGAGTCAACGAGGTTTTTGGGGCAGCCGAGGGAGACGAAGCCGATCTTGGGGCGCATGGGCGCAGGTCTCTCGGCGATCTCTTCGATTATTGCGGGGGGAGTCACAGAGCTTTATTTTAGCAGTTTTCTGTGAGTTCCCCCCGCTTATGGCCTTAGGCGAGGCCGTTCCGAGCGATCACTTCTTTGTAGAAGTGGGCGCTTAGTTTGGGTGTGCGCTTCTGGGTGGTGAAGTCGACGTAGTGGATGCCGAAGCGGTATTGATAGCCATCTGCCCACTCGTAGTTATCCATGAAGCTCCAGCAGAAGTATCCGCGGACGGGAACCCCTTCGGAGACAGCGCGGTGGAGCTGGGTGAGGTAGTTGCGGAAGTACATGACGCGGTCGGTGTCGAAGACCTGGCCCTCGGGTGTGAGGACGTCGGTCGAAGAGGCGCCGTTCTCGGTGATGTAGATCTCCTTGATGTTCCAGAGTTGGGAGGCGAGCTTCGGGCTCCAGTAGAGAGCCTCGGGGCCGACGTGAAGCCAGGGGCTCATCATGTGCGGAAAGGAAGCGGGCGCCGGGACAACTGCGAAGCCGGCGGGGCCTTCGGCAGCGCGAACGTAGAGAGGGGCGTAGACGTTGAGGCCGACGAAGTCGACCGGGGAGCCGATTGCCTTCATGTCCGCAGGGGTGAATTTGGGTGCGTCGGCTCCGGCGCGTTGCAGGTATGCGTCGGTGTAGCGGCCTTCCATAACGGCGGTGAGATAGCCGGCGTTGACTTCGCGATAGGCTTTGGCGGTGGCGGCGATATGTTCAGGCGTCTCGATGACGGGGACGCAGGCGGCGGCGTTTTCGGCGAGGCCGACCTTGGTGCCGGGTTTGGCGTGGGCGCGGATGGCCTGGACGCCGAGTCCATGGGCAAGAACGGCATGGTGGCGGACCTGATTGAGGCCAGCGGGTGCCAGCTTCAGGCCGGGCGCGTGGACTCCGTTGCCGTAGCCGAGATCGACGAAGGAGCTCATCTCGTTGAGGGTCATGAAGTGCTTGACGCGGTCAGATAGACGCTCGGCGACATAGCCGGCGTAGTTGGCGAAGGCCTCGGATGTGTCGCGGGACTGCCATCCACCTTTGTCTTCCAGTGCCTGCGGAAGATCCCAGTGGAAGAGGGTGCAATAGGGCTGGATGCCGTTGGCGAGAAGCTCGTCGACGACGCGGTTATAGAAGTCGAGGCCCTTGGGGTTGGGCGTACCGGTTCCCTGCGGGAAGATGCGAGGCCACGCGACCGAGAAGCGATAGGTCTTCAGACCGAGACCCTTCATGAGCTGAATATCTTCCTTGTAGCGATGGTAGTGATCGTCGGCTACGTCACCGGTATCGCCGTTCTTGGTTTTGCCGGGGATGTGCGAGAAGGTGTCCCAGATGGATGGGCCGCGACCGTCTTCGTTGACCGCGCCTTCGACCTGATAGGAGGCGGTGGCCGATCCCCAGAGGAAGCCCTGCGGGAAGTGGCGCGGAGCCGGGGGCGTCGAATGGGGTGCGTCTGCCAGGGCGGTAAGTGTAGGGAAGGCGGTGGGGGCAAGCGCGGCTGATCCGAGCAGACGGGCGAAGGTGCGTCTGGAAAATCGATTTAGCACGGGTGTTTTTCCTCTGTTTCTGACTCAGGAAGTGTAGCCGTATGTGGCTCACGTTGCCAATGCTGGCGTTCCAGGGGAAGCGAGTGCGAAACCTGGAAGGTATACGCGGAAAGGCGTAACGGTGATCAAAAGGATAAAGACTGATAGAGCATGTAAAGCAGCTCGCCCTTGTTTTCAGCTCTGCTCTTTTTATCCGCACTTTTCACTCTGATCACCGTTACGCCTTTGTTGTTCTGGGCATGGGTCCGTAATCGCAACGGATGCAGATGAAGCAGAGATCTGAATTTTCAGAATGAGACGTGGCTTTATGGACGGGAAGCTGTGATGCTAGAATTAGACGTGTGCCGGGTCCTACGCGACGTAATCCCGCCAACCCCGCCAGGTCCGGAAGGAAGCAACGGTAACGGGTCATTACGGGCGCAGTGGGTCGCCCGGTACATTTTTATTGCTCGCTGTTTCCTCTTCTCGATTCTTCCCGCTTACAATTTGGCCTGCTGAGACTCTCAATGGGCGAGGTGCGTCTGGCAATGGTGGGCTCACAATTGCGGAGTGACAGAGCCGTTATTCTCGTAGAGAATAGTGGGCATTGTGTGAATACCGGTTCATTTGTAATAGTTTTGTATTCTCGGGGTCCGATTTTGTAGTGAGGTGAGAGTTTGAGTTTGACGTTGAAGCCACAGGTGCGCGTGCGCGCGAAGATCAGTTCGATCGGAGTCTATGTTCCGCCAAAGTTGTTGACGAATGCCGATCTGGAGAAGATGGTCGAGACGAACGACCAGTGGATCGTTGAGCGGACGGGGATTCATGAGCGTCACATCGCGGAAAAAGGAGTGGCGACTAGCGATCTGGCGGTAGAGGCGGCGAAGCGGTGCCTGGCCAGGCGTGGGATAGAGGCGAGTGAGGTTGAGGCCATTCTTGTGGCTACAGTTACGCCGGACATGATGTTTCCTGCAACGGCATGCCTGGTGCAGGACAAGCTAGGCGCGAAGGGTGCATGGGGATTTGACCTGTCGGCGGCGTGCTCGGGGTTTCCGTATGCGCTGCAGGTGGGCGCGAAGCTGATTGAGAGCGGAGCGCACAAGAAAGTGTTGGTGATCGGCGCAGACGTGATGAGCTCGATACTCGACTATACGGACCGGTCGACGTGCATTCTGTTTGGCGATGGCGCGGGCGCGGTGCTGCTGGAGCCTTGCGAAGAGGGTGAAGTGGGGCTGGTTGATTTTGTGCACGAGATCGATGGATCGGGCGCTGCCTCGCTGTATATGCCCGGTGGCGGAAGCCTGAATCCGTCGACGGCGGAGACGGTCGCGAACAAGATGCACTATGTTCACCAGGCTGGCGGAGCGGTCTTCAAGGTGGCGGTGCGGAAGATGGCTGAGCTTAGTGAGACGCTGCTGCAGCGGAACCATCTGACAGCCGCGCAGGTGGATTGCTTTATCCCGCACCAGGCGAACCAGAGAATTATTGCGGCGACGGCGGAGCGGCTGGAGATGCCGTTGGAGCGGGTCATTATCAACATCGGTGAGTATGGGAATACGACGGCGGGAACGATTCCGCTGGCGATGCATACGGCTCTGGAGACAGGCAGGCTAAAGAAGGGCGATACGGTGCTGCTGGCCTCGTTCGGCGGTGGATATACGGTGGCCTCTACTTTGCTGCGGTGGGAGTTTTAGAAATTCAGGAAGTAGGAAGTAGGAAGTAGGAAGTAGGAAGTAGGCGAGCGATCTTTTGCTCGCCTTATTCTTTTTGAGAATAGTGAATCATTGTTTGCCAAATATATCTAAAAGATATATATCTTGTAGCTATGAAAACGGACGGAGCAACAACGCCGAACGCTTTGCTGGGAATGCTGACTTTGAAGCCCATGTCGGGCTATGACATGCGTGCGTTGATCTCGGAGTCGATTGGGCATTTCTGGAACGAGAGTTATGGGCAGATTTATCCCACGCTGAAACGGCTGGCTGCGGATGGACTGGTGGAGAAGAAGACGCAACGGCAGAATGGGCGGCCGGACCGTCACGTTTATTCGCTGACCGCAAAGGGGCGAGAGAGATTGCGGGAATGGCTGGCGATGCCTGTGGCTGCGGAGGTGAACAGGAGCGAGCTGCTGCTGAAGCTGTTTTTTGGGGCGCATATTTCACCCGAGGCAAGCCGCAGGCATGTACGGGAGTTTCTGGAGGCACATGAAGCGGCGCTGAAGATGTACAGCGCGATTGCGAAGACGCTGCGGAGAGAAGAGGCTGGCGATCCGCAGCTGCCGTTCTGGCTGATGACGCTGAACTTTGGGCGGCACAGGAGCACCGCATCTGCGAAGTGGGCCAGGGAGACGTTGAAGGAGTTAGAAGAGATGGAAAAGACCGCAAAGAGGAGGTAAGTGATGCACGCACTTGATCCGTTGTGGGTGAAGATCTTTTTAGCGATTCATATTACGGCTGGGGCGTCGTCGTTCTTGCTGGCCCCGGTGGCGCTCGCGACTGCGAAAGGCGGCAAGCAGCATAAACGCTGGGGCAAGGTCTACCTGTGGTCGATGGGAGTTGTGGCGGCTACGGCGTTGCCGATGGCTTTCTTTTTTCCTGTGAGGTTTCTGGCGCTGGTGGCGGTGTTCAGCTTCTACTTTGCGTTTTCGGGATACAGGGTGCTTCGGCTGAAGGAGTTGGCGCGGGGTGGCAGCGCGGAGCCTATTGATTGGATTGCTGGACTGGTGACGTTTTGTTCAAGCGCGCTGTTGGCATGGCTTAGCTGGTTTCGTCCCGCTTCGATTGAAGTGATTCCACTGGTTGGAGTGGCGTTTGGGTTTATCGGGATGATGGGCTCGGCGAAGCAGATGCTTTCGTTTGTGCGGAAGCCGAAGGAAAAGATGTTCTGGTGGTACACGCACCTGGGGAATTTCATTGCGAGCTATATTGCGGCGTGGTCTGCGTTCAGCGTGGTGACGCTTGGGCCGATGCTGGGGAACCATTGGTATGTATGGCTGTGGCCAACGATGACCGGGGTTCCGGCGATTGCGGTGACCACGGCTTACTATCAGCGGAAGTTTGCGCCGAAGGTGAAGCGATCGGCCATCGCTTAGGTCAGGCTGGAGTTTTGCTGCCGCTTTCGAGTCCCGGATGGCTGGCGACGGCGTGCGAGGTCTTATAGAGCTTCCAGAAACCGATGGCGCAGCTGATGAGGATGGCGCTCCAGAGCACGATGAGGATCGGGGTAGCGTACTTGTCGGAGATGCTGTTCCAGAGTCGCAGGATGTGGCGGCCGTAGTAAATGCCAAGGCCAGCGGCGATAGAGTGGCGCGCAGCCCGGCTGATCGTGAAGGTGGTCATGAACTTCTTCTTCGACATCTTGAGTGCGCCCGCGGCGAGGACGAACGGCGCGAGCGGCATCGGTGGCGGAAGGATTGCCGGGAGGGCGACGGCAAGGATAGCGTGGTGCTCCATCCAGTCGCGGACCAGATTGAAGATGCGCGGAGGGATGCGCTTTTCGAGAAAGGCCATGCCTCCTGATTGGCCGACCTGGTAGCTGAGGTATCCGCCGACGGCGGAGCCTACTGTGGCGATGAGGATGAGGACGAGCCAGTTGCTATGGCGGGCGGCGAGCACGACGATCATGATGTCGGTAACGCCCGGGATGGGAAGCGGAACGAAGGACGAGTCGACGATGGAGACGAGGAAGAGTCCGAAGAGCCCGAAGCTGAAGAAAAAGCGCATCAGTCGGGAGGAATGTCGAGGGGCCTTTTGCGCGAAGACTCTCACCGCTGTGGTTGCGTAATCGGCCATCATGGCGACTGCGGCCTGTGGAGTCATGTGCTTAAGACGCGGATCGGCGATGGTAAGTCGCCATATTTGTGAAGAAAGAGGAATCTAGAGGAAACGGAGGGTGGAAAGCGGAGGGAGGATGCCAAACTCGTCGGCGTATTGGCGGAAGCGCTGGATGGTCTGGATGCAGGCGTCGTCGAGGATGTAGTGGATGTTTTGGGTGAGGTAGTGGCGGATGGTGGCGGCAGGAATGGGGATCCGTGGAGTCCACTGCTGGACGAGGTCTTCGATGTGGGCGAGGCCGTGGTCGCGGGAGTTGATGAGGTCTTCGATGAGCCGGGCTGGACTTGTATGCCCGTGGGTAAGGGCCTCGGGGCGGACGGCCCAGACGGCGGCGACCCAGGGAAAGCCGGTCCGCGTATGCCACTCATGCGCGAGGTCGAACCATTCGCAGGGGCCCACGGCCTGCTCGATTGCTTCGCGGGATTCAAGCGCCAGAAGCGCGGGGTCGCCGATGAGGATAGCGGCGTCGGCGTGCTGGAGCATTGCAATGGGCTCGGCTGGGGACGGAAGAAAGGTGGGATCGTTGCCAACGAATTTGCGGAAGAGGATCTCGGCGTAGGCGAGCGAACTGCGTGAGGCGGTATCGGCGGCGATGGTCCTTACTGTGCCAAGGGTATGGGGTTCCTTGACGATCAGCTGTATGGAGCGAACGTGGCTGAGTGAAGCGATGGTGCAGCCGGGAACGATGGCAAGCTCAGAATTAAGCGCGGCGATTGGAATCAGGCCGAGATCGGCGCGGCCGCTGAGGAGCTCTTCGGCGCAGAGCGAGGGCAAAGTGTAGTGAAGGCTGTAGCGCTCGGCCAGCTTGGCAGCGCGAGGCGGGTGCTCGAAGTCCCACATCAGAGGAGCGGGGTTGAGGAAATTAATTGCGGCTACGCGGACGGGATGTGACGTGATGGAGGCCAAGAAACTAGTTTATTGGATGAGCGAGGAGAAGCGAAGATGCGGCGAGCGGTTATCGGATTCGAGCAAGATGACAAAGGTGATTGGGTGGCGCTACTGGATTGCGGACATGGACAACATGTGCGGCATGATCCTCCGTGGACGCTGCGCGAGTGGGTGACCACGGAAGAGGGCAGGGCGTCCCACCTCGGCATGGAGATTGAGTGCAAACGTTGTGACGAACAACAGATGTAGCGAGAGATTGTCATAGTAGGATTCATTGCGATGTGACCAAATGCAGATCTGCCCGGAGGCTGTAACGCATGAATGGATTGGTTCGAATTGGGCGAGTAGTGTTTGCCGTTGCGATGATGTGTTTCGGTGCTTTGTACATGGTCTATGCCAGCTGGGTAGGAAAAGTTGTACCCGGGCCTCCGTGGAGTGCAGGTTATCGCTGGATCGCGTGGATCGTCGCAACTGCCTTTTTCGCGGTTGGAGTGTGCCTCGTGCTGCGGTGGAAGGGACGGGCTGCTGCGACGCTGCTGGGTGTAGCTCTTTTGTGGCGGGCGCTGAGCGCTTATCTGTTAGGCCTGCTCGGGCATCTTCGCGATCCCGGCCCGTGGACCAGCGGATTTGAGCTTGCGGCGCTGGGTGGGGCTGCGCTGGTTCTGGCCGCGACCTTTCCGCCGGACAGAGGGGACTCTGCCAGAGCACTCGATAAGTTTCTTGCAGTGGGGCGTTATCTGTTTGCGCTGGCGCTGGTGGTCTTTGGGGTTCAGCACTTCCTGTATGCAGGATTTATTGCGACACTTATACCGGCGTGGATACCGGGGAAACTGTTCTGGGCATACTTTGTGGGCGTCGCATTTTTTGCTGCTGCGTTGAGCATTGCTACCGGAAAGATGGCGAAGCTCGCGTCTACCTTGCTCGGCATTATGTTTCTCTCATGGGTGGTTATTCTGCACATGCCGAGAGTGGCTGCTGCTCCGCACAACGGGAATGAGTGGACGAGCGAGTTCGTTGCGCTGGCGATGGGAGGCGCGTCGTTCCTGATGATAAGCGCAGTCAGTCGCGATAAAGCAGTGGCTGCGACGCAGGCGTGATATTTGCTGTGGAGATCGCTCGTGATAGTCTCCATCGGGCACACTGATTCAAAACAGATAACGGAGAACGATGAAGACGACCAGCGACGCAGAGCAGTATGCGGTGGAGCGTTTGGATGCAGCACAGTTGGCCTGGCTGGCGCTGGCTTTGACGCCGGGAATGGGGCCTTTGCGCATATGGAAGGCGGTCAATCGGCTCGGTGAGACAGAGCACGTGTTTGATGCGTCGCTCACGGAGCTGGAAGGCCTTGGCATGCCGGCCAAGTCAGCGCAGTTCGTGTTTGAAGGCAAGGCGCGAGCTGCGGCAGAGGATGAGTTGCGCAGAGTAGTCGAGGTGGGCGGCAGTGTGCTGACGCCTGCCGATGAGGCTTATCCCGAACGGCTGAGAGAGATCTACGATCCGCCCGCTGTGCTCTGGATTCGCGGGAATGTGGAGCTGCTGGCGCGACCGGGGATTGCGGTGGTTGGCACGCGAAGCCCATCGCCCTATGGAGCCGGTATGGCGGAGCTGCTCTCACGCGATTTGGCAAACCGGCGGCTGGTCATATTAAGTGGAATGGCTCGTGGCGTGGATACAGCCGCGCATAAGGGAGCCATCGAGGCTGGTGGAAAAACAGTCGCCGTGTGGGGAACGGGAATCGACGTGATCTATCCCAAAGAGAATAAAAAGCTGGCGGAGAGTATCGTAGCGACCGGCGGGACGATTGTGAGCGAGTATCCGCTGGGGACATTTCCGGCGCCGCAGAACTTTCCTATCCGAAACCGGGTATTGAGTGGAATGAGTGTAGGGGTTCTGGTAATTGAGGCGGCGGAGTACAGCGGTACTCGGATAACGGCGCGATGTGCGATGGATCAGAATCGCGACGTATACGCTGTCCCGGGTAATGTGACCAACAAGAACGCATGGGGGCCTAACACGCTGATAAAGCAGGGCGCTAAGCTCACGGCGACGTGGGAGGATATATGGGAAGATCTGCCGTCGCACGTGCGCCTGGAATTGGAGGATGAGCTGGCCGCCGAGGGCAAGGGTGAATCGAAAACGGCAGGCACTGCATCCTTATTTAGCGAAACTCCACTGCCGGAGCATGAACGAAAGGTTCTGGACCGGTTGCGGCACGATGAAGCTATCCAACTGGACGATCTGATGGAGCGTCTGGAAGGGGAGCTGGGGTCGGCCGAGGTCTTCACTGCTTTGTTCGAGCTGGAGATCGCGGGGCGCGTAAAACAGCTACCGGGTAAAAATTATGTTCGGACCTTTTAAGCAGTTCGCAGCTGAATGGATTCAGTAAAAATGGAAGCTGCGCGTAAGTGCAGCACGTTGTTGAGGTTGAGGGACATCCGGTTGGGTATGGGGTTTTCCACAAAATGGTGGGTAGAGTATGACTTTCAGACGTAGTTTTCGTCAGTTCAGAAATTAGGCAGAGATGACGCACGCCGCGGAAGCGTGTTAGGTTCGCAATGGAACAAGCAAGAATGGAACGTTTTGCTGCGGCGATACGTTTCTGGTGGATGAAGGGAACGAATGGGTAAATCACTTGTGATCGTGGAGTCGCCTGCGAAGGCGAAGACGATCGGAAAATATCTCGGCAGCGATTACACGGTGGAGGCTTCGATTGGCCACATCATGGATCTGCCTAAGAACGACATTGGTGTGGAACTGAAGAAGCGGACGTTCGAGCCGACGCTGATTGTGTCTCCGGGCAAGGAGAAGGTGGTAGACCGGCTGAAGAAGCTGGCGTCGAAGGCGGATATGGTTTATCTGGCGCCTGACCCTGACCGCGAAGGTGAGGCGATTGCGGCGCATCTGTCGATGCAGCTGCTGCCGATGGTGAAGGACAAATCGAAGGTGCGGCGGGTCACGTTTAATGAGATCACCCAGAAGGCCGTGAAGGCTGCGTTTGCGCACGCTCGCGATGTGGACGAAAACCTTGTCGACGCGCAGCAGACGCGTCGTGTTTTGGATCGGCTGGTGGGATATCAGGTCTCTCCCTTGCTTTGGGATAAGGTGCGTCGTGGGCTGAGCGCAGGGCGCGTGCAGACCGTTGCACTACGCCTGATTGTGGAGCGCGAACAGGAGATCAACGATTTCAATCCGGTAGAGCACTGGATGATTGATGCGCAACTCCAGCCCACCGCCGGTAAGCAGAGTTTCACGGCCCGCTTTGTAGGCGTGAACGGGGTGCCGTCGCGTGTACCGAACGGCAAGGATGAAGATGGCAAGGAGCTCTTTCTTGCTAATGCACTGCCGGATAAAGAGGCCGTCGATGAGGTCGTCGGCGAGCTGGAGCAGGCGAAGTGGAGCGTGCGCTCGGTTGAGAAGAAGGAGCGGCGGAACAATCCGAAGGCTCCTTACACGACAAGCAAGCTGCAGCAGGATGCCTCTGGTCGGCTGGGCTTCAACGTGCGCCGCACCATGGGCGTAGCGCAGCGTTTGTACGAAGGCGTTGAGATTGGCTCTGAGGGGACAGTCGGCCTCATTACTTATATGAGAACGGATTCGACGCGAGTCAGCGCAGATGCGATTGCGGATGCTCGCGAGTTCATCGGCAAGCTGGGACCGCAGTATCTGCCAGCTTCTCCGAACGAATACGTAGGCAAGAAGCAGGCTCAGGCGCAGGATGCGCACGAAGCGATCCGTCCGACGAATGTGCAGTACACACCGGATTCAATCCGGAAGTATCTCTCGGACGAACAGTTCCGCCTGTATCGGTTGATCTGGCAGCGGTTCGTCTCCAGCCAGATGACTCCGGCGGTCTTCGATCAGACAACGGTGGATATTGTTGCGCAGGCGAAGCTTGCCTATGACTTCCGCGTCACCGGAAGCGTGCTGAAGTTCGATGGTCATCTGAAGTTTGAAGAAGAAGACAAGCGCGCGCGTCAGGCGGCCAAGGATAAAGCTGCAAAGGAAGAGGCTGCAGCGAAGAACGCAGACGACGCGCAGAGCGAGGACGAGGAAGAGGATCGCAGGTTGCCTGAGCTGAGCAACGGCGAGGCACTGCGGCTTGAGAAGCTCGATCCGCAGCAGAAGTTTACACAGCCTCCGCCGCGCTTCAACGAAGCCAGCCTGGTGAAGACCCTCGAAGAGAAGGGCATCGGACGGCCTTCGACGTATGCCTCCATCATTAATACGATCCAGGATCGCGACTATGTGAAGAAGATCCAGGCGAAGTTCGTTCCAACCGAGATCGGCACCGTCGTGACCAAGCTGCTGGTGAAGAACTTCCCGTACATCTTCGACACGGCATACACGGCCACGCTCGAAGGCGAGCTGGATGCCGTCGAAGATGGCGCTGAAAAGTGGACCGACCTCCTGAATGGCTTCTACGACCACTTTGAGAAGGAGCTCAAGGTCGCCGAAGGCTCGATGGAAGACATCAAGCGCATGGAAGAGAAGACCAACGAGGTCTGCGACAACTGCGGCAGCCCCCTGATTCTGAAGTGGGGCAAGTTCGGCAGCTTCTACTCCTGCAGCAACTTCTCCAAGGTCAAGCCGATGACGATCGCGGCTGGCCCATGGAAGAAGGACCAGAAGGCCGTGATCAAGAAAGTGACGACGGCATTCACCTTCCCGATCATCGTGAAGTCCACGACCGACGACGAGTTCGCATATTCCAAAGAAGTCCTGAACGCAAAAGAGCTGGCCACCGCAATCGATGAGGCTGCCGAGGCCGGTAAAAAGGTCACTGCCGAGCAGTACAGCTGCGACTTCACAAAGGAAAACTTCGCCGCCAAGCCTGACCTCAGCGCACCGGGCGCCGACGAAGTCGCCGAAGAGGAGTTCTGCGACAACTGCGGCCGCGTGATGGTGCTGCGCAATGGCCCGTGGGGACCGTTCATGGCCTGCCCCGGCTACAACGAAGATCCGCCGTGCAAGACGATCCGCAAGCTGACCCAGAAGGTCCAGCAGAAACCTCCGGTGCCGTTGGAAGAGAGCTGCCCCAAGTGCGGCAAGCCTCTGCTTCTGCGCAACGGGCAGTACGGTGAGTTCATCAGCTGCAGCGGCTATCCAAAGTGCAAGTACATCAAGCAGGAGCTGCTCGACGTAAAGTGCCCGAAGGACGGCGGCGACATCGCCGTGCGCAAGACCAAGCGCGGCGACCTGTTCTACGGCTGCGTAAACTATCCGAAGTGCGACTTCGCCTCCAACCTGAAGCTGGTAAACGAGACCTGTCCGAAGTGCGACAGCGCGTACCTGCTGGAGGTCGCCAACGACAAGGGCACCTACCTCGTATGCCCGAACAACGCCGAGGCACTCCCGAAGAAACGGAAGAGAAAGGGCGCTCCGGAGGAGGTCTCGACCACTCCGCCATGCACATACCAGAAGAAGATTGCAGGGCCAGCTCCGGTTGCGGAACGGCCTGATCCGGAGAAGACGCGTCCGGTAGTCGAGAGCGTTGCATAATGATTGAAGGAGAACGAACGATGGCAACGCCAGCCGATGCAGAGTTGATCTTGCACCTTTACGAACTGCGACGAGAAGAGATGCTGCGCAAGGCCCGCCGCTTCATGGTCTTCGAGTTCAATCCAAAAAACCTCGACGAGCTGCGCGCGGTCTCACGCGATTTCACCTCCGAGCACAACCCAGCCTGGCGCCAGGTCATCAGCTACTGGGAGATGGCAGCCGCGATGGTCCTCCGTGGAGCGCTCGACGCCGACCTGTTCCTCGACACCAACGGCGAGGGCATCCTCCTCTACGCCAAGTTCCACCACTTCCACGCCGAGACCGAAAAGCAGAGCGGCAACCGCTTCATGAGACACACGGCCACAATGATCGACACCTATCCAGCCGCGAAGGCTCTCTACGAGACGATGCTGAAGTCCTTCGGCCCCGCGAAGGCGGCGTCCTAACGGCGTGCCGTGACCAAGCCGGGCAGCCCCCGGCTTTCCCTTTCTGCATCATTTCTGTTACAAATGCGTTGAGACCCTTGGGCCCTGCCTTCCCGCAGCTTCGAGCCGCGGAGGTGTGGTGTGTGCCCTAAACGATTGAAAAGAATGTAGGTAGCAATTATGGCGAAGGCAGTTTGGAACAACCAGACTTTAGCAGAGAGTGACAAATTCGAGACGGTTGAGGGGAATATCTACTTTCCGGACGAGACTGTAAAGCGGGAGTTTCTAAGACCGAGTTCGACGACGTCCAGCTGCCCCTGGAAGGGACAGGCCCGGTACTACACGATCATCGTCGACGGCCAGGAAAACCCCGATGCCGCGTGGTACTACCCCGATCCCAAGCCGGCAGCGCGAAACGTAAAGCATCACACGGCGTTCTGGCGCGGCGTCGAAATCACTAAGTAATTGACGCTAAGCATGTTAGCGGGAGAGGCTACAGCCCCTCCCGTTTTGTTTTAATAGGCCTGAGCCTGATCGAGTGGAAGTCGAATCTGGACGCAGGTGGCGCCGGGCTTCGATTCCACGTGCGTGTAGCCGGAGTGCTTGGTGACGATGCGCTGCACGGTGTCCAGCCCCAGTCCCAGCCCGCGCCCGGGAGCCTTCGTGGTGTAAAACGGCTCGAAGATGCGCGACTTCAGCTCCGGCGCGATGCCCGGTCCCGTGTCCCAGACCTCGACGAAGGCCATCTGCCCGCTGAGCCGGGTAGTAAGGCGCAGTGTGCCGTGATCCTTCATAGCATCGAGGGCGTTCTCGATCAGCGCCGTCCAGACCTGATTAAGCTCGCTGCCATAAGCACTTACAGGCGGAAGCGCAGAATCGAAGCTGGTTTCGACGTTTACGTGCTGCAGCCGCGATTTGAACATAACCAGCGTGTTTTCAAGCGATTGCGCTAAATCAACATCCTGAATCGGCGCCTGGTCCATGTACGAGTAGTCTTTGATGGCCCGAATGAGATCAAAGATCCGTACCGTCGAATTGACGACCGTCTCAGCCATCCTCTCCACGCGAAGCGAACTCGCGAAGGTGCCGATGGCAATCGGCAACATTTCAGAGGTCGCAATGTCAGCCAACTCGTCCAGCTGCTCGATCGTGATCGTGGTCTCGGCGAGAGACGGAGCAATGGCCCACGGGTTCGGGATGTTGTGGTCTTCGAGCCACTTGATCAGGTTCGATTCGCGATCAATCGTGGCCAACGGATCCTGATTGGCCTCCGCCAGAGCTTCGTACTCGGACATACGGGCACGCGTTCGCGTAATCCACGAGCGGTACAGCGACGTCTGCGTATCGGACAGACAGAGGTTGCCGAGGCGATACTTCTGGTCGCCATACTGGCGCAGCTCTGAGAAGAGGCTCGAGGCGGACCGTTGGGCCGCAGAGGCTGGGTTATTGAGCTCATGCGCCAGGTTCGCCGCCAGCTTGCCCAGGGCGCCGAGCTTCTCTGCCTGCTGTTCCATGCGCGTGACCTCGCGGACGCGGTCCAGCAGCACCGAAACGCAACGCTGGGTCATCGACGGGATTGCAGCCAGCATCTCGGGGAAGATGCTTTGGTCGATATTCAGACCCCACACAGGGCCGACCGTATAGCCGTCGCCGCCGTAGCTCTTCATGCGCGAGAACGGCAGCTTGCCCGTCATCTGGCCTGCGCGGCCAATCCACAGCGTAGTCGAGCTGGTGTTCCGACGGCGCACATGGATCTCGCCCATCAGGATGAAGTGCAGCTTGTCGACCGGGCCGCCTTCTAGGAAAACGATGGAGCCGTCTTCGCCTACGGTCTCGGTGCCGTGAGTAGCGAGCCATGCGTACTCGGCTTCGGTAAGGCCTTCGAGCGGCGTAATGGTGCGCAGAGCGGCGACCAGCTGCGGCAGCGGCGTCGGCTCAGCGGGCGGGCCTATGAATACTGGCTGCTCTCCTGGGTGAGTTTGGGGTAGGAAAGTTTCGTAGCTGCTTGGAGCGGCCATCTTGAATCTCCTTTAGAACCTCTTCTGCCACCATGGCAGAAGCTCTAGGAGTCTCCATTGTTACAGAGGGAACGGGGCCAGGGGAGACGCCTACAAGTTTTTGTGACGAACTGTCAGTGATACGAAATTGGATGCTGCGTAGTTCGTTTCGGATCACTGTTTTTAAAGCAGAGGCCCCGGATAATAGTGTCCTCCGGGGCCCAGGCGTTTCGATTGTTTTTACTACTATGCTTTGACGACTGCGCCGTTCTCTACCTTCACAGGATCGAGGAATGGCATGGCCTTGCGAAGCTCTGCACCCACCTTCTCGATTCCGTGAGCGGCTTCTTCCTTGCGGATGCGTGTGAACTCCTTGCGTCCGGTCTCGTTCTCTTCGATGAACTTCTTCGCGAACGATCCATCCTGAATGTCGTTCAGCAGAGACTTCATCGCCTTCTTCACCTCAGGCGTAACGATACGCGGACCTGCAACATAGTCGCCCCACTCAGCGGTGTCGGAGATGGAGTGACGCATGTACTCAAGGCCGCCACGATACATCAGGTCGACGATCAACTTCAGCTCATGCAGCACTTCGAAGTAAGCGAGCTCGGGCTGGTAGCCTGCCTCGGTCAACGTCTCGAAACCTGCCTTCACAAGCGCAGCAGTGCCTCCGCAGAGAACAGCCTGCTCGCCGAACAGATCGGTCTCGGTCTCTTCCGTGAAGGTGGTCTGCAGCACACCAGCGCGAGTGCAGCCGATGCCCTTGGCGTAGCTGAGAGCGAGCGCAAGCGCAGTGCCGCTGGCATCCTGCTCAACGGCCACAAGGCCAGGTACGCCGCCGCCTTCGGTGAACACTTCGCGCACACGATGGCCCGGAGCCTTTGGCGCAACCAGCGAAACATCGACACCTGCGGGAGGCGTAATGGTGCGGAAGCGAATGTTGAAGCCGTGAGCGAACATCAGCGTCTTGCCGGGGGCAAGGTTCGGCTCGATGTCGGCGTGGTAAACCTTCGCTGCGGTCTGGTCGGGCGTCAGGTTCATGATGACGTCAGCCCACTTCGACACCTCGGCAACGGTGCCGACGACAAGGCCAGCCTTGCGTGCGCGCTCGGCATTAGCCGACTCAGGGCGAAGGCCTACGCGGACATCAACGCCGGAGTCCTTGAGGTTGAGGGCGTGGGCATGGCCCTGCGAGCCATAGCCGATGATGGCCACCTTCTTGGCTTGGATAAGAGAGAGGTCTGCGTCTGCGTCGTGGTAAGTCTTTGCCATTTTCTTTCGTTTTCCTTTGTCATTGATGGTAACAAGTTGTGAGGTCGGAAGTACTGAAGCAGAGCGAAGCGAATTTTTACCTAAGCTCTTTCCGGCCAGGAGTAGGGTTGAATCGGCTTTCCCCAATCGGCGCTGAGATCAAGCCATGCTGGATTGGTCGAGATGATGAGCTCCAGTTTGCGGATACGCAACCAGCCCTTGAGTTGTTTCTCGCGAGCGATCGCCGCAGTAATGGTTGTAAAACGCTCGAAGTAGACGAGCCTGTTGATGTTGTATCTGGCGGTGTGGCATGTCGGATCCTTCTTCTGCTTATGCTGCCGAATCCTGATTTCGAGTTCCGAAGTAACGCCAACGTAGAGCTTCTTGAAGCCATTCGCGAGTATATAAACATAGGCGTATCCCTCCATGAAACCCTTCCTTTCCGTTTTCCCAAATTCCAACCTTCCACCGTCGTCATCCTGAACGAAGTGAAGGATCCCTGTATTTAGCTTTTGTCTGTTCTTAGTCTTTCAATCCTTGCTCATCACAAAAAACAAACAACAACGAAATACAGCGATCCTTCACAGGATGACGACAAAAGCTCACACCTATTCCTCTTCCTCGTGAACACCCTGAAACTCGTTAGGAAGAATTTCCTTAGTGAAAGTAGTGTTTGGGGGCTCGGCCGAGCCGTTAGTACCAAGCGCCTTGAGCACCCGACTGGTGTGATGCCCGCGCCGCATGGCCATACGTCCAGTGCGCGAGACCTCAAGAATGGTGTAGTTGCTCTCGCGCAACACCTGAACCAGCCCTTCGATCTTGCTGGAGCTCCCGGTCATCTCAAGCATGATCGACTCCGGCGCAAGATCAACAACGCGCGCACGGAAGACATTAGCCAACTCAAAAATCTGCGAACGCGAGTGCAGGCCGTTTGGCTCCTGCGGTCCGGCGGCGACCTTGATGAGGCAAAGCTCACGAATGACAGCCTCGCTGCGACCCACTTCGTCAACATCGACGGTAATCTCAAGCTTATAGAGCGAAGCGCGGATACGGTGCGCAGCATGCTCAGGCGCCTCGCAGACAATCGTCATGCGCGAGGTATCGGCCCTCTCGCTCTCGCCTACAGTAAGCGAGACAATGTTGATATTCAGGCGGCGAAACAGCGAGGCGACCCGGGTGAGTACGCCGGGCTTATCTTGGACCAGGGCTACGAAAGTGTGGAGCATAGAGGCCTTTCAGCGGTTAGTAAGTTAGCGTTTTGATCCATGAGAACAATCGTTTCTATGTAGCATGAGACCTAAGTCAGATCCTGCGACAAAGTGCGCGCTTCCGGCGCCTCTCGGATGAATGGTTCGGCTGCAGTCTTCCCCAGATTCAGCCATCGCTGTGAATAGCAGACCAAGGAACCTAAAAGTATCTGCATCACCCTCGATCAAGACAAATTGATCGACCAAGCCCGAATCTTCGTCTTGGTGCGAACGTAATCCTACAAATGCGCTGGAGGCGTTCTCTCGGAGTACTTGATTTGTTGAAGGCATCTATTTGCCCTCCGAGATTCCGGTGGGCAAGTAGATGACCAAAGCTACAAAAGTGTGAAGCATGCGTGCCTTTCAGTGCGGATTCTCATCGGAGTGGGGCATAGAGGTGACAGGTGGATGGGGATACGACGGGACAAAGGTTTTGGGAATCTCGAACAGAATGAGTTCGCCGGGCTTTGCCTTCGGACTGGCGCTGCTGCAGAGATTGCCTGTAGTGATTCCCGACTGACGAATCGTATCGATGGAATAGTTGGTATAAAGTTCGCTGCGCGGCCGGCAATCGGCATACATATTCGACAGGATGCGGATGATAGAGGCATCGCCGGGGTCGACATCGATGATTCCGTGTTTATCCGTGCCCATAGCTACTGATCCGATCTGGTCGACGCGTAGAGCTACGTTGAGTCTTTCGTCATGAATGGGGTGATTCGTCTTGGCGTTGATGACTTTGATTTTGATGTGAGGGGTTTGGGCGTGGCCAGCGACGGCCGCCAGCACAAACGACAAGCCGAAAATAAAGTTGCAAAAACTGCAAAATATCCGGTCGTTGAAAAGCGACGTTTTTTTGTCCATGTTAGCCACGCATTTCACCATCACTTGTCCATCAAAAAACCACGTTCTGCACACCATTTTTCTCAAAAATCCCTGTAAAACAGCAGAAAACCGGTGCCAGAAAAACTCACTTAAATTTGCCGAAAAATTCCCTACTCATCCTCCGGAGTTTCGAGCAGCGGATCCTTCGTCGGACGCCGAACCATCTCATGGAGAGCGGCGCCGGGAGCGATCATCGGATAGACGCCATCCTCTTTCTCCACCTGGAAGTTGATCAGAAAGGCCTTGCCACTCGTCCGCGCCTTCGTCACCGTCGGCGTAACATCCTTGCGCTCAGCGACATGCGCCCCATCGATCCCATGAGCCGCAGCCAGCTTCACAAAGTCCGGCGAAAGGATCGGCGAGGCCGAATAATTCTTCTCATAAAACGCCTCCTGCCACTGCCGCACCATCCCCAGAAACCCGTTATTTATCACAGCGATATTGATCGCCAGCCCCTCCTGCACAATGGTAGAAAGCTCCGACGCAGTCATCTGAAAACCGCCATCGCCAGCAATCACCCACACATCCTTCTCAGGGCAAGCCACCTTAGCACCAATAGCAGCGGGCAAAGCAAAGCCCATTGTGCCCAAACCCCCACTAGTTACAAGGGTTCTGGAGACATCATGCTTGTAATACTGGGCTTCCCACATCTGGTGCTGGCCCACATCTGTAACGATGATGGTCTCTTTCTCACGCCCCGCAGCCACAGCCTCACGCCAGATGTCGTTGATAACATGGGCCGCATAAAGATGACCATTGTCCGGCAGATTGATGATGTCGCGAACCGCAGCATCACCCTTCATAGCATTGATCTCACGCAGCCATTTGGTATCGGACTTCTTCGGCAACAACGGAAGAAGCAGCTCGAGCGTTTCACGCAGATCGCCAATGAGAGCAACGTCAGCCTTCACGTTCTTGTTGATCTCAGATGGATCGATCTCGATGTGAATCTTCTTTGCATTCTGAGCGTAGCTGGCGAGGTTTCCGGTGACGCGGTCATCAAAACGCATGCCAAATGCAAGCAGCAGATCAGCCTGCTGAATAGCGTGATTCACCCATGATTCGCCGTGCATTCCCATCATTCCGAGTGAGAGCGGATGGTGCGTGGGAAAGGCTCCGAGGCCAAGAAGAGTGCTGGCAACGGGAATCTGGTGACGCTCCGCAAACGCGATGACCTGCTGCTCGGCTCCGGACTGGATGATGCCGTGCCCCGCAAGAATAAGCGGCTTTTTCGCGGACTTGATGAGCTCGATAGCCTGCTGGATCGAGGAGGATTCCGCGCGCAACATCGGGTGCGGACGGTACGCGGGAGGCGCGGCGGCCTCGAAATCGAAGGTAGCAGTGGCCTGCTGGGCGTCCTTGGTGATGTCGACGAGGACAGGGCCGGGACGTCCTGACTTCGCGATCTGGAAGGCGAGACGCACGGTCGGCGCGATGTCTTCGGCGCGAGTCACGAGGAAGTTGTGCTTCGTGATCGGCAGCGTAATGCCGGTGATATCGACTTCCTGGAAGGCGTCGGAACCGAGGACCTTGGAGGAGACCTGACCGGTGATCGCGACGAGAGGAATGCTGTCGAGCATGGCGGTGGCGATGCCGGTGACGAGGTTCGTCGCGCCGGGGCCGGAGGTGGCCATGCAGACGCCGACCTTGCCTGAGGCGCGGGCGTAGCCGTCGGCCATGTGCGAGGCGCCCTGCTCGTGGCGGACGAGGATGTGATGGATGGGGAACTTGCGCAGCGCGTCGTAGATAGGGAGGATGGCTCCGCCGGGGTAGCCGAAGACGCGGTCTACGTTCTCTCCGGCGAGAGTGGCCCAGAGGATTTCTGCTCCGGTGAGTGTGGGGTGTGCGTTGGTCTTGTGATTGGTCTGTGTCATCGTGAACTCCGTCGGCTAATTGCGTTTACGGCTCTTCTGAAAGAACCCAAGGAATACTGGTGGTGAACTCAAGCGCCAATAGATCGTGTCCAAAGTCGCCGTTCGGTACAGGTAGTCGCTTGTCTCCATTGACCCAATACTCCATACCATCCTGCTGAACGTGGTTCTGTCCCGGTTCGAGCACTTGACCTGTGAAGAAGAGCCATCCACCATAAAGTCTTCTACCGTCTTGTGTTGGCCCACATTCGTAGACTTCGCCTTCCTTTGTCGGGTCTATGCCAAGCTGATCGAGCAGCGCTAGGAAGCTCTGTGGGTTGACCGAGGCTCTTTGAGCTATGAAGTTACGACAATACGAGCAGCCGCATTCGGCAGCCCCATCGGTGGTGATGCCTGCGTAAGCCTTTTGTTTCATTGCCCGGTCAAATCGGATCAACTGATCGCCGAAGCGCAATTGCACACCTGGATTCGATTCTGAGAACGAGCTGATCGGCATATCCAAAGCGTACCTCAGGGGCTAAAGCCCCATCCCTCGGGTTAAGATTGCGGCACGGCTGAAGCCGTGCCCTTAAGCGAAACGAAAAGCAATGCGACTGCAAAGCGAAAGCTAGAAGCATTTCCCCTTCGGGGGTGACAACAAAGAGACGCAAAGACAAAAAAATAAACAGCAAGAGTCAGTCGAACTACGTGGTAACGGCTCCTTCGCTGGCGCTGCTTACGGAGTTGGCGTATTTGGCGAAGACTCCGCGTTTGTAGTGCGGGGCGGGTGCTTGCCATGACTTCAGGCGTTTGGCGATCTCTTCGGCTGGGACTTCGAGGCGAAGTTCGCGGTTGGGGATGTCGAAGGTGATGGTGTCGCCTTCGTGGACGGCGGCGATGGGGCCTCCGAGCTGGGCTTCGGGGGCTACGTGGCCGGCCATGAGGCCGCGAGTGGCTCCGGAGAAGCGGCCGTCGGTGAGGAGTGCTACGGTTTCGGAGAGCTCGGGGATGCCTTTGATGGCGGCGGTGACGGCGAGCATCTCGCGCATGCCGGGGCCTCCGCGCGGACCCTCGTAGCGGATGACGAGGACGTCGGAGGGGTTGATCTTGCCGGATTCGACGGCGGCGAAGCAGGCGTCTTCGCTGTCGAAGACGCGGGCTGGGCCCTGATGGAAGAGGCGCTCGTGGCCAGCGACTTTGATGACGCAGCCCTCGGGGGCGAGATTGCCTTTGAGGATGACGAGGCCGCCGGTGGGCTTCAGGGGCTTGTCGAGCGTGTGGATGACGGGCTGGTTGGGGGTCTCGACGGCGTGCTGCGCTTCTTCAGCGAGGGTCTTCGAAGTGACGGTGATCTGGTCGCCGTGGAGGAGGCCTGCGTCGAGGAGGCGCTTGGCGAGGAGGCGCGATCCGCCTGCGTCCTGATAGTCCTTGGCGACGTATTTGCCGCCGGGGGAGAGGTCGCAGATGAAGGGTACGTGCTCGCTGATCTTGTCGAAGTCGTCGACGGAGAGCGGAATGTTGAGCTCGTTGGCGATGGCGATTAGGTGGAGGACGGCGTTGGTTGAGCCGCCAGACGCGCAGACTGCGGTGATGGCATTCTCGAGTGACTTGCGGGTGAGAATTTTGCTTGGGCGCAGGTCCTGACGGGCGAGCTGCATGACGAGCTTGCCGGCTTCGCGGGAGGCCTTTGCCTTGTCAGCGGACATCGCGGGGACACCGGTGAGTTGGATGGGAGAGATGCCGAGGAACTCGCCGGCCATAGCCATGGTGTTGGCGGTGAACTGGCCGCCGCAGGCTCCGGGGCCGGGGCAGGCTGTGGCTTCTACGGCTTCGAGCTGCTCGTCGTTGATCTTGCCTGCGGCGTGGGAGCCGATGGCCTCGAAGACGTTGAGGATGGTGATGTCTTTGGTGCTGCCATCGGGCTGGGGCAGGTGGCCGGGAGCGATGGAGCCTCCGTAGAGCATGAGGCCGGGGATGTCGAGGCGAGCGAGTGCCATGATTGCGGCGGGCATGTTCTTGTCACAACCAGCAATACAGATCAGCCCGTCGAAGGAGTTGCCACGCGTGACGAGCTCGATGGAGTCGGCGATGACTTCGCGGGAGATGAGCGAGGCCTTCATGCCTTCGGTGCCCATGGTGATGCCGTCGGAGATGGTGACGGTATTGAACTCCATCGGGGTGCCGCCGGCTTCGCGGACGCCCTGCTTGACGGCCTCGGCAACCTGACGGAGATGGAAGTTGCAGGGGCCTATCTCGGTCCAGGTGTTGGCGATGCCGATGATGGGCTTGTGCAGGTCTTCCTTGGAGAAGCCAACGCTGCGCAGCATGGCGCGCGCGGCAGAACGGTTGGGGCCTTCGGTGAGGGCTACGGAGTGTTTCTTCGGATTGATTTCGTTGGGCATCTGTTCCTCTAGGTGAAGCCGACCGCGGATTACGCGGATGAACACGGATTAAGGCGTAACGGGGATAAAAGCGATAAAGACTGATAAAAACGGATACAAACAAAAAGCTGTGATTGTTGTGGCAACGGCGCTTTATGCCGTTGCTCGGGGTTTGAGCCAGAATTCGGTGTCGTGTTTGGATTCGTAAGTGTCCAGCGCGGATTCGTGGCGCAGCGTTAGGCCAATGTCGTCGAGACCGTTCAGCAGACAGTACTTGCGGAACGGGTCGATGTCGAAGTGGGCGTTGAAGCCTTGGTCGTCGGTTACGGTTTGCTGCTCGAGGTTGATGGTGAGTTTGTGATCCGGGTCTTTGGTGCTGCGGTCGAGAAGTGTTTTGACCTCGTCGTCGGTGAGGCGGCAGAGGATGATGCCGTTCTTGCCGGCGTTGGAAAAGAAGATGTCCGCGAAGCTGGGCGCGATGACGGCGCGGAAGCCGTATTGGTTGATGGCCCAGGCGGCGTGCTCGCGTGAGCTGCCGCAGCCGAAGTTTTTCTCGGCGATGAGGATCTCGGCACCCTTGTGTTCGGGCTTGTTGAGAACGAAGTCAGGGTTGGGTTGGCCGGCGGCGGGGCCTTCCTGGATGCGTCGCCAGTCATAGAAGAGGAAGTCGCCGTAGCCGGTGCGTTCGATACGCTTAAGGAACTGCTTGGGGATGATCTGGTCCGTGTCGATGTTGGGCAACGGCAGCGGGGCGGCCTTGGAGGTGAGGATGTTGATGGGTTCCATTAGTTATTTCCTCCTTGGTTCCAGTTGCGGATGTCGGTGAAGTGGCCGGTGATGGCGGCTACGGCGGCCATCTCGGGAGAGACGAGGTGAGTACGTCCTCCGCGGCCCTGGCGGCCTTCGAAGTTGCGATTACTGGTGGAGGCGCAACGTTCGCCGGGGGCGAGGATGTCGGGGTTCATGCCGAGGCACATGCTGCAACCGGGCTCGCGCCACTCGAAGCCTGCGGTCTTGAAGATGTCGTGCAGACCTTCCTGTTCGGCCTGGCGCTTGACCGCTTGCGAACCGGGGACGACCATGGCGCGCACGGTAGTTGCGATGTGATGGCCTTTGACGACTTTGGCAGCGGCGCGGAGGTCTTCAATGCGGGCGTTGGTACAGGAGCCGAGGAAGACTGCGTCAATTTTGATCTCTTCGATGGGTGTGCCGGGCTGTAGGCCCATGTATTCGAGGGCACGAGCGTAGGACTTTTTGTCTGCCTCGGTAGGCGCATCTTCGATGGAGGGAACCTTGCCTTCTATGGAGGTGACCATGCCCGGACTTGTGCCCCAGGAGACGGTGGGGGTGATGGCAGCGGCATCGATGTGGAGTTCGCGGTCGAAGGCGGCGCCTTCATCGGTAGGAAGGGTGCGCCAGTGGGCGACCGCCTCGTCCCATGCGGCGCCGGTCGGTGAGAAGCGGCGGCCCATGAGGTAGCTAAAGGTGGTCACGTCGGGGGCGATCATTCCGGCGCGAGCTCCAGCTTCGATGCTCATGTTGCAGATGGTCATGCGGCCTTCCATTGAGAGTGCACGAATCGCGGAGCCCGCGTACTCAACCGCGTAGCCTGTGGCTCCGTCGGTGCCTATTTTGCCGATGATGTGGAGAATGATGTCCTTGGCTGTGACACCGAAGGAGAGGTCGCCGTCAACGGTTATGCGGAAGGTCTTTGGCTTAGCCTGTGGGAGAGTTTGCGTGGCCATGACGTGCTCGACCTCACTGGTGCCGATGCCGAAGGCGAGTGCGCCGAAGGCTCCGTGCGTGGAGGTGTGAGAGTCGCCGCAGACGATGGTCATTCCGGGCTTGGTGGCTCCTAGCTCGGGCCCGATCATATGAACGATGCCTTGCGAAGCGTCCTGTACGTCAAAGAATTCGATGCCAAACTCGGCGCAGTTTTTGCGCAGGGCGTTGACCTGGTTGGCCGATATCTGGTCGACGATGTGAAGGCGGTCTTCGGCGCTGGTCGTGGGAACGTTGTGGTCGACCGTGGCGATGTGGCGGTCGGGTCGGCGCACTTTGCGACCGGCCATGCGAAGGCCGTCGAAGGCCTGCGGCGATGTGACCTCGTGGAGGAGGTGAAGATCGATGTACAGGATCGTCGGCTCGCCTTCAGGTTCAGCTACGAGATGCTGCTGCCAGACTTTTTCGAAGAGTGTCTTAGGTGTCGTGTTCATGGATGTGCCTTTTGTCCGGTTTGGAGCCTGGTGATGCTGTTTGCGCCGGTGGCGGCGGTCGGAATCTGATGAGGCGTGCCGTCGGGGTCGACGAGAATGGCGTTTGTGATGCGCTGGAGGACGGTGCTTCCGGAAGGCGGCATGGCGGTCCAACGCGCGATACTGTGCGTCAGCGCAGAGGGAATGTGGTCAGGATCGATGGGATGGTTGGTGAAGAGCCACATGGTGTACTCGGCGTCGGGCTGGTCAGGGGTTTTGTTGTCCTTGACCCAATCGATGGCCGCGAAGGCTACAAGCGGATGCGGACTTCCGAGGTCGACCCAGAGGAGGCCACGCGAGGGACAGAAGCGGTAGACGCAGCCGGTGATGGTGACGTAGCGGTTGTCGTCGGCCAGAACTTTGTCGGGGACCGAGAGGAAGTCGAGCGCAGTTGCGGCTAAAGACTTGTAGCCGCTTTTGGGATTGCCCCAGAAGGTTTGCGGAGCAGTGAGATATTGAGCCAGGAAGGGACGGAAGCGTGGGTCGAGGACGAGATCATTTTCGCGACCGTCGGTGGGCGGTGGACTGTATTTCCATAGCCACTCGAGATTTTCTTTTGGCTGCTTTTGGGATTTGGTGATCTGTGGCGAGGAGATTTGCGCCGGAGCCGCCATGGGAGCCAGGGTGAGGAGGACGGCGGCGAGTTGGAGGAAGTGGCGCATTGTTTTAGCTAGAAACAACAGCATGGACAAAAACAAAAAGCAAATGCAGGTTCTTCGTTGCGCTCAAAATGACGGGCTTCGGTGGCGAAGAACGCGCGTTGATTAGACGGCGTGCATGGCCTGGCGGCGGTCGATGGACTCGGCCAGTGCTTGGTGTACTAGCTTGCCCATCTCCTGCGTCGTGACTGGCGTTTGGCTGGGCTCCTGACCGCGAGCGATATCGGCGGTACGGTAGCCGGCGTTGAGAACTTTATGGACGGCTGCTTCTACGGCTTTGGCGTCCTGCTCGAGGTTGGCAGAGTGGCGAAGAACCATAGCGGCCGTGAGAATTGCGCCAAGAGGATTTGCCTTGCCGGTTCCAGCGATGTCGGGGGCGCTGCCGTGAACGGGCTCGTAGAGATTAACGGCTCCGCCGATAGTGGCTGAGGGCAACATGCCGAGGGAGCCGGTGATGACGCCAGCCTCGTCGGAGAGGATGTCGCCGAAGAGGTTCTCTGTGAGGACGACATCGAAGTTGCGCGGGGTGTTCATGATATGCATCGCCATTGAGTCAACGAGTTGGTGCTCGAGGCTGACGTCGGGGTAGTCTTTCGCAACTTCGGTGACGATAGCGCGCCAGAGTTGCGAGACTTCGAGGACGTTGGCCTTATCGACCGAAGTGACTTTCTTGCGGCGTCGGGATGCTAGCTCGAAGGCTACACGGGCTACGCGGACTACCTCGTCGCGGGTGTAGCGCATGGTGTTGATGGCTTCGTTAGTGTCTTTGTTCCACCAGCGGGGCGAACCGAAGTAAAGGCCGCCGAGGAGTTCGCGGACGAACATGATATCGACATCTTTGGTGACTTCGGGGCGAAGGGGAGAGCTTGCGCTTAGCGCAGAATAGGCGATCGATGGGCGTAGATTCGCGAAGCCGCCGAGTGCCTGGCGCAGTTGCAGGAGGCCGGCTTCGGGACGCTTGTCGGGCGTCAGAGCGTTGAACTTGTTGTCGCCTACGGCGCCGAGCAGAACGGCTTCAGAGTCGAGCGCGACGTCGAGCGTAGATGTGGGAAGAGGTGAGCCGTGCTCCGTGATGGCGATGCCGCCGATGGGGGCTTCGACGAAGGTGAAGTCATGTCCACCGAACTCGGCTACTGCGCGGAGGATGTTAGTGGCTTGCTGCGTGACTTCGGGGCCGATGCCGTCGCCGGCGAGGACTGCAATTTTCAGACGCATAACTGGATCCCTTTATTTTTGTTCTTCGCTTAGTGGGTGATGAGGGCGGCTTTGTCTGGCTGAAGAAGACCAAGAATGTCCTGGTCGTAGATTGATTTCTTACGGTCGGCCAGTTCGGTGAAGCGGTGGTAGACCTCATCGAGTTGCTCGCGAGTGAGGGGGTGGCCAAGTTTTTCGAGGCGGTCTGCAAGGGCGCGGCGGCCGCTGTGCTTACCGAGGACGAGATTGGTGTTGGCCACGCCTACAGATGCGGGTGTCATGATCTCGTACGTGAGCGGATTGGCCATCATGCCGTGCTGATGGATACCAGACTCGTGGGCGAAGGCGTTGGCTCCGACTACTGCTTTGTTGGGGGCTGCGCCGAAGCTGATGCACTCAGAAAGGAGCTGGCTGGTGGGGTAGAGCTGCTCCATCTTGATGTTGTTGGTGTAGGGGAACTGGTCGCGGCGAACCATGAGCGCGGCGGCGATCTCTTCGAGGGCGGCGTTGCCTGCACGCTCGCCGATACCGTTGATTGCGCACTCGACCTGGCGCGCTCCGCCGTGGATGCCTGCAAGGGAGTTGGCGACGGCCATACCGAGGTCGTCATGGCAATGGGTGGAGAGGATCACGTTTTCGATGCCGGGAACCTTGGCCTTGACCGTGCGGAAGATGGCTTCGTACTCGGCTGGTGTGGAGTAGCCGACGGTGTCGGGAATATTGATGGTAGTGGCTCCAGCCTGGACAGCGACGGTGATCATCTTGAGGAGGAACTCGGGGTCAGTGCGAGTGCCATCTTCGGTGGAGAACTCGACGTCGTCAACGAAGCTGCGTGCGAAACGGACGGATTCGGCGGTCTGATCGAGTGCCTGTTCGCGGGTGATGCGGAGCTTGTATTCGAGGTGAAGATCGGATGACGCGAGGAAGATGTGGATGCGATTGCTGGCGGCGGGTTCGACGGCCCGTGCAGCAGCTTCGATGTCCTCGCGCTTGCAGCGGGCGAGAGAGGCGATGCGGGTGCCTTTCACCTCACGGGCGATGGCGTGAACGGCCTGAAAATCTCCCTCGGAGGCGATAGCGAAGCCGGCTTCAAGGACATCGACGCCGAGCGCTGATAGCTGGTGAGCCATGCGTAGCTTTTCTTCGTGGTGCATCGTGCAGCCGGGGGACTGTTCTCCATCGCGGAGGGTGGTGTCGAAGAAGACGATCTGGTTGGTTTCGCTCATAGGAGGTAACGCTCTCGATCTGGAACTCATCATAATGCAGGCTTATGATGAGTTCCACATGTATCATAAATTCTAATTGGCGCATTCGTTACGCCTAACAGTTGCAGCATGGAGGCAAAGCTTGGACCTGATCCAGATGGAAACGTTTCTGGCGGTGGCAGAGGAGCGAAGCTTTTCGCGTGCAGCTGCACGTCTCCATCGTACTCAGCCAGCGGTAAGTCAGGCAATTGCCAAGCTTGAAGGGGAGCTAGGGGAAGTTCTGTTCGAGCGGTCATCGCGCGACGGGACGCTGACCGACGCCGGTGAGGTGCTGCGAGAATATGCCGCCAAGTTGTTGAATCTGCGGAATGAGGCCGCAGGGGCGTTGACTGAGCTGCGGGCACTGCACCGGGGCAGGCTGAATATGGCAGCGAATGAGTACACGTGCCTTTATCTGCTGCCTTTGCTGGATGAGTTTCGGCGGCAGAATCCGCGGATCAAACTGGCGGTGCAGCGGTCGCTGGCGAGCAGGATCTCGGACGAGGTACTGATGCACTCGGTGGAGTTGGGAGTGCTGTCGTTTCGACCGGATGATGCACAGGTTAAGTCGATGGTGGTGTACCGGGATGAGCTTGCTTTTGTGGTAAATCCGAAGCATCCGCTGGCGAGTGCGGATAAGGTGTCGATTCGGCAGTTGGGGGCGCAGAATTTTATTGCGCATAACATTTCGTCGCCTCAGCGGCAGAAGGTGATTCAGGCTTTCAAACGACATAAGACGCCGCTACAGATGGGGGTAGAGCTGCCTTCGCTGGAGGCGATCAAGCGGTTTGTTGAGATGGGGAATGGGGTGGCCCTGGTTCCAGGGTTGACGGTTCGGACGGAGCTGCGGAGCGGCGCGTTGGTGCGAGTGCATGTGCCAGAGCTGCAGATTGAGCGGAAGTTGCGACTGGTTTACCGGCGTCAGGCTAGTTTGTCGCACGCGGCGTTGGCTTTTTTGAAGGTAGTGGAGGATTATGCGGCAGCGCATGGGGATCCTTACTGCTTTCTACCTGAACGCGGGGTGTAGATTTGGCGAAGATTTTTGCGAACTGTAGAACATTTTGAGGCGGATTCGCGTCTGTAAGAGCAGACTGGGATGCCGGAAAATTTCGTTCCGGCCGTAGGTCACGAGGTGAAACTTCATGAAAATGACGATGTTTCGTAAAGCAGGGGTGCAGGGGGCCATTCTGGTGCTCTGTGCTACCACTCTGTATGTGGCGCCGATGAGGGCGCAGGATGCTGCACCACCAGCACCTCCGGCGGGGCAAATGCGTGGAGGGCCGGGCCATCGTGGCGATATGGTGGAGATGCTAACCAGGAAGCTGGATCTGACGCCGGATCAGGTAACCCAGGTAAAAGCCATCAACGCTGATGCGATGACACAGGCGAAGGCGGTTCGTGAGGACAGCTCGCTGTCGCAGGCTGACATGCGGTCAAAGATGATGGATATTCACAAGGCGTCGCAGGACAAGATTCGCGGCATCCTGACGGACGAGCAGAAGACGAAGTATGACGCAATGCAGGCCGAGATGAAGGCCAGGATGCAGGAGCGGAGACAGGGTGGAGGCGAAGGACCGCCGCCAGCTCCTCCGCAGTAAAATCGGTGGGTTTGTGAATTGAAAATTGTGTTTACGGCGGGCCGGAGGGTAGCTTCTCCGGCCTTCTTGCATGCCGGGCCCGTTGAACGGGCGCCGGTGCGGTTACAATGAAGGACAAGTGATCATGGCGTTTCAAAAATGCTTGATGTGCGTTGCCTGCGGGACAGCGTACGACGTTGCGGACCAAATTGAAGGGATCTAACGAAGAATGAAGAAGACGATGTTGTTGGGCGCGCTGATGTTGATAGCGGCTGCCGGGTATGCGCAGGAGAGTCGGCAAGACGCAAGCGTGAGCGCCATTGGTGTGTTTGGTCCTCAGGTGAACGGGAACGCGGTACAAATGAATACAACCGGTACCGTAGGCTTTCTGGGCAGCTATCGTTACATGCTGACGCCGCGGAGCGCACTCGAGTTGAACTACGGTTTCGCGCAGTACTCGACTGCATACCGGACGAGCTTTCTGCCGAATGGGCGTGTTCACACGCGGCAGCAGGAGATCAGCGGCGCTTATGTTTACAACATGAACTTCCGAAACTTCAATCCATTCCTAGAGGCCGGTGTGGGTGGGATGATCTTCACCCCGATCCGCGACGACAGAACGACCTTGCTGGATACCAAACAGAATACGAATATCGGCGGCCTGTTTGGCGGTGGTATCGCTTATGAGCTGAGCCCCAGCTTTGACATTCGCGTTCAGTATCGTGGCTTCGTGGTGAAGGCTCCTGATTTTGGCCTGACAGACTTCAAGACCAACCGCTATCAAGTTATTTCGATGCCTGCTCTTGGCGTGGCTTACCACTTCTAGTTTTCTATTGTTTGTGGATACCCCCTCCCCCGCGGGTAGGGGGTATTTTTATGCCTATCTTGTTTGTTTTGTTTCGCTTGTGGGTGGTACTCGGCGGTAAAATACTCTATCTAAAAGGTTTAGCTGTAAAATATTGTGGATCAATGGGTTACGGATGATTGGTTTAAAGGAAATGCCCCTGCTTTTCGCAGGGGCATTTTTATTTTCTGTTCTGTATTTAGTATATCAGCTTCGAGGGGGTGTTTTTGCAATGTATATGTTGTTTATTATCATCGGATTACGTGGTTTTGGGCTTGACAAGTTTTTGGCGGTTGGGATCGCAGGCTGAATCGACTCAACGGCAGGAAACACGACAAAGACAAGAACAACCGCAGACCCTACGGGATGACAAACAAAAAGCAAAGGCAAAAAGCGGGCGATGCGATCGCAGGGCGACGCAACACGCCGCTTCGTGTTGGTTCTCTTAGAAGTGGTAGGCGGCGCCTACGGTTATGAGGGTTGGCTTCAGACTGGTCTGAGGGAAGCTGAACCAGTTCTGATATTCGAAGTCACCACGAATGTAGACGTAGTGGCGTAGCTTGTAGTCGACCCCAGCACCGCCGGCAATCAGGTTGTAGGCCAAGTTGGCGTAAGTGTCACCGTTGACAGCGAAGTTAAAGACTCCGCGGCCATAGAGCACCTTCCCGTATGGAACCCACTTGCCGTAGGTCCGGTAGTAGCGACCTCCTATTTCGTAGGTCTTCTGGTAAACATCGGAGGGGCCGTCTTTGACGAAGTGGAAGTTGCCTTCTATACCGTAGTGCGGCTTGAAGTCATAGTTGATGTAGCCCATGCCTCCGTTGACGCGATCAGGTATGTTATTTGTTCCATTGGACGTGGAGCCGCAGAAGATAGTTAGACCTTCAGAATTGTCCAAGGTGCAGGCGTCTTTGAAGCCACCCGCGTTGGTGAAGCCTCCGCCGATCTTGAGATCGGCGGTGCGTGAGGCGGTGGGAGAGGCCTGAGCGTGGAGCATGGATGCTCCGGTCAGCAATGCGATGAAGACGAGAACTTTTGTTAGCACGAGGATTCCCCTTGGGACGGTTGAACCGGGTTGTGAGGCAGACAGGGAAGCACCGGGCATGGTTGAAGGACCGTAGATATCTATTGGGTTTAACGACGGAAATCTATCCATTCTTTAGAAAGCATAAGCGACGCCGGCGGTTCCGACGATAGGAGATAGGGCACCTTCCGGAAATTGAAGCCACTTCTGGTACTCGATGTCGAAGACTCGGATATTGAGGTGTTTAGGTGCCCAATAGTCCAGGCCACCGCCGAAGGCATAGATCTTGTAGGTGTAGGACGTGTCGTGTATGGTCTGGAACCGGCTGAGACCGACTTGAGCTTTGAGGTACGGATGATAGCGGTTGTGATGAAAGACGTAACGAGGACCGAAGAGATACGAGTCTTCGCCTGGCCTGGACAGGCTGAGCTTGTGGATGTCGCCAGCGACGCCGAAGTGGGTGGTGAAGTCGAAGGTTCCATAGACGCCGAGGCCCTTGACGAGGCTGCCGGAGGCGCAGCCATCGGTGAGGCCGTAAATATTGACAGAGGGGCAGTTGGAGCTCGCTACGGAAAAGCTGCCTCCGAACTGGGCAATGCCCAGACGACGCTCCGCTGCGGGAATTGCCTGGGCGTGCGACCAGCCTGCAAGACCAAGGACGCAAGCAAACCAGGCGGTGAGAGTGATGCGCTTCAAGGCGATGTGCCTCCGAAAGAAAACAGCCAATAACTAGTTGAGCTATAAGGACTTGATGGGTTGCCCCTTGTAGCCGTAAAAAGGGCGGGGACTGGCTGAACGAGTTCAGTGTCCCCTTCGTGTAGCGTTTAGTTTTGCGGTGGAGCAGGAGCAGCAGCCACTGGTGCAGCCGTATTATCAGTCGGCTGGGTTGCTGCAGGCTGGGCTGCGGCGGTATCGGTAGGCTGGGCGGCGGCTGGAGCCGCGGCGGCAGCGTCGACGGGTGGTTTGTAGTAGGCGAGCTTGATGTAGACCGGCGCTACCTCGAAGGGCATCTTGTCGGATGGGGTGAGAAGAGGCTCATAGGTGGAGTGTAGAGAGATGACCTGATCGGTCCAGGGGTCGCGGCGGAGGAAGCTGGCGAGCGGCATTGCGGCCTGCTGCTTCAGGTCCTTGTCGTTGAGCTTACCGCCCTTGGGCATCATGGCTGCGAGCCAGAATGTGGAGTCGCTATCGCTCTTGACGAGGCCGTCTCCGATGAGGGGCTCGTTGAGGCTCTTGAGAGCTTTGACACGCGCCTGGAGTTGCTGGAGATAGAGGCCGAAGTATTGCTGGCCGCCATCAAGCTCCTTTGCGCTTAGCAGCTCAATTGCTTTCTTGGCTGCGGCGGTGTTGTCGGCATCGGTGTGGTGCATGGGGATGCGATCGAAGGCGGAGGTGGAGGGGAAGAGGAGGCGGTCGTTGAAGGCGTACTTGGTATCGAGCCGGTGACCGAGGACGATGTGAGCGATCTGAAAGGCGAGGATCGCGTTGAGGTTACCCATCTGCTGTGCGCCATCCTGCGAGATGATGGCGGTGGTGTCGAGCAGGCCCTTGGAGATGATGATGGTGTTGCCGACGGCGATGGACTCGAGGGGCTCGGTAAGCAGCGTGCGGCAGCGGATGGGACGGGAAAGGGTGATGTTGTTATAGGCGAGGATATTGCCGGCGAGAGCTTCGAGGGTTTTATCGAACTCGCTGGGGGCATCGATGAGGCCGGCCTGGAAGAGGCGGTCGACGATGTTGTCCTCGGCCTGCTGGACCCAGGCGCGCTGGGCGCCGAGCGGACTGACGTCCTGAGCGTCGTTGCTGACGTCGGTGGCTCCTACGACATCGAGGGAGGTGTTCTCGGTCTCCTTAGCGGGAACTTTGAGAACATAGCCCCAGATGTGGTTAATGGCTTTGAACTTGAGGGTGCGTGAGACGCTCTTGGGATCGCTCTCCTCAACATAGAAGGAGGTGGGCAGCCAGAGGTCGGGCTGGACGTTCGTGCGCCAGCTATCGAAGTGGTAGAACTCCTTGTAGTCGTTCTCCTGTCCTGCGAAGTTGCCGTTGAAGCGAACGACGTTGCCGTTGCGGGTCTCGACCCAGATACGGCCGAAGAAGCGGCCGGTGGCTTTCTTGCCGGAGATGGGCGTGACATCGAAGACGGCGGTGGGCGTGTTGCCGAGGAAGTCGTTGCGAACGTAGCCGAAGGCGTAGTGCTGCTTATCGAAGTCGTTGGAGTCCATGAGAACCATCTGGACGAAGCCGGCTTCGTTGAAGTTGAGGTGCAGGCTGCTGCCGAGGCCGGTGACGTAGGACAGCGAGTTCTTGAAGAATCCAAGCTTGCCGTTGTTGCTGGTGCCTTGCGAGGTGGACTTATTGACCTTGTAGGTTTCGTCGCCGATGATCTTGTTGAATTCGACGCGGGCAAGGTGATGCTCGTCGGACTCGGGGACCTGGCCGAGAACCGGATCGGGCTTCATGTTCTGGATGTAGGTTTCAACGAGAGGAGCCCGCTCTTTGACGGTCTTGACGACCACTTTTTCGCGCGCGATGGCTTTATCGATGAGCGCGCTTTGCGCAGGGGTGAGCTTGCGCGCCGGCAGAACATCCTCTGGCTTCTTCTTCTTGCCCATGAGCGGGAGGCCAAAGGCGGCCTGGGCACAGGTGGCGGTGATGAAGGTTGCCAGCAACAGACCGGCGGTCGAGTGTTTCCGGAAGATCATGGTTTACGGCTCCTGCGGTGACTGGTGGTCATCTAAATTGAATTTACTTGATGCTTTTCGTTTGGCGCTTCGCCAAACAAAGTTAGTTTACTCGGCTTTATCCTGCGAGTTGGAAGGCTACGTTGACGATGCCCTCCCAATCGATGGGGTGACCGGATGCATCCGTTGCTGGTTGAAAGCGTGTGGCCTGGACGGCGCGGACGGCAGAGTCGCCGAGGCCGTGACCGAGATCGCTGGTGACGCCGAGGACCTGGACGGCTCCTGTAGCGGAGACGCGGAGGCGGACGGAGACGGTGCCTTCGATGTGAAGCTTGATGGCTTCGGCGGTGTACTCGGGACGCGGCTTGAAGAGAACTTTAGGAGCGGACTTGACGATGGATGCCGGGCCAGCGGGCTTGGGCATGGGAGGCGGGGTGTTCTGGCCAAGATTGACGGGGCCAGCGACTCGACCTGTGGAGTTCAGCGGGCCGGTGCCGCCGGTGACGCCGAGCTTGACGCCACGGACGGCGTTGGCGGTGGATGCCATGTCATGACTGGTGGGCGAGCCGGAGCCCAGGCTGACGGCTTTAGCACCGGCGCCGTTGTTGGAGGCGGGCATTCCGGCCATACCACGGTTGCCGAGATTGATAGCGCTGGTGGTGGGACGGTTGGAGGCCGCGATGGGGTTCGTTTGCTGGCCAAGCGCGACGGCGGCCGGATGGGGCGAAGGGTTCACAACGGCAGCGGGCTGGGCCTGGGCGAGGCTGACGACCCTCGGGGCAGGAGGCGGCTGGACGAGCTTGGGCGGCGCGGGGACCAGGATGGGAGGCTGCTGCACCATCTTGATCTCGGGCGGCTTGGGAAGGTCGGGGAGCTTGACGTCAGGGAGCTTGATTTTTGGGGGGTCGACCTTGACGACGGGTGGAGGTGGAAGCTTGGGGACGATCTTGGGCTTGATGGGCTCGACTTCGGGCTGCTTGGGCATGGGCGCGAGGCTCAACTCGGTGAGCTTGTGGCGGTTGTCCATGGTCTTCTTCGCGGCCGCGCCGATGATGCAGACTACGATGGCGATAATGATGTTGAGCGAAATGGAGGTGAAGAGCGATCCCTTGCTCTGGCTGCCGTCGCTAAGGACGCCGAAGTGTGAGAACTGCATATTCTGCGGGTTGGGATCGTCACTGCGAAGCGGCTTTGCCATAAAAAAATCCTTCAGATGGCCCTAGTAGGCGGGAGGATGAGACTGACCCGGGGGTTGAAACCGGAATCAGACAAATGTGAAGAGGAAGCTCGGCGTATTGCGCCGGAGTAGGGACGAGTGTTCGAACTTTGCCGAATTGCCTCGATGCAGCTGTTCATGACGGAGTGACCTTCTGTCGCTGAGATAACCGATTACCGGACAGATCATAGAACCAGAAAAGCAATGCAAAAGATGTTGCAGCAGGCGCCGTTCGATAGCTTGTGCCGGGGCTCTGCCAGTCACTTACTGCAAGTATATTGCCGTAAGCGTATGTCGTTGACACTGGTACTTTTGTGGTATCCAAGTAGAAACCTATGGGAGAGTTTCGATGAAGATTCTGGTAACGGGCGGGGCAGGGTATATCGGCGGTACAGTGACGCGTTTGCTGCTGGCTGAGCGGGCATTCAGTGACGGTGCTGGACAACTTCTGTCATAGCAAGCGGTTAGCTGTGGCTGATGGGGCGGAGTTGGTGGAAGGGGAGCTGGCCGATCGGGCGCTGGTGGAGAAGACTCTGAAGGCCGGGCCGTTCGATGGGGTGATGCATTTTGCCGCGTTGATTGAGGCGGGCGAGAGCATGAAGGTGCCGGAGGTTTATTTTCGGAACAATACGGCTTCGACTTTGACTTTGCTGGAGGCGATGCTGGCAACGGGGCACGACAAGCTGGTGTTCAGCTCGACAGCGGCTTGTTATGGGGAGCCGGAGTCTACGCCGATTCTGGAGGATGCGAAGCTGAAGCCGACTAATCCCTATGGCGAGAGCAAGTTGCTGGTTGAGCAGATGCTGGGGTGGATGAATGTGTCGCATGGGTTTCGGTATGCGAGTCTGCGGTATTTTAATGTCGCCGGGGCGATTGAAGGGTATGGGGAGGCGCATGAGCCGGAGTCGCATCTGATTCCGCTGATTCTGGATGTGGCGCTGGGACGGCGGGCGAGCATCAAGATTTTTGGGAGGGATTATCCGACCAAGGATGGGACCGCTGTTCGGGATTATATCCATGTGCGGGATCTGGCGGAGGCGCATCTGCTTGCATTGGGGGCGCTTAAGGAGAAGAGCAAGCTGATCTACAACATCGGGAATGGGCAGGGTTTTACAGTGTTGGAGGTGATTGAGTCGGTGCGGCGGGTGACGGGAAGGCCTATCGCTGTTGAGGAATTTGAGCGGCGGGCGGGCGATCCGGCGGTGCTGGTGGCGAGCGCGGAGAAGATCAAAGCGGAGCTGGGGTGGAGGCCGCAGTTTGCTGAGTTGGACAAAATTATTTCGAGTGCGTGGGAGTGGCATCAGAAGCGTTATTCCTAGGGTTTTTGTCGAAAACGGTGTGCAGAGCGTGGTTTTTTGTCTGGCAATCGTGACTTGGTTGTGGTGATTCGCTGGTTGTAAAAAGGAGCCTTCCTTGATCGAGAGCATGTTCCACATGCAGTTGCCGTTGCTGGAGAAGATTCTTCGTCCGGTGATTGTGTATCTGTGCCTGATTGTGTTTCTGCGGATATTTGGGAAGCGGGAGCTGGCGCAGTTGAATCCGTTCGATCTGGTTGTGCTGCTGACCCTGTCGAATACGGTGCAGAACTCGATCATCGGGAACGACAATTCAGTGTCGGGTGGGATTGTTGGGGTGCTGTCGCTACTGACGATCAACTGGATGCTGACGCGGTTGCTGTTCCGGTCTCCTAAGTTGAGCATGGTGCTGGAGGGGAAGGAGACGGTGTTGATTCGGCATGGGGTGGTGGACTGGGAGGCGGCGAAGAAAGAAGCGCTGTCGGAGTTGGAACTGCGGGCTGTGCTGCATAAGCAAGGATTTGATCGATATGAAGAGGTGGAGAAGTGTGTGCTTGAGCCGAATGGGAACTTCTACATGGAAGGGATCAAGTCTATGAGCGATGACGCGCAGAGGGCGGAGTTGATGAGGGAGATCAGGGCTTTGGCGAGCGAGGTCAGCGAGTTGAAGGGGCTGCTGGCGGCGCGAGGATAAAAAATCAAATTCGCAAAAAATCTGATTGACGCGCATAGTCGGATGCCGATATAGTCGGATTTCGATATGGCATCTGACTCCAAGAAGTCTCCACCGCTATCCTCGGCGACACTCCATATTCTTCTTGCTCTGGCTGGGGGCGACCTGCATGGCTACGGGATCATAAAGGAAATAGCTCGCCAATCAGAGGGCCACTACAGGATGGGCCCGGGCACACTGTATGACAACCTGAAGAAGCTAATGGATGCCGGTCTGGTGGCGGACGGCCTCCAATCTGTTTCTCCAAATGAAGATGAGAGGCGTCTCTACTCTCTCACTCTGGATGGACGCAGCACTTTGTCCGCAGAGGTGGACCGGCTGCAGAACGTCGTAAAAGAAGCCAGATTGCGTCTCCACGAAAGGAAGCCGCGAAGAGCATGATCCGAGCCCTCGCACTCCTCACCTATCGTCTGATTCTGCGAATCCATCCTGCTCCGTTCGTTGCCAGATTCGGTGACGAGATGTTGTGGATCTTCGAAGAAGAGTGCCAACGCGGCGCTGCTGGCCAACTACTTTTCGATGGAATCGTGTCGTTGCTGCGCCAGCGCCTGCGTGTTCAAGAGGAAGCAGCGCACGCGACCAGAGGCATCGGAGTTTTGGTTTCGGACTCAAGAATGAGTTTGGTTCGTTTGTTTCAAGGATGGGTGATGTCCTCATTGCTGTTTGCCGGTTTCGCCCTGCTCCTCAATCGAGGCCCATTCCCGGTTGCATTTCGACCCGCCCCTGCGCCGGAATGTATGCCTTGTGATCTGCCCCCACTGGTACCACCACAGACGGCGTTTCCTAAGATGTTGCGTTAGTGGATTAGTTGTTGGAATGAAACAGGACTCGTAGCCAGAAGGCCGGGGCTAAAGCCCCTTTATTTGCAACCGTTTTTCACAGGGCTAAAGCCCTGCGCTCCCACCGAAAAACAAACAGCACCTTCTTAGTCCCACGGATTGGACATTCAAACTCTGCTAACCGGTTGAGGTTATTCATGCTCGAAGTCCGCAACGTACATAAGCTCTACTCCAGTATCCCCGCTGTAGAAGCCGTTAGCTTCATAGCGCGAGCAGGGGAGATCACCGGTTATCTCGGTGCAAACGGCTCCGGCAAATCGACCACGATGAAGATGATCACCGGATTGATCGAACCAAGTTCGGGTCAAATCTTTTTCGACGGCCATCGCATTGCAGATGACCTGATGACCTTCAGGCAACGCATGGGCTACGTGCCGGAAGAGCCGCATCTCTACACGCACCTGAGCGGCATGGAATATCTTGTGATGGTTTCGCAGTTGCGAAACATGGAACGCAAATCTGCATCCGAGCGCATCCACGGCCTGCTGCGCCTCTTTGGGCTTTATGGCGACCGTGATGTCTCTATCTCGTCTTACTCGAAGGGCATGCGCCAAAAGATCTTGCTCTCAGCGGCGCTAATGCACAATCCCGATTTGATCCTGCTGGATGAACCGTTCTCCGGGCTTGATGTAGGTTCATCGCTGATACTGCGCAGCCTGATTGAGGAGTTGGCGGTACGCGGCAAAGTGGTGCTCTTCAGCTCACATGAATTGGAAACGGTAGAGCGCATCTGTTCTCACATCGTCATCCTGCACAAGGGCAAGATCGTAGCTGACGACTCCATCGAACGCCTGAGAACCCTGATGGAGTTACCGACACTGGAAGGAATCTTCTCCCAACTTGCTGTTGAACAGGACTCCGTTGCGATTTCGCGGGAGATTGCGGACCTGATTCATGCATAACGACTGGGCTGTAAGGAAACTGCAGTTCCGGGTTCTTTATCGGGTATTTTTCATGCGTGTGATCGACCTCGAACTGTTGTCGACCGATGCCGATCCGACGCGATTGTTTGGACAGTTTGCGACCATATTCACCAGCATCAGTTTTCTGTTCTCTCTTCCGATCATTCTGCTGGGCGGCGGTCGCATGCCGATGGCGAGTCGATGGACAGCAGAACACTTCTTCATCGAGACCACGATGACGGTGGCTGGCTTGATTGCGGTATTGAACTGGGATTCCGCATTTCCAGATCGCCGTGATGTGCTGGTGCTGGCACCTCTGCCGGTGCGGGCTAGTATATTGTTGCTGGCAAAGATCTCCGCTCTTTTCGCGGCACCTTGCCTAGCGATGATCGCTCTCAATCTCTTCATCGGTCTTGCGTGGCCGCTAGCCTTTATCTCCTACGACGCAAGCTTTTTGGGAGCACTGAGGTCATGGCCAGCTTATTGGATCACCCTCCTGGCAGCCGGAGGATTCTTCGTCTTTACCCTGCTTGCGATACAAGGATTAGCGGCCAATCTGTTGCCGCGCCAGCAATTCCTGCGTCTGTCCGCATTTCTGCAAGCGGGCGCTTTATGTCTCCTGCTCAGTGTGTATTTTCTCGAACCCTCGCTGGAATCGCCTGCGGCACTTATTGCGCCGGAGAACCAACGCTTGCTGGCATGGCTTCCGTCGTACTGGTTTCTCGGCCTGTTTCAGCAGATCAATGGATCGATGCATCCGGCACTCGCGCCACTTGCAAGACGGGCATGGATTGGATTGGCGGTGTCCGCCCTTGGCGCAATCGCGGCGCTGCTTCTCTCATGCTTCCGGATGCTACCCAAGGTCATTGAGCAGCCGGATATTCTCTCGGGCGCACGCACAGTTACATGGGCTCCACGATTTGGCAGTTCACTCAAGAGTGCGATCACGTTATTCAGTCTTCGCACCCTGCTTCGAAGCCGTCAGCACCGCATGATCCTCAGTTTCTATCTGGGTATAGGACTTGCAATCTTAGTGGGTTTTATAAAGGCACCTCGTGCTGGATTGGTGTCTACAAAGTCTGGAATAAGCATTACATTCCTACTTGCAAGCATTCTGATGATGGTCCTTACCATCCTGGCGATTCGCGTCGTAGCTTCCATTCCAATCTCTCTACGTGCAAATTGGATCCTGCGCGTCACACAAGTGCGACCAGCTTTGCACTACCGGAGAGCGGTTCGTTTTTCGTGGTTTGCGCTGGGTGTAGGCCCAGTCTTTTTGATCATTGCGGGGTCGTTTCTGACTGCTTACCCTCGACTGCAAGTTCTCGGCCATCTCGCTACGATGTTGTTGCTGGGAATGCTTCTTGTAGAGGTCTGCCTATACGCCTTCCAGAAAATTCCTTTCACCTGTTCTTACCAGCCGGGCAAGGCAAATATTCACGTCGTCTTCTGGGTCAGTCTGGTATTTTTTCTACTTTTGCTCCAGGAAGCAGCAGATTTTGAGAGCCGCATGTTAAGGGGACTCCATAGCGGCATACTAATGATTCTTTTCTTAGTAATTCTCGCGGGTGGTGTGCGGTGGCTCGCAGAAGTTGGTAAGAGTCTGGCTGACGAACTCCAATTTGAAGAGGAAAACGCTCCCGAGATTATTGCCTTGAAGCTGAATTGAGAGGACGGCAATCGACTTCTTTTCTTCCTTCAGTCGCGGGGGCGGAGCTTATCGAGGACCTGGCGGTAGCGGTCGGGTGGGGTGGGGAGTTGGGAGTCGCGGATGGCGGCGCGGTAGCCCCCTAAGTAGATGGAGTACATGACTGCGAGGGCGCATCCTACGCCGAAGCCAAAGCCCAGAAGAAAGCCGAGGATTGCGGGCCAGTATATGTTCATTATGATTGGAGTTTATCTTCTTCGGGTCTAAACCAGTCGGGAGCGTTATGCGGGTATTGCAGTGGGCTGCGGTAGTAGGGGTCAGTGTAGGCACGGTGGGTTGGGCGCAGGATGTTTCCGGTGTTGTTGGCAGGGAGCTGCCGGGGTTGGTGACAACGTATAAGGGGCTGCATGCGGCTCCGGAGCTGTCGCATCATGAGGCGAAGACGTCGGCGTTGCTGGCGGAGGAGTTGCGCAAGGCTGGGTATACGGTGACGGAGCGGGTGGGGCAGTATCCCGATGGGTCGCAGGCGTATGGAGTGGTGGGGATTTTGAAGAATGGCGCGGGGCCGACGCTGTTGATTCGCGCGGATATGGATGCGCTGCCAGTGACGGAGGCTACAGGGCTTCCTTATGCGAGTACGGTGCGGTCGAAGAATCCGGCGGGGCAGGATGTTGGTGTGATGCATGCCTGTGGGCATGACATTCATGTGACGACGATGATTGGCGTGGCGCGGGCGATGGCTGAGTTGAAGGGGAAGTGGCACGGGACGCTGATGCTGGTGGGGCAGCCGAGCGAAGAGACGATTGATGGCGCGAAGGCAATGATGGCGGACCAGTCTGTATGAACGGTTTGGCAAGCCGGATATGGCGATTGCGCTGCATGACTCGCCGATACCGGCGGGGTTGGTTGGAGTGGTGCCGGGACCGGCGCTGGCTAGTTCGACGTCGATTGATGTGGTGATGCGCGGCGTGGGGAGTCATGGATCTGCGCCGGAGGCGGGGAAGGATCCGATTGTGATGGCTGCGGCTTTTATCATGCAGGCGCAGACGATTGTGAGCCGGTCGGTGCCTCCGCAGCAGCCGGCGGTGGTGACGATTGGCGATATTCACGGGGGGACGAAGCGGAACATCATTCCCGATGAGGTGAAGATGGAGCTGACGACTCGGAGCTACAGCGAAGAGGTTCGGCAGACGATCATCAAAGGAGTGGAACGGACTGCGCGAGGTGTGGCGATTGCGGCGGGTGTGCCGGAGGACAAGATGCCGGTGGTGACGGTGCTGGAGAATGAATCGACGCCAGCGACGATTAACGATCGTGCGCTGTCGGCGCGGTTGCAGAAGCTGTTTGTGGCGAAGTTGGGCGCGGAACACGTGATCGAGTTGAAGCCGATTATGGGGAGCGAGGATTTTGGGATCTTCGGGATGGAGGGGAGGATTCCATCGGTGATCTTCTGGCTGGGGGCGGATGATCCGGAGACGTTTATGGCGAATCAGCAGAAGGGCGTGGGTATGCCGGCGCTGCATTCGGCTTTGTTTGCTCCGGTGCCGGAGCCTACGCTGCGGACTGGTGTAACGGCGATGACGGATGCTGCGCTGGAGTTGCTGCAGTAGCGCAGGGCTCTAGGCTGAGGCGATCATGGTGAGTGAGGTGGAGGCGAGTTCCTTCAAGGGGTAGTGTCGGAACTCGGGCGCGATCACCATGTTTTCCAGCTGCTCGAGGCTTCCTGGGTGCGAGGTGTACTCGGCGGATTCGATTTGAAAGCCCTTCTGGTCGGCCATCTGGAGGAAGTCGATGGGGCGGAGACGATTCTGGAAGTGGATGGAGTTGTTCCAGCGGCCCCATTCGGTCTGAGAGAAGCTGAGGTAGTTGAGCTGAGTGATGGATGGGTCGGAGTAGGCGTAGTGGTCGCCGCAGTTGATGCAGTGAAGGACGTGGCCGCTGGGGCGGAGGAGCCTTTTGGCTTCGAAGGAAGAGCTCGAGGAGAGCAGGGCTGGGGACGTGCTCGAAGACGTTGTTGGAGGTGATGAGGTCGAAGCTTTCGGGGGCCATGCCGGTGGATGCAGCGTTGCAGGGGGCCTTGTAAGAGATGCCAGCGGCGGCGAGGATGTTGTCGGCGTGCAGGAAGGATTGGTAGCGCTCGTGAACCTGACCGGGTGTGGCGAAGGGCTGGAACAACGGGTGGTCGAGAAAGGGCTGGAGCGCGAGAAGGGTTCGCCTTACGGCCGAGGGACGGAGGTGGGGATAGATATCGACGGTGAGGACGTTGCGGAATCCGGCCAGAGCGAGGGACAGCGGGAAGATTGGGAGCCATCCGGTGCCGATCTCGAAGATGCGGCTGGAGGCGGGATCGAGGCCAAGCCGGGTGATGCGTTCGAATAGGACGGTGATATCTTCCCGGAATTCGCCGTGAATGGTCTCATCGCTACGCAGGTGGCCGAGGTTCTTCTGCAACAGATGATTGCATCGGTAGCCGCCCGGGATAGCGCTGAGCGTTTTCTGGATAAGACCCTTGGTTTTCCAATTCATCCTTGTGCGACCACCTTTTAGCGGGCTCATAGGACGTTCTTTTGGACAAAATTACGGGAGGGCAGAGATGAAGTCAAATGTTGGCTACTCCGTTGCCGGACGTTGAGAGTGCATCGTTTTTTGTGAAATACGATTTAGTTCCTCTGCGCGAGGCAGTCGGTGATAGTGTTATCTGCGCCTTAGGAGCATCTGAATTTCTGTCCTGTTGAGGAGAGTGATGAAGATACTGAATCGTTGGTGGATTGCGTTTGCTGGAGTTCTGCTGCAGATGGCGCTGGGTGCGGTGTACGCGTGGAGCGTGTTCCGTGTGCCGCTTGCGAAACAGTTTGGTTGGACGATCTCGCAGGTTACGCTGACGTTCACGATTGCGATTATGGTGCTGGGATTCGCATCGTTTTTTGGCGGGCTGTGGCTGAAGCGGGTGGGTCCGCGAGTGGTCGCGATAACCGGCGGCGTGCTGTATGGCGCCGGAATCTTTCTTGCGAGTTTTTCGAACCATGGGCTGTGGTGGCTCTATCTGACGTATGGGGTGATTGGTGGTATCGGGCTTGGGTTTGGGTACATCGTTCCGGTGGCGGTGCTGCTGAAGTGGTTTCCTGATAAGCGCGGTTTGATGACGGGCATTGCGGTGGGCGGGTTTGGCGCGGGAGCGCTGGTGACGGCTCCGATTGCTACGCGACTGATTCAGAGTGTGGGTGTGTTGCAGACGTTTGCTTATCTGGGTGTGGCTTTTCTGATTGTGAGTGTGGCTTCGGGATTCTTCATGCAGAATCCGCCGGAGGGTTGGAAGCCGGAAGGGTGGGTGCCGACACAGAAGGAGCTTGCGCAAAAGACTGCCAGGGACTTTACGCTGCCCGAGGCGTTGAAGGCGTGGCAGTGGTGGGCGCTGTGGCTGCTGCTGTTTTTGAATACATCGGCGGGGATCTCGGTGATCTCGCAGGAGGCGCCGATGTTTCAGGAGTTCGCGATGGTCACGGCGATTGTGGCGGCGGGGATGGTCGGCGTGGTCAGCATTGGGAATGCGCTGGGGCGTGTGTTCTGGGCGTGGGTCTCGGACACGTTGGGCCGGAAGATGACGTTTACCGTGATGTTTGTTTTGCAGATTTTGCTGTTCTGGCTGCTGCCCAATCTTCATTCAGTTGCGGGTGTGACGGTTGTGGCATTCATTATTTTGATGTGCTACGGGGGCGGGTTTGGAACGATGCCTGCGTTTGCGGCGGACTATTTTGGGCCGACGAATGTGGGGTCTATCTATGGGCTGATGCTGACGGCGTGGGGATTTGCGAGCGCGTTTGGACCGCTGTTGATTGCGCATATGCGGCAGGCCAGTGGAACGTATGTAGGCGGCCTGCATGTGATCTCAGTGGTGATGACAGTGTCGGCATTGTTGCCGGTGCTGGTAAGGCCGCCTGATCCTGTGAAATAACGGGTTTTTCACGCTAACTGTTGCTGGCACTGTGAGCGATAGCGTACCTTTTGTGGGTAGTTAAAACTGCGGAGGGTCGTGCGTGACGTCGTCTGTTGAAAGCCAGAATCTGGATTCGAGTTTGCGGGAAAATCGGGTATTTGCTCCATCGGCAGAGTTTTCGGCCAAGGCCAATGTAAAGAGCCTGGAAGAGTATGAGGCGATGTATCGGCGCAGCGTGGAACAGCCGGAGGAGTTCTGGGCGGAGGCGGCGGGGGAGTTGGAGTGGTTCGCACCGTGGACGAAGGTGCTGGAGCTGGGTAAGGATGGTTCGGGCTTTGGGGCGAAGTGGTTTGTTGGTGGGAAGCTGAATATCTCGCATAACTGCGTGGATCGTCATGCGACGGGCTTCCGGAAAGATAAGATCGCGCTGCTGTGGGAGGGTGAGCCGGGTGAGGTGCGTCGGCTGACCTATGGCGATCTGCATGAGCGCGTGCAGCGGTTTGCGAATGTGCTGAAGGGACTGGGGATCAAGAAGGGCGATCGCGTCGCCATTTATATGGGGATGTGTCCGGAGCTGGCGATTGCGCTGCTGGGTTGTGCGCGGATTGGCGCGGTGCATTCGGTGATCTTTGGCGGGTTTGCGGCGCATGCGATTGTGGATCGCGTGAACGACTCGGAGTGCGTGGCGGTGATTACGCAGGATATGAGCTTCCGGCGCGGTACAGAGATCAAGCTGAAAGAGATTGTGGATGAGGCGCTGGAACAGTGTCCGACGGTGAAGCATGTGGTGGTGTATCGGCGGTCGGATAAAGAAGTGAAGATGCAGGAAGGGCGCGACATCTGGTGGGATCAGGCGATGTTGACGGCAGAGCACGAGTGCGCGCCGGAGTGGATGGATGCGGAGGATCCGCTGTATCTGCTGTATACGTCGGGGACGACGGGGAAGCCGAAGGGGCTGCTGCATACGACGGGCGGGTACTCGGTGCAGACGTATCTGACGAGCAAGTATGTGTTCGATCTGCGAGAGGACGATGTTTACTGGTGCACCGCGGACATTGGGTGGGTGACCGGCCATAGCTATGTTGTGTATGGGCCGCTACAGAATGGTGCGACTGTGGTGATGTATGAGGGTGCGCCGAACTGGCCGGAGTTTGACCGTTTCTGGAAGATCGTCGATGCGCATAAGGTGACGGTTTTTTATACGGCTCCGACGGCGATTCGCGCGTTTACGAAGTGGGGCGCGGAGTGGGTGCGGAAGCACTCGCTTGCTTCGCTGAGGCTGCTGGGGACGGTGGGCGAGCCGATCAATCCTGAGAGCTGGATGTGGTTTCATCGCGAGATTGGTAAAGAGCGATGCCCGATTGTGGATACGTACTGGCAGACCGAGACCGGGGCGATCATGATTGCGCCGATTCCGGGAGCGGTGGCGACGAAGCCGGGTTCGGCTACGCGCCCGTTTTTTGGAATTGTGCCTGAAGTGGTTACAAAAGAGGGCGAGCCTGTGCCGGATGGCAAAGGTGGGCTGCTGGTGTTTCGGACGGCGTGGCCTTCGATGGCGCGAACAGTGTATGGGAATCCAGAGCGGTATGAGAAGGCTTACTGGAGCGAGATTCCGGGGAGCTATTTTACGGGCGATGGTGCTCGACGGGACTCGGATGGGTACTACTGGTTGATGGGTCGGGTAGATGATGTGCTGAATGTGAGTGGACACAGGCTGGGCACGATGGAGGTGGAGTCGGCGCTGGTGGCGCATCCGAAGGTCGCTGAGGCTGCTGTTGTTGGGCGGCCGGATGATCTGAAGGGGCAGGCTATCTGCGCGTTTGTGACGCTGGAGATGGGGCATACGGTAAGCGAAGAACTGCGGCAGGAGATTCGGCAGTGGGTGGCCAAGGAGATTGGCGCGCTCGCGAGGCCGGATGATGTGCGGTTTACCGAGGCGCTGCCGAAGACGCGGAGTGGGAAGATTATGCGGCGGTTGCTGCGGGAGCTGGCTACTACCGGGGAAGTCAAAGGCGATACAACTACGCTGGAGGACTTTGGTGTGATTGCTAAGCTGCGAGGGGATGAGGAGTAGATGTTACTGGTATATACTATCGGTATCTACCGACGAGGATTGCCAATGTCATCGATTGCTAAATTGTTTCGTAACGGAAGAAGCCAGGCAGTGAGGTTGCCGATGGAGTTTCGCTTTCCAGGCGAGGCCGTGAAAATTCGGCGAGTTGGTCATGGGGTCTTGCTCGAGCCGATGGTGACGGATGTAGAGGCGTGGTTCCGCGAGATGGATAAGCTCCAAGGAGAAACTTTCATGAAAGAGGGCAGGAACCAACCTAAGATGCCTGTGCGAAAGATATTCTGATGTATCTGCTCGACACGAATGTTTGCATTGAGATCATTAAGGGAAGATCGGCAATCGTTCGGAAACGGTTTCAGTTCGCCGTGACGGAGGGGACGAGTTTGTTTATCTCCTCCGTCTCAAATTTCGAGCTGTGGTATGGGGTCGAGAAGAGTGATCGGCAACAAATAAACCGAAGACTGGTTGAGAGTTTTCTCTCGGGGCCTTTACAGGTGTTGAGCTTTGATGAAGAAGACGCGAAGCGGGCAGGCGAAATTCGTGCCGGATTAGAACTGCAAGGCAAAATGATAGGGCCATTCGATACTTTGCTTGCCGGACAGGCGCTGCGCCACGAATTGATTCTTGTAACCGCAAATACTCGGGAATTTGCGCGAGTGAAGGGTCTTGAACTAGAAAACTGGGGTAAATGAATTCTGGTCAAACGCTAGCGGAGGTTGTTGGCGGGTTTGGTGGGAAGCGTGAAGTGGAAGGTGGTGCCCTGGTTGGGGGTGCTGGTGGCCCAGATGCGGCCTCCGTGGTGGGTGATGATGCTGCGACAGATGGCGAGGCCGAGGCCGGTGCCGCCCTTGGCTCGGGAGTCGGAGGCGTCGCCCTGGTGGAAGCGGTCGAAGATGTGCTCGATCTTATCGGCGGGGATGCCTGGGCCCTGGTCGCGGACTTCGATGAGGGCTTCGTTGCCGTCGAGGTTGCGGGCGGTGAGGTGGATCTCGCTGCCGGCGGGGGAGAACTTGATGGCGTTGGAGATGAGGTTGCTGAGGGCCTGCAGGATGCGGTCGGAGTCGGCCCAGACACTGACGCCATGAGCGCTGAAGAAGATGCGGGTGGTGGGTCTGGGGATGATTGACTGCTGCATGCCGGCGGCGCGTCGGAGAAGGTCTTCGGCGCTGCACATGGTTGGGTGGAGCTCGGCTTTGCCACTGCTGATGCGCTCGAGGTCGAGGATGTCGTTGACGAGGCGGACGAGGCGGTCGGTGTTGCTGATAGCGATCTCGAGCATCTGCTTGCCCTTCTCGGGGCGGGCGGTGAGTGCGCCGCCGGAGAGTAGGCCGAGGGCCCCGCGGATGGAGGTGAGCGGGGTGCGGAGCTCGTGGGAGACGGTGGAGATGAACTCGTCCTTCATGCGGTCGAGGGCGCGGCGCTCGGTGGTGTCGGTGAAGGCGACGACGACGCCTACGGCTTTGTCGCCGCTGTGATCGGATTGGGATTCGATTTGGGGACGAGCCACGTAGTCGACGGGGAAGCAGGTGCCGTCTTTGCGCCAGAAGACCTCGTCGGAGACGCGGACGGTGTCGAGGTTGGCGAGGCTCTTGCGGATCGGCGAGTCCTCGGAGGCGAAGGGGATGCCGTCGGGGCGGGTGTGGTGGATGAGGTCGTGCAGGTTGCGGCCGAGCATCTCCTCTTTTTTGTAGCCGAGCATCTGTGCTGCCGCGACGTTGGCGACGGTGACGTTGCCGTTGAGGTCGATGGCGAAGATGCCGTCGCCGACGGACTCGAGGATGGAGTCGGACTGGCGGGTGAGGGTGCGGAGGCGGCCTTCGGCGCGAACCTGTTCGCTGATGTCGACGCCGAAGCCGAGTACGTAGGGGGTGCGTCCGGAGACGTCGATGAGTTTGTTGCGGTAGGCGATGACGCGGATCTCGCCGTTGGTGTGAGAGAGATGGAGGAGGCCCTGGGCTTCGCCGGTCTCGGCGATCTTTTTGAGGTAGGCCTGCATGGAGGCGCGGCGATCTTCGGGGATGAACTCGCTGAGGGAGTGGTTGAGCATGGCGTCGACGGCGCGACCGATGGTCTCTGCACCGTGAGCGTTGATGGAGAGAAGGTTGCCCTTGAGGTCGTGGGTGCAGACGATACCGAGTGAGCCTTCGACGAGCTGACGATAGCGGGCTTCGCTCTCGCGGAGAGTGGCTTCGGCGGCGCGCTGGGTGGTGACGTCGATGCCGGTGGCGATGATGAAGCCGACTTGTCCTTGGGCGTCGCGGAGGGCGGTGGCGGACCAGGCGATGCGGCGGAGGGTGCCGTCGCGGTTGAGCCACTGGTTTTCGAAGGCGGCGGGGAAGGCTCCGGCGCGGAGGCGCTCGAAGGTTTCGATGGCTTCGGGGATTTCGCTGCGGGGGATGAGCCTGTCCCAGGTGTAGCGACCGACGAGGGTGGCGAAGTCGTATCCGGAGGCGACCTCGCAGGCGCGGTTGAAACGGACGATGCGACCGGCGGTGTCGAAGACGGCGACGAGGGCGCCGACGGTATCGAGGACGGCGGAGACGAAGTTGCGCTCGACGGTGAGGGCGGACTCGACACGCTGACGGGAGCGCGCGGCGCGGTCCATCTCGCGGATACGGCTGTTGAGCTCGAGGCGTGTGATGACCTGGCGACTGAGGATGCTGAGAGCATCGGCTTGCTGAGGAGTGAGACGGCGGGCGGCGGGGTCGAGGACGAGAAGTGCGCCGATACTGGTGCCGCCGGGTGTGGTGAGGGGAGCGCCGGCGTAGAAGCGATAGGGGCGGCCTTCGACGTAGATGCCGTCGGGGGCGAAGTCGGGGTCGCTGCGGGCGTCCTGGATCTCGTAGATGGAGTCGCCGAGGATGGTGGTCTCGCAGGGCAGGCTGCCGAGGGCAAGCTCGGTGACGTCGATGCCGGTGCGTGCTTTGATCCAGATGCGGTCGGAGTCGATCAGCGAGATGGCTGCGATGGGAGTGCCGCAGAGTTGAGCGGCGAGCCGGGTTATGTCGTCGAGGACGGGATCCGAGGCAGTGGAGAGGACCTCGTACTGCTGGAGGGCTTCAATTCGGAGAGCTTCGTCTTTGACCAGGAGAGCGTTCATCTGACTTCTTGATGGTAGGAGATCGTATTGCAATTTCGCACTGCTACTTTTGGTGTAGCGAGCGAGCTAAGGTTTTGGAAGGACACAACATTCACCCGCTTCCGGAGGCTCGTTCGCACTTGCGTCCATCGCCACTTTCCAGTTGCCATCGGGCATTTTCTTCCAGACGGTGAAGTAGCGGCCGGAGATGACGACGGGATTCCCATTTCGGTCCTTTGAGTGGCCTTCGTAGTGACCCCACGTGAAACCCATATCGTTAGAGGGGCCCATCTGTGCTCCTTGTGGGGTCCATGTGAGTTGATAGTCTTTGGGGTCCCATTGAGCCTGGGCGGCGATGCTGGCGCGGCCGAGGACGGCGGGCCGACCGTTGTTGAGGGTGACGGCGTCGTCGGCAAACCAGGTGCTGAAGGCTTTGCCACCGTTTGCGGCGACGTCTTTGGCGAAGCGGCCTTCAAGCTCCATGAGAAGAAGGACGCCGGGAGTGAGTGTGGGTTGAGTGAGTGGGCTTGTGGTGGTTGAGGGTGTGCCGAGCGGGTCGAAGGCCGCGGAGTTTTGGCTTGTCTGGGTTGAGGCTGAGACGGACGGGCCTGCGAGAGACTGAGCTGCGAGCGGAAGTGAGGAGACGACGCAGAGTAATGCTGCGAGCCGGTGCAGTGTTCGTGACTTCGACATGGGAACCTCAACGAATGGGCGTAGCAATCTATCAAGGCAGCAGTCAATCCAGTGCTCTCAGAGTGAGGTGCGGCCTTTTGTGAGTTAGACGGGCCGCTATCGCAATCTGGGATGCGGCAATCCTGTTGTGAATCCGCAGTTACAGCATAGCTGTTTGCAGGGGCTTATCCATTCCCTGTTGGCGCAGATTTGTGGTGACTTTCGTAACGCCGGAAGGGTGCGAATGTGGGATAAGGATTATTGCGGGAGGATGCTGTATTCTGCGCGGCATGGGGAAATTGAGCTCTGAGCGTATTTTGCTGGCGGTCGCGGCTGGTTTGCTGGCGGTGGGGATTGGTTTGGGGCTGGCGTCGCTGCATGGTGTGGGGATGGTTGTGCGGTGGCTGGGCGTGGCGTTGTTGATGGTGTTTGCGTGGCGGCGGAGATCGGTTACTCCGTGGATCTTTGTGGCGATGGTGGCGGGAGCGGAGCTGGGGTTCGATGCGCCGGGGGTGGCGGTCGGAGCTGCGGGTGTTCAGCGATATCTTTTTGCGTCTGATTAAGACGATTGTGGCTCCGTTGATTCTGGCGACGCTGGTGACCGGGATTGCGGGGCATGGGGACCTGAAGGGCGTGGGGCGGATGGGTGTGAAGAGCCTCGTCTACTTTGAGGTGGTGACGACGCTGGCGCTGGTGGTGGGGTTGGTGGCGATCAATATCAGCAAGGCGGGTGTGGGATTGCATGTGTCGGCGGTAGCGCCTGCGGGTGAGGTGGTGGCTGTGCCTCCGCCTACGCACTGGCAGGATTTTCTGCTGCATGTGTTTCCGGAGAATATTGCGAAGTCGGTGGCAGAGGGGCATATTTTGCAGGTCGCCGTTTTTGCGGTGTTCTTTGGGATTGCGCTGGCCACGTTGAGCGAAGAGAAGCGTGCGCCCGTGCTTCGGCTTTGTGAGAGCCTGAGCGAGGTGATGTTCAAGTTTACGAATGTGGTGATGTACTTTGCGCCGATTGGGGTGGGCGCGGCGATGGCGTACACGGTAGGGCACATGGGTCTGGGTGTGCTGGTGAATCTGGGTAAGCTGTTGCTGACGATTTATGGAGCGCTGGTGGCGTTTGGGCTGCTGGTGCTGCTGCCGATTGCTTTGTTGTTCAAGGTTCCGGTGCGGCGGTTTCTGGCGGCGGTGGCGGAGCCGGCAACGATTGCGTTTGCTACGTCGACGAGCGAGGCTGCGCTGCCGAGGGCGATGGAGTCGATGGAGGCGTTGGGGGTTCCGAGACGGATTGTTTCGTTTGTGATTCCGGCGGGGTACAGCTTCAATCTGGATGGCTCGACGTTGTATCTGGCGGCGGCGAGCATCTTTGTGGCTCAGGCGGCGGGAGTGCATATGTCGCTGGGGGAACAACTGCTGATGATGGGGACGTTGATGCTGACGAGCAAAGGCGTTGCGGGTGTTCCGCGAGCTACACTCGTGATAATGCTGGCAACGGCGGCTACGTTTCGATTGCCGACGGAGCCTATCTTTGTGATCCTGGGGATCGATGCGCTGGCGGATATGGCGCGGACTACAGTGAATGTGGTGGGGAACTGCCTGGCGAGTGTGGTGGTCGCGAAGTGGGAGGGGCAGTTTGGCGTGGAACCGGTGAGCGATGTGGTGCTTGAGGGGATGGCTGAATAATGTTGATTGATCGACGGCTGTTTTGTGTGGGTGGTGTTGCTGCGCTTGGAAGTGTCGCCTGGGCTGCGCCGAAGGAGAGTGGATATGCGTTGGTGGCTGCTACGGATCGCGAACGGGTGTTGCGGGCGGGGCAGCGGTATTTGAATGAGAAGCCACGGACGATTACGAGCTTTCCTTCAGAGAAAAGCCCGGGTGGGGTGCATGACTTTTATTCGCAGGCGGATTATTTTTGGCCCGATCCAGCGAAGCCTGATGGACCCTATCGCGAGCGGGATGGGCAGAGCAATCCAGATAATTTCGTAGGGCATCGGAAGGCGATGATCGCGCTGAGTGTGCAGATGCCTGCGTTGACGGCGGCGTGGGTGTTGACGAAGGATCGACGTTATGGGGAGCGGGCGGTGGAGCATCTGCGGGCGTGGTTTGTTGATCCGGCTACGAAGATGAATCCGAACCTTGAGTATGCACAGGGTGTGACGCGCGGAGTGACCGGGAGGTCTTGGGGAATTATCGATACGCTGCATCTGGTGGAGGTGGCTCGTGCGGCGACTTTTCTTCGAGGGAGGTTGCTTGGCAAAGAGGATGATGCGGCTTTGACGGAATGGTTTCGCAGCTATCTGGAGTGGTTGCAGACCAGTAAGAAGGGTATGGCCGAACGCGATGCTGCGAATAACCATGCGACGTGCTGGACGTTGCAGGCGGCGGAGTTTGCAAGGCTGACCGGAGACGGAGATGTGAGAGACGATCTGCGCGTGCGGTATAAGAGTGTGCTTCTGCCGAAGCAGATGGGTATGGATGGAAGCTTTCCGCTGGAGTTGAAGAGGACGAAGCCGTATAGCTACTCGATCTTCAATCTGGATGTGATGGCGGGAGTGTGTCAGTCGTTGAGCAGGGTGGGAGATGATTTGTTTAATTACACGCTCAGTGATGGGCGCGGGATATGCAAGGGGGCGGCGTTTTTATTTCCGTTTCTAAAGGACAAGTCGCGGTGGCCGTTTGCTAAGGATGTGGAGCATTTCGATGCGCTGCCGGTGCGGGCTCCCAGCTTGTTGTTTTGTGGATTGGCTTGTAAGCGCGAGGAGTATGTTGCGCTTTGGAGGCGGTTGGATCCTGATCCGACGGATGTGGAGATTATTCGGAACTTTCCTATTCGACAGCCTTTGCTTTGGGTTTCCTGAGTGGGAAGGATTGACAAGTTAAGACAAAGACAAATACAGGGATCTCTCCACTCCGCTGCGCTCCGGTCGAGATGACGTTTGTGGTGGGTCACCCTGGGTTAGTGGCAGGCGGGGCCTTTGGAGGCGTTGAGTTTGTAGCGGGCGCGGGCGCGGTGGAGTTTTTCAATGTCGGTGTCGCGGAGGGGCATGGCTCCGCCAAGTTGATGTGCAGAGAGGCAGACCTGGGCGAAGTGCTCTACGGTTTCGGTCTTCATGAAGGCGTCGGTGAGTGAAGAGCCGTAGGTGAGGAGGCCGTGGTTGGCCAGCAGGATGGCGTCGTGGTCGGGGATGAATGGCTCTAGGCTGGCGCTTACCTCTTCGGTTCCGGTAGTGGCGTAGGGCGCGAGTGGAACGAGGCCTGTGGTCATGAGGATCTCGGAGCAAATGGGTTCATCGAGAGCTTTGCCGCAGGCTGCGAAGGCGGTGGCAATGGGCGGGTGGGTGTGGACGATGGCCTGCACGTCGGGGCGCATGCGGTAGACGGCGAGGTGCATGCCGATCTCGCTAGTAACGTTGCGGGCGCCGCTTAGCTTGTGGCCGTCGTTGTCGATGATGACCATATCGGTGGGGTGCAGAAGGCCTTTGCTGCAGCCTGTAGGCGTGGCGAGGATGAGGTGTTCGTCGAGCCGGATGGAGAGGTTGCCCGCGGTGCCGGGAGTGTAGCCGAGGCGATGGACCCAGCGACTGAAACGAGCGAGCTGTCTGCGAAGGTCCGTCTCTGATGAGCGGAACGTCGATTCGAGGTCAGCGGTTTCGAGGTGAATCGTTTGTTGGGTCATGTATTGAGTCATTGGATCGCAGCCCTCTTGTTCTTGTGGGGATCTGATAGCTTTTTGACGTTTCGTCCGACTGCTTCTGAGATTTTGAAGAGACGGCCTGCGGTGAGGTCTCCGACTACTTTGTGATGTCCCACGGCGGCAAGACCCATGGAGGCGACGCAGCCACATTGGGAGCAGTCCGGTTCGCCACCGAACTGGCATGGTGTGATGACGGTTTTGAGATCGGCGGAGACGGTATGGGTGGTGCGAGCGAAGATACAGTCCGCGGGAGATTGAGGAGGATTCAAAAACTCCAGCAGAGCGGACTCGTGCATGTCGAGGATGGGATAGAGGGGCCGGAGACGAAGAAGTTCCTTGATAACAGTCGCGCGTACTGAGGGCGTGAGAATCTCCGGGCCTGTTGCTCCGAGCTGTGGCGTGAAGATGCTCATCCAGACCTTCTTTGCTTCGGGGCGGTCGGTCCAAAACTGAAGAAACCGCTCGAGATATCCGGGCTGGTTGGCGATTTGGCCGGTAATAGTACAGTGGATCGTAACGTGCGCCTCCGCGAGGTTCTTCAATATACGCTCGTAGGTTGCAGGTGCGCGACGGATATCGTGTTCGGGCTGCAAGCCATCGATGGAAACTACTATATTGAGGCGTTTGTAGTTTGCCCAATGTGCGGGAATAGGACGGAACGCGCTGGTAACGACCTGGGTAAAAATGCCGCGGCGGTCGAGTTCAGGGAGGATGGCCTCGAGCTCGCGGTAGCGGACGAGGGGGTCGCCGCCGACGAGGGAGACGTGGAGAGGCTGGTGCTCATCGACTACGCGGAGGACGTTTTTGACGAGGGCGTCTTCTTTATAGTCGGACAACTGGCGAAGGGTGACGGTGCCGTCACCTCCGAGATGGGCTGGATCGTAGGCGTAGCATCCTGGGCAACGTAAGGGGCATTCCCGGGTGAGTTCGATGGACAGCGACGGACGCCGACCCAAAAGAATGGACTTCCATGCCTGCATTACTTCTGAAGACTTCACCTGACCTCCGTTAGCAACTTATGCGCTAGATTCGTGGTTTCCGATGATGCGTGAATCGAATCGAATGCGGAGAGTTGGAGGATTAGCGGCGCAGAATGGAGCTGATATCGAGGGGCGAGAGGGAGTGCCGGATTTTTTTGGCAGAAGAGGGGTGCCAAACTCTAATGAAGCCGGCATCGCGATTGAAGGTTTTGATTATCGAGCTCGTGGCGGCTGCTATGAAGGAGCATAGCAGGAGGATCACAAGATTGTCAGAGCTAAGCTTTGTGGCAGGCAGGTCGGCCAGCGGCGCAATGCAGATGGCAAGGACACAGAGTACGCAGAACACGGCAGCAGCGACCCGGATGAACTTCACCATGGTGGGTTAGACGTAGGAAAAGGCGGCGAAGTTGTTTTCTTCTGCGTCTAAGCGATATGGGCTTGTAAGCAGGGCGAAATTGCAGGGTTGATATACTTAAGGGCTGTGGTATGGGCAGATCCGGAGCGACCAAGTTCGTTAGGGTTGAGGATCGGCCGCAGCGGCGTTGGAGTTCTTCTGGATGCTGGCTGCAGAACAGGGTTTTGATGAGTTCTATTCTTGAGAAGATTAACTCCCCGGCAGATGTTAAGCGACTGTCGATGGTGGAGTTGGAGCAGCTTGCAGAAGAGATTCGCGAGCGGCTGATCATTGGAGTTTCGAAGACGGGTGGACATATCGGGCCGAATCTGGGCGTCGTAGAACTGACGCTGGCGATGCACTATGTCTTTGATACGCCTACGGACAGCTTTGTCTTCGACGTTAGCCATCAAGCCTATGTGCATAAGCTGCTGACTGGGCGGGAAAAGCTGTTTCATACGATTCGTCAGCCGAATGGCCTCAATGGCTTTATGCTGCGCACGGAGAGCGAGCATGACAGCTATGGCGCGGGCCATGCCGGCACGGCGCTGAGTGCGGCGCTGGGTATGGCGGTGGCGCGGGATATGTCGGGCGGGAGCGAACATATCGTTGCGCTGGCGGGCGATGCCGCGTTTACAAATGGGATTTCGTTTGAGGCGCTGAATAATATTGCGGCACAGACGCGTCGCATGATCATTGTGTTGAATGACAACGCATGGTCGATTGATAAGAATGTTGGCGCGATTGCGGAATATTTCCACAAGATTGTGGCGAATACGACCTTCAGCAATCTGCATGACAAGGCCGCTGGACTAATTGAGCGGTTTGGAGGTAAAGCGGCGCTTCATGTGGCGAGAAAAGCTGAAGAGGCGGCGAAGGGCTTGATCGGTCCTGGCATGCTATTTGAGGAGTTTGGACTTAGCTACTATGGACCGATCGATGGACATAATCTGCCGCTGCTGATTGAGACGTTCAAGTTTCTAAAGCAACAGAACAAGCCTGTTGTGCTGCATGCGATTACGCAGAAGGGCAAGGGATTTCAGCCGGCGCTAGAGAAGCAAAAGAAGTTTCATGGACTGGGGCCTTACGACGCGGAGACAGGCGAGACGAAGTCCGCCGGGCAGAAGACGTATTCGGAGATATTTGCTGAGACGTTGACAAAGCTGGCGAACGGAAATGAGAAGGTCGTCGCGATTACGGCTGCAATGCCGAATGGGACGGCGTTGGATTTGTTCCGGCCGCATCATCCGAAGCGGTACTTTGACGTTGGGATCGCGGAAGAACATGCTGTGATATTTGCGGCGGGTATGGCTACGAAGGGGTATAAGCCTTTCTGTGCGATCTACTCGACGTTTTTGCAGCGGGCGTTCGATCCGATTGTGCACGATGTGTGTCTGCAGAATTTGCCGGTGGTATTTTGTATGGACCGAGGCGGGCTTAGCGGCGACGATGGGCCGACGCATCATGGGTTGTTCGATATCAGCTATCTACGAAGTGTCCCGAATATCATTCACATGGTTCCGAAGGATGAGGATGAGTTGGCTGACATGATGTATACGGCGATGATGCATGAAGGTCCTAGTGCTGTTCGATATCCGCGTGGCACAGGGCCGGGCGTGGCATTGAAGGAACAGCCGGTCGCGCTGGAGATTGGCAAGGCTGAGGTGATCAAGGATTCGGGCAGGTCGGATGTTGCGATCTTTGGCCTGGGAGCTATGTTACCGGAGGCGATCAGGCTGGCAGAGATGTTGGAGCGGGAAGGGTTCTCGGCGACAGTGATCAATCCACGGTTTGTGAAGCCGATTGATCGGGAGTGTGTGGCGAGGTTCGGCTCACAGTCTGGACTGGTGATTACGTTAGAGGATCATGTGCTTGCAGGTGGATTCGGGTCTGCTGTAATGGAGACGCTGAGCGATCTGGATGTACAGGTTCCAGTGGTACGGGTAGGTTGGCCGGATGAGTTTATCGAGCATGGCAAGGTCGAAGCGCTGCGCGAGAAGTACGGGCTTACTGCAGAGGCTGCGCTTGCGAAGGCGAGGCCGCACCTGAGCAAGATGATGGAGCGGATTCTGGCGAAGCACGCTTAGTTTTGTACGAAAAAGCAAAATAGAACGGGCTGCTGACGCAGTTCGTTTTATTTTTGGTGCGATGGTGTGGAGTTGTGTGTTCTGGGCAGTAGCTCGGTTGTCCTGAGCTTGCGGTAGCCGAAGGTAGTGCGGAGCTGATGAGCGATGAGGACGCCGGCTATTTCGCCTAGTGGGCCCAGGGGCGGCTCGTATTCGATTTCGTCACGTAGAAGCGTGCCGGCGCTGTTGGCGCGGGCCTCCTGCTGAACGGTGTGGCGGTGATGCCAGTAGGCGAACGGACCTCGGATTTGGCGGTCAGCGAAGTGACTGTTCCAGACGAACTCGTCGATCTCTGCCTCCCATAGAAGACGAATTGGCAAGTAGGGAATCGGGCGGAAGCTAAGCGTGATGTGGGAGCCTGAGCCAGCTGCGATGCGCATGGACTGGGACGAGGTAGGACGTGGTGGTGGCGGAGCGAAAGAGGCCTCTTCGATGCGAGCCTTCTGCCAGGGCGGCATCAGACGGGGAAGGTTTTCGGGGTTGGCGAAGAAGGCGAAGACTACATCGGCTGAATATGGCAGCCACTGCTCGGAGTGAAAAGTATGGCGCATGGACTGGCTTGGTTATAACTTGCCGCGAGATGAAAATGCGAGGGGCTCCCATTTGTAACTGGATCGATGGATGCAAGGGAAAATCAGTTGCGAGAAGGGTGCACGCAAGGCGCGATTGGATGAAGAGAAGGGATTTGGAGGGATTGTTGATGCAGTAACGCTGCGTGCGACGGAGGGGGCGTTGACAATTGCCGTGGGGACCCGTCAACTGAAAGACAGGTTATGCAGAACGAGTCGACAGGCGATCGCGGATGGATGCAGATGCGAACAAAGGATGAACGTGTGGGCGGAGCGCATTTGCATCGCGATCGCGGATTGCTGCTGATTGGGTTGTTTAAATTGGGGAAGGCGATTCTGTTCTTCTCGCTTGGGCTGGGCGCAATTCATCTGCTGCACAAGGATATTGGCGACGAGGTAATGCGTCTGGCTACGGCGCTGAAATTCGACCCTGAGAGCAAGTTCGTTACGATACTGCTGGATAAGGCGGACCTGATTGATGCGCATCGGCTGAAACAGATCGGCCTGGCAACGTTTGGCTATTCGGCGCTGGCGTTGACGGAAGGCATTGGGCTGATGCTCGAGAAGGTATGGGCCGAATACCTGACACTGTCCCTGACGGTGTCGTTTCTTCCGTGGGAGATGTATGAGCTTGCACGGCAGCCGAACCTGTTTCGGGTGAGCTTGCTGCTGATAAACCTGGCTGTGCTTGCGTACCTCGTTTGGCTGTTGCGACGGAAGAAGGTCGCGGCTGAGCTTCGGGTTTCCAGTTAGGGACGAATCGACCACGGATTTTTCTCGGATAACACGCGGACATAAATCAAGAAGGGTGTTGTTTTCGCTTTTATTTCGCTTATCAGATGAAATTTGGCTCCGCAAGTATTGAGCGGGGTATGAACCATGGAAGCCAACACTACCTGTGGGGGTATACGGCTTGATTCTCACAATTTGGTGAGTTTTCCACATTCCGTTACGGGAATTGCAGAGATTTGCGCAATTTAGGTCTTTACACCGACCTATAGCTACGAGACGATGTGGACGGAAGTGGTAAAAAGTGGAGTCAAAGGGACTGAGTTGAGGCAATTTCTAAACAAAGTCTACTCTGCGATGCCTCTTCCAAACGGATTTGAAGCTGGACAGGTATCGAGGTTGTTATGTTTCGCGGAAATCACCCAACGCGTGTGGACGAAAAAGGCAGGCTGAAGCTGCCTGCCGACTACAAGCGCCGCGTGGATGAGGTGTATGGGCCGCAGTTTTATATCACCAGTCTGGATGGAAGGCGGGCACAGATTCACCCGCTGAAGGAATGGGAGAAGATCGAGGCGCAGATGGCTAAGCTCTCGTCGATGGACCCGGTAAGAAAGAAGTTTCTGGACGTGACGAACTACTACGGTCAGATGGCAGAGATGGACGCGCAGGGCCGGTTGCTGATTCCGCAGTTGCTGCGGGATACGGCGAAGGTGATGGGCGAGGTGAATGTACTGGGGTCGCAGACGTTTCTGGAAGTCGTGAATGCTGAGTCGTTCAAGGCAGAGATGCAGAGCGCGAGCGGAGCAGTGGAGTTGACGGCGAGCGATCTGGCTGCGTTTGCCGAGAAGACGAATAGCTAGGGATTAGATGTCGGCCCCCAGGGGCAGCACTGAAGGCGGGAAGAGATGAATAGACCGCAGCATGTGCCGGTTCTTTTAGAAGAAGCTTTGGAGTATTTGAATGTGCGTCCGGGCGGCGTTTATGTAGACGCGACGCTGGGGCTGGCTGGGCACTCTTCGGAGATTGCGAAGAGGCTTGGCGCTAAAGGCAAGTTGATCTGCTTTGATCGCGACCCGCAGGCGATGGAGGCGGCTAAGGCTCGGCTGGAGGAAGTGAAGGCCGAGCTTGGCAGCGAGATGCCGGAGGTGGTGTTTGTGCCGAAGGCGTTTTCTGAGGCTAACGGCGAGATTGAGCCGGGAAGCCTGGATGGTCTGCTTGCCGATTTTGGAGTGAGCAGCCTGCAGTTGGACGAGGCGCACAGAGGATTTAGTTTTCGGTCGGATGGGCCGCTGGACATGCGTATGGATACGCGCAGCGGAGAGACGGCCGAGCAAGTGGTAAATCAGGAAGACGAAAACGAACTCGCCGACCTGATTTACGAATTCGGAGAGGAAAGGAGGTCGCGGAGAATCGCCAGAGCCATTGTGAGGGCCCGGCCGATTACGACGACGGCGGAGTTGGCAAGAGTCGTATCGGCCGCGGCCCCAGCAATGAAAGGTGACAAGATTCATCCGGCGACACGGACCTTTCAAGCACTTCGGATTCGAGTGAATGATGAGTTGGGAGAGATCAGGACGCTGCTTGAGAGCGCGCCATCTCTGCTGAAACCGGGAGGAAGGCTGGTATTGATCAGCTTCCACTCTCTGGAAGACAGGCTGGTGAAGGATGCATTTCGTGAGGCCAGCACGGAACAAGGTGTTTGAGGTTTTGACGAAGAAGCCGGTTGTTGCCGGTGAAGAAGAAGAGAGGCGGAACCCGCGATCGAGAAGCGCAAAGATGCGGGCGGCGCAGAGGGTTTAGGTGCAAGTTTCTCTTCGTGAGAAGAGAAGACAAGTGATCGGGCCGGGGTTGTCCCACCTTCTTTCAGGCGAAAGACAACTCAGCAGTAAAAAGTCCCTTCCTCCAATAGCAATCCCGGCCCGGTTCGTACGTTTGGAGAGAGTGGCAAAGGCTTAGAAGTAAGCGAGGTGTGCGATGGCAGCGACAGCGATAGCAGGACAGCAGATCGAGATGATGGGAGCGCGGCGGCAGATGGCTGGCCGCGTGGAGTCTCTTGCGGAGCGGAATCGCGAGCTGTTTGAGGCACAACGTAAGGCTCGACGCGGGCCAACGCCCGAGGTTTTCTTTGCCAAGCACATTGATAACACTCGGCTGGTGAAGGCAGACGATCCTGAGCGGCGGCGTGAGATGCGCACGTTTTCGGCTGTGATGAGCGTGCTGTTTGTGCTGGTGATGGTGTATGTGTGGCAGCACTTTTCGGCGATCGAGATTGGCTATCACGTGGAGACGCAGAAGCAGCAGGTTGAGCAGTTACGGGAAGAAAACCGGCAGCTGCGGCTGTCGGAGGCTCAGTTGACGGACCCGGAACGGATCGACAAGATTGCGAGGCAGCTTGGGCTGGATGCTCCTCAGCCAGGGCAGGTGATTCGGCCGGACGGAAGCGATGGGAATGCTCCGGTGATGGCACAGGCTAATGCTCCGGTGGTGGTTACTCAATAGTCGTTAGAAGAAACAACAAAACTTGAATTAGCAGGATTGAGATGAACAAGGCGCCACGGCAGACGTTGACCGCTCCTATACGGAGGATCCGGTTTGCGTATGTGGCGCTGTTTTTTTGCTTCTGGACCGGGGTGATTGGGCTGCGGCTGGTTTGGCTGCAGGTGTTTCGGCATAGCGATTTTGTCGAACGGGCAGCGAAGCAGCAGCAGAGAACGTTTGAGGTGGCTCCGCGGCGCGGGGTGTTGTATGACCGCAATCTGCGCGAGCTGGCGATGACGGTTTCTGTGGACAGCGTGTATGCCGTGCCGAGTGAGTTGGGCGAGAACCGTGAGAATGCGGCTGAGTTGCTGGCTCGGATTGTGCATGCTGATCCACGGGACAACTTTACTTCGCAGCAGCAGATGCTGGCTCGGTTCAATGCGTCGAGGAACTTTGCGTGGGTGGCACGAAAGGTTGATGCAGATACGGCGACACGGGTTCGCGAGTTGAATCTGAAGGGTGTTTATTTTCAGAAGGAGTTCAAACGGTTTTATCCGAATAACGATCTGGCGGCGCAGGTGCTGGGTTATGTCGGTACAGACGACACGGGGCTGGGTGGGTTGGAGCGGCAGTTCGACGATGACATGCATGGGACACCTGGGCATGTATTGACGGCATTGGATGCGAAGCGGCATGTGCTGGGAAGCGAAGAGAGCCAGCCGATGCCGGGTGAGAATCTCGTGCTGTCGATCGATGCCAATATTCAATACATCGCCGAACGCGCGCTGGATGCGCAGATGGAAAAGATGAAGGCAGCGCATGGCACCGTCGTTGTCCAGGATCCGCACACCGGGCAGATTCTTGCGCTGGCGATTGCACCGAGGTTCAATCCGAACGATCAGCGGCACATGGATGCGAGTGTGCTTACGAATCTGGCAGTGAGCGATGTGTACGAGCCGGGATCGACGTTCAAGCTGCTGACCTATGCGGCGGCGCTCGATGCTGCGGGAGTGCAGCCGACCGATATGGTGGACTGCCAGGGCGGCGCCCTGACGATGTATGGACGCACGCTGCATGATGACAGGTCTGACGGTCATCTTGGGCAGGTGACGGTGCAGTATGCGCTGGAGAAGTCGAGCGACGTGGGCGCGGCGAAGATGGCGCTGAAGCTGGGCAATCAGAAGTTCTACGACTATATGCGTGCCTTCGGCTTTGGAGACCGCTCGGGGATCGAGTTGCCGAGTGAGACGCGCGGGCTGCTGCGTAATCCCAGGAAGTGGGATGCGACCAGTATCCTGTCGCTTGCGATTGGGCAGGAGATCGGAGTGACACCGATTCAGCTGGTGACCATGGTGAGCACGATTGCGAATGGAGGGGTCTATATGCCGCCCCATGTGCTGCTGGAGTCCACCGACGAGATGAAGGGCGATCCGAGGCTGAAGCCCATCGCATTCCGCCCGGCGAATCAGCTGCCGGCTACGCTGCCGGATGGAGCTCATCGCGTGATCAAGGAGATATCCTCGGCGAAGATGCGGATGATGATGCAGGGCATCGTGACCGAGGGCACAGGCAGGAAGGCGGCGCTGAATGGATACAGCGCGGGTGGAAAGACCGGCACGGCGCAGAAGATCGATCCGGCGACGCGCACCTATTCGCACACGAAGCTGGTGGCCAGCTTCGCGGGCTTTGCGCCAGTCAGCAATCCTGCGATCTCGGTGGCGGTGGTGATCGATACGCCGACGGTAGGTTCGCGCTATGGCGCTGAGACGAGCGCGCCGGTGTTTGCTGAGGTCGCCCAGCAGGTGCTGGAGTATCTTGGGGTGCCGCACGATCAGCCGCTGAAGGCTAAGAAAGATCTGGTGGCTTCGACGAAGAGCGAGGAGTTGGAGGGGCCTCCGGAGGAGAATGGCGCGGACCTGAATGAGATGTTTGCCGATGTGAATAGCTTGCCTGCAGATGATCCTTTGCGAACACCAGCCAATGCTGCGGCGGCCGAGGCTGCTGTGGACTGCTGCGCCTAAAGGACTGTTGCGAAGACGCCGGGGATTTTGAATCTGTTGCCAGCTAAGGTGTTGAGTGCGTTTCAGGCTAATGGGGGAACGAGTTCGACGATGCCGGATTCGGGTGGCGCTTCGGCACCACTTCCGGCTCCGAAGATTGTGCCTGCGGTGCAGGTGAAGGACAGGGGTTCGGTTGTGGTGGATGCGGGGCTGCGGGTGGCCGTGCCTTCGTTTGAAGGAATGGGGCTGCGGAGTGCCGTGGAGAAGGCTGATGCCGTGGGGCTAAGGGTACAGCCGGTGGGTAGCGGGTTGGCTCGGGAGCAAGTGCCTGCGGCCGGGACGATGGTTCCTGCAGGGACTGAGGTTGTGGTTCGGTTTGCTCGATAGGCTTTCAGGGAAGAGGAGCAAGAGGGAAGAGGGAAGGGTGTCGGCTTAGAATCGGTGGTATGGATTGGAATGAGGTGTTGCGCGAGGTGTCGATGCTGGAGTGTGCCGGTTACTCGGTAGAGATTGCTGGGGTTCAGTATGATTCGCGACGGGTGGGGCGAGGGGACTTGTTTGTAGCGATGCGTGGTGGGGCTGCAGATGGGAATCGCTTTTTAGATGCTGCGATTGCGCAGGGTGCAGTGGCAGTCGCGACGGATTCGCGAGATGCTTATGAACGGGTAAAGCAGGAGCATCGCGGAATTGCTGTTGCTCTGGTCGAGCGAGGGCGGCGTGCGCTTGCGGAGGCTAGTTCGGCTGTGATGGGGCATCCTCAGCATAAGCTGGCTCTGAGCGGAGTGACGGGTACGAATGGAAAGACGACTACGGCGTTTCTGCTGGAGGCGATGCTGCGGAGTGTGGGGCGGACATGTGTTTTGATTGGGACGATTGAGACGCATGTGGGAGATGAGGTGCGTGTGTCGCCGCATACTACCCCGGAGAGCCGGGATGTGCTGGAGTTATTTGCTGATGGCTTGAAGGTGGGTGCGACAGAGGCGGTGATGGAGATGTCGTCACACGCGCTGGAGCAGGAGCGGGTTTGGGGATTGCCGGTGGATGTGGCGATATTTGCGAATCTTACTCAGGACCATCTGGATTATCACGGAACGATGGAGAGCTACTTTGCGGCCAAGGCGAGGTTGTTTGATGGTGTGGGTGCGCCTCCTCCTCGGGTTGCGGTGATCAATGCGGATGATGCTTATGGGGAGCGGCTGGCGGCGGGGATCGAACGGTCGCAGGTGTTGCGATATGGGATGGAGAGTAAGGGAGATTTTGTCGCTGAAGATGTGCGGATGCGTGCCGGGGAGACTCGATTTCGGATGGTGACACCGCATGGGAGTGTTGAGATGCGGTCTCCGTTGACGGGGCGGGTGAATGTGTACAACCTTCTGGCTGCGAGTGCGGCGGCGTGGGTTCGTGGGTTGACGATGGAGGAGATTGTTCGTGGAGCTGATGCTGGGGCGCAGGTGCCGGGGAGGTTTGAGGTGGTGCCTTCGACCAATGATGTCACGGTGGTTGTGGACTATGCACACACCGATGATGCTTTGCGGAATTTAATTTCGTTGGCACGCGAACTTGTGAAAGAGCGCGGTGGGCGGGTGATTACGCTGTTTGGATGCGGCGGTGATCGGGACAGGACGAAGCGTCCGCGGATGGGACGGGCTGCGGGTGAGGGAAGCGATCTGGTGGTGCTGACGAGCGATAATCCGCGGAGTGAAGAGCCTACGGCGATTATTGAAGAGGCGCTTGTCGGTGTGAAGGAGACGGGGACGGATTGCATTGTCGAAGAAGATCGGGCGGGGGCGATTGAGATTGCGATTCGTGCGGCACGTGCGGGAGATATTGTTTTGATTGCGGGTAAAGGGCATGAGAAGGTGCAGATTTTGAAGGATGGGACGGTGCCGTTTGATGATGTGGCTGTGGCTGCGGGAGTCTTGCGGACTTGAAGGATAGCGGATCGTGCTTCGCACGATTACCCACTCATGCGATGAAACCGCATGAATGGGGCACCCGTACTCCTACTCGTGCCCATACCCGTACCCGTACCCGTACCCGTACCAGGATTTGAGAGGATGATTGGATGAAGTTGACGTTGGGGCAGGTTGCGGATTGGATTCATGCGGAGGGTGATTTTGATACCTCGGCCGAGGCGCTGGGGTATGGGATCGATTCGCGGACGATTGGTGCGGGAGAGCTGTTCTTCGCGGTGAAGGGAGAGCGGCTGGACGGGCATGACTATGTAGCGACGGCGCTGGCTGATGGCGCTGTGGCTGCTGTCGTGAGCATGGGGTGGGTGGTTCCTGCTGAAGTCGATGAGACGAAGCTGCTGCGTGTTCCGGCTTGCGAGGACTGCGTGTTGAGTGCGCTGCAGAAGCTTGCTCATGCGGTTCGGCGTCAATGGGGCGGGAAGGTGATTGGGGTGACGGGTTCGGCGGGGAAGACTACGACGAAAGAGGCTGTGGCGCAGGTGCTATCGGCGCGCTTCGAGGTGCTGAAGTCACTGGGGAATTTGAATAATGGGTTTGGGTTGCCGTTGCAGTTATTGAAGCTGGAGCCGAAGCATGAGGTTGCGGTAATTGAGATGGGAATGAATCATGCCGGGGAGATTGCTGCGCTGGCGAAGATTGCAGAACCGAATTGGGCGGTGGTGAGCAATGTCGCGCCGGTGCATATGGAGTTTTTTCCCGATGGGCTGGCGGGGATTGCGCGAGCGAAGTATGAGCTGGTGGAGGCGCTGCCAGCCGACGGCGTTGCGGTGCTGAATTTTGATGATGCGTATGTAAAGGAGTTTGGGCGGGGGATGGGTGATCGTGCCGTCTTTTATGGAGTGAGCGAAGGGGCTGAGGTGCGGGCGGTGCATGTGTCGGAGATTGGGGCTGAGGGTGTCGTCTTTACCGTGGAGGCGAAGGGTGAGCGGGCCAGCGTGCAGTTGAAGATGCTGGGACGGCACAATGTTGGGAATGCGTTGGCGGCGATTGCGGTAGGGCTTCGGAGTGGGATGAGTCTGGAGGAATGCGCGGCGGCGGCGGGTGAGTTGCGTGCTGGAGACAAGCGCGGTGAGGTTCTTGAATGGCGCGGGGCGCTGCTGATCAATGATTGCTACAACTCGAATCCTAAGGCTCTGGATGCGATGGTGGATGCACTGATGGCAATGCCGGCGGAGCGGCATGTGGTGATCGCAGGGGAGATGCTGGAACTTGGGAGCGAGGCGGTGGGGCTTCATGCGGCGTGCGGACGGCGGATGGCGGAACGTGGGGTGTCGGTTGTGGTTGGTGTGCGGGGGGCGGCTGAGTCGATGGTAAGGGCGGCGAAAGAGAGTGGGGTGGAGGCGTTATTTGTCAGCGACGCGGAGACGGCTGGGGAGTGGATGCAGAAGAATGTTCGAGCGGGTGACGCGGTTTTGCTGAAGGCGTCGCGCGGGGTGCGGCTGGAGCGGGCCTTGGCTGGGTTGACTGCTGAACCGGTAAGGGTGAATGGGTCTTGATTCGCTGAGGAAATTGATTGGCCGGCGAATGGGCGCCGCCTGTTAAGATAGCGAGAGATTGCGGCGTTTCGCGGACTGCGGTCGATCCCGATATCGACGTGAATTAAAGGCGGAGACTTTTGCTCTATTGGCTGCTGTACCAGAAGTTGTTTCCCTACTTTCGTCTCTTTCGCATCTTTCGCTATCTGACGTTTCGGACGGTGTTTGCGAGTCTGACGGCGCTTCTGATCGGCTTGCTGATCGGCCCGTATGTGATTGATCGGCTGCGTGAATTTCAGATTGGACAGTACATTCGCGAGGAGGGGCCGAAGTCGCACCAGAAGAAGAGCGGAACGCCGACGATGGGCGGGGTGCTGATATGCATCTCTATTCTGGTGCCTACGCTGCTCTGGTCGGATCTCTCGAACCCATTTGTGTGGCTGGTGACTCTTTCGACGCTGGCGTTTGGGGCGATTGGGTTTGCGGATGACTACATCAAGGTGGTTCATCAGACGAATCAAGGGCTGACTGCGCGGCAAAAGCTGGGACTTCAGATATTGGCAAGCAGCGCTGTCGCGATCACGTTAGTGCGGATGCATCTGCATGGTGGATATTCGACCCGATTGATGTTTCCGTTCCTGAAGCGATTCAGGCCCGACCTGGTATGGGACTCATTGGGGCAGGTTCCGCATTTGCACTGGTTGATATTTCTTCCGTTTGTGCTTTTTGTGGTGCTGGTCATTACGGGCGCGAGTAATGCGGTGAACCTTACGGATGGGCTGGATGGATTGGCGATTGGCTGCACGATTGTCGCCGCTGGTGCGTTGACGGTGTTGACCTATGTGAGTGGGCATGTGGTCTTTTCGGATTATCTGGAGTTGGAGCGGATGCCGATGGTCAGCGAACTGACCGTGTTCTGCGGAGCGATGGTCGGAGCGAGTATTGGGTTTCTTTGGTATAACGCGCATCCTGCGGAGATATTTATGGGGGATGTCGGGAGCCTGGCGCTGGGTGGGGCGATTGGCACCGTGGCAGTGACGATCAAGCAGGAGTTGCTGCTGCCGTTTATCGGCGGAGTGTTTATTCTTGAGGCTTTGAGCGTGATTCTGCAGGTTGGAAGCTATAAGCTTCGTAAGGGGAAGCGCATCTTCAAGATGGCTCCGCTGCACCATCACTTTGAGTTGATGGGGTGGTCGGAGTCGAAGGTGATTGCACGGTTCTGGATTCTGGCGCTGATCTTTGCGCTGCTGGCGTTGACGACTTTGAAGCTGCGGTAAGAGTGGTGAATGAATGATGGACTTGAAGAATAAGCGTGTACTGGTTGTTGGGTTGGGAAAGTCGGGAATTTCGGCGGCTCTGTTTCTTCGGAAGCAGGGAGCGCGAGTTACGGTAAGTGATTCGCGTAGTGCGACGGCGCTGGCGAAGGAGATACCGGCTTTGCTTGAGGCCGGAATCATGGTTGAGTCGGGCGGACATGGATTGCTGACGTTTCGGCGGCAGGACTTGATTGTGGTTTCTCCTGGAGTCCCGATGGATACGCCTGAGGTGAAGCAGGTGGTTGGGTTTGGGTTGCCGGTGATTGGGGAGCTGGAGCTGGCGAGTCGGTATTTGCAGGGGCAGATCGTTGCGATTACGGGATCGAACGGGAAGACTACGACTACGACGCTGGTGGGGAAGATACTGAGTGATGCTGGTTTGCCTACTCTTGTGGGTGGGAATATCGGTTTGCCGGTGATCGATCTGGTGGAGAAGGGTACGGCGGAGACGACGAGCGTGCTCGAGGTTTCGAGCTTCCAGTTGGAGACGATTGAGGAGTTCCATCCGAAGATTGCGGTGGTGCTGAATATCACGCCTGATCATCTGGATCGGCATGGGAGCTTCGAGGCTTATGCGGCTGCGAAGACGAGGATTACGGAGAATCAGAGCGCGGATGACTTTCTGGTGCTGAATGGGGAAGACAAAGCTACGCAGATGGTTGCGGCGAAGACGAAGGCGCAAATTTTCTGGTTCAGTGCGCGACGCCCCATCAAGCAAGGGGCGTTTGTGCATGGCGAGAGCATCGTGTTCCTGGACCGGGAAGGGGGCAAGGCGGAGCCGGTGATGCCAGTGGCGGAGATTACCCTGAAGGGAGCGCATAACGTCGAGAACGTGCTCGCCGCGGTTACGGTGGCGAGATTGGCGGGAGTTCCGGCGGAGAAGATACGGGCTTCAGTGGTTGGGTTCAAGGCGGTGGAGCATCGGCTGGAGCTGGTGAAGAGTCTTCGGGGCGTTGAGTTCTATAACGACTCGAAGGCGACGAATGTAGATGCGGCGATGAAGGCGGTGGCTTCGTTCCAGGGTGGGATTCACCTGATTCTGGGGGGCAAGGACAAGAACTCGGATTACGGGTTGATGGCTGAGCTGCTGAAGGAGCGGGTGAAGGCTGTTTATACGATTGGTTCTGCTGCGGAAAAGATTGAGCACCAGCTTGCTGGAGTCGTGAAGATGGTCTCAGCGGGGACGATGCAGGTTGCTGTGGCGGATGCCGCTGTGGCTGCTGTCCCGGGCGATGTGGTGTTGCTCGCGCCAGCGTGCTCGAGCTTCGACCAGTTCGAGAACTATGAGCATCGGGGAGAAGTGTTCCGGCAGCTTGTGAGCGAGTTGAGCTAAGCAACCAGCGGGATGTGACGTTATGGCGAAGAGAGTAGGGGTGGACAAGTGGCTCTTCGGAGTTGTGCTGCTGCTGGTGCTGTTTGGGCTGGTGATGGTGTTCTCGGCTTCGGCTGTGATGGCGAAGGAGAGTCTGGGCTCGCCTTATCCTTATGTGGCGAGGCAGGCGGTTTGGGCGCTGTTTGGGATGTTGGCGCTGGTGGTGCTGATGCGGGTGGATTACCGGCACTATAACAATCCCAGGGTTGTGTTTCCGGCTGTGGCGATTACGACGCTGCTGCTTGCTGGTGTATTTGTGATGAGCGGCATGAATGGAGCTCATCGCTGGATTCGCGTGGCGGGAACGACACTGCAGCCATCGGAGCTGGCTAAGCCGGTGATTGTGCTGTTTCTTGCGTACTTCCTGCAGACGCGGATTCACCAGATGGATGACTGGAAGGGAACGATTCTGCGGGCTGCTGCTGTTCCGCTGGTGTTCTCGGCGCTGATCCTGAAGGAGCCTGATCTGGGCACCGCGATGGTTTGTATGGCGGTGACTTCGCTGATGCTGTATCTGGCTGGCGCGAAGGTTCGGTACTTCGCGATTGGGTTCGCGCTGGCTTCTCCGTTGTTGTATTACATGCTGTTCCATGTGAAGTTCCGGCGGGACAGAATGCTGGCGTTCGTGAATCCTGAGGCTGATCCGCGAGGAACTGGGTTCCACATTCTGCAGTCGCTGATCGCGGTTGGAACGGGCGGAATTCGTGGGCTTGGATTGATGGAAGGGCGGCAGAAGCTGTTCTATCTGCCGGAGGTTCAGACGGACTTTATCTTTGCGAACATCTGCGAGGAGCTTGGGCTGATTGGTGCGGTGATTATTGTCGCGTTGTTTGTGGCTCTGGCTTATCGCGGCTTGCGCGCGGCTTATCTTTCGACTGATCCGTTTGCTCGGTTTCTGGCGTTTGGGCTGACTACAGCGATCATGATTCAGGCGTTCTTCAATATGAGCGTTGTTCTGGCGCTGGTGCCGACGAAGGGAATTCCGCTGCCGTTTATCTCTTCGGGTGGAACTTCGATCTTCATTACGCTGGCTGGAATGGGCGTTTTGTTGAACGTGACGAGAGAGATTGACTGAGGTGAAGGGAAGAGGGAAGACGGAAGAGGGAAGAGAGAACGGCCTCCGGATTTTGATTGCGGGTGGGGGAACTGGTGGGCATGTGATTCCGGCGCTGGCGATTGCGCGGGAGCTTCGGGATGCGCATGGGGCTGAGGTGCGGTTTGTGGGGACTGCGCGGGGGTTGGAGACTCGGTTGGTTCCTGAGGCTGGATTTTCGCTGGAGCTGATTCGGGTTGGGCAGTTGAAGGGTGTGAGCCTGGCTACGCGGGCTGCGGACTTTGTTTGATCTGCCGCTGGGTGTGATGCGTTGTGTGGAGTTGCTGCGTGGTTTCAGGCCGGACGTTGTGATTGGGGTTGGAGGGTATGCGTCGGGGCCGGCGATGATGGCCGCGATTTTGTTGAGGACTCCTACGCTGGCTTTTGAGCCGAATGCTGTGCCGGGGTTGGCGAATCGGCTGGTGGGGAAGTGGGTGAAGGCCGCGGCGGTGAACTTTGAGGAGACGAAGCGTTTTTTTCGGAATGCTCGTGTGACTGGGACGCCGGTGCGGCCGGAGTTTTTTTCGGTAGAGAAGACGGTGCCGGGTAAGAGGCTGCTGGTGTTTGGGGCTAGCCAGGGGGCTCGGGTTTTCAATGAGCTGGTGCCGAAGATTATGCAGCGGCTGCTTGATGCGTTTCCGGAGCTGGACGTGGTGCACCAGACCGGGGCGCGGCATGGGGAGTCGACGCTTGAGACGTACAAGCAGCTTGGCGTTGGGTTTGAACGGTTGGTGGTGACTCCGTATCTGGATGACATGCCGAGGCAGTTTGGGGATGCGGATCTGATCCTTTGCCGGAGCGGGGCGAGTTCCGTGGCGGAGCTGGCTGCGGCGGGTAAGGCTGCGGTGCTGGTGCCCTTTCCACAGGCGGCGGATGACCACCAGAGGAAGAATGCCGATGCGTTTGTCGCGGCTGGGGCAGCGGAGCTGATTGTTGAGGCAGAGTTGAGTGAGGAACGGTTGCTGAGCGTGCTGTCCGGGTTGCTGGGTGATGATGAGAGGCGGGCCGAGATGGGACGGAGGGCTCGGGGGTTGGCGCATCCGGAGGCTGTGCGGGAGATTGGGTTGATGATCGTGGGGTTGGTTGCTCGATGATGGTTCCCCCCCTGGGGGTATGGTGGCGTAAGTTGCTTGTATTCATTAGGTTATGGTTTCGGGTTGGGGTCAAAATCGTCATTCTAAATGAGTTACGGGTAAAATCGTCTTTCTAAAGGGTTTATGGGTTTAATGGTGAAAGCCTCGGCTTTGGCCGAGGCTTTTTTGATCTCTAATTCAATTGTAGTGGATTGGAGATAACTCTTTTGCAATGGGATGTTGTTTGTTTTGCTGTGGTTAGATGGTTATGGGGCTTGACATGTGGTTTTGCTGGGGTTTTTGAGAAATATTTTTGTAAGAGATTGATTTTGCGTGGGTTGTTGAAGCCATGGAAAACGGATCGCGCTTCGCGCGATTGCCCACTCATGCGATGAAACCGCATGAATGGGGCACCCATATTGTGATTGGAAAAAGAACGGGCTGAGGATGGATTCCTCAGCCCGTTTGGTTTTTGTAGTGCGTGTGGATTAGCGATGTCCGCCGCCACCACCGTGGAAGCCGCCTCCGCCTCCACCGCCGCCATGGAAGCTACCACCGCCCATGTTGCCGCCGTGGAAACTACCGCCGCCCATGTTGCCGCCATGGAAACTGTTGCTGGCGCTCATGCTGCTGCCATGGAAGCTGCCACCGTTGTTACCCGCGAAGCTCTGGTGGGGTTGGGAGTAGTTGCTCGCTCCACTGTAGGAAGGACGAGCGGCGCCACTGCCGAAGCCTCCATAATTAGCGTGGTTTACAGCAACCTGATTGCTGCCGGCGAAGTTGGAGGTCATACGGCCGGCGGCATAGTTAGAAGACACGTGATTGCCGCCTACGAAAGACCCGCGGTTACCACCGTTGTAGTTGGCGCGCGCATAGCTTATCCCGCCAGGACGGCCGTTGAAGCCGTTATAAGGACGGTTGTAGACGTAGCCACCGCGCCAGCCGATGTTGTTGTAGGGACGGTTGTACCAGTAGTGGCCGCCGCCCCAGTATCCACCGTAAAAGCCGGTGCCGAAGTAGCCGAAGCCGTAGTTAATGCCACCGTAGTAGCCGACGGTCGGACCCCAGTAACCGGCGTTCCAGAAGTAGCCAGCGGGGCCGTAGCCCCAGTAGCCGGGGGTCCAGAGAGCGTTGACGTAGGGTGGATTGACCCATGCTCCGTCGACCCACTCGTAGCCGTCACCGGTCCACGCCCAGTAGCCGGGAGTCCAGATGTAGCCGTCGCCGGGAGCGACGGGCTGTTCGTAGACAGGGATGGCGGGAGGCGCCATGGCAACAGAGACAAAGACGCCTGCGTGTGCGGCAGCGGGAGCGATAGAGAGAGCTCCGGCAAGAACTGCAGCGCCGATCGTATTTTTGAGCAACCTGGTGAACGTCATCAATTTACCTTCCTGCCTAATCCTTCGTTGTGTCCTGATTTTCCAGGACTTCGCGGAACGGCGGGCCTGAGGTTCCCGCCCGGATGTTGTGTGTCTTCCGGATCGGGCACTCATATCTTATTAGACACAGGTGGCGGGGATTTGTTGCATAAAGGTGAATGGTGATTCAGTTGGTGGGGAAGGGGTTTGTTTTGTGGTTGTTAGTTGGCTGATTCGCAAACTGCTGCAGCGGATTGTCTGTCGGGGAACAACAAGCTTAGAAAGGCAACGGCAAAGACTGGCGGGTCAGCGTATTCACTCCCACCCTTCGCGCGATGAAACCCACGCGAAGGATGGGGCACCCGTTCTTTCGTGGCTGGTTGGGGGAGAACAACGGCAAAGGCAAAAGCAGATTCCTCCGCTTCGCTGCGGAATGACAAAGAGAACAGGCAAAGGCAACAACAACGGCAAGAGCAACCGCGGATTTCCTTCGCTTCGTTGCGGAACGACAAACAAAGGAACAGGCAAAGGCGAAGGCGGCGGCGCTGGTAAAGTTGAAGGATATGTTTGTTCCTGGGCATTTTTTGTTTGCGCCGACGCAGCGCATTCACTTTATTGGTATTGGCGGGATTGGGATGAGTGGGATCGCGGAGATCCTGCTGACGATGGGGTATGCGGTTTCGGGGAGCGATCTGAAGAGGTCGGCTGCGACGGACCGGTTGGTGGGGCTTGGGGCTCGGGTGTTTGAGGGTCATGCGGCGGCGAATGCGGCGGCGAGTGATGTTGTGGTGACTAGCTCGGCGGTGAGTAAGACGAATCCTGAGGTGGTGGAGGCTCACGCGCGGAAGATCCCGGTGATTCAGCGGGCGGAGATGCTCGCGGAGTTGATGCGGCTGAAGTATGGGATTGCCGTGGCCGGGATGCATGGAAAGACGACTACGACGAGCATGATTGCTGCGGTGCTGGCAGGTGGAGGGCTCGATCCTACGGTGGTCGTGGGTGGGCGGGTGAATGCGCTGGGGTCGAATGCGCGGCTGGGGAACTCACAGTACCTGGTGGCGGAGGCGGATGAGAGCGACCGGTCGTTTTTGAAGCTGTCGCCGGTGCTGGGAGTGGTAACGAATCTGGATCGCGAGCATATGGATTGCTATCGCGATATGGAGGATGTGGAGGGGGCGTTCGTCGAGTTTATGGACCGGATTCCGTTTTATGGGGCGACGACGGCTTGTATCGATAATGCTCTGCTGCGGGCGGTGCTGCCGCGGGTGAGGCGGAAGGTCTATACGTATGGCGAGAGTGTGGATGCGGACTTTCGCGTGCAGGTGCTGGAGCGGGAAGATGGATGCCAGTCGCGGTTTGAGGTGAATTACAAGGGGTTGGTGCTGGGGCCGTTTCGGCTGCATGTTCCGGGGAAGCATAATGTGTTGAATGCTGCGGCGGCGGTGGCTGTAGGGGTGCAGTTGGGTGTGGCTCCGGAGCAGATTGCTGTGGGGCTGGAGAGCTTTCGTGGGGTGGATCGAAGATTTCAGATTAAGGGCGTTGTGGGTGGCGTGACGGTGGTGGATGACTATGGGCATCATCCGACGGAGATTGTGGCTACGCTGAAGGCGGCGCGGGAGTGTGGGTATGGGCGGGTGCATGTGCTGTTTCAGCCGCATCGGTTTACGCGGACCCGGGATTTGATGGCGGAGTTTGCGGCGGCGTTCAAAGATGCGGATACGGTTCAGGTGCTGGATATCTATGCGGCTAGTGAGGAGCCGATTGAAGGGGTGTCGGGAGAGGCGCTGGTGAAGGCGATTGAGGCTGCCGGGCCTCAGATGGTCGATTATGCGGGGTCAATTCCAGAGGGTGTCGATGCGTTAGTGCATGAAGCGAAGGCTGGAGATGTGATTCTGACGTTGGGAGCGGGGAGTGTTTCGCAGGCTGGTGGATTATTACTAGAGGGATTGGGTGCCAGGGGATAAAGAAGACGGTTCGTGCTGCGCACGAATGCCCACTCATGCGATGAAACCGCATGAATGGGGCACCCGATCCTTAGGTGCTCTTAGGAATTGGTGCGAAGGTGGGATTGTCGAGTGGGCGTGCTGAGGTTAGGTTGCCCGTACGGAGTTAGGTTATTGGTGCGTTCCTGAAAGGGTACGCCTTGGAGATGAGAGGTTAGATGGTGGAATTTGCAGGATATAGTCAGGGTGGCGATTCTCGCGACCTTGCTCAGGTTTGCGAAATAGCAATGGATCTTCGAAGCGTGGGACGTCAGTGCTAGAGACGCCTGTGCAGGACTATGCTTCAGAGCCGGTGACGCCGCGCAGAGGTGCGGTGACGCCGAAGAGAACGCTGCGTCGAGATCTGAGCGAAGACTTTGCGGACGATTTTGAAGATGACGATGTTCCTGCGAGAAGACGGCAAGGTGGGACTCGAATACGGTTTCGCGGATTGCCGAAGACGACGAGCGGAAGAATTGCCGCTGTCGTGGCTGTGCTGTTTCTTCTGGGGTTTTGCTTCGCAGCGGTTATGCTGGCGCGGGATTTGTTGATGCATGATGACAGGTTTGTGATTCAGTCGTCGTCTTCGATTGAGATTGAAGGCAACAGCCATCTGACACGGACCCAGTTGCTGAGCATCTTTGGCGGCGATGTGGAGCGGAATATCTTTACGGTGTCGCTGGCGGATCGGCGGGCGGAACTGGAGCAGCTGCCGTGGGTGGAACATGCGACGGTGATGCGGCTGCTGCCGAACCGGATGCGGGTATCGATCACGGAACGGACGCCAGTGGCGTTTGTGCGGCAGGGGAACCATATTGGCCTGGTAGATGCGAACGGCGTGTTGCTGGATATGCCGACGGATGCTCCCGCGACTACGCACTACTCGTTTCCGGTGGTGACGGGAATTGGAGTGGATGAGCCGCTGTCGACACGAGCGGCGCGGATGAAGATATTTGAGAGGTTTACGTCGGAGTTGGATGCTGACGGTGAGATGATCTCGCAGAAGCTGAGCGAGGTGGACCTGTCGAATCCGGAGGATGTGAGGGCGTTGATTCCGGATCATGCGTCGGACGTGCTGGTGCACTTTGGCGAAGAGAATTTTCTTGATCGGTACAAAAAGTATGAGGCGCACCTGGCGGAGTGGAGGGCTCAGTATCCGAGATTATCCGCTGTGGATATGCGGTATGAGCGGCAGGTGGTTCTTGAGACCGGGCCTGTGACTCCGACGGCGGCTTCGCCTGCGGCGGCTAGCTTTACGGAGCCCTCGGCGGATGCTCCTGTTGCTGTTCCTGTGGCTAAGCCGCCGGTGATGAAGGCTCCAGTGAAGGCTAAGGCTTTGGCTCATGGAACGCATCCCGCTGGGACGAAGAGCAGTGCGGGGGCTAAGGCCGTCTCCACTAAGAGAAACAATGTTGCTTCGTGGGTCCATCCGAAGAGCGGTGCGAAGCATGTTGCGACGCCGGGTGCGTCGACGGAGCCGCAATTTCATCCTCCACAGGTGGTCAAGCCATGAATCAGAGACAGGACAACCTGATAACCGTGCTGGACGCTGGGAGCACAAAGAGCTGTGTGCTGGTAGCCGAGCTACAGGATGGCGTGCTGCGGTATCGCGGGCATGGAGTGGAGCCCTCAAAGGGCATGAGGAAGGGTTTGATCGCGGAGCTGGGACCTGCGGCTGAGGTGATCAATCGCGCGGCGCTGACGGCTGAGAGAACGGCGAAGGCGGGGATTGAGACGGCGGTGGTTGGAATCGGCGGCACGCATGTACGCGGGGTGAACTCGCGGGGCGGCATCAGCATGGGGAGCCGGATGCGGGAGATAACGCGCGAGGAGGTTCGGGCTGCGGTTGACCGGGCGCGGAGTGTGGCGCTGCCTCCTGATCGCGAGGTGCTGCACCTGTTGCCGCAGGAGTTTATTTTGGATGACCAGGCAGGGATTCACGATCCGGTGGGGATGGTGGGGAACAAGCTGGAGGTGAATCTGCATCTTTCGACGTGCTCTGGTGGCGTCGCGCAGAGCGTGATTACATGCGCGAACCGGGCGGGCCTTGAGGTGATGGATACGGTGTATGAGGGCATCGCTTCGGCTGAGGCGGTGCTGAGTGCCGATGAACGGGAGCTGGGCGTCTGCATGGCCGATATTGGGTCGAGTACGACGGAGCTGGCGGTGTTCTTCGAGGGGTCGATTGCGCATACGGCGGTGCTGCCGATTGGCGGGGACCATTTTACGAATGATCTTGCGGTTGGGCTGCATGTGACGGTGGAAGAGGCCGAGTATCTGAAGAAGACGTATGGGCACTGCGTGGTGACGGCGGTGCCGCAGTTGAATGAGATTGAAGTGGGTGGGGATCTGGCGATCTCGGGGGGGCAGCCGGCGCGGATGGTTCGGCAGAGATTCCTGGCGGAGATTTTGGAGCCGAGGGCTCGGGAGCTATTTACTATGCTTCGCGACAATCTGCGGCAGGGCGGGGTGCTGGAGGCTCTGGGCGCGGGGTGTGTGCTGACGGGTGGTGGTGCGATGATGTCGGGGTTGCTGGATAATGCGGAGAGCCTGTTGCGGGTTCCGGCGCGGATCGGGTATCCGGTTCCACTGTCGCGGATGCCGGAAGAGCTGGCCAAGCCGGAGTTTGCGGCCGCGATCGGGATGCTGCTGTATACGCATCGGACGCAGGTGCGGAAGGCGAGTGAAGAGCAGGGACTGCGGGCCAAGTTGAAGGCTATCTTTGCTGGCTCCTTCTAGGAGAACGGTTCCCCGAAGTCGCTGTGGAAAAGTGGCCAGTGGGCACCAGAACCTTTTCCCGGTCCTCTAACTGAGTCTGGAAGTGATGTTAGCGCTGAGACGATGATGTGATCTGCATGTCTCACCCTTTTATTCGCCAGCTAAAATTTAGTTCAGCCCCCGCAAGAACCAGCATTGTGTTTCGATACTTTTTCGGGTTCTGAAATAACCCTTTGCCGAGAGTGCCGTTCGGCCATTAAGTCTCTGAAAAAACTACAGGTTAGCCATGTATCTGGAGTTGTCCTAGGTGGGTTATGGAAGGGCATATTTGACAGCAAATAGACGACTCAAACGATTTAGGTTGACAGCCGTTATTTGGGTCATGTAAATGCTCTAACGTCACACTGAATCGATTTAGCTTGTTGGATCGACTGGTCCGCAGTCTGGGGCGAGCCCTGGTCCGATGCGAGTGAGCGTAATTGATGCAGGGCGACAGCAGACGTGCGGTCCAAGTTGAAAAGCATGTTTTTGCGAAGGAAAGTTTCTTTGGAGGCAGTATGCAATTAGAACGGTCACATAAATACCTTCGACAGCCGTGGCGTCATGCGCGGCTAATCCTGGCGCTCGTCGTAGCGTCGTTTCTGGTATTGCTGCCCTCGGCATATGCCCAGGTGTCGGCAACCATCAATGGCACGGTTGTTGACGGAACCGGTGCCGTTATCCCAGGTGCAACCGTCACAGTTACAAATCAAGCCACAGGCCAGAGCCGTGATACTGTCAGTAACGGCGACGGATACTTCGCATTTCCGGCGTTGCTGACGGGAAACTACTCTTTGAAGATCGAAGCTAAAGGCTTCAAGAGCTTTATGCAGCGTGACATTCCGCTAAGCGCGGGTGATGTTCGCAAGATCCCCAATCTCGTGTTGCCGATTGGTCAGTCGACCGAGACGGTAACGGTCGAGGCTGGCAGTGCGCAGATCATTCCCGTGGAAAACGGGCAGCGCGCGGCGATCCTTGACTCCGCCGATATCCAGCAGCTCGCGATTCAGGGCCGCAACCTTTCGGAGTTGTTGAAGGTGCTGCCTGGTGTAACCAGCTTGCAGAATGGTCTGAGCAACGGAGCGGCGTTCAATCCTACTGTTGTGACCGTGGGTTCAAGCGCAGTTGGTAACGGTTTGAATGCAAATGGTGCGCCGAACCGCGGCGGTACGAGCCAGTTCTCGGACGGCGTGGATATCGACGATCCAGGTTGCAATTGCAGCTCGGTCTCTCTTCTGAACCCCGACATGACGCAGGAGGTCAGTGTACAGACCTCAAACTTTGGCGCCGATGCTCCGCGTGGGCCGGTTGTCATCAATACGATCAGCAAGTCGGGCGGCGATAAATTTCATGGCGAAGGTTATTTCTACGCCAGAAACGACATCATGAACGCGAATGACTGGCAGAGCAACCACACTATTCCTATAACTGCCAGAGGAAGCGCCCACTACTACTATCCCGGCGGCAACATTGGCGGGCCGGTACCCTTCACCAAGCAAAAGCTTATGTTCTGGTTTGGCTACGAGCGCATTCTTCAGAACACCGGTAACTCGAACCGTCTGACGTCGTTCATCCCTACGCCAGACATGATGGCAGGTAACTTCACCAATACTGCAGCAAACATTGCTTTCTGCGGCGGCAAGAACCTGGACCCCAAGGCGACGAATGGTTGCAACGACCTTACGGGTACGGTGCTGCCGGATGGCTCGATCATCGGTCAGGGTGCTCGGGCACCCGGCATCATCCCGACCGAGTTCCTGGATCCGGGCGCAAAATCGCTGGCGAGCTTCTGGCCAGTGGCCAATGCTAACCCGCTCACGTCTCCTAATGGAGTCAACTACGACCAGGTGATTCCCGGAACCCACAATGGCTACGTGCTCCGCACCCGTGTGGATTATCACCTCAATGACAGCAACACCTTCTTCGTCTCCTATCAGTACGGTCAAGATTCCGCTCCGTCGCAGGGTAATGGAGCGCACATCTACTGGACTCCGGGAAATTCCATTCCATATCCTGGTGGCGGACTGATCACCAGCTCATACTCGAAGTCATTGGCGGGTCACTTTACCCACGTATTCAGCCCGACGTTTACGAATGAATTTATCGCAAGCTGGGGCTATGGCAACTTCCCTGTAGGACCACCGAAGGCATCGGCGGCTTATCGCTCGACACTTGGCTATCCGACCAACTACGGGACTGTCTTCAATTCGGGGTCGCCTTTGATTCCGTCTTACAGCAGCGCCGGAAACCTGACTTTCCCGGACTTCTCGCAGCAGGATATCTTTGAGACGGGTGGCCATTACCTTGTCCGCAAGGAGATGCCAGCGTTCTCGGATGACCTGACGAAGGTTGCCAAGACTCACACCCTGAAGTTCGGAGCTTTCACCGAAAATGTTGGAAATATCCAGGGCGGTTCATTCTCACCCAATGGAAATTTCAGCAACTTCAACGCCTACGGTACTGTTCATAACAATGCCAATATCACTGCTCCCACCCCGCTCGGATCTCCGAATAACCCAACCGCCAACTTCGTAATGGGAGTTGCAACTGGTTATAGTGAAAACAACAAAGCTCCTATCAGTGATATGGCTTACCAGACGTTCTCGTTCTACGGCAACGACACCTGGAAGGCCACAAGGCGTCTGACCGTAGAGTATGGTCTGCGCTTCGAGCACATTGGTCACTGGTATGACCGTGGGGATACAGGCCTTGCAGTGTTTATGCCTAGTCTCGTCAATTCTGATCGGGCATCGGGCAAGCTAAATCCGGGTGTGTACTGGCACGGTATCAACCCTGGTATTCCGAAGAGCGGCTCGCCAGATCGCTTCCTCTTCACCTCTCCACGATTCGGCATTTCCTATGACCTGTTTGGGACGGGAAATACCATTGTTCGCGGCGGCTGGGGTGAGTATCGGTTTACCGACCAATACAACGACTACACGGGCGCACTGTCGACCGCACAGAGCATCCTGAGCTATGGAAGCACGGGGAACGCCGCCGTTCAGATGGGGCAGATCTCGCCGGCGCTCCTAACGAGTGGCTATGGTGTTACTCCCGGTTCGAAACCAGTCAACGGTGGTGTGACCGTTATGGATCCAACGGATTATGGAATCCCACGGACCCGTGCTTATAACTTCACCGTCTCGCAACAGGCACCCCTCAAGTCCCTGGTGGAGATCGCGTACGTCGGAAGCAGCACTGACCAGATCTTCATGGGCGGTGAGTCGATCTCAGGCAGCGGATTTACGAGCTTCACGGACCAGAATAAGGTCCCGTTGGGCGCGTTCTTCCTGCCTGATCCAGTGACAGGAGTTGTCTCGCCGAATCCTGAGAACCTCAGTCAGGGTGCACCAAATAATGCCTCGTCTCATTATCGTCCGTTTGGCGCTGCTTATGGTGACAACACGATCGGCATGAGCACTCACGTTGGTTATACGAACTACAACGGTCTCCAAATGAGCTGGGTCAAGCGGTCGGAGCGCCTTACCTATAACGTCAACTACACGTGGTCGAAGTCGCTAGGCACAGGTCAGCAGATCGATCCATTTACGGTGCGCGGAAACTATGGCATTTTGGCAATCGATCGCCCCTATGTCTTCAACGCATCGTATGCCTATAACTTCCTGAATGTGTACAACGGTGACTCGCACCTGGTACGTGGTGTGGCGAACGGTTGGACAGTTTCAGGCATTACGACGTGGCAGTCAGGCGGTAACCTGCAGGCGACCAATAGCCCGAACTTTGGGCTGTCGATCACCGGCATTGGCTCGGCCACTTACTTCGGTACAAATGCATCGAAGCTGATTATGCCTGTGCAGACCTGCAATGCAGGCGCTAATCTGGCTTCAATGCAGAGAGTGAACGAAGCTTGCTTTGCTGCACCGGCAATTGGATCGAACGGCCCGCGGAACCTTCCGTATTTCAGGAACGCGGACTTCTTCGAAACCGATCTGGCAGCTTACAAGACGTTCCACATCACCGAGGGACAAACCGTTCAGTTCCGCGCGTCTGCGTTCAACTGGATCAACCATCCTCTTCCTCAGTTCAGTGGCGGCAATCAGCTGCAACTGCACTACAACAGCGATTTGACCGTGAATTCGGCGTCGAACTCGAAGACTCTTGGGTTCCTCGACCAGAAGGCCGGTGGTCCTAGCCAGCGCATCATGGAACTTGCACTGAAGTACAACTTCTAACCTGATGAGAATGAGTGGGGTGGTCGAAGGGCTGCCTCACTCATTGCTGATCTCGTGAGATGTTGAAAGATCAACAACGATAGCGAAGGGTTTCGGCCCTTCGCTATACTTTTTCTGATGTCGGAATGGCTGCTGTTGAGAGAGAAACTTCGAGAAGATGCGATGCGCCGAAGCCTGTGGCGCTGTTGGGTGAGAATCGCTGTGATCGCGGTGGGGACGGCGGCGAGCACGGGGATCTGCGCGGGGCAGACCAAAGCTAAAGCTGCGACGCAGTCACGGAAGATTGAGCAGCCATCAGGTGAGCTACAGCGACGGTATGACGCGGCGCAGCAGGCTCAGTCGTCGGGAGACATGACGCGTGCGACGCAGGAGTATCAGAGGTTTCTGGAGGGGAGTCTTCAGAGACTGGCCGATGGGCATCTTCAGATTGGTGACTACGCTGGAGCCAAGAAGCTCTTTGAAGAAGCGCTTGCGCTAGGACAAGTGGACGGAAACGATGCATTGCGCTTGAGGTTTGCAGAGGCTGCTCTGGAGGCCCACGATACCTCGAAGGCCAAGGCGCTTGCGGAAGAAGTACTTGCTAACGATCCGAAGAGTTCAGCAGCGCGGTTGATTGCAGGAGAGGCGCTGCTTAAGAGTAACGAGAACGAGCAGGCACGGAAGCAGCTTGAGGCTGCGGTTGCGCTTGATCCGAGTTATAAAGATGGTCTTGCGCTGGCGACGGCTTATCTTGCTCTTGCGGATACCAAGGATGCCGAGACGCTGTTTGCGGAGATGGCGAAGGGCTTTGGGGACAAGGCTGAGATGCATCTGAATTTTGGGCGGGCGTATGGAGAGGCTGGTTATCCTGATAGAGCTATCGTCGAGTTTGAAAAGGCAATAGCTCTTGATGAGACGCTGCCCGAGGCACACTATGGGCTTGGCGCGTCGTACATGCTTAGCCAGGGAGAGGTTGGATATCCGCGGGCGATCGAGGAATTCAATCGGGAGCTGGCGCTGCATCCGGATGACTATTTCAGCCTTGCGCAGCTTGGCAATATTGCGCTGACCCAGCATCGGCTTGAGGATGCGGAGTCGTATTTGAAGCGGGCGATGAGTCTTGATCCACGCAATCCGGATAATCCGTTGTTGCTGGGGCAGGTGTATCTGCAGCTGAAGAAGTTGCCAGAGGCGGAGCAGGCCTTTCGCAAGGCGATTGAGCTGACGACCGATCCGTCGCGGAATCATTACCAGGTGCAGCGCGCTCATTATTTGCTGGGGCGGGTTCTGTTGCAGATGGGGCGCGCGGATGATGCGAAGGTGGAGATGCAGATTTCGGCGGATCTGTTGAAGCAGAATATGCAGCTCGATCAGGCGAGGCTGAAAGGTTCGCCGATGGGCGAGACGGCTGGGCCTCCGCCGATGCGCGGTCAGGTAGAGGCCGGCTCGGTTGATGCGAAGGCCACGCAGGAGATGAAGGAACTTACGTCGCGGGTCTCGGGTGCTCTGGCGGACAGTTACAACAATCTTGGGGCTATTGCTGCGGGGAATAATGAGTTTGCAACGGCGACGGGGTATTTTGAGAAGGCCGCGCGTTGGAATCCTGGGCTCGAGGGGCTTGATTACAATTGGGGCAGGGCGGCGTTTTCAGGAAAGCTTTATGCACAGGCGATTCCTCCGCTGACGCGATATCTTGCGGCGCATCCGGAGGAGCAAGGGGCGCGGAATGTTCTCGGTGTGAGTCTTTTTATGCAGAAGGATTATGCGGCTACAGTTGCTACGCTTCAGCCGCTTGAGGCTTCGCTGGTGAATAATCCGCAGCTGGCTTACATCTATGCTCAGGCGCTTGTTCAGACGGGAGACTATGCTCACGGGCTGGAGAGATTGCAGGCACTGTCGAAGGCAAATCCCGGGGTTGCGGAGATCCATCGGGCGCTGGGTGAGGCGTATGCCGCGCATGGAGAGTACCAGCAGGCAACTGATGAGCTGCGCTCTGCCCTTCAGTTGAATGCTGAGGATAAAGAGGCGAAAGACCAGTTGGCGTTGGCGCTGGCGCACCTTGAGAAGAAGAGTGAGGCTGTCCATCCGTAATCCTATGATCTCGAAGACGATTCTTGTTGTCGCGGTGTTGTTGTCGATGCGTCGTCCTTTGCAATCGCGCAAACAGGTGCAAGTGCGCCTATTCGGTTTCGTGATGTCGGGCCGCAGGCAGGGCTGACGACGGTTCCTCATTTAGCGCCGGTGAAGCAGTATCTGGTCGAGATGATGGGCGGTGGTGTGGCGTTGTTCGATTGCGATAACGATGGCAAGCTCGACATCGTTACGGTGAATGATTCGACGGTCGACAACTATTTGAAAGGCGGGGACCTGATGGTTACGCTCTACCATCAGGACACCGCACAGAATGCGCCGGTTCATTTTAAGGATGTAACGGCTGCGTCGGGGTTGTCGGTGCGTGGCTGGGGGATGGGCGTGGCTGTTGGGCGACTTCGATAATGATGGTCTGCCTGATCTTTTTGTGACGGGCTATGGCCACAATGTGCTCTATCGCAATCTTGGTGGGTGCAAGTTCGAAGATGTGACGACGCAGAAGAAGGTGGCCGGCGGCGGCTTCAGTGTGGGCGCTGCCTGGGCTGACTATGATCGCGATGGGAAGCTTGATCTTTTTGTGTCGCGCTATGTGAACTCGGACATTCATCATCTGCCGCAGCCGGGAGAGAAGGGGTTTCAGTATCAAGGGCTGTCAATGGAGGTCCCTGTTCTGAATGGAGAGACGGACCTGTTGTTTCACAACGAGGGGACTGGCGGTTTTGAAGAGGTCTCAAAGAAGGCGGGCGTAGATAATCCCGACAAGCGGCTAGGCATGGGCGTGGTGTGGGCTGATTATGACCATGATGGCTGGCCGGATCTCTTTGTTACGAACGATATGGGGCCGAATTTTCTGTATCGCAACAAACATGACGGAACGTTTGAAGAGATTGGGTTATTGACTGGAACTGCGCTGAGCCCTGAAGGACGCTCGATGGGAAACATGATGGCCGATTTCTCCGACTACGATCGCAATGGATCGCTTGATCTTGTGGTGACGCGGTATGGATATCAGCCGATGAGCCTTTACAAGAATGAGAGCTTCGAAACGGGTTTCACGGATGATGCGTTTGCGGCCGGGCTTACTCGTCCGGGCAATCAGCTGGTGGCGTGGGGCGGAGGCTTTGCAGATTTTGATAATGATGGCTGGCCGGATATCTTCGTCGCGAATGGAAATGTCACTTCGATGATCGACAGTCTGCCGCATGAGCTGAAGTATCGCGAGCCTATTCAGCTCTTTCGCAATGAGGGAAAGGGGACGTTTGCGGAGATGGCCAATGCTTCGGGGCTGAATAACGGGCCGCTGCAATCCCGCAGGGGTGTTGCCTTTGGCGACGTCAACAATGACGGCAATGTCGATGCGGTGGTTTATAACGTGGGCGGCCCGCCTTCGCTTTTTTTGAATGAAACAAACAATGCCGGGCATCGCGTGCTGTTCCGTCTTGTGGGAACAAAGAGCAACCGTTCTGCGATTGGTGCGCGAGTGACTGTTACGACGAGCAAGCTGGTGCAAATCGATGAAGTTCGAGGCGGGGGGAGTTACTTGTCTTCGAGCGATCAGCGGCTTCACTTTGGTCTTGGCTCCGATGCGGTCATGAAGCAGGTTCAGATTGAATGGCCCAGCGGTCTTGTCGAGAAGATTCCCGATGTCGCGGCCGACAGAATTTACACCATTGTGGAAGGGAAGGGGATACAGCAGACGGATAAATTCAATTCGTCCGCAGCCGGGACCTCCACAAAAGACGGGAAGGCTGCTGGAAGCTAAATGTGGGCTGCAGGCTGAACCAGCGTTGGTACGGGCAGTGGAAAACGCGGTTCCTTTGTTTGGTTGGGAGGTGTCAGAATTAAGGGAGCCTAAGGAGTACTGATTTCATGCCCAATCTGCCTGACGACGACATTCGCATCCACTACCACGACGAGATTCCGCATGGCGCGAAGATCAAGGTGATCGGCGTTGGTGGCGGCGGAAATAACGCCGTGAATCGAATGATCGCGGCCCATGTCGAAGGCGTCGAGTTTATTGCGGCGAATACAGATGTGCAGGCACTGCAGGTTTCGAATGCGCCGGTGAAGCTCCAGTTGGGCGTGAAGCTCACGAGCGGACTGGGCGCGGGCGCGAATCCTGATGTAGGGCGGCGGGCGGCGCTGGAGGACTCGGACAAGATTATTGAGGCGCTTGAGGGCGCGGACATGGTGTTTGTGACCGCGGGCCTTGGCGGAGGTACGGGAACGGGTGCGGCTCCGGTGATTGCGAGCCTGGCGAGCGAGATGGGCGCGTTGACGGTGGCTGTGGTGACGCGGCCGTTTGCGTTTGAAGGTAAGCGGCGGATGATGCAGGCCGAGCGCGGCATGCAGGAGTTGCTGGAGTCGGTCGATACCGTCATCGTGATTCCGAATGAGAAGCTGCTGGCTGTGGCGAAGGATGCCGGGTTCTTTGAGAGCTTCCGGATTGCGGACGATGTGTTACGGCAGGGTGTACAGGGAATTTCGGACATCATTACGATTCCGGGCGTGATCAATCGCGACTTTGCTGATGTGAAGACGACGATGGCGGGGATGGGTTATGCAGTGATGGGGACGGCGATGCGCTCGGGCCAGAACCGGGCGGTGGAGGCTGCTATGGCGGCGATGGCTTCGCCGCTGCTGGAGGCGGGTGCTATCGATGGAGCGCGCGGAATCCTGATCAACATTACGGGATCGAGCAGTTTGAAGCTGAGTGAGGTGAATGAGGCCTCGACCATTATTCAGAATGCGGCGCATGAGGATGCGAACATCATCTTCGGTGCGGTGCAGGACGAGACGATGGGCGATGAGGTGAAGATCACAGTAATCGCTACGGGATTCAAGCAGCAGGAGATGCCGCAGCGGCGGGAGAGGATGCTGGCGGAGGCGACGCTGCCAACGATGCGGTATGACGTGCCGATTGCTCCGAGAGTGACGAATGCACGGGCGGCAGTTCCGAAGTTTGCCAGTGAGGTTGTACCGGAGCCAGTCATCGCCGCTTTGCCGGTGATGGAGGTAAAGGAGAGCGCGCCGGTAGTGGAGACGAAGGCTGTGGAGGTTAAGGCTTCGCCGGAGCTGGTACCAGTGGCTGCTTCGGTGTTTGACGACGATTTCTTCAAGTCGCGCTCGGCGCGGGAAGAGATGACTGAACCGGTGATGCCGGAACGCTATCGAGAGCCAGTTCACGTCGGTGTCGCGGCGCATGTCCATCAGGAAGATAATCGGAGTACTGTAGAACCTTCAGGCCGAGCGCCGGCGTTTGGCGGACCGGTAGTAGTCGCGGCAGATCATGCGGAGCCGGATGAGTTGGATATTCCGGCGTTTTTGCGACGCGGTAACTAATCCGTGAGGTGTGGGGCCGGGTGGGGATGATTGCTACCTCTGTGTCATTGCGTACAATAGAGATGGGTGAGAGTGTTTTGATCTGGGTCAGGGAATTTTTGCATTTCTGGAGGGAGACCGGTGTCTAACTTATTAAAGATGCTCGGCGTGCTCCTTTTCAGCCTGGTAGTGGGGGCGGGCGCTACGACAACTACAGCAAAGAAACACTCCAGCGGTACGGTTCACGCCACTAAAGCTAAGGGAAAGACGATTGCCTCGCATACGCATGTGGCTGCAACTTCAAAGGTTGTGACGCATAAGCGGGGACATGGCGCGAAGGCCAAGCTGGCGGTTCGGCGGACGCGGTATCATGAGCACTTTTCGGCCAGTTCCTTTGCCGATAACCTGACGCTGGGTGATGTGACCGAGGGTGAAGATCCGGTGGTCCGTGCAGCGGCTATTGAGGCGCTGGGGAATATGAATGGCACGGCTGTGGCCATCAATCCTGATAACGGGCGCATTCTGGCGATGGTGAATCAGAAGCTGGCGCTATCGCGGGGTGCGGAGCCTTGCTCGACCATCAAACTGACGGTCGCGCTGGCGGCCCTGGAAGAAGGGATTGTTCGGCGGGACACGCCGGTGAATCTCGGCGGTAAGTACCATCTGACGATGACCGAGGCGCTGGCCCACTCGAATAATGCTTATTTTGAGACACTTGGGCGGTCGCTGGGGTTTGAGCGGGTGAAGCATTATGCGAATCAGTTTGGGTTAGGAGAGCTGGCTGGGTATCACATTCAGGGAGAGCAGTTGGGGATTTATCCGGATGAAGAGCTGCCGGCTTCGTTGGGTGGAGTGGGGCGGATGTGCTCGTTTGGAGAGAGCGTTTCGATGACTCCGCTGCAGCTTGGGGCGCTGGTTTCGGCGATTGCGAATGGCGGGACACTTTACTATTTGCAGCATCCTGAGAATGCGGTCGATATTGCTACGTTCGAGCCTAAGGTCAAGCGGATGTTGAATATAGCTCCGCTGATTCCGGAGATCCAGGATGGAATGCAGGGCGCGGTTTTGTACGGTACGGCGCGGTCTTTGCGGGCGAATTTCAACCAGTTTCCTGTGATGGGGAAGACGGGAACTTGCTCCAATAATGGCACTCGTTTTGGGTGGTTTGGGTCGTATGCGGATACGCCGAATGGGCGGATTGTTACGGTATTTTTTCTTGAGGGTGGACGGCCTACGTTTGGGCCTAAAGCGGCTGAGTTGACGGGGCAGTTTTACCGAGCGCTTTGGGATAAGAGTTATTTTATGCAGAAGCCGGCTCTGACGAATGAGGTGGGAACTGTGGGGAGTTCGGAGTAATTTTCTGCTGGTAGGCGGCGGTTAGGTGGTGGTTTTTTGACTGGCAGATGTGGTTTTTGGATGTCGATTTTTGGGTTGTGACGAATGCGCCAGGAGCTGGCGCATTTCCTTTTGGTGTAGAAGGGACAGATGAAGATTCTAACGGCGGCGGAGATGGGGGCGGCGGATCGGCGGACGGCGGAGGAGTTTGGGGTTCCTTTGGGGGAATTGATGGAGGCGGCGGGCAGAGCGGTGGCGGCGTTCTGTTTGCGGCGGTACTCCAGGGCGATGCGGGTGACGGTGCTTTGCGGTAAGGGGAATAACGGGGGGGACGGCTTTGTCGCGGCCCGGGTGCTGGCTGGGGCTGGGAAGTCTGTTCGGGTGGTGCTGCTGGGGCTCGGGGATGAGGTCAAGGGCGAGGCTGCGGCGGCTTTGCGGCGACTGCGGGATGAGGCTCCGTCTGTGGTTCTGGATGAGGTGGGGGATGAGGCTGGTTTGAAGGCTTGCGGGTTGGGTGAGTCGGAGCTGTTGGTGGATGCGGTGGTGGGGACTGGGTTCAAGCCTCCGTTGCGTGGGTTGACGGTGGCGCTGCGGGAGATGATTGAAGGGCTGGATGTGCCGGTGGTGGCGGTGGATCTGCCGTCGGGATGGGATGCGGACTCGACGGAGCAGGAGGTGGAGGGGGCTTACAGGGCGGACGCTGTGGTTACGTTTACGGCTCCAAAGAGGGCGCATGTGTTTGGGCATTTGACCCGGGGAACGTTTGGACCGGTGGTGGTGGCGGGGATTGGGTCTCCTGAAGAGGCGATTGTCTCTGAGGCGGGGTTGACGTGGACGGGAGCTTCGAAGATTGTGGCGGAGCGGCCTCGGGGAGTGAATTCGAATAAGGGAAAGTTTGGGCATGTGCTGGTGGTGGGAGGGAGCTGGGGGAAGGCTGGGGCTCCCTCGATGGCTTCGCTTGCGGCTATGAGAACGGGGGCGGGGTTGGTGACGGCTGCTGTACCGGAGAGGATTGTGGGGACGGTGGCAGGGGTGGCTCCGGAGTTGATGGTGGCTCCGTTGGAGGAAGGCGGTCATGCTGCGCACGATGCCCACACATCAGAATCGATGTATGGGGCACCCGGGGTTGTGGCAGGGGGAATATCTCTTGAGAATCTTGAGGGCGCGCGGTTTGAGGCTTTGATGAAGGGAATCAAGGTGCTGGCCGTGGGGCCTGGGCTGGGGACCGAGGGGGATGCTTCGGAGTTTGCGCGGCGGCTTGTGGGGCGGACGACGGTTCCGGTCGTGATCGATGCGGATGCTTTGAATGCGTTTGCTGGGAAGACGGATTTGTTGGATGGTGCGGGACGGGCGATGGTGCTTACGCCGCATCCGGGTGAGATGGGGCGGCTGGCTGGGTTGACCGTGAAGGAGGTGGAGGCCGACAGGGTGGGGTTGGCGCGGCGGTTTGCTACCGAGCATAAGGTGACGCTGGTGTTGAAGGGGTGGCGGACGCTGGTGGCGCATCCTGATGGCTCGATTGCTGTGAATACGACGGGAAATCCTTCGATGGCCAAGGGTGGGAGCGGAGATATTCTGACGGGGATTGTGGCGGCTATGCTGGCGCAGTTTCCGGACGATGTTGCACGGGCGGTGGAGGCGGCGGTTTATCTGCATGGGCTGGCGGGAGACTTTGCGGCGCATGCGATGGATGAGCATACTGTTCTTGCAACCGATACGGTCACACATTTGTCGGATGCTTTTCGGTATCGGGTGAGGGATGAGGATGGGTTGGTTTGGGTGTGTGGGTTGCGAGTTTAATCGTTGGTAAGCTATTGCAAACATTTGGTTTGCTTGGTGTCACTGAGAACAGTATCGAGGGGTGAGGGAATGGACAAAGGAGGCAAAAATGAGAGGGTCGTCGTTTGACGACGATTAGGAAATGGCTGTACAAAAGGATGTTTTAAGAAGGAGATAAACGGGCTCGTGGGATTTTTTTTGCGTGATGCCACGCAGAAGGATGAGCTGAATGACTCCGACCAGAGACGATGCTCCGCGCTCGATTTGGTTCTCGAATAGTCCCGATTTCGGCAGGTTCGCGTCTAGAGCGCTGCTGTCCATTGAATTGTCTCAAACCATTCTCCGAGAAATTCGAGATCGAGTAACTGGACTTCAATGCTGAGGTCGCTCCCAAGTCGGGAACGAGACGGCAGGCACTTCCACACTAGCCATTCTCCAGTCCATTTGTTTAGTGACTACTTCGTAAAACTTTGTCTCGCAACCTGGGTTAATCCGGAAAATATCCAATATTTTCAACCTTGGTAGATATCGCTTGAAGAACTCCTATTTTGTTCTCTGTTTTGTTCTAATGTCGCTCATGCTGGTGTCGGGATGTGGCTCCAGTACAAATTCGTCTACCCCCGACTTCGCGCTCTCGGCGACTCCAACTCTTATCTTCGTGACGGACGACGGTCCGAGTCAGCCCATAACTGTCGCGGCCACGGCAGCCGGTGATTTCAAAGGTGCCATCAGCGTCACCGTCAGCGGCCTTCCGGCGGGCGTTACGGCTTCCCCATCAACGATCAGCATTATGCCCGGACAATCGGGCCAGATCCTGCTGACCGCCTCGAACGCTGCTGTGACCCCTTCGGTACCCATCACCCTGACCGCCACATCCGGAGAGCTCACCCACTCCACAACAGCAGCTCTCGCTGTCAGACCTGGGGAAACCACTGCAACGCTGAGCACCTCGAGCTTCAATTTCGGAGGCAGTCTCGTCGGTTCCATACTAACCAAACAGGTCGTCACGGTGACAAACACTGGGAGCTTTTATCTAAAGTTAAATCCCACACTAAGTGGCGACCCAGCTTTTGCGCTGGTTCCCGCGAACTCCTGCGGCGCTGTGCTTGCCCCAGGCACCAGCTGCACAGAAACCGTCAGCTACGCGCCCACCTCGGCCTCTGGCACGACCCCGCAGATATCCAACCTCAACCTTGGCCTGGACAATGTGTCGGCAGACACGACGCAAAAGGTAGCGCTGTCGGGTTTCTCGGTATCTGAGGGGACTGTGACTGCCACCAACAATCCCCAAGTGGCACTCTATACGATGACGTTACCCTTCCCCGGATCCGTCGTGGTGAACTTCGGCCCCGATACGACGTACGGGCGCAGCACCTGGTCACAGTCCACCGCCGTGGCTGGGGGGCCAGATCAGTATGCTGGTGGCAGGTATGCTTCCTAATACGACCTACCACATGCAGGCCACGGTTCAATTCTCCGACGGTGGGAGCGTAACGGACGTAGACCATACCTTTGTTAGTGGCGCCGCGCCGATTGCGCCAAATCTCTCCGTCACCACAACTCCTGGAATGACGCCCCAGCCCGGGGTAGAAGAGCTTACCTTCCTAGGTGGTCAGACAACGGCTCTCGCGGTTACTGATCTTCAGGGCAACATCCTCTGGAGTTATGTTCTTCCGAGCGATAGCACCATTCACGATGATATTGAGGGCGCAAAACTACTGCCGAATGGGGACTTTCTGATCTCGGTTGGTCAAGGCTCCTCCACTACGCCTTTGCCGGGTACCACTAGTTCAATTCGAGAGATCGACCTTGCCGGCAACATCGTCCGCGAGATTTCGACGAACGATCTGAGCGCCAAGTTGCAAGCAGCTGGCTACGATCTCACTCTTCAGCAGTTTCACCACGACGTCACGCCACTGCCAAACGGTCATTGGCTTGTCCTTTCAAATATCCTGAGGCCGTTTACCGATCTGCCCGGCTATCCCGGTGTCACTAACGTCCTAGGGGATGTGGTGATCGACCTCGATGAGAACCTGCAGCCTGTCTGGGTATGGAATGAGTTCGATCACTTCGATGTGAACCGTCACCCAATGCAGTTCCCAGACTGGACCCATACCAACGCGATCGTCTACTCCCCTAGCGACGGCAATATCATCGTCTCGATGCGTCACCAAAATTGGGTCGTCAAGGTTGACTACAGTAATGGGACAGGCACGGGCAACATCCTTTGGCGCCTCGGCGAGGGTGGCGATTTCATGCTGCAAGGTGGCGTCGATCCTACCGATTGGCAGTATGCACAGCACTACCCCTCGTTGTTCAGCCCTAACAGTTCCGGCAATTTCTCGCTTGGTCTCATGGATAATGGCGATGACCGCATCTTTCCTACAGGCGTGGTCTGCGGAACTGCGGGCGCTCCCCCCTGTCTCTATACAACTATTCCCGTCTTCCAGATCGACGAGGGGGCAAAGACAGCCACCCTTATCTCCCATCAGATCCTGCCAACCTCCCTCTACAGTATCTGGGGCGGCAATACAGATCTGCTTGCCAACGGTAACGTCGAATACGATCTAGCTGGCGTAGGCGCTGATTCGGATATCTTCGAAGTAACCAACACCGCCACACCTCAAACCGTTTGGCATATGCATTCCTCTGGATCGAACGCCTATCGAGGCTATCGAATTCCCAGCCTCTATCCAGGTGTCCAGTGGTAGATTGCGGGATCATTTGGATATAGACTGAGTCGCCCATCGAAGCATTAGAAAGCGGACGTTTTGGCAGCGCGGGATCTACTTCGGGAGGAGCCTCAATATCACTGCCTCTACGGCCGCAATGGCGGAGTAACGCTTATACACATCGGGAGCTCGAGCATGGAGCAGATGTCGACTAGAGAAGTTTTGTTGGAATGGACCGAGGTTGATAATAAAGATATTGGAGTTGATGCGTTGAGTGAGTTTTTGCGGGAGAAGAGGTTCAAGACGCGGTCGGTGGCGGGGACGCTGGCTATGGGGGAGAGGGTGGCGGAGGTTTTGTTGCCTGCTCCCAAGCTGATTGTGCTGCGGGGGGATTTGGGGGCGGGGAAGACTACGCTGGTGAAGGGGATTGCGGCGGCGCTGGGAGCGGCCGGCTGAGGAGGATGTCACGAGTCCTACGTTTACGCTGGTGCATGAGTATGCTGGGCCGAAGGTTCGGTTGTATCACCTCGATTTGTATCGGCTGGAGACGGAGCGGGAGTTGTTGACGCTGGGACTGGATGAGATGGCAGAGCAGCCGGATGCCCTGGTCCTGGTTGAGTGGGGGGAGAAGTTTCCCAGCGTGATGGAACGGGCGGATGGGGAGATCGCGATTGAGCGTCTCGATGGAGATGAACGGGCGTTTTTGATTCGGGTGGGACGGTAGTCGTAGGACGGTAAAAGGACAGGGCTGTGCCTGTCCTTACGGTTGCTTGGTGGCGGGTACGTCTGCGTTGAGTGCGGCGAGAGTGTCGGCTGCGGTGGCGTGGTCGCCCTGGGATTTTCCGACCTTCACGCTGAAGACGCTGCTGTCCTTTTCGATGATGAAGGTCGAGGGGTAGGCGGTTTCGTTGGGGGCGTTCCAGCGGAGGCCGTAGAGGTTGGTGACGGTGAATTCGGGGTCGATGACGAGGTGGAAGTTGCTGGGCATCGAGCTGGCTGGGACGAAGCTGTTGGCCTCGGAGGCGAGGTTTGAGGATGAGCCGGGATAGATGAAGACAACCTGGGTGTTGAAGGCGGCGAACTGTGCGGCGGATTGCTGGAAATCATTGAACTGCTGCAGGCTGTAGGGGCACTGGTAGCCGGGGTAACCGCGAAGGACGACGAGGACGACTCGGCCGCCGGCGGTGAGCGAAGAAAGCTGGAGGGCTGCGCCGCCGGGGGTTGGGAGGGTGAAGTCGGGGGCGTGATCGGCTACGCCGGGGGTGGCGGCGAGAGCGGATATGGTGAGGGCGAGAACAAGTGCGGGGAGGGACAGCAGTCTGCGCAGGCTCATGGGGGGATTGTATGACTGGGTTCGTGGGGGCCAGATACAACTTTGAGGGGATTGAGGTGGCGTGGGCTCTGACGGTGACGTGTGGCGTCGGATCGTCAGGGTTTTGAAGAGCGGCCTGTGTAGCGATAGATGGCGCACTCCTCGTCGCCCGTCGAGCCGTATTCCTTCTGCTGGGCGATGGCGGCGAGGTCGGCGGCGTGGTCTTCGGGGGACATGGAGACGGGACCATGCCAGAGGCGGGTGAAGGCGGGGTGCTTGTCGAGGATATCGGCGCACTCGGCGTTGACGTAGAGGAGATCGAAGATGCCGGGGCGTTTGGCGAAGTGGGTTTCGATGCGGCGGAGGAGTGCTTTGAGGACGGGGGCTTCGAAGGGGTGGAAGAGAAAGGCGAGGGTGGGGGTGCGGGGCAGGTCGTAGTCGAGGGCGTCCTGCTGGAGGAGGCGAATGGGGGCGATCTTTGGGGCGGTGGTGTCGGCGGCGTGGGCGGACTGCCAGAGGTCAAGGTTCGCCTGGGCTATGTCGGCCATGTTGGGGTTGAGCTCGATGCCGATAACCTGGCGGAAAGGAAATTGGCTGGCGAGGAGCATGGCTCGGCCTTTGCCGGCGCCGATGTCGACGAAGGTGTAGCGGGAGATGGGATGGGGCGGGGGAGAGCTGAGCCAGTGGTCGATGAGGGTGCGGAGGATGCTGGGGGCGACGCCGTAGTAGGCAGTGACGTGGGCGTCGTTGGGGTGGCCGGTGATGAGGTTGCCCGCGGCGATGAGGCCGCTGGTGTCGGTGCCGTGGATCTGGTCGAAGGGGTGAATGGCGGGGGCTTCGACTCTTTGGGGTTTGCGTGGGGGCATGGGCTAGCGGATCTGGACGAGGGTTGGGTTGCCGTCGAGACCGAGTGTTCGGCGGCCGGCGGGAGTGATGTTTTGTGGGGTCCAGGGAGGATTGGGTTGGATGGTGATGATGGTTTGGCTGATGGCTTCGAGGCCGGCGAGGCGGTTGGTGATCTGGGCGACGAGTTGGGCTTCGGCGGCTTCGATGGGGTTGGTGGGGGTGAGGGTGATGGCGATGGTGTGTTTCGGGGGGACGCCGGGGATTCCGGTGCCGGGGGCTTCTAGGTCGGGCTGGATGATGATGGAGTGGATGAGGCCGAGGTCGACTATGTTGCAGGGGATTTCGGGGTCGTAGCAGTCGCGCAGGGCGGTAAGGACTTGGGACTTGGTGAGCATCTTAGGACATGATACGTCTATCGAGCTTTATGATTTGACTACTCAGAGAGCGGCGAGAACGTTTTGAAATTTCTGCGCAACCTCAATAAATCCTTTTTGAGTGGGATGGAGCTCGTTGTTCCAATCAACTTTGTATGCGTCGTTTGCGACGACGGATGAGAGGGTGCCGCGAAGGTCGATGTAGTGGATTTCTCCCAGAGTGGGATCGTTGGGTAGCCCACTCAGCATGGTGTTGAACTGATCGATGACTGTTCTCATCATGTCTGTGGTTGATGGGAGATCGGTAAATAATTTTTCGTTGAAGCCCGGCTTAAGCCATGGGCCGGGGAAGATTCCTCCGCCGAGAAATCCGCGACCATCGGGAACCGGATAATCGTAACCGTGAACCAGGATGGGGATCGTTTTACCGAGTATCTCCTGGGAGATTTGATTGATGGACAGGATAAACACGCGGTAGGCGTTGTTGATTCTCTCGGTTATGAGGCCCTTGAGGATATCGAGGTTCCAGCCTTCGATTGTGGAGGCGGCGGTATTGAGCAGCATGCCAAACTCGTTGCCTGCGAAGTCGTTGCCGCCACCGGATAGGAGAGCTGCTTTGGGGATGACTCCCTGATCGTGCAGTTTATCGACGCAACGGCGAAATTTGTCGAGTTGACCACCAGAGTACGGCATGTTCTCGATACGGTCTCCGTGGCGGGCGGATGACTCGATGTTGTACCCATGGAGATCGTGCAGTTGTATGAGGATGTCGTCGTCGAAGGGGAAGGGGTAGTCGAACCAGGAGTCGCCCGCAGCGACCAGATAGCCTGCGGTCTCGACGACACTGTCAGCGACATGATTGTCGGCGAGGGTGAGGGTGAGGTTCATCCTGAGTTTGGAAGCGTGGGCTTGGAGGGCCGCTGCTCGAGCAGCGCGACTGGTTTGACGGCGTCCCATGACGTCAGCTACACGCGACTTTGCAACCTCGGCGAGTGTTGGAGCGGAAGGCAGATTTTCAGACATGTGGGCCTCACGTTGATGCTCAGAATTGTGCTGGACACGTGTGAGGAAAATAGCACTGAAGGTGCTTTGGGGCGAACGAATTCTTGCAAATCATCGAATATTCATCACAGCAAGGCGAAGAGAGATTTCAGTGTTTGCGTTCGACCAAGTAGGCGGCGAGGGATTTTAGTGGTGTTGCGGCTTCGCCGAAGGGGGCGAGGGCTTCGAAGGCGTCGGCTATGAGTTGTTCGGCGTCCTTGAGGGATTGGTCGATGCCGTAGACGGCGGGCCAGGTGGCCTTGATGCTGGCGGTGTCTTTGCCTGCGGTCTTGCCTAGTTCTTCGGAGCTTTGGGTCATGTCGAGGACGTCGTCGACGATCTGGAAGGCGAGGCCGGCTTTTTCGCCGAAGGTGCGGAGGCGGTGAACCCACACATCAGAGTCGATGTGTGGGGCACCCGGATTTTTGCCGAGGCCGAGAGGCCGCCGGAGACGATGCTGGTGGTGATGAGGGCTCCGGTTTTGGCGCGGTGGATGGATTCGACCAGCTCGGCGGTGGGTTGTTTGCCTTCGGATTCGATGTCGACGACCTGGCCGCCGATCATGCCGGGAGGAAGCGGGCTGTTGGGGCCTACGCCTGTGCCGATGGCGAGAGAGACTTCGCGGAGGATTGCCACGGTGGTTGCGGGTGGGGTGGGGAGCGCGGCGATGGTTTGGAAGGCGAGGGTTTGGAGTGCGTCGCCGGCGAGGATGGCGATGGCTTCGCCGAAGACGACGTGGCAGGTGGGCTGGCCGCGGCGGAGGTCGTCGTTGTCGAGGGCGGGGAGGTCGTCGTGGATGAGGGAGTAGGTGTGGATCATCTCGATGGCGGCGCCGAGATCGGCTGCGCCTTCGGGGATGTCTTCGCCTCCGGAGACCATGCGGGCCGCTTCCATACAGAGGATCGGGCGAAGGCGCTTGCCGCCGGCGAAGATGCTGTGGCGCATGGCCCGGTGGATCGAATGTGGGAGGGTGTCGGGTGAGGGCAGGAGACGTTCGAGGGCGGCGTCGGTGAGTTGCACGCCGGAGAGAAGCAGGTTTTGTACGGTGGAGTCCATCTATGGTGATGATAAATGCAGGGAAGAGGGAAGAGGGAAGAGGGAGGGAAGAGGGAAGAGCGTGCGATGCAGATGAGGATTTTTCTAAGGGTGGGTTTTTCTGGTTCGGAGTTGTGTTCTTAGGTGGAGTGATAGGACGAGGAGGGCAACTGCTGTGATGATGATGCCGATGATCTCGTCGGGGCGGTGGGTTGGGGTGATGTCGATTGTGGAGGAGCCGGAGGGGATGGGGATGGCGATGAGGCCGTCTGGACGGGCGAGGGGAGTGATGGGGACTCCGTTGTCGGTGATCTTCCAGATGGGGTAGTCGCGGAGGTTGAGGATGAGGGTTTGGGGGATGGGAGAAGTGAGGGCGAGATGTGTGGGTGCCGGGCCGGGAGTGGATTCCGTCGGGGGATGGGCGGCGGGGTTTGTCGAGAGCCAGAAGGGTGGGTTGGTGGCGGAGAGGATGTCGTTGTTGGCGGTGGTGGGGGTGTACTCGTCGGTGGGGTCGGTGCCGGGGTTGACGGATTGGAAGAGAGCGAGGCGGGCGGTGACGGTGTCCTCGGGATAACAGAACTGCTGGAGGAAGTGATAGGCGGGCCAGGTGAGAGCGGCCGCGATTGCGAGAGAGAGGGCGGGAGTGATGGCTGGCTTTAAATTGAGCGGCGAGAGTGCGAGGGCTATGGCGAGGCTTAGGGTGGGGGCGAGGATGGCGAGGATTCGCCAGGGGAACTGGAGGAAACGGAGTTCCGGCAGATAGTTCCAGATGGGGGCGCTCAGGGGCGTGAGGAGGAGGGTGATGGCTGCGGTGAGGATAGTGAGGGAGAGGAGAACGTGACGGTTGTTTTTTTTCTTTTGGAGAAAATTGATGGTGAGGGTGATGACGGTGAGAGCTATGAGGATGGTGGCCACGATGGAGGCGGTGCGGAGGACACCGTCGTGGTCGGGGATGCCGAGGCGGTGGAAGAGGAAGTTGTCCTGTGGGGTCATGCCGGGGAGGATGGCCATGGCGATCTGGACGTAACGGCGCTCGTAGGCGGCGGGGAGGATGTAGAAAGCGGCTAAGGCGAGGCCGAGAGCTGTGCCTGCAGTAGTTTTAAGGGCTATTTGTGAAGCGGGGGCGCTTTCGCGTGATAACCCACCCTTCGCGGAAGACGCGAAGGATGGGGCACCCGGATTTGTGATGCGGATGAGAGTCAGGAGCGCGAGGGCGTAGCAGGACATGACTGCGGCGGGGGCGTTCGTTAGCCAGAGGAGGGCTACAGGGATGGCTATGCGGGGGATGGAGATCTCTTCTCGGAGGATGGCGTGGAGCAGGAGCGGTATCCAGGCGGCCGCGAGGAGTTCGGCGTAGGCGGTACGCTCATAGGCTGTGTAGAGCATGTAGGGGTTGACGATGTAAAAAGCGGCGGCGAGGAGAGCGGCGTGGCGTGAGGTGAAGGTCTTTGCAAAGTAATAGAGGCTGAAGCCTGCGGCGGTGAGGGCCAGCCATGTATAGACGATAGGAGTCCATGTCCAGGGCATGACGAGGCCGAGGATGGCTCCGATGGTCCAGGAGATGGGTGGGTAGAAGATGAAGCGGGGTTCGCCGGCGTTGAAGGCTGGGGTGTAGGCCCAGTGGGGGTGCAGGTTTCCGTGGGTGAACTGATGGGCGGCTTCGAACCAGTTGATGATGTGGAAGTCGAAGTCGTGTCCGCAGGAGCAACCGTGGAGGATCAGCGGAAGGACGGCGATGAGCGCGACGAGAGGAAGGATGATGGAGTGACGAGGGAACTCTCGGTCGGGCATTCGTTTATTTTGCCATTTGTGTGGTGGAGTCTTGTCTGAATCCTTTGACGTTGAGATTAGATTGGGCTGAATTAGTGGGTGGGTGCGTCTAAGATGGACGGAGTGGCTGTGGCTGCGCCGCTCGATATCTATCTATGAATGAATTTGTAGTGAAGCTGGCGGATGAGCGGGGTCGGGTGCAGGAGCAGACTCATGCTGCGGCTACGGCTGAGGAGTTGCGAGCACGGTTTACGCAGGCGGGGTATTACGTTTACTCGGTGAAGCCCAGTAGTGTGTTGGGGGGTGGGGGTAAGAAGAAGGTCAAGCTGGAGACGTTTCTGGTGTTCAACCAGCAGTTTCTGACGCTGATTAAGGCGGGTTTGCCGATTCTGGGATCGCTGGAGTTGTTGGCGAAGCGGCAGAAGGTGCTGCATTTTCGAACTCAGTTGGAGGATGTTGCGGCGAGGGTGAAGACGGGTGAGTCGATCTCGCAGGCGTTTGAGGCTCAGGGTGGGTTTCCGCTGGTGTATACGACGACGCTGCTGGCGGGAGAGCGGTCGGGAAATCTGGAAGAGGTGTTGCAGCGGTATCTGGACTTTCAGCGGGTGTCGCTGACGTTTAGGAAGAAGCTGAAGGCGAGTTTGATCTATCCGGCGCTGTTGGTGGTGATGGTGATTGCGCTGTTTATCTTTCTGATTACGTTTGTGGTGCCGCGGTTTGCGCAATTGTATGAGCAGTTGGGGACGCATCTGCCGGCGCTGACTACGTTTTTGCTGGATCTTGGGCATAACGCTCAACACTATGGGCTTTATGTGGCTGTGGTGGTGGCGGCGCTGGGGTTCTTGTTCTTTCGGTGGGTGAAGACCGATGCCGGGGCTACGGCTGTCGATAAGGTTCGGATTGGGCTACCGGTGTTTGGGACGGTTTGGCTGAAGTATCAGGTGGGGTTGTTTTCAAGAACGCTTTCGACGCTGCTGACGGGTGGTTTGCCGCTGGTGCCATCGCTGGAGACGGCGGCGCGGTCGATCGATTCGAAGCAGATTGGGAATGCGGTGTTTCGGTCGGTGGAGACGGTGCGGGAGGGCAAGGGGCTCTCGGCGAGTTTGCAGCAGACGAAGGTGTTTCCGGAGCTGGCGATCGAGATGATCGAGGTGGGAGAGAGCACGGGTGCGCTGCCGCAGATGCTGAATTCGGTGGCGGAGTTTTTTGAGGAGGATGTGCAGACGAATCTTACGGCGGCTATGAGTTTGATTGAGCCGCTGATTTTGATCTTTATGGGTGTGGTGGTGGTGACGATTTTGATTGCGCTTTATCTGCCGATCTTCAGTTTGAGCGCGGGTGGGATGAGCCGGTGAGGCAGGGAAGAGGGAGAAGGGAAGAGGGAAGAGCAAGCAAAGGCAAATACTAACCGCAGATCCCTCCGCTTCGCTGCGGGATGACAAACAAAAGGCAAGCAACGGCAACAGCAACTAGCAACGGCAACGAGCAACGGCAACAGCAACTGACGTCAAAGGCAGTGTTGTTTTAGATGCTGTATTTGAGGGCGCGTTTGGCGGCTAGCGAGTGCATGAGGCGGGAGAAGCCACTGAAGATCATGCTGAGGCCGACGAGGGTGCCGATGGCCCAGGTGGAGCTGACGGGCCAGGTCTTCCAGATCATGATGGCGAGGATGAGGGTGATGGCGGCGTTGATCCAGAGCCAGGCGGTGCCGTGGCGGGGACGGACCTGGAAGGCGTGGATGATCTCGATGATGCCCGCGATGAAGAGGTAGGCGGCGAGCAGGAGAGTGAGAGAAAGCAGGCCGGAGAGCGGGTGGAAGACAAGATAGCCGCCAGCGAAGAGGTAGAGCGCGCCGAAGAGGAGCTCCCAGAGAAGACCGCCTTTGGTGTGGGTTTTGAAGGCCATGATGAAGTGGGTGATTCCGCTGATGATGATGGTCCAGCCGATGAAGAGGGTGATTGCGATTCCTGAGACGGATGGGATGAGGATGGCAAAGAAGCCCGCCAGAATGAGGAGGATGCTGAGGGCGATGGACCAGTTGATGGCCTTGCCTGCGACGGAGCCGAGTGGAGTGGGGCTGATCATGTTCATGAGGGTCAGTCCTCCGAAAGATGTAGATATATAGGGTTGGGAATGCTTGAGAATGGCGGGAGAGCCGGTGATCCTGAATAATAGGGAGGTACTGAATCCCGGCTACCGGTTTTGGGCGTAGATATTCTCAGTTGCTTGTCGTGATTTGAGTAGTTGGTTGCAAGGGCTGAGAATTGGGTTGCCTAACGGATGGGTGAGATAGGAGTCTTACGGGTATGGGAAATGTTCCGCTGGCGATACCGATCAATGAGTTAGGCATGGATGAAGTGGAGCGGGCGCAGATGTTGGCGCGACGCTATCATGCTGATTTTGTTGACTTGAAGAACTTCAAGATCCAGCATGAGCTGTTCAAGAGCGTGCCGGTGGACATGATGTTCCGGTACAACTTTGTTCCGCTGGAGCAGATGGCGGGCCGGCTGGCGATTGCGGTGAGCGATCCGTCGAAGCTGATGGTGCTCGATGAGATCTCGGGGCTGCTGGGGCAGCGGCTGGTGACCCGGGTGGCGACGCTGAGCCAGATTACGGAGTTGCTGAAGAAGACGGAGCAGAGCCAGCGGGTGCTGGATGAGGCGAGCGAGGGGCTGGCGTTCGATGTGCTGTCGAACGAGGACTCGGGCGACGAGAACATTTCGATTGAGCGACTGACGAGCGAAGATGATATCTCGCCGATTATCCGGCTGGTGGATACGACGATCTTTACAGCGCTGGAGCGAAGGGCGAGCGATATTCACCTGGAGACGTTCGATGATTCGCTTCTGGTGAAGTATCGAATCGACGGCGTGCTGCAGCAGGCGATGGCTCCGATTGCGCGGGAGCACCATCAGACGATTCTTTCGCGTATCAAGGTCATGAGTGAGCTTGATATTGCTGAGCGGCGTGTGCCGCAGGATGGACGGTTCAGGGTTCGGTACAAGGGCAGGCTGATCGACTTTCGTGTGTCGATTATGCCGACGGTGCATGGCGAGAATGCGGTGCTTCGTGTGCTGGATAAAGAGTCGATGAGTGAGAAATTTACGAAACTTTCACTCGATGTGGTGGGGTTCGCAGAGAAGGATCTGACACGGTTTCGGCGGTACATCAAAGAGCCTTACGGAATGGTGCTGGTGACGGGGCCGACGGGTTCGGGTAAGACGACGACGCTGTATGCCGCGCTGAACGAGATTAAGTCTGAGGAAGACAAGATCATCACGATTGAAGACCCGGTTGAGTATCAGATTCGCGGGATTACACAGATTCCGGTGAATGAGAAGAAGGGGCTTACGTTTGCTCGTGGGTTGCGGTCGATTCTGCGTCATGACCCGGACAAGATCCTGGTGGGCGAGATTCGAGATGCGGAGACGGCGCAGATTGCAATCAACTCTGCGCTGACGGGACACCTTGTGTTTACAACGGTTCACGCAAATAACGTCGTGGACGTGCTGGGACGCTTTTTGAATATGGGTGTCGAGCCTTACAACTTTGTTTCGGCTCTCAATTGCATTCTGGCGCAGCGGTTGGTGCGGCAGGTGTGCGAGTTCTGTATGCAGGAGAAGACTTATTCGGAGAGGGAGTTGCTGGAGAGTGGGTTGGACCCGGCGGAGTGGCTTGGGTTCAGGTTTCGCGAAGGTACCGGATGCATGGAGTGTGGTGGAACGGGGTATCGCGGGCGTTCGGCTATCCATGAGTTGCTGGAACTGGACGATGAGATTCGCGAGATGCTATTGGCGAAGAAGCCGGGAAGCGAGATCAGAAAGAAGGCAAGGGATAAGGGAATGGCTTTTCTGCGGGACTCGGCGTTGGAACGGGTTCGGGCCGGGATTACTACGCTAAAAGAGATCAATAAGGTCACGTTTATTGAGGCGGGACGGTAGAGGCAATCGGTAGTAGGGAATAGGTGTAGGAACAGGTAGTCTAGGACGGAATGGAAATTTTACCGACAAGTTTGGGGACACGGCCTCGTCTGGCTGTTGAGGTCAGGTCTGAGGGTGTTGTTGCAGCTCGGGCTGAGGATGCGGCTGCTTTGCTGACGGCTGTGGCTCATGGCGAATGGGCTGAAGGTGCGTTGGCTCCGGGGCTGAAGGCTGGAAACATCGTCGACCGGGCTGCGGTGGTTGCCGCGGTGCGCAAGGCGTTGGATGGTGTGGCAGGCCAAGGGCGCGGGCGGGATGTGACGGTGGTGGTTCCGGATGCCGCGGCGCGAGTGTTGCTGCTGGACTTCGACCAGTTGCCGGGTAAGGCTGCGGAGGCGCTGCCAGTGGTGCGGTTTCGGTTGAAGAAGCTGCTGCCGTTTGATGCGGATGATGCGGTGTTGAGCTATCAGGTGATGTCGAGTGGAAAGGCCGGCGTGCAGGTGCTGGCGGTGGCAGTGCCGAAGAGCGTGCTGGATGAGTATGAAGGCGTGGTGACGGCTGCGGGATATCTGCCGGGAGCGGTGCTGCCGAGTACGCTCGCCGCTCTGGCCGGGCTGGATGAGACAGAGGCTGCGGCTTTGGTGGTGAATGCGGGGCCGGGTGGAGTGACGACGGCGATTGTGAAGGGTGGGATTTTGCTGCTGCACCGATCGGTGGATATGGCTGGTGAGGGCGTGACCGAGACGGCTGAGATATCTCTGGTGGATCGGGAGAGTTCCGCGCAGGAGTGGGCGCAACAGGAGGCAGTCGGGCCGGGTGGATACGACCGGTTTGACGCTGAAACCGCGATGCAAACGCAGGTGCTGGAGAAGGCAGAGATGCGTGAAATTGCGGCTACAGCAGCAGCGCGCGAGGTGACGCAGGCGGTGAGTGTGGCTGCGGCTTACTTTGAAGACACGCTGCAGGTTTCGCCGGAGGTTGCGCTTTCGGCGGGAACAATGGGCGCGGAGACCTTGGGAACGATGCTGCAGGAGAGTGGGCTCGAGGGCCTGCGGGTGCGCGAGATGGTGGACGCAGGGATGCTGGAGGCAGGGGCGGTGACGGCGAGGGTGCCGCGGGGCTGGCTGGCCGGTGTCAGGGGAGCTCTGAAAAACTGATGCGCATTTCGGTTAATCTGGCGACACGTCCTTTTGTTGAATTGCGGCCACTGTTTGCAAGGCTGCGGCTGGCTGCGGCGGCTTTGATTTTGCTGGCGGTAGGGCTGTGGTTTGGACTGCGCTCGCTGAATGTGAAAGCTGCTACGGCGCAGGTGCAGATGGATGTGCTGAAGGCGAACACGACACGGTTTCAAAATGAGCGCCAGAAGAACGAGGCGCGAATGCGGCAACCGCAGAACATGGCGGTGCTGGAGCGAAGCCAGTTTCTGAACGATCTGTTTGCGCGGAAGAGCTTTAGCTGGACCGCCGTGATGATGGATCTGGAGAAGGTGCTGCCTGCGGGTGTGCAGGTAACGAGTATTGAGCCGGTGATCTCCAAAGAAGGCGACGTGAATATCAGGCTGCGCGTGGCTGGGGATCGCGACAAGGGCGTGTTGTTGGTGAGGAATCTGGAGACGTCGCAGAGGTTTGTTTCGCCAAGACTGGCGAGCGAGGCAGCGCAGACGCAGGAGGGGAACCGTGGTGCGGGTGGGCCGCAGATGGTTCCGGGAGCGGTGGAGCTGGAGATCTTCAGTGGGTATAACCCTCTGCCTGAGCCTGCGGTGAAGAAGATGGTGAAGGCCGCGGATTCAAAGGATGAGGACGAGAATGAGGCTCCACAAGGTGGAAATCGCAGGAGCCGAGTCAAGGCTATTCGGCCTAGTAAGCAGGCGCTGATGGGCGGTGCGCGATGACGGTGATGACGCGCGGTATCGTGACCCAGAATGTGACGGAGAAGACGCGGGCTTTGCTGACGCGGCTGAATCTGTATTACGCCGGTGTGGGGGCGCTGGCGTTGGTGAATGTTTATCTGCTCGTGCATATGGCGTTTGCCTGGCGCGCGGCAGCCGGGCAGGATGCGAATGCGATTGCTCAGCAGAAAGTGGCAATGACTGTGGCCAAGGCCGGGGCGCAGACGCTGGAAGGATTGGACGGCAAGCTGGCGCAGGCTACCGCGGATGCGGACAAGTTTTCGGAGCGGCGGTTGCCGTTTGCTTACTCTGAGGTGGCGGGTGAGTTGGGTGCGCTGGCGAAGAAAGAGGGCGTGAAGCTGACACGGGTGCAATATGCCGAGCCAGTGGCAGTGCTGGAGGGTAGTGTGGGGGCTCTGACGGAGGTTCGTATGGATGCGAGCCTGAGCGGGGACTATCGGCCTCTGGTTATGTTTATCAATGCGCTGGAGCGTAATAAGACTTTCTTCCTGATTACCGGGGTGACGCTGACGGGGCAACAGACTGGGACAGTGAATCTGCGGGTACGGCTGACGACTTATCTGCGGGCTCCCATTGGGGATGAAAAGACGCAGAAGATTGCTGAGAACGCCGTGGGGCCAGATGGTGCGGGGCCGGATACTGCGGGCCGGGGGGCGCAGCAATGAGGATTGGGACGGAAGATAAGAAGAAGCTGGGTGTGCTGGGCGTGGTTGGAGCGCTGGGGATTGGGGCGGCGGTGTGGATCTACTCGCAGTTGTCGACTCCGGATGTACCGGCGGCGCCTGCTCCTGCCGTGGTGACGGGGCCGAAGGCGCCTGCGGTGAAGAAAGCTATCGGGTCTGCGGCGAAGAACGTGGGGACGACTTCGGCGCAGCTTGATCCGACGCTGCGGATGGGGCCGATGTTGGTGACGGAGGCCCTGGTGTACTCAGGTAGCGGGAGGAACATCTTCTCGATGACGTCGGCTCCGATCGATATTCCGAAGCCGATTGCGGCGGTGAGGCCGAAGCCTGTGGTGCCGGTGTATATGCCTCCGCCGGGACCGCCTCCACCTCCACCGATTGACCTGAAGTTCTTTGGGACGGAGACGCTGGCGGACGGGAAGCGGCGGGCGTTTCTGCTGAAGGGCGATGATGTGTTCCTGGCTTCGGATGGAGACATTGTTCAGCGGAGATATAAGATTGTGACGATTTCGGCTAACTCGGTGCTGGTGGAGGATATGGCGAATAATAATCGGCAGACTCTTCCGCTGATTGCGCATTAGTGGTGAAGGCTATGTATAAATCGGAGCGCGAGAACGAGCAGGGTTTCATGCTGGTGGGGTTGATCGTTGCGATCTTCATCATCCTGCTGATGCTGGGGGTGGCGGCTCCGAAGGTGGCGCGGGAGCTGCGGCGGGAGCGTGAGGTCGAGGCCATACATCGCGGGGATCAGTATGTCCAGGCGATCCGTCGTTACTACTTGCTGTTCCATCATTATCCGGGATCGATAGAGCAGCTGGAGAAGACCAATAACCAAAGGTTTTTGCGGCAGCGGTATGCCGATCCGATGACGGGGAAGGCGGATTGGCGGCTGATCAAGGTGGGTGAAGCTAAGACCACCGTGAAAGGATTTTTTGGGCAGCCGCTGGCGGGGTTGACGCCGGGGTTGGGGTCGGCGGCAAGTATGGCTTCGCCGGGGATTGGAGGCACGCCTGGATCACCCGGGACTTCGACTTCGGCGTTTGGTACGTCGTCGGCTGGTGGGGGGCTTTCGAGTGGGTCTGGGACTTCGACGGCTGGGTCTTCGTTTGGGACGCCGAGTGGGACTTCGACTTCGGGTACTCCGGGTACGACGGATGCCTCGGGGGCGAGCGGTGCTACCGGGTCTACGGGTGGGTTTGGGAGTCAGTCGGCTTTATCGGGGGGTGGGGCTCCTTTTGTGGGGGTTGGGAGTTCGAAGTCGGGTGAGTCGATTACGATTTTGAATGAACAGCCGAGTTACCAGACGTGGGAGTTTATCTACGATCCTCGAATTGAGCAGTTGAAGGCTAAGGCCAGCTTGTTTGGCGGTGGGCCGGCTACTTCGAGCGGTTCGAATCTGGGGTCGGCGCAGGACAGCGTTAGTCCGGGGTTGAGTGGGCCTCCGACGACCTCGCCTGGTTCGACTACTTTTCCTGGTTCTTCCACGAGTCCTACTACTCCTTCTTCTCCTCCTTCGACGACGCCGCAGTAGGGATGGCGGTGTCACGGAGTTTGCCGATGCGGCCTTTGGGGCCTACTACGAATGGGAGTGACAGGGCGTTCCAGTTTTTGTCGGCGTCTTGGGGTTCGGTGGGAGTGGGTTTTAGGGGAGTCCAGTTGCGGCCGTCGTCGCGGGAGATGTCGGTGCCGTTGGGGCCTACTGTGATCCAGGTTTTTGTGGTGGGGTCGTAGGCTACGGAGGAGCGGTAGCCTCCCGGAGAACTCTCAGATCGGGCAAACCGATCGGGCACTCCCGATCGATGAGATACGGTGCCGTATGCGGCGGTCCCGGTTTTTTCGTTTGGCTTCATATAGTCGCCGCCGACCACCACAAATGTACAGACAGAGTTGTTGGGACAACCATCGCGCGTGGCAAACGAGAAGGTGCCTGCTGAGTCGCCTTTCGCCATGGGGATGGGCACAACAGCGAAGGTGGTGCTCCACCAGTCGTTGAACAGCAACCGGGGGTGCCACTTTGTGGCGTGGAGAAAAGATCCATCTTTTCCGCCAGTGACAAATGCCAGTCCGCCGCCAGGATCTCCAGCGAGGATCGAGTTACTGGCGGCAAACATGACTTCGTTCTTCGAGCGCGACGCATTGACGGGAAGATCGGGTGATCGAACCGTATGGTCAAATCTCTTCCAGTCATCGAGGCTGGGCATGGCGGCAAACATAGCGAACTTTCCGTCGACTTGATCTCCTATGAGCAAGCCTTCAGAGTTGTGATTGCTAATCACAAGGGTGTCCCAGAAACCTTCTTTGTCGGGGTTGGTGAAGAGGAGTTTCCAGGTGCGGCAGCCGTCGGTGGTTTTGTAGAGGCGGGAGAGGTCGCCTTTGCCCGAGGACATGACGATGGCGGTGTTTTCGTCGAAGGCCTGGATGCCGCGGAAGTCTAGTTTTTCGGCTCCGGGTGGGGTGGCGCAGGTCTGCCAGAGGTAGCCTCCGTCTTCGGTGCGGAGGACGGTGCCATCGGTTCCGCTGGCCCAGGCTACTCCGCCGCCTACGTTGTGGATTCCTCGGAGGCTGGCGGTGGAGCGGGAGTCCTGGATGTCCCATTGGGCTTGGATGGGGAGGGTTGCGGTTAGGAACACAGCGAAGATGAGGAGGAATGTGTGTCGGGGGAAGGAGAGCGGATCGCTGGCGCGATGGCCCACCTTAGCGACGATAGAACCGTCGCGAAGATGGGGCACCCGGTTTCGTGCGGCGAGGAAACTATCGCTAAGATGAGGTGCCTGCGGCTGTAGCGCGGTCAACTGAATTCGTGGCGTGTTGTGGTCCATCTTGTGTGCTCCCCTACCCCGTACTTAAAGTGCTAAAGTATTCGAAATAAATGATATAGGTCCGTACTTCGGTATGACTCTTTGCGCAAAAGGAAAAGCCCGGCTCAATACCGGGCTTGGTTTCTTCTCTGTCTTAATTTTATCAGGGGTGTCAATAGGGTGGGGCAGATGTGTCGCGCTTGTCTCGTTGTTTCGATGTATTATCCGCGTGTATGTACGCAAGCGATATGCAACTGAGTGCCAACCAGGTTCTTGCGATGTTCCACAACGATGCGCCGTACCTGCTTTTTGGCGCTGTCTTTATGACGTTTGGATTGATTGCTGGGATCTTCGCGTTCTGGGGCAGGAAGTTCGACGCGATGCTGATGTGGCTTGCGCTGTTTGCGATTTTGTATGGCCTGAGGTTGTGGCTGCAACTGGGGTTCGTAGGTCTTCTGCTTCCGCATACGGTCTTTATTGAACGGCTGCACTTCGCCGTTAATTATCTTGTGCCGATTCCGGCGTTCTTCTATCTGGCCTCGGCAGGTTTTATCGGACGTCAGGGACGAAAAGTAAGCGTCCTTCTGTCGGTTGTGTTTGGGGCGTTGTTTGTCGGCTGTATGGCGATAGGTTTTAGGACCGTCTTCGACCTGATCAATAACGTTTTGGTCATCGGCTCTTTGATCGTGCTGGTGATTCAGTCGGTGCGGATGAAGTCGACGAAGGACTTTGTCATCGTTCGCGCTGGTCTGTTGGTATTTGTGGCCTTTGCGCTCTTCGATAACGTAAGGGGCGCGCTGCGCAACTATTCACATAAAGAGCCGTGGGGTTTTGCGGTGTTTCTGGCGACGCTGGGTTATGTGGCGGCTCGGCGGAAGGTGCAGCAGGATCAGGAGTTCAACACGATACAGAAGGAGCTTGAGATTGCGCGACGGATTCAGATGGATATTCTGCCGTCAGGATTTCCGCAGTCCTCGCACTTTAATGTGGTGGCGCGCTACGTTCCGATGACCTCGGTTGCGGGAGACTTTTACGACTTTCTGGTGGCGGATGAGAGGCAGGCGGGATTGCTGATTGCCGATGTGGCGGGGCATGGTGTGCCTGCGGCGCTGATTGCGTCGATGGTAAAGATGGCGGCGACTTCGCAACGGGCAAACGTTGCTGATCCGGGTGCGCTCTTGTCTGGGATGAATGCGGTGCTGTGTGGAAATACGCAGAAGCAGTTTGTGACGGCGGCGTTTGTCTATCTGGACGCTGGATCAGGCAGCCTTCGCTACTCGGCTGCGGGACATCCGCCGATGTTGCTGTTGCGCGGGGGAGAGGTAACGGATGTAGAGGAGAACGGGCTGCTGCTTGCAGCGTTTTCTTTTGCCACGTACTCGACTACAGTGCACTCGCTGGAGCCGGGCGATCGATTGCTGCTATATACGGACGGGATCGTTGAAGCGGCCAATGTAGAAGAGGTTGAGTTTGGGCGTGATCGGCTAGGGGCATTGCTGCGAGAGACCGCGAAGCTTTCGCCGCAGCAGGCAGTGGATCATATTGTCGACGTGGTGCAGCGATGGGCGAAGGTGCAGGGGGACGATTTGACGTTGCTGCTGTGCGATTACGGCGGCAACAAGTAAAGACAAAAGCCAGAGCTGGCTGGTTGACGGTGTTCCTTCCCACTCATGCCGCGATGGGACTGCGGCATGAATGGGGCACCCAAGCTGTATGGTTGGGTGAGGATGGCCGTTCGAGAGTTTGGCTCTACGATTTGGGGGCCGGTTGCCAGAGGGCGATGGCGGCGCCGGTGGGATCGAGAAGGATGCTGAAGTGGCCCATGTGAGGGACTTCGGTGATGTCCTTCATGACCTGAGCGCCGAGGGATTTGGCCTTGGCGGTGGAGGCGGCGAGGTCATCTACCTGAACGTAGGCGAGCCACGCTGAGGGTGCTCCGGGGATGGGGTGCTTCATCATGCCGCCGCCGGGGCCTTCGCCGGGCTTGATGAGGGTGTAGGTTCCGCCGGGACCCATGTCCATGTCTTCGAGCGCCCAGGAGAAGAGGCCAGTGTAGAAGGCTTTGGCTTTGGCGAGGTCGGTGGTGGCGAGTTCAAGGTGACAGAAGGGATTTGCCATGAGGTTTCCTTTCGATTTTTGAGATGCGATGGAGCCGGGAAGCGTAGGCCCATATCTTTGGCTTTCCGTAACTTCTGGGCAGCTTACTGGTAGAGACGATTGGTGTCAGCGGGATTCGACACATTTATCGGACTTTTTTTATTTCGTTATTTTCTGCTTATCGTTTCGTCTTCACGACTTCGTAGCGCAGTCGGGCGGAGCCGTCGGAATATTTTCTGACTGAACGCAAGCGAAGCGAGACGTCCCGATGACGCGGCGCCACGAGTGGAATGCCTTCACCGATGAGCGTGGGGATGACGTGGATGTCGAACTCGTCGATCTCGCCGGCGTCGAGGAAGGAGGCGATCAAGCCGCCGCCACCCATCATCCAGATATGTTTTCCCGGCGTGGCGCGTAGACGCTTCGCAAATGCCTTCACCGGCTCCGACACGAATTCCACACCCGGCATCGTCCGCTTTGGCGGTTTCCGGGAGAATATGTAGTTGGCGAGCTTCGTGTCGAACATCCCGCCTTTCGTGGCTTTCTTCTTGTAATAGGCGAGAAGCCAGTCGTAGGTCTTGCGTCCCCACAAGATAGTGTCGATCGATGAGTAGAACCTGGTCATGCCGTGATCGCCGGTGGAAGGCCGGCGGTTTAGCCATTCGACATCGCCGTCTGGCCGGGCGATATAGCCATCCGCGCTTGTTGCAATGTAAACGATGATCTTTCTCTGCGTTTTTATGCTCTGCGTTTTCATGACGCAACCTCCGACTCGGTCGGTGAAACTGCTGCAAATCCCTTGAGAACCGCTGGCGAGGCACTCCTTACCCTATCGCTGGTGGCGTGCTGAAACAACCGGACAAGCAGAAGTTTTAGCGGTGTGAGTGTGCGAGGGATTTGAGCTTGCGCTCGAGGAAGCGGCGTTCGGGTTCGGAGTGAGCGCACTTCAGTGCGCGCTGAAAGAAGGTTCGGGCCTGGGGGAGATTGCCGAGCTGGCGGTGAAACTCACCCTCGGCGGCGTGGCGGAGGCGGTAGCGCTGAGATTGGTTGTCGTAAGGGATGGATTCGAGGGCGTCGAGGGCGGCTGCTGGCCCTTCGACCTGGCCGAGGGCGATGGCGCGGTTGATGAGGACGACGGGGGTCGGCTGTAGCTGTTGGAGCAGATTGTAGAGGGTGAGGATGTGCTCCCAGTCGGTGAGGGCGAAGCAGTCGGCGGTGACGTGGGCGGCGGCTAGTTCGGCCTGGAGGTGATAGGTGGAGAGGTGGTCTCCATGGGCGGCCTGGGCTAGGTGGCGGAGGCCGCGGTGGATCATGGCGCGGTCCCAGAGGGCGCGATCCTGCTCTTCGAGGAGAAGGAGGTCGCCGGCGGCGTCGACGCGGGCTGGGAGGCGTGCGGCCTGGAAGAGCATGAGAGCCAACAGGGCGTGGACCTCGGGCTGGGTGGTGGCGGCGTTTTCGGTTAGGGCGGTGGTGAGGCGGATGGCTTCGGCACAGAGGTCGTCTTTGATGAGGTGGTCGCCGGTGGTGGCGGCGTAGCCCTCGGTGAAGAGGAGATAGAGGACGTCGAGGACGGCCTCGAGACGCTCGGGGAGCTGGTCGGGGCTGGGGACTTCGAAACGGATGTTTTGGTCGCGAATGGTGCGTTTGGCGCGGACGAGGCGTTGATTGATGGCGATCTCGGTGGAGAGGAAGGCGCGGGCTATCTCTGCGACGCCGAAGCCGCAGACGACTTTTAAGGTGAGGGCTACGCTGGCGGGACGGGGGAGGGTGGGATGGCAACAGACGAAGATGAGGGCTAGTTGCTCGTCGGCTACTTCGTTGGTGAAGTGGACGGGGGCGCGGCCCTGGCGGGGGTCTATCTGGCGGGCGAGCGCGGTCTCGGCTTCGTCGTCGTAGAGGTCGAGGCGGCGGTCTTTTTTGAGGACGTCAAGGGCCCGGTGGTAGGCGACCTGAATAAGCCAGGCCTTGGGATGGTTTGGGGTTCCATGGAAGGGCCAGTGCTGCAGGGCCTGGAGCATGGCGTGCTGTACGGCGTCCTCGGCGATGGACAGGTTGCGCGCGCCGAGGATGCGCGTGAGATGGGAGACCATGCGGCCGAACTCGTGGCGGAAGAGATGGTCCACGAGATCGACGCAGGGGGTGGCGGCTTCGGGGGGTGTGGCTGGTTCTGCCATGGCATTCTCGTTGGCTAGTGCTGCGTGGGCGGAGGGGTCATCGGGTCTAACTGGCGGATCTCGATCAAGTGGCCGTCGACTAGATTCGGGCAGGTGCGGGATATCTCGACGGCGTCCTCGTAGGTGGGGACTTCGATGACGAAGAAACCTCCTAGGACCTCTTGCGACTCGCTGAAGGGACCTTCGGTGACTATGACATTGCCGTTCTGGGTGCGAAGGCGGCGTCCGGTTCCGTCGACGAGCTTTTGGCTGCCTCGGTAGAGGTTGCGCTGGATGAGGCCTTCGCGCCAGGCGACGTATTTGGCGATGAGCGCCTGAATTTCTTCGGGGGATAGGTTATCGAGCTGGGATTCGGGCGCGCTGAGCAGTAGAGCAAACTGGGGCATGTTGTTTCTCCTTCTAGTCTCTTGACGATTGGGCGTCGTCGGATTCGACAGGTGTGAGGCATTATCTCTGTTTTCTGCGCATTTATTTTGGAGCTGCTGTCTTCAGAATTGCTCCCGGAGGTCGCTTGTTAGCAGTGGGAGTTAGTGGGCTCCGGCGGGGGCTTTGCCGGGTTTTACTCTTTTGAAGAGCCAGACGATGCCTACGCAGAAGAAGCAGAGGAGGGAGAGCCAGCGGAAGACGTCGACGAAGGCCCAGTTGGTGGCCTGGCGCTGGAGTTGCTGGTAGAGGAGGGTCTGGGCGGGGTCGGCTGCGTTGGCTGCGCCGAAGTAGCCCGTGACGGCGTGGGTGGCGGAGTTGAGACTGTTCTGGAACTGCTGGCCGCTCTGGGGGACGTTGTTGATGATCAGGTTCTGGTGGACGGCGCTGCGTCGGGTGAGGAGAGTTTGCGCGATGGAGATTCCGATGGAGCCGCCGACGTTGCGCATCAGGTTGAAGAGACCGCTGGCGTTGCCGATCTGGTCGTTGCGGAGGGTTCCGTAGGCAGCAATGTTGATAGGGACGAAGACGAAGCTGAGGCCGAAGCCGGTGATCAGGATGGGCAGGAGGAGGGTGGTCGGTGAAAGGTCAAGGGTGACGTTGCCGAAGTAGAGCGTAGTGAGACCGAAGGTGATGAAGCCGAAGCTGAGGAGGTAACGGGGATCCACCTTGTTGGAGAGATAGCCGATGATAGGCATGCCGCAGATAGCTCCGATGCCTCGAGGAGCGACGACCAGGCCTGCGGTGAAGGCGGTGTAGCCGAGCAACTCCTGATAGAAGAGCGGGAGTACGGTAACGGTGGAGTAGATGCCGATGCCGAACATGAAGATGAGAACGCAGCCAAGGGCGAAGTTTCGGTCTTTGAGGACTTTGAGGTCGACGAGGGTGTCCTTGCCCTTCCATGAGTGCCAGATGAAGTAGACGAACGAGATGACGAGAGCGAGGGCGGCCCAACGAATCCAGGTAGCGCCAAACCAGTCGTCTTCCTGGCCCTTGTCGAGAATGATCTGGAGGGCGCCGGTCCAGATGATGAGAGCCGCGAAGCCGTAGCGGTCGAGTGGCGGGACTTTGGCCTTGCTGATGTAAGCCGGGTCGTGGATGAAGCGGTTGATCATGAAGAGAGCGAGGATGCCGATGGGGATGTTGATGTAAAAGGCATAACGCCAGGAATAGGTGTCGGTCAGCCAGCCGCCGAGGGTGGGGCCGAGAACGGGGGCGACGACGACTCCGAAGGCGAAGACGGCCATTGCGGCGCCGCGTTTGGCTGGAGGGAAGGACTCGAGGAGGATGGCCTGGGAGAGGGGCTGGAGGGCTCCGCCGCCGGCTCCCTGGATGACGCGGGCCAGGAGCATGATGGCGAGGGTGGGTGCGGCTCCACAGGCGAAGCTGGCAACGGTAAAGATGGCGACGCAGGACATGAGGAAGCGCTTGCGGCCGAACCGGAGTGAGAACCAGTTGCTGGCAGGTAGGACAATGGCATTGGCGACGAGATAGCTGGTGAGGACCCAGGTGGCTTCGTCCGTTGAAGCGCTGAGCGAACCGGCGATGTACGGGAGGGCTACGGAGGCTATGGCGGTGTCGAGCACCTCCATGAAGGTGGCCAGCATGACGGCCATGGCGATGAGCCAGGGATTTACGCCGTGGGTGACTTCGGCGGACTGATCAGGCGGCGCTTGTGCGGACGTAGCCATGCGTGTGAATGACGCTTCCTTTGTGGAGGTGAATTCTACAGAGGTAGATGCAACGAGCGCTTAACAAGAGGCAGGACGACAAAAAAAAGCGGCGTGTCAGTTTCGACATGCCGCCAGCGGAAGACTGTTAGAGATGGTTTATTGGGCGGTCAGACGGCCTCCACCGGGATTTGATTGGGAAGGACCACCGGTGAAGGCATAGGTGGCGAGGCTTGGGCCGCCATCAATCCGGCTGGAGAAGGGAGACGGCGCTGGATGGGGGGTACGGTCGGCCCAGGATTCAATTCGATGTGGCGTCGGCGCGTGTCTCAGATCGGGGATGGGGTGGGTGTAGAGGCTACCCGGTGTGTAGGTATGACTAAGGCCGTCCAGGCTGTGTGGCTGGGTATAAGTAGCCATGTTGGCGGGGGCGGACGAGGAAGAGCATCCGGAGAGCAGGCCTGCAATAAGGCCGGCTAAGCCGAGGGAGGCGAGTTTAAGGAGGCGGCGAGTTGTCCTTGCAGCTTTCGGGGAGGGCATATTCGAAACTCCAGGGGGCGAATTTGTTGCAATTGCAGGACTTCTGTGGGATCAGATGCCGAAGAGTAACTTTCTTGGTTCAGGCCGGACAATGGCTCGAAGGTGGGATAGGCGGCGATGGGGTTTGGCAGGTGGATTGTTGCGACTTATTGCTTCTTGGAGCATCAGAATACTTGACAGCAAGTGACTCAAGGTGAGATTCTTGGGCAATCTAAATGTGTACCGGGCCGCGCCCGGGAATAGGGGAAACATATGGGAAAGATTATCGGCATCGATTTGGGAACCACGAACTCGTGCGTGGCGGTGATGGAGGGCGGCGAGCCTAAGGTCATCGCGAATGAAGAGGGCGGACGGACTACACCTTCCGTCGTTGCATTTACCAAAAGCGGTGAACGTTTGGTGGGCCAGGTAGCAAAGCGTCAGGCAATTACGAATCCGGAGAACACGATTTATTCGATCAAGCGGTTTATGGGTCGCCGGTACAACGAAGTAAACGACGAGATGAAGATGGTGCCCTACAAGGTTGTGCAGCAGGGTGATCACATTGCCGTTGTTGCGCAGGGCAAGGAGTACACCCCGCCTGAGATTTCGGCGATGATCCTGCAGAAGCTGAAGAAGGCTGCGGAAGACTATTTGGGCACTTCGGTGACGGAGGCTGTGATTACAGTTCCGGCTTACTTCAACGATGCTCAGCGGCAGGCCACGAAGGACGCAGGCAGGATTGCCGGACTTGATGTGAAGCGCATTGTGAATGAACCGACGGCGGCTGCGCTTGCTTATGGTTTGGACAAGAAGAAGGACGAGACGATTGCGGTCTACGACTTCGGTGGAGGTACGTTTGATATTTCGATCCTCGAGGTTGGTGAGGGCGTGATTGAGGTGAAGTCGACCAATGGCGATACTCACCTTGGCGGCGACAACCTCGACCAGCGCATTGTGGATTGGCTGATTAGCGAGTTCAAGAGCGAGAGCGGCCTGGACCTGACGTCGAAGGGCAACGAGATGGCGTTGCAGCGGTTGAAGGATGCTGCGGAGCGCGCCAAGATCGAGCTTTCGACAGCGCAGGAGACGGAGATCAATCTGCCGTTTATCACTGCCGATGCGAGCGGACCGAAGCACCTTGTACGGAAGCTGACGCGCGCGAAGCTGGAGTCGCTGGTGGATGACTTGCTGCAGCGGTCGATTGGGCCGAGCAAGCAGGCGCTGAAGGATGCGGGCATCGATGCGAGCAAGATCGATGAGGTTGTGCTCGTCGGTGGTCAGACTCGTATGCCGAAGATCCAGCAACTGGTGAAGGAGCTGTTCGGCAAGGAGCCTAACAAGGGTGTGAATCCAGACGAGGTTGTTGCGATCGGCGCTGCTGTGCAGGCTGGTGTTCTTGCCGGTGAGGTGAAGGACCTTCTGCTGCTGGATGTGACTCCGCTGACGTTGTCGATTGAGACGATGGGCGGCGTGGCTACAGCGATGATCAACCGGAACACGACGATTCCGACGAAGAAGACGGAGACGTTTTCGACGGCGGCTGACTCGCAGACCGAGGTCGAGGTTCACGTGTTGCAGGGCGAGCGCCCGATGGCGGCACAGAACCGCACACTGGGCAAGTTCAAGCTGAGCGGAATTCCTCCGGCTCCGCGTGGCGTGCCGCAGATCGAGGTAACGTTTGACATCGACGCAAACGGCATTCTGAATGTGACGGCGAAGGACAATGCGACGGGCAAGGATCAGAAGATCACGATCACGAGCTCGTCGGGCCTGAGCAAGGAAGAGGTTGAGCGCATGGCGAAGGATGCCGAGGCTCATGCTGCCGAGGACAAGGACAAGCGCGATGAGGTTGAGGCGCGCAACGGCCTTGATTCAATGGTTTACAACGTCGAGAAGATGCTGAAGGACGCTGGCGACAAGGTTGCCGAGGCGGACAAGGCAGAGGTCGAGACGGCGCTGGCGGATGCAAAGACGACGCTTACGGGAACTCCGGGAGCGACTGAGCTGAATGCCGCGAAGGAACGTCTAACTAGTGCGAGCCATAAGCTTGCTGAGGCGATGTATAAAGCCACTGCGGCCAGTGCAACAGCACCGACGGATGGTGCCGGGGCAGCCGCGGAGGAGCCAAAGAAGGATGAAGGCGTTATTGATGCAGAGTATGTGGATGTAGACGAGAAGAAATAAGTCTAATCCATTGCAGTAGATGTTTCGTAGCAAAGAAGAGGGGCGTTCCTCACTGGGTGCCCCTCTTGTTTTACCGGGCCTGAATTGCGTGGGTGACGTATTAAAGTACGTCTTATCCAGGAAAGGTTGTTGAACGTGAAGGGCAGTAGGAAAGAGTACGACGAAGTATCAGATGTGTTGTGGCTGGAGAACCTGGAACTCAATCGATTACTTGGAGGTAAGGCTATGACCGAGACGATGTGGAGATGCGACCAGGTCCGTGCAGGGCGGCTATATAACCGCATGATGTTTGACACGCGCGAAGAGGCCGAGCAGTTCGCGCATCGCATGCAGCAGATGGAGCCAGACCAGATGTTCTCCATTGAGGCCATTGAGGCAAAGCAGGTCTGGAACTAAGTTTTTAGAAGTAGAGTGAGGCATGGCGACGGTAGTCCTGGTGTTGACCAGTGCCGTCGCCATCGTTTGTTTGGCTTGGAGTGGAGGTTGAACGATGCCTGAAGGGAATGAGATCCATCGATGGGCTGCGCGCCATGAAGCGGCCTTCGGTGGAAGGCCAGTGCGGGTGGATGGACCGCAGGGACGGTTTACGGATGTAGACGTGATCGATGGGCGGAAGCTCGAGCGGGTGATGGCTGTGGGCAAGCACCTTGGGTATGACTTTGGGAAAGACCGGATTCTGCATGTGCATCTTGGATTGCAAGGGGATTTCACGGAGGGCTCAGGGCCGTTGCAGGAGGTAAAAGGCGCTCTGCGGCTGAGGATGTGGAATGCGGCGGCAATAAAGCGGCCTGCGGTACCGGGGACGAGCAAGCGGCATCGATGGTATTCAGAGGACGATGGGACGGACAATATCGACGCTGCTCAAGTAGCGTGGGTTGAGTTGCGCGGACCGATGGACTGCTCGGTTTATACGCAGGAGAAGTGGGATGGTCTACTGAAGCGGCTCGGGGGCGATCCTCTGAATGGCGATGGGCCTGAGAAGATGATTGCTAAGGTTAGCAAGAGCAGGAAGAGCATCGGTGAGTTGCTGATGGACCAGACTGTTGCGGCTGGGATCGGGAACATCTATCGCGCTGAGTTGTTGTATCGGGCACGGCTGAGTCCGTTTATCGCTGGTAATAAAGTCGCGGAAGAGACGCTGCGGTCGATATGGAAAGAGGCGGGCGAGCTGATGAAGGCCGGGATGGTTGATCGCAGGATTGTGACGACAAAGCCTGCGGATCGGCCGCACAAGAAAGGGCAGGCTCTGAAGGAAGAGGCGCACTACGTGTATCGACGGAATGGACGGCCTTGCTTTGTGTGTGGGACTACGGTTTTGAAGAAAGAGATGGCGGGACGGAATCTGTTCTGGTGTCCGACTTGCCAGAATGAATAACGGGGAACGTATAACGCGCGACGTGATAGGCTCGACGTATGATCGGAAGCTTTGCGGATGGTGAGGCGGAGAAGATATTCAGCAGGCAACCGAGCCGCCGCTATGGATCGCTGCAAAGGGTGATTTTGAGAAAGTTGCTCATGCTTCATGGTGCCCAGGTACTCGCTGATTTGACTAATCCTCCAGGGAACCGCCTTGAGGCATTGCGGGGCGATCGAAAGGGGCAACACAGCGTTCGCATCAACGATCAGTATCGAATATGTTTTGTTTGGAGAGAGCCTTATGCCGACGACATCGAAATTGCCGACTATCACTAGGCCTTCGAAAAGAAGCCGGAGCCGAAAGAGTGTTTCACGGATGGCGGAGCATAAAGTGCTGCCGATCCATCCCGGGGAGATGTTGCGTGAAGAGTTCTTGATTCCGATGGGGCTCAGCGCGAATGCACTGGCGCTGGCTATCCGAGTGCCAGTGACCAGGGTGTCGGAGATTGTGAATGAACGGCGTGGGATTACGGCAGATACCGCGCTGCGTTTGGCAAGGTATTTCCGGATGACTCCGGAGTTCTGGATGAACATCCAGAGCCACTACGACCTTGAGGTGGCACGGGATGCGAAGGATCGCATGATCCGCGAGAGCGTTAAACCAGCGCCGCGAGACAGCAAGACGGGCTCGCTGAAGTTAGCTGCAATTGCGTAGAGGGAAACGATGGCGACGACAAAGACAAAAGATTATTACGGTGTTTTAGGGATCAAGAAGACGGCTACGGCGGATGACATTCGCAAGGCGTTCAGGAAAGCTGCGCGTAAGTATCACCCGGATGTGAACCCCGGCGATAAGAAGGCGGAGGAGAAGTTCAAGGAGATCTCCGAGGCCAACGATATTCTGAGCGACGATAAGAAGCGAAAGATCTACGACCAGTTTGGGTTTTACTCGGACAATATCGATCCGGCGGCGGCAGAGGCTGCGGCTCGTGGTGGCTATGCGGGTGGCGGATTTCCTGGTGGCGGTGCGGGATATACGACCCATCGCGGTGGAGCGCAGGAGGTTCCATTCGACTTTGACGGGTTTGATTTTTCGGACTTTCAGGCTGGTAGGGGACAGACGCATCAGGAGCAGGGTGGAGGATTTGGCGGGAGTTTCCGGGATATCTTTAGCGGGATGTTTACCGGTGGTCAGAAGGGCGCGCGTGGGCCCCAGCCGGGGACCGATCTTGAGTACCAGGTGAGTGTGGATTTCTGGTCGGCAGTGCGCGGCGGCGTGACACGGCTGGAGATTCAGCGGCAGGAGGTTTGTCCGACGTGCAAGGGCAAGTCGACTACGGGTGGGAGCGTGGAGTGCCCGGAGTGTCACGGGTCGGGCCAGGTGACGCAGATGGGCGGACGGATGAAGTTCAATATCCAGTGCCCGCGGTGCGGTGGCTCGGGTAAGGTACAGAACGCGTGCGCGACATGCGACGGCGCGGGTGTGGTGACGAAGCGTGAGCCCCTGGAGTTTCGGATTAAGCCGGGTACAAGAGATGGACAGCGGATCCGGTTGGCGGGTAAGGGAAATGCCGGCGTGAATGGCGGGCCGGCGGGCGATCTGTTCCTGATTATCAAGGCGGGGACGCATCCGGTGTTTACACGGACGGGCGACGATATTTATGTGACCGTTCCTGTTGCTATTTCGGAGGCTGCGCTGGGCGCGAAGATCGATGTGCCAACTATCGATGGACGGGCTCAGTTGAAGATTCCGCCGGGGACGCAGTCGGGACAGAAGCTGCGGCTGCGTGAGAAGGGTGTGCAGAGTGCTTCTCGGGAAGGCGTTCGCGGCGATCAGATTGTTGAAGTGAAGGTTGTCGTGCCGAAGGTGCAGGATGAACGATCGAAGGAAATTCTACGGGAGTTGGCGAAGTTGAATCCGGAGGATCCGCGGGAAGATCTGTTTGAGAAGGTGTAGTTTGATTAAGAGATATAAAAAGGCCATGCTGCTTAGCAGCATGGCCTTTTCTGTTGGTGTGATTAGCCGTGGGTTTCTACTCCTTGGGTGGAGATGAAGGTCAGGCTTAGTTGTTCGTCGGAGGAAGGCGCGGGTAGGACGAAATGATTAGCGAGGCTGGCGAGATATTGGGTGGTTTCGGGGGCGAGGCCTGCGACGCGTGCGGCAAGCCAGGCTTGAGGAGTGATGGTGATCTCGGCTCGTCCTGCGGAGACGGCCTGGAAGATTTTGTCTGCGGCGGATTTAACTGATGCTGCGATGAGCGGCGTTTTGGCGGCGAGGGTGAACCAGCGTTCCTCTTTCCTTAGCTGGCCGGTGTAGTGTGCGTTGACTTCGCCGCCAGTGCGCATGAGACCGGGGCAGACGGTGGTGACACGGATGCCTTTGTGGCGGAGTTCGGCGTGGAGTCCTTGAGAGAAGCCGACGAGGGCGAACTTGCTGGAGACGTAGGGCAGCAGATGGGGCATGGCGAATTTGCCTCCGATGCTCGCGATGTTGACGATGGAGCCGGATCGGCGGCGGAGCATATCGGGCAAGACTGCCTGCGTGGTATGGACGGCGGCGAAGAAGTTGGTAGCCATGGCTCGGCGATAGGCGGCAAGGGGTTGGTTTTCGACGGGGCCGACTTCGATGATGCCGGCGTTGTTGATGAGGACGTCGATGTGGCCGAAGTGGGAGATGGCGTGCTCGATGAGGCTGGTGGCCTGGGTGGGGTCGGTGAGGTCGGCGGGGATGATGAGGACGTCATCGGGGGAGCGGACGGCTTGGCGGGCGAGGAGGGTGTAGCGGGCGGCGTTGAGCTCGTCGTGGTCGCGGGCGGCGAGGATGAGTTTGGCCCCGGCGCGACCGTAGCGCTCGGCGAGAGCGAGGCCGAGGCCGCGAGAACCTCCGGTGATGAGGACGACCTGCTGGCCTGTACGTCTATTAGAACGCGAGCGTAGAGCGTAGGCAGCGGCTGTGGCGGCGATGCCGGTCAGGAGTTGGGCGGTGTAAAGTGCGGCTCTAAGTTTCTTCATAGGCTTATCGTTGTTCGACGGCGAAAGGAAGCATGAAGGTTATCTTTCAATTACAAATGGCAGATGCCAACGATACACTTTCTGAGAGGGTCGTGACACGTGCACAGGATTACCTGGGATGAGAATAAGGACGCGATCAATCGGCGCAAGCATCGGGTATCATTCCCGGAAGCGGGTGAGATTCAGCATGGGAGAGACACGATCCAAACGGTTGCTGTCTGTGGCACATACGGAGAATGAAGAATTGATTCGAATTATCAGTGCGCGAGATGCTACAGCCACGGAAAGGAGACGATATGAAGAAGGAGCTTGAAGAAGATTTTGAGGATCTACCACCCGAAATTGATTTTTCCAGTGGTGTACGTGGGAAGTATGCGGGTTCAGTTGAACCGCTGAACAATCTGGTTTTGATTGAGCCGGATGTTTTTGCGTCGTTTCCGAGTGCGGAGGCTGTAAACGAAGCGCTACGGATTCTGCAAAAGGCCGGAGCTGAGGCCGTGAGCCTCAAGGGTCGTCAAGATCAGGCGAAGGCGAGTTAGGTGAAGCTATGACTTCGAAGCGAAAGAGTAAGGGTGCGTACATGATCTCGGCGGTAGCTGAGATGTATGAGATACATCCGCAGACGTTGAGAATGTATGAGCGGGAGGGGTTGCTGCGGCCCTCAAGGAGTGAGGGGAATACGCGGCTGTATACAGATGAGGATCTGGAACGGCTGGAGTTTATTTTGAACCTGGCGCGGGATCTGGGGGTGAATATTGCGGGCATCGCGATTGTGTTGCAGATGCGCGAGCGCATGGAGGAGATGAACCGGCAGATGCAGGGGTTTGTCGATTACGTGCGGACGGAGATGTTGACGCGGATGCATCAACAGCAGGAGCCGGGGGCTGGGCTGGTTCCGCTGCGGAGGCCTGTGGTGATGCCGATGGGGAAGAAGAAGTAACCGATCACGTAAACTGGGCTTTATTGCTTGTGAGACGGGATGCGTGTGATGGTTGCGGTTGAGTGGGGATTGCTGGCGCTCGGGTTGTTTGGTCTGCTGACCTCGAGTGTTTTTCTTGGGATGGTGATTGTAGGGGCACGGCGGTTTCGTCGCAAGGCTGCGCGGCAGGATGCGGCTTTGGTGGCGGGGCCGGAGTTTCTGCCTGGGGTGAGCCTATTCAAGCCTCTCCATGGTGACGAGCCTTTGCTGGAGGCGCACCTGAGGACGTTTTTCGAGCAGGACTATCTTCAACATGCTGAAGCGGGGCCGGTGGAGGTGCTGTTCTGTGCGCGCAATGAGATGGATGCGGGGTTGAAGGTGGCTCGGCGGGTGGCTACGGAGTATCCGGAGATTACGACGAGGATTGTGACCAGTGGAGAGCCTTGGGCGGCGAATGCGAAGGTCTGCTCGCTGGTGGCGATGGCGAAGGTGGCGACGCATGATCTTTGGGTGATCAGCGATAGCGATGTACGGGTAGCGCCGGATTATCTGCGCCATGTTGTGCTGCCGTTTGCGGATGCGAACGTTGGGGCTTCGACGTGTCTTTATCGAGGCGTTGCGGCTGGGGGTGGTCTTTGGGCGCAACTTGAGGCGGTGGGGATGTCGATTGAGATGAGTTCGGGTGTGTGTGCATCGCTGCTGACGGAGCCCGTGTCATTTGCACTGGGGCCTACGATGACGGCACGGCGAGCTTGTATTGAGGAAGTGGGCGGGTTTGAACGTATGGCCGATTATTGCGCGGATGACTTTGTGCTGGGGAACTGGATCGCGAAAAAGCATACGGTGGCGTTGAGCGGGCATGTCATTGATCACATCGTGCTGAATGTGGATTTTCTCAACTCGATGAAGCACCAGGTACGGTGGATGAAGAGTACGCGGTTTTCGCGGCCGAAAGGACACTTTGGGACGGCGCTGACGTTTGGAGTGCCGTTTGCGTTGTTGGCTTGGGGTGGGGCTTTGCTGCTTGGGATGCCTGTACTGGGATGGGGTGCTTTGTTGTTTGGTATGTTGGGAAGGGTGCTGCAAGCCTGGGTGGTGGGGAGATTCGTGGTGCAGGAGCGGCGGCTTTGGCGAACGATGCTGCTGTTTCCGTTGCGCGATCTGATGGGGATTGTGTTCTGGGCGTTGAGTTATACGAGCAACCGTATCTTGTGGCGAGGCGAGATCTATGAGTTGGTTGAGGATGGAAAGATGAGGCCAGCGGCTCAGTAGAAAGCAATTTGCTCAGCGTGGCGTCAGGATTAGGGTGTGAGTGGTGGATGCGTCTACTGCCGGTTTGGTGAAGGGTAGAGGGTAGGTTGTGCCTTTGTACCAGGCGGGCCATTGGTTGAGAAACCATGGGCTGGTGGGGTTTGCAGATTGGCCAAGGACAAGATTCAGGGTGGAGTGGTCGAGGTCGGCTAGATCGGCGGTGAAGCGCTCGGATGGGCCGAAGGTGTGGCCTACTTGTTTGACGGTGGTGCCGTCTCCGCTTTGAGGGTGGATGCCAGTTCCTATGGGAATGCCGATGATGCGTCGCAGGATCGGTAGAACGAAGATGGGGTGCTCGATGTCGATGGTGTGAACCTTGCCGTACTGCCACTTGCTGAGATCGAAGGGAGCGCGGGCTTGGATGAGGCCTTTGTTGACGGCATCGGTGAGAAGCTCGTCCCAGTTGGCGTAGTTTTTGGGGAGCCAGCGCGCCGGGGTGTGCATGATGAGCTGCTCTTCGGCGTAAGGTTTTTCGCCCCAGGTGTAGAGTTGGGCTGCGTCACCGGGGGTGGGGCCGAGATGTGGGTTGAGAAGGATGGGCCAGAGGGCCTCGCGGGCTGCATTGATGATAGCCGGGGCAGAGGCGTCAGCATCTACGTTGCCGTTCCAATTGCGAAGGATGTCAGCGGCCTGATGGAGGCGTTTGTCCTTGGTAGTGGAGTGGTCGATGGCGTAGGCGAAGCGTTGAGCGAGGACGTGATCGAGGTCGGAGTAGACGTCGGTCTGGAGGGCGAGCATGTCAGCGGCGGTGAGGTGATCGTTTGAGGCGAGGACCTTCCAGATGCGCTCGTTGCGATAGGGAGCGCCCCAGTTAGTGGTGATGGGGAATGGATAGCCGTCGGGGGTGACGCGGGAGTTGGCGGTGGCGAGGATGCCGTTGGGTGGATCGAAGGACTGGGGGAGCTGATCGAAGGGAATGTAGCTGGTCCATGCCTGGGTGGCGTCGAGGGCATCGACGGGGACTGGGCTGATCTCGGTCGGTTTGATGAGGCTGCCGCGAAGGGGGATCTTGCCGACGGCGTGGTAGCCGATGTGGCCTTGATCGTCGGCATAGACGACGTTCTGGGCTGGGCCTCCGAAGGTGGAGAAGGCGGTGGTGAAGCTGGGCCAATCGTCGGCGGAGTCGATGTAAAGAAGAGAGGCTGAGATGTTGGCGGGATCGTAGATGGTCCAGTTGAGGGAGATGGGGCGTTTTTCTGAGGGCAGGATGCCGGAGATGATGGGGGTGGTGATATTGCCGTGTTGCGTGACGGGAATATCGAGAGTGACATCTTTGCGACCGCGGACGTGGATGGTCTCCGTTTGATGGAGGACACGGTGCCAGGTTCCGTCGGAGGATTCGAATTCGGTGGATTCGCCAGTGCCCCGGAGGTGCTCGATGTAGACGTCCTGAACGTCGGCGCCGAGATTGGTGAAGCCCCAGGCGATGTGGTCGTTGTGGCCGACGATGATGAAGGGGACCCCGGGAAGGGTCACGCCGGTTACGTGGAAGTCTCCTGCTCCGCCGGATGTGGGTGCCTCAAGATCAGCTTCGTACCAGATGCCGGGGACGCTGTGGGTGAGGTGCATGTCGTTTGAGAGGAGCGGCTTGCCGGTGGCGGTGTGGGCTCCGGAGACGGTCCAGTTGTTGGAGCCTGCTCGGCAGCCGTCGCAGGTAGGGGTCTTGAGGACTTGTTGAAGGGCGAGTAGATCGTTTGTCGAAGCGGTGGGTTTTGTGAGTTTGGTTTGGGACTCGTCGAGGGGGATATCGGGGATGTTTTCCTGGGGAGCGGTGAGGTCGATGGGAGGCTGGGCGGGTGGATGGTCGCGCCAGGAGCCTACGGGGTAGAGGTCGGCTAGCAGCTCGGGCGGGAGTTTGGCGGAGAGGGCTTCGCGGTTCAACTTTTGCGGGAAGCTGGTGGTGAGGTCCTGAAAGAGAACGATGCCAACGGCGATTGTGTCGCGGGGTGTCCACGGGGCGGGTTGGTAGTGGAGAAGGCGGAACTCGATAGGTAGGTGTGAGCGCTGAGCCTCCATGGAGGCGTTGACGCCGCGGGCGTAGAGCTCGAGCCAGCGCGTCTGGTCGGGCGGCAAGGCGGCGAGGGCCCGGTCGGCGGCGACTCGGATCTGTAGGGTGCGCTGGAGGCGGTCGTGGGGGACCATGCTGGCGCCTAAGATCTCGGCCAGGTCGCCGGAGACATAGCGGCGAAGGGAGTCCATCTGCCAGAGGCGGTCCTGGGCGGTGACGTAGCCCTGGGCGATGATGAGGTCGTCGAGCGAGGCGGCTCGGATGTGTGGAATTCCCTGAGAGTCGCGCTGGACAGTGACGGGAGCAGAGAGGCCATCTATGGAGAGGGTGCCGTCGAGTTGAGGGAGAGAGTCGTGCATGGCCTGGTGGGCCCAATGGCGGGCGACGAAGAAGCCGACGGTTGTGAAGACGAGAAAAAACAGGATGAGGCCAGAGCCTATTTTGATGACGAGGGGAAGGCGACGACGCGGCGAAGGGTCGACGAAGCGTTCGTCTGTGGTGCGGTGAAGGAGTCGGGCTGGCTCGGAGGCTTCGGGCTCGTAGTGATTCATGCGCTCATCTAAAAGGATAAATGCAGGGAATAACGATGATGTGAATGCTGGGTTTGCCGCTGTGCTGATAGTTTTGACGACAGCGGGCGAGGTTTTGTTTTACTGGGTGGAGCAGCGAAGGGAGGTCGGGCCGATGTCAGTGATTAAAAGCCTTCACGCATTGGAGACGGTGATTCTGCTGCTGCTGGTCCTGGTGGCGGTATTCGCCGTGGTTGCGCACAAGTTGAAGGTGCCTTATCCGATTGTTCTGGTGCTGGCGGGGCTGGCGATCAGCTTTGTTCCTCACATGCCACGGATACCACTGGAACCTAGCCTGGTGTTTCTGATCTTTCTGCCACCGCTGCTGTATTCGTCGGCGTGGTTGACCTCGTGGAGGGAGTTTCGGCGAAACCTTGGGGTGATTGGGCTACTGGCGATTGGGTTGGTGGGCTTTACGGTGTGGGGTGTGGCGGAGTTTTCGGATCACTTTATTACGGCGCTGGACTGGAAGGCGGGATTTTTGCTGGGGGCCGTGGTCTCGACTACGGATGCGATTGCAGCAACTTCGATTGCACGGTCAGTTGGGCTGCCCCGGCGAATCGTCGACATTCTGGAGGGCGAGAGCCTGATGAATGATGCGACGGGTCTGCTGGCCCTGGAGATCGGGCTGAGCATCATTGTCCGCGGACAGACGCCGACCGTGGCGGAAGATCTGACGCGGCTGCTGTACCTCGTCGTGGCGGGGATTGGAATTGGACTGGTGATCGGGATCGCGGTGAGCTGGATCGAGAAGTTCATCGACGATGGACCGGTGGAGTTGGTGGTGAGTGTGATTGTTCCGTATGCGGCGTATCTGGCGGGTGAGGAGATACGGGCGTCGGGGGTGCTGGCGGTGGTGGCGTGTGGGCTCTATATGAGCAGGCAGAGCGCGACGTTCTTTTCGCCTTCTGTGCGGATTCAGGTGGATGGGGCATGGAACGCGCTAACGTTTGTGCTGAATGGAATCGTGTTCGTGTTGATTGGGCTGCAGTTGCCTTACGTGATGGCGACCATTCACGGGAAGTATGGATTGCCGACCTTGTTGGAGTATGGCGCGCTCTTCAGCGTTGTCCTGATTGCGCTGCGGATCGTATGGGTGTATCCGGCAGTGAAGATTGCGGGGTTAGTGAAATGGAAGAAAAGATATGAAGAGCCACTGAACTCGCGCGAGATATTTGTGATCGGATGGACGGGGATGCGCGGGGTGCTTGCGCTGGCGGCGGCGATCTCTGTGCCGGAGACGCTGGCGAACGGGCAGCCGTTTGGGCCGAGGAACCTGATTGTATTTCTTGCGTTCTGTGTGATTTTAGTGACGCTGGTGCTGCAGGGGCTATCGCTGCCGTCGCTGATACGGGCGCTGGGATTGGCTGGAGCGAAAGGGATGGAGCCGGAAGAGCGATATGCGCGAAAGATGGCTCTGAAGGAGGCACTTGAATTTCTTAAAGAGAAGAGGGCAGAAAGTGGCGGTGAATTCTTGCATGCGTACGATGATCTGATTGATAAGTATGAGCATCGATTGGAGGACATCGATGAGAAGGCTGCCCCACAGGGAGGGCGCACGAAGAAGATTTACCGTCAGATGTTGGCAATGGCAGGCGAGGCGGTGAAGGCGGAGCGACGTACGATCATCCGGTTGCGCGATGAAGGCTTGATCAGCGACGACGTGCTCCGGACGATGGAGCGAGAGATGGACCTGGAGGAGAGCCGGTACCAGACGACAGGGATGTCAATTTAGTTATTCTGTCGGGATCAGGCTTCTGCTTCTATCTTTAAACACAAAAGCCCCATCATCTCTTTGAGGCGATGGGGCTTTTTCGATCTCTCTTGTCTTAGGTTGTCGGCGAAAAAGACACGATAACCGAGACAAAGATCACTCCAAAAATGATTACCAGCAGCGGCCACCACCGATCCAAGCCAAGAGGCCGATTCACTCGACGAACTCATCTCAACATCCTCCTTCTTCAAAGATACCAGCCCGGTGTCGTGATTTCTTCTGCATGCTGCATTTGGTCTGGTGATACTCGTGTTCTATGTCTATTTATAGTTGGGCGGGTAGAAGGCTGGCATAGTCATTATCGCGGCGCGGCAGAGTGAAGACAATGACGAGAGTGAGCAGGAAAAGGATAGGCAGAACGCAGATACTGCCTTCGGGGCCGGTCGCTCCACCGCTGAGCAGTGGCCTGCCAACAGGATGGGTGGCGAGGAGATGGTAGCGGAAGGTTGCCCCGCTGTCGGCTACACCGTAGAGGAAGGATTGAGCCCAGTCCCATGTAGTGTGTAGGCCAATCGCCCACCATAGTGATCCAGTGCGCCAGAGGCTGAGGCAGAAGACCAGTGAGGCCAGGCCTGCGCAGATCAGTCCGATGGGGCTTTCTCCTGGGTTGGAGCCGTGGACTAGACCAAAGCCGAAGGAGACGAGAATTGCTGCCGTCCAGAAGCCGAGAGCGCGACTGTTCGTGGTTTGCTTGAAAGTGCTTCGGTAGAGACCGGCAAAGCCACGAGAGAGTGTGTACTGTAGATAGCCACGAAAGAAGAACTCCTCGAAGAGAGCAATGGCGAGGAAGCCTGGGATCCATGCGATTGCGTAACGGAATACGTCGCTGCCGAAGAGAAGACGACCGTCGATTACAAGCAGACCGGTTTTGACGAGCAGAAGAACAAGCAGGGAGAGAAAAAAGACTCCCCAGAAGGCGCCGGCGAGGAATCGTGGAACCTTGCTCTGGCCGCCGAGGCCATAGACGGAGACCGGACGGCCTTCGATCTTCGACATGATCCAGGTGACGAGGAATGTGACGAGGAAGGCGAGTATTTCGGTGAGAAAGACAGGGGTAGGAGTGGGCTTGATTTCGAGAGCGTGCGGGGCTACGAGGTGAGTTTTATGGACCAGCGTGTTGAGTGCAGGGAAGAGGATACTGAAGAGGGCAACAGCAATGAGCAGGCTCCAGCCAGCTCGGAGACCATCTTTGCCAATGAAGACGTTGTGGAATCGGGAAGCAGGTGGAGGAGACTGATTGGCGGCGGTGGGATCTGGACTTGCGGTGAAGTCGGTCAAGTTGGCTCCTCGTGAGAAGTTTATACGTCTGTAAGCGATTTGCGGTTCCTTGAAAAGAGGATCACTGAGCGCGTTTGACATGAGTTGAGGTGCAGCTATCCTAGAGATTCGCGATTGAGATCTGGTGTTTTCTTCGAGATGGGAGACTTGCTGAGTGGAATGTCGAATTTTTTATCACGATAAATGTTTCGATGGTGCATGCTCGGCCTCGGTGTTTACGCGGTTTCACCGGGAGTGCGTGAAGACGGCGGATAGTTTTTCGTATCACGGGCTGGTGCATCGGGCCGGAGCTCTGTTCGATGAGCGAGACTTTATCGATGGTGAGAACGCTATTGTCGACTTCAAATATTCTGCCTCGCCCAGGGTGACGTGGTGGTTCGATCATCATCAGAGTGCATTTTTGACGCCGGCGGACCAGGCGGACTTTGAGGCTGGGCAGGCCGATGGATCGCAACGGATGCGGAAGTTCTTCGATCCGAACTATATCTCGTGTACGAGTTTGATTGCAGATATTGCGCAGGTTAATTTTGGATTCAACACTGCGCCGTTGTTGGAATTAATCAAGTGGGCCGACATTGTCGACGGTGCGCGATACGAAAGCGCGAAGGCTGCGGTCGAGATGGCTGCCCCTGCGATGAAGCTGACGATGGTGATTGAGAGTGCTTCGGATGAATCCCTGGTGAAGAAGCTGATTCCGCTGCTGACGGAGATGCCGCTGCAGTCCGTACTGGATCAGAACTTTGTACAGGAATTGCTGGGACCGCTGATGGAGCGGCACTGGGCCGGTCTGGATCTGATCAAGTCGAGGGCCTCGGTGGATAAGGGTGTGATTACGTTTGATATTACGGACCAGCCCACGGAGGGGTACAACAAGTTCATCCCCTATTACCTGTTTCCTGAAGGGACGTACAACGTTGGGCTGAGCAAGTCGTCGTTCCGGACGAAGGTGGCGGTGGGGACCAATCCGTGGACTCATTTGCCATCTGACAAGCTGGCGAATCTGGCAGTAATATGTGAGCGGTATGGCGGCGGGGGACATGCGCGGGTGGGCGCGGTCAGCTTTCCTCCGGACCGGGAGGACGAGGCGCGGAAGGCCGCGGCAGAGATTGCGGCGGAACTGCGAGGGAAGTACGCGGAGGCTGGGCAACGATGAGCGCGATATAGCGGCTTCACAAAGGAGGCGTACGATGGATCCTCTTTTTTGGATGGTGATTTTAGCTGTTTCTATCTTGCTGCTTTTTATCGTCGGGGTGACTCTGGGCAAGATCAAACGGGGACGGTCGTCGCAAGAGACGCAGGTTGAAGTCCCACGGGGAAGATCGCGGATAAGCGGCGAGGATGATTAGTTAAGAACTTTGGCCACAGAGTTCACGATGCGACGGGATATTGGTCCGCGCAGTCATGAGGTCTGTGGCCTGGGAGCTTAAGGCTTGAATTTGGTGAATAGCGAAAGCTTGCTGAGGTCGTTGAAGATGACCATGACGGCGAAGACCAAAATGCAGACGAAGGCCACCTGGTAGATGCGCTCTTTGAGCTGCTGGTTGAGGTCGCGGCCCATGATGGTTTCGACGAGGAGGAAGAGAATCATTCCGCCGTCGAGGATGGGTATAGGCAATAAATTGAAGATGCCGAGGTTAAGCGAGATGTAGGCCATCAGACCGATGAGTGGCATCCAGCCGGGCATGCCAACCGCTTGATGGATCTGCTGGCCGATACCGATGGGGCCGGAGAGGCTGCGGACCGAGACCTGGCGGGTAAACATCCGCTTGAGGACTTCTACGATCAGTAGAGAACCCTTCTTGTTGAACTCCCAGGATGAGGCGACGGCTTTGCCGAAGGGCAGCCGCTCCACCTTGACCGGGGGTTGAACGTATTTGAAACCCAGGCGGTAGTCTTTGACGCCGTCACCCCGGTCAGCGAGCTCAGGCGTGATCTGCATGGGAATCGTCTTGCCGTTGCGGAGGATGCTGAGAGAGGCGGGTTTGCCGGCCTGATCCTGCAGGTAGGCGAGCAGGGCAGGGACGGAGTGAAGATGGAGGCCGTCGATGGAGGCGATGAGGTCTTTCGGCTGGAGGCCTGCTCGGATCGCCGGCATGTTGGGCTCGAGCGACTCAACCTGAACCGGGGTCGCCTGCTCCTTGGGGATCAGGCCTAGCTTATCGAGGGAGAAGCTCTCCGCGCCACCCTTGGACTCGACGAAGATCTTGGTGTCCGTGCGCTGGCCATCGTGAATGTAGGAGAACGGGATGGTCTGGTTGATGTTGAGCAGAGAGCGGATGGCTACCTGGTCCCAGGTGGGGTTCTCGACGGTGTCGTAGTGGACGATCAGGTCGCCGGAGCGGATGCCGGTTTTGGAGGCTTCGGTGTTCGCGGCGATGTAGTCGGTCTGGGCGGGGCCGCTGATGTACTCCTGCACCTCGTTGTGGAGCATGGAGACGCCGGTCATGAGGGCGATGGCTAGCGCGAAATTTGCGAAGGGGCCGGCCAGGGCTACGAGGATGCGTTGCCAGCGGGGATGGGCGTTGAACTCGCCGGGGTCGCCGGTGGGTGCTTCGCCGGGGTTGTCGCCAGCCATCTTGACGTATCCGCCGAGGGGAAGAACGGAGAGACGGTAGTCGGTGTCGCCGCGGCGGAAACCGAAGAGGCGCTTGCCGAAGCCGATGGAGAAGACTTCAACGCGGATACCACAGAGCTTGGCTACGGCGAAGTGGCCGAACTCGTGTACCAGAACCATAATGCCAAGAACGATGGCAAGCTGGAAGATTGTCGACATGGGAGAAGTAGGAACCTCGTACTTGGTGGCTGTGCAGGGCTATCGTAGAACGCCAGTGGGCTGGTGGGCAATCACTTCGCGCGCACATTGACGCGCGGCAAGATCTGCTTCAAGCACTTCAGAGATAGACGTTGGTCGTGAGCCCGAAGTTAGCGTCAGCACTTGTTCGATTGTACGCGGAATGCCCATGAAGGGGATACTGCCTTCGAGGAAGGCTGCGACGGCGATCTCGTCGGCGGCGTTGAGGGCGATGCAGGCTTTGCCGCCTGTCTCTGCGGCCTCGTAGGCGAGGCGGAGGCAGGGGAAGCGGGCGAGGTCCGGAGTTGAGAAGTCTAGTTGGCTCAATGTTTTGAGGTCGAATGTCAGGTCCACTTTTCCATCGACCGGGACGCGCTCGGGATAGGCGAGGGCGTAGAGGATGGGGAGGCGCATGTCGGTGACGGAGATTTGGGCGAGGATGCTGCCGTCGACAAATTCAACCAGGGAGTGGACGGTGGATTGGGGGTGGATGGTGGTTTGGACCCGGGCCGGGGGCAGGTTGAAGAGGCGGCAGGCCTCGATGACCTCGAAACCCTTGTTCATCATGGTGGCGGAGTCGATGGTGATGCGCTGGCCCATGACCCAGGTGGGGTGTTTGAGGGCCTGGGCGGGGGTGATGTGGTCGAAGTCGGCCAGGGGGGTGTTGCGGAAGGGGCCGCCGGAGGCAGTGAGCCAAATCTGCCGGACCTCGGCTGGGGTTCCACCGCGCATGCACTGGTGGACGGCGTTGTGTTCGGAGTCGATGGGGAGCAGGGCTACGTTGTGCTCCTTCGCGGCGGCGATGATGAGCTCGCCTGCGGCTACCAGGCACTCCTTGTTGGCGAGGCCGATGGTCTTGCCGGCCTTGACTGCGGCGTAGGTGGCCTCGAGTCCGGCTACGCCGACGATGGCAGAGACTACGAAGTCTACTTCCGGGAGGGTCGCGACGTGGACGCTGCCCGCGGTTCCGTGGACTACTTCGATGCCGGTGATGCCTTTGGCCTTGAGGCGAGCCGTGAGGGCTGCGGCCAGCTCCTCGGTGGCCATCGAGATTACCCTGGGGTTCCAGCGCATGCACTGGGCGAAGGCTGCGTCGAGGTTGCGGCCAGCGGCGAGGGAGATGACCTGATAGCGGTCGGGGAAGGACTCGCAGATGGAGAGTGTGCTGTGGCCGATGGAACCGGTAGAGCCGAGGATTGCTAACTTTTTCACGAGCTTTATTTTCTCAGATGAAGTGATTATGCCGGGGTACCCCCCTGTTGGTGAGGGGTATTTTTGGCGTAAGTTGTTTATTTGCAATAGTCTACAGAGGCATGGTGTCGCTAAAATATTCTATCTAAATGGGTTATGGCTAAAATATTCCATCTAAATGGTTTAGAGCGCATAGCATTAGAGCCCCGGGTTTGCCCCGAGGCCCTTTTGCTGCTGTTTCTATTATAGCTGGTTTAGTAAAACTCCCACGCAATGTGATTCGCCTTGATTGACAAGGGTTTTGTGCGTTCTGGGGCTTGACAGCTTTTTAGTGATGATCGTGCATCAGGTGGTCAACGCCGCGATCATAGCCCGCACGAAATGCCTGACGATATGCGTCGCGATCGTGTCCTGACACGTGTGGATGCCTGTACTCGTCACGGTTGTTTACATCGGGACGGCGGTGATTTTCGAAGTCCTTGCGGGCACCTTCGATGCCGTCGTGATAGCCCTGACGCTGTACCTCCTGATATTCGGAGGGAGGGACGTCCCAACCGCCTTCGGCGTGATATCGCGAGGGTGGAGGGCCTTGCGCGAGGATGACGTTTGATCCACAGACCGAGGTGGCGAGGGCGAGTACTGCAATTGCACCGCTTTTGAACTTCATTGGTTCCTCCTTGGGACGAATTGCTCCCGTTTAGGCCGATTTGTTGGATCAATCGGTTTCTGGAGGGTTGGATGCGGGGTTCGGTTGTAACTGTTGTGTATGGAATAATTTATGGGGATTTTATGATTTGGGTCGGAGGCGAATTGGTTGCCTGCCTGAGGTGGTTTTTTGATGGAAAAATACGGATGTCAGGTGGTTCGGTGGTGGATTGAGAAAAGCGGTCGTGCTGCGCAAGATGCCCGCTCATGCGATGAGACTGAACAATCAGACTGCATGAATGGGCATCCGGTGCGCGGCTGGATCATCGTGGCGGATTGACTACGATGTAGGTTGTGTTGCCTCCTTGAAACTGAGGCTGGTACCAGGTACTGCCGCACTGCTGATAGGACAATCCACCGACAATTTGTGTTGTGCAGCCTGACGGCGGGGAGTTAACAATGGAGCCGACTATGGCCGCAGTTGCGATGGTTGCCGCTGTGACTGCGGCAGCTGTTGCTACGGGGTGATAGCAGCAGCCTCCACCGTAATAACCGCCGCCGTAGCCGCCGTGAACGTCGACGTCGACATTGCGATTGACGTTGACGTTCTGATTGACGTTGGTGTTACGGTTGACGTTGGCATTCTGGTTGACGTTGGTGTTGCGGTTCTGGTTGGCATTGCCGTTGGCGGTGCGGTTCTGATTGGCGCCGGTGTTGGCGGCTCGGTTTTGTTGGGCACCCGTGTTAGCGGCGCGGTTCTGCTGGGCGCCGCCGCTGCCGCGATTGACACTGGATTGGGCGCTGCTTCGTGGAGCGCCACCACCACGCGCGCCACCACCACCACCTCCTCCTCCGCGACCTCCGCGTTGAGCAAAGAGTGTCATTCCAGAGACGAGGACGGCGATGGCGAATATGCCGAAGATTTGAGCTGATCGCTTCATAGGTCTCCCCCTTCGTTTTTATTGGTTGGCGTCGGGCTTCTGTTCCGCGAGGAGAATGCGCTGGGCATCAGGCGGCGGATCGAAGACGAAGGCGGCATCGTTGAAGGAGGGCGCCAGATTCCAGGTCAGCGTATCGCTGTGCTGTGGTCTGGCTTCATCGGAGAGGGTGCGGATGACGAATTTGAGAGGCAGAGGGTAGTCGCCGAGTTGAATCCATATCTGCCAGTCGAGGCCTTCCTGGCGGAAGGCATATTGTTCGCAGGTGACACCTTCTATCGTGGTCGGTCCGATGTCGGTAGCGGATGTGATTTTTTTGATATCCGCATCATCGGTTCCCCATTTGAAGAGATCAACGAGGGGAAGTTCGATGCCGTATTTTTCATCGAGGTCAGTGAAGAGTTCGCGGATGGTGGGGGGAGCTGGGACCGTCGCGTAGTAGTTGACGAGCTTTCCCCAGACGGTAAAGTTCTTGCCGTCGTAGAGAAAGAGCCTGTGTTTCTCATCGCTGGTGACCTCGACGCGCATGCGGTTGGGCTTGGCTGCGAGAAGATCTACCTTGGTAGCGTTTTGAATGATCTGTCCATCCTGGAGGACATCGTCGTTAGTGACGTCGCCGATGACCCGAAAGGACTTCAAGCCGCGAAGAAAGGCTCCCATTTTGTTCAGGGCTTCCATTGCCTCGGGATCGATTGCAGGGGCGGCAGCGTCGGCTTGATGAGCGCTTTTTGCATGGACAGGAGATGCGACGGGACTGCAGAGAATAAACCCGGCTATGACTGACGAGACGGCGAGTCGAAGGATGCCTTTGGCGGGTATCCTTCTGGCTTTGTCCGGAGGTTGAAGGTCGAGACTTGTTGAAGACTTTTCGTGTAGGTTCATTTTTTATGCCTCGCGAAAACGTGGTCACGCTGGAGGGTGTGACAGGTACGGAATGCCTGTCAGTGCTTGGCGACTATTCACAAGAATCGGGACCGGAGTGTTCGTTCGGGTTTATCCGAACGCTTTCATTCGACGGAAATAATACTCCTAAGCAAGCTAGCTGTTGCGTGGGGAGGCGGACACTGTTAAAAGCGACAGAGGGATTTGGAACGCGGATGGAAGAGTTGGAAGGCGGGTTGAGGTCGAGGCGACAGGCAACAACAAATACAGGGATCCTTCCCCATTCGACTTCGCTCAGGGTCAGGATGACGACATAAATATTTAGTCAGGATGACGACGCGAACAACAAACTGAAAGATATCTTGAAACTTCTATTTTGCAGGAGCGAAGAAGGTGTAGGTTGCCGTGTAGGGCACTCGCGATATCGATCCCATATGCGCAACGTTGCAGACCTCATCGGTGACCAGACCACCCTTTGTCTCCGTCCGTGCGATGTAGCTGACCTGAGTCAGTACACCGTTTCCGCTGGAGGCAGTTGCCTTCAGGAGAAGAAGAGGGATGTTGCCCGCAGTGGGTGAAGGCACAGTGGATATTGCTTTGCCATGCACGGAACTGCCATCGCGATAACTCCATACAGGGCCGGCTCCGTGGGTGCCGGATAAGACTCCATTGACGTAGAGCTGGGCTTCGGGTGCAACGAATACCCACTTTGCTACAGTGTCCTGCTGGTCGCAGCGGTAGATTTGAACGCCGCGGCCTGTGGCCTTGAGCACTTCGCGCTGGCCGGGGGGAACGTCAATCGATTGACCAGGCGCGGAGATCGAAAGGCATAGCCAGGACAACGCGGCGGTCAGAGGGAGTCTGCTCATGCCGCGTAGTCTAGCGTTGTTGCTGTCGATTTGTCGCGCTATGTCTGGCTAAAAGCGGCCGAGGCCGAGGTAATCCTTGAGGATGAGGACGAACCAGAGGATGGGTGCGGCGAGGAGGAGGGCGTCGATGCGGTCGAGGATGCCGCCGTGGCCCGGGAGCATGGTGCCGGAGTCTTTGACGCCGGCTCCGCGTTTGATGGCGGACTCGAGGAGGTCGCCGAGCTGGGCGGCGATGTTAAGGATTGCGGCCAGGATGAGGGTCTGCCAGACCGGTTCGGTGATGTGGAGAACGAGGTTGCCGCGGGCGGTGAGGGAGACGCCGATCCAGATGACGAGGGCAGCAGCGAGGACGCTGCCGACGATGGAGGCGATGGAGCCCTCCCAGGTTTTGCCGGGGCTAAGGCGGGGGGCCAGTTTGTGTTTGCCGAAGGCTCGGCCGATGTAGAGCGCGGCGATGTCGCCGACCCAGACGCAGACCATGAGGAAGACGACGAGCGCGGGGCCGTCCTCTTTTTTCCAGAGGAGAGGGATAAGGGTGAGGGGATAGGCGATCCAGATGAGGCCGAAGATGCCTTCGGCAGTGTTGGGCAGGACCTGGGCGAGGGGGGAACGGAAGCCGTTCCAGGTGAAGAGCGCAAGGGTGAGAGCGCTGAGAACGGGGAGCTGGGCCTCGACGGGGAAGTTGGGCAGGGTGACGACGAAAGCGAGAGCGGTTCCGAGGGCCATCCACCAGAGCGGGATGCGGAGCTTGCCTCCGTTGGTTTCGGTGCCGATGGCGGCGAGCTGGACGTACTCGTAGGTGGCGAGCACGGCTACGATGGCGGCGGCGAGGGTGATCATCCAGAGCTGGCCGAAGAAGATGAGCGCGAGGACGGCGAGGATGAGGATGATGGCGGTGAGGATTCGTTTCATTTGGTCTAGAGCAGTATATCCATGGGGTTACCAATATGTCTTATTCGTTACTTGACATATAAAGATATATCTTTGTACTATCTGGACATGAGAAACTTACACGAACATTTCAGAGGTTTCTGCGGTGGCGAACATGGCCGCAGAGAAGGATTCAGGGAACACAGACACGATAGGGAACACAGACGCGGTGCCGGTTTTGGCGAGTTTGGCGAAGGACGCCGGGGATTTCGCGGTGGCAGAGGCGGTTCGGGACGCATGTTTGGGTCCGGGGATTTGCGCTATGTCATCCTTCAACTGATCTCGGAGAAGCCGAGCCATGGGTACGAGATCATCAAGTCGATTCAGGAGCGGCTGGGCGGAATGTATGCTCCGAGTCCCGGAGTGGTCTATCCGATGCTGACGATGCTGGAAGAGATGGGCCATGCAACGGTGGTGACCGATGGGGCGCGGAAGCTTTACACGATCACGGAGGAAGGCTCGAAGGCGCTGGCTGAGAATAATGCTGTGGTAGAGGCGTTGTTCGCGCGGATGGATCGCGCACGGACTGAGCAGCAGGGCCAGAGACCGCAGCAGATCGAGCGCGCCGTCGAGAACTTTCGCATGGCTCTGCGGATGAAGCCGAGGCCGCTGACGATCGAACAGATTCACGCCATTACGGACATCATCGATGCCGCGGCAAAACAGATTGAGAGGGTTTGATGAACTCGTATCGATACAAGATTACGGTGGAAGCGTTGACGGATGCGAAGGGTGAGCCGGTCGAAGGGCGCAGCCTCACGTTTGAGGCGGCGAATCACGATGACATCCTGGGAATTGTGGAGCGGATGCGGACGAAGCTGCCGTTCGATGACGATACGGTCGCTTCTCTTGGTGTGGGTTTGAAATTGTTCTCTGAGGTGACGCTGGTGCATCGAGCCGATCCGATGTTTGCAGGGATTCGACCGGCGCTGAGCGAGTTTATCCGTGGGTTGAAGGCGCGGCCTGCGTTCAGCTAAATGTGAATAGATTGTAACGACGCGTGTCCGCTGCTTTGGAAGATTCAGAATTCAAACGTGATACCTGACGCACTGAAACCATTGGTCAGCCGGTTGCCAATGAAGCGCTACTCGGTCTATATTCACTGCGCCATCATGAGCAACCAAACGGTTCGATGGCATGGCTTTCCTCATCACTTAGACAGGTGAACCGTTTCCCAACGTACTCGTGCAAAATTTCAAATCTGCCATGGGGTGCGAGTCGCCAGGTACGTGGCTCGGATGAGAACGCCCTTTGGCCCATCCATTCACTCCTTCTGCTGGCGCAATATCTGCAAGTCCGTATTCAGGGTCGGCAGATGGGTCGAGGAAACAGGAGTAACGCTATGCAATTGACATCGGAACAACGCGATCAGGTCGCTGCCGAAGTAAAGAATTTCGCAGCGAACCTTCACCTGAGCAATGACCAGAAAGAAAAACTGCAAAATGCGTTTCAAGATGCTCGCGGAAGACTAGGCGAGTACATGAAGGAGCATCCAGACGTCACGAAGGCTGATATCGCCAAAGAAATCATGGCCCGCCGCGACCAGATTCGCCAGCGCGTCGTAAGCTTCTTCAATCCAGATCAACTTAAGATGTGGGACGCCGAGGTTGCCAAGGCCAAGGATTTTCTGGGCCAGCACATGGCATAAGGTAAACCCTCTCAACTGCCCGGTGGCGATGACTCGCTCGATCGCCATCGGGCACCCTATTTAGCTGGACGATTCAAATGGGCTGAACACGTTTGGGCAAGAGACGCCGGTTTGTCGGACAGTACTAGCGGCGGGTTAGTTCGCGGGGTGGGGTTAGTTCGGTGGCGATTTCGGTTTCCAGTTCGGAGACGGGCTGGAGGGTGTCGATCTTCTCGTCGGAGTTTTCGTTGAGGCCGCCGAAGCGGCGTTCGCGGCGCTGGTAGTCGGCGATGGCTTCGAGGAGATGGATGCCGCGGAAGTCCGGCCAGAGGCGGTCGGTGACGAAGATCTCGGCATAGGCGATCTGCCAGAGGAGGAAGTTGGAGATGCGCTGCTCGCCTGAGGTGCGGATGATGAGGTCGGGGTCGGGCATGTGCGCAGTGTAGAGGGCGCGGGAGATAGTGGACTCGTCGAGTGAATCGAGGGCGCCGGCGCCGAGCAGGTCTTCGACGGAGCAGCCGCGGGTGTGGGCCTCGGTGGTGAGGTCGGTGAGGATATTGCGGACGGCGTCGACGATCTCGGAGCGGGCTCCATAGTTGAGCGCGAGGGTGAGGGTGGTGCCGGTGTTTTTGGCGGTGGACTCCATGGCCCACTGCATGGTTTCCTGGACCTCTTGCGGGAGATCGTTGGTGCGGCCGATGTAGGCCATGCGAACGTTGTTGTCGTTCATGCGCTTGACGTTGCCGATGAGGTAGGACTTGAGCAGCTTCATGAGGAAGCTGACCTCGGACTTGGGGCGGCGCAGGTTGTTTTCAAGCGAGAAGGCGTAGAGGGTGAGCCACGGGAGGTTGATGCGCGAGGCGGTCTCGACGACGTACTGGACGGACTCGGCGCCCTGCTGGTGGCCAAGGAAGCGCTTAAGAGCACGTTTTCCGGCCCAGCGGCCATTGCCGTCCATAATGATGGCGACGTGTTGGGGAATTCGTGCGGGATCTAGCTGCCGGTAAAGGCTCTGCTCCTCGGGGGAGAGTTCGTGAACGCGGCTGGGAGTTGATGCAGGCAAAACAACCTCACAAACATTGACGCTAGCACACCGATGGGGGGCATGCAATGAACGTCTCTTTCCATAGACCAGAGTACAACCTCGGCGGGTGTGGATGGTTTTATGGGCGCCCCGGATGGTTGCTGATCTGCCGGTCTGCATCTGCTAGTTGCAGATGGTTTAGCGGCCTTCGGCGTTGGAGACGTTGGCGGCTTGCCTGATCTCCCTGTCGGCCTGGGCAAGGAGGTCCTTCGCTCGTTGCGCGTGATCACCCAACTGGTTCTTATTCGCATGTTGAGCGGCATCGAGTCTCTGATAGGCCTGAACGATGTAGCTTTGAGCGGCGGCGAGGTCGGCGTGTTTGTGAGGGTCGATGTTTGTGACGGGCGCCTGAGCGAAGGTTGTGGCGACGCACACGAGAGACGTGTAGAGGGCACCACTGATGAGCAGGCTCTTCTTTGCCATGGTTGGCTCTCCTTTCTGGTGCAGATTCTCGGAGAAAAAGAAGGCGCTGCAATAGTAATCGGAATTGGTTGGTGTGTCTTGCCGGCAGGGCAGTGAGTGGCGGAGAGGAGAGCGCCACGATGGCGCGTGGCACTCTCCGTGGAGATCGGGATCAGCGATGCGCGGCTTAGGCCGTGCGGCGACGTCCTGCGGCCAGCTCGCGCACATGGTTGAGGAAGATGGAGCGCTGGAGGGCGTCGAGCTGCGAGGTGTAGGCCGCGATCTCGGCGAGGAAGGGGTCGGTCATAAGAACGGCCGTCTCGTCGCGATGGCGCGTGGTGGCATCGCGCAGCAGGGTGGAGATATCGACCTGCAGGGCCTTGGCCAGGCGATCGAGCGAGGAGAGCGTAGGCATGGCCTTGCCGTTCTCGATCTTCGAGATGTAGGTGCGGGGCACGTTCATGCGGGCGGCCAGCTGACGCTGCGAGAGGTTGCGGACGTGCCGCAGATCGCGCACGGCTGTGGCTACCTGAAGGCCGTCATTGGGCTCGGTTGTCTGGGATACGAGAGCCAAGGGTGCCGGAGCCGGTTCTGGCTCTTCGACCTCGAGGCATTTGTGGCAGCGGCGGCACAGCGCATTCGCTGTCCGGAACTGCACCAAGCTGCAGTGGTCGCAACGTAAGACCTCACGCTGTTCGACGGGTGCCATCATGGTTGCCATAAGTTGTATGTTGCGGACGGGCCCAGAGCAAGGACCGCATCACATGTCCGATAACGGAACGTGTGATGTGCCTAGAGTGACACTGGGGTTACTGTTGAGTCAAGAGGAATCCCAGTGATTATTAGTAAAATGCCTAGAAAAACCGGAGAGGAACCAAAGTAGTCACTGCAGGGAGTAGGGAATAGGGTGTAGGGAGCAGAAAACTTTGAGGGGGATGCATGGCTGAGGGATTTGGTAGAGAGAGTGCGCTGGAGTTGTTGCAGGAGTGGACTAAAGGGCGAATCTCTACGGAAGCATGGCATGGCGGTTTCGGTTTGTACCGAGGCTTATGGGCGGGTAGAAGCTGCTCGGCTTGGGTTGGTGGGCGCGGAGGCGGATGCTTTTGCGGAGCCTTATGCTTGTGCGGGATTGCTGCATGACATGGACTATGAGCGGCATCCTTCGCTGGAGGAACATCCGTTTGTTGGGGTGAGGCATCTGCGGGAGCTTGGGTGGCCGGAGACCGTGCTGCAGGCGATTCTGGCTCATGCGGATTATTCGGGGGTGGCGCGGGCGTCGCATCTGGAGAAGGCACTGTTTGCTTGCGATGAGCTTGCGGGGTTTTTGACGGCTTGTGCTCTGGTGAAACCTACGAAGTCGATTAACGACGTTGAAGTTGCCGGGGTGAAGAAGAAGATGAAGGACAAGGCCTTTGCTCGGGCGGTGAAGCGGGAGGATATTACCGGGGGCGCGGAGTTGCTGGGGGTTCCGCTGGAGGAGCATCTGGGGGTCTGTTTGCGGGCGATGCAGGAGAAGGCTGAGTGGTTGGGGTTGGCCGGAGCTGGGGATCCTGCAGGTCAAGCTGTTTAGCTTTGGAGTAAGGCTTTGATTGGAGCGGGACTCCAATAGGCGCGTAGAGAGGTTATCTTGCCGATGTCATTGCACTCGATGATGTCGATGCCCTCGAAGCTGGCGCTCTGGCCATTTTTACCGATTGCGCGGCCGGTCCACTTTACGGCGGCGGTGTTTCCGACGATGAAGACGTGGTCTTCGGTGAGACTGACGACCTGAAAGAGGGACATCATCCTAGTGACGAACTTGCGGAGGGCGTCGTGTCCGATGTGCGGAGGCTCGCCTACAGGGTCGTGGCTTTCGGCGTTGGGAGCGAAGGTGTTGAGCCAACGGTCTACGTCCATGGCTCGCAGAGAAGAGAAGTACTCGGCTACGGCTTGCTCGCAGGTGTTGGGCATGTTGGGGATTCTACCCTTGATGGTTGATGTTCGTAGATTCGATGCGAAGGATGTTTGCTGTGGCGAAGGCGGCGTTGGTTTCGGCGATGCTGTTGGGTAGGTTGACGGGGCGGGTGGCGTCTTCGATGACGATGGTTTCGAAGCCGAAGGCTTTGCCGTCGATGGCGGAGTAGCCGACGCAGAAGTCGTAGGCGAGGCCGCAGAGGAAGAGGCGGGTGAGGTTCCGTTCGCGGAGGTAGCCGGCGAGGCCAGTGGGGGTGCTGTGGTCGTTTTCGAGGAATGCGGAGTAGCTGTCGATGTGGCGGCGGAAGCCTTTGCGGAGGATGAGTTCGGCGTGGGGGATTGAGAGAGCGGGGTGGAAGGCTGCGCCTTCGGTGTTTTGCACGCAGTGATCGGGCCAGAGGGTTTGGGGGCCGTAGGGGGCTTCGATGGTTTCGTAGGGCTTGGTGTTTGCGTGGGTTGATGCGAAGGAGACGTGTTGGGTGGGGTGCCAGTCCTGGGTGAGGATGACGTGGTCGAACTTTTGCGCGAGGGCGTTGATGGTGGGGATGACGGCGTCGCCGTCGGTAACGGCTAAGGCACCGCCGGGGCAGAAGTCGTTTTGGACGTCGATGACTAGGAGGGCGTCGGTGGGTTTGGGAGTGTGCATCGGCTTCCTTGATGGTAGTGCATCGGAACAGGAGTGCGGTCGCGCTGCGCGCGATGCCCAATCATGCGATGGGACCGCATGAATGGGGCACCCGGCACCCGGGTTTATGGGGCATCCGTTCGGCTATTGCTTCGTGGTTGTGGATTGGATGGTGCCGACTTTGATGTCGGGGTGTTTGCAGGTGTTGTCGGTGCACCTGCCTGTGATCCAGACTTCGCCGTCACCGAACATGGCTCCCTGATAGTTGACGAAGAGGGCTTCGTATTTTTGCTTTTCAATGACGGCGGCGATCTCAGGCGTGATGATGTTGTCGTAGTTTTTGACGAAGGCTTTTGGAGTGTTGAGGTAGGTGGGTTTGCCGTGAAGCTTGACGCGGATGGGATAGCGGATGAGAGCGGCTACGGCGGCGGGGTCATGTCTGGCTACGGCTTGCTGGAGATCGATGATGAGCTGGCGAACCTCAGGGTGGGTGTTGTCGCCGATCATGGTGTCGATGGTTTTGTCGACGTTGGGTGGGTCGGCGGATGATTGGGCAGGGCCGGTCTGTGCGAGAGCGTGAGAGAGGAGGAGGCCCGTCAGAATGAGGAGGCTTGTCAGTTGGGTTCGGAGTCTCATTTCCGTCTCCAGTGAAGACTTAGACTATTCCTCTTGGGGAAAGGCTACAACGCGTTTGCGCGGAAGTTATGCAGAGCGTCAAGCGTTATCTGTGACTAAGATGCTATGCTGACGGGTTTTCATGGATATTCGTGGATTTTCGTAGATAAGTGCGATGACGGAGGACTTTACGTTGGAGAGCGCTTTGGTGTCGAAGGTGGATGTAAAGGCGGCGCGGTTTGCGGCGAACCGTGCGGCTATGGTGGCGCTTCTGGGTGGGTTACGGGAGCAGGAGGCGGTGATTCGCGAGGGCGGGGGGGCAAAGGCGGCGGAGGCTCAGCGGGCGAAGGGGCGGCTGACGGTGCGGGAGAGATTGAAGCTGCTGCTGGATGAGGGCACGGAGTTTCTGGAGCTTGGGCTTTGGGCAGCGCATGGAATGTATGAGGAGTTTGGCGGCGCTCCAGGGGCTGGGGTGGTGACGGGGCTGGGGAGGGTGAGCGGGCGGCTGTGCATGATCGTCGCGAACGATGCCACGGTGAAGGCTGGGGCGTTTTTTCCCATGACAGCGAAGAAGGTTTTGCGGGCGCAGACGATTGCGCTGGAGAACCGGATTCCTACGCTGTATCTGGTGGACTCGGCTGGGGTGTTTCTGCCGCTGCAGGAGGATGTGTTTCCGGATACGGATGATTTTGGGAGGGTGTTTCGGAATAACGCGGTGATGAGTTCGCTGGGGGTGCCGCAGATTACGGCGATCATGGGGATGTGTGTGGCGGGTGGAGCGTATCTGCCGGTGATGACGGATACGGTGCTGATGACGGAAGGTTCGGGATTGTTTCTGGCGGGGCCATCGCTGGTGCAGGCGGCGATTGGGCAGAAGACGGGAGCGGAGGAGCTGGGTGGGGCTTCGATGCACTCGGAGATTTCGGGGACGGTGGACTTCAAGGAGCCGAATGATCATTTGTGCCTTGCACGGTTACGTTCTCTGGTGGACAAGCTTGGGCAAAGGCAGGGAAGAGGGAAGAGAGAAGAGGGAAGAGAGGGCGGCGAGGTGTTCTCGCGGGTGGCGTTTGATGAGAAGGCCGATGCGCCTAAGTGTGCTGCGGAGGATTTGTATGGGTTGATTGATCCTGATCCGGCGAAGGCGGCTACGAATGTTTATGACATGCATGAGGTGATTGCTCGGATTGTCGATCGCAGCGAGTTCGATGAGTACAAGGCTGATTTTGGGCGGACGGTGCTGTGTGGGTATGCGCGGATTGGTGGGCGGGCCGTGGGGATTGTGGCGAACCAGAAGGTGCATCAGGCGCAGACGGCGTTGGATGGAAGCAAGCGGACGGAGTTTGGTGGGGTGATCTATACGGAGAGTGCGCAGAAGGCGGCGCGGTTCATTATGGATTGCAATCAGAGTCTGGTGCCGCTGATTTTTCTGCATGATGTGAACGGGTTCATGGTGGGGAAGGATGCTGAGTGGAGTGGGATTATTCGCGCGGGGGCGAAGATGGTTTCGGCTGTGTCGACTTCAGTGTGTGCCGAAGATAACTGTCATTGTTGGTGGGAGTTTTGGGGCAGGGCACTATGCGATGTGCGGGAAGGCTTATGATCCGCGGTTTCTGTTTGCGTGGCCTACGGCTCGGTATGCGGTGATGAGTGGGGCTTCGGCGGCGAATACGCTGGTTGAGGTTCGGGTGAAGCAGATGGAGCGTGCGGGTAAGGTTCTGGATGAGGCGGGGAAGAAGGCTATCTACGACGAGATCAAGGCTACTTATGATGCGCAGGCTGATCCGAGGTATGGAGCGGCGAGAGGGTGGATCGATGCGATTATTGATCCGGTGGAGACAAGGAGTGTGTTGATGACTGCGCTGGAGGCGGCTAGTTTGAATCCTGAGGTGGCTAGGTTTAATCCGGGGGTTTTGCAAACGTGAGATGGAGCGGATTAGGTTTGATAGTTTGCTTTGCCTGTTTGTATTACTACGCTCGAGTTCATTTCTCTAAAACTGAAGTCGTGGGAATCTATGAACAGGAAGGATTAGGTGGCGGATCGACTATTCAGGTTAAGGGCGATGGTAGTTTTTCGCACATTGATGGAAAGGAAATTCACAGCGGCACATGGCACCTAGTAGATGCTGAATATGTTCTTTACGACACAGGTATTGAGTTTGATGGCGGATCGAGCGGTTCCGGGTACGCTAATGAGTATCGGCTTACGCGACATGGTTTCCGCATCTGTTGGGAGGTGCGTGAGGATGAAGAATACTGGTGTAAGAAGGACGTGAAATGAGTGTAGTAAAAATTATTGAGTGTCCGCGCGATGCCTGGCAGGGACTGCCGGTGCATATGCCGGCGGAGGTGAAGGCGGACTATCTGCGGGTTTTGATTGCGGCGGGGTTCAGGCATATTGATGCGGTGAGCTTTGTTTCGGCGGCGGCTGTGCCGCAGATGGCGGACTCGGAGAAGGTGTTGGAGTATCTTGATCCGCCGGATGACGTCGAGATTATTGGCATTGTTGTGAATGCCAAGGGGGCCGAGCGGGCGATCAAGACAGAGGCTGTGCGAACGCTTGGATTTCCGTATTCGATCTCGCCGGGGTTTTTGCAGCGGAATCAGAATCAGACGCCAGAGGAGTCGCTGGAGGCTCTGGAGGCAGTGGGGACGCTGGGGTATAAGGCCGGGCTGGATGTGGTGGCTTATATCTCGATGGCGTTTGGGAATCCTTATGGAGATGCGTGGAGCATCGATGAGGTGGTGGATGCGTGCGATCTGCTGGTGGACTCGGGTGTGACGCAGATCTCGCTGGCGGATACGGTGGGTGTGGCGACGCCAAAGCTGATTGCCGATGTGGTGAGCGATGTGATGGCGGTGCATGATGGCATTGAAATTGGGGTACATCTGCATGCGCGCTATGAGGGGGCGAAAGAATTAGTGCGCGCGGCGTATAGTGCTGGATGCAGGCGTTTCGATGCTGCAATGGGAGGGCTGGGCGGATGTCCGTTTGCGCAGGATGTGCTGGTTGGGAATCTGCCGACGGAGTTGGTGCTGGAGGCGTTGAAGGAGTCGGGCGCGGAGCTGCCGCCGATTGGGCCGCTGGATAGTTTGTTGTCGGCTACTGCGGAGATATCTCGGAAGTATGGAGCGAAGGTGCAGTGAGCCAGGGTGTAGGAAGTAGGGAATAGGGAGTAGAAGACAACAGCAACGCAGGAACGAGGGCCATATGAGTTACAAGACGATTCTGGTTACGGAAGAGGATGGGGTTAAGACGATCATGCTGAATCGTCCGGATCGCAGGAATGCGATGACGCCGGAGATGCAGGATGAGCTGATTGCGGCGATGGAGAAGGCCGGTGCGTCCGGGCACACTCGCGTGGTGGTGCTGGCGGGTGCGGGCGAGGCTTTTTGTGCGGGCCTGGATATGGTGCATCTGCAGGAGATGGGGAAGAAATCTGAGGCGGAACATGTCGCGGATGCGGAGAGAACGGCGCGATTGTTTCGCACGTTATATGAGCTGCCGAAGCCGACGATTGCGATGGTGCATGGCGCTGCGATCGCTGGTGGCACTGGGCTGGCGATGATCTGCGACTTTACCTTGGCCGCGCCGAGCGTGAAGTTTGGATTTACCGAGGTGAAGATTGGGTTTGTGCCGGCGCTGGTGTCGGCGTATTTGACGCTACAGATTGGAGACAAGAAGGCTCGAGGTCTGCTGCTTACGGGGAGACTCTTCCAGTCGGAAGAGGCGTTGGAACTGGGGCTGATCAATGATGTGATTCCGGATGGGCATCTGTCGGCTCATGTGTATGAGCTGGCGAGATGCCTGAAGGGGAATAGTCCGCAGTCGATGGCGGCGACGAAAAAGCTGCTGGCGGCGCAGAATAAAGCGTGGCTCGATGATGCGATCGGGCACTCGATGGCGGCGAATGCGGAGGCGAAAGCCATGCATGATTTTAGTGAGGGTGTGGCGGCGTTTCTGGAGAAGCGGAAACCGGTTTGGGGGAAGGCGACCGCGGATTTGCGCGGATGAACGCGGATAAAGACAAGGGCGATAAAAGCGAAGACGGATAAAGGCGAATGCGGATTTAAGGCAAAACCTTAAGACAAAAACAGGATGTGTTCGGGCCGTTTTGCTGGGTTGCTGTGCGTATTCGTTTTTATCCGTGTTTATCTGCGTTAATCCGTGGTCGGCTTTATGGATTCGATAGACTGATTGAATGAGTAAAACAGTTGTTGTGAAGCCTTTTATTGCCGAGACGCGTGTGCGGGTGCGGTATGCCGAGACGGATCAGATGGGTGTGGTGTATCACGCGAACTATCTGATCTGGTTTGAGGTAGGACGGGTGGAGTATATCCGGCAGCTTGGGTTGGACTACAAATCGATGGAACGCGAGGAAGGTTGCGGCATTGCGGTCGTAGATGTGTCCGTGCGGTATAAGGTTCCGGCGCGGTATGACGATGAGTTGTTGGTGCAGACGACATTGATTGCGGCGCGTGGGGCGTTGGTTCGATTTGGATACAAAATTTTGCGTGCGGTGGACGGTGTTGTGCTGTGCGAGGGTGAGACGGTGCATGTGGTGGTGGGCAAGGATATGAAAAAAAGATTATTACCGAAGCGCTACGCGGAACTTTTTGCGGCACAGCTCATCTGATAGGGGAATGTCTATCTAACCGACCGAGGGAATTTGATGAGCGAGCAGAAGAAGGTTGCACTGATTACAGGCGCGAATAGAGGGATTGGGCTGGAGACAGCGCGGCAGCTTGGCAAAGAGGGTGTCACGATTCTGGCGGCTGCGCGCGAGTTGTCGAAGAGCGAGGCCGCTGTTGCCGAGTTGAAGAAGGAAGGTATCGATGCCCGGCCGATCAAGCTGGATGTCAACGATCCGGCGGACTATAAGGCTGCGGCGAACAAGATCGAGAAAGAGTTTGGTGTGCTCGATATCCTGATCAACAATGCCGGCATCATGTTGGATGGACGTAAGGGGAATGAGACGTCCACGACCTCTCGCGAGCTTTTGCAGAAGACCTTTGACACGAACTTTTTTGCCGTTGTGGAGCTGACGCAGACACTGCTGCCTTTACTGAAGAAGAGCAAAGCGGGACGCATCGTGAACTTGTCGAGCATTCTGGGTTCGAATACCCTGCATGCAACAAAGGGCTCGTTTATCTACGACGCAAAGACATTTGCTTATGACACGTCGAAGGTGGCGTTGAACTCGTTCACGATTCACCTGGCGCATGAACTGCAGGGAACAAATATCAAGGTGAACTCGGCACACCCGGGCTGGGTGAAGACGGAGATGGGTGGCGAAGGCGCAATGCTGGAGATCGAGGATGGCGCGAAGACGTCCGTCGCGCTGGCTACGCTGCCTGACGATGGGCCGACGGGCGCGTATATCCATCTGGGTGAAGCGCTGCCCTGGTAAGGATCAGATGTGAAGGCCGCGAGGTTTTACATTTTCGCGGATGAAGTTGATGGTGGTTTCAAGCGGCGTTCCCGGTCCAAAGATGGCGGAGACGCCGCTTGCTTTAACGCGGGCGCGTCCTGGGTGGGGATGGTGCCGCCGAGGACGACGAGGATGTCTTCGGCTTTCTGCTCGCGGAGAAGCGCTGTGATGCGGGGGACGATGACGTTGTGGGCGCCGGATAGGATGGAGAGGCCGATGCAGTCGACGTCTTCCTGGATGGCGGCGGAGACGATCATCTCGGGTGTTTGGCGGAGGCCAGTGTAGATGACCTCCATGCCTGCATCGCGGAGGGCGCGGGCGATGATCTTCGCGCCACGGTCGTGGCCGTCGAGGCCGGGCTTGGCTACGAGGACGCGGATGGGCGGCTTTGTCATGCGGTTTGAGTATACGGATTCGCTTGGGGATAGGCTTGTATTTCCACAGTGCGGGTACTATTTCCACAAAAATATTGGTGTAATAGCCGATGATTTTCAGGCTAATCGCGAGTATCTTACGAATCAACGGAGGAGCAATTCTCCAGTAGGAGAGAGTAGACAAGGGCCATCGGGAGAACCGGCAACGGGACTTGCGAAGCGAACAGGCAACTGGATGCTTCGGGATGGAATCGAGAAAGCTCTCACAGCGCGAATGTGATGACGGAAGGCATGGGAAGTGCGGGCTCCGCTCGCAAATACCAAACGTTCCGGAGCTGCAATCAGTTGTGATCCGGGTGGCCGTACCGGATCTTCGAAAAATCGGAAAGCAGGGGCGATTTCCTCGAAAGAGAAATCGCCCCTTAGCTTTTTGAGGAGCCTGCGCTATTCTTGGGTGGCTTCACGATTGAGGAGGCACACAGGATGAGCGGTGCAGTCATCGGAATTCTCGCCGGAACTAAGAGATCGGCAATGGTATTGGGCGCGGTCTGCTTGTTCTTTGCTGCCGACGTCTCCGGCCAGACTTCTGAACACCCATCCAGTACGGTGGCCTCATCACAACAGGCGAAGGATGGTACGACGCAGACTGGCTTAGGAGCTGAGGCGTTAGGGACGGACATTCTCACGGACACACAGGGAGTCGACTTCTCGCCCTACCTCAGGCAAGTACTGCCAATGATCAAAAGATCATGGCTCAATTTGCTCCCTGAAGAGGCTCGGACACCTTTCAATCTGCAGGGCGAGACGCTCATCCGTATCACCATCAGCCCTGACGGCAAGATAGGTGCAATGCACCTGGACGCGAGCACCCGTCAGGTCAAGCTCGATCGTGCAGCGTGGGGAGCCATCACGGGTATTGGACAGCTTCCGCCGCTGCCGGCAGACTTTAGCGGTCCGAATCTTGAGCTTCGAATCCACTTCATCGTGAACCGCCCCGTGCCGATCAAACCTTAGCGAACGGTATCATCATCAATGCGGGGGCTGATCGCCGAATTGGCCCCGCCCCACAACGACCAACTCACAAGATGAACAAGCCATTTGCCGGCCCTCTTTCGCAGTATCCACAGATGACTTCCGGAGACTTGTCTCGGAGTGGGGTCTTCTTGCGGTGAAAACGTGGTCTTGAAGTTTGCGGTCAGATAGGCGATCTCGTTTGAACCTCGAATGCGGCGACCGGTAATCTCAATGCGGTGAATGCTAGTCGTCCCGTGTGCCATCTGCACCGAAAACGCCGCTCGTCCGACAAGAGGCTCGGCGTCAGGCGGCCATAACTCAATGCCATCGGCGCACAAAGTCATTAAGCTGTGACCTTCTCCAGCGATCTCGTACTCGATCCAGCTTGAATGGATCTGCTCAATCTCTCGGACGTCATCTTCGGTGAGTTCGGCCATACACCGAACATGGATAGCAGATGCACCTATGACCGTGCAATGAATCCCTTTTTGGAAGTGAGGAGTCAAAAGGCTATATCGCTTAATTCGATGCATCTAGAGGTAATGGGAAAGAGGCAGAGAGACTATGATCCGACGGTGTGACGATCGTGAGTTCGATGTGATATCCGAGATTATCAATGATGGCTCGCAGGCCTATCGAGGGATTATTCCTGCTGATCGATGGGCGGAGCCGTATATGCCGTCTGACAAATTGCGTCATGAGATCGACGACGGCGTCATGTTCTGGGGTTACGAGGAGAACGGGACGTTAGGTGGCGTCATGGGAATTCAGCACATCCAGGATGTGACGTTGATTCGGCATGCCTATGTTCGGAGCATCAATCAGAAGCAGGGGATTGGAGCGCGCCTTTTGGCCCACCTGCGAGAGATGACCGACAACCCGGTCCTGATCGGCACGTGGGCGGATGCTGTGTGGGCGATCCGATTCTATGAGAAACACGGTTTTCAGATAGTTGATTCGGAAGAGAAGAATCGTCTTCTCAAAAAATACTGGAAGGTGCCCGAGCGCCAGATTGAAACGTCGGTGGTTCTAGCGGATTTGAAGTGGCGAAGTGCGGGCAGTTGAACACGCACTTTCTATAGTTGCCCATGGGGGAAGCGTTTAGAAGTCCTCGTCGTCGCCGATGGGCATGCCGGGTGGGGCTTCGATGGGTTTGGCTGGAGTGAATTTTGCCGGGTCGCGCTGGAACTCCTGGATGCGGTCGATGAGGGCGGCGCGGTGGATGGCTTCGGCGGTGTCGGTTAGCGGTGGGGCGGCGGTGATCTGTTTGTAGACGTCGTTGATGTGGGAGCGGGTGATGGCGCGGGCCTGGCTGGAGGCTGCGGGGTTTGTCGCGAGGGCGAACATGGCTTCGAGGGCGCGGGTTTCAACGGCGCGGCCTACCTCGGAGGACATGGTGTGGCCTCCGTCGGTGCGCTCGGCGGTGGTCTTCGAGACGGCTTCGAGGACGCCACGCAGTGAGAGCGAGCCGCCTTCGCGCATGTGGTACTGGACGAGGCGGGAGGCGCGGGCTGGGTCGAGGAGGACGGCGAGGGTAAGGTCGGCGGAGGTCTCGGCGGTGGCGATGGGGTCGAAGGTGAGGGCGGTTTGTGAGGGGAAGGATTCGCGGGTGCGTTCGAGGCCCATGGGACGCGGCGGGATGATGGCGAGGAGAGATTCAGGGAGTGTGAGGAAGTCGGGCGAGAGGGTGACGAGGACGGCGGTCAGGGCTTTCTTCTGCTCGGCTGGTGCGACGATCTTTGTTACGAGCTGGCCGTCGCCGCGGAGAGCGTAGCGGTAGTCGAGGCCGCCGATCTCTTTGATGGTGGCTTCGGTCTGATAGCGGTGGAGGAGGTAGAGCGGGACGAGGGTGTCTTCAAGCTGCGCCATGGGGGTGCCAGGCTTGATGGCGTTTTCGCCGAAGCGGGCGAGGGCGGCTTTGCGGATTTCGATGAGACGGTTGAGTTCGTCGGATGGGCTGGAGCCGTTATCCCAGAGATGCGCGTTGGGGTGAGCGCCGCCGAAGGGACGGGCGTCGGCGTCGGTGATGAAGATGAGGCCACGCTTCTGGCTGGCTTCGAGGATGTTGTTGAGGGCGGTGGGGTCTTCGGTGGGTTTGGCTGATTGATCGAACTCGCGGTAGCCGTAGTCGATGGCTACTTTGTCCCACTCGCCGATGTTGACGGCGTAGGCGTGGGAGAGGTCGGGGACGCCGTTGGGATCGAGTGCGATGTAGGGGTGCGGATAGTCCATCACGGAGGTGCCGTTGGGCAGAGTGGTGCCGAAGGCGCTGGCGGCGAAGTTGTGGGCGAGGCCGAGGGTGTGGCCGGTCTCGTGCGCGGCGAGCTGGCGGATGCGTTGAAGGACCATCTGGAGCATGGGGTCGTTCGCGGGCGTGATGTTGCTGCCGTTGGTGTAGGGGGCGAGGAGGGCTTCGGCGATGAGGTAGTCCTGGCGGCCGCGGAGGGAGCCGAGGGTTACGTTTCCCTTGATGATCTCGCCGGTGCGCGGGTCGGCGATCTCTTCGCCGTAGCTCCAGCCGCGGGTGTAGCGGTGGACCCACTGGATGATGTTGTAGCGGACGTCCATGGGGTCGGCATCGGCGGGGAGAATGTCAACGCGGAAGGTGCCTTTAGCCCAGCCTGCGGCCTGGAAGGCCTGGTCCCACCAGCGCGCGCCTTCGACGCAGGGCGGTGCGAATGGGTTCGGGTGCTCCGCGATCGACGTAGTACTGGATGGGGGCTACGGGCTCGCAGTTGGTCTTGCAGGCGGGGTCTTTCTTGATGAGGCGGTGGCGGGTGATGAACTGCTGATCGAGCGGAGAGCCTAGCGGGGCGGTGTAGTCGCGCCATGAGGTGAGGAAGTAGCCGGCGCGGGGATCGAAGCGGCGCGGTGTGAAGCCGGGGCCAGGAAGCTCGATGAAGGACTGGCGCTCGCGGATGGTGAGGGCGTGGGGGTCGGGGGTGACGTTGTTGACGAACTCGCCCTTGGAGGGGTCGTCGGTGGTGAACGTCAGGATGGCCTCGACCTCGGTGTTGCGGGGGAATGCGCGGGTGGCGTCGGGGGCGATAGTGGAGCGGGAGGGGTCGAGCTTGAAGGAGCCTTGCTTGCGGCGAGTGAGGATTTCGGCTACGTTGTGGGCGTCGCGGAGGTAGAAGTCGGTGGCGTCGACGAGGACGGCGCCGTTGGGGTCTTCAGCTTCGACCTTGAAGCCGAAGAGGACTGACTCGGGGAAGGACTGGCGGACGGAGAGCTGCTCGGCTGCGTCGTTGGAGGTGGAGCGGAAGGCTTGATTGGGCTGGACGAGAAGGACCTTGGGGCCGATGCGCTCGAAGCGGACGACTTGACCTTCGGAGACCTGGCCGCGGTCGAGGCCGAGATCGTTGGAGCCGGTGCCGTAGGGCAGGGAGTGCGAGTAGAGAATGTCTGTGTCGAGGTGCGGAATCTCAAGGTAGAGCTTGCCCGCTTTGGCGTCCCAGTTGAGGGGAAGGAAGCCATCGAGGTGCTTCATGCCGGTGGTTTTGCTGGCGATGGTCTGTGCGGAGAGCGTGGCCGAGAGCAGCAACAGGGACAGAGACAGACGTGAGGTCATGACCTCTGTTGTAGCACGATGCGGCTAGGGTTTGCGGGTTGTTTGCCAGGCCTTGGCATACTTCCAGCTGGTGTAGGAGGAGTGGTAGAGGTGGAGCAGGAAGCCCTCGCGGCCATCGAGGATGCCGAGGCGGAAGAAGTAGTTGTAGAGAAAGGTGAAGGCTGGAACGAGGAAGACGTAGTTGAAGAAGCTGAAGATGGAGCGGCTGGTCTTGCCCTTGGAGACGATGATCTGTGCGCCGAGGGTGCTGTAGCGGTCCATGTGCTCGATGTAGCTCTCGATGGTGGGATAGGCGTGGTGGATGAGGTCGGAGTTGAGGGTCTCGAGCGTGCCTTCGAAGGCGATGGTCTCGTGGACGGGGCGATCGGTGAAGCGGGCCGATGGGGCGAAGTTGGCGGAGTGGCGGCGGAAGAGGCGGAGCTTGGGGTCGGGATAGTAGCCGCCATGGCGAATCCAGCGGTTGAGGAAGAGATTGCGGCGACGGAGAAGGTAAGCATCGGCGGAGGGGTTGCCGCGCAGGAGGGCGCGGATCTCGGTCTGGAGCTCAAGGGTCAGCTCTTCGTCGGCGTCGAGCGAGAGGATCCATGTGCCGGTGCAGCTCTCGATCGCGGTGTTCTTTTGCCCAGCAAAGCCCTTCCACTCAGCGGAGATGATCTTTGCATCGAAGGAGCGGGCGATCTCGAGGGTGCGGTCGGTGGAACCGGAGTCGACGATGACGATCTCGTCGGCGAACTGCACGCTGGCGAGGGTGCGCGCAAGATTTTCTTCTTCGTTGAGAGTGATGATGGCTACAGAGAGCGTTGGCGGCATAGTCGGAACCTGTATCGTACTCGATTGAAGAGAGTTGATCATGCCTCGGATGGGTGATGCTTGTGGTACGCCGATGGCTGGGTTCGATTTTGGAACGGCGCCGACTTGTGAGCGCTCAGGGGAGAGTAACGGTTGGGTCGTTGAGCTGTTCGCGGAGAAGCCGCTGGATGAGCGGCTTGAGTTCCTCTCCGGTCTTGGGAAGCGTGAAGGTCTGCGCTGTATCGGACCAGTCGAGTTTGTAGCTGGTGGCCTGGGCCGAGATCCAGATTTGGCGGATGGGTGTGTTGGGCGTGACGACGAACTTGCTGGAGCCATCTTCGAAGATGATGTTCATTACGCCGTTGTTGTCTTCGTACTCGAAGGTACCGTCGCTCTCCTCGGCTTTGATGAGAGACTGCTTGAGGGTTTCGAGGGCACGGTCGGATTCGCGGCGGAAGGTAGCTTCGTCGATCATGAGGTTAGTGTAAGGCAGAGATCGGCCGGGTGTGGCGAACTGCAATACCTATATCGTTTCGGTTTTGCATTCGGGGCAAAAAGAGGCCGCCCGGTGGAGGGCGGCCGGCCGAGTTGGGAAAACAACTTTACCCCTTCAGGGTGAGCGAGGTGACGACGCTCTGCCCTGCGCCGATGCTCTAGCCGGACATGGGTTCCTGTGCGGCTAATTCGAGAGTAATGAGAGTTGAGGCGGCGATTGTCAGTGGATTGTCAGCGGGAGGTTAGATGTTTGCATAATTCGCAGCGGTCAGGTGTGCCCTTGAAAGAACGGCGGCACTGAGATTTACTCTAAGTCGCCCTGAAAAAGCGTAGTTTGTATGAAGCAATTGACGCGCATCCGAAGGAGGAATCAGTGGGACAGAGATATGCCAACATTCTTGAGACAGTCGGAAGAACTCCCGTGGTCAGGATCAACAGGCTGGCACCGTCGCATGTGAACCTGTATGTCAAAGTCGAAGCATTTAATCCGCTTGGCTCGGTCAAAGACCGCCTGGCGCTTGGTGTGATTGAGGATGCGGAGAAGACCGGACAGCTGAAGCCGGGCCAGACGGTGGTCGAGGCAACGAGCGGCAATACGGGTATTGGATTGGCGATGGTTTGCGCGCAGAAGGGCTATCCGCTTGTGGTGACGATGGCGGAGACGTTCAGCGTGGAGCGGCGCAAGCTGATGCGCTTTCTCGGAGCGAAGGTTGTGATTACTCCGGCGGCAGGCAGAGGCCTGGGCATGGTCGCCAAGGCAGTTGAGTTGGCCGAGGCGCATGGGTGGTTTTTGACGCGTCAGTTTACGAATGAAGCGAATGCCGATATGCATTCACGAACAACAGCGAGGGAGATTATTGAAGACTTTAAGGACGAGCGGCTGGACTATTGGGTCACGGGGTTTGGCACCGGAGGCACGCTAAAGGGCGTGGGACGAGTACTCGCAAAGGAGCGGCCAGAGACGAAGATCATTGTGTGCGAGCCGGACGATGCAGCCATGCTCTCTAGCGGCATCGAGCAGCAGCGGAATGCGGATGGATCGGCGGTGGCGAGTCATCCATCGTGGAAGCCTCATCCGTTGCAGGGCTGGAGTCCGGACTTTATCCCGAAGCTGACAGCCGATGCCGTGGACATGAAGTTCATCGATCAGATTTTGCGGATTGAAAATGCAGAGGCGATGCGCCTGAGCAAGGAGCTCGCCCGCAAGGAAGGAATTTTTGTGGGCATCACCTCCGGCGCGACCTTTGCAGCGGGGCTGCGTGTGGCGAAGGAGGCCCCAGCGGGATCGACGATTCTGTGTATGTTGCCTGATACAGGGGAGCGCTATCTGAGCACACCGCTGTTTGCCGATGTCTCTGTCGACATGACCGAGGAAGAGCTGGGGATATCGCACTCCACGCCCGGCAACTGGCTACAGCCTGCGTAAACGGATGAGCCCCGGAGAGATCAAGGGGCTCATCGAATAGCGGCGTTGTGAGTTCAGGCGTTAGAAGGGAATGTCGTCGTCGGTGATGCCGGTGTCGGCGTAGTCGGGCTGGCTGGCGGGAGTGCGTTGGTCGAAGCTGGCGGTGTTGGAGCGGGAGTAGCCGCCGGTGCTGCCGCCTTCGCCGCTTCCTTTGCTGTCGAGAAGACTCAGCTCATTGACCAGAATTTCAGTCCGGTATTTTTTCTGCCCTGACTCTTTATCGTCCCACGAGCGCGTTTGGATCTTGCCTTCGATGAAGACTTGCGAGCCTTTTTTACAGTAGTCGCGAACGATCTCTGCAGTTCTCTGGAAGGCGACGAGATTGTGCCACTCGGTCTTGTCAACCCAGTTGCCAGTCTGATCCTTCTGACGGTCGGAGGTCGCAAGAGTGAAGCTTGCAACGCTCATTCCGCCCGCGGTGGCACGTATTTCGGGATCTTTCCCTAGTCTGCCGAGGAGAAACACTTTGTTAACACCTTTTGCCATACAGATGCTCCGGTTCGTTACGAGTTATGAAGGTTGAGGATAGCAGATGGGGGATTGTGGAGGAGAGGACGGATTTGTGGCTAGCGGTGGCGGTCGCCGAAAAGCTTCATGGCGGCGAGGACGAGGGTGAGGAAGCCGGTGGGAAGACAGCCCAGCGCCAGCATCAGGGAGAGCCAGCCGGAGTTAGTATGGGGGCCTTGCCGGCTCACTCCGCCGAAGATGGTGAGGGTGGCTACAGAGGCGAGGACTCCGACGCCAAAGATCGTCAAGCCGGTTCGGAGGAGTTTTCTTGTGTCTGGCTGCATAGGTACGGATCGGGATCTAGTGGATCAGGGATTGCATAAGGTAGACGATGACTCCAGTGATGGAGACGTAGAGCCAGATGGGAAAGGTGTAGCGAGCGAGCTTCTTGTGTGCGGGGAAGCGTCCTGTGAGCGAGAGGAAGAAAGTAATGAGGATCAGCGGGAGCGCGAGGATCGAGAGCAGAACGTGTGAGAGGAGGAGCTTCCAGTAGAAGGGCCACCAGGGGTTCAAGCGATTGAAGTGAGTCTCACCGTGGAGGGTGAAATTGACCAGGTAAGAGACGAGAAAGATCGAAGAGAAGAAGAAGGCCGTGAACATCGCCGCGCGGTGCAGTGGGATCTTTCGTGCGCGAATGTAGCGGTAGCCGAAGAGGAGCGCCACGGTCGAGAAGGCATTGAGGACGGCGTTCAGCAGCGGGAGAGAGCGGAGCTGGGTTCCCGCAACGTCAGTCGGGGTGTGGAAGTAGACCAGCCAGCAGATGAGCGCGCTGGCCAGTGCGCTGACGACGATGATGGTCGCGATGATGCTGGGTGGCGTGCGAAGTTCGTTGGGTCGTGCGGCTTGCGTGGAGGGCATTAGAAAAGCAGGCGTCCTTTGGCGTCGAGCATCATGGCGGCTAAAAGAAGAGGGAGATAGATGACAGAGGCTTTGAGCAGATCGCGGGCGTAGGTTCGCGCGGCTGGTTCGAGCGGGGAGCGGAGGATGCGGGCGAAGCGAATGGTGTACCAGAGATAGCCGAGGCCGAGGATGGTGGCCGTTGCGCCGTAGAAGTATCCAGTGGTGCCTAGAGCTACGGGCCAGAGGCTCGCGGGGATCATGAGGACGGCGTAGAAGAGTGCCTGAATGACGGTGCTGCGAGCGGCGTCCCGGGCAGGCTCCTGTGTGGGCGTGAGGCGGATGCCGGCGGCGGCGTAGTCGTCTCGATACATCCAGCCGATGGCCATAAAGTGGGGGAACTGCCAGACGAAGAGGATAGCGAAGAGGGCGACGGCGGGCCATTCGATGAGGCCGCGGGCGGCGGTCCAGCCGATGAGCGGCGGCAGCGCTCCCGGGAAGGCCCCGATGAAGGTGTTGATGGGGGTGATGCGCTTGAGCGGGGTGTAGATGCCGACGTAACCGATAGCGGTGAGGAGGGTTAGGGTTCCCGTGATGAGGTTGGTGGTGTAAGCGAGGTACAGAGAGCCTAGAAAAATGGCTGCAAAGCCGACCAGGAGGCCATGAGTGAGCGAGATGCGTCCAGCAGCCATGGGGCGGTTGGCGGTGCGGCGCATGTGGGCGTCGGTGCGGCGTTCAAGTGCCTGATTTAGCGCGCTGGAGCCGCAGGTGACAACGGCGATTCCGGCAAGCGCTTGAAGGAGGCCAGCGTGAAATGGGCTGATCCCGCTGCGAAGCGAGCCGAGATAAAACCCGGCTCCGGCGGTGATGATGATCATCAGGGTGACGCGGAGCTTGAAGAGGGTAGCGTAGTCGGCGATCAGCGTCGGCGCGGCCTTCGCGGGGGCAAGAACGTGATCGGTTGTCGCGGAGTGAGCCACGTTTCTAGGATACAGGTTTGCAGGGATATGTGGTTTGGGCAGGGGAGGGGCGCGTACCACTTCAATCTGGGGCGCTTCGAACAAGAGAAATCTTTGCCTTGCTCGAAGCGCCCGTCGGATTTATGGCTGCGCGGTAGCCAGTTTTTCGGTCAGATCGAGACGTGCCTTCCAGGGATCGGGCGTTGCGACAGCGCCTGTGTCTGTGAAGTCCAGGATGATATCCGACTGACGTGTGTAGGGTGACCAATGTGGACGGCCAGCTCCGTTGGGATCGCCGGTTTTGGCGAACGAGGCCCAATAGGAGTTGGTGGTGTCAGCAATCGCTTCGTCAGCCGGATCCAATGCCGCTTCGTAGCGGGCTTTCACCGTATCGAAGACGAAGGGAATCTCGGTTGCATGGGGAGCGCCGTCCCACTCTTTGCGCATCGAAACTGCGACGTAGGAGAAACGGTACTCGTATGCGGGCTGTCCGGATGCGGCAACTTCCTGCGCGATAAAGCGGGCAGGTTCGATCATCATGCGGTCTGCCGCCACACGTGTTCCTACAACCCTGGGGTCGGTGGAATGGTCAGGGTCATATGCCGCGAGTGCGCGGTCCTGATTGGCTCCGAAGGGAGCTACGACCTCCTGCATGGTTTTCGCAAACGAGAAACCTATGTCCCTGCTGTTTGCCCCGATCATGACGGGAATCTTCATCTGATGGCCGGCAAGGAAGGTGCTCTGTGGAGTTTCAAGGACGATCTTGCCGTCGATCATGGGGCCGGAGTACGTGTTGGCGGCTTGAAACATGCTTGCCATATTGAGGCCGTCGACAACTGCATCGGCAGGAAGCTTGCGGAGAGCGTCAAGCGCTGCAGCGTCGGTTCCTGCGATGCCTTTCGACTGCGCGAAGGCCAGACCGGAGGACTCGGCAGAGGGCTTGCCGTTGGCGGCTACGCTCAGCTTCGGCATACCGCCGAGGCCGTCGCGTCCCCCGCCTGACTCGATGATGGCCTGCTGGAAGAGACCGCGTGAGAGAGGCGAGGTCATCATCGTGAGGACTGAGCCACCGCCTGCGGATTCGCCGAAGAGAGTCACTTTGCCGGGGTCGCCTCCAAAGGCAGCGATGTTGTGCTGAACCCACTTGAGAGCAGCGATCTGGTCCAGAAAGGCATAGTTGCCAAGCGGAGCGGTGCCAGCTTCAGCCGTCAAAGCGGGATGCGCGAAGAAGCCGAAACGCCCAAGCCTGTAGTTGAAGCTGACGAACACGACGCCCTGCTTCGCGAACTGCGAGCCGTCATAGACGGCAGGAGAGCTGCCTCCATTGACGTATCCGCCGCCATAGATCCAGACCATGACCGGCAGCTTGGATGACGTGCGTGCCTCGGGTGTCCAAACGTTCATTACGAGGCAGTCTTCATCGGGTTTAGTGCCAAGCGGAGCAGCATCGCTGGGGAATGGAAGCTGCATGCAGTCATGGCCAAACTGGCTGGCGGTGCGGATACCACTCCAATGCGCCGCGGCCTGAGGGGCCTTCCAGCGCAGATTTCCAGTTGGGGGAGCCGCGTAGGGAATGCCTTTGTACGAGGTGACTCCCGCGTCGGAGACGCCGCGAAGCATCCCGGACTCGACTTTGACATCAGTTTTATTCTTGTCTGCTGCGAAGGCCATCGTACTCGATAGGAACAGTATTGCTGCACAACAACCCAACACCCTGTCAACGTTCATCTTGCTTGCGTTCTCCCTGGATACGTTCCGGATACGTTTCAAACTGCGCACCAATACTACCCGTTGCAGTGAACGCCGCGTAAGAGGCATGTGCGATTTCAGGGTTTAGGACGAAGCTGACTCAACAGCGCTTCGGCACTTGGTTGAGTGTTAATCAGATCTTCCTTGGTCAACCAGGCGCGACGGAGCTGAGTAATGCCGTAGCGGATTTGATCCAGCTCATCGGTAGAGTGCGCGTCGGTATTGACGGTGATCTTGCAGCCGTGTTGTTTGGCGAGACGCAGGTGCAGATCGTTGAGGTCTGCGCGTGCGGGGCTGGCATTATGTTCGACCGCCACACCCAGCTCAGCAGCACGCTTCAGAATCGTGTCGATATGCAGAGCATAAGGATCGCGCTTGAGAACCTTGCGGCCGGTAGGATGGCCCAGAATGCGCGTATGCGGGTTTTCAAGCGCACGTAGGATGCGGTCGGTCATCTGCTCGATCGGCTGGTCGAAGCGTGAGTGTACGCTGGCCACAACGATATCCATCTGGGCTAGCGTAGAGTCATCCAGATCGAGCTCTCCTTCGGCGAGAATGTCGACCTCAATGCCGGGCAGGACACGAATGCGGCCGCCCATCTCGGAGTCGACCTGGCGGATGCGATGGATGTGCGCAAGAGCACGCGCGTCGTCCATGCCATTGGTCATGGCGAGATTTTTGCTGTGGTCAGTAATGGCGATGTACTTCAGGCCGCGAGCCAGGGCAGCTTCAGCCATCTCGCGGATGGTATTGGCTCCGTCGGTCTCGGTGGTGTGCATATGGAGATCGCCGCGGATGTCGGTGATGGTGATGAGCTGAGGCAGTGTGTGATTGGCCGCGGCCTCGAGTTCACCGCCGTTTTCGCGCAGCTCTGGTGGGATGTAATCGAGCTCGAGTGCGCGGTAGATTGCCTCTTCCGTGGCCGCAGCGACGATGGTGTTGTCTTCGAGCCGAGCGAGAGCGTATTCGTTGAGCGTGAGGCCACGTTTGATGGCCCTCTGCCGCAGCGCAACGTTGTGCATCTTCGAGCCGGTGAAGTATTGCAGCGCCGCTCCATAACTTGCTCGCGGAAGGAGCCGCACATCGACCTGAAGATTGCTCCGAAGCGTAAACGAGACCTTGTTCTGCCCCTTAGCGAGAAGCTTGTCGATCAACGGCAGCGAGGCCACATGATCGACAGCAGCGGAGACGACGTCGGGCTCACAGGCAGGCCCGGTCACAAGCAGATCGAGATCCCCTACGCTCTCGCGGCCTCTACGCAGCGATCCCGCCGGAGTGATCTCGTCGATGCCGGGAAACTCGCGAATGAGCGCAGAGATTCGATCCGCCTGTTCGCGAGCCTGATCGATGCGGAAGCGGCTGGAGTTGCGGCGGTAGTCCTCGATGCCCTTGATGAGCTTGGTAGTAAATTTCTCGCCCATACGCGGGAGCTTGTCGAGGTGTCCCGCTTTGGCGGCGGCTTCGAGAGCGTCGATGTCGGCGATCTGAAGTGCTGACCAGAGAAGAGCTACGGTCTTGGGGCCCATGCCCGGAAGGCGAAGCAGCTCCAGCATGGTGGGTTTGTATTTTTGCAGGAGCTCATCACGGAGAGGCATGGTGCCGGTGGAGACCAGCGCGACGATGTTGGCAGCCATACCTTTGCCGATCCCCGCAATAGCGAGAAGGGCCTTTGGATCGGCGTCAGGGGTGGTCAGCGTGGCGAGCTGTGTGGTCTGCTGCTCCACGGCCTCGGCGGCGCGACGGTAAGAACGGATGCGGAACGGGTCAGCCGCGTCGATCTCAAGAAGAGCGGCGGTTTCGTCGAGCAGGCGTGCAATAGTGATGTTGTCCATGGGAGAGCCAGCGCCGTTGTCTAATGGAAGCCCACGGCTACTGAGCCAGTATGCAACAATCCTGCAGTTTGCGACTTATTCAAGACGCAGATACACAAGTCCCTATGCGCGGAGTCCTGCGCATAGAGATTTTTAATTGGATGCTTCTCTAAGACGTGCCACCTGATCGGCTTGGGGTCCCTTAGTTCCTTGAATAATATCGAACTCGACCTCGTCACCTTCTTTCAGGCTCTTATACCCCTCGCGCTGAATGGAACTGTAATGAACGAAGACATCGGCGCCGTCATCGCGGCCGAGGAATCCGTACCCTTTTGCGTTGTTGAACCATTTAACCGTTCCCTTGTATTGTGCCAAGACTGACTCCCTGTAGTTCTGTTCGCGGCAGTCGATACCGCTTACCCTTTGTGACGCAAAAGTTGCGGCCGGAGTTTTCTCCGGTTCACTTTCTTTCCGAGCGGGTCCTTTTCGGGGATAGTTGCTGAGATGTTAAGGGCTGCGGAGCTATCTCGATTGGCAGGTATGAGTTCGAGGGATTAGGGCTTGATTGCAGATAAAATCGCTCGTCTGGACCCGTCCCCGGCGAGCGATTCTTGCTGAATGAAAATAGATGCAATTGTTTGCAATGTGGTGGATTAGAAACGACCCGAGCGGCGGCCTTCGCTGTAGAGCATCAGGCCGATCAGGGTTTTGCCGTCATGGATCTTGTTGGCGGCTACCAGGGCGAGAGCTTCGGAGAGAGGCAGGCGGAAGACCTCGATGTTCTCGTCGGCCTCGGGCTGGGAGACCCCTTCGCGGATGTCGCGGGCGAGATAGATCTGCATCCATTCGCCAAGGAAGCCGGGGCTGGCGAAGTATTTTGTCAGAAGCGTCCAGCGCTTGGCCCGGTAGCCGGTCTCTTCGATCATCTCGCGCTTGGCGGCGGCCAGGGTCGACTCACCCGGTTCGACACGCCCGGCGGGAAGCTCGATGAGAAACTGACCGGCGGCGTGGCGGTACTGGCGCTCGAAGATGATGTCAGGGTCTTTTGGATTTTTGGAGTCATCGACGGCGAGCATGACGACAGAGCCGTTGTGACGGATGACGTCGCGGACGTTGACATTGCCGCTGGGCTCAAGCACCTTGTCGGTGAATACGGAGAAGACTTTGCCCTTGTAGGAGAGTTTTGAAGAGATGAGTTTCGCCTTGGCGGAAGACTTTTTCTTGTTTGTGGCAAGTTGGGGCTTAGGAGCGCTGGTTTTCTTTGTTGGGGCAGCCATAAAGCTACGGTATCATCCTGCATCGAGAGGGATGCGGGGGGCATCCAACGGAATGCACGGTAAAGTTATAAGGGGGTGGCTTGCGGATTGAAGGGCAGGTCGCCGTGCAGGACTGATTTGAACGAGGACAGTGGCTGCGATGAGCGTTGAGTGTTACCCAATCACGGTGTTGCCGCATGTGTCGCATATCTACCGCGACTATTTGACGATGGGCGATAAGCCTGCCGATGCGGCCATTCGCTGTTGGTACGGGGCGGAGCCGTTTGCGGGAAAATGGCTGCGGGTCGAGGGTACTCAGAACGCGAATGCCGCTACGGTTGGCCGATGAGCTGCACCGGCAAAATATAGAGTTTGGCGCGGGACCGGCAGCGCTTGAAAATATCGAGAAATTGCGAGCCGGTGCGCGGGCGGTGGTCACTGGCCAGCAGGTGGCGCTATTTGGCGGCCCGCTATTGACGATTCTGAAGGCAGCTACGGCAGTGGCGCGAGCGAAGGAAGCGACCAGGGCCACCGGCATCGAGCATGTCCCCATCTTCTGGATGGCGACCGAGGATCACGACCTGGCCGAGGTAGACCAGATCGCCTTGTTGAGCAAGACCGCGGTCGAGACGCTGAAGGCAGGTCTGCATGTTCCGCATCCTGTGCCTGTGGGTGGTGTTGTCCCGGGGCCGGAGATAGAAAAGGTGCTGGAACAAGCCAGCGAGTTGCTTGCCTATGCCCCGGTGACCGATTGGCTGCGGGAGTGTTATCTCCCGAAAGGCGATCGAAAGCCCACTTTGGCGAGCGCTTTTGGACAGTTGATCGCAAAGATATTTACCGGGCAGGGATTAATCGTGATCGACGCGTCGACCCGCGAGTTTCACGCGCTGGGTGCGAAGACCCTGCGGTATGCCATCGAGCATGCCGACGAACTCCAGAAGGAATTGATTGCTCGAAGCGAAGAGTTGGTAAAGGACGGTTACCACGCACAGGTGACCGTGCTGGAAGGCGCTTCGCTGCTGTTCCTTCTCGATCAGGAGACTGGAGAACGAATAGCGCTGCGGCGTCCGGTGGAAGGGCAATGGAAGGCCGGTGGACATGTTTTCAGCTCCGAGGATTTGATCGCTATTCTGGAAAACACTCCCGAGCGGTTGAGCCCGAATGCGCTGCTGCGGCCGGTGTTTCAGGATACGTTGCTTCCTACGACGGCTTATGTGGGTGGCCCGTCGGAGATCGCTTACTTTGCCCAGAGCGCAGTGCTGTATGAGCGGATTCTTGGGCGGATCACTCCGGTGCTGCCGCGTTTGAGCGCAACGCTGATTGAACCGGCGATCGCAACCATCATGAACAAAGATGAAGTACAGCTTCCCGATGCGATGACGACGGCCGATGAGCTGGCGCAGCGCCTGGGAGCGCGGGCGATGCCGATTCCGTTGAAGAAGAAACTGGCCGCTGCGGGTAACGCCCTGGAAATGGAGCTCGAGGCCCTGACGGAGTATCTGCGTGGAATGGATGAGAGCCTTGGGACATCGGCCGAGAGCTCGGGTTCGAAGATGCTGTACCAGATGAACCGCCTGCGGCGCATGGCTGCAACGTATGAGCTGCAGAAGGAATCGAGCCTGCGAAAGCACGCCGAGGCGATCACGTTGAATGTGTTTCCGGACGGACATCCGCAGGAACGCGTTCTGGCCGGGGTCTGGTTCCTCGCGCGCTATGGTGAGGGACTGGTTGACCGGCTCGTTGGCGTGGCGGGAAATCAGTGTCCAGGCCACGTCGTAGTCCGGCTCTAATAGCGCGTGAAAAGTTGCTGAAAAACCTGTCTTGCTCGAAGCGCCGGAACTGCCGTTCGTCTGTTAACGCTTGAGCGGGAAAGATGCGTTCGCAAACTTGGAGTGCCTCTTCCAGAGGTTTGGCTACACGGCCTACAATGGCCTGTGAGGGGAATCGCTATGGGCCTGAGTGATCAGCCGTTTGAAGTGATGTGTCCGGATTGTGGTGGGATGTTGAAGGTGGACCCGGTGACGCGGTCTGTGATCGCGCATAAGTCCGCCCCGAAGAAGAAGATGTTCGAGGACTTCGGTGAAGCCGCGAAGGCGCTCCGTGAAGCCGATGCGAGGCGTGACTCGATCTTTCAGCAGAGCGTAGACGCCCAGAAGAACAAGGACGACGTGCTGGCGAAGAAGTTTGCCGAAGCGGTAAAGAAGGCCAAAGAAACTCCGTTGGGAGAGCGGCCGCTGCGTGATTTTGATCTCGACTAGGGGAGCAGAACTGGTCAGGCAAAATAAATCTGAGGAAATTGCAAAATTTCAGCTCCCACGAATACGTACATCCGTTATCCGGACTTGCCACGCATTTCACCACAAGCTGACCACAAAAACACCACGTTCTGCACCCGTTTTTCTCGAAAAACCCTTGAAAAACACCAATCCACCACAGCAAGAAAAAACAGGACAAAACATCACGGTAAACTGAAGAGATGCCACCAATCTTAAATGCGCAGGGTTTGACCAAGGCCTTCGGCGCGACGCCGCTGTTCCGTGAAATCTCGTTTACCGTCTCAGATAGCGACCGCATCGGATTGATCGGCCCGAACGGTGCAGGCAAAAGTACGCTGCTGAAAGTCCTTGCAGGTGATGAAGATGCCGATGCCGGCGATGTTGCTGTGCGCAAGCGTGCCCGTGTGGGATATGTGCAGCAGGAGTCGAACTTTGCCCCTGGAGTGACGGTGCGAGAGGTGCTGGAGGCCGCGCTGGTGCGGGCGAAGGTGGCCGACGGCGAGCATGAAGGACGCCTGCGGGAGACCTCGGGTAGAACGGGCTTTCCGGATTTGAACGCCGAGGCAGCAAAGCTGAGCGGCGGATGGCGCAAACGCCTCGCAATAGCCGAAGCAGTAGTGACGCATCCCGATGTCCTTCTGCTCGATGAGCCCACAAACCACTTGGATTTAGCCGGGATTGTATGGCTCGAGGAGCTGCTGAATGAGGGTAATTTTGCTTGTGTTCTGGTCAGCCATGATCGTTATTTTCTTGAGAATGTTGCGACGGAGATAGTCGAGCTGAACCGCGTCTACGCTGATGGACTGCTACGCGTGAAGGGAAGCTACTCGAAGTTTATCGAGGGCAAGCAGGCGTACATGGAGGCGCAAAGCAAGCTGCAGGATGCACTCAAGAACCGCGTGAAGATCGAGGTCGAGTGGCTACGACGCGGCCCGAAGGCGAGGAGTACAAAGGCCAAGGCACGGATCGATAATGCGCAGGATTTGATTGGGCAATTGAAGGATGTGAACTCGCGGGTGCAGACATCCAGCGCAGGCATTGATTTTTCGGCAACAGACAGACAGACGAAACGACTCGTCGAGTTGGACGATGTGAGCATTACACTCGGCGAGCGAAAGATCGTTGAAGGGTTGAACTTCCTGATTGCGAATGGGATGCGGATTGGGCTGGTGGGGCCGAATGGGAGCGGGAAGACTACGCTGTTGCGGTTGCTAACCGGAGAACTGGAAGCTTCGGCCGGTGTGGTGAAGAAGGCGGCTTCGCTGAAGATTGTGTACTTCAGCCAGACCAGGGAACTGGAGGAAGGAGTAACGCTGCGACGAGCGTTGGCTCCGGACTCGGACTCGGTCGTGTATCAGGGACGCGTGGTGCATGTGGCTAGTTATGCTACGAAGTTCCTGTTTACCAGCGAGCAGCTCAACCAGCCTGTCGAGAGGTTAAGTGGTGGTGAGCGCGCTCGCGTGCTGATCGCCAAGCTGATGCTGGAACCTGCGGATCTGCTGCTGCTTGATGAGCCGACGAACGATCTCGATATCGCTACTCTGGAGATTCTGGAGGAGAGTCTGCTGGAGTATACGGGCGCTCTGGTATTAGTGACTCATGATCGTTACATGTTGGATCGGGTGTCGACGATTGTGCTTGGGCTTGATGGGAAGGGTGGAGCGGAGACGTTTGCGGATTACTCGCAATGGGAACAGTGGCGCGGTGTGACGGTGGAGGAGGCGATTGCTCCAGGAATGACCGGGAAGGCGGTTGCGTCGGTGACTTCGCCATCTGCGCCTGCGGGGAAGAAGAAGCTTTCTTACCTTGAAGCTCGGGAGTATGCGGGGATTGAGGCTGCGGTCGAGGCGGCAGAAGAGAAGTTGCAGGCTGCGAGAGAGAAGGTCGAAGATCCGATTGTTGCGACGGATGCGGCGAAGCTGACTGCTGCGTTGGCGGAGATGGGAGCGGCGCAGGAAGAGGCGGATCGACTCTATGCGCGTTGGGCGGAGTTAACGGAGAAAGTTGGGTAGTTACTGCTTCTGCTTGATGATCGCTCCGTTCTTCATGACGAAGGTGACCTTTCGCAAAGTTGTGATGTCTTCCAGGGGATTGCCCTGGATGGCGATGATGTCGGCGTAGAAGCCGGGTTTTAATTCGCCGATTTGTCCGCTCCAGCCGAGGAGTTTTGCTCCGTTGAGCAGGTCGGCGCGGAGGACATCATCGGGTTTCATTCCGTATTGAACCATCAGCTCGAGCTCGCGGGATTGCGTTCCGTGAGGGAAGGGACCTACATCGCTGCCTACGGCGAAGGGGACGCCTGCGGCCATCTGCTTTTTGAACTCGGCTGCGTGGTAGGCCTGTTGAGCGTGCTCCTGAGCGGCTCGTTCGGGTGTTTCGGCGTGATCGGCAAAGTACTCGGCTATGGCGAAGGTTGGGACCGCGTAAATTTCCTTGTCGTGCATGGTCTTCATGGTGGCTTCACTGAGCTGGTAGGCGTGGTCGATGGAGGCGACTCCGGCGGCTGCGGCGTAGCCGGTGCCGGGTTCGCCAGTGGCGTGGACGGCGACGCCTCGGCCTGAGGTGGGAGTTCCTCCGGTTCGGGCTGCTTCGGCTACAGCGGCGGCCAGTTCGGCTTCGGTGTATTGGTATGGGGTGGTGAAGATTCTGTCCTGGATCGAGTCCTTTCCTGTTTCGTAGATCTTGGTGAAGTCAGCTCCGCCTTTGCGCTGTTCGCGGATGACTTCGACTAATTGTTGGGCCGAGTTGGCGAAGTCGGCGTTGGAGAGAACGTGCTGGGCCGGGTTGAAGCCGATTGCGTCTTCGTGACCGCCGAGGAGGTCGATCGCGTTGCAGCTTACGCGCATTCTCGGGCCGGGAATCAGGCCGGAGTTGATGGCGTTGCGTACAGCTACGTCGGCGCAGCCAGCGCCTTCGGTGCCCATGTCTCGCTCGGCGGTGTAGCCGGCGAGGAGGTCGAGGCGGGCGGCGTCGGCGGCGACGAGCGTTCGCTGTGGGACACTTTCTTCCACTGTTTGCAGGTCTTCCGCGCCGGGGTGCAGGAAGAGATGCACGTGAGCGTCGATCAGGCCGGGCATCAGCGTCGTGTCGCCGAGGTCGATGACCTTCGCTCCGGCTGGATGACTGACGCTGGTGCCTACGGCTGCGATGTGCTCGCCCTGGATGCGGACTTCAGCGGGTGCGATGACCTTTCCGGCGGCGACGTCGAGCATTCGCGCGGCGCGGAGAACGATGACGGGCTGCGCCGGTGCGGCTTGTCCGTAACAGGTTGCCGACGCGAGGCCGATTGCAAGGCTGCTGAAGAAGATTTTCATAGTTCCAGCAGCATACCTTGAGATGGCCAGTTTGGTTAGAAGCCCATTGAATCGTCTGCTGAGGGACCGTAGAGCGGCGGGACGGGGACATCGTTGAGACGGAGGTAGACGCCTAGTTGCGCTCGGTGATGGATGAGGTGGTTGAAGAACATGGAGCGGTAGAGGATAGAGCGCGGAGCGTCGGCTATGGTCTTGTCGCCCCAGACCATCTTCCAATTGCTCTTTAGCTGATCGTCGGTGGCGGAGGCGAGTTCACTGCGGGTTTTAGCGGAGAGTGCATCGAAGTCGGCCAGGAGCTTTTCGCGGGACTCGAAGACCATGGACGGCCATTTTTCGGAGGCAAGATCGAGGACATCGGTGGTGAGAATGGTGCTGCCGAACTTCGGTAGCGTTGCGACGTGGACGGCGAGGCGGCCCATCGGCATGGATTTGTCATGACACTTGAATTCGGGGTTGGCTTCGGGGATCCGCTCGAGCGTGGTGCGGGTGCCCTTCATCTCGGTATCAAAGTCCTGGAGGAGGATTTCGGAGATCGTCATTGGTATGTTCCTTTCGTGTGGCTTCAGTTCCGCGTGCCAATGTTACGCCGGGTCGATTACAGGGTCGAGCATAGTAAAACCCTGCTGACAACTGGATGTCAGCAGGGTTCCGGAGTGGTCGTATTTTGATCCTTTCAATTTCGATTTCTACAACTGATGCCAAGCATCTTTAATCGCTCGATGAGAAGATCCGCATCGGTCTGTTTCATGCCGCGAAAGATCATATGTTTTTGGCCTAAGTGTTCGAATCTTAAGCCAAATATAGAACCATACGGGCCGTAACCGGTTTGCGCGAAACGCAGGTTTTTGACGTCTTTCATTCGAAAGGTACTCGTCTTCCAAATTTTCCCGAATACGATTCTCTCGACTGAAAGTCCGGTGGCACCAATCGTTAGTGTCTCGTGATCGCCACCAGCAACCAGCAGCCATATCCAGCAAATCCAGATAAAAGGAAGCAAGAGAAGGAATCCGATCGCGACAGTAAGTTGATCGAGTTCTGCCAGCGAGATATTTGGCGCTGCCTGAATAACTTTGTAAGTGACAAAGAGAAACAGAGCCGCAGCGCCAATTCCTCGAAGCAACAATCGAGACGGAAAGATTGCATTCAGGCAACGAACGTTGTCTTGAATGTAAATATTCGAGCGTGTATCCAGAAGGTTGGCCATTAACGGTTTCTGCTCTGTAACTACAAACCGATGAAGAAAAGAACAAGCAAAAGCAAAAGAGAAATACAGGGATCCTTCGACTCGGCGCTGCGCGCCATCGCTCAGGATGACGACAGCGAGAGTTTAGGGTTAGAGGCCGGTGATGTTGTAGCCGCTGTCTACGTAGGTGATCTCGCCGGTGATTCCGCTGGCGAGGTCGCTTGAGAGGAAGAGGGCGGCTCCGCCTACTTCCAGCTGGTCTACGTTGCGGTGGAGGGGGGCGCGCTCTTCTACTGCGGTGAGAATCTTGGTGAAATCGCCGATGCCTCGGGCGGCAAGAGTTTTGATGGGGCCGGCGGAGATGGCGTTGACGCGGATGTTTTTGGGGCCGAGGGAGACGGCGAGGTAACGGACCGTGGCCTCAAGCGCGGCCTTGGCTACGCCCATGACGTTGTAGTTGGGGAAGGTCTTGGTGGAACCGTAGTAGGTGAGGGTGAGGATAGAACCGCCTTCGGTCATGAGTGGGGAGGCGGCGCGGGCGACGGCGATCAGCGAGTAGGCGCTGACATCGTGGGCGATGCGGAAGTCCTCGCGGCTGGTGAGGAGGAAGTCGTTTTTGATGGCGTCGGCGGGAGCGAAGGCTACGGCGTGAACCACAGTGTGGAGGGTGCCGTAGGTCTCTTTGAGTGTGACGAAGAGGGCGTCGATCTCGGCGTCGGAGGAGACGTCGCATTGGTAAGCCTTGGCGTCCTTGAGCTCGGGGATGAGGGCATCGGCTTCTTTCTTGAGACGCTCATTCTGGTAGCAGATGGCGAGGGTGGCACCGGCCTCTGATAGTTTCTGGGCGATGCCCCAGGCGATGCTGCGCTTATTGGCGAGGCCGAAGACGACGGCTACTTTGCCTTTGAGATCGATCATGTTGCGATTAGCTCCTGTTGGTTTCCGATGGTAAGGATAGCAGCGTTGGGGATTCCTGGGTTATGGGCCAGTGGGTACCCCCTCCCCGGGTATTTCGGATGTAAGTCGTTTTGATTCAATGAGTTGATATGGTTACCTACTTCGTAAAAACGTCATTCTAAAGGGGTTATGGGCAAATTCGTCTTTCTAAAGGAGTTATGGGTTTAATGGCAAAACCCCGGCCTGAGCCGGGGCATTATTCGATTCTTATATTTAGTATAGCTGATTGGGAATAACTCCTTTGCAATCTTATCTCTTTTATTTTGTGCATGTTGTCGGTTTTGGGGCTTGACAATGCGTTTTGTTGATGTTTTTAGAGGTGATGTGGTGTAAGTGGCTGATACAGTAGTGGATATTTTAGATGACAAACAAGAAAGGCAACTGCAACAACAGATGGCGGGTTGAGTGTGTTCCTTCCCACCCTTCGCGTGATGAAACTACGCGAAGGATGGGGCACCCGTTCTGTTGGGGCGGGTTAGAAAAGGCAACAACGACGGCAACAGCAACGGCGACAGCAACAGCAATGGCAACAGCAACAACGAGAGCTACGGCAACTGCAAAGGCAATGTCTCGGTCGAGATGGCGTTTCTTGAGGTTGCCTAAGACTGTCGCGCTAATACCAGCGTGATGTCGTCCGGCTGCTCATCGGCCCCGATCCAGGCATCCAGAGCCTGCATTACCTGGGTTGAGATCATATGGAGCGGCTGATCGCGATAGCGGTTTACGACCTCCAGCAATCGCTCTTCGCCAAACTCGCCAAAGTCATTCTCAGGTTCCGTAACCCCGTCGGAGTAGGCCACGAGGATGTCGCCGGGCTGCATCTGGAAGCGGTCCTCATCGTAGCGCATCCCGTCCATCAGGCCGACCACTGTTCCGCCCTTGTCGAGCCGGCGAACGTCGCCGTGACGGCTCAGAACCAGCGGCGGCAACTGGCCTGCATTGGAGTAGGTCAGCACCGAGGAGTCTGCATCGTAGTGGGCGAGAAATAGCGTGGCGTATTTTTCCGGCTGCGTGCTTCGGTAGAGATGCCGGTTCAGCAGGGAAAGGATTCTGCCAGGCGACTGGAACAGCTCATCGCAGTCTCCACCGCGTTCGTCGCGGCTCGCCATGAGTCCGGCGATGGTTGATTCGCTGTAAACGAGCTCCTCGCTGGCGAAACGATACGCGCGAACAGCCGAGTGCAGCGTGGCCATGAGCAGGGCTGCAGAGATTCCCTTGCCGCTGATGTCGCCCAGAGCGATACCGACGCCGGTTTCACGCCTGCTCGGCTGCCCGTTCTGCGCCTCTTCATGGAAGACGAGGAAGTCGTAGTAATCGCCGCTGACGGAGCGAGCCGGACGACAGACGCCGTGCAGTTCCAGCCGTCCGAGCCCGCTCATCTGATGCGGAAATAGATTCGCCTGCACCTCCTGGGCGATGGAGATCTCGTTCTGCAGCCGTTCCTTCTCCTTCTGCTCCACGAGCAGCCGCTGCAGCGAGCCTGTCATTTTATTGAACGACCGGCTCAACTCGGCGAGTTGATCGTTCCGTTGCACGCCAATCCTGTGGTCAAGTTCTCCCCTGTCGATCCGCTGCGTTGCGTCATAAAGATCGGCGACCGAAGCGGTGATCGTGCGGCTGAGCCTGATCGCCATCCACAGCGCGAGCAACTCGATCAAGGCGAAGAGAATAAACAGCACGATCAGCCCGATTCGATAGGCACTCGTCACAATTCCGCCGAGCGAGCCGCCGAAGAGCTGTCGATAAAGCAGCGAGGGACGCGAGTCGACCTTGATCGGAAAGCTGTCGGGTTTGCCTGAATCCCAATCCGTCATCGCGACGGTGGACAGAAAATGCACCTGCACATCGGCGATGTTTACGCCCTTTGGTTCCAGGCCGCCGACGATAGCGCTCTCCCTGGCGCCTTTCTTCGCCTCTCGGCGTCTGTTTGCAGCAGCGTTCTTGCCGGCGTCACTCGCATCGCCATTGCCCAGCCTTTCGACGAATAACTGCGCGCGGCCTAGACCCTCGGCGACGATATCCATCACCGTGTCATCGACGGTCAGGCTGCTGACCATGCTGAGCATTCGGCCATCGTTCAGCCGCTGCTGGTGCACCGCGACCAGGTAGGGTTCGTCGCCGTCCAGCACAAGGCCCTGGAACTCTCCGCCGGGCAGCTCAGTCGCCCATGGTGGAAGTCCCAAAGGTGTCTTTCCACGCGAAGTCCCCAGTGCCACCGGCGCACCATTCACATAGGCCGATGTTACGGGGCGCGGCTTCGTCCGCGAAACATTCAGGCCGCCAGTCCAATCCGCCAATGGGGCCGGAGCGAGGACCTGCCTGCCGTCGAGCAGCCTCGCAACCTGCTCGGCACTATGACCATTTTCCCCGTTCATCTGGTTCAGCTCTGCCTGCATGCGCGTCTCCGCCAGATGAATGGCAAACTGACCGGTTGCGACATAGGCCGAGATCAGCACGAGCGTTAGAAACAGCACCGCCGGAGCGAGCCCGATGAGGAGGTAGGTTAGTACCAGCTTGTTGCGGAGACTCCACAGCATGTGCTGGCGGATGAGCCTCCAGATCAGCGGAATAGCCACAATAGCCAGCGAAATACCAACGAATACTTGAACTACGGCGAAGAATGTGCCCAGCGCACCCGGTATCAGGCGCAAGGCGAATAGCAGACAGAACCACGACGCGAGCCAGAAGGCAGCGCCCGCCAGACCCGTGGGCAGCCTGAAGTTGCGCCAGTTCGGGGTCTCCGAGTTACTCGCCTGCTGCATTCTGTTTCTCCTCCAACTCAGCCTCGCGCGCCAGCCTCAACGTGTACCGCGTCGCCGAGAAGTGTGCCCCCGCCAATAACAGCAAACCCGATAGAAAAGCCCACATCATTAACCCAACCGAAATATAAAATGGCCCGTATACGGCCTGGAAATCCAGCCAGGGCAAGTGCGCGGACATAGAGATGTTTCGCCGCCTCCCATAGCAATCCGACCACGATGGCTGTAGGCAGAACAGCTCGCGCCGGCACCTTGCGATAGGGAAGAATCCAATAGATCAGGAAGAACAGCATGATACTCGCGATAACCGCGCAGAATTTGAGGAACCCAAAGGCTGCCACGTCGAAGAACTTATTCTGCGTATGTCCTAGAAAGATCCATGTAAGCACGGTCTTCTGCGCAGTAGTAAAAGCGACCGAGGCCATTGCAAGCAGGCCCACAGCCAGCGCCAGCCCCAGCGATACGAGCTGATTGTGCAGATAGCTCCGGTTCTCCTTGATGCCCCATACGTTGTTCAACGCAACCTCCAGCGGCAGAAATACGCCGGTCGAAGTAAACAGCAGCATAACCAGGGAAAAGACCTGCGCTCCCTTTTGCGGATGGGCGAGCAACTGCATATTGCGCATCACAAAGTCCTGTCCCACTGGCAGAAAGTTCTTCATCATATCGCCCACCACGGCCTCCATCGCTCGGGAATGGAAGACGCTTCGACTGATCGTCAGCAGCAGAACGATAAACGGAAACAACGACAGAATGGAGTTTGCAGCCACGCTAAATGCATAGGTATGCACCTCCGTTCGCATCATGTAGCGAGCAAGTGCCACGATCTGCGCCCGGAAACCTGTCTGGGCGACGACCGGCCGTACCTCTTCGATAGGCTCTATCACCTGTCCGGAGTCTGCAGACGGCATATTCTTGCTGGGAAGGATCGAAGGCATAAAGAAATCTGGGACAGGGCGAATTGCGACTTGATCGCCGAAAAATTCGCTCTATCTTTCTCCGATGCTAGCAGAGCACCGCCACCGCATCCTATAACCACCCGAACCGGTTTCTAATCTCCAGTCCGGTCAACAATTCGCGTCAACGCCCACTGAGCGCTCTCCGCCAGCACTTCGTCTTCGCTCCTGCTCCACTCCTCCAGTTGGGGGAGAAAACGTGCTTCTCCGCTATTTCCCATGGCGATCGCGACATTCCGGTGCAGCCGTTTTCGCCGCGTGCGCTCAAGAGGAGAACCCTTAAACCACTGCTTGAATTCCACTGCATCCATCCCGGCCAGCCAGTCGAGCGTTGGATTCACCAACTCCTTTCGCGCCAACATACCCTCCTTTACGGCTACAGGAGCGCGCCGGTTCCACGGACAGACATCCTGGCAGATATCGCAGCCGAAGACCTGCCGCCCTATCGGCTCGCGTAGCTCCTCTGCGATGGCCCCCTTCTTCTCAATCGTCAAATAGGCGATGCAGCGCGATGCGTCCATCTCGCGAGGAGCGACCAGGGCCTGGGTAGGACAGGCATCAATACACCGCGTGCAGCTTCCGCAGCGGTCTGCTGCAAGGTGAAGCGGCAGATCCTCGGCTACCGGAAGGGAAGTAATGATCACCCCAAGCAGCAACCACGAACCAAGCTCCTGATTGATCACGCAGGTATTCTTTCCAATCCAGCCGACACCCGCTCTCAATGCGGCGGAACGCTCCACCAGTGGCCCGGTATCGACATAGCAGCGCGTCTCGCACGTGGAATGCGCAAGCAGAGCACTCTCAATTCTGCGAAGCCGCTTCAGTAACTCCTCGTGATAGTCCGTAGGCAGCAGTGTTTCGGATTCGCTGGACTCTCTTCCGCTCCACGCATAGCGGGCGATCCACCCGGTCCCGTTGTCAGCCTCATCAATAGAACGGGGAGCGGTCGCGTTGTAGTTCAGCGCGCAGACGACCACCGACCGGGCCCACGGCATTGCGATACGCACGCCGCTTCGCAACAGGACGCCCTGTTCATCCCGGCGCTTCAGATATTCCATCTCTCCGGCTCTACCGGCATCTACCCAGGTCGCGAATCGCTTGGCATCAAGCTGCTCGGCATCGCTCGTCGCCCCAGCTACAGCAGCCACCCCGACGGCATCAAACCCAGCGTCCACGGCCTGCGCCTGTAACCACGCCTCAAGCTCCGGAGTCCATTCCCCGTTCACCAAAACCCTCCATTCCTGATGCTATGCCTAATGGAAGATTCAAGGTAAAATGAAGACTACGGAGAGTTGGCAGAGCCCGGTTGAATGCACCTGACTCGAAATCAGACATAGTCGTAAGGCTATCGGGGGTTCGAATCCCTCACTCTCCGCCATAAACCCTTTAGAATCAGTAAGCTGAGGATAATAAGACACTTAGAGAGTGCCTTATATTCTCCATATTCGCCTTTAAGAGCCTCTTTCCCCTGTTTTGTATGACTACGGCGCACTTGTATGACTACGGGATAGTCATGTCTATAGGACTTCTGCCCATATCCTCCATGAATCCCAGCCCCTCTCAGGGGAGTTGGACTCCTCCCCTGTTCTCTGATAAACCGTGTGTGTGCTCGGCTATTTGCCCGCTAGCCTGAGCATTCAGGAGATTCACATGCTCACCACCCCATCATGCCCACGTCTGTCCGCCCTTTCCAACATCCTTCGTGAGGAATACCGAAGGAGATCCGGTATCAGCGCCGAGAATCCTGATCCAAAGAAAGTTGCCGAAGCACAGAGTCTATTTGTTCTTCATGCTGCGTAACGGCTCGCATGTGAGCTTCCTTGAACCCGATCAAAAAACACCACTGCCTCTCAAGCTCACATTCGCTTCACCAGATAAGCTGCTAGAGATATTTGAGCGATGGGGTGAGTCCAAGCTGCTAGAGGACAGATCCGCGCTTGAGTATGCAATCAAGATGGGCAGGGGCTCCATTTGGCTCATCCTGAGTGCGGAGCAATATGCGAAGTTGAAGCGGCGGTGTGCCTGAGAAGCGTTGATTCGAGCCTATCTGTCAAGCAGCTTGCGACGGAACATCGCCGCCATCGACAAAAGGCCGCTTCCAGTCAACAGTAATGAGGACGGTTCAGGAGTGGTGACCACCTGTCCGGTTGTGAGCGATAGATCATCGATAGCATAGTCATTTCCGAACCCGAACGGGTTTGGATTCACATCCTCTATAGATAGGGTGATAGACGAAGCCGCTTGAAAGTTCAGGTGTGCAGACCATTCCTGCCACACTCCGCCCAACTGTGAGATGGCAAACGGGCTTCCGACCTGGCTTCCATTATCAAAGAGCGTCAATGTCGCTGGATTCGACAGCATTGTATTGCCATTGGCGATCCAGCCGGTAAAGGTATATTCTCCGGCCCCTACACTGACGATCTCACTCCAGACATTTGTGCCCGCTCCGGCTCCATCGGCGAACAGCATCAGACCTGAGCCACTAGTGTGATCACCAAAGCTCGCGTATGGGTTTGTAAACGCGCTCGCCGGGTTGTTGATCACTCCGTAATTACCGGGGGAAGTGAAAACGGTCCCGTTTCCTAAGACATAATTGTATTGGCTGTTGAAGCCGGTATTCCCTTGTGAGAAATCGCCATTGACCAACAAATCTGCGCTGGCAGCGCCCGCAAGGACGAATAGCGTCCAGAACCCCGAGAGTGCAATCAGTATGCGCCTCATTTCTTCTCCTTCGTCAACGCGGATGCGCTGTAACTATGGGAAACCGGGACCCGTGCTGTGCAGTTAGGGTGAAGGATTGCACCAGCCAAAGTATTAAGTCAACATATGTGATCGGGGATTTTTTGCGCGTTGCCCTCTAGTAGTACCCTACCGCCATGTCAATTGACCGCACCCAACTATTAGCGCTTTGGAAGCTCGATGCACTCCCCGCGTGTGAGGAAGGCATGGAGCTTGCTGCACGCTTCCTAGAGCGTGCTGGTGAGGCTGTGGACAGGTTAGACGAGGCGAACGTTATCGCAGTTCGCAATGCCCTCATAAGGGCTCACAAAGAGCTTGTATTCCATCGTAGTGTGTGCCCAGCCTGCAACGAGGCTTAAGCAGGAGTAAGCTGTGGTCACTATGACCGATGACGACAATCTTGAGCGACTTTTCGACATCAAATTCCACCCTCATGTCATGAAGGATGGTCAAACCGGATTCGACACATTTGTAAGATGGGGGAGTAAGCATATCCGCGACAACGGCCCTGATGTCATTCAGCCGGATCAAGTTCTGGTTGGGCTAGATGAGGTAGGAGCCACGGAAGATCAGATTGCGGCTGTCAAAGACGGAATTCTCGCTGGCAGGGATGCTGCACTGCGGCTTACATCTACTCTGCGTAAACTTGCTGACGCTCGCTTCATCTCTCGCCGTTGACTCATGTGCGGCGGATACTACCGACGCTCCACAGTACAAACCCATTCGGTTCGGTGACGGACCCAGCAAGGACACAGTGGAAGGCCACAGGAACGCTATGGCTGAGGCAGCGGAGACGCGCCGTTATAACCGAATGATGAAACGGTTGGAGGCAGAGAAAGCCTCAAGGCGTGGGCTGCTGTCCAGGGTAATAGGGTTCTTCAAGAGCGGTGAGCGAGGTTGAAGAGTGGACTCGCTAATGTTCCCTATCTAGTGGTCCAAAGATGGCATACTCCAAATTCATGCTGGCAGCATATGACTTTGTCGCAACGCTCTTGTTATTAATCAGTGTCACTTCAGCCCTTGTCGCGTCGGAGGATAAAATTAGATCCGTGATTTGCTGTTCGTTATAGCTTCCCCAATAGTTTCCTTTGGGTACCAATTTCACACTCTTGCTTAACCAACCCGATTCGGTCTGAATGGCTACAACTACGGCTTTGTTCTCCCCCACATGTAGCGTAACTCTTTCTTTAATACTTCTCAGCCACATGGCTGAAGGTATACTCCCCACTTCATAATCGTTTTTGTCAAAGAAACGTATGTGGGCGATAGCTTCCCAAAACGGAGAAACGGGTATTTCGGGGATCGGGTCGTTTCTGAAATTAAAAACTAGAGCTTTGTTTCCTCTTTCATCTTCCTCATAAACCTTGCCGTCTTCGCCGTCAACCAAAGTGACTCTAGTGACCTTATGGCCAAGGAATTTAACGTTGGCTTTGGGACGATCCTCTATTAGTTTCGGACTTTCATGAGGCGGTGGGGGAAAAGGATTGACCACAGTATGCTGGATCGTAATGGGGTTTGCATTTTGAGTCGCGCTGGCTGAGGCAATACTTATAACGTTCTGGTCAGTAGCTGATCCCTCAAGCGTAATGACTTTATCTCTCTCTTCCAGCCATGCCTTGTAGGTGGCGACCATGACGGCGCCTATTGAGAAGACCCAATAGAACCAATGTGACACAGAGTGGCCGAAGCCCTGCCATGCTGCTAAACAAGCGGCGAGGAATCCTCCCGTTAAAAGTGCTGCCCAATGTTTTATTACTGCCTTGAGGTAGTCCAGAACATTTCGTATGAGTGGCGTAGCAGTTCTGACGGTATTCGCCGACTTCGTCTTACCTTCTGGCATCTGTGCAGGATACAGCTAACAATCCGAACGCAAAAAAACAATGCCGTCCGCCTGATCGATGTTTTGGCCAAATGGAGGGCAGTTTTGTCTGCTTACCGTTCACTTGCGAGGATGGCCTAGCAGGACTAGTGTTGTTGACACTCGGGGCCGACAAAACACAAGTCAGATAATCGGAGCTAATCATGCGATTCTATGTACGTCTCATCGCTGCCGCCTTTGTAACGGTATCCTGCCTTGTCGCTCGCGCGGATATCATCGCAACTTTCGATCTCGACAATGTTGTTTTCCAAAGCGGAGCGACAGGCTCTGGAGACGTTAGGATAGATACTTCCACAGGCTGGGTTACCAGTGCCGATTTACAGTATCACTCTGGCAGCACTACCGACGTCTATTTCGGTCCACAATACCAAGGGCCAGATTACTCGTATTCCAATGTCATCGGATACAACGCTACTGACCGTGACGCTCCAGCTTTGGACTACTTCACCCTTGAAATAGATATTGATTCCTCGCTCATTGATTATCCTGGTGGCCCGCTCTGCACATTGGGGAGTGATATATGCGACGGGCCGTATCTTTACAGTGGCATCGGAAGGCGATCTATAGGAACTCCAGACCCCATGATCTCTGGCTCTCTTGTATTGGTGAGCACCGAGGAGGTTCCCACTCCTACCAATTTCGCGCCTGAACCTTCGTCTTTGCTCTTGATGGGCAGCGGCCTTGTCGGTTTGGCAGGTACCTTTCGTAGACGGCTACACCGATAGTTCCAACGGAAAAAGAACCCCTCTGCTTCCCAACCTCGATGTACTAAGGAAGGAAACAGAGGGTTCATTGTTGTCAGGTGCTAATCTGTCCATCGAGGGCGGGATATTGAGAACATTTGCATTCTTGGGGTCTTACGAATACATCCTTGGCGTGGCAATTATCATAGGCATCGTGGGTATTCTTGCGTCAGTCATTGATGATTGGAGACGTAAGAGGCTTAAGTACAAAAGACCCCTACCACCCAATGAAGGATGAAAAGGGCATTTTTTGTTTCTAAACGCCTTGTCGCGTGAGAATCGGTGAGCGAACTTGCCGACGCAATACAAAACAAAACCCACGATTGCGATCCAAAACCAGTGACCATATCGAGCGGACCCTGGGAATAGGTCATGCCTCAATATCAATGCTGCGGCACCCATAAGGAAGCCCAACGCTGCTAATCTGTTCCACCCCTCGCGCATCAGCCTACATTGAAGCACGAAAGCTCCCCACCAAACCTCAGATACTGTTAGGATTCACGGCAAACCACGCTCGGAGTTCCTCTGTTTTGCTGAGGGAATAGGGAAAGGATTGAATTAGCAGCCGTACCGAATCAGCCGAAACGGCAGCGTTCATCGGATGCACCGCGTCATTCCTCTGCACCCTGATGGCCTCATATAGAGACATGAGATGAGTGGCAGCCCCTTCATGGACTGAGTACGGAAGTGCCTTTGTATTCGAGGCACTTTGGATCGTGTCTCTGACGTATTCGAGTAGTCCGAGTAGCTTTCTGCCGTCAAGTAATGACTTCAGCTTGTCGCGTTTCTGCACCTCTTTAAACGCACCTAGCATTACCTCAGCTAGCAGGTAAAGAGCCTTCTCAGATGCAGCTCCGAGCATTACGGCGGCCGCAAAATATGACTCTCTCTCATACGCGATGAGGGTTTCAACAATGTATTGCTCGATAACTGAATCTAATTGCGTTATCCGACTGTGGAGGAACTTCATGTATTCAACCGCTTCTTCTGGATATGGCTCTCGACCGCTGAACCACTCGTGTCCGCGTGGTGTGACATGGAACTGATGAAGAAGCGGCTGGTTTAAAGTGCTGTCTGGTGGATCAGGTGTTATATAACCCTTGTGAAACAGGTAGTAGAACGCCTCAGTGGTCACTTGGTGCAATTCATGAGGCGCTCGGTCATACTGGAATACTTGGCCAGAGAAACTCAGATTGGCGGGGGTTCTGATGACACCGGGTATCTTGGCCGCCTCCAGTGCACTCCAAAGCGCGGTAACGTAGTGACGATATTCAAAATTGCCCGTGTGTCTCAGCGCGGTACGAACGAAGGGCAGAATCCATGGCAGTGTGTAACTAGGTTTTGTCATTGGCAATGCCTATCAATATGTCCACTGTACAGTGGTAAAAGAGAAGCCACACACCAAACCCAATGCGAGTGCAGAGGGAATGATGTGGGGCCGTTTGGATTTAAGCAAGCAATGAGTACGTCGCAATTTCTTTCATCTTGCGGTGAGGGGAGCGAACGGCTACGCTTGGCCATTCCCCAAACTTAGAAGTTAAGGAGCCAGAGCGTGCAGAAATGGGCCTATCGTTTAGCTGCAATTGCTGCTATTTCAATCTCTTCCTTGGCCGCTCATGCGGACACCGTCTACACGTATACAGGAAATGCATTCACTATCAGCGATGCGCCCTATGACAGTTCCGACTCAGTCAGCGGTAGTTTCACCGTTGCATCTCCATTAGCAGCAAATATGGTTTTACCGAGCAACTTCACTTGGGGTTCGTCTAATGTCAACTGGACTTCTTTCAGTTTCTCAGACGGCTTCGACCCCGCTATAACTAATCTCACGGTAAACCCGGAGTTCGCTTTATTAGCCGTGGGAACTGACTCTTCCGGAGATATAACGAACTGGTATGTCAGCTTCGTTATTGCTGATTTTAGCAGTCAACTCACCACGACTATGTTTGGGCAGCCCATAGATTATGGATTGGAGATTAATGGGGGTGCTGCTCAGGTCGATAATAATCCCGGCACCTGGTCATCCAGCACTTCCACCGATTCAGCGGCCACTCCCGAACCCTCCAGCTTGGCACTGTTAGGGACTGGTCTGGTAGGGATGTGCGGCGCTATCCGCCGTCGCGTCCGAATCTAGATCCAGTAGTCATAATCACCGTTATCGAAAAAACAAAAAGCCCCCATCTCTCGATGTTCTGAGTAATGGTGGGGGCGGTTGTTTGCATCAGTGAATCAAGAGCGGGTTAGCATCGTTCACGTATGACTTTAGTATGCGATGCAAGCTGGTTGGCTTCCATTGCCCTAAAGTTGCACAGAGCCACGGATCAACCGATCCCGGGAATCATTCAGAAGCCCGCCAAACAGTCTTGAACGGGTGTTATCTTTGGGTCCCGAAAACGGAGCTGTTCCCATTTTCCAATCAGGATTTGTCAATATTCAAAGGGTTTTGAGTTGATTGTGTCCCCCACCCCCAAACTAGCAAAACAAACCCTTCCAAACTCGACAGTGTATAGGTGTGTCCATCCTGTATATATGTTCCAAAGGACTAAATAATTGAAGGCCCCGAAACTTGAACTCACTGGTAAGCAATTTGGCCGCATCACTATCACTGGCAAGGCAACAAAGTCCCGCAGGTGGGTAGGAACCTGCGATTGCAGCCCAGAGACTCCAAGGGAGTTCAATGGCAGCAGGCTCGCAAAGGGCAAGATTAATCATTGTGGATGTGAACGAGTCAGTCACGGACACACTTCCGGCCGGAAGAGGAGCCCAACATATATCTCGTGGCAGGACATGATCGCCCGGTGCAAAGCCCTACAAGTCACTGAGGCAGACGGCACGGTTACACGTACTCGCAAACATGATCGGAACTGGCTTACCTTCGCAGGCTTTCTTAAGGACATGGGCGAGCGTCCGGCGGGCACCACCCTAGACAGAATTGACCCACTAGGCAATTACGTAAAGGAAAACTGTCGGTGGGCCACCCGCCAAGTGCAAGATTTCAATAAAACCAATACCAAGATGTACTGTGCTGATCCCGAAACTGGGAATCTGTGTGGTTCTGCGCTGGATTGGGCAGAATGGTACACCAGAAGCACGAACGTCACCATGACGGTGCCTGAGTTTCACACGATCATTAAGTTTATGACTCCGGAGCAGTTCTTCTGCGCTATGAATCCGCTCTCCACCTATAAGCAATTGAAGCAGAGACACCAGGAAGAGAAACAAAGGGAATTCAACATTCAATGGGCAGAGGCCGAGAGGGCTGCTGAACAGGCACGATACGAGCGAGACCTTGAAGAGTCCGGTTATGTTCCCGAAGAATGAGCCAATGGGCATGGAAGTATTGGGAAGTCAGCTTCAACGGTTTGACGTTCGATGGGTGTTGGTCCAGCCGAAAGCCGCAGTCAAGGATGAAGGGACAGAGGGGTGGGAAATTACCCCCCATCTAGAAGGGGTTGTAGGCCAAGTAAGAATGAAATTGCACACGATGCCTCAGTCACTATCTGGAGATCAATTGAAGAAGAAGAACGTAATAAACGTAATGGCCAAACGTGCTCCCTTAAGGGGCTCTAAACCCGTCATTGTTACCCTAATCTTGTCGGATGATGTTGTCACAGCTACTTATCAACTTGAAGGTCCGAGATTTGTAAGGCCCTACAGAGGGGCAATCGAGAAGAATTTTAACGGTACACAACCTTGGTAGGGCCAGTCGCTCGTTTTCAATTCTCGGCACAGCTCTGAAAGCACTTCCTGCCACCTTGTCCAACACCAAAAAGCCAAGCAAACGATGGTTGGCTGCCTAGTCCACCACTCGGAGCCGGCAGACAGCATTTTCACGACAACTGGCTCCACCACCGATCACAATTCAGACCAACGATCCCGGGCTCATTGAAGCCGCAACAAGTCTTATGGGGCAGCACAGCGCTAATCTATCGGCAGATGATCTGGTTCTTCAAGGCCGTCTTCGGAAGTTTGATATTCGATGGGAAACTGCTTGCCGCTGACTACGTGTCTATGGACAATGCGCTCTCCGGGGGAAGCTGAACAGGGCAGGGGGTGGACGGAAACCGCCAGTGAAAGGCCGTTGTAGACCAGCACCTCGTAAAACTTTCGTTTCCACAAATCAATAAAGTGGGACCTCCATAATTTACGTCCGTGCCTCATTCCCAAGGTTTGTTTCTAGGCAGTTAGGCAGAGCTATCCTCCTTCACTCCTTTGGTTCTTTCAGAAAGAGACAAGAAATGCTTAGTTGGTAGGATAAAGTTTGCCCGCATACCGAGCCAGGAGAAGATTTTGATGGCTGTATTGAGCGCATCATTACGAGTCAGGCTCATTTCGAATGTGTAGTGTTCCCCTCCGCGAGAGTTGTCTATCTTGCCCGCATGGACAATTTTGTTTCGAGTCTTATAAAGCCGCTTTGCCCTGTGGAACAATGTTTCATCTTCAACTAACAATGATCTGCGGAGAACGTACAAAGGAAGCTCATGCAATCGAACGGTGAAATCTTCTCGGTCTCGCAATTTCTCGTAAACGGGGTCTTTCATTAGTGATCCCCCGCCGGCCTTCGAGAGGGTAATGACTCGAAATCGCTTATCGTCTGGGTCAACCACGATGCGCTTATACTCTGCGTCAATAGCCGAGCCGAACGCTACCTCGATGGACATCGCCGAATACAATATTGCAGTCCGGTAATTTCCCAATCTATGAGCCGCAATCGCGTCAAAAGGAGAACTTCATATATGGGCGGATCGTAATTAGAGCCAAGCTTCGCAGCATCCCGAATATGATCCCCGGTGATCGCAACACCAAACGTATATTCCTGTACTGAGTACCTTCCCAAAGGCGAGACTGGCTCAGAGCGGATCGGCACGGCATCTGCAAGATGGCTTGCAATGCAAACGAAATTCTTAGGTTGGGGAATAGTGGCTTGACCTGCCAAGTGTCGGAGCCTGGTCAGCAAGTCCATTGCCAGCTTTACTAACCTGTCCGATTCCCCGGAACTCTCCCAGTCTGTGGTATTCACATCGTGCCGCACAAACACAATCCCAGTACTGCTGCCGAAGAATTTGCCGGGATCATACTCGACGAAGCTCGAACTGCCTATTAAGTCAAAGTTCCCATAGACCAATGGACTTACGAAATTCCAATCGTCCGTACCCGAAACTGGGAACTGCAATGGATCGAAGCTATTAAGTCTCCAATGGAAGTCGCTATCGAACTCTAAGCGCACGAAAAGCACAGTTGTAGCCTAGCAACGAACTGTCATCAACGTCACAAAGGAGATTGAGGAGATACGGCATTCTTTCCCACCTTCACCTGGTACTGAGCTTTTCCCATCGGCTCAGCGGCATCGGCGTACCGTCAACCTAGGGCGTACTCATGATGGACAGGTCCCAATCGGCTTGAATGTGTCTAATTAGGATTAGTTAATTATTTGTTTGACATATTCCATATTGCCTCTTAGAGTCTTTTTAGACCAGTGGAGGCTTCACATGGCGCATGGGCAGCAAATTGGTTATACGAGGGTGAGCTCAGCAGACCAAAATAGTGCACGGCAGCTTGAGGGTCTGGCTCTTGACCGAACCTTTGCTGATAAAGCCAGTGGTAAGGACACCCATCGCCCCGCACTTGAGGCCGCACTCGGCTTTGTACGTGAGGGTGACACGCTTGTTGTACACAGCATGGACCGATTGGCGCGTAACGTTGATGACCTTCGCAGGATTGTCTTGGCGCTCACCAAGCGTGGCGTGAAGGTTCAGTTTATTAAAGAGTCGCTGACATTCACGGGCGATGACTCACCCATGGCAAATCTGTTGCTCTCCATGTTGGGTGCAGTAGCTCAGTTTGAGCGAGAACTCATTCGAGAACGACAGCGGGAAGGAATTGCAATTGCCAAGGCCAAGGGCAACGTATATCGAGGTAGAGCGCCAAGCCTCACGCCAGAGAAAGCAGCGGTGCTTCTGACCCGTATTTCTGCCGGCGAAGCCAAAACCTCTTTGGCCAAAGAGTTCGGCATCAGTCGAGCTTCTTTATACAATTACGCATCAGGTCGTTAGAGATAGTCTTTGTCCCCCAAATCAAGCTCTCTTCGTTTCGGATTTGCTATTTCATTAGGAGGTGAGGCAAGGAAGAGTGAACCTGACTGCTAAGTTTTGCTGACCACAATTCCATGCCCTAATGGATCAAAGCACCTAATTGCCGAGTACCATATGCCAGAATTGCATGCGAGCTACGCGGAGACATTTATTTTCTTATCGGTAGGGATTAGGTAAGACTGGCTTTCGATAGTCCCGATAACATGGCACTAGAGACGCACTTGAAATTTATGTCAAATTTGCCACCTTCTTCTAGTGGGCCGATGAACTCGGCAAGCTTGGGCAAATCCGCGAGTTGTTTGCCAGGGAATGTCTCGTCGAAGTTCGTAAGATTTATCTCATATTCTTTGATTATCTGACGAAGATAATCTTCAATCTTTCCGCACTGCGCATTTAGCTCCTCGCCTTGGGCGAAATAGAGCTCGCGTTCAACTGCTCGCTTAGCGTACACCTCAAATTTTAGCTGCGCCTCCATGAGAGCGTCCATTTGCTCCCGATAATCGGCACCAATAATGTAGCGTAATCCCAATGCTTGGCGGTCTGATGTATAGCCAACGCGAGCTCGCACGGTCCGGCGTACTCGCTTTGCCACGTTGAAAGCATCTAGGAGCTCCGAGTGCATCTGACGGAGAATTAAACGGCGCTCTCGATCTCGATCTTGTTCCGTTGAAAACTGCTTATAGAGAAGCGATACCGCTCCGCCAAGAACAACAATAAGAAGAAATTGATAGCTCACACTAAATAGCTCCGGCTCTAGTGCTGCCTTGATGTGGGAGCCGAATATCAGGAATGAAATCACTCCTGCCATCGCGAGAATTAGTGTTGTGAGAATCAACACTGATGACATTGAGAATTGGTGTTGAAAGAAAAACTGGTAGAGGGATGCCTTATTCCTACGATGATCCAAGGCCGGGTTATTCATGACGCCTCAGCGGTAGACAGTTTGCTTGGGCCAAGAATAGCAGAACTAGTCAAATTTTCACGCGATAAGGGGAACCCTAAAATTCGCGCGTGATAGCCAATAGTGTAGGATTTAGGCCGCCTTTGCGTTGGAGTGAAATTATTGATCATATCGTGCGAGGTTCCGAGTTGGCGGCAACTCAGAAGTTAGATCATCGTCATGTTTGTTGGTGCTGAAATTGAGTTGAATGAAGGCGTCATCAACAAAGACAATTGCACTACCCCACGGACCGAGACTCCAGCCAATCTGCAATCCGGCCTGGATCAAACCGGACCGCACCGCCCAGCCGATATGATGGCATCCTCTGTGCTTTTGCCATCTTCAGAATATGTTTTCGTGTCAGCCCTAGCAGATCGGCCAAGTCCTCAGCCCCCATCGCTTTCTGACGGCTCCGTATGGACTCCACAACCGATTCCCCAGCCGCATGGATGTCAATGAGTACTTCGATTTCTTCGATTGATTCTTCCTTATGTGTGTTTATCTTCATCCCCTTACCATTCAATCTGATTTACCGTTGCCTGAGTCTCTTTAGACGTTGCCGGCGCTAAATACCTCATTGTCGTTTCAAGGTCGGCGTGTCCTGCATACGTTCTAACGGTTTCGATATCCAGCCCTGCACGCAGAAGCCCAGTGCAATAACTTCGCCTGAATTTGTGTAGTGTCCACCGTTGGCACTCTTTGTGTTTACCCTTGCATCCCCGGCAGACTCCACAGTTTAATCCTGCTCTCTTGGCCAGACGTTTCAACTGGCGTAGAAGCTTTGTATTCGGCTTACCGTTCTTCGTAGGCAAGATAAGCACAGCGTTAGGGTACTTCTTCCGTCGCACTCTGAGGACTTCCAGCAGATCCCTCGGGACGGGTATATCCCTTTCCTCGGAGTCTTTCACTGCAAAGCCCCAATGCGGTTTACTGCTCACTCTCAGGATGGAGTCTTCCCAGTGAATATCACCCCATTCCAGATGACTTAATTCCTGCTCCCTCAATCCAAGCTTAAGCGCAATATTGATAGTCAACCGCATGTAATCATCAGCAACAGCTACGATGGCTGCATTATCAAGCTTGGTATAGACCGTGGGCCGCTTCTGTAGGTACTTTGGGGCTGGAGGCATCACCTTCGTATCTTTGGTATCTAAGCCACAGAAACGCAGGAATGACTTCAGACGGGCGTGCTTGTTCGCAACCGTTCTATCCCCACACCCACGTTGTCTCAACGTCTTGTGGAAAGCCAGGACGTGTTCCCTGCGCACTTCATCAGCAAAGGTTAACCCTGTTGTCTTTATGAACTCATCAGTCACAAGGCGTTTTACCTCTGCTGCCTCTAGTGCGTTCCTGTCCAATGCGTCCTGTTCAAATTTGAGAGCTTGTTTACGAAGATAGATTCTTGAGGGTTCCTCTACCAGTTTCGCGCCTGCCGTATCCGCTGCACTCTTGGCAGCTACCAAGCTGGCTTCTTTGTCTCGGGCTGCTACAGCATCGCCGGACAGGTCACCGTCAACATTCTTGTACACAACCTTGCGGTCTTCATATTTCCGAATCTGGAAGCGCCCATCTGGGAAATGCTTCTCTTCACCGTCAATCTTGACGTAGCCCTTTTTGATTCGATTGTTGCCACCCATGAGTACAGGGAAGCGTAACCACCCTCGCTCCGTCTTGCAGTACCAGACCAAACCTACAGCTTTACCCTTCTTCATAGCCATACAGGGATCACCACTTGCATTTGTATGACTAATGTATTACTAGAGTAAAGGAATCGTCAATTATTTTATTTGTATTCAATGACATACAGATTAGATACTGAGAATCCCTCACTCTCCGCCATTCCCTTTTAGAATCAATCGCTTACAGAAAATAAAGGACTTAGACTGTGCATACAGTACCCTGCTGTACACCTTAGTTAGGTGTATCCCTGTTTTTACCTAGCTAACCACAAACGCAAAAACAACCCCTCTGCTCCCAACCTCGATGCACTGAGGAAGGAAACAGAGGGGTTCATTTGTTGCAAACTAGTCGCGCGACTTGCGGGTAGCCATCTGGCCAACGAGACACAAAACAGCACCGACCATACCGATCCAGAACCAATGACCAAATCGTGGCTTTGAATCAGGAAATACGTTATATCGAAGCAAGGAGGCGGCTGTAGCCATCAGCAGCCCCAGAACTGTTAGTTTTTTCCAAGTATCACGGGTTAACATTCGTCTAGGTAGAACGTATATCACGGAGCCCTTACACCAAAAAAAAATGCCCTCCACGCTGACCGTTGTTCTGGCCAAGTGGAGGGCTTTGTGTTGCTATCAGGCTGTGGGCAGACTGGTTGATCTGGACGGACAGCCTGATTAGTTATTAAGCGTGCTGAGTGAGGAACTTAATCGGGTGCGTTCCTGCATCCGTAGAATACGAACCACCACGGCCGTAACCGATGAAGGCAACAGCACCCTTAGAGATGAGGTAGGTACCCGTTGAAGCACCCGAAGAGCTCGCCCGCCTCGGCAAAGATACCGAGGAGAGTTGGCGGGCCGCTGTAGCGAAGATCGAGGAGCTACTGGAGTAAGTATGCAGTTTTAGACAACAGCCTCAGGACCATCAGTAAACGATTTAGCGCTCATCGAGAAGGCCGTAACGAGTCGATTGGCAGCAATCACTTTGCCGGAAAGCCGATTTTACGTCCATCTCTAACAATCTCGGCTGTGTCAATGCATTTTTGAACGTAAAACGGCACTCACTCCGAGGAGCTGTTTCGTTACGCTTTGGTTGAACAAACTCATCATCGCCGACAAAGGTTCGCATGTAATCTTTCGGGCGGAACTCGGTCCGACCCAACCATCTCTCCGATCGCAGGTTCGACCATGATTACTACTTCGAACTCCCTGGATAGGGAGCGGGATGCCCAATCAAGTGGGCGGTGATTTACTTCACACCATGGACGTATCCAGGCTCTCCCGCGTGCGAACCGAACTTCAAACTCTGTTGATAGTCATATCCCTTCCTCCACATCCAGTAGAGGCTGATGGCTAGCCTGCGGGCCATCGCCACCTTGGCGATGCGCCGGTCGCGCCGCATGCTCAGATGGGCGTAGCGACGTCGCCAGTCGGAGTCCCAGCGTACGGCAGCCTGGGCTGACTCAGCCAGCAGGTAACGTACCAGCGAACTACCTTGCTTGGTGATGTGCCCCAGTCGCTGACGGTTGGCGCTGGAGTCTTCACACGGAATGAGACCGAGATAGCTCCCGATCTGCTTGCCGCAGGCGAAGCGATCGGGAGACCCGATGACCAGCACGAAGGCCAGTGCTGTAATCGGTCCGACACCGGGATGGGTCATCAGCCGCAGGACCTCGGGCCGTTTGTGTGCCTCCTGCTCGATGGCGGTGGTGAGCTCAGCAATGGTCCCGTTCAATCGATCCACCAGTTCCAGCAGGTCCTGTCGGCGCCGTGTGGCCCACGGAGCAAGCCGGAGTGCCTCCAGTTGCCTTCGTCCGGTCTTGCTCCACAGTGTCTTTTTGCGCCGTACTCCCTCGTTCATCGCTGCAGCCTGGATTTGGTTCATGGCCCGCGTGCGCATCTGCACCAGGCGATGCCGATGCCAGATTAGCTGGCGTAGATCACGGTTCTCCGGACTCGGGACCCAGATCTGGGGAAAGCGACCCTCTATCAGTAGCCTAAGCAATAACTGAGCATCCTGCCGGTCGGTCTTTTGCTTGCGTACCCGTGCTGCCTTGATCTTGGCCGGATCCCCAATCCATAGCTCGAACTTCAACTCTGCCAGCAATCGCTCAAACCAACGTGCATGTCCGGTGGCCTCTATCCCGACACGCACCTTGACCTGTCTTCGCTGTAAATCGCGATAGAAACGCTCTGCCTCTCCATCGCTGTGGCTCAGTCGCCGTTCGCCGGTCTCGCCCGTCTCCGTATCTAAAAACGCTACCTGCTGAACGCTTGGATGATAATCCACTCCTACAATGATCATGTTCGGCTCCTTCTCCCGAACCTTCGGTCGTCGATGCCCAGAGTCTAATCGCGCCTCGACAGAGCAGACACTGTTATGAAATCAGGTGGACTGGATTTGGCCGACTTAGCAGTGATGGGGGATCGACATCGCAACTTGTAGGCCGGGATTTGCATTCTTGGCATTGATAGAGCCGTAATGCAACTGAATAGCCCGCTTTGCGATCGACAGCCCAAGTCCCGTCCCTCCGCGCGTGGTGTCACGCGCTTCCTCGATCCGAAAAAAGGGCTCAAAGATGCTAGTGAGGTACTCCTCGGGGACGCCGGGACCCCGATCCCTAATCTCAATCCTTGTCATACTCGATTCTTCGTTTACGATGACGTCTATAACGGACTGTGGCGGAGAATAGCGAATGGCGTTCCTCACTACATTTTCGATCGCTCGCCGCAGCAGTTCTCGATTTCCTTCTATTTGAGTCGTTGTACAGCCCGAAACAGCCAGACGACATCCGTGCATCTCCGCTTCGATGAGACAGTCCTCGATGATTGCCTCAACCAATGAATCAAGATTCAAAACCCCCATGTTCAGAGGAGATGGATCGCCTTCCATCCTCGTGATCTCTACAATGTCGCTCATCAAAGACGCCATCCGATCCACATCGCGTTCGATCCGGTCCAACGCAGATTGTTGGTCGAGCGATGTTCTGGCCAGCTTCGTGGCGAGCTTCAACCTCGACAGCGGGGATCGGAGTTCGTGCGATATGTCTTCCAAAAGTCTTCGCTCACTTGTAATCAGCCTCTGAAGGCGATCGGCCATTTGATTGAACGACCGCCCGAGTTGTCCGATCTCATCCTGTCTCCGCGTCATGACCCGTGCTGTTAGCTCCCCTCGCCCAAATAATGCGGCGGTTTTCGATACTTTGCGGATCGGAGAAATCAGGCCTACGGCAGCAAGCCAGCATAGGAGGGCGATGACAGTCGCGGCCAGGATGTAATAGGGGAAGAGCATCCAAGGATGCGACTTATCAAGGGGAGCCACAACGAGAAACCAATAACGTCCATCGTCGGATCTCTGGGTTATGACCATGTGGTCCTGGAGTTGAATGCGCGATTTCGTTGCTGGCAGTTTTGGGAGTTGCTTCTCACGGTTTTTGCCGGAAACGACATCGGTACCGTGCCCGTCGAGCAGATAGTGTGATCCCCCAAACAATTGGTCCAATCTTTGCATATAGGCGGACACCGCACGTGGGCCGCCCTGATTCAGGGCTGCACGGGCAGACTCGATTTGCAATTGTTCCATCTCATCGAATACAGGATCGAAATACGCCTTCTCCATTCGGTCTGAAATTGAGCGGAATGCCAGGAATGACAGCGACAGTATCCCCAGCATCACAAGCAGGATTGCGACATAGAGAGATTTCATAGCAGGCATGCCTAGAACTCACCTGTGAAGATGTAGCCCACTCCGCGGACAGCACGAATTAAAGTCTTGCCACACTCAAGTTTCTTTCTCAAGTGGCTGATATGCACGTCGAGGAACCGGTCATAGGGCGTTGACTCACGACCAAAGATGAGCATCGTGATCTCATCGCGTGAAACTATACGACCGACCGAGCGGGCGAGCAGTTCCAAGATGTCAAACTCTACAGACGTTAGCTCAACCCGTGCCCCGGACAAGCGAACGTCCCGAGTTGCCGAGTCCAGGCGAAGATTGCCAATAGACGTGATGCTGTCAACACGTTCTCGTGAACCCCGCCGAAGTACAGCATGAATGCGTGCGTGCAACTCATCGGCATCAAAGGGCTTTGGTACATAATCATCAGCGCCCGCGTTGAGTCCGAGTATCCGATCCTTCTGCTCGACTCTCGCGGTCAGCATGATTACCGGAACGTCCGTCCTTCTTCGTATCTGTTGAAGAACTGTGAGACCGTCGACGACCGGCATCATCACATCAAGGATTACCAGATCGTAAGATCCGCTTAGAATCCGTGTCAGTCCATCCCGACCGTTATAGGCCACATCGAGATGATGCCCTGCTTCACCAATAAACTCCTGCATCATGCTGCATAGCTCCGCATCGTCATCGACCAGCAGGAGTGAGAGCCTGGTTTTGCCTCCCGACCTAAGAGCAACGCCATCCTGACCAACACCGATCATGCGCGACTGTCCTCTCTTTTCAGTTTCCCATGACTCCTCTCCACGACTGCGCGCTTTACAAAACTTAATCTCCTTTGCCGTGCCGTCAGCCTAGAGTGACACGCATGGAACAAGCAGCTATGGCAAGCTTTGCTACGGTGTCGCCTTCTATCTCTTCGGCACGCTTATGGCCGGCGAACCGGCCCTCTGCGGACCCAGCTTCAAACCGCCTTCTTGCGAATCTCTCGCAAAGAGAGATCCCCAGCCTGTATGGCCTGCGAGGGATTGCCGCGCTGGTGGTGGTGTTCTATCACTACGTGGAAGGCTCCAAACTGAATGACATCATTCCCGGGCCATACGCGGTCACCCTCTTCTTTGAGTTGAGCGGCCTGCTGATTACCTGGTTGCTTCTCAAAGAAATCGAGACAACAGGCAGAGTGGCGTGGAGGTTCTTTTACTACCGCCGTGCGTTGCGGCTTTTCCCTCTCTTCTATGTCATCTGGGTCCTGTGCCGGATGGCCGGTTCTTTCCCTGGAAGCGTGGCGACGTTCTTCTACATGGGGGACTACTACACGGCTCTCACGGGGCACTACAGCAATCTCACGTCGGCGTGGTCTCTGGGGGTGGAAGAGAAGTTCTATCTGCTCTGGCCTCTGTTGTTGGTTCGGCTCAATGGACCAACTCGAATCAAGGTGCTGTCTGGTGTACTCCTCTTCGAGCCGGTCTATCGGTCGACTCTGACGTTGATTGGATTCCGCACATACACTTGGTTTGCATTCGATACCCATTTGGACGCAATTGTTCTGGGTTGTCTTATCGCCATCCTCGTTAAAGAAGGTTGGAATCCCCCACAATGGCTCTTCCATCGCGCAACGCCATGGATTGCGCTGGTGCTCGTCTTTGCTCTTCAAAGTCAGAGTGACGTTGTCACCTACCTGCTTGCTGTCATCCTCATATCGGTGGTCTGTCGCCCTGCGGCTCTTCTGAACTCCACTGTGGCCAGATACTTCGGCCGAATCTCTTACGCGCTCTACCTATGTCATGTCTACACGAGTGCTGTGATCTGGCCTCGACTGCGAGTTCATATCCCCCACCACGTCAGTTTGCCTGTGTCATTGACAGCGCAAATTGCAATTGCAACGGTATTCGCCTCCGCACTCCATTTTGCTGTCGAGCGCCCATTCCTGCGAATCAAGACCGCTCTGCGAAATTGACCTGCGAACACATGCACACACAACCCGCGGCGCAGTCCTTGTGAGTTGCTGTCCGCCGATGCTTACAACAATGCCGCGAATACGCTACCTCGCCCGGTACGGCCAGGTATGAGAGAGAAGCCATGCTCAAAAAACGCACGTCTCTTAGAATCATCCTTGCTGTGGTGACACTTGCTTGTGCTTTGGCAATAGTAACTTGCGCGCAAACTGCCAATGCGCCCTCCGGCAAGCCAGGGGATACGAAAATCTACGGCGCGGATTTCTTTGCAAACAAAAACCCGCAAACTGCATATGACATGGTGAACCTTCTACCCGGATTTACCTTCTCCGCCGGAGATCCTACCATTCGAGGCTATGCAGAAGCCGCAGGTAACGTCCTCATCGACGGGGAGAGAGTCTCTGATAAGCAGTTCACCCTCGATACGGTGCTGCAGCACATTCCTGCCGATCAGGTAGACCACATCGAGGTGATTGAAGGCGGCAGACCCGGACTGGAGATGTTGGGACAGACCGTCGTTGCCAATGTTGTCCGCAAGAAAGCAGCCAATGACAAAATCATATTTACATTATCAAATGCTGTCTTCTCCAACGGCAGAAACACACCAGGCGGCACCGTTGAATTAACCAAACACTGGCCAGGCGGACGGACCTTGTCCGGCGCACTGTCAGCCAGCCAGTATGTGGAATTGGCCGAAGGCGACGGCTTTGATGCTACCGGGGACCTGGAAGGAAACGTCGTCAACCGGACTTCAGTAACGAGTTCAGCCGGCGGACTCAATGCTTATACCTATGCAGCTTTCTCTGCTCCTGCATGGAGAGGGATGCTATCGATTAATGGCAGTGTGTCTCGCACCGATTACAGCTATCAGGAACAGGACGACACGACTTTTCCGGCACCTACCTCGGATCACTTATTCGAACACCTGGGCGGCCCGCTCGGTGGAGAATTGCAGGACGAATTAGGCGTGCACTTCAGCCGGAACCTCGGTGAGAAGTGGACAAGCGAGACTGTCGGGTTGGTTGACGTGATGGGGCAAAACTACAGGTCCGTCCTTAGCGGCCCCGGCTTGAATGAGCAATTTTTTGAACGCGAACATGTCGGCGAGTCTTTAGGACGCACTAATTTCCGCTATGCGGCAAACCACAATCTCACAGTCGAGTTCAGCACGGAAGGCACTTATAATTGGCTCAACACCACCAGCACGTATTCTTACAACGCAACGCCTATTCCCCTGCCAAATGCTGTGGCTACCGTCACGGAACTGCGCGATCAATTGACCGCCAATCTGATTTGGTCGGCCAGTAAATCAGTCGAACTTGAAATAGGCACCGGAGTCGAAGACTCGCGAATCGCATCTCAGGCGGACGTGAACCAATCGAAGGTACTGAATTATGTGAAGCCACGACTTGTGTTGACGCTGACTCCTAACCCTACCAACCATCTCCGCTTTCGTGTCGAGCATGAGGTCAGCCAACTCAACTTTACTGACTTCGTCGCCTCCTCATCGTTGGATACAGGCAGCATTCGCTCCGGCAACACCAACATCGTTCCGCAACAGGACTGGGTGCTTGAGGAATTCTATGAACGTCATTTCTGGTCTGAAGGAGACTTGATGTTGACCTATCGGCATTACTTTCTTGGAGACATTCTTGACCGTGTGCCGGTATCCAGTACGTCGAACCCATCGGACGTATTCGATGCAGCGGGAAATATTGGCAATGGGTCGGAAGACGAAGCAATTGCGAGCCTCACAATTCCATTGGACCACCTTGGTATGAAACGGGCTCAGTTCAAACTCAGCGCAGTGCAGCAGTGGTCTAAGGCCACCGATCCCACAACTGGCGCACTCCGCCCGATCAGCGGCCTGAATCCCCTTGAATACTCCGTCAATCTTCATCAAGACTTGCCACGCTGGCATGCGAACTGGGGTGGAGCTTTTCTCACCCCCTGTTACGCATCAAGCACGGTCAAGGGCTGCACGGAAACTACAAACCGGTTTGATGAAATTGATGTATATCGAGCGACCCCAACCATCAACGCTTTCGCGGAGTTCCGGCCGTGGAAGGGGATTTTGCTTCACCTCGAGGGCGATAATCTGCTTCAACAGCATTATGATCGGGACATTATCAGTTATGCGGGCCCCCGCAATGGTTTTCCAGTCTCCTCGATTGATGATCGACGGCTGACGTCATTTGCCTCCGTGCTGTTTAGCGTTCGAAAGGAATTCTGAGCCAATTCAAATAGCTGACTGCAAGGAAAAAGCTGAGGGCGAGAAGACAAGTCTGCGCAAATGTATTCGGCCTTTGGGTGGAGCTCAGCGCTCCTGGCCAGGATGAGTTGCGCGCGTATCTGTCCTTATTAGTCGGTCGGTTGTCGTCAACCAATTCGGCCAGCAGGTTTCCAGGCACGCCGTTGTGACTGTTCTTTCGTCCTTGCTGTTTCTGTGCAGACCTCGGTGGGTAATTTCAAGCCGCCGCCGTAGTGCGGTAAAGTGGGAGCGCGTGCCGCAACAGCGTATCCCCCGGCTGTATACTTCCCGTCTTAGGCATGGTGTTTGCGTCGTTGAGTACGTGCCGGCAACGTCGGATGAGATACGACTGTTCTTCAAGGGGAGGAAAGATGGCGAACTCCACGCAGGACAAGGACACGACGAAAACCGCGACCTTGGAAGGTTTTCGTCCCTACGTCGTTTACCGGAATCAGGCGGACGACCCAGTTCGGGCGGCGTTGGAGAACGCGGCGAAGCAATTGAAGGCCGAGGGCAAGCCGCTGATTCGTGAAGACAGCGAAACGTAGACTCACCCACTCTGCGCGCATCGGTCTGTGGCTGGCCGGCAAGTTTGCAGTCGAGATCTGCTGGAAGAACCCTTCCGAATCGCAAACCGCGTACCAATGCGTTTCGGAATACCTAGACTCCTCCTATGTGAAGGCAACTCTGAGAGCTTTGCCGACTCACTACGACTCGTCGCGAGAGGAACCTTCCTCATGCGCGTGGCAGAATCGATCTCAGTAGATGATCAACCTTACGGGTGCCGATTGCGGGTAGATTTACACATAAAAGGTGAATCCCTCACTCGTCAAAGGTGTTGCGCCTTCGAGCTTAGTTAGGGCAAGCTATCCAGAAAAGAAAATGCGTGCTCCCGCAGTAACACTCCTGTTTGTTTCAAATCCCCCAGCTTCAATGCATCCACAATAGGCTGATGAATCTCGGCCAGGGAGAGCAGTTTGTCTTCGTTCTTCTGCAGGTTGAGGCGAGACCGCATGCCTATTTCAAGCGAGTCCCAGATCTTTGGCAGGGTTTGGTTGGATGATAAGCCGACGATACTCCGATGAAACTTTATGTTGGCGCGAGCGAAGCCATCCATATCGCCGCTTCGCGCAGCCGACCGCATGATCACCTGCTGCGCCTCAATCGACTCCATCTCGTCCCGCAGCTTCGGCAGAGGGATCAATTGTGCGGCAATCTCTTCGAGATACCCGCGCAGTTCATAAGCGTCCTTCGTCTCGGCGCTGGATATCTCCCTGACACGCGTTCCGCGATAGTGCTCAGAGACCAGCACGCCCAATGCTTCCAACTCACGAAACGCCTCTCGCACCGGTGCCTGACTTACTTCAAACTCATGCGCCAGTGTTAGCTCCTTGAGACGTTCTCCGGGCAGATAAATGCCTTCAGATATCCTCTTCAACAACGCGAACCGAATACGGTCGCGCGTAGATCGATGCATCTCGATTACCGCGCCCTGGGCCGATTTTTCTATAAGTGCTTTAGGCATATTCATCCAAACTCGTGGGCCTGTGGGATCGGCTACATCTGTGGCAATTGACTTCTATCCCAACCGCCGCCAAGTGCCTTGATCAGTTGAACGCTTGCGGTCATCCGCCGCGTCATAAGGTCAGCTGCGGTGCGCTCGTTTGTGAGCGCTGTACTCTGCGCCGTGAGCACTTCAAGGTAGGTCGTGATGCCGCGTTTATACCTTGTGGTCGAGAGATCGACTGATCTCCTTGCCGAGGCCACGGCCACCTGCTGTGTCGCTAACTCTTTTTCCAATATCCGCATCGCCGCCAGGTTGTCTTCCACCTGCTGAAAGGCCTCCAGCACATTCTCTCGATAGCTCGCGACAGTCGCTTCATGATTGTCGCGGGCCTGCTGGGTGACGGCTCTGCGCCGTCCTCCATCGATCACCGTTTCGACCGCAGAGCCTCCGACGGACCACAGCGCGCTTGGCCCTTGTATCAGCGTGCCGATAGCGGCACTTTCAAACCCGCCAGATGCTCCCAGCGAGATCTGCGGATAGTAGGCAGCAATAGCAACACCGATCTGAGCATTGGCAGATGCAACTCTTCGCTCGGCTGCTGCGATATCGGGTCGGCGCTCCAGAAGCTCCGAAGGCAAGCCCAACGGAATCTCCGGTGGCGTCGCATTCAGCGGCGCCACCGCGATTGAAAACGTAGAAGCGGTCTCCCCGGTTAAAACTGCGATGGCATGTTCAAACTGCGCTCGAGCCACGCCGGTCTCGATTGCCTGAGCGCGCGTCGTCTCCAGTTGCGTCTCGGCCTGCGCTACATCCACGTCGGATGCAACGCCTCCACGATAACGTGCCTGCGTCAGATGTAACGCCTTCTCAAAGTCGATGACCGTCGCATCCAGCAACTGCTTCTGGAGGTCCAGTCCGCGCAGGGAAAAGTAATCGACAGCAAGCTCCGAGTGCAGGCTCAGGCTGACGTTCTCAAGATCTCCCGCGCTGGCCTGTGCGTTCTGCCGGGCTGATTCAACAGTGCGCCGCACCTGCCCCCAAAGATCGACCTCGTAGGAGATGTCGCCCGTTAGAGTGATATCGCTGTACTGATTCGGAGTCACAGTATTGAAGTTCGGTCTGTTCTGCGACAACTGGTTTCGCGAGCCCGCCGGCTGCACCGCAAGTGTGGGAAACAGCTGCGAACGAGCCTGGCGAACGATCTCTCTCGCGCTCATGTATTGCTGATACGACACCTTCAAGGTTTGATTGGAAACCGCTATCTTTTCTTCGAGCGAGTTCAGCTCCGGATCCCCGTAAATCTCCCACCATTTACCCTTCGGCAACTGATCCTGTGGCGTTGCCTGCTTCCAGTTAGCTGGCGTCTCTTTGAACGCGAGAGGCGGTGGGGGTACGGTCGGCTGAACATAATTTGGTCCGACTCTGCATCCACTCATTACAGCCAACGCCATCGAAGCTGAGGCAACGATGGTAGTGCCGCGAGATGTCCAGGGCCGCTTCATTTACCGCCTGCCTTTCCCATCTCACCCTTTGGCGGCCGATTTTCCACCAGGACATTCAGCCGTTCTCCATCGATGATTGAATCCGGCGGGTTGGAGATCACACGTTCCTCTCCCGTCAGTCCGGTGACCACCTCGGCAACATCTCCAAAATCGCGCCCCAGCGTAATCGGCAATAACTGCGCAGTGTTGTCGCTCTTTGCCACGGCAACCCTCAAGCCCTCCCGTCGGAACATGAGCGCGCTAACAGGGATGATCAAGGTCTGTCTCAGACCATCCTTCAGCTTCAGATGGACCTCAGCATAGGCACCAGGAAATAGCTCACCCTTCGAATTGTCGACATCTACCTCAACGTTCAGTGTTCGAGCGACAGGATCGATCGCCCTCGATGTCCTCACCAGCTTGCCGGGAAAGCGTCGACCGGGAAATTCAGCAAATATCAGATCTGCCGTGAGCCCAGGCGCAGCGGCCTGCGAGTAGATCTGCGGCACATTGATGAACACGCGCAGTCTGCCGACAGCCGCCATCTGGAACAGAGAGCGCGGTGTTCCGCCAGCGGCACCCGAGTCGATCAACTGCCCGATATCCGTATTGCGTGCAGTCACGACGCCATCAAACGGTGCATAGACCTTCTCGAAAGCAACCAGCTGCCCAAGCCTGGCCACATTTGCCTGAGCGGACTTCACCGCGGTGTTCCTGGCGGCAAGGTCGCTCACTGCGTTGTCGGTATCCTGCTGCGAGACCGCATCCTGCTTGATGAGATCTGAGAAACGGTTTGCAGTAATTTGAGAGAGGTGCTGGTTCGCCAACGCCGTTCCAAGATCGGCCTGCGCCTGCGACAGTTCGTGATCGATCTCAGGCGATTCAATCTCAGCCAACAACTGGCCCTGTTTCACGTGAGATCCGATATCGAAGTACCAGCGCTTCAGGTATCCATTTGTTCTGGCAAAGATCGGCGAATCGACGAAGGCCTCGATATTGCCCGGCAGCACAATCTCCTGCGAAGGCGCGCCTGGCTTCGGCTGAACCACCAGGACAGTGGGCGCCGCCAATTCATTGGTCTCCGCAGCCAATGCCCGGCTCGCCCGCAGCCTTGGCACGATCCCTGTAATCACGAGCACGGCAACTACCACCAGAAAGACCACCACAATCACCGCGGCACGCATCCGCGAGCCACCGCTCTTAGCGTCATTCGACTGTCTCTGCGTTCCATCGTTCGTCATACTATTTCTCCTGCGTGAATTCGTCGTGGTAATCAGTTACCCTGGGCTTGTCCTTTGCATGGACGAGACTGAAGAAGGTCGGCACGAAAAACAATGTCGATAGCGTCGCCAACAGCAATCCGCCAATCACCGCGCGTCCCAGCGGAGCATTCTGTTCTCCGCCTTCACCGAGTCCCAGCGCCATTGGCACCATGCCGATGATCATCGCCAGCGCCGTCATCAGCACTGGACGAAAGCGAGTGAACCCAGCCTCCAGCGCAGCCTCTATCGCAATCTTTCCTTCTTCCATCTTCTCTTTGGCAAAGCTCACAACCAGAATGCTATTCGCTGTCGCCACGCCCATACACATAATTGACCCGGTCAGTGCAGGCACGCTCAGCGTCGTATGAGTAAGAAAGAGGAACCAGACGATCCCCGCCAGAGCTGCTGGCAGCGCGGCAATGATGACGAACGGATCCATCCACGATTGAAAATTAATCACGATCAGCAGGTACACCAGCACAATCGAAAAGATCAGGCCGCCTGATAGTCCGATGAAAGAAGCCTTCATCGTCTGCACCTGTCCGCGAACAACAACACGCGTTCCTCGCGGCAGGTCTTTCTTCGTCTCCGCCAAAATCCGCTCAATATCTCGCGATACCCCGCCAAGATCACGCCCTTGCACCGATCCATAAATATCCAGCACCGGCTGCACGTTGAAGTGCGATACGGTGGCCTGTTCATGACCGGGGCTGATCGACGCCAGACTCTTCAGAATCTGCGGTTGTGTACCGGCCGCACTGGTGATCGGTATATTGCCCAGGCCCTGTAGCGAATCGGTTAGATACTGCGGCGTCTGCGTCGATATGTTGTAGCTCACGCCATTCGCCGGATTGAGCCAGAACGTAGGCGCTGTCTGGAAGCTGCCGCTCAATGCAACGAGCAGGTTGCTCGCAACGTCGCGTGCCGTATAACCGGCTCCCTGCGATTTGGTCCGGTCGATATCGACCTGCAGCATCGGCGAATTGAATGGCTGCTGAATTCGCAGATCGGTCGTGCCCGGCACATATTTAACTTTGTTGAACAACTGGTCCGCATAATTACGATTCGCTTCAACGTCCCGTCCAATAATCTGAATATCGATCGGCGCAGGCAGACCGAAGTTCAGAATCTGGCTGACGATATCGGCAGGCAAAAAGTAGAAGGTCAGTCCGGGAAACTCCTTCGCCAGCCTGCCTCGCAGCCCATGAACATACTCTTCGGTCGGCCTATGCTTCTCTGTCAGAGAAACTTGAATGTCAGCATCGGCTGGTCCTATCGCAGCTGAGTTGCTGTAAGACGTATTGATGCCTGAGTAAGGCAAGCCAATATTGTCCAGAATATTTGACAACTCGTTCGCCGGAATCTCTCTGCGGATGCTGTTTTCCACCAGATCGCATAACCGGGCTGTCTCTTCAATTCGAGTGCCGGTCTGCGCACGCAGATGCAACTTGAACTGTCCGCCATCTACCGCCGGAAAGAAGTCCTGCCCAAGCCACGGGAACAGCGCGAAGGATGCAATACAAGCCGCGAAGAAGCAGATGGTGAACAGAACAGGATGCGCTACCGTGACCTTAAGCAGATTGTGGTACCCACCTCTCATCCTTTCGAATCCTGATTCGAAGACGAGTTGCATGCGCACTAAAGGATTACGGCTCTTCTTTTTCTTCTCCACCGCGTGTTCGTCATGCACCTGCAGCAGATACTTCGCCATCGTCGGAACGATCGTCCGCGAAAGCACATACGACGCGAGCATCGCGAAGACCACAGCCTCTGCCAGCGGAACAAAGAGATATCTCGCCACGCCCGCTCAGGAAGAACATCGGCACAAACACAATGCAGATGCTGAGCGTGGAGACAAACGCCGGGACCGCGATCTGGGCCGCGCCATCCAGAATGGCCTGCTCGATCTCCTTGCCTTCTTCCAGATTGCGATTGATGTTCTCGATCTCGACAGTGGCGTCGTCGACCAGAATTCCGACTGCAAGCGCTAGACCACCCAGCGTCATGATGTTGATCGTCTCGCCCAGCGCGCTCAACGTAATGATCGAGCACAGAATCGACAACGGAATCGAAACAGCAATAATGATCGTGCTTCGCCAGCTTCCCAGAAAGATCAGGATCATGATTGCGGTCAGACAGGCCGCAATGATAGCCTCCCGCACCACGCCGTTGATCGAGGCTCGCACGAAGATCGATTGGTCGCCAATTGGAGTGATCTTCAGCGCCTCCGGCAGAGTCGTAGCCACCTGCGGCAGCAACCCTTTAATCCCCTTCACGATATCGAGCGTCGACGTATTTCCATTCTTCAAAATCGTCATCAACGATCCGCGTTGACCATCGGATCGGACGATGTTGGTCTGCGGCGGAAATCCGTCACGCACATGGGCGACATCTCGAACGAAGATCGTTGCACCATTTGCAACCTTGATCGGAGCATTATTCAGCTCTTCGACATTGGTGGGACTGCCATTAACCTCAACGTTGAACTCGAACTGCCCCATCTTGATCGTGCCCGAAGGCAGAATCAGATTCTGGTTGCCGATCGCGGTCGTCACATCCGATGGCGCCAGTCCTTTGGCCTGCAGCGCCTGCGTGTTCAGGTCTACCTGTACCTGGCGTTGTTTGCCGCCGTAGGAGTAGGGAATCGCAGCGCCTTCAACTGTGATCAGTTGCGGACGGAGGAAGTTTTGCCCTACGTCGTTGAGCTCCTGTTCGGACATCCCCTTTCCCGAAAGAGCGAGTTGCAGAATCGGCACACTGGATGCGTTGTACACAATAATCAACGGCGGAGTCGTGCCCGCCGGAAGCTGCCTCAACTGGGTCTGAGAGACCGCCGTTACCTGTGCGATCGCAGTGCTGATGTCCACACGAGGCTGGAAGAAAATCTTTACGACAGCGATGCCAGTCATCGACTGCGATTCGACATGCTCAATATTGTTGACCGTTGTGCTTAGTGCACGTTCCGTAATCGTCACAATTCGAGACGACATTTGGTTGGCCGAGAGGCCCGAATACTGCCAGACAACACTCACTACCGGAATATCGATGTTGGGAAAGATATCCGTCGGGGTCCGAAAGATCGTCACAGGCCCCATGATCAACAGCAATATAGATAGAACAACAAAAGTATAGGGGCGCCGCAGGGCTAAACGAACAATCCACATAAGACTTCCTTGTGCTTGGTGCGAACGTTTCGAGTGGCTAAATAACTTGCCGCGCCAATCGGCTACTTCTTGCCGACAGGCTTAGGCAGAGCTAGAAGCAAAAGGGTGAAAAATCTATTGGCTCCTCGATACCTGCATACTTTCAGAATTATCGATAATTTGCTTTTTAGACGCGATGGCTCATTCTAAAGATGCAAAATCCGCACAAATTTTCCGACTCGGCTGCAAAGAGACGACAGGACGGGGTAGCAGCCATCTCACTCGTAGCGCGATCCACCTCCAGCGACTACGGCGACACTGCGCAAATGATCCTGCCTATTTTCACTCCAACAACTAGTTCTTCACTGCCGCTCCTAGGCAGCTTCAAAACCGCCCCGTATACAATTGGGCAACTTCCAGCGGACGATCTCATGCTCGCGACCACCCAGGTCTGTGCATGCGCCATCCGGGCCGAAGCCAAGCTAAACCAAGGAGACGCAAAGTGCAACCCAAGCAGACCAATGTCGAACGCCTCGCCGCAGCTGGCATCTTGAACGCGGATCACTTCTCCGAGCACGATAGGAAGACGATTGAAAGCATCACTCCCGAAGAGGTCGATGTCTTAATTAAGCTTGGCAAGAAGTTGGGACCAGCTCCCGCAGCTAAAGCGCACATGCGGCCCAACTTTCCCGTCTAACTCGTTCGCCATTTTCGAGCACAACCGTATCGCGAGCCAGCGCTGCGGTTCGTCTCGCTCGATTTGGAAAAGCGAACGAATCAGGGAGGATCACTCCACCATGGCCAGTGCAACACACAGCGAAGTCCTTTGGACCAAAATCCATTTCGCCGAGGGCAGGCTACTTGCGGCCAGCGACCTGTTCTGGACCCATCCTGACCTGGCCGGCATCCTGCCACAATTCCTCATCCAGCTCCATCGCGTTATGCAAAGCGGAATCTCACTCATGCGCACTGCAAAAGATTGCGCACTCTCGCTTCCCGATGATGCTGTTGCAGCTCGAACCGCCGCCTACCTCGAAGTGCATATCGAAGAGGAGAAGGATCACGACCAGTGGCTGCTCAGCGATATCGAGAGCCTCGGCATTGCTTCCGCTGACGTACTAAACGCTACGCCGCTCCCAGCTGTAGTCTCGCTTCTGGGCGCACAATATTTCTGGATGTTGCATATGCATCCGGTCGCCATCTTCGGCTACCTCATCGTGCTGGAGGGATACCCTCCTCTCGTTCACCAACTGGAGCAGATTCGACGAAACACCGGTCTGCCCGCCAGCGCCTTCCGTTGTCTCAAGTCACATGCGGAAGACGATCCCGACCACATCGCCACACTCAACCGCACCCTCGACGAGCATGCCCTCACACCAGAGCAGTCGAAGTACCTCGCGCTCAGTGCATTTCACACCATCGACGCAGTCGCCTCTATCCTCGAAGAGTTGCTCGAGATTCATGCCGTTTCGTCCGATACCGAGGTATTATCACCATCTCATGCATGAAGGCCAGACCATCTCGCACTACAAGGTTCTCGAGCATCTCGGCAGCGGTGCCACAGGCGTCGTCTGCAAGGCGGAAGACCTCCTGCTCCATCGCCTCGTTGCGCTCAAGTCGCTCACGCCGGCCATGCTCGCCGATCCCACGCAGAAGCACAGCCTGCTGCAGGAGGCACGCGCAGCCTGCGTCCTCGACCATCCCAACATATGCAGCATCCACCACATCGAAGAGCTCCCCGACGGCCAGATCATCCTCGTCATGGGCTACTACGAGGGCGAAACCCTGGCCGACAAAATCGACCGAGGCCCCCTCGACCTCGCCGTTGCCTCCGAGCTAACCTCGCAACTGCTCTCCGGCCTTCATCACGCCCATGAGCGCGGCATCATCCACCGCGACATCAAGCCCTCCAACCTGATGATCAGTCCCAACGATCAGCTCAAGATCGTCGACTTCGGCCTGGCCAAGCGGCCAAACGTTACCCAGGCGCTTACTGAAACCGGAGTCATCGTAGGCACTGTCAGCTACATGGCGCCAGAGCAGGTTCTCTGCAAGCAAGTCGACCGTCGCACCGATCTATGGGGCTGCGGTGTCGTCTTGTACGAGATGCTCAGCGGCAAACTTCCTTTCCCCGGCGATACCGCATACGCTGTCTTCGACGCCATTCTGAAGAGCGACGCGCCTTCTATTCTTGAGCATCGTCCCGAGCTTCCCGTTGCCGTCCACGACATCCTCGAGCGAGCCCTGGCCAAGGCTCCGGCGCAGCGCTTCCAGAACGCCACCGAATTCATAACGGCCCTGCAGTCCTTCTCCAGCAAGCCATACGACTCCATGCGTTCCATCTCGCTGGGCCGCCTCTTCGTCGACCAGCAACACCTCGCTTCAAGCGATACGTCCGTGCTCGTCCTCCCCTTCACCAGCGCGGAACCGAACGGAGGAGCCGACTACTTCTGCGATGGCCTCACCGACGAGATCATCACCGATCTCTCCAGCGTCCGCTCCCTCCGCATCATCTGCCGCACCTCAGCCATGCGCCTCAAAGGCAGCACGGACTCGCCGCAAAAGATAGCCCGCGACCTCAACGTTCGCTACGTCCTTGAGGGTTCGGTCCGCCTCAACAACAAATCGCTGGCCGGCGACAACAGCATCCGCGTCACCGCGCAGCTCGTCGACCCCGAAAGCCACAGCCTCCTCTGGGCGCAAAAGTACACCGGCGCTCTCGACGACGTCTTCGCCATCCAGGAGAACATCTCCCGCCAGATCGTATCTTCGCTCAAGATCCAGCTCAGTCCCGCCGAAGACAAGCACATGCTCGAGCGTCCACTCCCCGATCCCGACGCCTACCGTTACTACCTCATGGCCAAGCACGAGATCCTCGACTACTCGCGCGCTGCCCTCGATCGCGCTCTCGAATACCTTGAGAAGGGAGAAGCCCTCGTCGGCAAAAATGTTCTCCTGCTCTCCGCCAAAGGTCAGGTCTACTGGCAGTACGTCAACGCCGGCATATCTTCCGATCCCGAATACCTCGTCAAGGCAAAGGCCTGCGCCGACGAAGCCTTCCGCCTCGATCCCAAATCGCCCCACGCCTTCCGCCTCCTCGGCCTCATCAGCGTGCAGGAGGGCGAAGCCCAGAAGGCGGTCAAGCTTCTCAAGCGGGCCATCGTCGCCGACCCCAACGACTCCGACACGCTCGCCTGGTACTCCGCGATCTGCGGCCTCAGCGGTAAGGCAAACGCCGCCAAACCCATTGCCAGCCGCATCCTCGAGATCGACCCTCTCACGCCCGTCTATCGCTTCGTTCCCGGCCTTCTATCCCTCATGGCAGGCGAGTTCTCTGAAGCGCTACCCCCGTTCGACGAAGCCATCCGTCTCGATCCCGACAACGCAATGCTCCTCTGGTGTCGCGGCCAGGTCCTCACTCTGATTGGCCGCAACGACGAAGCCGTCGCGCAGTTCCAGAAAATCCAGAAGCTTCACCCCGATCAGTTCTTCTCAAACCTCGGCGCCATCATGCAAGCTGCCATCACCAAAGATCGCGCAGCCGCAGCTCTCATCGCCACCGACGAACTGAAGCAGATCGCAGGCTGCGACCCGCACTACTCCTGGGCCATGGCGCAGTGCTACTCCCTACTTGACGACGCCCCAGCCGCTCTTCAATGGATCGAAACCGCCATGGATCGCGGCTTCATCAACTTCCCGATGATCGGCAAGCTCGACCCACTCCTCGATAACGCCCGCAAAGCACCGGGCTTCCCCGAACTCCTCAACCGCATAGAAACCCGCTGGGAGACCTTCGAAGTCTAACCTCAAATCCACTTCCGCTTAGTGCAGTTCCGCGCGCTGTTCGACAGCCTTCGCCTGAACAGTCGCTGATCCGTCGCTCAAGCCTGCAGCCTTGGCCGTAACGGTTATCGGGCCAGCCTGCTTCGAGGTACGTACCACTACAAGCGCACGGCCTTGAAACAATTTGCGCCGATCACCTTGGTATGAGGCATCGTCCTCACCATCGCCGTTCCCCACTGCTGCGATTACCCCAGGGCCGCTGATGGAAAACTGCACTTGCTGCTCTCCTTGGGGCACCAAACGACCTTCAGCATCCACCGACTCGACTACCAGGAAAGAAAGATCTTGTCCGTCGGCCTGAACGATAGTGCGGTCCGCAGTGACGCGAAGACCAACGGCGCTACCAGCTGTCGTAAGCACGCTTTCAGCGACTGCCCTGTCTCCCCGCACTCCTACCGCTTTCAATGTTCCAGGTGCATAGGGCACCGAAAACGTCGCTTTAAACTCCTGTTCACGGCCGGTTGGCTTCTCCCCTATCAGCTTATCGTTCAGGAACAAACGGACCTTCTCAGCACCGGAGTACACCTCCACCTGCAGTTCTTTGCCTTCTTGTCCCGGCCAACTCCAGCTTGGCAGTGTTGGATAGGTTGCCCAACCAACAGCGATGATCTTCTTTCCCTCCGGTTCAGGGAGACGGACAGTGGCATACACACGATCCCCACCGTTCCACAGGATATCCCGATAGTAGGACTGAGGCTTTCGAAAGCCGGTTAAATCGAGATCCCCGCACGCCGCAGCATGCCACGGATACCCATGGAACATGATCGCCATAGCAGCTTTCGTTGCCGGGTCGGCTGGGCCCTGGGCCATCGCAGCCATCATGTCCACTCCATTGGCCATTCCCAGGAACATCTTATCGATCATGGACGAGTTCACCATCGAGCCCATAATCTGCTCCGCCATCCGTGCCTGTTCCGGAGTCCCATACGACCACGCGCCGATGCCGGACTCACCCAGGTAGTCCATCGCTGTCCAGGTGAGGTCGCCAATAACATACGGATTGTCCTGTGAGATTTGCCACAACGGGAATAGCTTGGCTGGATACGACTCTGTGGTCAGCATCATTCGCTTGGGCAACTGGGCATGGTCCGCCGCGTAGGTTGGAATCAGGTTGTAGTTATAACCAGTAATGTCCAGCTGTGAAAAGAAGGCTGCGGCGTTCGGTGCGGTGGTGGTACCGGGAAAGGCCAGCGTAAGCGGACGCGTTGTATCCAGCGAGCGCACCTGGTCGGCTAATTGCTTACCCATCGCCGGGCCTCGGTCAACCTCCAGCTCGGGAATCTCGTTTCCAATTCCCCAGATCACGATCGAAGGATGGTTACGATCGCGCAGCACCATGGACGAGATATCGCGCCTCCACCATTCGTCAAAATCCCGGCCGTAATCGAACTTCACCTTGTTCGCCTTCCATGTATCGAAGGACTCGTCGAGTACAAGTAATCCAATCCGGTCGCAGGCATTGAGGAATGCCGGAGACGGTGGGTTGTGGGCTGTCCGCACGGCGTTGTAGCCAGAAGCCTTCAAGAGCTCGACCTTGCGCTCCTCCGCGCGATCGAATGCCGCAGCCCCAAGCGGACCGTTGTCATGATGCACACTGCCGCCGGTAAGTTTGACCGGCTTCCCATTCAGAAGCAGCCCCTTCTCTGCCGACCACGAGAGTGACCTGATTCCGAATGGCGTCTCAACCTGATCCACAACCTTGCCATCTTTGCGTATCTCAGAAACCGCCCGATATAAGACTGGCGCAGCAGGCGACCACAAGGCAGGGTCGGAGACCGTGATCTCTTGCGCCGCTTCCGTTTCCTTCCCCGGAGCGATCGTCAGGGTCGATTCCTTTGTACCCGCTTCGCGCCCTGCGCGGTCGTACAGCGTGGTCTTTACTGTAACGCCAGTCGGCTTATCGGATTCGTTTGCGATCTTCGTCTGAATAGAGACTGTTGCCGACGCATCCGATACCTTAGGCGTGGTCACAAAGACCCCCCAGTGCGCGACATGGGTAGGTTCTGTGACAACGACCCGGACGTGCCGGTAAATCCCTGACCCGCTGTACCAGCGACTGTTCGGTTGCGCGGAGTTGTCTACGCGCACAGCCAGTACGTTCGGGCCTTTGAAGTTCAGGTGCTTACTAAGATCGAAGGTGAAACTGGTATATCCGTAGGGATGGAACCCCAGCTTATTCCCGTTCAGGTAGACGGTCGCGTCTCTATACACTCCGTCGAACTCGACATTCACTAGTTTTCCTTGCCATTCTGCAGGCGCGTTGAACGTCTTTCGATACCAGCCGACACCCGCCGGAAAGAAGCCTCCACCAGCGCCTGTCAGATTGTCTTTCTCTGGCCGTCCTTCGATACTCCAGTCGTGTGGCAAGTTCACCGTGCGCCAGGTGCTGTCAGCGAAAGAGGGCTTCTCTGCGCCGCTTGGGTCGCCAAGCACGAACTTCCAGCCGGAGTCCGCTGCCAGTTCCAGCCGGGGTGGATTCGGCTCTGCCGCATTCATCGAACCGGGAGCAAACGACAGTAGAGCGGTGGACATTGCCATCATGAGGCGAAGATTTAGTTTCACGAAGTCCTCTTTCTTGTCGAGCGTTTGCGAGCCTTCACTCGCGAGACTGGCCCAGTAGTTTTTGGCTCTTCAGTGGCGCGTAAGCCGAACTCGATGATGCGAATCATCTCGCGGAAGAGCCGGTCTATCGACTGCCCGTACTCCAACTCGACCTTCGTTCCCAGTGAGGCGAGACGTCGCTGCGCCCCGATTGCCGCATTGATCACCGCATGCAACGTCAGGTCCGGGTCCAGATCACCGCGGAGAGAGCCGTCAGCGATGCCTTCCTTAATCAATTTTCGGAAGACTTCAAAGCCTTGAACGTTGAGCTGTCCCTCAAGCGTCAGAAGTCGTGCGACCGGCCAGTCTCGTGCGTACATTGCATCGAACTGCGCCATGAAGCGAACCTTGGTCCGGTGATTCGACAGTTGATCGGCCATGTACTCAAGCAGACCGATGATCTTCGCAAGCCCAGTTGCTGCTCCGTCGATACTTTTCTTCGCGCTCTCGGAATCTTCCTCCAGCATCTCGCTGAAGATCGCCCAGACAATGTCGTCCTTCTTCGAAAAGTACTCGTAAAGGGTGGACGCTCGAAGCCCACTGGCGGACATGACCTCAGCCATCGTGGTGCGATCAATACCACGCTCGTCGAATAGCGCTTTGGCGGCATCGAGAATGCGACGCCGCTGCCGCTCGCGATGAAGGTGATACGTACTCGCGGATTTGGCTTTCGCCGTTGTTGCCGTGGCTGTCGGTGATTTCATAATCCGTATTATATATTCGAATTCGAAATATAAATACGGATTACGTTATCCTGTCAATCCAGAGTCGTCAATTGCAAAATTCAAAGAAATTTGCATTGAGCCTGGACTGCGAATGAAAACGAGAATGCGCGTGCCATCTGGTGCGATTCTCAATCGGCGCCAAATCGTCATGGAAACGACTGCGGCAAATAAAGCTATGGGTAGCCATAAGCCGTCTAAAAGATCAGCACATAAAGAGAAGCCAAATTTACCCGCGGCTAGGAGCCTTCCCCAGCAACTCCCGCGCAATCACCATCCGCTGAATCTCGCTCGTCCCCTCGCCGATCGGACACAGCCTCACATCGCGGTAAAACTTCTCCGCCGGATAGTCCTTGATAAACCCATAGCCCCCATGGATCTGCACGCCCTCATCGCAGATCCTGCAAGCCGCCTCGCTCGCATACAGCTTCGCCATGGCCGACTCCATCGTCACCTTCTGCCCCGCGTCCTTCATCTTCGCCGCACGCATCGTCAGCAACCACGCCGCATCCAGCTCCGTAGCCATGTCTGCAAACTTGAACTGGATCCCCTGAAACTCGCTGATCGTCTTCCCGAACTGCCGCCGCTCCAGCGCATACTTCCTTGCCGAATCCAGCGCTCCCCGGGCCATCCCAAGGCTCAGTGCCGCAATCGAAATTCTTCCTCCATCCAGCACTCGCATCGCATCTTTGAACCCGTCGCCTTCTTTCCCAACAAGATTCTCTGCTGGAATCTCGCACTCCTCAAAGATCAGCTCCGCCGTATCGCTGGCCCGCAGCCCCAGCTTGTTCTCTTTCTTTCCCGGCCGAAACCCCTTCGTCCCTTTCTCCACCACAAAGGCCGACATCCCACCACGCGTTCCTTTCTCACGATCCGTCACCGCCATCACCACGGCACAGTTCGCATAAGTCCCATTCGTAATAAAAGTCTTCGACCCATTCAGAACCCACTTATCTCCGCGCTTCACCGCAGTCGTCCGAGCCCCACCCGCATCCGAACCCGATCCCGGCTCCGTCAACCCCCACGCGCCCAGCCACTCCCCAGTCGCCAGCTTCGTAATCCATCGCTTCCGCTGCTCATCGTTGCCCGCCAGCATAATGTGATTCGTACAAAGCGAATTATGCGCAGCCACGATGATCCCCACGCTCCCATCTACCCGCGACAATTCCTCAATCGCCAGCACATACTCCACATAGCCCATCCCAGCCCCACCCAAGCGCCTCCGGGAAGATCACGCCGAGCAATCCCATCTCTCCCAGCTTCTTCACCACCCCATGCGGAAACTCACTCTTCTCATCCCACTCCATGACATGCGGCGCAATCTCCTTCTCCGCGAACGCCCGAACTTCCTTCCGCAACTGCTCCTGCTCGCTCGTCAACCCAAACATCGCGACCCTCCAGCTCTATAACTAGAACTAATGAAGCTATCACATCCACGAATGGCATGACTACCCACACTTTCACCACAACTTGTCCATCTTTACCACGCTTAAAACCACGTTCTGCACCACGTTTTTTACCAAAATCCCCAGCAAATCCGCAAAATCACCATCACAAAAAATCCACTTAAAAAGCAAAGCCCCGGACGAAAATCCGGGGCCTCCCAATCGCATTCCTAAGCCAAAGCCTGCGCTAGATCCTCAACAATATCATCCACATCCTCAATCCCCACCGAGATCCGCATCAACCCATCCGTAATCCCCAAGTCTGGCACGCCCTTCAGCCCCCACCGCCGCATGAGTCATCGTAGCCGGATGACAAATCAGCGTCTCCACCCCACCCAGCGACTCCGCCAACAACCCTAGTTTCAGCTTCTTAGCAAACCCATTCGCCCGCTCCAGCGACCCCAACTCCATGGAGATCATCGACCCGAACCCACTCTGCTGCCTCTTCGCCAGCTCATGCTGCGGATGATCCTCCAGCCCCGGATAAAACACCTGCTTCACCGCCGGATGTTCCTTCAAAAAGTCAGCAACGACGCGCCCATTCTCATCATGCTGCTTCATCCTCACCGCCAGCGTCTTTACACCACGCAGCAGCAGGTAGCTATCAAACGGCGACAGAATCCCACCCGTACATTTCTGCACAAACCGAAACCGTTCCGCCTGCTCCGGCTTCGTGCACACCAGCACACCACCCAGCCCATCCGAGTGTCCATTCAAAAACTTCGTCGTCGAGTGCATCACAATATCTGCGCCCAAAGCGATTGGCTGCTGAAAATAAGGCGATAAGAACGTATTATCGACACTCAACTCGACGCCGCGCGCATGGCATATATCTGCCACCGCGCGAATATCCGTAATCGACATCATCGGATTCGTCGGCGTCTCGATATGCACCAGCTTCGTCGCCGGAGTAATCGCTGCCGCCACATTCTCCGCAACGCTTGTATCGACATAGGTAAACGTCAACCCATAGTTCACCATCACATAGTCGAACAGCCGGCCCGTCCCACCATAAACATTGTCCGAACACACCACATGGTCGCCCGTCTTCATCATGGTGCACATCGCTGTAATCGCGGCCATTCCACTGCCAAAGACATGCGCGCTCGTCCCGCCCTCCAGAGAGCGAAGATTCTCCTCCAGCGCATCGCGTGTAGGATTTGTCAGCCGCGCATACTCATGCCCCTTGTTCTTCCCAATCTCTTCCTGCTGATACGTCGACGTCAGAAAGATCGGCACATTCACCGCTCCCGTCAATTCATCAGAAGCCTGACCATCGTGAATTGCCCGCGTCGCAAACCCCATCTTCTTATCCTGCATAGTTCCTCTCGCAATCAAATCTCAGCTAAAGATCCCCTTCGACAGATACCGCTCTGCCGAATCCGGAATTACAGTAACCACCCTTTTTCCTGCGCCGAATTCCTTCGCCAGCTCCACCGCAGCGCAAACCACAGCCCCTGCGCTCGACCCGCCAAACACACCTTCCTCGGCTGCCAGTCTCTGAACCATCGCAAACGCAGGCTCATCACGAATCATCATCACGCGGTCGCACACACTCCGGTCAAACGTCACCGGCACAAATGAGACGCCGATCCCCTCCACCTCTATGTGGTCCCGGCTCTCCACCCTGCAACACTGAACCCTCTGTCTCGACAGCAACGTTCATCACGTCCGGATGCACTCCGTTTCAAAAAACGTCCAACACCCGTAAATGTTCCCGCTGACCCAACACCCGAAACCCATGCGTCGACCTGGCCTTCCATCTGCTCCCAGATCTCGACAGCCGTAGTCTGCTCATGAAAGTCCGGATTCGCCGGATTCTCAAATTGCAACGCCGCAAACGCCCCCGGTGTCTCACGCTCAAATTCCAACGCTCTTTGAATCGCCCCGGCCATCCCCTCAGCCTCAGGCGTCCGCACCACAGTCGCTCCAAGTCCACGCATCAGCATGCATTTCTCTTCTGAGAACTGCTCCGGCACATACAACATCACCTTATAGCCACGATTCACGCCAATCAGCGCAAGCCCCACACCCGTATTGCCGGCAGTAGCTTCAACAATCGTCGACCCAGGCCGCAGCACGCCGCGTCTCTCGGCGTCGAGGACAATCCCCAGCGCCGCCCTGTCTTTAATGCTTCCACCCGGATTCAGATATTCCAGTTTGGCCCATATCTCCGCGCCGCCCACAGGGCTTAGATTGCCCAATCGAACCATCGGAGTTTTACCAACTAAATCAAGGATCGATGTTGCGACGCGCATCATTCAGGCCGCTTCCCCGGATTATTCAGAGCAGAACTGCCTACCTTTCCTGCGTCCGCCTCCGCGCTCACATGCGGGTAGTATCCTGTACGCGTCCGCACCGAGAGTTTCCCAAATCCCTTCGCCTTCGCGTCCACGTGCACCTCTCTGTACCCTCCCAGCGTAGGTGACTTCGTCGAGTGATAAGCAATCGTGTACTGCGTCCGAATGTCCTGCGCCACCTGCGCCGCAATCTCGTCCACCTCTTTCACATTTCGCGGAAAATACGCTGCTCCACCCGTCTGCTCACTCAGCGTCTCAAGCACCCGCCGTGCATGTCTCGATTCGCGCTTGTCCGTATCCTCTCCAAACAGCAGCCCCACACTGTAGATCACCGGCCCATCCAAATCCTGAATCCTTCGGATCGCCTGCTCCAGCGTTGCGCTCGACGCATTGTCTTCGCCATCGGTCACAACCAGCAACACTTGCTTCGGATGCTTCGCATTTTTCGCCAGATAATCTGCCGATGCCACCAGCGCATCATAGATCGCCGTGCCACCGCTGGACTTGATATAGCCAAGCCCATCCTTCAACTTTCCAATATCGTTCGTGAAGTCCTGATCGATGAACGCCTCCCATGAGAAGTCCACCAGAAACGCCTCGTCCTCAGGATTCGACAGCTTCACCAGGTCCAACGCGGCTTTATTCACCGCCACGCGCTTGTCATACATCGATCCCGAGCTATCGATCAGGATTCCCAACGACACCGGCAAATCTTCATGTCGAAACGATGCGATCGTCTGCGGCACACCATCTTCGTAAACATGGAACGCATCTTTATCCAGCGTCTGCACCGTGCGTCCACTTGAATCCAGAACGGAAGCGTTTAGCCGGACTTCATATGCATCCGTCCGGAGCGTGTACTTTCCACCCGCGCCCTTTGTAATCGGCCCAAGCCCAAGACCCTGCGGCGGCTGCGTTGCGTTCTTCGCTGGAACATCCGGATCCGGTGATGCCACCGGATCGCGATCCACAGTCAGTGACGGCGGCTGTTGCGCGTGAGTTGGCTGTTGTTGCGTCGACGGAGCTTGCTTCGCACTCTGCTGCGCCAACAGGCCTGTCGCGTCAGGAAAAAGCATCAGCATCCCCGCAGCAACAATCTGCGGCCAGAAACCCTTACTGCGAAGGTGCATAGTACCCCTGACGATTGTGCACCGTCAGCGGAGGAAGCCCCGGCGGCGGCACAAGTCGTATCTTCAATTTACGCCAGTTCCCATCCTTCTTCACTTCTGAGGGCCTGTACCCGATCACATATTCGTTTCGCAGCTCCGCGCTGATCCTCGACGCAATATCCCCGAGGTCCCCCAAATCTGTCACACGGAACAGGCGGCCTCCCGTCATATCGCAAACATCGGTCAGCAGCATCGGTCCCATCTGCTCTTCCTGCGTTGGCGCATATTGATCGAAGATCCCAATTGAGTAAATCTGCACATCGCTTTCCCGCACCGCCCGTCTCAACTCGCCTTCCGTATATCGGCTGCGATTGTCTCCTCCGTCCGAGATAATCAGCAAGGCCTTCCGTTCATACTTCGCGTCGCGCAGCTTGTTGACTGCCAGATAAACCGCATCGATCAGCGCTGTCCGGTTCTCCGGCTTCAACATCACCATGCGGGCCTCTACATCGTCCACTTCCGACGTGTAATCCACAATCACGGCAGGCTTGTCGTTGAACCCCACCACAAAAAACTCGTCCTGCGGATTCGATGTCCTTAAAAACTCGCTTAACGCCTTCCGCGCCCGCGTAAACTTCGATGTCATGCTTCCGCTCAGGTCAAACACGATCCCGATCGTCACCGGAGCATCTTCCGTTGAAAAACTCTTAATCGTCTGTCCGGTGTTGTTATCGAAGATCTCGAAGTTCTCCTTCTCCAGTCCCGTCACCAGCCGATTCATCGGATCGGTCACCGTCGCCGGCACCAGCACCAGGTTCACATCCACGCGAATCCGTGCATCCCGATGCGAGGTAGCATTTCTAGCGACGTTTTCCGCGCCCTCAATCAGCGGTTTCGAGTCCTCCGGCGACTTCGGTGGCGGTGGAGGAGGTTGAGTATGCACCTCTCCCAGCGGATTCTCCTGGGCTGCGCTTACCCCCGCGCCCAACCCACACCAAAGTGCAACCCACACCATTGCGACAACCAGCACTCTGGCCATCCGCCGCGCTTTACCTCTCCGTGTCTCGCCAAAATCCCGCATAACAAAGCCTATGCCTTCTTTGCGACTGCCTACCGACCGAAACCAACGCACATCAGGCAGATATCTTCGCACACAACTGGCTTTGCCATTCAACCCGATGTGTCATAAGCCATTACGCCACTCTCCATCTACCTCACACACAGGCCCACATAATAGACTCGTTTGCGAAGCTATTTGTCATCTATTTGTAATCGGCGCCCAATCAGGAACTTTCAGAGAAAGAACGACCCATCTGCCGCTTTGGATGCAAACATTCCCGCCCGCGTCTTCTCATCCATTCATCCCTGACTAGCGACGTTTCGTCCCAGTCATTCACGCCACCGTCTTCCAACACCCCGTACAATCAACTCCATATCAATCTTTGGAGAGACTAAAACAGCATGGCCCGTATCTACCCCTTCCGCGCCCTTCGCTACGACCCCGCCCGCGTCAACATGGAAGACGTCGTCACCCAGCCCTACGACAAGATCACCCCGGCCATGCAGGATCGCTACTACGAGGCCAGCCCCTACAACCTGATTCGCGTCATCCTCGGCAAGCACTTCGAGAACGATACCGAGATCGAGAACGTCTACACCCGCGCCGCCGACACCCTCCGCTGCCTGGCGCAAGGACAACGTCCTCCGCGAAGAGTCCGAGCCTGCCCTTTACGGCTACTCCCAGACTTACACCGTTCCCCACACCGACGAGGTCCGCGAGCGTCGCGGCTTCATCGCCCTCGGGCACCTCTATGACTACGCCGACAAGGTCGTCTATCGGCACGAGCAGACCTTTCCTAAGCACAAGTCCGACCGCATGAGCCTCTTCAAGGCCACCCGCGCCTACTGCGAGCAGATCTACATGCTCTATTCCGACCCTGCCTTCACGGCCGAAAAGCTCATCTTCGGAGCGAAATCTCCTAATGGCTTTGACAGCAACGCCCCTGACCTCGCGATCACTGACGAATACGGTGTCGTCCACAAAGTCTGGAAACTGACCGATCCCAACCTTATCAATCTCATCGTCACCGCCATGGCCGACAAGAAGCTCATCATCGCCGACGGCCATCACCGCTACGAGACCTCCGTCGCCTACGCCAAAGAGCGCTGTGCCCAGCTCAAACTTCCGCTAAACCAGCCCCGTCGACGAAGACGAAAAGCTCTCCCCCGGCCATCTTCCCACGCCCGCCTTCCCCGAGGCCGCCATGATGATGACCTTCGTCAACATGGACGCTCCCGGCATCACCATCCTTCCCACGCACCGCGTCGTCCATGGCCTCGAAGGCTTCAGCTCACCCGACTTCATCACCCGCGCCACTGTTTACTTCGACGTCAAAGAACTCGATACCCCCGACCTCGACGCCCTCAACGAAACCAAGGGCACAGCTTTCCTCGCCGCCACCGGCGACGGCAACTATCTCCTCACGCCGAAAGCCGAAGCTATTGCCGAGGCACTCAAGGACCTCCCCGCCCGTCAGCGCCAGCTAGACGTAGTCCAGCTCCACCGCATCATCCTCGACAAGCTTTTGGGCCTCGACCAGGAGACCATTACCCGCCTGGGCAACGTCCGCTATATCCGTGAGGCCGACGAAGCCATTGGCCTCGTCGCTGGCAACGAAGCCGACATAGCCTTTCTTATCAAACCCATTACCCTCGAGCAGCTTAAGGACGTCTCCCTCTCCGGTGACGTCATGCCCCAAAAATCCACCGATTTCTACCCCAAGCTTCTAAGTGGCCTGGCCATCTACGCCCTCGACTAGCCACCCACCAAAGATGGGGCTCCCAAAACTGGGTGCCCCATCTTGAGAGCCTAACCGGGCGAAGCGTTGGGTAATGCATAAACTTTTCGCGCTGTAGCTACCAGTCTGCTTGTCCAACTCCTAAACCGTTACAATCGAATCGAAACTGTGACCATCCGCCACCTACAAATCACGAAGGCCGCGATCCTCTGCCTCCTAACTCTGAGCGCTATCCCATCCCACGCCCAGACAGCGACACCTACCCCACCACCGCCTAAGGACCAGGCCTTCTACGTAAATCAGCCCCCCCCCACGGTTGCCCCAAAACCGACCCGGAACGTTATCCTCCTCGACCCCGCGCACGGCGGCGACGACCCTGGAGCGCAACTCCCCAACAACGCCGTCGAAAAGGAAGTAACCCAAGCCTTCGCGGGCCGCCTCAAGCCTCTCCTGGCCACCGCCGGCTTTACCGTCCTCAGCACCCACGACACCGACACCGACCTCTCCACCGAAATCCGTGCCGGCATTGCCAACCATGCCCGCGCCACCGCCTGCCTCATCCTCCACGCCACCTCCAGTGGCACTGGCATCCACATTGCGACATCGGCTCTCCCCGACGACGCCAGCCCGCCCCACAACCCCATCCCCTGGAACACTGCGCAAACCGCGTATCTTCCCCAGAGTCTCCGCCTCGTCAACGAGATAGGCCTCGCCTTCGATCAGGCCAAGCTCCCTGTCCTCCTCATCCGCACCTCCACTCCGCCGCTCGACAACCTCACCTGCCCCTCCGTCGTCATCGAGTTAGCCCCACTCAATCCCGACACTCCCGTGACCGACACCGCTTACCAGCAGCAGGCGGCCCAGGCCATCGTCACGGCCCTCACCTCCTACCGCACCCACAACGCCTCCGCAGTCAGCGCGACAGGAGCGCCTCGATGATCCCCCGTTACCAACGCATCCTCTTCTGGATCCTTATCGGCGGCATCGTCCTCATGGCTGCTTTCCTGCTCCACGGCTGCCAGCAAGCCCATAAGCGTCTCACCGCCTTCAACGATGCAACCCCCATCGCCGCGCCTACCACTGCCAGCACCGAGGAGGTCACCCTTTACCTCGCCAACGACGCTGACGGCTCCATCACCCCCACCAGCTTCCAAGTCGCTCTTCCAAAAGACGCCAGTATCCGCGCCCGTATCCTCCTTGACCACCTGATCGCTCAATATGCCCTGCCGACCTCCCCGCATCCCCTCCAGCCCGGCCCCGCCGTTGACGACGTTTTCCTCCTCAACAATCAGGCCATCGTCAATCTTCGCAGCTCCTTCGTCGACAATCACCCCTCCGGCGTCCTCGTCGAAGACCTCACCCTGCAATCCATCATCGGCACCCTCCACGCCGCCCTGCCTCAGATCACAGAGATCCGTTTCCTGGTGGACGGCGGTCCCCACGATACTTTGGCCGGCCACGCCGATCTTCAACGCATCTACCCTGCCACCGACACCACCTTCAAACCCACCCCACCCAGCGAAGAAGCCACCCAGCAATGAACGAAATCACCTCCCAGTCCAAACCCTTCACCGTCGGAGTCTTCGATTCAGGTTTCGGGGGCCTCACCGTCCTCCGCGCCCTGCTTCCCCTCATCCCTAACGCCCACTACATCTACCTGGGCGACACGGCCAGGCTACCCTACGGCTCGAAATCCCGCGAGACTATCGCACGCTACGCCGTCTCCAGCTCCCGGTTCCTCCTTGATCAAGGCGCCGACATTCTCGTCATTGCCTGCAACACCGCTACAGCCTTGGCCCTCCCCGAGATCAAAACCGCCGCCGCCCCGATCCCCGTCTTCGGCGTAATCCAACCGGGAGCTAACGCCGCACTTCAGCAAGATGCCGGCATTCTGACCGAAACGAAGCCCCGCATTTCGCTCGTGACACCACAAACCCCGAAGAAACCCCACGTTCTGGTCCTGGCCACCACAGCCACAGTTCAGTCCCATGCCTACTTCCATGCCCTCAGGGAGCTCGGTCTCCCCGTCACCGAAAAAGCCTGCCCGCTGCTCGTCCCATTGGTAGAAGAAGGCTGGATTGACCACCCCGTCACCGCAGAAGTCCTACGCATCTACCTAAGCGAAGCGCTCGTCGAAGCCCCTACAGCCAACACCCTCCTCTTAGGGTGCACCCACTATCCCCTTCTCAAGCCGATGATCGAGCGCACTCTGACCTCACTCAATCACCCCATGCACATTATTGATTCAGCCCAGGCTACCGCCCAAGCCGTCGCGTCCCATCTGCCGCAGCCCGTCTCTACCCAACCAGCCACCTGTGACTTCTACGCCACCGACTCCATAGAAAAATTCCAGCATCTTGGTACCAGTTTCCTGGGTCAACCCCTCAGCGAAGTAAAACTCCTCGATCTCGGCGGCTGAAGAAAGCCAGGGAGTAGTGAATAGGAAGTAGGGGTAGAAAAACAGGCCGCCTGGTACCCGATAACTGACAACAAAAAACCTACACCCTACCCCTTACTCCCTATACTGTCTTCATGCCTTACCTGCTAAAGACCGAACCCAACAAATACTCCTTCGACGACCTCGTCCGCGATGGCGAAACCACCTGGGACGGCATCTCCAACAACCAGGCACTGCTCACGCTTCGCAACATGAAGAAGGGCGATAAGCTCGTCATCTACCACTCCAACATCGGCAAAGCCGCTGTCGGCCTCGCGAAGGTGGTCTCCGTCGATGCCAGCGACCCAAAAAATCCCAACGTTCGCATAGCCCCGGTCAAGCCGCTCAAGCGAGAAAAACCTCTCGCCGAAATCCGCGAGGCCGCAGTATTTCAAGGCTCCATTCTCTTTCGCCAGTTCCGACTCTCGGTCGTTCCCCTCACCGACGACCAATACGACTGGCTAACCCAACCCTGAGTTCATAGTCATTTTTGGCTCTGTTTGCCATTCTTAGCGCAGCGGGGTTTGTGGTTTGTCTTCGATGGCTTTTACGGCGATGGCGTTGGGGGAGCCGCCGGCGGGAAGGATGGTGAAGAGGGCGGCGCCTTGTTTGCCCTGGGTGCGGATGACGGCATACGTCGCCGGAATGGGCGTCGGCGGCGAGGAGCAGGTGCTCGTCGGCTGAGAAGGCCAGGGCGTCGGGGGCGGAGCCGGTGTGGACCGTGGCTACGAGCTTGCCGTCGTCGATGCTGTAGATACTGATGAGGTCGGCGCCGAAGTTGGCGACCCAGAGGGTGCTGTTGTCGCTGCTGACGATGCCGTGCACAGGCTTGCTGCCGATGGGGTAGGTGCTGCCGACTTCGTTGGTCCAGGTGGAGATCTCGGAGATGCTGTCGGAGCCGAAGTTGGAGACGAAGATCTCGCCGCCGTCGGGTTTCAGTGGCGAGATGGACGGGGGTGTGGCCGACGTCGAGCAGGGTGAGGACGTGGTCGGTGGTGAGAGCGGTGTCCTGCTTCGCGGGCCAGGAGCCGGGCGCGGCGGCGAGGTTGATGGCCATGACCTGATGGCCGGCCGGAGCAAGCGATGAAGGCCTTGGAGGAGTCGGGGAGGATGACGGCGTCGGTGGCTCCGGGGCAGCCGGGGAAGGCGGCACGGAGATGAAGGACGGGACCGTGGGGCTGCGCTTCGTAGGGGGCGACGTCGAAGATGGAGACGCTGCTGCTGCCGCGGTTGGTGACGACGAGCGAGCGCATGTCGGGGGAGATGCGGGCGAGGCCGGGCTGCTCGCCGGTGCCGGCTACGGCGACCTCGCGGCGGCGGTCGAGGTCGACGACGCTGACGGAGTTGGAGCCGGAGTTGGCGATGTAGGCGCGTTGGCCGGAGGCTCGACGCTGATGAAGTAGGGGAGGCGGTGGACGGGGATGGTGGCGACGATCCGGTTGGCGCTGGCATCGATGACGGAGACCGTGCCGGACTGGGTGTTGACTACGTAGACCTCGTTGCGGACAGGATTGGCGGCGACGCCGGTGGGGTTGAGGCCGACCTGGAGGGTGCGGTCCTGGCGTAGGTTGACGAGGTCGAGGACGGAGACGGTATTGGAGGAGCCGTTGGTGACGTAGGCGTACTCGCGGTAGCCGGCGGGCACGTCGGGGAAGCTGGCTGCGGCGGCAGCCTGAAGCGGCAGCGAGAAGGACGAGCGAGGCAGCGGTCAGCGTTGAGCGCAGAAGAGATGGGCGAAATGAGTGCACTGATGCGAGTCTAATAGGTGGGGCGGATTGAAGGAGTGATTGAAGCGCAGGGAGGGAAAAATTGCACGTTTGATTTTTTTTCGAAACCTTTTTTAGAGGTCTGGGTTTATGCGATTGATACGTGGGTTACCAGATGGGGAGCTTACGTGTCAGATGCAGTTCCTTCTCGGACAACGAAGTCACGACGCTGTGACTTCGTTGCTTTTTCTTTAAAGGCATCTTGGGGGTTTAGCTGCGCGATCTCTTTGTATTGCGCCAGTTCCAGGCGATCCAGGTGAGATAGCTGCCCTGAATGAGCCATACTCCTGTGTACACGGAGACGAGATGACGGCTGGCCATGGTGCTGAAGTCGAAGAAGGTGTGCCAGTTCATTGAGGGGTCTCCAGTGAGGCTTCGATGGCTTGGAGTGCGGCATCCTGCTCAGCTGTTTGGCGACGGCGCTCAAGGGCGAAGCGGAAGAGCATGACAAAAATGCCCCACATGGCCCATCCGGCGATGTTCCAGAAGACGGCGGGCAGGAGGCGAGCATCGACGCCACCGCCATTGGGGCCGAAGACGGGTGCCGGATGCTGGGTGCGCCACCACGGATCGACATGTAGACGATGGGGACGTCGATGGCGGCGAAGACGGAGAGCACTGCCGAAAGGGTGCCGAGTCTGGCCTGCGGGCGAGAAGCGCCGAACGAGCAGATAGCTGACGTAGAGCAGCCAGAGGAGAAGGAAGGTGGTCAGGCGGGCATCCCATGCCCACCAGATTCCCCAGGCGGGTTTAGCCCAGAGCATTCCGCTGAAGAGGCCGATGCTGACGAAGAGAACGGTGACTTCGGCGGAGGCTACGGCGAGTGCGTCGGCGGTGAGGGCCTTCAGCGGGTCGCGGCGGCGCCAGTAGAGGAAGGCCAGGGAGGCCACGACGTTGACGTAGGGGAAGATGAGGCCGAGGATCGCGTGGGGCAGATGGTAGTAAAAGATGCGCTGGAGATTGCCCATCGTCTCTTCCGTGGGGACCAGGAAGATGGCCTGACGGAAGCCGACGACGAGAACGGCGATGGTCGCGATGAACCAGAGCCAAGCAACGTTGCGGACGGTGGAGGAGCGGGACACTATGGGTTTATTTTATCGCGAAACGGGCTATTCGGCGTTGAGGACGGTTTCAAAGAGCAGAATGCAGACGGTGGTGTAGATGATGTCGTAGCCGGCGAGCTGGGTGATCCAGGTGCGGATCTGGATGGGATCGAGTTCGCCGGTGAGGACGCCGGTGGTGGCCTGAACCATCATGAGGAGCGCGGGTAGAGAGACGGGTAGGAGGATCAGGGGGAGGAGCAACTCGCGATTGCGGGCGCGGAGGCCGAGGGCGGCGAAGAAGGTCCCATTGACGACGATGGCCCAGGTGCCGAGGGGCAGGATAAGGGCGAAGAGCCAGGCGTTGCCGAGGACGTGGAGATTGAAGAAGATGACGAAGATAGGGGCGAGGACGACTTCGACGACAAGGACGAAGAGAAGATTGGCAATGGCTTTGCCGAGGAAGAGAGCGGAAGCCGGGGCCGGGGCCATGCGGTGGGCTTCGAGGACCTGATTGCGGAGTTCGCGGGTCCAGGACTGATTGAGAGCGGTGACGGAGGCGAAGAGGAGGGCGACCCAAAGGATGCCTCCGGAGATCTGGCGGGTAGTGGTGGGGAAGCCGGTGGGGTCGAATGCAAGGGCGAAGACGACGACGACAAGGAGCGCGAAGAAGAGCATGCCGTTGATGGCAGTCGCGTGAGCGCCATTCGAGACGGAGGTCTTTGCGGAGGTGGCTGAAGATGTGGCCGAGATATTTCATGCGGTTGGCGGGGCCTGGGATTTGGTGAGGTCGGCGAGGGTGGCATTGGCTGCGCGGAGGTAGTCTGCGGGGGAGAGGATGAGCTGGAGTCCGCGGAGACCGGCGGAGACGGAGATGCTCTCGAAGAGCTCGATGGTCTCGTCGGCGTAGGCGGGAAAGGGCTTGCGGGCGCCCATGACGGTGACTCCGCCGCGGATGTAGCCGGTGAGGGGCTCGACGTCTTTGAGGGAGGCTAACTCGGCTTTTTTGACTCCGGCGGCGTGGGCTAGTTTTTTGAGGTCTAGTTCGGCGTCGCCCGGAATTACGGCGAAGAGATGTGCCAAGGGTGAACTGCCGCCGACGCTTGTGTTGGTTTGGGAGAGGAGGGTTTTGAAGACTTGTTCTGGGGGAAGGCCGATTTTGCGGGCTACAGAGATGGCCGTGAGGTCTTCGGGGTCGACTTCGTAGGAGCGGAGCTCGTAGGTGATGTTGAGGGAATCGAGGAGGCGGGCTGCGTTGGTCTTGGAGGGGGTTGAGGTCTTCATCCGGCGGTCTCGACTTCGGTGATCTGGCCGCTGCGCATGTGCAGAATGTTTTCGGCCAGGGGCTGGGCGAGATGGGCCTGGTGAGTGGTGAGGATGATAGTTCGGGAGCCGGGGACGCCGTTGGTGGGGACTACGGGCCAAGTGCGGAAGTCGGCGAGGAGCTCAACCATGTGCTGGGCGCTGGCGGCGTCGAGGTTGGAGAAGGGCTCGTCGAGGAGGAGGAGCTCGGGGTCGGTCTGGAGGACTCGAGCGAGTGAGGTCCGCTGGCGCATGCCTTGGGAGTATTGGCCGACGGGACGCGATAGGTTGGGGTCGAGGCCTACCGCGCGGAGGGCCATCTCGGGCGAACCCACGCAGGCGCAGCCTTCGTCGCGGTGGAGCGAGGCGAAGTAGCTGAGGTTCTCCATGGCGGTGAGCTCGTCGTAGAGCATGGGGGAGTGGCTCATGTATGCGATGCGGCGACGTTGGCGGTGGGGTGAGCCGGAGAAGACGGTGACGGTTCCACGGGTTGGGGTGATGAGGCCAGCGATGATGCGGAGAAGGGTGGATTTTCCGGCGCCGTTTTCGCCGAGGATGACGGTGGAGCTGCCCGCGGCGAAGTTGGCGGAGACGTTGCGCAGAGCGGCGAAGGTGCCGTAGACGCGGGAGACGGTAGTCGAGGGTTGCGGCGGAGGCGGTAGGTGTTTCGACGCGGGTTGGAGTTGCTGTCGGCATTTGATGGATGCGATTGAGTGTCTTCATGCGAGTATAGGGCTAACGCTGGGTCTGATGCAGCGAGTGCGATGGATGAGGAGAGCGAATATTTTGAAACGGACAGCGATTTTTCTTTCTGCGGGGCTTTTGGTGGCGGGTCTTCAGGCACAACAGGCTTCGCATCTGGATGATGCTTCGCGGAAGCTGTCTCGGGACGTGTTTCAGCAGTTGATTGAGATTAATACGACGGACTCGGTGGGGAGCACGACGGTGGCGGCGGAGGCGATGCGGAAGCGGCTGCTGGACGCGGGGTTTCCGGCGGAGGATGTGGTGGTGATGGGGCCGAATGATCGCAAAGGGAATATGGTTGCGCGGTATCGAGGTAAGGCCGGAAGTGGGAAGAAGCCGGTGCTGATTATTGGGCACATCGATGTGGTTGAGGCCAAGCGCGAGGACTGGACGACAGATCCGTTTGTGTTTACAGAGAAGGATGGATACTTCTACGGGCGCGGGACGCAGGATATGAAGGAGTCGGATGCGGCGGTGGTGACGAGTTTTATTCGACTGAAGCGCGAGGGGTTTGTGCCAGACAGGGATATCATTCTGGCGCTGACAGCGGATGAGGAGGGTGGGAAGTCGAATGGAGTGGATTGGCTGCTGAAGAACCATCGGGAGCTGGTAGATGCGGGGTTTGCGTTGAATGCGGATGCAGGTGGATTGAGCACGGAGAAGGGTAGGCCTGTGAATCTTGGAGTGGAGGCTACGGAGAAGCTGTATGCGGATTTTCGATTGACGGCGACGAATCCTGGTGGGCACAGCTCACTGCCGAAGAAAGACAATGCTATTTATCACCTGGCGGATGCGCTGGGGCGGCTGGAGAAGTATTCGTTTCCGTTTGAGTTGAATGCTGTCACGCGTGGGTACTTTGAGGCGATGTCGAAGATTGAGACGGGCGAGCTGGCTGCGGATATGCGTGGAGTCCTGAAGACGCCGGCGGATAAGGCCGCGGTGGCGCGACTGTCGGAACAACCACTTTATAACTCGACGATGCGGACGACTTGTGTGGCGACGATGGTGCAGGCTGGGCATGCGCATAACGCATTGCCGCAGCGGGCAGAGGCGAATGTGAACTGCAGGATTCTGCCGGGGCATACTCCCGCGGAGGTGCGGGCGGAGTTGATTCGAGTGATTGCCGATCCGAAGGTAGAGGTGAAGCTGGTTAACGATGCGGGCGCGTTGAGTGATCGCAATGAGAACGATATGTCGGTGACGCCACCGCCTTTGAATGAAGAAGTGTTCGCGGCGCTGCATAAGGTAGCGGGGCAGATGTGGCCGGGGTTGCCGATTGTGCCTGAGATGGAGACGGGTGCTTCAGACAGCAAGATTACGATGGCGGCGGGGATTCCTAGTTATGGGTTTTCAGGGATGGGGATCGATGGGGATGATGTTCGAGCACATGGCAAGGATGAACGGATTGGAGTGGAGTCGTTTTATACCGGGGTGGATTTTGATTATCGGTATTTGAAGGCGCTGACAGGAGGTGGGGAGTAAGGAAAGGTACTCGGGTCGCTTCACTCCTCCTTTGGAAAAGCGAAATACAGGAATCCTTCGACTCGGCACTGCGCGCTAGTGTTCAGGATGACGACGAAAAACATGAACGACAGGTCAGATTGTGGTGATGTACGTGGTGTACTGTTTCTCGTTGAGGTCACTGAAGGGTACGAAGCGGACGGAGTTGGTGGTCCATGAGCCGTCAGGGGCCTGAGTTGGATTTAGGAGTTGCGTGCGGGTCAGGCGTGGGTTTTCTGCTTGTGCGAACAGGACGAGTGGGCCGCGCATGAGTGCTACGGTTTCGGGGTGGCGGCTGTCGATTGGCTGCAGGCGTAGTGGCATAGGTAGGGAGAGCTCGACGCGGTCTCCGTTTTTCCAGGTTCGGTCGATGGTGGCGAAGCCAGCGTTTATACGGAGGGGTTGTGGAGTTCCGTTGATGCGGATGGTTGGGGTTCGAGTCCATGCCGGGATGCGGAATCGTATGGTGGCGCGTGTCTGTTTGCTGGCGCGAAGGTCGAAGCGCGTGTTGCTGCTGCGTGGGTAGTCGCCGCTCTGAGTGAGTGTTAGTTGTGCGCCGTCTTGTGAGGTCCACTTGAGGGTGGAGGGCAGATAGAGATTGACGTAGATGCCTTGTGCGTCGCGGAAGTAGATCAGCACGTGATAGTCGGCGGCAACCTGCGGCAGGGTTCCTGAGCAACAGGGCCAGCGATCGGGGAAGTACGACTTTGTTCCCTGGTGGTTGTAGTCGGAGTAGTAGAAGGCGTGGCCGTCGCTCTCGAGCGGTTTGGCTCCGAGGACAGTGTTGTAGAGAACGCGTTCCATGCTGTCGCCGTAGCGTCCGTCTCGCGTGATGCGTAAGAGATAGCGTGTGAGTTTGAAGTGCGCGTAGCTGCCGCAAGGGGTCTCGAAGCTGTGATGAGTGTTGCTCAGGCTGTGAAAGAGGTCGTCGCTGTCGGGAGCGCGGAAGGCTTCATCGGGCCCCCAGCCTCCGGTGGCGAAGCTTTGTGTGGTGTCGATCATGTCGAAGGCGTTGTGGCTTGCAGCGTAGTGCTTTTCGCTTCCTGTGGCAAGGTAGGCCTGCATGGCTGAGCTGAGGGCGTTGCAAAAGCTGTAAGCGTGGCGGCCGGGAAGGACGTTCTTTCCCGCGGCTAGAAGATCGAAGTAGGTGTCGTCGAGGAGAAAGCGCTCGGCCAGTTTGCGGTAGCGGTCGCCTGCGCCTCGCTTCCACGAGAGGTATAGGTTTTCGGGGAGGGTGTAGGACTCGTCCCAGGTGAAGTCGTCGGTTGTGTTTTCGCCGATGGACTTCCGCCATTGACGCTGCGGTTCGTCGCGCTCGAGAGCGCGAGGAGGAAGGTGTGGGACGGCTGCATCGCTGACTTGATTGAGTAATGCGAAATCGTGGTCGAGACCGCAGAAGGTGTGGGCGTCGATCAGACCACAGACGGTCTTGTCGTAGTTGTAGGCCGGGAAGCGGAAATTGGCGTAGAAGCGGCCTGAGATTGCCGGTTGGTATAGCACGAGGATCTGTTCGACTTTGGCACGCATCTTTGGATCGTGTGTAACGGCATACCCTCGTGACATCGCGGAGACCCATTGTCCGAAGGAATGAGCAGGGGCGAATCCGTGGCCGCCTGAGGGAGTCTTGTCGAGAGAGACTTCGTCGTACCAGCCGCCCATTTCGGCTCCGGGTGCGGGCAGGCCGGCACGGAGGCGCCATGGCTTGAGCATGCTGTCGATGTTCATCTGGAGCAAAAGCGATTGAGTTTGCTCAAATTGGGTGAGGGGAGCGCCGGGTGAGAGTTGAACATCACCGTAGGCGAACTCCTGCAGGACGGAAGAGGGAGTTTGGCCTAGCGATTGAAGTCCACTGTGGAAGGCGGCAGCTGTGAGTGAGGCGCGCTTGAGAAAGGAACGGCGAGAGAGCATGAGTTTACCCGCAGGAAAATATAGTTCGTGCGGGAGATCCGTCGCAAATACGCCGAAAACTCTGGAATGTGAGATTAGTGGGTTGTCAGGGCTGCTGCGGCGGTGGTTGGGGTTGGTTGAGTTTTGGGGGCGTACTTGGAGGCGCACTTGGCCTGAAGCTGAGTGGCATGAAATACGCCGTCGTGGCCATAGGTGCCTACTGCGAGGGCTTGCGCGTCGTCTTTGAAGGTGTCGGGTGGAGGTTCGGCGCCCTGGTAATCGACATGAAGGGTACGGCCCTGCTCGAGGAGTTCGAAGGTGGCGTTGGTGCCTACACGGTGGATGCTGCCGGGCGCTACGTTTCCAGCTACGCGGAGGTGCCGAACGTAGGCTTTGTTGCCCATGCCCTGAAGCTCGCCGATGGTGACGTAGTAGCTCTTGTTGTCGCGGACGCCGGTGAAGGCGAGGTAAGCGACAGTCGCCAGAATGACAACGGTGGCGATGATTATTTTGAGTGGGCTCTTTTGGGCTTCGTTAGGCATCGGCTTCGCTTTTAAGTTTACGGCTTTGGCCGACGTTTGGGTAGTGGAGGCTAAGCCACGTCCTTCTTGACGGCGTATTCCTCGAGCAGGACCGAGACGATGGCGGCAGTGGGAACTGCGACAAGCGCTCCAACGATGCCCGCGAGCGCGGTGCCGAGGAGGAGGGCGATCAGGATGGTCAGGCCCATGAGATCGACGCTGGAACGCATGATGCGTGGAGTGAGGAAGGCGTTTTCTACGTTGACGTAGATGGCGTAGAAGATGAAGACCCCGCCCATCTTAGTCCAGGAGTCGAGTGCGGCTACACCGGCGGCGAGGAGGATGGTGATGACGCCTCCGGCGATGGGGATGATGTTGAAGAGGCCCATGAGGAAGCCGAGAAGGACGAAGTATCGGACGTGGAGGAAGCCGAAGACGATGGTGCTGGAGATACCGAGGACCAGCATCAGAGAGCCTTGGCCGAGGAGCCACTTGCCGACTTTGCGGTCGGCCCTCTGAAGCGTGGCGTCGAGGCGGTGACGCTGTGCAGAGGGAAAGAGGGAGAGAAAGAATCGATAGGCATTCTCGCCTTCGAGCATGAAATAGATGCAGAGGAAGGCGGTGGAGAGGATGTCGAAGATATGCGAGAGCCAGTTGGGCAGGGAGGTAACGACGTATCCGGCTGTTGCGGTGACTGCTGCTTCGGTGCGCTGAACGATGCCGTCGATGCCGATTTTGTCGGCGATGGGGATTCGGTTGAGGCGAGCGGCGATGTTGGGGATCCGGGTGGGAAGCTCGTCGGAAAAGGCGCTGAGGTCGTGCAGTACGGGAGGCAGGCCAAGGGTAAAGAAGATGGTGAGGATAAAGGCTACGCCGATGATGAGAAGGAAGATGGCGGCGGGGCGGGAGGCACGGCGACCGTGGAATTCGAATTCTGTGATGCGGGTGACCATGGGCGTCAGGACGGCGGCGAAAAGCGCGCTGACGTAGATGATGAGCACCTCTTTCTGGAGCGTCCAGGCGAGGGCGAGGCAGACGAGGATTCCAAAGGCAAAGAGGATGTGACCACGAACAGCGCGGCGGGATTGCTCTTGCTCGGGCGTGAGGGCGGGCACCAGGTCGGCCAGCGGCATTCTCCTGTGAGACTGGGAGTTTGGATGCAGATTTGGGTGCGGCGAGAGGCTTAGGTAGTGGGGTAAGGAGTTTGGTGCAGACCGGCGAGGATGGCCTCGACGGTCTGATCGGGTGTGAGGGCTGCGGTGTCGATGGTGAGGCGGGAGATGCGGCTGTAGAGAGGATGACGGCGGGAGAAACGGAGTTGGGCTGCGGTGGGGTCCTCAAGGACGGGGCGAGCGATGTCCTGCAACATGCATCGGTCGAAGAGGGTGGGGAAGGGGGCGTCAAGGAAGATAGTGAAGGTGCCGGGGGTCTGCTCGAGAAGGAGACGATTGGTGAGGTCTTCGGGGGTTCCGCCGCCGAGGGCAAGGATGGTATGAGAGAAGCTGAGGGCGGAGACGAGGGCGGTGGATTCGAGGCGGCGGAAACGGGCTTCGCCGTGATTGCGGAAGAGTTGGGGAATGGTGGCTCCGGTGCGCTGCTCGAGGTGGGTGTCGAGGTCGAGGAAGTTCCAGGAGAGGCGGGAGGCGAGGAGGCGACCGATAGTGGATTTGCCGGCGCCCATGAAGCCGGTGAGGACCAGACGCTTAAGGTGGGCCGGGATGACGGGAGCCGTGGTTTGGTTCGGCTCGGTGAGGGCGGCGGATGGGGTGGGCGTCATTGGTATCTCCGTAGTTTAGTTGATTGCAAACAAAAGCCGCGACCTTTGTGGTCGCGGCTCGGAAGGTTCTAAGACTCTGAAGGTTGAAGCGCTATTTTCAGAGAAGCATGCGAGAACACTGCCGGGCCGCCGTTGGGCGCCAATAGCAGTAGGTAAATCGCACGGTCTGGAAGCGGTTCGACATTCTGGTTTAGACGATACACCGCGATGGGGGAGCTGGCAAGGGTCTATTTTTCGGGGAAAAGGAGCTTTGGACAACCTGAGATGTCGGGAGATATCGGTATTGTTGATGGAGGAGAGGGAAGAATTATTGATGATGAACCCTTTTGTGGCAGGACAACGGATGAATCGGCGGGCGCTTTTGCGTGGAGTGGTGAAGCTGGCGGCGGGATCTTCCGCATTTCTCGTGGCACCGTCGGGGCTTGAGGGTTTTGTGGGGCAGACTGAGTCGGATCGAAACACCTCTGCGACGTGGATCAGCACGACCGAGACTTCGCCTTGGCAGACTCGACCGCTGCGTCCTGCAGGCTGGCGGTGGGACACGCTGGATGTCCAAGTAGGGGAGGAGAGCGATGCTCCGGCGATTGAGGGATTTGGCGGCTGCTTCAATGAGCTGGGGTGGACTTCGCTTCAGGCTCTGAGCCGCGAAGACCGTGAAGCTGTATTTGAGGAGCTTTTTGCGCCAGGAAAGGGGGCCAGCTTTTCGATTTGCCGGATGCCGGTTGGCGCCAATGACTTTTCGAGGAAATGGTATTCGTATGACGAAACGCCGGGAGATCTGGCGCTCGAGCACTTCAGCATTGAGAACGATTTGGAGACGCTGGTGCCGTTTATCCAGAGCGCGCAGAGATATAACCCGAAGCTGCAGGTCTGGGCCTCTCCCTGGAGTCCGCCTAGCTGGATGAAGAGAAATAAGTTTTATGCCGAGGCGAAATCGATTGCGAGTCAGCCACCGAATGGGATTCGGGAGGATCAGCTGGGTCGCGAGGGTGAGGACATGTTCATCCAGGAAGAGCCTTACTTTGAGGCTTATGCGAGGTACTTCGGGAAGTTCATCGATGCCTATAAGCAGAAGGGAATCGCGGTCGGGATGGTGATGCCGCAGAATGAGTTCAATTCGGCCCAGCCTTTTCCTAGTTGCACGTGGACGCCGGCGGGTCTGGCGCGGTTTATTCGCCACCTTGGACCTGCGATGGATGAACGCGGGGTGCAGGTGTTCTTTGGGACGCTGGAACGTGGAAATCGGCTGCTGCTCGATCAGGTGATGGAAGATCCGCAAGCTGGACGATGGGTCAAAGGCGTGGGAGTTCAGTGGGCGGGGAAAAATGCCGTCTCGGCGATTCATAAGAAGTATCCGACGCTTAGGCTGTACCAGTCGGAACAGGAGTGCGGCGATGGGAAGAACGACTGGAACTATGCGGGGTACTGCTGGAATTTAATGAAACATTATCTGCGAAATGGCGTTCGCGGCTATATGTACTGGAATATTTCGCTGGAAAACGGCGGAATGAGTCACTGGGGGTGGCCGCAGAATTCGCTTGTGACAGTGGACGCCAAGACGAAGAAGTATCAGTTCAATCATGATTATTACGTGCTGAAACATGTCAGCCATTTTGTGCAGCCGGGGGCGAAGCGTTTGGAGGCTGATGGCACGTTCGATGATGTGCTTGCTTATAAAAATCCGGATGGGAGTGTGGCTGTTGTTCTTCGGAATGAGAGCGATGTAGAGCGACCGGTGAACGTGACTGTAGGCGGCGCGATCATTCCGGCGATCATGCAGCCGAACTCTATTAGCACTCTCTTTGTGCGGGCTCATACTTAAAAACAGTTCAGCCTGTCGTGTGACGCGACAGGCTGAACTGCGATGCTGCTTCGAGTTATTTGGTGTCGTGTGTCGGCGGATGGAAGACGTGATCGTTCTGTTCTGCGTCCATTTCGGCCTGAATGCGCTTCCATACGTTGTCGCTGGGTTCGTGCGTGGGCTGTAGGAGAAGGCTGGCCTGATCTGCGATGTACTGGAGGTCGCGGACCAGGGCCGAACAGTTTTCACAGGTCCTCAGATGTTCCTTGAGATCGGGATCTTCAGGAACGCCATTTCCGCCGGCTGCGAATAAGTCGGGCAGCTGCTCCTGAAAATCGGCGCAGGTAACTTCGCGAATGGGCTTATTCGACGTCATTTTACCGTCTCCTTGAGGCTGTCTAGCAGGGTCGACGGTTCTGGGTGACGGAGCAGTTCCCGAAGTTTGAGCCGTGCCTTGTGGAGTTGAGATTTGCTGTTGCCGGTGGAGCACTCGAGCATAGTAGCAATTTCATTATGCTCGAAACCTTCGACGTCATGAAGGACAAAGACCATGCGGTAGCCAGGAGGAAGTGAGGCGACGGCGCGTTCGAGGGCGACGCGGTCGATGGAGCCGGCGAGTTGAGGGTCGCGGCTGCCGAAGTCGCGCTTTGGGGCGTCATCTTCGGAGGGATTGATGGTCTCTTCAAGGGAGACGAGATTTAGACCCTTCTTGCGAAGGTGCATGAGAACGAGATTGACCGTAAGACGATGCAGCCAGGTGGAGAAGGCAGATTCGCCTCTGAAGCTGCCGATCTTGCGGAAGAGGTGGAGGAAGGCCTCCTGGGTCATGTCTTCGGCTTCAGAGACGTTGCCGAGCATGCGGAGGCAGAGGGTGTAGACCCGACGTTTGTGGAGAGCGTAAAGGCGAGAAAAGGCCTCGGCGTCTCCTGCTTTTGCGCTCTCAATCGCTTCGGCTTCACCGGCGATAGGAGGATTCCGTTTGAACAGGCCTGGAGCGGAGTTTGTTTGTGTCATTTGTAGGCCTTGAGCGTCCATGGGCTAGACTCCGTGGTTGTGGTGTGGTTCACCGCTTCGTTTTCGCCTGCTTGCTTTTAAAGCCTACTGCAAACGAGTGGTCTTTCTTGCGTTCGCTCGTTTTATTTAGGTCATTTGAGTTAAGTTGCAAAAAAAGCGACAAGGGTTGTGTTGCCGGAATGAGTAGAGATATTTCGGGTGTATTGCGGATAACCTCCATGGAGTCAGGAACCTATGAAGCGTGCGTAAAGGGAGCGGGCGAGAGTTATATCGGTAGTTCCTTGAATCAAGGCCCGACCGTCCGGAAAAAGGGTGATGGTGTGTGGGGGCCGCTCGAAGCGGAGTAGGAGGTTGTTGAAGCGGACGTTGCCATGGGGCGCGAGACGGTCGCGCATGGCTGTGAAGTCTATAGGACGATGATGCTCGTGGATCTGGACGGAGTTACGGCCACAGAGCGTGATGTGGGGCCGGCCTTCGCCCGCTAGATGGGTGAAGATGCGCTGGCCGCAGACGGTGCAGGCTGTGTTTGGCTTGTCGCTGCTGATTTCGCTGCGGTCGCTGGTCCACAGATCTAAGGAAAGAAGGGTTCTGCGCAGGAGATGGGCCTGGCCGGTGAGGAGCTTGAGGGCTTCGGTGACCTGGATAGAGGCGGCGAGATTGACGGCAGTGTTAAGAATACCGGCGGTGTCGCAGGTTTCGACGGGACCGGTGGGGGGCTTGGGGAAGATGCAGGCGAGGCAGGAAGTAGGGAGTACGGAGTAGAGAGTAGAAGGCTGAGAGGCTGGATCGGGTTTGGGGAGGATGGTCATGGTGGCGGCGTAGGCGCCGATGGCTGCCGCGTAAATCCATGGTTTGGCCTGCTGGACGGCGTAGTCGTTGATGAGGTAACGGGTTTCGAAGTTGTCAGTGGCGTCGAGGATGAGGTCGGCAGAGGCGAGCAGCTCGTGGATATTGGCTGGTACCAGGTCGGTGATGTGTGGGTGAACGGTAATGGTGGAGTTGAAGAGAGAGATTTTACGGCAGGCAGCGTCGGCCTTGGGAAGCGACTGGACAGCGTCTGACTCGTCGAAGAGGATTTGTCTCTGGAGGTTGGAGGGCTCGACGAAGTCGCGATCGATGAGGGTGAGTGTGCCGATGCCGGCACGGGCGAGGAGGGAGGCCGAAGCAGCTCCGGTGGCTCCGACGCCGATGATGGCGACGTGGGAGGAGGCCAGCCGTTGTTGGCCGGAGGCTCCGATGCCCGGAAAGAGGATTTGACGTGAGTAACGGTCGTCGCCTGCGATGGAAACGGCTTTGGTGGAGTCGGTTTGGGGCTGTTGTAAAGGCTGGGGCATGATGAAGGCTTTGTGCGCTCTAAAGGCGCTGCTTTTCGTAGTATAGGGAATGCAGGATGCGACGGGGAGCCATCGGACCTTGCCGTGGTTTTCGGCATCCAAAATCCCAGGAGTGCTGGCTCGCGCTGTGCTGGGTTCATTGCAAAGGCTGGACTAGGCTTTTCTTGCGTGATGCGGCAGTGGACTGGCCTTATCTTTAACGAGAATGTGGGTGGTTTTTTGGGTCAGGCACTGAGAGATCGAGCATCAGCACAGCGCGGCAGGGTGAGGCATGGCCGCGCGGAAATCGCCGGAGCCGTAGGCTGGATGGGGCTTTTGCTGATGACTGTGATGGCTATGGCCCAGGGTACGCCAGCGACTTCGACTGTGCCGGCGCAGACGAATCCGTCACAACAGGATCACCCTGTGAGAGTACCTCAGGCCTCGACGGCCCAGCGGCCGCCGCCGGGTACGAGTGAAGGAGATCTGCCACTCGGGAACCTGGGGCCTGGCCTATCGACGACGGTGTGGGAGTGGAAGGGGTTGCGCGTCGATAAGATCCAGTTTGAAGGTGTAACGTTTGGTGCCGGAGATTTGCTGCCGAAAGAGTTGGCCCAGAGGGCGGGTGAGCCGCTGGATCCAGCGAAGGTGAGGCAGAGCGTAAGGCGGTTGTTTGCAAGCGGACGATATAAGGACATTGAGGTACGAGGCGTGCGGCAGGGCGATAGCGTGACCCTAATCTTTGCGGGGCCGCCGCAGTATTTCGTCGGCAGGGTGGCGATTGAAGGGGTGAGGAACGATCGGCTGGCAACGTTATTGCGTTATGCGACGAGGTTGACGCCTGGAACGCCGATTACAAACGCAGAGATTGCGGCGGGGTCGGATGGGGTGAAGCAAATTCTGCAGCAGCAAGGCTACTTCGAACCAACGGTATCGGTGCGATCGGCCGATGCGGAGGGCCACCAGCGGAATCTGTTTTATACGGTGAACCTCGGCCCGCAGGCACGAATTGGGGAGGTGACGCTCGAGGGATCCGATCCGGGGATGACGGTTGAAGAATTTCGCAAAAAGGGTCGATTGAAGACTGGAAACAGGGTGACTCGGGATACGACCAGCAATGCAATTGATAGGCTGCGGACCCAGTTTCAGAAACGAAACCGACTGAAGGCGACTGTTTCGTTGCGGAACCAGACGTATGTCGAGGCGCGCAAGCAGGTGGACTATGAGTTTCATGCGGACCAGGGACCTGAGGTGCAGGTTCTGGTGGAGGGGGCCAAGTTATCCAAGGGCAAGCTGCGTTTGCTGGTACCGATATTTGAAGAGGGAACGATTGACAACGATTTGCTGAATGAGAGTGTTTTCAACATTCGCGACTTCGTGCAGCAGCAGGGCTACTTTGAGGCGAAGGTCGACGTGAAGATGATTGGCGGCGCGGATGAGCAAGCGACTCGAGTCGTGTTTACGGTAGACCGCGGCACCAAGCATAAGGTGGTGGCGGTGGATCTGAAGGGCAACAAATACTTCGAGGATGAGTTGCTGCGAGAACGGATGCAGGTGAGGAAGGCAGATGCTTACCTGCGTAACGGGCGCTTTAGTCCGGCGCTGGTGGCAAGCGATGTGAGGGCGATTCTGGCGTTGTACCGGGCGAATGGTTTCAATAAGGCCGAGGTAAAGACGACAGTGCGCGATGCCGATTCGCAGGGAGAGGGAGAACCGCTGAAAGATGGCCAGATCGCGGTGACCTATGTGGTGATCGAGGGACCGCAGCAGAAGTTTGGCGCGGTGGATCTGGTCGGTGTCGATAAGAGCCGTTTGAACGACGTAAAGGAGTTGATGAATGCGCAGGAGGGACAGCCGTTCTCGCTGGTGACGCTCTCCGGCGACAGGGATGCGGTGTTGGGATACTACCTGGCCCATGGGTTCGATCAGGTGAAGGTTGAGATCAGGCAGTCGGCAGAGCAGACCGATCCAACCAGGACCGATGTGTCATTGAATGTGGTGGAAGGTCAGCAGGTGTTCATCGACAGGGTGCTGCTGTCTGGAGTAGAGCTGACGAGGCCAAACGTTGTGCAAAACCAGATTCTGGTGCATTCGGGAGATCCGTTGGACCAGACCGCGTTGCTGCAGACGCAGCGGAACCTGTACGGCGTCACTTTGTTCAACGAAGTGCTGACAGCAGTTCAGAATCCGGCAGGTGATGCGCCACAGAAGAACGTTTTAGTACAGATAACGGAGGCAAAGCGGTGGAATGTGACGTATGGGTTCGGTTTTGAGGCCCAGACGGGAACTCCGACTCAAGGCATGATCTCGGAAGCATCGCGAATCCAGCTGGGACTGCCACCGAACGAGACCATCACGCAGGAGGGGAAGACGGGGGTGAGCCCGCGTGTTTCGCTGGATGTGTCACGGATCAATCTGCGGGGCACGCAGAACTCTTTAACGCTGCACTCAACGTTTGGATTACTGGAGCAAACGGCGATCCTCACATTCCAGAACCCACACTTTCTAGGTCGAAGGACCTTGCTTGCCTCTGTTTCGGGCGGGTACTCGAATGTGCAGGACATTACGACGTTTTCATCGTCGACGTTGCAGGGTGTTTTTCGCGTGACCCAACGGTTGCGGCGGGACACGTTTATTTACGACTTCCAGTATCGGCGAGTGAAGGTGGATCCCAATACTTTGCAGGTTTCGGCGGATCTTATTCCGCTGCTATCGCAGCCAGTGAGAGTGGGCGGTCCAGGGTTTACCTGGTATCACGACACACGCTCTCCGAGTCCACTGGATGCCGTGAAAGGAATGTATAACGGCCTGCAGATGTTTCTCGCGTCGTCCAAGTTTGGTTCGCAGACGGACTTCTGGAGGATTGATGGATCGAACTCTACTTACTATCAATTCGGAAAGAACAGATATGTCTTAGCTCGAAATACAAGGATTGGGTACGAGCGGGCGACGGGGGAGAATCCGAACGCCGGTAGTGACGTTTGCCAAGGTATTCTGTTGACGACTAATCCCAGTTGCAATGCGGTCCCGCTGCCGGAGCGATTGTATGCAGGTGGATCATCATCGCATCGCGGATTTTCATTTAATGGCGCGGGACCGAGAGACCTGCAGACGGGCTATCCAGTGGGTGGCAGTGCGGTAATCGTGAACTCGACGGAACTCCGGATGCCATCGCCTACGTTGCCTTATGTTGGCAACAATGTGAACTTCGTTCTGTTCCACGATATGGGTAATGTGTTTCAGAATGCGAGTGACATGTTTCCGAGTTTTCTGAATTTCAGGCAGCCTGACCGCAAAACTTGCCGGAATGTGTCGGGGATGATCGGTACCTGCAGCTTTAATTATTATTCGCACGCTGTTGGCCTTGGAGCGCGGTACAGGACTCCGATAGGGCCGATTCGTGTGGACTTCAGCTATAACCTGAATCCGCCGATTTATCCGGTGATCTACGACTTTAATAACAATCCTCCGCATGTTGGTCAGGCGGGACACTTCAACTTCTTCTTCAGCATTGGACAGACCTTCTAGATGCCAGCGATCGAACACAAGTCGATGTTGCATGAACCGAGAGCTCTTTGCTGCGCAGTAATGACTGCGTTAATAATGGTTCCAATTTGTGCGGCGCAGACACAGCAGTCCAATGGTGGAGTGGCAGGTCCTGCGGTTGGGCAAGGGACGGTGCTGGATAGGATTGTTGCAATTGTGAATGACGACGTGATTCTGGAGAGTGATATCGATGAAGAGCGGAGGTTTGAATCGATTCAGCCTTATCGCGGTTCGACGGCGGAGTTCTCACGCGAACGAGCTGTCCAGAGACTGATCGATAGAGCGCTGATTCTGCAACAGTCAGCGATGGAGCCGGAAGATACGATTACGGAAGAGGATCTCGATGCTCAGTTGACGAAGCTGCGCAAGGACATTCCATCATGCGCGGAGTATCACTGCGAGACAGACGCGGGATGGAAGAAGTATCTCGCCGATCACGGATTTACAGTGGCGGCGTTTAGAGAGCTGTGGCGGAAGCGGATGGAGTTGCTGCGGTTTATTGAGGTGCGGTTCCGGAATGGGATACACATATCGGACGACGAGATAAAGGACTATTACGAAAAGACGATGCTGCCGGAATATGCGCGGCAGAAAGTGACTCCACCGAAGCTGGAGACGATCTCGAAACGAATCGAAGAAGTGCTGCTGCAGCAACGGGTGAGCAACTTGCTGCGGGATTGGTTGAGGTCGCTGCGGGCTCAGGGTAGCGTGCGCATTATGAGCGCAGATGAGGTGGTCCCTTGAGCGATTTCGAGAGGAAGGCGCATGAGGTAAAGGAGGAGGTTAAGACCGAGGCCAAACGAGCGGTGGCTAAGGTGAAGCGCACGTTGAGTGGGACGGTAGGACGTGTGCTGGCGTGGATTGGCGGAAGCCTCATCCTTTTGCTGCTGATAGCGTTTGGAGTGTTTGCCTGGTATTCGACCACTCCGGACTTCGAGCGGAGACTCGGCAATGAAGTCGTGAAGGTGCTTGAGAACGCCACAGGTGGCCGCGTGGAGCTGCGCCGGATCAGCTTCAACCTTTGGCATCTGGCGGTTGAAGCCGATGGGCTGGTGATTCACGGACTGGAGGGACCGGACGAGGCGCCCTACTTGTCGGCGGATAAGATTCTGGTGCATGTGAGGTTGTTTAACTTTTTTGCACATGCGTCAGGAACAGGTGGGCCTGCTCATTTAAGCCTGAATTATTTGCGGGTGGAGCATCCGCAGTTTCACCTGATTATCGATAAGGATGGGAAGACGAACCAGCCTACACCGAAACATCCGAGTACGAGCAATAAACCAGTAATTGATACTTTGCTGGATCTGAAGGCCCGCCAGGTGGAGTTGGCGAATGGCGTTGCTCTGCTGAATAACCGGGCAATTCCGTTTGACCTCGCGGCGCGGGACTTGAATGCCGAGGTTCATTACATCTTCCTTGAAGACCGCTATGGAGCCACGATCGACCTGCAGGATTTGCGGACGAGGATGGGAAAAGAACCGGAGGCCCAGTCACAACTGCATGTTGAAGCGGAGGTGGGCCGCGATGCAGCGATTTTGAAGAAGCTCGTAGTCCATACGGGAAAGGTATCGAAGCTGGAGGTGAGTGCGAGCCTCCACCACTTCGCAGCGCCCGAATGGGATGTGAAGGCCAAGGGCACGCTTGAGTTGCGTCAGATTGCCGTAATGACGGGGGTGGACACGCTGAAGGCGGGGACGGTTGATCTGGATGTGAGGGGACATAACTGCTTGACCACTCCAGCGACTGCGCAGAAACGTACCAGGTTCTGGCAACGACACCATTTGAAGGAGACGAAGCCGAGTACGAAGGTTCTACCTCCGGATCCGGATTGTGTGACAGGATATCTGCTGGTGGGTTCAGCGAAGATTTACAAAGCTGGTTACAGGGATGACTACGTGCGGCTGCACGATGTGGATGGCAGTGCGCAATTGCACATTACGCCGTCGGAGTTGTTGCTGACCGCGCTTACTGGATATCTGCCGGGTGGGGGAAGCGCGGCAGGTGAGCTGCGTATCGTGAACTGGCTAGGTGAGGTGCCGAAGGAGGCGCCGGCGACGTCACCGACGACGAAGGCCGCTGTGACAACGGCAAACAAGACGGCAGAGACTGTGGGGGCGAAGTCTCCGGTGACCGGTACTGTAACGTTGCCGACCGTCAAGCCAGCGCATGCATATCTGACGGCGACGACGACGAGGATTCCGCTGCGAACGATTATGGACGTCACGGCGCCGGAGGACTACGGCGATCTAGGTTTCGATACCTCGGTAAGTGGCCCGGTAACGGTAGAGTGGGGTGGGCCAGCAAAATATATCTCCGATACGGTAGAGGTGCAGGGAGATCTTACGCTGGCTCCAACCGGGGTCAGGAGGAGAGGGGCGCTGTCAGACGTTCCGGTGACGGGATCGGTGCTGGCTCATTACACGGGCAGGAATGAGACGGTTCGGATCGATCGGTTGCTGTTTCAAACACCGGGTTCCACCTTGCAGGCAAACGGCGTGCTGGGTGTGAATACGGGCGATCCGCTGACGGCTTTACGCACGGACCTGACGGTGCGCGATCTGGGCGAGTTTAATCAGTTGTTGCTGACGCTAGGGCTGGAGGGCAATGGGAAGAAGGGCCGTGCCGCGATACCAGTGGAACTCCATGGTGCAATGGAGTTCAACGGAACGGCGTCAGGGCCCGTTGCCGATCTGGATGTGAAGGGGCATCTGCAGGCTTCTGAGATGGAACTGAAGTTGGGAACGACCGACATCCAGGTGGATTCGCTCGTGGCTGATGCAGAGTACGCTCCAAATTCCGGCGTGCTAGTGGCTAGGTCGACGGTCAAGCGTGGGACGGCGGTGCTGAATGCTGAGGGTTCAGTAAGGCCGCGAAAAGTGGTTTCGCGGCGTGGTGTTGCAACGTTCCTATGGGACGAGGGGATGGCGATCGATGTTAACGCACAACTGGCTGAAGCGCAGGTTGTGGACGTATTGGAGATCGCTGGACAACAGCAGAAGATTCCGGTGACGGGAACGATGGCTGTAGATGCTCACGCGGTGGGAACTTTAGAGAACTTGCGCGGGGGCGGTCATGTTTCTCTGAAGAATGGTGAGGCATACGGAGAGCCATATGAGTCCGTTGTAGCGGATCTTGCTGTACAGGGAAAGGAAATCGACGCCAGTCGTGTTGTGCTGAAGCTGCATGGGATGCAGGTTACGGGCAACGGCGGGTATGACCGTGAGACCGAACGTCTGCACGGTCATATTGAAGGGCACAACCTGGTGCTAGCGAAGTTTGAGACAGTGAAGCGATCCGATCTTAACGCCGACGGATTGCTGGATATTGTCGCTGATGCGAATGGAACGGTTACAGAGCCGAACATCAAAGCAAATGCAAGGTTGACGGAGGCAAAGTATCAGGGACAGGTTATCGGCGACATCATTGCTGAAATACACAGTCAGGGCAAGGTCGCGTATCTGACAGCGGACTCGACATTGGTTGGTGCGAAGTTGAATTTGACTGGGCAGGCGCAGTTGACGGGAGATTATCAAGCACAGGCAAAGCTGACCATGACGGGGCTGGATTTGAATAAGCCACTAACGATGTTCATGCCCGGTACGGTGACCGTGCAGTCGTTGATCGATGGTGTCGCCACGATAAGTGGACCTCTGAAAACTCCAAAGACGCTGAGCGGGACTGCGGAGTTCAACGATGTAGATGTGAAGCTTCAGGGTGTAGAGCTGAAAGCGGCTGAGCCGTTGAGGCTGAGTTTGCGAGATGGGATCGTAACGCTCGAACAAATCCACATTACTGGCCAGGACACCGATATACGGGCCAGCGGAACGGCGCAGGTATTTGGCGTAACGGATCCAAAAGGTGGCCGGCTGGATATGAAGGCGAGCGGCAACGTGAGTATGGCGGTGCTGCACACTTTCGATTCAGATCTCATCGCCAGCGGAAAAATGTCATTTACGGTTGCGGCCGGCAGACAGGTGATGAATCCGGCCCTCACCGGTACGGTGGAGTTTAAGAATGTGAATATTGCAATGGACGGGATACCAAATGGTCTGAGCAATATGAACGGTACACTGTTGTTCAACGAAGATCGGCTTCAGGTGCAGCATCTGACTGCAACGACGGGTGGCGGGGAGTTGAAGATCGGCGGGTCGATTCGCTTCCGAAATGGCTTTTTTGCCGACCTTACCGCAACTGGAGATGCCGTTCGCGTGCGGCTTTACGGATTGAGTGCGACGGCTAATGCAAATCTGAGATTACAGGGGGGACCGAGCAGTTCGCTGCTGAGCGGTACGATTCTGATAACGCGGTTTGGTGTGGGTGCCGACGTGGATTTAGCGGCGTTTTCGGGAATGGGTGGTGTGAGTGCACCCCCGGATCCGAATGCTCCCGCAAACAGAATTCGATTGGATGTGAGGGTAACAAGCGCGCCGCAGCTCGATTTTCTGAATTCCTATGCGAAGTTGTCGGGATCGGTAGATCTGACTGTGCGGGGGACCGTGGCAACGCCCTCTATTCTTGGGCGGATCCAGATCACGGACGGGAGCGCAACGTTTGCTGGGCAGAAGTATCAGCTTCAAAGGGGAGATATCTTTTTTACGAATCCGGTGCGGATTGATCCTACGATTGATCTTGATGCAACGGCACAAGTGGAAAACTATGAGATCACAGTAGGTCTGCATGGGACGGCTTCAAATCTGAAGACGACGTTCCGGTCGGAGCCGCCGCTAAGTGAGGCTGACGTGTTTGCGCTTTTGGCTTTGGGCCGCACCCAGGAAGAGGCCCAACTCTATCAAGAGCGGCAGGTGGCGGCTGGTACTGATCCGACGACAAGCGCGCTGTTGGGCGGGGCATTGAATGCTACGGTGAGCACTCGTGTCGAGAAGCTGTTCGGCGTTGAAAGCGTGAAGATTGATCCCGCGTTTGTGGGCACGTTGGGGAACTCGTCGGCTCGGATTACGGTTCAGGAGCAGATATCGAAGCAGGTGACTGCGACGTTTGCGACGAACGTGAACAGTTCGGCGCAACAGTTGATTCAGGTACAGTACGACCTGAACCACAATAACTCCATTGTGGTGACACGCGACGAGTCCGGTGTGTTCAGCGTTATGTATAAGTTGAGGCAACGATATCGTTAGGCGAATCGCGGCAACTTTGCATCATATGTATCGGTAGAAAGGGCAGCAGATCATACGATTAGCCCTTCTTGGAGGCAGGAAAAATGAGGATGATGACGGGCATGAAAGTTGTGGGTTTGGGGATGCTGGCTGGCGCGTTGCTGTTCTGTGGTGTGACGAAGGCCGTGGCGCAGACCACAAACGATGCGCAGATCCAGGCGGATGTGATGAAGGCGCTCGAGAGCAAGCGATTCAAGGATGTAAAGAGCCAAGTGCAGAACGGTGTCGTTACGTTGACCGGTACAGTGGACGTTTATGCCGATAAGGAAGACGCTGACAGGCGAGCTCATCACCGGAAAAATGTGAAGGGCGTGCAGAATTTGATTGAGGTGGGGGGCCCCGTTGTCGAGGACGTGACGTTGCGGGATAAGTTGGCGGAGAAGTTGATCTATGACCGGGTGGGGTATGGTACGACAGCGTTCAATGCGTTCACGATTGGTGTTCAGAATGGAGCTGTGACTTTGGGTGGAACGGCGTATGGGCCTACGGATAAGGACTCGGCGATCAGTCTGGTGTCGAACTATCCGGGGGTGAAGGATGTGATCGATAACATCGAGGTGGCACCCACGTCACCGATGGACGATCGGATACGTTTGGCGGAGGCGCGGGCGATCTATGGGGCGCCCCAGTTGAACAAGTATGCGATCGATCCGGCGAAGCCGATTCGGATTACGGTGGTGAATGGGAATGTTACGCTGTCTGGCGTGGTGGATAGCCAGGGGGATAAGGATGTTGCCAATGTTCGGGCGAATGGCGTGGCGGGAGTCTTTAAGGTGACCAACAATCTGCAGGTTGCTGGAACTCCCGAGAAGGAGAAGTAATTGTATGAATAAGACCTTGTTAAGCCCGCCTGTCTGGCGGGCTTAGTTGTTTTTTCTATCGACGTAGCAGAACATCGGCTGCGACAAACGCGAAGAACACGACCGAAATTACGCCGTTCAAGGTGAAGAAGGCTGCATTCATTCGCCGCATATCTTTTGGCGAAATGATGAGGTGCTCGTATAGCAACAGCAGAGTTACAACTGCCACACCGAATATGGCCATCTTGCCTAATCCGAACAGTACGATCAGCCAGCAAAGCATCAGCAACATTCCAACGTGCATTGCTCGTGCGATCCAGAAGGCTGTGTTCAAGCCGAAGGATTGTGGGACGCTGTTGAGACCCACTGTCCGATCGTGTTCAAAGTCCTGGCAGGCGTACAACACATCGAAGCCGCCAACCCAAAGCAGTACGGCCCCAGTCAATACGATGATTCGCGGATCGAGTGAACCGCGAACAGCGATCCATGCTGCGGATGGAGCGATTCCAAGGGCAAGACCCAACACTACGTGCGACCACCGCGTTACTCGTTTCATGTAGCTGTAGGCGAGTACTACGGTGAGAGCCAGAGGCGCGAGCTTCAGAGTGAGGGGGTTCAACATGGCCGCACCTAGAGCGAACACTAACACCGAAATCACTACAAAGCCTCCGACAAATCCGCTTGTCAATTCGCCTGCGGGGATCGCCCGCATTGCGGTGCGGGGGTTGGCTGCATCCAGCTTTGCGTCGACGAGGCGGTTGAACGCCATTGCCGCAGAGCGGGCTGCCACCATGCACACTATGATCCAACCGAGAGCGCGCAACGTAGGCCAGCCATTCGCGGCCAGGACCGCACCTGTGAGCGCAAACGGCAGTGCAAATATCGAGTGCTCCCACTTGATCATCTCAAGCGTGAGCGCCGTACTCTTCCACACTGAAGTCATTCTTCCATCGTAAAAGAGTTTGGGCCGCGCCGGTAATGCCGGAGCGGCCCAAAATTGTGCGAAACGAAATCGTTCCGCTGGTTCGAGAGGGTTCAATTCTCAAACATCACGGCGATCGTGCTCGTGTTTGATCTCATCAAGCTTGTCGTTGATCTTATTCTTGATGTTCTGCGCAGCTGTGGAGACGTGCTCTCGAACTTCGTGCGCTTTTTCTTCAGCACGATTTTTGAAGTTTGAGCCTTCAGCCCGGGCTTCGGCCCGCTGATCGTCGCGGATCTCTGCCGCGGCGTCCTTTGTCTTGCCCCAGGTCTCTTTGGCTACTCCCTTGACCTGATCGGCTACGCCTGAGTTAGCGAGTCTCTGATTGCCGGTAGCTTCACCGACTTTCTCTTTTACATTGCCTACTACCTGATCGACTTTTCCTTCTACGGTTTGCTTGTTCATGGAACAGAACTCCTTCGTTTGTGGTGCGTTTAGGGAGGGCTTGCGGTTTGTGGCTAGAGTGCTCGTCTGCCAGAGAGAAGGTTGAAGATGAGGACGATGATGGCCAGCACAAGAAGGATGTGAATCCAGCCGCCAAGGGTATAACTGCTTACCAGCCCCACAATCCAGAGGATGAAAAGAATGATGGTGATAGTCCAGAGCATCTATGTTCTCCGTTCGTCGCAAATGTTTTTGCAAATTCCGACAACGTATACCCCTCTGTAAGGTGCGGGGCACAGAGGGGAGGTTGCCAGTGTGCATAAAATAGGAGCTTCGGAGAGTGTGGATTGAAGATAGCGATTCAAGGTGAGTTGGGATCGAACAGTCATATGGCAACTTTGGCGATGCTGGGCAACGAAAACAGCCTGGAGATCATCGCGTGCAATGTCTCGGCGGAGATGTTAGCTAAAGTCGTTTCCGGCGAGGTGGATGGTGCTGTGTTGCCGATTGAAAACAGTCTGCATGGTTCGGTTGCGGAGCACTACGATCTGCTGCTGGAGCTTCCGGTTCGAATTGAACGAGAGAGCTTGTTGCGGATTCGGCATAACGTGATTGCCATGCCGGGGGTGAAACTGGCTGAGGTGAAACGCGTGATGTCGCACCCGGTGGCGCTTTCGCAGTGCCGGAGATTTTTGGTGGCGCACCCGGAGTTTCAGGTGGTGCCGTTCTACGACACGGCAGGCAGTGTGAAGCACCTGATGGCCGACGGCTTGCGCGATGCGGCTGGGGTCGCTCCTGAGCTGGCGGCGAAGGAGTATGGGGCAGAAGTGTTGGTCGCCGGCGTGGAAGACCATGCGGAGAACTACACGCGGTTTCACCTGATACTCCGCGAGGATGCCAAGGCTGCTGGAGTGGATGGCAATGTGGACAAGATAAGCGTTGCTTTTGCGGTTGAGCACAGGCCGGGGACGCTGGTGGCGGCGTTGGAGGTGCTGGCGGCGGCTGGGGTGAATCTGACCAAGATCGAATCCAGACCTGTGCCGGGGAGTCCGTGGGAGTATGTGTTCTACGTTGATGTGCGGTTTGAGGATGTGGAGAAGGCGGATGCTGCCATGGCTGCACTGAAGAAGCATTGCAGGATGGTGAAGGTGTTGGGGCGGTATCGGGCGGCTTGATTTTGTCGTACCCTCCCCCTATGGTAAAGGGGTATTTTGCGGTTAAGTGGTTTGGAATCATGATGATAGAGTGGGTTAGTGGTGGCAAAATATTCATTCTAAAAGGGTTGCTTGCAAAATATTGTTTCTGAATGGTTTAGGTGCGTTAACGGAGAAGCCCCGGCTTTGGCCGGGGCTTCTCTCGTTACTAAGTTAATTATAGCGGGTTGAACAAAACTCCCACGCAATGGTTATGTTGTTTATTTTCAATGATTTGAATGTTTTTTGGACTTGACAGGAAATTCGAAGCGGGAAATTCACAGGGGCGGCAAAAGATGGGATGAGTGGGGTGGAAGTCTTGCTTGGGGAGGCGTAGGATGCCCGTATTGTTGAGGCGGCTTCGAGCCCTCACTGTTTTCGATGGGAAGGCTTGTCGCGGGCCGACTGTAGAAGCCTGGGTCTACGGGAATAAACAACGGCAAAAACAACGACAACGACGAAATACACGGATCCCGTTCGACTTCGCTCAGGGCAGGCTTCTCCACTGCGGTGGTTTTGCCGTCTTCGGTCGAGATGACGTTTTTGGGTTGGGTTGGAAAGGCAAAGGCAGATCTCTACGGGATGACAAACAAGAAGGGCAACGGCAAAGGCAATAACAAGAGCTGGCTCGGAATAGGTTTACATTCCCACCCCATCGCGATGAGATTGCGATGGATGGGGCACGCGAGCGGTATTTGGCGAGGATGAGGGGACGGGCAACGGCAACTGCGACCGGAGATCCCTGCGAGATGACAAACAAGAAGGGCAACAGCAAAGGCAATAACAAGAGCTGGCTCGGAATAGGTTTACATTCCCACCCATCGCGATGAGACTGCGATGGGTGGGGCACCCGAGCGGTATTGGTGAGGATGAGGGGAACAGGCAACGGCAAAGGCGACTGGGTTCTCTCCTGTTGCGGTGAAGAGATTTTGGGTTTGGCCGATTACGGAGAGAGGGCTTGGGGTGTCTTAGGGAGATGTAAGATTGCGACCGAATAGGGACATGCAGCATCATATAGTAGATAATTTGATAGAGGTACACTCAATGCCAAATGATTTTGTAAGTGTGATTCAGCCGAAAGCGGCGAAAAATGATGGAAATGATGAGCCTGCAGGCGGAAATCGTCCGATTCCGGTGCTTCCGGTGCGGGATACGGTGTTGTTTCCCCATGCCGTTCTGCCTCTGACGGTTGGTCGGGAGAGCTCGATTCAGTTGATTCAGTCGCTGGGCGAGGAGAAGACGATTCTTGTGGTGGCGCAGCGGGATGCGCGGCAGGATGTGCCCCAGTCGGCAGATCTTTATCACATTGGAACGCGGGCGACCGTGCATAAGGTCGTAAAGATGCCGAACCAGAGCCTGTTTGTGTTTACCGAGGGCAATGACCGGGTGCGGCTGGGCGACTTTGCGCAGTTGACGCCGTTTATGACGGCGGAAAATGAGGTTATTCCGGATGTGGAGCCGGGGAAGACGCCTGAGGCGGAGGCGCTGCAGCGGAATGTGGTGAGCCAGTTCCAGCAGATTGTGACCTCGTCGCCGACGCTGTCGGATGATCTGCAGACGATTGCGATCAATATCGAGGAGCCTGGGCGGTTGGCGGACTTTATTGCATCTTCGCTGCCGTTTTTGACGACGACGGACAAACAGGAGCTGCTGGAGACGCCGGATGTTTCGGCTCGTCTGGAGCGGATCAACAAGCACCTGGCGAAGGAGCTTGAGGTTCAGCAGTTGCGGAACAAGATTCAGAGCGAGGTGCAGGACTCGGTGCAGCAGTCGCAGCGGGACTACTACCTGCGCGAACAGATGAAGGCGATCCAGAAGGAGCTTGGCGATCTCGACGACACGCAGAAGGACATTGCGGAGCTGAAGGAGAAGATCGAGAACGCCGGGATGCCGGAGGAGACGAAGAAGGACTCGCTGAAGGAGTTGGGACGGCTGAGCCGGATGAATCCGGCGGCGGCGGACTACGGCCTGACACGGAACTATGTGGAGTGGCTGTCGGTGCTGCCGTGGTCGAAGACCTCTTCGGGCGAAGTGGATATTTTGAAGGCCAAGGAGATTCTGGACGAAGACCACTATGGCTTGAAGAAGGTGAAGGACCGCATTCTGGACTACCTGTCGGTGCGGCGTTTGAAGCCGGATATGAAGGGGCCGATTCTTTGCTTTGTCGGGCCTCCGGGTGTGGGTAAGACCTCGCTTGGGCCGGTCGATTGCGCGGGCTCTGGATAGGAAGTTTTCGAGGATCTCGCTGGGCGGTATGCATGATGAGGCCGAGATTCGCGGGCATCGGCGGACGTATATCGGCGCGCTGCCGGGACAGATTATTCAGCACCTGAAGCGGGTTGAGGTGAAGGACCCGGTGTTCATGCTGGATGAGATCGATAAGCTGGGGCGCGACTTCAGGGGCGATCCTGCGAGCGCGCTGCTGGAGACGCTGGATCCGGAGCAGAACAATACGTTCCGCGACAACTATCTGGATCAGCCGTTCGATTTGAGCAAGGTGCTGTTTATCTGCACGGCGAACCAGCTGGATACGATTCCGGGGCCGTTGCTCGATCGTATGGAGATCATTGAGCTGACGGGCTACACGGAAGAGGAGAAGGCGAATATTGCCGTCAGGTACCTGATTCCGCGGCAGACGAAGGAGAACGGCATTACGGAGGAGCAGGTCGAGTTCCCGATTGAGAGTGTGCGGCTGGTTGCGCGGCACTATACGCGTGAGGCTGGCGTGCGCAAGCTGGAACAACAGATTGGAACGGTCTGCAGGAAGGTTGCGCGACGGATTGCCGAGGGCCATACGGAGAAGATCGTGATTACTCCCGAGGTCGTTCACGAGTTCCTTGGAGGGATCAAGGTTCGCGTGGATACGGAGATCGCCGAACGCACGAAGCGTGCGGGCGTGGCGGTTGGACTGGCGTGGACACCGGCGGGCGGCGATGTGCTGTTCATCGAAGCGAACCGGATGAAGGGCAAGGGCAGCTTCACGATCACCGGGCCAGATTGGCGATGTGATGAAGGAGAGTATGCAGGCGGCGCTGACGTGGGTCCGTTCGAACGCGGCTTCGCTGGGGATCGATGAGGACTTCCTGAAGGAGTCGGACCTGCATATTCACGTGCCGGCGGGAGCGATTCCGAAGGACGGGCCTTCGGCTGGTGTGACGATGGCTACGGCTTTGGTTAGCTTGCTGACGGATACTGCCGGTGCATCCGCTGACGGCGATGACGGGCGAGATTACGCTGAGCGGCAATGTGCTGCCGGTTGGCGGAATCAAGGAGAAGTTCCTTGCGGCGAAGCGGGCCGGCGTGCGGGATGTGATTCTGCCGACGGACTGCAAGCAGCAGGTGGATGAAGACCTGACGCCGGATCAGGTGGAGGGCGTGACGATCCACTATGCCAGCAGGATTGAAGATGTGCTGGCGGTGACTCTGCCGAAGACTCTGAATGAGAAGGTGCATGACGAAGAGGTTCGGGAAGAGGTGATTCACGCGGCTGTGTAAGGAAGAGCGACCGCGGATTGGCGTGGATGGTCGCGGATTTAAAAGGCGGTTCGGCTTCGGCTGGGCCGTCTTTTTTTGTTTGTGGTGGAAGGGTGTTTTTGCTGGGGTTTTGGGGAAAAGTGCGTGTTGGATGTGGTGATTTTGTGGTTTGGTTGTGGTGGATTGTGTGGTGAACGTGGTTTGTTGAATGTGGGTTTTTTTTATGCAAAGGATGGGCGGAGCATGATGACGATTGGGCACTCTACTTTGGGGATTGAGGTGTTTTTGCGGGTGCTCGGGGAGAATGGGTGCCGGATGCTGGTGGATGTCAGGAGGTTTCCAGGGTCGCGGCGTTATCCGTGGTTTGGGCAGGGGGCTTTGTTTGCGGTGTTGGAGGAGGTGGGGATTCGTGGGGTGTGGCGGGAGGGGCTTGGAGGGCGGCGAGTGGCTCGGAAGGATAGCGTGAATACGGGGTGGAGGAATGAGAGCTTTCGGGGGTACGCGGATTATATGCAGACCGCGGCGTTTGCGGCAGAGATTGACTGGCTGGTGGGACTGCCGGAGTTGGATAGCGTGGTGGTGATGTGTGCGGAGGCGGTGCCGTGGCGGTGTCATCGGTCGCTGATTGGGGATGCGGTGCTGGCGCGAGGCTTGGGAGTGGAGGATATTTTTGTGGATAAGGATGGCCGGAGCGCGCGGCGGCCTCATGCGATGACAGAGTTTGCGCGGGTGGAGGGGACGAGAGTGTGGTATCCGGGAGAGGCGGAGTTGTTTTCAGGCCGATGATGTTTGGGGTGGTGGGGAGTCAAAGAGTCAGCGTCGGGTATGCTTTGGGGATGCGTGTTCGAGTTCTTTACTTTGGGGTTTTGAAGGACGTTTTTGGTTGTGAGAACGGAGAGCAGGAGCTTGCCGAGGGTGCGACGGTGGCGGATTTGTTGCGGGTTTTGCGTGGGCGGGAGGGTTTTTGGGATTCGATCGCCGTGGCTGTGAATCAGGAGTATGCGAAGGCTGGGGATGTTTTGAAGGAAGGGGATGTGGTGGCTTTGCTGCCTCCGGTGAGTGGAGGATAAGGTAAAGCAGATTCCGACGGAAAACTGCAAAAGCAAAAGCGAAATACAGGGATCCTTCGACTCGGCGCTGCGCGCCATCGCTCAGGATGACGACTTCAAGAGGGGTCGGCAACGGTAAGGCCGACGAAGGCAAAGACAACTGCGGCGGGTAAGGGTTGAAGGTTGATTGAAGGGAAATGGATGAGGGTTGAGATTGTGGATGGGGTGATTGACGCGGAGGAGATTGTGGCCGCGATGAAGGCGGGCGCCGATGGGGCGGTGTGCGTCTTCGACGGGATAGTGAGGGACAATACGCGGGGGCGGCGGACGCTGCATCTGGATTATGAGGCCTATCGGGAGATGGCTCTGGAGCAGATGCGGGGGCTGGCGGCGGAGGCTGTCGACGAAGTTTGGCGTGAGAGATGTAGCGATGGTGCATCGGCTGGGACGGCTGGTGGTGGGGGAGACGAGCGTGCTGATTGTGGTGGCTTCGGCGCATCGTGGGGCTGCGTTCGATGCCTGCCGGTGGCTGATCGATACGTTGAAGAAGACCGTGCCGATATGGAAGAAGGAACAGTTTGTGGATGGAGCGATTTGGGCTGATGGCGAGCCGTTTCCCTGAGGGGATTGTGGTTGGAGGCGAGGAGCAGAAGGGATGAGATTGGCGGGCCTGGTTTTGGGAGGGATGATGTTGATGCAGGCGCCGATTGTGCGGCGGCCGCCTGCGATGAAGGGAACGCAGGCTCCGCAGGGGCCTGAAGCTACGCAGTCGCAGGTGCCAGTGAAGAGCGACGATGGGCAGGTGCCGACGATTCGGGTGCAGACGCGGCTGGTGAATGTGGCGCTGAACGTCGTGGATGCGAAGGGCTCGCCGGTGGGTGGACTAGGGCGGGATGACTTCGAGATTCTTGAGGATGGGAAGGTGCAGAAGATTGCTTACTTTGAGAAGGAGTCTTCGACGCCGCTGTCGATTGTGCTGGCGATTGATGCGAGCGAGAGTGTGCTGCGGGATGAGCGGCTGGAGAAGAATGCGGCGAGGCATTTTGTGAGAGCGCTGTTGCGGGATCAGGATGAGCTGGACCTGATGGACTTTTCCGATACGGTGCGGGAGATCGTTCCGTTTACGAATCAGAAGAAGCACATTGAGAGTGGGTTGAACGAGCTGCAGCGGGGGGACTCGACTGCGCTGTATGACGCGATTTATCTGGGGTCGGAGCGGCTTTCGAGTACGTCGGCGGCGGATGGACGACGGCGGGTGCTGGTGCTGATTACCGATGGGGAGGATACGGCGAAGGGGTCGCGCTATGGGCAGGCGTTGGAGGAGGCGCAGCGGGCGGGGGCGATGGTGTTCTCGATCATTATTGTGCCGGTGTAGGCGGATGCGGGGCGGAATACGGGTGGAGAGCATGCGCTGATCCAGTTGGCCGATGATACGGGTGGGAAGTACTACTACGTGCAGGAGCCTAAGGATCTGGAGCCGGCGTTTGCGCGGGTGTCGGATGATTTGAGAACGCAGTATGTGCTGGGGTACTATGCGCCGCAGCACGGACAGGATGCTTCGTTTCGCAGGATTACGGTGCGGATGAAGGATGATGGCGTTGCGGGGGAAGTATCAGCTGCGGCATCGGAGTGGGTATTATGCGGATGGTCGGTGAGGATGAAGGTGGTCGGGTCGCTTCGCTCCCCTTGGAAAGACAAATAGAGGGGTTCTTCCGCTTCGGCTCCGCTCAGGGTCAGAATGACGACGTAAAACGAGCAAATGCAACGGCAACGGCAACAGCAACGGCAACGGCAATAGATTAGTCGCTTCGGCTTCGCCTTTGCTCCGGCCTTCGGCAGAATGGAGGCCGCTTTGCGGCGGTCTTTAGACGCGGGGCTGAAGCCCCGCTCTACCCCAGAAGCAAAAGCAGATGCAAGGGCTGGGATCAGTTAGTTTCCCCAACCGGAGTTGAAGCCCCGCTCTACCCTAGAAGCAAAAGCAGATGCAAGGGCTGGGATCAGTTTGTTTTCCCCAACCGGAGTTGAACGCCCTGCTCTACCCTAGAAGCAAAAAGCAGATGCAAGGGCTCTATAAGCAAAAGCAGGTGCCATGGTTGGGATCAGTTTGGTCTCCCCAATCTTCGCGCGGTGAGGTGCTCTCAGGAAGGGGTATCCCGTTTGTGGGTGTAGAAATGAAGAGAGGTGTTTTGATGGGAATGGTGAAGAAGTTTACGTTTGCGCATGTGGCGGAGGGGATTGCGCGGCAGTCGGGTGCGCTGCTGCGGGGATTTTATGAGAAGGGTGTGGCGGCGGAGTACAAGGGCGATGTGGACATCGTTACAGAGGCCGACCGGGCTAGTGAGGAACTGATTGTTTCGAAGCTGAAGGCGGCGTTTCCTGAGCATGGGATCTATGGCGAAGAGGGGACGCGGGAAGGTCTGGAGAGCGAGTACCGGTGGTATGTCGATCCGCTGGATGGGACGACGAATTTTGCGCATGGGTTTCCGGCGTTCTGCGTGATTCTGGGGCTGGAGCGCAGGCCGGCAGGGCTGGCGAAGGATGCCGATGGCGAGATGGTGGCGGGGGTGATCTACGATCCGCTGCGGGATGAGATGTTTTCGGCGGAGAAGGGCAAGGGCGCGTGGCTGAATCGAAGGCAGATTCATGTGTCGAAGACGAAGGCGCTGCAGGAGTCGTTGACGGCGACGGGATTTCCCAGCCATAAGCGTCATATGAATCCGAATGTTTATCTCTATCAGCAGATTACGCTGCGGTCGCATGGGGTGAGGCGTGCGGGGTCGGCGGGATTGGATTTGGCCTATGTGGCTTGTGGGCGGCTGGATGGGTTCTGGGAGTTCAATCTGAATCCGTGGGATACCTCGGCGGGGGTTTTGCTGGTCGAAGAGGCTGGTGGGACGGTGACGCATTTTGACGGCGGGAAGTTTACGCTGGACAGCCGCGAGGTGCTGGCGACGAATGGGCTGATTCTGGGGGAGATGACGCACATCTTTACGGAGATGTTTGCGGGGCGGGGGTTGGAGCCGATTCCTACTCCGGCGGAGTTTGCGGCGCGACGTGCGGCTGAGGCGAAGGCTTAGAGGGGTGAGCGCCGGCGTTATTGCTGAGGCTTTGCCATAGCTCGGCGTTGACCTTGTTCTGGCGCATGGGAGGGATCCGATGGAACCGTCGTCGGATCGGCCAGCAAAGCGGGATCGGGCATGGGTACGGAGATTCCGGCAGGCCGGATAAAGTCGTCGCCACCCTTCGCAATCTTTATGCGCATGTCGTGCTCCCCTTTTGTCGAGTTCGACGGCCGTGGAAACTCCACGATGTAGCGTTCGCGTAGCATCGCTATCGATTGCTGCAGCGTCTTTCCAATCGAATCGGGGCTTGTCTCCATCAACATACCGCCACTGAGCTCACATATCGACTGAAATGCATACTCATCGTTTTGATGCGACCAAACGAGACGGCTCCAACCTGATGTGACAGCCGTATTCTCCATGCCGAAGATGGCTATTCCTGCTGCCTGGGTGTAGCTCCGCACCTCGTTCCACGAAAGCGTACTGCCTCTGTCACGCCCATCTGTTGCGACCAGAATCACTCGTCGTCCGGGGAGTTTAGACAGCTCAGTGGCGATGAATCCCAAAGCGTCCCACAGATGTGCCGATTGCTTGCAGCTCGAAGTGTGCCGATTCTGTTTGCGAATCGTCCATGGCTGCAATGCCAGATCTACGCTGAGTTTTAACTGGGCGCTTTCTGCTTGCATATCGTTTAGCGATCGAGTTAGAGCGCAGTCCATCGCATAGATCGAGACACGATCCCTGGCGGACAAGAAGGACGGTGCAAGCGCGGCGATGGCATCGTCGATCTTCGGCAAAAGATCGGCCGCAGCTCCGCTGGTATCGAGTAGGATCGAAAGGGATATTGGGTCGTTCCCCTCCTGGCGAGCGTGCGTGACCTGGAACCATGGCCCATCATCGATGCTGATAGAGAATCTCTTCTCTGCAATCGGGATTTTGATCGGCTCGCGATTCCTTCCCAAGACAAGGGTTGGCACTTGAACCAGGTCCGCATAGGCATGCAAGGTGCGGATTGGTTCATTCTGCGGCGTTGGCTGCTGCTGCGCAGCAAGTCCCATGACGCCGGATAGGGCGAAAAGCCCCGCTCTCCACAAGGGCGATCTCATACGCTATCCGATAGACGGAAGACCGATTCTTGTCTGATTGAAGTCCGCCATTGCGGCAGTATGACAGAAGCCGGCAGGCAAATACTATGCCCCTTTTGGTTGCCGTTTTTATGCTTCGATTTCCGAGTTTGAAGAAACGCGAAGTTTGGAGCATAGTCATTGACAAATAGAACTAAAATGGTCGTACTTGCACGGGATTTTGATTTGGCATAGGGCGAAGATGTACTGTTAGAATCGAGAGAAAGCTCAACAGCTAAAAGATTTCAAAGTGTGGCAAAGGGAGAGTTAGAGAGATGGCTTATGTGATTGCGGAACCGTGCATCGGGACGAAGGATACGGCTTGCGTCGATGCGTGCCCGGTGGATTGTATCCACCCCAAGAAGGATGAGGCGGGACACGGTGATGCCGAGCAGTTGTTCATCGATCCGGTGGAGTGCATCGATTGTGGCGCGTGTGTGCCTGTGTGCCCGGTCTCGGCGATCTATGCCGGTGACGACCTGCCGGAGAAGTGGGCGGACTTCCAGACGAAGAATGCAACTCACTTCGGACGGTAGAACGAGGTTCTGAATCTTGCGACCGCGTGGCCCTGAGGCTGCGCGGTTTTGCTTTTGAGGGAAGAGATGAAGAGTCTGGCTTCTGCGGATGTGCTGTCGGAGACGAGGGATCGAATGCTGCGGGTGCGGCCTGAAGACAGTGCGATGTGGGGGAGGATGACGGCGACGCAGATGGTTCGGCATCTGAGTTTTGCGTGCGAGGTTCCGCTGGGGGAGCGGACGGCAGAGCCGGTGATGGTGCCGATGCCGAAGCTTTTGAAGTTTATGGCGCTGCGATCGGGTTTGCAGTGGGCGAAGAATCTGACGACGCCGAAGGAACTGGTGCGGGCGTTGGATGAAGATTGCCCGGCGGAGTTTGATGAGCTGGTGGCGGTGTCGATCGGGAAGATGGAGAAGCTGGCGGGTGGTGCTCGATGTGTGGAGAGCCATCCTTTTTTTGGGCCGATGACGACGGGGGACTGGATGCGGTGGGGATATCTGCATGCGGACCATCATCTGCGACAGTTTGGCCGGTAGACGATGATTCAACGGGTGGGAGAGGCGATTGTGCTGCGGGTGTGGCCGTTCCAGGAGGCCGATCTGTTGGTGAGCCTGTTTACGCGGGAGCAGGGGCGGGTGAAGGGTGTGGCGAGGCATGCGCTACGGTCGCGGCGGCGGTTTGGGGGCGCTCTGGAGCCTATGACCTATGTGCGGGCTACTTATGCGGAGAGGCCGAAGCAGGAGCTGGTGCGGCTGGACGCTTTTGAGATTTTGAGTTCGCCGCTGAGCCGGCCGATTGATTATGAGCGGACGGCCGCGCTGCAGCTTGTGGCGGAGGTGCTGGAGGAGCTGCCGGAAGGGGTGGTGGATGATGCAGTGTTTCGGCTGGTACTGGCGGTGATGGAGGAGATTCAGGTGGGGAGGGTTTGGCTGCCGGTGACTTATTTCTGCCTGTGGATGAACCGGTTGATGGGGTGGATGCCGGAGTTGGGGCATTGTGTGGTGTGTGGGCTGGATTTGCGGGGTGGGACGGTTTGGTATTCGGCTACGAGTGATGGGGTGACTTGCTCGGATGACCGGAGGGGTGGGAGTGTGGCGCTGTCGGCGGGGTCAGTGGCGGAGGCGGCGAGGATATTTCGGGGGACTGTGGGGGAGTTGGCTAAGGAGGAGTGGGGTCGGGAACGAGCGATGGATTTGAGGCGGTTTGCGGTGGATGTGCTGGAGAGGAATTTGGAGAGACGGCTGGTTAGTGCGAGGGCGCTTGGGCGGGGTTCCGATCGGTGAGATTTTTGTGGGTTTAGGAAGGCGGTCGTGCTGCGCACGATGCCCACATCTCAGAATCGAGATATGGGGCACCCAGTACCGCTCAGGGGCAGAATGACGACTTAAAAACAAACAACAGCAACGACACGGCAAGAGCGAAATACAGGGATCTCTCCATTGCGGCGGCTTCGCCGCCTTCGGTCGAGATGACGTGTGGTGAGGTTAGAGTTTTTCGTGGACCATGGCGTCGAAGTGGTGGCGGGTGAAGAAGCCTACGCCTTCGTAGAGTTTTACCGCTTGTTGGTTGCCTTCTGTGACGGTGAGGGTGAGGGCGCGAAAGCCTGAGGCGGAGAGGTGGCTCATGCAGTGCTGGAGGAGCTTGCGGCCGTAGTGGTGGCCTCGGCTGGTGGTGCGGACGCAGAGCTGGGTGATGTGGGCGACGTTGTCGGCGACGCGGGAGCAGAGGACCATGGCGGTGAGGACTCCGGTGGTGCGGTCGCGGAGGACCCAGGAGTGGTCGGCCTCGAAGACGCCGCAGCCAGGGAAACGGACGATGTTGTGGAGGAAGCGGAGGGAGCCGTGGAGGGAGCAGTACTGGTCGTTGATGAGGGCGTCGATGTGGCTTGTGTAGGACTCGTGGATGAGCTCGGCTGCAGCCTGGTAGGAGGCGGTGGTCCATCGGGTGAGCTCGATGTTTGGGGGGAGTTCGAAGGACGCGGCGTGGCTGCCGTTAAGGCCGAGGACGGTGCTTCCGGGCAGGGGGAAGTTGTACTCCATGAAGAGGCGCGGGTACATGGTGAAGCCGGCGCGGAGGAAGATTTCGTTGATTGCGCCGGTGTCGTAGAGGAGGAGCTGGGATTCGATGCGGTTGATGTTCGGGGAGTTCAGGAGCAGCTCGAGCAGGTGATGGAGGAGGGTGTTCGTGATGCGTAGAGTCTGGGCTGGGTCGCTGCTGGTGGCGTAGGCGTCGCCCACGACGGCCTTGTGGCCCTCGTAGACGCAGAAGGCAAAGCCGCAGACGCGGCCGCGGTCGAGCGCGACGAAGCCGGGGAGGATGCGGGAGTCGAGGTATTGCAGGAGAAGCTCGGTTGAGCCGCGGTAGTTCCAGCGGAGACGGTCTTCCCAGACTGCGGCTTCGGTCTCGAGCAGGGGGCGGAGCTGGCGCGCGGAGAAGTGCCGGAGGTCGAGGATCTCGAGTTGAGTGGCGATGGGCATTGGCTCGAAAAGTATTCCGTCGAGCTTATAGCAATCGATGGTGAGGAGGGAACGATTGAGTTGGGGGTGCCCGGGTGCTTACCGGGTTTGGGTCGATTTTGGGAGGACTTAAGAACAAACGACTGCTTCCGCTTCGCCTGCGCTCAGGGCAGTCTGCGGCGCTCAGAATGACGACGAAAAAACAAACAACAGCAACGGCAACAGATTAGTCGCATCGGCTTCGCCTTTGCTCCGGCCTTCGGCAGAGTGGTAGCTGCTTCGCAGCGGGCTTTAGACGCGGGGCTGAAGCCCCGCTCTACCTAGAAGCAAAAGCATGCGATGGATGGTTATTGCTGTGGTTATTACTGTTGGGCGGCGTAGACGCGGTAGACTTCGAGGCCCTGGGAGTCGTAGAGGAATAAGGGCTCGTAGACGCGGCCTGAGAGCCAGTGGTCGAGTTGGTTGGCGTCGCGGGTGGGGATGACGAGGAGATGTTCGCCTGCCGGGACGCCGTCGGTGCTGTAGTGGGTGAGGCTCTCGTTGCGGTAGAAGGCGAGGCCGTAGTCCATGTCGCGTTTGATGCCCTGGGTGGCCAGGGGCTTCAGGCCTGGGGCCTGGCGCTCGATCTCTCGGGCGAGAGGGCGGGCGGAGTAGTTGATGTCGAGGTCTTTGCCGTGGAAACCGAGGAGGAAGATGAGGGCCGCGAAGACAGGAATGAGGGTTGCATTCGCAACATGGGGGATTCCCCAACGGCGGATGATGAGGAAGACCGCGATGCCGATCGCTATGGCTACTGCGGCGGCGGAGAAGAGCCATTGTGCTGAGGGTACGAGGGTCTCGTACTTCATGTGCTGGGGCGCGAGGACGAGGACGAAGACGAGGATGGCGCAGATGGTGGCGTGGGCCCAGATTAGCCACTTTGGCAGGCCGCAGGGGCGCATTCGGTTGAGGTAGTCGGCCGCGAGGATGGTGAGGGGCGGGATGGAGGGAAGGATGTAGCCGGGGAGCTTGGAGCCGGAGAAAGAGAAGAAGAGGATGGGGAAGAGCGCCCAGAGGACCAGGAACTCTGGGAAGGCGTCGCCGGCGCGGGTGTGGCCGAGGTAACGCTGGGGGTTGTGGCGGACCTTCCACTCGGCGATAGAGACCTGGATGGAATCGATGAGGGCGCGGACGGCGATGACGGTCCAGGGCATGAGCGCGAGGAGGAGGACGCCGAAGTAGTACCAGAAGGGCTGATGGTGCTGGTAACGATTGGTGGCGAAGCGTTCGAGATTGTGTTCGAGGAAGAAGAGGCGATAGAAAGTTGGATTGCGCTTTTGGACGGCGATGTACCAGGGGAGGACCATCGCGAGGTAGAGGATGACGCCGGGGAGCCAGATGGTGCGGCGGAGGAGAGACCACTCGCGACGGAGGCCGGCGAAGAGAAGGATGATGACGAGAGCGAGGAATGGGGCGATGGGGCCTTTGGCGAGGGTGGCCGCTGCACCGAAGAAATAGAGATCGAAGAGCCAGAACTTTTTGCCGGTTTCGTACCAGGCGTACCAGCCGAGCATGCCGATGCAGAAGGGCGCGGCCAACTGCATGTCGGTGGAGGCTCCGCGGGCGAAGGCGACGATGCCGACGCAGGTGGCAGTGATGAGGGCGGCGTCGAGATGGCCTCCGGGGCGGAAACGCCGCATGTGGAGGAAGATGAGGATGATGAGGGCGAGGGCTCCGCGTGGTGGACGGGAGGCGGGCGGACCAGTCGGAGACGCCGAACTCCTTGAAGAAGCTCATGGCGCGCCAGTAGTAGAGGGCGGGTTTTTCGAGCCAGGGCTTGCCGTAGAGGATGGGGGTGACGGTGCCGCCGAAGATGCAGTGGACGGAGTTGCGGATGTCGGTGGGGCGGAGGCTGCGCGGGACCATTTTGGAATGGGTCACGTGGCAGGCTTCGGAGTGGGCGGCGAGCATCTCGCGGGCCACCTGGGCATAACGGGGCTCGTCGGCGCCGACGAGACCCAGCTGGTCGCCGCCAAAGATGGGGACGAGGCCGAAGAGCAGGGTGAAGAGGCTGACGGCGAGCATGATGACGAACTCGCGGGTCGCGTCAGCGGCAGGAAGCTTGATGTTGTACCGGCGGAGCCAGGGTATGGGTGCGCGTTCAGTCGGCGCGCCTGGGGCGGCGAATTGTTGGATATCGTTCATTCCATTAAGCGGAGCGAGACAAGGCTAACAGAGTCCCGTTCGGAGTTGCGCCAGAATTCGATCAGTGGCGATGTCGAGGGGGCCATCGAGAGTGCACCCGCTGGCACTGCGATGACCGCCGCCGCCGAAGGTCTCGGCGACTTGAGCTACATCGATTTTACCTTTGCTGCGGATGCTGAGACGGAACTGGCTGGCAGAGGGAAGCTCGCGGAGGAAGACAGCGGACTCGACGCCGTCGATGCTGATGAGGTAGTTAACGACGCCTTCGCAGTCCTCGACTTCGGCGCCGGCGGTATCCATGTCCTGATTGGTGACCCAGGTCCACGCGAGGGGGCCATCGGTCTGGAGGTTGGAGAGAGCTGTGCCGAGCAGGCGGATCTTGCTGGCAGGATTGGAGAAGTAGACGTCACGGGCGATCTGGCTGGGGTTTGCGCCGCGGGCGGTGAGGTCGTGGGCGAGGGCGAAGGTTTCGGCGTTGGTGCTGGAGTAGGTGAAGGAGCCTGTGTCGGAGAGGATGGCGGTGTAGAGGCAGGTGGCCATGCTGGGGGTGATCTCGACGTTGGCGGCTATGGCGATGCGGTAGACCATGGCGGCGACGGCGCAGGCGTGCTCGTCGATCCAGTTGAGATAGGCGAAGTGGCGGCCGCTGGCGTGATGGTCGATGTTGATGAGGCAACGGTCATCGAGGCCGAGGAGTCCGGTGCGCTCGATGCCGTCGCACTCGAGGAGGATGGCAGAGACGCCGGGGTCGGGAACGATGTCGGAGACCGAGGGGGCGTGATGGATGCGTTCGATGTTGGGGAGGGTGCGGTAGATGAGGGGGATAGGGTCGGCGAGGACGATGTCGGTCTCGCAGCCTAGCTGGTCGAGGATTTCGGCGAGCGCGAGGACGGAGCCGATGGCGTCGCCATCTGGGCGGGCGTGGGAGGTGAGGATGAACCGAGGCGTGGAGCGGAAGGCCTCCAGGAGCGCGGTGATTGAAGCTTCTGGGGTCATGGTTTGGGGGCTGGCTCGGGTGTTATGTGCTTTTTTTCGCGCTTGCGGGTTCGGGTGAGGAGTTCTTCCATGCGACTGGTCATTTTTTCGGAGCGGTCGATGGCAAAGGTGATCTCAGGGACGTGACGTACGCCCATGCGGTCCCGTAGCTGCGAGCGGATGTAGGCGCGTGCTGTCATGAGGCCTTCGAGGGTCGAGGTCTCCTCTTCTTCGGTGCCGTGGACGGCGACGAAGACACGGACGGATTTGCCGCCTGGGGCGAGGACTACGTCGGTGACATAGCTGGGGGCGATGCGTGGGTCGGAGAGTTCGCCTTCGAGCATTGCGCCGATCTCTTCAGCGAAGGTGTTGGCGACTCGGTTGCGATGATACGTTCTTGCTCTTTGCTCGGGCATAATGCTTTCTGCTGTAGTGAACGTTTGAGGATACCAAACTACGGACGTTTACCCTATTTTAACGCAGAGGATAGGGAGTGGCGATTTTGGGTCGGAATTTCGTCGTGATCGCCCTCAATGCAAACTAAGTTGTACGATAGCTCCAGATGGTAAGGAAAAGGTCAGAAGAGCCTGGGCCAAACCCCATGATTTTTGGAGTTTTTTGCAAGGCTAAAGCTCTGCGCTCCCACCGAAAGGCCAAGACTTTCAGCACGCTAGCTAGACTGCGGACTTCAGCTTAGTAGAGGTCCGATCTTCCGGCCCGATGAGTTGGCTGGATCTATCCAAGACTGTGTCGATTGGATTTGTCTGAGAGGTGTCTCTGAGATATTTACCGGATTGGATATGCCGCGCAGTTCTGGCGATTGCTGTTTTTGATGCCTGCGGCCTGCTTGCCAAGGCCGACATTGGGGTGGTGCTGGCTGATCCGACTACGGTCGGGGTTTCGGTGTATACGCATGCAGGGCACTCGCTTGTGTACCTTTCGGGAGTATGCGCTGCGTCCCCAATACGTGCGCGATTATGCGAGCCGGGGGAACAGGGCTCGGTGGTGACTACGTATCCGGACTTTCGCGAGACACAGACGTATGCGTGGAATCTGGTTCCTCTGAGCCTTTATTTGCAGGGATCGATGACACCCGGCGACCGGCTTCTTTATGGATCGCGGCGAGTTAAAGAGGCTCTGGAGGCACATTCGCGGGAAGGATTTTTTCAGGATGTCTGTGCCGATGGGCATTGTCCGCAGACTGCGCATAGTTTCTGGCGAGATCTTGTAGACGCAAATGCGGTTCGAGACATCTTTATCTTTGCCGTGCATACGACACGAGAGCAGGATCAGGCCGCGGTGGATTGGCTCAATGGTGATTCCAATGTGAATCACTACAACGGATTCACGAACAATTGTGCCGTTTTTACGCGGGGTCTCGTGAATAAAATCTTTCCGCATTCGGTACACCGGGATTTGATAAACGATCTGGGAATGATGGCACCGAAGGCGGCTGTTCGGTCATTTACCCATTGGGCGCGGAAGCGACCGGAACTTGGTTTTTACAGCATGCACTTTGCTCAGCAACCGGGCGATTTTCCTCGAAGCGCTGTCGCGCAAAGTGGAACGGAGACAGCGATCCACATGAAGAAGTATCTGATCCCAGCGGCGCTGATTGGCGACCATGAGGTGGCGGGATCTTTCTTTGTGGCCTATTTTTTCACCGGGCGATTCGGCGTTTATAAAGAGTTTTCACACTATGCGTCGTCGCTTGACGGAGGTTCTGAGGCGGAACTGCCGGAAGAAGGAGATCGCGACGAGATTCAATGGTCTTATGTGGGGACTGATACCGAACAGAAGCGGTCGACTGTGCTCGGCTTGCCGCAGGATTGGGCAGATTACAAGGAACGCTTTGCGGAGATCGAGAATTCAGCAGAGGCGAAGGAGTTTGCCCATAAGCGATTCTTTCCACAGCAGTTTGATAATGGAAACGTTAGCGTTGATGCGGAGGGCCATCCATGGCTGACGATGGAGATCGCGGGCTCGATGCGGCGGGTGGGTATCAGCAACAGGAATTTGCTGGCGGTGGATTCAGATCCCGAGCTTGCTTTTCAATTGATGCTGGGACGGGTGGGATATGTGCTGCGTGCGAAGAACCATCTGCGGGAGACGATGGAAGAGTTTCGGAAAGACTGGTCGCTACTGGAAGAGGCGCGGAGCCGTCTGATTTTTAATCAAGAACGGATCAAGATTGCGAGCTTGCATTAGGTCGGGCTATTCGGGAAGGATCTCGGCGTAGGAGTCGGCGATTTCGGCGCTGAGGGAGGCTGCGATGCGGTGGGCGGCCTGGTCGATCTGCTGAAGCTGTCCGGTGAGGTAGCTGGTGGAGGAGGAGATGGTTGCGATACCGAGGGTGGCGCGGTTCCAGACGACGGCGTCGTCGAGTTCGGCGATGGAGAGGTTGAAGCCGTGACGGAGCTTTTCTTTCATGGAGCGTACGACCTGGCGGCGGTCTTTGAGGGACTGGGCGTGAGGGATTTCGATCTCGAGGATGAGTTTGGCTAAGGGCATGGTGGGGCAGGATTGTCGAAGATTTATTGTAGCCAATAGGCTTTTGGCCTTGGGCAGGTAAGAGATTATGCCCGATCGGGTGCACGGCGTCTATAGTCACATCTCTGGATTCCAGGGATGTCGTTAGTCGAGTAAAGTAGAGATGCTGCGCGGGCCCGATCTCAAAAAAAACAGAAGTGATTGTGGAGAAGATTCGTCGCATATACCTGAAACCCTGCTGTCCCAATGAGATGCGCTGCGGCCATTTTTTCAGTGCCCTCCCGAGAAGAGTTTGATTAACTGGTTTTGTACGGCTCGTTGAAGGAAGAGATGTCTTGAGAATTCAAACTAGTGAAATGCTCGCGACACCCGACGCGGAGATGGTTCTGCGCGTTCTTGAGTGGTCGCTTCGCGATGTATCGATCGAGGTCGTGCGGAATGGACGGCGGATCACGGTGCGGGGGCTGGGGCCGTCGCAGCGGACGATGAATCGCAACGATATTGCATTGGTCGAAGTGGCAAACGAGAACCAGCACACTGTCATACGGGCGGACATCACTTATCAGGCGTCGGCCCTGCTGGGTGGGACTCCGCAGGATGACCTGGTGCGCTCAAAGCTGGACCGTGTGCTGGAACGCGTGAAGATGGAGCTAAGGACGCAGAGTGTTCGGGTGGAGGAAGTGTCCTGGTTTACCGATCCGGGTCGTGCGCCCGAATACATGAAGGAGCCTGATTACGCTCTTGAACAGAGCGACGTGGTTGAGGCTAAGCATGGACTCGAGCTTAAGGCTGGAGAGGAGTCTGAGCAATCTGTTGAGCCACCACGTGCAGCGGAACGCGTCGTTGAGACCTGGCCGATTCGTGCGGCGGAACCCGTTGTTGCGATCGAGCCTGTTCGTGAGCCTGAACCGGAGGTTGTCGCGGATCGAAGTGCTTCAGCCACGTTGCCGGTTGCGGTCGAGACTGTTCGTGTAGAGGAAGCAGTCGAGAAGCCAGCCTCGGTTGTAGTTTCGAATGCGCCGGAGAAGCGGATTGAGGTTCCAATATTTCAGACGTTTCAGCCAGAGGAGACGAAGGCACCGAAGAGGTGGGGGTTGTTTGCGACGGTGGCGTGCATGCTGGTGGCTGTCGGTCTTTTTCTCGCGTGGCCTTATCTTGTAGGGTTAGTCCATGAGCGGCTGAATCCATCTTCGAGTGCGGCAGAGGATGGCCCTGCTGTGGGGAGTCCGGATGCGGCGACGCTTGCCGCCGATCAGGCGCCGATACAGCCTGATGCCAATGCCGTAGCCGCGCATAATAAGGCGATCCATAGCGAAAGCGATCCCAGGGTATGGCTGGAGAGCTGGGCCGATGCGATGCGGGGACAGGATGCTGACGCACAGGCTTCGTTCTATGCCGATCCGGTGGAGCATTATGCGCTGAAATCGAATGTGAGCAATGCGGATGTCTGGCTCGATAAGAAGAATGCGATTCAGAGTCGACCGAAGGTGTGGACGGTGAACCTGGAGGATGTCGTGATTGAACCGAGGCCGGATGAGTCGCTAAGGGTGCGACTGACGAAACACTACACTATCGCTGCATCGAATGGGGGAGCGGTGTCGGAACAGTTTGTTCACTCGCAATTGAAGCTCAAGAAGATCGATGGGCAGTGGAAGATCACGTCGGAACAGAACCTGCGGCCATGATGGTGCCAGGACGGTAGCGATTGTTCTGTTAGATCAACAATGGATGAATGTTTGCAGTGTGGGTGAGAGTTCTCCGGTGGGAGAAGGTTGACGGCGCGTGGGGATGCGTCCTACTGTGAATTACCAGCGTGTGGTTCCTGAATCACTGAGGTGATGGAATGCCTGCCCTTGAACATGTACGTCTGCGTGAGTGCCAGGATGGAGTGAAACAGTGGAAGCAGTGGGGTCCCTACCTGAGCGAGCGGCAGTGGGGGACAGTTCGGGAGGACTATAGCCCGAATGGAGATGCGTGGAATTACTTTACGCATGATCAGGCTCGATCGAAGGCTTACCGGTGGGGCGAGGATGGGATCGCCGGGATATCGGATGACAAACAACTCCTTTGTTTTGCGCTGACGCTTTGGAATGGGGCCGATTCCATTTTGAAGGAGCGGCTGTTTGGGTTGACGAACTCTGAAGGCAATCATGGTGAGGATTGCAAGGAGTACTACTTCTATCTGGATAGCACGCCGACGCACTCGTACATGAAGATGCTGTACAAGTATCCGCAGGCGGCTTATCCGTATGAAGATCTAGTCAAGACGAATCATAAGCGGACGCGGCTGGAGCAAGAGTATGAGCTGATCGATACGGGTGTGTTCGATAAGGACAAATACTTCGATGTCTTCGTGGAGTATGCGAAGGCCGATGCGGATGACATTCTGGTGCGGATAACGGTGGAGAATCGTGGGCCGCGTGTGGCGTCGTTGCATCTGTTGCCGACGCTATGGTTTCGCAATATATGGGGACAAGACAAGGAGATGATGCCACCTGAGTTGCGCTCAGGGAAAAGTATGGCCTCGAAATCGATTGTGTCCGCTCGGCATGTGACGCTCGGGCAGTTCTTTCTGCATTGCGATAGGAAGGTTCCGCTGCTGTTTACAAATAATGAGTCGAATGAGAAGAGATTATCGGGCAAGGATAATGAGTCGCCCTATGTAAAGGACGGATTCCATGAATATGTGGTTCATGGAAATAAGGGAGCGGTGAATCCTGAGGGGTTTGGGACGAAGGCGGCTGCATATTATCGGGTGAAGGTAGGGGCGAAGAATAGCACGGTTATTCGGCTGCGGCTTTCGCGGGCGGAGAAGATTGTAGGTGGCGTGGGGAAGGATTTTGATGCGATCGTCGACGCGCGGGCGAGGGAGTCGGATGAGTTTTATGCGACGCTGGCTCCTCCCACGTGCTGCGACGAGGACCGCATGATTACGCGGCAGGCGCTGGCGGGGATGCTGTGGTCGAAGCAGTTCTATTACTACGATCTGGACCTGTGGTTGCGTGAGCATGGCTATAACGTGACAGGTGGAAAAAAGAACCAGACGATGCGCAATGCTCCGTGGTTCCACATGCTGAACACAGATGTGATCTCGATGCCGGACAAGTGGGAGTATCCGTGGTTTGCGGCGTGGGACCTGGCGTTCCATACGGTCGCGCTGGCGATGGTGGATGTGGACTTTGCCAAGGGTCAACTTGAGCTGATGGTCAGTGAGTCTTATCTGCATCCGAATGGACAACTGCCGGCGTATGAGTGGAACTTCGGAGATGTGAATCCGCCGGTCCACGCATGGGCTACGCTCTATGTGTATCTGACGGAGAAGAGCATACGGAAGAAGGGAGACCTCGATTTTCTCAAGAAATGCTTCCATAAGCTGTTGCTGAACTTTACCTGGTGGGTGAACCGGAAGGACCGTTCGGGCCGCAATATCTTTGAGGGCGGATTTCTGGGACTGGATAATATTGGCGTGTTCGACCGTAGCGCTACGCTGCCAGATGGAGGGTTTCTGGAGCAGGCGGATGGGACGGCGTGGATGGCGATGTTCTGCCAGAGCATGTTGAGCATTGCACTTGAGCTGGCGGCGCATGATCCGGGCTATGAGCAGATTGCAGACAAATTTCTGGAGCACTTTTTGTGGATCGCAGGAGCGATGAATCCTGAAGGGAAAAAATGAGAATGAACTTTGGGACGAAGAGGATGGTTTCTTTTATGACGTTCTGAATATGCCGGATGGAACGGCCTGCCGATTGAAGCTGAAGTCGATGGTGGGACTGCTGCCGATGTGCGCGATGACGGTTATTCCGGAGGAGATTCTTGAGAAGTATCCGCGGCTGATGAAGAGAGTGCGGAACTTCTTTGAGCGGCGGCCTGAGCTGGCGGCGAATCTGCATGATCCGAGTGTTCCGGGTGAACGTGGACGGGGGCTGCTGTCCGTGTTGAATGATAAGAACCTGGTGCGGGTGTTGACGAGGATGCTGGATGAGAAGCAGTTTCTAGGCGAGTACGGGATTCGGTCGATATCGAAGGAGCATAAGGAGAAGCCTTATGTGTTCGATATGAATGGAACGGAGTACAAGGTGGAGTATGAGCCCGCGGAGTCTTCGACGGGGTTATTTGGTGGCAATTCGAACTGGAGAGGGCCGGTATGGATGCCGGTGAATGCGCTGATCATCAGAACACTGTTGCTGCTGTATCAGTATTACGGTGACTCGTTAAAGATGGAGTGTCCGACGGGATCGGGCGTGCAGAAGAATTTGTTTGAGATTGCGAACGATATCTCGCAGCGGATGGGTAATATCTTCCGGCGCGATAAAAGAGGACATCGACCGGTGTTCGGAGATACGGAGAAGTTTCAGACGGACCCGCATTGGCGTGATTATTTGCTGTTTTATGAATACTTCCATGGGGACAATGGCGCGGGGATTGGGGCGAGTCATCAGACGGGGTGGACGGGACTGGTAGCGAGATTCATCCAGTTGTTCGATAACGTGACAGCGGAAGAGCTGCTGGATGAAGGATCGAGTTCGCTGCTTCCGTCGCAGCCAGTGGCGGCTACTGAGGCTCATTTGGCGGGTGAGCGGACTGAAGCTGTTTTTTGAGTCAGGCGTAGCGGTGTGTGGGTTTTGCTGCTATGACTTCTGGTCGCGTTCGTTTTTTAGTTTTTCGACGAGGTCGCGGAGGCGCTGGCGCTCACGTTTGGTTGCGTCGATGTCTTGAATGGCGAGGACGCCACCTGTGACTTTGCCGTCCTGCGAGCGGACGGGAGCGGCAGTGGCGCTGAGCCAGGTGTAGGAGCCGTCTTCGGCGTGGTAGAGGAACTCTTCGCCGCCTGTGGTTTCGCCGCGGAGGATAGCGCGAGCGAGTGGATAGTCACGGGGATCCATTTGTCGGCCGTCGGCGTGGAAGGCGCCTGATTGACGGAAGGCGTCGATCTTTTGCCGGGGGACAACAGGGCTGCGAAGAATCTTTTCTGCCTGCGGATTGCCTTTGACGATGCGGCCGCTGGGAGCTTCGGCGATGATGAGGCCGACGGGGACGGCGTCGAAGATGGCCTGAAGACGGGCTTCGCTGGCGCGCAGAGCTTCCTCGGCCTTCTTGCGGTCGTCGATGTCTTCGACAGTGCCGTACCAGCGCATAATCTCGCCGCTTTCCGTGAGACGGGGCATCGCGCGGGCTCGCATCCAACGCCAGAGGCCATCGCGGCGACGGATACGGTATTCGACATCGATGGGTTTGCCGGCGCGGAGGGAGATGTCCCACTTGGCGAGGGTCGGCCTGATGTCGTCGGGATGAACCACTCTGATCCAACCGTCGCCGAGAGACTGCTGCTTGGAGAGACCTGTCATCTCTTCCCAACGATGACTGACGTCGATGATTGCGCCGTCGGGACTGGCGTTCCAGGGAACCTCTGGATTGAGCTCTACGGTGTGGCGGTAGTGATCTTCGCTTTCGGCGAGGGCTTGCTCGGCGCGCTTGCGCTCTGTGATGTCGACGACGGCGACGGAGATACCGATGATCTCGTCGACTTCGTCGCGTGCGGGCTGGAAGGAGACGAGGGCGGTGTAGTCCTGACCGGATTCATCTGGCCCGGGATAGGGGGCTTCGATACCTGTGATCGCCTCGCCTTGGAGGGCGCGGCGGAGGTAAGGCTCGAATTGCCTATAGAGGCCTGGGTGGACTTCGCGAAAGAGTCGGCCAAGGTGCCGGGCGATGGGAAGGTTGTGCATCTCGGCCAGGCGCTTGTTGACGCTGATGTAACGTAGATCGCGGTCGAGGAAGCAGAGGCCGACGGGCGCGCCGTCGTAGATGGCATGGAGGTGGGCGAGGCGCTGGGTGGGGAAGGCCTCGAGCCGCAGGGGCATGGTCGGATCGGAGGCGGGGGTGTCGAGGGAAGGAGACGGCATTTCGTCTTTGAGGAGGCTGGGAAGTTCTTCAGCGGGGATGGGCTTGCCATAAAAAAAACCCTGGCCGAGATTGCAGCCTAACCAGAGGAGCATGTCGGCGTGAGTCTTGTCTTCGATGCCTTCGGCGACGGTGACAAGACCGAGGCTGTTGCCGAGACCGATGATGGCGGCGGCAATCTTGCGGCTCTCGCGGGTGAACGTCATAGAACGGACGAAGGTGGCGTCGACTTTGAGCTCGTCGAAGGGAAGGGCCTGAAGGTGGCGGAGGCTGGAGTAGCCAGTGCCGAAGTCGTCGAGGGCGAGCCTGGAGCCCTGCTGCTGCAGCTCGTTCGCGATGAGGTAGGCGAGTTCGGGGTTGCCGATGAGGGCGCTCTCTGTGATCTCGAGGATGAGGCGCTGGAGGGGGAAGTTGGCTTGTTGGGCGGCGGTGCGGATGTGGAGAGGAAGAGAGCGGTCAGTGAGTTGGGTGAGGGAGATGTTGACGGAGAGTGTGAGGTGGTCTGGGAGGATGGCGGCGGCGGCGAAGGCGCCGCGAAGGAGTTGCTCGGTGAATTGGCCCATGACGCCGGACTCTTCGGCGAGCGGGATGAAGTCTGCCGGGTAAATGGTACCAACTACGGGATGTTGCCAGCGCGCAAGGACCTCGAAGCCGGTAAGAACACCGGTACGGAGCTCGACGAGAGGCTGGAAGTAGGGGACGATCTGATTATCGTCCAGCGCTCTGCGGAGGTCGAGTTGTCGCTGTTTTTCGTCAACCATCGTCAGAGAATCTTACGCCGTGTGAGATGCGCTTTTTGGGGCGATTTATCACATCTTTGGCTGAGAATTTCTCGGCGTTTGTCTGGGAAAACGATTCCAATTGATTTGACTGTACCGCTAAAGTGAGTCCCACCGTGGTTTAGCGCGAATCAGCCGATCGTTTTTTTTCAAGCTGGCAGGCCTGTGAGGCGTATGGAGATTCTTTGCTGCGGCAGATTGCGTAGAGGAGCGCGGAGGCTTCCGGGGTGTCGGCCTGGGTGGCGGCCAAGGCGTGATACCAGGCGGCAGGGTCTTTGCGGGAGGCTGTGGCGAGGTGCTCGGCCCGGGCGAGGTTGGGCAGGGCGGCGGCGCTGTCGTTCTGAAGGAGCTGCGTGACGCCGAGATAGAGGAACGGGATGTCGGCACGAGGAAACTGCTTTCGCGAGCTCGCTGAACAGCTGTGCGGCCAAGGGGTAGTCGCTTTGCGCGTAGGCCGTAAAGGCCGGGGTGAGTTGATCCGGGGTCGGCTGGTGGGACGGGGCGGCGCCACGCAGGGCGAGGCCAGGCGCGAGTTCGAGAGGTGGGTCGAGTTTGGCTACTTCGATGTGGGTTTGTGGAGTGAGGGGTGCGGGTTTGGGTTGATCGAGCTGCTTGACGTGAGCGGTTTGATCGGGTGCGGGGGTGGGATGGTGGAGGACAAGGAAGACCGCTGCAAGGATGAGGGCCGCGGCTGCGGCAACGCCGGTGTACCAGCGCCAACTGGGCGTTCGCAGGGGTGATGGGATTGTGTGGCGGATGCGCTGGCGTTCGTCTGCTGTAATTGCGGGTTGTGGGACGTGCTCGAGATCGGCGAGGAGCATGGGGCAGAGGCCGCAGTGTTGGAGGTGTTCGGCGATCTCGGAGGCGAGAGTCAAGGGGAGCACCTGCTCCTGATACGCACGAAGAAGCGCGACCGGCGGGCAGTAGCTTGTGGGACGGAGGCCCGGTGGTAGGGATTCGTCGATTTCGGTGTGGGTCGGGGGAGGACGGTCAGGCATCGGCGGAGAGCTCCTGTGCGGGGGAGTGAGGGCGCTGGGCGGAGAGCGTGTCCCGGAGCAGCTTGAGCGCGTATTGGAGGTTGCCTTTGACCTGCAATTCGGTGAGGCCGGTTTGGGCTGCGATCTCGCTGCGGGACATGCCCTGGGCGAAACGAAGGATGACGCAGACGCGATGGACGGGCTTGAGGCTGGAGCACTTGCTGAGCAGGTCGTCGAGAGAGAACTCAGGGAAGATCACTTCGGATTCGCTTGTGTCCTGGTTGGACCAACGTTCCTCGAGATACCAGCGGCGCCAGTAGTCGGCGGCGCGACGCTTGGCGACGGTGAAGAGCCACGCGGGGAGCTGGTCGGAGGAGATGGAATCGACATTTTGATAAAGGGTGAGGAACACTTCGCTGGTGATCTCCTCGGCAATCTCTCGGCGCGAGACGGAGCGCAGGACGATTCGAAATACGGCGTCGACATGCTTGTTGTAGATGCCGTTGAATTCGTCTATTGAGATCATCGTTTGGCCCGGCAAAAGAGAATAAAGAAGTTAGTTCGCTAAAAGCCTCTTTAGGGTAGATCAATCTTTTGGGAATTTCGACTGATTTTGAGGGGATGTTGCACGGTCAGGGTTGGCCGGATAGGGAGAAGGCGGCCCAGAAGGCTGGTTCTTCGGGGAGGGGAGTGTCGTGGCCGGCGACGCGAACCTTGAGACGGTGGTGGCGGAGGTCTGCGAGGAGGGCCAGTTGGGCGTTGCGGAGGGCTATGCTGCGAGGTTCGCCTTGGGCGATGCCTTGATAGAAGAGCGGCATGAGAAGGGCTGTGGGCTGGTCGGCTACGTCCCAAAGAGTGGTGAGGACGGAGGCTGATCCGGCGTAGAAGAAGGCGCGGCTGAGGCCGGCTACGCCGTCTCCGCTGATGGGGCCGAGGCCGGTGCGGCAGGCGCTGAGGACGACCAGGTGGGTGTGGAGGTTCATATGGTAGATGGAGGCGGCTGTCAGCTTGCCGTCGTCGAGTTTGGTTGGGCTGCGATCGAGTGCAAGGAAGGAACCGAAGGGATCGCTGTCGCTGACGATGGCGTGTGTGGCGAAGTGTAGGACGGTGGCCGAGGCGAGTGCGGCTGCGAGATCGGTCGCGTCCGCGTGGGTGCCTTCGAGGAGGGTGACCTCATTGGCAGGAAGGATGCTGGCGATGGCTTTTACTTCGGCGTCGGTGCCGGGGAGCGGTGGAAGCGGCGAGGAGTTGGCTAGCAGGGGAAGGTGCTGTGGGTTGGCGATGAAGAGGTAGTGGGATGGAAGCAGGCTTGCTGCTGCTTCGTTCTTCTCGGTGTAGCGGAGGAGACCTGCTGCGGGGACGGTGTGGAGGGCGTAACGCTCGATAAGGTAGTGGTTGCTGGGATCGAGCAGGGCGGCGAATGGGAGTTCAAAGAGAGGGCCCGACGGAATGATGGTGAGCAGGCTGGCGGGCTCTTGAGGAAGATGCGATGAGATGGGAGCGATGAGTATCTGGTAGAGCTTGCTCCAGGACTGAAGGCCGATGGGTGCGAGAGCCATGGTATGGCCGCCGCGAGTTCTCAGGCCTCGTGTGACGGTAGTTGTGGCGGAGGGATTGGTGGAGCGTACGAGGGCTTCGAGGGTGCTGGGTTTGATGGGCTGGGATATTCCGTAGATGGGCTGGCCGGGGCGGACGACCCATGTGTAGAGAGCGTCTTTGGAGAGCCAGTAGGCGAGGATGGTGGAGTGGAGGCGCTCGGCGGTGTCGACGATCTCGTCGGTGCTCATGGCTGCGGTGTGGGACTCGCTTTGGAGGAGCAGATCGTTGGATGGGGGCGATGATGTTGAGGTTCCGCGAGGGCTGGAAACTTTGATCAGAGATGGAGTTGTAGTGGTCGGCGTGAGTGGGGCGTGGGGACTGCTGAGAAGGTCGAGGAAGGCGCGGGAGCGGGCCTGCTCGGTGACTTCGAGGGCCTCGGGGAAGCGATTCATCCGGGCGAGGATGGCGATGGTCGTCTCGAAGATGTTGAGGGTGGCCTCGTTGTAGCCGCGCTTGTGGGCGTCTTCAGGGACGAGATGGGCGCGTATCGTTTCGACGATTGTTAGGGCTTCACGGGCGTCGCTTAATGCACCATCGAGCTCGGTGCGCTGGAGGCGGATGCGAGCGCGGGTTTCGTAGGATTCGGAGAGAGATCGGTTGTCTTTGGTGGAGTCGCAGGCGGCGATGGATTTGGTGATGCTGTCTTCAGCATTTTGTAGTTGGCCAGTGGCGCGGTAGAGCTCGGAGAGCTGGTTGTAGCGGCTGCAACGCTGGTAGTCGCTGGAGAGATGCGCGGTGGCTCGTTGAAGATAGGGAAGGCCGCGGGTGGGTTGGCCAGCCTGGTAGTAGAGGTTGCCGAGATTGGCTTCGAGAAAATCGATGAAAGGCTGCGAATGGATTTGATGGGCGACTGTGAGAGCGCGCTGTACGTAGAAGATCGCCTTCTGATACTGATGCATGGTCTCGTAGGCGACGCTGATGGCGTTGAGGGTCTGGGGAATGTAAGAGGGATCGTGGGTCTGGGTTTGGAGGCGAAGGGCGAATTCGTAGTGATGGATGGCGGCGGTGGGACGGCCCTGGACGCGTTCGAGGCGACCCATGCTGGTTTGTAGATAGGCGCGCTGGTCGAAGTCGCAGAGGCAGGCGGAGTAGAGGGCGTCGGAATGTTGGTAGTGCTGCATGGCCTGGTCGTACTGGCCGTGGGAGTATTCGGCGTCGCCCCAGACCTGAAGGACCTTTGCCTGGTATTCGGGTGCGTTGAGGGTGCGGGCTTGATCGACGAGGATGGCGAACTGGGCGGGTGCTTCGGGGCTGGAGATGGGGACGGCTTCGAGACGGGCGAGTAAGGCGTCGAAGGGATCGCCGGCTTTGTCGAGCTCGTGTGCGGCCGCAGTGAAGGCTGCGGAGATCTCGGCTGGAGAACTTGAGTTGCGGACGAGTGTGGCTAGTTCGAAGTCGGTGTGGGCGAGAGCGGCTTGGGCGTGTGCCTCGGTGAAGGCGGCTTCGGCCTGGTGGAACCAGCTTGTGGCTGCGGCGATGTCGTGGCGGTGGGCTATTAGTCCGAGGCCGTAAGCGGCAAGGCCTTCGGCGCAGCGATTTTTGCGGGTTTGGGCTTGATTGAGCGCTGCGTGAAGCGATGGCTCGGATGAAGTTGAATCCAGTTGAAAGAAGATGGCGTTGAAGCTGTGGGTAAGGCTTACTTCTAGTTCTGCGTCGGCGAAGTTTCCGCCGAGGATGGGGAGAAAACCGGAGCGGTGCTGCTGTGTGGCTCGCTGGAGGCCGCAGGTATCGGTCTGGCTCCAGAGAGTTGTCGAGGAGAGGCAGATGAGGAGAGACAATAAAACAGTGAGACGAAGACTGATCATGGTTGTTGCGAGTTACGCGATTGAATACAAGATTCCCGGTGATTTTATTTGAGATCATTCCGTGAGTATGTAGGGAAGGGCGAAGCGGCCGATCTGAATGAGTTTTTGTTCAGAAGGTGCCCAGATGCGAAAGGATTCGACGCGAGCGCCAGTGGGAAGACGATGGGCTTCGGCGGTGCCACGTGGAGTGCCGGTGGTTGCGTCGTAGAGCTTGACGGTTAGGCCAGTGTCATTACGCTGCCAGCCGAGGACATAAGTGCCGGGCGTAAGTGCGATGTCGCCGATGGTAATGGGCGCCTGGACGAGGAGGTAGTGAGAGTATTTGCCGTCGGCGGAGTAGCCGGCGGTGATGAGAACAACTCCAGCGATGATTTTGCCCTGAGGATTGATGATGCCGGATGCAGTGCGCATCTCGGTTTCGATGCGCTCTTTTTCTACTGGAGCGCGCGCGGGCAGGGCAGTTTCGAGCTCGGTCGCAGTTGCAGTGCGCCAGGAAGACTTTGTCTGGGCAGGAAGCGAAGACTGCAGCGAGAGAGTTGTGAGGAGTGCGAGGAAGACTAGTTTCATTTTGAGGGTCTCACTTGAGATGGACTATGCCACGCTGAATGGCGACGGTTGCGGCGTGAGTGCGGTCGCTTACGCCTAGTTTGCCGAGAAGATTGTTGACATGGGTCTTGACGGTGGCTTCGCTGATGTCGAGGTCGGAGGCGATCTCTTTGTTGGCGCGGCCGGCTACAATGCGCTCGAGGACAGCGAGCTCGCGTGCGGTAAGGGCTTGGCCGCTCATTCGCTCGGCAAGCTTTTCTGCGATGGGAGCGGAGATGCGGGTCTTGCCACTGTGTACGGCCTGGATGGTGGAGGTGAGCTCTTCGACGGTCATGCCTTTGAGAAGATAAGCCTTCGCTCCGGCCTGGAGGGAGCGGAAGATGTCTTCGTCTCCGTCGAAGGTGGTGAGGACGATGAAGCGTGCGGCAGGGTCTTCGGCACGGATGCGGAGGATAGCATCGACGCCACCGAGTTTGGGGAGCTGGAGGTCCATCAGGGTGATGTCGGGATGGAGGGATTGATGGAGTTTGATGGCTTCAAGGCCGTCGCTGGCTTCGCCTACGACTTCGATGTCGGGCATGATGCCGAGAAGAGCGACGAGCCCTTGCCGGACGACATGATGGTCGTCAACTACGAGGATGCGAATACGTTCACCCATTATTTTTTCGTACCTTTCTCGGAGAGGACGGGTGTGTCCAAAGTGATGATAGTGCCTTTGCCTGGTTCGCTCTCGACGGTGAGCTGTGCGTTGATCTGGGCGGCTCGCTCGCGCATGCCTTGCAAGCCGAAGTGGCCTTTAGCGGCGAGAGAGTTATCGGTGGTCTCGAATCCACGTCCGTCGTCGGTGATGGTCAAGGTCAATCGAGTTGAATGATAGCGCAGATCGACGGAGACCTGAGTGGCTTGCGCGTGACGTGCGGTGTTGGTCAGGGCCTCCTGCGCGATGCGGAGCACTTCATCTTCAACCTCAGGTGCGAGAGAGCGGTAGGTACCGCCGATGTTGATCGCGGCTTTCAAATGTTCGGTGTTGGATCTCTCGATGAGATTGGTGAGGCGTGTGGGGAGTGAGTGCTGCGCAGTGATGGCGCGGAGATTCCAGATGCTGCGGCGGGCCTCGGCGAGGCCGTCGCGCACGTAGGAGCGGGTACGGTCGAGTTGCTGGTGCGCTGCGGGGATCTGCGATTGCGCGAGGAGCTGCGAGGCGAGCTCGAGTTGGACTGAGACTCCGACGAAGCTTTGGGCGAGGGTGTCGTGAATCTCTCGGGCCATACGGTTGCGCTCCGCTAGTACGGCTTCAAATTGTGAACGGAGACGGCGCACGCGGAGACGATAGAGGAGAATGCCGAGCGCGGCGAGGAAGACGATGCAGAGAAGGATGAACCATGGTCTGCGATAGAAGGGAGGGTGGACGTAGAAGGCAATGGCGGCGCCGGTCTCGTTCCAGATGCCGTCGTTGTTTGCGGCCTGGACACGGAAGCGGTAGTGACGGGGAGGGAGATTGGTGTAGTAGGCGGTGCGGCGGGAGCCGGCTTGCGTCCACTGCTTGTCGAAGCCTTCGAGGATGTAGCGGTAGCGTACTTTGGAGGGCGCGACGTAGCTGAGGCCGGCGTACTCGAAGACGAAACGGCTATGTGCGGGAGGGATGCTTTGTTCGGTGGAGGAGGTGGGAAGATCGGTGTCGTCTACGGTGAAACGTTCGATGACGGTTGGTGGTGGGATGCGATTTTCGGGGAGGCGGTTGGGATCAGCAATGGCTACTCCCTTACGCGTGGCGAACCAGAGGAGGCCGTCGGTGGTCTTCCATGCTGTGGGGTGGCCGATGGTGGAGATCTCTTCGGTGGGCATGCCGTCGGCGTAGCCGTAGGAGATGGGATGGAGGATGCAGGAGGGGGATGCTCCGCAGGCGATGAGCTCGGAGCGGGAGACGCGGGTGATACCTCGTGTTGAGCTTAACCAGAGATAGCCGTGGTTATCTTCGAGGATGGAGTCGACGGTTTGGGGTAGATCGGTTCGATGCAGGGAAGTGAAGATGCCGTTGGTGGTGTAGCTGAGGCCGTCTCCTTTGGTGCCGATCCAGAGGGTGTGGTGTGAGTCTTCGAAGAGCGAGGTGATGATGTTTCCGGAGAGGCCGTCTTTGGTGGTGTAGGTGGTGAGATTGCCGTTGGTGAGGCGGGAGAGGCCGTTGAGTGTGGCGATCCAGAGGTCGGTGTTTATTTTTAGGAGTGCGCCTATCAGATCGCTTTGGAGGCCGTTGGCTCGGGTGTAGGTTGTGACCTTGTCGTTTTGCAGATGCGCGAGGCCGCGGCGGGTTCCAATCCACACGGAGCCATCAGGGTCTGCAAGGAGGGAGCGGATGAAGTCATCGGGCAGGCCGTCGGCGGAAGTGTACGTGGAGATTCTGTCTTCGATGTGATTGAGGCCGTCGGGAGTTCCTGTCCACAAGCTGTTGTGAGCGCCGGGCGCGAGGGAGAGGATGACATCGCTGATGAGGCCGTCGTGGGTTGAGATCTGTTGGGTCTTGCCGGACTGCTGGCGGTAGAGACCGTCACCGTTTGTGCCGATCCACATGGCGTCGCCGGTTTGGGTGATGGCGGTGACGATGTGATCGGAGAAGGAGGGCAGGGTACGGAAGCTTTGATGACGAAGGATGTGGAGGCCGGTGGTTTCAGTGCCGACCCATAGGTTGGATTCGCGATCCTCGAAGAGAGAGAGGATGGCGCCGGAGCCGATGGCCGGCTGGAGTTGAGGGTGGGTGTCGTTTTTGCTGATGGAGAAGAGGCCTTTGTTGGTGCCGATCCAAAGGTTTCCATCTGATCCTGCGAGGAAAGAGTCGATTTGCGTGGCGGGTAGATCTTTGCCGGCTTGCAGGATCTGTTGATGGCCATTTTGCACGAGAGTGATTGTGCTGCGAGTTCGTAGCCAGATGCCGCGGTCGGGAAGGGTGCCGATGGCAAGAATGCTTTCTGTGGGTTTTGACAGATTCAGCGGTGTGGAACTGAGGTTGCCTTGGTGATATTGGAAGACTCCGGTGGGAGAGGCGAGCAAGAGGTTGCCGTCTTTGGATGATGCGATGGCAGATGGCGTCACTGCGGTAGGGAAGGGCAAGGCCTTGCCGTCGCTGAACAAGATTGCTCCACTGCCGGTGAGGATTGCGAGAGAGCCGTCGTCAGTTGCGACCAGCGAGAGGATGTCGAGGGAGGGAAGGCCGTTGGCTGTGGTGTAGCGACGGAACTGGCCGTTGGCGTATTGGAGGAGACCGTCGGAGGTGCCGATCCAGAGTGCGCCGTGGGTGTCCTGCGCGAAGCAGCAGATGTCATCGCTGGTGAATGCGGTATCGGTTTCGTGATTGAAGACCTTGAAGGTCGCACCGTCAAAGCGAGCGGCTCCGCCTTCGGTTGCGATCCAGATGTAGCCGTCGTTGGACTGGAGGATTTGGTGGACACTGCTTTGAGGGAGGCCGTTTTCGGTGGACCAGGATTGATGGCCGAGGTTGGAGTCTTGCGGCCATGCAGCCGTCGCGATTATGCAGAAGGCGCAGAGAATCGCTGATCGCAACACGGAATGGATGGCCGAGAGGGGTTTCATGTGGATTGCATTACCGCCATGATTGACATCGTAGTCGGGTGAGGCGCAATTTTCCGGGTGGCTATTTTTTCTGTTTGTCGCGGAGGGAACGGAGATACGCGATGAGATCTTCGGTCTCGGATTTTTGAAGGACCTCCGCAAAGGGTGGCATGGTCTGTCCGCCTTTGAGTATCTGAGTTCTTATCTGGTCTTCGTTGAGACGGCGCCCTACGCCTGATAGATCGGGACCTTTGTCGCCTCCTTTTTTGCGGATGGCGTGGCAGTGTGCACAGCCATTGTCCGCAAAGACCTGGGCTCCGCGAGCGCGCTGCTTGGAGGATGCGGCGTGGGCAAAGAGAGACGGCGCGAGTATGAGTGCGAGAAAGAGTGCTGAACGTGGCAGATTCATTGGGCCGCGGGGAGCACTCCCTGGATTTGTTGCTTTGGTGCGAAATCGGAATGGACGTGCCAGGGAACGCTTTCGGAGGCGATCTCATTGTGCTTTCGGAGGAACTCCAGGGCATAGGTGCTGGCTGTGGGATCGTCCTTCTGATCGGCGAAGGCAGCGGCTTCGCGGGCGGCCTGTTCCTTCATGCCGAGGCGGCGATAGATGATAGACAGGATGTAGTGGGCGGCGAGGTCGTCGGGATCGATGGACTGGAGAGACTGATATTCGACGCGGGCTTCGTCGTATTTGCGCTGCTGATAGAGGGAGAAGCCGAGTTCGCGGTGAGCGTCGCGGGAACGCGGGAACTGCGCAATGACCTCGCGGAGATTGGCGATGGCGGCATCGAGGCGGCCCTGATTTCTTTCGACCAGAGCAAGATAGTAGAGGGCTCGGGCGTTGTGTGGGCTTATTGTGAGGGCCTTGTTTAGGTTGGTGCGTGAGATTTCGTAACGCTGCCACTGGAAGTTGGCGATGGCGATGTTGGTGAAGGCATCGGCGTAGTCAGGGCGTAGCTGAGCGACACGTTCGAAGGCCTGGACGCTTTCGGCGTACTGCTGGGCGTCGAGCATGGCAATGCCGTAGTTGTTCCAGCGCATCCACTCCTTGTTGTCCTGTGGGTCGGGCGTGGAAGCGGGATTGTCTCCCAGGTTGAAGGTGCGAGTGCGGGAGGCCATTTCGACGATTGGCATGGGGTAGTGTTGCTTGCCCATGGCGAAGTCCATGAAGTGCTGGTCGAAGCGGCGGTAGTTGACCCTGGCAGTGACGGTGATCGGACCCTTTGCGTCTGCGGGAACTTTGAACTGGTAGCGAACGATCTGCGAGCGACCCGAGGCGATGGTGTTGTTATAGGCGACGACGCGGTTGTCCCAGACCTGATGGAGGTCGTTGATCTCGCCTTTGACGTTCACGAGACGGTTGGTGAAGCTGTGGGCGCGAGGATCGAGGTCGCCGTTAGGCTCGATGATGCCGGAGTGAGTGAGCGTGCGGCCGGTTGCGTCCTTGGCTTCGAACTCGACCCAGCTCTCGTACATGTCGCGCTGCTCGGGGACGTGACTGTGGGCGATGCCTTTGTTCTGGATGACGACGGAGGTAGTGAGGATGTCGCCGGGGGCGATGTTGAAGTCCTGACTGCCTAACGGGGCGATGAGTTTGCCGTCAGTTTTGCCGTCGCTCTTTTCCAGTCCGAAGATGTCTACGTTGAAGACTCCATTGCGGAGGAAGGCGATGGTCTTCTCCATCTGGGTGTCGTAGTTGTAGTACTTCGACATGATGGTGTTGGCTCCGAGCCAGCGGTGAGAGGCGAGTGTGCCGTTTTTGGCTCCGTAGTCGGAGGCCTTGCCCAGGGCTTCGCGGGGCATATGGCAGGTCTGGCAGGTGGAGACCTGGTCCTTGACGTAGAAGGGAAGCGGGGATTGTTTAGCGAAGGATGAGAGCTGCCACTCGTCGTAAAGGAAGATGGCGCGCTGCCACTTGTAATCGTTGAGTTGTTTGGGAAGAGCAGCTTTGTGGCAGGCCGAGCAGTACTCGCTGGACCGGTAGAAGTCCTTCATGACTGCCTTGGAGTGACGGTCGAGGTGGGCGAGGATCTCTTTGTCGGAGACTTCGCCGTAGATGGGTTGGCCGTTTTCATCGACCATGACAGCGGGTTGGCCGAGGACGTAGCTGCCAGTGCCCCGGGTGTCTACCTTTTGGATGGAGTGGCAGACGGAGCAGGTGACGCCGTCCTCATCAAACTTGCGATTGATGGGCGAACCCTTGGTCATGGCACCGGAAACAAGGGCGGTCGGGTTATGACAACCCTCGCAGTGACGGGCGAATTCGATGCCCTTTTCCGAGATGAGGAGGTTGACGTTTTTGATGTACCAGGGGGCTCGGAAGGAGTTGGCGTGGGCGGACTGACGCCATTCGGTGTGGGCTTCCTGATGGCAGTGGCCGCAGTACTTCGCCGTAGGGAAGGCTGCTGGATTGATGAATTCGCCGGTGTCGGTGGTTGCGAGCGAGGGGAGGAATGGCTTGTCGGTGCCGAAGCGATAGTTGTAGTGCTGGGCAACGGCCTGGGAGTAAACGTGGCGCTGCGACGGGGAGGTGGGATCGGACTCTGCGCGAGCATGGCTGGTGCGCAGGGCCATGATGCAGCAGCCGAGGCTTCCACCAAGCAGGGTACCGATAATGATGCGAGCTACTCGCTGGGTGGGAAATCTGAATTGCATGGCAGTGGATGATTTTAGTGAAGTGGAGGATGGGTTGGCTATCCATCGAAAGGTGGAGAAGGCATCAATGAGAAGGCAAACAACGACAAAGACAGAATCGAATGGCTACGGAACGACGAACAAAAGTAAAGACAACAGCAAATACAGACCCCGTCGCTGGGTTTGTTACTTTTTGGCTGCTTCGCTTTTGCCTTCGGTAAGGGTGATGATCTGGTCTGGCTTGGGGATGGAGAACTTCTCGATTGATCCGCTGGGCCAGTGGACCTCCACTGCGTCGATGGTGGCGGCATCACCTAAGCCGAAGTGGATGCGCGGGTCGTGAGAGGAGGCGTAGCTGGCTCCGGAGATGACGTCGCCGCGCTGTTTTTTGCCGCCTGCAGTGAGATAGACGGTGGCCCCTACGGCGTCTCGAGGACTCTTTGGGCCGCCGACGAGTTTGAACTCGATCCAGTGGTGATTGTCGGGGTTGACGTTGCGGAGCAGGACGGGATTGCCATCGAGCACGTTGATGACTACATCGAGCTTGCCGTCGTTGAAGAGGTCACCGACAGCGAGCCCTCTTCCAACGACCACTTTTGCAAGGCCAGTGCCTTCAGCGGCCGGTACGAGATCGAATTTCTTTCCTTCGAGGTTGTGGAAGAGAAGAGGACGCTGGGCCCAGGATGTTCCCCATGCCATGCGGTCGACCGCGGGATAGACGTGGCCATTGGAGATGATGATGTCCTTCCAGCCGTCGTTATCGTAGTCGAGGAACGCGGTACCCCAGCCTAAGAACGGAATTGTAGGTTCGGCAATTCCCATCTGGTAGCTGAGGTCGGTGAAGTTGGCGTTGCTGTCGTTGCGGTAGAGAGGGTTGTAGTCGTCGGAGAAGGTTGTGTTGTAGATGTCGAGGAGGCCGTTGTTTTGATAGTCGCCGATACCGATACCCATGGAGGCAGTCTCGCGGCCGTTTTCGTTGAGTGCGTATCCGGAGGCGTAGCTGTCGTCCTCGAAGGTGCCGTCGCCCTTGTTGATGTAGAGGTAGTTTGGAGTTGAATCGTTGGCGACGAGGAGATCGGGCTTGCCATCGTTGTTGACGTCGACGAAGGCGGAGGCGAGGCCGTAGTAGGCGTTCTTGTCGGCTACGCCTGCCTTCTCGCTGACGTCGGTGAAGGTGCCGTCGCCATTGTTGTGGAAGAGATGGTCGGGCTCGCCCTTGAGGCCTCGTGGACCGCACATGACATCTGCGCCGCGGAACTGGCAGAAGCTGAAAGAAGCGCCCTGGCCGCCGGATGACGGCTGGTTAGCGATGTCGTAGTGGACGTAGCCGGGGACGAAGAGATCGAGACGGCCGTCACCATCGTAGTCGCCCCAGGTAGGACCGGTGGACCAGTTGCCGAGAGTGACTCCGGCCTTTTCGGCTACGTCGGTGAAGGTGCCGTCGTGGTTGTTGTGATAGAGACGGTTCTTGCCGAAGTTGGAGACGTAGATGTCGGGCCAGCCATCGTTGTCATAGTCGGCGATGGCCACGCCTATGCCCCAGCGTTCATTGGTGACGCCGGCTTTGTCAGCGACATTGGTGAAGGTGCCGTCGTGGTTGTTGTGGAAGAGAGCAGCCTTGGGAGCAGGAGCCTTGCCGGCGAGGGCCTCGGCGGTGGAACCATTGACGAGATAGATGTCGAGCCAGCCGTCGTTGTCGTAGTCGATGAGGCCGACGCCGGAGCCGTTGGTTTCGATGATGAAGTGTTTGTCGGGGCTGCCCATGGTGTGCTTCCAGGATGTCAGGCCTGCTTTGGCGGCGATGTCCTGAAAGACGATGGGGCCGGTCTGAACGAAGCCGCCCGCGGTGATCGGTCTCTGCTGCTTGTCGAGGACCGGCGCGTAGACTCCGCCCGTGTTGACGCCTCCGGTCGCCGGTGGCTGACCGCCTTCCTGTGGTTTGGAGGATTGTGAGTCCGGCGTTTGTTGCGCAAGCAAGGTGCGGGGGGCCATGGAGAGTGCGCAGAAGCCAACGATGGAAATCAAGCTACGGAAGACGGGCATGAACTGGTCCTTACAAAGACGGTTACGACGATATTGGCTCGGTTTATTCCGTGAAGTACGGACAAATTGAGCATGAATAGGTTTATCACGCGCCGTTGTAACTGGTCTGATAGAGGCGGCTGGTCAGACTCGTTTTGCTTTGCTCGGACGGGGGACGACTGGTTTGGGAGCGCCGGTCGACTCCCTGACGATGAGATCGGTGCAGATGTCGTATTCGCGCTTCGGTATGGAAGTCTCGGTCTTGTCGACGTGGGCACGCAGGGCGTAGAAGGCTGAGCGCGCGAGCTCGAAGCGCGACATTTGAATGGTGGTGAGGGGTGGAATCGTGACCTCGGAGATGTGAATGTCGTCGAAGCCGATGACGGAGAGATCATCGGGGACGCGGAGGCCAGCACGGTAAAGCTTGTGCATTACGCCGATCGCTGTCATGTCATTCGAGCAGATGACTGCGGTGGGACTGGGGTTCGCGGCGAGTAACTGCTCCATAGCCGCTATGCCGCCCTCGAGAGTGTGGTCGCCTTCGATGATCCAGGCTGGATTGGGCGTGACGCCGGACTCCAGTAACGACTTCGAAAAGGCAGTCTTGCGTGATTGCGCAGAGTGCAACTTCATCGGGCCGCGGATGAAGGCGATTTTTTGGTGGCCGAGCGCGACCAGATGTTGCACGCTCTGATGTATGCCGTGGTGGTAGTCGACTTTCAATAGGCTGATGCCGGGGCGGTCTGGCCCCACGTCGATGAAGACGAGCGGGACTTTGCGTTCGGCGAGTTGATCGAGCAGTGGCTCTTCGGTGCCGAAGGTCATGACCGCTACGCCCTCCACCTTGCGCTCGAGCATGCGGCGGATGCAGTGAGACATTCGCCTTGGGTCGTTGTTGGTCGAGCTGACGAGGATCTCGTAACCGTGTTCTACGGCGATGTCTTCGAAACCCTGAATGAGCTCGGGAAAGAAGGGGTTTGTGATCTCCGGTACGATGAGGCCAAAGATGCGGCTGCGGCCTGAGACGAGCGCGCGGGCCTGAGTGTTGGGGAAGTAATCGAGCTCGTCGATGACTGCCAGAACCCGCTTGGCCATTTGAGGATTGACCGTCGAGACTCCGTTGATGGTGCGAGAGACGGTCGCGATCGACACATTAGCTGCCTGTGCGATGGTGCGGATATCCATTCGCTCGGGGCGACCGTTGGTGTTTTTTTTATCAGCCATATGATCTTGTTCAGGATTGCGATTTCAGCATATCGCAGAGCACAGTAAATAGTCCTTTTAGTTGGTTGGTGCTATCGCATATGCTGCCGTATGCAAACTATCTCCGATTTCCCATCCGTATTGCACCGTGGGCGTCGTCTTGCGATTTTGTTTCTTTTCATGTCGCCCGCCGCCAGCTTGAATGCGAACGCACAGACACAGAAGTCCGTGGTTGCAGATCCAGTCCTCGCTAAGAATGCAAAGAATTTTGATGAGGCGGCGAATGCGGCGTTGCTCGGGATGCGTCAACGTGCTGTCGAACTCGGCATCGGCGGGGTGGCAGTCGTGGCCTACTTTGAAGGTGACAGCATTCAATCCTGGAGTTCGAAGATGATAGTGGTTGGCCGCATGAAAGATAATCCTTCGGCAACAGATAAAGGCTCAAATCTTTTGGCGATCGCTTACTCCAAAGCTGCAGAGATGGCGGACACGCTGAAAGACAGTGGGAGCCAGGTGCGTCCGACCATGACTGGGGAAGTTGGCTGGACTGGAGGAGTCATAATTCGTTGCGAAACGAGATACCTGATCGCTGCCTTTAGCGGAGGCAAATCGGAGGATGATTTGAAGGTGTCTCAAGCGGGGGTAGAGGTGCTCAAGTTGAGGCTCTAGACGGCTAAACTAGAAGTAGCCCTTCCGCCAACATATACAGATTCCAGTGCCAACGCAGGTTTGTTGACACTTCTTCGTGTTTATGGGAGAATCTGTGTCGCGCTCTGGGCCAGAACGCCTCTTCATCTAATACCAACTAAGTTGTAGTCGCGACATTTGTCTCCCTTCATTGCTCCGAAGTTTGCACCCAAATCAGGAACTCATGATTGTGAGGTTTTGACTCGCATCAGAAAAGTATGTGGGGCCTTTTCTGTGAGAGGGTTGCTGAATCCTCTACTTGCGCGCTGCAATTACCAAATACATTGCGGATGATCTTTTTCGCAATCCGCGGAGAATGAGAATGAGTGAGGCACATGTTCCAGTTGATTTTATCCATTGGACCTTAGCAACGCTTTCCATTCTTGCGCTGCTCATTTTCCTTGTGCCATTGCGCTGGCGGGCGCCGGAAGCGGGGCCAGTAGCGATGTTCACGGGCGGTCTCGTCGCTCTCCTTGCATTTCGAACTCCCATGATCACGCTGGCGGTCGCGAGTGCGAAAGGTGTGTGGGACGCCATCTTTATTCTTTATGTGATGTGGCCAGCGCTGCTGCTATATCAGATAACCAAACAGGCGGGTGGATATGACGCTCTTCGACAAGGCATAGCGCGCTTTAGCCGCAATGAACTGTTCATTATCGTAGCCCTTGGCTGGGTGTTTTCCTCGTTCCTCCAGGGCATAGCGGGTTTTGGCGCACCTATTGCCGTGGTTGCCCCGCTGCTTCTCGCTATGGGGGTAAGACCGGTCTATGCCGCGTCTATGTCGATCATTGCGCATGCGTGGGCGAGGTTCTTCGGTACGCTCGGTGTCGGTTGGCTGGCGACGCTGCAAGTTGCCGATGTGCACGATGTTAGAAGGACTGCCTATGAAGCTTCACTTTTGCTACTGATCTCGACATACTTGGGTGGCCTCCTTATCGTGTGGCTGTATGGCCGTTGGGCGGCGATACGGCATGCCTGGCCGTTAGTCCTCATTCTTGGCACCATCCTCGGTTTTGGACAACTAGTGTTCGCGTTTTTTAGCCCTGAGCTTTCGACATTCCTAGCTGCCACCGTCGCACTGATCGCCCTCTATCCGTTATCGCGTTGGCGCCGTTACGGCGAACCGATAAAAGATATTCCTGACAGACCTGCCATGATGGAAAAACGTGCTGACGAGCAAGAGGAAGCAGCACCCGTCATGAGTCTGTCGATGTCGTTTCTGCCTTACATTGTGCTGCCGGTTGTGACCCTTGGAATTCTGCTTATTCCGTCACTCAACGCGGCGTTGCGACAGTTCCGAGTTGGTCTCCCATTTCCAGAAGTGAACACCGGGTTCGGTGTGCACAATGCCGCAGTCGAGCGTTATGCACCTTTCGCACCACTGACACATCCGGGAACGATGCTGTTGGTCACGGCCATCGTCGTTTGGATTGTGTTTAATGCAAAGGGCTACTACCGGGCATGGGGAGCTCGTCACGGCACGGAAAATCTTGCGCGAAGTTTAATCACTGACGCGGTGCCAGCCTCCGTGCCGGTCATTGCCTTTCTGGTATTGAGCCGGATCCTTGACCACAGCGGCCAGACATTAGTTCTCGCCGACGGCATTGCCGCCGTGTCTCCGCCATTGGTCTATGCCAGCATTGCCAGCGTTATCGGTGCGCTCGGTGCATTCATGACGTCGAGCAGTACAGCATCCAACGTGCTCTTCGGTGGATTGCAGAGCGACGTGGCACATCTGCATGGTTTACCCGTGGAAAGCATTGTTGCTGCGCAGGCTGCGGGCAGCGCATACGGTAACGCCATTGGTCCCGCCAATGTCGTACTGGGGACGAGCATCACTGGCATCAAGGGTCAAGAAGGAGCAGTACTACGACAGGCGATGCCCTGGACCGTCCTTGTTGCAGTGCTGACTGGATTGGCAACCGTTGCACTTGTTCTTCTCAATTGAGGTAGCTCAATGGACAAACTAACCGCAGAGACAATCGCGCTGGTATTACTATTCGCTGCCTTTCCACTGACCAGCATGGGCTCGATGGGGCATAACACAATTGCGTTGTGGCTGGGACTGTTGTGCGTTGTCCTGGGAGGAGCATTGCCCATCGTGACACGTTTCATGGATCACTCCAAAGATAAGGTCAGAGATGTCGGAATGGAGTTCGACGACCGCGCGTCTTGATCCGGCAATGTCACGCCATATCCTTAGGATTCGGCAAGCCATGGGAAGTACCTCAGGCTTGTTATTACAGAAGGCATGTAAGGAGATTCCGTTATGAGTCATCCCAATGGCCCGCGCACCGGTCGCCCGTCTACCCGTGCACCGCGCGGTGTGGTATCGACACCGCACTACCTCGCCAGTCAGGCAGGTGTGAATATACTCCAGCGGGGCGGCACTGCAGTGGATGCTGCCATTGCAGCAAATGCGGTGTTATGTGTTGCCTATCCGCACATGGCTGGGTTAGGCGGCGACGGCTTCTGGCTGATCGCTGATGAAAAGAGCAATCGCGTCCATGGGCTGAACGCCAGTGGTCACGCGGCTCAGCTTGCAACGTTGGACTACTATCGTTCCAAAGCTGCAGACAATGAGATTCCATCGCGTGGACCGCTGGCCATTCTGACTGTGCCGGGCGCTGTCGACGGGTGGCGTGCGGCACACGAGCGCTTTGGAGGTCTTCCCTGGAGTGAATTGTTTGAAGCGGCGATTACTTATGCCCGCGACGGTGTACCGGTTAGCCGATCTCTGCTTGATTGGATCGTGCAGGATGTGCCGATTCTGACGCAGTATCCGGCGACGGCTGCCGTCTTTATGCCGGGTGGTCAAGTCCCGCGCGAGGGGGCACGGCTCGTCCAAACAAACCTTGCGCAGTCGTTGCAGCATATCGCTGAGCAAGGTGCGCGCGGAGGATTTTACGAGGGCCAAATCGCCAAGCAAATTTGTGGAGACATTGAATCGTTAGGCTCGCCGTTGCGGGCGAACGACTTTGCTGATTTCCATGCAGAGTGGGTTGACCCCATCACCACAACGTATCGAGGCTACGATGTGCATGAGTTGCCGCCAAACACCCAAGGGTTCACTCCCCTCCAGATCCTGAATCTCATCGAAGGCTATGACGTGGTTGCCTGGGGCGATGGCACCGCAGACTATTACCACCATATGGCGGAGGCAGTGAAGATCGCTTTTGCCGATCGGGAAGAATGGCTGACAGATCCACGTTTCGTGGAGATTCCGGTACAGCGGTTGATCTCGAAGGAGTACTGCAATGAGCGCCGCAAACTGATCGACTCAGAACGGGCGCTGGACATTTCCCAGGTGCCTGCCGGTATTGCGTATGCACATCCACATGAACGTCGCGTTCCTGAAGGCGATACCTGCTATTTCTGTGCAGCGGACAAGAACGGGATGGTCGTGTCGTTGATTCAGTCGATTTTTCACGACTTCGGAAGTGCCGTTATAGGCGGCAATACAGGCATCATCATGCAAAATCGGGGCGGGTTCTTTTCACTGGATGAGCATCATCCAAACCATCTGCGTCCCGGAAAGCGTACGTTTCATACGCTGATCCCCGGCATGATGACGCGCAACGGAAAACCCTATCTCGCCTTCGGTTCGATGGGCGGCGAAGGACAACCGCAAACGCAAGCCGCACTCGCGACTCGGCTCATCGATTTCGGCTATGACGTTCAACAGGCGATCGAAGCGCCTCGCTGGCTGATGGGGCGAACATGGGGAACAAAATCGCGCAATATGTCACTCGAAGGCCGTATACCTGACGAGGTGGTGCGCGAACTGAAACGACGCGGCCAGCCCGTGCAAATGGTCACCGGCTGGAACGACAACATGGGGCATGCGCATGCTATCCGTGTCGATCACGAACAAGGTTTCTACGAAGGAGGGGCTGATCCGCGAGGCGACGGCGCCGCTCTGGGCTACTGACCTGCAGTCTTGACAACGGTGTTGTGAAGCAAATCGATCGGTGCTTGCCCCGGAGATGCAAAGATGAGCAACCTTATGATCACATCGCTGGTTGTCGTGACGATGATGGTCTTGTTCATCTGGAATAAGTGGCCAGCGGCAATCGTAGCGGTGGCCTCGGCGCTTACCCTGTATTTCACCGGCGTCCTTAATGCGCACGACACTTTGGCGGGATTCGGCGACTCATTGGTTGTGTTCATCGCTGCTCTTCTGGTCATCGGTACCGGCTTGGAGGCGACAGGCGTAGGGACCTGGGCCGGTCAACTCCTCATTCGTCATGCCGGCACAAATAAAACGCGGTTGCTCGTATCGTTATTGCTCTTATCCGCTCTTTTCACCGCACTGATTGGTATGAATGGTGCAGTGGTAACGATGGTCCCGATCGCGGTCGTCATCGCAGCGCGTGCGGATATTGCGCCATCTCAGTTAATGATGCCGGTGTCGATAGCGTGCCTCACCGGCGCGAAACTCACGCTGCTGGGCAGCCCCGTGAATGTCATCGCGTCAAATGCCGGCGAATTGGCTGGTGCAGGGCCGATCCGGTTCTTCGAGTGGGCCATCGTGGGCGTTCCGCTGTTCGCCGGCGCGATGGTCATCATTCTGATCTTCGGGCCTCACCTGCTGCCGAAGCGTCGGAGCGGATCTCTCCCGGTTGACCTCAGCGGACATGCGCATACGCTGGTCGAACAATACGGAATCAAAGACGGCATGCATCATCTGCGGGTACGTGCCAGTTCGCCTTATGTGGGTATGTCTATAACTGACATCGATCTGACACCTTACCCAGGGGTAAACATCGTCAGTCTAGTGGATGCAGAAGGAGGGGAGCCCACGCAGAAGCCGGTGGCCGAAGGGGATCTGCTATTGGTGCGCGGCGATGCACAAGCGGTGGGAAAACTGGCGGGCGACGTGCATCTTGCCATCCGCGAACTGAATGCAGAGGCCGGTAGCGTCGCTGATACCCTTTTCAATCGTTCGTCTGGTCTAGCCGAAATCGTGATCCCGCCTCGCTCGGCTCTGATAGGTCAAACAGTGTTCCCCGGAATGACCACCCACGACGGTGACCTAATCATTCTCGCTGTTCAGCGCGGCGGCTATGATGTGGCGTCGAATATCACGCAACTGGTCATTGGCGACCACCTTTTGTTGCAGGGAACGTGGGAGGCACTGGATAAGCATCTCTCCGATCCGCAGATGCTGGTAGTCGACTCTCCGGAAGTGGTCCGACGCCAAGCAGTCGCCCTGAGCCGTGGCGCGTTTGAAGCCATCGGTATCTTGATTGTACTGATCGTCCTGCTCACGACCAATGCAGTACCGCCAGCGATCGCGGCAGTACTCTGTGCAGGCGCCATGGTTGTGATGCGGGTTATCACGCTGCCCCAACTCTACCGTGGCGTTGACTGGAACACCTGCATCCTCATCGGAGGTTTGATTCCGATCGCTACTGCCATGACCAACACAGGCTTGGCGGGATTGATCGGTGACCATGTCATTCAACTGGTTGGAGCCGGCGGTCCGCGAGCAGTGCTGGCCGGACTTTTCATCGTGAGCACAACGCTCACGCAAGTTATTTCCAATACTTCCGCAGCGCTGGTCATGATCCCAATCGCTACCGCCACGGCTGGTGAACTATCTGTTTCTCCATTGCCATTACTGATTGCCGTGGCAATGGGGTCCGGCGCTGCTCACCTTACACCTATGAGTACGCCAGTGAACCTGTTGACCTACGGACCGGGCGCCTACGAGTTTGGCGACTATTGGAAGCTTGGAATGCTCGTTCTGTTGTGGTCGCTCTTGGTCGCCGCGTTCATCGCACCCCTCTATTGGAGGTTCTGAGGACAGAACTCAGTACCCGCAACTGCGGGTACTGATCGTCGGGGTTAACTCTACTGGCAATGCAGGCTCATGCTGGCCACGCCACTTTGACCGCCGAAATCTGATAAAAAGCCAATATCTTGAACCTGCCAGGCCAGGAGGTCTCCGGCAGAGATGGGGATTGGAAGAGAGGTCAAAGAACCAGTCACCACCGAAGTCCCGTTCGGAGTGAGGGCCCTCGATAAAGTTGTCGCCGATCCGTTTTTATACAGGGTGAAGACGACCGTAGAGGTAAATGTGTAGCCAGGAGTGGCCTGCCCGAGCATGAAGTAGGCGCTGTCGATGGTGCAGGAGACCGGGACCGGCGTCGCCGCCGCGTTATATCCGATCATCTGACCGCTGAGAGTGGGATCACCGCTCGATGTCAGACCGTAATACGCCACCGGACCGGCACCCAGGGTAAGCTGTGATGCGATGAAAGTAGTGCCTGGTCCAGCTGGTCCCGTCGGCCCCGTAGCGCCCGTCGGGCCAGCAGGTCCGCTCGGGCCAGCAACGGTGCTGGCTGCTCCTGTCGCGCCGGTGGCACCTGTCGCACCCGCTGGCAACATCAGCGACCAGTAGGTTGTGTTAGTTGGTATAAAGTCGGCTATCGTTCCTGAAGACGTTACGTAGTAAAGCGCGTTGCTGTAGAGCACTACAGAGCCGGGGGAATAGCTTGTTGAGTTGCTATAAGCGCCCTGGTAGTTAACAGTCGCTGTTGCCCAGGTAGCATCCCCGCGAAGGAACGTACTTGAACTGGCTGTGCCGCTTGCGTTGATCTTGGACAGACTCACGTGACTGTCCAAGATGGTAGTGACTCCTGCGGAGCTAATTGTGACGTCTCCAGTCACCGTCTGAGGACTCTGCGGGGCAAACGGGGAGGATCCGGTGAGGTAGATTTGCCCGGCTGCCGATCCGTTGGCAAACCCCGCACCCGTTGCGCCAACTGCACCTGTCGCGCCGGTCGCGCCGGTATTTCCGGTCACCCCCTGAATACCCTGGACCCCAGTCGCTCCTATCGCACCCGTTGGACCTGTTGGCCCAGCAACGGTGCTGGCTGCTCCAGTTGCGCCCGTGGCGCCAGCAGGCCCTGCCACACCCTGGATGCCCTGGGCTCCTGTTGGTCCAGTCGCGCCAGTGTTTCCCACAGGACCAGTCACTCCTTGAATACCCTGTGCGCCAGTTGTGCCCGTGGCGCCCACTGCTCCTGTTGCGCCGGTATTACCCTGAAGGCCTGCAGCACCGGTTGCGCCCTGAATACCTTGGATACCCTGAGCTCCAGTTGGGCCTGGTAGTCCCACTGGCCCCTGCTCGATCCCGCCTGCAGCTCCAGTTGCACCCGTAGCACCAGTCGCACCCATCGAAACTAAGGTCACATCCAGGCTTGGAGCGTGGCCCGTCTGATCGTTCTCTTTCGAGTCGAGAAGAATATTGGCCGCTGCCGAAGTCAACGCCAGACCATTGTTGTTGGCGGGGGCGGTCAACCATGCCTGTACCAGCGAGGTGACGTCCAGCGTCACATATTGGCCGGCCCCAACAGCAGTGAACGTCCCTACCACGGTTCCCGTCGTTGGCATGGCGGCATAGGTCACACCATACTCACTCCACGCTGAGGTGACAGGAGCGATGCTCACCGTGCCTGCAGTATTCACCCGATTGATGAACAGTGTCACCGTAGCCCGCGCAACTTGCGACGCCGTCGTCCCCGCCGGCAGGCTGCCGAGATCGAATTGCAGGAGTGTCGTGTTCCCGTTGCCAATGTACAGGTTCGAGATTGAGCCAAAGTTCGTTGTAGCTCGTGTCGCATTCACATGCGCGTCGGCTGAAACAGGAATCTCCGTGCCATAAGCACATGGAACGGCAAAGCCAATTGCCAGGATGGCAGCGAATAGACGACTAACTGGAAAACGTCCCAAAAAACACACTCCCATTCTCCGGAGCGTGCAAGCTACCGTGAGAGACCTATGCAGATAAACACAAGAACGATGAGCTCCGAAAAAGTACTTCCGTGCTTCGGAGGAGAATGATTCGCTTCAAATAATTTACCTTCCATACAATCACTTGCGGCATCACTCTTTAGAGTTATTCCATAGCCAGTATCAAGTTAGTTTGCGCGGCTTCTTTGGTAGCACCTCAATAGAAAAAAGCCTGCAAGGTTGGATCTGTCGCGTCGGAAGGGATGTCACTCTAGGATTGGCGAGCAACAAGTCAAGATGAAGATTCAAGGTCTGCGCAGTGCGGAGACGGGCTTCGGGCAGGCAAAGGATTTAGAACTCGCGAAGAAAGCGTATTCCCTGTATGTCTCGTAGGATTCGAGCAAAAAGGCCAATTGCTCAAGAGGCTATTTTCGAAGAGGTCATGGATGGCGTAAGTGGAACGCCCACATACGGAAAGCCCTTCGATGCGATCTTCAAAAGGGCTCAATCTGAAGAATGGTCGGGGCGAGAGGATTCGAACCTCCGACCCCCTGGTCCCGAACCAGGTGCGCTACCAGACTGCGCTACGCCCCGAAAATTTGCTGCGGTGAGATGCCGATGGGGATGAGCTTTCCGTGTGGCTCAAGCGCCTTGGGTGGGCTTGCTGGATCGCTGCATCGACTTGGTTAGTTTAGCAGATATTGTCTTGTGGCGTGTGGACCGGGGTAGGAACGAATTTTGGTGAAGTGGTCGAGGGCTTGTTCGTAGGTTGCGGAGGCTGACGGCGGGCCCTATACTTAAGTGCATGATGTTTTCGATTGAGCGCGCGTGTTGTTGCTGGAGAAATACTCTCCGGCGCTGTCCCCGCTAACGGATCATCTCCCTCCCTTTTCCCAATAGCGCCATTCCCTAATTTCGGAAGTCTGCGGTCTGCAGCTGTCGATAGATTTCCTTATCTGAACGGATAATTCTGATGATTGCTTTGGATCAAATAACGGTAAGTCAACCGGCCAGGTTGAACCATTTGCAGGCGCTCGAGGCAGAGAGCATTGCGATACTGCGCGAAGCGGTGGCGGAGTTTGCCAAACCGGTGATGTTGTACTCGATTGGGAAAGACTCATCGGTGATGCTGCGGCTGGCGCAGAAGGCTTTCTATCCCGGCAAGATTCCGTTTCCTCTGCTGCATGTAGATACGAGCTACAAGTTTCCAGAGATGATTGCGTTTCGCGATGCGTATGCGAAAGAGATTGGGGCAGACCTGATTGTGCATCGCAACGAAGAGGCGATTGCCGCGGGCGCGAATCCTTATACGCTGGGGACGCAGAATTGTTGCGGGCTGCTTAAGACCCGGAGCTTGCTGGATGCGCTGGAAGAAGGTGGCTTCGACGCAGCGTTTGGTGGGGCGCGGCGGGATGAAGAGAAGAGCAGGGCCAAGGAGAGGGTATATAGCTTTCGCGATACGGCAGGGCAGTGGGACCCGAAGAATCAGCGGCCGGAGCTTTGGAGTCTGTATAACTCGCGGCTACGGAAGGGCGAGAGTATTCGAGTGTTTCCGCTGTCGAACTGGACGGAACTGGATATCTGGCTGTACCTGTATGCGGAAAAAATTCCGATTGTGCCGTTGTACTTTGCGAAGGAACGCCCCCTCGTGATGCGGGGTGGGGCGATGACGCTGGTGCACGATGGGATGAAGCTGTTACCCGGCGAAGAGGTGCAGACTGTGAAGGTACGAATGCGCTCGCTGGGGTGCCTGCCTTGCACGGGAGCGATGCGGAGTGAGGCGGATACGCTGCCGAAGATTATTGAAGAGCTGATGACGTTTCGGCGGAGCGAACGCGAAAATCGCGCGATCGACCACGATGAAGAGGGCTCGATGGAAGTGAAGAAGCGGGAGGGCTACTTCTAATGGTTGAGGAAGCGGTCAGGTTCGAAGAGTTTCTTGATGCTCATCTGGGGCAGGAGATGCTGCGCTTTACGACGGCCGGCAGCGTGGACGATGGCAAGAGCACGCTGATTGGGCGCCTGCTGCATGACACGAAGAGTGTCTACGAAGATCAGTTGGCGGCGGTGAAGAAAAGCCGCGTGAATCGGGCTGCGAACGGGCACGTAGATTTTTCGCTGTTGACGGATGGTCTGAAGGCGGAGCGCGAACAGGGCATCACAATTGATGTGGCCTACCGGTATTTTTCTACGGCTCGGCGGAAGTTCATCATTGCGGATACGCCGGGTCATGAACAGTACACGAGGAATATGGCTACGGGCGCTTCAACTGCGGACGTGGCAATCGTATTGATCGATGCGAAGGCGTTTTTGAAGCAGGGTGGGCTGTTGCCGCAGTCGCGACGGCATACGTATATTGCTTCGCTGCTTGGGATTCCGCATGTGGTAGCGGCGGTGAACAAGATGGATCTGGTGGGGTATTCGGAGGAGAGTTTCGCTGCGATTCGTGGGGAGTTCGTGAGATTGGCGTCGCAGCTTGGATTGAAGAGTGTGACGGTGATTCCGGTGAGTGCGCTGGAAGGGGATAACGTTGTTACGCCAAGTGCGGCGATGCCCTGGTATGAAGGGCCGACGTTGCTGGAATATCTCGAAACAGTACCGCTGCGGGTGGATGAGGCGGATGGGCCTGTGCGGTTTCCGGTGCAGTTGGTGTTGAGGCCGGATGCGAACTTTCGTGGGTTCGCGGGGCAGGTTGCGCGCGGGGTTTTGCGGGCTGGTGATCGGGTGATGGCTCTGCCTTCGCGTAAGGAAAGTATTGTGAGCCGCATTGTGACGTACGATGGCGATCTGGCGGCTGCGGCGTATCCGCAGAGCGTTACGGTGGAACTGGAAGATGAGATCGATCTGAGTCGCGGGGAGATGCTGGTTTCGGCTTTGGAAGATGCTGATTTGCCAGAGGTTAGTCGACGGTTTCGAGCGATGGTGGTGTGGATGCACGAGGAGCCGCTGGTGGTGGGGCGGACCTATGTGGCGAAGCATACGACCAGGACGGTGCGGGCTACGGTACGGGCAATCCGGTACAAGGTCGATGTGAACTCGCTGGAGCATGGCGGCGGCTAACCGCTTGGAAATGAATGAGATTGCGGAGGTTGAGTTTGAGACGAATCTGCCTTTGTTTTTCGATGCGTACGCGGACAGTCGGTGGACCGGATCGCTGATTTTGATTGATGGATTGACGAATGCCACGGTTGGCGCGGGGATGATCGTTGCCTGCGGTGGATAGTTCGATTGATGAGAAACGGCGTGCGGTGTTGGTTTTGGTGCCGGGTCAAGTTGAACTGGCTGAACGAGTTAGAGAAGGCTTGCTAGCTCGTGGGGAGAGGGCTGTGGTGGTGGATGATGGCCTGATTCCTGAAGATTCGCTGGTTGGTGTGGTGAGGGCTTTGCAGTTGGCTGGGGTTGTGGCGATTTCGACCAGGGGGATTGGGGAGATGGATCTCCTGCGGATTCAGGGGTTTGCGGATGGTGGGGTTGTGAGTGATGAAGATGAGGTTTTGCGGTTGGCGGGGGTGACGGAATGAGTATTGTCGAGGCGGCGGTTGATTATGAGGTGATGGGCGCGGAGGCGCTGGTGGAGCGGATTGTGCGGGACGTATCTGCTGATTCTGTTTGCTTTACGAGCAGCTTTCAGACGGAGGATATGGTGGTTTTGCATATGCTTCGGCGGCATTTGGCGGGGGTGCCGGTGATCTTTCTGGAGACGGGATATCACTTCAAGGAGCTGATTGCTTATCGTGACCGGATGGTGGAGGAGTGGGGACTAAACCTTGTGAATGCAATGCCTTCGACGACTGTCGAGGGAGTTTGAAGGGCAGTTTGGGAAGCTGCATATCGTGCAGCCTACGGAGTGCTGCAGGGTGAGGAAGGTGGAGCCGCTGATGCGGTCGCTGGAGCCTTACTCATGGTGGTTCACGGGGTTACGGCGGGAGCAGTCGCCTACCCGGGCGGGGTTGAAGAAGGTGGAGGATCATACGACTCCGACAGGGAAGAAGATGAAGAAGGTGAGTGTGCTCGCGGACTGGGATTGGGCTCGGGTTTCTAAGTATGCAGAAACAGAGGGGATTCCGCGGCTGGAGCTGTATGACCGTGGGTATACGAGTATTGGTTGTGAGCCTTGCACGGCTATTCCGGAGGCGGGGGCTGATCCTCGGAGTGGGCGTTGGGGTGGGAAGAAATTGGAGTGTGGGATTCATACTTTTTCGGAAAAAAGTTAGCTGCGGAAATGTGCTGTTTAACTGGGGTTTTTGGGGAAAATGGTGTGTTGAACGTGGTTTTTTGATGGTCAAGTTGTGGTGAATTGCGTGGCAAAGGTGGATTGCTGACGGACGTTTTTTGGGGGCTGTGGATTTCGCAGTTTGGTGAAGTATTTTTTACGGGAAGGGTTTGGGGAACTCTTCGATGTGGACGAAATCATCTAAGCTTTTGTCATGATGGAACGGCGACAGATCGTTCGGCTTTGGCAGCGGGGTGGGGTCTCGGTGCTGGTTACGCTGGTGCGGGCTGAGGGGTCGAGCTATCGGCAGCCGGGGGCGCGGTTGTTGTTGGGTGGGGATGGGGTTTATGCGGGGACGATCAGCGGGGGGTGTCTTGAGGCTGAGGTGATGCGCAAGGCTGTGTGGATGGTAAGGGAAGGCGCTGTGGTGGAGCGCTACTCGACGATGTTTGATGACACGGCTGAGGTTCCGTTTGGGCTGGGGTGCGGCGGCGTGGTGGATCTGATGCTGGAGCCTGTGGATACTCCGGAGTGCAGGGCGTTGATGGATGCGATGGAGGCTTCGCTTGCGGGTACGGATTCGGTGGTGGTGAATTATCTGCCGGGGGATGGGAAGGGGCTCCGGCGGGTGGTGTTGCGTGACGGCGCGGTTGTGTTTGCGAGTGAGGGATTGGGTGAGAAGAAGCTGGCTTGTGCGATGGGGCTACGCGCGGGTGAGAAGTATGAAGGGCGGTTTGTGGAGGAGATTCGTGGCGCCGCAGCGGCTGTTTGTGCTGGGGGCGGGGGATGATGCGAAGCCGGTCGTGAGGATGGCGGCGCTGCTGGGTTGGGATGTGACGGTGGCGGATGGGCGGGGGCAGCTGGCCCGGACGGAACGATTTGCTGAGGCGGATCGGGTTGTTGCGCTTGGGGCGGTGACGATAGCGGATTTGGGGATCAGGGCTGCGGATGCCGTGGTGGTGATGACGCATAGCTATGAACAGGATCGGGAGATGTTGGCGGCACTGTTGCCGGTGAGGCCGAAGTATCTTGGGGTGCTGGGGGCTCGTCATCGTAGTTCGCTGCTGGTAAGTGAGGCCGCGGCGAAGATTGGTGAGAGTGTGGCGGAGTGTTGTGAGCGGATCTATGCGCCGGTGGGGCTGGACCTGGGTGGCGATGGGCCGGAGGCGATTGCGCTGGCGGTGGTGGCGGAGGCGCAGGCTGTGTGTATGGGGAAGCTGGGGGCTTCGCGGAGATTGAGCGCGGAGGATGTGGCGAAGCATGTGAGTGAGGGTGGGGTTGCGCGGTATCTGCAGGCGCAGTGTGCTCTGTGAGTGTTGCGGCTGTCGTGTTGGCGGCGGGTGGTTCGACTCGACTGGGTGAGCCGAAGCAGTTGGTTCGGTTGGGTGGGGAGAATTTGCTGGAGCGGGCGGTGAGAGTGGCTCGTGAGGCTGGGTGTTGGCCGGTGGTGGTTGTGCTGGGGGCTTCGGCTGAGGTGATTCGTTCACAGTGTTCGCTGGGTGATGCGCGGGTTTTGGTGAATGAGGATTGGGAAGAGGGGATGGCTTCTTCGATTCGGGTTGGGGTGGGGGCTTTGTCGGGGGTGGATGGGTGTGTGGTGATGACTTGTGATCAGCCGGCGGTGACGGCGGGGCATCTGTCTCGGCTGATGGGGGATGAGGTGAGGGCTTCGCGGTATGCGGGGAGGGATGGGATTCCCGCGTTTTTTCCGGCTGCGGTGTTTGGGGATTTGATGGGGCTTGCGGGGGGATATGGGGGCTCGGGAGTTGTTGGCGGGGTGTGGGTTTGTGGAGTTGGAGGGTGGGGAGTTGGATGTGGATACGGTGGGGGATTTAGGGCGGGTGCGGGAGTTGTTTGGTGATTAGTTTGTTGGCTTTCGTCTGCAGCGCGTTCCTCAATCCAGCGACGCCGAGATTACAAGAGATTCTATATCCAACTGCTGACTAGTCCACCAGAAAACTATTAGCGGCTCTGATCCCGATAGAATCCAATCGATTCTAGCAGCCGTTGTTTTCTCAAAACATTACCCAGCGTCCGGATTTGCGCTCAGAATCGAAATCCGCACATGGCGGGTTTAAACAGACTGAAAGAATCTGGTGAATCCCAAACAGTGCTGGGATTTCAAACTCGGGCGAAGAAATTGCTCCAATAGTGATTGCTGCCATGAAGCTGCTTGGTGAGCGTTATCTTCGCGAACGTCAGGACGGCCTGCTCGCCCGTGATGCGCGGTGCTCTCGACCGTTAGATAAGCGTCTATCTTTCGATTGAGAAAGCTTTCGGCGGATTTGAGCAGGCTGCAGATGCGTAGTGGCTGAATCCTTGATCGAGCATGTTTTCAAAGAGCGAGATAAAGGCTAAGTAATGACGTTCGGCATGAGCAAACTCAAAGAAATTTCATAGTTGTTCTTTGTAATTGGAGAGAATTTGCGAGAACGACAAAGCAGAACAGGCAACGACAATTGCAAAGGCAATATTCTGTCGCTGCGCCCTGCGGGCTTCGCTCCGGCCTTCGGCAGAGCGGAAGGCTGCTTTTCGGCTGGTTTTAATGCCCGGGCTAAAGCCCGGGCCTACCTCAGATGCAACGGCAAGGGCAAATGCAACGGCAACAGCAAAGACAAAAGCAGATCCCTACGGGATGACAAACAAGAAAGGCAACCGCAACAGACAAAGGCAAAATACAGGGATTCTTCGCTGCGCTCAGAATGACGACTTCTAAGGGGAATGACGACCTCTAACGGGGATGATGGTTACGCTAGAGAGAGTGTAGGAATTCTTCCAGGAGATTGGCGGCCGTGGCTGCGCGATATTTGGAGGTGCTGCGGATGTCGTCTATGGGTTTGGATTCGTTGATGAGAGTGGTGCGGGCGTGGGCGATTGTTTTGGGGGTAAGGGGCTTGTTGATGAGGGATTGTTCGGTGGCGTAGAGGCGGGTGGGGATTTCGCGCAGGCTGGCGGCGGCGATTTTTATGTCTTCGATAATGTTGCTGCTTGTTCGTGCGATGGCGGCTAGAGCTACTTTAGAGATTGCCTGAGCGTTGCGTGTGCCTACTTTGCGGATGTAGGTTTTGTAATCGATAAAGTTACATAATATGGTGATGCTGTGGAGGAGCTCGTCTGGGGCGAGGGCCGTTTGTTTGTAGGCGAGGTGGAAGTCTCGGTAGGGGATGGTGCGTTCGCCTTGTGCGGAGACGAGAGTGACTGGTTGCGTCGTAGACGAGGAGAGCGGGTGGGGTGTCGGCGGCGGGGCTGGCGTTGACGATGTTGCCGCCTACGGTGGCGCGGTTCTGGTTGGCTATGCTTCCGGTCCAGCTGGCGGCCTGGGTTAAGAGAGGGAGGTGCTTGGTGATGGCGGGGTGGTTGCGGATGTCGGTGAAGGTGGAACCGGCGCCGATGATGATGGCGTCGGTGGCCTCTTCGATGAAACGGAGTTCTTCGAGGTTCCATAGGGAGATGAGCTTGCGGGATTGAAGGCGGCCTGCGCCGAGGGCGACCATGAGCTCGGTGCCTCCGGCGATGGGGGTGTAGTGATCGGGGGAGTCGGCGAGGATTTGCAGGGCCGCGTCGAGGGTGGTGGGGGCGATGAGGTCGTATTGGGTGGGGTTTGAACGCATGTTCAGGGAGTAGGGGGTAGGGAGTAGGGAGTAGAAGTACTTTCAGCTGCGGCTTGGACTGCGGCGAAGATGCGTGTGTAGCCGGTGCAGCGGCAGAGGTTTCCGTTTAGACCTTCCTGAATTTGTAACAGTGTTGGTTGCGGATTCTTTTCGAGTAGGTGATAGGTGGCCAGGATCATGCCGGGGGTGCAGATTCCGCATTGGGCTCCGCCGTTTTCGAGGAAGCATTGCTGGATGGGGTGGAGTTTTTTGTCGATGGCTATGCCTTCGATGGTGGTGATTTGGGTGCCTTCGGCTTGCAGGGCGGGGATGAGGCAGGAGTTGACGAGGTCGCCGTTGAGGATGATGGCGCAGGCTCCGCATTCGCCTTCGCCGCAGCCTTCTTTGGTGCCGGTTAGGTGGAGGTCTTCGCGGAGGACGTCGAGGAGGCGCTTCATCGGTGGGGCTTCGATGGTTTTGGTTTGGCCGTTGATGGTGAGCGTAGATCTGGGTCATTGTTTTCAGACTGAACGACAAGTAAGGGCTGGGATGAGGAAGGCATACCCCAGGTGGCTAAAGCCCCTTTGTTTATCGGGTGCTGAGAGGCCCAAGGCTGAAGCCTTGGGATAGCTCTAGAATCAACAGCAAATGTAAATGCGAATGCAACAGCAAGTGCAAATGCAGCAGCTTCCCTTCCGGGATGACAAGACAAGAGAGGCGAAAGCAAAATACAGGGATTCTTCGCTGCGCTCAGAATGACGACAGTCTGGGTGGGGTTGAAGGGTTGGTGTGTGGCTGATCATGCGCTGGTCTCGCTGAAGATGGGGCCGGCGATGGCAGGATCGAGGGATTCGGTGCCGGAGTTTGGTGTTGCGGTCATGCGCTCGAAGATGTCTTCGGGTAGGAGGGGGATCTCGGTGAAGGCTATGCCGGTGGCGTGTTCGATGGCGTTGAGGATGGCGGGGGCGGGGCCGTCCATGGGGAGCTCGCCGATGCCTTTGGCGCCGCCGGGGCCGTGGGGGCTGGGGGTCTCTTCGAAGTGGACGTGGATGGGTGGGACGTCGGTGCTGGTGGGCATGATGTAGTTGGTCATCTGGTTGTTGGCGAGGTGGCCGTTTTGCCAGATGCACTTTTCGTAGAGGGCGTAGCCGATGGCTTGCGCGATGCCGCCTTCGATCTGGCCCGCGGCGAGGATGGGGTGGATGACTTTGCCTACTTCCTGGACGGCGTGGAAGTCTGTGACTTGCGCGGTGTAGGTGGTGGTGTCGACGGCGACTTCGGCGACGTAGGCGGCCCAGGCGTAGGCGGGATAGGCGTCGCCGCTGTAGGTTTCGTCGTCCCAGAAGATGTTGGGGGGCGCTTCGTAGCGGACGCAGACTTCGAGGTTGCCGATCTCTTCGCCGTAGCGGATGGCGGCTTGCTTGAAATCGTCGGGGGTGTGCGGGGTGGGGAGCGCGGCTTCGGTGCGGAGTTTTTCGAGGAGTTGGAGGGAGGCGCGCTCGACTAGTTTGCCGACGATCATGGCGGTGCGGCTGGCTACGGTGGGGCCGGAGTTGGGGACGAGGCGAGTGTCGGGTTGAGCGATACTGACGTCTTCGAAGGGTAGGCCCAGGGTTTGTGCGGCTACCTGGCAGAGGATGGTGTTGGTGCCCTGGCCGAATTCGGTCGATGCGACGAGTATGAGGGGGCGACCGGTCTGGAGGTCGATGTCGATGGCTACTTCGGAGGCGAGGCGGCGCTCGCCGGAGCCGGTGAAGCCTGCTCCGTGGAAGAAGGTGGCGAAGCCTATGCCGCGCTTGATGGTGGAGGTGCGGGTTTTCGGCGTCGAACTGGGCGCGCTTGGCGTGGTAGTTGGATTCGGTGAGGGCGCGGGTGAGGAGCGCCTGCATGTTTACGGGGTCGCTGAGGAGTTGGCCGGTGGCGGTGCGGTCGCCGGTGGAGAGGAAGTTGCGGCGGCGGAACTCTTCGGGGGTGAGGCCGATGGTGTGGGCGATCTTGTCCATGTGGCGCTCGAGGGCGAAGATGCTTTGCGGGGCGCCGAAGCCACGGAAGGCTCCGTGGGGCGGGATGTTGGTGGCCATGGCTTTGGAGCGGATGGTGAGGTGCGGGCCAGTGGTAGGGGCCGGGGGCGTGGATGGTGGCGCGGGAGAGGACGACGGGGGAGAGGGTGGCGTAGGCTCCGCCGTCAAGGGCGATTTCGATTTCGCCGGCGAGGAGTTTGCCGTCTTTGCTGACGGCGGTGCGGTGGCGGGTGCGGGAGGGGTGGCGCTTGGTGGTGGCGGCCATGTCTTCGGCGCGGTCGTAGCAGATTTTTACGGGGTGGCCGGACTTCATGGCGAGGAGAGCGGCGTGGCTGCCGATGACGGAGGGGAAGTCTTCTTTGCCGCCGAAGGCTCCGCCGGTTTCGACCTGGATGACGCGGCATTTTTCGGCGGGGAGGTTGAAGACTAGCTCGAGTGCGTGGACGAGGTAGAAGGGGCATTGCATGGAGCCGCGTACGGTGACGCCTGTCGGTCGCGGGAGTATTCGGCTATGACGCCGTTGTTTTCGATGTAGAGCTGCTCTTGTGCTCCGGTGCGGTACTCGCCTTCGATGATGAAGTCGGCTTGCTGCCAGATTTCGTCGGGGATGGGTTGCTGGTTCTTCTGCATTAGATATGTTTTGAAGGTGTTGGGCGTCTCCCCTTCGCCCCCGCCCCAGATGATTTCTTTTTGTTGCTCGGAGTCTTCGATGGTGAAGATGGGGGGAAGTTCTTCGTAGGTGATGTGGACGGCGGCTACGGCGGCGGGGAGGACGGCGCGGTCGGGGTGGGCGAGGAGGAGGATGGGCTCGGAGTGGTGGTTGACGTGGGTGGAGGCGAGGCAGGGGTGGTCTTTGGTGAGGTGGACGATGGTGTTTTCGCCGGGGATGTCGGCTGCAGTGACGATGGTGAACTCGTGCCAGGGGATGGCGGGGTCGAAGGTGATGGAGGTGATGCGGCCGCGGGGGATGGTGCTGCGAACGGTGGCTCCGAACCACATGCCGGGGAGGGTGATGTCGTCGATGTACAAGGCGCGGCCGAGGACCTTAGCCGCGCCTTCTTTGCGTAGGGGGGATGTGCCAACGATCTGATGAGGGTTGGTCATGAGATGTTGGTCAAAGGATAGAACGAATTTGGTCTCAGGTCAGGTGCTTTGTGTGTTTACCCCCTGCGCCTGATTATGGACGGTTTCTTATGGCTGGTGGGTTTGGCGGGTCTCTTCTTTTTCTTTTTGTCTTTCTTTTTCTTCTTCTTGCCGGGTTGGGCGGCGGGATTGATGGTGGTGATGACTTTTGGGGCGATGGGTGAGCCGAGGCCGGTGCAGGCGTCCCATCCGGGGCCGGCTTTGAAGCCGACGGGAGTGCCGGTGTAGTTGGTTCCGGAGGTGATGTCGTTGAAGGCGGAGGTTGCTTTGGCGGCGTAGATGGCGGGCTGGATGAAGCCTGCGGACTTGCCGTTTTGTTGGTTGGCGAGTGCGATGAGACCGGCCCATAGGGGAGCTACGGCGCTGGTGCCGCCGATGACGTAGTTGGCTCCGTCGATGCGGATCTGGTAGCCGGTGGCGGGGTCGGCGTTGCCGCAGACGTCGGGGGTGCCGCGTCCGCCTGCGGGATTGGTAGGTTTAGGGACGCCGGCGTCGGCCTGCCAGGTTGGCAGAGGGAAGAAGTTGCTGACGCCGCCGCCGGTTGCGCCACCGCTGGGGAGACCGTTCCAGACGGTCTCGGAGGTGATGGCGGAACCGTCGCTTTGAACACTGGTTCCACCGCAGGCGAGGACGTGAGGGCTGGAGGCGGGGAAGTCGACGTGGTTCTGGCCGTCGGTTTCGCCGTCGGTGGAGCCGTCGTCGCCTGTGGCCACGGTGATTGTGATGCCGAGGGCGGCGGCGGACTGGCAGGCGGCGTCGAGGGCGTTGAGGGATTGTTGGGTCCAATTGGATTCTGCGCTGCCCCAACTGATGGAGATGACGCTGGGCTTGTTGGTGGTGTCGTGAATGGCGGTGGCGATGCCATCGAGGAAGCCCTGGTCGGTGTTGGGGGCGAAGTAGACGACGATCTTCGCGCCGGGAGCGACTGCGGCGGCGACTTCGATGTCGAGCATGACCTCGCCGTCGGCGCTGTTGGCGTTGGTGGGAGAGTTTTTGGCGCCGTCTACCGAGACTGTGGTGACGCTCGGAACTGTCTGGCCGAGGCTTTTGAAGTAGGCGCTGATGTCGGCCTTGCGGTAGCCTCCGCCGAGCTCGAGGATACCGATGGTCTGATCGTTTGCGGTGGCGCCTGCGGGGAATCCGTAGAGCTGCGCTATTTGGACCGGTGTGTAGGAGACTCCGGCGGCGTGGGGTTTTGCGATTCCTTTGCCTTTGGCTCGGCGGGCAGCGGTGTCGCCCTTCTGACCTTTGATGCGAAAGTGCGAGTGTGCCTGTGGACGGTTGTCGAGGCCGAGGACAGCCACGACGTGACCGATGAGATCAGACGGGATATCGATGCTGCCTTCGCGAACGCGGTAGGTGACGCCATTGATCGTCGTATGGCTGAGCGAGGTGCCGAAGGCCTTCTGCATGTCGGCGATGGTTCCTGATAGCTTGACGGTTCGACGCTCGGGGCCGGGAGTGTCGGGTTCGACTTTGAGACCAAACTGCCTTGCGAACTTGCGTACGAGGGTTACGGATTCGGGGTCGGCGCCGTGGTTCTTGCGATATTCGGCGTGCGTGAGGCGTTGTTTGCCGAGCTTGATGTCGAGAGGATTTTTGCGGCGGACGACGACGGAGACGACGATTCGTTTGTCGTGCGGCGCTGGCTTTTCTGTGACTCCTCTAGCTGGATGCTTTTCGCTGCCTGGCAGGACGGTGCGGCTTATGGTGGGGAAGTGTGGGGTGGATTTCTTTGGCGCCATAAAAGTTTCTCCGATTCGGGGATGAGATGCAGGAGACGGCGATACGGCTTACGGTGTTAGCGAGCTGCTTGAGCTATGGGATAACTGCTCGCCGCCATAGTATGCCTGTGCGGGATTGGATGGAAGAGGGAGGTTGGTGGTGGAAGCGAAAGCGAAATGCAAAAGCGAAATACAGGGATCTCTCCACTACGCAATGGACGGTGAGACTGTCCATTGCTTCGGTCGAGATGACGTTTGTTTGGGGACGTAAGGGTCTTGTTATTTGGTCGAGATGTTGTTTGAGGTGTGACATGGTTGGTGTGTCGTAGGGTAGGCTTTGGGTGACGTGATTTCGGAGGTTGTGTGGCGGAGAGGATTGATGCGCATCATCATCTTTGGCGGTATTCGGCGAAGGAGTATGGGTGGATTGATGAGTCGATGAGTTTGTTGCGGCGGGACTTTTTGACGAAGGATCTGACGGTTGCGATGGCTTCGGCTGATGTGGATGGGTCTGTGGTGGTGCAGGCTCGGCAGACGATGGAAGAGACTCGATGGCTGCTGGATCTTGCAGAGGATTGTGATGCGATTCGTGGGGTGGTGGGTTGGGCTCCGATTGCGGGTGAGGAGTTTCCCGGGGTGATGGAGGAGTTTGAACACAGGCCGAAGTTGAAGGGATTGCGGCATGTGATTCAGGGGGAGAAGGACGAGAACTATATTTTGCGTGAGGACTTCAACTCGGGGATTCGGTCGATGCTGGGGAGCGGGCTGGTGTACGACATCCTGATTTATGAACGGCATCTGCCGCAGACGATTGCGTTTGTAGATGAGCATCCGGAGCAGGTGTTTGTGCTGGACCATGTGGCGAAGCCGCTGATTCGCGAGGGAGTGATCGAGCCGTGGGCTTCGCGGATGAAGGAGCTGGCTGAGCGCGAGAATGTGTGGTGCAAGGTGTCGGGGATGGTGACGGAGGCGGATTGGAGTGCGTGGACGCCGGATGGGCTGCGGCCTTATCTGGATGCGGTGGTGGAGGCGTTTGGGGTGAAGCGGCTGATGGTGGGATCGGACTGGCCGGTGTGTTTGGTGGCTAGTGAATATGGGCGATGGTTTGATTTGTTGGATAAATACTTTGCGGGGTTCAGTGAGAGTGAACGGGTGGCGGTGTTTGGTGGGACGGCGATTGAGGTTTATGGGCTTTGAAGCTGTCCAGCCACTGAAGGCATAGGGCGGATGGGCACGGAGGAGAGGGATTTAAGAACAGGCAAAGACAAGAGCCAAGACGAGAACAAAGACGAAATACAGGGATCCTTCCCCATTCGACTTCGCTCAGGGTCAGGATGACGACGTGAACCTGTGCGACCGCGTTCAGGATGACGACGGGAGATGGCGACAATGTTTCGTCGCAGCGGTTAGGATGATCCATCGTTGAAATAGAGAGGTTGGGTTCATGCAGGTTTCGACCACGGTTGGTGGAAGTGTGAAGGCTGAAGCGGGAAAGAAGCATCCGGTTTTTCCTGTGGGGCATTTGTTTCCGTTTGTGATGGTGACGGTGCTGTTCTTTCTGTGGGGCATGTCGAACAACCTGACGGACATTCTGGTGCAGCAGTTCAAGAAGTCGTTTGAGCTGTCGCAGTTCAGCGCGCAACTGGTGCAGACGGCGAACTTTTTTGGGTACTTCTGCATGGCGATTCCGGCGGCGCTGCTGATGCGGAAGTGGGGGTACAAGGCCGGGATGGTGACGGGGTTGCTGCTGTTTGGCGCGGGGATGGTGTTGTTCTGGCCGGCGGCAGTGAGCGGGAGGTATGCGCTGTTTCTGATTGCGCTGTTTACGGTGGGAAGCGGTGCTTCGATTTTGGAGACGGCGGCGAATCCGTTTATTGCGCAGTTTGGCGATCCGGTGACATCGGAGCAGCGGCTGAATTTTTCGCAGTCGTTCAATCCTCCGGGAACCATTACGGGAGTGTTGATTGGAACTTACTTCATCTTCTCGGGTGTGGAGCCGAATGCGGCGCAGATTGAGTCGATGAAGCAGGCGGGAACGTACCACGCTTATCTGCATGGCGAGATTATGCGGGTGGTGCCGACGTACCTGACGTTTGGTGCGGTGGTGCTGCTGTGTGCGCTGATTCTTTCGCGGACGAAGTTTCCCGTGATGCAGTCGGAGCATGAGGGTGCGGGTGAGGATCATGGAAGCTTTGCGGAGCTGTTGAAGATTCCGGCGATATGGATTGCGGTGGCGGCGAACTTCTGCAATGTGGGCGCGCAGATTTCTTCGTGGAGCAGCTTGATTCCTTATATGAAGCAGTACACGGCGGTGAGCGAGCGGACGGCGGCGCTGTATCTGCTGGGGACTTTGATTGCGCTGGCGGTGGGGCGATTTGTTTCGACGCCGCTGATGCGTTTTGTGCGACCCAGTTTGATGCTGGGTGTGTATGGAGTCGTGAATGCCCTGCTGATGTTGGTGACGGTGATGAGGCCGGGGCTGGTGGGTGCGTGGGCTGTGGTAGCGAGCGGGTTCTTCCTGTCGATTATGTTTCCGACGATCTTTGCTCTGGGGTTGAAGGGGCTTGGAAGGAATACGAAGATCGGCGGGTCGCTGCTGGTGATGGCGATTGTTGGCGGGGCTATCTTTCCGCCGGTGCTGGGACTGATTGCGCGGCAGACGGGGAGTCTGGCGCTGGGTTATGTTGTGCCGCTGGTCGGGTTTGTTGGGGTGGCGGCGTTTGGGTTTTATCAGCGGACTCAGCGGACGCTGCTTTCGGGGGATGCTTATTGAAAGCAGGGAAGAGGGAAGAGGGAAAAGGGAAGAGGGATTACGAACACACCTCTGTTTCTTAGTCGCTTGCTCTATTTCCTGCTTTCTTTTCCCTTTCCCTCTTCCCTCTTCCCTGCTCTTAGAAGTGGCGTAGGGGTTCGGTGGGGGATTTGTAGTCGGGGTCTCCGGGAAGGGGATCGATGTTGGGGATACGGTCGGTGGTGCGTTCGAGGGACCGGCTGACGATGTCGCGGAAACCCATGCCGATGGCGAGGGCCAGGGCGAGAACTATTCCGCCGAAGAGAATGCCGAAGGCCAGGTCGACTACGGTGCCGCCGATCTCGAGGTGATCGAGGATCATGGCGGCGGTGAGGACCTGGACGAGCCATTTGACGCCGAGGGAGAGGAAACGGGCGTATTGGAGCTTGGCGTTGACGGCTCCGATGAGCACGGAGCGCGCGAGGAAGCGGGCGACGATGTTTCCGAAGATGAGAAGGATGATAGCGCCGATGGAATGGGTGAGGTAGGGAACCAGGAAGTAGGAGACCTGCGAGTTGTTGGAGTAAGAGGCGTCGAAGGCAGAGATGCCGATGAGGGCGCCGATGACGACGAATGCCCAGAAGATCGCTCGAGTGACGAGGAGCGATGGGCTGTGCGAGGGTGCCCAGTCGCTGATGGCTGCGATGGAGTTACGGGCGAGGCGCTCGTCGAATTTGATTGAGGCGAGAATGCGGCGGAGAAGGGCTGCGATCAGGGCTCCGAAGACGGTGAAGACGATGATCGCGAGGAGCAACGCAAGGAGGCCGGGAAGGAAGCTGGCGAGCTGAAAGAGCACTCGATGTGCCGACTGGTTGAGAGCGAGTTCGATTTGTTGCCACATAGGGTTGGTCTCCTTCGTTGGGCTGGCTATGGGTTGAAGCGGTCGGGCCAGCGCCAGCGTGACACGAGGTAGGGTTTGTCGTTCTCAAAGGTGGCGGCGAGTTGCTGGATGTGCGTCTCGGGAGCGATGCCGCCGTTGACGAGAATAAGGTGCGAGGCGACCCAGGCAAGATAGAGCGGAGTGAGCGCGCCGAGGAGGTGACTGCGGTTGATCGTCCGCAGGCGGTAGGCAAGGATGAAGTCGTAGACGATGCGTGCCCAGAGTGCGTCGGGCATACGGAAGGTTTCGGCGGGCATGACGGAGAGGCGTTTGAGGCCAAGGAGCGAGTTGGGCGGAAGGACCAGGGACCAGATCTCGTGGAGGTTGGTGTAGGCGAGATGGAAGGTCTCAAGCATTGGAGCGATGTCGGCCATCGTGGCTGGGGATACGGGGCCGGGAGTGACTTTGCGAAAGGGCTGGAGGGCGCGGGCGCGCTGCCAGAAGACGGCTTTGGTATCCACATCGCTGAAAAGAGAGCCGGCGATCTCGGTGAGGATGGTGTTGAGGTCTTCGGAGGGCTGCGTGAAGGTGCGGGGGCCGACGTCGATCTCGGTGATGGTGTAGTTGGCAATGGCGGCCTCGGCGATGGGCCAGAGGACGGCGTCGTCGTCCTGGCTGGAGCCGGAAAGGCGCTGGGCGGAGATGGCAAGGCGCTCTGCCATGCGCGGAGAGAGGCCGAGATCGATGGAGAGAGGGAAGCGGGGCGAGGCGCAGAAGAGCGCGCGTGTGACGGGGTAGAGGATGGCGGAGTTGAGGAGGCCCTCGCGAGGCCCCAGGTTGTAATAGGCTACGGCAAGATCGGTGGCGGGAACGGCTGTGGCGAGGGCTCGGATGGCTTCGGGGTGGAGGGAATGGGACTCGGAACCCAGAAGGAGGCAGGCAGAGGCGTTGTGCTCCTCGGCGAGCTTGAAGGTGTTGAGGAAGTCGGTCGCGGTTAGGATCCAAGGGCTGGCGGATGGAGCGGCGGGGGTGTAATGGAGCAGACGCAGCGGGCCGCCGGAGGAGAGTTGCGGAACACTATCGGGGGTGGCGACGAGGACGGTCTGGCCGGGGAAGGCCAGCGCCAGATTGGCGAGGGTGGTCTCGAAGGTCTCGGCAGACAGGGGTGTGAGGCTGACGAGAAGGCTGCCGGGCTCAGGAGCGGAGGCTTCTGCGGCGATGCTGATGTTGGTGTGGGCTGTGGCCATCGTGCTGTCTGGGCTTTCCTCGGCTTTATGGTTAGAGACGGCTCGAATGTTGGGTGAGATGCGGATTTTGGCGTGGGAGTAGGGTCATGAGTGGCGAATTGGTATGCATAGGCCTATTCAGATCAGGGTCTTAGGGGATTCATTGGACGGGACTCTGCGCCGGAGGTGAGTTGATCGAGGGTCGGCTCGTCGAACTGCTCTTCGGCGGCAGGGTCGGCAAGAGGTTGGGTCTGGGGCGCGGGTTGGAACTCGAGCCAGAAGAAAGAGTAAGGGGCGAGGGTGAGGGGGTAGGGCTGGTCGGTTATCTGGGGGAAGGGGACGTATCCGAGCATCTCGACGGGTTGCATGCCGACGAAGGCTGAGAGGTCGAGGGAGACGGGCTGGGCGAAACGGGAGAGATTGGCGACGCAGAGTACGGTTTCCTGGCCGCCGCCGTACTCGTGGTCGTAGTGGCGTATATAGGCGAGGACCTTGCGGTTTTCGGGGTTGAGGAACTCCATGGTGCCGCGGCCGAAGACGTGGAAGAGTTTGCGCAGGGCGATCATGTTGCGGGTCCAATGGAGAAGCGAGGACTGGTCGCTAAGCTGGCTTTCGACGTTGATGGACTGGTAGCCCCAGATGGGGTCCATGATGATCGGAAAAGAAAGCCGGGCGGGGACGGCGGTTGAGAAGCCGGCGTTGCGGTCGGAGTTCCACTGCATGGGGGTGCGGACGGCGTTGCGGTCGCCGAGGTAGATGTTGTCGCCCATGCCGATCTCGTCGCCGTAGTAGAGGATGGGGGTGCCGGGGAAGCTGAGCAGGAGGGAGTTGAGAAGTTCGATGCGGCGTCGATTGTTGTCGAGCAGTGGGGCGAGGCGGCGGCGAATGCCGGAGTTAACGCGCATCTGCGGGTCAGTAGAGTAGGCGAAGTACATATAGTCGCGTTCGTCGGAGGTGACCATCTCGAGGGTGAGCTCGTCGTGGTTGCGGAGGAAGATGCCCCACTGGCAGTTGTCGGGGATAGGCGGAGTTTGGGCGATGATGTCGGTGATGGGGAGGCGGTCTTCCTGGCGGAGCGCCATGTAGATGCGCGGCATGAGGGGGAAGTGAAAACACATGTGGCACTCGTCGCCGTTGCCGAAGTAGGGGCGGACGTCGGCGGGCCATTGATTGGCTTCGGCGAGGATGAAGCGGTTGGTGTAGTCGGCGTCGACGGCGGCACGGATGGTTTTGATGATGTGGTGGGTTTCGGGGAGGCTCTCGCAGGCGGTTCCGTCGCGTTCGACGAGGTAAGGGACCGCATCGAGACGGAACGCGTCGACTCCGAGATCGAGCCAGAAACGCATTGCTTTGAGGACTTCTTCGAGGACGGCGGGGTTGTCGAAGTTGAGATCGGGCTGGTGATGGAAGAAGCGATGCCAGTAGAAGCCTTGCGCGGTATCGTCCCATGTCCAGTTGGATTTTTCGGTGTCGGAGAAGATGATGGGCGCGTCTTTGTAGATCTGGTCGGTTTGGGACCAGACGTAGAATTCGCGCTCGGGTGAACCGGGAGGCGCGAGGCGCGCCGCTTTGAACCAAGGGTGCTGGTCGGAGGTGTGGTTGATGACGAGTTCGATGAGCACCTGCATGTTGCGCTGGTGGGCAGCGGCTAAGAAGCGTTTGAAGTCGTCGATGGTGCCGTAGCTGGGGTTGACCCCGGTGTAGTTGGAGATGTCGTAGCCGTCGTCGCGGAGAGGCGAGGGAAAGAAGGGAAGCAGCCAGAGGCAGGTGACACCGAGATCCTGGAGGTAGTCGAGGCGCGAGAGCAGGCCGGGAAAGTCGCCGATGCCATCGCCGTTGGAGTCCTGGAAGGTGCGGACGTGAATCTCGTAGATGACGGCGTCTTTGTACCAGAGGGGATCAGTTGCGCTGCCGGCTTTCTTCACTGGGTCGCTCTGCTTTCGGTTTGCGTCGATGGGCGTGGTGTTGGAATGAGTCTACTAGTAATCGGAATGCGGGCATGGTTGTGTCGCACAGTCCGGAGAGAATGCCGTGCGGCCACGACCGGGACTGTAAGGTTCCATGTTCTGTGCGTTCTATGCATCCAACGTTGGAAGAACTCGGGTTCTTCTAGAGAGATGCATGGCAGGTGGGGTGTGGTTGCAGGAGTGGGTTAAGAGACGAAGGGAGGCCAATTGGTCGACGCAAAAAAGAGGGGGAAAGGCAGGCCGCATGGGGCGAGGATCGAGGACTATTGCCTGATTGGAGATCGCGAGACGGGGGCGCTTGTGTCTCGCGAGGGTTCGATCGATTGGCTGTGCTGGCCGAGTTTTTCGTCGGGGGCGTGTTTTGCGGCACTGTTGGGGACGAAGGATCACGGATTCTGGAAGATCGCTCCGAAGGCGAAGGTGAAGGCGATCCGAAGGCGATATGAGCCGGGGACGCTGGTGGTGGAGACGACGTTTGAGACGGCGAGGGGTGAGGTGAGGGTGACGGATTTTATGCCGCCGCGAGGAAAGAACTCGGACGTAGTACGAGTGGTTCGGGGAGTACGGGGGCGTGTGAGGATGCGGATGGATCTGGCGATCCGCTTCGACTATGGGCGAACGATTCCGTGGGTGACGAGCAACGGCGGTGACTGGCAGGCAGTTGCAGGGCCGGACAGGGTGGTGCTCCGAACGTCTGCTCGTCTGCGAGGCGAAGGGATGACGACGGTCAGCGAGTTTACGCTTGCGAAGGGCGAGAGGATGACGTTCAAGCTGACGTACGGGTCGTCGCTGGAGAAGCTGCCGAAGCGAATCAATGCTGAGAGAGCGCTGACGGAGACGCGTAGATTCTGGAAGAGATGGACGCGGCGGAGTAAATATCGTGGACCGTATGCAGAGGCCGTAGAACGGTCGCTGATTACATTGAAGGCTTTGACATATCGGCCTTCGGGAGGAATTGTTGCGGCGGTAACGACTTCGCTGCCAGAGAGAATGGGGGGATCGCGCAACTGGGATTATCGATACTGCTGGTTGCGCGATACGGCGTTTACGCTGCTGGTGTTGATGCAGGCAGGTTATGTAGATGAGGCGATTGCGTGGCGGCAGTGGCTGCTGCGAGCTGCTGCGGGTGCACCGGATCAGATTCAGACGATCTATGGAATTGACGGAGAGAGGCAGCTGACAGAATGGATTGCGGATTGGCTTCCGGGTTATCGAGGTTCGACGCCGGTGCGGATTGGGAACGCAGCGGCGGGTCAATTTCAATTGGATGTATTTGGAGAGGTGGCAGCGGCGCTGTTGCGCACTCCGCAGGCCGACGGTGAGATGCGGGTTTCGGCAACGTCGCTGCAGTCCGCGCTGATCGATCATCTGTGCGCTGTCTGGAGGGAGCCTGATGAAGGGATATGGGAGACACGGGGAGGGCGGCAGCACTTCACCCACTCAAAGGTGATGGCGTGGGTGGCACTCGATCGTGCTATTCGATACTACGAGCGCTTCGACGGCGGAGGCGATATTGCGCGATGGAAGAGAGAGCGGGAGCGGATTCATAAAGAGGTTTGCGAGAAGGGTTTCAATAAAAAGCTGAACAGCTTTGTGCAGTCATATGGGTCGAAGGAACTGGATGCTTCCTGTCTGCGGATTGTATTGGTGGGATTTCTGCCGGCGGATGATCCTCGGATTCGAGGGACAGTGGAGGCGATCGAGAAGCGTCTGATGCGGAATGGCCTGGTGCAGCGCTATAACACGCGCACGACTGATGACGGTGTCTCCGGCAACGAGGGAAGTTTTCTGGCGTGTAGCTTCTGGATGGTGACAAACCTCTGGCTGATTGGAAGAAAAGAAGATGCGGTTGCGTTATTTGATCGCCTGCTGAAGTTACGGAATGATGTGGGATTACTGTCGGAAGAATATGACCCGGTGAAAAAGCGAATGCTGGGGAATTTTCCTCAGGCCTTGTCGCACATTGCGCTGGTGCATTCGGCATTTGCGATATCGGGCATCTGGAAACCTAATTCGGGCCGACACGGCTCACATTCATAAAGGGGTTACGTGTTGTGTGCAACCCAATGCAAGGTTATGTGGCTCTAATGAGTAACTGACGAAAAAAATATTACCTGGACTGAAGCCCCGCTTCCATAACTTTGTTTATTTGATTGGTTGAGACAATGTTGCGTACTCCGAGATCTACGTATAGGCTGCAGCTCCATCAATACTTTACTTTCGATGACGCCGCTGGCGTGAGTGACTATCTGCGCGAACTTGGCGTGTCGCATGTGTATTGCTCACCTTATTTACAGGCTGCACCCGGAAGTATGCATGGGTACGATGTAGTTTCACACCAGCGTGTGAATGAGGAACTGGGCGGTGCGGAGGGACATAAGCGGTTCTGCACGAGGCTTGGGGAACTCGGGTTGGGCCAGGTGTTGGATGTTGTGCCGAACCACATGTCGCTGGGTAAAGAAAATAGATACTGGTGGGACGTGCTCGAAAATGGGACGTCGAGCCGGTATGCGTCGTTCTTCGATATCGACTGGCAGCCGCAGGAGGAACGGTTGCGGAACAAAGTGCTGGTGCCGATATTGGCGGACCAGTATGGCCGCGTGTTGCAGGCGGGCGATATCAAGGTATTGAAGGTTGGGAATAAGTTTCAGGTAGAGGCTGGAGGACAGACGCTGCCTGTTGCTCCGCAGACGCTACCGGTCATTCTGGCGCGGGCGGCAGAGTATTCGAAGTCGGATACGTTGAGTTTTCTCTCAGCGTCGTTCGGAAGATTGGAAGCGCTTGAGTATGTTGACCGCAGGCGGATTCTGGCGCGGCATCGCGATAAGGTAGTGCAATACACTCTGCTGGAGCGGACATGTTCGGAGGAGGCAGGGGTCTGCGAAGCTATCGACCGGTCGGTCGCGGAGCTGAATGCGAATCTGGATGCGCTGGATGATTTTCTGAATCAGCAGAACTATCGGTTGGCTTATTGGAAGACGTCGGGCCAGCAGATGAGCTTCCGCAGGTTTTTTGATGTGAATTCGTTGGTGGGTTTGAGGGTGGAGCGGGAGCACGTGTTCGAGGAGACCCATGCGCTGGTGTTGGAGTGGCTGAAGCGCGGTGTGCTGGATGGGGTGAGGGTCGACCATCCGGATGGGCTGCGCGATCCGCTGGAGTATTTGAAGCGGCTGCGAGAGCGGGCACCAGATGCGTGGATCGTTGGGGAGAAGATTCTGGAGCCGGGTGAGTTTATGCGGGAGAACTGGCCGATCCAGGGGACTTCGGGATACGACTTTCTGAATGCCGTTGGAGGAGTTCTGGTGGATGCGGAGGGCATGGTGGAGTTGAGCCGCATCTACAAGGGATTTCTAGGGAAGGATTTTGCGGGACAGTTGGAGGATTTTTCTGCGGTTGCACATGCGAAGAAGATCGATGTGCTGCAGGAGGCGTTGGGCAGCGATGTAAACCGGCTTACATCGTTGTTTGTCGAGATATGTGAAAGCAATCGTAATCAGCGTGATTTCACGCGGACTGAGGTACGGCGCGCGATTCGTGAGGTCGCAGCATGCTTCGCGGTCTATCGAACCTATGTCGTTCCCGATCGCGAAGAGATGACTTATGAAGACAGAGCGTACATTGTTCAGGCAACCGAATGCGCAAAGCAAAAGCGGCTGGATATCGATAATGGGTTATTTGATTTTCTTCGCGATGTCTTGACGATGGAAGTGAAAGGCAAGTTGGAGACGGAATTTGTAGCGCGTTTTCAGCAGTTCACGGGACCGGTGATGGCGAAGGGCGTGGAGGACACGGCATTCTATTGCTACAACCGGCTGACGAGCTTGAATGAGGTGGGCAACGATCCGGGGCGCGATGGTTTGAGCGTGGCGGATTTTCATGCGTACTGCGAGAAGATGCAAGCGACGCATCCGGTGACGATGACGACGCTGGCTACGCATGATACGAAGCGGAGTGATGACGTGCGGGCTCGACTGGCGGTGCTATCGGAGATACCGCAGCGATTTGGCGGTGTGGTGCAGCGGTGGTCGCGAATGAATCGTGAGTTTCGTACGGACGATATGCCAGATAGGAATACGGAGTATCTGTATTACCAGACTTTGATTGGTGCCTGGCCGTTGCCAGTGGATAGGGCGCAGAGCTATATGCTGAAGGCGGTGCGCGAGGCCAAGGAGCAGACGACATGGGTGGCGAACAATAAGGACTTTGAAGATGCGCTGCATCTGTTTGTCGAGAAGACGCTAGCGCATGAGCCGTTTCTTAAGGAGCTGGAACAGTTTGTAGAGAAGGTGAAAGGAGCTGGACGGATAAACTCGCTGGCGCAGACGCTGATGAAGCATACTGCGCCTGGGGTTCCCGATCTTTATCAGGGGACGGAACTTTGGGATTTGAGTCTTGTGGACCCTGATAATCGGCGGCCGGTGGACTATGAGGTTCGGAGACGGCTGCTTTGCGAACTGAAGAAGATGGATGTCGGGAGCGTTGCGGCGCAGGTGATGGCGCGGGCCGAAGAGGGACTGCCAAAGATGTGGACGATTCACAGGGCGCTTGAGGTGCGGCGTGAGCGGCCTGAGGTGTTTGGGGCGGAGGGGACTTACGTTCCGTTGATGGTTGAAGGAACGAAGAGTGAGCATGTGATTGCCTATCTGCGAGGCGATACGGTGGCGACAGTTGTTCCGCGACTGACGATGAAGATGGCGGGCGCGTGGCGCAGAACCATGGTGATTCTGCCTGAGGGACGGTGGCGTAATCGCCTGACAAATGGTGTGGTGGATGGCGGCAGAGTTGCGGTGGACGAGCTGTTGCGAGAGTTTCCGGTTGCGCTGCTGGTGCGGGAAGATGCTGCCGAGGGCGGCGGCTATGCATGAGTTCACAGTGTGGGCTCCGCATGTAAGGAAGATAGCTGTGAAGATTGGAGAGTCGTTGCATCCGATGAGTGGGCCGGATGAACGAGGGTGGTGGAGTGTCTCGGTGCAGGATGCTGGACCCGGAACAGACTATGGGTTTGTGCTGGATGACGATCCGACAGCATATCCCGATCCGCGATCGGCGTGGCAGCCACATGGGGTGCATGGGGCTTCCCGGCTTTATGATCAGCAGGCTTTTGCGTGGAGCGATGAACGTTGGCAAGCTCCTTTGCTGGCGGGCGGCGTGATCTACGAGATGCATGTTGGGACGTTTACGCGGGAAGGGACCTTTGACGCGGCGATTGATCGGCTGGAGCATCTGGCTGAGCTTGGCGTGACGCATATAGAGCTGATGCCTGTCGCTGAGTTTCCTGGTTGCCACGGATGGGGCTATGACGGAGCTGAGCTGTTTGCAGTGGCTGGGACGTATGGCGGCCCCGACGGATTGAAGCGGTTGGTGGATGCGTGTCATCGGCACGAGCTCGCGGTGTTGTTGGATGTGGTCTACAACCACTTTGGGCCGGTGGGGAACTACACGGGTAAGTTCGGACCATATCTGACGAACAGGCACCATACACCGTGGGGTGAGGCGGTGAACTTCGAAGATGTGGGCAGCGATGAGGTAAGGCGGTTCTTTTGCGATAACGCGCTGATGTGGATGCGGGACTTTCATCTTGATGGATTGCGGCTGGATGCGGTGCATGAGTTTGTCGATCGATCTGCGATTCATTTTATGGAGCAGCTTTCGTCCGAGGTTGAGGTGTTGTCGTCCATGCTTGGGCGCAAGCTAGTGGTGATTGCAGAGAGTGACCTGAATGATCCGAGGGTTGTGACGCCGCGTGAGGCCGGTGGCTATGGCATGGACGCGCAGTGGAACGATGACTTTCATCATGCGTTGTTTACTGTGCTGCACGCGGGAGACGCGGGCAGGGGCTACTATGACGATTTTGGATCGGTCGCGCGGCTGGCCAAGGCTCTGACGAAGGTGTTCGTTTACGACGGAATGTACTCGCGTTATCGGAGGCGTTCGCATGGGCGTCCGGTGAAGGGTTTGTCGGCGCATCACTTCGTGGGGTTCATTCAGAATCACGATCAGGTGGGAAATCGTGCGACGGGGGACAGGCTGGAACAGATCGTAGGAATGGAGCGCGCGAAGGTGGGAGCGGCGATTGTGCTGACTTCTCCGTTTGTCCCGCTGCTCTTTCAGGGAGAGGAGTTTGCAGCATCGACTCCATTTCAGTACTTTGCCGATCATACCGATCCGGAGATGGCGAAGGCAGTGTCCGAGGGCCGGAAGAGGGAGTTTGCCGCGTTTGGGTGGAAGGCAGAAGAGGTTCCGGATCCGGAGAAGCTTGAGACGTTTGTACGGTCGAAGCTGAACTGGGATGAGATCGGCGAGGGTAGGCACGTAGAGATGATGGACTGGTATCGCAAGCTCATTCGATTGCGGCATGAGTCTGCCTCTTTGAACGATGGTGATCCGGCACATGTGAAGGTGCAGTATGACGAGGCGGGGTGCTGGTTGAGAATGGATCGCGGATTATTAACCGTGATGTGCAACCTGGGGGGCAATCGAGTGAAGTTCGAGAGGCCGGAGGGAGCTGTTCTGGTACTCGCGTCTTGCGGGGACATTATAGAGAGAGAGAAGAGCGTGATCCTGCCTCCGGACCGGGTGGCAATTTTTTCCAGAGAACAGAAGTAGCGAATTGCAGTGAAAGGGATGACAGGTTAGGCTGGGGTAAAGCCTCAGCCGCCACATTCGCTCCTGGTTCAACGTGAAACGTTGTTCTGCGGAAACTTTTGCATTGCCATGGGCGTCTTTCCTGTAAAGCTGACGTTGCCGCGATTGATGGCAGAAAGGTAATTCTTGGTTCCCCACATAAGGATGAACACGATAGTTTCGAGGTCTGGCATTTTGCGAGCTGTTACGCTGGGTTTCGGTTTAGTGCTTCCTTTGGCGGGAGCTTCGGTTGCATGGGCTGCAATGCCGGCGCAGGCTCCGACCTCGGCGCCAGCTGTGACGAGGCAGATCGGCACGGTGAAGACGATCTCCGGGAACAGCCTTACGCTAATCACCGATGCTGGGCAGCCGGTGACGGTAAGCGTGGCGGATACAGCACGTATTCTGCAGTTGGCTCCCGGCAGCACGGATTTGAAGAGCGCGCAGACGATTGCGCTTGCGGACATTGCTGTTGGGGATCGTGTTCTGGTGACGGGCAAGGCCGGTGACGATGCGGGCTCACTGATGGCCTCGCGCGTCATTTTGATGAAGTCGAGTGATATCGCTCAGAAGAATGAAGCTGAGAAGGCGGACTGGCAGAGGCGCGGATCGGGTGGACTGGTGAGCGCGGTCGATGCAGGCTCGGGCACGGTGACAATCTCGGCAGGCGCGAAGAAGATACAGATACAGACCAGCGGGAGTACGAAGTTTCGCCGTTATGCCGGTGACTCGGTGAAGTTTGAAGATGCGAAGCCGGGAACACTGGCGGAGATTCAGGTGGGCGATCAACTTCGGGTGCGCGGCGCTAAGTTGGAAGATGGCGCGACGATTCAGGCAGAAGAGATTGTCAGCGGATCGTTTAGGAATCTGGCCGGGACGATTGCAACGATTAATGCCACCGCTGGAACGCTTACGTTGAAGGACCTGACGACGAAGAAGACGATGACCGTGGCGGTGACGGGAAACTCGGACCTTCGCAAGCTGCCCCCTGAGATGGCAGCCCGGTTTGCGGCGCGGGCCAAAGGGGGTGCCGGAGGCGGCCCGGCTGCGGGGAACGCTGGCGGACGGTATCCGCGCCGAGCACTACCGGAGGTGGAGTGCCACGGCCGGGTGGCCCCGGTGGGATGGGTGGAGCAGGGATGGGTGGAGCAGGGAGGTCGGCCGGTGGGGACTTGTCTCAGATGCTGGCGCGACTGCCCAGCGTTACGCTCGCCGAGTTGAAGGCGGGAGATGCGGTGATGGTTGTGGCGTCGGAGTCCGGGTCAGGTAGCGACAAGGTGACAGCGGTGACGATGCTCTCTGGCGTGGAGCCGATTCTGGCTGCGACGCCAAGTGGCACGCCGACTATGACACTGTCTCCGTGGAGTGTTGGCGGGGGCGCACCGGATAGTGGTGGCGGCGGACAGTAGTTTTTCTATAAGAATTGCGACGGGTTTTTCTTCTGAGGAGTAGTCATGTCATTTCGCTCTGCTTTTAAGCTTGTTGTACTTTTAGGGATTGCTTTGGCGCCGATGATTTCGAGGGCTCAGCAGGGAGGTGCGACGCTGCACGGAACAGTTGCCGACCCTGACAACGCTGTGATTCCGGGGGCGACAGTTACGCTGACTCCGGCGTCGGGCAAGGCGTTGACGACGAAGTCGCAGAGCGATGGAACGTATACCCTGCACGGAGTGCCTGCGGGGACGTACTCGATGACAGTGACTATGCAGGGCTTCGCTACGTTTGTAAAGGAGGGCGTACATATTGCCGCGGGTCAATCTCTTGCAATCGACGCGCAGATGGCGATTCAAGCGGAGTCGCAGGTGGTGCAGGTGACGGCGCAGTCTGCACAGGTGAGCGTGGATCAGGACAGCAATGCCAGTTCGACCGTTATCAAGGGCAAGGATCTTGATGCGCTTTCGGACGATCCTGATGAACTTTCCTCGGAGCTGAGTGCACTGGCTGGGCCGGCGGCAGGTCCGAATGGTGGGCAGATTTACGTCGATGGATTTACCGGAGGTCAGCTTCCTCCGAAGTCGTCGATTCGCGAGATTCGTATCAACCAGAATCCATTTTCGACGCAGTTCGACAAGCTCGGCTATGGCCGCGTAGAGGTCTTCACGAAGCCGGGCACGGATAAGTACCACGGGAACTACAGTGTTCAGGGCGGAGATAATCACTTCAACACTTCGAACCCATTTCTGGGTCCGTCCAATACGCAGCCGCCTTACTACACGCTTTTCATGATCGGCAGCGTCAGTGGGCCGATAAGCCATTCGGCTTCGTTCACGGTAGGTGGTTCGCACCGCACGATTATCGACAACAATATCGTCAACCCCAGCGGCTTCTACGCTATCTCCCCTACCGCGGTAACACCTTGTGCTCCTGGCGATACGAATCCTTCTTGTATGTTCTTCTCGTCTATCCCAGAGTCAGCGCGTGCTGTGACGCATCCACAGACCCGCAGCGACATCAGTCCACGCGTCGATCTGGCGCTCGGCGAGAAGAACACACTGACGATGCGCTATCAGTACTACGTGAACGGCTCCCAGAATAATGGTGTTGGTAACACGAATCTGCCGACTGTGGGCTACAACAGCGAGAGCACGGAACACACGATTCAGATCAGCGATACGCAGATTCTGAGCGCCCGTGTTATCAATGAGACGCGATTCGAATATCAGACGAGACTATTCGACGCAGGACCCGCTGAAGCACGGACCCGACGCTGTCTGTCCAGGGCATCTTTACTACCGGCGGCTCCAGTCAGGGTACGCAGCGTTCGACGGCAACCCATATCGAGGTGCAGAACTATACGTCTATCGCGCTTGCGAAGAACTTTATTCGCTTCGGCGGCCGGCTTCGGACGACTGGTGAGTCGCTGACCTCCACTGCCGGAAAGAACGGGACCTTTACCTACTCGTTCTTGCTGGATCCCTGCACGGACACAAATCCGAACATCAAGAAACCGAGCAACTGCGCTCGCAGTATCACGACTCCCTGCGATCAGGCGAATGCGGGCATATCGTCCTATCAGTGCGGACTGCCGGGCCAGTACAACGTCACGACCATCAACCAAGCGACGGTCAACGGGCGACTCACAGACGTGGGACTCTACCTCGAGGATGACTGGAAGGCTAAACCGAACCTTACGCTTAGCTACGGTCTTCGTTACGAGGCGCAGAACGTGATAAATAGTGCGCACGATCTTGCTCCGCGTGTGTCGTTTGCTTATGGCATACCGCGCGGCGGAGGCAAGTCCACTACGACCGTGGTCCGTGGTGGCTACGGTATCTTTTACGATCGATTTGCGCTTTCCGATTTCCTGACGACGCAACAGCTGAATGGCACGGCGCAAATAAAGGCGACGTACATCAACCCGGGTATCAGTTGCACGCCAGACAATCCCCTGGGATGCGGAACCACGACAACGAGCAGGCCTACGACCTACACATTGGGCGATCCGACGCTGGGCAATCGGTTGCGCAGCTCCTACACGCTGCAGTCGGCTATTGGTGTCGATCAGCAGCTTGGCCGTGCCGCTACTGTCTCGGTCAATTATCTGAATGCACGCGGTGTTCATCAGTATCTGAGCAGGAATTTTGTTTCATCCTGATGGACTATTAATTACCAGTTCCAATCGGGCGGCGTTTATCACGAGAACCAGCTGCTAGTTAATATGAATGCGCGGTTGCAGAAGGTTTCGCTGTTCGGCTTCTATGCTCTGAACTTTGCGAATGCCAATACGTCGGGATCGGGGTTCTTCCCAACGAGCAATACAGATACCAGGGTGGACTATGGGCGCTCTACGCTTTGCGAAGACGAACATGGGCGTATTCGGAGGCAGTTTGCAGCTTCCGTACAAGTTCATGGCGAGTCCGTTCATGATTGCGCAATCGGGAACGCCTTATAACCTGACTACCGGGCTCGATCCGCTGGGGACGTCGATCTATAACCAGCGACCGTACTTCGTCAACGGCGACAGCGGCGGCTGCAGAGTGGCCTCCGATTTTGCTTTTACGCAAACCGGTAACCTGACGCCGGTGCCAATCAACTATTGCGCTGGTCCGGCGAACTTCACGCTGAATCTTCGTCTTGCGAGAACGTTCGGATTCGGTCCGAAGACAGAAGTGGCTGCCGAGGCGGCGGACAAGGCGGAGATCGTGGGGACCACGGTGGTCCTGGCCGCGGCGGTCCTGGCGGTGGTCGGTCGCGGCGGACCTATGGGAATGGGTGGCGCTAATTCAGGCCATCGCTACAGTGTTACGTTCGGAGCGCAGGCCTTCAACGTATTCAACGTCATTCCGTATGGAACGCCGACGAGCACGCTCAGTTCGCCGCGATTTGGCGAGTTCACTACGCTGGCGACTGGTCCATTTAGTTCGGCGACTGCGGTGCGTCGTATTACGTTGCAGGCTCGTTCAACTTCTAGCGCTTCGCAAAAAAATCAGGCGCGACCGATTGTTCGGTTGCGCCTGATCTTTTTTGCGAAGTTATTCAGGGCGGAAGTTTTTCTTGAGCGTCTGCCAGCAGGTGTAGTACTCGTGCTGGCGGGCTGCGGTTTCCATGGCGAATTTGGTGGGGCGGCAGACGAAGCGTGTCTCAAACATGAAGGCCAGGGTGCCTTCGAGCTTCACGGGTTTGAGATCGGCGGTGCTGGCGCGCTCGAAGGTTTCGGCGTCGGGGCCATGGCCAGACATGCAGTTGTGGAGGCTTGCTCCGCCGGGGACGAAGCCCTCGGCTTTGGCGTCGTATTCGCCCTGGATGAGGCCCATGAACTCGTTCATGAAGTTGCGGTGGAACCAGGGTGGGCGGAAGGTGTGTTCGGCGACGATCCAGCGCGGGGGGAAGATGACGAAGTCGGCGTTGGCGGTTCCGGGGAGCTCGCTGGGTGAGGTGAGGACGGTGTAGATGGACGGATCGGGGTGGTCGAAGCTGACGGAGTTGATGCAGTTGAAGCGGGCCAGATCGTACTTGCAGGGAGCGTAGTTGCCGTGCCAGGCGACGACGTCGAGCGGAGAGTGGTCGAAGTCGGTGGCCCAGAGATTGCCGAGGAACTTGGCGACGACCTGGAAGGTTCCGTTATCGCGGTCGTCGAAGGATGCGTAAGGAGTGAGGAAGTCGCGGGAGTTGGCGAGGCCGTTGGCTCCGATTGGGCCGAGATCGGGGAGGCGGAAAGGCTGGCCGTAGTTCTCGAGGAGATAGCCGCGGGCTTGCTTGTCGAGGAGTTCGACACGGAACTTGATGCCTCGCGGGATGAGGGCGATTTCGCCGGGGGCGAGGTCGATGAGGCCGAGTTCGGTGTAGAGCAGGATGCTTCCGAGTTGAGGGACGAAGAGGAGCTCGCCGTCGGCGGTATAAAAAAAGCGGTCGGTCATGCTCTGGTTGGCGGCGTAGATATGGATCGCGACACCGGTGTGATGGGTCGAGTCGCCGTTGCCGGCGAGGGTGGTGAGGCCATCGATGAAATCTGTGGGCTTGGTGGGGAGGGGAAGCGGATCCCAACGGAGCTGGTTGGGTGGGGTTTCGATTTCGTCAAAGGGTGTGGAGCGGACGAGGCCGTTGGAGATGCGCTCGTAGGGTTTGTGCATCACGGAAGGGCGGATGCGATAGGTCCAGGTGCGGCGGTTGAGCAGGCGTGGGGCGGTGAAGGGGCTTCCGCTTAGCTGCTCGGTGTAGAGGCCGAGGGGGGATTTTTGCGGGGCATTCTGGCCGCAGGGTAGAGCCTCGGGGACGGCTTCGGTGGCGAACTCATTGCCGAAGCCGGTGAAGTAATGATCGGGCATGAGAGGTCCTCTCTGGTGCTCTGTTTCGGTGCGCGGGCGCTGGTGCTCGCGTGGACATCGTAGCTTATCTGAGTTGAGAGTGGGTTTGCGTGCATTCGGTATCTCCTTTGCATTCGATAGTCGGTCGATTATTGAGTACCCCCCCGGGGGGGCTGTTCGGTAAGTTATTTAGATTCAATGATTTGAGTGATTTTAGTTTCGCAAAATAGTCATAATAAAGGGGTTAGGGCCTAAATTCGTCTTTCTAAAAGGGTTATGGGTTAAATGCGGAAGCCCCAGCTTTTGGCGGGGGCTTTTTTTATCTCTATATTTAGTATAGCGGGTTGAGTAAAACTTCCATGCAATGCCGATCTTGTTTGTTTTGTTCGGATTAAATGGTTTTGGGACTTGACATGCAGTTTTTGCTGGGGAATTTTGAGGTTAATTTTTTAAGCTGTTGTTTTTGTGATGGTTAGGGCGGGATTAAAACAACGGCAAAAGCAAGAACAACGGCAATAGGTCAGTCGCTTCGTCCTTCGGACTTCGCTCCGGCCTTCGGCAGAGTGGTGGCCGCTTTGCGGCAGCTTTTTAGACGCGGGGCTGAAGCCCCGCTCTACCTCAGAAGCAAAGGCAGTAGCAATCGTGGTGCGAAACCATCGGCAAACGACAAAAGCGAGAACAATGGCGATAGATTGGTCGCTTTGTGTTTCGGACTTTCGTTCCGGCCTGCGGCAGAGCGGTGGCCGCTTTGCGGCGGCTTTTAGACGCGGCTGAAGCCCCGCTCTACCCTTTTAAGACAAAGACAACTGTAATAGTGAAATACAGGGATCTCTCCGCTCCGCCATAGACGATGAAACCGTCTATGGCTTCGGTCGAGATGACGTGGCTTTAGAGATGGAGTGGAAAAGAGACGAGAACGGATGGCAGGCGGTAGGCAAAAGCAAAAGCGAAATACAGGGATTCTTCCCCTTCGACTTCGCTCAGGGTCAGAATGACGACATTGAAAGAAGTGTACTCAGAAAGATGACCGTGAGAGAAGTTTACTCAGAAGGGTGACCTTGAGAGAAGTGTACTTAGAAGGGCGACATTGAGAGATTTGCTCAGAATTTTTGGATAAGAGAGTCCTAAGCGGGGGAGCTATGGCCGTCGCAATGGAGGACGCCGAGGTAGCGGCTCCATGGGCCTACGGCTTCGCGGTATTGGTGGGCCATGATTCTTGAGATCTGGTGGAGGTGAGTTAAGTCATGAGTCGCCCAGGTGGAGAGCAGCTCCGATAGCGTGACCGATCCGAACGCCGGGTGTTGGCCGCGGCGGTCGAGGTCTTGTGGTTGGAGGTTCAAGGTTTGGAGTTCGCGTAGGTTTTCTGAGCGGAGTCGGACGAACTCGTCAAGGAGTTGATTGAGGGATTTGCCCTGGCTCTCTTTGATGTGGCCCAAGCGGTCGAATGGGGCGAAGGTTTGGGTTTCGCCGAATTGCAGGATGGTTTTTGCGCGGGCCATCCAGTCGGCACGTTCGCCGTAGATTAGGTGGGCGACTACGTCGGAGACGGTCCAGGTGTTCTCGCCTTCGTTTTGTTGGATCCATGTCTCGGGTAGGTCGCGGAGGAGGGCGTTGAGCGTGGCGGGGGCGCGGGTTAGGAGAGGGATTGTCTGTTGCAGAGTGTGGTGCATAGTGCTCCTTCGTAGTTAGAAGCAATTGTATGGAGACTCTCGTCATTTTTGAGATGAAGTGAAGGTTGAAATTGACTTGACGAAGCGTAAATGCAAAAATGTGGCGTTCCTCTGCACCACGTTCCCATCTCTGTTATGAATTCGGGCCCGCACGAGAATTTGCTTGACTCAAGAGGCTGCTCTCGATCAGAAGGTGCTCTCACGATTCGATCTGGAGTGATCTCTCATAGGCCCCGCAACGACGAGGTTTGTCTATAATTCCTCGACGTGCGGATGAGAGAGGAGCTGTCATGATTTCAGGTTTTCTCAGCGTTTCGCGTGGGAGCAAGGGAAGGTTTGCGTGCCGGTTTGCTTTGGCCTCCCTTCTGGGGTTGATGGCGTCGTTTTTTGTGGCGCAAGTTGCTCAGGCGCAGGCGAAGAAGCCGAACATTCTGGTCATCTTTGGGGACGATGTAGGCCAGACGAATATCAGTGCGTACAGCCTTGGGGTGATGGGTTACCACACACCTAACATCGACCGCATAGCCAAAGAAGGGACGATGTTCACCGACTACTATGCGGAGAATAGCTGCACCGCAGGTCGCTCGACGTTTATTACCGGGCAAACGGCGTGGCGTACCGGGCTATCGAAGGTTGGAGTGCCGGGCGCTGATGTAGGACTGCAGGCACGAGACATCACCATTGCGCAGGCGCTGAAGCCGCTGGGCTACGCGACCGGACAGTTTGGCAAGAATCACCTTGGCGACAAGGATGAGTTCCTGCCGACGAAGCATGGGTTTGATGAGTTCTTCGGCAACTTGTATCACCTGAATGCGGAGGAGGAGCCTGAACGTCCGCACTGGCCAAGCAACAATCCGGATTTTCTTAAGAGCTACAATCCGCGTGGTGTTATTCACTCATTTGCGGATGGAAAGATCGAAGACACCGGCCCGCTGAACGTCAAGCGGATGCAAACCATTGACGACGAGACGACGCAAGCTTGCCAGGACTTCATTACGAAACAGGCAAAGGCCGGGACGCCGTTCTTTACATGGATGAACTTTACGCGCATGCATGTATTTACGCATGTGCGGCCGGAGTATGAAGGCAAGGGCGGAATGGGGAAGGGCTTCTTCTACGCCGATGGTATGTGGGAGATGGACCAGAACGTCGGCAAACTACTGAAGCTGCTTGACGACCTGGGGATCGCTAAAGATACGATCGTGGTCTTCACGACCGACAATGGCCCAAATGCGTTTTCATGGCCCGATGCGGCGACCACTCCGTTCCGCAGCGAGAAGGACTCGAATTGGGAGGGCGCCTTCCGCGTGCCTGCCATGATCCGCTGGCCGGGCCATATCAAAGCTGGGGAGGTTTCCAACGAGTTGTTCTCTGGACTCGACTGGTTTCCGACGTTGCTTGCCGCCGCTGGAGATACGACAGTCAAGGAGCGTCTGCTTAAAGGCGCGAGCTTCGGGGGCAAGACGTTCAAGGTGCATCTTGACGGTTTCAATCAGTTGCCCTACCTGACAGGGCAACAACCGCATGGCGCTCGAGACGAGTTTTACTACTTCAACGACGATGCCGAGCTGGTGGCTATACGGTTCGATGTTCTGCAACCCGGAGCGACCAGTAAGACGGCGTGGAAGATTACCTTCTGCGAACAACGACAACCGGGACAGTTAGACATATGGGCGAATCCATTTACCTGTTTGCGATTGCCAAGGATGTTCAACCTGCGGATGGACCCCTATGAACATGCCCAGATCTCAGGGAGTGGATACGATGACTGGAGGGCAGAAAATACGTACCTTGTATTCGAAGGCGTAAGGAGGTCGGCGATATTCCTTCAGACCTTTGTTGAGTATCCGCCGAGTCAGCCTCCAGCCAGCTTCTCAGTTGATCAGATCGCCGATCAGGTTAAGAGGAAGATCGCTCAGCTACAAGCGGCTGCGGGTCATGCAAGGGATTAAGCGATAGATGGCCTCTGCCCTGGGTAAGGTAGAGGCCATCCGGTTCAGTTGCGCTCATTCGAGCGCGGGGCGGAGATGAGGACTGTTTTGGCGTTTAGGAATTCGCGCATGCCGGCGGCGGAGAGCTCTCGTCCGTAGCCGGAGTGCTTGATGCCGCCGAAGGGCAGGCGGGGGTCGCTCGCTACCATTGCGTTGAGGAAGACGGCTCCGCTTTGGAGCTCGGCGGCGAAACGTTGTTGTTCGGCGGGTTCGCGTGTCCAGGCGGAGGCGGCCAGGCCGAAGGGTGTGTCGTTGGCGATGGCGATGGCTTCGTCGAGGCTTTGTACGCGGAAGAGCATGGCTACGGGGCCGAAGAGCTCTTCGCGGTAGACGGTGGAGGTTCGGGGGATTCCAGCGAGGACGGTGGGTTCGAAATAGTTGCCGTCGCCGAGCATGCGCTCGCCGCCGGTGAGGATGCGGGCTCCGTCTTTGGTGGCGGCTTTGACTTGAGCTTCTAGCTCTTCGAGGATGCGCGGTGTGGCGAGGGGGCCGATGTCGGTTGTGTCCTTCATGGGGTCGCCGACTTTCATGGCTTCCATGCCGGAGACGAAGCGAGACTCGAAGGTGGGGTAGATCTCTTCGTGGACGAGGAAGCGCTTGGCGGCGATGCAGGATTGGCCGGAGTTGACGCAGCGGGCCTTGACGGCGGTTGCGACGGCGAGGTCGAGGTCGGCGGAGGGCATGACGATGAAGGGATCGGAGCCTCCGAGTTCGAGGACGGATTTTTTGATGAGCCACCCGGCCTGGGCGGCGATGGCTCGGCCTGCGGGCTCGCTGCCGGTGAGGGTGACGGCGGCGATGCGCTCGTCGCCGAGGACGGACTCGACCTGGCGGGCCTCGATGAGGAGAGTTTGGAAGGTGCCGCGGGGGAAGCCGGCGCGGCGGACGAGGGCCTCGATGCTGAGGGCGCACTGGGGGACGTTGGAGGCGTGCTTGAGGAGGCCGACGTTGCCGGCCATGAGCGCGGGCGCGAGGAAGCGGAAGACCTGCCAGAAGGGGAAGTTCCAGGGCATGACGGCGAGGATGACGCCGAGGGGATCCCATCGGACGTAGGTGTGGTCTTCGGTGGGGATGGCTTCGGAGGCGAGGATGCGGGCGGCGTTGTCGGCGTAGTAGCGGCAGCCGGCGGCGCACTTGAGTACTTCCTGACGGGCGGCGTGGAGGGGCTTGCCCATCTCGAGGGTGATGAGGGTGGCGAGGTCGTCGGTCTCGTGCTCGAGGATGGAGGCGAGCTTGCGCATGCAGAGGGCGCGGTGATCTAGGGGGACGCGCTGGTAGTCGCGGAAGGCTTCAGCGGCGAGAGCGATTTTTTCGCGGGTGGCCTCGGGGGTGAGGGGATCGAAGCTGCGGATGAGTTTGCCGGTTGCGGGATTGATGGATTCGATGGCCATGCTTGTGAGGGACCCTGATTACTCAGATGCTAGCTTAGCAAGGGCGAGGGCGAGGAGGTGAGTTCCGCGGACGATGTCGGCGGGGGAGGCGTACTCGTCGGGCCGGTGGGAGACGCCGTTGCGGCAGGGGATGAAGATCATGGCGATGGGTGCGATGCGGGCCATGAAGAGGGAGTCGTGGTAGGCGCGGCTGACCATTTTCTTGTAGGGGATGTTGGCGGTTTTACAGGTGTCTTCGAGGGCTTCGATGATGTGCTCGGAAGATTGGGCGGGGGCGTCGGCGTTGATGAGGTCTTCGGTGATGGTGACTTTGCGGCGGTTGCGGAAGTCTTCGATGTCGCGGCGGACGGCTTGCATGACGGATTCGCGGCGGGTGGGGTCGGTGTCGCGGATGTCGAGCTGGAGGGTGACGCGGCTGGGGACGGAGTTGACGGCTCCGGGGTGGACGTCGCAGGTGCCTACGGTGGCTACGGTGTCGATTGCGTTGGTGGCGAGGGCATGGCGTTCGATGGAGAGGATGAGTTCGGCGGCGGCGCAGAGGGCGTCGCGGCGGTCGGGCATGAGGAGGGCTCCGGCGTGGCCTCCGAGTCCGGTGAGGGTGAAGCGATAGCTTGCGGGGGCGGCGATGTTGGTGACGATCCCGATGGGGATCCCTTCGCGCTCGAGGAGTGGGCCTTGTTCGATGTGGAGTTCGAGCCAGGCATGGTAGTGGTTTTCGCGGAGCTGTACGGATGCGAGGGGGCCGGTGAATCCGGCGGTGGTGCGGACTTGAGCGAGGGTGAATTCGTCTTTGTCGGTGAGGGTGTCGGCGCGGGTGGGGTCGAGGGTGCCGGAGAGGAGACGGCTGCCGAGACAGCCTATGCCGAAGCGGGTGGGCTCTTCGGAGGTGAACATGACGAGTTCGATGGAGCGGCGGGGAGTGAGGCCGCTGCCTTTGATGGCGCGGAGGGCTTCGAAGCCGCCGAGGACGCCGACTGTGCCGTCGTACATGCCTGCGTGAGGGATGGCGTCGGTGTGCGAGCCGGTGGCTACGGCGGGGAGGGTGGGGTCGGTGCCGGGCCAGCGGATGAAGGTGTTGCCTACGGCGTCTTCGCGAATGGTGAAGCCTTCGGCGGTGGCGAGATCTTTGAGCCAGGCGCGGGCGCGGAGGTCGTCGGGGGAGAAGACGATGCGGGTTACGGCGGTGCCGTTATCGGATGGTTCGGCGTGGGTGATGGTGGCGAGGGTTTGGAGTTCGTGGAGGAGGCTTTGCTCGTTGATTTGGATATTCATGGCTGCTGGCTGACTGCGATTCTAGGGCATCTTTGTCGGCAGTGCTTGTAATTTGAGGAAGGCACTCGGGTCGCTGCGCTCTCCTCGGAAATACAGGGATTCTTCCCCTTCGACTTCGCTCAGGGTCAGAATGACGACGTAAAAACAACAACGACAAACAGCAGGTCCCCTTCGGGGATGACAAACTAGAAAGGCAATTGCGGCGGCAATGACGGTCTCTACTGCTTTGGGATTCCGAACTCTCGGGCGAGGATGTTGTCGAAGACACTGGTTGGGAGAAGAGATTTCATGCGCGCCATGATCTTTGCGTCTGTGCCTATGAGAACTCGTGCGGGTGCGCGTTGCGCGAGGATGGTGCGTACGACATCGTCGGCGGCTCGTTCGACGGGAGTGGCTTTGCTGGCTGCCTTTTTTGCGAGTGCGATTAGGCCGTTGATCTCCGGCTCGTAGAGTTTACGGGCGGGGTGATCTGGGGTGAACTCGGATGCGGAGGTATCGCCTTTGGCCCAGATGTCGGTGGCTACGGCGCCTGGTTCGATGACTGTGACGCCGATGCCTTGACGACGTAGCTCGAGCCTGAGGCTGTCGCCGAGGGCAGAGAGCGCGAATTTGCTGCAGGTGTATGGCGCCATCAAGGGCTGTGCGATGCGTCCGCCGATGGAGCTGATAAATAGGAGGCGTGGGACACCGCGACCGTGGGATGCTACTCCGCGACGCAGCAGTGGAAGAGCGGCGCGGGTGAGGTCGATTGCTCCGAAGAGGTTAACGTCGAACTGGCGGCGCCAATCGGCTGGAGTGATGTATTCGAGAGGGCCGGGGACGGCGATGCCGGCGTTGTTGATGAGAACGCGTAGGCCGTCTGGTCCGGTGAGATTGTCTGTGTAGGCTACGGCGGTATCGATAGAGGTTTGATCGGTTACGTCGAGGAGCATGGTCTCGAGACGGCCTGATCCTTTTGCAGAGCTTTCCTGATGGAGGCGGTCTGCGGATGCCTGTGAACGGACGCCTGCGATTACGTTGAAGCCTTTGGATAGCAGGGCTAAGGCTGTTGCGCGACCGATGCCGGTAGAAGCGCCGGAGATGAGTGCCCAGGAATTCATACCACAATCTCCTATGGTGACGTTTCATCAAGAGATGTTTGCCGGAGAACTTCGTTGCGGAATTATTAGAGGGGGTGACGGTTCCAGTCTTTGTAGATGAGGTATTTTGCGGGTTGTTTGCCGATGGCTCCGAACCACTGCGGGCAGAAGGGGGCCATCCAGATGACGTCGCCTGCGGTGACGGGATACCACTGATCGCTGAGGCGGTAGATGCCGCCGCCTTCGAGCATGAGGAGTCCGTGCTCCATGATGTGGACTTCGACCATGCTGAGTGCGGCTCCGGGCTGGTAGGTCATGGTGTTGACGGCGAAGTCGAAGGCGGGGATGTCGGGGAGAAGGCTGCGGACCTGGAGGTCGGGGTCGCCGCCCAGGGCAGTTGGTGTGATGGTGTTCTCGTCGCCGACGAGGATGTATGGAGTTGGAGATAGGGCTAGTGGCTCGTAGGGTTTTTCGATGACTGCCAGTCGTGTCGGTTGTTGCGCTTTGAAGGTGTGATGTGTTCCGGCGGGGATGTAGGCGAAGCCGCCTGGCGGTAAGGGTGTGAAAGGCGGTTTCGGTGGCGAGGTCTGCGGTGCCTTCGAGTACGTAGATGAACCGCTGGCTGGTTGTGTCTCCGAGTGTGCCTTCGGGTTCGAGTTCGGCGGTGTATTGGGTGAAGGAGGCGCCGATGGCGGGTGAGATGTGGACGATGGCGGCTGCGTTCTTCATGCCGGGGAGGATGGTGCGGATGAAGGTGTCGGGCGTGTGGAGGAGATGGTCGCGCTGATTGGTGCTGCGGGTGTGGCCGAGATTATGCATGTGCGTCCTTGAGGGTCGATCTATTATGCAGCGACGGGGCATCGCGCAATAACGTGAGGAACTCCATTGCGGTGGTGAGCGCTGCTTCGACGTCTTGTGGGAGGACGGTTTCGTCGGGATGATGGCTGAGGCCGCCGGGGCTGCGGAGAAAGAGCAGCGCTGAGGGGACGTGCGGTGCGACTATCATGGCGTCGTGGCCTGCGCCGCTGGTCATGGTGCGGCTGGGATGGCCTGCTTGTGCGGCGGCCATATAAAGCAGGTGGGTGAGTTCTGGGTTCATCGGGACGGCGGCCTGTTCTGACAAGACCTGGGAGGTGATCTCGACGCTGCGGTTGGCAGCTATGGACGCCGCGGTGTCGAGAAGCGCGGTGACCGCGGCCTCGCGTGCCTCGTCGTTGGCGTGGCGTAGATCGAGTGATGCCGTGACCTCGCTGGGAATGACATTAATTGCGCCGGGCTTAGAGTCTATTTTGCCTACGGTTGCTACGAAATTGTTGTGATAATTGGCGTAAGTTTCGACCGCTACGATCCATTCGGCCGCTGCGGCGAGGGCGTCATGGCGTAGATGCATTGGAGTGGTTCCTGCGTGGTTGGCTTGACCGGTGAATGTTAGTTGCAATCGGGATTGGCCGACGATGGCATCGACTATGCCCAGCGAGGCTGACTCGCTCTCGAGGATGGGTCCTTGTTCGATGTGGAACTCAAAGTAAGCGAACGCGTCGCTCGACAAGATTGCTGCGGGAAGTTGTTCTGGGTTGAGGCCGAAGTTCTGAATGGCTTGGGCGATGCTGGTTCCGGTTTTATCTGTACGGGCGAGTGCCTGTTGATCGAGTTTGCCGATGAGGGCGAGGCTGCCGAGAAATGGCTTGCTGAAGCGGATGCCTTCTTCTTCGGAGAAGCCGATGATTTCGATGGCGAAGGGAAGGTGTTGGTTGCGAAGCTCTTCGACGATGGCGAGCCCAAGAACGACACCGAGGATGCCGTCGAAGGCTCCGGCGTTGGGGACGGTGTCGAGGTGTGAGGCGATGAGGAGGCGCGGCGCGTTTGGCATGAGGCCGGGGTAAAGGCCGCGTAGATTCCCGATGGCGTCGATGTGGACGGTCATGCCAGCGGCTTCCATCCATTGGCGTAGAAGTGCGTGGGCCTCGTGCATTGGTGGAGAGAGGAAGGTGCGCGTGGTCTCGCCGGGGACTTCAGTGAAGGATGCGATCTCGCGGCAGCGGGCGATGATGCGATCGGCTCGGTTTGTAGATTGAGTCGGCATGGGGAGTGATTATTGCTTGCGTCGTACGCGAGCTTCGATGTAGCCGTGCGGCTCGTCGGTGGGGACGAAGATTTCGTTGGGGTTGTCCTGGCCGAAGCGGGAGAGATCGACTAGGAGGCAGTGTTTGTTTGGCATCGTGATCTCGATATCGTCGATCTCGGGTACGGCTTCGAGTGCGCTTTGCGCCATGGCGTAGAGGGTTTGTTGAACGGATTTACTGTCGTGATTGGCGAAGGTGCGGAGCATAATCTCGCGGATGGTGGAACGGACGGCGTTGTGGTCGAAGTCGTGGGTGGTGTAGTGCCACTTTGCGGTAACGGCGGTGCCGAAGAGGCGGTCGTTGGTTTCCTTGAGGGTGGTGAGGGAGTCTTTGATGTAGCCTTCGAAGCCAGAATTCGCGGTCTTGAGAATGATGAGGTTTTCGAGGCCGGAGCGAATTTGAAAGTCTTCGTTTTGCGCGCGTTCGACGTCCGTGGTTTGTAACTCGTCGCTGCCGCGCATGAAGGCAGATGGGTGAGGTGTGCCGTCAAAGCTGAGACGTTTCCAGAGTGTGCTTTCGATGCAGATGGCGGCTGAGGTGACTTGAGGATTGCGGTCGAGGAAGAAGTTGGCTAGTTCTTTGGCGTAGGCTTCCATCGATGTGGCGGTCGAGGTTCGTGCCACGGAGTAGACGGTGTTCTTCATCGTGTCTGTTGGCAGGATTTTGCTGTTGTCGCCTTCGATGTGGGCGGAGTCGAAGTCACCTTTGAGTAGCACCTGGACTGTCCACTCGCGCAGATCGTTGCCGTGGGGATGGCGTGTCACCTTCATGAGGCGGACGCGGGATTTTCCGTAACGATTTTCGGCTAGCTCGATCATGTGTCGTCAGCTTCCTCGGTAGGTGGTGTAGCCGTTGGCGGTGAGGAGAAGAGGGACGTGGTAATGCTGCTCGCTGTTTGTTATTTCGAAGACTATTTCGACATAAGGATAGAGACCGTGTAGTTGTTGATGTTTGTAGTAGGTCGAGGTGTCGAAGTGGACTCGGTAAGTTCCTTGATGCAGTGGTTGCGTTTCGGGCAAGAGATATTTGCAGCGGCCGTCGGCGTCGGTGAGGGCTTCGTTGATGAAGAGCCATGCGCCATCGACTTGTTGCGAGAGTGTGACGGGAACGCCGACGGCGGGGCGTCCGAGAGCGGTGTCGAGAATGTGTGTGGAGATGCCCATGGTTAGTTGGACTCCAGCCAACGATGCAGGCGTAGCTGCGTGATCTGGCGTTGTTGTTCGGCTGTTTCGAGAAGCTCGGTTTGTGGGTCGTTGTTCATGCGGGCTTCGAGGATGGAAAGGATTTCGGAGGAGGATCTGCCGTTGGCACAGACGATGAAGATGCGGTTGAAGCGTTGTTCGTAGCGGTGGTTTGCGTCTTCGAGGGCGAGCTTTGCGGAGGCATCACCGGAAAGTGCGGTGCGCTGCTCTTGAGCGGACCAGCGTAAGGATTCTTTGGTGGCTTGGGTTTGGGCGTGCTTCTGTCCGATGCGAGGATGGCTGTCGAAGGCTTGCTGCCATGCGGCTTCGGGAAGGGAGCGCCAGATGGTGTCGGAGGTTTCGTACAGGGCGGCTTCGTTTGTGTAAGGACGCTTTGCCGTGAGGGCTTCGGCCCATACCTGTGATCCGCAGCAGGGTAGGATTTCCCCTGTTGCGGACTCGGGATCGAGCGAGTTCCATCTGAAGAGGACATCGTTCATGGGCGTGGGCTTACTATAGCGTGACCTCGTGGCCGTGTGGCGTGTCAGAGATGAGTCCGTCTTGACAGATGGCTTTGCCGCGCAGGTAGGTGGCCTTGACTGTGCCACGCAGGGTTTCGCCCATGTAGGTGGAGATTGGATGGCGGTAGTGGAGTTTGTCAGAGGTTACGGTGAACTCTGAGCCGGTATCGAAGAGGATGAAGTTTGCTTCGCGGCCTACTTGAAGCGACCCGGCTTTGTGGCTCAGGCCTGCGAGAGTGGCAGGGGCGGCGCTCATCCAACGGGCGATGTGGTCGAGTGAGAATCCTCGGTGCAAGGCTTCGGTGTGGATGATCGGGAGCGCGATGGAGAGGCTGGCGATGCCGCCCCATGCGAGATCGAAGCGGCCGGTTTCGGCGCGTTTCATCTCGGGTGGGCAGGGGGAGTGGTCGGTGACGATCATGTCGATTGCGCCGTCGCCTAAGGCTTGCCATAGAGCTTCGCGGTTAGCGCGGGAGCGGATGGGTGGGGCGCATTTGAGCAGGGTGGCGCCGTCGTGGATGTCTTCTGCAGCGAAGTGGAGGTAGTGGGGGCATGTTTCGATGGTGATGGGGAGGCCTTCGGCGCGGGCAGCTTTGATGTCGTCGAGGGCAAGTGATGTGGAGAGATGGACGATGTGGAGGTGGAAGCCGTATTGGCGGCAGAGGCGGATCATTAGGCGGATGGCTTCTAGCTCGGCTTCGTCGGGTCTTGATGCGAGATAGGTACTGTAGTTTCGCCAGTCGGATTGTTGGAGGGTGGCTGTGGCGCGGTCGATGGGATCGGCTAGTTCGGCGTGGACCAGGAGGGGCAGGCCGGAGGCAGCGATGTAGGGGAGGGAGACTTCGAGTTGGTGTTGGTCGATCATGGTGAAGCCGTCGCAGCCGGGGTAGATGAGGAAGCACTTGTAGCCACGGACGCCTGCGCGGGCGAGAGGGAGGATGTGGGGTTGGTTGTCGGCTACGGCTCCGCCCCAGGGAGCCCAGTCGACGAAGCACTGGCCTTGTGCGGATTGACGTTTGAGCTTCGAGGGCTTCGACGGTGGTGGTCTCGGGGAGGCAGTTGAGGGGCATGTCGACGAGGGTGGTGAAGCCTCCGGCGGCGGCGGCGCGGGTGGCGGTGCGGAAGCCTTCCCATTCGGTGCGTCCGGGCTCGTTGATGTGGACGTGGGTGTCGACGAGGCCGGGAAGGATGGCGTCGTTGCCGCAGTCGTACCGGATGGCTTCAGCGGGGAGTTCGGAGGGATTGCAGATGGCCTGGATGATGCCCTCGTCTATGAGGAGCGCAGCGGGGTGTGTGCCTTGCGGAGTGACGACGCGGTTTGAGATGAAGGCGTGTGCCATATAATCTGATTATCCCGTTACTCCCGATAAGGATACCGACAGACTAATGCAGGGCAATCCTATCTTTATGGAACAGGCGATTGCGTTGGCGACGGAGAATGTCACCAGTGGGCGCGGTGGACCGTTTGGCGCGGTGATTGTGCGCGATGGGAAGGTTCTGGCATCGGGCGCGAATATGGTCACGGCGGAGAACGATCCAACGGCGCATGCGGAGATTACGGCGATTCGCAGGGCTTGCGCGGTGTTGGGGACATTTCGTCTTGAGGGATGCGAGATCTATACGAGCTGCGAGCCTTGTCCGATGTGTCTTGCGGCGATCTACTGGTCGCACTGCAGTGCGATCTTCTATGGAAATACGGCGGCGGATGCGGCGCGGGCCGGATTCGATGATGCGTTTCTTTACGACGAGGCGAAGAAGCCGGTAGAGGAGCGCAGGATTCCGACGATAAACCTGATGCGGGAGAAGGCGATCTCGAGCTTTGAGGCGTGGCGTGTGAGCGCCAGCAGAATTGACTACTAAAAATATGGCGACGACGAAGAAGGCTCCGGCGGTAAAGGCTAAGAGTGCGGGTTCCACAGTAAAGGTGGCTCTGCTTGGGTTTGGGACGGTTGGAAGCTCGGTGGCGAAGCTGCTCGCGGCGTCGAAGTTTCCTGGGATCCAACTGACTCATATCTACAATCGCGATGTGGAGCGGAAGCGTACTTCCGCTGCGGCGAAGGTTGTTCCGGCTTCGGTGGTTTGGACCGAGAAGATTGACGATGTTTTGACGTCGGATGTCGATGTCGTGGTTGAGTTGATGGGCGGTTTGAATCCTGTTGAGGGATGGCTGCGGAAGGCGTTGGCTTCGGGAAAATCTGTTGTGACGGCGAATAAGCAGTTGATTGCTTACCGGGGCACGGGGTTGGCGAAGCTGGCGGAGAAGCATGGGGTGCAGTTGATTCATGGGGCGGCTGTGGCGGGCGGCGTCCCGGTGATTACGGGCATGCAGCAGGGGCTGAGCGGCGACCAGACGATTCGACTGAGCGGCATTGTGAATGGGACTTGCAACTACATCCTGAGCAGGATGGAGACTGGTGCGGACTACGCTACCGTGCTGGCGGATGCGCAGCAGCTTGGCTATGCGGAAGCGAATCCTTCGGCTGATGTTGATGGGTATGACGCTCGGGCTAAGCTTTGCATCCTGTCGCGGATTGCGCTGCGGGCTGAACTTGATCCGGATGCGGTTGCGACGCAGAGCATCTCTCCGGTTGAGGCGATTGACTTTACTTACGCCAAAGGACCTGAACTGCACGATTCGTCAGGTTTCGCGGGCGCAGTTGGATGGGACCGTAGTGCATGCGCGCGTGGCGCCTATGCTGGTGCCGCTGACTTCGCCGCTGGCTTGGTCGCATGGGACGCAGAATATGGTCGTGGCGAGTGGCCGATTTGGTGGGGATGTTGTTTTTTCGGGGCATGGGGCCGGGGGGGAGCCTACGGCTGTGGCTGTGATCTCGGACCTGTTGGCGGTGGGCCAGTGTTGTAGGGTGGTGCAGTTGCCGGTTCGGAAGCGGGCGGTGACGGGGGAGTTTATGGCTCCTCACTATCTGCGGTTTGTGGTGGACGATAAGCCGGGGATCGTTTCCGGGATCGCTGGGGCGTTGGCTAAGGTTGGGGCGAATATTGACTCGCTGCTGCAGAAGCCGGGGTATCCGAAGCACCGGCTGCCGTTTGTGGTGACGACGGAGCCTTGTCTGACTTCGACGATCGAGAAGGCGGTGGCGTCGATTGCGAAGATGGACTGCATGCTGGAGAAGCCGCTTTGTCTGCAGATTCTTGTGTCCGAGGATATTCCGGAGTAGGGTCCCCTACCCCTATTAGTGTTGCGCAAAGTATTCAAAAGATGGGGTTTAGGCTCGTACTTCTGGGGCAAAAGTGCCTTATTTTGGCATTAAGTTCCGTAAAGTATTCATAACAAGGGAGTTGATCCTGCCTGTTAAGCTCCGGAAAGACAAGTTTTCTTGCGGGGCGTCTAAGGTGAAGGCGGGAAGTTCATCGCCCTTACATCGATCATTTGCTATTAACAAGCAACAGAAAATACAGGGATCCTTCCCCTTCGGCTTCGCTCAGGGTCAGGATGACGACGAAGGTACGCAGCGTTGAGATTTGGAGAGTTTGGCGGGATGAAGAAGCTTTTAGTTTGGTTTGTGTTGCTGGGGGCCGTAGTGGCTTTGGCGCAGGACGTGGCGCCGGTAAAGCATGAGGCGAATGCCCTGAACTCGAAGCGTGCGCTGAAGGCACACTATGTGGTGATGGTCTCGCTCGACGGGTTTCGGTGGGACTATGCGGAGAAGTGGGGGGCTCCGCATCTGATGGCGATGGCGAAGGATGGGGCGAGTGCGCCGGAGGGGATGCTGCCTAGCTATCCGTCGATTACGTTTCCGAACCACTACACGATGGTGACGGGGCTTTATCCCGAGCACCATGGGATTGTGGACAATGCATTTCTTGACCCTGCGCGTAATGACGCCGAGTACTACTACAAGGATCATGCGAAGAACAGCGATGGGAGCTGGTATGGCGGGGTTCCGCTGTGGTCGCTGGCGGAGCAGCAGGGGATGAGGTCGGCCTCGATGTACTGGGTAGGGTCTGAGGCGGAGATTGCGGGGAAGCGGCCTAGCTACTGGGTTCCGTTTGACGACAATTTTGACGATGAGAAGCGGGTAGAGCAGATAGCGCAATGGCTGGGTCTACCGGAGGCCGAGCGCCCGCACATGATTACGCTGTACTACTCGAATGTAGACCATGCGGGGCATACATATGGGCCGGATGCTCCGGAGACGGGTGCGGCGGTGAAGCATGTGGACGCGATGATTGGGGAACTGCAGGAGAAGATTAAGGCTTCGGGGCTGCCTGTGGACCTGATTGTGGTATCGGACCATGGGATGATCGCGTTCAAGGACAGGAAGTTTGTGGCACTGGATAAGATGGTTGATCTTCAGGGTGTGCCGTCGGTTGGGGATCATCTGTATCCGAAGACCGAGGAGGAGAAGGAGAAGATCTTCGAGGAGCTGAAGGCGAAGAACGATCCGCAGTTTGCGGTGTATCGGCTAAAGGATATGCCGGCGCGGTTGCATTATGACTCGAATCCGCGAGAGGGTGATCCGGTGATCGAACCGCTGGAGGCGGTGCCGGTGACGGTGCATGCGAAGACAGATGAGACCAAGTCGAAGGGCGACCATGGGTGGGACCCGCGTCTGGTGCCGGATATGAAGGCGATCTTCTATGCGGAAGGGCCGGATGTGAAGCCGGGAGTGAAGGTGGGGACGTTTGAGAATGTGAATTTGTATGACTTTGTGGCGGGGTTGCTAGGGTTGAAGGTGGGGAAGAATGATGGGGATAAGAAGGTCTTGGAAGGCGTAAGGAGATAGATCGGGCAAACGTACGTGACAATTGAGACTTCCCCGACTATTCGGGATGTACGAAGCTAGTGGTTTTAGATTTGAATCTGTTCATCAGTCGAAGATTTAGGTCCCGGTAAGTCTCTGAGGAGACCTTCGATTTCGGTTGCGAATTCAAGAACGTCATTCTTCAATATCTTTATTTGTTCTACATCCCATGATCCTGCGACGCCGGACGTTGACTTTCCATTTCGGTGCACGATGTCATGTCGGTCACGAATTCCGTTCCGGAGCGTTTCAGATGTTGGAGGAAACTTTATGCCGAAGGCTTGGCTATACAGCTTCTCTGCATCTACCAGTTTGTGCCAAACATTCCTGCTGACTAGGTTTCGTACATCCGCCTCGATAGTTTGAAGCCGCTCAAAGATTTCGCTCAATTGAATGTTCTGATTCTGAAAGTAACCACTATTGCGTACGAATTTCTCGAACAGGTCGCGCCAGCTAAAGATAAGGGACGAGAAAGCGTCTCCCAAATATATTTCCAACGCAGTGATGATGTTGGCAAAAAGAAGCCGGTAAATGATTTCTTGGTCTGCTTTCGTTCGTGGCCGTTTAGCTGTGCCTTCGATTTGAACGAGGGTAGTGACAAGAGCGTCATAAGGATCATCAATGTCCTCTGGCACCCAGCGATACATCAGGTACTCGTTGTAGAGGTCGCTGTCATCCGGCTTTCCCGACCATTCAAAACTAAGGTCATATAGATCGGAGGCTAGCTTGCTGATTGCCGCATCGGAAGCGACTCCTTCGAATTCTGACTGAAGCACATCCTTTGGGTCGTACGGCCCTCCCCAGATCCACTGGTATCCGCCTTCCGAGGAATCATAGGGGAGGTCGGTGGGCAGGAGGTACTGGTCATCGAACCAGTCATGCATCAAACGCATCTGGTCATCGATGTTCATCCGCTTCACCTTGGAAGCAGCGATGACGTCGCCTGTTGTGGGCAAAAAGTAGCTGCGGCGCTTACGAGGCATCTCCAGATTGTAAAACTATGACAAGAGGGCGATTCACGGACATCGGTGAGCGGCAGCACTTAGTTTCCAAAATGGGATTATCGGGTGATTAAAAGAAATTATCGGCCGATGAATGGGGCATCCGGCACCCAATCGTGATTCTGACTCAAGAAGAAGAGGGCGCGAAATAGCGCCCTCTTTTTTTGTAAGAGATTGAGGTTTATGAGTTGAAGGTCTTGATCTTGCGCCTCAAGGTACCGACCAAACCGACCAGGCCCGTGCCCATTAACATCAATGAACTCGGCTCAGGAGTGGGAGCGAAGTCCCCACTGACGGGTATGCCAGGATCCGAGCCACCAAGCTTCACGCCTGCAAACGCATCGCCAACCGTGTAACCACCTAGTGCACCCTGACTCCACAGATCAACGGTGTAGCCACCGGCTACGTCAAATGCCATGCCATAGATATCGAACGCGCCACCAGAGAACATTGGCGCATCGATACATACAGCAGGCGAGTCTCCACCCGGATAGAACAGGTTGTCATACGAGAATCCAGCGTCTGCTGTAAAAGCCGGAGCGCTGAAGAAGGTGGAGTCGGGCGTGCGGGTTGGTGGAGGAGCGAATTCCAGCCCGGTAATTACACCGGAGAAGCCGGCGTTTGAGTCCGAGAAGATGCCGTTGATGCTGGTGATTTGATATGCACCGGGGGTTGTTGTTGCCTCAACGCCGATGGTGCCAGAGGTGGTGATGCCATTGCCGCTGAATGAGAAAGTGAACCCATCGGCCATAGCTGCAGGTGCAGTGGCGAGAGTTGCTGCCAGTGCGAGTAAAGTCAGGAGACTACCCTTCGAACATAATCCCGATGCTTCTTTGCAGAATGTTTTCATTCTTTCCTCTTCTCTTGGAATGATTAACGTTCGCGTACGGGGAGGCAAGCCAGAGTACCACAGCCCCATCATGGCCGCAGAGCCCTGCTGTTATTGGCCGGATCAATTTGTCAGAGACGTTGCGATGAGAGTGCGGTATTGATGCCACTCGGCGGTAAGGGGCTGGAAGATCGTTGTCCCATCCCACGCGAAGGTGCGAAGGATGGGGCATACGTTATTGCTCGTCGCGGCGTTATAGGACGGGATGTTTCAGGAAAGGGATGAAGGTTATTCCTGTTCCGCTCACGCTTGAGCATTTTGATGAGCCGGGACCGGTGGGGCAGCCCCACCAGTTGTTGGTGGCATCAACGGAGCCTGTGCCGAGGTTTTCTACTCCAACCTCGTCGCCGAGTAGAGCGTTGAAGTGAAGCTCAACGTCTCCCGTTGTGTTGACGTTGACGTCGACAGACTCGTTTTCAATTACGTTGCCCCAGATGATGTTGCCGGTGATGGGTGTGCCGCCGCCGCCGCTGTTGATGTTGATTCCGGTGGGGCCGTTCGTCGGTGTATCGCCGACGTCGGCGCCGTTGCCGGAGAGGTGGTTGAAGATGATGATGTTGTCGCTGAGGTCGTCGGCGGGCAGGCCGAAGTTAGGGCCAACGTGGCTGTGGAAGGCTATTCCGGGTATGCCGTTGTTGAGGAGTTCGTTGTGGATGATGAGGTTTTTGGAGACGAGGCCGACCCCGCTGCCGTCGGAGAAGATGCCTACGCCTGCGCCTGCGCCTGGGACTTCGTATCCATTGTGGATGGATTTGTTATCGGCGATGGTGTTGCGAACGATGCCCAGATGAGCTGCGTTGGAGCCGAGGCCCGGGGCGTGCGATGCGAGGGTGATACCGCAGTCGAAGGGGTTGTCCTTGACGGTGTTTCGGGTGACGAGGTTGTCGTGGGTCTGACCGGTGTCGTCGCTGAGGAGGATTCCGCCGGAGTTTCCCTCGATGATATTGTCGGCCACGGTTGAATAAGAGATGCCCATGAGGTGGACCCCTTCACCGCAGTCGAAGTCTTCGCCGCTCTCAAATGGCGGCTGGCCCGGGCATGATGTGCCGGTGCCGATGGAAAGACCTTTGTCGTTGTCGAGAATGCGATTGTCGGTGATGGAGACATTGAATGCGTTGGTGACGAGGACTCCTTCGAAGTTGGCGTTCTCGATGGTAAAGCCGCTGACGAAGACGTTGCGCAGGCCGGGGTTCTCGACGCCGTCGATATTGAGGCCGTTGGGGAGGCCGGAGGCGTCGATGATGGTGTTGCGGGAATCCGCGCCGATGAGCGATACGGCCTTAGTGATAACCACATATTCCTTGTAGGTTCCGGGTTCCACTCTGATTTTGCCGCCGGGCGGTGTTGCGGCAACTGCGGCTCCGATGGTGGAGAAGCAGCCGGATTTGCCGCCGGGTTTAACGCATGAGGTGGAGGCGACCGCAGGATAGATTGCACCGATCAGAATTGCGCAGGTAAGGATATGCAGAGGCGTGAACGCTGGACGCCTGAGATGCTTCCGGAAGGCGGTGATGCTCATGGCATTTCCTCCAAATGAAGGTTCGGAGCGTTATGGGATGCGTCGATACTGGAATCGCCGCTCAAGGGAGCCCGCAAACACTTGACATCAAAGCGATTGGGAGAATCGCCGGTACAGACTGTGTCTTTTCATCGTGGCCCTGGATCGGGTGGGATTATACGCCCGGTGGATTTAGCTCGTTTTTACAGGTTTGGAGGCTTTTCGCAGGGAAAAGAAAAGCCCGAGACATGCTCGGGCTTTTTTGCGGTGTTTCGTGGATGCCTTAGTACTTGGGCATGGATGGGTCGATCTTGTCGGCCCACGCGAGGATGCCTCCGGTTAGGTTGGAGACATTGGTGAAGCCGGCGGCTTTGAGGGCTAATGCGGCTTTTTGGCTGCGGGCTCCGGAGCGGCAGTGGATGATGACTTCGTCGTTTTTGTGCGCGGCGATCTCGTTGATGCGGGACTCGATGGAGCCTACCGGGATCAATGGGGCGCCGAGGTTCGCGATGGGGTACTCGTGGGGCTCGCGGACGTCGAGGACGAAGATGTTTTCTTTGGCGTCGAGTTTCTGCTTGAGCTGCTCGACGGTGATCTGCGGGATGCCTTCGACGATGGAGGCTTCGGCTACGGCCTTGTCGCGGGCGACTTCGAGTGGGCCTACGGAGCTGGGCTTGGCGATGCCGCAGAACTGGTCGTAGTCGATCAGCTCGGTGACGGTGGGGTTGGTGCCGCAGACGGGGCAGTCGGGGTTCTTGCGCAGCTTGAGGGTGCGGAAGGACATGCCGAGGGCGTCGACGAGGAGGAGGCGGCCGATGAGGGGGTCGCCGATGCCGAGGATGAGCTTGATGGTCTCGGTGGCCTGGATGACGCCGACGAGGCCGGGGAGGATGCCGAGGACTCCGCCTTCGGCGCAGGAGGGGACAAGGCCGGGCGGTGGCGGCTCAGGATAGAGGCAGCGGTAGCAGGGGCCTTGCTCGGTGCCGAAGACGCTGGCCTGACCCTCGAAGCGGAAGATGGAGCCGTAGGCGTTGGGCTTGCCGAGGATGACGCAGGCGTCGTTGACGAGGTAGCGGGTCTGGAAGTTGTCGGTGCCGTCGGCGATGACGTCGTAGTCCTTGAAGATCTCGAGCGCGTTGGCGCTGGTGAGCATGGTGTTGTGCTTGACGACGTTGAGGAAGGGATTGAGGCCCTTGAGCATGATCTCCGCGGAGTCGACCTTGAGCTTGCCGACGGTGGCGGTGGAGTGGATGATCTGGCGCTGAAGGTTGGAGGAGTCGACGGTGTCGAAGTCGACGAGGCCGATGGTGCCTACTCCGGCGGCGGCGAGGTAGAGGGCGAGCGGGGCTCCGAGGCCTCCGGTGCCGACGCAGAGGACCTTGGCGGCCTTGAGCTTCTGCTGGCCTTCCATGCCGACCTCGGGCAGGATGAGGTGGCGGGAGTAGCGGGCGATCTCCTCGTTGGAGAGCTTGACGGTTTCTTCTATGGCTGTGGGCATATCTTTCCTTGTCTCTTCCATTCTAGATGCTTTTGGCGGCGGAACGGCTCATTGGAGTGGTCGCGGGATGAGTGGCGTTCAAAAGGCATACCTCAGGGGCTAAAGCCCCCGTTTTGTGCTGGTTTGAATGCCTGGGCTAAAGCCCAGGCCTACCTCAGAGGCAAATGCAAATGTAAAGGTAAAGGTAAAGGCAAAGGCAAATGCAAACGCAACGACAAAGCGAAATACAGGGATTCTTCGCTACGCTCAGAATGACGACGGAGGATTTGAATGATTGCGGAGGAACTTTAGGAAGGGAGATCAACAACAACAGGCGTGGTGGGAGCCGCCGGCGATGGAGGGGATGATGGTTAGTTCGTCGGTGTCGGCTACGGGGGAGTCTTCTTTGGCGGGGAGGTAGCGGATGTCGTCATCGTTGAGGTAGACGTTGACGAAGGAGCGGAGCTTGCCCTCGGCGGTGAAGAGGTGCTGGCGGAGTTCGGGGTAGGTGGTGGTGAGCTGGGTGAACACTGCGCTGATGGTCGCGCCGGGGATGGCGACGGTCTCTTTGCCGTCGGTGTAGGCGCGCAGCGGTGTCGGGATGTGGATGTTCATGCTTGTCCTTTCGGGGTGAGATGATGCTTCTACGATTTCGATCTCGATGGCTTCGTCGTGGAAATTTTTGTCGTCTTCGGTGGTGCCGAGGAGGAGGAAGGAGTTGGTGATGGCGGCCTTGCCCTTTTCGACGGCGGTGATGACGTAGGAGCAGCCGAGCCAGTGGGCCTCGGCGAAGTCGGTGGGGGACCACTGGGCGGGGTGGTCGGGGTGCGAGTGGTAGAAGCCTACGATGTCGAGGCCGAGGTTGCGGGCCTGACGCTGGATTTTGACGAGCTCCTGCGGGGCGATGTTGTAGCGGTTGTGCGCGGAGTCGGTGCGGGTGTTGCCGGCGCGGACGATCTGGCGGACGGTGTTGCCTTCGACGCCGTTGCTTTTGCCGAGGAGGACGCCGCAGCACTCGTTGGGGTAGGTCTCTTCGCCGTGGGCGCGCAGAGCTTCGTAGTCGGCGTACTGGATGGTCAGCATGTGTGGGTTACTCCTCCTGCCAGAAGCGTTCGCTCATGTATTTTTCGGCCGAGTCGCAGAGGATGGTGACGATGACGGCCTCGCGTCCGGCGGCGGCTTCCTGCTCGGCGACTTGCAGGGACGCGGCTACTGCTGCTGCGGCGGAGATGCCGACGAGGATGCCGTGATTGCGGCCGAGATTGCGGCACATGGCGTAGGCGACCTCGGTGTCCATGTCGATGTTGGCGTCGGCGAGGTGGGCGTCGTAGATTTTGGGGACGATGGCGGTTGCCATGTGCTTGAGGCCTTCGAGGCCGTTGAAGGGCGAGTCGGGCTGCATGGAGATGCAGCGGATGTTGGGGTTGAGCTCGCGGAGGCGGCGGGTGGTTCCCATGAAGGTGCCGGAGGTGCCGAGACCGGCGACGAAGTGGGTGATCTGGCCTTCGGTCTGCTCCCAGATTTCGTTGGCGGTGGTGCGGTAGTGGGCGCGCCAGTTTTCGTCGTTGCCGTACTGGTCGGCGTAGAAGTAGCGGTCGGGTTCAGCAGCGGTTAGCTCGCGGGCTTTGCGAATGGCACCGTCGGAGCCGTCGGCGGGGTTGGTCCAGATGACTTGCGCGCCGTAGGCTGAAAGATATTTTTTGCGCTCGGGCGAGACGTTGGAGGGCATGCAGAGGGTGACGGGGAAGTTGAGCGCGGCTCCGAGCATGGCGTAGGCGATGCCGGTGTTGCCGCTGGTGGCGTCGAGGAGGCCGCGTGTGGAGGTGAGCAGGCCGCGGCTGCGGGCATCGGTGACGATGGCGGAGGCGGCGCGATCTTTGACGGACCCGCCGGGGTTGGCCCACTCGGCTTTGCCGAGGATCTGGATGTTGGCGGCGAGGCGGTCCTGAAAGAGATTCAGACGGACCAGGGGTGTGTTGCCGATGCGTTCCAGGATGGTGGTTCCGAGCGATTTTGTTGTGGTCAGCATGCTTACTTTTTTCTGGTTTCCCGTTTCGTCACAATGCCGTTTGAAGGAGGTCGGCGGATGTGCGACAGTTAATCGAGTCTAACGTATGGCACTTATGGCAAAAAAGACCCCACAGCGAAGCTTCAATGATGTTCTAGCGGTTCTCGGCAGTCAGAGATTCGATGTTGCTCCTGCACATGACGGTGCAAAGCGTGCATTTCAGGTGAGAAAGTATGGGTGTGCGGCGGAGATCGCTGAGACTCCAGATGGCAGAGTGGAGGTGCTGGCCCGGCCGGGCTGGGTGCTGAATGGCGAGATTTCGCGGCTGCTCGATCGCGGATATCAGAAGTTCTTGAAGAGCAGCAAGTTGGAGATTCCGGCTACGGCGGACCATCTGCGGGCGATTCATGAGTTCAGCGAAGAGCTGAAGGAAGCTACTGGGGCTACGAGTCTTTATAACGAGGCTTTGGGGACCACCAGCGATGTTTATCACTACGACCGGGTGAAGGGGCGGGTGTAGATCGGGCTTTGCGCGACCCTCTCAAGCGCAAAAACGCGCATGAATGCGGCACCCGGCCCTCGGCGCCCTGGTATCTGCTGGTCAATGCTGGACATCGTAGATCAGAGATATCCGCCCGGAGCGATAAATCTTGTGGCTGGACAGGCTTAATTGGGTTCGCCGTGCTGGAGGGGGCAGGAGTGGAACTCCTCCGCCCAGCAATACCGGAATGATGTGCACCTCGACCGTGTCCACTGCGTCTATCTCCAGCAGAGATCGAAAGAGTTCGCCGCCTCCGAATAGCCAGATATCTTTGTCGCTTTGCGAGCGTAACTTTTCCATCGAATCTCGGCTCAATTCGGGGAGGATGGTAATTCCCGGTGGATCTGCCTGTCTGAGGGTGCGTGAGACGACGAACGCCTTCATCCCCTGGAAGGACGCTTTGCCTAGTCTTGCAATTGCGGCTTCGTAGGTGCGACGTCCCATGAGCAATGTGTCGAACTGCGCCCAGATTTCAGCAAAATTGACGTCCGGATCGATCACAATCCAGTCGGCCTCACCGTTTGGTCCGGCGATATAGCCGTCGAGACTCATCGCGACTCCGTAGCGAATTTTCTCTCATCGCTGTTGTCCTCCTGGATGAACGTAGTCTGGCACAAGATCAAGATTATCGCTCGCGTTGTCGGATGAAGAACGCTACCACCTTAGTTGCGAGAAGAAAATATGGCGATCTGGTGCACTTCTGATGGTCCGAGGGTCTCCAGCCATTGCTCTTTGGCGATGATTGCCGTGCAGGGACCGAACGTGCAGATTCGAATCCTGCGAATGGCGGCCTCCCGTCGTAGCGAGTCGAGAACTGTGCGCAGAATGGTGCCGATGAAGGGCGTGTACAGGTAAAACACTGTGCCGCTGGATAGATCCGCTGCTCGCGCGTCCTGTTGGAAAAACACTACCTTGTTCAGATTAAGGGCCTGAGCGCTTTGTCGGGCGCAATCGACATAGGCTGCTTGCAGTTCGATTCCAATGCTGAGGGCGTTTGTACAGATGGAGGTCAGGAGCGGAACATGGCCTAGTCCGGAGCCGAGATCGACCAGTACATCGCTCCCGGTGAGTGCGGTGTGACGGATCAAATCGAAGATATGGCGCGCCGGGGTAGGCTGATAAAACACCATCTCTTCGGGCAACCGAGCAACACAGGCGGCGGGCTTTTCGAACTGTAAGATCCCGCTGACCAGCTCATCGAGATAGTCGTAGCCTTCGCCATTTGCGGAGCCGATGACATCCCCATCCTGATCTGATTGTTTGGCCAGCTGCTGAAGCAATCCGTATGGTCCGGTGGCGCGCTGAATCTCGTGGCGGATGGTTTGGAAGAGTTCGGAGTTGGCAAGCTCAAGTTTGGTGTAGAGCGCTTTGGCCCGGGGATAGATCTCTTCTCCGATGGATTGGTTGGCGATGGCCGGGAGTTGTGAATCAAACTGTTCATCCAGGAGGAAGGCATCGAGGCGGTCAAGTGCGTCGATGCGCTGACGCAGTTGATCGGGTTCGTTCAGCGAACAATCCTGTTCCAGCTCTCCGATTAGACTTTGCAGGCCGCGTAGCATCTGTGTGAACCTTCCTCCGTTGAGCGCGCCGGTGCCGACGCACGGGAATCATTTTAGAATGAATGTTTTCGGGTGTAGGCTCGCGTGGAGCGGGTTAGCGGCGGTTTTGTTCGCGCTGGAGTTCGCGATAGGCTTCGCTTTTGCCAATGCCCCGGTCGCGGGCTACTCGCTTGAGGGCGTCTTTTTCGGTTAGATTTTCTGAGTTCATCAGGGCGGCTACTTCTTGAGCGATGGTGGTGTGCTTTGCTGCGGCTTCCTGTTTGGTGGGGGCAAGCATGAGGACGATTTCGCCGCGGATGACGGGACGGGCGGCTAGTTCGGTGCGGAGTTCGCTGGCGGGGGCGCGCAGGAACTCTTCGTGGAGCTTGGTGAGCTCGCGGGCTATGACGACGGGTTGGGTGGGGCCGAAGACGGCTTCGATGTCGGCCAGGGCTTCCAGGATGCGGTGGGGAGTCTCGTAGAAGATATGCGTGGCTTCGCCGGTGCGGGGAATTTCTTCGAGGAAGGTCTTGCGTTGGCCGGCTTTGGAGGGGAGGAAGCCGTGGAAGGTGAAGCGCTCTGTCTGCAGGCCGCTGGCGATGAGGGCGTTGATGGCGGCGTTGGCTCCGGGGATGGGGAAGACGGGGATGCCGGCGGCGATGGCTGCAGAGGCGATCTGGCTGCCGGGGTCGGCTATGCCGGGGGTTCCGGCGTCGGAGACTACGGCTATGCGGGCTCCTTGCTTCAGGGATTCGACTAGTTCTTCTGAACGCGGCCCCTCGTTGTGCATGTGGTAGCTGACGGTGGGGGTGGTGATGCCGAAGTGGTTGAGGAGCTTCTGGGTTTGGCGGGTGTCTTCGCAGGCGATGCGGTCTACGCTACGCAGGATACGGAGAGCGCGGAGAGTGATGTCTTCGAGGTTGCCGATGGGAGTGGCGACGAGGTAGAGGCCGGGGGCTATCGGTTCGTTCGGTTTTTGATCGGAAGAAGAATTCATCTTGTGGTGTCTTTGTGTGTAGTAACAGCCGTGCCGACACAGGCAAAATACAGGGATCCTTCACTGCGTTCAGGATGACAACTTCAAAAAGCTCACTGTTCCTGCTGGCGCAGTTTGCGGCGCTGGTTGAGGAGGCCCATGGAGTGCGCCAGATTCTGTGGGGTGATGATGCCGATGATGCGGTCGCCTTCGAGGACGGGGACGATCTGCGCGCCCGGGCCCGCCATGATGCGGCGCAGGGTTTTGACGAGGGAGTCGTCGGGCTGGGCGGTCTGGAAGGAACGGGTCATCACGCCCTGAACGTAGCCGTTGCCCTCTTCCTGCAGCGCTTCGACGATGCCCTGGCGGGAGACTGCACCGACGAGGTTGCTTCCACGGACCACGGGGAAGACGTCCTGGAGGGTGTGGACGGAGCGCTGGAGCGCGTCTTCGAGAGTGTCGGAGGCGGAGAGCATGCTGAACTGCGTGAGCATGACGTCGCGCATGCGGACGGCGTCGACGTCGGCCTGAAGCAGGAGGCCCTGGTCTTCCATGTGGGAGCCGATCATAACGAAGGCTCCGAGCATGACGAGCCACATGTTGGGAAGCAGGAGCCCGGCGATCATAAGGCCGAGAGCGATGGCCTGTCCGAGGCCGGCGGCGGCGCGGGTGCCCTTGAGAGCGCCGTGCGCTTTGGCGAACTCGCCACGGAAGACGCGGCCGCCGTCAAACGGGGAGGCCGGAAGGAGATTTACCGCACCGAGGAGCAGATTGATCCAGACAGCCGCACGCAGAAGGTGCGAGGGACTGACCCAGGGGCGCTCGAGAAGATTGATCTGGGGGGTTATGGTCAGGACCATCGCAGCGAGCAGGAGCCCGAAGCCGATGTTGGCGATGGGGCCGATGACGGCCATGCGCTTTTGCATCTCCGGGGAAGCGGCACGCTCGGTTGCCTCGGGGGTGGCGAAGCTAAGCAGGCCACCAGTGGGAAGCAGAAGGATGCTGCGCAGTTCGAGACCATACCAGGCGGCGGCGATGGCGCGGGCAATCTCACGCACGATCACAGCCATAAAAAGAAGCATCCAGAGAGTGAAGCCGCGGCCGCCGGATGCTCCAGAGACAGAAGCGTAGCTGGTGGCGAGGACGAGCAAAAGAATGAAGAAGGTGTGGATACGGACATCCACGCCGAGAAACCTGCCGATAGGAAAAGACCACCCACGCATGCCTATCATTGTATGCGCTGATCGTCATACCATCAGAAGATGCGCGTAATTGCGGGAACTTATCGATCACGACAACTGTTGGCCCCCAAAGGAATGCAGACACGCCCGACGAGCGACCGGCTGCGGGAGACGCTGTTTAATATCCTTTCGCCACGTATGGATGGGTGCCGGTTTGTTGATCTTTATGCGGGTACTGGGGCGGTGGGGATTGAGGCGCTGAGCCGGGGGGCGGCCCATGTCTGGTTTGCCGAGAATGCGGTGCCTGCGCTGGTCTCTTTGCGGGCGAATTTGAGTGCGCTGAAGATTGAGCGGGGTTTTACCGTGGAAGATCGCGGTGTAGGGGCTGCGTTGCAACGGTTGGGGAAGCTGACGCAGCCGATTGATGTGGTCTTTCTCGATCCGCCGTATGAGGCGGAGGCGGAGTATACGGAGACGCTGGGTTTTTTGGGGAGTGCACGCGGGCGGCAGATGCTTGCGGTGGATGCTGTGGTGATTGCGGAACATGGCAGCAAGACGAAGCTTGCGGGGCGGTATGGAGCGCTGGTGCAGGTGCGGGTGGTGAAGCAGGGGGATGCGTCGCTTACGTTTTTTGCGTTCCCGGCGGAGGAGAAAAGCCTCCACCCTGATGCTGACCAGTGAGGAGGTCGAGGGTGAAGGGGACTTCTTTGTCGGTGAGAAGGTTCCAGCCGGTTCCGTGGAGGATGGTTTCTGCGACTTCAGTGATGCGGATGCCCTCCCAGCTTAGGCGAGCAGACTCCCACGCCTGACCCTGTGAACCCCATGCCACGATGGTGTGGAAGCCGATGAAGAGGATCAGGTTGTTATCGGGTAGAGAGCGTACTTCTGTGACAGGCTTGAGCGAGATATGGGTGCTTTGTTCGGGCTGAAGCGTGTCGATGACGTAGGCGTAGCCGCCTGCTACGGCGCAGAGCTCGTCGGGGTTGGGACAGGGGAAGATGCCGGTGGGCATGGCTGGATTGGTGAAGCCGAGGGCACAGGTTGCGAGGAAGGTGCCTCCGGTTGCGGGACGGACGAGTAGTTGCAAAGCTCCGCGGGCTAGCGCGTCTTCTTCTCCGGCGATCTGCTGGGGATAGGTGAGCTGGCGTGCGGGGGCGATGAGGGGCGGGGCCTTGAGGGCTTCGACGCGCCAGTTATGTGGAAACTCCGGAGCAGCCATGGATTTGGGCCTTATGTGACGGTCGACCCACTCGCGCTGTTCTAATGTGCCGGGAACGGGGCATCCGCGGGCTGTGGCGATCTGTAACCATGCGCTCTCGGGAGGGACTCCTGAGCGAATCAATAAACCTGCCGCCGTGACGGCCGAGCGGCCTATACAGCCACGACAGTGAATGCCGACTCGTCTGCCATTGGCGAGATGGGTTTCCAGAGCGGACAGAAACGCATTGAATCGGTGCTTGTCGACGGGAATGCCGCCATCGGGCATAGGGAAGTTAATGAAGAGAAGGCCGACTTGTTGTGCTGAGACTTCCTCTGCCTCAAGACCCAGCTCAGATGCCTCTTCCTGTTGGAGCATCGATACGACGACATCGATGCCCGCTTCGCGAAGAGCCAACATTTCGGTGTTGAGCAAAGGGCCGCCGTGGGGTCTGGGTACGATGGCCAGTTGGGAGGTGATCCAATAGGGTAGAGCGCTCATAAACGGATTGCGTCCAGTGCGTGGGCCATGTCTTCGATGAGGTCTTCGATGGCTTCGCAGCCTGCGCTTAGGCGGATGAAGCCGTCGGCGATGGCGTCTCCTCCCCAGCGGGCTCGGCGCTCGGCTGTGGTGGTGATGCCTCCGAAGCTGGTTGCTTCGGTGAGCAACGCCGACTTGCTAAGGAAGGTTTCGGCGGCGGCTTTGTCGCGCAGGATGAAGCTGACGACGGGGCCGAAGTAGCGCATCTGTTTTTTTGCGATGTCGTGGCCGGGATGAGTGGGCAGGCCGGGGTAGAGGACGTTAGTGACCTCGGGCCGTGTGGTCAGGAACTCGGCGATACGCTGGGCGTTTTCGCAGGAGCGTTCGAGGCGTAGAGGGAGAGTTGCGATCGAACGCAGGGCGAGCCATGCCTCCATCGGGCCGAGAATGCCTCCGGTGAGGGTGCGCCACTGGTCGATTTTGCTAAGGAGTTCGGGGTTATGTGTGGCGACGTGGCCGAGGAGAAGATCGCTGTGCCCGGTCATGGCTTTGGTGTCGGAGGAGATGGAGAAATCCGCCCCGAGGGCGAGGGGAAGCTGGCCGAGGGGAGTGGGGGTGGTGTTGTCGACGGCTACGAGGGCTCCGGCGCGATGGGCGGCTTCGGAGAGGGCGGCGATGTCGCAGACTCTCCATGGTGGGGTTGCTGGGGGATTCGAGCCAGAGGAGGCGGGCGCCTTCGAGGTGCTCGGCCTGGGCATTGTTTGCCGTGGGCGCGAGGCGGAGGGTGATGCCCATCTTGCTGAAGTATTCCTGGGCGAGGACGCGGGCAGTGTAGTAGGCGTTGGAGGGGAGGACGACGATGTCGCCGGGGCGGAGGATTGCTCCGAAGACCGCAGTGCAGGCTGCCATGCCTGAGGCAAAGACGAGGGCGCTGGCGTTGTAGCCGGGGCCTGACTCCATCTCTGCGATGGCTTTTTCGAGGTGGGTCCAGGTGGGGTTGTGAGAGCGAGCATAGGTGTAGGGGGTGTCGGTGGGGTCGCCGGGGGTGTGGTAGGGCGCGGCAAAGACCGGGCCGGGGATAAGAGGCTCGCCTGCGACGGTACGGTTGAGGGTGGAGCGGATGATTCTGGTGGCGTCTCGCATAGAGGGAACGGGTCGATGGTAGCAGGGTTAGCGATGAGTTCTGGAACGGGTGGCGAAGTGCTCCCAGCCGGCGGGTTCGAGTGGGGCGCGGGTGCCATCGGGGGCGATTAGGGTTATCGGCGAGTGTCCGGAGCGGCGGGGTTTGATTGAGCCGATTCGCGTTACCTGGACGCCTGCGATTGAGGATGGCATTCGTGTGGAAGGCGGGGCAGTGAATAGGAGCTCGTAGTCTTCGCCGCCGTGCAGGGCCGATTTGAGTGCGGTCGCGGGGCCTTGCTTCTGAGCGAGGGGGTGGATGGGAAGGGCGGATTGCTCGATCTCGGCGTGGACCTCGGAGGCGCGGCAGAGATGGGCCAGGTCGGTCGAGAGGCCGTCGCTGATGTCGAGGCAGGCTGTGGCGAGATTGCGCCGGAGGAGGGCTTCGCCTGTGTCGATGCGGGGTTCGGGATAGAGATGGGGATGGTTATCGATGGTGGCTGGCTTGGAGGCGCGGCGTTTGTGTTTGAGGATTGTCGCCAATTCAGCGGCGGCGCCTCCCAGTTGGCCGGTGACGTAGAGGATGTCGCCTGGGCGGGCACCACTGCGGCGGAGGGATTTATTTTTTGGAGCGGAGCCGATGAGAATTATGTCCGCAAGTATAAGATTCGCTGGGGATTGGGAGGTATCTCCGCCAGCGAGGGGCACATTGTGGAGCTCTGCAAGAGCTCGGATGCCGTCTAAGAAAGAGGAGGTCCAGATTTGGCCGGATTTTATTGCAAGCATATCGGCTGGAAGGGCCAGGGAGAGAAAGGCGGCGATGGGGGTGGCGCCCATGGCCGCAAGATCGCTGAGGCCTCGGGCGAGGCAGCGGTGGCCTACGGATTCGGGGGGATGGCGGTTGCGGCGGAAGTGGCGGTTCTCGAGGGTAAAATCTGTGGTTACAAGGACTTCGGAGTCCACAGGAGGGTTCAGGATAGCGCAGTCGTCGCCTATTCCGAGGGTGAGGGTTTTGCTGCGAGAGGCGGCGAAGTTGTGGCGTATCTGCTCGATAAGCGCGAGCTCACCCATCGGTTTGCGGGATTTTTTCATCTGCTGGGAGCATAAATTGGTGGACACGAGATGGCTAATTTGTGGTACACAGGCTGGTGAAAATGACAGGTGAATTTGGTTGCACCGCTATTAACGGTTTGTTACCCTTTCAAAGGAAGCTCAAGAGAGATTTGCAATCTTGAATGACAATTGCCGAACGGCATTTGCCCTGATCGATTTGTGCAGATGGATCTCTCAGAGCCGCGGCAGTCTCGCGGTCAAAATCAGGGCCAGGGTTTTGGATGAGACTTAAGAAGCGCTATTACATTATGTTCGTCAGCCGCGACGAAGACGGCAACCTGAACAAGGTGCCGGTTCCCCTTCATTATGCATACATGTTTGTAGCCGCCGCAGCGATCGGTATGTTTACGATCACTGGGCTGGCGGGGTCGTATTCGCGGATGCTAATCAAGACGGCGCGGTTCAACCAGCTTCGGCAGGACCACAATGCGCTGCAGAAGGACTATGCGCACCTGGAAAAGGCTGCGCATGAGAAGGATGTCGAAGCGGCTTCGCTGGGCTCACTCGCGAGCGAGATTTCAGCGCTGTATGGATTGACAACGAGCAAGCTGGCTTTACCTATGGGCAGGGTGGCGGGCCGGACTGCTCGGGCTCATTCGGCTGCGGTAGCCGAGGCGGTTGAGACGACGCCGCTGGCTGACAACACGGCGATGAACGACGACAGCTACTACAAGTCCGTCGATGCGTTTTATGCGCTGCGGAATTCGGCGATGAGCGGAACGGCGACTCGTGCGTTATCGACGTTCACCAGCCCGCACTATGGCTCGACCAATCCGTTTGGTTTCTCGGGGCTGAATAATGATGAGGATGCGGCGGCTTATGCGCCTTCCTTGTGGCCTGTGATGGGTCCGATTACGAGCAGCTTCGGCCAGCGCGAAGATCCGGTTCTGGGTAACGGCGAGGGCGAGTTCCACAAGGGCATCGATATTTCGGCGCCGAACGGAGTCGAGATTCGCGCGACAGGTGATGGCGTGGTGAAGTCTGCGGCTGTGGCGAACGGCTACGGGCGCGAGGTAATCATCGACCACGGCCATGGAATCGAGACCTGCTATGGGCATATGTCGGGCTTTGCTGTGATGCCAGGGCAGACGGTAGTCCGGGGGCAGGTGATCGGTTATGTGGGCCATAGCGGACGCGTAACGGGATCGCATGTGCACTACGAGGTTCGTATACGCAATACGCCGGTGAATCCGCATAAGTATCTGCGGATGACGATGGCGGACCTGGGTGGCGAATCCGGCTTGCCAGCAACGCCTGGTGTGGGCACCTCGAAGACGGGACGATAGTTCATTCAACTTTCACACTTGGGAATAAAGGCCACCTGATCAGGTGGCCTTTTACTTTTTTACGGCGTTAGACTAAGCCTGCTAAAAGTGATTTTGAGGATTCTGTCTGTAAGTTTTGCCAGTACGGCATTGTCGCGAAACGCGTTGAAATGTTGATGCGTGTCTCCGTGGGCCTGTAATTCAGGAGGTGGAGTGTGACAAGGATTTGGAAGGCGATATGGGTGCTTTCTTTTGTACTGCTTTGTGGCACGACACGGCAGATGATCGCGCAGGATGCTGAAAGCCAGCAGGAGGCTATGCACAGGCTACAGAGCAGGATGGATGAGCTGCGGTCGCAGATGACCCAGCTTCAGGCTGAACTGGATGCGATGCATGGACAGAACAACCTGTCCAATGCGGTAGAGAACGTGAAACCTGTACCTGTGACGGTGCAGACGGGTTCTATAGAGAGAACACTACCGCCGTTGCCGCCCGCGGTACAGCTAACTCCGGAACAGCAGCACATGGCCGTTGGCAAAGAGACGGCGGCGTACGAGTCATTTGCGGAGGAGTCAGAGCCTGTACCGCGTCTTTACAATGCTCCGCTGGAGGCCAGCATGCCCGGCTTCTTTGTTCTGCCGGGTACGCAGACGATGTTGCGGATCAATGGGCTCATCATGACTGATCTTATGTTTGACCCACGGCCTGCCGGCGTGGCGGACTCTTTTATCCCTTCGACGATACCGATTCCACAGGTAACGAGCACGAACAATTTCAATGGGAGTATTCGGAACAGCCGACTCTCGGCGGACTTCCGAATTCCTGTGAGCAATATCGGGACTGCGCGGACATTCATTCAGTTCGATTTCTTCGGTGCTAATGGGGCGAACACGCCACGGCTGCGTCATTTCTATGGTCAGTTACACAATATTCTGGTGGGCCAGACGAATACGGTCTTCATGGATCCGGATGCGTGGCCGGATATTCTCGATTTCCAAGGACCTACCTCCGGCCTGCTCGCGCGCATTCCGCAGGTTCGTTTTAGCTTCCCGCTGGGGAAAGGCTTCAGCGGTGCGGTCTCAGTGGAGCGGCCAAATTCCGATATCAGTTTCTCCATAGATGGCTCACCGGCTGTGCCGATTACGCCTGCTCCTAATGGAGGATTGCGGGTTCGCTATGAAAGCGATCGCGGGCATCTCTATTTCTCTTCGATCCTTCGAGAGCTGGCAGTGCATATGCCCGTTACCGGCCAGCAGCAGTCTGTTTTCGGCTGGGGTTTGAATCTATCGAGTACCTGGCGGGTTGTGGGAAGGGATGCAGTTAACTGGCAGGTGGCTTACGGCAATGGAATCGCAACCTATACGGGAGATGGGTTCGGTCTGGGCCTGGATGCGCAACCCAAGTCGGATGTCGACCTGACGCTGAAAGCACTGCCAACCTTCGCTCCGTGGGTGAGCTATCAGCACAATTGGAACCGGTCCGTCCGATCGAATGCGACGTTTGGATTGTTGCAGATTCAGAACACGGCGTTCCAGCCCGGCACCACGTATCACAAGAGCACCTATTCGTCGGCCAACGTCATCTGGAATGCATATGGCAGTCTGAGTTTCGGCGCGGAGTTTATGTATGGGTGGGTAGAGCAGAAGAACCAGGAGAAGGCCAATGCGCCCCGTCTTCAGTTTTCTGGAAGGTACACGTTTGTGAAGCTGCATCCGAGCGAGTAAGGATGCTGAGACTCCCCAGACTGCGCACTAACGAACTGAAAAGACAAAACGCCAGGGTATGCAGAAGATACTGAAGATAGTGCCGCTGCTCTATGTGCTTTCTGGCGCGATGCAGATGATGGCACAGGATGCTGCGAACACTCAGGACGATGCAATGCATCGGCTGCAGATCAGGATGGATGAACTGCGAACCCAGATGACAGCGATTCAGGCTGAGCTGGATGCGATGCGCGGGCAGAACAAACTTTCCGATGTAGTGAAGGACGTGAAACCCGTACCGGAGTCTGTGCAGACGGGATCTATTGAGAGAACTATGCCGCCGTTGCCACCCTCGGTACAACTGTCTCCGGAACAGCAGCGGATGGCCGTAGGCAAACAGACCGAGGACTACGAGACTTTTTCGGAAGACCCGGAGGCTGCGCCGCGTCTCTACAACGCTCCGCTGGAGCCGACGTATCCGGGGTTCTTTGTTCTGCCAGGTACGCAGACCATGCTGCGTATCAATGGGAGGATCGTGACGGATCTTATCTTTGACCCGCGGCCTGCTGGTGTGCCGGACGCGTTTATTCCTTCGTCGATACCGATTCCGCAGGTGACGAGCACCAACAATTTCGCTGGGAGCGTTCGTCAAAGCCGCATCTCTACAGAGTTTCGAATTCCTGCGAGTAACTGGGGAACTGCGCGGACGTTCATGCAGTTTGATTTCTTCGGTTCGAATGGAGCGACAACGCCGCGGCTGCGCCATTTTTACGCACAACTGCACAACGTTCTGGTGGGCCAGACATTTACGAACTTCAGGGATCCGGACGCGTGGCCGGACTCGCTGGACTTCCAGGGACCAAATTCGGGCGTTAACATACGTTCTCCGCAGGTTCGATATAGCTTTCCGCTGGGGAAGGGCATGAGCGGTGCTATCTCGGTGGAGCGGCCGAACTCCGATATCCGTTTCTCGCAGAATGGCTCGGCGGCTGTTCGGATCACCCCCGCTCCGGACGGCGCGTTGAAGTTTCGCTACGAAGCGGAGCGCGGTCATTTCCAGTTGGCAAGTGTCTTTCGAGAGCTGGCGGTGCATCTGCCCAATGGGGGGCCACAGGAGTCCGCCTTTGGATGGGGCGTGAATGCATCGGGAGCTATGCGCGTCTACGGCAGAGACAACATTGTGTATCAGGTTGCTTACGGCAATGGGATCTCACGGTATGTGCGCGACACGGGACCGCTGGGTCTGGACGCAGCACCGAGGACAGAGACGGATCTGACATTGAAAGCGCTGCCACTCTTTGGACCATATATCGGCTATCAGCACTACTGGACGAGATCCGTGCGATCGACTGCGATGTTTGGATTTTTGCAGGTGCAGAATACTGAGTTCCAGCCGGGTAATACGTATCACAAGAGCACCTACTCGTCAGCCAACGTCATCTGGAATCCATATGGGAGCCTGAATTTCGGTGCAGAGTTTCTGTACGGATGGGTGGAGCAGAAGGACGGGGCTCGCGCCAATGCGCCTCGTATTCAATTTTCTGGAAGGTATAACTTTGTGAAGCTGCATCCGAATGAGTAGGCCATCGAGCCGAAACTGCGACTTCTAGTAGCCTTTGGCCGCGACTTTCAGCTTGCCGTTTTTTGCCGCTGCGGCGAGCGTGTCGTAATCTCGCTCTGTTTGTTCGGCGTAGGCATCTGCAAAGGTAACGATTGCTTCTATAAATGCGTCCGACTTGCCGATGTAACCGCTGATCAAGGCTGGATCGCCGGACTTAGCGTGCGCGAGTGCGAGTCCCCAGCCGCAGAGCCTGCAATATTCGGCGAAGTTGCCGGGGCCAATTTCACCTGGTTCAATATCGATGCCACCCTTCATGTCTCGAAGCTGCCGGGCATAGAAGTGAGTGCCATCCAATTCTCCCCATCCGAGGAAGATATCGGGAGAGCCCTGAATCATTTTCTGCCCGTTTACCACCCGTTGGCCCTCGTTGATATTTTGCGCTGAAGATGGGAGGTAGGGGGCGAGTACCGAGGGCTGCGCCTCTTTGATCTGAAGAAAAAGGGGATCGTCGGAATCTTCACCCTGCATCAAAACTACCCAGCAACCGGTGCCAACGCTTCCCACGCCAACCATCTTCCGGGCCACGTCGAGGACACGGTAACGCGATAGTAATAACCGCCGTTCGGGCGCCAATGAATCCAGATAGGACAGCAGGAAGTGTCCCAATGCTTCCTTGATCGGCCGCCCCGTGGACATTCGCCGCTCGCGCACGATGAATGGGCGGTTCTCGACAATCTGATGCTGATCATCGACGAGGTCGGTCATTTTCTCCAGTACCTGAAGGTGAGTGCGTTCGCGCGCCTTATCAAAAACCTCGTGTGCTTTGTCTTGCGCGTCGGATGAAAGCGACTTCAAAACCGAGTCGCTGTCGATGCAGTCATACCATGTTTCGAGACAGCCCATGTGCGCGTAGTTTCGCAGGTGTTCCTGATAACCAGCTACGGCGGCCCAGACCGCCTCTTTGCAGTTTTTCTTGCCGCCCTCCAGATGTTCGCATGCGACGTGGGCGCTGGCCGCAAGACGCTTTAGATCCCATTCCCACGGGCCGGGGAGGGTTTCGTCGAAGTCGTTGATGGCGAATATCAAGCGCCGTTCGGCAGAGCCGTAAACGCCGAAGTTCGATACGTGCATGTCACCGCATGCCTGGACGTTGAATCCTGTAGTTGGGCTGGCTGCAAGATCAGCCGCCATGACTGCTGCCGATCCGCGAAGGAACGCGAATGGCGAGGTTAGCATGCGCGCATATCGGATAGGTACCAGTCGTGGCAGCCTCGTTCGTGCCTGATTGGAGAGGATGGCTAACGGATCGACGGTGTTGATCCGCTTGAAGTCACCATGGGTCAAACGAGGGACGTTCTCGCGAAGAGTTTTACCTGTGGCCATGCGTGATCGCATCGGCTCGTACGGCTCCATGAAGGTATCGGCAAGTGTGGTTGCACGTTTGTGATGCGACGATCCCTGGCCGGTTCGTACTTTTCCTTTGGATATTTCAGCCGGCATAAAGATCTCCGTGCAGAGGGTAATGGGTATCGTATGCGTCTGGCGGTGAAGCGGCAATCGGGAACGTCTTCCCGCTTTGGGAAATGGCCCGTGGTAGCTATGGTTCTGCATCTTTTGGGGAGTATCGGCGGGTTGGGGTGCTGGCTATTCTCACTGTGGAGTCCTAAGCGGGTGCATGACGGGCCAACTCTGCACCTGGCTACGAACGGGCTCCAAACTTTTTTGCCGTCGCTTTGCAGGAACGGGACACCGCATGGTTCAAACGTCTGCTTCTTTTCGGAAGGATGGCCGGGACAGAGATGGTTCGATCTCGTTGTCCGAGGTCATCTCGGCGCTGTCTTTTGCTCTCGACCTGACTGAAGGCGCGGTGTGGGGCCATGCGCTGCGCAGCTGCCTGCTGGGGATGCGGATTGCGGACGAGATCAAGCTGCCGGATGAGAAGCGGAGCAGCTTGTACTTTGCGTTGCTGTTGAAGGATGTCGGGTGCAGCAGCAATGCCAGCCGGATGTGCGAGATTGTCGGCGGCGATGACCGTGCGATGAAGGCGGGCGCGAAGCTTGAAGACTGGACAAAGCCGCATCAACCGAAGCTGTCGACGCTGAAGCTGTTGTGGGGCAATGTTCTGCCGGAGGCCGGGCCGCTCGACCGAATTGCGCGGATTATTCGAATTGGCGTAACGCAGCACAAGAACAATGAAGAGATGATCAGCCTGCGGTGTGAGCGTGGGGCGAGCATCGTGACGAAGCTTGGGCTCGGCATCGATACTGCGGAGGCAGTTCGGAGCCTGGATGAACATTGGGATGGCGATGGCTATCCTGACAGCCTGAAGGGAGAACAGATCTCTCTGTTGTCGCGAATTTGCGCGGTGGCACAGCACCTGGATGTCTTCTCTTCGGAGCGCGGCATCGAGGCGGCCATGAGTACGCTGGTCGAGCGCAGTGGGACGTGGTTCGATCCGGAGCTGGTGCGGGTGACGGTTTTGCTGCACCGGAGCGGGGCGCTGTGGAACAACTGTCTCGCGACCGATAGCCAGGATGATACGCGGCGGGCGGTGCTCGATCTGGATGGTGAGAGGCGACATAAACTGGGGACGGGACGCATCGACCAGATATGCGAGGCGTTTGCGGATGTGGTGGATGCGAAGTCACACTTCACGTTTCGGCACTCGATGGGTGTGGCGGATGCGGCCATGCTGATCGCCCAGGGAATGGGCCTGCCGATGGATCGCGTGCAGCTGGTTCGACGGGCTGCGCTATTGCATGACATTGGGAAGTTGAGTGTGTCGAACGCCATTCTGGATAAGTCGACCAAGCTAAGCGAGACGGAGTGGAAGGCGGTGGAGCAGCACCCTGGACTTACGCGGCAGATTCTGGAGCGGGTGGGGCCGTTTCGGGAGATGGCGATTATTGCAGGGGAACACCATGAAAAGCTGGATGGATCGGGTTATCCGAACCGGCTGATGGCTCCGCAGCTCTCACTGGAATCACGGATTATTGCGGTGGCGGATGTGTATGGGGCGCTGTCTGAGGACCGACCTTATCGTGCGGCGCTGGGGAACGATGAGATTCTGAGGATTATGACGAAGCTGGCTCCGCACAAGCTGGATGGTGACTGCCTGGATGTGCTGGTGAGTTTGCTCTCGGATGATGAGATGAAGTTTGAGGCCGCGGCTGCGCCGGTCTGTGCGTAAGCCCGCAAAGCGGTTGCGACGAGTTTGTCTTCTCGCGGGATGCCTATTGATCGTGGCGTTATCGTTTATCTGATTTGCGTTTTTTTGCCCAGCCGGAGATGACGTAGATCAATATGGCGGCTATGAACGAGAACAACGACACGACCGCAGATGAGGGTGATGGCGATGGTAAAAGGTAGAAGGCCAGCAAGTACAAGATGAGGGTCAATAGCACGGTCCAAATAGCGACGCCGGCTGCAAGCCGAACAGGTCCTCGGTTGTTGAATTTTGGCTCGTCGCTACGGCTGGTTTTCACTTAACCATCTCCAGCCATGGTTTTACCTGTTCGCGACTCAGGCCCAGACCGTCAGCGGCGACCTCGAGCATATTTCGCAACTGCAGGCTCAATGCTTCTATGGCCGGCTCGTTCCAGAACTCCTCTCGTGAGGTTTGCTTAACAAACTCATTCATGTAAGAGGTCATCATGGTGGGACGGGCGAGTGATAGGTCTTCCATGAAAACGGGGTGTGGCGTCTTCGATATGTCGATCGGAACCAACACCGACACGATGACAGGTCCGTAGCCAAATTGTTTGGGGAGACAAGAAAGGATCGCGGCTGCGCGGGCATAATCGTAGTCCTCGAAGAGCAGGGCCGCACCAGTCGATAAAGAAATCGCTCCCATACCGGACACAGGAATCTCCAGGTCGTTTTTGGTGGGAATTAGAGTAACGTTGATCCGATTGTTGGGGACCGTCATTCCTCTTTAGATCGCTCGCTGTCGGCAGCTCGAGGAATGACTTGAAGAAAGCTAAAAATCTCGCATACTCGGTTTCAGGAGGACGTTTGCCAATCAGCACATAGCTGTAAAGGCCGTAACCGGGTTTTTCGGTTTGTCCTGACAACAGGTAAGAGGTTCCGGCAATGCGTCGAAGATAAGAGTTCGGATTTGTTCTTTGTTTTGTGCCAAATCTACCCAATCCAAAGCCACCCCACCTAGACCGTGAGTCCCCGATAAGCTGAGGCCGAAGAGGTCGAGCGAGGGAAACCGGCTAAAGACTCTACGCGGTAAATAAAGATCGCCGTTCGGCTGATCTCGGTACTGCACCTGAAACGATTTCGGGCAGACTCGTCTGATAGAAAGCCTGGTTCGCAAGTTCATCGTTTTCGATTTTTACATCGGCTTTTGAATGTTCCTCTTCGCGTTGCAGGTCGAGCTCTAACCAGAACCCTGGCTCTGCGGATTGGAAGAGTGCAAAGTCGGTTGTGCAATAAATCATCCAGACCTTCGAGACTGAATATCGCAAATAAGATGGATCTTTGGGTTGGGGGAGCAGGTTTAGTCGGCTGATTTTTGAGTTGGGCTTGAATAAACGCCGGGGCGCTCCACGCGCTCGATACGCGACAGGTAATTACACACTCGCGGTGTAAGTTACTTGCCGGTGTAGGTGACGTGCCAGACGCTCTTGGTGCCGTCGTCGGTGACGAAGAGCGAGCCGTCGTTGCCTACGGTGACGCCGACGGGACGGCCCCAGACTTTGCCGTCGGGAGTGACAAAGCCGGTGAGGAAGTCCTCGTACTCGCCGGTGGCGTGGCCGTTGCGCATTGGTACGCGGATGACCTCGTAGCCGCTTCGTTTGGCGCGGTTCCAGGAGCCGTGCTCGGCGGCGAAGGCGTCGCCTGTGTATTGCGAGGGGAATTGCTTGCCGTCGTAGAAGGCCATCTCAAGCGACGCGAAGTGGGGCTGCAAGAGGACGTCGGGGACGATGACTTTGTCCTTCAGTTCGGGGTGCTTGCCGGCGTGGCGGGGGTCCTGGTGGCCGCCGATGTAATACCAGGGCCAGCCGTAGAAGCCGTCTTCCTTGACGCTGGTGATGTAGTCGGGGACGAGGTTGTTGCCGAGGCGATCGCGCTCGTTTGTGGAGCACCAGAGCTGGCCGGTGGTGGGGTTGATGGCCTCGCCGACGCAGTTGCGGATGCCGCTGGCGTAGACCTTGACGAACTTACCCTCGGGAGTGAACTGAAGGACATCGGCGCGATGGAACTCGTTGGGGTGGGTGTCCACGTCGTCGACGTTGGAGGCCGAGCCGACAGAGACGAGCATCTTCTTGCCGTCAGGGGTGAAGACGATGTCGCGTGTCCAGTGGCCACCGCCGCGGAGCTGGGCGAAGCCGGGGAGTTGGGGAACGATCTTTTCGGGCTTGCCGGTTGCAACGAGGTCACCAGATTTGTAGGGGAAACGTACCACCGAGTCGGTGTTGCCGATGTAGACCCACTTGGGATTCGGGCCGCTGGGATAGAAGGCGATGCCGAAAGGGAAGGTTGAGGCCACTGCCTTCCCCTTCGGCGAAAGTAGAGATTTTCTGCGCCTTGCCGTCGGGGCCAACACCGCGGAGCACCATGATCTTGTCGCCGTGCGAGTCGGCCAGGAAGATGTCGCCGTTTGGGGCGGTGCGCATGAGGCGCGGTTCTTTGAAGCCCTGTGCGTAGAGCTGAACCCTGAAGCCCGGAGGCGCGACGGGCCATGCGCCATCCGGACGGGGAATGACGGTGGGCCCATTGTCGACGGACTCGGCTTCCTTGGGCTCAGGGAGATCTGCGACGGTGATCTTGCGCCGAACTCCAGGGCGTTCCTGCGAGTAGTCGGTGAAGGCAGCCTGACCGGTAATGGTCTTCGATCCGCTTTGTGCTCTCAAGGTTGCAGGTGAAGCGGCGAAGATGGTTGCAAATAAGAGAGGCAGGGTTGAAAGGGCGCTGAAGGCTTTAGTGTAAGGGCTCGTCATCTGTGGTCTTCTCCGAAGGCCGCTGGGCTCTTGTTGAGATGAAGCTATCTAGTGAGATGCCGGTGCAGCCGGGGCTGGTGCACCTGACGCCGATCCGGGATTGATTTCAGTGTCCGACGATGTCAGTTCGCGTAATAGTTCGACGGGGATGGTTGCGGTGAGGATGGCGCGATCCTTATTGTGTTCGAGTTTAAGAGAGTCGATCATCTTGAGAAAGTCTTTGTCGGAGGCATTGCGCGGCTGCATCTCCTTGATGGACTTGAGGAGTTTGACGAGCGAGCTGAGGGATTGTGCAGCGCGCATGGCGTCGGCATCGGTGGGGGAGATCTGCTCGATGCGCAGGTGAAGAGAGCCGACATAGCGCAGGCTGGCGACGAAGGTGGTGTCCTCGGGAAGAGGAAGCTGAAGGCCGAAGAGCGTGATGTAGCCGCGCTCGGAGAAGGGAAGGCCGATGTGGCCGATGGCCCAGGCACTGGAGAGCAGAGGCACATCTCTATAGCGTGCCGAAAGCAGCGATGAGCCTGAGAAGGGGGAAGCTCCGGCGCGATGACGGTCGAGGATGGAGTGAATCTGTTCGGCCGTAGGCATGTTGGACACGGCGATGGTGTCGTAGCCCAGCTGTGCGATTCTCAGGGGCCGCACGTCGTTGCCTTCGCCTACGCGGACGGTGAAGATGTCGCGACCGGCGTAGCTCTCCTTCGCGCTTGCGATGGTTGCGAGATAGCTGGCGAGCCGTTCGCCGTCGAAGCGGCCCTCGAAGACTTCAGAATAACCGACGGGGCCGTTGGGGCCATTGGGGTCTTCCATGCGATGCAGGGCGAAGGCGGCATTGTCGAGGTCGCGTTCGGGGACGATACCTGTGGCATCGATGAAGTGCTGGAAGTCAGGACTGCGAACGACGGGCGTGCGATCGAAGTGGGTAGCCAGACGTATCGGCTTCAGATTGACGTAGACGATTGCGTCCGACTCCGGCAGCAGACGCGCGGCCTCGGGTGGTGCAGCCTTGCGCAACAGCAGCACGATGGCCAGGGCTGCGATCAGCGCGAGCGCGAGCAGCAGAGAGTAACGCGTGGACTTACGCATCAAGAATCGCATTGGGGACATGGCCGGCGGGGTGGGGTGTCAGCATCTTCGTTGCATAACTACAGTCTGCGAACTCCAGAAGATAAGCATAGACCATCTTTTGTCTTCGATATTAAGGCTTCTGTCGTACACTCCGGCATAAAGCTACGATGACAATTTGGAGATCGCGATGAAGGCCTTGTTTTTGCTGGGGATTGTAGGTTTGCAGGGGATGTCTGGAGGGCATGCGTCAACCGGTCTACCGCCGCTTCCTCCGATCCGGTGGGGTCTATGGGAGAGCAGCGTGACGGGGCTTCCGGAATTCGATGGTGGGACGTCGGTTACGCGGTCGTGTGTTTCGGTGGCGACGTGGAAGGGCTTCATGGACACGCATGGTGATGACAGCAATCACTGCGTCTGGTCAAATCAGACGGCCACGCCGACGACTTACAGCGCCGATATGTCGTGCGCGGCAAGGAAGATTACAGGTCATGCAACGATGACGATTGATTCGCCAGAGAGCTTTCGTTACAAGATGTCTGTTGATATTTCGAAGGGGGCGGCGCATGCCTCGCACTTCGAGGTGAATGCCGAAGCAAAGTTCCTTGGTAAGGACTGTTACGGTCTGAAGCCGGGTGAAGAGATCGATGTGTGGGAGTAGAAATTACTCGGTGATGGCGAAGGTGTAGATCTTGCCGCCGTTGGTGACGTTGCCGCTGCCGGCCGGCAGGATGCCGAATTCACCACCGCCAACGCTGCGATCGACGGTGAACTGGTACGTTCGTGGCGCTGTTCTTACGGGCGTGAACTTTACTTCGTCACGGTCGGCGCCGCCGGTGGAGTGAAAGACGCCGCCAGTAAGGATGCGGAACTCGCGGTTGTTGGAGTTGATGCGGAAGCGGAGAAACTCGTACTCGTTGATGGCTACGCCGTCGGGCATGTAGATGAGGATTTCGATGGGTGCCTGAAGGGCGAGTTTGGATTCGCGGCCGTAAAGATGGCCGTTGTGGTCCTCTTTGATGATGCCGTGGGTTGCTGTGGATTTGAGCCAGCCGCCCGACTTGATGTGGACGATCTCCGGGTCGATCAGGGTCCATTTGCCGCTGCGATCCTTGTAGTAGACGCCGATCTCGTTGACGTCTGATAGCTCGATGGGCTTCTCGAGTACGGGCGTCAACTGCCTGCGGCTCTTGTTGACCATCGCGGTGATAATGCGGTCGGAGATGCCGGCGTCTTTGAGAGCTACGAGCGCATCGGCGTCGGTGGAGTATTTGCCGGGCTGGGTATTGATGGTTTGGAGAATGAGATCGTCGCCCAGGCCAGCTTTCGCCATCTTGATGACGGAGTTGTTGTCCATGGTGGCGGCTACGGACGGAGGAGCGACCTGTGGGCCATCTGTGAGTTGTGGCGCTTCGCCAGTGTTTTGACCGTAGGAGGAGAAAGGCAAAAGGAGCAGAGATAACAGGATCAGCAGACGCATGGACTTGTTCCCTGGAAGTTCAAAACTGGTGATCGAGAATTGAAGATAGCCTAGCATGTCCTCGATTTTGGACGGTTTATGGGTGCGAACCGTAAGCCGCTTGGATTCTGTTGAAAACGGGCGCCGTGGGGGATGTTGATTGAGCAGTCCCACTATGCTAAAGTTACGACTGCGGCGCACTCTGCGCAGGCACTGCTGCGCGTTCCGCTGCTGGGCTTACAGAGAGCAAGGAAAAAGGCTGTTTGGGCTGGCGTAGCTCAGCTGGTAGAGCATCTGATTTGTAATCAGAGGGTCGGGGGTTCAAATCCCTTCGTCAGCTCCAGTTCCATTCAGCAAGTAAAGGATTTGGTTGTACTGTCGGGCCTTCTGGTCAGCAGGCCTCCGATCACTCCTTCAAGGTTTGGACTCGCGTGATTTCCGGATTCCGGAATTCAATGTTCGAGATTGACGAGTGAACTTTGGGCTGCGCGTTGGTAGGTTTGCAGGATGTGCACAGGTGGCCGAGTGGTTAATGGCAGCAGACTGTAAATCTGCCACGCATCGCGTTACGGAGGTTCGAATCCTCCCCTGTGCACCACTTAGTTTTTTGCGTGGTGAGTTGTGAGTGCTGTGGATCTGAGCCCTGCCGGTAGCGGAAGAATGGTTGTAGCGCTGGTAGTGCTTGGGGTGTTAGCGGTTTTGGCCTGGGAGACGATGGAGCCGGGCAAGTTCAGATCGCTGACATGGATTTTGTTAGGATTTTTTGCCTTTCGCGTCATACTCGGACGGATGAGTTCGCGATAGGATTGTAAGGTTAGTTTTAAACGCTGATGTAGCTCAGTGGTAGAGCACTCCCTTGGTAAGGGAGAGGTCATGGGTTCAAGCCCCATCATCAGCTCCAGATTTTCGTTGCAGGCGGGCGGGAGTAACTCAGTGGTAGAGTCACAGCCTTCCAAGCTGTTGGTCGCGGGTTCGATTCCCGTCTCCCGCTCCAAAGATTGAAGGCGTTTCCGCAGGAGAGTTCTGTTGAGCACTACGTATGAGCAGCCCGTACTTCCGGTAGCCGATCCACAGGCCTATGGCGTGGTGAAATCGGCGATCGAGTCGTCGTTCTCCTCGGGCAAGGTCGCGGAGTTTTTGAAGTCGCTCGAGCGGAGCAAGCTTCGCATCCGCGAGTTCGAGACGGTTCTGCGCAAGGGCGCGTTGGGCGCTACAACTGCCGGGGAGTACAACCGGCTCGGTAATGCCGATCAGGGCCAGATTCGTGAGTTCTACCTTGCGAGCCTGGAACGGGTGGCGCCCGAGCTGCGGCAGAAGTTTTTCAAGCTGTACGCGTACTACTGAGACACCAAAGTTTAGTTTCTGAAGTATCGACCTGAACCTGCCGGTGCACGCCGGCCAACACTGAGGAGATGAGCAGTCATGGGCAAGGAAAAGTTTGACCGGTCAAAGCCGCACGTAAACGTAGGTACGATTGGGCATATTGACCACGGCAAGACGACGTTGACGGCGGCGATCACGAAGGTGCTGTCGAAGCACAACCCGAAGAACGCGTTCCGTTCGTTCGACACGATCGACAACGCGCCTGAAGAGCGCGAGCGCGGTATCACGATTGCGACCTCGCACGTGGAGTATGAGACGGCGAACCGTCACTATGCTCACGTCGACTGCCCGGGCCACGCCGACTACATCAAGAACATGATCACGGGTGCGGCGCAGATGGACGGCGCGATCCTGGTGGTTGCAGCGACCGACGGCCCGATGCCCCAGACCAAGGAGCACGTTCTGCTGGCGCGTCAGGTAGGCGTTCCCTACATCGTGGTGTTCCTGAACAAGTGCGATGCGGTTGAGGATACGGAGCTGATCGACCTGGTGGAGATGGAAGTTCGCGAGCTGCTGTCGAAGTATGACTTCCCCGGCGATGACGTTCCTGTGATCCGCGGCTCGGCGCTTGGCGCGCTGAACGGCGAAGCCCAGTGGGAAGCCAAGATCGACGAGCTGATGGATGCGGTGGACAAGAATGTTCCGCAGCCTGACCGGCTGGTCGACCTGCCGTTCCTGATGCCGATCGAAGACATCTTCTCGATCTCTGGCCGTGGAACCGTGGTTACGGGCCGTATCGAGCGCGGCAAGGTGAAGGTTGGCGAGGACTGCGAGATCGTGGGCTTCCGCGAGACACGCAAGACGGTCTGCACCGGCGTCGAGATGTTCAAGAAGCAGCTGGACGAAGGTCTGGCGGGCGACAATGCGGGTCTTCTGCTGCGCGGTATCGCGAAGGAAGACGTGGAGCGCGGCATGGTGTTGGCCAAGCCGGGTTCGATCACGCCGCACACGGTGTTCAAGGGCGAGATTTACGTGTTGTCGAAGGAAGAGGGCGGACGTCACACTCCGTTCTTCAACGGCTACCGTCCCCAGTTCTACTTCCGCACGACGGACGTGACGGGCTCGGCGAAGCTGCCGGAAGGCACGGAGATGGTGATGCCTGGCGACAACATCCAGCTGGAGATCACGCTGCACACGCCGGTTGCTATGGAGAAGGGCCTGCGCTTCGCTATCCGCGAAGGCGGAAGGACCGTCGGCGCTGGAACCATCAGCGAGATCCTGAAGTAGTTTTCAGCAACTCCGACCGGAGCAGGATTCCTCTGCTCCGGTCTTGGATTTGCTATTCAAAATAAAAGGGTTTTGCGGGGCGATATACAGGCCTGTAAAATCGGTTAGGATAGAAAGATGCGCGAAATTATTACATTGCAGTGCCCGGAGTGCAAGAACAGGAACTACTCAACGACGAAGAACAAGAAGACGACCACCGGCCGTCTGGAGTTCTCGAAGTTTTGCAATACCTGCCGCAAGCACACGGATCACAAAGAGACGAAGTAAGCATTAGCCGTTGGCTTGTTCGGCCAGAGGCTCGACCGGGGGAGTAAGCTCAACGGTTAAACTGTCGGTCTCCAAAACCGAACTTCTCGGTTCGAATCCGAGCTCCCCCGCCAGTTTGTCCGGTCCTGAGTCCGGGCAGAGCTGGCACTGAATAGAAGTCACTCAGCACTATGAAGGTTTGAGGCAGTACGATGGCCAAGTCAATAGCAGTAGCGGAAGAAACCAGCACTGGGATGCAGCAGTTGAAGTCGTTGCCGGAGCGTCTCAGCAGCTTTCTGAAGGATGTTCGCAGTGAGATGCGCAAGGTCATTACGCCCTCGCGTGTAGAGGTTCAGTCGACGACGACGGTCGTCATTGTGACAGTCTTCATCTTCGCCGCGTACTTCTGGCTGGTGGACAACATCATTGGCCGCTCGATCGAGACCCTGCTGCACCATCTGACCAAGCGATAAACAGAGATTTACGGAATTCCCGCAGTAGAGAGAAGCAGACGATGCGCGAAGAAGGCACAATCATGGCGGAAGAGCAGCAGAATCCGGAAGAGCACAAGACCGAGGCGTCGAACGCCAGCGGCGAGCCGTCCTCCGAGCAGCTGACAGACCAGCTTGCTCCGCCGGTCAACGACAACTTCAAGTGGTACATCATCCACGCCTACTCCGGGTTTGAGCGGAAGGTGAAGGAGTCGCTCGAGAGCCGCATCGCCGCCTTCGGCCTGCAGAACCGCATCGGCCGCATCATGATTCCGACCGAGCCAGTCACAGAGCTGCGCAACGGCAAGAAGTACACGATCGAGCGCGTCTTCCTTCCAGGCTACGTCCTGGTCGAGATGGAACTCGACAACGATCTCTGGCACGTCATCAAGAACACGCCTCGCGTCACGGGCTTCCTTGGTACGGGTGACAATCCAGTGGCGCTCTCCGAGCAGGAAGTAAGCTCCATTCTCTTCCGTTCCGATGTGTCGAAGGACAAGCCTTCGATGAAGGTCAAGTTCGACAAGGGCGAGCAGGTCCGCATCAACGAGGGCCCATTCGCGAACTTCACCGGCACCGTCGACGATGTCAACGAAGACCGTCAGACGTTGAAGGTGATGGTCAGCATCTTTGGCCGTTCCACCCCGGTTGAGATCGAATTCTCGAAGGTGGACAAGGTCGAGGCATAGTATCCTTCCCGGCCGCGAACGCAGCAGGGAAGCAGAATTTTAGAAGCATTCAAAATCAGCAGCCGGCAGCAGCCTGCCGCTAGAAGCATAAAGAGGATTTACCGCAATGGCACCGAAGAAGATTACTGGATACGTCAAACTTCAGATCATGGCCGGCAAGGCCACTCCTGCACCTCCCGTCGGCCCCGCGCTCGGTCAGGCACAGGTCAATATCATGGAGTTCTGCAAGCAGTTCAACGACCGGACCAAGGCTCCTGACCTGGCCGGACTCACCATCCCGGTTGTGATCAGCGTCTACGCCGATCGTACCTTCAGCTTTGTCACCAAGACGCCTCCGGCTCCTGTGCTTCTGCTCAAGGCTGCCGGTATCGCCAAGGGCTCGGGCACTCCGAACAAGGAGAAGCTGGGCAAGGTGACCGAGAAGCAGATCCGAGAGATCGCCACGCAGAAGATGCCGGACATGAACGCGGCGTCGGTCGAAGCGGCGATGAAGACCATCCGCGGCACAGCCCGCTCGATGGGCATCGACGTCGTAGCTTAGTCGCTAGTTTTTTACGTTCGAAAAGAGGACATCCGCAGCGCTTTGACGGTATACGTCATCGAACTGCAGATGCCCCTTTTTTTGTGCGCTTAGCTTATTTTCCAAATCAGCCGATACAGATCCGCCGTCGATGACGAGAAGTAGGCTCACCAAAGCATTGAGCAAAGCGAGTAAGGTGTTTGGCATTAGAAAATCATTCCAGGGAGAGCTGTGATGCAAGCTGAATCCGGATGTACGCTCGTTATCGTCGCCTACAAACCCAAGCCTGGCAAAGAAGCAGATCTGCTGCAGCTGACTCGTGAACATGTTCCTCTGCTTCGTGCCGAAGGGCTGGCTACCGACCATCCTGTTACCGTGTGCCAAGCGAAGGACGGCACCATCGTTGAGGCGTTCGAGTGGCAGGTTGGGGCCGTGGAGCGTGCTCACTCCAATCCTGTTGTGATGAAGCTGTGGGAACGCTATGCCGCCGTCTGCGATATCGTCCCGCTGGCCTCACTTGCCGAATCGTCCACCATGTTCGCATCGTTTGCTCCTGTAATCCTCTAAGCGAAGAGCCTCCGCTGGGCTGGCGGCTGTATGTTTGCCGGTTGTTTTCTAGAAGGATCACCGGTGCGTGGCAACAAACCATCTTTCCATCGTTCTCCGAGCCTGTATTTGCGGCAGGCACGCTCGACGATCGCCGACATCTCGCGTTTGTAAGCCGGGGCGGCGAAGTCTGCGTTGCCGAAGCGTTTGGCGTAGTCGGGCAGTAAAGAGGGGAAGTGCTCACGAACGAAGCTCAGGTAGGTAGGACGTGAGCACGGCTTGAGGAAGAGGGGATTCGCGGCGAAGAAGCTCGCGCCAGCCTCTGCCGCGCGTCGAGCCATGCCGTCGATTACCTCCTCCGAGTCTGTAATTCCTGGCAACAATGGCGAGCAGAGAATTCCTGTCCTGACGCCTGCCTGTCGCAGCCGCTGGACTGTTCGAAACCGAATGTCGGGACGGGGAGCGCGTGGTTCGAGAATTCGCGCCAGCTTCGCGTCTTGAGTCGTAATGGTAATGTGCACGACCAGAATGTTGTGGCTGGCAATCTCGGCGAGCAGGTCGGCGTCACGCGCAATGAGGCTTGATTTGGTGACGATGCCCAGCCGGTAGCCGGATCTGCGGGAAAAGACCTCCAGCAGGCTGCGCGTAATGCGGGCGCGGCGCTCGATGGGTTGATAAGGATCGGTGGCGGTTCCGAGTGCGATCTCCTCGGAAGGATCGATCTTTCTCAACTCCTGCTCGAGCAGCCAGGCAGCATTTTGTTTTAGAAAGATGAGCCGTTCGAATGTCTCCGGGTCGCGCAGGTCGACGGCGCTGGTTGACGCGGTCGTGGACGAGGCCCCCATGAACTCGCCTCCTGCGCTTGCCGGAACTTTGGGCGCCATAAATTCATGCGTGTACCGCGCATAGCAGTAACGGCAGCCAAACTCGCATCCTCGGTACGGATTGATGCTCCAGGCCATCCAAAGCTGGCGTTTGGAGACGGAGCGGTTCAAGATACTGCGAACCTGAAGGGCCTTGAATTCAACCAGATGGCCGCCGTCTGCATGCTCTGCTTCTGCAGCGAGCCGGGCGATTCCCGTTGGCCCTTGGGACAGGATCGGGAAGAGCGATGAACTGTGTATTTTCGCCATTTCTTCGCCTCTATGGAATGAGAATAGGCCTGTCCCGATGATTCGTCAAGCAGCCTGTTTTACAGGTCTATCTTCAAATCGCTGAACACCTCTGGAGGCGAATTTCAGCGTGCCCTCTGTTCCAATAGTCTTGGGAATTGTGAGGTTTAGTACACTTCCTCCTATGAACTTCGCCCTTGCAGATGTGCCGTTGCCACTTCGCTTCCGGCCTGAGACGCCGATGAGCGATGACGACCTGATGCGTTTCTGCGCGGCGAATGATGCTTTGCGTGTGGAACGCGATGCCAATGGAGAGATTCTCGTGATGACACCTGCAGGCAGTAAAACCAGTCGTATGAATAGCAGAGTTACGCGACTGCTGGATGAGTGGGCAGAGCAGGATGGACGCGGGGTTGCATTCGATTCGAACGGCGGATTTACGCTGCCGGATGGCTCAATGCGAGCCGCAGATGCCGCGTGGGTGGAGCGGAAGAGATGGGATGCTTTGAGCGCCATGGATCAGGAGCGGTTCGCGCCACTGTGTCCGGATTTTGTGATTGAGCTTCGGTCTCCGAACGACAGCCTTATGGAACTCAAGACGAAGATGGATCACTGGATTGCGAATGGGGCTGGGTTGGGGTGGTTGATCGATCCTGAGAGTAAGACGGTTTATGTCTATCGTCCGGGGGAGCAGGTGGATGTGCTTGTGGAGCCGTCGTCGGTTCAGGGGGATGGGGTTATGGCTGGGTTTGAGATTGTGATGGCGAGGGTATGGGATTCGACATGAAGATCGGTGACAAAATACGAATCGTCAAGCTTCCCGAACGGCTAATTGACGACGAGGAACTTCAAACGAGGTCTTTGTTCGAATGCTGTCTTGGGCGAGTTTTTCCGATAGTCGGCATTGTGCCGGCAGCAGAAGCTCATGGCATGTTGCTAGAACTTGAGGTCGGCGAAGTCCTGGGTGAATTGGCGGTTATGCATTCCATATGGATCGAGTCGGAGCACATTGAGCTCATCAAAAGTTAGAACTGACTTACACGTCCGTAAGAGAACATACCTTGACACTTACCCCAATTACCGGCATACTTATAAGAGCGTCTCAACATGCCGTTGGGACCAGTCGATGACCACGCCCCGGAGGAATAGATCCGAGAGGGGTGGGAGATGAGGGAAGATGGCAAGGAAGATTTCAAAGAATTTGGCGAAGGCGCGTGCGCTCGTTGAGCCCCGTCCTTACGTTCTGGCGGACGCAGTTCCGCTACTGCAAAAAGCAAAGTATGCGAAGTTCGACGAGACCGTCGATCTGACGCTGCGTCTTGGGGTCGACCCCAAGCACGCCGACCAGATGGTCCGCGGCACGGTTGTTCTGCCGCACGGCCTCGGCAAGACCAAGATCGTTGCTGTTATCGCGTCGGGCGACAAGGTTCGCGACGCTGAGGCAGCCGGCGCTGAGTTCTTCGGCGGCGAAGAGCTGGTCGAGAAGATTCAGAAAGAAAACTGGACCGCGTTTGACGCCCTGATCGCTACGCCCGACATGATGCGTTCGGTCGGCCGTCTCGGTAAGGTTCTCGGCCCCCGTGGTCTGATGCCGAACCCGAAGACTGGCACGGTCACCACCGACGTTGCCGCTGCGGTCAAGGAGATCAAGGCTGGTAAGGTCGAGTTCCGCACGGACAAGACCGCTCTGGTTCACGTTCCCGTGGGCAAGCTCTCGTTCGAGCCCCAGAAGCTGGTCGACAACGCGATGACGGTTATCTCGAGCGTGGTCAAGGCGAAGCCTTCGGCGGCCAAGGGCAAGTACATCAAGGGCGTGACGCTCAGCTCGACGATGGGCCCCGGCATCCAGCTCGACTACGCCGCTGCTGAGGCAGCCGGCAAGGCTTAGTTCAGGATTTTCAATAGCAAGAAGCCCTCTCTGGCCGCGTGAGCGAGGAGCAGGGTAGCGAAAGCAAAGAGGATTAGTTATGGCATTGTCCAGATCAGCAAAGACGGATAAGGTGAAAAAGCTGGCGAGCGAGCTCGAAAGCTCCACCTCCGCGATTATCGGCACGTTTGCCGGTCTTACGGCTTCCAAGGACTTCGAGCTGCGCAAGGCGGTTCGTGGTGCAGGCGGAAGCTACCACGTCGTCAAGAACAAGCTGGCCGCACGCGCTGCGGAAGGCACAAAGATCGAGGCTGCACTCAAGGGTCTCAAGGGTGTTTCCTCGGTTGCGTACACCTCCGGCGATCCGGTTGCATTGGCCAAGGCTCTCTCGGCCTGGGTCAAGGACAACGCGGAGTTCACGTTCAAGCTAGGCATCATTGATGGCAAGGTGATCGACGTTCGCGAGATTGGCGAACTGGCGACCATGCCGGGCAAGGAAGAGCTCTTCTCGAAGCTTCTCTTCCTCATTCAGTCGCCCGCACAGCGTCTTGCAACGGTCATCAACGCCACTGGCCGCGACCTCGCAGTCGTCATCAACCAGGGTGTGGAGAAGGGCAAGTTCGGCGGCTCCGCTGCTCCGGCAGAGACGGCTCCGGTTGTCGAGGCAGCAGTGGAAGCTCCCGCCGCTGAGGCAGTTGCAGAACCCTCCGTAGCAGAGGCTCCCGCAGTCGAGCCGACGCCCGAGGCATAACAAGTTTCGCCTGGTCTTCACGGGTGCGCCGGTCTGGGCGCAGCGGAAACCCGGGAGGGCATAGGCAACCGGAGTGCAGTTGGGCTTCGGGGAAGTAATCGGCAGTACAAAAGTTTAGATTTCGAATTGGAGAAAGAAAATGGCAGACATCCAGCAGTTGGAAGATTCAATCGTTAGCCTCAGCCTCCTCGAGGCTTCGGCTCTGGTCAAGAAGCTCGAAGAGCGTCTTGGCGTTTCGGCAGCAGCAGCAGTTGCAGCCCCCGCAGCAGGCGGCGGCGCAGCAGCGGCAGCTCCGGTCGAAGAGAAGACCGAGTTCACCGTTATCCTGAAGGATGCCGGCGCGAACAAGATCAACACCATCAAGGCTGTACGCGAAGTCACCGCTCTTGGCCTGAAGGAAGCCAAGGACCTGGTCGATGGCGCTCCCAAGCCCTTGAAGGAGAACATTTCGAAGGAAGATGCAGCCGCCATCGCGAAGAAGTTCGAAGGCGTTGCAACCGTCGAAATCAAGTAGTTACCTGTCAGCTTGCGCAGCAGGGCGGAACGCGATATTCTTTAATGAAGATTCGTTCCGCCTTGGCGCGTCTTAGGCGGACGCAAAACTATTTGGCAGATACCGGGCAGTACCTCCGGCTCATCCTGCAGGCGCAGGTTAGGGAGCCGGCCATTATACGCTTCGAGCGGCGGATGCGTATGGTGCAATAGAGTCAAACGAGCGGCAGCAAACTTTGGGGCAGGCGAGCCTCAAATGGCGGCAGGCATTCACACTATTTTTAGAGAAACAGTGCACAAGTCGACCTTTGCGCTCATGGGACATGCTGTCCCGTCGAGCGCTTTGCCGTGTTTATTGATATTTCAGCCCCTATAAGGGCTTCAGCAGCACTCTGCACGCGTTCTTTATAGCAGCTTCGAACGCCGGCAGACAGTAAAAGTTTCAAGTTTTTATCCATGCCGGGAAAGACGATACGGCAAGACATTCTGCGCACGGGGACCTGTTGCAATCGAGGGCAGCGGGAACCGAAGACAAAAGTACCTGCGCAATCAGTACCAAACCCGGAGGGCCGTACCGCAGCCCTCCCTTCTGGGTTGACAGCCGTAAGATGCTGGCCGTCAAACCCAGGAGGCCTCGAAGGTAAGTTTTTCAGGAGAGAGCATGTCCAGCGAAACGCGCGCGATCCGCAGCCGTCTTGATTTTTCAAAGATTCCCACTTCCATTCAGATTCCCAACCTCATCGAGGTCCAGCGCCGCAGCTATGAGCGCTTCCTACAGATGGACAAGCTGCCCCAGGAACGCGAGGACAACGGGCTTCAGTCCGTCTTCACCTCGGTGTTCCCCATCACGGACTTCCGCAATGTCTCCGAGCTTGAGTTCGTCGACTTCTCCATCGGCAACTGGGAGTGCAAGTGCGGCTACCTCAAGGGTCTCAACCACCTGCGCACCGCCTGCTCTCACTGCGGTCACATGGTTATCACTGACCCCTTTCATCCGGGCGATGTCCTTTGCAACTTCTGCGGAACCTACAACAAGAACACCCCTGACTTCTGCACCAAGTGCGGCGACCCCGTCGGCCTGCAGCTGAAGTACGACCAGGCAGAGTGCGAAGAGCGTGGCATGACCTACTCGGCACCTCTGAAGGTCACGATCCGTCTGAAGATCTACGACAAGGACCCCGAGACTGGCGTTAAGAGCCTGCGCGACATGAAGGAGCAGGAAGTCTTCTTCGGCGATATTCCGCTGATGAGCCAGAACGGCACCTTCATCGTCAACGGCACCGAGCGCGTTATCGTCTCGCAGCTCCACCGTTCGCCCGGCGTCTTCTTCGAGACAGCGAACAACCGCACCTACTTCCTCGGCAAGATCATTCCGTACCGTGGCAGCTGGGTCGAGTTTGAGTACGACCAGAAGAACACCCTCTACGTCCGCATCGACCGCAAGCGCAAGTTCCTCGGCACCATCTTTCTACGCGCACTTGGTCTGCGTACCGACGAAGAGATTCTGAAGACCTTCTACACGGTCGACACCATCAACGTGAAGGACGGCAAGCTGAGCTGGAAGGTCGCCCCCGAGGGTGCACCGACCAACCTCCAGGGAACCCGTCCGGCCACCGCCGTCACGGTCAAGGGTGAAGAAGTTGCGGTTGCGACCCGTAAGATCTCGGCCCACACGCTGAAGGGGCTGCGCAGCCACAAGGTCGAAGAGGTCGAAGTTGAGACCAGCGAGTTCGACGGCGCGATGACCGCCGCTGACGTGGTCGATATGACTACCGGCGAGCTGCTCTACGAGGCCAATCAGGAGCTGACCGCCGATAAGCTGCATAAGATCATCCAGTCCGGCGTCACCTCGTTCGAGGTCTTCTTCCCCGAGCGCGACGACGTTGGCAACATCATCACCAACACGCTGCGCCGCGACTCCGTCCGCAAGCCCGAGGAAGCTCTCATCGAGATCTACCGCAAGCTGCGTCCGGGCGACCCGCCGACGCTCGACACCGCGACTGCGCTCTTCGAAGGCATGTTCTTCGATCCGCGCAAGTACGACTTCTCGCGCGTAGGCCGCCTCAAGTTCAACATCAAGCTCTACGAGAACCAGGACCCCGCTGGCCTCGACAAGCGCACGTTGACCCCCGAGGACTTCTACGGCACCATCCGCTACCTGCTGAAGCTGCGCAAGAACATCGGCGTGGTGGACGACATCGATCACCTTGGCAACCGTCGCGTCCGCGCAGTCGGTGAGCTGATGGAGAACCAGTTCCGCATCGGCCTCGTCCGCATGGAGCGCGCCATCAAGGAAAAGATGTCGGTCTATCAAGAGATGTCGACTGCGATGCCGCACGACCTCATCAACGCGAAGCCTGTCATGGCCGCGATTCGTGAGTTCTTCGGCTCCTCGCAACTCTCGCAGTTTATGGACCAGACGAACCCGCTCTCGGAGATCACGCACAAGCGCCGCCTGTCGGCCCTTGGGCCTGGCGGTCTGTCGCGTGAGCGCGCCGGCTTCGAAGTCCGCGACGTGCACCCGACTCACTACGGCCGCATCTGCCCGATCGAGACGCCTGAAGGTCCAAACATCGGCCTCATTTCGTCGCTGAGCTGCTTTGCGCGTATCAACGAATACGGCTTCATCGAGTCGCCCTATCGTCGCGTCAAGGACGGCCGTGCGCTCGACTACGTCTCCGTCACCAACGCCGGCGAGTCCGGTTTGCGTCAGGGTGACTACCTCGAGATCCACGAGGCCCACAAGCTGAACGAGCAGTTGAAGAAGGACAAGAAGCGCACCATGGATCTTGCTCCCTTCAGCTTCTACCTTTCGGCCTGGGAAGAAGACCGTCATACCATCGCGCAGGCGAACATCGAGCTCGACGAGAAGCTGAACATCGTTCAGGACATCGTCGATGCCCGCCGTCAGGGCAACTTCGTCCTCGTCAACAAGTCGGAAGTCGACTACGTTGACGTCTCGCCGAAGCAGCTTGTGTCGGTTGCCGCTTCGCTGGTTCCGTTCCTCGAGCACGACGACGCCAACCGCGCTCTAATGGGTGCAAACATGCAGCGTCAGTCGGTTCCTCTGCTTGTTGCTGAGGCACCGTTTGTCGGTACCGGTATGGAAGGTGTCACCGCCCGCGACTCCGGCGCCGTCATTCTGGCCAAGCGTAACGGCATCGTGGACTCGGTCGACTCCGAGCGCATCATCATCCGTGTAGAAGGCGAGCACCACCCCACGCAGCTCTCGCGTGAGGTTGGTTCCGACATCTACCAGCTGACGAAGTTCAAGCGCTCCAACCAGAACACCTGCATCAACCAGAAGCCGATCGTCCGCAAGAACGACCGCGTGGTCAAGGGTCAGGTCATCGCTGACGGTCCTTGCACGGAGCAGGGCGAACTCGGCCTCGGCCGTAACGTTCTGGTTGCCTTCATGCCGTGGCGCGGTTACAACTTCGAGGACGCGATCCTCATCTCGGAGAAGCTGGTCCGCGAGGACTACTACACCTCGATTCACATCGAGGAGTTCGAGATCGAAGCCCGCGACACGAAGCTTGGGCCGGAAGAGATCACGCGTGATATCCCCAACGTCAGCGAGCACGCTCTGCGTGATCTTGACGAGTCGGGCATCATCCGCATCGGCGCGAAGATCGGCCACAACGACATCCTCGTCGGCAAGGTAACGCCGAAGGGTGAAACGCAATTGACGCCTGAAGAGAAGCTACTTCGCGCCATCTTCGGCGAGAAGGCTGGCGACGTTCGCGACGCCTCGCTCACGTGCCCCCCGGGCATCGAGGGTACCGTTGTCGACGTCCGCATCTTCTCCCGCAAGGGCCAGGAGAAAGACGAGCGCGCCAAGCAGATCGAGCAGGAGCAGGTTGAGAAGCTCGAGCGCAACCTTGCCGACGAGATTCGTATTCTCACCGACGAGCGCCTCAAGCGTCTCGAGGCAATTCTCGGTGCGAAGGAAGTTCTCGCCGACCTTCACGACGAGCGCACCAATAAGAAACTGCTTAACAAGGGCGATATTCTCGACCGCGACACCATCGAGCTCATCAGCACTCGTAACCTCAAGCGCATCCGCTACGCCGACAAGGATCCCCGCGTCAACGAGCAGATCGATGAGATCGAAGAGATGACCTCGCGCCAGATCGATGTTCTCCGCAAGATCACCAACGAGAAGATCGGCAAGATGCAGAAGGGCGACGAGCTCTCGCCTGGCGTCATCAAGATGGTCAAGGTGTACGTTGCCATGAAGCGCAAGCTCTCGGTCGGCGACAAGATGGCCGGTCGTCACGGTAACAAGGGTGTTATCGCACGCATTCTGCCGGAAGAGGATATGCCGTACCTCCCCGATGGAACGCCTGTCGAGATCGTCCTCAATCCGCTCGGCGTGCCTTCACGTATGAACGTCGGTCAGATCCTCGAAACGCACCTCGGATGGGCAGCGCACGAGCTCGGCAAGCAGGTTGCTGAGATCGCCGCCACCCACCAGTCGGCTGCCGAAGTTCGTGAGCTCTTCAAGGCGCGCTTCGCCAACACCGCCGCCCTCAGCCAGCTCCTCAACCTCGACGACGAGCAGACCATGCGCGTCGCCGCCGGTATGAAGCGCGGCATCTGGTTCGGCACGGCAGTCTTCGACGGCGCACGCGAGACCGAGATCAAGGCGCTCCTCAAGGCCGCTGGTCTTCCCAGCTCGGGCAAGTCGTTGCTGCATGACGGCATGACCGGCGAAGAGTTCGAGCAGCCTGCAACCGTTGGCTACATCTACATGCTCAAGCTCTCGCACCTTGTCGACGACAAGATCCACGCTCGCTCGATCGGGCCGTACTCGCTCATCACTCAGCAGCCGCTGGGCGGTAAGGCGCAGTTCGGCGGACAGCGCTTCGGCGAAATGGAAGTCTGGGCCCTGGAAGCATACGGCGCGGCTTACATCCTGCAGGAGCTGCTCACCGCGAAGTCCGACGACGTCTTCGGCCGTACGAAGATCTACGAGGCCATCGTCAAGGGCGAAGCAGCTATCGAGCCCGGTGTGCCCGAGTCGTTCAACGTGCTTATCCGCGAACTCCAGTCGCTCTGCCTCGATGTCGAACTGATCAAGCAGGCCGACCAGAAGAAGCAGCCGCTGCCTGCTATCGCAGCAGCCGACTAACGAACCAAAGCCTGGGGAGGCTGTTACACACATCCTCCTCAGGCGCCACTCCATGAAGTGGCAAGACAATCGAAATTGAGCAACAGAACCAGAACCACCGGCAACGCGATACGCCGAGAGTTATCGCAAAAGATTTCGTAACCGCAGCACACGCTGCAACCCTGCAATCGCAGGACAAGGGAGACGCAAAATATGTTCCGCTCCAGCCCCTTCGAACTAACCGGTCCTATCGCCGACTTCGACGCGATCAAGATCCAGCTGGCCAGCCCCGAGAAGATCCGCAGCTGGTCGCATGGTGAGGTCACCAAGCCCGAGACCATCAACTACCGCACCTTCAAGCCCGAGCGCGACGGCCTCTTCTGCGCCCGTATCTTCGGACCCATCACCGACTGGGAGTGCCTCTGCGGCAAGTACAAGCGCATGAAGCACCGCGGCGTCATCTGCGACAAGTGCGGCGTCGAGGTAACCCTCTCGAAGGTCCGTCGCGAGCGCCTCGGTCACATCGAGCTCGCCAGCCCCTGCTCGCACGTCTGGTTCTTCAAGGGCCTGCCGTCGCGTATCGGCCACCTGCTCGACATCAGTCTGCGTGAACTCGAAGCCGTCCTCTACTTCGAGTCCTACGTCGTCGTCGATCCAGGCGACGCGCCGGTCAAGGAGCGCGAGGTCATCAAGGACGAGAACCGCTTCCGCGAGCTCGACCAGCAGTACCGCCCCTCCGGCTTCAAGGCCATGATGGGTGCAGAGGCCATCAAGGAGCTCCTCAAGCGCGTTGAAGTCGCCGAACTCGCCATCGAGCTGCGCGAGCGCATGAAGACTGAGTCCTCGCTCCAGAAGAAGCTCAAGTACTCCAAGCGCCTCAAGATCGTCGAGGCCTTCCGCAAGTCCGACAACCTGCCGCAGTGGATGATCCTCGACGTGATCCCCGTGATCCCGCCAGAGCTTCGCCCGCTTGTGCCGCTCGACGGCGGACGCTTCGCCACGTCGGACCTCAACGATCTCTATCGCCGCGTGATCAACCGTAACAACCGCCTCAAGAAGCTGATGGACCTCCACGCTCCTGAGGTCATCGTCCGCAACGAGAAGCGCATGCTGCAGGAGGCCGTCGATGCTCTGTTCGACAACGGCCGCCGTGGCCGCGTTCTCCGTGGCGCGAACAACCGTCCGTTGAAGTCGCTCTCCGACACGCTCAAGGGCAAGCAGGGCCGCTTCCGTCAGAACCTGCTCGGTAAGCGCGTCGACTACTCCGGCCGTTCCGTTATCGTCGTCGGTCCCGAACTGAAGCTGCACCAGTGCGGTCTTCCCAAGAAGATGGCGCTCGAGCTCTTCAAGCCCTTCATCTATCACCGCCTCGAGCAGACCGGCCACTGCACCACCATCAAGCAGGCCAAGGAGATGGTTGAGCTGCAGGAGCCCATCGTCTGGGACATCCTCGAAGAGGTCATCAAGGATCACCCGGTTCTTCTGAACCGCGCCCCGACGCTTCACCGTCTCGGCATCCAGGCCTTCGAGCCCGTGCTCGTTGAAGGTAAGGCGATCAAGATTCACCCGCTCGTCTGCACCGCCTTCAACGCGGACTTCGACGGCGACCAGATGGCAGTTCACATCCCGCTCTCGCCTGAGGCCCAGATCGAAGCCAGCGTTCTCATGCTTGCTTCGCACAACATCCTCTCGCCCGCCAGCGGTCAGCCCATCACGGTGCCGACGCAGGACCTCGTGCTCGGCCTCTACTACCTCACCAAGGCGAAGGTTAACGCCAAGGGTGAAGGCCGCGTCTTCGCCAACATCGAAGAAGTCCTGATGGCTCTCGAAGCCAAGCAGGTCGAGACCCTCACGCCGATTCGTCTGCGCTACACCGGCCCTGTCCTCGACATGACCACGGCGTACGACGATCAGGACCTCACCCACACCGAGCCGGTCGAGTTCAACAAGCAGTACATCAACACGACCGTCGGCCGCGCCATCCTCAACGATGCGCTCCCCGAGGGCATGCCTTACGTCAACGGCCTGCTCAAGAAGAAGGGAATCGGTCAGCTCGTCAACTACTGCTACCTGAACCTCGGTCTCGAAGTGACCGTCAAGACGCTCGACAAGATCAAGGACCTCGGCTTCCGCTATGCCACTCGGTCCGGCCTCTCCGTCGGTCTCGACGACATGGTCATCCCCGACTCCAAGTACACCGTCGTGGGCGATGCCGAAAAGCAGGTTCTCGCCATGCAGCAGCAGTACCTCGATGGTGCCATCACCAACGGTGAGCGCTCCAACAAGGTCATCCAGATGTGGTCCGGTGTCACCGAGCGCGTCGCCGACGAGATGTTCGGCAACATGAAGAAGGCCGACAAGGAAGGAGCCATGAATCCGATCTACATCATGGCCGACTCCGGCGCTCGTGGATCCAAACAGCAGATCCGTCAGCTCTCCGGTATGCGTGGTCTTATGGCGAAGCCCTCGGGTGAAATCATCGAGACCCCCATCACGGCGAACTTCCGCGAAGGCCTCACCGTTCTTCAGTACTTCATCTCGACCCACGGAGCACGTAAGGGTCTGGCCGACACCGCACTGAAGACCGCTGACTCGGGCTACCTCACCCGCCGTCTCGTCGACGTTGCGCAGGATGTCATCATCTCGCAGAACGATTGCGGCACGGTTGAAGGCATCTACGTCACACCGATCATCGAAGCCGGCGAGACCATCGAGCCGCTGCGCGACCGTATCATCGGCCGTGTCTCGCTCGAGAAGCTCAAGGACTACGAGGGCAAGACCATCGTCGAAGTGAATCAGGAGATCGACGAAGACCTCGCCAGCGCAATCCAGGCTGCCGGTATCGAGCGGGTGAAGATCCGCTCCGTGCTCACCTGCGAGTCCAAGCGCGGCGTCTGCATCCTCTGCTACGGCCGTAACCTCGGCTCCGGCAAGATGGTCGAGATGGGCGAAGCCGTCGGTGTCATCGCGGCGCAGTCCATCGGCGAGCCCGGCACCCAGCTCACCATGCGTACCTTCCACATCGGCGGTACGGCATCGCGCGTCTCCGACGCCTCGCACATCGAGGCCAAGAACGCCGGCACCGTGCGCTTCATCAACCTCGTCACCGTCCGCTCCAAGACCGGCGACCTGGTTGCCATGAACCGCAACGGCTCCATTGCCATCGTTGATGAGAAGGGCCGCGAGAAAGAGCGTTACGCCATCGTCTACGGCGCCAAGCTCAAGGTCGAGGACGGCGCAACCGTCGCTCTCGGCGACAAGCTCGGCGAGTGGGATCCGTACACCTTCTCGCTCCTCACCGAAATCGCCGGAACCGTCCAGTTCAAGGACCTCCAGGAAGGCGTCACCCTCAACGAAGAGATCGACGAAGTCACCGGCCTCAGCCGTCTCGTCGTCGCCGACTCTCCCGACGAGAAGCGCCAGCCCACGATCATCATCAAGTCGGCGCAGGGCAACAAGCGTTACCTCATGCCTTCCCGCGCTCACCTTATGGTGGCCGACGGCGACGAGCTCTTCCCCGGCGACATCCTTGCCAAGATCCCACGCGAAACCACGCGTACCAAGGACATCACCGGCGGTCTCCCGCGCGTCGTCGAGCTCTTCGAGGCCCGCAAGCCCCGCGATCCGGCAATCATCAGCAAGATCGATGGTGTCGTTCGCTTCGGCGAAGTCTCCAAGGGCCAGCGCAAGGTCTACGTCACGGCAGACAACGGACAGGAAGAGGAGTACAGCGTTCCCCGCGGTGTCTACGTCAACGTGCAGGAAGGCGAACGCCTCCGTGCCGGTGACGCTCTCATCGACGGTCCTCGCAACCCGCACGACATTCTGGAAGTCCTCGGCGAGCGTGCTCTCCAGCAGTACCTCGTCAACGAGATCCAGGAAGTCTACCGGCTCCAGGGCGTTGCCATCTCCGACAAGCACATCGAAACCATCGTTCGTCAGATGCTTCGCTGGGTGAAGATCGAAGACGTAGGCGACACCAGCTTCCTCGTCGATCAGCAGACCGACCGCTTCCGCTTCAACGCGGAGAACCAGCGCGTTCTGATGACCGGCGGTCGTCCAGCCATCGGCCGTTCGCTCCTGCTCGGCATCACCAAGGCGTCGCTCTCGACCGACAGCTTCATCTCGGCCGCCAGCTTCCAGGAGACCACCCGCGTACTGACGGAAGCCAGCATCAACGGCTCCATCGACACGCTGCGCGGCCTCAAGGAGAACGTCATCGTAGGCCGCCTCATCCCCGCCGGCACCGGCATGGAGTACTACCGCAACGTCCAGCTCTCCCCAGAGCTGGAGGAAGCGGCAGCCCAGGTCCAGCAGGAAGTGACAGCAGCCATCGAAGCCGAAGAGCGCGAGCTAGAGCAGATGCGCATGGAAGGCGAACAAGAAGAAATGGCCGCCGAGTAGCACTTCAAAGACGAAAAGCGCTTCACGCAAAACAGAGGGCGGACTCGAAAGAGTTCGCCCTTTTATTGCAGCTCAATGTCCGAGAGCCACGGCTACATGTCTGTTCGACGATGCCTCTACAAGACCTACGAGCCGCGCTTCCACTCTCTAATGCGTAGATGTTTTGCAAGGGTAAGAGTCCGACATTGCCACATTTATAGCGTCGTAGCCTGAAAGGCCTAGCTTAGCGGGATTGTTTTCAAGCCACTTTACTAGAACCCTCACAAGTTGGGGCCAGGATGCATCTCCGGGTAAACAATAAGACAGTAAAGGCAAAGCCTTTGAACCCAACGCTTTAGTTTCCGCCGTTTGCCATATATTATCGGCGTCTATAGTCCCCTGCACGAAGCCGAGACAATAAAATCCGGCGGACCATTCTTCTTTAGTCAGATTCGGAGAGACTTCATCCATTTTTTCAGCAGCGTGACAATCGGTTAGAAGCGTTTTGCCGTCCATGGAGCTTAGATTTCTAGCTTGCGCCTGTGATACACCAAAGATCAATAGAACCGCAGTCACGAGAATGATTTTCATGCTGAAAGTGTATTCCGAGCATCTCCAAAACGTTCGTTATAATTAGCGCCATGAGCCTCCCTATTGTAGTAACGAGTACAGTTCTCGAAGCTGATAATAACGGTTGTCTCCTTAGGGTGCGATCGAATGAAGAGCCTCCCCGAGCTTGGTCTAAATGGTATCCAAGTCCCGAAATCGCAAGTATCGACGGTGAAAGGCTTGGGTTAACGGAGCGTCAGGAATTTCCGAGCGGATTAGTAATAACTGTCCGCCGGCACTTCAAACAAGAAGCCGTCATCGACCCAGACGACCTAATCCGCTTCAACTTCGTCCCAGTAACAGACTTTGTCTGAGTTGAGTTTGTTGACAGGTGGCCCGGCTACCCATTCATACAGTCTTATCGCATGAGTAGGCATTCGCGCTTAGCGCGAACTGTCTTCCTATGCCAGCATTGGCGGGTGGCCCAGATCTAGAAAGTTCCAGAAATCTGGGTGCCCCATCTTCGGCGCGTCTTTCGCGCCTAAGGTGGGTATTCGCGCCCCCCGCGAACCGCTTTTCTTTCGACTCAGTTCGATCAATAGAAATTAACCCAACCGCTTAGGAATATGTTATCCTCCTCCTGTGCCGACCGTCCTGAGATTCACCGGCTATCGAGTCATGATGTACCCGAACGACCACCCGCCGCCGCATGTACATGTCTTCGGTAATGATGGTGAAGCACTGTTCTATTTGAACTGCCCGTCAGGTCCGGCAAAGCTGCGAGATAGCTATCGGCTCAATGAAACAGAAGTGAATCGGATTCGTATTGCGCTGTTGCCGCACATCCCGCAACTGTGCACGACATGGGAGGAGATGCATGGAAACCAACACGACAGCCCATAAAGAATTTCTGGCAGCCACACGTCGCGGTAAAACGATGCAGGCCAACAACCCAATGGCCGTCGCCGCACACTACAACAGGAAGATGAATCGGATCATCATCAGGCTCTCCACCAAAGTTGAGGTGATGTTCAATCCGTCAGATGTGCAGGGTCTGGAGAATGCCAAACCGTCGCAACTCGAAGAGATAGAAATCACCCCATCAGGCTTCGGCCTCTACTTCCCAGAGTTGGACGAGGGCATCAATGTCCTCACCCTCCTCGAGGGCACCATGGGCTCACGCAAATGGATGGCCGCCCGACTCGGCTCCGAAGGCGGCAAAGCCCGCACCAAACCTAAAGCCGCAGCCGCCCGCGCCAACGGCTCCCTCGGCGGCCGCCCCCGAAAACTCGCCGCAAGATAAGCGGGCGGGGAGCACTCATCAAACCGCTGCCCCATCTTCGGCGCGTCTTTTGCGCCTAAGGTGGGCATTCACGTTCCGCGCGAACGGTCCGCGCACGCCCAGTACACAAGTCATCGCGCAGGAATCCGAATTGGAATTTCCCCGCAGACCATCATCTCTGGTTCTCAGCCAGGATCGCTTTTCGGCCATAATAGCTGATCAGATAGAACGCAACTCCGAAAGAGATAATGTCCTTGAAGAGAAACAGGCCGAGATTGTTCATGTAATGGATGCCGTTAACCACGACGGTGTCATCCGGAGTCGTGATCAACATGGTGCTTGTGGTGAAGAACATGACGACTAGAATCATTCCGCCCAGAATGCCTGCTTTCGGTTTAAAGTAGCCAATGATGAGCAGGATCGCCGCTGTCCACTCAGTGGCCCCGATCATATCCCCCAAAATATATGGTCCAAAGAGCCTTGAACTGCCAACTGGTCAATGGGCTGTTACTGACAAGCGGGATGATGCCCTCTGCTCCGGGTGCTGTCATTTTGAATTTGCCTGCCCACAGCAACATAACGATCATTCCAATGCTGCAAACGAGGAAAGGAATATTTCGATCTGCGACAACAGCCGCGATCTTCGTTAGAACACTCTTCGGCCGCAGTCCGTTACCGATGTTCGCGTGAGATCCGCGTGCCCCACCGTCCGACGCCCTAGCGGATGTGGTTTCAATCATAAAGGGACTCCTTCACGTAAGGATCTCATTTCATTCGTTAAATACTGAAGGCCGATTTGAAACACTGTCAACAAGCGGATGGTCTCTCCCCATCCTCACCGGAGACAAAGCCTTCCAGCAATACGACACCAAAATCGTCTGGTAAACATTCTCTAAATTCTCTGCGGATCGCTCCATTGTCACATCGTTAAAACCACGCGGAACTGCGCATGGCCACTCATCATCCGCGCATAAGCCTCTGCCGCCTTCTCAAGCGGATACGTTTCAATCATGGGCCGAACCCCGCTCAATTCAGCGAAGCGCAGTGTGTCCTCGGAATCTGCTGGTGTTCCCGCTGCCCATCCTTGAATCGTTCGGCTTCCCGTGATGAGTTGTATTGGTGTTACCTCAATGGGATCGAATGCCGCACCGATCACCATGAGCTCACCGTTCGGTCCCAAACCATCGATAAGCTCGGACATTGCCTTCGAGTTTGGAGCTGTCGCCAGAATCACCTGCGCCCCGCCCAGTTTTTGCAATTCCTCTGCTGCGTTCGTCGCTTTGCTGTCGATGTACACGCTCGCTCCGAGCTTCTTTGCAAGCGATGCATTTTCAGACCCGCGCCCGATAGCCGCAACCTTATAACCAAACTTGCTCCCAAACTGAATTCCCAGGTGACCCAGACCACCAATACCTTGCACCGCAACAAGGTCCCCGGGAAGCGCACCGCTATGCCGCAGCGCGTTGTACGTGGTAATCCCAGCGCAGAGCAGCGGCGCCGCTTCAACGTCACTCAGACTATCCGGCATCACCGCCAGCGCTTCCACGGGAGCAACCATATACTCCGCATACCCCCCGTCATAGCTGATGCCCGGAATCTTCAGGTTCTTGCAATTACGAAAATCTCCGCGCCGGCACGAGAGACACGTGCCATCCTGCCCGCCATGCCAGCCGACCCCGACACGCTGGCCCTTCGTCCACGCGGAAACACCTGCACCCACTGCATCGATGATGCCTGCCACCTCGTGTCCCGGAGCACGCGGATATTGAATCCCGGGCCACGAACCTTCTTTCGTGAGTACGTCACTGTGGCATACACCACAAGCCTGCACCTTGATCCGCACATGCCCCGGACCCGGCTCAGGAATCTCGCGTTCGACGATCCGGAAATCTGCACCCGGACTAGGAACCTCCGCGACTTTCATAGTTGCCATAACTGTCTCCTATGAATTCTCAATCGTAGTGTTGTTACCGGACGTCTTCTCAGGCGACGGCCTCTATGTTCGTTAGGTCCCAAGACTCGTTCGTTCAGCCTGAAAATAGAGAGCTGGCGCTCCCGTCAGCGAGTATAACGCCATTTTCAGCAAGCCCGTGTAAATCGATGGCACGATAATCTGAAACCATGGCAACAAAAAACAAGAACCGCGTACCTCCCGACATTGACCCTTCGCTTCTCACCGAAAACTTCGCAGACCAGCTTCTATCGGGGCATGTGAGCGATGCCACAGCGTCCGAAACAACAATTCCGCCCCTCAATAGTCCCCGTGGCCAATCCGTCCGAATCGACCGCTGCATATGGAACTCCGTCACGCTCGCCGATCCAAAAGCACATGGTCTACACCTGCACGATGTTCGCATCGAAAATTCCGATCTGGCCAACATCGACCTCAAGGGCAGTTCCCTGGAACGCGTGGAGATCACATCAACACGCCTCACCGGAGCAACGTTCACCGACACTCATTTCAAGAACGTCCTATTCAAAGAGTGCAAGCTGGACCTCGCCTTTCTGCGAATGGCGCGCCTGCAGCAGTGCGTCTTCGAAAAATGCAACCTCACCGACGCCGACTTCTACGGAGCCGATCTCTCCGGCACCATCTTCCGCGACTGCGACCTCAGCCGAGCCGATGTTGCCCAAGCCAGGCTCACCAACGCTGACATCCGCAGCTGCCGGTTGGACGGCCTTCGTGGAACACCAATCACAATGGACCGCCTCACTATCAGCCCTGATCAGGCCCCGCTCCTGATAACGCTCTTCGGTGTCCGCGTGGAATGGTGATCAGAAATCCAATAAAATCTCACCCAACTTTTCGCCTCATCGCAGTAAGATCATCCGCATGCTGGACACCGTTCAAGATATTCTCTGTGTCATCGTCATCGTTGGGAGTTCGTTGCTCTTTCTCTGGCTCCTCGAGCGGTTTTGGCCAGGCGACAAACGCATAAAGCACAACGACATCATCGGGTGGCAGCTTGGCATCCTTGGCACTACCTACGCCGTCATCCTCGGCTTCATGCTCTACACGGTCTGGATCAACTTCGGCGCCGCCGACCTGAACGCCGACGCGGAAGCCAACGCCGTCGTCAATGTCTATCGTCTTGCCGATGGCCTTCCCACCCAACAGCGGGCGCAGATTCAACAGACCGCACGCGCCTACGCCGATGCTGTCATCACTGAGGACTGGCCCGCCATGGCCCGCAACGATCCCGGCCAACTCGAAAGCCACGCTCTCAACCAGGAACTCTGGCGCATCCTCATGTCGGTCAAAGCCGCCACGCCCACCGAACTCACCGCAGAGGACCACGCACTCTACGAGCTAAGCGCCCTCGCGGAACATCGCCGCATGCGTCGCCTGCAAAGCGCCTCCCGGCTACCCGCGATCCTCTGGTTCGTCCTGGTAGTCGGAGGCATCGTCACAATCATGTCGAGCTGTATGTTTGGAGCTGCGAACACCCGGCTACACGCCATCCAGGTCTTCTTTTTCTCATTGCTCATCGCACTCGTGCTAGTCGCCATCGCCGACATTGACCGCCCATTCCAGGGTGTCGTCCACGTCAGCGACGCTCCCTTCCGCCGGGCCCAGCAAAACATGAGCGAGCAATAAAAGCAGCTTGCCAACATAAATCTATAAAGCTCGGACGATTTCTATCTGTATATTGAATCCACGAGAGGGGATTTCAACATTCATGAAGCGTCTTCTATTACTATTCCTTGCCACCACCTCAACTCTTCTGGCTCAGCCAACCGTCCCTGGATCGTGGACGATCACGGGCGATGTCCAGGGATATCCCATCAACGAAACCTGCGTCTTCACGCAGGACAAGGACAAGATTACCGGCTCATGCAAAGACGCTGAAGGCAAGGCGTACGACACCACCGCCACAGTCAGTGACAACAAGGTCGTCTTCATCCACGGCGGCGAGTACGAAGGCCAAGCCCTGACCATCACCTTCACCGGTACCTACAATGACAAAGGCGAACTGGCCGGTGCCATCGACGTGCAACCTCTCAACTACGACGGCACCTTCACAGCAAAGAAGGCAGAAGCGAAATAGTCAAGCCTCTGACGAATCGCCGGCGCCCATCGCCGGCGATTCATTTACGAGTGCGCTAGTTCCGTTCCCATATCTGGAGCGACGGGAAGACCTTGACCATGTGGTAATTCCTGTAAACATAGTCAAGAAACGGCGCAAGGTTATTGCCTGGCCTGCGCCGCGCATTCAGATCAGCGCGTGGCGCATAGTTGTGCTGATAGAGAGCAACCAGTGGCGTCTGATGCTTTTCCATGCCATGGATCGCCGCAGCCACCTGTTCTGTCGTGGTGTATTCCGTTTGTGTCACGTAGTCCACGGTGGTGGGATTATCGAGAGAGAGCGCAAAGGTAAGCTGCGGGCCGTCAAAGAACGTCTCGCCTGCATGGGTTCGTTGTGCGAACCACCGGAACTCTTCATACAGGACTGGATCGATAAATGCTGTTCGCCCCGTGGGGAGGTCGACGTAGCCTCTCCAGTGACGCTGTAGCTGAAAGGGAAGTGCCACCATGGCAACGATGGCCATCACCCAGAGCAATCCTCGCATTCTTCGTTGTTCAATCGATGCTCCGCTAACAAGCCACACGCAGACAATGGTCACTGGCGGCGCGACCATACACATTCGATAGTAGCTCGGCGCATTTGCGATAGCTGCAAAGAGCGCGAGGCCAACCAGGTTGATCAGCAGAACGCTCTCCCACATTCTCCGATCTATTGTCTTCTTTTCGCGGAAGAGCCGGAACAAGCAGAAGAGATATCCAAACGGTAGAAAGACATGGATAAAAAGATAAGGAATAACCCGAGTCACATCGCCCAGCGTGTGATGCGTTGGAATGAGCATGAAGTAGACATAGGGTGTGTGTGTCTTCATACCAGGAAAGTACTGAAACACAAAAGTGACCAGCGCATAATACACAGACGCGAAGCCTGCCCGGTAAACAAAGTAGCCCAGAAAACCGCCGACGATAACGACAAATGGAAGCACGAGTTCCGCCAACTGTATCGCACGGCTGCGAGTATCCTTTTCACCGGTCCACCACAGATAACCCGCGATAGCAATCAAGCTAAGAAGCCCCTGACTCTGTGTAAATGTTGCGGCCAGTCCACACAAGGTGCCTACGGCGAGGACTCTGCGAACGCTCCTGCCACCCAACAGCACGCCGGTTGCGATCAGCACAAACAGAGTGCTGTACCAGTGATGAGTCGCGTCCTTGGTAACGTCAAAGTCCAGCACCAGAAACAAAAGGCTGGGAAGGAAGATAGCCGGTCCATTCAGTACACGGCGTGATATCCACACCAGAACAACGGCGATGGCGGTTCCTAACAAAATCTCAAATGACTGCGCGAGCCATGCGTGGACGCCAAAGAGCCCGAAGGCACCGGCATAAAACAGATCCACTCCCGGCATAACGTAGGTAAAGTAATCGCGAAAAGGAACCTGCCCATGCAGGATGCGAACCCCATGTATAAAGTACAGCGTCTCATCTCCGGCAGCGACCAGCGGGATGCCGGGAAGTAAAAACGTTCGTAGGTAGAGAAAGATAAATGTAGCAATGAAGAATAAGACGAAGTAGACCTTGCGAATCTGGCCGAGAGGTTGGAGAGAAGAATAATTGTTCATTGGCTCCATCGGGCTCTTCGCAGCGAAGTATAGCTCTACATGGCCATCCAATTGTCAAAGGATTGTCAGCAAATAATTTGATAGCGACGTGTAACAAGTTCAATTCAGTTCCCAGAACTCTCCTGATGGAAATGTCTTGGCCAAGTGATAGTGGCTATAAACATACTCATGAAACGCCTGCAGGTTGTCCTTGGTCCCCTTCGGCATACGAAAATGAGGCAGGAAGATGAAATGTGTCCGATGCGTCTCCAACGACCGGACGACGGCATCCACATGATCGGGTGGAATTAGCAACGTCGGCGAAACAACATCTACCGGAGTAGGATTCCGCAGAGCGAGAGGAAAAGAAACCTGCGTCAGATTGAAGAACGCATCACCCGCATGGGTCTGCTGCGCGAACCATTGATATTCATCAGACTGCGCCGAATTAAGAAAGGCAGTCTGTCCCGTTGGAAGATCGAGATAGGTTCTGGGAGCAAACTGCAACCGAACCGGAAGATAGAAGAATAAGCCAAGGGACACCAGCCACAGCGCGCCTCGCATGGCTCGATCAATCGGTCCCGCACCGTGAAAGAGCCAGACACAAACAATGACAGCCGGCGGCGCGATCATGCACATCCTGTGAAAGCTCGGCCCAGACGCTATGGCTGTAAAGAGAGCAAGACCAATCAGACTGATCAGCAACAGGCTGCTCCACAATCGCCGATCCATATTTTTCTTCTCAAGAAAGAGCCGCAGCAAACAGATGAGATAGACGAACGGAACCAACAAATGAAGAAAGATAAATGGGACCATACGCGCCAAATCGCCTAACGTACGGTGCGGCGGAATCATATAGTTGTAAGCCCGTAAAGGATAGGTGTACTCTGCCGCCGCAAACACGAACGGATAGTGCCACAAAGCGTACAGCAAGGAATGAAATCCAGCCAGATAAGCGTAGTATCCCAGCGCTCCGCTAACGATGATTAGAAACGGTAGTAGGAGAGATGCGAGTTGAGTCGACCGACGGCCATCAGACATCTCTTCTCGATTCATGCAAACGAGATAGATTGCGATGGCAATCAAGCTCAACGTACCCTGGGTCTGGGTAAAGAGAGTCGCGATGCCACAAAGAGAGCCTGCGATCGCAATTCTGCGCAAGCTTCTACCGCCGATCAGCACGGCGGCTGCAGCCATGACGAAAAGTGTGTTGTACCAGTGATGGGTTGCATCCAACGCGCTATTGAAATCCAGCACGAGAAACAACAGGGCTGGAAGAAAGACCATTGATCCGCTAAGGATGCTTTGAGATATCCATAGGATCACGCCAGTAAGCGCCAATCCAAGGACGATGAGAATCATTTGCGCCACCCAGGCGTGAACGCCGAATACTCGAAAGACTTCGGCGTACAGTAAATCGGTGCCGGGCATCACGAAGATAAAGAAATCGCGGAATGGAACCTGGCCAAGCAGAATACGCTTCGCATGTTCGAAGAAAAGCAATTCATCATCTCGAGCAGCCAGAGGCGTATGCGGTAGCAGAAAGGCCCGCAGATACAGAAACACAACTGTAGCGACGAGGAATAAAACAACGGAGATAGTACGAGTCTGATCGGAATGCGCCAATAAGTCGTTCCTTTTCATCTCGCTTCCTCTGTTCCTCTCGGCGCAAAGTATAGCTTTCTTTTGTCCCCCAATTGTCAGTAGATTGTCACTGGCTCCTCACCGCATACGCAGAGCTAAACGCTGGTCCAACGAATCGCGCTCTAGCAAAAAAGGACAGGCTTGCAAGGCGAGGTAGCAACGGCCATGAGGCAGGGCCTAGTGAAACTACCGTCTAAACCAATAGAAATCCAGATCACCGCCAACCCCGATCCTGCATCTGAATATCAATGGAGCCTCCAGTCACATCTCCTGAAAAACCCAGAGGACAAGCGGGCCCGCTTCTGTTCTTTATCATTCTGGGCGTCATCGTCGCCGGCTTGCTTGCCTTCATCATCCTTCGTCCCAGCTAATCGATCCGGCAAAACAAAACGGACGAACTCAAGGAGTCCGTCCGTCTGCTTGTACTATTCGTCATTTCGAACGATACCAGCTCACAAATCGCAATCCTGCATTGGTTAAATCGTACCGTGCAGTAGAATCTCAAGCGTCAGAGGAACCGCTGTGGGCTTGCTGTCCAGAGTGCCTGGCTTGAAGCGATACTGACTGACAGCCTCAAGAACATTCTTGTCCATCGCCGCACCGATCGAATTGACTACCTTCAGGTCCGAGGGCACGCCCTTCTCGTTGACCAGCATCTCGACGACGACCTTCTTGTCGACTACCGAACGTCGCACGTTCCATTCGTCTGTGCTTGCGATCGATGTCGAGTGGATCAGCTTGGGAGCAACAACACCCGTCGAAACACGAAGAGAAGCAGGAGTTGCACCGCGATCGGCGGCGAAATCGTTGGGCTGCTCAAGGCGAGATTGCAAGGTCGACGCCTGAGGTTGGGCAGGCGAATTTGCCTGGGCATGAAGCAACATGGGGGACAAGGCGAGGGTGGCGAGAATTACTTTGCGCATAATGTCGATCTCCAAGGCAGGAGTGCCCATCACCAATTTATCTTTCTAGAGGTACGGTTGTCAATATAATTATTGATAACTATGTAAACCAGTTTATTTTCAATAACATGTTGAAGGAGTCAAGTTTCTTCACCTCTAAAATTTAATCAGGAGTTGGCGAATTCAGGCTTTGCGAAGTTGAAAATTCATTTTGGCTCAACCAATTAGCCGATCACCCTGAAACCATCGCCGGAACTCGCAGTTCTTTTCCCCAGAGCCGCCAGAAACTACGTTGCTTGCTCCTGTATCCTTCAGCTCATGAAGGTTCTAGTCATCGATATAGGAGGTACCCATATCAAGGTCGCCTCCACCGACAAGCGCGACTCCATCAAGATCGTCTCCGGTCCCAACATGACTGCCGCTATGATGGCCCAGCAAGTCCTGGCGGCCACCGAGGGCTGGAAGTATGACGGCGTCTCGATCGGCTACCCGGGCCCCGTCGTGCACGATCACCCGCTTGCCGAGCCGCACAACCTTGCCGCAGGATGGATCGACTTCTCCTATCAGAAGGTCTTCGGCAAGCCCATCCGCTTCATCAACGACGCCGCCATGCAGGCGCTTGGAGGCTATCGCGGCAAGCGAATGCTCTTCCTCGGCATAGGCACTGGCCTCGGCTCCGCTCTGGTCTTCGATGGCGTCGTTGTCCCTCTCGAGTTAGCCCATCTGCCATACAAGAAGGGGCGCACCTATGAGGAGTACATCGGCGTTGCTGGGCTCAATCGTCGCGGCAAAAGGCGCTGGCGCAAGTCAGTCCTCGACATCATCGCCCGCCTTCAGGCCGCCTTTATCTGCGACTACGTCCTGCTCGGTGGCGGCAACGCCAAACTCATGAAGAACCTTCCACCACACGTCATCCTCGGCGCCAACAGTAACGCCGTCGAAGGCGGCCTGCGCCTCTGGCAGACTCCCGGCGAGTTAGTGGTTCTCGACGACGCCCCGAAGACAAGCTCTGCTAAGCTCCTATCGAAATAGCGCCCGATCCCTGCCATCGCAACCGCCTAGATTTACTTCGCCGGCTCCGGCACGATCTGCGATGCTGGCCAGTGTTCGGGCTGGGCATTCAGATTCGGTTCTATGGCGACATGCGAATCGCTCGCTCGCACATCGACGTTATAGCCGTCCACCGCAATCAACGGAGCGGCGCCGCCAAGGTCCTTCGTGGCAGCTTCAATCGTCACCGTGCGTGACTCTCCTGGAACAAGCGACAGATAGTTATCTGAGTAGAAGACCGGCAACACGCGCTCGCCCGAGCCCTTGCGGTGAAGCTGCAGATGCGTCATCAACGCAATCGTATCCGTCGAATTGTGAAGCGTCACCGTCAGCAAAGTCTTCCTCCCTGCCGTATGCGAGGTAGCGCTGGCATCAAGCGTCGCCGTAGGCAGCTTCATCAAACCGGTAAAGTCGTCCTGCGCTACGTTCTGCCAGTAGAAGTTGGTTGAAAGCAACTTCCCTGTGGAATCAGTCAAGTCCAGCTTGACGAAGTAAAGCGGAGTAATACGTGCAGACACGTCAATCTGAGCAGCCTTAATCGTAGTGCTGCCCGGAACCTCCGCCACTGGATACGTATTCACCCCGTCAACCGTGCTGTCGGAGCGGTAGACCGTCGCACGCACGGTGAGCCCGTTCAACGCATCCGGCAGGTTGTTCACAACCTCAATCCCCTGATTCGCCTCATTCAATTGCACGTGTACAGTCTCAGCCGCTTTTTTCGCGGCATACAGCGAGGCATTCGGCTCAAGATCATAGTGGTACAGCTGCCACACAAAGCTAGGCTGCGCCGGATGGCTCATCCACGTAATAACGCCCGTGGTCTCCTTGAACATCTTCGCGTTGCGGCCTTCATACATCGCGCGGAAGGCCTCATAGTTCGCAAGCTGTCCTTTACGCACAAAGTCGGCCAGGTTCCGAATATGCCCATACCGCTTGGCCAGAGTGGAAGGATACTCATCGCCCCGCTGCGCACCAGCAGCCATATCATGCTGCGCCCAGTCGTCGTTGATCGTCTCCCAATCCTTCTGCGGCATCATCCCTTGAATCGACTCAATCGTAGGAACCGACACCGATCCTGTCTCCGTCTTGAACGACTCATGCAACTCGTAGAAGAAGCGCGGCGCACGCCAGTAGTAAGGCCCATGCGAAGACACACCGCGTCCATCAGCGGAGTTCGACTGATACAGCCGCGTCGGATCGAGCTTCGCCATCATCGCTTTCAGCATGTCATCCAACGCCTTCGGCGGATAGCCCTCATTGCGCGCACACCAAACAGCAATCGCAGGATGATTGCGGTAGCGAAGAATCTTGTCCTTCACATTGGCCATGTAAGTATCTATATCTGTCGGATCCGGCCCGTCGCTGGGGTTCGGCTGAAAGAACTCGTCCCACAGCAGAATCCCGTACTTATCGGCCATCTCATAAAACTCAGGATTCGTACTCTGTCCTACCCAGTTGCGAATGATATTCAGATTCGCCAGCGCATGCATATGAAACTGCGCATCCAGCCGTTCTCGCGGAACGCGCTTCATCGCCTCATCCAGCCCCCAGTTGCCACCGCGAGCCATCACGCGCACGCCATTTACCGAAAGCGTAAGATTCTCCGAGTCCGCAACCTGGTACTCAATCTTGCGAATGCCAAAGTTCGTCGTCTGCTTCTGCGAGGTTCTCTTCGCCGTATCGAAGCGCAGCGTCAGCGTATAAAGGTTCTGCGGCCCATAGCCATTCGGCCACCACAGCTTCGGATCATTCAGGTGCAACTCCGGTATCGAAGCGCTATCCAGCGTAATCGCCTCGCTGCTATTCGCCGCAACCGTCACCGGCTTCTGAAACTTAATCTCCTTTCCCTGTCCGCTGATCACGCCCACCAGCTTCCCACTCACCGGCACCGCAGACACATTCTCCAGTGACGCAGAAATTTTCAAATCGGCCGTCTTATGCGACGCCGCAAGATCGCTCATAACGAATGGATCCTTCACCAGCACCGGCCCCGAAGAATCGAGCGTCACAGGAAGCCATATTCCCGTATCACGATCGCGTACTGCCGGAAGCCAATCCCATCCAATCGTCGAAAGAAACGTAGGCCCATCAATAGCAGTCTCGCCGCCATTCTTTCCTTCACCCAGCGCGACAGTATGTTCATGCGGCACTCCCGGATGCGGCTGCGGCGAAACCAGCACAGCAAGCACAGCGCGGCTCCCCGGCTTCACATAGTTCGTAACGTCAAAGTCGCCACGAATAAAGGCCCCACGCATCGTTCCAACCTGTTGGCCATTTACCCACACCTCCGCCGAGTAGTTGACACCGCCAAAGTGCAGCCACGTATGCCGCCCCTTATAAGCTTTCGGTACAGTAAATACCGTGCGATACCAATAGTTGTCCTTATTCAGGCTCTCCGGGATCGCCCGCATATTCTCGCCATACAGCGGCTCGGGATAGACCTTGTTATTGACCAGCGTCGTCAGCACGGTCCCCGGAACCGTCGCGGTATACCAACTCTCCGGCTTATAGCTCCCACCCGCAACATCTGCAGGCGCCGCCGAAACCTTTACGGCGTCCTGCATCTGCCAGCCCGTGATGGTCTGCGAAGGTTCCTGTGCCACAACTGGAAGTGTAAGGAAGGCTAGGAGAGGGACAAGTGCTCGAAAACTCGTAAAGGTCAAAATCTTTCCTCAATCATGCATAATCCAGTTCAGTTTCAATACTGAAACCAAACCGCAGCAAAGAACTTCGGGGACGAAAAGTCCCCGAAATCAACCATAGCAGCCCGCAGACACGAAAATCTATGCCTTCGGAACAGGCTGCAGCTGCGGCTTCTTCCACGTTCCATCGACGACAGTCTCTCCGGGCATATAAACACGGAGAATAGAGTAAAAGGGCCCATCCGGCGCTGGCAGCCAGTTAGCCTGTTTTGCGGGGCCTGGATTTTCGTGCGAAAGATATAAAGTAAGCGACCCATCCGGCCCGTACTTATAAGACTTCAGCATGGTCGAGTTCAGCAGATAGCGTTTCAATGGGTTAGCCACGAGGAGCTGGTCCTTGCCGTCGTACATAGTCAACGACCAGAACGCCTTATTCGGCGGCAGATCGCCCTTCGCAAAATGAAGCTCGTAGTTAGACTTCGACGCATCGAGCGGCTGGTGATTAGCATCGGCGAAGTAGCCGAAGTAGAGAGCATCCTGCTTCGAATTTCCATACAGCCCAAGCTTGGCACCCACATAGCGATACAGATAGTTGTCCTTCAGGAACGCCCGCGTGCCGAACATATCGCCGCTGGATATCTCGTCCGTGTTGATCTTCTTCATCACGCCCGCGACCTCAGCGTTAGCATCGCTAATGCCGTCCTTGATCGCCTGCTGAATCTCAGGCGAGAACTTGCCGTAATCGAAGGTCTGCCCAGGACCAATATTCAGTTTTGCAAATCGCGCAAGCAAGTCCTTCTCCGAAGGATTAGGTGGAGCAAACTGGAACAGGAAGTCGACATACTTGAACATCTCCGGCGTCGTCATCATGTCGTCCGTCAGCTTGGGCCAACTGACGACGGGCGGCGCAGCCGGTGCCGGCTGGTGCATAAATTCGCTAAGAGTTTGGATCTGATAGCCGGACTGAATTTTATGGACGTTCGGTAAATCCGCCTCATTGTAGAGCTGCGTGCGAAAGAGGATATAAGCGAACTCAGTCTCCGAGTGAATAACATCCTTCACGCCGGGCGGCGTCGTGCCGTTCCAGCCCGGTCCCACAATCATGAACTTCCCGCCCTCATTCCCGTACGCACGCGTTCCCAGATACCCAAAGTTATACGTATAGAGGTCGATCATCTGACCCGTGTAATACCGATTCGGCTCAATCCTCGGCATGTTAATGATCACGGGCTCAGTCCGAAGATCCAACCACAGATAGGAATAAGGAGTATCGGAATTAGGTGTAACGACGAACTTATCCGCGGGTGTCGCGACAGATTTGGAGCTATGAATCGTATTGAACGTCCCACGATAGTCAGAGCTTGTAGTATCGATAGCCTGCTTGTACATCGTCTGGTAATTAGCTGCCATCGGAAATCCATAGATATAAGCATCTTTGGCAATAGCGCGCGCATCGCTCACAGAAAGCCCGGCCTCTGCTGTTTGATTCGAACTCTTGCAGCCGATCACATATAACCCAGCCGCTATTAGAGCAACTCCACACAGCTTACGTACGGCAATCTTCATGAATCCTCCATCACGTTGCGTGTTGTGAAATTCTTGTGAGCGAAATCAGACCCTTCGCTGACAGAGTGGTCCTTACTTCACCTCTTCAAAGTCCCCCGGCTTCCAGCTCCCATCGAACGCCGCCTGCTCCGGCCCATAGATGCGGATATACGAGAACCAGCCCTTGCCGGGAACCGTCTTGATCCATTCCCCTTCGTGCCCTGCAGGCGCCGTCGGCCCAAAGTACAGGTCCAGCGGACGCACCGTTCATCTTGTTCTTCAGTTCGAACATCGAGCGCAGCGCCGCCTTATCCTGATCCGTCTGCACCATCGACCGCGTAGCGGCGTCATACGCCGTCACTGACCAGAACAACTTGTCAGGAACCGGCTGCGGCATCGTCAGCTTATAAGTCTTGCCCCCGTCCAGGTACGCTCCACTCTTATCTCGCAGTCCCAGCCAGTACAACGATCCCGCGCCTGACGTTCGCCGAAACATCGCCGGCGAGGCCACAATCGCCTGCGCAAACCAACGATCCCGCGCCTCCACGTCAATTCCCATCGGCGTCCTGAAGTTGCCATTGTCGGCCACCAATCCTGCCCACTCCCACTTTCTGTCCGCCCACGCCATCTTGTCGGGTCGTGAGCTGGCAAACGCCGAAACCAGCATCTGGTCGCGCCCTGTCTTCGCCGCGCGATCCAGAATTACTTTCATGCGCTCATCAGGATTGAACGGCTTACCCTTCTCGATCCCCAACGATGCCAACAAGCCATACATCACCGGAAATTTATCCGATATCGGCTCCTCATCGACGATGCGTTTCAGCACCTCCCAAAACTGAATATTGTCCTCCCATCGCAGCGACGTGGAATCCATCTTCTTCTCCGTCGTATCCACGAAGGTCATAAGTTTGTCATTCGCTCCCAGCGGATGAATCTTGATCGCCCGCAGCGCATTCAACGCTCCCGGCACATCTCCGCCAACCGGAAGCGAGCGCACTGCCACCAACGTCTTGATCGTCGGCGAGTGTCCCACTTGATAACCGGCAGGTATCGCACCCTTATAGTCGGGCGGCAAAATCAGATGTTTTCCTCCCTTTCCTGCATTCGGCCCAGGAAGTCCCATATCCAAAATCCATCCTTGGTTGTGGTCATTCACCAGCCCAATGTATGGCCCCGGAGGCATCTCGATGACCATCGGCCCTTGCGACAGGTCTAGTGCGGCTGACCCATACGGCGTGTCTGCATTCAGCGTAAATCCAACCTGTCGCGGACCAGCCGCCCCAATCCCAACCGCCTCATTGTCTTTGACGCCCACATCCCGATTTCCCTGAAAGATACCCTCGCAGGACACCGTTGGATACCAGAACCGGTACGCCTGTACTGCCCGTCCAAAGTCCGTGTTATCAGTGGCCTTCTGCGCGCTATCAGTGGTCGGAAATCCTTGCACAAAGGCATATCCCGAACCGGCAGCCGGTGCCGCCACGCCTTGCTCACCCACCTTCTGTTGTTGTTGGCAACCCGCCAGAAATCCGACGGCAAGAAAACCTGCAAGCCTCATCAATCGCTTCTGCATTCTCTTCTTTCTCCTCAAAAATCGGTCTCTGGTTCACGATCTTTCGTCGAAAGTACAGTGCGCTTTCTTGAAACGGGATAATGGTACACTCGTTCGATCAAGGACTTACCTCAGACGCATCGACCTCTTAGGTCGAAATCGGCTACAGCCTGCGACCCATCTGAATCTCCCGCATCCAACATTGCGACTCTCACAACGGCTTTCTGATTTAATCAAGTTGGCAGCTCTTAATTGGCTTCAAAATCCCCGGAGGTGCGAGATCTCAACCCTGAATAGTTACGACTTCACCGTTCCATCCTCGCTCCTTCCACGTGTCGAGCTCGCCCCGCCATCCGAGCCAACGCCGCCGGCAGCTATCGTGGAGGCCCTGCAAAGTCTTAGCTCGCTCAAGGGTCTTACCGACGACGAGTACATGTGGCTGGCCACTCATGGAACTGAGCGCATAGGCCCCGATGGAGCCATCCTCTTTCGCGAAGGCCAACCCGCCTTCCACATGCACATCATCCTTCGCGGATCAGCCCAGGTCTACCGCCGCAAATCGACGCCGGTCACCCTCTTCATTGGCAGTACCGCACAACTTACCGGAAAACTTCCTTACTCCCGCATGAAGAGCTGGGGAGCAGATGGTTATGCCGTCGGCGATTTCTGGGTTCTCGATTTCCATCAGGATCTCTTTCCCGCGATGCTGCAGGCCATCCCATCCATCGGTCAGCGCGTTGTAGCTCTCCTCCTCGATCGCACCCGCGACTTCACCCGTATGGACGAGCAGGCCGAAAAGCTTCTCGCACTCGGAAAGCTCGCCGCCAACCTCTCCCACGAGCTCAACAATCCCGCCTCGGCTGCCCAGCGCTCCGCCGTCAGCCTCGCCGCCGAACTCCGCGGTTCCGACGAAGAAAAGTACCGCCTCGGCCGCCTCTTCCACTCCGACGAAGAGCTCGATCGCTACAGCGCCTGGGTCAAAGAAGCCCGCGAATGCATCGCCGAAGCCGACTCGCGCCTCATCTCCGGCGAAAGCTCATTGGAAGCAAGCGACCGTGAAGACCAGCTCCTTCGCTGGCTGAGGGATCGCGACGTCCCTGCACCTTGGACCATCGCTCCAGCGCTCGCCGAAGCCCACCTCACGTTTGAGTGTCTCGACGACCTCGCCTCCACAGTAAGCGCCGAGGTCCTTCCCGTAGCGCTCACCACCTTCGCCAGCTCCCTCCGCGTCGAGCGCATGGCCGACACGGTCGTCGACTCCAGCGACCGCATCTTCGACCTCATCACCGCGATCAAGGACTACTCCTACATGGACCAGGCGCCCGTTCAGGACGTCGACCTGCCCCAATCCATCGAAACCACCCTGGCGATGTTCCGTTCTCGCATGGACGCCGTAAAGGTCATGCTGGAGTTCGACCCTGCCCTTCCACCCGTCGCTGCTTACGGAAGCGAGCTTAACCAGGTCTGGTCCGCACTCATCGAAAACGCCCTCGATGCCATGAAAGATCAAGGCACCTTGACCATCAGCACCCGCCTCGTCGGCCAGATGGCCTTCATCGAGTTCAAAAACAGCGGCCCCGCCATCGACCCTGCCCTCACCTCTCGCATCTTCGAGCCATTCTTCACCACTAAACCGATAGGCAAGGGCCTCGGCCTCGGCCTCGACATCGTCCAGCGCATCGTCGGCAAACACTCCGGCTCCGTCACCGTCGACTCGAAGCCCCAATCGACCTGTTTCCAGGTCCGCATCCCCATCGATCGCACGCAGGCGTACTAAATTGGGAACTCCCCAAAATAAAGCTGAAAAACCTGCATTATTTCGCTCCCCCCAAAAGTGGCAGTCCGCAAACCGCGACTGCCACGCAAATCTCCGCGTCCTGACCACAAAATAACCAAGTTCAATCACCCTATAGATGCAGAAACCCCCTTCAAAACCCCTCTTTGCCTCCGTATAAAATAAGCGGCATGGACCAACTAGCGGGAGCAGAACAGAGGCCTCACCAACTCTCTGAAAATGCATCCCTTCTGCTGGACATCGTACGTTTTGCCGCAGCAATCGCTGTAGTAGCCAGCCACTGCGGGAAAAGAGTCTTCGGAATAGGGTGGAAGGAGCAATCCATCTGGGGAGACCTCGCCGTCCCGATATTTTTTGTCCTCTCCGGCTTCATCATCCGCTACGTCACCCGCAGCCGTGAAGCCAATCCGCGCGAATATTCCATCGATCGCGCCTCAAGAATCTATTCCGTTGTTCTCCCCGCGATGCTCGCAACCATAATTATTTCAGTGGCTTGCCTGCTTCTCAACCACGACCGTTTCCTGCGCGATTGGTCCCCGTTTTTCGACCACCCAATCGCCCGCCTTACTCTCAACCTCACCTTCCTCAGCCAGATGTGGGGCTTCAATTCAACCCCATTCATCAACTCGCCTTTCTGGTCTCTCGGCTACGAGTGCTTCTATTACGTCTTCTACGGGTTCGCCATCTTCCTGCGCGGCTGGAAGCGCATAGTCGCCTGCACAGCAGCTGCGTTGATCATCGGCCCGCAGGTTATGTTTCTATTGCCGCTCTGGTGGCTGGGATGTTGGATGTACGATGCCTACCATCGCGTTCGGAGCAGGCGCGCAAGCAGGATTGCGCTCGCAACTCTCGTTGCCTGGTTCGCCATCTCCGCACTGTTTCGGCTCTCGGGCATGGGCGTGATGCCATTTGAACCCGCGGCCATCCTTTCCTCCATCGCCAGTCTGCCCAACCCACTTCCTCTGCTCGGCCAGGAGATTCACAGAGCCACCATGTTTGCCTATGCTGCCGGCGTGGTGGGGGCCTTGTTACTCTTTCTCAGCCTTCTCGCCGTCGACCTCATTCCAATCCCCAGGAATGCAGCCGGGATGCAAAATGTCCGTCGTATAGCTGACGGAACATTTGCCATTTATCTCTTCCATTTTCCTGTGATGCTCCTGCTCTCCTACTCGGGGTTCTTCCATGACGGGAGCGACCTCCGGAACATTGCAGTTCTCGTCGCGATGGTCTGCGCGCTTATTGTTCTTGCCACTCCGCTTGATGCGTTGAAGCGCCGGATGCGTCGCAGTCTGCGTACTACTGCTCACGACTCGTCGCCCGCTCTCCAGTTGCCACTAGAATCAAACTAGTCGGAGAGGAACAGAAAACATGGCAAACAGATATGGCGAAGCCGCCTTGCTCGCAGCCCGTATGGAGACTTACGGCAAAGCCATCACCCCGCTCGATCGCTGGAAAGCCGCCACCCAGAAACTCTATCCCACCAGTCCTTCCGCCCAGCGCAAGGGAGGCCCGCGCGCGGCCTTTCTGAGCCTCTGCGAAGCCGGGCTGGTCAAAGGCATCCCGCCTGGCCAATACGCTCCATCAAACAAGGACAAGGCCTACGCCACTCGGGCAGTCAGCCTGCTTGTTGCTGGCACGCACAAGACCGTCAACGCCCTCTGGACAGAGGTGACAGACGGTGAAGACATCCCTCACAGCAGTCAGATGGATGTAGTCCTCGCGCTGTGGAAAAACGACCTCATCATCCACATGCCGAAGGCCACCTGAGTCAGGGCCAAGCCCACTCAATCCGCCGCATCCAGCAATCTCTGCAAATCCAGCGCTCGCGTATACATCGCCAATCCACCCTTGGAATCGCGCGGCCAGTCTTCCCGCGGACGGTCCCAGTAAAGTTCAACCCCATTCCCATCAGGATCCCGCAGATACAGCGCCTCGCTGACGCCATGATCCGACGCTCCCTCCAGCGGAATGCGGGCTTCGACCAGGCGTCGCAGAGCATCACCCAGCTTCGCCCTTGTCGGATAGACAACCGCCAGGTGATAAAGCCCCGTGGTCCCGGCCGGCGGAGCCGATCCCCCGGCGCTCTCCCATGTATTCAGACCAATATGGTGGTGGTACCCCCCAGCCGACAGGAACGCAGCCGAGTCTCCCATTCGTTGCATCACTTCGAACCCCAGAACTCCGCTATAGAACCTCAGCGCACGCTCCAGATCGGACACCTTCAGATGGACATGCCCCATCCTGACGCCTGCATCAATCACTTTTGTTTCCATACGTTTATTGGATGTCGCTTCCAGCCTTCGCGCACCCCAAAAATCCTGTGCAGCGGTCACAGCAAAGCAGGAGTATCCTTTTCCCCATCAAACCGGGCCTCGTAGCATCCGCAAATAACAACGGAGGAACTGAATGTTCAGTTTGCTTTGGACTGCCCTCATTGGCCTCGTCGTCGGCGCGTTGGCGAAACTGATCTTGCCAGGTAAGGATCCGGGTGGAATTTGGACAACGATGCTGCTTGGCATCGCAGGCGCTTTCGTTGGAACATGGCTCGGTCGTCTCATCGGCCACTACCAGCCCGGAGAATATGCCGGTTTCTTCATGTCTCTGATTGGCGCGTTGATTCTGCTTAGTATCTACCACTTCTTCAAGCGTCGTCAGGCGTCTGGCGGCTCTTAGGAAAGCTGGTGCTCCGCGGAAAGCCAGCGTCCGCTCGCACTGCGCATGATGCTGTTGTCGGCGCACGCCCGCACCGCGGAAGAAAAGTCTTTCGCTGCTACCGGTCTGGCGACAAAGTGTCCCTGCGCCTCATCACATTTCCTTCGGACCAGGAACCGTAGCTGTTCGTCCGTCTCTACGCCTTCTGCAACAACCTGGATGTTGAGACCGTGCGACATTGCAATGATTGTCCGCACCACGGCCGCGGCGTTCGGATCCGTTCCCGCCTGCTTCACAAAGCTCTGATCGATCTTCAGCCTATCCACCTGATATTGCAGCAGGTAGGAGAAGCTGCAGAACCCCGTGCCGAAGTCGTCGATCGAGATCCGCGCACCTAGCTCCCGAATCTTTTGCAGCTTGTCCAGATTGCCGTCTGAGTTGACCATCAGCATGTTTTCCGTGATCTCGATCTCCAGGTTGCGCGCCGGAAGTCCGCTTTCATCCAGGGAGTTTTCGATTACCTCCACTAAATTCTGCTGCTGAAACTGCCGTGGCGAAAGGTTTACAGAGACCGTCAGATCCATTCCCAATTCATCCCGCAACGCCTTACCCTCGCGGCAAGCCGTCATGAAGGCCCATTCTCCGATCGGCACAATCAACCCGGTCTCTTCCGCTAGTGGGATAAATTGCGACGGAGAAACATCTCCCAGCCTCGGATGCTTCCAGCGCAGCAGCGCCTCCATGCCCGTCACCGCCCCGGTCGTCAGCGAGATCTGCGGCTGGTAGTGCATACTCAGCTCGTCATTCGCTAGCGCATGACGCAGCGCATGTTCCATCGACAACCGGTCCGCCGTCTCTTTCAGCATGTCTTCGCTGAAGATTTGGTATTGGTTGCGTCCATTCTCCTTGGCCGCATACATGGCCGCATCCGCGCGCTTCAGCAGGTGCTTCGCATCGGTGGCAAAGTCCGGGTAGATGCAGACGCCAACACTCGCCGTCACATTCACCAGGTACTCATCAATAGAGATTTCGGGCGCCATCTTCGCCACTAGTTTCGCGGCGCACTGTTCCACATCCGCAACGCTTGTGATGTCCGTCATCACGACTACAAACTCATCGCCGCCTACACGGGCGACCACATCTGTGCTTCGTACCGAGCGGCTCAGCCTGTTCGCAGCCTCAACCAAAACCTGATCGCCCGACGCGTGCCCCAACGAATCGTTGATCCGCTTGAACTGGTCCAGATCCACCATGAACAGTGCGACCTTGGTGCCATAGCGCCGCGCTCGCTCCACCGCCTCCATGGTCTTGTCTCGCAGCAGCGCGCGCCCCAGCAGCCCTGTCAGCGGATCATGCGTTGCCAGGTGCGTCACATAGTCCAGCATCTGGCGACGTTCTGCGATATCGAACGCAATGCTCACAAACCCGGTTGTTTCGCCGCTTTCCGATGTAATAGCGCGCATTGCCAGGTTGATCGGTGTACGCGTCCCGTCCCTTCGAATAAGCGTCCACTCCTGCTGTTCCATCTCGCCGGCGGCCACGCCTTTCGTCAGCACAGCGAACCCATCCGAGCCGATGTCCGCCTTCGAGGCAAGTTCCTTCTCATCATGCAGAATCGTCAGAGCAGACTTCCCCACCAGGTCTTCTCGAAGATATCCCGTGAGCTTCTCCGCCGCGACGTTCATCGCTGTAATCAGGCCCCGCGTATCGGTCGCAACAATGCTGAAGGGCGCGTTCTGGAAGACGGAATCGGTAAACTCCACCAGCTGTTCGTATCGCTGTTGCGTCGCCTTGGCCTCACTGATGTTGCTGCAGGTGAACGCCAGTCCATCTCCCAGCTTGACCAACTGATATCGCACCCACGAGGCATTAATATTTGCCTCCGCCACTGGATACTCTTCACTCAGCGGTTCGCCGGTCTCCACCACCCTGCAACAACGGCCGAACAGGCTGGTCGTCTTCCGGATCGGCGTTACCTCGGACAGCATCTGTCCCACGAGTGCCGATCGCGGTCTGCCCGTCATCTTCTCCGCGTTGGCGTTAGCGTACTGAATCCGGAAGTCAATGATTGCGCCTGACTTGTCCCGCACAGACTCAAGAATCGAAAACGCATCCAGGCTCGTCTCCACCGCCGCCAGGAACTTCGAATGGGCGTCTTCGGCCCCTTTGCGCTCAACGGTGCGATTGTGTTCCCGCCACAACGACCACAGAGCCACCGCAGCCCCCGTCCCCGCCGCGCTTGCCGCAGCCAGAGTACGGAGCCGAACGCTGTGATTCATGCGCCAGAACTGTCCTAGCGCCACACATACTGGCGCTGCCAACAACCCTGTCTTCCAGGCCCATGTTCGTGGGGATTCGAGTACCCAAGCCCTCAAATAAAACACCTCAATACATTCCCAAAAGTAGTGAAAGGTCTTTGGTCAATTACTAGAGTAATTGAAACAGGCTCTTTTACTTATGGTGGCAACGTATCACTCCTATAGTTCTTATAGGAAACTATTTCTACGACATTCCGCTAAACTATTGACAAATTTGGGTCAATCTTCAATCCTTTCGTCCAAAATCCCACTTCATCGCGATGCTTTAAGCTGCTCACTTAGCGGCATCCATCCATGCATTTGCATCCAGTTCTCCAACAGCGCAGGGTAGAGTGCCAGCTCCGGCTCCGCACCGCTATCCTGTCCCATTCCGATTCCATGCCGTCCGCGCTCGAAGATGTGCAGCTCCGCCGATACGCCCGCTCGTTTCAACGCGTTGTAAAAGGTTGTTGAATTCATTGAGTTCACTGTCTCGTCTTCAGTGGTAGCGAAAAGAAAACACGGTGAGGTGTCCTTGGTCACATGCCGTTCCAGAGAAACCGTCTCTTCCAGGGTCGTCGTCGGATGCATCCCGATAAGTCCCTCCAGATTGGTCTTGCGCGGAATCGTAGGATCCAGAGTCAATCGCGCATACGAAAGAATCGCAAAATCGGGCCGATCGCTCACCCTGTCCACCGGGTCGACCGCCGCCACATTCCCGGCATCATGCGTAGTCGCCAAGTACGCTGCCAGATGTCCACCTGCCGAGAACCCCCAAAGTCCAATCTTGTTCGCAATCACATCCAGTTCCGCCGCATGGCTCCGTACGTATCGCATCGCCCGCGCACCATCCAGCATCGGGGCAGGGAAACCATACCTCGGGCCCAGGCGATACTCCAGGACAAACGCCGTCACGCCATGCGCGTTCAGCCACCGTGCCGCCTCGCCGCCTTCCTTTTCCGTCGACAATGTCCTGTAGCCGCCACCTGGCAGCACGATCACCGCGGGATGAATCCCGGCTCCGGGTGCTGGATACGCATACAGCTTCGGAATATCTGCATCGTCCCTGCCTATCGCACCGGGAGCGCCCTTAGGCCACAACACCACTGCCAGATCAAATCCCTTCGGCGGCCTTTGGGAGGCTGCCGTAGACGCTCGCGCCACCCAGGCTGCCAAAAGGCAGATAAGCCCTGCAGACAAGACGAACAGTAGTTTCATCGTGCCAGTCAGCATAACGCGAACCGGCGGAGACCTCTATGGAAATCTTCTTGGCAGTTTTGATACGTAAAAGACATGAGTTCAAGGCGTCTTTGACCCGCCAGACGCTGTAAGTGAGTGCGTTCGAACAACCCGGCACGCCAGTCCGAGATACCCCGATACAGGCTTATCGCTAAAGTTCGGCATGTTCCAGCAGGTGGCATAGACAAATAGAAGCACGGTGACGAGTGCTACCTGTGCCCTTCCTCCTGCGATTCCCCGCACAGGCTCGGCCGTCGAAATCGCTGTTTGCCGCCGATGGTCAAGAAACAGAAGTATCAGGAACAGGCTGAAGAGATGCATGTAGATCCACCGTCCCCAGTCCGTAGCGTAGTAGAACAACGTTAGCGACATCACAAACGATATCGCCGCCGTCCCCGCCAGCAATTTCAAATCACGCCGCAATCCCGGAGTTCTCCACAGATCAACGAAACCCATCGCAATCGGGATCAACGCCACCAGCGCCAACGGCGGATATATCAGGTAATAATGAAACTCCGTTATGGCGTCTACCGTCTCCTGCCGCGCATACTCCGATGAGTGTGAAAGATTCTCTACCGACCCAACGCATACCGGCGCATTCTCTTTTCCGAGAGAATTACAGATCGCAGCGACCGTTTCGTGACTGCCGTGGTGCATCGCGACTGCACCGAAACTGACCACTGCAAAGATCATCGGAATCAGTGCAATCCTTGCCGCTCTTCTCAAGCCCTCTATCCCTATTACAAGCGCTGCCAGAACATACGGAAGATACACAAACAGCGGTTCATGACTCAGAATGCAAAATGAACAAGCCAATGTCAGGTAAACCGTCACCACCCTATCCTTCACGTCTTTGCTCATCAGCATCACCAACAGCAAAGCAAGGGAAGCCAGGTAAAGAACGTCTTTATGAAAGCCCCCGCGTGCTGCAACGGTAAAACCCAGAAGCGCCGGCGAGATGAACGCGGCCAGCACCCACAGCTCCCAGCTCGAGTTCTCCAGCAGCTTCCAGATCGACCAGTAAACGGCCACATACGCGACCAGCGCAACCGCAACGGCAACCATCAGTGGAGAAACATGCAGCCATTGCGAAAGCAGGAAAATAATCTGCCCCGTCAGTCCCCGCCGGACGAAGCCCCCTTGATAGTTGATCAACCAGTCGCCCAGGATCCACTGAGTCATGGTTCCCGTGGCATGCAGTCCGATACCAATCATTGCAATCAGTATCAGCACCAGATACGCGGCCGAAAACTCCCTGTAGCGCCTTGCAAGCGCTGAGCTTTCCATCTCAATCTCCCTGGAGAATTGAAACCTGGGCGGACTGCCCCATAGTAGCAAAATGCACTTCCGCCCTCGCTGCCATTGAAACAACCACCATCCAATCTCGTCTAAGCTCACATGGAAGACCTTCGTTCCCTCCGGGCCCTTGTCTCCGGACTGCTTCTTGCCTTCGCAATTCCGCTCGTCGCCCAGGATGCCCCGGCAGCAAAGCCCGCCTCCAGCCTCACGACCATCGCTGTCGATGCACGCCTCGTGAACCTTCCTGTCGTCGTCCGCGACAAAAAAGGCGCGCTCGTCCAGACCCTCACCAAGGATGACTTCGTCCTCCAGGTCGACGGACATCCTCAGACCATCCGCTACTTCGACATCGACGCCAATCTCCCCCTCACCCTTGGCCTGCTCGTCGACACCAGCCTCAGTCAGCGCGACGTCATCGACGACGAGCGCACTGCCAGCGGCATCTTTCTCGACCAGATGCTCAAGACACCCAAAGACCAGGCCTTCATCATCCAGTTCGCTCGTCAGACCGAGCTTCTGCAGGACCTCACCAACTCCCGCCCCAAGCTTCAGGCCGCCCTCAAAGAGATCGACACACCCAGCCCCAGCAATCAATCCAACACCAGCACCGACGACTCCGATAACAATCGCAGCAGCGGTCGCCGCAGCCACGGCGGTACCGTCCTGTACGACGCCGGCTTCCTGTCCTCCGACGAGTTAATGGCCAAACAAAAGGGCCGCAAGGCTCTCATCATCCTCTCCGATGGCGTCGACAACGGCAGCAAGGAAACTCTCGTCTCAGCCATCGAAGCCGCCCAGCGCGCCGACACCATCGTCTATGCCATCTACTTCAAGGGTGAAGAGCAGCAGCACTACGGTGGCAACCACGGCGGCGGCCGTCCCGGCGGCATAGGCTTTCCTGGTGGCCGTGGAGGCGGCTACCCCGGCGGCGGCTATCCCGGCGGCGGAGGCTACCCCGGAGGGCGTGGAGGCGGCGGTAACCCCGGCGGACGGCAACGTTAGCCACGTCGACGGCAAAAAGATCCTCGAGCGCATGGCCCAGGAGACTGGCGGACGTCTCTTCGAAGTCTCCAAAAAACAGACCGTAGGCCAGATCTACACCCAGATCGCCGAAGAGCTCCGCGCCCAGTACCGTCTCGGCTACACGCCCGACCAGGTCACCGCAGCCGACGGCTTCCACCAGATCGACCTCACCACCCACCGCAAAGACCTCTACGTCCAGACCCGCGAGGGCTACTACACCGGCAAGTAGCCTCCGCTTCTTTGCGTCAATCATTGCCATTCATGCATCATCTTTACTGACCCTCAAACCACCGAGCGTCAGCAAGGAAAGGTTAGCCAATGCTTTCTCGATTTCACGCTCCCCTCATTACGACAGCACTCTTCGCGCTGACTCTCGCACCCCTAAGCCACGCCGCTGCTCAGAACGTCCCCTTCGTCAAGAAGCATCTCTACTCCGAGACCGCCAACCCCACATCCGACATCGCTGCTGCCCTTAAGCAGGCGCGGGCAGAGAACAAGCGCGTCATCCTCGACTTCGGGGGCGACTGGTGCGGCGACTGCCAGGTCCTTGACATCTACATGCATCAGAGTCCAAACGCCGAGCTCCTCGCCAAGCACTTCATCGTCGTCCACGTCGACATCGGCCACATGGACCACAACGTCGACGTCGCCAAAAAATACAACGTGCCCATCGAAAAGGGCGTTCCAGCTCTCGCCGTCCTCGACTCTCACGGCAAGCTTCTCTTCTCGCAGGAGCACAAGGAGTTCGAGAATATGCGCAACATGAGGTCCGAAGACGTCACCGCGTTCCTCAATAAGTGGAAGGCTTAGCTGCCTTCCACGCTGCCCTGTATTCTTACGGGAAGAACCCGTGAGACGATACCTCCGCATCCCCGCCATCTTCCACCGCGCATTCCTTAACGCGCTGGATCACGACTTCTTTAATCTCGCTCAGGCAGCTGCCTACTCGGCGATCATCGCGCTCTTTCCCGTTCTCATCGTCGCCGCCGCAGTTATTGCCTTTCTTCCACACACGGCTCCCATTCGAGCGCAGCTTCGCGATTTCTTCACACCCGTTCTTCCGCCCGACGTCACCCCCTTGCTCCAAGGCTACTTCGATCCCTCCCCCCAAACCACAAACTCCAGCAAACACCCGTTCATCCTCGCAGTCCTCGTCAGCCTCTATGAGGCATCCAGCGTCATCGCCACCTACATGGAAGGCATTCGTCGCTCCCATGGTCTGCCTCCCTCCTGCTGGACCTTCATGAGCCGTCGCAGCCGCGCCTTCGCCCTCGTTCCTCTGTCACTGATCCCTTTCGGAATTGCCAGCGCACTCGTCGTCTTCGGACATTTCATTACAGCCTGGCTCGCCGGCTACGTCGCACCCTCCGTCCGCACTCCGGTCTTCCTTATCGCGCTTCTCATTCGTTGGACGATCGCTCTTACCGGCAGCGTCGGTCTTATCGCACTCCTCTATCACATGGGAACGCCCATCCGTCAGCCGTGGAAGCGCGTCCTTCCCGGAGCCATCATCGCAACCATGATGTGGTTTCTCGCCACGCTAGGTTTTGGCTGGTATGTCACCCGCTTTGCCAACTACTCCCGCGTCTACGGCTCCCTCGGCGCAGCCATCGCTTTGCTTTTCTGGCTCTTTATCATCTCTCTCTGCGTCCTATACGGAGCAGAGCTAAATGTTCAATTTCACCTTCACTTTAACGGCAACGTAATATCCTCCGATCCACCCGAACCAGACCCTCCTCTCCCACAGATCCCTCCAGCCAGTTAGAATGGCCAACGGCGGCAAAACTTAATAGTCGTACCATCCTTGTTTAGCGATGGTAGAAAGAACACGGCAAAGCGCATCCATGAATACTTCTCTCGTCTCAAGTTCGAACAATGTCCCCCTTGCAGGAATGGAGCGCGGCCGCCGTGCAAAGATCGTAGCCACCCTCGGCCCGGCCTGTAGTTCCATCGACGTCTTCCGTCAACTCGTCCGCGCTGGCCTCGACGTAGCTCGCCTCAACTTCTCTCACGGCTCCCACGCCCAGAAGGCCGAACTCATCAAGATGGTGCGCCAGGTCTCCAAAGAGGAAGGAAAGCCCATCTGCATCCTCGCCGACCTCCAGGGCCCGAAAATCCGCACCGGTAAGCTCAAAGGCCACAAGCCCGTTCAGCTCGTCTCCGGCAAGCGCCTCACCATTACACCTCGCGAGATCGAAGGCACAGCCTCTCTCGTAGGCACAACTTTCAAAACCCTTGCCGAAAACCTCGAGCCCGGTTCCCGCATCCTCCTCTCCGACGGCCTCATCGAGCTACGCGTTGAGGAAGTTAAAGGCGTCGACGTCACCTGCATCATCGTCAACGGCGGCATGCTCGGCGAAAACAAGGGCATCAATCTCCCCGGCATTCCGGTAAAAGTTCCCTCTCTCACCGAAAAGGACGAGGAAGACCTCATCTTCGCCGTCGGCCAGGGTGTCGACACCATCGCCGTCTCCTTCGTCCGCACTGCCGACGACGTACGACATGTCAAAAACCGTCTCGCCGCGCTCAAGTCCGACGCCTGGATCATCGCCAAGCTCGAAAAGCCCCAGGCCATCGAGCACCTCGACAGCATCCTTGAAGTCACCGACGCCATCATGGTCGCCCGCGGCGATCTCGGAGTCGAAGTCCCGCCCGAAAAAGTCCCCGCCATCCAGAAGCACATCATTCGCCGCGCTGCCGAGTACCGCAAGCCCGTCATCACCGCGACTCAGATGCTTGAGTCGATGATCGAGAACCCGCGCCCCACCCGCGCCGAGGCCTCCGACGTCGCCAACGCCATCTACGACGGCACCGACTCCGTCATGCTCTCCGGCGAGACCGCCGCCGGCAAATACCCCGTCGAAGCCGTCGCCATGATGGCCAAGATCGTCACCGAAACCGAGCATCAGATCCGTATCGAACCGCGGTCCGCTCTCTCTCACCCAGCCAGTGTCCGCCTCTCCATCGCCGAGACCATCTGCGAGTGCATGGCCCACGCCGCCGACGACCTCGACGTCGCTGCCATCGCAATCTTCACTGAGACCGGGAGCACCGCCCGTCTGCTCTCGAAGTACCACCCCGAGCCTCCGATCATCGCACTCTCGCCTTTTGAGGCGGTCATCAACCGCTCCATGCTCCTCTGGGGTACCTATCCCATCCTCTGCGACCGCTTCCAGGACACCGACATGCTCGTCAACATGGCTGAAGATCTCCTCGAGGCCCACGGTCACGTCCAGGAGCGTCAGATCGTAGGCATCGTAGCCGGAACTCGCACCAAATCCGGCGCCACCAACTTCATGCGCCTCCACATGGTTGGCGACCGCGATACCGACCCACCGCAAAAGAAAAAAGCCGCAAAAAAAGCCAGTAAGAAGTAATCACCACACGCACGATGCCGGATGTCCCATGTCTCGCTTCTGGGACATAGGCATTGCGCGCAACTGCACGCTTCTGGTCAGGTTCGACGGCCCGGACGAGTCGGGCATTGATCGGGGTTCTGGTTCAGATGTTTCGCCCACCCACGAGGCAGTATTGGCAGACAGGTGGCTTATGGCTTACAAGCGATTGATCAGCGCCTCTTGAAGTACTGAATTGCCTTCTCATGCTCCTCGGCCTTTTCGCGTGTAGCAAACGTACCTAAATTCTTCCGCTTTCCCGTCCTTGGATCCTCGTGGCGCGAATAGATGCGGAACTCGCCTGTCTTCAGCTTGCGAATCATGGTGTGCCCTCCAGGGAAGGTAAGATGCACACGATCAAGCCGCTGTTTCCCGTCCGCGTATCTACCGCAGCAGCGGAAGATACGCGCAAGTCGATCGCCGATATCGTTCGAACTGATCTCCGAATCGCGCAGCGAGCAACCGATCTTCGACCCTCACTCGAATCTCCGTTCCTGCAAGAAACACCGCAGTCGCAATCACAAATAACAACGGTGGAGCTGCCATAAACCCAATTCCCCAAAGCACCCAAAGCATCGACGTGTAGATCGGATGTCGCACCAGCTTATAAGGACCGTTCTGCACGAGTGCATGCTCCGCGCCGATCGCCGCATCGAACCGAAGATGTTGTCGCCCCAGCGCTCGCGTAGCTGTCCACGACAGCGCAATCGCAAGCATAAAGCACAACAACGAAGCCAATACTCGCCACGGTTCAGGCGACACCGTCCAGAATCGGCTCTGCAGTATCAACGTATAGCCCAACAACTCCAGCACCAACCCCCAACGCGACCGCCGATCGAGACTCTGCGGAGTGCTCGTGTTCCATCCTGTCCGCACAAACGGCGTCAGCCAAAGGCCAACTCCACCAACCACGATCATGTAGCCATACAAAGGCATTGAGCTATTAGACCACCCGATCAGGAGACACGGCCGCCATCGCGAAACAGCGGAAAACTTGCTCTGGACCCTACAGTGATATCTTTTTTTGTAAAGCAACAATTCCACAGACGCCCTAGACCTTCACAGAAGGTTAGACCAGAGATCGAATGCTCGAAAGAGAAGAAACAATTGCGCGGACCGAAGAAGAGAGTGCCCCTGCCCCCTCTCGATTTCGATCCCACTCGCCCAAAGAATTATTTTTATTAGCTGTCATGGTGATAGCCGCGCTGGTGTCGCTTTCCATGGGAGTCAAAGAGGCATTACGAAGTGGAAAAGACTTCCAATGGAGCGGTGCGGTTTTACTCTTCGAACATATCGATCCGTGGAAGACTTTTATCGGAGGGGATCCTCAGCATCGAATCATTCTGTCGCAAGAACCTAACTATCTCCATGAGTTATATGTCCTGCTCCTGCCTTTCGGCAAAACAAGTTTCGAACACGCCCGTGCAATATGGTGCGGAGCGAATCTCGTCTTCCTGGTCATCAGCATCGTTCTAACGGCCAAGCTTTACAAGCTCCGGTTGTACAACGCTCTACTGCTGGGATCCCTGTTGCTTATCTCAGCTCCGTTGCGAGTGACACTTCTCAACGGCCAGCAATGTCTCTTCGTTCTCTGTTGTTTCTCGATCGCTTTTTCTGGTGTCTCCAGGATTCGTCGCGGCTTCTTTCTGGGGCTCGGATTTGCGAAATACACCTTCGCTCCGATCATTGTCATGGTCGATCTGCTGCGCCTGCGTCTGATCTCGCTTTGCTGTGCAGCCATTCCTATCCTTGCTGGTCTCTTAATCGTCTGGAGGATCACCGGGACCGCTCTACGACAGCTCATCTTCGAGCCAATTCATTCCGCGAAGATCTCCGTTGCACCTGGTTACGGAGACATCATGACCGCCCTGCGCATGGGGTTACAGCACTTCAATCTGACAACGGATCAAATCTTCTCCATCGCCGGCGTAGTTGGTTTTCTTTGTGCAACTCTCTTCTCGATTTTTCTCGCAAAAAAACGGCTAAGCGAAAGGTCAGAGCTTGCTCTCATCACTGTTGTCACTCTGGCTTGCTTTACGCACGTCGCATATGACTACATCTTTCTGCTATTTCCCATGGCCGCTCTCCTGGAATTCAGTCAGCGACCACTCACTGCTTTCAGACGGAACTCACCAGGCCCGATAAGACGCGTTACGATTGTGGCCTGGATTTCGATCCTGTATTTATTGATTGTCGGTACGATCAAGAAGCATCTGCATCCAGCCGAATGGCTGCCCTTTATACTCAGCAACCTGATTGCTCTGCTGCTGATTGCCTATGCTCTCCTTACGCTCGAAAAGGCAAAGAGCCGATCTGCAGTACCCCAGTAATCGTCACAGTACAATCAATCCATGGGTCGCATCCGTATCCTTTCCGACCTCGTGGCGAATCAGATCGCCGCTGGCGAAGTCGTCGAACGCCCCGCCTCCGTCGTCAAAGAGCTCCTCGAGAACTCCCTCGACGCAGGCGCAACACGCATCCGCATCGAGGTCGAAGCCGGAGGCCGCAAGCTCATCCGCATCGCCGACAACGGCCACGGCATGGTCAAAGACGACGCTCTCCTCGCCTTCGAGCGTCACGCCACCAGCAAGCTCCGGACATCTGACGATCTCCTCTCTATATCTACGCTCGGTTTCCGCGGCGAAGCTCTCCCGTCAATCGCCAGCGTCTCCCGCCTGACCCTCGAGACCCGCTCGCCTGAAGACGATTCCGGAACCGTAGTCGAGATCGCAGGCGGAAACATCCTGCGCGTCGAAGACGCCGGCCTTCCCACCGGAACCACCATCACCATCCGCGACCTCTTCTTCAACACTCCCGCGCGCCGCAAGTTCCTCAAGTCCGAACAAACCGAGCTCTCCCACATCGCCGCTCTCGTCACCCACTACGCGCTCGCTCATCCCACCAAACACTTCGAGTTGCATAGCGCCACGCAAGCTCTCCTTACAGCACCATCCGTCCCCAACGCCGCGGATCGCCTCTTCCAGATCTTCGGCAAGGAAACCTCCAACTACATGCTCTCCACCACGGCCGAGATGGACTTCACGCGCGCCGGCCTTCCCGAACCTCCACCATGGAAGCGCGATCTCGACTACACGCCGCCCGAACCCGGTTTCCTTCGCATCACCGGCTTTGTGTCCAAGCCTGAGCTCCAGAAGCTCAACCGCAATGCGATGTACGTCTTCGTCAACCAGCGCCTCGTCCGTGACAAGCTCATCCTGCATGCGCTCTCTGAGGCCTACCGCAACATAATCCCACCTACCTCCTATCCCGTCGTCCTCCTCTTCCTCGAGATGCCTCCGCAGGAGGTCGACGTGAACGTCCATCCCGCCAAGACCGAGGTCCGCTTCCGCCAGCCCAGCTTCGTCCACGACTTCGTCCGCGATACCGTTCGCACCACGCTTATGCAGGCCCGCCCCGCTGCTAGCTTCGCCACAGCCATCAACAGCCCCCACGGAGCCTCGAGCTCCCTCCTGATCGATGTCAGCCCTCTGCCCAACGGCCCAGCCCAACCCGTCTTCGATCCCATAACCTTCCAGTCCGAGCATGATCCCTCTCCAGATGACACCGTCCCATTCCCGAGACCGCCATCCCTTCCCCTCACCCTCGCCGCGCCCATAGTCCCACCATCGCCAGGACGCTTCGCCTTCCCCGGCCACTCCATCCCTGTTGGATACGATGCCGCCGAATCCACGTACGAACCTGCAGCTCCCCAACAAGCAGATACGCTCTACGCCCTCTCCACCCTCAAGCCACTCGGACAGTTCCGCGACTCCTTCATCCTCGCCACCAACGAAGAGGGCCTCTGGATCATCGACCAGCACGTAGCCCACGAGCGCATCCTCTTCGAGAAGGTTCTCCGCGAGCGCGACACCGAGCAGATACAGCGTCAACGCCTCCTCATGCCGCTACTCATCGACCTCCTACCCGCACAAATGATCACCTTCGCGGAGATCGCCGAAGAGCTCGAACGCAACGGCTTCGAAGCCGAACCCTTCGGCCCGCGCACACTGGCCATCAAAGCCGCTCCCGTAGGCCTCGAAGGCACCGAGCTCGAACGCATGCTCGAAGAAGTCCTCGCTATTCCAGACCGCAACCAACAAACCGAGAACGCCGAAGCCCGTCGCCGCCGCATCGCCGCCTCAATCGCCTGCCACGCCGCCATCAAGATCAACCAACCCCTCGACACTGCCAAGATCGAGTGGCTTCTCAACGCGCTGGCCAAAACCGAGCACCCCACAGCCTGCCCCCACGGCCGCCCCATCGCTCTTCGCTATTCCCACAAAGACATCGCAAAGGCATTCCAGCGAATTTAATCACCCGCCGATGCAATTCAGTTCTGGAGCGCATAAGATCGATACCAATTTACCTGGGTTCCTCTATCTGGAAATCGTTTGCATTCCGGAGGTCCTGTGCGCTCTTCTTTCCGTTCACTTCTACTGGTGCTTGCCTGCGTTATCGCGGGCTCGGTTCCAGTGCGAGCTGACCTGATCACTCTGTCTATTTCTGAGGAGGGGACAGGAACATTGGGAGGCCAGGCTTTTACCAATCAGCTCTTGACCTTCAGCGCGTCGTTCCCAATAACGATGTTGGCTTCCGCCTGTCAGGCGAATGGCTCTTGCTTCATCGATAACGAGGTTATTCTTCCACCCGGTCTTGGGCTGGACGTCACGCTTACCGTGCCTGACTTGGGTACGTTCATAGGAGGTGACCTTGAAGCAGTGGGGTTCCTGTATACAGGCAACCTTCAAGATATCGTCGTGGAGGGAATAAGCGCGGTAGGCGGACGCTTCGATGTGCCCACATCGCCCAATCTCCTGAGTGACTGCGTTGACTATCTCGATCCGTCTCATTGCCCGATCTCCTTCGAAACCAATGGAGGCGACTTGATTCTTACCTCCGTAGGCGATACCTATTCGACTAGCGTAGTCATCACCGACACCTCGGCGGTCCCGGAACCGTCTGCTCTCACACTACTTGCCACAGGCTTGATCGGCACGACAGCGATAATCCGGCGACGATTGAAGATCTAGCCTGGAGTCCCAACGGCCCAGATTCTGAAAGCGATGTGCATCTATCGGAGGATCTTATGCGTTCAACGGTTCGCGTCGTCTTATTGGTAACAGGGTTCATCCTTGCGAGTTCGTTTTTCGCGCATGCCGATCTCATCACCCTGTCTATATCGGAGCCGGGGAGCGGAACACTTGGAGCACAAGCTTTCACCAACCAGCCGGTAACCTTTACCGGCTCGTTTACAACCGAACAATTAGCTGCATGTAGTCTCCCCGACGCTTTCGAAGCCTGCACTGACCCTTACTACGCGGGCGATCCCAATTACTTTATAGACTCGCTCGATGGGCTTGTGACCAAAATCTCTGTTGGCGGTCTCGGAACCTTTAATGGAACTGGCTTTGATTTTTTTGCTTTTCTCTACTCGGGTTCCCTCAACGATATCGTTGTCGAGGGAGCTGGAGACAGTGGTGGTCGTTTTGGTGTACCAACTAACCCGATTTATCTAGGCCCCAGTTGCTATAACTGGTTGCCCAGTCAATACTGTCCGAACCAGGCCTTCACTTCAGGCGGCGCCATGATTCTTACCTCCGTTGGCGATACTTATTCGACCGAAGTTGTCATCACCGACACCTCGGCAGTTCCAGAACCCGAAACGTTGGCTCTCTTGACAACAGGTCTGCTCGGTGCCGCCGGGCTATTGAGGCGACGTGCTGGATAGGGGCTCTGTTCCAGACTGTCATTTCCGCAGGTCCTCTACGAGCTTCGAAAGTATCTTTTAGCGATTCTGTTGGTTGGGAAAAGTCCCTTGTAAAAACGAAGTACGAGCCTAAAGTAAGTGTTTTGAATACTTTGAAACTCATTGGTAGGGTGGAGGACATCGCTCGACGACTTAACCCCGGAACCAGACGGCATCGCTTTGCGGTATTCTTGTAAAGACGTGCAGCGGGCCTTGTAACGTATCGAGTCTCACGCAGCTCCAATCGAACAAAATTGAACGTCATCCTTTCGCTCAGGCGAAGGATTGCTGTAGAGCGTATTTCCTAGCACCGAATCGCCCAGCAGGAAGGCAACACCTTGAGTAACCTAAGCTCCCCCTCGGCCGACCAGCTCGCCGCAGCCCGACTCGCCCATTGGCACCATAACGCCGAGCCCATCCTCACCATCAACATGCTCCGCGACTGGCTCAACGCCTCCGGCCTGGTTCTTTATGTGCCTCGTACGCCGCAGCTTCCCATGCCTGCACCGTCGTTCGTAGAGGCCATCCTCGGAACCCCCAATGCCGCGCCCACTCTAGCCGACACCGAAGAGCCGCGCAGCCTCCTGGCCCGCCTCATCGCCGACGGCGGTGGAATCCCCCTCAACCTCCTTGGCTCGCCTACCGGCACCGGCACCGAAATTCCCGACTTCATCGTCTCCCCCCTGGCCTTCCCTTACATCTTTACTCTCCGTGGCGACAAAGCCTGGAAACAGCCCCCAACCACCAGCGGAGCCAGCAAAGTCTCCCCGCTGGCCCTGGCGACCTACAATCTACTGGCCGAGCGCATCACGATGTCCGCCTATGACCTCGCCACGCAGTTGGGCAAGGAAGTTACCGAGACCGCCGTCCTCCGCGCCCTCACCGAGCTCTGGCAGCACCTCCGAGTCATTCCCATTCCTCAGCTCGACGGGCAACCCACACTTTGGGAGCTGACCACCACCCGCTTCACCAAGCAGATCAAGGCCGGCGCCAATGCCGGCCAGCCCACGGCTCTCTCCGCCCTCATCTCCCTCTACCTCGGTCAGGCGATCTTAGCCAGCGAAGACGAGATCGAAACCTTTCTCTCGCCGATTGCCGCACGTTCGCGCATCCGCGACGTAGTCCACGCCCTCATCTCCGCCCGACAGATTGAGACTATCGCCGTCGAAGGGAAGACCGTCCTCCACGTTAACGGTGAACTCCCCGCCTTCCTCGCCGCCCCCGTCATCACCGATGAGACTCCCGGCATCATCGAGGTTGCCCCCACAGACGCCACCGTCGAAGAGGAACAGCCCCGCATCAGCAAGTTCGTTCCCAAACCTCGCAAGACCGGAACCGGCTTCGTGACCAAGCCCTTCGGAGCCTCCGATCGCGAACGACGTCCCTTCAAGCGTGACGCCGCATCCGACTACACCAAACCTTGGGATGAGGAGAAACGCGACAAATCAGTCCGTCGCCCCAAGTCCTATTACGCTGCACAATCCGAAGCCGCCGGCGAAGCGGCCTCCGATTCACAGCAAGAGACTCCGCGCAAGCCTCGCTTCGACCGGGAAGGTCAACGCCCGTCCTTCGGCAGCAAACCCTCCTTCGGCTCTCGTCCCCGTCTGGGTGGAGATCGCCCCACCTTCCGCCGGGACAGCGGCACTGGCGAAGGCCGTCCGCCCCGTCGCGACTATGGCGATTCTCGCCCACCGCGCCGCGAATATACTCCCCGGCCCGATTCAGGTTTCGACGACTCCCGCCCTCCACGCAAGACCTTCTCGAAGCCAGGAACGTTCGACCGTAAGCGCGAAGGCTTCGCTGGAAAATCCTTCGACCGCGATTCCCGTCCACCCCGTCGCGACTATGGTGATTCCCGCCCACCGCGCCGCGAGTACACTCCCCGTCCTGACTCCGAGAGCAGCGATTCTCGCCCACCCCGTCGTACCTTTGGCGACAAGCCCAGCTTCAGCGGCCCCCGCAAGCCGGGCAGCTATGCTCCACGCCCCCAGAGCGGCTCCCGGAGCTTTGAAGGCGACCGCTCCTCCGGTTTTGCTCCTCGTAGGCCCTACACCCCCCGTGAAGGCGGCGCAGGCCCATCTCGTTTCGGCGGCAAGCCCAGCTTTTCCCGTGAGGATCGCGGAGAACGTGGCGAACGTACCGGCCCGCCTTTCCGTAAATTTGACGCTCCACGAGGCAAATTCTCCTCGGACCGCCCTGCCCGTCCCGCCCGCTCCGAAGGCTCCGGCCGAAGCTACGGCGACAAGCCCAGCGGAGCTTTCGCAGCCAAAAAGCCTTATGGCAAATCCACTGGCGGTTTTGCGGGAAAATCCGGCGCTTATGCAGGTAAATCTACCGGCAGCAGCTTCGCCGGCAAAAAAACTTACGGCAAATCGGCTGCAACCTCTGGTAAATCTTCGGGTCCTTTTGATAAGTTCAAGGACAACAAAAAACCCTTCGGTAAACGCGGAGCGCCAACTCGCAAGTTCAAACCCGAAGAAGGTGAATCCGCCGAATGATGCACAACCAAGTCGCTGCACCGCAGTCTGAAGCCATAGTCCGTCGCCAACGCCCCATTATCGCCATAGACGGGCCCGCCGGTGCGGGCAAAAGCACTCTTGCTGCCCATCTCGCCCGCCGCTTTGGTTTCCTCAATCTCGAGACCGGGGCCATGTATCGCGCCCTGGCTCTCAAGGCGATCGAGAACGACATCTGCTTCGACGAGGAATCCCCCTTGCTCGAGCTCGCTGTCTATACCCGTATCCGTTTAGAACCTCAACTCGAAGGAAATCGCGTCCTGCTTGACGGCCGCGACGTCTCCCGCCGTATCCGCGATACCGACGTCACCGCTGCAGCCTCCCGCGTCTCTGTCCACCCTCAACTCCGCGCATGGATGGTCCAGCAACAGCGAGCTTTGGGCGCGGGTGGCGGTGTTGTTATGGAGGGCCGCGATATCGGCACTGCCGTCTTCCCGGACGCTGAGGTCAAAATCTTTCTCGATGCGGCGCCCGAGGTTCGCGGCAATCGTCGTTACCGCCAGGTCACCCCGACTTCACCCTTCACCGCTGAGCAAAACGCCAACCGCCAGAGTCCTGATCCGCAGTCACAGGAGCAGCAGCGAGCCGCCGAAGAAGCCATCATCCGCGAGATGAAGGATCGCGACTACCGCGACCGCAATCGCGCCGAATCGCCGCTCAAGCCCGCCTCCGACGCCATTATCCTCGACTCCACTTCCATGACACTCGAGCAGGTTCTGGCTCGTTCCGAACAGATCGTGCTGGCCCATACACCGGCCTGAGGCTCATATCACTCTGGATATACCGTTGTCGAATGCGGAAACCCAAGAAATCCGCTAATCAACAGGGTTATCCACACTTTATGCACTATAACTTGTGCAAATGGAAGTATTTAGATGATTATCAGTAAAAAACTTGCCAGATGTGCTAACCTTTTATCATCGTTTGAAACAGATTGGTTTTCTGCAAAGCTCGAAAATGTACGAACCCCGATCTTGGATCCAGCGGCAAATTCAGTAGTACTAAGGAAATAATCAACATGGAACAGGGAACAGTGAAGTGGTTTAACGATGCCAAGGGGTTTGGCTTTATCAGCCGTCAGAACGGCGAGGATGTATTCGTACACTACTCGGCGATCAATTCAAATGGCTTTAAGAGCCTTCAGGAAGGTCAGGCAGTTCAGTTCAACGTGGTAAAGGGGCCCAAGGGCTGGCAGGCATCTGACGTTCAGCCTCTGTAAGGTGTGACGTACGTAGATCCACCAAGTTTTGCGTGAGGGACGGCTCTGGCTGTCCCTCTACGCCTTTAACTGGCTATTTATTCGGAGGTTGCGGAGACGCTCCAACCGTATCTCCCTGCTCTGTCACCGTGCTCATCCCTGGCAGAATCGTCGAAGTAGCCTTGAACTTTCGGTAATCTGAGTCCACGACACGAAGACTTCCGTTGACGCTGAAGAACAGCATCGCCCGCGCCGCGCCCTTTCCGTCGATCCGTGCCGGCAACCATACCTCATCGTTTACCTTCCGCTGTTCGACTGCAAAACTCGTGTCCTGCTTGATATTTACCACCAAGCCGCCCCCGATCTTGAACGGCCTTAGGAAACGGCCCTCAATCCGGCTGATAGATCGGTCTTCTTCATCCACCCAGATTGTTCCTGTAAGGTCACGAATTACGTCCTCAAAACGATTCCGTGTCTTCGCTTTAGGATCGCCTTCATAGTCCACCGCAATAGTGTCCCGTCCATTCACCTTTACTCGCCGGGGATTCGTAAATCTACCCAATTCCAGGAATCGTGAGACCGTAACCTCCTCGTGGCCATGCGAGTCTGTTTCTTCACCCTTTACATCAGCCTTATTTCGCCTTTCCTTAGCCTTTGCAACCTCCTTATCGATCCGATCGCTCTCCTTCTTCTGCGCCTCAGTGCTCAACTCCCTCCCGTCCTTTTTCATTAGCTTGTGAACCTCAACGCCATCTAGCCAAAAGACGTCGAACTCCCTTGTTTCAGTCTTCTTTATCCCGCCGTGGCCATCATTCTCTTCGGCGGTAGCTATCTCGTGGTACAGGTAGTCCTTCTGGATGGCCTCGGAGTCCTTTTGATGGGCCTCTACCTCATGCATCAATGCTGGAATATCGGGCAGCGGTCTGTCCAACGATTTATCTACGGCCGCTGCGCCAACTCCAGCCTTCTCAACGGCTACCGGAACGGCTTGTCTGGTCTCGGGACTTCTAGCTGCCTGGCTCCATCCCACAGGACTCAGCCCCGCCGCTATAACCAGTCCAACGAACAACCTCAGGGATACTCCTGCCATGCTTTCACTATAGTTCGGCGGTAAGCTGTCCGCTTTCCGGCAGGTTCCAACTATGGTCCGGTGACCGCACAACTTTTAGAAAGTGGCGTGCGAGCATGCGCCGAAAGGTCTAGCATAAAGAGGTATGCGAAATTGGATTTTCGCAAGTTAGATTCTTGAAGCGAGGAAGCAATGGCCACTAAGGCAGGGGCACTCACCCCACCGGCTCCGGCAGTAGAGCAGCACGAACGTGAAACAACCTTCGATATCTTTCGCCGCTGGGGATACCTGCAGGCTTCGCTTGATCCACTTGGACAGTTTCTGCCGCCTGAGCCCTTTCCTACTCCAGCGCCAGAAGGTGAGGCGGCGGCTGAGGCTCGCAGCTACTACTGTGGCACGATTGCGGCTGAGTTCATGCACATTCCGAGTCCTGAGCAGCGGCAGTGGCTGCAGGAGCGGATGGAGCAGAAGCCGCCGACTGCGGATCAAAAGCTGATCCTTACGCAGCTGATTCGTGCCGATCTCTTCGAGCAGGTCATTCAGTCGCGTTATCTCGGCACGAAGCGCTTCTCGCTCGAAGGTATTACGGCGCTGATTCCGTTCCTCGATCGTGTGCTTGCAGTCAGCGCGGATGCTGGTGTTCGCAAGGCGATGATCGCGATGAGCCATCGCGGTCGGCTCAACGTGATGACCAATACCATTGGCCGTGCGGCGCTCGAGATCTTCACCAAGTTCGAGGATGTCGATCCGCGCAGCACGATGGGCGGCGGCGACGTGAAGTATCACGTTGGCGCAACGGGCGAGTATGAGTCGCCTGATGGGCGCGTGATTGGTCTGCATCTAGCGTCTAATCCGAGCCATCTCGAGGCGGTTGATCCTGTTGTGCTCGGGCGGACGCGCGCCAAGCAGGAGCGGTTCGGCAAAGGCGGCAAAGATGTTGTGTTGCCATTGATCATTCACGGCGATGCAGCGTTTGCGGGGCAGGGAATCCTCGCCGAGACGTTGAACATGGCGACTTTGCATGGATACAACGTCGGTGGAACGATTCATGTCATCGTGAATAACCTGCTCGGGTTCACGGCGCTTCCTGAGGAGTCGAACTCGTCGCGCTTCTCTACTGATATCGCGAAGCGGTTGCCGATCCCGATCTTCCATGTGAATGCGGAAGATCCTGATGCGGTTGTTCGTGTGGCTGCGATTGCTGCGGAATATCGTCATCGCTTCCACTCCGATATCGTTGTAGATCTTGTTGGATATCGTCGTCATGGGCATAGCGAGGTTGATGATCCGACTGTCACGCAGCCGCGTCGTTATGCGATTATCAAGGATCGTCCGGCGCTGTATCAGATCTATGCGAAGAGCATTGGCGTTGATCCTGCCGAAGAGGTGCAGAAGATTCAGCAGGAGTTGCTTGACGATCAGAAGAATGCGACAAAGGCAGATCACAAGCCGCGACTCGCAGAGCTTCCTGAGTATTGGGATCCGTATAAGGGCGGCGAATGGCTGCCTGAAGACGATGTTCCGACGGGCTTGTCTGCCGAGCGAATTAATGAGCTTGTGCAGGGCGTGACGAAGTATCCGAGCGATTTTCATGTTCACCCGAAGGTGAAAAAGCTGTTTGAACAGCGTTCGGAGATGGGTGCCGGCACGCGGCCTTTCGACTACGGTATGGCGGAGCTGGTGGCGTTCGCTTCGCTGCTCGAAGCGGGAACTCCAGTGCGGCTCACCGGGCAGGACTCGCAGCGTGGAACCTTCAATCAGCGTCATGCGGTGATGATCGATACCGAGACCGAAGTCCGCTATGCTCCGCTCGCTCATTTGAGTGACAAGCAGGCGAAGTTCGAGGTCTACAACTCGCTTCTTTCTGAAGCCGCGGTGCTTGGCTTCGAGTATGGTTTCTCGCGCGATTACCCTGAGGCCCTCGTGCTGTGGGAGGCTCAGTTCGGCGACTTTGCCAACGGTGCTCAGATCATCATCGATCAGTTCATCTCGGCCAGCGAGGCCAAGTGGGGACTGCTCTCGGGGCTTGTGATGCTGCTGCCGCATGGCTACGAGGGCCAGGGGCCGGAGCACTCGAGCGCGCGCATTGAGCGGTATCTACAGCTTGCGGCGAACGACAATATTCAGATCTGCCAGCCCTCGACGGCAGCGCAGTACTTCCATTTGCTGCGTAGGCAGGCGTTGCGTCCCTGGCGCAAGCCTCTGATTGTGTTCACGCCGAAGAGCATGTTGCGGCATCCTGACGCATCCTCGACGCTGGCTGATTTCTCGCGCGAGCGGTTCCTGAATGTGCTGCCCGACAACGAGGTGCAGAATCCGCGCCGCCTGCTGGTGTGCAGCGGAAAGATCGGGCACAACCTCCGTGTCGAGCGCGAGAAGCGCAAGGACATGAGCGTTGGCATCATCTTCCTCGAGCAGATGTATCCGTGGCCCGAAGAAGAGCTGCAGGCTGCGCTGGACCAGCATCCCAATGCCGATGAGATCGTCTGGGTACAGGAGGAGCCGGCCAACATGGGCGCGCTCTTCTACGTGATGCCGGAGCTGCGGCGCATGGCTGGCGATCGCGCGGTGTTGAGCGTGAAGCGTAGCGCGAGTGCGACACCGGCGACGGGCTCGGCCAAGGCGCATGAGATCGAGGAGAAGACATTGATCGATCTGGCGTTTGGCTCGGCGTTGTAGGTACGAAGGCAGGTACCCCCCCCAGGGTATCTGCTCGTAAGTCTTTTATATTCATATATTTGTCGAATTTGATCTTTGCAAAATAGTCATTATAAAAGGGTTACGGCTAAATTCGTCTTTCTAAAGGATTTAGAGCTTTAATAGCGAAAGCCCCGGTTTTGGCCGGGGCTTTTTTGACTCTGTATTTAGTATAGCGGATTGAATAAAACTCCTACGCAATGGAATGTTGTTTATTTTGAATGATTTAGGTCGGAGTGGGACTTGACAAGCGATTTTATTGGGAAATTTTGGCGTTTTATTTGTAAATGATTGATATGCCTCGGCGTTCCACCGCAACGCAACACTAAAGACAACAGCAAATGCAAAGCAGGGATTCTCCCCTTTGGGTCGCGTCCACAGTACTATAAGGCTGCATAGACTTCATGATGGCGATTGCAGCTTCGGGAATTCCGAAGGTGACTTTGGCCATCCGCATTTGTGCGTCCACCGTATTCTTCTCGATGATAGGGAACGTCAATTCATTAGATGGCTTGTCGATGGTAAGAAGAGCCAACTGCCATGCGAGATGATCCAAAGATGCTCTGAGCGAGGAAATAAAATCTGCAATCGTAAGGACGATTCTGAAGCCCTCGGATTCGGGGACGTGTTGAATCCTGATGATGTAGACTCCATTCTCAACATCATCGTGGGTCGTAATTCTATTTCCTCCCGTGTTCTCCAAAGAGCTAACAAGTGCCCAAAGAGAATCGAGATGTTTTTTCGCCCACTCAACCTTAAATCGTGCGTGCCAAATGTTGGGAGCCATGCGGAATCATAGCAAGCCGCCTGCAGCTTATTGAAAAAAATAAGCTTGCAAGCCAAATGCTTGCATTTCTAAATCCTAAGAGATTGCGATGAAGCTTTTTATGACGATGAGCTTGTTTGGAGAGAAGGACAGTACGGGGTTTCAGAGGGAGGAGTTGGCTGCGGGTGCGGTTCTTCTGCGTGGGTTTGCGCTGGTGAACGAGACGGCGGTGCTGGAGACTCTGCGGGATGTTACGCGGAGAGCTCCGTTTCGACATATGGTGACGCCGGGAGGGCATCGGATGTCGGTTGCGATGACGAATTGTGGGGCGCTTGGTTGGGTGACGGATAAGACAGGGTATCGCTATGACGCGGTCGATCCGGAGAGTGGAGAGAGATGGCCGCCGATGCCGGAGCCGTTTTTGAAGCTGGCGGCGGGTGCAGCTGACGAGGCAGGTTTTTCGCAGTTTGTTCCAGATGCCTGTTTGATCAATCGCTATGAGACGGGGGCGAAGCTTTCGTTACATCAGGACAAGAACGAGAGGGATTATGATGCGCCGATCGTCTCGGTTTCGCTTGGTGTGCCAGCGGTGTTTTTGTTTGGTGGGATGGAGCGTGGGGATAAGACGCGACGGGTGCAGTTGGAGCATGGTGACGTTGTGGTTTGGGGTGGGCCTGCGCGGCTGCGGTATCACGGCGTGATGCCGTTGAAGCAAGGGCATCACGCTGTGTTGGGTGCGAACCGCGTGAATCTTACGTTTCGCAAAGCGGGCTAGCTGATGCGGACGAATTCGACGCGGCGATTGTTTGCCTTGCCTTCTGGCGTGGAGTTGTCGGCTGCGGGTTTGGTGTCTCCGTAGCCTTTGGCGGTGAGTCGCGCGGCCGGGATGCCCATGTTGATGAGTTCTGCTTTGACGGCGTCGGCGCGTTGCTGGGAGAGAGAGAGGTTGTGGGCCGGGGAGCCGGTGTTGTCGGTGTGTCCGTCGATCTCGAACTTGAGGTCGGGGTTATCGGTGAGGATGCGCTTGATCTGATTGAGGGTGCCCATGCTCTCGGGGCGCAGGGTTGCTTTGTCGATGTCGAAGTTGATGCCGTGGGTGACGATTTTGGCGTCGGTGAACTTCTGGCCCACCATGTTCATGCCGCCGCCGGTGGCGAGACGGACGTTGCGGAAGACGAGCGGAGCGTCCTGAGCGGCCAGACCGCCCATCATGATGGAGGTGGGGGACATGTGCATGTCGGGGACGGTGAGGACGCGGAACTGATCGACGTAGACCTTGAGCTGGCGATTTTTGACGGCGAGCGCGATGTGGTGCCAGTGGTTGTCGAAGTTATCTTCGAGGATGGAGGCGGGTGTCTGCGCGGTGAGGGAGTAGCTGTCTTCGTTGTTGTTGTAGTCGACGCTGCCGCGGCCAGCGGAGAGAATGGCTTCGTTGTCGCCTTGATCGAAGAAGACAAGAACGGGGTAGGAGCCGGGTGTTCCGAAGGTGTCGTACTCGATGGTGAACTGGTTGCCGAGGTAGTTTTTGTTTTTGATACGTGGGCTGACCTGAGCGTAGTTGCCGTCGGTGAGCAGAAGGGACTGGAACCCCTGCTGCTTGTTGACGACGCCTTGACCTTTGACGAGCGACCATTGCTCGGGGAATTCGCCGTCTTGTGTAGCGATGAAGTCATCGGCGAAGAGGATGTTGTCGCCGGGGGTAAAGTCGTAGTTCTGATATGCCTTGACGGTGGCGGGTGCAGGAGCGGCTGCCTCATCCTGGGCGTGCGAGGCAGCGGCGCAGAACGCGAGGAGAGAGATGGAGAGTACGCACGAGAGCTTCATGTTTAATGCATCGCGCGAGGCGGAGTTTCGGCAGAATTTTTTTGGGTTTATTCGTCACCAGCGAGGGCGGGGGGCGTGATCTCTTCGGCGCAAAATCTGCGAAGAGTTCCGTCACGAAGAAGGACGCCGCGATTGCAGCTCGGCTCTTGTCATGTGGGCTGTCCGCAGTGATCTTGGTGACCTTTGATTTAACTTCGGTGCTGCACGACGCAGTCATGCGGCGCACTGCAGTAAGGCCGAAACACAACCGTTTAGTTCAGCCTTTGAGACGACGATGAATAAGGCCGGCGAGGCCTAAGAATCCGGAGCCGAACAGTAGTAGAGTGCTGGGTTCTGGAGTAGCAGTACCTGTATTGATCGTACTGACAAAATCAACTCCCATATCCACACTGGCAAGCTGAAGTACGAGGAAGTCCAGCTCATGGGGGCCAGGGGTGAGTAGTGCGAGTGCCTGGGGTGTACTGATGACGGTTAAAACATCTCTGCAATTAGGTTGGTCAATCTGGCATATACCGTTGAGCCCAGGGGTAAAACCGATGAGCAACTTCGCCGGATTCCCGTCCAGGTATACCTCGGTCGTGTCATCTGCGAGAATGCTGAGGCTGTATGACGTGGCTTGTGCATCGAGGGTGAAGTCGGTCGCAAAGAGATAGTGACCGTTCGGCGCAAAGTGGCCGCCGGGCTGATCGATTGCCGGTGTGGTGGGTCCGGTTTGGCCATAGGAAACCCAGCTGGATGAGGTCAGGTCACTGTGCCATACGTTGCCGGGGGATATATCTTCGGTGGCTGACGTGGGAGTAAATCCGGGAATGGGAGTCGACAGGCCTGGAACAAACCTCATGGGAGTGTTGTCATTGCCGAAGGTTGGGCCCGTGGTTGCGTAGCTGCCGATCTGAAGGGTATCAGCCGACGCGAAAACGGTCAGTACGAGAACCGCTCCCAAGATAGAAAGTTGTGTGTGTGGTCTCATTACTTGACCCTCGGAATGCCGTTTTGGAGCGGTATTTTCCTGAAGTGGCCTAAGTACTCGATGGGTTGTACAAGTTCACTGTGCGCCTTGGAGACATATAAGTCAAATAAATGCTGATTTTTGGTAGCGGTGGGCGAGGGTTCGTGATCTCTTTGGCGTAGATCTGGTGTGAGGTTCCGGGAGGAGCTTCGTTGATGCATGGCACGGCACGATCGAGCACCTGTGATCGGCGGCGGTGTGAGACACGACCGTTCAGTTCAGGCTTTAAGGCGATGACGGATTACGCTAGCGAAGCCTAAGAATCCGGAGCCGAACAGTAGTAGAGTGCTGGGTTCTGGAGTGGTAGTGCCTGCAGTATTAATCGTACCGACAAAATCAACTCCCATATCCACGCTGGCAAACTGAAATACCAGAAAGTCCAGCTCATGAGTGCCAGCGGTGAGTAGAGAGAGCCCTTGGGGGGACGTGATGACGGTTAAAACATCTCTGCAGTTAGGCTGCTCAATCTGGCATATGTGGTTGGGCCCCGCGGGAAAACTGATGAGCAAATTCACGGGATTCCCGTCCAGATATACACGAGTCGTGTCATCTGCGAGAACACTGAAACTGTACGACGTGGCGTTTCCATCAAGAGTGAAGTCGGTGGCAAAAAGATACTGACCGTTCGGTGCAAAGTGTCCCCCGGGCTGACCAGCCGCCGGTGTAGTGGGTCCAGTCTGGCCATAGGAGACCCAACTGGATGTGGAGGTCAGACTACTGTTCCATACGTTGCCGGGAGGTACGTCTTCTGTGGCGGAAGTAGGAGTAAATCCGGGAATGGGAGTCGATAGGCCTGGAACAAACCTCATGGGAGTGTTGTCATTGCCGAAGGTTGGGCCCGTGGTTGCGTAGCTTCCGATTTGAATAGTGTCAGCGGACACGAAAACGCTCGACATTACGAGGACAGTTCCTAAGACAGAAAGCTTGGGGTTTAGTTTCATTACTTGACCCTCCGGGATTCCGTTTTGGAGCGGAGTAATCCTGAAAGCGCCAAAGTACACAGCGGGCTGAGCAAACGTAGGCTGCACGTTTAGAGCCAGATTCAACGCTGGATCAAAGTTCCCGACCTTACTTTTGATAGAAGTCACTATAGATATTGAAAAATGCCTGTTCTGTTTTGCTTAGCAAAGCAGGGCGTATGCAAAAAAAAGCAGGTTATGTGGAAAATAAGTCGCATTATTTGGCAAAATCTACCGAGTTTCTTCGATTTGGAAACTACGAAGTAGCAAATCGCCCTTACAAATTCGCTTACAGGCCTGTATGGCGAATCGTAACTCTATAGTTTGTTATCGGTGGGCGTGGGATTGGAGATCTCTTTGGCGTAGATCTGGTGTGAGGTGATGGGTGGGGCTTCGTTCTGGTGCAGAGCGCGGACGCGGTCGAGGATCATATGGTCGGCGGAGGTGTGGCGTTCGCGGGAGCGCAGGTAGTCGAGCCAGGACTCCATGAGGAAGGTTTCGTTGAGATGCTCGGGGTCGACTGCGTCGCGGTAGATGCCCCAGCGTAGGGCTCCGTCACGAAGGCGGACGCCGCGCAGCTCGTGAATGGCGTGGGTGAACTCGGCGTAGTTTTCGATGGGGATGCGGTAGTCGATGGAGACGCGGACGGGGCCGTCGGTGGGCTCGTCGTCGACGCCCGGTATGGGGATGAGCTGGGGCGCGGGACGCTTCCATTTGTAGGGGGAGAGGTCGGGAACGGGGCCCTGGAGGATGTGGAATCGCTGGACGAGGGGTAGGGTGACGAGGAGGCCTCCGGCGGCGGCGGCGAGGGCGATGGGGGTGGTGGTGTGCTCGGCGATGAAGCCCCACAGGATGGAGCCGAGGGCCATGCCGCCCTGGAAGGTCATGAGATAGGCGCCGAGGGCGCGTGCCTGCACCCAGGCGGGGACGGCGAGCTGGACCGAGACGTTGATGGTGGACATGGTGCTGGTCCACGCAAAGCCGGAGAGGATCAGCGTGGCGATGACGATGGCGGGGTAGTGGACGAAGGCGAGGATGAGGAGGGTGAAGACGTTGTAGAGGGAGGATGTGGCGAGGATCTGGTCGGCGGTGAAGCGCCGGCGGACGCGAGGCAGGAGTGTGGCGGCGGTGACGGCGCCGACGCCGAGCGAGCCGTTGAGAATGCCGTAACCGAAGGCTCCCTGCTGGAGGTCGCGGCGGGCTACGACGGCGAGCAGCGACCAGATGGCGGAGACGAAGAAGGTAAAGGTGAAGGCTCGGGCGAGGGATGCCTGGAGGTCGGGGGCGTAACGAACGTAACGGATGCCGGACCGGATGGAGGCGGCGATCCGCTCGGAGGGGAGAGCGGATTTGAAGAGGGGGATGCGCTTCCAGTTGTAGAGGACCCAGATGACTCCGGCGAAGGAGATGGCGTTGAGGAAGAAGACTGATCCTGCGCCGGTGTGGACGCTTTTGAAGCCAGCGACCATGAGGCCGCCGAGTGCAGGGCCGACGGCTCGGGCAAGGTTGTTGCTGGCGGCGTTGAGCGAGACGGTGTCGGGGATGAGTTCGCGAGGGACGAGCTCGGGAACGATGGCTTGCCAGGCTGGGTTGTTCATGGCGGAGCCGATGTTGAGGAGAAAGGTGAAGGCGAGAAGCGCCCAGGGAGAGACGAAGCCGAAGAAGGTGAGGACGGCAAGGATGCTTACGGAGCCGAGCATCCAGGCCTGCCAGAAGATGAGGAGCTTGCGGCGGTCGAAGATGTCGGCGGTGGCTCCGGCGAGGAGGCCCAGGAGCAGCACTGGGAGGCTGGCTGCCGTCTGCATGAGCGCGATCAACAGCGGCGACGGCGTCAGGGAGGTCATCAGCCAGGTGCCGGCGGTGTCCTGCATCCAGGTGCCGACGGAGGAGATGGTGCTGGCGATCCAGCGGTCGCGGAAGAGAGGGATTTTGAGGGGAGCGAAGCCGCTGGGCTTAGGGTCGGCGACTGCAACCAGTGGGCCGGAGTTGGGGGTTTCGAGAGGCATCGCTCAATCCAGTTTACGGGTTTGTGCGTGCCTGAGAGTAGGGAAGGGCGGCGAGGCTGGATTGCGCTGCCTCGCCGTGGGTTTTTCAGGTTAGTTAGAAGAGGAGCTTGAGGCCGAACTGAATCTGCCTTGAGCTGGTGGCGGTTGCGGTGACTACGCCTGCGGTGGGGCTGGCTACCGAGGCTGCGGTGAGGGTTGTGGGGGTGGGGCCAGAGGAGTAGATGACCGGGTTGGGGGTGGTGAAGTTGGTGTGGTTGAGGACGTTGAAGAACTCGGCGCGGAACTGAGCGTGGAGACGCTCGGTGAACTGCGCGGTCTTCAGGAGAGAGGCGTCGACGTCGATTAGGTTGGGACCGGTGAGGGTGTCGCGGCGAAGATTGCCGATGGCTCCCGCGGCGGGTGTGAGGAAGGCGGCGGGGTTGAAGAACTGGGAGGCCGTGCCGGGGTAGAGATTGCCACGGAAAGTGGGGTTGACGTCGGGGCGGACGGGGTTGCGGGTGTCACCGGAGCCGGTGGGGTTGTAGCCGAGCTGTGGCGTGAAGGGGAAGCCGGTTTGAAGCGCGGTGATGGTGCTGACAGTCCAGCCGGAGATGAGGCGGTTGGTGAAGGCGTTGGAGGTGGAGAGACCGCTGCGGCCGAAGGGGAGATCGTAGGTGCCGTTGATGCTGACGAGATGGCGGACGTCTGTGGCGGCGGAGCCCCAGTCGGCCTTGGGGTTGAAGGGATTGGAGACGAATGCGGGGGTGTTGCCGCTTACGCTGGTGTTCCAGGCTGAGCCGTTGTCGAGATTCTTGGACCAGGTGTAGTTTCCGCGGAGTTGGAGGCCGTTGGCGTAGTTGCGGCGGACGTCGACTTCTAGGCCGTTGTAGAGGCTGGTGCCCTCGGAGACCCAGGAGGTGGTGTTTGCGACGAGTGGGTTGGCTTTGACTGTCGAGGGGAAGTAGGTTGTGCCTGCTGCAAGAGCCGCGGGGCAGGCGGGGTTGGGGCAGGTTACGGGGATGGGCTCGTTTTGATCTTCGGAGAGGATCTGGTGGTAGCCGTGGGAGCCGATGTAGCCGACCGTGAGTGAGGTATTGGGGGCGATCTGTTGCTCGACTTTGAAATACCAGGCGAGGACGGTGGGAGTCTGGATGTCGGGCTGGACGTTGGAGGGTGAGATGAGGCTGCCTGCGGGAGGCGTGCTCGTGGTTGTGAAGTGGAGGTTGCTTACGGGGATGTTTTTGACGGAGACGGTGGTGTTGAAGGGGGCGGTCTGGTCGAGGCGGTAGTCGAGATTGTCGAGGAGAGCGCGGTGGATGCCGAAGCCTCCGCGAAATGCGGTGCGACCGTTGCCGTGGGGGTCCCATGCGAGGCCGACGCGCGGCTCAGGAAGGAACTTTGCGTTGTTGACGGTGAGGGCGCTGGAGCCGATGGTGGGGTTGGTTGCGATGATGCCGTTGTTGATGGCGTAGTTGGCGGCGCGGCCTTGTGCTTCGTCCCAGCCAGTGGTGCCTTCGAAGCGGAAGCCTGCGCGGAGTTCGAGGCGGGGAGTGAGGCGGACGGTGTCTTCGAGGTATCCGGCGTACTGGGTGGAGCGCCAGTTTAGTGCTGTTGGAGCGGGTACTACTGTGAATGTTGCGACGGTGCCAGCGAGGAAGGATGAGAGGGTGGAGAAGCTGGCCTGGCCGTATTGGTTTTGCGCGAGGTTGTCGTTGGATTGGAGAAGCTGGGTCCAGCCTCCGGCTTCGATCTGATGGCGGCCACGGGTGAAGAAGACGTGATCGTCGAAGGTGAAGAGGTTGCGGACGGCTGTGTTGTTGCTGCCTACGTTGGCGCCAGCTCCGGTGATCTGGGAGGCTCCGTTGGAGGCTGTGGAGCCTGCGATGACGATGGCGCCTACGGGCTTGCCTGCGACCCAGCCGGGGATGTTAGCGCCGATCTCGGGGGGGATAGCACCGGTGAAGAAGTAGGCGGCGCGGCTGTAGCCTACGCGTGCGGTGTTGAGAAGGGTGGGCGAGAAGACGTGCTGCCATTGGGTGCTGAGGACTTGTTCGCGCAGCGTCTCGTTGACTACGGAGAATGGATTGGCGGAGGGAGTGTTCGCCATGGAGTCGTCGATGGTGTAGACGGCGAAGAGGAGATCTTTGGGGCTGATGTTGTAGTCGAAGCGCGTTGTGCCGAAGTCTTCGCGAATGTGCTGGAGTGGGTTGGAGTAGGAGTAGGCGATGCCGGCGCCAAGCTCCGGGCCGTTCTGTACTGGCCAGAGTGCGAGGAGAGGCTTGACGCTGGCTACGGCGGCGGCGCGGGAGGCGTTATCGGGGACGAGTGTTACATCGGAGAGGCCGAGGTTCTGGCGGTAGCCCTCGTAGTTGCCGAAGAGGAAGAGCTTGTCGGTGCGGATGGGGCCGCCTAGCGAACCGCCGAAGTTGTTTCGCTGAAAGTTGGGGATGTGGGATTGGTCGAAGTAGTTGCGTGCATCGAGTGCGGAGTTGCGGATGAATTCGTATACGGAGCCATGGAGTTTATTTGTGCCTGATGCGGTTACGATTGAGATTTGTGCGCCCTGACGCTTACCGTAGCTGGCGGAGTAGGTGTCTTTGACTACGTTGAACTCGCGGACTGCGTCGACGCCAAGAAGCTGTCCGCTGGTACCGCCGGGTGTGACGTTGATCAGTGAGGCTCCGGTGTATTCAACTCCGTTGAGCAGAAAGAGATTGTCTTGTGGGCGGCGGCCAGAGATGGCGAACATGTTGCCGACGGAGGAGTTTGAGGTACCTACGCCGCCGGAGCGTTGACCGGTGTAGTTCACCGTCGCGGGGTTGAGTGTGATGAGCTGGTCGTAGCTGCGTCCGTTGAGCGGGAGTTGCTTGATTTGGCGCTCGTCAACTAAGCCGGAGGTCTGCTCTGTGGAGAGATTGACGATTGCTGGTTTGTCTTCGACGGTAATTTGCTGGTCTACGGCGTTGACTGTGAGGGTGAGGTCGATCTGTTTGCTTTGGCCGACGGTGAGAGGAATGCCGGTCCGGTGTTGCGTGGCGAATCCTTCATGCTGGGCGGTGATGGTGTAGGTGCCTATGGGAATGGATGGTGCGGAGAAGCGGCCATCGGGGCCGGTTGTGAGGTTGCGCTCGTTGCCGGTTTCGTCGTTGTGTACGAGGACGGCGACGTTCGATAGAGCGGCTCCTGTTTCATCTGTGATTACGCCAGCGAGCGTGCCGCCGACAACCTGAGCTTGCCCTCGCAGAGCGCAGAGAGCGAAAAAGAGAAGCAGTGCGCCTATGAGAAGCATCTCGGCAGGTGAGAACTTGCGGGTGCGAACTTGCATAATGGGCTCCGAAAGATGTGTCAGTGCGCTCGCCGTTTGAGGCAAGACGCTTAATTGTTTTTTGAAGAGGGAAGTAGCTGGTTCTCGCTTAGGGGCGACAACAACAGCGGAAACACTGCAGGATGCACATTCGCATGAGTGCGTTGGGGATGGCGATGTCGGAGTGATGCGGTGTCATCGGCTGACTCCGTGGTTGAAGCTCCAATAGACCAGCGCGAGGGTGATCAGCGCGATGAAGATCTCGCCGAGGATGCCTACGACTAGCGGACGCCATCCCTGGCCGACGAGACCGCGTAGATTCGTCCGCAGGCCGACTCCGGCAAAGGCTGGAAGGAAGGCCCAGCGCGAGAGGTTCGAGAGGCTGTTGAGCTGGCCGTGCGTGAAGAAGCCAGCCGTCGCCAGGATGGAGATGGCGAGGAATCCTAGGATGAACTTGGGAAACTTGTTCCAGAGGAAGAGGCCTTTGTGCGGAACATCGGGAGCGAGTCCGCGTGAGGACCAGTAGACCGCGTATCCAAGAACGACGAAGCCGATGAAAGACGAGCGTGCTGTCTTGGCGAGAACGGTCCAGCGGCCTGCTTCTTCGCCATAGAGAGCGCCGGTGACGAGTGATTCGGCGGTGTTATCCACGGCGAGGCCGGCCCACATGCCGTAGCCTTGCTGGCTCATGTGCAACGCATGGCCGATAGCGGGGAAGGTGAAGAGAGCGATTGCGCCGAGCGTGAGAATGGCGGCGATGGCGGTGGAGGTGTCTTCTTCTTCGGGCTCGATGGCTCCCTGAGCGGCCATGATGGCGGTGACGCCGCAGATGCTGCTGCCGATGGCGAGGAGACTTGTGAGTTTTGGTGGCAGCTTGAAAAGGCGGCCGAGCAAGGTCATTACGCTGAGCGAGAGAATCAGTTCGACGGCTACCAGTCCGAGAGAGAGGCCGCCGATGTGGAGGACATCCTGCAGGAGAAACTTCGCGCCTACGAGAACGATGCCGAGTTTCAACCAGAGTTCGTAAGTCGCTACGCCGGAGCGAAAGATTGGGGCGACGCCTACGGTGTTGCTGATGAGAAGGCCAAGCACGATCGCCCAGAGGACGTATTCGATGTGCGGGACGGCGAGGCGAGGGTAGCGAGTGTGAAGTACGGTCTCGGTCTGCTCGATTAGCTTGCCGAGCAGGCCGATGCCAAAGAGCAGCGCCATTCCAGGGAGAACACTGAGCAGACGTCTCGCGGGGGAGATCGTCGTGGCGTCGATGGGACTCGGAATGGTGTGGGCGGACATGCTGTTTAGAAGGAGATGGAGGGAAGGATATTGAAGCGGATGAGGGCCGCCAGCGTGAGGCCGATGCCGATCGCGATGAGGTCGATATTGATGCGTCCGGCTGTCGTGCGGGTCTGGTTGAGGTCTGCCATGCGGGACTCCTGAGTTTGGTGTTCGGTGGTTTTGGGTACAAAAGAAAAACCCACATATCGCGCTGTGCGCTGATACGTGGGTTCCTGAGATTCTCTAAGCTCGAATTGAGTCGATTGGCTTAGGTGAGTGAGGATCCGACGCAGCAGCAACAATTGCCGATACAACAGAGGCAACAGCTACAAGCTGCGATGTGCATCAATCCCATGTGGAAAGGCTAGAGGTTTTAGGGAGATGCGTCAAGTCGGCGGGGTAAAAAGAGAGGGCTTAAAAGGGAAACCCACGCAGCGCGGTGGGGGCTGTTGCGTGGGTATTCCTGTAAAGCAACGAAGTGGGTGGACTTCGTTATGACTGACTCAACCCGAAGGGAGTCTTGCCACTTCTCTAAGATAATTCGATTACCGGATAGAGTCAAGAGGCTGATTGTGGAGAAATGGGACGGATTTTAGAGCTTTTCCGCGGACGGGAAAGGACGATAAAAAAGCGAAAAGCTGATGAATTTGATTCTCCTGAATTTCACAATCTGCATATTAGTAGCTCGCGCTCGTAGATCATCTCGGCGGGCAGGTGGTCGTGGAGGGCGAGGAAGAGCTCTTCGTGATCCATAACCTCACGGCGCCAGGCTATCCGGTCGACCTCCTGGAGTTTGTCGAAGGTCTCGCGGGGGAAGTCCAGGCCTTTCCAGTTGATGTCGTCGAAGTGGGGGGTCCAGCCGATGGGGGTTTCTTTGCCGAGGGCCCGGCCATGGACGCGATCGACGATCCACTTGAGAATGCGCATATTTTCGCTGTATCCCGGCCATAGGAACTTACCGTCTTCGCCTTTGCGGAACCAGTTGACGTGGAAGATCCGTGGGGTGGAGGAGAGGTTGCGCTGCATGCGGAGCCAGTGCCGGAAGTAGTCGCCCATGTGGTAGCCGCAAAAGGGAAGCATGGCCATGGGGTCACGGCGGACTTTGCCGAGCGCACCTCCGGCAGCGGCTGTGGTTTCGGAGCCCATGGTGGCTCCGGCGTAGACTCCGCCGGACCAGTTAAATGCCTGATAAATCAGAGGCATGGTGGTGCTGCGGCGACCGCCGAAGATGATGGCGGAGATGGGGACGCCGTTGGGTGCTTCCCAGTCGGGATCGATGGTGGGGCACTGGCTGGCGGGGGCGGTGAAGCGGCCGTTGGGGTGGGCGGCGGGTTTTCCGGTTTGTTTGCTGATCTCGGGGGTCCAACGCTCGCCTCGCCAGTCAAGGCATTCGGCGGGTGGGGCGTCGGTCATGCCCTCCCACCAGACGCCGCCCTCGGGGGTGAGGGCTACGTTGGTGAAGATGGTGTTGCGGGCGAGGGTTGCCATGGCGTTGGGGTTGGTTTTTGCTGAGGTGCCGGGGGCTACGCCGAAGAAGCCGGCTTCGGGATTGATGGCGCGAAGTTGGCCGGTCGCGTCAGGCTTGATCCATGCGATGTCGTCGCCTACGGTCCAGACCTTCCAGCCGTCGAAGCCTGCGGGCGGGATCATCATGGCGAAGTTGGTTTTGCCGCAGGCGGAGGGGAAGGCGGCGGCGACGTAAGTCTTTTCGTGTGTGGGGGATTCGACGCCGAGGATGAGCATGTGCTCGGCCATCCAGCCCTCGTCGCGGGCGATGTTGGAGGCGATGCGGAGGGCGAAGCACTTTTTGCCGAGGAGGGCATTGCCGCCGTAGCCGCTGCCATAGGACCAGATTTCGCGGGTTTCGGGGAAGTGGACGATATATTTTTCGTCGTTACAGGGCCACGGGACGTCCTGTTCGCCGGGGGCGAGGGGCGCGCCTACGGAGTGCATGCAGGGGACGACGCGTTTGATGTCCTTGTCGATCTCGGCGAAGACTGGAGCTCCTACGCGGGCCATGATGCGCATGTTGACGACGGCGTAGGCGGAGTCGGTGAGTTGGACGCCGATCTGGGACATGGGAGAGCCGATGGGGCCCATGGAGTAGGGAAGGACGTACATGGTGCGGCCACGCATGGAGCCGCGGAAGAGCTGCTTGAGCTTGCGGCGCATGGTGAAGGGGTCTTCCCAGTTGTTAGTGGGGCCAGCGTTGTCTTTGGAGAGGGAGCAGATGAAGGTGCGGTCCTCGACGCGGGCGACGTCGTTGGGGGCGGAGCGGGCGTAGAAGCAGCCAGGCCAGAGGTCTTGATTGAGGCGGGTGAAGGTGCCTGCTTTGACGAGCTGATCGCAGAGGAAGTCGTACTCGGCCTGGGAGCCATCGACCCAGTGGATGTGATCGGGCTGGGTGAGGTCGGCCATCTTTTCGACCCAGCGGATGAGGTGTTTGTTTGTCGTGGGAGGGATGGTGTGGGTTGCGGTGGCGGTTGCTGTTTCAGTCTTCATAGAGGGAGGATCTTTCCTTCAACAGATAAGTGTTCGCCTCTGTGGGAGGGGCTGTCAACTTGCAGAAAGGAGCGGATGAGTGCTTGCTATTGTGCGGATGGAGTTAGTTCGTTGTTGCGTCTTCGCCAGAAGTCCACGAGTGTGGAGGCGATGGTGAAGACCAAGGGGCCGAGGATTACGCCCGGAAGGCCGAAGATGACAACCCCGCCGAGAATCGCGAGCAGGATGGCAACCGTGTGCTGGCGGAGTTGGGAGCCAACGAGCACTGGGTAGAGAAAGTTGTCGATGCTGCTGACGACGAAGGTTCCCCAGGCAGTGAGCAGGGCGGCCTTGCCCCAGTGGCCTGAGAAGCCGAGGTAGAGGGCGATGGGAATCCAGACAAAGCTGGTGCCTACGGCTGGGAGGACTGCGAAGATGCCCGCTACGACGGTCCATAGCATCGTGTTGGGGACTCCGAGGAGCCAGAAGGCTATACCGGCAAGAACGGCTTGAATGATGGCGATGACAAGTCTTCCGAGTGCGGTCGCGTGAATTGTGCTGCGTATGTTTTCGAGTAATTCATTGTTTTCGTCTTCGCTGAGGGGCAGAAGAGTGCGAGCGAAGGCGATGGCCAACTCTTGATCGCGATAGAGGAAAAAGAGGATGAAGACCATGATGACGAGCTGGGTGACGGCTCCGAAGGAATAGCCGAGGAAGCTGGCGAGTACGCTGCCGAGATATGCTGCGATGGAGCGGATTGTGTTCTGGATATCGATAGTGCTTGAGACTGCCTGGATGTCTGCGGCGAGGGTTGGATATCTGACGATCAATCCGGTAAGCGTTCGTTGGGGTGCATCACCCCGTAGAAAGACAACTACTGTGCTCGTACCCTGAACGAGGTCCTGGACAACGAAGAAGCTGGGAATGATAACGCTAAGTATGACGAGGACGAGCGCGATGGCAGCGCAGATGTTGCGGTTTTTGATTTTGTGGGTCAGCCAGATGTAGGGGCGTTGTGTGATGACTGCAAGAACGATGGCTCCGACGATGGCCGAAAGGAAAGGGTAGAGAAGAAGAATAGAGATGATGACGACGCCAAGCGTCAGCAGAAATAGTGTGATCTGTTTCCAGATGTTTTTCCGGGCAATGTCTTTTGTGAGTTGCTCAGGATCCATCTGCATTGGTACATGCCCCGCCTATTAATTTTCGGTTCTAGGTGGAAGTACTCTCCATTGAGAGAAGGCGAGAACGTAGAGGAGGATCAGGTTGACCAAAGGAATGATCATGAAGATGCCGAAGATACGTGGGAAGCCTGCCTTACCGAAGATCTTCCAGTAAGGAATGATGATGACAAGAGCGGCCAGCAAGAGAGAAAGCAGAACGGCAGTGGGATGGTAGTGCACCACGCTGAAGTAGAAGGTATCGGTGGATTGAAGATCTGGTTGGCTCATTGGCCGGAATCATACGCCGGGTTTGATGAGGAGTCCAGATGACCTTGGGCTTAGAGAGATTTCTAGATCGTTTGAAATCTGTACATGGAACTGGTGCTGACGTTTTTATTTCTGCAATTTACCGCTTCTTTAACGCTTCGAGTTCGTCGAGCGTGCGGGGCCAGTCTGCGCCGAGGAGGCGCGAGAGGCTGCGGTCTGCGAGGACTTTTCCGTTGGTTTGGCATACGGCGCAGTAGTTGGTTTCGTTGTCGGCGTAGCGGATGCGTTGGATGGGCTGGCCGCAGGTGGGGCAGGGTTGGCCGAAGCGTCCGTGGACGGCCATGTCTTTGCGGAAGGCGGTTACTTTTTCAGGGAAGGCCTGAGCGGCTTCGGTGTTGAGGCGGTCGATCCAGAGTTGGAGGGTTTCGCGGGTTGCGATGAAGAGGCGCTGCCACTGCTCGTCGGTGAGTTTGTGGGTGAGTTGGATGGGCGAGAGTTGGGCGGCGTGGAGGATCTCGTCGGAGTAGGCGTTGCCGATGCCGGAGAGGATGCGCGGGTCGGTGAGGGCTCGCTTGAGGGTGCGGTTTTCAGCGGTGAGTGCGGCGCGGAAGCCTTCGAGATTGGTGGTGAATACATCGTCTTTGAAAAGATCCAGGCCTCCGGGGTCGATGTCTTTGAGGGCTTCTTCGTTGGGGAAGAGGTGGAGGGAGGCTCGGCGCTTGGAGCCGGCTTCGGTGAGGACCAGGGAGCCGTTGGGGAAATCGAATGCGGCGAGATTGTTGCGGCCGCCGAGTTTGGCTCCGATGGGCCGCCAGTGCAGGCGGCCCGCGATCATGAGGTGCAGGACGAGCCAGAGGCCGTTGTCGAATTGGATGGCGATGCGTTTGCCGATGCGATGGAGGGATGTGACGGTGTGGCCTTCGAGGGCTTCGATCGGTGGCTGGACCGTGCGGAGGAGGAATGGGCTGGCTATGCGGATTTGGGTGAGGGGTTGGCCTACGATGCGTGGCTCGAGGGCGGAGAGGTAGGCGGTGATGTCGGGTAACTCTGGCATATTTTCAAGTTCGAGAGGACGACATGGATTGTGCGACAAGAATACGGTCGTCCTTCGGACGATAGCTACATTTTCAGAGTTGAGATGTGGAGCGCACGGCGTAAGATTCTTCCACCTAAGGAGAAGCTCATGATACGTAGACTATTCCTGTCACGATTTGCGCAATTGGCGGCTCTGCCTTTCGCTTTGACTGGTAGTTCTCTCGGGGGACAAGCTGCGCACAAGTCGCTCAAGATCGTGATGAAGAGCGCGTGGGGCTCCGACGATCCAACCAAGGCGGCGTTCCCTTTCCTGCATGGGTTGGCACTCGCGGAGGCTGGACACGAGGTGCAGATTTTCCTGTTGGGGGAGGCAGTTGGGCTGATGCGAAAGACGCTCGCCAATGCGATTGCGCCTGTCGGATGGCCGCCCTTGGGAGAGACGCTGGATAAAGTGGCTGCTAAGCATGTGCAGATCTACGCTTGTGGTGCGTGCTCCCGAGCGAGGGGTGTGACCGAAGCGGATTTGAATAACTATGGAGCGAAGTTTGGCAGTCCGACAATATTCGTGTCGCTGATTGAATGGGCGGATCGCGTGATCACGGAATAGTTTCTGAAGGGTGAAGAGTGCGGTCGTCCTTCGGACGATGTCCACACATCAGAATCGATGTATGGGGCACCCGTCATTAGCAGGTCACTTCTTTACGGAATAGAAGTGTATGACTCCGTCACAGAGCTCTGCGACTTCTTCTCCACCCGGAGAGAGTGCTTCTGTGCAGTTCCAGGCTCGTTTCCGCTTGAATATGACTTTGGCAGATGGAATGTCGATAACAGAGTAGAAGTATGACTCGCCACAATCGCCACAGTCACCGCCTCCCACTAGTACGAGGAGGTCGTTGATATTTGTTTGTGTCAGCAGAACTCGATGTCCGTCAAGCGATGGTTGCGCACTGGAATAGAAGCCAGCTTTACTCCCGCGAATTTTGAGGACTGCACCATCTTGCTTCCATAAATAAAGCTCTGTTGGAGGGAACGGAGTCGTTGCCATTGTACTAACCAGGAGCTCATCCGATTTTGTAAATGCGAGGGGTTTTTGATACTTGCCGACTCCAAAAGCGGGCCATCTTAGCGACCAGGAGTGGACGGCCAGTTCTCCGTCCGAATCAGAAACGGCATGTGCGACTGAGCCATCATTCGATACCGCCAATAGCCCATCGCGAACTGCTCGCTCGTCAAAGTCAAGGTGGTCGATTTTAGAAGTGACGCTTTGTATCGCAACTATTGTGTCCATCGATTTATTACCATCCTGGGAGATCGCAACCACGGATTTTCGATCTGGGGGGATTCTCAGTTGCGATTTTGGGGGCAGTTCGATGGATCGGAAGGTCGCCAAGTCGAGACTATAGATTTTGAGTTGGTCTCCGACTTTGACCAAGATGTTAGATAAGGGTTGAGTGGTTATGCGCTTCTGTAGGAGATCTTCGTACAAGCCCGATAGTTGCGTTTTGCCAATTTGATTGCCTTCTCTACTTACGACGAGGCCCGTGTAGTCGAAGGGCTGACCGTGCGGAGCAAACGTTCGGTCTGTTGGAAAGGTGACGAATAGCGCGTTGTCTCCTATATAAGAGAGCGAAGCAGGAGCCACATAACGACCGGACATCACTTTTCTATATCCGAACGGAGCAAGATCGATTGCTGCCCTTTGGGAGTTCGCTATTGCTGAATTCAGGAGCAGGGATGTCGCGATGACGAACACGGCTTTAGGGAGCATCCTTACAACTCCATGGCGAACTGGTGGGAGGGCTCGTAGAGGGTGGTTTTGGGTTCGGTGGAGAGGTCGAGGATTAGGCGCTCGAGGACGAGGAGTTTGTTGGCGGGGCTGCTGCGAAGTTCTAGGTCGGCGCGGGCTACGAGGCGGATGGCGCGGGTGAGTTCGCGGCGGGATTTGTAGCGGCGGGCTTGCTTGATGAGGTCTTCGGCGGCGAAGGGGGGCATGCGGAAGCCTTGCCATAGGACCTGCCAGATGGCGCGGGAGTCGCGGACGTTCTTCTCGGAGATGATGAGCATCTGGCGGAAGGTGCGGGCGAGCATGTAGAGATGGCCGATGGCTGCGTCTTCGCCGCCGTCGCTGGCGTTGAGGAGGCCGTGGAGGAGGAGCAGGGCTCGGGGGCGGTCCTTGGCGGAGATGGCGTCGGTGAGCTCGTAGAGGCTGCGCTGCTTGGCGGCGAGGACCATGGTTTCTACGTCGCCGAGGGTGACGCGGTTTTTGGCGACTGCGTTTGAATTTGGTGGCGCTTGGGTTGAAAGCGGTGGCTGAGAGGGAGGGAGGGTGGTGTTGCTATTTGATCCTTCGGGGTCCTTCGGCTGCGCGCTGTGCGCTACGCTCAGGATGACGGTGTTATTGGGGGCGGCAGCTGGTGCAGGGGCGGAGACGTAGAGGAGGAGTTTTTCGAACTCGCTGGAGATGAGCATCATGTCGGCGCCGAGGGAGTCGACTAGTTCGCGGGCGGCGTCGGGATCGAACTTTACGTTGCGGGATTCGGCGGTGGTGGTGACCCACTTGATGGCGTCGTTCTCGTCGACGCGGGCTAGTTCGATGATGCCGCACCAGTCGCCGAGGGTCTCGCGGATGCGCTCGTAGCGCTCTTTGTCCTGGTAGTCCATCTTGCGGAGGTCGGTGGGGATGCGGAGATGGTCGGCTACGAAGAGGATGAGGGCTGAGGGGTTGGGCGAGCGGAAGTAGGCGTCGATTGCGGCGAATTCTTCTTTTTTGCTGCCGCGGCCGTAGAGGGTTTTGAGATTGCGAACGAAGATGACCTGGAAGGGCGCCATGAGGGATGGGGTCTGGGCGCGGTCGAGGATTTCGAAGATGCTGGTCTCGGTGAGGTCGAGGTCGTGGAGGCAGAAGTCGCGGGTGTCTTCGGGGGCGAGGGTGCTGAGGACGGCTTTGCGGCAGCGGTCGTAGAGGAAGACTTCGTCGCCGATGAGGACGTAGCCGGGCCGGATGGTCGTGGGCGAGGCGATCTCGGAGATGAAGCGGTCGGTTGCCGCGAAGGACTTGAGGGAGGCCATTAGAACGACTCCAGCATATCGCTTACGAGGCCCTGGGCGAAGTCTCTTGCGACGCGACGAATGGCGGGGGAATCTTCCTGGATAAAGCCGCTGAGGTCTTGCGTGGACTGGTATTGCTCGCGGAAGACGATGGAGTTGTTCTGGTAGAGAGTGTGGCCGTCGTGGGCGGTGAGGACGACTTTGGCTGTGATGGTGACGAGGTAGCTGGAGGTTTGGCCGCTGTTGGCGTCGTAGGTGAGGGGGGCGACGGTTTGCGCGAGGATGGTGCCGTGGAGGGTGGCGTCGGCGTCGGTGGTGTCGTTGTTGATGATGCGGTATCTGGTGCGGGTGTTGAGCTCGCGGATGGTGGCCTGGGTGTAAGCCATCTCGGTGTGGAAGGCCTGGGCTTTGGTGGCGAAGATGGGGACGGCCATGGTGTGGACGTTGGCCGGGATGTGAGTGGCGTAGCCGGCTTGATGGTAGCCGCAGCCGGTAAGACAGATGACGAGAGAGAGGGTGAGAAGGCGCATGCGGCTAGTTTCTATTGTCGCATTGGCAGGAATTTGTCCGAAAAAAATCTGTGTGGTGGAATGTGGTTTTTACAGGGGGTTTTTCACAAAAGAGGGTGTTAGACGTGGTGTTTTTGTGGTCAGGATGTGGTGTTGTGTGTGGCAAAGATGGATATCGGGATGACGTGTTTTCGGTGATGGAAATTATGCAGGATCTTGGGATTTATTTTAGGGGATGGCAAACAAGAAAAAGCAAGTGCAAAGACAAATACAGGGATTCTTCGCTTCGCTCAGAATGACGACTGACTTAAGAAAGTCGCGACGTCCTGAAAAAAGAAGAGGCAGCCTGATGGCTGCCTCCTCTTTTTTGATGCTGGTTAGAAGTTATGCGGGGGAAGGTTGGCCTTCGCCGAAGCCGGGCTTGCGGCCGCCTTCGGGTTTGAGGATCTTCTGGGCTTCGCCCGAGCCTGGGTCTACGCCGGAGAGCGCGGACTTGGCGGCGGGGAGCTCCTTGCCTTCGATAATCAGCTTGATCTCGGCGGCGTCCAGGGTCTCACGCTCGAGCAGGGCGGCTGCCATGCGGTGCATGATGTCCTGGTTGGTGTCGAGGATGGTGTAGGCCGACTTGTAGGCGTTGTCGACGAAGCTTCGGACTTCGGCGTCGATCTGGCGAGCGGTCTCGTCGGAGAAGTCGCGGTGTTGTGCGATCTCGCGTCCGAGGAAGATCTGCTCTTCCTTCTTGCCGAAGGTCATTGGCCCGAGGCCGCTCATGCCGTACTCGCATACCATCTTGCGGGCGAGGTCGGTGGAGCGCTCGATGTCGTTGCCGGCGCCGGTGGTCATCTGCTTGAGGAAGATCTCCTCGGCGCAGCGACCGCCCATGAGGGTGGCGAGGCGGGTTTCGAGATACTCCTTGGTGACGGTGTGCTGGTCTTCCTCGGGGAGGTAGACCGTTACGCCGAGAGCCATGCCGCGGGGAATGATGGTGACCTTGTGGAGCGGGTCGGAGTGCTCGCGGAGGGCGGAGACGAGGGTGTGACCGGCCTCGTGATAGGCGGTGACCTTCTTCTCTTCGTCAGTGAGGAGCATCGACTTGCGCTCGGCGCCCATCATGACCTTGTCCTTGGCTACTTCGAAGTCGTACATGTGAACCGACTTGCGGTTGTAGCGGGCGGCGGTGAGGGCGGCCTCGTTGACCATGTTGGCGAGGTCGGCACCGGAGAAGCCCGGTGTTCCACGAGCGAGGACGTTGAGGTTGACGTCGTCGGCCATGGGGACCTTCTTGGAGTGGACCTTGAGAACTTCTTCGCGGCCACGGATGTCGGGACGATCGACGATGACGCGACGATCGAAACGGCCGGGGCGGAGAAGAGCGGGGTCAAGGACGTCGGGGCGGTTGGTCGCGGCGACGAGGATGACACCGTCGTTGGACTCGAAGCCGTCCATCTCGACCAGGAGCTGGTTGAGGGTCTGCTCGCGCTCGTCGTGTCCGCCGCCGAGGCCTGCGCCACGGTGACGACCGACGGCGTCGATCTCGTCGATGAAGATGATGCAGGGGGCGTTCTTCTTGCCCTGCTCGAAGAGGTCGCGGACGCGGGATGCGCCGACGCCTACGAACATCTCGACGAAGTCAGAACCGGAGATGGAGAAGAAGGGGACGTTGGCTTCGCCAGCTACTGCGCGGGCGAGCAGGGTCTTGCCGGTTCCCGGAGGTCCGACGAGGAGCACGCCCTTGGGGATGCGGCCGCCGAGGCGCTGGAACTTCTGAGCCTCGCGGAGGAACTCGATGATCTCCTTGAGCTCTTCCTTGGCTTCGTCGACGCCAGCGACATCCTTGAAGGTGATCTTCTTCTGCTGCATGGAGAGCAGGCGGGCGCGGGACTTACCAAAGCTCATGGCCTTGTTTCCGCCGGACTGCATCTGGCGCAGGAGGAAGAACCAGAGACCAAGAAGGAGAGCAAACGGAGCTAGCTGGATGAGGAAGCCGAGCCAGGCGTTCGAGTTCTGATCCTTGATGGTGATGTTGACGCCGTGATCGCGGAGCGTCTTGTACATGTCGGGGTAGTTGCCCGGAATGGTGGTGTGGAACTGGTTCTTGGGGTCGTCGCGGTAGTGACCGATGACCTCAGCCCCATTGACGGTGACGTCCGCGACCTTGCCCTGGTCGGCGTCGTTGAGCAACTGGGTGAGGCTGATGTTTTTTTCCTGACCTGCCCCTGTGCCCTTGACGACGAACTGCCAAAGGAAGACAAGGCACGTGATCATGAAGACCCAAATCAGAATTTGTTTGACGGTCGAGTTCAATGCGTATTTCCTCATTTTCCGGTCTACTACCTAACGGTTTATAGACCCGGGCTGTAAAACGCCGAAACGTTGGAAGCCCCACATCATTTAGACGATAACAAGTAGAGAAGGTTCCGTGGAAGGCTGGCAAAGCACGTTCAGCACCACGGTAACTTTCTGCTTCCGTCAGGTAATAAGATTCTACTCTTTGGCCGGGCGATTCAGGGGAACGGAAAGGGAATGTTGATGCAACTAACGAGTAAGTGCGTGAGATAGAGGGTTAGATGCTCCGGCGGGAGAGACGGATTTCGCGGGGGGAGCGTTCGGCGCGGAGGTTATTGGCGAGCTGGAGGACAGCTCCGGTGCGGGGGGCGACGGTGGGATGGGGCTGAAATCCACAGAGGGCGAGGAGGCGGGCGGTCTCTTCGAAGCTGAGCCGGGCGCCCAGCTGGCGGGCGGCGGCGCGGAGGACTCGGCGGCGAAGGGCGGGGTCGAGGGGGCGGAGGCGGTCGATTTCGATGCTGAGGGCTGATTCGCCGGGAGTTGTGCTGACGGAACGGCCTCCCCCGCGGACGGGCTTGCCGGGGAGGATGAGCTGGGGCAGGAGGCGGGAGAGCTCGGTTTGCCAGCGGGATTCTTCTTCACGGGCTAGTTCAGCCAGGTTGGCTAAAGACTGGTCGAGATTGGGGTTATAGGTTCGGAGCTGGGGGAGGAGCTCGTGCCGGACGCGGTTGCGGGTGTAGGCGGTGTCGGTGTTGGTGGAGTCTTCGCGCCAGGGTTGGCTGGATTGGCGGAGGAAGGCCTCGATGTCGGCTCGGCGGGTGTTGAGGAAGGGGCGGAGGATCTTTCCAGGGCGGAGGGCCGGGGACGGTGACGAGGGGGTGGATGGCGCTTAGGCCCTCGGTCCAGGCTCCGCGGAGGAATTTCATGAGGACGGTTTCGGCCTGGTCGTCGAGGGTGTGGGCGGTGAGGATGGAGTCGGCCTGGCCGGAGGCGATGAGGGAGTGGAAGAAGTCGTAGCGGACGGCGCGGGCGGCTTCTTCGATGGTTTCGCCGTTTTGGGAGGCTCGGGCGGGGACGTTGACGCGATGAAAGTGGAGGGGGATGTCGAGGCGGGTGCAGAGGGCTTCGACGAATTGATGGTCGGCGGAGGATTCTTCGGAGGGACGAATGCCGTGGTCGACGTGGGCGGCGCTGATGCCGATGCCGAGGGAGTCGCGGGGGGTGGTGTTGGCGGCGTGGAGGGTGAGGAGGAGGGCGACGGAGTCGGCGCCGCCGGAGATGGCTACGCAGATGCGGTCGCCGGGGCGGATGTGGGTGCGGTCGAAGGGTAGTGGGGCGGGGGGCATCGATTTCATGTTAGCTGTTGGAAGTTTCTGGAAGCTGTCTAAAACTATGGATTTGAGTGCGCGGCGTTGGATGCAACGACACAAAACAAACAACAGCGAAAATACAGGGATCCTTCCCCATTCGACTTCGCTCAGGGTCAGGATGACGACTTAAAAACAAACAACCAAATTCTTATACTGGTGAGATGTTCGAGACGAGATTGGCGACAGTGGCGGATGCGGAGTTAATTGGGGAGCAGCGGCACAGAATGTTTGTGGATTCCGGGCAGACGGATGATGCGCAGATGATGAAGGTAATCGCGAAGTTTATTCCGTGGGTGCGTTCGAAGCTAGAAGACGGCAGCTATGTTGGTTGGCTGACTTCGACGGAGGAGGGACGTATGGTGGCTGGGGCAGGAATGTGGCTGATGGAGTTTCCGCCGCACTGGATGCATGAGGAGCCGGTGCGGGCTTACTTGCTGAATTTTTATGTTGATCCTGAATTTCGGGGGCAGGGGCTTGCCTATTCGCTGCTAAAGACTGTTGTTGAGGAGACGCGGGCGCGGGGGATTAAGGTGGTTTCTCTGCATGCGTCGGTGTTCGGAAAGCCGTTGTATGAGCGGAATGGGTTTGAATTGTCGAACGAGATGATCCTGCGGAACGAATGAAGGCCCGCGAGTCTTGTATACTCCGGTGGTTATGCGAGTTTTTGTGATTCTTCCAGCAGCGGGTATTGGGACGCGGATGGCCGCGGGTGGTGCGTCGACGACGGCGCCGAAACAGTTTCTTGAGATTGGCGGCGTGCCGGTGCTGGTTCGGTCGGTGAGGGCATTTTTAGCCGTGCCTCGGGTGGATGCAGTGTGCATTGCTGTTCGTGGCGTGGAGCGGGAGCGGGTGGAGGCCCAGGTGGCTGAGTACAAGCTTGGCCCTCGGGTGCATATGGTGGAGGGCGGCGATCATCGGCAGGAGTCGGTTGGTAATGCGCTGGCGGCGTTGGAGTGCGATGAAGACGATGTGGTGCTGGTGCATGATGCGGTGCGGCCGCTGATCGATCCGGCGACGATTGAACGGACGATTGATGCAGTGGCGAAGCATGGCGCGGCGATTGTAGGGCTGCCTGCTGTGGACACGATCAAGCAGGTGGAACGGACGGCGGAGGGCGCGATTATAACGGCGACGATTCCGCGCGAACGGATTGTGCATGCGCAGACTCCACAGGGCGCGCTATTTGGGCTGCTGCGGCAGGCGTTCGTGGAGGCGGAGTCGGATGAGTTTGCCGGGACCGATGAGGCTAGTCTGCTGGAACGGGCGGGAATCCCGGTGGCTGTGGTGCCGGGGTCGGCGAGGAATTTTAAGATTACGCAGCCGGGGGATATTGAACTGGCGGAGTTTTATCTGGGAAAGGCGTAACGGTGATCAAAGGGATAAAGGCTGATAAGAGGGAAGACAAAGGCTGATAAGAGCTAAAACCAGGCTGAAGGAAGAGGTGTTGGTTGGCTGGAGGGGTTGAATTTTCTGGGGCGAATGATCCGCTGACCGAACGGATTATTCGGGTGTTCTATGAGGTTTATAACGAGCTTGGGTTTGGGTTTCTGGAATCAGTTTACCGCGAGGCTATGCGGATTGCTGCTTGGAGAGGCCGGATTTCAGGTTGGAGTCTGAGGTACCTGTTCCTGTAAGTTTTCGCGGGAGGCTGGTTTGGGGTATTTCGAGCGGACATTGTTGTGGATGGAAACATCATCGTTGAGCTGAAGACTGCGGAGTCGATCAGCAAGGCTCATGAGGCACAGGTGTTGCACTATCTGCGGGCTTCCGAGATGGAGATTGGGCTGGTAATGAATTTTGGGCCAGTTGCCACGTTTCGCCGGATCAGACTGCGAAACAATCGGAAGAAGAGAATGTCGATGGAGCTCTCCAGACGCCTCTGTCAGACATGGGAAGATAAACGAATGGGAATGAGAATTGGTTATGGGTTTGACTCGCATGCGTTTAAGCCGGGCGTGCCGCTGGTGATTGGCGGGCTGGCGATCGAGCATCCGGAGGGGCTGGCTGGGCACTCGGATGGGGACGTGTTGCTGCATGCGATTACGGATGCTTTGCTAGGGGCGGTTTCGGCGGGGGATATTGGGACGTTTTTTCCGCCAAGCGATCCTCGGTGGAAGGGTGCGGCTTCGAGTGTGTTTTTGCAGACTGCGCTGGAAGAGGTGGCGACGGCGGGGTACAAGATCGTCAATGTCGATAGCGTGCTTGTAATGGCGAAGCCGAAGATTGTGCCGATTGCCGGAGAGTTGCGGGAGAGTGTTGCGGCGCTGCTGGGCGTGAAGCCGGGTGAGGTTGGGATCAAGGCGAAGACGCCGGAGGGTTTGAATCAGGATCATGTTGCGGTGGCGCATGTGACGGTGCTGCTGGAAAGTGTCAGGCTGGCTGATCCGCCGGCGCGGATGGTAGCGGTGGCTGATGTTGAGGACGAGATCGATCAGGTGGTGAAAGGCCTGGTAGGTGGCTGCGCATGATGTGTCGGCGCTGGGGCGGAAGATGCCGGCGTTTGATACGGATGACCTGACTTAGAGCGGCTGTTAGTTGTCAGTTGCTGTTGGTCTTATTTCCATGGTGCGGATCTTCTGGTCGGCTGTCATGAGGATGAGGCGGGTTCCGTTCTGGCGGAACTTGGCGAAGCGGATGGGGCTGCCCAGGGTGAAGTGGGCGAGTTCGACGCCTTCTGTGTCGTAGACGACGATCTCGTCGCGGCGGTTGGCGGTGCAGATGCGTTTGGAGGCTGGGTCGGCGGCGACGACCTGGCCGAAGATCTGACGGAGCTGCTTTGCGGTATCGAGGGAGTAGACCATGGTGCGGTTGTCGTCGCTGGTGACGTAGAGGAGGTCTGCGACACGATTGACGCCACCGACACCGATGTATTCCTGAGGCACTTCGACTACGGCTTCGCCGAGGAGCTTGCCGGTGAGGTTATCGAGGATTTCGATGAGGCGAGCGCTGTCTTTGTCCTTGATGGCCGCGGCCTGTGCGGCGAGGGCAGGCTGGGCCTTGAGTTCGGCCTTGCCGCCAGGGGACTTGAGTAGCCAGCTGAAGATGAGCTCGGGGCCGCCGAAGTTAGTGGTGTAGGCGGGAGTGTCGCGATCCATGATGCGGGACCACAGGATGGAGTTGTCGGTGACGTTGTGCGCGACGAACTCCGCGGTGGACTTGTCTTTTTCCTTCAACTCGAGGAGGTTTCCGCCGAGCATGTGGGTATGTTCGTCTTCTTTGTATCCCACGGGCTGACCGGCCCGGGTGGAGGCGGAGATATGGTAGACGGCGCGCTCGTGCTCGCCTTGTTTGGGGAATTCGACGTAGAGGGTTTCGTCATCGTGGAAGACCGCGTTGTTGAAGTTAGGTATCAGGCCAACTTGTTTGCCTGTGGCGACGTCCCAGAGGCCTCCGCGGCTGCGGTTAGAGATGGCGATGAATTTGCCGCTGGGAGACAGCACGACGGAGTTGAGACGCCCGAGCGGGCTAAGAGGAAGAGTGACCCTCGCAGAGATTGCGCTATCGGTGAGCCGCATAAGGACAACGTCGCCGTCGTTCCCTTCAGTGACGAACTGGCCATCCCAGAGGTCCACAGCGGGATTGTGTATGCCGATGTATTTGCCGGTTGAGAGGTCCGCAACGACGGCGGCATATTCTCCGGTCATATTGGCGACCACATTGTCACCGCTGCTCATGCTGACCGAATCGATTGTGTTGAAGGGGATTTTGATCTTCTTCAGCCGGCGGCCATCGGGGAAGCTGAAGATGCCGCCGTTTGGAGCGGTGCGCGCCTCGACGGCGGCTATTCTGTCGTTGCCAAGAAAGGCGTAGGTTCCGTCGATATCCTCCTTGAGATTTCCGGCGAACTTGATGGGGGTTCTGGTTCGCAGGTCGAAGGCGAGCTTGGCGTAGGAGAGGCCGATGAGGAGGGTGTTGCCGTCGGCAGAGTAGCTGAGGGGCAGGAAATTGCGGGGAGAGTAGTTCATCACAGAAAGCATGATGAAATTGGCATAAGCGCCGGGTTGAAAGAAGCCCTTCTTCTGCAGGATGAGCTGGCCGGTTTCAGCTTCGAGGAGGCTGAGATCGAGAGAGTAGCCGAAATCACTCCAAGAGACGCAGAAGAGAGTTCGGCCATCGGGAGAGAGTTCGGACTGGAGGCAATTGTGGCGGGCGGAGGGCTCGTGGGCCGCAACGAGCTTCTGTTCGGGAACGCTCCACTCTTCGGTGTGGAGGCGAGGGGTGTGGAAGACGATGTGCTGAGAGTCGGGACTGAATTGAGCGGGTAGGGAGTCCTCTGCGTCGAAGCGGAAGAGGAACTTGAATGGATCGTGGGAGAGGACGAAGACGGAGCTTTCGTCCTGCGCGAGGATGTCCTTGCCGTCGCGACTGAAGCGAAGACGCTGAAGAGACATGCGCAGGGGAGGCGTGAGCTGAACCTCAGAGAGGGGTGGTGTGGAGAGCGTGGCCGTGGCTGCCTGGTTTGCAATGACGCGTTGCTGCCACTGGGTGAACTCGGTGCTGGCAGAGGAGGTGGTACCACCGCAGCCAGGTGGGAGGGCGGCGACGAGATTGAGAATTGCGCGTAGACGTTTGGAGTCGGCGCTGGTGATGCCGAAGAAGTCGGAGAACTTGTTGCCGACCTTTCCGTTGGTGTAGAACGAGCGGTCCCAGAACTCGGAGTAGGCCTGAGGACGATAACCAGCGGCGGCGGTGGCGTAGACGCTGACGCGGTCGGCTTCGTCCTGCTTCTCGTCGGTGTCGGCGGTGGAAGAGGAGGGGTGCTTCATGCTCGCGTCGATGAGTTGTTGGAATTTGGCGTAGACGTCGGCGCGGTCGGTGACAGTGCTGACGTTGAGGAGACGTTGGAGGTCGGCAGTGATCTCCTGGGCGAACTGGTGGGAGAGAATGTGGCCGAACTCGTGCGCGATGACAGCGGCGACCTCATCTTCGCTGTGGGCGTTGGCGACCAGCTTGCGAGTGATATAGACGCGGCCGCCAGCCAGACTGAAGCCGTTGATCTCAGATGACTCGACGAGGATGACGCGGAATTTGATGGTGGTGGGAGGCAGCGCGGCGAGCAGACGGGCGGCGATGCGATCGAGATAGGCGTTCGCGGCGGGATCCTTGACGGGCTTGTAGTAGGTCTCAAGCTGGTCGGCCATGGCGTCGCCGAGCCACTGCTCCTGCTGTTCGGAGAAGATGTTGGGGCGGTTTGAGGTGAGGACTGCGGGGGGAGCGCCACAAGCAGCGCTGGACGCCTGGCTGAATGCTTGTGTGGAGATGGCAGAGAAGAGCAGAAGCAGGAATGCAGTAAAGGGAGCCCGGGGCATTGGTAGAACTCTGAATGGAGATGCTCGCAGCGTATCACACCTGGATGCAACAACAGCAGATCCCCTTCGGGGATGACAAGTAAGAAAGACAACGACTCGTGGCTTAGGGTGCGTGCTGGTTGAAGTGCTTTAGCCTTTGACGATGGCTATGGCAAAGCCGTCGTGTTTTTTGGAGCCTACGGTTTGGAGGGCTGTGGCTTCGAGGCGGGATTCGGCTCCTAGTTTTTCGAAGAGGTTGCGCGTGCCCTGGATGGCTGGGTCGGGGTCGTCGGGGTTGAGGATGGTGCCTTCGCGAATGACGTTGTCGGTGATGATGATGGTGCCGGGGTGGGAGAAGCGGAGAGCCCAGTCGAGATAGCTGGGGTTGTTGGGCTTGTCGGCGTCGATGAAGATGAGGTCGAAGGGTGGGGTGCGTTCGGTCTGGAGTTGGGCGAGGGAGTCGAGTGCGGGGCCGACGCGCTGCTCGACGAGTGAGGTGAGGCCAGCGCGGGCGATGTTTTTGCCAGCGACCTCGGCGTGTTTGGGATCTACCTCGAGTGTGATGAGCCTGCCGCCGGAGGGGAGTGCGCGGGCGAGCCAGATGGTGCTGTAGCCACCGAGGGTTCCGATCTCGAGGATGCGGGTTGCGCCTTTGATCTTTGCAAGGAGATAGAGGAACTTGCCTTGAGTGGGGGAGACATCGATGGAGGGGAGCCCGGCTTCGGCGTTGGCCTTCAGGGTTTCTTCGAGGATTTGGTCGGAGGGGATCAGGTTCTGGGCGATGTAGGTGTCGACTGCGGTCCAGAGTTCGTTGGCTTTTTCGTCGGGCTGTTCGTAGCTCATTGGGAGAGGATAAACGGTTTCCGTTCGGTGAAATTTGTGACGGGTTAATTGCGCTTTGCATTGTGATGCGGGTAGAGTTTTTCCGAAGAGTTTAAGGAGGAGATGTCGAGATGATGATCAATACTTATCTTGCGTTCAGCGGAAACTGTAAAGATGCGTTTCAGTACTATGAGCGCGCGCTGGGTGGGAAGATTAAATTCATGATGACGCATGGCGAATCGCCGATGGCGGATAAGACTGCGCCGGAGTGGAAGGACAAGATTATGCATGCAGCGCTGGAGACACCGGGCGGCTTGCTGCTGGGAGCGGACCATCCGCAGGGAAGAACGGTGAAGCCGGCGGGGTTTTCCGTGTCGGTGACGGTGAAGGATGCTGCGGAGGGAGAGCGCATCTTCAAGGAGCTGTCGGATGGGGGGCAAGTGCAGGCGGCGTTTCAGAAGACGTTCTGGTCTCCGGGGTTCGGAATGTGTGTGGATAAGTTCGATGTGCCGTGGATGGTGAATACGGAAGCGCCTGCGCAGTCGTAGGGTGACTGATTGGCATCCTGCGAACCCACCTTAGCGACGATAAAACTATCGCGAAGATGGGGCACCCGGCAATTAGCGTCGGTGGGTCGTTCCGCGGAAACTTCTTTTAGAATGAAGCTTCAAAAGGGAGCGTCGATGCGGATTGGTCTGGGATTGGTGGTTGCGGCGGTGTGTGCTGGATCAGGGTTTGGGCAGACGGTGGCGAATCCTCCGTTGATGAGCGCTCCACGTGCGGTGGAGTGCCCGGTGAAAGATGAGTGGGCTACTCCGGCGGAGAAGAGTTGCTACGCGACTACTCCAGACTATGACGAGACGATGGCTTATTTGAAGCGCGTGCAGGCGGCGGCGCCGGGGCAGGTGCGGATTGAGCCGTTTGGGAAGACGGGTGAGGGGCGTGATCTGGATATTGTGATCGCCTCGAAGGATGGGGTGTTCGATCCGGCGGCGATTCATGCGGCGAAGAGGCCGATTGTGCTGGTGCAGAACTCAATCCATGCGGGCGAGATGGATGGTAAGGATGCGTGTCTTGCTTTGCTGCGGGATATGGTGATCTCGAAGTCGAAGGCGGGGCTGCTGGAGCGTTCGGTGTTTGTGTTTATTCCGATATACAACGCGGACGGGCATGAACGGCGGAGTCCTTATAACCGGATCAATCAGAATGGGCCGGAGGAGATGGGGTGGCGCGGGAATGGTACGAATCTGAATTTGAACCGCGACTATCTGAAGGCGGATACGCCGGAGACGCGGGCGTTTATGGTGATGTTTCATCACTGGCTGCCGGATTTCTTTGTCGATGACCATGTGACGGACGGTGCGGATTATCAGTACGACGTGACGTTCACGATTGATGATGGGCCGAATCTGCCGAGCGGAACGGCGAAGTGGGTGGATGATGTGGCAACGCCTACGCTGCAGAAGTATGTGGATGCGCATGGGCATCTGGCTGCGCCTACGTACATCACGCTTGTGAATGACAATGATCCGACGGAGGGTCTGGGGTTCAATGACAATCCGCCGCGGTTTTCGACTGGGTACATGATCCTTGAGGGCCGGCCCGGGATGCTGGTCGAGTTGCATATGCTGAAGGATTACAAGACTCGGGTGACTGGGAACTATGAGATTCTTGCGGGCCTGATGGAGTTGATGAATCGCGATGCGGATAAGGTGATTGCGCTGAATGCGGCGGCGGATAAAGAGGCTGAGCAGATGGGGGCGCATCCGCTGAGCAATGTGAAGTATCCGCTGGCGCTGGGATGGGGAGGGCAGACGACTCCGTTTCTGTTTCGCGGGTATGCGTTTCGACGGTCGCTGAGTGAGGTTTCGGGCGGGATGCGGATCGAGTACTCGCATGAGCCTTGGAATGTTTCGTTGCCGTTTCAGACGGGGTTCAAGGTGACGGCGGAGACGACGCTGCCTGCGGCTTACATTATTCCGGTGCAGTGGACGAAGGTGATTGATGTGCTGGCGGCGCATCAGGTTGTGATGGAGCGGACGACGGCTGCGTGGTCGGATGAGGTGGAGACTTATCGGTGCGCGGGGATGGTGTGGCAGGAGCCTCCGTTTGAGGGGCGGCATCCGACCTTCAATGGAGAGGCGTTTCGGAGTCCGGGCAAGTTTGGGAGCTGTGCGCTGGTGAAGGAGAAGATGAGTTTTCCTGCGGGGTCGGCTGTGGTGCGGCTGGATCAGCGGCTTTCGAAGGTTGCGGTGCAGTGGCTGGAACCGGCGGCTCCTGATTCTGCGTTACAGTGGGGATTCTTCGACTCGATCTTTGAGCAGAAAGAGTATGGCGAGGCGTATGTGCTGGAGGCTCTGGCTCGGGAGATGATGGCGAAGGACCCGAAGCTGAAGGCGGAGTTTGAGAAGAAGGTGGCGGGTGATCCGGCGTTTGCGGGGAATCCTTATGCTCGGCTTAGTTTCTTCTTTGAGCGGTCGCCGTGGTTTGCGGCGAATCGGGTTGGGTTGTATCCGGTGGGGCGGTTGGGGAGTTTGGATGGGGTTCCGGTGGGGCGGTGAAGTGCGGGCTCTCCCACCCAACGAAGCGGTAAAGATTTGGGAAACGTGGTGTCGATGTAGTTCTATTTCGGTTTGGCTGCGCGTTTGGTAGTGGTCTTAGCCGCGGGTTTGCTGCTCTTTCTATCGTTCAGGCGAATGATCGACACTGCGGCGGTGTAGCGGACAGCCTCTTTGTCATCGTCGAGCACAGGTACCAGATCCAGAGTGGCGCTCTGATCCGTGCGTTTGCCCAGCGCGTCAGCGGCGGCGGCGCGCACCAGCCAGCTCTTGTCGGAGAGTGCTTTCTTTAGTGCTATGGTGGTCTTGGGATCGGGGTCTTTAATGAGTACTTCGGCGGCCGCGGCGCGTATGGGTGATACATCATCCTTCGTCAAGGATTTGATGACGCCTAGGGTGAGTCCGCCAAAGGGGATGAACCCGACGCCTGTCTCAAAGCCGAACTGCGCCAGCTTCTTCGGATCCTTCAGCATCTTTTTCTGCTCGTCCATCAGACCGGCGCCGCTTTTCAGCTCTCCCGTGAGGATGGCGTAGTAGACGTTGAATCCAAGAGGATCACCCAGATTCACCAGCGCCCTGGCGCAGGATATAACCACACCGGCATCCTGGTCTGTGCGGCACACCTGCTGAAGTTGTGGAATTGCGGACTTTGCCTGCATCGTGCCCAGCGCCTCCGCTCCCGCAGCTCGGACCTCAGGCTTGTCGTCGGCGAGTGCCTTCAGCGCCTGATCCTGTGCCTTTTGATTGTTTGGCAGGCCACCGAGAAGCCGCGTTGCGACGGTTCGGTTGTCCGTATTGCTGTTGGTCAGTCCCGATTGCAGGACCGTCCACGCCTTATCGACGGGATCCTGCGAAACGGCCGGTACAACCGCGGTAAGGAACAGAATGATTAGAGGAATGGTTTGGAGGATTTCCGATTTGCGGAACCAGAGCAGCATAAGGACCACCTGTCATGAAGTAACGTACATGGAGCAAAGGCCCGGTTTTGCAACGTTTCCGAATCATACTGCTGTGCGCGGGATACGGCGATCAAAAATTACCTATGCTCATGGTCGGTCTGGCGATTTTCTTCCATTTCGCCGATCGGCTCCGCTCTTAGTCGTATTCAATTCCTGTTAGAGCGGCCGTGCGTGACGATCATATACAGCATTACCGACACTATGTATGTAAAGGTCGGCAACGTAACAGCCCCGTGATACGCTGGCGACATGAATGGCCCTGCACGTGAGCGCCGAAAACAGCAACGGCTATTCAAGAGAATTGAATCCAGTCTTCTTAAAAAGTTTCAAATTGCTCCACCCACCACACCTACGACAGATGAAAAATCCAACGCTAAATCGCGTTGGAACATCATGCCGCGAGGGCGGAAGATTATTGGCTGGATAGTCACAAGTGTGCTGGCATTAATAGGAATCGCGCAGTTACCTACGATCAAGGCCATTTATCAGGTGCAAATCAGTCTCGAGCCGCAGGCGTCCACGGATCCAAGTGATCTCTTTGCTACACCTTTTTTACTTCGCAATACGGGGTATTTCGATGCGACGAACGTGCAGGCAATCTGCAGCCCGATTTTAGAGGGTGCTGCTGCTGACGATCTTCAAAAAAATGCTACTCCGGGAGTGGGCTATGGGGCCCAAGTAGCTCAAACCTTGAAAGCTGGAGGACTCGGAGCCACGGTCTATTGCAAGTTGCCTTGGAAACTAACTACATCTCTCAAGCCTGGTCACTTCTTTTACATATCCTTCACCGTGGTTGGAAGATACGGCCTCAGCCCTAAAAAATGGTTAAGCAAAGACTTCCAACATGAAGTCTGGTTCAGAGCGATTGGAGATGGACAGGGACACCTGAGATTCGAGACTTGGCCCCAAGACCCTCGCTTGCCTTACGTCGTTCCCGAACCGCGGTAAACGGTATGGGGTTGGAACCAGGAGGCTCCGCCGAAGGGACTTTTGCTGGCGAAATCCGGAACAGGTTGTAAGTAACTGCTCTGAATAGCTGAAGTCTCTTGCATCCAGTGCGGGTTGTACTGGATGCGTTGGCCCACGTCAGACCAATGGCACGCTAGATGTCCCGTTTCGGTCTGCCATGATGTTCTCATCGCAAGCGACCCTCTGACGTTTGCCTATACCTGGTTGGCGATTATACCTCTGCCGCTAATGGATATGTTGTCTGCTTAAGCGTGACGATTTTTTGGGGAAAGGTCGTTTTTCGCGGGTAGACTGCGGATACTGCAAATTTCATTTTGAGGGATTCAATGACAGGTAAGTTTGGGCTAGTGGCGGTGTGTCTGCTGACGGCTGTAGGTGCGGTGAGTGCGCAGGCTCCAGAGGCGGCTGCTGATGAGTTTGTGAAGACGCACTATGCGAAGTATGAGTATCGGATTCCTATGCGGGATGGGGTGAAGCTGTTCGCTTCGGTGTATGTGCCGCAGACGGGGGCGTTCAAGGATGCCGGGCCTTATCCGTTTTTGATGACGAAGACTCCTTATAGCTGTGCGCCTTATGGGGAGGATAAGTTTCCTGCACGTGTGGGGCCGAGCCAGGAGTTGATGGAGTCGGGTTACATCTTTGTTTGTGAGGATGCGCGCGGGCGCAATGCGAGCGAGGGTGTGTTTCAGGAGATGAATCCGCATATCGATGAGAAGAAGTCGGCGAAGGATGTGGATGAGTCGAGCGATATGTATGACACGGTGGAGTTTCTACTGAAGCATGTGCCGAACAATAACGGCAAGGTGGGAATTACGGGGATCAGCTATCCGGGGTTCTATACGTCAGCGAGCATTATCGATTCGCATCCGGCGATCAAGGCTGCGAGTCCGCAGGCTCCGATGACGAATCTGTTTTTCAATGACGATGGGTACCATGGCGGCGCGTTTATGCTGGGCGCGAACTATGGGTTTTACAGATTTTTTGCTCCGCAGAAGAACCCGGTGATTCCGAGTGGTGGGCCGCGCGGGGAAGGAGGCTCTGCGAATGAGAATCCAGATACGTATGCGACGCTGCTGGCGGCGGGCCCGACGGAAAATCTAGATACGGGTAAGGAATATTTGAACGGGGGGAACTGGTTGTTTCATGACCAGGTTTCGCATACGACGTATGACGACTACTGGAAGAAGCGTGATCTGTCGCTGCATATGAAGGGTGTTCATGCGGCGGTGATGACTGTCGGTGGATGGTTCGATGCTGAGGATCTGTCCGGGCCGTTCAAGACGTTTCATGCGATCGATGAGTTCAATCCGGGTGCGGTGAATACGCTGGTGATTGGGCCATGGACGCATGGCGGATGGTCACGGACGGATGGGGATCATCTGGGCGATGTGACCTTCAATGCGAAGACTTCCCTGTTCTACCGGTCGAAGATCGAGTATCCGTTCTTTGAGTACTACTTGAAGGGTGTGCATGGCGGGCCGCTGCCTAAGGCTTATGTGTTTGAGACGGGCAGCAATGTGTGGAAGACGTATGATGCGTGGCCTCCGAAGCCTGCGGTTGCGAAGACGCTTTATTTCAGGGCCGGCGGGAAGCTGAGCTTCGATGCACCTAACGAGAAGGCGGGTGTGGATGAGTATGTGAGCGATCCGGCGCATCCGGTGCCGTTTGTCGAGTATCCGACGGGGACGATTCCGCAGCGGTACATGGCGGATGACCAGCGGTTTGCTTCGAAGCGGTCGGATGTATTGGTGTATGAGTCGGAGCCGCTGAAGGAGGATGTGACGATTGTGGGGCCGGTGCGGCCGAAGCTGAAGATTGCTTCGACAGGGACGGACTCAGATTTTGTGGTGAAGCTGATTGATGTGTATCCGTATGACTATCCGAATGCCGCGGGGACGGATGCGACGAACAAGAGAATGACTGGTGCGCCTGTGGTGGTGATGGGTGGGTACCAGCAGCTTGTGCGGGGCGAGCCGATGCGTGCGAAGTTCCGCGATAGCTGGGAGAAGCCGACGGCGCTGGTTCCGGGCAAGATGGTCTCGGTGAATTCGGAGATGCCGGATATCAACCACACGTTCCGCGCGGGGCATCGGATTATGGTGCAGGTGCAGAGCTCGTGGTTCCCGCTGGTGGATCGGAATCCGCAGACGTTTGTGGATATACCGCTGGCTAAGCCGGAGCAGTTTGTGAAGGCTACGGAGAGCGTGTATCGGAATGCGGATGCGGCTAGTGGAGTTGAAGTGCTGGTAATGCCGTAGGCGGATTGAATCGGTGGCGAGCTTTTTTCATGACGGGCTCGCCACCGTTCCAATGCTAGAATCCTCCGCACTGGAGATGCTGCATGTTTCTGAGTTGCTTCGCTGTACGGTTGCGAGTTGTTCGAGTCTTGTTTGCTGCGGTCGTTTTCTTTGCCGCTCTGGCTTCGCAGGTTCTAGCTGCCACGTGTGAGAGTCTGGCTAAGCTTGAGCTGCCAAATACCACGATCACTCTTGCGCGTGCTGAAACTTCGGGGACTTTCACGCCTGTCGACAATGTTGCTACCGGTAAGCAATTCGCGCGTCTGCCTCCTTTTTGTCGCGTTGCAGCGACGGTCTTTCCGACGCCTGATTCGGTGATCAAGTTTGAAGTTTGGATGCCTGTTTCGGATTGGAACCATAGGTTTATGGCGGTGGGTAATGGAGCCTGGTCGGGAGCGATCTGGTATCGGCCCATGGCGAGTGCGTTACGAAGCGGCTATGCCACTGCTTCCACAGATACTGGGCATGAGGGTTCGCCCGTAGACGCAAGCTTTGCTCTTGGGCATCCGGAGAAGCTTATCGACTTTGGCTATCGCGCGGTGCATGAGACGACATTGAAGGCGAAGGCGATTATCGCGGCGTTCTATGGTCAGGGGGCTTCACGTGCTTATTGGGATGGATGCTCGTCGGGCGGCAAGCAGGGGTTGATGGAGGCGCAGCGTTTTCCCGATGACTACGATGGCATTATCTCGGGTGCTCCGGCTAACCACTGGGAACATCTCTCTGCCAGTGCTATCTGGATTGGTCAGGCGACGCATGCGGATGCTGCCTCCTTTCTTACGCCGGAGAAACTGAAGATTCTGCATGAGGCTGTTCTGAAGGCTTGTGACGCTTCCGATGGTGTTAAAGATGGCTTGATCAGTGATCCGTTTGCGTGTCACTTCGATCCGCGAACGCTTGTCTGTAAGGGTGCGGATAAGACTTCCTGCCTAAGTGCACAACAGGCTGAGGCTGCACGCAAGATTTATTCAGGTCCTGTTAATCCTCGGACGGGAGAACAGATCTTTCCGGGGCTTGAGCCTGGCAGCGAACTTGGCTGGCTGGCTTTTGCTGGGCCTCCTGAGCCGCCGATTACTACCTCTCACTTCAAATACGTTGTCTTCAAAGATCCGAACTGGAATTTTCAGACTTTCAACTTTGACAGTGACATGGCGTTGGCGGACAAGATTGATAATGGAACAGTGGCTGCTACAAATCCAAACCTTACCGCGTTCTTTTCTCACGGAGGCAAGCTCCTGTTCTATCACGGCCTTAATGACCCTCTTATTGCGCCACAGAACACCATCAACTATTACAAGGATGTGCTGCATGCTACGGGTGCCAAAGGTCAGGCCTCGATGCGACTTTACCTTGCTCCGGGTATGAATCATTGCGACGGAGGAGATGGCCCTTTTGACTTTGATTTGTACGCGCCTCTCACAGACTGGGTAGAGCACGATAAGGCTCCTGGTTTTGTCATCGCATCGCATTTTCCGGATGGTCCTCGTACTCATGCCGATCGGACGCGCCCGCTGTGTCCTTACCCTGAAGAGGCGAAGTATAAGGGGACCGGCAGCATTGACGAAGCTTCGGACTTCAGATGCGTAAAGCCGTGAGAATGTGACGGCGTCAAAAAAAATCAGGGTCCTGCTTAAGTAATGGTCAAGACCCTGATCGAGTTTTGAAGCGCTACCAGATTTTTACTCGGTCTTTGGGAGCGAGGTAGAGCTTGTCGGTGGGTTGAATGTCGAATGCGGTGTACCAGCCGTCGTTGTTGCGGACGGTGGCTGCGCGGAAGCGGGCGGGGGCGTGGGGATCGGTGAGGACTTGCTGGCGAAGGGCGGCGTCGCGGACGACGGAGCCCCAGTTCTGGCCGAAGGCGATGAAGAATTGCTGGTCGCCGGTGAAGTTGCCGTCCATGGGAGCGGTCTTGCCGTTGAGTGAGGCGTGGTAGCCGTCGAATGCGGCGGTGAGGCCGGCGACGTCGGCGATATTTTCACCGAGGGTTTGGCGGCCGTTGACGGCGAGGTCGGGGAAGGGTTTGTAGGCGTCGTACTGTGCGGCGAGCGCGGCTGCGGCGGCATTGAAGTGAGCCAGATCGTCGGGTGTCCACCAGTTGCGGACGCGACCTTTGGAGTCGAAGGCTGCGCCCTCGGAGTCGAAGGTGTGGCTGATCTCATGGCCGATGACGGTGCCGATGGCTCCGTAGTTGGCTGCGGCTGGGGCTTTGGGATCGAAGAAGGGTGGCTGCAGGATGGCGGCGGGGAAGTTGAGGCCGTTGTGGAGAGGAAGATTGACGGCGTTGACGGTCTGCGGTGTCATGGTCCACTCGCGGCGATCGACGGGAGCGCCGATGCGACCGATGTCGTAGTGGTATTCGAAGAGGCCGCTGCGCCAGAGGTTGAGGAAGAGGTTGTCAGGCGTGACCTCGTAGGCTGCGTAGCTGCGCCAGTGGTCGGGATAACCGATGCCGACTTGCAGGGTGCCGAGTTTGGCCAGAGCTTCGGTTTTGGTGGCGGGGGCCATCCAGGTGAGGTTCTCGAGGCGCTGACGGAATGCGGCGATGATGTTCGAGACGAGTGCTTCGGCCTGGGCTTTGGCCTCGGGGGAGAAGTATCGTGCGGCGTAGATTTGGCCTACGGGATCGCCGAGCAGGGCGGAGACGAGGCGGGCTCCGCGGATGTCGCGTGGGCGTTGCTGAGGCGTGCCGGAGAGGGTTTGGCCGAAGAAGGCGAAGTTCTCGTCGGCGAGTGCCTTGGATGTGCCTGCAGCGTAGGCCGCGATGAGGTGATAGGCGAGAAGGTCCTTCCATGCGTCGATGGGTTGGGAGGTTACGAGGGCGGCCTCGCCGGTGAAGGCGCTGGGCTGCCAGACAATGAAGCTGGTCTGCTTGTCGAGGCCGGCGGCGCGAAAGAACTCGGGCCAATCGAGGCCGGGGGCCTTGGTGGAGAAGTCGGCGGGACTCCATGGGTTGTTGGCCTTGTGGATGTCTTCGCTGTCGGCGAGGGAGATGTGGACTTTGGCTATCTCGGTCTCGAGGGCCAGGACACGAGCTGCGCGGGCCTCAGCGTCGGAGAGTCCGGCGAGGCGGAACATGGCGGCGATGTGGGTCTGGTACTTGGCGCGGATCTCCTTCATGCGCGCTGAATCGGAGAGATAGTAGTCGCGGTTGGGGAGTTGAAGGCCGCCTTGCAGGAGATATGGCGCGTAGCGGTCGGGGTCGTTGAAGTCTGGTGCGACCCAGAGACCGAAGATGTTCGAGGTGTGGAAGTTGGTGTTGTTGAGGGCATCGACGTCGGCGCGGAGGGAGAGACCGAGGGCGTGGGCGAGTTGGGTAGGCGATTCGATGGCGGCGATTTCGGCGAGCTGGGGCTTGAGGGTGGCGAGACCGTGGGACTCGATGGCGGCCTCGTCCATGTAGGAGTGGTAGAGGTCGGCGATCTTGCGCTGGTCGGTGCCGGGAGCGGCGTTGGCTTTGGCTGCGTCTTGAATGATGTTGGCTGTGCGCTCGAAGCTGAGGTCGGAGAGAACGGTGAAGACACCGATGGTGGAGCGGTCGGCTGGGAGTTTAGTGCGGGCGATGAAGCCGCCGTTGGCGAAGGTGTAGAAGTCGTCGCCGGGACGGACGGAGGTGTCCATATTGGCGATGTTGATGCCGTGGGCGAGAGGAGCGGCGGTTTGGGCTGGAGCCGCGGACGCTTAGGGCAAGGAGGATGCTGCTGGTGAGCGGAAGCAGGCGGCGGGCGATCAGGGTCATCTTGGTTTGCTCCGGTCGGCGGTTTGGATCTACTGTGCCGCCGACCGGAATATTATCGCCTACGACTGATTGCTCAGGCTTTGGCGAAGGGATCTTCGAGCGAGGGGCTTTGCGGGGTGAACATCTCGCCGCCGTTGGGGGTGACGACCCAGTCGTCTTCGAGACGGACGCCGAAGTCGCCGGTGATGTAGATGCCTGGCTCGTCGGAGAAGGTCATGCCGGCGGCGAGTGGCGTGGTGTTGCCGCGGACGAGATAGGGCCACTCGTGCATGTCCATGCCGATGCCGTGGCCAACGCGGTGGGTGAAGTGCTTGTAGTCGGGGCCGTAGCCTGCGTCGGTGATGACCTTGCGGGCGGCATCGTCGATGGCGTGGCAGGGGATGCCGGGACGGGCTGCGCTAAGAGCTGCGGCCTGGGCCTTGTGGACGATGTCGAAGACCTGTTTCTGTTTGTCGGTGGCTTTGCCGAGGACGAAGGTGCGGGACATGTCCGACTGGTAGCCTTCGACGAGACAACCATCGTCGATGAGGATGATCTCGTTTTCGCGGATGACTTGCGGCTGGAGGGAGCCGTGGGGAAGGGCGGAGTACTCGCCTACCTGACAGCTGGCATCGCCGGGGAAGCCGCAGCGAAGATAGGCGGCGCTGACGAGCTCGCTGAACTGACGGTTGGTCATGCCGGGCTGAGCGGACTTGTAGGCCGCCTCGTAGACGTTGAAGGTGATGTTGTTCGCGAGGCGCATGAGGGCGAGCTCTGCGGGAGATTTGACGGCGCGGCAGCCGAAGGTGATGGGGGTTCCGCTGACGGCGGTGAGGCTGGGGCTGGCGTGAGCGATGCCGTCGGAGAAGGCGAATTGGGTGCGTTCTTCTATACCAATTTTTCCGGTGGTGATGCCTGCGTCTTTGAGTGCTTTCGCGAGGAGCGTGTAGGGATTTTCGTCTTCGTTCCAGGTGTAGATTTTGGTGATGGAAGCGGCGGGCAACGTTGCAGGCTTGGCTTCCATGCGCTCGCGGACGCGGCCTTCTTCAAAGACGGGGCAGACGACGAAAGGGCTTCCTTGGACGGGAAGGACCCAGGCAAAGAAGCGCTCGGACTGGCCCCAACGCAGGCCGGTGAAGTAGTTGAGCGAGGTGCCGGTGGCGATGACGAGGGCGTCGATCTTGTGCTGGGCGAGGAGGGTGCGGGCGCGTTCGAGGCGCTGCTCGCGCTCGGCCAATGTGATGGGCGTGGCCTCGGAACGTCGGCTGGTGAGGGCGGCGATTGGGGCGGGGAGTTTGAGGTCGGAGGGGGGGCTGCGGGGCGTTGGGCCTGGAGTGCTATGGACGGAGTTGCGGCTGCTGCCGTGGCGGTGAGGAGAAAACTTCTTCTTGTGGGCATGTGCGGATTGTAAATTGTGAGGCTTTAGTCGTGGACGGTAATTGTGGGATGGATTGAACTTCGTATGAATGCAGGCTTCGATTCTGGAATACCCTTGTAGAAGACTAAATAAGACAGGAAGCGATGTGATGGCGATGATTACGACGGTTCAGCAGCATATTTTGCAGCAACAGCAGGAGATGTTGAAGTCTACGGGGCGCGAGGCTTCGGGGACGTTCAGTTGGCTGCTGAGCGGGATTACGCTGGCGTCAAAGATGGTGGAGTCGAAGATCCGTTCGGCGGGGCTGACGGATCTGTATGGGGCGTTTGGCGCGGAGAATGTGCAGGGTGAGCAGCAGCAGAAGCTGGACGTGTATGCGAACCAGGCTCTGCTGCATTGCCTTGGATTACGCGACAGCGTTGCGGCACTGGTGAGCGAAGAGGATGAGGAGCCGGTGACGTTCAACCGCGATCCTGAGACGGGGGAAGTACATCATCGTCTTCGATCCGCTGGATGGGTCGAGCAATATCGATGTGAATGTGAATGTGGGGACGATCTTCAGCGTGCTGCGCAGGCTGCCGCCTGAACATGGGACGCTGGAGGAGTCGATTCTGCAGCAGGGCTTTCGGCAGGTGGCGGCGGGGTATGTGGTGTATGGGCCGTCGACTGTGCTGGTTTATACGACGGGCAATGGGGTGCATGGGTTCACGCTCGATCCAGCGATTGGCGCGTTTGTGCTGAGCAACGAGCGGATGATGATGCCGGAGCAGGGAAGCTATTACAGCACGAACGAGGCGAATGCAGCTACGTGGCCGGAGGAGTATCGCGCGTATGTCGAGATGCTGCGCTCGGGTGGGTTGGGTAAGGAGTATAGCTCGCGCTACATCGGTAGTTTGGTGGCGGATTTTCATCGCACGCTGCTGAAGGGTGGCGTGTTTCTCTATCCGCCTACAGTGAAGCAGCCGAAGGGTAAGCTGCGATTGCTGTATGAGGCGAATCCGCTGGCATTTATCGCTGAGCAGGCTGGCGGGCATGGCGACCAATGGAGCGGGCCGTGTACTGGATATTCGGCCTGAAGGGATTCATCAACGGACGCCGTTTTGCGTGGGAAGTAGACGCGAGATGGAGGCTCTTGCAGCAACGCTGACAGCGGCGGTGGGGAAGTGAGCGAGTTCGCGGCGGTGGTGACGGATATTCGCGAGGAGTCGCGCCTGGGGCGACGGCAGCGGTGGCAGATGGCGTTGGATCGAACAGAGTTTGCGGCGGGCGATAAGGGAGTACTAGAGGCGGTTGCGCGGAGTGGAGCGCGGCTGGAGGTTCCTGTGCTGGCTGTGGAGGTCGATGATGCCGGAGAAGTGTGGCATCTGGTGGAGAAGCCGTTGACAGCGGGAACTGCGGTGACTGGGCGGGTTGGCAGATTCGAAGTTTGAGCCGAGAGGCGCTTGCTGATACACTCGATAGAGATGTTCGACGGCGTAGTGCCCGCGAAAGCGGTGTGCAGCGTTTGTCTTGGTGGGGGGCTGTAGCTCAGCTGGGAGAGCGCCTCGTTCGCAACGAGGAGGTCAGCGGTTCGATCCCGCTCAGCTCCACCAAATAAATCAATGACTTACATCGAAAATCTGGGTCCAATAAGAAGAGAAATTTCAGCATGGGTCCAATTTGGGTCCATTACGCTGCACTCTCTTTTTTCACCAGAACGAGAGACGCTACTTTTTCTCCTGCCTCCCGCTTTTCATCGCCTACAGACTGCGCGTACGTTGCTAATGTCATCTCCGCTGTTGAGTGACGCATTAGCTCCATACTCACGCGTAGACTCACTCCGCTGGAAAGCAGAAGGGAAGCGTAGCTCCTGCGAAGTGTGTGCCATCCTAGCTTGGGCTTGTTGATACCTGCTGCCTCTATCGCTGGGACGACGTTACGACGCCAGAGCGTTCCAGGCCATAACGGTTGCTTGCCGAAATGGAACTCGGAAGCAAATACCCAATGCTCTGGCTTCGTGTATCGTGACTTTTCCTTCCAAGCCTTCAGAGTTTCGATTGCTTGGGGAGGCAAGGGGAGGGGACGACGTGAGGACTCTG